>NZ_LR733252.1:0-3797704 GCF_902506475.1 Pseudomonas sp. 8BK | reverse complement strand
TGCCTGATCTAGGCGCTCTGCCACCGTTGCTGACCCGCCTGTACGCTGCCCGCGGCGTGCAGTCCGCTGCCGAGCTGGATAAGGGCCTGGCGCGGTTGATTCCGTATCAGCAGCTCAAGGGTATGGACGCGGCGGTCGATTTGCTGGTGTTGGGGTTGCAACAAGGTCAGCGCATGCTGATCGTCGGTGACTTTGATGCCGATGGTGCCACTGCCAGTACGGTCGGTGTGCTGGGGCTGCGCATGCTCGGCGCGGCCCATGTTGATTACCTGGTGCCCAATCGTTTCGAGTACGGCTATGGCCTGACTCCGGAAATCGTCGCGGTGGCGCTTGAACGCGAGCCTCAGCTGTTGATCACTGTGGATAACGGTATTTCCAGCGTTGAGGGTGTAGCGGCGGCCAAGGCCACTGGCTTGACCGTGCTGGTCACCGATCACCATTTACCCGGTGCCGAATTGCCGGCGGCGGATGCCATCGTCAATCCCAATCAGCCAGGTTGCGAGTTCCCCAGCAAAGCATTGGCCGGGGTTGGGGTGATGTTCTATGTGCTGCTGGCCCTACGTGCGCGGCTGCGGGAAATGGGCTGGTTTACTGTGCGGCGTCCGGAGCCGAACCTGGGTGAGCTGCTTGATCTGGTGGCCCTGGGCAGCGTGGCCGACGTGGTGCCGCTGGATGCCAACAACCGCATTCTGGTGCATCAGGGCCTGGCGCGGATTCGTGCGGGGCGGGCACGACCGGGGTTGCGCGCAATTCTTGAGGTGGCGGGGCGTGATCATCGGCGCATTACCTCCACCGACCTGGGTTTTATCCTTGGTCCACGGCTGAATGCGGCGGGGCGCCTGGATGATATGGCGTTGGGCATCGAATGCCTGCTCTGTGAAGACGAGGCGCTGGCCCGCGATATGGCGGTTCAGCTGGATCAGCTCAATCAGGACCGCAAGGCCATCGAACAGGGTATGCAGCGCGAGGCCCTGGCCCAGCTCAAGGATCTGCCGCTGGAAGATATGCCCTTTGGTCTGTGTCTATTCGAGCCAGACTGGCACCAGGGCGTAATCGGCATCCTCGCCTCGCGGATGAAAGAGCGTTATCACCGTCCGACCATTGCCTTTGCCGATGCTGGCGATGGCGTGCTGAAAGGATCGGCGCGTTCGGTGCCGGGTTTTCATATCCGTGATGCGTTGGATGCGGTCGCCGCCAAACACCCTGAGCTGATCAGCAAGTTTGGTGGACATGCCATGGCGGCGGGGCTGTCACTGCCACAGGCGAATTTTGCCGCCTTTGCCGCCGCCTTTGATGCTGAGGTGCGCCGCCAGCTGTGTGAGGACGATCTGACCGGCCGCTTGTTGTCTGATGGCGCCCTGTCCATTGAAGAGTTCCATCTGCCCTTGGCCAAGGAGCTGCGCAATGCCGGGCCCTGGGGGCAGCATTTCCCCGAGCCGCTGTTTCATGGCGTATTTCAGCTGGTGCAGCAGCGCGTGGTCGGCGAGCGGCATCTGAAAGTGGTGCTGAAAAGCGAATGTGGCAGCGTGCAGCTCGATGGCATCGCTTTTGGTGTGGACCGCGAAATCTGGCCGAACCCGACTGTGCGCTGGGTCGAGCTGGCCTACAAGCTGGACGTCAATGAGTACCGTGGGCAGGAAAGTGTGCAGCTGCTGATCGCCCATATCAGCCCGCGCTGATTGGGCTAGCCCTGCGGTGCGGCCGCGGCTGAGCCATCGGCCAGCGCTCGTTCGCTTAACTCATTCCAGCGCGCGAGAAACTGCGGTGGCTGGCTGACGTGCTGCGGTGACTTGGCCAGAAATACACCGTGGTTATTGAAGGAATACACCGGCAACAGATCATCACGCTCACTGGCTGGGCGGATGCGCGGGTCAAGGTTGTCGAGAATCAGCGGTTGCTCGCTGGTGCTGGGGTAATAGGCCAGCACCATATGCGCCTGATTCTGCTTGAGCGCCTTGACGAAGGTCAGGCGCAGCTTCTCACTCGGCACACCCATACGTACCAGGCTGAAGTATTTGGCGATGGCGAAATCTTCGCAGTCACCTTTGCCCAAGCTGAGTGTCTGTGCCGGTGTGGCCCAATAGTCATCGGAGCCCCAGGCCTGTTGGTCGCTGACAAAACTCACCGAACGGTTGATAAAGTGGTTGACCCGCTCCAGCTGGGCGCGCTCGTTATCGCTGGCTGAGTTGTCGAGCAGGTTGAGCCAGCTGGCCAGGCGTGTATCACTGAGCGCCGCCGCCAGGGCACTGTGCTGAGTGCTCGGTGCATCGGCCACCAGCACTGGGCTGAATAGCCAGCAACTGGCAAGCAGGCTGCGCAGCAAGCGGTGAACGTAGCGGTTGGCGCGTGGTGGCATGGCGCGAAGTCTCCGGCGTCGGCTCTTGATAGCCTTTTGCCGTTGTTGAGGTTTGTGTGCCCGCCATCCTTGGAGGGCACCCTGCGGGCCGTCGCTGCGCGACGTTAAAAATTGCGCCCGGTAATTTTTTGTAGCGCCATCCTATCGGCGTCAAATATAGAACGACTATTGTCAGAATGTGATGGTGACCACTCTTTGACATATTTGCAGGCGGATAACCGACGAATAGCCGGTTTCCCTGGCTTTCACGTCCGTTGGCAATCTTTCGAAGCACTCTGACGTTAGGTGGCGAGAAACCTCCGTCTCTAGAATCAGTCTGTGTTTGCACAACTTTTTTAGGGAGAGCGCTTGATGATTACCCGTGGCTTGCTTGATCAGTTGTTGAAATCCGGCCAGGACCTGATGCAGCAGAAGTCCGCAGGCGGCTCGACCGGTGGCTTAGGTGGGGCTCTGTTCGGTTTGCTTGGCGGCGCCGACAAGGGTGGCCATGGCGGTGATCTGGGTACGCTGCTCAAAGGGGCGGGTGGTGGCGCGCTGGCCGCCGGTGCGCTGGGCATGCTGCTGGGCAACAAGAGTGCACGCAAGATGGGTAGCAAGGCGCTGACCTATGGTGGCCTGGCCGCGCTCGGCGTGGTTGCCTACAAGGCTTACAACAACTGGCAGGCGCAGCAGGCCAATGCGCCGCAGGGTGAGCCACAAACCCTGGATCGTTTGCCGGCACCGCAGGCCGAGCTGCACAGTCAGGCAATTCTCAAGGCACTGGTCGGCGCGGCCAAAGCCGATGGCCATGTCGATGCCCGCGAGCGGCAGTTGATCGAAGGCGAGCTGGTCAAACTCACCAGTGACGCCGAATTGCAGCATTGGCTGCAGGCCGAATTGAACAAGCCGCTGGACCCCGCCGAAATTGCCCGCGCGGCCAGTACGCCGGAAATGGCCGCAGAAATGTACATCGCCAGCGTACTGATGGTCGATGAAGAGCACTTTATGGAGCGCGCCTATCTGGAAGAGCTGGCTCGCCAGCTCAAGCTCGATCCGGCGCTAAAGGCCGAGCTTGAGGCTCAGGTGCGTCAGGAGCTGGTGGCCGGCTAATACCGCGTAGCGGCCATTTGCCAAGGGTTGTGGCCGCTAACCGGCGGCCTCCCTATAATTGGCGCTTTTCCTCGCTATGGATGGATGTCCGATGCGCCGTACCTATACCAATTGTCTACTGAGTCTGGCGCTGGTTCTTTTCAGCGCAATCGCGCATTCCGCGCCTGATGTGGCGCTGACTCAAGTGCAGCTGGCGCAGGTACAGGTGTTTCGCGCCAGTACCGATCTGTTTATCCATCGCGGTGAAGGTGGACATGCCGAGCTGGCGGCCAAGGTGCAGGCCGACCTGAGCAAGCTGCGCGAAAGCCTGGCGACCTTGCAGGCGCAGCCGCTGACCGATTCGGCGCGCTTGGCGATGGAGCAGTTGCAGTCACCCTTGGCGACCTTTACCGCGTTGGTCGAGCAAACCCTGGCCTATAACCCCAGTGAGCCGGACCTGCCGTGGGAGTTCAACTTCCAGTACAGCAAGGCTCAGCGCGAGTTGGTGGCGGCTTTGGAGGCACTAGAGCAGCAACTGCTGAAAGGCCAGGCGCAGCCATTGTCTGCGGCGGATCTGCGTTTGCAAAGCCTGCCGGCCAAGGTGCAATACCTGGCGGCGCGCTATACCGCGCGGGCTTATGTTGGTGATATCGAGACCCTGCCCGAGCAACAGCAGCATTACCTGAATCAGGATATCGACGTGCTGGCCAAGCAGGTCGATGCCGAGCTCGCCACCCTGGCGACTGAGTTGACCGGCGAGCAGCAACAGCGTTTGCAGCGGGCGCAGACGCGCTGGAAATTTATCTACTCGCGCCTGGTCGGCTACAACGACAACCTGGTGCCGCTGGTGGTCGAGCGGCATGCGGCCGAAATGGCGGACCAGTTGCTGCGCCTACGGGCTAAATAAGCCTCATTGCTTATAGTAGGCTGAGTGGAACACTGCGCAGTTCTTGCCGGCATGCTTCGCCCGGTACAGGGCCTGGTCGGCCAGTTCCAGTGCTTCGGCCAGGTTGCTGCTGTCCAGCGGCCATAGTGCACCGCCGATGCTGCAGCCAACCACAACCTGATTGTTGCCCAGATCGACCGGCGCACTTAGCGCCGCAAGGGTGCGTTCGGCCACCAGTTGTGCCTGCCCCAGGGCTTCACCGCTGGGCACTTGGAGCACCATCAGGAACTCGTCACCACCCAGGCGTGCGACCAGATCGCCATCACGCAGGCAGCTGCGCAGGCGTACTGCGACTTCACGTAGCAGCTGATCGCCTGCTGCATGGCCGAACTGGTCGTTGATCGGCTTGAAGCCATCCAGATCCAGGTAGAACAACGCCAGGCAATTGCTATTGGTCTGGCTGCGTTGCTGCGCGCGTGGCAAGTAGCTTTCCAGGGCGACTCGATTGGGCAGGCCGGTGAGCGCGTCGTGGTGAGCAAGGTTTTCCATGACGCCGAGGGCGTTTTGCTGGTGAGTCAGGCTTTCCACCAGATGGCGAATCGAATTGCTGAGTATCTCGATCTCGCGGGTGCTTTTCAGCTCGGGAATCACGCTGATTTCACCCGCGCTAAGGCGATCCGCCGCTTCGGCAATCTGCCGCAAGGGGCGGGTGAAGTAGCCAGTTACCAGCCAGCCGAGCAGCGCGAACAATACTGCAAGGCCGCTACCCCACAGCAGGATATAGCGCGTTGTTTCGCGCGCCGGGGCGTAGGCTTCATCCAGTGGCTGGCGGGCGATCACCGTCCAGCCCAAGCCTTTGTAGTCCATATGGCCCTGGCTTAGCGCCAGGCCTGTCAGGTACTGCTTGCCGTCCGGCCATTCCTGCACGGCCCAGAGGTCCTGGCGTTGCGCCACTTCGTTGAGGGCAGGCAGGTGCAGGCGCTGGCCGATCATTTCCTTGGGGGCCAGAAGGATCGTGCGGTCCTGGCCAATCACGAAAAACTCGATATTACGGCGCTTCTGGATTGGTTCAAGGATGGCCAGGCGTACTTCATCGGCCCATGACCAGGACAGGTGCGAAGCCAGCACGCCCACCAGACTGCCATCCGCGGCAAACACCGGCAGGCTGATATCGACGAATTTCATCGCCTCACCGCTTGGGTTGGGCAGCAGCTTGGCCAGCAGCACGGCCTCATGTACGTCGCCGATAAACACGGTTTTCTGCGCTTCCATGAAAACCGGGCGCTGGGCGATGCTGGCACCTTCCAACACACCATCGCTGGAGGCCAGCACCGTGCCCTTGGCGTCGGTAAAGCCGATCCAGGCGATGCTGGGGAACTCGCTCTGCAGGCGGTCGAGCAATACGCGAACCTCGACGATATCGTCCGGCTGGCGCAGTGCGCGCAGTTTGCCGATTACCTGGAGCATGGCGGCGCGGCTCTGCATGTCGCGGTCCAGGCGATCAACCATCATAAAGGAGACTTCGGCGAGATCCCGGCCGACCTCTTCGCGGATGCGCTGGCTGGCATCATGGCCAATCAGGCTGCCGAGCAGCCAACTTAGGCCTGCGACCAGCACTGCAATCAGCAGGGCAAAACGGCTACGTAGGCTGTGCGGTCTACCCATACTGACGCAACTCCGCAGGCGGTTTAGGTGTATCAAGCTAATTGAGGGCTGGTGTAAATAAGGTTTGAGCGTTCAGCGGGCAGTCTAGCTCAGCTGTACTGGGCTTGGTCAGAGTAGGGATGGCTCTGTGGCCTATGGTATTTCAGAGCTTGCTGCTGGCTGACGCAAACTCTAGAGTCCGAATAACTGCGCGCAATCGCGGTCTGGTTGGCTGGGTGCGTTTAATCGAGTGGGGAATACTGTGAAGAACTGGACTGTCCGGCAACGCATCATCGCGAGCTTTTCTGTTGTGGTGATTATCCTTTTGCTGCTTTCCACAACCGCCTATTACCGTTTGGCAACGGTCGAACAGGCGGCGGTTAATGTGCGCAAGTCGGCGGCTCCTGGTATGCAATTGGCCGGGCAGATGCGCTTGGCCTGGGCGGATCACCTGATGGAAAGTCAGCGTTTATTGATGGTTGGTCAGGATGATGACGCTAGGCGCAACTTGAGTCCGGAGGAAAGTAAGGTTTTTGCCGAGTTGATTCAGCAGCTAGACACAACGTGGGCGGCCTACCAAGAGACCAACAGCTCCGAACGCAGTCGGTTGGAGTCGCAAGAGTTCTTAAGCAAGCGTGATCAGTACCTGGCGCTACATGGCCAACTGCTTGCACTGCTTGCGGATGGTCGCGATGTTGATGCCCGCCGCTTGGTGCGCGAAGAGTTACTACCAACTTGGCTAGAGGCGCGCAAAGTACTGACTCAGTTGTTCGAGTTAAATCAGCACACGGCTAATCAAGCTGTGGAGCAGATTGTCACAGATGCCGGGTTGACCAAGTTGAGCCTGGTGCTGGCTATTTTGATTGTTCTGGTGGTGGCGGCACTGAGCGCGGTGATTTTGCAGCGCACCATCAGTCAACCTATTGCTGTGATCGTGGAAACCTTCAAGGTACTTGGTTCAGGCGACCTTTCTGCGCGCCTTGCTATGGGGCGGCGCGATGAGTTCAACGCCATCGAAGAAGGCTTCAATAGTATGGCTGATGAGCTGAAGAGTCTGGTGGCTCAGGCGCAGCGTTCGGCCGTGCAGATGACCACCTCAATCACCGAAATCGCTGCAACCTCCCGTCAGCAGCAGGCTACTGCTACCGAAACGGCAGCCACTACTACGGAGATCGGCGCCACCTCGCGTGAAATTGCGGCCACCTCGCGCGATCTGGTACGCACCATGAACGAGGTTTCTGGCACTGCCGAGCAAACCTCGGTGTTGGCCGGTTCTGGTCAGTTGGGCTTGGCCCGCATGGAGGATGTGATGCGCCATGTGGTGGGTGCTGCCGACGTCGTAAATGCCAAGCTGGCGGTCCTCAATGAGAAAGCGGGCAATATCAATCATGTGGTGACCACCATCGTCAAAGTGGCGGATCAGACCAACTTGCTGTCCCTGAATGCGGCCATTGAAGCCGAGAAGGCAGGTGAGTATGGCCGTGGTTTTTCCGTGGTTGCTACTCAGGTGCGGCGCCTGGCCGATCAAACGGCTGTGGCCACCTATGACATCGAACAGATGGTGCGCGAGATTCAGTCTGCAGTGTCGGCGGGGGTCATGGGGATGGACAAGTTCTCCGAAGAGGTGCGCCGGGGTAATAGCGAGATGACCCAGGTGG
Organism: Pseudomonas sp. 8BK; assembly: GCF_902506475.1. Taxonomy (NCBI): domain Bacteria; kingdom Pseudomonadati; phylum Pseudomonadota; class Gammaproteobacteria; order Pseudomonadales; family Pseudomonadaceae; genus Pseudomonas; species Pseudomonas sp. 8BK. The sequence goes on along the minus strand of NZ_LR733252.1, from coordinate 3,790,092 downwards.
GTGATCAGCTGTCGCAGATCATTCATCAGGTGCAGGCACTGGCGCCACGGGTGCAGATGATGGACGAGGGTATGCAAGCCCAGGCGACCGGTGCCGAACAGATCAATCAGGCGCTGGTGCAATTGAGTGAAGCTAGCGGCCAGACGGTTGATTCGCTGCGCCAAGCCGGTGCTGCCATTGACGAATTGAACCAGGTGGCCGGTAGCCTGCGCAGCGGCGTCAGCCGATTCAAGGTCTGAGTATGCACACCCCGAGTGCCGGCCAAACGTACGCCAAGCGTGAGGCGGGTGAGTTGTATTTGTTATTCAGTCTGGACCAGGACCGTTACGCATTAAGTGTGCACGAGGTGGTCGAGGTGTTGCCGTTGCGCCGTCTGAAGGCGTTCCCGCAGGCACCTTCTTGGGTCGCTGGCGGCTTTGAGTATCGTGGGGCACTGGTGCCGGTGATTGATCTGTTGGTCCGCGCCTGTGCTCGACCTGCAGCGACGTTGACCAGTACCCGGCTGGTGCTGGTGCAGTACCAGCCGGCCAATCGTGTGCTGGGTCTGATCCTGGAAAAGGCCACCGATACCTTGCGCCTGTCTAGCAGTGCCTTTGCTGACTCGGCGTTGCACGCCGGCGAGGCGCAGTACCTGGGAGGGGTGCAACGTAGTGCACAGGGGCTGGTGCAGCGCATCGAAGTTGCCGGTTTGCTGCCTGCGGACGTGCGTGCGCTGCTGTTTCCTGAACCGGGCGGGACGCCATGATTCGCCAGATAGAGCACCTGCTGAAGCAACTGATCGGCCTGGAGGCGGAGTCGGTTGGTCGACTGGTGATTGAGCGGGCCGTTCGTCAGCGCATGCAGGCACTAGAGCTTGCTGCTGAAGATGACTATTGGAAGCAGTTGGAGCGTTCGAGTGGCGAGCAACAGGCGTTGGTCGAGGCGGTAGTGGTGCCGGAAACCTGGTTTTTCCGCTACCCGGAGTCGTTTGTGACCTTGGTCGAGTTGGCGCTCAAGCGCAAGGCTGCGCTGGCTGGCAGTCGTGCGCTGCGCGTCCTCAGTTTGCCGTGCTCCAGTGGTGAGGAGCCTTATTCGATAGTGATGGCGCTGCTGGATGCGGGTTTTGCGCCTGCTGCATTCCAGGTTGATGCGTTGGATGTCAGTGCTCGGGTGGTGGAGTTGGCACGCTTGGGGCATTACGGACGCAATTCATTTCGTGGACAAGAGCTGGGCTTTCGCGAGCGCTATTTCGAGGTGACGGACAGCGGTTTCCAGCTACAGCAGCGGGTGCGCGACCGAGTCCAACTGCGTTGCGGCAACCTATTGGACAGTAATGTGCTGGGCGGTGAAGCGCCGTTTGATTTTGTCTTCTGCCGCAACCTGCTGATCTATTTTGATCGCCCAACGCAGAATGCGGTACTGGATGGGCTGCAACGCCTGCTGCACGCCGATGGCACCTTCTTCGTCGGTCCAGCCGAGGCAAGCTTGCTGACTCAGCGCGGCATGCAGGCGTTGGGTGCACCGCTGACGTTTGCTTTTAAGCGTGCGGTTGTGGCACCAGTGGTAACGGCACACGGGCGCGTGGTGGTGCCAGAGCCTGTTCGGTCGATGCGGCCAGAGCCACAGCCGCTGCGCGCGCTGCCGGCCGTGGCTCTGGCACCGCCGGCACCTGCAGTGCGGCTCGACGATGCGGCCAGTGCGCTGGCCAGAGTCGTTGAACTAGCCGATGCCGGGCGCAGTGAGGAGGCGCTACAGGAGTGTGAGCGTTATCTGCTTGAGCACGGCCCTAGTGCCGATGCCTTTTATTGGTTGGCCTTGCTCAATGACATGGCCGATCAGGGTGACAGTGCACAGGCTTACTACCGCAAGGCGCTTTACCTTGAACCCGAGCATGTTGAAAGCCTGGTGCATCTGGCGACGCTGCTGGCGGCGCGCGGTGACCATGAGGGTGCCAAGCGGTTGCAGCTGCGGGTAAGTCGCGCGAACCCTACTGGAATGAAACGCGATGAGCGATGAGCTGACGCTTGTGGGCGGCGGGGCCGCTATCGATGATTGCTGGAACCGTATCGGGGTGCAGGGCGATAAAAGCTGTGAGCGTCTGCGTGAGCATGTGCATTGTCGCAATTGTGAGGTGTATGCGGCGGCCGCGACACGCTTGCTTGAGCGTTATACGTCGTTACATGACGACGTCGAGTTGGTTGTCCAAGAGCAGGCCGTTGCGTGTTGCTCACTGTTGGTGTTCCGCATTGCTGAAGAGTGGCTGGCGATTGCTACGCGTAGCCTAGACGAGGTGGTGGCGCTGATGCCGATTCATTCATTGCCTCACCAGCGTTCTCGCAGCCTGTTAGGTGTGGCTAATGTGCGCGGCACCTTAGTGGCTTGTCTATCGCTTGGCGAACTCCTAGGTATTACTGTCGGTGGAGTACCGCCTACCCAGCAGCGGGTCATCCCGCGCATGCTGATTCTTACTGGGCAAGGCGGGCCTGTGGTCGTACCCGTGGATGAGGTGGACGGTATTCACGCCATTCCACTGCACAGTGTGCTGCCGGCGGTGCGTGATGGTGGCCTGGCGGTTAGTCAGTTTGCCAGTGGTGTCGTGCAATGGCAGGGGCGCAGCCTGACCCGGCTGGATGACGAGCTGTTGCGCCAGGCCATAGGTAGGAGTCTCGCATGACGCCTGATCAGATGAGGGATGCTTCGCTGCTAGAGCTCTACCGTCTGGAGGCGGATGCCCAGGCGCAGCTACTGGATGCCGGCTTGCTGATCTTGGAGCGTGAGCCTTGCCATGCCGGGCAGTTGGAGGCCTGTATGCGGGCGGCGCATTCGCTCAAGGGCGCTGCGCGTATTGTCGGATTGGATGACGGGGTGAAAGTCGCGCATGCCATGGAGGACTTGCTGGTTGCCGCCCAGGAAGGCTTGCTGCGCTTAGTGCCCGAACAGATTGACGGGTTGCTGCAGGGCACCGATCTATTGCGCCGGGTTGGCGCACCAGTGGTGGCCGATGCACCCTCGGTCGAGCGGGTTGAACAGCTGGTGAGCTTGTTGCAGTCCCAGTTGGCAGCTGCTGTGCCGACTTTGGGTCGTGCGACTGCAGCAGAAGAACCTGCTGTACCGGCTGAGGTTGTGCCTGAGTTCGTATCTGCGGATGAGCCGCTTGAAGAACCGCATGATGATGGTCGCAACCGGGTATTACGCGTTTCGGCCGAGCATCTTGATCACTTGCTGGATATGTCGGGCAAAGCACTAGTTGAGTTTCAGCGTATCCAGCCGTTGGCCGACGCTCTGCAGCGACTTAAACGTCAACAGACATCGGTGCGTCGCACTCTGGATGGCTTGCGCGATATCACCTTGAACAGCTCGTTGGAGCCACAGGCGTTGGCGCTGCTGGAGGAATCCAGGGCGCAGATGACTGAGTGCCAGCAGCTGTTGCAAGAGCACTTTGAGGCCTTTGATGAGTTTGCCTGGGAGGGGGGGCTGCGCAGCCGCTCGCTTTACGATGCGGCACTGTCCTCGCGTATGCGTCCGCTGGCAGATGTTCTGGTGGGTCGCGCACGGATGGTGCGCGACTTGGGGCGCACGCTCGGTAAGCAAGTACGTCTGGATATCGAAGGGGAGGCCACCCAAGTCGACCGTGATGTGCTTGAACGTCTCGATGCACCCTTGACCCACCTTCTGCGTAATGCGATCGACCATGGCATCGAACCGCCTGAGCTACGTGCCCGCAAGGGTAAGACGCCGGAAGGGCGTTTGTTGCTGCGTGCGCGACATCGTGCCGGCATGTTGCTGCTGGAATTAAGTGATGACGGTGCCGGCGTGGATGTCGAGCGCCTGCGCGAAGTGGTGGTAGCACGCAAGTTTGCCAGTACTGAGACGGCTGCCAAGCTGGCGGAGGAAGAGCTGCTGGCGTTTCTGTTTTTGCCGGGCTTCAGTCTGCGTGAACAGGTAACCGAGACCTCGGGGCGCGGTGTGGGCCTCGATGCGGTGCAGCATGAGCTACGGCAGTTGCGCGGCAGCGTGCGCCTGGAACATCGGCGTGGCGAAGGCAGCACCTTTATCCTGCAAGTGCCGCTGACGCTGTCCGTGGTGCGCAGCCTAGTGGTGGAAGTGGCTGGCGAGGCCTATGCCTTCCCCTTGGCGCATATCGAGCACATGGTGCGAGTCAGTCCGGAGGATGTCGTGCAGCTGGAAGGGCGCCAGCACTTTTGGCACGGTGACCGCCATGTCAGCTTGATCTCCGCCAGTCAATTGTTGCAACGCCCTGAGGGCCGTACCGAAGACGCTGGCATCCCGCTGGTGTTGATTCGCGAGCGCGACAACCTCTACGGCGTTGCCGTGGAGCGTTTTATCGGCGAGCGAACGCTGGTGGTTATGCCGCTGGACCCGCGCTTGGGCAAAATTCGTGACGTGGCCGCCGGCGCCTTGCTGGATGACGGCACACCGGTGCTGATTCTAGATGTTGAGGATTTGTTCAGCTCGATTGCCAAACTCTTGGGCAGTGGTCACCTCGACCGAGTTGATCGACGCCGTCAGGGCGCTCGTGAGGCCGCTCGCAAGCGGGTGTTGGTAGTCGATGACTCGCTGACGGTGCGTGAGCTTGAGCGCAAGTTGCTGCTCACTCGTGGTTATGACGTAGTGGTCGCAGTGGATGGCATGGACGGATGGAATGCGCTGCGTGCAGAACACTTCGATTTGCTGATTACCGATATCGACATGCCGCGAATGGACGGTATTGAGCTGGTCACGCTGGTACGGCGTGACAGTCGTCTGCGCAGCTTGCCGGTGATGGTGGTGTCTTACAAAGACCGGGAAGAAGATCGCCGGCGAGGCTTGGATGCTGGTGCGGATTATTACCTGGCCAAGGCCAGCTTCCATGACGAAGCCCTGCTTGATGCGGTGCTGGTACTGATAGGTGAGGCGCAGGGATGAGAATCGGTATCGTCAACGATATGCCGTTGGCCGTGGAGGCGCTGCGTCGTGCGCTGGCGCGGGCCCCCGAGCACCAAGTGGTCTGGGTCGCGGGCAGTGGCACAGAGGCCGTAAAGCTCTGTCGAGTGGACACTCCGGATCTACTTTTGATGGATCTTCTGATGCCGGAAATGGATGGCGTTGAGGCCACCCGGCAGATCATGGCCAGCACGCCCTGCGCGATCCTGATCGTCACTTCGGACGTTGACCGCCATGTCAGCCGTGTGTTCGAAGCCATGGGGCATGGTGCCCTGGATGTCGTTGCCACCCCCGTGCTAGGCGCAGCAGCGCTGCCGGATGCGGCAGCGCTGCTGCGCAAGATCCGTAACCTGGGCTTGCTGTTCGAGCAGAACACCACGCGTAAAACGCGTGAGCCTATCCAGCGCGCCACTAACAGCTGTCGCCAGCCGTTGGTGGCGATAGGTGCGTCGGCGGGCGGTCCGGCTGCTTTGGTTGAGCTACTCAAGCAACTACCCTCTGGTTTTCCGGCTGCCATCGTATTGGTGCAACATGTGGATGAGGCATTCGCCACTGGCATGGCGCAATGGTTGACAGGTGAGTCGCACCTGCCGGTGCGCTTGGCGCGCCCGGGTGATGTGCCGCAGTCTGGAAGTGTGTTGTTGGCGGGTAGTAATGATCATTTGATTCTGCAGCGTAATGGTGAGCTGGCCTATAGCTCTGAGCCCAGTGCACATATTTACCGGCCGTCGATTGATGTGTTTTTTGACAGTGTGGCGGCCAATTGGGCGGGGGACTCCATCGGCGTGCTACTGACGGGCATGGGGCGCGATGGTGCCCAGGGGCTCCTCAGTATGCGTCGGCGTGGTTTTATGACCATCGCCCAGGATCAGGCCAGCTGCGCGGTGTATGGCATGCCCAAGGCGGCAGCACAGCTTGGTGCTGCATCAGAAATATTACCCCTAGCCGATATCGGTCGGCGCTTGGTGGCGTTGTTTGACTAATGACGGAGATGGCTAAGTGCTATTGGATGTTGCAGGGGCTATAACTATAGAGGGCGCTAAGCCTGGAGTAATTGGTATGCAGAGTTTTCCTCATCTCAACGATGCTCATGAGGATGCATCGACATCTGCACCATTGATGGTTTTGTTGGTCGACGATCAGGCGATGATCGGTGAAGCTGTGCGTCGGGCTTTGGCGCCTGAGGTGAACATAAGCTTTCATTTTTGCTCGGACCCTTTGCAGGCGGTGAGTCTGGCTGAGCAGATAAAACCCACGGTTATTTTGCAAGATCTGGTTATGCCAGGCGTGGATGGGCTTGAATTGTTGACTCAGTATCGAGCGCGCCACGCGTTGCAGGACGTGCCGATTATCGTGCTGTCGACCAAGGAAGACCCCAAGGTCAAAAGCGCGGCGTTCACCCTGGGTGCCAACGATTACCTGGTTAAACTCCCCGATGTTATTGAGCTGGTAGCGCGTATTCGTTATCACTCACGTTCTTATATGGCCCTGCAGCAGCGCGATGATGCCTTTCGCGCGTTGCGTGAAAGTCAGCAGCAACTGCTGGAGGCCAATCTAGTACTGCAGCGCTTGATGAGATCAGACGGGCTAACGGGGCTGGCCAATCGAAGACACTTTGATGATTGTCTGAACAGTGAGTGGGCACGTGCGCTACGTGAACAGAGCGAACTGTCGCTGCTGATGATCGATGTTGATCACTTCAAGGCCTTTAATGATCGTTTTGGCCATGTGGAAGGGGACGAAACCTTGCGCAAGGTCGCGGCGTGCATGAATGAAATGTGCAGTCGATCTTCGGATTTGGCAGCGCGTTATGGCGGTGAGGAGTTCGCCATGATCCTGCCGGGCACCACACGCGGCGGGGCACGCTTGTTTGCGGAGAAGGTCCGGCTCTCTGTGCAAGCCTTGGCAATTCCCCATGAGAAGCCCGTGCAGGGGTCCATCGTCAGTATCAGCATGGGCGTTGCCACGCTCACTCCGCGGGTAGACATGGCGCCGACCGACCTGGTCGAGCTGGCTGATCGGGGCTTATACCTGGCCAAGCAGAATGGGCGTAACCAAGTGTGTCTTGTTGCTCCGGATTGAGGCGCGGCGCAGCGTTTTAACTGATTGTTGGCCGTCTGGAGGTGTTCGCCATGGGCTGCCAGCAGGGTATCGACTGGGGTATACTCGCCGGCTTTTCTGAAACTTCGGGGCCAGGGTCAGGTTGCCGAGCTCGATCATATGCCGTGAGGTTGCTGATCGGGCTGCACTGGGCCGCTGTACACCTCAATCGCCTGCGAGTGCTGAACACCATGGAAATCAACCCGATCCTTAATAGCATCAAGGACCTGTCCGAGCGCACCCAGACTATTCGGGGGTATCTTTGACTACGATCACAAGCATGATCGCCTGGTCGAAGTAAACCGCGAACTCGAAGACCCGAACGTCTGGAACAAGCCCGAATACGCCCAGAGCCTGGGCCGTGAGCGCGCCACGCTGGCGCAGATAGTCGAAACCATCGACGATCTGACCGGCAGCCTGGCCGATTCGCGCGACCTGCTCGATATGGCCGTCGAAGAAGACGATCAGGGTGCGGTCGACGACGTCGCTGCTGAAATCGAACGCCTGCGCGAAATTCTCGAGAAGTTGGAATTCCGCCGCATGTTCAGCCACGAGATGGATCCGAACAACTGCTACCTGGACATCCAGGCCGGCTCCGGCGGTACAGAAGCGCAAGATTGGGCCAATATCCTGCTGCGCATGTACCTGCGCTGGGCTGACAAGCGCGGTTTCAGCGCCGAGATCGTCGAGTTGTCCGAAGGTGAAGTCGCCGGCATCAAGGGCGCCACTGTGCATATAAAAGGCGAATACGCCTTTGGTTGGCTGCGTACCGAAATCGGCGTGCACCGCCTGGTGCGCAAGAGCCCGTTCGACTCAGGCGCCCGTCGCCACACCTCGTTCTCGGCGGTGTTCGTGTCGCCCGAGATCGACGACAAGGTCGAGATCGAGATCAACCCGTCCGACTTGCGTATCGACACCTACCGCTCCTCCGGCGCCGGTGGTCAGCACGTCAACACCACCGACTCGGCTGTACGTATCACCCACGTACCGACCAACACCGTGGTGGCGTGCCAGAACGAGCGCTCGCAGCACGCCAACAAGGACACCGCCATGAAAATGCTGCGGGCCAAGTTGTACGAGCTGGAAATGATGAAGCGCAACGCTGCGTCTCAGGCCCTGGAAGACTCCAAGTCGGATATCGGCTGGGGTCATCAGATTCGCTCCTACGTGCTTGATGACTCGCGCATCAAGGATCTGCGTACTGGCGTCGAACGCAGCGATTGCCAGAAGGTGCTCGATGGCGACCTCGACCAGTACCTCGAGGCCAGCCTGAAGCAGGGCCTTTGATCCGTTCCCGCCGGAGTGAGCTCGGCTCGCTCCGGCCAGTAACCCCTTTGACTTAGATGCCAGGCAGATAGACGACCATGAGCGACCAACAACTCGACCAGAACGAACTGCAACAGGACGAAAACAAGCTGATTGCCCAGCGCAAGGAAAAGCTTGCTGCCATCCGTGAGCAGGGCAATGCCTTCCCCAACGACTTCCGCCGCGACAACTACTGCGCCGACCTGCAGAAACAGTACGCCGAGAAGACCAAGGAAGAGCTGGCCGAGGCTGCCATTCCGGTCAAGGTGGCCGGGCGCATCATGCTCAACCGTGGCTCGTTCATGGTGATTCAGGACATGACCGGACGCATCCAGGTCTACGTCAACCGCAAGACCCTGTCCGAAGAAACCCTGGCCGCGGTGAAAACCTGGGACATGGGCGACATCATCTCCGCCGAAGGCACCCTGGCTCGTTCCGGCAAGGGCGACCTGTACGTGGAAATGACCGAAGTGCGCCTGCTGACCAAATCGCTGCGCCCGCTGCCGGACAAGCACCACGGCCTGAGCGACACCGAGCAGCGCTACCGCCAGCGCTATGTCGACCTGATCGTCAACGAAGATGTGCGCCAGACTTTCCGCGTGCGTTCCCAGGTGATCGCGCACATCCGCAGCTTCCTGATGAAGCGCGACTTCCTCGAAGTCGAAACGCCGATGCTGCAGACCATTCCTGGCGGCGCCGCAGCCAAGCCGTTCGAGACCCACCACAACGCCCTGGATATGCAGATGTTCCTGCGTATCGCCCCGGAGCTGTACCTCAAGCGGCTTGTTGTTGGCGGGTTTGAAAAAGTGTTCGAGATCAACCGCAACTTCCGTAACGAAGGTGTTTCGACTCGGCACAATCCCGAGTTCACCATGCTCGAGTTCTACCAGGCCTACGCCGACTACGAAGACAACATGGACCTGACCGAGGAGCTGTTCCGCGAGTTGGCCCAGCTGATTCTGGGGACTACCGACGTGCCCTATGGCGACAAGGTGTTCCACTTCGGCGAGCCGTTCGTGCGCCTGTCGGTGTTCGACTCGATCCTCAAGTACAACCCGGAAATCACCGCTGCTGATCTCAACGACATCGAGCGAGCTCGTGAGATCGCCAAGAAGGCCGGCGCCAAGGTGCTCGGCTTCGAAGGCCTGGGCAAGCTGCAGGTGATGATTTTCGAGGAGCTGGTCGAGCACAAGCTGGAGCAGCCGCACTTTATTACCCGCTACCCGTTCGAAGTCTCGCCGCTGGCCCGTCGTAGCGACGACGATCCGAGCGTCACCGACCGCTTCGAACTGTTTATCGGCGGCCGCGAAATCGCCAACGCCTACTCCGAGCTCAACGACGCCGAAGACCAGGCCGCGCGCTTTATGCAGCAGGTGGCCGACAAGGACGCTGGCGACGACGAGGCCATGCACTTCGACGCCGACTTCGTCCGCGCCCTGGAATACGGCATGCCGCCGACCGCCGGTGAGGGTATTGGTATCGACCGTCTGGTGATGCTGCTGACCAATTCACCGTCGATTCGCGACGTGATCCTGTTCCCGCACATGCGCCCGCAGGCCTGATGTTGCTAAGCCGCCTCCGGGCGGCTTTTTATTACCTGACTTTTTATTGCCTGCAGATGGATTATTTTTGCGATTTACTGACTAAGTCATTAGTAATCTTGAATAAACGACAGAGGATCGTCCTGCTGTGACAGCCAAGCCCGCCCAAGAAAGCGCCACCCTGGTGGCCAACGCCGTCGCTGAGAGCGTGCAGTACCACGGCCGCAAAGCCAGCCGACAGGGCAGTGAACAGCGCCGCCAGGCCATTCTCGATGCCGCCATGCGCATTATCGTGCGTGAAGGCGTGCGTGCCGTCCGCCATCGTGCGGTGGCTGCAGAAGCCGAAGTACCTCTCTCGGCGACTACTTATTACTTCAAAGACATCAACGACCTGATCACCGATACCTTCGCTCAGTTCGTTGAGCGCAGCGCGGCGCACATGGGCCAGTTCTGGAGCAGTACCGAAGGACTGCTGCGTGAGCAGGTTAGCCGCCTGGATGGCAGCGCCGAGGCGCGTCGGCGTCTGGCCAATGAGATTGCCCGGTTAGCCGTGGAATATGTGCGCCAGCAGTTGCTGACTCGTCGTGAACACCTGCTGGCCGAGCAGGCCTTTCAGCAGGAGGCTTTGCTTAACCCGCGCCTGCACGGGCTGTTGCGCGCCCATCGGCAGATTCTGCTGCAAGGCGTGACGCACTTCTTCGAGGTGCTGGGTTCGCAGCAGGCGGAGCAGGATGCCAAGCTCTTGACGGCGATTATTGTGCGCATGGAGTATCAGGGCCTGCTCGATGGTGTCGATCATCTGGACAGTGAAGAGATGTTGGCCATGCTTAAACGTTATATGCATCTGGTGCTGGGGCTATAGCCCACTAAATCCGTTCACAAGGAGAGCTGAATGAAAGCCTGGCGCGCGCTGCTTGCCGTGTCCTTCCTGCTGCTTGGTGGCTGTCTGGTGACCTTCAAGGACCCGATTCCCGCCAATGAAGCTGCCCCGATTCCCTTGCTCGGCGAGTGGTCGCGCAAGAACGAGTGGGGCGAGCAGCTGTATCTGCAGATCACCCGTGCCGGCTCCAACGTCTATAAGGCGCGGGCTTATGTCGACAGCCTGGATAACCTCGACAGCGTTGAAGAATACGGCTTTACCGTGGCCCACCATGGCCGTCGCTGGTACCTTTCGGCCGGCCTGCCGAAAAGCCTGGGGGCAAACTTCGCCATCGCTGGCTTCGAGCTGACCACCAACAATGAATTGGTGATCTACAACCTGGATGTCGACCGGGTCCTTCAGGAGCTGGAGCAGGGCGCGTTGCAGGGTGAGGTGATTGATGGCGCTGAAGGCGATGGCGTGCTGATCAGCAGTCCGCTGGAGCAGGTGTTCAGCTACCTCGACGATCAGGCCAATTCGGATGTATTTATCGAGGTCGCGCGTTATCAGCGGGCGGGCGACTAGTGAGTGATGGGGAACGCATGAACAGTCACACCGGGTTGGACGATTATCAGTTGATCGTGCGCGCGCTGTCCGACCGTCTGGTCGAGGCGCAGACGCCGATTCGCGTGCTGGACGCGGTGAAATGGGATGACTCGATCCGCAGCGAGTTTCTCAAGCATAAAGGCAAGAAGCTGCCCGCCGTCGACCATGCCTACTACGCCAACCGGCCGCTGCCCTTTGATGCGTCGGCAAAGAAGCTGGAGTTCCAGAATATCGAGCGTGACATCACCCGCCAGCTCGGCCAGTTCAACCCGGTGGGCAAGATCATGCGGCGCATGTGCCGCGAGTACCGCATGGTCATTCGCATGCTTGAGGCACGTGGCACCGAGGACTTTGGTCTGATCAGCCAGGAACTCTATGGCGCGGCTTCCGACGCCTTCCATGCCGGCGACCCGACTCTGGCCGACCTGGGCCTGATGTTTTCCGACTTCCTCAATAACATCGACAAGCGCGGTGACCTCAAGGACGAAGCCAAGACCCTGACCGCCAAAGAGGCCGTCAACCTGCTGCAGCACCGTCTGAACAAGGTGTTTGGTGAGGAGGAGAGTACCATTCGGGTGTTTGAGTCCGACGGTATTCTCGCCGATGCGGCCGCTGGTGCCGATTACATCAAGATCCGCGCCGATGCGATGTTCAATGAGCGCGATGTAAAAGCCCTGGAAGTGCATGAAGGCCTGGTGCATGTGGCCACCACCCTGAATGGCTTAAGTCAGCCGGTCTGCACCTTTCTGGCCAAGGGCCCGCCCTCGTCCACGGTGACCCAGGAAGGCTTGGCGATTTTGATGGAAGTGATCACCTTCGCCTCTTACCCAACCCGTCTACGCAAGCTGACCAATCGCACCCGTGCCATCCATATGGCCGAAGAGGGTGCGGATTTCCTGCAGGTCTTCGATTTCTACCGTGAACAAGGCTTCAGTCAGGAAGACAGCTACAGCAACGCCAACCGCGTGTTCCGGGGCTCTACCCCCAACGGCCTGCCTTTCACCAAGGATCTGTCCTATTTGAAAGGCTTCATCATGATTTACAACTACATCCAGCTGGCCGTGCGCAAAGGCAAGCTGGAGCAGATTCCGCTGTTGTTCTGCGGCAAGACCACCCTGGAAGACATGCGCACCCTACGCCAGTTGGTGGATGAAGGGCAGGTTGTTGCACCCAAGTACCTGCCGCCGCAGTTCAGTGACCTCAATTCGCTGTCGGCCTGGATGTGCTTCTCCAATTTTTTGAACCACCTAAGCCTTGATCGGATCGAAGCCGACTACGCCAATATCCTCTGAAAGCTGCTGCGCTCGATCATGCGGCGTTGAGGATGAGGCCGGAAATGCTCATTTACAGCAGTAAGCTCCGCTTTCCGGCCTCATCTTCGCCTTGCCTGCTCTTCGCTCGCGACACTTTCATCCAGTGCGGTCAGGTCGTTTTGCAGCTCGGATGACATCCGGGGAGCCTTCACCGAATCCTTGTCTAATTGCCAGGAACCCTGCATGCCCAGCCATCAACTCGACTACGAAATCCTTGGCGCCTCTGCGCAGAGCGTGGAGGTCATTCTCGATCCGGGCGAAACGGTGATCGCCGAAGCCGGTGTAATGAATTACATGACCGACGGCATTCGCTTTGAAACACGCCTGGGCGATGGTGCGGCCACGGGCGTGCTGGGCAAACTGTGGGGCATGGGCAAGCGCATGCTCACGGGTGAGTCGCTGTTTATGACGCACTTCTCAAATGCCGGTAAAGCTCCGGCGCGCGTGGCCTTTGCTGCGCCGTACCCCGGCACCGTGGTGCCGATTCAGCTGGCCGAGCATGGCGGCACGCTGATCTGCCAGAAAGACGCCTTTCTCTGCGCTGCCTACGGCACGGCTGTCGGTATCAGCTTTAACAAACGTCTGGGGGCCGGGTTCTTCGGCGGCGAGGGTTTTATTCTGCAGAAGCTCGAAGGTGACGGCCTGGCCTTTGTGCATGCTGGCGGCACGGTGATTCGCAAGGAGTTGAACAACGAAACTCTGCGCCTGGACACCGGCTGCCTGGTGGCCTTTACCAGCGGTATCGACTACGACATCGCCTTGGCCGGCGGCCTGAAAAGCATGCTGTTTGGCGGCGAGGGCATCCTCCTCGCGACCCTCAAGGGCACTGGTACGGTGTGGGTGCAGAGTCTGCCGTTCTCGCGCCTGGCCGAGCGCATCTATGAAGCGACCTTCAAGGCCCGCGAGGAAGTGCGCGCGGGCGGTAAATGATGCGGCAATCTGGGCCTTTGCAGGCGTGAATGTTTGCTGCAAGCTGCGCCGCCTGTGCTTAGCCCGCTAACTGAAAAAACCGAGAGCCTGTTATGAGTGAAGTAAACCCCATCCCGCTGATCCTTACCGGTATTGGCAGCATCTGCGCCACGGTGGCTGTGCTCGGTTATTACGGCTATCTGCATATCGCCAAGCCGGAAGATGCCTTGCTGCTGTCCGAGTTCACCATGCTCAAGACGGTGCCGGGTGAGGACTATAAGGTCTCGCTCAAACCTGCCAGCCAGGTCGCCCAGTGCATCGATGGCGTGCTGGTGCTGTTTGATCTGGAGCAGAAGGGCCTGAGTGGCGTACTGGTCGACCAACGCAAGCAGGCCGTGCGTTGCAGCGCAGGTCAGTAAGCTCAGCCCGCCTGCTTCTGCTGTTCACTAAGACGCTGCAAATGCCGGCGTGACAGGGCAAGGAAGCGCGGCGTCAGGCCGACGTCTTCATATAGCGGGTCGCCCTGTTCATCGCTGGCCACCACCTTGCTGCCTTGGACGTAAGGCAGGCTGGCCTCCAGCTCATCAAGTGCCGCGCCGAGCAATTCCCCGATCAGCTCTTCAATGTGGTGCTTGGGGTACATTTCCTGCAAGGCTGCCAGGCGCGCTTCGGCTTCCAGGTCGAGTCGTATCTGATAAGGCGTTGCGCTCAGCCGCCCCTGGGCATTTTCCTGCCAGTGCTGAACAAGCTCGCGAATCTTCATGATTGCCTCGTGTCTGTTCTATGCCCGCCGCTTCAATCTGGGTGGGCTTGCTTAGCTAAGACTAGTGCCTGCCCCGATAAGTGCGGCTAAGGCGTCGCGCACTTGTAAGAAGTTGGCGCGCTGGGCACTCTGGAGACAGGATCAGCGGAGGCAACACTCATGGCAGAAATCGACGCGCGTCTGCGCGAGGACGTCCACCAGCTCGGCGAACTATTGGGTAACACCATCAGCGTGCAGCATGGCGCCGCTTTTCTCGACAAGATCGAGCGCATTCGCAAGGGGGCCAAGGCCTCGCGCCGTGGTTCGCAGGAGGGCGCGGAACAACTCAGTGCAACCCTCAACCAACTGGAAGATGACGAGCTGCTGCCGGTGGCGCGGGCGTTCAACCAGTTTCTCAACCTGGCCAATATCGCCGAGCAGTACCACCGCGTGCGCCGTCGCGCGCCGGGTGAAGCGCAGCCGTTTGAAGACAATATCCTCGCTGATCTGCTGCAGCGGCTATCCAGCAACGGCCACAAGGGCGAGGCCCTGGCCCGCCAGTTCGGCCGCCTGGATATCGAGCTGGTACTGACCGCGCACCCCACCGAAGTGGCGCGGCGCACGCTGATTCAGAAATACGACGCGATGGCCGAGCAGCTGGCAGCCGGCGACCATAGCGACCTCTCGGCGGTCGAGCGTGAGCAGGTCAAGCAGCGCCTGCAGCGGTTGATTGCTGAAGCCTGGCACACCGAAGAAATCCGCCGCAGCCGGCCGAGCCCGGTGGATGAAGCCAAATGGGGTTTTGCGGTGATCGAACATTCGCTCTGGCACGCCATCCCCAATGTGCTGCGCAAGGCCGATCAGGTGCTGCATAGAGCCACCGGGTTGCACCTGCCGCTGGATGCTGCGCCGATTCGCTTCGCGTCCTGGATGGGCGGCGACCGTGATGGCAACCCGAATGTCACGGCCACGATTACCCGCGAAGTGCTGTTGCTGGCGCGCTGGATGGCAGCAGACCTGTACCTGCGTGATGTCGATAACCTGGCGGCCGAATTGTCCATGCAGCAGGCCAGCCAGGCGCTGCTGGCGCGAGTGGGGGCGAGTGCCGAACCCTATCGCAGTCTGCTCAAACAGCTGCGTGAGCGTTTGCGTGCTACCCGCAGCTGGGCCCAGGCTGCGTTGCATGAGTCGATCCCGGCGCCCGCAGGCGTGCTGCAGGACAACCGCGAGCTGCTGGAGCCGCTGACGCTGTGCTACCAGTCGCTGCATGAATGCGGCATGGGTGTGATTGCCGATGGCCCGCTGCTCGATTGCCTGCGCCGCGCGGCAACCTTCGGTCTGTTTCTGGTGCGTCTGGATGTGCGTCAGGACTCCAGTCGCCACGCCGCCGCCATGAGTGAAATCACCGATTACCTCGGTCTGGGCCGTTACGCCGAGTGGGATGAAGAGGCGCGCCTGGCGTTTCTGCTGAAAGAGCTGGAGAACCGCCGGCCGCTGTTGCCCGGCCACTTCAAACCCAGCGGCGAAACCGAAGAGGTGCTGGCCACTTGCCGTGAAGTAGCTGGCGCGCCTGCTGCATCGCTGGGCTCCTACGTGATCTCCATGGCCGGTGCGGCCTCCGATGTGCTGGCGGTGCAGTTGCTGCTCAAGGAAGCCGGGTTGCAACGGCCGATGCGCGTGGTGCCATTGTTCGAAACGCTCGCTGACCTGGACAACGCCGGCCCGGTAATCAGCCGGCTGCTGGCACTGCATGGCTACCGCGCGCGCTTGCACGGGCCGCAGGAGGTGATGATCGGCTATTCCGACTCCGCCAAGGACGCCGGCACCACTGCGGCGGCCTGGGCGCAGTACCGTGCCCAAGAAACCCTGGTGCAGGTCTGCCTCGAACAGGATGTCGAACTGCTGCTGTTCCACGGTCGTGGTGGCACCGTGGGGCGTGGCGGCGGCCCGGCGCATGCGGCAATTCTGTCGCAGCCGCCTGGCTCGGTAGCGGGGCGTTTCCGCACCACTGAACAGGGTGAAATGATTCGTTTCAAATTCGGCCTGCCGGATATCGCCGAGCAGAACCTCAATCTGTATCTCGCCGCCGTGCTGGAGGCTACCTTGTTGCCGCCACCCAGCCCGGAGCCGGCCTGGCGCGAGCTGATGGATAGACTGGCCAGTGATGGCGTCAGTGCCTATCGCGCGGTGGTGCGTGAACACCCGCAATTCGTCGACTATTTCCGTCAGGCCACGCCGGAGCAGGAGCTGGGTCGCTTGCCCCTGGGCAGCCGCCCGGCCAAGCGCCGCGAGGGTGGCGTCGAGAGCCTACGGGCGATTCCCTGGATTTTCGCCTGGACGCAAACGCGCCTGATGCTGCCAGCCTGGCTGGGCTGGGAAGCGGCACTGGACAACGCCTTTCAACGCGGCGAAGGCGAGCTGCTCGGGCAGATGCGCGAACACTGGCCGTTCTTTCGCACCCGCATCGACATGCTGGAAATGGTGCTGGCCAAGGCCGACGAGTCCATCGCCCAGTTGTATGACGAGCGTTTGGTCGAGCCAGCCCTGCGTCCGCTGGGTGCGCATCTACGCGGCCTATTGTCGCAGGCGGTCGTCGCAGTGCTGGGTTTGACCGGTCAGTCGCAGCTGTTGGCGCACAGCCCGGAAACCCTGGAGTCGATCAGTGTGCGCAACACCTACCTGGACCCGTTGCACCTACTCCAGGCCGAGCTGCTGGCGCGCTCGCGGCTGCGCGGCAATCAGGCTGACAGCCCTCTGGAACAGGCGTTACTGGTCAGTGTGGCGGGTATAGCGGCCGGGTTGCGTAATACCGGCTAAGTGGATTGATAAAGGCAGTCGTGCTTCCGGTCGTGCAGATGTAGTGCGCGGCAGAAAGCACTACCTGCTAGAAGTGGTCGCAGGTGTATCCGACTTTCGGTGGCTTGTGCGCTATGGGTGCGCTGTGTATCTTGAGCGGCCTTTCGGCACTCTGGCCCAGTTTGGCAGCGCTGCTTGAACAATTCTGAGATTGGCCCCACGAGGCGAGTCCGACGATTTTTACTTAAATCTTGAGGAGCACATCGATGCGTGTGATTTTGCTGGGGGCGCCCGGTGCCGGTAAAGGTACCCAAGCTGGTTTCATCACCAAGAAATTTGGTATTCCGCAAATCTCCACCGGTGACATGCTGCGTGCTGCGGTCAAGGCCGGCACTGAACTGGGCCTGGTTGCCAAAAGCGTGATGGACAGCGGCGGTCTGGTTTCCGATGACCTGATCATCAATCTGGTCAAGGAGCGCATCGCCCAGGCCGATTGCGCCAATGGTTTCCTCTTCGATGGCTTCCCGCGCACCATTCCTCAGGCCGAAGCCCTGAAAGAAGCTGGTGTGACTATCGACAACGTGGTCGAAATCGCCGTTGATGACGAAGAAATCGTCGGCCGTATCGCTGGCCGTCGCGTGCACCCTGCTTCGGGTCGCGTTTATCACACCGAGCACAATCCGCCGAAAGTCACCGGTATTGACGACGAAACCGGTGAAGCGCTGATCCAGCGTGACGACGATAAAGAAGAAACCGTGCGTCATCGTCTGTCGGTCTATCACTCGCAGACCAAACCGCTGGTGGACTTCTATCAGAAGCTCGCCGCCGCTGACGGTACGCCTAAGTACAGCGCTATCGCCGGCGTTGGCTCGGTCGACGAGATCACAGCCAAGGTGCTCGCTGCGCTCAGCTAAGCCTTGTTGCAGTCAGCCAACGGCCCGCTTTTGCGGGCCGTTGTCGTTTCTGCGGTTGGCGCGCTGGGTTCGCTGAGCGTCGTTCATAGAACAGTAACCTTGCTCGCCTAAGTTAGCATCGGTTTGGTCTATACCAGGATGCGATGGTCATAGACGTCAAGCCTTAACCCACACTAAGGAAGAGAGCGCGTTCAATGACCGAGAAAACAGCAAAGAGTGCTATCTGGTTGGGCCTTGCATTAGTGCTGGCGGGGAGCCCGGCAGCGTTTGCCGAAACCCCGGCGCAGCCCAAGACTGATTGCAGCGTTGCCGAGTTCACCATGGGCCTGCGTTTTCAGCAGCAATCGGCGGAAGTTCAGGCCCTGCAGCTGCAGGCCTATAACATCGCCACCCTGAAGCTGGATGCGGCTGTGGCAGCGGCGAAAGATCCGTCCAAGCTGGCCATCGTCACCGACCTGGACGAAACCGTCATTGATAACAGCGCGCTGCTGGCGCGTGACCTGGCCAACTGTCACACCTATGACGCCTGGGACACCTGGCTGCCCTGGGAGCGCGACGGCACTCCGGCGCTGATCCCCGGCGCCAAGCAGTTCCTGCAGCATGCCGACAAGCTCGGGGTGACCATTCGCTATATCTCCGACCGTGCCGATGAGCAGAAGAAGTACACCTTGGCCACCCTGAGCAAGCTGGGGTTGCCGCAGATCTCTGAAGACAGCGTGCTGCTGCTGGGCCCGCCCAAGGTCGAGCGTCGCGCCATTGTCAGTGCCGATCATCAGATCGTGCTGCTGCTGGGTGACACCCTGCATGACTTCGATGGGCGTTTCCGTAAGACGCCACTGGCCGATCAGCGTACCACTGTGGCTGCTGAGGCGAGCAAATGGGGCACCGAGTGGATTGTCTTCCCCAACGCGAGCTACGGCACCTGGTCCAAGGCGCCTTTGCAAGGCTGGGATGCCCAAACCGTTATCGAGCCCTGGTAAGCCGTTGTTTACATAGTTCGCACTGGGTCCGTTCGGGCCCGGTGCGTGCCAACTATCTGGCGAGTTCGTTCGCGTGGCAGGCGCGAGCGGCAGTGATTGCGCTGGAAAAAAATGCCTCAAGCCGGTCTAATGCCCGTCCATTTCGTCACCTGTCCGAATGCAATGACCACTCTACTGGCCCTGGATACCGCCACCGAAGCCTGCTCCGTTGCCCTGCTGCATAACGGCCAGGTGCTCAGCCACTATGAAGTGATTCCGCGTCTGCATGCCCAACGTCTGCTGCCGATGATCAAGCAGCTGCTGGCCGATGCCGAAGTGCCGTTGTCGGCGCTTGATGCGATTGCCTTTGGTCGTGGCCCAGGCGCTTTTACCGGTGTGCGGATTGCCATCGGCGTGGTGCAGGGGCTGGCGTTTGCCCTGGAACGCCCGGTGTTGCCGGTGTCCAATCTGGCCGTATTGGCGCAGCGCAGCCTGCGTGAGCATGGTGCGCAGCAGGTGGCTGCAGCCATTGATGCGCGTATGGATGAGGTCTATTGGGGCTGCTACCGCGCCGAGCAGGGTGAGATGCGCCTGGCCGGCGTCGAGGCTGTATTGCCTCCTGAACACGCCAGCTTGCCTGTTGATGCTAGCGGTGACTGGTTTGCCGCCGGTACTGGCTGGGGCACCTTTGCCGCACGTATTCCAGTTGCTGTTACTGGGCAGGATGTCGCCATGCTGCCGCATGCCGAAGACCTGCTCAACCTGGCGCGTTTTGCCTGGGCTCGCGGTGAAGCGCTGGATGCTGACCTGGCGCAGCCGGTTTACCTGCGTGATCAGGTGGCCACGCCCAAAGCCTCGGTTTAAACCGCTAGGCATCGGCGCACCTTCTGTCGCGCATAATGCCGTGTTGCGCCGCGCTTGATTGCCAAGCCGGTCTACGGGGGCTAAATTGCCATCACTTGTGTCCATCGTTGGCTAAGCAAGCCGAGCAGTAACTGATGCGTATCGACGGTTTTACTTCCTCTTATTCGCCAGACCGCAGTGCCCGCCCAGGCTCTGCGGTTACGCCATTTCGCGAAGCGCAACGCGAGATTGAGGAGCGTCGTGAGCAGCCCGCATCACCCGCCAGCACCCAGGGCTTTGAGCAGGTCGCCCAGGCGCGCAAGGTTGAAGCCAGTAATGCCAGCAGCGACAGCCTGCCATCGCGTCTGCAAGACCAGCTGTACCAGCCGCCGCTGAACAACCGTGCCGCCCAGGCCTTGGCCAGCTATAGCTCAACTGCCAGTTTCGCCAGCGAGACAGATGCCCAGCAGGTGCTAGGCCTCGATCTTTACGCCTAATTGATGCTGCCTTACTACCTCGGTTGCCCGTCATGGAGCGAGCCCACCTGGCGCGGTTCCTTGTATCCAGGCGGCAGTCGCAGCGCCGACTTTCTGCCGTTGTATGCCCAGGTGTTCAACGCCGTTGAGGGCAACACCACCTTCTATGCAAAGCCCTCCGTCGATACCGTGGCCCGTTGGGCCGAGCGCATGCCGGGGCATCTGCGCTTTTGTGCCAAGTTGCCGCGCGACATTAGCCATAACGGCGACCTGCGTGACCAGCTAGGCGCCACCGAGGATTTCCGTCGCTTGCTGGCGCCGCTGGGTAAGCGGGTGGCGCCGTTCTGGCTGCAACTGCCCGCAAGCTTCGGCCCGCAGCGTCTGGCGGAACTGAGTTCCTTTATCGAGCCCTGGCAGGCCGAGGAGCTGGCCGTCGAGGTGCGTCATCCGGCGTTCTTTGCCAAAGGCGAGGAGGAACGCAGCCTCAACCGTCTGCTGCATGGCCGGGGTATTGAACGTATCTGTCTGGATTCTCGGGCGCTGTTCAGCTGTGTATCTACAGCCCCGGCCGTATTGCATGCGCAGGCCAAGAAGCCGCGCCTGCCGCTGCGGCCCACAGCCTTTAGCCAGGCGCCGCAGCTGCGCTTTATTGGCCATCCCGAGTTATTGGCCAATGATCCCTTTATGGCGCCCTGGCTGGACAAGGTGGCGAGCTGGATAGAAGAAGACCGCACGCCCTATGTCTTTCTACACACCTCGGACAACCGTCTGGCGCCGCAGCTGGCGCAGCGCTTTCATCAGCAGTTGATGCGGCGCCTGCCGGGTTTGCCGGCGTTGCCACACGTACAGCTAGAGGATGAGGTCGAGCAGTTGGGCCTGCTTTGAGCCTGCCCAAATACCTAGAAACAGGTGGTTGGTCAGCGTTGTGCAAGCAGCAGGTCAGCTGCCTGACCATTGCGCCCGTCGGCGAATTCGAAGCGGCCGAGTTGGGCGATTTCGTCGTAGGCGCCCAGGGTAATCTTCACGTCGCGTGCCTGAAGGTCGATGGCGCTGACGCCAGCCTCACTCAGCGACTGGCTGGACTGTCGGCCCTGAGCATCGAAGCGCAGCAGGCTCAGGCGCTCGTAGATTGAATCCTGGCTGTCGATACGGCCATCACCGTTGTCATCGTATTTGCGCAGTTCGGCAAAGCCGTTGGCCGCGCCATTCTGGTCGCCGAACAGCTCGCGGCCATCGTCGATGCGACCGTTGCCGTTGCGGTCATGGGCGAGCAGGGCGTCGTCACCGGTGGGCACGCTGATCTGGTCGAGCTTGCCGTCGGCATCCAGATCGAAGCGTACCGAGCGGTTGAGGCCGCTGGTGCTGAAGCCGTTACCGGCCAGATCGAGTACCAGAGGATCGGTTTTCTTGGGTTCGGCGTTGATGTTGACGTTCAGCTCCAGCTCGCGTTGGGCCACCATTTCCTGAAAGTCGCTGGCCTGGGCAGTGACGGCAGGTGGATCGCTGGGCGTTTCCGGCGCCTTGGCAGGTGCTTCGGCTGCCACCTCATCGGGCATCAGGGTGCGCCGCAGAATCTGGTAATCCAGGGAGGCGCGCTTGCCATCCTCCAGCGTCTCGCTGATCGAGTTGGTGTTGGCGGCCGATGGCGCGGCGCTGCGTGGGGCGGAAATCACATCAAACATGGCGAACTCGGTGCGGCTGGAAGCTGCCGGGTCTGGCAAAATGCCGCTCAGGCAGGTTATCGGCCGCTACGACGGTCAATTGAGTGATTTTTGAGCACAATTTCTGATGAGTGATGAGCGGCTAATAGCCAGAATTCGTATGCAAGCCCTGGCTCCCCATCTGCAGGCGGCAGCAGGAACCTGGGCCGCGCGCCTGGGTTTACCGCTGGACGGCGACAGCGAGTTTGCCTTGCAGCTGGGCGAGGGTGGCTTGCAGCTGGTTGAACTGGGCCCGCAGGCGCCAGGGCCGGTGAAAGTGGATTTTGTCGAAGGCGCGGTGGCGCATCGCCGGCTGTTCGGTGGTGGCAGTGGGCAGATGATCGCCAAGGCGGTAGGGGTGCAGTCCGGGGTGCGCCCGACGGTGCTGGATGCTACGGCGGGCCTGGGCCGCGATGCCTTTGTGCTGGCCAGTCTGGGTTGCCATATGACCTTGATCGAGCGTCAGCCACTGATTGCCGCGCTGCTGGAAGATGGCCTGGCGCGCGCCGCGTTGGATCGTGATGTGGCGCCGATTGCCGCGCAGATGCAGCTGCGGGGTGGCAATGCCATCGAGCTGATGCGCGCCTGGCAGGGGGAGCCCCCGCAGGTAATCTACCTCGACCCGATGTTCCCGCACCGTGACAAGAGCGCGCTGGTGAAGAAAGAGATGCGCCTGTTCCGTCCGTTTGTCGGCGATGACCTGGATGCGCCTGCGTTGCTGGAAGCGGCGCTGAACCTGGCCAGTCATCGGGTCGTGGTCAAGCGCCCGCGCAAGGCTCCGCTGATTGAAGGCGCCAAGCCGGGGTATGCCCTGGAAGGTAAATCTAGCCGCTACGACATCTACCCGAAGAAGAAACTGCAAGCCACCAGCGAGTAGGTTTGCAGCTTGTTCACGGGTTAGGCGCCGCATTGCGTAGGTTGGGTTGAGGCACGAAGCCCAACACATTCAGCGGCCTGGCGTTGGGCTTCGCAGGCTCAGTGCCAGCCTACGAGGCTTGCTCGGCGCGGAACGCGCGCAGAAACACGTCTACTGCATCGCGCACATGCGCTTCGGCCTCGGCGCCCTGCAGGGCCTCGCCACAACCGATCAGCAGGCGGAAGTTGGCGCCGCCCTTGATCAGGCAGAAAAACTGATCCGCCGCGCTCAGCGGATCCGGTACGCGCAGCTTGCCGCTCTGGTCGGCGCTGCGCAGCAGTTCCTCCATACCGTGCAACACGCGCTGCGGGCCGGCCTCGTAGAACATCCGCGAGAGCTTGGAGTCCTGCGCCGCCAGGCTCACCATCACCCGGTGCAGTTCCACCGACTCACGGCTGTTGATCAGTTCATTGAAGCCTCGGCCGATATTCAGCAGCAGCTGTGCCACCGGCACTTCGTCGTTCAGCTCGAACAGCAGCTCAGGCAGTTGCTCCTCGCATTTGGACTGCACCGCCGCGGCAAACAGCTTCTCCTTGTCGGTGAAGTGGCTGTACACCGTGAGCTTGGAAACCCCGGCTTCCGCAGCAATCGCATCCATACTGCTACCGTCATAACCATTGCTGAGGAATAGGGTTTTCGCCGCTTCCAGAATGGCTTTGCGCTTGGCCAGGTCTTTGGGGCGGCCGGGGCCGCTGGTTGGTAACACTTTGTTTGGCATTGGTCGTTTTTAATACTGGACTAGTGAGTTTGCTATTTTTACTATACCTGCCAGTTTAATTATTCAAAAGCCTCCATAAAGGTTGGTCATCATGTTTCGTCATGCACTGTCTGTTGCGTTGCCTGTCAGTCTTATCCTGTTGCTTGCTGCCTGCGGCAATGGCGAGCCCGCCAAGGTTGCCGTGCGCCCGGCCATGGTGGTGCAGCCGCAACTGGCGGGCGATCTGATGGATGCCTACCCCGGTGAGGTGCGCGCGCGCCTGGAGCCGGAGCTGGCGTTCCGTATCGGTGGCAAGGTGGCCAAGCGTCTGGTCGATGTCGGCGCGCGAGTGAAGAAGGATCAGCCCCTGGCCGAGCTGGACCCGCAGGACGTGCGCCTGCAGCTGGAAGCCATCCGCGCCCAGGTGGCAGCGGCCGAGGCCAACCTGCAGCTGGTGCGTGCCGAGCGTGATCGCTACAAGGCGCTGCTGGCACGCAACCTGGTCAGCCGTTCGCAATACGACAATGCCGAGAACACCTATCGCTCCGGTGAGGCGCGGGTGAAGCAGGTGCGCGCTGAATTCAACGTGGCCAACAACCAGGCCGGTTACGCCGTGCTGCGTGCCTCCCAGGACGGCGTAGTGGCGCAGCGCATGGTTGAGGTTGGTCAGGTGGTCGCCGCTGGGCAAACCGTGTTCACCCTGGCCGCTGACGGCGAGCGTGAAGTGCTGATCAATCTGCCGGAGCAAGCCTTCGAGCGTTTCAAGGTCGGCCAGGATGTCGCGGTTGAACTGTGGTCGCAGCCGGATCAGCGCTTCCCCGGGCGTATCCGCGAGATGTCGCCGTCGGCCGATCCACAGTCGCGCACCTTTGCTGCCCGTGTGGCTTTTGTCGAAGGCAAGGTGCCGGCCGAACTGGGCCAGAGCGCCCGCGTATTTATCGCCCATGACGGTGAAGTGCCGCTGGCCGTGCCGCTGTCGGCGCTGACGGCGGAGAAGGGGCAGCCCTACGTCTGGGTGGTCGATCCGCAGAACTCCACCCTCAAGCGCACCGACGTGCGCATCGGCGCTTATGGCGAAAAGACCGTGCCGGTGCTTGAAGGCCTGAGCGCCTCCGACTGGGTAGTGGCCGCCGGTGGCCAGGTGCTGCGTGAAGGCCAGCAGGTGCGTCCGGTAGACCGCGATAACCGTGCGGTACAGCTGACGGCCAAGGCCGATCTGACGGTCGAGGAGTAAGCCCGATGGATTTCAACCTATCCGCCTGGGCGCTGCGTAATCGCCAGATCGTGCTGTATCTCATGCTGCTGCTGGCTGTGGTCGGGGCTATTTCCTACACCAAGCTGGGCCAGAGCGAAGACCCGCCCTTTACCTTCAAGGCCATGGTGGTGCGCACCAACTGGCCGGGGGCGAGCGCCGAGGAAGTCTCGCGCCAGGTCACCGAACGCATCGAAAAGAAGCTGATGGAGACCGGCGATTACGACAAGATCGTCTCGTTTTCGCGTCCGGGTGAATCCCAGGTCACCTTTATCGCCCGCGATTCGATGCACTCTGCCGACATTCCCGATCTGTTCTATCAGGTGCGCAAGAAGGTCAGCGACATTCGCCACACCTTGCCCCAGGGCATTCAGGGGCCGTTCTACAACGACGAATTCGGCACCACCTTCGGCAATATCTACGCCCTGACCGGCGAAGGCTTCGACTACGCCGTGCTCAAGGATTACGCCGACCGCGTCCAGCTGCAGCTGCAGCGCGTCAAGGACGTCGGCAAGGTCGACCTGCTTGGCCTGCAGGACGAAAAGGTGTGGATCGAACTGTCCAACACCAAGCTGGCCACCCTCGGCCTGCCGTTGGCGGCTGTGCAGCAGGCGCTGGAAGAGCAGAACGCCGTGGCCGCCGCCGGCTTCTTTGAGACCGCTTCTGACCGCGTGCAATTGCGCGTTACCGGGCGCTTCGAAACGGTCGATGAAATCCGCAATTTCCCGATTCGCGTGGCCGACCGTACCTTCCGCATCGCCGATGTGGCCGAGGTCAAACGCGGCTTCAATGATCCACCCGCACCGCGTATGCGCTATATGGGCGAAGACGCCATTGGCCTGGCGGTATCGATGAAAGCCGGTGGCGACATTCTGGTACTGGGTGAGGCGCTGGAAGGCGAGTTCGCCCGTCTGCAGGAAACCCTGCCGGCCGGCATGCAGCTGAACAAGGTGTCGGATCAGCCAGCAGCGGTGAAAACCGGCGTCGGCGAGTTCGTTCGGGTGCTTACCGAAGCGGTAATTATCGTGCTGCTGGTGAGCTTCTTCTCCCTCGGTTTGCGTACCGGCCTGGTGGTGGCGTTGTCGATTCCGCTGGTGTTGGCGATGACCTTTGCCGCCATGTACTACCTCGGCATCGGCCTGCACAAGATTTCCCTCGGCGCGCTGGTGCTGGCGCTGGGTCTGATGGTGGATGACGCGATCATTGCCGTGGAGATGATGGCGATCAAGATGGAGCAGGGCTATGACCGCATCAAGGCGGCCAGTTATGCCTGGACCAGTACCGCCTTCCCCATGCTCACCGGTACCCTGATTACCGCCGCCGGCTTCCTGCCGATTGCTACTGCGCAGTCCGGCACCGGCGAATACACCCGCTCGATCTTCCAGGTGGTGGCGATTGCCCTGCTGGTGTCGTGGATCGCCGCCGTGGTGTTTGTGCCGTACCTCGGCGCCAAGCTGCTGCCCGATCTGGCCAAGTTGCACGCGGCCAAGCACGGCGGCAGCGCCGACGGTCACGACCCCTATGGCACGCCGTTCTATCGGCGCGTACGCGCGGCGGTGGAGTGGTGCGTACGTCGGCGTAAAACCGTGATCGTGCTGACTATTGCGCTGTTTGTCGGCTCCATTCTGCTGTTCCGCTTCGTGCCGCAGCAGTTCTTCCCGGCCTCCGGCCGTCTGGAGCTGATGGTCGACCTCAAGCTCAGCGAAGGCGCGTCCTTGGCCGCCACCGAGGAGCAGGCCAAGCGTCTGGAGCAGCTGCTCAGCGGCCATGAAGGCATCGACAACTTCGTCGCCTACGTGGGTACCGGCTCGCCGCGCTTCTACCTGCCGCTGGACCAACAACTGCCGGCCGCCAGCTTTGCCCAGTTTGTGGTGCTGGCGAAAAGCATCGAAGACCGCGAGAAGATCCGCACCTGGCTGATCGAGGTGCTCAACGACGAGTTTCCGACCCTGCGCACGCGTATCTCGCGTCTGGAAAACGGCCCGCCCGTGGGGTACCCGGTGCAGTTCCGCGTTTCCGGCGAACATATCGACGAGGTGCGTCAGCTGGCCCGTCAGGTTGCCGACAAGGTGCGTGAGAACAGCCATGTGAGCAACGTGCATCTGGACTGGGAAGAGCCGAGCAAGGTGGTGCGCCTGAACATTGATCAGGAGCGCGCCCGCGCCCTGGGCGTGAGCACCGCCGATCTGTCGCGCTTCCTGCAAAGCTCGCTGACCGGCTCGCCGGTCAGCCAGTACCGCGAAGGCAACGAGCTGATCGAAATTCTCCTGCGCGGCACGCTGAGTGAGCGTCAGGAACTTGGCCTGCTGCCGAGCCTGGCGGTGCCGACCGACAATGGTCGCAGCGTGCCGCTGTCGCAGATCGCCACCCTGGAGTACGGCTTTGAGGAAGGCATCATCTGGCACCGCAACCGTCTGCCGACCGTCACCGTGCGGGCCGACGTGTATGGCGCTGAGCAGCCGGCCAGCCTGGTCAAGCAGATCCTGCCGACCCTTGAACCGGTGCGTGCGCAACTGCCGGACGGCTACCAGCTGGATGTCGGTGGCACCGTGGAAGACTCCAGCCGTGGGCAGAAGTCAGTCAACGCCGGTGTCCCGCTGTTTATCGTGGTGGTGCTGACTCTGCTGATGTTGCAGCTGAAAAGCTTCTCGCGCTCGGCCATGGTGTTCCTCACCGCGCCGTTGGGGCTGATCGGTGTGACCCTGTTCCTGCTGATCTTCCGCCAGCCGTTCGGCTTCGTCGCCATGCTCGGCACCATTGCCCTGTCTGGGATGATCATGCGTAACTCGGTGATTCTGGTGGATCAGATCGAGCAGGACATCGAAGCCGGGATGGACCGCTGGCACGCGATCATCGAAGCCACCGTGCGGCGCTTCCGGCCTATCGTGCTGACTGCCCTGGCGGCGGTACTGGCGATGATTCCGCTGTCGCGCAGCGTGTTCTTCGGGCCGATGGCGGTGGCGATCATGGGTGGCCTGATCGTCGCCACCGCGCTGACTCTGCTGTTCCTGCCGGCGCTGTATGCCGCCTGGTTCCGGGTCAAGGAAGTGGAAGCGAAACCTGCCTGAAACGGTGGTTGCTGATGTGAGAAAGCCAGGCCCAGCGGGTCTGGCTTTTTTATTGCGACGGTAAAAAACAGCTGCATCTGAGCGTCGCTAACGGCACAAGCAGTTGCGTTGAGGCGTCTATCTCGGGCGTTATAGGCGTTCGTGCGATAACAAAAAATTACATTTCTTGTTGCGATTGATTTTCATTGGGGCGATCATTCCTGGCCTTTCGGTGCCCGTGGCGCCGTTTTACAGAGGCGTTTATGCAGGTTTTTTCGTTCTACCGACCGCTGATTGGTATCAGTCTGATTGCGCTTGCGCACAGCGTATCGGCTGCGCTCCAACCCTTGGCCGAAGCACCGCTGGCCAGTGATATTGATATGCACTGCCACTTCAGTCGTGATGTCAGCACCGACTGCACGACTACCTATCGCTACACCATTCTCAAGCCGCTGGGCCGTGAAATGCTCTCGCGAATCGATTTCAGCTATGTCGAAACTGACGAGTTTGAGGTGATCAACGCCGAGTATGTGCAACCCGGCGGTCAGCCGACGCCTCTGCATGAAACGCAGATCGATACACGTACGGCGCCCAATCCTGAGCAGGGTTTCTCCCGCGAGAA
Source organism: Pseudomonas sp. 8BK (assembly GCF_902506475.1). Taxonomy (NCBI): domain Bacteria; kingdom Pseudomonadati; phylum Pseudomonadota; class Gammaproteobacteria; order Pseudomonadales; family Pseudomonadaceae; genus Pseudomonas; species Pseudomonas sp. 8BK. The sequence continues at coordinate 3,761,572 of NZ_LR733252.1, read as the reverse complement.
GCAGACATCGCTGGCTTTTCCGGCGCTGCGCGTCGGGACTCAAGTTCGCTATACGGTGCGTGAGCGCAGTGCTGCGCAACCTCTGCTCAGCGAGTTCCACTACAGTCTGCGATTTGCCCCCAACGCCGTTCGCCGGGATCGGTTCAAGGCGCGCTTCACCGCCGAGCAGCCAATCCAGTGGCGCAGTGAGTTGATGGACGACTTCACCATCTCCGCTTCGGCCGACGGCAAGGCACTGGATATCGAACAAAGAGCGCCGGTGTTTAGCAGCTACATCAATGAGTCGAGTAATGCCTACATACGCCGTATTCCGCGGATAGAGCTTGGCAGTACTGTGCAATTGCAGCGTTACTTCGGCGCTTTAGCCCAGCGCTACAGCCAAATAATCAGCGCTGATCTACCACCTGAGAGCGCCCTAGCAGTCGCTGCGGTGAAGGGGCTTGAGCCCGCCCAGCAAGTAGCCGAACTGATGCAGCATTTAAATGCGCATTACCGCTACCTGGGCGACTGGCGGGCTTCCGAGCGCGGCTATGTGCCATTCAACCTGCAGGAAATCGAGCAGCGCGGTTATGGCGACTGTAAGGACCTTGCCACGCTGCTGACCGCCATGCTCAGGGCGAGCGGTATTAGCGCCGAAATCGCCTGGGTCAGCCGGGGCGAAGTGGTGGAGTCACTGCTGCTCCCAGGCACCAGTGCACCAAACCATGCAATCGTTCGCGCCCAGGTGGCCGACCAGGTCTGGTGGTTGGACCCCACCAATCCGGTGTTTGCCCCTGGCCAGACAATGTCTGACATCCAGGATCGCTGGGCTTTGGTCAGCGACGTGCAAGGGCAGGTGCGTGAAGAGCACATTGCACTGGCGCGTCCTGAAGTCAGCATTCGCCTCGATAAGCAGGCACACTTTGACAAGGCCGGGGGCGCTGTCACGCAGGCCACGCTCGCATTCGCTCGTCAGCCGTTGATGCAGTTGAGCCTGGCAGATAGCTATCAAGGCGCCACCGCTTCGGATCAGAATCTCTGCGACAACTTCGGGATGGCAATCAGCGACTGTAAAGTCCACCGCGACAGCTTGGGGTTTTTAGTGCCCGAGCGTTACAGCATCAAGGTCTCCATGAGTAACCAGCGGGCACTTGAGAAGCTCGACGGTGGTTACTTCTACAGCGATGCCTATCTCCACGATAAATGGAGCGATCTGCTCAACTATCGGCGTAACGATCAACGTGCCGACCTCTACGTGGGCGATCCGGATACGGTCGATTACACCGTCACCTTGTCCGGTGCGCAGATGGACAAGCCGATCCAGCGCTGCGAGGTTCGCTCGCCTTGGTACGACCTCGACCTGGATGGGGAAAAGATCAGCGATGGTATTCGCTATCACTACCGCCTGACTCAGAAAGTGAGCTGGCTGGGCCACGATGAGCTGGTGAGTGCAGCGTTTGGCACGATGCTCAGCCAAGCCCGCAGCTGCGCAGAGCAGTTGGAGCAAATGGTAAAGCTCTAAACGGTTGTGTACGGCGCAGGGAGGCGGCAGCGCTCTTTCGGCAATCGGCGCGGAACACGGCCCCACGTAGCACCCATGCGGCTCGTGGCTTCTCGTAATAATGCCGCTACTTGCTGCGTTCGCCCTGCGGGCGTTACTGCACTGGGCTACACGGCGCCTGCTGATGGGGCGTTTGGCGCTGTTTGCGACATTGCGGATTGGAAGACCAGCACCTGTGATGGCGGGTAACGGAGGATTTGAGCATACCGGTGGACAAGCTTCGCGTTGTCCACCCTACGGGTCGGCCCATTGGTGATCCTTGCGTAGGGTGGATGACGCTTTTTTCATCCACAGTTGCCCGGGCTACTTCGCTGGTTCCGGGTCAAGGAAGTGGAGGCGAAGCCAGCCTGAATCGGCGCTTGATGATGTGAAAAAGCCAGGCCCAGTGGGCCTGGCTTTTTTATGCCTTTTGCATAAGCCGTTTGCCGGGCTTCTGTCAAAAATATGCAACTACCTGTGCTGGCTTATATACGGCTTTTACAGCGATTACAGTCTGTTACAGAGGCGTGCAGAGCAGTTTGATGAATTATCTGCTTACGTTTCGTCGTTTTTGTTTGACATATTTTACGTATTTGCCAGACTGCGCGACCTTGAACGGACGCGTGCAGCTACCCGTCAAAAGTGGTCATAACAAAAACCTGTAGCCCATCGTTCCGCCCTGCGCAGCCTGCGCCGGTCATGCATGCGGTGGGCTGACGTCTGTGGAACGGGAAAGCATGCTGATCTGGTTCGTTGCGCTCTACCTGCTGGTGACTGTCGCCATCGGTTTCTACGCCTCCACCCGGGTGCACAACACCCGCGATTTCGCCTCCGGTGGTCGCAGCATGGGCTTCCCCATCGTCGCCGCCATGGTGTTTGCCACCTGGTTTGGCTCCGAGGCCGTGCTGGGGATCCCCGCCACCTTCCTCGAAGAAGGCTTTGCCGGCATTGTCGAAGACCCGTTCGGCTCCTTCGGTTGTCTGTTTCTGGTCGGTCTGATCATCGCCCGGCCGCTGTACCGGATGAACCTGCTGACCATCGGTGACTACTTCAAAAAGCGCTTTGGCCCGCAGGTCGAGCTGATCATCAGCCTGGTCATCGTCATGTCTTACCTGGGCTGGATCGCCGCGCAGCTGATCGCGCTGGGCCTGGTGTTCAACGTCATCTCCGACGGCAGCATCAGCACCACCCAGGGCATGTTCCTCGGCACCTTTATCGTGCTGCTGTACACCCTGTTCGGCGGCATGTGGTCGATTGCCCTGACTGACTTCTTCCAGATGATCATCATCGTCGTCGGCCTGGTGTACCTGGTCTGGCTGTTCAGCGATATGGCCGGCGGCGCTGACCTGGTGATCAGCAAGGCGGCCAGCGAAGGCAAGTTCACCTTTATGCACGCCTTCGAGCCCAAGGATATCGTCGCCTTTATCGGCGCGGCGGTGACCATGATGCTCGGCTCCATCCCGCAGCAGGACGTGTACCAGCGCGTGATGTCGGCCAAGAGCGAGAACATCGCTGCCCGCGCTTCGATGACAGGTGCGGTGTTCTACCTCGGCTTCTGCATGCTGCCGGTATTCCTGGTGTACGCCGCCTCGATGATCGACCCGGCGCTGGTCGAGAAGTGGCTGGCCGAGGATTCGCAGATGATTCTGCCGCTGATGATCCTGGAAAAGACCCCGCTGTTCGCCCAGATCATGTTCTTTGGTGCGCTGCTCTCGGCGATCATGTCCACCGCTTCGGGCACTTTGCTGGCACCGTCGGTGACCCTGACCGAGAACGTGCTCAAGCGCTTTTTGCCGGTGCTTAACGACAAGCAGTTCCTGTTGCTGATGCGCGTCACCATCGTGGTCTGCGCCGTAGCCACCCTGAGCTTTGCCCTGTATTCGGATGCGAGCATCTACGAGATGGTCGGCAATGCCTACAAGGTGACCCTGGTCGCGGCGGTGGTGCCGCTGTTCGCCGGGCTGTTCTGGAAGCGCGCGACCACCCAGGGCGCGCTGGTTGCCATCGCCTTTGGTCTGGTGTCGTGGATCTACCTGGAATACACCTGGAGCGAAGCCGCCTTCTGGCCGCCACAGCTGGCGGGTCTGCTGTTCAGCATGGCCGGTATGTTGATTGGTACGCTGCTGCCGCAGTGGAGCCGTAACCACAACGGTACGCTGGTGGCGCAGGCGGAATAAGCCTGGCGCTTGGCCAACTAAACCCCCGCTGATTGGCGGGGGTTTGTTTTTGCGCCTTGTGAGGCGGGGAGTGCATTCATCCCGTGGGAGGGGCTTTAGTCGCGAGCTTTTTATCTTTGTTTACACCGCTTTTGCAGTGTTCCCGCTACCGGTTGACTCGCTTCGCTCGCCCTACTGTTGTGGTCAACGAATTCTGGACACTGGTTTAGGTTTATCCGACCAGTGATTCGGCTTCCACTGGCGTTTTGTATCCGTTGTAGCTGTGTGGCCGTTGATGGTTGTAGTAGTCCGTCAGGTAGCGCAGCACATCCGCCTCAGCCTGGGCTTGGCTGGTATAGCCATGCTCAGGCATCCACTCCGTTTTCAGACTTCTGAAGAAACGTTCCATTGGGGCGTTATCCCAGCAATTTCCCCGGCGGCTCATGCTCTGCTTGATCCGGTAGCGCCACAGCATCTGGCGGAACTCGATGCTGGTGTAATGGCTGCCTTGGTCAGAGTGAAACGTCAGTTGCTGCGGGCAACCACGGGACTCAAAAGCCACGCGCAAAGCGCGCGTCGTAAGTTGTGAGTCCGGTCGATTGGACAACGCCCAGCCCACGATGCGGCGTGCATACAGATCCATCACCGCCGCCAGGTAGATCCAGCGATTGCCCGCCCAGATGTAGGTCACGTCGCCGCACCACACTTGGTTGGGGCCGCTCACTGTGAACTGCCGATCCAGCTCATTCGCCGCGATAGCATTTTCACCATCAGCTCGCCGATAACGATGCTTGCGCGATTGCGAACTGAACAGCCGAGCCTCTTTCATCAGGCGTCCGGCCAGAAAACGCCCCACCGCGAAACCCTGTATTCGCAGCGCCGCTGACAATGTTCTCGCCCCAGCTGAACCTCGACTTTGCAGGTGAAGCTCAGTGGCCAGCTGACGCAGAGCTGCCCGCCGATGATCTATCCGACGGCGTCGCATGCAGGCGTCGTAAACACTGCTGCGATTTACGCCAAATACGCGGCACAGCTCGGCTCGTGGATACCGCTCGCCCAATGCCTCGATCAGGCTTACTGATCGAGGGAGTCCGACATTAAGAGAGCGGTAGCCTTTTTTAAGATCTCTTTCTCCCGCTCTAAACGCCGAATCTGTGCCTCAAGGTCTTGTATGCGTTTCTGCTCGGGAGTCATGGCCTTACTGCGCGCGGGTGTTGTGCCGCCACGCTCACTGCGCAGTTGCTCCACCCATCGGCGTAGCGCGGTCGGGCCTACCCCCATCGACTTGCAGGCTTCGGGAATTGAATAGCCTTGATCCAAAACCAGGCCTGCTGCTTCGAGCTTGAAATCTGTACTGAATGATCTTCTAGTCACGTAAACACCTCATTGCTGGGCGAAGCTTAACGCCCTATCGGGGTGTCCAGAATCATTGAGCCACAACATACGGGCCAGCCTCGAGCAGTAGAAGGTTTTGAAAACCTGATTGTTTATGTTCACAAAAAAGCCAGACATCAAGGCCTGGCTTTTTCATATATCCAACCCTTCTTACAACGCCCCAAACACCTTCTTCGCCAAACTGGTCGCCGCCCCAGCCGGATTCTCGCGGATGCTCGCTTCCTGCTCAGCGATCATCGCAAACAGACCGTCCAGCGCCTGCTCGGTTACATAGTTCTCGATATTCGCGCTTTTCGCGTCGATCACGCCGAAGCTCGCGGCTTGGCCGGCGAAGCTGTTGTATTGCTTGGCCAGGCCGACCTGGTCGGTGGCTTGTTTGACGATGGGCAGGAACTTGGCGCGGATCTGTTCGCGGCTGGTCTTGTTCAGGTACTGGGTGGCTGAGTCTTGCGGGCCGCTGAGGATGCTCTTGGCATCCTGCACGGTCATCTTTTTCACCGAGTCCACCAGCAGCGCCTGGGCTTGCGGTACGGCGGCTTCGGCGGCTTTGTTCATGCTCGCTTCAAGCTGATCAACCTGCGCGCCCATGCCCATCATCTTCATGGTTTTCGCGGCTTTGCCGAGGTTGCCCGGCAGTTCGATGCGCACGTCCGGGTTGTTGCTGAAACCGCCGGGTTTGCCCAGTTGCTGCACGGCTACTTTGGCGCCTTGGGTGAGGGCGTCCTTGAGGCCGCCGCTGGCGTCGCTCTGAGAGAGGTCGGCAAGGGAAAACGCGAGAGCGCTGGCGGAGAGGGCCAAGCTTGCAGTGAAGACGAGGGTACGCAACATGGGGGATTCTTCCGGCTGTTAAGTAGTAAATGAGCTTAGCTGGGCTGGACGGATAAACCTATCCTATGGCGCCTGATGGGTGCTTGAGTGAACGTTCAGCCATGTCTATGTACTCGGGTGTTTTGCAGCTGTGTTGGCGGCTGCTTAAGCCGCGCAGGCTTCTGCTCATGTGTTGTGCCCGATTTGTCATGGGTTTTGGCGCGCACTGTCGAACTCTGGGCTGCACCATTGAGGTATTTGAGCCGCTGCATACTGCAAGGTTCATGCTGGTCTTTTGCAGCTAGACTGGTATCAACCGAGGGCGTTTGCCTATTCCGAATAGCACCTCCGACTGGTTGAGGGCCGAAGATGGCGCCAGTAGTTGAGTCGTTCCGTGCTTTAGATGCTCAGTCCAACTCCTCTGCAACACGCAAGACGCTGCTATTCATTTCAGCGTTGTTGGTGATCCTGTTTGTAGTGGCGAGCGTAGCGTTGGTACAAATCGCTTCACAGCAAAATAAGCAGGCGATCAAGCAAGGCTTGTTTTATGTGGAAAAAGCTACCCAAGCCCGGCAGAAGTCTATTCTCGCGACTGTCGGCGATTATGCCTTTTGGGGTGAGGCATATCGCCATCTGCACGTGCAGGTCGACACCGATTGGGCCTATAAAAGGCAGAACCTAGGGCCCAGTCTGTTTCCCGATTTCGCCTATGAAGGTGTGTTTGTGGTCGACGCCGGTGGTCACACCACCTATGCGGTCGTGGAAGGTCAGCAGAGCTCGGTCGGGGCCCAGCAGTGGCTTATGCAGGATATCCAGCCACTGATCGAGCAGGCCCGCAAACAAGCGGAGGATGAAGAGCCAGTTGTTGGCTTTTTATTGGTAGGCGGGCAGCCGGCACTGGTGGCCCTGGCCGCGTTGACGCCTGGCAGTGATCCGCAAATCGAAGCGGTGGAGGGCCCGCCCTCGGTGCTGTTGTTCGTCGACCTGCTCGGCCCGCAGAAGCTGCAGATGCTTGGTCAGGACTTTGGCATCGATGAGCTGCATGTGGGTGAGCGGTTAGCTACGGCGCAAGTCCGATCCAGCTTGGTCTTGCCAACCTTGAATGGTGATCCGTTTTTGCTGCGTTGGCATCCCGCTCAGCCAGGCGATCAACTGCTCTATTTCATTTTGCCGCTGCTAGGACTGGCGGGTGTGATTGTTGCTCTTATCACTTGGCTGATGCTGCGCCGTGCGATCACCGCAGCGCGTGAAATGGATGCTAGCTATTCGTCTTTATATGCCAGCCAGTCTGCGCTGGCTGCCAGTGAGGCTCGGTTTCGTGATGTGGCTGAAGCCGCCTCTGACTGGATTTGGGAAACCGATGCACAGTTACGTTTAACTTACCTGTCTGCGCGGTTTCAGGTAGTGACCGGTCACGCTGAAAGCGCTTGGCTCGGTCGCCCGCTTGACGAGCTAGTGAGCTGCCCGGGAGGCTTGCAGGCCTGGCTGAGTAAACGCAGCCTGCATTCATCGTCTAAGGACAGCCTGCAAGGCCAGTATCTTGCTAGCGACGGCAGGCTGCGTATTTGTATGTTCGCCCTGCGGCATGTGGAGGGTGTCAGCGGTATTACGGGGTATCGCGGCATCGTCAGTGACATCACCCAGGAGGTGGAGGCACGGGCACGAATTGAGCACCTGTCTCTGCACGATACACTCACTGGATTGCCCAATCGCAATCGCCTGCAGACGTTTCTTGAAGACAAACTGAGTGCACTGCCTATGACTGGCGAGCCGTTAGTCATGCTGAGTGTCGACCTCGATCGGTTTAAATCAGTGAATGACTCTTTCGGTCATGAAACAGGCGACTTGGTACTCGGAGAGGTGTCGCAGCGTCTGCGTGTGATATTGCGCGACGGCGACCTAGTCGCGCGTATGGGCGGCGATGAATTTATTTTGATTGTCAGTGGTATCTCCACTCAGGCGGAGGTAAAGCGCTTGTGTGAAAGGTTGATCGCCGGCATTGAACAGCCGTTCGAAGTTGATAATCAAAGCATTTTTATTGGCGCCAGTATCGGTGTGGCTATGGCGCCGGCTGATACATGCCTTGCTGAGGAGTTATTGCGCTACGCCGATATCGCTCTGTATGAGGCCAAGGGAGCCGGGCGTAGCACGTGGTGCTTCTACGCCCGCGATATGAAGGAGCGGGTGACTGAACGGCAGCAACTCGAAAACGATCTACGCCAAGCGTTGAGCAATAACGAGTTACGCCTGTGTCTGCAGCCTCGATACAGCGTTAACAGCCAATGCATGGTGGCGGCGGAGGCGCTGGTGCGTTGGCAGCATCCCCAGCGGGGGTTGTTGGGGCCGGACAGCTTTATTGCTATTGCCGAAACGACAGGTCTGATAGTGCCTCTGAGTTCTTGGGTTCTGCACACTGCCTGTATGGAAGCAATGACCTGGCACGAGGCGTTGATTGTTTCGGTAAACCTCTCACCGGTTGAATTTCAGCATGGCCGTCTGCTGGCAAGGGTTAAAAGTGCTCTGAACGACAGTGGCTTGCCGCCTTCGCGGTTGGAACTCGAACTCACCGAGAGCGTGATGCTTGGAGATGCAGAGGGCGCTCTGGTACTGATGCAGGACTTAAAAGAACTGGGCGTGCGATTGTCGATGGATGACTTCGGCACAGGCTATTCATCGCTGAGCTATTTGCGCAAATTCCCCTTCGATGGACTGAAGATCGACCGTAGTTTTATGGCCGACTTGCATGACTCTCCCGATAGTCAGGCGATCATCAAGGCAATTGTTGGGCTCGGTCGGGCGCTGTCGTTGACGGTTACTGCCGAGGGTGTCGAGACCGAGCAGCAACTTGAGGTCTTGCGCCAGTGTGACTGTGATGAAGTACAGGGCTATTTCTTGGCACGCCCGATGGATCCAGACGCCTTGCGCCTCTTGCTCCAGCAATAAGCTTAAAGAGGGGCTGGCGGCACGGCTCGTTGATATTTCATCTATACCCTAAAGGTGCTTTGTAACGTCTCCCTCTGCATTTGAGTTGGGGGCCCCTGAATCTTGTGAGCCGATCACATAAATCCTCGGCGGGAAGTGCGGTGGCGTTTGCCATGAGTGCAGTCTTTCAGTGAACAGGAGTAGTCAGTATGTTTTTGGTTCCCGTTAGACTGTCGCAGCGTTTGACCCTCGGTTGCATCGTCCTTCTGATTCTGACCGCGCTGGCGGTGTTTGCGGTGATGGCCCTGCGTGGTCAGCCGCGTGTGGTGGCGGCCAGTGGTGAGCTGATCGAGCAGACCGGCAGCGCCATCGTGCGCCAGTTAGCCTTGCAGCTGGCTGGAATTGAGGGCGTGACCGCCAGCCTGGCGCATCTCTCCGAAGTGCTGCCGTTAGATGAAGCGCTGTATCTCAACACGCTGCCTAATCTGATCGACAGCCAGGGTGATAAAGCGATTGCCGGCGGCGGTGTGTGGCCGGAGCCGAATGCGTTTACCGATGGTGTGGCGCGCCGTAGTTTCTTCTGGGCGCGTGGTGGTGACGGGCAGTTGGCCTATTCCGACGATTACAACGCCGCCGATGGCCCTGGGTACCACAACGATGCCTGGTACAGCGGCGCGCGCAGCAGCAAGCCCGGCCAGTGCCTGTGGTCAGAGGCTTATCAGGATGCGGTGACCGGCGTGCCGATGGTCACCTGCAGCGTGCCTTACCAGCTTGAAGGGCGCTTTGCCGGGGTCGCCACCCTGGATTTGCTGCTGGATGATCTGGCGCGTTTTCTCACCGAGCAGGGCAAGGTCACCGATGGCTACGCCTTTGCCCTCGATCAGGCCGGTAACGTGCTGCACTTTCCCGGCATGACCGGAACTAAGGGTGGCGCGATGCTCAAGTTTGCCGACCTGGCGCAGCAGCATCGCTGGCTTGAGCCGGTGCAGGAGGTGCTGAACCGCAGCAGTTCAGGGGCGATTCGAAACCTGGACCTAGATAACGATGAACAGCTCAAGCAGGCCAGTCGCGTCAGCCTGTTTGTGATGCCCGATACTGGCTGGGTAATCGGCCTGGCGACCCCGCAGGAGCGGGTTACCGGCCTGGCCAGGGCGCTGACCTGGGAGATTCTGCTGTTCCTCCTGCCGCTTTTGGCGGTGTTGCTGGCGCTGGCCTGGTTTGCTGGTCGTAAGCTGATCGGCCAACTGGAAGAGACCACCGCGCAGATCGACTCCCTGGGCCGGGGTTCGGCCAGCCGCGATGTCGAGCTGAGTGTGGAACGCGAGGATGAAATCGGTGCGCTGCGCCACGCGGTCAATCGCTATGCCGGGCAGTTACGCACCATGCTCCAGCGCATCGCCGAGGAGGCCGATCATCTGCAGGCCGAAGCCGCACAACTGGGCGGTTTGAGCAGTACCCTGGCCGGGCGCGCCGAACAGCAACGCCAGGAGAACACCCAGCTGGCGGCGGCGATTACCGAAATGTCGTCGAGCGCCCAGGAAGTGGCGCAGAACACCAACGACTGCGCTAGTACCGCGCAGAGTTCATTGCTGGTGGTGCAGCAGGGGCAGCAGAAGGTTGCGTCCAATAGCTCGTCGATACAGGCGCTATCGGCGGAAATGGCCGGCGCGGCCATGGTGATCAGTCAGCTTGAGAAGGACAGCCAGCAGGTCGGGGCGGTGCTGGATGTGATCAAGGCGATTTCCGAGCAGACCAATCTGCTGGCACTGAATGCTGCCATTGAAGCTGCGCGGGCCGGTGAACAGGGCCGTGGCTTTGCCGTGGTGGCCGATGAGGTGCGCACCCTGGCGGGCAGAACTCAGGCTTCGGCCAATGAGATCAGCACCATGATCAGTGCTTTGCAGCAGGCTTCACGTCAGGCCGTGCAGGCCATGCAAGCGGGCGAGGCACGTACCGAACATGCGGTAGGGGAGGCCGAGGGCGCAGCGGGAGCGCTTGCCAGCTCGGTGCAGAGCTTCGATGACATCTCTCAACGTGCTCAGCAGATCGCCGTGGCGGCGCAGCAGCAAAGCCACGTGACTCAGGAGATCAACGAGCTGGCGGTGCGCATTCACAGCCTCAGCGAAGAAAACGCCCGCGATGCTCAGGCCCTGGATGAAGTCAGCAGTGCCATGCAAGCGCTGTCGTCGCGGTTGACGGGGCTGAGCCGAGGCTAGGCGCAGTTAAGGTAGGGCGTACAGTCTGCGTATCGGTGGTGGGTTTTAGAGCGTATAGCTCTGCTACCACCCTATTGAATCGCCCTGTTCAATAGCACATCGGCGGTCTGCTGTAGTGCTGCCCTGTAATGTCTATTGCTTAGTCTTTAATAAATAGCGGAGAAACAAGCGGGGAGCGCAAAGTAGCAGTCATAGGGCCTTGCACGAGCCTTTCGCTAGATTGCGCACCACGTATGGAAAGACAACGCCGAGGGGGCAGTGCATGCAGGTGATGATTGTTGACGATGATCCATGGATCGCTGATTTGTTAAAGCAGATCGTCTTAAACGTCCGCCCAGGCGTCCAGGTTAACTGTTTTGCAGATGTGCAAAGTGCTTTTGCTTCTTGGCGCGAGACGCGCTACGCCTTGGTTCTTGCTGATTGGAATTTGCCCGATGGTTCGGGTGTGAATTTGCTGCAGAAAATTCGTGTGCAGGACCGTGAAACGCCACTGGTGATGATTACCGGCCGCTCGGACCGGCAGAGTGTGTTGGAGGTCAGGCGGCTAGGTATTAGTGCTTTTATTACCAAGCCGTTTGATGTGCCACGTGTTGTCGCGTGTATCGAGGAACTCCTTCCACTGCAGGACTTTGTCCCTACTGCCCCCAGTATTCAGGAAGCATTTATTGCTTACTTAAGCGGCCTGGCCGCAGAGGACCTGGATTTGCCGATGCTTGAGAAGGTTAAAGAGCAGCTTCAGCTGGGTTATCGCGGGGAGTCGCTTGATCTGCGTGAGTTGGCGAGTAGCTGGCAAGGCGATCCGTCACTGTGTATGCACCTTATTGCTGCGTCCAACAGCGCTGCCTATATCGGCTTTGGTGCGCAGTGCACCAGCTTAAGCGATGCACTCAGGCGGCTTGGGCCCCGTACCAGTGTGAATCTGGCGATGGGCTTTGCCTTAAAGCAGATCAGCATGCAGGGCAACTTAGTCTTGTCAGTGCTGATGAAAGAATATTTGGACAGTGCCCTCTCTCTGGCTGAGCGCGTGGTAGCGCTGGCTAAGCAGTGCGGCGTGGAGCCAGCACCACTGCAGACTGCCGCCTTGTTACATCGTATTGGTGAACTGTGTGTGATCTACCAAGCCTACAAGTGGGAAGGCCAGGGCAATAGGTTGGATGAGAGCCTGCTTATGCAAGCAGTCAACGACTTTTCCGCACCGCTTGCCATCAAATTGAAAGCCCAGTGGAGCGTACCCATGGTCTTGCGTGAAATGATCGGGGCCGTTTATGCGTTGCCACAGGCGCAAATTCGACGTGAGCAGGTGTTGATGCGTCTGGCAGCGGCCATAAACAACAGTGAACCACCTGCCACCGTTGATCGGTTGATGAGGCTAGCGGGCTTGGCGTGACGTTTAGATATTCGTCCGGTGCGCTACCTGTCAGCTCAAAGCGAGCTAGGCTGAGCAAGTATGGAGTTGCAACGCAAGGATCTGGAGCTGCGGATGCGTACCAGTAAAGGAATTGATGTCGAGTCGGTCATTCTGATCGTCGAAGACCAGACCACGGATGCGCTCGCTTTGCGTGAAACGGTGCGCGACCTCGGGGACGTTCACGTGGCTAGTGATGGTCCTTCAGCCTTAGCGCTGGCCAGGCAGTGCAAGCCGGATCTTGTGCTCCTGGATATCGAAATGTCTGGCATGAGTGGTTTTGCCGTATGCAAGGCGTTCAAGGCCGATCCGAAACTCTGCGATGCCGCCATTATCTTTGTTACCTCCCATGTTCAGACGGAGAACGAACTGCGTGCGTTGGAATATGGCGGAATTGATTTTATCCACAAACCGCTGAACGCACCGGTGGCCAGGGCCCATATCAAAGCCCACCTGGCGTTGCGTAATGAGGCGAAGAAACTCGCCAACCATGATGCGCTGACCGGCTTACCAAACCGCACGTTATTGCAAGACCGTACCGAGCAAGCCTTGCAAAAGGCTCGTCGCAGTCAAGTGCGCGTGGCCATGTTGTTGCTGGATCTGGATAACTTCAAAGGCATTAATGACTCGCAGGGGCATTCCATTGGTGATGCCCTACTCAAGGAAGTCGCAGCCCGTTTATCGCTGGCATCCAGGGCTTTGGATACGGTCAGTCGACAGGGTGGGGACGAGTTCATCATTTTATTGCCAGAAGTCAGTGGCTTTGATGTAGTCGGCGATTTTGCCGAGCGACTACTAACCACCATCAGCACACCCTTCATGATTCAAGGTAGTCGCTATGACCTGAGCGCGAGTATCGGCATCAGCCTGTTTCCTGACGACAGCGAGGACACCGAGTCGCTCTACCGTCATGCGGATTCGGCTATGTATCAAGCCAAACTCGATGGGCGTAATCGATGTCGCTTCTTTTCCCTCGATATCGAGCGCAGCACCCGTGGTCGACATCTGTTGGAACAACATATGCGCACTGCGCTGGAAAATGGCGTATTTGAAGTTTTCTATCAGGCCAAGGTTTTGGTCGCCGGAAATGAAATGGTCGGGATGGAGGCACTCGTACGCTGGCGGAGTAAAGAGGGCACCCTTATTTCGCCAGCTGATTTCATTCCGTTGGCGGAAGAAACCGGGCTGATCATTCCGATTGGTAAGTTCGTGCTACAGCAGGCCTGTGAGGATGCTCAGGTGCTTGTCGCACAAGGCATGCACACTGTGGTTAGCGTGAATATTTCGGCAGTGCAGTTTCGTGAAGAGTCATTTCTCCAGATGGTGCAAGACACGTTGCTTACGTCGAAACTCGCGCCAGAGTTTCTTGAGTTGGAGATCACCGAAGGCGTATTGGCCAAGGATGTCGCTAACACGCAGCATGTACTGTCATCCTTGCGCAGCATGGGGGTACGGATTGCGCTTGATGATTTTGGTACGGGTTACTCAAGCCTTACCTACCTCAAACGCTTTCCGGTCGATGTGTTGAAAATTGACCAGAGCTTCGTGCGTGACATGCTGGTTGATAAGAGTGATGCCGCGATTATTGAGGCGATTGTCAAGTTGGCTCAGGCGCTTGGTCTTGAACTAGTGGCTGAAGGCGTGGAGTCTCAGGAGCAAGCCGCCGCCTTGCAAGCTATTGGCTGCCAAATCATGCAGGGTTACTTGTACTCTCGGCCGGTACCGTTCAACCAATTCTGTGCATTGCTGGACTCTGGCAATCTAAGAGTTCGATAACAAATAAGAACAGTCATCCGGTACGTTTTGTTGATTCACCAATCATCACCTCACGCGCGAGCTACCCCAGTTTTGCTGCGGGTAAGCATCACGCGATCAGCGCTCTGAAATTGTTGCTGGGATGCTATGTCGATAAAGAAGAATTACGCCATCGTTGCCGTCAATAAATGGACCATTCTCAGCCTGCTTGCCGGCTTGGCTATCAGCGTCGCTGCAGCTGTGGGAGTCGCCCGGTTTAATCAGCAGCAGGCTGGTGAGGCCGTTAATACTGCAGCGCAGCAGTCTGCCGATGCAGTGGTCAATCGAATCAAGCTTTATCAGTACGGTTTGCGAGGCGCTCGTGGCTCGATCCAAACAATGGGCGAGCACGCCATCACCCGTGAAGGTTTTGACCGCTACAGCAAGACGCGCAACGTTAAAGTGGAGTTCCCGGGCGCGCGTGGGTTTGGCTTTATTCGCCGCATTGCCCCGCAGAATGAAACAGCGTTTTTGGCCCAGGCGCGTGCTGATGGCTGGCCAGACTTTGCCATCCGCCAGCTTGCGCCCCATGACGCCGAGCGTTATGTCATCCAATACATCAACCCGGTCGAGCCCAATAGGGTGGCCATTGGCCTGGACATCGCCTCCGAGGCTAATCGACGGCAGGCTGCACATTCCGCCATGCTGAGTGGTGAAGTGCGCCTTTCAGGCCCCATTACGCTGGTGCAGGGCCTTGGTCAGCCGCAGCAATCTTTTCTGATTTTGATGCCTATTTATCGAAATGGGGTTGATCCAGGCACTGTTGAGGCGCGTGAAGCGCAAGCATTTGGCTGGAGCTATGCGCCGTTAAGTATGGGTGCCGTACTCAGCGGGGTGCGACCCCCGGAGCAGGCCTTTAGCCTTGAGTTACGTGACATTACCGAACCCACACAAAGTGTCGTTTTTTATAAGTCTGAGGATGAGTCTACTCAGGAAGTTGTGCTTTCAAAAACTGTCGAGCGTGATGTGTATGGCCGGCGCTGGCAGTTGCAGTTCGGCGTGCATCCATTGTTTATCAGCCAACTTCGTCAGCTTTCCCCGTTGTTGGTATTGAGTCTTGGGCTGATTGGTTCTGTGTTGTTTGCCGCCTTGATCGGTGTGTTAAGCGTTAGTCGTACACGTCAACTGCAGTTCATTGCAGAGCAGGCCAAATTGGCCGCTATTGTTGAAAGTTCGGCTGATGGCATCATTGGGAAAACTCTTGATGGCACGGTGACCAGCTGGAATAAAGGAGCCGAGAGGCTATTTGGGTTTAGTGCGCAGGAGGCGATAGGGCGACGCCTTACTGAACTGGTTGTCCCAGAGGCACTAAAAAATGAGGAGGAAGAGATTCTTGCCACGGTTAAAGCGGGTACGCACGTGCCCAGCTTTAACACCCTGCGCCAAGATAAATACGGCAAGTTGATTCCCGTTTCCGTTGCCGTTTCGCCTATTCGTAACTCCGCTGGCGTAGTTGTTGGAGCGTCGAAAACCGTCCGGGATAACACTGAGCAATTGGCCGCTGAGGCGAAGATTCATGAGCTCAACAGCAGCCTTGAAGCTCAGGTCGTTCAGCGTACAGCGGAGCTGCGTGAGAGCAACCTGTTGTTGAATAATGTGCTGCGCTCGGCCTCGGAAGTGGCAATTATTGCGACTGACCGGGAGGGCATCATTCGCTTATTCAATGCCGGTGCCGAGAGGATGTTGGGTTATACGGCGGCAGAGCTGATCGATAAGAGTACCCCGGCCAGCTTCCATCTGGAGCATGAGGTGGCGGCGCGCTCACTCGAATTGACTACGCAATACGGGCTGACGATAGAAGGGTTCCAGGTATTTGTGTACAAGGCTGAGCTGGAAGGGGCGGAGACACGTGAGTGGACCTACGTGCGTAAGGACGGCTCGCATTTACCGGTTTCTCTGGTTGTTACGGCCATACGGGATGAGGATGGCGAGATCAACGGCTATCTGGGTATGGCAGTGGATTTGACGGCTACCAAGGATTCTGAAGCGGCCGTTGCTGCAGCGCGTGATCAGTTGTTGATGGCAGCAGATGTGGCTGAGTTGGGTATCTGGTCCTGGACCCTGGCTGACAACGCGTTGAGTTGGAACGATCGTATGTTCGAGCTATATGGTCAGCCGCAGAGCTTGCGTGAGACAGGCTTGAACTACGAGCACTGGCATTCACGCGTACACCCGGACGATGTGGAAATGGCGGCGAGCAAGCTGAGTATGGCGGTCGAGGGACGAGGCCTGTACGACCCGATCTTCCGTGTTGTAAGGCCTGATGGTCAGGTTCGCATTGTTCAGGCAGGAGCCCAAGTTGAGAGGGATGTCAGGGGTGTTGCAGTCCGGGTTACGGGCATCAATCGCGACATAACGGAGCAACGTGAACTCGAATCACGTTTGCTGGATGCCAAGGAACAAGCGGATGCTGCCAGCGCTGCCAAGTCATCATTCCTGGCCAATATGAGTCACGAAATTCGCACGCCGATGAATGCGGTATTGGGCATGCTGCATTTGGTGCAGAACACCGAGTTGAATACGCGCCAGCTGGATTACATCAGCAAAGCTGAAACGGCCGCCAAGTCGTTGCTGGGGTTACTCAACGACATCCTCGACTATTCCAAGATTGAAGCGGGCAAGTTGCTGCTTGATGCACACTCTTTTGAGCTAGAGCCCTTGATGCGCGACTTGGCCACTGTTTTGTCTGGAAACCAGGGCGGCAAGGATGTTGAAGTCATGTTTGACCTCGACCCTGAACTACCCAGCATATTATTTGGCGATAGCCTGCGTTTGCAGCAGGTGTTGATCAACCTGGCAGGGAATGCGCTCAAGTTCACCCAGCAAGGACAGGTCGTTGTCAGGTTTGAGCAATTGCAGCGCCGGGGTGATGAGGTGCGTGTTCGCATCGAGGTCACTGACACCGGAATCGGCATAAATCCTGAGCAGTTGAAGCGCATCTTTGATGGTTTCACCCAGGCTGAAGCCTCCACCTCGAGGCGTTTTGGTGGAACAGGACTGGGTTTGGTGATCTCCAAACGCTTGATCAACCTCATGGGCGGTGAACTGCAGGTTAGCAGTGAGGTGGGGGCGGGCAGCCGCTTTTGGTTTGATGTCGATTTAGGGATATTTCAGGCCGTGCCGTTGCGCGAGTTTTGCCCTGGTGCTGACCAGCCAATACGCTTGTTGGTGGTCGACGATAATGAAGTGGCCGGCTATCTGCTGCTGCGTACAGCCGAGGCTCTGGGTTGGCAGGCTGATCTGGTGCACGATGGCTTCGAAGCCGTGGAGCGGGTGCAACAGATGCAGCACGCGGGCAATGGCTATGACGTGATTCTAATGGACTGGCGCATGCCTTCCATGGACGGTTTGAGCGCCGCGCGCCTGATTCGCCAGCAAAGCCAGGGGCAGCATACACCTGTGATCGTCATGCTCACGGCCTATGGTCGTGAGGTGTTGTCTGATGCGCAGCAGGGAGGGGATGCACCGTTTGCTGCGTTCCTCAGCAAGCCGGTAACCCCTCAACAGCTGGCCGATACGATCAAGCGTGTATTAACAGGCGTGGAAGCGCCTCAACCGACGGTCGCAGCGCTGCGTGCCGCACAGCCAAAGCGCTTGGCTGGACTGCGTTTGTTAGTCGTCGAAGACAATATGCTTAACCGCCAAGTGGCGTTCGAGTTGCTAAAAGGAGAGGGCGCTGAGGTGGCTCTTGCCGAGGGTGGCCTTGAGGGCGTGCAGATGATCATCGAGGGTGCGGAGGCCTTCGATGCCGTGTTGATGGATGTCCAGATGCCAGATATCGACGGCCTGGAGGCGACAAGGCGGGTCCGTGCCGATGCTCGGTGTGGCGCCGTAAAGATCATTGCCATGACGGCCAATGCGTCCTTATCCGATGAGCAAGAATGCCGAGCGGCGGGGATGAATGATCACCTCGGCAAGCCAATAGATCTGGAAAAAATGGTCGCCACGCTGTTGCTTCATACTGGCCGCGAAGGCGTTGCATCATCAGCCCAGGTGCAAGCAGATCCAAACGACTCTGTGGTGGAGTCTGCCACTTCGATCGGGCAACGCTTTGGCGGTAATCTGCAGTTGATTCGCACGGTGTTGAGCAGTTTCGCACCAGAGCAAACCAAGCAGCTCGTTCGGCTGCAGGAGCAGGTTGAGCAGCGTAATGCTGCCGGTGCTGCCGCTGTTCTACACGCCATTAAAGGCAGTAGCGGCACCATGGGGGCGTGGGCCCTGTCGCAACTGGCGGGTGAGCTGGAGCAGCAGTTACTGCATGCCGATGAAGCCACCAAGGCGCAGATGTTAGCCGATGGAAGCTTCGTTGAGACACTGCATGAGTTGTTACGCAGCAGTGATCAGGCGCTGAAGGTTATGTTTGAGCTGCCCACTGAGTTGCCCCCTGCAGCTATCGAGTCTGTTGGTTTACCGCTGGAGCAGTGGCGTGAGGCCTTGCAGGATATTCTGCAGTTGTTAGAGGCGGGCAATATGCAGGCAATTGCCCAAAGTGAGGCATTGTTGGCGCAGACCCCGCACGAATTGCGGCCAAAATTTGGCAAGCTTTTAGATTTGGTGCAATCCTTAGACTTTGCCGCATCTTTATTGGCTGGGCATGAACTGCTGAATTCGGTCTGAGGATTTACTGATGCAAACGTGGCACAAGGCCTCACTGCAGAAGCCTAAGCTGCTTCTGGTTGATGATCAGCGTGTCAATATCCTGGTGCTGCATGAGCTGTTTCGTGATGAGTGCGAAATTTTTATGGCCATGGACGGTGAGCAGGCTTTGCAGAGTTGCCGCACGATATTGCCGGATTTAGTACTGCTTGATGTGCATATGGATGGGCTGGATGGCCACGAGGTATGCCGTCGTCTTAAAGGTGATCCGGAAACGCGCGACATCCCGATTATCTTTGTTACCGCTCAGGGCGCAGAGCAGGATGAGGTGCGCGGTTTTGAGCTTGGCGCAGTGGATTTCATCGTTAAGCCAATCAACCCTGTGATTGTAAAAGCGCGGGTGAAAACCCACCTGACGCTTAAGCATCAAAGCGACATCTTGCGCTCCATTGCATTGTTGGATGGACTAACAGGTGTTGCCAATCGACGTAAGTTCGATTGCGAACTTGATCGTGACTGGCGGCAATGTCTGCGGGAGCAGGTCGCGTTGTCCGTGATCTTGATTGATGTTGATCACTTCAAACGCTACAACGACCGTTACGGGCACTTGAAAGGAGACAGCGCTTTGCAGGCTGTTGCCAAAGCGCTGAGTAGTGTTCTCAAACGGCCATACGATTTATTAGCGCGGTATGGCGGCGAAGAGTTTGCCTGTGTGCTACCCAATACCGATCTGACTGATGCCGTAAAGATTGCTGAGCGGATGCAAGAAGCCGTGCGCTCGCTCAAGCTTGAGCATCTGGACTCCGCAGTCGGTCAGATACTGACCGTTTCGCTTGGGGCGGCGACTATTGTACCTAGTGCCGTGGCGACATCCGAAACGGTTGTAGCGGAAGCTGATCGGCAGCTCTATCAGGCCAAGCAAGCGGGGCGCGCTCGCGTCAGTTCGTGCTCGCTGGCTGAGGTTCGGTAAGGCGCGATATTGCGCATATCTTTTTACAGGCGCCGGATCTGCCGACTCAGCAGGGTTGGAGCATAAGCTCTAATTGCCCCGTTTGGCCTATCTGGCGATGGCGCTAGCGGCTCAGACGTTGCAACTCACGCCGCACCATCTGCGCATAAGCTGCCGGTGTGAGGGCATACAGCTCTGCTGCTACCCAACTCAACCAAGCTCCACCCCGTTCAGTCTTAGCGGCCAGCAGGCGCTGAGCTTCAGCTTCGGCGCGAGCCTGGTTGGCTTGGTGAAACGCCGCACGGGAGGGACGTGCGGCGTTATCGTCGGTTTCGCTCATAACGCTGCGGCCAGGCCGGTTTACACCGGCTCGGCGACATCCTCGTTGCGATCCATGGCCACCTGGCGGATCGACAGGCGAATCTCCGCCGGCAGTACGCGCTTGGCCGCGCCTTCGGCCAGCTCGCTGAGCAGCGGGTGGTGGCTGAGCTTGCCGGCTTCGTCCTGACGCAGCACGCCATGCTCCAGCAGGCTCTGGATAAAGTGGCGGAACAGGCTCTTGTCGAAGAACTCCGGGGCGTTGAGGCCATGCAGGATCGACAGGCGCTGGGCCATCACGGTGCAGAGGTCTTCCAGTTCCTCGGCGCTGATGGCGTTCTGCCCGGCATTCAGCAGCAGGGCAGTGGCCATGTAGAAGCGCTGCAGGGTCTGCACGATGGCGCGGGCCAGCAGTGTGAGCAGGACAAATTCGCGCGAGCTGGGCGCCGGGCGCACGTACATATCGCCATCGAGCTTGAGCAGGCCCTGTTCAACGAAGGCGGCCAGCCACTGATCGACCACACCGTCCAGCTCATCCAGGTTCCAGCGGATAAACAGTTCGGCTTGCAGGTAGGGGTAGAGCGCGCGGGTAAAGCGCAGGATCTGCTCGCGGCTCATCCGCGCGCTGCTCTGGAAGAAGCTCGCCAGCAGCGCCGGCAGGGCGAAGATATGCAGCACGTTGTTGCGGTAGTAGGTCATCAGAACGGCGTTCTGCTCGTCCAGATAGAGAATCTTGCCGAGGGCGTCCTTCTGTTCGGCGAGTAGGTCCATCTTCTGCACGTATTCGATCAGCGCCTGGCCGTTGCCGTCCGGCAGGGTGGTGTGCGGCGAGTAGGGCACGCTGCGCAGCAGGGCCAGATAGAGGTCGAGCACCCGCGACAGGGCGCGTTCGTCCAGGGCCAGCTTGCTGGTGGAGAGCAGCGCCAGGGCCACCAGGTTGACCGGGTTGATCGCCGCCGCCTCGTTGAGGTGCTGGGCTACGCGGTCGCCGAGGTTGTTGGTGGCTTCATTGAGCCAGGCCGGGCGGTATTGGGTGCCGTAATCCTGCTCGCGCCAGTCGGGCTGCTCGCTGTCGAGGAATTCCGCCAGCTTGATCGGCTCACCGAAGTTGACCCAGACATGGCCAAAGCGCTGCTTGAGCGCGCCGATGACCTTGAAGATGTCGAAGATCGATTCCTTCTTCTTGCTCGCGCCGCGCAGCTCGCCCAGGTAGGTGCGGCCTTCCAGCACGCGCTCGTAGCCGATGTACACCGGCACGAACACCACCGGTAGGCGGTTGCTGCGCAGGAAGCTGCGCATGGTGATGGCCAGCATGCCGGTTTTCGGTTGCAGCATGCGCCCGGTGCGCGAGCGCCCGCCCTCGACGAAGTACTCGACCGGGAAGCCCTTGCTGAACAGGGTGTGCAGGTATTCGTTGAACACGGCGGTATAGAGCGGGTTGCCCTTGAAGGTGCGGCGCATAAAGAACGCGCCACCACGGCGCAGCAGGCCGCCGATCACCGGCATATTCAGGTTGATGCCGGCGGCGATATGCGGCGGCGTCAGGCCATTGCGGAACAGCAGGTAGGAGAGCAGCAGGTAGTCGATATGGCTGCGGTGGCAGGGCACATAGATCACCTCATGGCCCTGGGCGACTTCCTGCACGCCTTCGATATGGTTGACCTTGATGCCGTCGTAGATCTTGTTCCAAAACCAGCTCAGCACCAGTTCGAGGAAGCGAATAGCAGTGTAGGTGTAGTCCGAGGCGATCTCGTTGCCATAGCGCAATGCCTGGCTTTCGGCCTTCTCCAGGCTGATGTTCTCGCGTTCGGCTTCTTCTATGATCGCCTGACGCACCTGCGGGCCATGCACCAGGCCCTTGACCAGGTTACGCCGGTGCGACACATCCGGGCCGATGACCGCGGCCTTCTGGTTGCGGAAGTGCACGCGCAGGATGCGCTGAACCATGCGCAGGGTGCGCTCGTGGCCTTTGTCCTGCTCGACCAGCTCACGCAGATGAATCGGCGTGGAGAATTGCACGCGGGTCTTGCGGCCCAGGATCAGAATGCTCACCAGCCGGCGCAGTCGCCCGGTGACCGCCCAGCTGTCGGCGAACAGCAGCTTCCACGGGCTGGTTTCACGGTCTGGCGACTGGCCCCAGAACACGCTGACCGGAATGATCTGCGCATCGTCCACCGCATGCTGGCTCAATGCGCTGACCAGGCGTTGCAGGGTCGGCGAGATGCCGCGTTTGTCCTGCCGGCCGAGCCAGTCGGGCTCAGGCGTCAGGTAGAAGAAGGCGGCAGGCTCCAGCAGCTCACCCACGGCCACCGGCAGCACCGGGCGCGGCAGGCCGGCCTTGCGGCACTCCGTATCGACCACCGCCAGGTCACTCAGCGACGGTTGCTGCAGTACGTAGAACACCGGCTTGCTGCGGTCGAGCTTGAGGGTAAAGGCGGACTGGTTGATGGTTTCCGAGCGCACCCAGAGGTACAGCACGCGGCGCAGGGTGCCAAAAACGAGACGGCGGAGCGGAGATCGGGTCATACGGAGTCTGCAGGCTTGAAAACGAGCATTTGCTCGGGGGGGCGTAGTGTGCCGGATCAGTTGGCCGGCGGCAAAAATCTTCGCGTGGTTAACAACGTATATCGGCATACGGACTGCAACGTCTTCGAGCGTGGGCTGCAGCTGTCCATAAAATATTTTCCATGAGGTGTAACAGTTGCTAATCGACTCCGTCTATTGGGCCGAGGTAGCCAATCGGCTACCACTGTTAACGATTATTGGAGCGTTGTCATGAACCATCTGAACACTGTTGTTGCATCCCTGGGCGCGGTACTGCTGAGCAGCGCTGCATTGAGCGTGCAGGCTGCGAGCAACCCGTTTGCCGCGCAGGAACTGAGCAGCGGCTACAGCCTGGCTGCGGTTGAGAAAACCGCCGAAGGCAGCTGCGGTGAAGGCAAATGCGGTGGCGAAATGAAGAAAGCCGAAGGCGAAGGCAAGTGTGGCGAGGGTAAATGCGGTGGCGAAGCCAAGGCTGATGGCGAAGGTAAGTGCGGTGAAGGCAAGTGCGGCGCTGACAAAGCCGAATAACTGAGAATCAGGGGCAGGATATGCAGGTAGATTTCGTTAACGGTGCCGGGCTGGGTTTGCGTCGCGGCCTGCTTGGCGCGCTGCAGGACTGCAGCGCAGGCGAGGTGGATTTCCTCGAAGTGGCACCGGAGAACTGGATCGGCGTGGGCGGGCGCCTGGGCAAGCAGTTGCGTGCCCTGAGCGAGCGCCTGCCGCTGCTCTGCCATGGCCTGTCCCTCAATCTTGGTGGCTTTGCGCCGCTGGATATCGAACTGCTCAAGGCCATCAAGGGCTTTCTCGACCTGCATGCGGTGCGCGGTTACAGCGAGCATCTGTCGGCCTGCGCTGACCATGGCCAGTTATATGACCTGATGCCGCTGCCGTTTTCCGAGGAATCGGTGCTGCGCATTGCCGAGCGGGTGCGCATCGTGCAGGACGTGCTGGAGCGGCCGTTGATCATCGAGAATGTGTCGGCTTATGCACAGCTGCCGGGCGAGCTGGATGAAGCGGCGTTTGTCTGCGCGGTGTTGGAGCGAGCTGACTGCCAGCTGTTGCTGGACGTGAACAACGTCTTCGTCAACAGCATCAATTTCAACTTCGATGCGCCGGCGTATATCGCCAGCCTACCCAGCGAGCGCATCGCCTATCTGCATGTGGCCGGGCATTACGATGAGGCCAGTGATCTGAAAATCGACACCCACGGTGCACCGGTGATCGACCCGGTCTGGGCCTTGCTTGCGCAGGCCTACGCCGTGCATGGCGTGCGCCCGACCCTGCTGGAGCGCGATTTCAACTTCCCGCCGATTGCCGTGTTGTACGCCGAGGTGGCGCAGATTCGTCAGCTGCAAACTGCAGCGGCTCCTGTGCGGAGTTACGGCACATGAGCGGCGTTGACGCACAACGCGCGTTTGCCGCGCGTATTCGCCAACCGGGAGAGCCGCCGCTGCTTGAGGGCGTTACGGCCGAGCGGATGGCGATCTACGAAGCGTTGTTCTTCAACAATATCGAAGGCTTTATCAGTGGCGCCTTTCCGGTGCTGCACCGGCTGATCGAGACCAGTCGTTGGCAGCGCTTGTTGCGCAGCTTTATTGCCGAGCATCAGGCGCGCACGCCGTATTTCTTGCAGATCAGCCAGGAGTTTATCGCCTGGTTGCAGCAGGGCTATGTCGCCGAGGCTGGCGATCCGCCGTTTATCCTCGAACTGGCGCATTACGAATGGGTTGAGCTGGCGCTGGATGTCAGCGAGGCTGAGCTGCCTGCGCAGGGCTGGTCGCCACTGGCCTGGCCGCTGGCATATCAGTGGCCGGTGCAGCGCATTGGTGCTGATTTTCAACCTGCCACGCCGCCTGGTGAGCCAACCTGCCTGTTGGTCTGGCGAGATGTGCAGGACAAGGTGCGCTTTATGCAACTCAGCCCCTTTGCCTATCAGTTGGCGGCGCGCCTGCAAGCAGGAGCAGAAGCCAATTCGGCCCTGTACGACCTGGCTCAGAGCCAGGGCTTAGCCGCGGACAAACACTACTTCAGCAATGCCCAGAGCCTGCTGGCGGACTGGCAGCGCCAAGGTATCTGGCAACCCCCAAGCGATTAATTAACTGACCCCGGCACCGACAGTGCCGACCTGTGGAGATATCCCATGCTGAGCTTTTTCAATCGTCTCCAGGATGCTCTGGATGCTACCCGTCGCCTGGATTTTCTCGGGCCGTTATTGCTGCGTCTGTACCTGGTGCCCGTGTTCTGGATGGCCGGCATGCACAAGCTGGCGGACATCGACGCCACCGCCGCCTGGTTCGGCAATCCGGATTGGGGCCTGGGCCTGCCATTCCCCGAGCTGCTGGCCTGGGCGGCGGCGCTGACCGAGGCGGGCGGGGCGCTGCTGCTGCTGTTTGGCCTGGCGGTGCGCTGGGTCAGTATTCCGTTGATTGTCACCATGCTGGTGGCGATCTTCGCCGTACACCTGCCCTACGGTTGGCAGGCGATTGCCGATGCCAGCGCGCCGTTTGCCAATGAACGGGTCATGGACTCGGTGGAGAAAATTGCGCGGGCCCGTGAGCTGCTCAAGGAGCATGGCAATTACGACTGGCTGACCAGCAGCGGCAAGCTGGTGGTGCTGAACAACGGCATCGAGTTTGCCGCCACCTACCTGGTAATGCTGGTGGCGCTGTTTTTCAGCGGCGCCGGGCGTTGGCTAAGCCTGGATTACTGGCTGGGCAAGGCATTACGCAAACAATCTTGAGTTAAACCTGGCCCGCCGCTGCAAGGGCGTGCGGGCCGTTGGCAAAGGCCGGTCTAGAGCAGTTCTCACTGCTTATAGGCAAAGGAAGTAAAAAGTTCCTCTGTAATCAAATATTTATATATCAGCAACTGCCGTGAAATATCCCGCCGCCAAGATTCCCTCCAGCACGAACGAGCCCCAGCGCTCGGGTGTTTTCAACACTTAAAAGTCCATTTAGAGGAATCTTCGATGATCCGTAAGCACAGCTTTCGTGGAGTAATGGCCGGCTTCGCTACCAGCGCTCTGGCCCTGGCCGTTTCCGCCCAGGCTTTCGCCGGTACCGTCACCACTGACGGCGCCGATCTCGTGATCAAGACCAAGGGTGGCCTGGAAGTCGCCACCACCGACAAAGAATTCAGCTTCAAACTGGGCGGTAAGCTGCAGTGGGATGCCACCAACTTTGATGGCCTGCAGGCAGCCGATCAGAACAACCCGTTCGATGACACCTTCAACACCTACATCCGTCGCGGTGAAATCAGCCTGGAAGGTGTTGCTTACAAGGATTGGGGTTGGGGCGTGCGCCTGTCCTATGACGGCTTTGAAAACGGCACCGATGTTGACCGTGCCTATATCACCTACAGCGGTTTTGATGTTGTCGATGTAACCGTGGGCCGTTTTGGTGTGGACTACGGTCTGGAAGGCACCACCAGTTCGTCCTGGATCACGGCCATCGAGCGTCCATTTATGTACGACTTCCTGCATGGTGATGAAGACGCGCAGTTCGGTGTGAACGTCAAACACTCTGGCGACAACTACGGTCTGATGGCTCAGGTTGCTACTTACGATGTAAGCGACAACAACAACAACTACGAGTCCGATGATAACGACGAGCTGTTCGGCTACACCCTGCGTGCTCACTGGGCGCCCTACCTGAACGGCACTGACGTTGTTCACTTGGCTGCCAACTACCACGACAGCAGCTCGGACGATGACCGCGCTCGTGCCCGTACTCGCCTGGGTATTCGCAGCGACGACGATCTGCGTCTGACCTTTGCAGATGTAGCTGTCGCGGATAAAGACAGTGAGTGGTTGCTGGAGTCCGGTGTTCAGTTCGGTGGCCTGCGTGGTCAGGCTGAATACTTCCAGCGCAGCATTAGCGGTGAGACTGCAGGCGGGTTGGATTCCGATTCCGACATGAGCGGTTACACCGCGCAGGTTTCCTACATGTTCGGCGCAGCCCGTGGCTACAAAGGCAGCGATGGCAAGTGGGACAAGCCGACAGATATGAAGGGCACCTGGGAAGTCTTCGCTCGCTATGAAAGCACCGAGATTGACTCCGATGCGACCGCCATTCCTGGCAACCTGGGCCTGGCCGGTATCGTGGCTGCGGATGCCGGCGATGAGTTCGAAGCCAGCGCCGTGGTGGTGGGTGTCAACTACTTCGCCACTCCAGCTGTACGTATGAGCCTGAACTACGTTGACTACGAAGTCGACAACGTCAACACCACTGCTGTTGCTGGCGGCGACAACAAGAATGTTGATGACGGTAAAGCCATCAT
Source organism: Pseudomonas sp. 8BK (assembly GCF_902506475.1). Lineage (NCBI taxonomy): Bacteria > Pseudomonadati > Pseudomonadota > Gammaproteobacteria > Pseudomonadales > Pseudomonadaceae > Pseudomonas > Pseudomonas sp. 8BK. The sequence continues at coordinate 3,734,673 of NZ_LR733252.1, read as the reverse complement.
CGGCCGTCTGCAGTACGTGTTCTAAGTAACACCGCTTAACTGCTGCTCCTATCTTTAAGCCCCGCCTAGTGCGGGGCTTTTTTTCGCAATTTTTATCTGGGGAAGGACCGATGCGCGTCTGTGCTGTGTTGTTACTGATGGTGGGTTTGAGCGCTGCGGCCGTGGCTGAGGATTACCGCGCGGCCAAGCCTGGCGAGTTGTTGCAGGTACGTCTTGAGCAGTTGCACCCGACCCAGGCGGTGGTGGGGTATGACCAGATCTATTACAAGCTCGGGCGTTTTGCCAAAGAGCCGAACAAGCTCTTCGATGAGTACTGCGAGGCCAATGGTCAGGGCGAAAGCAGCAAGGTGCCAAAGGCCGCCAACCTGCATCAGCCGGACAGCTTTAGCTGTCAGGGCGCAGTGGCTTCACGCAGCAGTGAAATGAAAACCGTGGTGGTCGGCCCTGAAGGCCGGCTGTATCTGACCGATGGACACCACACCTTTACCACGCTGTGGGAGCAGCCCGAAGGTGGCGCCAAGCTGCCGATGTGGGTCAAGGTCACCGACAACTTCAGCGACAGCGCGGATCTGGTCAGTTTCTGGCAGCGCATGCAGGTTGCACGCAAGGTCTGGCTCAAGGATGGCCAAGGTCAGGTGATTATCCCGGAGCAGATTCCAGCGCAACTTGGCCTGGGCAGCCTGGCAGATGATCCCTACCGCGCGTTGGTGTATTTCACCCGTGAGGTGGCCTATGACAAACCCCGTTCGGGCGAAGTGGCCCCGGAGTTTCTTGAGTTTTACTGGGGCAACTGGCTGCGTGGTCAGCTCGATCTAAGTGACTACGATCTGCACGACAAGGGTGACTACCGCAATGCGATTGCTGCCGCGGCCAAGCTGATGGTCGCCCTGAAGGCCAACAGCACAGTGGGTGACAGCGGCTTCACGGCGGCTGAGCTGGGCGGCTATTCCTCTGTCGACCGTAAGGAAATGGGCAAGATGGCCAGCAAGAAGCTGCCGTATATGGTTGCCTACAAGGCCATGCGCTGAAACTGCCATGGCGCGTCAGGCAAGGTGTCTGGCGCTGGGCTTGGCGCTATAGTGCAGCCTTGCCCGAATCGCCGAGCTGTCGATGTTGCCTACCTGCCTTAACTCCATTCATGAAATTGCCGCCAGTCAGTGGGATGCGCTGCTGACTGATGCGCAGCCTTTCTTGCGCCACGCCTTTCTCTCGGCACTGGAAGACAGCGGCAGTGTGGGCGGGCGCAGTGGCTGGCAGCCGGCTCATACAGTTCTACTCGGCGAACAAGGCCAACTGCTGGCGGCCATGCCGGGCTATGTGAAAAGCCATTCCTATGGCGAGTACGTGTTCGATCATGGCTGGGCGGATGCCTGCCACCGTGCTGGCATCGACTACTACCCCAAGCTGCTCGGTGCGATTCCCTTCTCGCCTGTGACGGGCCAGCGTGTGCTGGGCGCACCGCAGGCGGCCGGGCAATTGCTTGATCAGCTAAGCGCCAGCCTGGAGCAGGAGGGGCTATCGAGCCTGCATATCAACTTCACCACCGAGGCCGAAAACACCCTGCTGCAGGATCGTGATGGCTGGTTGCAACGTCTGGGTTGTCAGTTTCACTGGCGCAATCGCGGCTACCGGGATTTTCAGGATTTTCTCGATGCACTTAGCTCACGCAAGCGCAAACAGATGCGCAAGGAGCGTGAGCAGGTGGCGGGGCAGGGCATCGCGTTTGACTGGCGTGAGGGCCACCAGCTCAGTGATCTGGAGTGGGATTTCGTCTACCTGTGTTACGCCAACACCTACCGTGTGCGCGGCCAGTCACCCTATCTGACGCGCGCTTTCTTCAGCCTGTTGGCCGAGCGCATGCCGGAGATGATCCGCGTGGTGCTCGCCCATCAGGCCGGTAGACCAGTGGCCATGGCCTTTAGCCTGGTCGGCGGCGACAGCCTGTATGGCCGCTACTGGGGTTGTCTGGCGGAGTTTGACCGGTTGCATTTCGAAACCTGTTTCTACCAAGGCATGGACTTTGCCATCGCCAATGGCCTGCAACGCTTCGACGCCGGCGCCCAGGGCGAGCACAAACTGATTCGCGGCTTTGAGCCGGTCATTACCTACTCCTGGCACTACCTCTGTCATCCCGGCCTGCGTGCGGCCGTGGCGAACTTTCTCGCCGAAGAACAGCACGGCGTGTGTGGCTACGCCGAACAGGCACGCGAGCTGCTGCCGTACCGCCAATAGCGTGCCCGCTCGCGCAGTTTAGCGGGGCGGCAACTACGCTCAGAGCATGTTCGCTGCTGTGCGAGGTGTGTTGTGAGTACATTTGCCCTGGTCGATCAGTTCTGGCTGCTGCCGGGCGTGGCGGTCAATCTTACCCTGTTTCTGAATATGCTCGGCGCGCTGCTGCTTGGCCTGCTGGTCGGTTATGAGCGCTCCTACCATGGCCGCGCGGCGGGCATGCGTACCTATGGCATGGTCTGTATGGCCTCCTGTGCGCTGACGGTGTTGTGCGTGTACCCGCAGCACTGGCTGGGCGATCACTCACTCTCCAGTGTCGACCCGACACGGGTGATTCAGGGGGTGGTCACCGGCATCGGTTTTCTTGGCGCCGGGCTGATCATGAAGGACGGCATGAGCATCAGCGGCCTGACCACGGCGGCGTCGATCTGGGCGTCTTCGGCGATTGGCGTGCTGGTGGGCGTCGGCTTCTATGGCGCGGCGGTGCTGCTTAGCCTGATTTCTGCCGGGCTGATGATGTGGGGCGCAAAGCTGGAGGCGCGGCTGCCATCGCGTCCGGCGCTGGCCATTGTGCTGCGTTTCGCCCCCGGATTTGTCCGCCCGCATGAGGCGCGTTTGCGGGAGATCGCCCGCGAGCGTGGCTATGTGATTGCCGGCGGCTCGTTCACCGTGAGTTTTGAGCAGGGCCAGCTGGAGTGGCGCTTTGTCGCCGTGGCGGTGGACGGGCAGAAGAGTGCGCGGATCAGCGATATGGCCGATGAGCTGGCCAGACTGGAAGGCGTGGCGAAGTTTCAGATGGCCCATGCGCGCAACTGAGCTTCGCCAATCCGTTCTTAAAGCCTATTCACGATCTCGCGAGCTAGAGTCCTGCAAGGCAAAAACAGGCGAGGAAGCGGAGTGTACTTTTGTACATGAGCATTCCGAGCCTGTTTTTAACGCCGCAGGGGCGACGCGAAGCAGATCGTGAACAGGTTTTAACCGACGCCGACAAAACCTCCGGTCTGATGCTGCCAAAGCCGCGCATAGAGGCCACCGGCGGCGATCAGCTCACTGTGGCTGCCGGTTTCGACGATGCGCCCTTGGTCGATCACCACCAGGCGGTCCATGCGTGCAATGGTCGACAGGCGATGGGCGATGGCGATCACCGTTTTGCCCTGCATCAGGGTATCCAGGCTTTCCTGAATGGCCGCTTCGATTTCCGAATCCAGCGCCGAGGTGGCTTCGTCCAGCACCAGAATCGGTGCGTCCTTGAGCAGCACGCGGGCGATGGCGATGCGCTGGCGCTGGCCGCCGGAGAGTTTGACCCCGCGTTCGCCAATCTGCGCGTCGAATCCATGGCCGCCCATGCCGTCGTCCAGTAGCGGGATAAAGCTGTCGGCGCGGGCCTTGCGTACGGCGTCGAGCAGCTCGTCTTCACTGGCCTCGGGTTTGCCGTAGAGCAGGTTGTCGCGGATCGATCGGTGCAGCAACGAGGTGTCCTGGGTGACCATGCCGATCTGCGCGCGCAGGCTTTCCTGGGCCACCTCGGCGATGTTCTGACCGTCGATCAGGATCTGCCCGCTCTCAAGGTCGTAGAGGCGTAGCAGCAGATTTGCCAGGGTTGATTTGCCCGCGCCGGAAGGGCCGATCAGGCCGATTTTTTCGCCGGGTGCCACGGCCAGGCTGAGGCCAGCGATCACCCCGTTGCGCTTACCGTAGTGAAAATGGATGTTGTCGAACTGCACGGCGCCCTGGCTGACTTGCAGGGGGTTGGCCGCGGTCTGGTCGAGCACCTGGCGCGGCTGGACAATGGTTTTCATGCCGTCCTGCACGGTGCCGACGTTTTCGAAGATGCCGTTGACCACCCACATGATCCATTCGGCCATGCCGTTGATGCGAATCACCAGGCCCAGCGCCAGAGCGATGTCGCCGGTGCTGATCAGTTGCTGATCCCACAGCCACAGCGCCAGCGCGCCGGTGCCGACGATCAGCATGCCGTTAAGGCAGGTGATCAGGAAATCCAGGGTGGTGATGATGCGCGACTGCAAACGCACCTTGCCGAGCAGTTCTTGTATAGCTTCGCGGGCGTAGTGTTCCTCGACCTGGGTGTGGGCGAACAGCTTGAGGGTGGTGACGTTGCTGTAGCCGTCGACCACCCGCCCCATGACTTTCGAGCGCGCCGCCGAGGCCGCCGCAGAGCGCTGCTTGATGCGCGGTACGAAGTACCAGAGCGCCGCGCAGTAACTGACTATCCACAGCAGCAGCGGGGCAATCAGGCGCAGGTCGGCGGCGGCAAACAGGTACAGCGCGCTGGCGGCGTACACCAGCACATGCCAGAGCGCATCGACCACCTGCATCGCTGAATCACGCAGCGAGGGACCCGTCTGCATGATGCGTTGGGCGATGCGCCCGGCGAAATCGTTCTGGAAGAAGCTCAGGCTCTGCTTGAGTACATAACGGTGGTTCTGCCAGCGGATCAGGTTGGTCAGACCTGGGTTTATGGTCTGATGCGTCAGCAGGTTGTGCAGGCCGAACACCAGCGGACGGATGACCAGCGCCACCAGCAGCATCCACAGCAGCGTGTGTTGGTGCTGCTCGAAGAACTCGCCACTTGAGGTGGTCTGCGTCATATCGATCAGCTGACCGAGGAAGCTGAACAGCGCGACTTCGATCAAGGCCGCAACAAAACCGACTACCAGCACGGCGATCATCAACGGCCAGACCTGGCGCAAATAGTAGGCATAAAACGCCAGCATACCGGCCGGTGGCTCGACATCCGGGCTGGCTTTAAAGACATCGATCAGGTGTTCGAAGCGGCGGAACAGCATGTCAGGCATCCTGCCTAGATCAGGGAATAGCGCCCGATTCTAACGAGTTTGCCGGGGTGGGTGTTGCGGCAGAAAAAGAGGGTAAAGCGCGCGGGGTGAGCAGGCCCACCCCGCGAGGTGCAATCAGAGACGCTTGGCTTCGGTGATCAGCACCGGCTCACGCGGCACGTTCTGATGACCGCCACGGTTGGCGGTCGGCACCTGGGCAATCTTGTCGACCACGTCCATGCCCTTCACCACCTTACCGAATACGGCGTAACCGAAGTCACGCGAGCCGTGGTCGAGGAAGGCGTTGTCCTTGTGGTTGATAAAGAACTGGCTGGTGGCGGAGTCGCGTACCTGGGTACGAGCCATGGCCAGGGTGCCGCGCACGTTGTGCAGACCGTTGTCGGCTTCGTTCTTGATCGGCGCCTGGGTGTCCTTCTGCTGCATGTCGGCATCGAAGCCGCCGCCCTGCACCATAAAGCCTGGAATCACCCGGTGGAACTGGGTGCCGGCGTAGTAGCCGCTGTCGACGTAGGCGAGGAAGTTGGCGGTGCTGATCGGCGCTTTTTCGGCATTCAGCTCGATCTCGATGTCGCCAAGGCTGGTAGTCAGCAGCACTTTCGGGTTTTCTGCGGCCAGCAGGTTGCCGGCAAACAGGATGGAGCAGGCGGCGAGGGTGAGGGTCTTGAACATGCGGGTAGTCCTTATTGTTGCTTGGCAGTGGGAGCGGCCTGTTCGACTTCGGCAAGGAAGGCTAGCAGGCTACTGTTGAATTGTTCGGGTTGATCCAGCGGTGTGGCGTGACGCGAATCTTCGATCACCAGCAGGCGTGCGTTGGGCAGTTCATCGACATACGCCTGCTTCTGCGCCACCGGGGTGTAATCGCGGTCGGCCGTGACCACCAGGGTCGGACAGCCGATCCGGCTCAGGCGTTCCCGTACCCCCCAGCCGATAATCGCATCCAGGCTGGCAAGGTAAGCACGCTTGTCGTTCTGCGGCCAGCGTTGCAGGATTTTCTGTCGCAGCTCTTCCTGCTCCGGTTTGGGGAACAGCAGTTTGCCCAGGGCCTTGGCAATGGTATCGAGGCTGAGCAGGCGCGACAGGCTCCAGCGTTTGGCGATCTCGATATAGTCGCGCGGGCTTTTCGCCTTCACTTCCGGGCCACTGTTGACGATGCACAGGCTTCTCAGCAATTCGGGGCGATCCACGCCCAGTTGGAAGCCGATCATGCCCCCCATGGATATGCCCACCAGATGCACCTGTGGCAGTTGCAGGTGCTCGATCAGCGCCGCCACATCCTCGGCAAAACCCTGGATGCTGTAACGCTCGCGGGGTTTGTCCGAGCGGCCGTGGCCGCGCACATCGAGGGCAATTACCCGGTAGTGACGAGCCAGTTCGGGGATCTGGTATTCCCAGTCACGAGTACTCGAACCGAGGCCGTGGACCAGCAGCACGGGCGCGCCGTGACCGTATTCCTCGTAGTGCAGCTGGCAGTCGTCGTTATCAAAAAATGACATCTACAGGTTCCTCTCAGGCCCATGTTCTTCTCAGGCGTTGGGCAGGGGCGCAGCAAAGGCTGCATTCAAAGGGGCGGCATCGAAGCGCTGGATCAGCTCGACGAGAATCTGCGTGGCCGGGCCCAGGGGCTTGTCTTTGTTTGAATAGAGGAAGAACAGCGGGTTGCGGCTGCCACCTTGATCTAGCGGCAGGGGCTTGAGCAGGCCGTCCTTGAGCTCGCGTTCGATCAGGTGGCGCGGCAACCAGGCAAAGCCCAGACCGTTGCTGACAAAGGTGGCAGCGGTGGCCAGGCTGCCGACCGTCCAGCGCTGTTCGGCGCCGAGCCAGCCAACGTCGCGCGGCTGCTGACGCCCGGAATCGCGGATCACCACCTGCATCTGGGCTTCCAGGTCCTGGAAGGTTACGACCCGCTGCAGGCGGTGCAGCGGGTGATCGGGGTGGGCCACGGCGACAAACTCCACCGTGCTCATTTCCGCACCGAGAAAACCGGGAATGTTCAGCGCGCTGATGGCGAGGTCAGCCATGCCATCCTTGAGCACTTCTTCCACGCCGGACAGCACTTCCTCGCGCAGACGTACCCGACAGCCACGGCTTTGCGGCATAAAGGCGGTCAGCGCGCGCACCAGGCGGGCATTGGGGTAGGCAGCATCGACCACCAGGCGCACTTCGGCCTCCCAGCCCTGTTCCATATGGTGGGCCAGGTCCTCCAGTTGACTGGCCTGTTTGACCAGTTGCCGCGAGCGGCGCAGTAGCACGTCACCGGCTTCGGTGAGCACCGCCTTGCGTCCATCGATACGCAGCAGCGGTACGCCCAGCTGCTCCTGCATACGCGCCACGGTGTAGCTGACAGAGGATTGTGAGCGGTGCAGCACCTCGGCGGCCTGAGCAAAGCCGCCATGGTCGACCACTGCCTGCAGGGTGCGCCATTGGTCGAGGGTTACGCGGGGAGCTTTCATAATCGATTCCCGTACTTAGGGTGCAAATACCCACTCAATCAACCTAAACTGGCCGTCTTTTGCCGGAGACTGCCCTGATGAAAAAGCTCTGTTGCGCACTGCTGGCCTGCCTGCCGCTGACTGTAATGGCCTACCCGATCGAGGTGGAGAAACAGCTCAATGGCGCTGAAGTCTCGGCCACCACCCAGGAAATCGACCACAACATGGGCGGCTTGCAGCTGTACAACTATGGCCGCAGCGATGCCAAGTGCACGGCGGTATTTCGCAACGGCCCAGAAGCGCCGCGCAGCCGCAAGGTCAGCCTGGCTGCCGGTGAAAGCAACAGCCTGGCGGTGAAGTTCAGCCGCAGCATTATCAAGCTGCGGGTCAAACTGACCTGCGAGCTGTCTTAAACTTTCCAGCCTGCTGCGTTAGAAACAGGCTCGGCAAGCCGCTTGCGGCTAACACGCTTTAGCGCGGCCCGAAGGGCGAGTGAAACGAGTAATGCTCATGTACAAAAGTACACTCCGCTTGATTCGCTGCGCTCACCCTGCGGGCCAGCCGTTGGCTGTTACTCCGCTGCGCTACGTTTCTCGCCTGTTTCTGCCTTGCATGGTTCTAGCTCGCGAGGCTTTTGATAGGTGCTAGCCACACGACTGCTCAGAGACTAAGCGCGGGTTGGCTATAAATCAAATTATTAGATGGTTTTGCGCAGTTGTTTGCGCTTTTTAATCGGATTTCGCGCTCCTATTCTTTGCCCATCGATGTTCAACAACCCTTCGATGGAGCAGACAAGATGGCAAACGTCCTGGTAATTGAAAGCAGCGCCCGTCAGCAAGGTTCGGTTTCTCGTCAGCTGACAGCACAATTTATTGCCGACTGGTCGGCTGCCAACCCGGCCGACCAAATCAAGGTGCGTGACCTCGCGGTTGATCAGGTGCCGCATCTCGACGCCAACCTGCTGGGCGGCTGGATGACCCCGGTCGGGCAGCAGAGTGAAGCCGAGCAGGCTGCGCTGGCGCTGTCCAACCTGCTGACCGACGAGCTGCTGGCCGCCGATGTGCTGGTGCTGGCCGCGCCCATGTACAACTTCGCCATCCCCAGCACCCTGAAGGCCTGGCTCGACCATGTGCTGCGTGCGGGTGTGACCTTCAAATACAGCGAAACCGGCCCGCAAGGCCTGCTCAGTGGCAAGCGCGCCTTTGTCCTGACCGCCCGCGGCGGCATCTACGCCGGCGGTACCCAGGATCATCAGGAACCCTACCTGCGTCAGGCGCTGGCCTTTGTCGGCATTCACGATGTCAGCTTTATCCACGCCGAAGGCCTCAACCTGGGCGGCGAGTTTCTCGAGAAAGGCCTGAACCAGGCCAAGGCGCAACTGGCCCAGGCCATCTGATTCTCCCACCGCATCCTGCTCTCCTGGTGTCCGGTGCTCCTGGACGTCTCTGCCCGCTCTGCTGATGCAGTGCGGGCTTTTTTATGCGCTGCATTTTTTCGCTGTACGGCTGTTTAAGTACCTGGCTGTGTCGCTTTGTGGCTGTGGTCTTAACTACAAGCCAGGCAAGATGTCGGGGTTTGATTGAGCAGGGTGATGTGATGCAGCTGTCTGGGCGCGGTGTGGCGCTGTCGATTATTGCCTCGGTGTTGTTTGCCGTGGTGCCCGGCTATGTGCGGCTGTTGGCACCGCTCGATGGTTTGCAGGTATTTGCCCAGCGGGTGCTCTGGTCGATGCCGGCCGTGTTGCTGCTGATTACCCTGTCGCGGCAATGGCCGGTGCTGCTCGCCGCCTGCGCTCGTGTGCGGCGTGAGCCGTTACTGTTGGCCAGCTTGCCGCTGGCAGCGCTGCTGATGGGTATTCAGTGGGCGCTGTTTGTCTGGGCGCCACTGGCCGGGCGCATGCTGGAAGTGTCGCTGGGCTACTTCCTGCTGCCGTTGGCGATGGTGCTGGCCGGACGGGTGTTCTATGGCGAGCGACTGCGGCCGTTGCAGCGCCTGGCAGTGTTCTGCGCCTTGCTCGGCGTGACCCATGAGTTGTGGCTGACCCAGGCGTTTTCCTGGGTGGTGATGGTCACGGTGTTGGGTTATCCGCCGTACTTCATGCTGCGCCGCTGGATGCGCCTGGATGCCTTGTCTGGTTTTGCCTTCGAGATGCTGTTTATGGCACCGGTGGCGATCTGGCTGGTGCTGCAATGGAGCCCGCCGCAGCTGTTTGCCCAGGCGCCGCAGCTGTGGTGGCTGCTGCCGGGGCTGGCGGTCATCAGCTCGCTGGCGTTTGCCGCGATGATGGCCGCCAGTCGCCTGCTGCCAATGGGCCTGTTCGGCATTCTCAGTTATGTCGAGCCGGTGCTGCTGTTTCTGGTGGCGCTGCTGTTTCTCGGCGAACAGTTCAACAGCGCGCAATGGCTGACCTATCTGCCGATCTGGCTGGCGGTGCTGCTGGTCGGCTGGGACAGTGCGCGGCTGTTGATCAAGCAGGCGCGGCAAGGTTTATAGCAAGACATCCGCCAGGCTTTCCGGTAGGAGCTGACTGCGAGAGAACATCGCAATACCGTCCCCAACAGATAGGGCGCAAGGCCGATCCCCCGCTTGTCGAGCCGGCCAGCGAGCCGCCCGCCCGAGGGACGCAGAGAGGGAAAAGTTTTCTGACGAGCTTCAGTCCAGCACGTTCTGCAGAATCTCGTAGATCAGTCCCGTAGCCAGGGTGACGAGCACCACGTCGGTGCCGACTTGCTGCCATTCGTAGCCTTCGTAGCGCGGCAGTTGGCCGAGCAGGCGATTGTCGAAGCGCTTGGCAATGCCTGGTGGCAGCGGCTTACCGCGCGCCAGGTTCTTGCGGATGCCCGGCGGCAGAGATTGGGCTGGGCCGATCAGGTCGCGATTGTCACCAAGAATGATGCGCACTCGGCCGATATCGATGCTCGGGCCGCGCAGATCAACCTGTATACCGCCATCGTCACCGTGCTTGTCATGCTTGTCGTGTTTTGGGGCGGCGCTGGCACTGTTCAAGGCAACTGCCAGGGCCAAGCTGGTGACGGTTAGCAACAAGGAACGGTACATGGCGGTACTCCATTAGAGGGAGGGTTAAACAACTCGCGCAGCTATTGGCTGCGCGCTCTTCAGTGTGGCCCAGAATTGGCCGGTGTGGCGGGTGGAGTACTGTCATCGCGTCCAGCCAATATGCGCAGAATGGCGTTGAGCAACATGCCGTAGAGCGGCACGAACAGCAGCAGGCTGACGACCAGTTTGACCCCGTAATCGACCGTGGCGATTTCCACCCAGTGCTCGGCCATAAACGGGTTGCTGCTGTTCCAGAATGCCACCGAGAAGAACGCGTAGGTATCCAGCAGGTTGCCAAGGACGGTCGAGGCTGTTGGCGCTACCCACCATAGCGACAGCTGGCGCAGGCGGTCGAATACTTGAATATCGAGGAACTGCCCGAGCACATAGGCCAGGAAGCTGGCGATGGAAATGCGCAGGACGAACTCGTTGAACTCCAGCAAGGCGCCGAAGCCGCGAAAGCTTGCTTCCTGAAACAGCACCGAAACGATGTAGGAAATCAGTAGCGCCGGCAGCATTACCCGGGCAATCACCCGGCGCGCCGCCTGTTTGCCGAGCAGGCGTACGGTCAGGTCGGTGGCCAGGAAGATAAACGGGAAGCTGAATGCGCCCCAGGTGGTGTGCCAGCCGAGCAGGGTGATCGGCAGCTGCACCAGGTAGTTACTGGCGATGATGATCAGGATATGAAACAGCACCAGTGCAATAAGCGCATTGCGTAGGCGCTGAGGGGCGGTAATAAGCATGACGGGACCTTTTTGCTGGATGGGGTTAGGGAACCCATGCCACCCGGAATTGAATGGCGGCGCGCATTCTACCGGCGCGACGCCGCGCTTGCGTAGTGGCCTGACAGGAGGCCGCAATCTGCACCGTTTCAGCGTCCTGTTGCAGGGCGCCAACTAGGCTACAGGCGCCGTTGGCCAGGCCGTTCGGGCTTTTAGCCGGCAGAACCGGTAATCTATGCCGCTGTATTGCTGATTTTTTGTCGAGGTATACCCGTGTTTTCCCAATTCGCCCTGCATGAACGCCTGCTCAAAGCCGTGGCCGAGCTTAACTTTGTCGAGCCCACCCCGGTGCAGATGGCGGCCATTCCGCTGGCGCTGCAAGGAAAAGACTTGCGGGTTATTGCGCAAACCGGCAGCGGCAAGACCGCAGCCTTTGTGCTGCCAATGCTCAATCGTTTGCTCGGCGATGGTGCTTCTCAGCCACGCATGAGCGTTCGCGCGATGATCCTGCTGCCGACCCGTGAGCTGGCCCAGCAGACCCTGAAAGAAGTCGAGCGTTTTGCCCAGTTCACCTTCCTCAAGGGCGGGCTGATCACCGGTGGGGAAGACTTCAAGGTGCAGGCCGCCATGCTGCGCAAGGTCGACATCCTGATCGGCACGCCAGGCCGGCTGATCGAACATGCCAACGCCGGCAACCTGCTGCTTGATGAAGTCGAAGTGCTGGTGCTCGATGAAGCAGACCGCATGCTCGACATGGGCTTTGCCGAGGACGTGCAACGCCTGGGTGAACTGTGCAATGCCGAGCGCCAGACCTTGCTGTTCTCCGCCACCAGTGGCGGCGCCGCTCTGCGTGAAGTGGTCGGCAAGGTGCTGAAAGAGCCTGAGCACCTGCAGCTCAACCGCGTCAGCCAGCTCAACGAAGGCACGCGCCAGCAGATCATCACCGCTGACCATAACCACCATAAAGAGCGTCTGGTCGAGTGGTTGCTGAAGAACGAGACCTACGATAAGGCGATCATCTTCACCAATACCCGCGTTCAGGCCGACCGCCTGTACGGCAAGTTGGTTGCCCACGACTTCAAGACCTTTGTGTTGCACGGTGAGAAGGACCAGAAGGATCGCAAGCTGGCCATCGACCGTCTCAAGCAAGGCGCGGTGAAGATTCTGGTGGCCACTGATGTGGCGGCCCGTGGCCTGGATGTCGATGGCCTGGACCTGGTGATCAACTTCGATATGCCGCGCTCTGGCGACGAATATGTACACCGTATCGGTCGTACCGGCCGTGCTGGCGCCGAAGGTCTGGCGATCTCGCTGATCTGCCACAACGACTGGGCGCTGATGTCGAGTATCGAGCGCTACCTTAAGCAGCGTTTCGAGCGCCGCAATATCAAGGATCTCAAAGGCATCTACCAGGGCCCGAAAAACCTCAAGGCGTCCGGTAAAGCGGTTGGCCCGAAGAAGAAAAAGATCGACCCGAAAACCGGCAAGAAGCTCGCCACGAAAAAGCCTGCCGCCAAGGCGCCGAAGCGCAACACCATCAACCGGCCGAAACCTGATGCGTCGGTATTGGTCAGCCAGGATGGCCTGGCCCCGCTGAAGCGCCGTACACCAGCTGCCGAGTAACGTCGTGGGCCGTTGGGTCTGCTGGGTTGTTGCGTGGTTAATCGTCGCGCAGGCCCAGAGCGCGGTGCACAAATGCGTGCAGCCTGACGGTGTGCTGCTCTACAGCGATCAGCCCTGCAGCATCGCCCATAGCAATCTGGCCTTGAGTGTCAGCAATTACGCCAACTACCCGCCGCTGCTGCAGGGTGTGGCGCAGCTCTGGCACGAACGGATTCAGCCGCTGCTGGTCGGGGTCGATGTTCTGTCTGTGCTAGCGCTGGCTTACGGGCTGATGAGCCTGATCTGCTTTATCGCCTACTACCGCGACAAACAGTTCGCCATCAAGGGCCAGCAGCGCACGCCCGAGGCGCGCCTGCATCTGTATGAGTTGTTGGGCGGCTGGCCCGGCGGGTTGCTGGCGCAGCGGCTGATTCGGCACAAGAACCGCAAGCTGAGTTATCAGCTGCTGTTCTGGTTGATCGTCCTGCTGCATCTGTCTCTGGTGGGGCTGGTGCTATGGCTGAGCAATACATCTGCAGGCGGCTGAAGACGGCGGGCTCTCCACCGTCTGCCGCTTAATCCTTACTTCGGTACGATCAAGATCTTGCCGTCGCGCTCGCCACTGGCGGCGGCCGCCACGGCCTGCTTGATCTCGCTGACGTCATAGGTGGCTGCGACCCGAGTATGTAGCTTGCCGCTGGCGATCAGCTGCACCAGCTCGCCAAACACCTTCATCTGCTCGGCCTGGCTGGCGTTCTGGAACCATTTGGCCAACCAGAAGCCGCGCAGGCTGACATCGCGAAACACAAAGGACGCTGGCGATACCTGACACGGCTGGCGGCTCATCATGCCGTAGTTAACCAGCACACCGCCTTCGCACAGGCTGGCGGCCAGGTGGTCGGTAGACTCGCCGCCTACGGCATCGATACCCAGGCGCACGTTTGCACCGCCAGTGGCTGCGCGCACTCGCTTGGCAAGGTCCGGGCCATCGACCAGTACCACGTCACCGCCTTCTGCCTCAACGCCGGCCACTGCTGACTCACGGCGTACCACGTTGATGGTTTTGAAGCCGCGCAGCTTGGCCAGCTGGATCAGGTAGCTGCCGACGCCGGAGTTGGCGGCGTTCTGGATCACCCAATCGCCGGGCTTGAGGTCGACGAATTGACTGAGCATCAGAGAGGCGGTCGGCGGGTTGACCGTGAGCATGGCCAGTTGCTGCGGATCGGCTTCCGGCAGGGGAATCAGTTTATTGGCTGGCGCATTCAAATGGCTGACCCAGGTGCCGCAGCCCACCGGCAACAGCACCATCTGGCCGATCTTCACGTTGCTGACTTCGGCGCCCAGCGCTTCCACCCGGCCAACCCCTTCGTTACCGCCAATCGCTGGCAACGGCGGCAGCATGCCGTATTCGCCGGTCAGGGTAAGCACATCGGATGGGTTGATCGGCGCAGCCAGTACCTTGATACGCACTTGGCCGGCGCCAGGCTCAGGTAGCTGCAGCGCAACGGCGGCAATTACTTCCTGAGGAGCGGGCCCGCGGGTTTGATACTCGGCTTTAAGCATGGGAATTCTCCGGTAGAGGCTGAACAGAGTGGCTGAAGTCTAGACCGGAGTGGCCAAGGTGCGACGAATCCTCTGTTATCGATCCGGGTGATGGGCAGCGACCGAGTAAACCGGGTGATTGCTAGTTTTACTGGTCTTGCATCTCACCTCCGCCTGGTTCCGGCTCCTGAAGCGCTGGTCGTCACCTGCGCAAGCGTTTTCCAACAGGTCAGAGGAGGTCTCGGGTGAGATTTCCTTCAGTTCTGCGCGTAGCTGATCCGCACGGGCAGGATTTTTTGGTTGATCTCTGCGGCTTTGGCTACGAGTTGCCCGGCTTGGCTATCGCCTCTTCGTAACTACAGGAGGCGTAGGCCGTGCGCTGCGCAGATAGAACGAAGGCAGCGCAAAAGCTCAAGCGTTTTACTGGGCCGATTATCTTCATGGCGATGTCCTTGCGGGCGAACAGGCTGGCGTGTTCGCTGAGTAGGTTTGACCGGCGAAAGTTCAGGTCGAACCTAAGCGGACCTGGGCGGGTCGGAAATTAGGAGGGCGACGTGCAATAACGCCTGAGAGCTAACTCCGATTAATCGATCTCAGCGATAGGGCAATGCAGAATCAGCTCATAGCCGGCTATGCTGGGCACTGGTTTAACTCGGGTATCGCCATGAAGTGGTTGTGGGTCTGTTGTTTGCTGTCGTGTAGCCTGAACGTCTCGGCGCAAGCCTTGCGCGTCGGCTTTGGTACGCACAAACCACCTTATATCTTCGAGAGTGAGGCTCGTGGCCTGGAGTACGACATCGTGATGACTGCCGCGCAGCGCGGAGGGCTGGAACCGGTGGCGTACTACGCGCCGATGGAGCGCTTGAATCTGATGCTGAGCAAGGGCCAGATCGACGTTATTGCGACCACCAATGAGCGCAGCGGCGGTTCTATTTTTTATTCGGAACCCTATATCCGCTACCAGAATGTCGCGGTGGCCCTGCGCTCGCGAAACCTGGATATTCAGCGCATCAGCGACCTGGTGGGTTACTCGGTCAATGCCTTTCAGCGCGCGCGCTTTCTCCTCGGTAGTGAGTACCAGGCGATGGCCGAAAACAATCCGCGCTACCGTGAGGAGGCGTTTCAGATTGCCCGCAATCGCATGCTCTACAGCGGCCGGGTGGATGTGGTAGTTACGGATATGCGTATCCTGCGTTACTTCAACCGCGAGGTGTACACCCAGGTCGATGTGACCCAGCCACTGACCCTGTATCCGATTTTTGCGGCCACCGACTACAAGCTAGGTTGCCGGCAGCAGGCCCATTGCGAACGCTTTAATCAGGGCTTGGCAGCGATTCGGGAAAGTGGCGAGTACACGGCTATTGAGCATCGCTACGCCATGCACTGACGACAATTGGCGCTGTCCCCGGCGGCTTATTGCGTGGGTGCGGCCTTGTCGAGGCCCTCTTGCGCAGCCAGCAGTTCTTCCTCGGTCTGCAGCGGTGTGCTACTGACGCTGAAGTCGACAATCTCGATGGATCCCTGACCCTGACCCAGCAGGTGGAAGGAGAACGCCTTGCGCGCTTGCGGGTTGTCGAAGGTAAAGCTGACTTCGACGGGCTTGTTACGCGTTAGCAGCGGCAGTTGCGGGATCGCCAGATCGACGTTGCGGTCGTATTCCTTGGTTTTCAATTGCAGCGTGGCGCCCTGTTTACCCAAGCGCAGCGCGCGGATTTTCAGGGTCACGGTGGTTTGGGTATTCGCCCCCAGAGTCAGGTACTGCGCACCCACCAGATTGTCTGCCCAGTCATCACTGACACTGGGTTTGAGTTTGATGGGTTGCAGGTTGGCGAACTGGTAGCGTTGCTCGGCCTGGCCGCCGTTGCTTAGTGACTGGTCAAGCAGGGCTGCTTGCTGGCTGATCAATCGCGCCTGTTTGCCGCTGAAACGGCCCAGGTAATGCGCGTTGTCGGCAATAAAGCCAGGGCTGGTGTAGCGCCGGCAGACATTCTGGAAATCACACTCGGTCAGCGTGCCGTTGCCGTCATGCTGGCGCAGCAGGCCGTTGGTGTAGGAGATGATCTTGCGGCCCGTGGCGTAATCGCGCAGCAATGAACGGCCGGCGATATTGCTCGGTACAGGGAAGGCAAAGTAGTCGAGCACTGAGGCGGTCAGGTCGACATGGCCATACACGCCTTGCTTGGTGGCGGGCAGTTGCGCCTGCTCGGGAGCCAGCAGCAGGTTGAAGCCCCAGGCCGAAGCCAGGCGAACGTTCTCCAGGCCATGAGATTCATCCGAAGTGACGATCACCAGGGTGTCTTTCATCACGCCCTGTTTTTTCAACGCGTCGAGGAAGTCGGCAACGGCATCGTCCAGATAGGCAATCGCCGCCAGTTTGGCGTTGGGATGGCGGTCCAGGTAGTCCTGTGGGGCGGAGTAGGGCTGGTGAGTGCCCACGGTCAGCAGGGTGAGCATCCAGGGCTGACGCTTTTTGCGCAACTGTTGCACGTAACCCAGCGCGCCCTCGAAGTAGGCTTTGTCGTCCATGCCCCAGGGGAACTCGATATAGGGCTTGTTCTTGAACCAGTCGCGGCCCAGGGTCTGGTCGAAGCCCATCTGCGGCATGATCTGGTCTTTGGCCATAAAGCGCAGCCCAGCCCCTTGCAGGAAGTGCGTGCTAAGGCCGCGCTCGCGCAGCTGTGCCGGCAGGCATTGCTCGCTGCGCGCTGGGTTGTTGAGTAGTTCGACGCCCTTCGGGGTGCCGGAGTCGAGTTTGTTGTAATCGCCGCAGAGCATCGCATAGAGGCCGCGGATGGTCTGATGACCGTGCAACACGTAATCGGTCGTGAGCATGCCGCGCTCGGCCCACTGGCTCAGGCGGGGCATCGGGTCTTGCGCGTAACTGCTGCCAATGGCCTGGCGACTGGCTTGCAGGTAGGCGCCGGTCACGCCTTCCAGAGTAATGATCAGTACGTTGCGGGCGCTGCCGGCTTGCTTGAGCATCGGCGTACCGTGCAGGTCGAGCTGATTCAGGCCGCTGATGTCGGGTGGGCTGCTCGGTTCATCACCCGCCAGCCAGTCGGCCAGGTTTTGCTGAGCGCCATTGGTACTTTCCGCCAGCAGCTTGTGCGGCAGGTTGAACTGCAACCACTGGTCAGCTTCGCTGGGTTTGAATTGCTGGCCGGCTGTGTGCAGGGCAAACAGTGCCAGCGGTAGCAGCAGCCAGGCGCGTGCAAGCGGCGCGGCGCGGCGCGGTGTTTGTACGCTGCGCAGGCCCAGGTATAGCGCCATCAGCACGGCCATGGCCAACGCCAGTAGTGGTTGGCTCAAGCCGCTGCCCTGGGTCGAATGGCTGACGAACTGCGCATCGCCCAGGTATTGCAGGTCGGCCGGCTCTGGCATGCGCCCCACCGCATTGACCAGCTCGGCGGTGCTCAGGGTAAAGATGCACCAGGTCAGCAGCAGGGCAATGTTCAGCAGCCAGGAGCGCTGGTGCAGAACTACCAGCAGTAAGCTGCCGATCGCCAGGTCAGACAGATAGCCATAGGCATGCGACCAGCCCAGCGTGTAGCGGCTAAGTAACGGCAGGGCGAGTAATAACAAACCGAGGGTAAGCAGGGTGCTGGAAGGCTGTCGCAGCCAATTGCAGGTAACGCGCACGGGTACTCCTGGGGCGATTGCCATCGTTCAGCAGTGGCAATGCCGAAACAGCCGCAAAATGCGGGCTGACATGATTCTGAAACAAGGTTGTGTTAAGCGCCAGTGGGCAGGGCGCAAAAGGGCAAAACAACTGATGTTGTGCTGAGGAAGGAAGCGAGGGACTGGGTGGGGTTATGCACTGGCCAGCGCTTTGTCATTGCGAGCAAAGCGCTGCATGGCCAGAAAGCGTTACTTTTTACCGATGGTGATCTGCTTGGTGGTGCCGTACACCTGGCCGCTGACGCCTTTGGCAATTTGCTGAATTTCCCCGCCGGATTTCAGGAAGGCTTCGATCTGTGCGTCGATCGAAGCGCTGGTTTCCACGGCTGGAGCCGGCTTGGGTTTGCTGTTGGATGCTTTTACACGCATGACGGCCATTAACCTATTTAAAAATTAATTTGGCCGCGCATGATACTCGAAATACTTGACAATTGCTTGGTAAATAAAGATCGGATGTAGCGATGTGCCGTGAAATTATTCTGCGAATAGTTCGAATAATTAGCGAATATGTCAGTAAGTGATTGTTTTAATAAGAATAGATATTTCTTGCTGAAACCGTGCCTTGCGGTTTGCTCCATCGGTCGGATTGCCCTGCACGGCCATCAGGCTGGTGCAGGGCGATGGCCGGTAGGCCGAGAAATTACCAGGCGAGTCGGCTAGAATGCCGGCCTGGTAATGAGGGTAGGGCATCATGGCGGTAATTGGACGAATGAATAGTTTGCAGGTCGTGAAGCACACCGACTTCGGCCTGTATCTGGATGGCGGCGCGGATGGCGAAATTCTATTGCCCAAACGCTATATCCCAAGCGATACCCCAAGTGAAGTGGAAGACTGGTTGAACGTCTTTATTTACTTGGACAGTGAAGACAAATTGATTGCCACCACGGAAAAACCAAAAGTTCAGGTGGGCGAATTTGCCAGTTTGAAAGTTGTGGATATAAATCGTGTGGGCCTATTCCTTAATTGGGGTTTGCCAAAAGATTTGTTGCTGCCGCACTCCGAAGAAAAACGCCCATTGCAGATCGGTGATTACTGCGTGGTGCATGTATTCCTCGATAAACGCAGCAAGCGCATCACCGCCACTGCACGCCTGGATCGTTACCTGGATAACGTGCCGGCCAACTACACGACGGGCGAGGAAGTCGACCTGTTGGTCGCCGAGTCCACTGATATGGGCTTCAAGGCCATTATCAATGGCAAGCACTGGGGCCTGATCCACAAGAACGAACTGTTCAAGTTTGTGCGCAGTGGCATGCAGGAAAAAGGCTTTATCAAGGAAGTGCGCGCCGACGGCAAAATCAGCCTGAGCCTGCAGCCAGTAGGTCAGGAAGCTGCCAGCAGCCTTGGTGAACAGATTCTGGCCAAACTGCGCGAGCACGATGGTGTACTCAAGGTGAATGACAAAAGTTCGCCTGAAGAAATTGCCGGGCTGTTTCGGGTCAGCAAGGGCAACTTCAAGAAAGCCATCGGTGGTTTGTACAAGCAGGGTCGCATCGTGATCCACGAAGACCGTATCGAACTGCCGAGCAAATAAGCAGCACTCCGCGTTTACGACTCACGGCATTGCACCAGTAGTGAGTCGTACGTTCTGTAGTTGGCTTGCTAGGCTTGAGATGTCAGCTTGAGTCGCGTTGCAGGTGGCGTATTACGCGACTCAATGAGCATTTGCCGGTGTAGCTCAGTTGGTAGAGCAGCGCACTCGTAACGCGAAGGTCGCAGGTTCGATTCCTGTCTCCGGCACCATCCTCATCAATCTGTTAGCCGTCACCGAACTGGGAGAACGATGCCGTTCGACTGGGTTTGGTTTTTTGCGACGCGGCAATTCTGCCGGCATAGCGCCAATCCCAGGGTGCGACGATGTCTTCGGCGGGAAGCTGCCAGAGGCCTTTGCCCATGTTTCTGGCCAAAGTCTCGGCATCCTTGAGGCGGTGGTCCTTCAGCTGTTTGGTGTAGGCCCAGGCTGCGCCCTGTGCGACCAGGGTGTAATTCACGTCTAGGCCGCCGATGAAAGCACGCGCCAGCGTTCTGCCGTAGCGGTCGACCTCTTGCACATGCAGCATCACCTGCTTTTCCAACACCAGATCAGACAGGGCCTGCTTGGCTTCGGCGCCATAGGGCTGTTTTCTTTCCGGTGCGTCGATTTCCGCAAGGCGCACCCGCAGCCGTTTGTTCTCGGTGGTCAGGCAGTTAAAGGTGTCGCCTTCGCTGATGGTCATCACCCGACAGATGAATTGCTCAGCAAGCGCTAGGCCGGGCAGGCAGGCGAGAAGGAGTAGAGCGATACGGATAGTCATCTGATTGGCAATGCTCAGGCGAATGCATGGCCAGTGATAGTAATAAATGCTCCGCAGATTAAGCGGGACGGGTATCGCGAAACAGCGCTGCCGGTTGTGCGCAGTGCTTATCCGGCGTTGAACGCCGGGGTTGCTTGTGCTTTCCAGCAAACCGAGGATGATTGCTCGTTATTTGAGCGATTAAGCAGTATGCGGATGCGCTGTCTGGATCAATGGTCGGAACCGCAGGCGTGCTGATGTTGCCAAACCTTCAGGTTCGTTTCGCGCTCATGGCGCAGAGGTTGTAATGACGATGTGCAGATATGTGCTCAGTTTGGTGGGGTTGCTGCTGGTGACTCCGCTGTATGCCGAGCAGCAGGCGCCGCAGACGCTGCGGGTCATTCCGAAGACCTATATCAGCCCCGGTGCCAGCGGCAGTATTGGCAGCTCACAGACCATCGAAAGCCATAACCTTTATGGTGGGCAGCGCCTACCCGATGGCCTGCAGCGCCATGAGCAGCGCTACGGCAGTCAGTCGATAGAAAGCCGCGGTACGATCAAGCAAACGATCGAGTACCCCAATGGCTATAGGGTGCAGCAGTATCCTGGGCAGAGCACTGAATACTACGAACGCAGCCGCTAACTCAGGCCGCCATCACCAAGCCCCAGCGCAAGCCTAGAAACGCCAGCAGGCCCAGTGGGCCGAACATTAGCGTCAGCACATAGCAGGGCAGCAGTGCCCAGTGGCTGATGCCGGCAATGGCGCCTTCGTGGCGGATATACAGCCCGACCATCAGATCGAACGCCAGGATATGTACCCAGGCTGCCAGCGCAGCCGTGGGTTGGCGCAGCAGTGAGAGCACTCCGCCGAGGCTGAAGAAGCCCGGCCTGCCGCTACCCGGTTCGGGTCGTTGGCGCATTGCGACAAACAGCAGCCAGCTGTAGACGATAGCCAGCAGAACCACGCTTAGGACCAGCACCAACTTATCGGTATAGGGCCAGAACGGCAGGCAAACCAGCATTAGCCAACCGCCCAGGGCGATCAGCGAGGTGAGTTTGAACAGGGTTTTCAACGGGGCCATGGTGTGCTCACTGGGCAAGGTGTGAGCTCAACCATAGCGGATGCGGCGATTGCCGCCTCTAGGTATCAGCGGCTGAATACAGCGTCATCAGCTGGCACGGTTTACTGCTTCTTGCCCCAGAGTTTTTCCAGGCGTTGATCACGACCGCAGCCGTTGCGGTAGTAGTTGTAGCGCAGAGGATTACGTTGGTAGTAGTCCTGGTGATAGTCCTCGGCCGGGTAGAAGGTGCTGGCGGCGAGGATTTCCGTGACCACCGGGGCCGGTAGGCGCCCGGACTTCTCCAGGGCGGCCTTGGAGGCTTCGGCCAGTTGCTGTTCTTCGGCGCTGCTGTAGAAGATCGCGCTGCGGTACTGCGGGCCACGGTCGCAGAACTGAGCATTGGCAGTGATTGGGTCAATGGTGGGCCAGAAGGCTTCCAGCAGCTTGGCGTAGCTGGTCTTGCTCGGGTCGAAGCGCACCTGCACCGCTTCGATATGCCCACTGGTGCCGGCAGAGACTTGCTCGTAGGTGGGGTTGTCGACATGTCCGCCGATATAGCCGGAGGTGGTTTCAATCACTCCGGGCACTTTGTCGAAATCTGATTCGGTGCACCAGAAGCAGCCACCGGCAAAGATCGCCACGCCAGGGTTTTCCACCGTTGACGCACCGACTTGTGGCTGCGGCGCCTGTGCCGCGGTGGGTTCACAGGCAGCCAGCAGGCCGCCCAGAGCGAGGATGCTGCTGGCCAGCAAACGGCTGCGCCAGGTAGAGGGGATGGCAGTCATGTTCAGCTCCGCAGCTCAGGTAAGGCTTCGCCTTCGGGGATAAAACGCAAGGCCACGCCGTTGTTACACCAGCGTTCGCCGCGTGGTTTCGGGCCGTCGTCGAAGACATGACCCTGATGGCCGCCGCAGCGTGCACAGTGATATTCGGTGCGCGGGAAGAACAGCTTGAAGTCGCGCTTGGTGCCCATATGGCCGGCAATCGGCTGGGTAAAGCTGGGCCAGCCAGTGCCGCTTTCATATTTGTCCTGGCTGGCGAACAGCGGCAGGTAGCAGGCGGCACAAATGTAGGTGCCGTCGCGCTTCTCCTGATTCAGCGGGCTGCTTCCGGGGGCTTCGGTGTCTTCTTCGAAGAGCACGGCATAGGCTTCGGGCGTCAGCAGATCACGCCAGTCACTGTGGGGTTTATTCAGCGGCGTCACGCTGCTGGCGATGGTTTGCGCCAGGCTAAGCGGAACGTGACCGAGCAGGGGCAGGGTTGGCAACAGGGCCATTCCCTTGAGCAAGGAGCGTCTTTTCATGGCAGTGCTCTGTATGAGGTGTGGCCAATAGACAGAGGCAACGCCGAGTTGTTACAGGCGTGCCGGCTGCGCGCGCGAATTTCCTCGCGGTAAGTTGTAAGCAAAGATAAACCGCACGGCTCAGGCGACAGGTAGGCTGCTGGTGGTATCGACACCGTCATCAATGATGATGCAGTTACGCCCGGCATTCTTGGCGCGATACAGGCGTTCGTCGGCACGCTGCAGCATGCTTTCCCAGTGCTCATCGCGGCGCAGGATGGCACCGCCGATCGACATGGTTACCACCCCGCCAGGCCCGTGCAGATGCTGCGCCACTTGCTGCTGCAAATGTTGTGCGGCTGCCAGCAGGCCGGCGCGCTCGGTGTTGGGCAGCAGGAGGAGGAACTCCTCGCCGCCGAAGCGGAACAGCCGGTCTTCCTTGCGCGAGGAGCTTTTGATCAGTTTCACGAAGTCCACCAGCACTTGGTCGCCGGCCTGATGGCCATGGTTGTCGTTGATCCGTTTGAAATGATCCAGGTCCATCACCAGCACGCCGTAACTGTTGCCGTGGCGGCGGTAGATGGAGGCAGCGATCTTAAGCTCTTCATTCATCGCCCGGCGGTTACGCGCGCCGGTCAGCGGGTCGTGGATGGCCAGTTGTTGCAGCTGGTCGCGCTGGCTGCTTGTGCGGTAGGCAAAAACGAAGCTGAGAATGCTGGCCATCATGCTGGTGACCAGGAATGAAACCATCTGGTAGTCGCTTTCGAACACTGCGCCAGGGTTCAGCTGGCCGTAACCAACCAGGGTTGTGAGCACCAGAATGGTGGCAATCAAGGCCTTGGTGGGCGACACCATAAAAAAGTTGAAGAGGATCAGCGGGTAGATCCAGAACAGGCCGTTGACGCCCAGATTGATGGCGATCAGGGTCGAGCCGAAAGAGAAGATGCTGGCCAGATAGATGCCGGGCTTGATGGTGTCACCAGTGCGCCAGGCATAGAGCACCGCGAGCACGGTGGAAACCACAATTACGGTGTCGGCGGAGCCTACCAGGTAGTTACCGGTTGCTAGCCGGTAAACGGCATAAGGGGTAATACCAATTACGCCAAACAGGCCCATCAAGGTAATGATGGACAGCTGGAAGTCGTTACGCAGGCGCCTGAGCAGCCGCGATATGCGCATAGGTAAAGGCCATTGTTGTCATTGTTATGAGCTAAGCATGCAGAGCTTGCCCTGGCGATGGCAATAGTAAAATTCAGCAACGTGCCAGCATGGGCCACTATCTGCCGAATGGAACCCTAATTATCTGGTATTAGGGTTTCAGCCCTTGTGCCGCAAGGCTTGGGCAAGGCGCGCAGAAGAATGCCAGCAGGCTTTTGCTGCGCTGATAGCGGGCCAGGCGTTCAGCTAACGGCTGAGGCAGCTCGGGGCAGGGGGCAAAGCCCTGGCGCAGATAGAAGTCGCTGAGCTGCGGATGGCAGAACAGCCAGACCGGTGTGGTGCAGTCGGCCAGCGCGGTTGCGATCAACTGGCGTGCCACGCCTTGCCCGCGCCAGCGTGTATCGACCAGCAGGCTGGTTAACCAATGTCCGTGTGCGACCTGCTGTAGGCAGAGCGAGGCGACGATTTCCCGATCTTCTGCCACCCACAGCTGAGCGCCGGTAGTGGCACGCATGGCTGAGCGTTGGCTGCGGTAGAACTTGTCGGCCAGTGGTTTGAGCGGGGCGGGGAGTAGGCGGTAGTGCATTGCAGATTGTCGTTGCGCGGATGATTGAACGCCTGAGCAGGCGCTTGGCGGGTGCGACGAGTCTACGCCCTTGCGGATCTGGGTTCGACTGGTTAACAGTTCACCGGCAAAGTCGCTGGCTGGCGGTGACAGCCTGAGCGTGCCGCCGCATCATGGGCGCATTACGCCGCGTACAGCCTGCTTGCTGTGCGACTGTTGACCCCCTGAGTCGAGACGTTGATGGAACAAGCGCTGATTTATGCCGGCCAGAGCGTGCCTGGGCGGGTGCGTGGGCACAATGAAGATGCTCTGTTGTGTTGCCCGCAGCTGAATTTGTGGGCGATTGCCGACGGCATGGGCGGCCATCAATGCGGCGAAGTGGCCAGCGCCTTGGCGTTGCAAGCGCTGCAGACTGCCTGCGCCGAAGGCCAGGAACTGCTCGACGCGGTGCATGCGGCCAATCGGGCGATTCTCAGCGTGGCGTGCGCCGATGAGCAGCGTGGTATGGGCACGACCCTGGTGGCGGCACGCTTTGCTGGCGCCGCGTTCAGCATCGCCTGGGTCGGCGACAGCCGCGCCTATCGGGTCAGCGCCGGGCATATCGAGCGCCTGACCCACGACCACAGCTGGGTACAGACAATGATCGATGCCGGGCAGATGAGCGTCGAGGCGGCGCGTAGCCATCCGCAGCGTAATGTCATTCTGCAGTGTCTGGGTCGAGATGATCAGCCGCTGCAGGTTGGCATGTTGCAAGGCTCGCTCGGTGAGCATGAGTTGCTGCTGCTGTGTAGCGACGGACTGACTGGTGAGCTGGAAGATGCGCAAATCCAGCAGCTGTGCAGCAACGCCCAGACCCTCGATGAGCTGGTGAAGCAGCTGCTGGCGCAGGCCAACGCAATGGGTGGCAAGGACAACATCTCCTGTATCGTGCTCGGCCTTGATGCAGCTGCGGCCAGTGTTGAGGCCAAACCGCGTGGTTTGCTCAGCCGTCTGTTTACCTCTCGCAAGTCCTAACCTGCCGGTGTGCACTGACTCCCATGACTGAACAATTGCTCGAAATCCCCGGTTATCAGGTGCATGGCCGCCTGGGTAAAGGCGGCATGGCCGAGGTGTACCTGGCCACCCAGGCGTCGCTGCAGCGCAAGGTGGCGATCAAGGTACTGCTGAGCGCGGATGATCAGGCGTTCAGTCAGCGCTTTCTCAAGGAAGGCCATATCGTGGCGTCCCTGCATCACCCCTCGATCATCACCATCTATGACATCGACCAGCTCGCCGATGGGCGCCACTACCTGACCATGGAGTTCGTCCCGGGTGGTGATCTGGCGCAGCACAAGGGCGAGGTGTTCGACCTGCCGCGCGCGCTGCGTATCGTTCAGCAGGTGGCTAGCGGCCTGGCCGTGGTGCATGACAAAGGCCTGGTACACCGCGATATCAAACCGGCCAATATCCTCTTTCGCAGCGACGGCACGGCGGTAATCACCGATTTCGGTGTGGCCAAGGAAGTCGAACTGGACCATGACCTGACCCAGTTTGGCATCGCCGTTGGCAGTCCGTCCTACAGCAGCCCTGAGCAGGCTCAGTGCCAGGCCCTGGATGCGCGCAGTGATATCTACAGCCTGGGGGTGATCCTGCTGGAGATGCTCACTGGCAGTAATCCCTATCGCGCCGCCAACTACACCCAGACCGTGATGAACCACCTGCAGATGGACGTGCCGCAACTGCCGGCGCATTTGCAGAACTACCAGTGGCTGCTCGAGCGCATGCTGGCGAAAGAACCGGATGAGCGCTTTGCCGACTGCAAGGTGTTGCTGGCCAGCCTCGATGAACTCACCCGCGATGACCCGGACAGCACGCGCATCGCCCCCGCGCTCAGCCTGGGCAAACCGGCCAGAGGCAAAACTGCGCGCAGTACGCTGTGGGTCTCGCTGCTGGCCGGCATCGTGTTGCTGGCTGGCGCGGCCGGTGGCGGTTATTACCTGTATCAGCAGAAGCAGATCAGCGACTACCTGGCGCGTGCTGAGCTGCGCCTGCAAAACGGTAACCTGCTGGAGCCGCCGCAGGACAATGCCGATTACCTGTTCCGCCAGGTGCTGGCGTTGGATGCGGATAACCCTGCGGCTCTGGATGGCCTGGCGCGGGTGCTGCAGGCGCGGATCAATCAGTACCTGCAACTTGCCGAACAGCGCCTGGCCGATCAGCAATTGCTGCTACCGGAAGATGACAGCGCCACTCACTACTTTCGCCAGGTGCTGGCCTGGGAGCCGGACAACCTGCTGGCTCTGGCCGGGATCAACCGGGTGGCGCAGCGCTATATCGAGCAAAGTGAAGACGCCTACAAGCGCCGCGAGTTTGCCCTGGCCTTGGCGCTGGTGCAGCAGGGCCTGGAAGTTGAGCCGGCCAACGAGCAGTTGTTGCAGCTGCTGGATGGCCACGAACAACGTGTGCGCTTGGCCCAGACGCCTCGGCGGCGGCCAGCGGCGGCAACGGTTAACCCGGTCAAGCGGCTATGGAACAACTTATTTGATTGAGTCGTCATGCTGGCGTATTGCTACCGGGCTAATTGGCAGGCAGCATGCGCGCCTCGCTCGTAGCGCCGGCAGTTGATGCCGAGTTGTGGCGAGTCCTTGGTGGTGGGCTAACTGATTTTTGCCGGAGTACGCAGATGCTCAGAATTCACTTCAGTGATAATCGTCAGGCGCCAATTTGGCTGGTCGACGAGCGTTTCACCATTGGCCAGGACAGCCGCAACAGCCTGGTGTTGGTGGACCCGAGTATTGCTCCATTTCATGCGGAAATCCGCCAGGACCATGGCTTCTACTACCTGACTGATGTCGGCAGCCCGAGCGGCTCCTTCGTCAATGACGAACGGATCAAAACGCGCTTTCAGCTGCGCGCCGACGACCGCGTGCGCTTGGGCTTGGTAGAGCTGCTGCTGGTCGACCCGGCGCGCAGCAAGACCAAGGCCGAGCAGGCCGCACGCTGGTATCTGCAGGTGATTCAGGGCGAGCACGAAGGCAAGAAATTCCATATCAACGGCTCCATGACCTTTGGCCGCTCGGTGAAGTGCGAGCTGTGCTTCAGTGATCAGGAGTTGTCGCGTCGGCACTGCGAGTTCTACCTCAAGGATGACGTGCTTGAGGTCAAGGATCTGGCCTCGGCCAATGGCCTGCTGGTCAACCAGCAGAAGGTTGCGACGGCGGTATTGCAACCTGGCGACCAGCTGAAGATGGGCTCGGTCAGCCTGCTGGTGATCGGCCCGAAAAGCACCGTGGCGCCGAGCGAGGATGAAGATGCCACGCTGTTTATGCGTGCGGTGGATCTGCCCAAACCACTCAAGTCGGCGGCCCTGTCCAGCTCGCCGAGCAGCCAGACCAATCCGCTGCGTACGGCCGCCCTGGCCAACCCCATACGTGCTGCGGCGGCGCCCGTCAGTGCGCCCAGCGGCCTGAACAAACCTCTGCAGGCTCTGGCGTTGTTGCTGGTGATTGGGCTGCTGGTGGCGGCTGCGGTGTTTGCGCTTTAGCCCGCTCTGGTTGGGCAGGCAGCGTGCTGCTCGATTAGTGAATGGACTGACTTGATACGACAGTGCCAGATGGTCGCTTTGGCGTTAGGCTACGCCTCTTTGCACTGCCATCTGTTGTCGGAGTCTCCGTGAAGCCATTGCTCCTGTTGCTATCTGCCTGTTGTCTGGTGTGCCAGCCGTTGAGCGTGCTGGCCTGGTCGAATCATTCGCTGGGCAGTCAGTTGGCGTTGCAGGCCGTGCCGGAGCTACAGCGCACCTTGCGCTACGAGCCGCTGGAGGCTTTTCTCGACGCACAGGCGCCGGTTATCGAGCAGTTGCTGGATCAGCAGGAAGCCTTTGCCCGCGCGCATTTTCCGGACTATCCGGCGCGTCCGGATGCCTTGCGTTTTAGCGCTGCGAGCGCAACTGCGGCTGACAGGCGCAGTGCGTTTCAGCAGGCGCTACGGGTCAATCCGCAGATTCGCCTGGCCGGTTTCGTTCAGCAGTTGCCAGGGCAGGCCGATGACGGTCGGCCGCGTTTGGCTGCCGAGCAAGTGCTGGTGTTTCGCAAAATCGGCCCCTGGAGCCACTGGCGCTACCTGGCCTTGCAGCCGGGTGATGACGTGAGCGCCGTGCAGGTGCTGAGCAGTGCCGCCGATGAGCCGGACTATGGCCACGACATCAACCTGTTCAGCGACAACCCGGGCGACGTCGGCGCGCACTACAACTTCGGCGTGCAGCCCTTTGGCGATGCGCGCTTCGAGTATTCTTCCCAGGCACCATTCCATATCGGCTATTTCCACGAGCCGGAGCTGGTGTTGCAGGCTGCGCCTTATCTGCGCCGTACCCTGCCGCATTGGCGCATCTACCAGTACACCGGTCTGGCACGGCTGGCCCTGGAAAGCGGGCATGATTACTGGGGGTACCGTTTTCTCGGCTGGGCGCTGCACTACATGCAGGATCTGACCCAGCCTTACCACGCCAAGACCGTACCGGGCTTTGCCACGGCAGAGCTGATGCTGATCGCCCTTAAAGGTGCAGCTGGTTATCCCGAAGATCGTTTGGCGGCGATTGCCCGCGTGGCGGATCGGCATACGGCGATCGAGGAATATCAGCTCGAGCGTATGCAGCATCTGATGGACGAGCAGGCGGCCTCGCCCCTGTTGCAGGCCTATACGCAGAACCCACAGGACAGCTATCCAGCCTATTCGGTGGACTACGCGCAGCAGGTGGTGGCGGCCGAGTCCTATGCCAGTGCCGATGCCTTTGACGAGTTGATTGGCCAGTGGATGGCGCGCAAGCCGGCGGCAGCTCCGGGTTTCAGCGGTGGTAATCAGTTGGCTCAGGCGCAAGCCGATCCGCTGCTGGAGCAGTTTCTGGTGGAGCTGTTCAAGCGCTTCGGTGCGCACACTCGCAATGTGGTGCAAACCACCCTGGCGCAGCCTGCGCCTAGCGTACCGGTGGGGCCGTGAACCACAGCTCGCGCCGCTGCAAGGGCGTGGCGTTGGGTAGCAGTGGATTATGCAGTTCGATCAGCTGACGCTGGTCGAGCCGCGCGCGTTGCAGGCTGGCGGCAAAGTGCTGCTGGAACAGCCGCTCGAAGGAGCCATCGGCAATCGCTTTCTCCATGCCGATGCGCACGGTTTCCGCCAGTTCCGGACGTTTGCGCGAGAAGAAGAAATACATCGCCGTGGGGTAGTGCAGCAGCACATGCGGATCGACGGCCAGTTGTTTCGCGCGTGGGTGCTCCAACTCATCCCAGACCTCGATGACCGAGCGCGGAAAGTAGTCGAAGCGCTGCGCCTGCAGCATGCGAAACAGGCTGCCGTAACTGGATGAAACCCTGACCGGCAAACCATAGTCGCGGAGGATTTCGCTGTCCGGCCAGTCGTGGCCCTGGCCGGCAGAGAACTGGCGTAGCTGTTCAAGGTTGCGCACATCTTTCAGCAGCTGGGCACGGTCTTTGGGCAGCAGGGCGATGCGCCAGCCGAACAGGCCCTTGTCCAGCGGAATGCGTACTGGCAGCAGGCGCTGCTCGCGCTCGACGCTGGTCATGCTCCAGGCCACGTCAAGGCGGTCGTTGTGCTCCAGGTTAACCAGCGCGCGTTCCTGCTCCATGCTGTAGTGCGAAGGCTCCAGCCGCAGTGAGCTGCCGGCTTTATCCAGCGCCAGTTGCAGCTGCGCCAGGGCATAGAGGGAGCGAAACTCATCGCCATCGGCCCTGCGTGGGTAGCGCAGGGTGCCGCTGTCATCGGCCTGCAGTGGTGGGGTTAGCAGGCTGGCCAGCAGCAGGCCGCAAAGCCAGCGCCAGGCCGCCTGCGAAAGCGTGCGGGGCATTTCGGTTAGAGTCCTTTCAATACCGGCCCGGGGGTACGTGACCGGGCTGTGCGGCGCGCATTATGCCAGCCTGGCGCGCCGCCGTTATGCCGTAGGTCGCATGCCCTGAAACCAGGCTAGGCGTTGCTGCGCAGAAACTGTCCGTAGCCGCGTACACATCCCAGGTCGCTGGCGAATTTGCCCTGTTGAAAGGCAATGCGCCCATTGATCAGCACGGCATCCACCGCAGCGCCGCGGTTGACCATGCGCTGCAGGCCGCCGAAGGCCTCCATTGGTGCTTCCTGGTAGCTGGCCAGGGATTCATTCAGCGCGCTGGGGTCGATGATTACCAGATCGGCACGAGCGCCTTCGTAGAGCCTGCCGGCGTCAATGTCGAACCATTCGCCCAATTCGCCGGTCAGGCGCCAGATCGCGGTTTCAATCGGCATTACCGCTTGGCCGCGCAGCTCGGCATCGCGCACCAGCTTGAGCAGGCGCAGGCCGAAGTTGTAGAAGGCCATATTGCGGATGTGCGCGCCGGAGTCGGCAAAACCGATCAGGGTGCTGGGCTCGCACACCAGTTTTTCCACCACCTCGGGGCGATGGTTGGCGATCAGCGTGCGCCAACGCAGGCGCGGGCCGTGGGCCACCAGCAGGTCGAGGAACAGATCGGCGGGGTGTGTGTCGCGGGCCTTGGCCAGTTCGCCGACGCTTTTGCCGACTACACTGGCGTCCGGGCAATCGACAATCCAGGCGTCGTCGAAGTCGCGGTGCCAGACCCGTGGGCCGAATTTCTTTTCCACGTCCTGGCGGAAGCGCAGGCGGTAGGCCGGGTCCTGGAACAGTTGGCTGCGCATGTCATGGCTGGCCAGGTGTAGAGCGGCCTGGCCGGCGGGGAATTCCTCGAAGACCACGAACTCCATGCCGTCGGCATAGGTTTCGAATGGCACCGGCAGGGTTTGCCAACGGAAGTCGGCGTGGGTCAGGCGATTGATCCAGCGCGTCAGTGGGCCGAGAATCGGCGCCAGCCACGGGTCGGCTTTGACATCCATGAGGGTGATCAGGGTGGTCTTCAGCGGCTTGCGCCACCAGCCGCCGATGCTGTCCCAGAGAAAGGCCAGCACATTGAGCTTGGTCACCAGGTTCGGCGCGCCCTGATGGATGCGTCCGCGTCGGCGCAGGATCTTGTTCAGCCGTGCGTACTCGGCCCAGGGCGCATACACCGAGGGCAGGGATTTCGAGCGCTGGCGGTCGCCATCGAGTTTGTCCCAGGGGTTGGTCATGCTCGACAGGCCGAGCAGGCCGGCATCCAGTGCGTCTTCGAGCAGGCGTTCCATCTGCTGCAGTTCGTTTTCGCTGGGGCGCACCTGGGCATCGACCGCGCGCGCAAGGCCGAGCACCGCGACGCGCAGGTCGGAGTGGCCGAGGAAGGAGCAGACATTCGGCCCCAGCGGATGCTGATCGAGAAAGGCGGCGAACTCGCCGGCGCTGTTCCAGGTCTTGCGTGCCTGCAGCAGCGGCAACACATGCTCGCGCGGCACTGATTCGACGCGGGTGAACAGATCCGAGCAGTCTTCCGGGCTGGACAGCACCATGCTGATCGAGCAACTGCCGATCATCACCGTGGTCACACCATGGCGCACCGATTCCTTGAGTGCCGGGGCGGCCACCAGTTCGGCGTCATAATGGGTGTGCATGTCGATAAAGCCGGGCGTTACCCAGCGGTTTTGCGCATCGATAACTTGGCTACAGCCGCTTTCATCCAGGGCGCTGGTGCTGATGCAGGCCAGCTTGCCATCGGCGATGCCCAGGTGACGCAGCCCCCCAGGCGCGCCGCTGCCATCGAAAAACAGCGCGTTTTTGATCAGCACATCGAACATCAGCAGGCTCCTGGGCGAATGCAATCGGCCAGTCGAGCTTAGTCTGCTGCGCGCGGCGGCTGTGAAGGCGTAAGTGAACAAGCTGGGGTCTATTCGGCCATGCGCGCGTAAACCCGCTAACCACTCAGGCGTTAAGGCGACGACGCTCGGCGCTGATCTCCGGCATATCGGTGCGCCGCACATAGACCCGCAGCGGTTCGCTGATAGCCAGGCGGTCATCGATGTTCTGTGCCAGCAGCAGTTGCAGGCGGGTGCGGTCGAGGTTCATCAGCTCGCCGTCAAAGGCGCGCCAGACGAATTCGCAGGTAGGGGTGATGCTTTGTTCGAGTACGTCGAGGCCGAAGGAGTCTTCGGAAAAACGCACGATATAGCGCCCGGTCTTGGCATTGAAACCAACAAAACCCTGCAGTTGGTCGGCAGCCGCGCAAATACTGGCAGAGGTGATGCTCATGGAAGCCTCGTCGATGGCAGTGGAAGTCATCGGCATAGGCTAAAGCGCTCTGGGCAGAGGATCTTGCGATGGATCAATAAGTGCGCGGGAGGGCTGTTTGGAACCACGAGCATTGTGGCCGTGGTTCCGGGGGTTGCACGGCAATAGGCCACCTCAGGCAGCACGCAGGTGCTGTCTGGGGTAACGGGGAAGCGGGTATTGGTTTAACGGGTGCTGGAAAATGCGCTGATCTTGCCGAACGGCGAGCTGTGCATATCAACCTTGACCGCCATCAGCGGCGAGTTGTTGACCCAGACATCGTCGATCACGATGGTTTCACCGATATCGTCGTTATCGGCGGCCACCAGTAGGTAGTAGGTACCGTCTTCGGCGGCTTCACCATCCCAGCTCAGGCTGATCTGCCCGACCACGGCTTCGGCGTGCGAGGGCTTGTCGGCAATCACCGCGCCGTAGGCATCCAGCAGCATGGCACGCGGCTTCAGGGCATATTTGCTGACGCCCATGCACGGCTCGTTGCACAGCGAATGCACATTGAGGGTGTAGCGCTCGCCCTTTTTCAGCTGCAGGGAAAAGATCCGGTAGTTGGAGATCGAGCTGCCGAAGTCCAGCCGCGGTTCATCGGCGCTGATCGGCCATTGCGGGGCCAGCAGGCCAGGGTTGAGCGGCAGCGGAATGGCCTGGGTGTTGTGGATGGCTTCCAGGGCGCTCTTGGCCATCGGGCTTTTGCCCGCCATGACCTCTTGCTGGTAGGTCGTCTGCGGGTTGCTGGCGCAGGCGCCAAGCAGCAGGCAGACGGCCAGAATCAGAAACTTGTGCACGGTAAAAACTCCTGTGTGACAACGTCCTTGTGTACACGCCGAGCGCTGGTGGCGCGGCGGGCGCATATTCTACTCGCTTTGTGCGATGCGCGGAGTGGTCAATCTGCCAGTACGACGAACTGCGCACGCTGAAGGGTGCCGTTCGTAGACCCGCCACGCTTCCTGCGCGGCGGATCTGGTCAGTCTTTGTTTAACCAGAAAGCCCAACATAGACGTTCTGCACGTCATCGTGTGCGTCGAGCGCTTCGAGGAAGGCTTCGACCTCTTCCAGTTGTTCAGCGGTCAGGCTGCTCACCGGGTTTTTCGGGATATAGCCGATCTTAGCCGAGTTGACGCTGAAACCATGTTCTGGCAACGCGCGGCACACGGCGTCGAGGTCGGTTGGTTCGGTGATAAACAGGGTGTTGCCTTCATCCGCCGGCTCGAAATCCTGAGCGCCGGCTTCGATGGCGGCCATTTCCGGGTCGGCATCGCTCTCAGTGCTGGCTTCGATCATGCCCACATGGTTGAAATCCCAGGTCACCGAGCCGGAAGCGCCCATCTGGCCCTTGCGGAACAGCACACGGACTTCTGCCACAGTGCGGTTGATGTTGTCGGTCAGGCACTCGATGATCACTGGCACCTGATGAGGGGCGAAACCCTCGTAGGTGGCGGAGTGGAAGGTTACGGTGTCGCCCAACAGGCCTGCGCCTTTCTTGATTGCTCGCTCGAGGGTTTCCTTGGGCATCGAGGCTTTTTTCGCCTGATGGATGGCCAGACGTAGCTTGGGGTTCAGGTCCGGGTCGGCGCCGTTGCGGGCGGCGATCATGATTTCCTTGACCAGGCGGCCGAAGATTTTGCCTCTGGCGTTGGCCGCGGCTTCTTTAGGTTTGGCTTTCCACTGAGCGCCCATGGGTTATCTCGTCGTTGCGGGTTGATGGGTGGATCTCGGGTCTGCTACGCGTCGGCGATACGGCGTTTAAAATGGCCTCGCTCGAGCTGCGCAAGATCCGAAACAAATTCTAAGGGCTGCGATTCTAGCCCTTCGAGGCGCTGGCGGCACCTGTGGCGCTGCAATCTGCCGATCAGTATTGTGCTGTACGGCTTATTTGCCGGGTCTCTGTATGGGCGCTATGGCGCTGCTGGCCGCTTTAATAAGCGCTGATTGATTAGTCCGGAGCGCCCATGCAACCCAAGGATTTACTGCTGGCCCTGGTGGTGGTCATCGTCTGGGGCATGAATTTTGTGGTGATCAAGATCGGCCTGCACGAGATGCCGCCGATGCTGCTGGGTGCGTTACGTTTTCTGCTGGCGGCCTTTCCTGCCGTGCTGTTTATCAAGCGTCCGCAGATTCCGCTGCGCTGGCTGCTGGCCTATGGCGTGACCATCTCGCTAGGGCAGTTCGCCTTTCTCTTCTCGGCCATGTCCGTTGGTATGCCGGCCGGTCTGGCATCGCTGGTGCTGCAGTCACAGGCGATGTTTACCCTGCTATTTGCCGTGCTGTTGCTGGGGGAGCGCTTTCGCCTGGCCAACCTATTTGGGTTGCTGGTGGCGGCCGGCGGTTTGCTGCTGATTGGCTCGCAGGGCAATGGCCTGATGACCTTGGCCGGCTTTCTGCTGACGCTTTGCGCGGCTGCCATGTGGGCGCTGGGCAATATCGTTACGCGCAAGCTGGGTAAGGTGAATCTGGTGGGTTTGGTGGTGTGGGGCAGCCTGGTGCCGCCGCTGCCGTTTTTTGCGCTGTCCTGGCTGCTGGAAGGCCCCGAGGTGATCGAGTCAGCGCTGCGCGGATTCAGCCTGGATACCTTGCTGGTGCTGATTTACCTGGCGTTCGGCGCGACCATTCTCGGCTATGGCCTGTGGAGCCGCTTGCTGTCGCGTTATCCGGCCAGCCAGGTGGCGCCGTTTTCGTTGCTGGTGCCGGTGGTCGGGCTGACGTCTTCGGCATTGCTGCTCGATGAACGCCTGAGCAGCTTGCAGCTAGTCGGTGCGCTGCTGGTGATGCTTGGCTTGCTGCTGAATTTTTGTGGTGGCTGGTTACAGGAGCGTTTGCGCGCGCGTTGGGCTTAACGTTTACCCATGGCACGGCGGGTACCACTTGGCGCTGGGCCAATCTTCTTTTCGTGGCTCGACTTGTTGCCTTTCTGGTGCCAGGGCTGGTCGTCATGTTTGCCGGAGGCAGCTTTGGCGGCGCCGAATAGCGAGGCAAAGCCGGCGGCTTTAGGCCGACTGACAGGCGTAGCCTGGTCAGTGAGTGGCGCGGCGCTGTCGGCAGACTGAACGGCGAGGGTGGGTTCAGCTGCTGGAGTCTGGGTCATGACGAGGTCCGCGGGTGCGAGAAGAAAAGGCCGGCGAGTATACCTGGCTATTGCCCGAGGCTCTGGACTATGGGGCTGTGGCGTGGTGCCTGATGGGCGCTGCGCGAAAAAAACAGGATTCGCCGGGCCGGGCGGCCCAGCGAACAGGCAGGATCAGTCCTGGCGGCTGGTTACTTCCAGCAGGTGATAGCCGAACTGGGTCTTCACCGGGCCTTGCACCACGTTGATCGGTGCGCTGAATACCACGGTGTCGAATTCCTTGACCATCTGGCCTGGGCCGAACGAGCCAAGGTCACCGCCGCTGCGGCTGGATGGGCAGCTGGAGTTGTCTTTGGCGACTTGGGCGAAGTCGGCACCGCCTTCGATCGCGGCTTTCAGTTCGTTGCACTTGTCTTCGCTGGCAACCAGGATGTGACGGGCAGTGGCGCGGGCCATGAGAATTACTCCTTATAAAGAAGCGGCAAAGCCTACCGCAATCGTTGGGCTATTCAAACGCCGTGCATGTGACGTTTATCGATTGAGTCATAAAAATCTGCCTGGAGCGCTGATTCACGCCGCGTTGCGTTGCGACCTGAATGGCATGCATAAAAAAGGCTTACCCATGGGTAAGCCTTTTGTTGGTTCGGCAAGCGTTTAGCTGTGTTTTTGCT
The DNA here is from genome assembly GCF_902506475.1 of Pseudomonas sp. 8BK. Taxonomy (NCBI): domain Bacteria; kingdom Pseudomonadati; phylum Pseudomonadota; class Gammaproteobacteria; order Pseudomonadales; family Pseudomonadaceae; genus Pseudomonas; species Pseudomonas sp. 8BK. The sequence continues at coordinate 3,698,345 of NZ_LR733252.1, read as the reverse complement.
CAGCCTGGCAAGCGGCGGCGGTGAACAGCACGTCGGTGGAGGAGTTCAGCGCGGTTTCCGCCGAGTCCTGCACGATGCCGATGATAAAGCCGACGGCGACCACCTGCATGGCTACCTCATTGGGGATGCCGAACAGGCTGCAAGCCAGCGGGATCAGCAGCAGCGAGCCACCGGCCACGCCCGACGCGCCGCAGGCGCTGATCGAGGCAAGCAGGCTGAGCAGCAAGGCGGTTGGCAGGTCGACGGCGATGCCCAGGGTGTGCACGGCTGCCATGGTCAGTACGGTGATGGTGATCGCCGCGCCGGCCATGTTGATGGTCGCGCCCAGTGGGATCGATACCGAGTAGGTTTCCTCGTGCAGCCCCAGACGCTGGCAGAGCTGCAGGTTGACCGGGATATTGGCCGCCGAACTACGGGTAAAGAACGCCGTCAGACCGCTTTCGCGCAGGCAAGTCAGCACCAGCGGGTAGGGGTTGCGACGGGTCTTGAAATAGACAATTGCCGGGTTGGTCACCAGGGCGACAAACAGCATGCAGCCTACCAGTACCAGCAGCAGGTGCAGGTAATCGAGTAGGGCCGACATGCCTGACTCGGCCAGGGTGGCGGCAACCAGGCCGAAAACCCCCAGTGGTGCCAGGCGAATCACCAGCTTGACGATGCTGGTAACTGCCCCGGAAAGATCGGCGAGCATCTGCTTGCTGCTCGGGCTGGCGTGACGGAAGGCAAAACCCAGGGCAATGGCCCAGGCCAGGATGCCGATAAAGTTGCCTTTGAGCAGGGCGTTGACCGGGTTATCCACCACATTCAGCAGCAGGGTTTTCAGCACTTCGCTGATGCCGCCGGGTGGCGACAACTCGGCGCTGTTGCTCACCAGAGTCAGGCTGGACGGGAACGCAAAGCTGGCGGCTACTGCAATCAGCGCGGCGCTGAAGGTGCCGATCAGGTACAGCAGCAGAATCGGTTTGATATGGGTCTGCTGGCCTTGCTGATGGTTGGCAACGGACGCCGCCACCAGTACGAATACCAGCACCGGAGCCACGGCCTTCAGCGCTGAAACAAACACCGTACCGAGGAAGCTGACGCTTGCCGCGGCTTCAGGCAGAAACAGCGCCAGGGCGATACCAGCCACCAGGCCGATGGCGATTTGCAGCACCAGGCTGGTGCGGTTGAGCAGTTGGACAAGCGGGTGTTGGGCAGTGGTCATGACATGCATCTCTACTTGGCGGGCAGGCCTGCGATCTCTTCCTATTGCCTGTCGGGCTCGAGGCGCCGGGGCTGGATGCATGGCTGCAGTGCGCGTTATGAGGCTTTTCGCGGGGGATGAAACAAGGCCACGCTGAAAAATAGCGCGCGACTCTACCACAGTGATCCGCTTTTACGCGCCGTCGAAGTGTCAGCCCCGCCCAGCGGTGGTTATACCTATCAACCGGTCGGCAGGCGGGCTAGGCTAGGGCCTTTGTGAGGTCATGAGGTTGTTATGTCCAACGAAGATGCGAACTCTATGGCGGTTGAAGCCCTGACGATCGTCGAAGCGCGGGTGCTGGGCTGTCTGATTGAAAAGCAGCTGACCACTCCCGAAGCCTACCCCCTAACGCTGAACGCCCTGGTATTGGCCTGCAATCAGAAAACCAGCCGTGAGCCGGTGCTCAACCTTACCGCCGGCCAAGTCGGGCAGGCTCTGCGTAGCCTGGAAGGGCGCGAAATGGCGCGTCTGGTGATGGGCAGTCGAGCGGATCGTTGGGAGCACCGTGCCGACAAAGCGCTGGAGCTGGTCGCGGCGCAAGTGGTGTTGCTCGGTTTATTGCTGCTGCGTGGCCCGCAGACCCTCAACGAACTGCTGGCACGCAGCAGTCGCATGCATGATTTCGATGATGCCGAGCAGGTTCAGCATCACCTTGAGCGCCTGATCAGTCGCGAACTGGCCTGCCTGCTGCCTCGTCAGTCGGGGCAACGTGAAGACCGTTATATGCACGCTCTGGGTGACCCGGCGGATTTGCAGGCGGCATTGTCGGCCAGGGCCAGTGAGCCGCAGCGCGCTGTGGCGGGCGGTCAGCAGGATGAGCGCCTGGAGGCTCTGGAGGCGCGTATTGCGGCGCTGGAGGAGCGTTTGGCGCAGTTGGAGTCGGCTGCGCAGTAAACAAAAAAGGTGCTCGATTGAGCACCTTTTTGTGTTGCCTATTAATTGTGATCAGCTAAAACGCAGGCCAGGTGTACGTTCGGCACCACCTTCTGCAACGCGGTTTGCGCCAGTATGGTCAGCACCGTCTTCGGCGACACGCAGATGCTCTTGCAAACGGTCGGCGCCACCTTCGGCGACACGGTTAGCGCCAGTACGATCGGCACCGCCTTCAGCTACACGCAGGCGCTCTTGCAATCGATCAGCGCGCCTTCGGCGACACGGTTTGCGCCGCTACGGTCGGCACCGTCTTCGGCGACGCGCAGGCGCTCTTGCAAGCGATCAGCGCCACCTTCTGCGACACGGTTTACACCAGTGCGCTCAGCGCCGCCTTCAGTTTGCAGGTTGCTACCAAAACCCATCAGGGTTTTTACGCTGCTGTCCTGCATTTCACCCAGCAGTGGCTGCGGGTTGTTCTGAGGCAGGGCAAAGGCGCTGATGGACAGGCTGCTCAAGATCACGGCGGTGAGAATTTGCTTTTTCATGTTCAGGCTCCTCGTAAGGGCGGGTGTAAGTGAGTACGGAGCCAATGATACGGATGAAAATTTGATGAAGAAGTGCAGGCTGGGCATGGTAATCATTGATGGTGTCGATAGTTGGTTTAATGCTTTATTTATCAATAATTTATGTTCATTTTTTGGCGTCTTAAGGATAATTGCTGGCGCGATTGTGCATGATCATTAGTATCTAATTAATCGATGTATTGTGTTTTCTAGTCTGCGCTTCAGGTGGCAGGCATGGCTTTGCTTGAAATATCGAACGGCTGGTGCGTATTTTGTACGCTTCGCCGTTCGACTACGGCCTCTTGCATCAATAAGGACAACAGCAAATGAGTACCCTCGACCGCACCGCCCTGGCTGAGTTGTTGCGTGGTGTTGATGAAGTTGAATGTGTGACGCCAGACCTCAATGGCGTGCCGCGTGGCAAGGTGATGACGGCTGAGGGTTTTCTGCAGGGGCGGCGCTTGCAGTTGGCGCGCGGGGTGTTGCTGCAATGCATCATGGGTGGCTACCCGGCGCCGTGTTATTACGGCAGTGATGATGGGGACCTGGCCTTGAATGCCGAGCCGACACAGATTTATCGGCTGCCCTGGAGCGATACACCACGGGCACTGACGATCTGCGATGCCGATGAACTGGATGGACGCAGTTCAGGGTTGTCGACCCGTGGGCTGCTCAAACAGGTCGTGGCGCGCTATGCCAGCCATGGCTGGCAGCCAGTTGTGGCGACCGAGCTGGAGTTTTTTGTATTTGCCCGCAATGTCGATCCGCTGCAGTCGTTTCAGCCGCCGCTGGGGCTCGATGGCCGGCGTGAAGACGGCGGCTCGGCCTTCAGCGTGAGCTCCAACAATGGCTTGCGCCCGTTCTTCCAGGAGGTCTACCAGTGCATGGCGGCTCTGGGCCTGCCGCGCGATACCTTTATGCATGAGATGGGCGTCAGCCAGTTCGAGATCAACCTGCTGCACGGCGATCCGCTGCTGCTTGCCGACCAGACTTTCCTGTTCAAACACTTGCTCAAGGAAGTCGCGCTCAAGCACGGGCTCACAGTGGTATGCATGGCCAAGCCGCTGGCGCACACGCCCGGCAGTTCCATGCATATTCATCAAAGCGTGGTGGAGCAGGGCAGTGGGCAGAATATCTTCAGTGCGGCCGATGGCCAGGCAACGCCGGCGTTTTACCAATTTATCGCCGGGCAGCAGGCGGCCATGGCCGATTTCACCCTGCTATTTGCCCCGCATGTGAATTCCTATCAGCGCCTTTGCCATCCTTATGCTTCGCCGAACAACGCCTGCTGGTCGGAGGATAATCGCGCCGCTGGCCTGCGCATTCCCGCTAGTGCACCTGTGGCGCGGCGGGTGGAGAACCGCTTGCCGGGCGCCGATGCCAATCCTTATCTGGCGCTGGCAGCGAGCCTTGCAGCGGGTCTGTATGGGGTTGAGCAGAAGCTGCAGCCCAGTGCGCCGATTCAGGGTGAGTTCGAAGTGCCGGACGAATTGGCGCTACCCTGTACCATGCATGCTGCGATTGAACGTCTCAAGCGCAGTGCGTTAGCGCTGGAACTGTTCGGCAAAGAGTTCATCGAAGGCTACATTGCCAGCAAGACATTGGAGCTCACCAGCTTCTTTGACGAAATTACCCCGTGGGAGCGCCGCGTACTGGCGGCCCACGCCTAAGAACCTGTCTACGATCTGTTGCGCGTCGGCCCTGCTGCGTTAAAAACCGGCTCGGATGTTTATGTACAACTCGTACACTCCGCTTCCTCGCCTGTTTTGATCAGCCGGAGGCTGTTCCTAACGTAGCGCCGTAGGGCTCTTGCTCGCGAGATCGTAGGCAGGCTCTAAAATCTGACCGCCGAGCATGATTTCGGCGGCCCTTCGGAGCCATGCGCCGCCCCATGTCTGTGATCCTCAAATCATTTAGTTCGCTGTATTTCGCCACCCTGTTGATGCTGTTGGGCTCGGGTTTGTTGAGTACTTACCTGGCGCTGCGATTGGCGGAAACGGCCGATGGTTTGTGGGTTGGTGCGCTGATGGCGGCCAACTATGTGGGCTTGGTGCTGGGCGGCAAGATTGGTCATCGGCTGATTGCCCGGGTTGGCCATATTCGCGCTTATGTCGCCTGCGCCGGCGTGGTCACCGCAGCAGTGCTTGGCCATGGCTTGAGCGACTGGCTACCCAGCTGGCTGCTGCTGCGCATGCTGGTCGGTCTGGGCATGATGTGCCAGTACATGGTGATCGAGAGCTGGCTCAATGAGCAGGCGGAAACCAGCCAGCGTGGCCAGGTGTTTGCCGGCTATATGGGGGCCTCTTACCTCGGACTGATCCTCGGTCAGTTGGTGCTGGTGGTGCATCCGACGCTGGGTCTTGAGCTGCTGATGCTGGTGGCGCTGTGTTTTGCCCTGTGCCTGGTGCCGGTGGCATTGACTCGTAAACTGCACCCGGCGCCCTTGCATCCAGCGCCGCTGGAAATGCGCTTCTTTATTGATCGTGTGCCGTTGTCGCTGACCACCATTGTGGTCTCGGGCCTGCTGATCGGCTCGTTCTACGGCCTGGCGCCGCTTTACGGCACGCGCATGGGCTTATCTACCGAGCAGATCGGCCTGTTTATGGGCTGCTGCATCATCGCTGGTCTGGTGGTGCAGTGGCCGTTGGGCTGGTTGTCTGATCGAAATGACCGCGTGCAACTGATTCGCGGCTGTGCCGCGTTGCTGGCGCTGGCTGCGTTGCCACTGGCGATTCTGCCGCAGGCCAGCTTGCTGCTGTTGTTTGCCGGCGGCTTTGCGGTGTGCGCCTTGCAATTCAGTCTCTATCCGCTGGCAGTGGCGTTGGCCAATGACCATGTCGAGGCCGAGCGACGGGTATCGCTAACGGCCATGCTGTTGGTGACCTTCGGTGTTGGCGCGAGTATCGGGCCGCTACTGGCGGGCGTGCTGATGCGCTTTCTTGGCGCCAACATGCTGTACGCCTTCGTCTGTGGCTGCGCCTTGATTCTGGTGCTGCGTATCCGGCCAGAGCGCGTCACTCACCTGCATCAGGTCGACGACGCACCGTTGCATCACATTCCCATGCCGGACAGCACCACCAGCTCGCCGCTGACGGCGGCACTCGACCCGCGTGTCGATGAGCAGGTGGTGCATGAACAGATGCACGACAACAACGCCGTGCAAGAATCGGACGCCGAACCAGCAGGGGAGTCGCCCACTCAGGCAGAGGCGCGCGGATGACGCCGCTGCTTAGCGTGGTGATCCCGGTGCGCAATGAGGCTCAGACGTTGCCGGCCCTGTTGGATGATCTGGCTGATCTGCGCGCTGGCGGTGTCGAGTTGATCCTGGTCGATGGCGGCAGCACTGATGGCACCTGCGAGCTGGCGCTGGGGCGGGTTGATCAGTTGCTCAGAACAGCACCGGGCCGCGCCTTGCAGATGAATGCTGGCTCGGCCCTGGCTCGCGGTGAGTACTTGTGGTTCGTACATGCCGATACGCGGGTCAGTGCTGAATCGCTGGACAGTCTGCAGCGCGCGCTCAGCGAGCGGCCGCTGTGGGGGCGTTTCGATGTGCGCTTGTCCGGCCCGGGCCTGGCGTTGCAACTGATTGGCGCGATGATCAGCCTGCGTTCGCGCTTTAGCGGGATTGCCTCGGGTGATCAGGGCATATTCGTTGCCCGGCAGCGCTTTGAGGCTTTGGGTGGTTATGCGCAGATTCCGCTGATGGAAGATTTGCAGCTATGCCGCCGTTTGAAGGCGTTTGCTCGCCCGCGTTGTCTGCGTCCACCGTTGTCGACCTCCAGTCGGCGCTGGGAGCAGAACGGAATCTGGCGTACCGTGATGCTGATGTGGTGTCTGCGGTTGGCCTATTACTGTGGCGCCAGCCCGGACAAACTGGCTCGTCAGTACCGTCGAGGGTCGCTGCTATGAACCTGTCGATCTCATTGCATATGCTCGCGCGAGCACCTGTTGCTGGGCGGGTAAAAACGCGCCTGATCCCAGCCTTGGGAGCTCAGGGCGCCTGCGATTTGCAGCAGTTGCTGTTGGAGCGTGCGTTGCAGTTACCGGCCCATGGTTTTAGTGAGCGTTTTCTGTGGTTGGACGATTTGCCAGGCGCGGATTTGCAGGCGTTTGCGCAACGTCTTGGCTGGACGCTGGTCGAGCAGCCGGCAGGCGATCTGGGTGAGCGCATGCGTCGTATCGCCACTCTGGGGCTGGCGGAAAGCGATGGGGTGATCCTGATTGGCAATGACTGTCCGGCACTTGACGGCGATTATCTGCAGGCGGCTTGCGGCGCGTTGCAGGAGCAGCCCGTGGTTATCGGTCCGGCAGAAGACGGCGGTTATGTGCTGCTGGGGCTGCGCCGCATAAACGCTGCCTTGTTCAGTGATATGCCATGGGGAACGGAGCGGATCTTCGACATGACGCTGCAGCGGCTGCAGCAGCTTGACTGGTGTCCGGCGCTGCTGCCTGCGTTGTGGGATGTGGATCGACCTGAGGATTTATCGCGCCTGGCGGCACTGAATATCTTGATCTAGAACAGTCCATCACTCTCGAAGCGCCGCGCTTCACGCTGCAGCTGGTAGACGAAGCGTTCGACCAGGCGCTGCTCCTGACCATTGATGCGGTGGAAGCGTGCGCCAACAAAAGTGGTGTCGATCTTCTCTTCATACTGCACATGACGCATTTCAATGGCGGTGGTCATGGCGCCGAAAGGAAAACGGGCGGTAAACCGCTCGTATACCTGGCCTGCTTGCAGGCTGCTGCTGATATTGCCGGGAAAGCGCAATTTGCAGCCGGTAGCAGAGATATCCAGCAAATGTCCGGGTATGGCTGTGCGTAGCTTGTCGCCGGCCAGCTCGATTTTGATCAGTTCGCTTTGCTTGAGCGGGGCACGGAAGGCGCTGCGCCGTTGGTGGTAGGTCACCTCAAGCGGCATCGGGCTGAAATAGCAGCGCGCACCTTCATGCTCGGTGATGCGCACGCTCTGTTCGCATTTCCAGGCTACGCGCACTCCTTCATGGAAGGCTTCGACATTGAACGCCTCGCCATTGGCCAGGTAGCGCTCGCCGTCATTTGGAACCAACTCATCGAGAATCAACAGATTTTTGTCGCGATCTACATTGATCACGTAGCTCTGGAAGCGTTGATTGCGTTCGTGGAAGGTGATGATCAGTGGGTCATGGTTTTGTTGCAGTTGGCGCAGGTTGGCAACTATTTCCACTGGTGCCTTGAGCACCTTGGGTGGCTGCGGGCCATCTTCCTGGCTAAAAGGACTGGACACGGTCCATAACTCTCCGAGCAAATGCTATGGCACTAGCATACTGGCAATGTGACAGTATGTCCCCTGTGCCTTTTATAGGTTTCAGGCCTGGCTGAGCGGGCGCTGCTGGCCGATTCTAGCGGCACTGCCGCGGCTGTCATAGAGGCTGGGCGTCTCGTTGCCACGCAGAATGCCGAGCATGCTGTGAGCCGAGGCCTGACTGGAGCGAATCAGTCGGCCATTGCGCAGGTTGGCCGCTTGGCAGCGCTCGAGCAGGGCGTTGAGTTGATCGCCACGCTCAAGCAACAGTTCGCCTTGGCTGGACTGTGTGGCAAGCGTTTGCAAGCCCGTGCGGTCGGGGCTGAGGTTGAGGCTGGCGAGTAGTTGACTGCGTTCCTTGCCGTGCTGGTCAAGCAGGCTCAGCAGCGGCAGCTTGTCAGCCAGAATGCTCTGCAGGCGGGGGAGGTCGCGGTCAGTGAGGGCTTGGAATTCGGTGTCGATCAATTCAAGCAACTGCTCGGCGGTGCCGATATCGTTGGTGAACAGTTCAAGCAGGCTGGTGTCGTGCATTGCGGGCTCTTCGGGGTAACAGACGCTGCAGGAGCTGCGTGCAGTGTCTATTGGGCGGCCAATTACCCCAGCGTAGCCCGGTGACTAGCGCTGGGATTCGAAATTAAGCAGTTTGCTGGCGACGCGCTGGCTATCGACTTGGTAGCTGCCATCTTCGATCGCCTGCTTGAGCTGAGCGACGCGTTCTTTATTGACGGTCGGCTGATCGCGCAGTTTTTCGCTGACTTTTTGCAACTGTTGGGCCTCGCGGCTCAGCTGTACCGACTCGCCGCTCTTGCCGGCTTGCTGCGCCTGCTCGACGGGGCTGGGTACGTTGCCGGGTTGTTTACCGCCGATGGCTTCGTTCTGGCCACCTGCCTGCGCACTGCCGGTCCGCCCCGAGTTGGCTGGCGATGCGGCATTGTTGAGCCGGTTGATGTCAATGACCATGATGCAAAACCTCGAACAGTGTTTGGACGCTTGCCTAGCTTGTCGGCATTGCCCTGAAAAACTTTAGGGCAAAAAAGTGTGCGTCAGGTAACAGTCTAAACACAGTGTGGATAATCGTCAGCTCACCGAGTGCACAAAGTTAAAACAAGAAGCATGCCTACATCGCGACTTCAACCTGTCCAGGCCCAACTACACGGGCTCTGATCACTCGATTGGAACGTTGATTGCGCACGCTGATCTGTTTGCCAATCGTGCCGTCCGACAAGGCTTCGCCGGGCATGCGTACGCTGATGCCAGCGCTGCGGGCGCTGATCACGACCTGATCACCTTTGCGTATGGCCTCGGCCGCTTGCACATGAATCGGCGCAAGCACCTGATCGGGCAACAATGGCCGCGTCAATTTTTTGCCGATTGCTTGCTTGAGAGCGGTCAGATAACCCTGGTTGAGCAGCCCGACATCTCGTTCGGCTAACACCACATCCATATCCGTCAGCAGATTGTTGCGTTTCAGCGGGCGACTGGCGATCACTACTTCGCGGAACAAGCGCACTTGTCCAGGTACAAACACTGTCCAGGGGGCCGCACCGTCACAGCGTACGCGTAAGGTCACGCGGCCAATAGGCTCAGCAGGGCTTTCCAGGGTAGTGGCCAATGGCTGTGGGCACAGCGGCAGGCGCAGGCGGGGGTCGAGTCGGCTGATTTGAATCTCATGGCGGCCAGCGATGTTGCTACGCTGTAAATAATCACTCACCGCTTGCTCAAGAAAAACTTCGCCAGCGCCGATAAGTTGTTCAGGTCGCGTGGCGTTGGCTGTTGCCAAGGCGCTATAGCCGAGTGCCAGCAAAGCGGGTACAACTGCCAGCCAGTAGCGGCATTTTGCCAGTGAGTGTCGGTTAGTTGTCGTTTCAGTGTTCATGTGGGTTGGATAGCAAGGCGCGTGCCGCCTGCTACGCTGACAGCAATCTGTTACTCAAATAAGGAGTTTGGGTATGGCCGGTGTGATGGATTCGGTTAACCAGCGAACTCAGTTGGTTGGACAGAATCGTTTGGAGTTGTTGCTGTTTCGTTTGAACAGCAACCAGCTGTATGGGATCAACGTGTTCAAGGTGAAAGAGGTGCTGCAATGCCCCAAACTCACCATCATGCCGAAATCCAGTCCAGTTGTTCGCGGCGTGGCCAATATTCGTGGCGGTACCATTCCGATTCTTGATTTGTCCATGGCCACGGGCAATACACCGTTGGCGAACATCGACAACAGTTTTGTGATCATTACCGAATACAACACCAAGGTTCAGGGCTTTCTGGTGCACTCGGTCGAGCGCATCGTCAACATGAACTGGGAGTCGATTCATCCGCCACCCAAGGGCACCGGGCGTGACCATTACCTGACTGCGGTCACTCACCTGGACGACAAGATGGTCGAGATCATCGATGTCGAGAAAATTCTGGCCGAGGTGGCGCCAACATCGGAAGTTATTTCTGAAGGCGTGTTGAATGCCGAGACCCAGGCGCGTGCGGTAAGCAAACGTGTGCTGACCTGCGACGACTCATCGGTGGCGCGTAAACAGGTAACCCGTTGCCTGGAGACTGTTGGCGTGGAGGTGGTGGCGCTGAATGACGGGCGTCAGGCGCTGGATTATCTGAAGGCGATGGTCGAAGAAGGCAAAAATCCAGCAGAGGAATTTTTGATGCTGATTTCCGACATCGAAATGCCTGAAATGGATGGTTATACGTTGACCGCCGAGATCCGCGCCGATCCGCGCATGCAAAAACTGCACATCATCCTGCATACTTCGTTATCTGGCGTGTTCAACCAGGCCATGGTGAAGAAGGTGGGCGCAGATGATTTTCTCGCCAAGTTTCGCCCGGATGACCTGGCGGCACGGGTAGCTGACCGCATCAATATCGCGGCAGGGGACTGAGGGCTTGGCCCTCAGTGAATCATATGTTTGTCGAGGCCTCGCGAGTGTCTACAGGTAATTTGGATTTCGAGCAGTTCCGGACTTTCCTGGAAAAAGCCTGCGGCATCCTGCTTGGCACCAACAAGCAGTATCTGGTTTCCAGTCGGCTCAACAAGTTGATGGAGCAGAACAGCATCAAGACCCTGGGTGAGCTGGTGCAGCGCATGCAGAGTCAGCCACGCAGCGGTTTGCGCGAACAGGTGGTTGATGCCATGACCACCAACGAAACCCTGTGGTTTCGCGATACCTATCCGTTCGAGGTGCTGAAGAACCGCGTGCTGCCGGAGATGATCAAGGCCAGCCCCGGTCAGCGCCTGCGCATCTGGTCGGCGGCTTGCTCCTCCGGTCAGGAACCTTATTCGCTGTCGATGACTATCGATGAGTTCGAGAAGACCAATATTGGTCAACTCAAGGGCGGCTTGCAGATTGTAGCCACCGACCTCTCGCCGACCATGTTGATCAACTGTAAATCCGGCGAGTACGACAGCCTGGCGATGGGGCGTGGGCTTTCTCAGGAGCGACTGCAGCGCTATTTCGACCCCAAGGGGCCGGGGCGTTGGGTGGTCAAGCCGGCGATTCGTAGCCGTATCGAGTTTCGTCCGCTGAACCTGCTGGACAGTTACGCCAGCCTGGGCAAGTTCGATGTGGTGTTCTGCCGTAACGTGCTGATCTATTTTTCGGCCGAGGTGAAGAAGGACATCCTCACGCGCATTCATGCCATGTTGAAACCCGGCGGTTATCTGTTCCTGGGGGCGTCTGAAGCGCTCAATGGTTTACCTAACCACTACCAGATGGTGCAATGCAGTCCTGGGATTATCTACAAAGCGAAGTAGTTATCGCAGGGTTCAAAAAACGGGAGGCCAGTGGCCTCCCGTTTTTTATTCCGACCTTACAAGCTGCTGGCCTTAACCGCAGGCGTAAATGGCAGGCATTTGCTGTGGGTATCCGGCTCAAGATAAGGCTGCAGAATCGGCGCCATGCCTTTGAGCACCTGTACCGGTAGTGCTGAGGTGAAGCGGAAGCTTTCTGCGGCGCGGCCAGGGACGAAGGCAGTAAGGGTGCCGTAGTGACGTGGGCCGAGGTAGAAGACAAAGGTTGCGGTGCGGTTCATCGCGCGTGAGCTGAGTACCCGGCCACCGGCGCCGACGGTTTCGATGCGGTTATCACCGGTGCCGGTTTTGCCGCCGACTTTCAGCGGTTGGCCGTCAGCCTGAGTAAAGCTGCCCAGCAAGCGTCGCGCAGTGCCTGCCTCAACCACATCGGCGAGGGCGCTGCGCAGCGCGGCCGCGACCTCAGAGGCCATGACTCGCTTGCCTTCGGTCTGGTCGCGTACCACCAGGGTGTCATAGGGTGTATCAGCGGCGAAGTGCAGGCTGTCGATGCGGGCAGTGGGTTGCCGAATGCCGTCGTTCTGAATAATCCCGACCAATTCGGCCAGCGCCGCCGGGCGATCACCGGAGCTGCCAATGGCGGTGGCCAGCGATGGCACCAGATGGGCGAAAGGGTAGCCGAGGTTTTGCCAGCGCCGGTGAATATCGAGGAAGGCCTCCACCTCGAGCATGATGCGGATGCGGCTATCGCGGGCGCTCTTGTGTCGGCTGCGGAACAGCCAGCCGTAGACCTCCTGGCGTTCGTCCTGGCTGGCGGCCACCGCATTGCTGAAAGTGGCTTGCGGTTGTTCGATCAGGTAGCCCAAGAGCCATAGTTCAAGTGGGTGGACGCGAGCGATATAGCCCTGATCCGGCAGGCTGTAGGTGCCAGGACCGTATCTCTTGTAGAGATCTGCGATGCGCTTATCGCTGAGCTTTTCCTGGGGGAGGTACTTGCGCAGGAAGGCGGCGAAGCCGGCTTCATCGCTATGTGGAATCAGGTAGCGGTGCACGGCGGCGAGGCGTACCGAGGTGTGGCGCAGGCCGTTGAGAAAGGTGTCCAGGCGCTGTTGTTCCGGCTGGCCCTGGTATTTACGCCAGAAACGCAGCAGGAAGGTGGTGCCCTCACGGTCGGCGAAGTCCTCTAGATAGGCCTGGCGGCGCGGATCCTTGTCGTCCTTGAGCAGCTCGGCGCTGTTGTTCGGGCCCTGATAGGTGCTGTAGCGCACCAGGTCGCGCATCAGGCGGATAAATGGCAGGTTCAGCGACTCGCGCAGGGCTTCACGCATGCTGGCGATGCGCTGGTTATCCTCACGGCGGAAGTTGGCGAAGGTGTGAATCCCGCCGCCAGTAAAGAAACGTTCTCCGGGGCTGGCCGAGTATTTGCGTTCCAGTGCCGCATCCAGCATGACTGGCAGGCTGGCGTTGGGAGTGCTTTGCAGATAACCGATGGCCCAGCGGGTGAGGTTGTCCTGGGCGTTGACTGCGCGCAACTCGCTGACGCTCTGGCCGGCATGGCGCTGGTGCAGCTCGGCGATGATTTCCAGGTAGGTAGCCAGCACCCTGAGTTTGGCGGTGGAGCCCAGTTCCAGCTTGCTGCCTTCGTTGATATCAAACGGCTGGTCTGTGCTGTCGGTCTGCACCCGTACCACGCTGCCGTTACTGGTGCGCTCGAACAGGGTGAAGCTGTAGCGCACGTCGGCGGTCTTTTCCGGGGATAGCAGGCGCTCGCCAAACAGACCGATCTGCCCGGCAAACTCTGGGTCGGCCAATTGCTGCAGGTAGTGGCTGGCGGCTTGCTGCAACTCGTTGTTCAGCGTGCTGCTGGCACTCAGGTCGAGGCGATCCAGGTCATACAGTGGCATGTTGAGCATGGCTGACAGCCGCGCTCGCGAGACGCTGATGCCCTTGTTGCTGTCCACAGGCTGCAGGTTGGGCTCCAGTGCCCAGTCACGGTAGGTGAGTGGCTGGTTCAGCGCCGCATCGCGTAGCGCTGCGTCGATCAGGCCGCCACCGGCCAGCAGGCGGATATGGCTGTCAGTCAGTTCGGCCAAGTCATTGCGCCCCTGCGCCAGGTAATAGGACGGGCGGCGCTGGGCAATCATCAGGGCCAGCACCTGGCGCAGGGCCAGACCGCGCTCAGCCAGGCTCGCATCTGGCGAGCGTGTGGGGTCGAGCAGCCGGTTGACCTGGGCGAAGTCCGCGCCGAACCAGATGCGCAGACCATCAGCCAGGCCATGCACCTCGCCATGCCCAGGGGCAGCAGACAACGGCACGCTGTTGAGGTAGTCGCGCACAATATTTTCTCGCGCAGCCAGTGTCTGCGGGCCGCTCTGGTAGGCACGCACGCTGGCGGAAAGCATCTGCCGCAGTTTTTCCGTGGCCGACAAGGTCAGGCCATCCGGGGAGTGGCGATATTTCTCCAGCTGGGTGGCCAGGGTGCTACCGCCTGCAGACTGGTCCTGCATATCCAGCAGTTTGCCGACCTGGGAGATGGCCGCCATGACGAAGCGTGGCCAGTCCACTGCCGGGTTGGCCAGCGGCTGCTCGGGGTCGAGCAGCTTGCGGTTCTCAATAAACAGCAGGCTGCCGGCTACCAGCGGCGGGATGGTGTTGAAGCTTGGGTAGCGTTGCTGCGGGTAGCGGAATTCATAGAAGGGCGTACCGCTGCAGTCACTGATGCGCAGGCCGCTCTGGATCTTCTCCGGGTAGGGTACAAACAGGCCGCGCTGGGCATAGTCGAGCAAGGCGGGGGAGAACTGCGCCTGTTGCTGCACGATAAAACTGCGCTGACCAAGCCGCTCCAGCATCAAGGGCAGGTAGGTGTAGCCCTGGCGCTTATCGAAAGGGCCTTCCTTGGGGTAGATGATCGATGGGCTGGGCCCCGGTTTGACCCGATAACTGAGGGTTTGCGCATAGCGGCTGAGTTCCTGAGCCTGAAAGCGCGAGGTGCGGGCTTCCTCGACAAGCAAAAAACCGCTAGCGATGCACAGCAGCAGAACAAGCAGCCAGAAGGTGACTTTCAGCTTGCTGGTGCGCTTGCGCCGGTTGGGTTGCTCGCTGGCCGGTAGGGTGGTGATGTCGAGTTGCCAAGGTGCGCCCATATTCATTTAGCCTGATGTACTCATCCATAGGTTTGACAGGTTGCTGAATAACATCAGCGGGCTTGAACACTGAGTTCCTCTCAGCGGGCCATTGCTTGCAGTTTAGTCGCTGGTGCAGCGGGCAGGCCGGGATGAGCTTGGCAGGCGGAGGGTTTTTCACTGTTTTTTATCTGCCGATAGGTGGATTAAGTGATCAGCGGCAACACAGATGCCCCGCAACTGGCGCAGGATTGCCCCTGGCGCTGCGTGAGCCCGCAGATTGCTAGAATTTTGCCGTGACGCAACAGGCGACGAGTGAGCTATGCAACGCGACCATCGGGAGCAACTCAACCTCAGTTGGCAGGCCAATGCCGATGCCTGGACGGCGGCCGTGCGCGAGCAGCGTATTGAAAGCCGCCGACTGGTGACTGATGCAGCCATCGTTCAGGCGATTCTCGCCCTGGCGCCCACGCGTGTGCTGGATCTGGGCTGCGGCGAGGGCTGGTTGTGCCGTGGGCTGGTCGAGCATGGTATTGAGGCGGTTGGCGTGGATGCTTCCGCCCCACTGATCGCCGTGGCTCAGCAGGCGGCGACAGGTGCGTCGCAGTACCGCGTATGTGGTTATGCCGAGCTGGAAAGCCAGGCAGGGCTGCTGGGCCGTTTCGATGTGCTGGTGGGCAACTTTGCCCTGCTGGAAGAGCCGCTGGCGCCGACCTTGAATGCTCTGCATGGCTTGCTGGCAGCAGATGGCAGGCTGCTGATTCAGACCCTGCATCCCTGGCGTGCCTGCAACGATGCGAGCTATCGCGACGGTTGGCGGGTGGAAACCTTTGCCGGCTTCGGTGAGGGCTTTGCCCAACCGATGCCCTGGTTCTTCCGCACACTTGAGTCCTGGTTGGCGTTGTTCAGCGATACCGGCTGGCGCCTGCAATGGTTGCAGGAGCCGTTGCACCCGGAGAGCGAACAGCCGGTTTCACTGTTGATGTTGCTGAGTTCCGAGCGCAACTGAACCTGCTGTGCCGCCTATCAGTCGACGATAAACAGCCGCGCTCCGTCGGTCGTGGATGAGCGGTGCGCTTCAGCCTGATCAGCCACCTGATAGCTCATGCCCGCCGTCATTACAAAGCGCCGGCCATCCTCCAGCTCGGTGTGCAGCTCGCCTTCCAGACACAGCAGAATATGGCCCTTCTGGCACCAGTGGTCGGCCAGGTAGCCGGCGCTGTACTCGACCATGCGTACGCGGATGCTGCCGAAAACCTGGGTGCGCCAGTAGGCCATACCGGTCTCGCCGGTATGTTCGCTACGCTCAATCTGGCTCCAGTCGGTAACCCCGAATGGGATATCGCTGATGTTCATGTGCTCATCCTTAATCGGGTCAATCAGTTGCGGCGCTGACGGTCTTCGGCATAGCGGCGCATCACCCACTGGCCGGCCGGATGGGCGTGCAGCTCATCGAGGAAAGCCTGTGTCTTGGCATCGTGCCCGGCGATGCCTTCCCATGGTGTACCGGCTGGCGTGAACAGCGGGGCGAACAGCGCTGCGGCGCTGATGTCGGCCAGGGTCAGTTGCTCACCGACCAGATAGCGTGATGGATCGCCGTGGATGCGCGACTCGATCAGTGCCAGGCCTTCAAGCAGTTCAGCCTGGGATTTCGCCACACGCGGCGGCGTTACCCCATACAGGCGCTGCACACCGTTGATCAGCACCGGTTTCATCAGGTCGCGTATGCCCAGCAGCGGGCGGTAGACCTTGAGCATGGCGTGCATCACCGAGTCCCACTGCTTGATCTGGCCATACAGCCAGCGGCGTACATGCACGCCCAGGCGGTCGAACTGTTCTTCCAGTTCCAGTACCTCGGCGCGTTGTGCTACGTCGGTCGGCAGCAGTGGGCGCTGCGGGTAGCGCTGTTCCAGATACAGGGCGATTTGCGTTGAGTCGCCGATCACCTGCTCGCCATCCTTGAGGATCGGCAGGGTGACGATATTGGCCAGGCGCTTGCTCTTCAGCCGATGCAGGCCGGGAAAGAGGTTGTCGACCTGAAAGTCGAGGCCCTTGTGATCCAGGTGCCAGCGGGTTTTCTCGCAGTAGTGGGAAATCGGGAATTGGTAAAGCGTGCGCATGGTCGGCCCTCGGCAATGGTGCGCCGAGTGTAAGGGCTGTTGTGCCGACTACCCAGTCGTAACCGGTAGTCCAGGCTTTCGTTGGGGGCGCGCGTGCGCCCAGGCCATTGCTGACCTGGGCGAACAGCTTAGGGCGTGCGTTGCAGCTCGCTCTTGCCGGTGGCACTGGCCAGTAGATGTTCCGGTAAATCGAGCAGGTCGTCGTCGAAGGTTTCCAGTGGCGGCGGACGGCGCTCGAAACGCGAACCGAGCACCAGCAGGCAGGGGGTTAGTAGCAGGGTCAACACGGTGGCGAAGGTCAGGCCGCCGGCAATCGCGCTGGACAGCTGGGTCCACCATTGGGTCGACGGCGCACCAACGCCCAGGCTCGGGGTGAGCAGGTCGACGTTGACCCCGATCACCATCGGCACTAGGCCGAGCACCGTGGTCACGGCGGTCAGCAGTACCGGACGCAGACGCAGGCTGCCGGTTTCCAGCGCCGCTTCACGCGGCTCCAGACCCTGGCGGCGCAGCTGGTTGTAAGTGTCGATGAGGATGATGTTGTTGTTCACCACGATGCCCGCCAGGGCGATCAGGCCCATACCGACCATGACGATGCCGAACGACTGGCCGTTGACCAGCAGGCCCATCAGCACTCCGGCGGTGGACAGGACGATGGCCGAGAGCACCAGCAGCGACTGATAGATGCTGTTGAACTGGGTCACCAGGATGATAAACATCAGGAAGATCGCCACCGCAAAGGCTGTGCTGAGGAAGGTCGCGGCTTCACGCTGGTCGGCGTCCTCACCGACGAACTTCACCTGTACATCGCTGGGTATCTCGCCCATGGCCTTGCGCAAGGCTTGCAGGCGTTCGTCCAGACGCGCGCCTTCGGCGATGTCGGCCTGCAGAGTGATGGTGCGGTTGCCGTCGACCCGACGCAGGGTACCGACCTTCGGCGCCTGTTGCAGCGAGACGAAGTTGCTCAGCGGAATCTGCCCGGCCTGGGTATTCAGGGTCAGCCGGCCGAGCTGGTCGAGGGAGCGCCAGTTGGCCGGCAGGCGCACGCGGATATCCACCTCGTCGGTGGCGTCTTCCGGGCGGTAGGTGGCCAGTTTCAGGCCGTTGGTGACCATCTGCACGGCATTGCCCACGCTCAGCACGTCCGCACCGAAACGCGCGGCCGCCTCGCGGTCGACCTTGACCCGCCATTCGATGCCCGGCAGGGCGCGGTCATCCTCGATGTCCTTGAAGCCGCCTAGGCGCTGCATATTGGCGCGCACCTGTTCGATCAGCTGATCGGACTTGGCCTGGTCCAGCGAACTGACCTGCAATTTCACCGGTTTGCCGCTGCTCGGGCCTTCCTCCTGCTTGCGAAACTCCAGAACGATGCCCGGGATGTCGGCAGTACGGCTGCTCATGTCGGCGAGGATCTTGCCAGCCGAACGCCGTTCATGCCATTCGACGAACTGGAACTGCAGGGTGCCGATCACGTCCGCACCGAGCTGACCGTCCGGTTGCGCCAGGGAGCGGGCGTACAGCGCCTTGACCTCGCTCATGCCGAGCAGACGCTTCTCCACCTGCTGCAGCAGGGCGTCTTTCTCCTGCACCGATAGATCGCCACGGGCGCGCAGCCAGATCTGCGCGTTCTCCGGTTCCACTTCGGGGAAGAACTCCACGCCATGGTTGAAGCGGCCATAAGCGGTGTAGATCAGCGCAATCAGCGCGAGCATGCCCAGCAAGGTCAGGCCAGGGCGTTTCAGCAAGGTGCCGAGCAGGCGGCGATAACCGACGGCGCCACGGCCAGGCTGAGTGGCCTGTGGCAGGGGTTGGCCGCCAGTGACGGCGCCGAGCACCGGCAGAAACACCAGGGCCATGGCCAGCGAAGCGAGCAGGCAGACGATCACCGTGGCCGGCAGGTACTTCATAAACTGGCCGACTACACCGGGCCAGAACAGCAGCGGCAGAAACACCACCAGGGTGGTGGCGGTGGAGGCAATTACCGGCCAGGCCATCCGCGTGGCGGCATTGGCCCAGGCCTGGCGTGGTGTTTGTCCTTGATGCAGATAACGGTCGGCCAGCTCAGACACTACGATGGCGCCGTCCACCAGCATGCCGGCCACCAGAATCAGGCTGAACAGTACGACGATATTCAGGGTGAAGCCGAGCATCCAGATCAGCAGGATGCCGGTGAGAAACGCCCCTGGAATGGTCAGTCCGACTAATAGCGCCGAGCGCATGCCCATGCTCGCCACCACCAGAATCAACACCAGGACGATGGCGGTCATCACGTTGTTGAGCAGGTCGCTGAGCATGCTCTGCACCTGCTGCGACTGATCCATGATGTAGCTGACCTTGAGGCCTTCGGGCAGCAGCGGCTGGGCCTGGACCATCAGCGCCTTGACCTGCTCAATGGTGTCGATGATGTTGGCGCCGCTGCGTTTGGACACCTCCAGCACCACCGCTGGCTGGCCATTGATCCGTGCGTAACCGGTGGGATCTTTGAAGGTGCGGTGAATGGTGGCAACGTCGCCAAAGGTCACCACGCTGTCGCCGACCACCTTGATCGGCATGGACAGCACGTCTTCGAGGTTTTCGATCACCCCAGGCACTTTCATGCTCATGCGCCCGGCACCAGTGTCCAGGCTGCCAGCGGCGACCAGGCGGTTGTTGCGGCTGACCAGGTTGAACAGCTCGTTGTAATCGATGCCGTAGCTGTCGAGTACTTGCGGATCGACGACGATTTCCAGCAGGTCTTCGCGGTCGCCGCCGATTTCCACTGAAAGCACTTCGGCGATGCCTTCGAGGTTTTCCTTCAGGCGGCGGGCGATGTACACCAATTCGGTTTCGGCAATCGGCCCGGACAGGCCAATCGACAGCACCGGAAACAGCGCCACGTTGACTTCATTGACCGTGGGTTCCTCGGCCTCCTCCGGCAGCTTGCTGCGGGCGGTATCGACCTTCTCGCGCACATCGGCGAGGGCCAGTTTGGCGTTGAAGCCGGCATCGAACTCCAGGGTTACCGAGGCATGGCCTTCGCTGGCCATGGAGCTCATTTCCTTGACCCCTTCCAGGCTGCGCAGCTCCTGCTCCAGCGGGCGCACCAGCAGGCGTTCGGCGTCTTCCGGGCTGATGCCCTCGAGGGTTACCGAAACATAGATGATCGGGATGCTGACATCCGGGTTGGCTTCCTTGGGGATGGCGAAATACGCCGTCAGGCCACCGAGCATCAGAAACAGCAGCAACAACAGGCTGGTGCGGCTGCGATCCAGCGCCGCAGCGATCAGGCCATGCATATCAGCTCCCCCCTTTGGCCAGCTGGCTGATCACCTGCTGGCCTGGTTCGACAAAGCCCTGGCCGAGGGTGATCAAGGCGACCTTGTTGGGCAGGCCGCTGACCCAGGCGCCCTGGTTGTCGACGCTGATCAGCTGCACCGGAGTGAACTCCACCTGCTGCTGCCCGTTGACCCACTTGACGCCATGCCGACCGGCTTTATCCAGGCTCAGCAGGGCAGGCGACAGGCGATGGGCCAGGGCTTCGCCGGTCTGTACATGCAGGGTCGCGCTAGCACCCGCCAGGCGCAGGGCCTGCGGGTTATCGACCTTGACCTCGATACGGAAACTACGTGAACCCGGGTCGGCGGCAGCGGCGATAAAGTGCAGCTCCCCCTGCAGTTCGCGGCCGTCGAGCAATTCGACCTTAACCGGCTGACCGAGCTTGAGCTGGGTGACTTCCTGTTGGGCGATCTGCGCGCTGACCTTGAGCTGGCTGATGTCCACCAGGGTCAGCAGGCTTTGCCCGGGCTGAACGAAATCACCTAGTTCGACCATGCGTTGGTCATACACCCCGGCAAACGGCGCACTGATCCGTGTGTTGCGCAGCTGCAGGCGAGCGCTGTCGAGCTCAGCGCGCGCCTTGGCCAGCTCGCTTTCCAGGCGCAGCAACTCGTTGGCCGAGATCAGGCTGCGTTCGCGCAGACGTTTGGCTGCACTCACGTCGCTTTCGCGCTGACGCACGTCGGCCTCGCTGCGCGCCACCTGGGCTGGGCGATCATCGGCTGACAGGCTCAGCAGCAGTTGCTCGGCGTCGACGCGGTTGCCCTTGTCCTGATCCAGACGCGTCACCGTGCCGCTGATCTGCGAACGCAATTCGACCCGGCGCCAGGCCTCAATCTGCCCCTGTACCACATGCTGGCGCTGCATCGGGCTGGCTTCCAGCCACTGCACTTCAACCTTGGTCAGACCCTTTTCCTCGGCAGGCGCATCGGCGGTGGCGGTTTCCTGGGCCTTGAACAGCGAGCCGCTGAACAGCCAGAGCACGAGCAGCAGACTGATGGCGACGGCGATCAACCAGGGGCGTTTGGACAACTGACTGAACATGGTGGTTACTCGTGGCGATAGGGTTGAGCAAGCAAGTCGGCTGCCTGGGTGCGCAGGCCGGCAATGATGAAATCGGTGACGCGGGCGAAATACTCCTCCAGGGCTATCGGCTCGGCCCAGTGGGCAAAACCACCGGAGGCGATACGCGCCATCACCCCGTTGACGCAGGCTTCAACGCCCCACAACAGGTTCTGGCAGTCGCTCTGGCTCAGCGCCTGGTTGTTCAGGGCCACGCCGAGCATGTCGCCGAAGAACAGCTGGTACTCGTGCTCCATATCGAGGAACTGCTGGCGGTACGGGGCTTCCAGGCGCTCCTGAAACTCCGGGCGGTCGCAGTGCAAGCACAGCTGCGCCTGAATCGGGTTGTTCAGCATCTGCTCGAAGGCGCGACGAATGACCCTGCGCATGGCGTCCTGTGCCGGGCTGGCGGCATGCAGTTCGCGCAGCTCCAGCAGGTTGGCGCGGCTGAGGTCGAGTACCAGGCGCGCATACAGCGCTTCCTTGCTGGGGAAATGCTTGTACACCGTGCCTTTGCCGATGCCAGCGGCGAGCGCCACTTCGGCAATGGTCACGCGGTCCCAGGGCTGCTCGGCAAATAGCTGGCGGGCGGCGTCGAGGAGGGCATTCTCGCGTTGTTCGAACAGCTGATCTTGGTAGCGCATGGGCAGTTATCGGAGGTTGTGACCAGTGGTCATGTTATGACTGTTGGTCACGATCAGGCAAGCCGGCAGTTGTAACAGGCTTTGCCGTGGCTTGATGCGAAAGGGCGATCAGGGGGCGTTGAACTGCTGCCAGAGTTGCGCGTAACGGCCGCTGTCCTTGAGTTCTTGCAGGCCCTGATCGAAGAGTTGCTGCAGGCGTTCGCTCTCAGGCAATTGGCGGGAGAAGATCAGGTGGTAGTCCCAGGTTTCATAGATTTGCGTAGTGGTCAGGCGCGCCCGCTCCTTGGCGCTGAGCTGGCTGAGCACATGGCTGCCCGAGCCTTTGACGATGTCCACCGCATCGATGCGCCCGGCGGCCAGCTTGCGCAGGTTGATCAGTTCATCACCGCTGGCTTCGTACTGCACCCAGCCGCGCTGTTCGGCTTGTTCCAGCACTGGCATCTTCGCCGAACCGAGCGGAATGCCAATGCGCAGGCCGTTGAGCTGCTCGGCCCCGGTCAGACTGCCGTCCCAGTTGATGGGGTTGTCGCGGCGGTAGAACAGCACCACTTCATCGCGATACACCACGGCGGAAAACAGGCAGTCGGCCTCGCGTTCTGGCGTGCGGCCCCAGATGGCTGAGGTTTGCCAGCGACCCTGCTTGACCTCGGTGTAGGCGCGCTTCCAAGGGAAGAAACCGTATTCCACGCTGACGCCCTGGGTGGCAAAGGCTTCATTGATCAGCTGCGGCACCACACCATAGTGCGGCAGCGCCTCACCGATAAAGGGCGGCCATTCGCCGATGGCGATGCGAATCTGTTCCTGGCTCTGTGCCGGCTGGCAGAGGCCGGCACAGAGCAGCAGAGCGGTGAGCCAACGGCGCATGCAGTGCTCGATATTCAGGCGGCGGATTACCCAAGCTTAGCTGCGTGCCACGCTAACGCCTTCCAGATTGGCGAAAGAGGTGTCCTTGGCGGTCAGCAGGAAGTCGCGCATAAACGGCGCGTCGAGCATATCGGTGCGGATGCCGGCATACAGGGTGGCGAACAGGCCTTTCTCGCCCAGGCGTTTGGCAGTCACGTAGCCGCGCGAGCTGTACTCATGCAGCGCCCAGTTGGGCAGGCCGCAGACGCCACGGCCGCTGGCCACCAGTTGCATCATCATTACCGTCAGCTCGGAGGTGCGCACCTGGGCGGGTTCGACATCAGCCGGTTCGAGAAAACGGGTGAAGATATCCAGTCGGTCGCGTTCCACCGGGTAGGTGATCAGGGTTTCCGTGGCCAGATCCTGCGGCTTGATGCACGGTTTGCTCGCCAGCGGATGCTGGTTGGCCACGGCGAGCATGGCTTCGTAGGTAAACAACGGCACATAGGTGATACCGGCCAGCTCCAATGGGTCGCTGGTCACCACCAGGTCCAGATCACCGCGCGCCAGCGCCGGCAGCGGGGCGAAGGAGAAGCCCGAGGCCAGGTCCAGTTCCACTTCCGGCCAGGCATCGCGGAATTGGTCGATGGTCGGCATCAGCCACTGGAAGCAGCTGTGGCACTCGATGGCCATGTGCAGGCGTCCAGCCGTGCCGCCGGCCAGGCGCGCCAGGTCGCGTTCGGCGCTGCGCAGCAGCGGCAATACCGTGTCGGACAGCTGCAGCAGGCGCAGACCGGCGCTGGTAAAGCGCACCGGCTTGGTTTTGCGCACGAACAGCGGCATGCCCAGGCGCTCCTCCAGCTCCTTGAACTGATGCGACAGCGCCGATTGCGTCAGGTGCAGGCGCTCGGCGGCATCCACCAGGCTTTCACTTTCGCGCAGGGCGTGCAGGGTTTTCAGGTGGCGCAATTCGAGCATGGCGGGCCTCGGCGGGAGGGTAGGGTGGATGACGCTGTTTTCATCCACCATTGGCAAGCACCGGTGGTGGTAGATGGATGAAGCGTCATCCACCCTACATGAATAAAATTATAGATCAAGACGAATAAATTGAGTTTGTCTCACGTAGGAGGCTTGTCGAGAATGGCGTCATCTTATTGATCTGCTGGAGCGTTTTGACATGGCCTTGTCTCATTCCCTGGGTTTTCCCCGTATCGGTCGCGACCGTGAACTGAAAAAAGCCCTGGAGGCCTACTGGAAAGGCGAGCTGGACGAGGCTGGCCTGCAAGCGGTGGGGCGCGAGTTGCGTGCGGCCCACTGGCAACTGCAGAAAGACGCAGGTATCGACCTGCTGCCGGTCGGCGACTTCGCCTGGTACGACCAGGTGCTCAGCCACTCGCTGACGTTCGGCGTGATCCCTGAGCGTTTCCGCCCGCATACCGGCAAGCCGACCCTGGATACCCTGTTTGCCATGGCGCGTGGTGCCGTTGCAGACAAGAGCAGCAACAGCTGTTGTGGCGGTGCTCACGCCCAAGAGATGACCAAGTGGTTCGACACCAACTACCACTACCTGGTCCCCGAATTTACCGCCGATCAGCAGTTCCAGCTGAGCTGGGAACAACTGTTCGAGGAAGTCGAAGAAGCCCACGCCCTGGGCCACCGGGTCAAACCGGTGCTGATCGGCCCGCTGACCTACTTGTGGCTGGGCAAATCCAAGGGCAGCGAGTTTGATCGTCTCGACTTGCTGGAGCGGCTGCTGCCGGTCTACGGTGAAATCCTCCAGCGCCTGGTTGCTCAAGGCGTGGAATGGGTGCAGATCGACGAGCCGATTCTGGTGCTGGATCTGCCGCAAGCCTGGAAGAATGCCTTCGAGCGTGCCTACAACCTGCTGCAGCGCGAGCCAGGCAAGAAGCTGATCGCCACCTATTTTGCCGGCCTGGAGGACAACCTCGGTCTGGCCGCCAGCCTGCCGGTGGATGGCCTGCATATCGACCTGGTGCGTGCGCCCGAGCAGTTCCCCACCATCCTCGACCGCCTGCCGGCCTATAAGGTGTTGTCGCTGGGTGTGGTCAACGGCCGCAACGTCTGGCGCACCGATCTGCAGCAGGCCCTGACGGTTCTGCAGCAGGCTCAGGAACGTTTGGGCGAACGTCTGTGGGTCGCGCCAAGCTGCTCGCTGCTGCACAGCCCGGTCGACCTGAACCGTGAGGACAAGCTGGATGATGAGCTGAAAAGCTGGCTGGCCTTTGCCGTACAGAAGTGTGAAGAAGTGGCGCTGCTGACCACGGCCCTGAATGCCCCGCAGGAGGCTCAGGTGCAGGCCGCGCTGGCGGTAAGCCGAGCCGTGCAGGCCAGCCGAGCGCAGTCACCACGTATCCACAAACCAGCGGTGCAGGCCCGTTTGGCGGCCATTACCGCTGCCGACAGCCAGCGCCAGTCGCCATTTGCCACGCGCATTGAGCAGCAGCGTGCACGGCTGCAGTTACCGGCCTTGCCGACCACGACCATCGGCTCGTTCCCGCAGACTGCGTCGATCCGCCTGGCGCGTCAGGCGTTCAAGGCTGGCAAGCTGTCGGCGGGGGAGTACACCGAGGTCATGCACAGCGAAATCCGTCATGCCGTAGAGGTGCAGGAAAACCTCGGTCTGGATGTGCTGGTGCACGGCGAGGCCGAGCGCAACGACATGGTCGAGTACTTCGCCGAGCAACTCGACGGCTATGCCTTCACCCGTTTCGGTTGGGTACAGAGCTATGGCTCACGTTGCGTCAAACCGGCGGTGATCTACGGCGACCTGAGTCGGCCCAAGGCCATGAGCGTGAGCTGGATCGGTTATGCGCAAACCCTCACCCGTAAGGTGATGAAGGGCATGCTGACCGGCCCGGTGACCATGCTGATGTGGTCCTTCCCGCGTGATGATATTCCCCGCGAGCAGCAGGCACGCCAGCTGGCGCTGGCCATTCGTGACGAGGTGGTGGATCTGGAAACAGCCGGGATCAAGATCATCCAGATCGACGAAGCTGCCTTCCGTGAAGGCCTGCCGCTGCGTCAGGCGCAGTGGCAGGGCTACCTGGACTGGGCCACCGAAGCGTTCCGCCTGTGCGCCTCGGGCGTGCGTGATGAAACGCAGATCCACACCCATATGTGCTACAGCGAGTTCAACGATGTGATCGAGTCCATCGCCGCCATGGATGCCGACGTGATCACCATCGAAACCTCGCGTTCGGGCATGGAACTGCTGGAAGCCTTCGAGCGCTTCGACTACCCCAACGACATCGGCCCCGGCGTGTATGACATCCACTCGCCACGGGTGCCGGGCAGCAGCGAGATGGTCAAGTTGCTGCGCAAGGCCGCGCAGCGTATTCCCGCCGAGCGGCTGTGGGTCAACCCGGACTGCGGCCTGAAAACCCGCGCCTGGCCGGAGACCGAAGCGGCGTTGATCAATATGGTGGCGGCGGCTCGTCAGCTGCGTAGCGAACTGGCCTGATCCGCGGCCAGTTGCGGCTAAAGCCCCTGCCATGGCCCTGATCGGCTGTGGTGGGGGCTTGGTTTTGCTGGCAGCAAAAATACCGCTCGTCCTCCTTCATCAAATTGTCACGCTTGTGTGGCAGCGCGCTCGTACAAACATCATCACACTCGCGTCTTAATGGGGGGCTGCGTTCTGCTGTCCCATGGCTGGGTGACGCCATGCGTAATTTGATTGTTCTCGTCGCACTGCTGTGCGGCCTGCCGGCTTTTGCCGCACAACCTTGCAGTGTTCAGGTGCCAACGCTTACCGCGGAGGTCGGCGATGTGCGCCTGGCTTACCAGAGTATCGGGCGTGACACGGACCCGGCGTTGCTGCTGGTGATGGGCCTGGGTGGCCAGTTGATCCACTGGCCGGATGAGGTGGTCGAGCGCCTGTGCCAGCAGGGTTTTCGGGTGATCCGCTTCGATAACCGCGATGTCGGCTTGAGCAATTGGGTCGCTACGGCACCGGCAATCAACCTGACCTATGAAGCGCTGCGCTATCGCCTGGGACTGTCGGTAGCGGCGCCTTACGGCCTGCGCGGCATGGCTCGCGATGCTCTGGGGTTGCTGGATAGCCTAAAGATCGAGCGCGCGCATGTGCTGGGCGCCAGCATGGGCGGAATGATTGCCCAGCATATGGCCGACCTTGCACCTGAACGGGTGCAGAGTCTGACTTTGATCATGACCAGCTCCGGTGCCCAGGGGCTGCCGGCCCCGAGCAGCGAACTGCTGAGCCTGCTGGCCAAACGTGAAGCGCCCAACCGCGCGATAGCCCTGGAGCAGCAGGCCGACCTGCTGGCCGCGTTGGGCAGCCCGACGGTCAGTGATGACCGGCAGCTACTGCTGCAACAGGCGCAGGTTGCCTACGACCGGGCGTTCAACCCGGAAGGCGTGCAGCGTCAGTTGCTGGCCATTCTCGCCGAACCGAGCCGGGTCGAACTGCTCAACCGCTTGCAGGTGCCGACGCTGGTGGTGCACGGCACGGCGGACCCATTGCTGCCGGTGATGCACGGTGTGCATGTGGCGGCGCATATCAAAGGCAGTGAGCTGCGCCTGATTCCGGGGCTGGCCCATCGCTTTCAGGATGCGTTCAAGGAACCGTTGCTAGCCGCAGTGCTGCCGCACCTGCAGGCCCATCGTGCGGATGGGCAGTGGGCGCGTCTGTAGTGATACGGCAGGTATTCAGTCAAGGCGTTTGCGCACGCGGGTCACGGCGAGACTGAGGGTCAGCAGGGTAAACAACAGCAACGCTGCCAGCGCCGGCCACAGCTCGTTCAGACTGGCACCGCGCAGCATGATGCCGCGCACCAGACGCAGAAAGTGCGTCAACGGCAATAGCTCCGCCAGCCATTGAGCGAGCTTCGGCATGCCGGCAAACGGGAACATAAAACCGGACAGCAATATCTGCGGCAGAAACGTGAAGAAGGCCATCTGCATGGCCTGAAACTGACTGCGGGCCAGGGTCGATACCAGCACGCCGAGCGCCAGGCTGGCGCAGATAAACACCAGTATCGCCATATACAACTCACCCAGTGAACCGCGCAGGGGAACGGCAAACAGCAGTTTTCCCAGAAGCAGCACCAGGCTGGCCTGCAGCAAGCCGATAGCGACAAATGGCAATACCTTGCCCAGGGTCAGCTCCCAGGGCGACATGGGCGTGGTGATGAGCATTTCCATGTTGCCACGCTCACGCTCGCGTACCAGAGCAATGGCCGTGAACATCACCATGGTCATGGTCAGAATCACGCCGATCAGCCCCGGCACCGTATTGATTGGTGCAAGGCGTTGCGGGTTATACAGGTTGAGCACTTCGATGCTGTTCACGTCATTACGTACGCGGCCGGGAAGCGGGAAGGCTGCCAGCTGGCGCGCCGCTGATTGCACCACCTGATCGGAACCATCCACCACGATCTGCAGGGCCGGGCGATCGGCCTGCTCCAGACGCCTCTCGAAATCCCTCGGCAGCACCAGCGCGAGGTTGATCTTGCCTTGGCGCAGCAGTTCTTGCAGCTGCGCTGGGGAGCTTAATGAATAACGCAGGTTGAGCACCTGGCTGGCGCCCATTGCGGCCACCAGTTCGCGCGAGCGGGCGGTGTTCGACTGATCCAGAACTGCGGCATCGAGGTTGCGCACATCCATGTTGATGGCATAACCGAAGAGCACCAACTGCAGGGTGGGGATGCCGATAATCATGGCAAAGGTCAGGCGGTCGCGACGCAGCTGACGCAGTTCCTTGAGGACGATGGCGGCCAGGCGGCGCAGGTTCATACTGGGTGGTCTGCTGTAGGTTGAATGGCGTGAAGAGGGCGCTGAGTGACACTGACAAACACGTCCTCAAGGTTCGCCGCTGCCGCTGCGATCCTGGCCGGGATACCGGCAGTCTTGAGGTGGGCAGCTATCTGTTCGGCGGGTTCGCCGGCAGTGCTGGCCATCAGCACGCGCAGGGTGTTGCCAACCTGAGTCAGGGCCAGCACCCCAGATAGGCTGTGCAGGGCTTGCTGTGCCAGGCGTGGCTGAGGGCATTCAACCAACAGGGGATGGCCGGGCAGGTTGGCCATCAGCTCACTGGGGCTGCCGTCGGCAACCAGGCGACCGCGATCGAGAATACCCAGGCGGGTGCAGCGCTCGGCCTCGTCCATGTAGTGAGTGGACACCAGCAGGGTGGTGCCAGCATCGGCCAGCTCGAACAGCGAGTCCCAGAACTCGCGGCGTGACTGCGGGTCGACCGCACTGGTCGGTTCATCCAACAACAGCAAGTCGGGTTTGTGCAGCACCGCCCCTGCCAGCGCCAAACGCTGTTTCTGCCCGCCACTCAGGGTGCCGGCGAGTTGCTTGCGCCGGTCGCCGAGCCAGTAGCGCTGCAACAGTTCGTCGATCCGCTGGCGGGCCTGACGCCGGTTAAGGCCCTGAATAGCGGCAAGGAACTCCAGGTTTTCGCTGATGCTCAGGTCTTCATACAGTGAGAACTTCTGCGTCATATAGCCAATACGTCGTTTCAGCGCTTCGGCATCACGGGGAATCTGGCTGCCCAGTACCTCGATACGGCCCGCGCTGGGCAGCAGCAGGCCACAGAGCATGCGAATGGTGGTGGATTTGCCGCAGCCATTCGGGCCGAGAAAACCGAAGACTTCGGCACGACGCACGCTGAGGTTGAGCTGATCGACGGCCAGCAGCTCACCGAAGCGTTTGCTCAGGCCTTCGGCGCGAATGACCAGATCATTCCCCTGCATGGTCAATACGCTCGGCGTGCAGTGGCAGTCCGGCGGGCAGCTGCCGCGCCGCATCGCCTTCGAGGACGGCCTCGGCGCGGTAGCTGAGGCGACTGGCATCATCACCGACCAGGGCATAGTAGGGGGTGAAGCTGGCCTCACTGGCAATGCTGCGGATGCGCGCGACGAAGGGGTCGGCGATGCCTTCGACCTGCACCCGCAGCCGATCACCAATGGCCAGCCCGGCCCGTTGTGACGCCGGTATAAACAAGCGCGCATAGGGCGCTTGACCGCCCAGCAGGCTGACCAATGTGGCGCCGACCGGCGGCTGGTCACCCGGTTTGAAGGGCAGAGCATCGACGCGACCGGCATGCGGAGCATGCAGGCTCAGGCGTTCAAGGTTGAGCTGCTGCTGTTGCAGTACCGCGCGGGCGGCGGCCAGTGCGGCGCTGGCCTGTTCCAGTTGTTCCACACGGGCACCGGCAGTCAGTTCATCCAATTGTGCGCGGGCGTTGTTCAGTTCGGCTCGGGCACTATCCCGGTTGGCGCGGGCCTGATCCAGCTCGGCATTGGCGGCCATGCCACGCCTTTGCAGGGCGGCGATGCGCTGAAAGCTGCGTTCGCTCTCGATCAGTTGTGCTTGGTTACGCGCCATCACGGCCTGCGCGGCTTCGATGTTTTCCAGGCGAGCACCGTTGCTTAGTTCACGCCAGCGTGCGTTGGCCTGTTCGACCTCTGCCTGCGCCTGCGCCACACGGGCCTGTTGCCGGTGTGGGTCGAGCTCGAGCAGCAGATCCCCTGTTGCGACCTGATCCCCTTCAGCCACTGCCCAGCGCAGAACCGGTTCTGAGGCTTCGGCCGGCAAGGCAATGCGATCCCATTCCAGGGTACCTGGCAGGCTGTCGAGCGTTTGCGGGCCGCAACCTGAGCACAGCAGGGCAACTGCCAGTAGCAGGTGTCTAGCGTTCATAGGGGTTCTCCAGGCCGTGTTCGAGCAGGGCGATGGTGTGACGGGCCAAGGCGTCATCATCCAGCTCGGCAGCGGGGAAAAAGCCGCGCCAGATCGGTGCGGCTGCATAGGGGAATAGGGTCAGGCCGATCAGCGAAACCACCAGCAAACGCGGATCGAGGTCAGGGTTGAGGGCCCCACGTTGCTGGGCCGCCGTGAAGCGCGCGGCAAGCATGTGCGGGAGCATGGGGGCAAGGCGGCTCATCAGCAAATCACGTAAACCGCCGCCTTCGCACAGCACCTCGCGCACCCACAGGGGAGGGAGCCAGGGGTGCTGCGCGACGATTCCGCGCATGCCCTGGATAAATCCGCGGACAAGTTCGATGGGCTCATCGCCGGTCTGCCGCAGGTTTTGTCCCAACCCCATCAGTAATGGCAACAGCCGTTCTTCAACCACCGCTACGAGCAGTTTCTCCTTGTTACCGAAGTAGTAATTCACCAGTGCTGGGGTTACGCCGGCGGCACTGGCAATGGCCCGCAGGCTGCTGTTGGCGATGCCCTGGTGGGAAAACGCGTGGAGTGCAGCATCCAGCAGGCATTCGCGCTGGGCGATGGACTCGCCGGCTGGGCGGCCGGGGGCGCGGGGTGTGGTCTGTGAGAGAGAGCGGTCTGAGTTCGTCATAAATTGAATTTAAATTTAAATTTAATTAAATGACAAAAGCGATTTTGTAACGGCCTTCGGTGTGTGTGGAGGGGGGATAGCAAGCCCAGCGGACAATTCATGTGTCCGCTGGGCTAACGGGCTAGCGCGTGCCGAGGAAGTCGCGCTTGCCGAGGTTGACACCGTTGTGGCGCAGGATGGCGTAGGCGGTGGTGTAGTGGAAATAGAAGTTCGGCATGACGTGGTCGAGCAGGAAGGCCTGGCCCTGGAACTGGGTCTCCTTGTCGCGACGCTTGAGGACTACGGTGCGCGCTTCGCTGCCGTCGATCTGCGCAGCGTCGAGGCTGTGCAGGAATTCCAGGGTCTTGCTGATACGTGCCTGCAGCTCGGCAAAGCTGGTTTCATCGTCGGCATGGCTCGGTGCGTCGACACCCGCCAGCAGAGCCGCGCCGGCCTTGGCGCCGTCACAGGCGATCTGCACCTGGCGGCTCAGTGGGAACATATCGGGGGCCAGGCGCGCGTTGAGAAATACGCTCTGCTCGATCTTCTTCTCTTCGGCGTGGGTGGCGGCGAGGCCGAGGATGGTCGAGAGGTTGTTCAGCTGGCGGGTGAAGACCGGGATGGATGCTTGGTACATGGACAGGGACATGGATATCTCCAGAAACGCCGATGCAGAGTGCCTTGGGCGCGGATAAGTAGAAGGGCTGAGCACCGTCTCAGCTGTGGCGGTGCTCGTGGGCTTACAGCTTAGAAGCGGATCAGGTTGTTGCTGCGCCGTCTCGCGCAGCCGATCCGCAGCAGGTTGTTAGCCGATGGTGATAGGCGGCAGCTGAGTCAGCTCAACAGTCTGCGCCTTGCGTGGGGCGAGAATTTCCGCTTCGCCATCGACCACCAGCTCATCGTTCTGGTTGAACACGCGGGTGGCTACACGCACGCGGAATTTTGGCAGTTTCTCCAGGATTTCCAGGCGCACGGTGAGGGTGTCACCGAGTTTCACCGGCGCGGTGAAGCGCATGCTCTGGCCGATGTAGATGGTGCCTGGGCCAGGCAGTTCGCAGGCCACGGCGGCGCTGATCAATGCACCGCTGAACATGCCGTGGGCGATACGCTCCTTGAACATGGTGGTGGCGGCGTATTCGGCATCCAGGTGCACCGGGTTGTGGTCGCCGGAGACTTCGGCAAACAGCTGGATATCGCGTTCGCTGACGGTCTTGCTGTAGCTGGCGGTCTGGCCGACTTCGAGGGCGTCGTAGGGCGTGTTGCTGCTCTGGGTCATGGGTGACTCTCTTGGCTCTGTTGGTGGCACTGGCGCGGTTGGCTGAGGGCCTGTTGCAACCAGTCGATGATGTAGGCGGTGACTTCGTCGCGGTTGCTCTCGTTGAGCAGCTCATGACGCGCGTCGGGATAGAGTTTGACCTGTACGTGCTGGTTGCCGGCGGCGCTCAGAGCATTGCCCAGGTCCTGCTGACGACGGCCGTCGCTGACCGGGTCACAGGCGCCGCCAATCACCAGCAGCGGCAGGCTGCTGTCGATCTGTGCAAGATTTTCCAGCGGGGTGATCTGTTGCAGCCCGCCGAGCAGGTCGACCCACAGCTGATTGCTGCAGCGGAAGCCGCACAGTGGATCGTTGATGTACTTGTCGACTTCCTGTGGGTCGCGGCTCAGCCAGTCGAAAGCGGTGCGGTTGGGCTTGAAGGCTTTGTTAAATGAGCCGAATGAAGCGAATTCGAGCAGGGCGCTGTAAGCCTGCGGGCCTTGCCGCCAGCGTTCGAAACGCGCTAGCAACTGGCCGGCGCGGTACAGCGCCACGGGCTGATAGTTGGAACCGGAAAGAATTGCGCCCTGCAGACTGCAGCTGTGTTGCATCAGGTAGGCCTGGCCGATGTAGCTGCCCATGCTGTGGCCGAGCAGGAAAATCGGCGTTTGCGGGTGAGTCTGGCGCATATGGTGGTTGAGGTTGGCCAGGTCATTGACCACCAGCTCCCAGCCCTTGCTGTCGGCATAGTGGCCGAGCAGGCCGTGCTCGGCGGTTTTGCCATGCCCGCGTTGGTCGTGCGCGTAGACCTCGAAACCCTCCGCCACCAGTGCTTCGGCCAGGCGTGCATAACGCCCGCTGTGTTCGGCCATACCGTGGGCGACCATCAGCAGCGCTTTTGGCGGCTGCTCGGCATACCAGCGGTTGACAAATAGGGGCGCTGCATCGGTGCTGTTAAGCCAGAACGCTTGGTGGAGCATGGCGAATCCCTTAAGCCTGCAGAAGCTGCGCATTGTGCACCCCGCGCGGCGCGGCGCAAAGTCCGTGCGAGGTCAAGGGTTATGGCTGCGCAATATCTGCATATATTCGCCGCTGCTGTGCAGATCGCGCAGGCCCTGTTCAAACACGACACTCCAGTCCAGCTCGCCGGGCTTTGCGGGAACAAAGCCAACCAGCAGCGGGATGCGCTCCAGCACATTGCCGTGCCAGCTGAGCTTGCCGCGCAGCTGCTCATCGTTGGCGATCAGGTGATTACCGACGATACGCTCCAGTAGCACCATGTCGAAACGCCGGGCATTGAGCTTGCGCAGGTTGCTGATGTCGTCCACGGCGTCTTCGAGGGTCAGCCCGGCATCGAGAATATGCTGCGGGTAGCCGTAGCCACGCACGATGCCCAGAGTGCGCCCGCGTAACTCCTGCAGCTGGCTGAACTGCAGCGGATAGCCGTTGCGAATAAACAGGCCCAGTTCGCTATAAAACAGCGGGCGCGAGGGCTGCAGGCCTTCTTCTTTCACTTCCTTGGGCCACAGCGCCAGGGCGCCCTGGTAGTTGCCATTACTCAGCTCCATGCGTACCCGCGCCCAGGGCAGAAAATCAATCTGCACCGGGTAGCCGCGCACGGCAAAGGCGCGGCGGGTCAGGGCGACGATGCTGCCGCCATTGGGCAGCTGTTCAGAGCTGTAAGGAGGGTATTCCAGGGTGGCCATACGCAGTTGCGGCTGGGCCTGCGCGAATTGCGCAAAGAGAAACAGCAGGATTACAGCGAACAGAATGATAGGCATGGTGAGTCGCAAGTGCAGGGGGCAGATTGGTTATAGGTGGCGCGGCAGGATAGTTCCACACGGAGCAGCAAGATTCAGTGCGTCAATGACGCTGCCCGGCTATTTGCCTGTATGGCGTTAGCTGTTAACGTCCAGCCAACTCCGCAGCGCGGATCAGACCATCTCAGGGCAAGAGGATAAAAATAATGCAGCCTGATTTCTGGAGCGACAAACGCCCGGCCGGCGTACCCACTGACATCGACCTGGGGGCTTACAAGTCGGTTATCGAGGTGTTCGAGCGCTCGTGCAAGAAGTTCGCAGACCGGCCCGCTTTCAGTAACCTGGGTGTAACCCTGACCTATGCCGAGCTTGATCGGCTCTCGGCGGCCTTTGCCGCCTACCTGCAAAAGCACACCGATCTACAGCCGGGCGAGCGCATCGCCGTGCAGATGCCCAACGTGCTGCAGTACCCGATTGCCGTGTTCGGCGCGATGCGTGCCGGGCTGATTGTGGTCAACACCAACCCGTTGTACACCGCCCGCGAGATGCGTCACCAGTTCAAGGATGCCGGCGTGCGTGCGCTGGTGTACCTGAACATGTTCGGCAAGCTGGTGCAGGATGTACTGCCGGATACCGAGATCGATTATCTGATCGAGGCCAAGATGGGTGACCTGCTGCCAAGCCTCAAGGGCTGGTTGGTCAACACTGTGGTGAAGAAGGTCAAGAAGATGGTTCCTGACTACCACCTGCCGCAGGCGGTGGGCTTCAAGGATGCACTCAAGCAGGGCCAGGGCCATGCGCTGAAGCCGGTCAAGGTCGGCCAGGAAGACATCGCCGTGCTGCAATACACCGGCGGCACCACCGGTGTGGCCAAGGGCGCGATGCTTACCCACGGCAACCTGGTGGCCAATATGCTGCAAGTCGATGCCTGTCTGTCGCAGCTGGGCAACGATGGCACCCCGCTGATGAAGCAGGGCCAGGAAATCATGATTGCGCCGCTGCCGCTCTACCATATCTATGCCTTCACCGCGAACTGCATGTGCATGATGGTTAACGGCAACCACAACGTGCTGATCACCAACCCGCGTGACATCCCAGGCTTCGTCAAGGAGCTGGGCAAGTGGCAGTTCTCTGCCTTGCTGGGCCTCAATACCCTGTTCGTCGCGCTGATGGATAACCCCGAGTTCAAAAACCTCGACTTCTCCAAACTCAAGGTCACCAACTCCGGCGGCACCGCTTTGGTCAAGGCCACCGCCGAGCGCTGGCAGGCGATGACCGGTTGCACCGTAGTCGAAGGTTATGGCCTGACCGAAACCTCGCCAGTGGCCAGTACCAACCCTTATGGCGATAAAGCGCGTCTGGGCACGGTGGGCATTCCGGTGCCGGGTACGGCGTTCAAGGTCATTGATGATGATGGTGTTGAACAACCGCTGGGCGAGCGTGGCGAGCTGTGCATCAAGGGCCCGCAGGTAATGAAGGGCTATTGGAACCGTGAAGAGGCTACCGCCGAGGTGCTGGACGCCGAGGGCTGGTTCAAGAGTGGTGATGTGGCGGTGATCGATCCGGATGGCTTCGTGCGCATCGTCGATCGCAAGAAGGACATGATCATCGTCTCGGGCTTCAACGTGTACCCCAACGAAATCGAAGATGTGGTCATGGCTCACCCGAAAGTCGCCAGTTGCGCGGCCATCGGTGTGCCGGACGAGAAGTCTGGGGAAGTGGTCAAACTGTTTGTGGTGGCTCGCGACAGCAGCCTCAATGCCGATGAACTGAAGGCCTACTGCAAGGAAAACTTCACCGGCTACAAGGTGCCCAAGCAGATCGTTTTCCGTGATTCGCTGCCGATGACCCCGGTCGGCAAGATTCTCCGTCGCGAGCTGCGCGATATCGCTTGATCGTTTCAAGGCCGTGACTGTTTCAGCGCATACCGCAGTGGCAATGGCGGGTGCGCTGAAATCCCTTCCGTCACTGCGCAACGGCTATAGTCCGCCGGTTTCAGCGAAATTATGAAAGTGACTGATTGTTAAGTCGTGGTCACTTTTGTGACTGCTGAGGCGCTTATTGGTGCTAGTCGCTGTTTGGCAAAGCTGCTACTCTCGGGCGGCTTTTTTGTGATCCACCATCCATAGTGATCCGCCTTTTGGGCCGTCGCTGTATGACGTCAAAAATTGCTCACGGCAATTTTTTTGCCGTTCAAGTCGCAGAAAACACGTAAATCTACAATAAACAACCGTCTACGCGCGGTGAAGATCAAGCTGTTGCTGAGGAGTGGGCTTCCATGACCGAAAACTTTTGGAAGGATAAGTATCCCGTTGGGATTGCTGCCGAAATCAATCCTGACCAGTACCCGAACATCCAGGCGGTACTGAAAGAGTCCTGCCAACGCTTCGCCGACAAGCCAGCTTTCAGCAATATGGGTAAAACCATTACCTACGGTGAGCTGTACGAGTTGTCCGGCATCTTTGCCGCCTACTTGCAGCAGAACACCGATCTGCAGCCCGGCGACCGTATCGCCGTGCAACTGCCCAACGTGCTGCAGTACCCGATTGTGGTCTTCGGTGCTCTGCGCGCCGGTCTGGTGGTGGTAAACACCAACCCGCTGTATACCGCGCGGGAAATGGAACACCAATTCAACGATTCCGGTGCCAAGGCCCTGGTCAGCCTGGCCAACATGGCCCATCTGGCCGAGCAGGTACTGCCGAAAACCGGGATCAAGACGGTCATCATCACCGAAGTCGGTGACATGCTTTCGCCGCTCAAGCGCCTGCTGGTCAACAGCGTGGTCAAGCATGTGAAGAAGATGGTGCCGGCTTACAACTTGCCGCAAGCCGTTAAATTCACTGCGGCCATGGCCAAAGGCCGTGGCCAGGCACCCAAGGATGCCGCGCCGAGCAATGGCGATATCGCCGTGCTGCAATACACCGGCGGCACCACCGGCGTGGCCAAGGGCGCGATGCTCACCCATCGCAACCTGATCGCCAACATGCTGCAGGTCAAGGCACTGATGGGCTCGGAAATGAGCGAAGGCAGCGAAGTGCTGATCGCGCCATTGCCGCTGTACCACATCTACGCCTTCACCTTTCATTGCATGGCGATGATGCTGATTGGTGGGCACAACGTGCTGATCACCAATCCGCGTGATCTGCCAGCTATGACCAAGGACCTGGCCAAGTACAAGTTCACTGGTTTTGTCGGCCTCAACACCCTGTTCGTTGCCCTGTGCAACAACGAAGATTTCCGCAAGCTGGACTTCTCCACCCTGAAGGCCACCTTCTCCGGCGGCATGGCGCTGCAACTGGCGACCGCCGAGCGTTGGAAGCAGGTGACTGGTTGCTCGATCTGCGAAGGCTTCGGCATGACCGAAACCAGCCCGGTGGCTTCGGTCAACCCGTTCAGCAATATCCAGATCGGCACCATCGGTATTCCGGTGCCGTCGACCGTTTGTAAGGTAATCGACGACGAAGGCGTCGAGCAGCCACTGGGTTCGATTGGCGAGCTGTGCGTAAAAGGCCCGCAGGTGATGAAGGGCTACTGGCAGCGCCAGGAAGCCACCGACGAAATCCTCGACGCCGAGGGCTGGTTGAAGACCGGCGATATCGCGGTGATTCAGGAAGACGGTTACATGCGTATCGTCGACCGCAAGAAGGACATGATTCTGGTGTCCGGTTTCAACGTCTACCCGAACGAGCTGGAAGATGTGCTGGCCACGCTGCCAGGCGTGCTGCAGTGCGCGGCCATCGGTGTGCCGGACGAGAAATCGGGCGAAGCGATCAAGATCTTCGTGGTGGTCAAACCGGGTGAAACCCTGACCAAAGAGCAGGTCATGGAGCACATGCGCGCCAACGTCACCGGTTACAAGGTGCCGAAAGCCGTAGAGTTCCGCGATGTACTGCCGACCACCAACGTCGGCAAGATCCTGCGCCGCGAACTGCGTGACGAAGAGCTGAAGAAACTGGGCAAGAAGTAAACGTCCGGTTAAACAAAACCCCGCCTAGGCGGGGTTTTTTGTGCTTGTTTGAAAACCGCTCGGTCAGCCGGTGCGCCAGGTGATTTCTTCGACGCCATCGGCGCTGATGCGCATCCAACGGTCGGCTTGTTCGTCGCTTTCTTCTTCCTGCCAGCCGCCCGGCGCGCAGCGCACTTCGAC
This sequence comes from Pseudomonas sp. 8BK, assembly GCF_902506475.1. Taxonomy (NCBI): domain Bacteria; kingdom Pseudomonadati; phylum Pseudomonadota; class Gammaproteobacteria; order Pseudomonadales; family Pseudomonadaceae; genus Pseudomonas; species Pseudomonas sp. 8BK. The sequence goes on along the minus strand of NZ_LR733252.1, from coordinate 3,660,043 downwards.
ATTCAGTGCGGCGAAGGCGGCCTGGGCGCAGGCCATGTCGTCGGCCCAGGGCGTGGCGTCACTTTCCAGGAACAGGCTGTGCCATTTGCCGACTGCCTTGGGCAGCCAGGTGACGGGCACATCACCGGCCATGCACTTGAAGGTCTGGCCTTTCTGCTGCCAGGGCGTGCAGCTGCCCAGCGCGTTGCTCAGCCACTCGCCGATGGCGGCGTGGTCGGCATCTTTCAGGTAAATCTCGATATCCGGTTGGCGCATGGTCATAGTCTCTCGATCCAGTCGTAGCGGATGGCGACAGTCACGTCGCAGGGTTCGACGATCACCGCCGCGCGGCGTTCGGCACTGGCACGCCAGCCGTGTGGGGTCATGGCCAGCAGGTCGGCACGGGCTTCGCTGCTGGACAGATGCAGATTGAACGTGAGGGTTTCGCTGTGGGCCAGGCGCATGCCCTCGGGGATCAGCTCCAGATGCTTCTGATCATCGTAGTCACGCACTTCGTCATACAGCTTCTGCCGTAACTCCATTAGATGCTCACGGGTCGGGCCCATGCGCAGCAGGCCGCCACCGGGGGCGAGCAGGCGCTTGGCTTCCTGCCAGTCGAGTGGGCTGAAGACGCTGGCCAGCAGTTGGCAGCTGGCGTCACTCAGCGGCACGCGAGCCATGCTCGCCACCAGCCAGTTGAGCTGGGGCGCACGTTTGCAGGCGCGTTTGACTGCTTCACGTGAGATGTCCAGGGCGTAGCCGTCGGCCTGCGGCAGGGCGTCGGCGATCTGCGCAGTGTAGTAACCCTCACCGCAACCAATATCCAGCCAGCGCGCCGGGCTATAACCGGCTGCCAGTTCGGCCAGGCGTTTGGCCAGCGGCGCGTAATGGCCGCCTTCGAGAAAGCGTCGCCGGGCTTCGACCATGGCGGCGTTGTCGCCCGGGTCGCGGCTGTTCTTGTGTTGCACCGGCAACAGGTTCAGGTAACCCTGGCGCGCACGGTCGAAGCGGTGGTTGGCCGGGCAGGCGACGCCGTTGTCGAGCGTCTGCAGTGGCGCCTGGCAGATCGGGCAGATCAGACTCATGCGAGCAGATTGACCAGGGTTTGATAGTAGATCTCAGTCAACACATCTAGATCACTGGCCAGTACACGCTCGTCGACCTGGTGGATGGTGGCGTTGACCGGGCCGAGTTCGACCACCTGGGTGCCAAGAGTGGCGATAAAGCGCCCGTCGGAGGTGCCGCCGCTGGTCGATGGCTTGGTGTCGCGGCCGGTGACCGCCTTGATGCTGGCCGCTACGGCGTCGAGCAATGCACCCGGCTCGGTGAGGAAGGGCAGGCCGGAGAGCGCCCAGTCCAGCTCGAAATCCAGGCCGTGCTTGTTGAGGATGGCCTCAACACGCTGCTGCAGCCCCTCGACCGTCGATTCGGTAGAGAAGCGGAAGTTGAAGATGGCCTTCAGTTCACCCGGAATCACGTTGGTCGCGCCGGTGCCGGCGTTGAGGTTAGAGATCTGGAAGCTGGTGGGCGGGAAGAAGGCGTTGCCGTCATCCCAGTGCTCGGCGGCCAGTTCGGCCAGGGCCGGTGCGGCCAGGTGAATCGGGTTGCGAGCCAGGTGCGGGTAGGCCACGTGGCCTTGCTTGCCGCGTACGGTGAGGGTGCAGCCAAGCGAGCCGCGGCGGCCGTTTTTCACCACGTCGCCGACCAGGGTGGTGCTCGATGGTTCGCCGACGATGCACCAGTCCAGGCGCTCGTTACGTTCGCGCAGGCGTTCAACCACAGCCTTGGTACCGTGGTGCGCCGGGCCTTCTTCATCACTGGTGATCAGAAAGGCGATACGGCCTTTGTGGTCCGGGTATTCGGCGACAAAGCGTTCAACGGCGATGATCATCGACGCCAAGCTGCCTTTCATGTCCGCCGCGCCACGGCCACAGAGCATGCCGTTTTCATCAATCAGTGCATCGAACGGTTGGTGCTGCCAGTTCTGCACTGGGCCGGTGGGCACCACATCGGTGTGCCCGGCAAAGCACAGTACGGGGCCCTCTTGGCTGCCGTGGCTGGCCCAGAAGTTGTCCACTTCCTCGATCCGCATCGGCTCGATGGTGAAACCGCAGGCGGCAAGGCGGCGCGTCATCTGTTCCTGGCAGCCTTCATCGAGCGGCGTAACGGACGGGCGACGAATCAGCTCGCAGGCAAGCTCCAGCGTCGGAGAGAGGGGCGTGGCGTTGGCGGTCATTGCGGCTCCAAGGCGGGATCAAGCGGAAAGGCCGCCATCTTAAAGCAAAACGGCGGCCATTGGCCGCCGTCTGGCATTCAAGCCCGCCTCTAATCAGCCGGCAGCGACAGTTTCCTGCGGGCTTGCCTGCGGCGCCGGCAACGACGACAGCAGAGCCATGATCAGCGCTGCCAGGTAGGGCAACGACTGCACCAGGAGCATGGCCACCCAGAACTTTACGTCGGCGCTGGGCAGGCCCTGAACGACGCTGATGCCGATGGCCGAACCCCACAGCAGCAGCATGATAAAGACTTCTTCACGCGCCTCTGCCAGGGCCACCAAGATGCCGTGGTTGCTGGCCATCTTCGGTGTGCGGAAGAACGGAATGGTCTTGGTAAAGGTGCCGTAGAGCACCGCCTTGGCAATCGTGTGCGACAGCGCAAGGCCTGCCAGAGCCGCTTGGAATGAACGCACCAGATCGACGCCCATGGCCTTGCGGTAGAGGAACAGGATCTTGCCCAGCTTGAAGAAGAACAGCGCCAGTGGCGGGATGGCGAAGATCATCAGTGGCGGGTCGACCCGTTGCGGTACGATGATCATCGCCGCCGACCAGAGCAGCGCGCCGACGGTGAAGAAGATATTCAGGCCATCGGCGATCCATGGCAGCCAACCTGCGACGAAGTGGTAGCGCTGGCCGGTTTTTAGTTCGGAGTTCTTGCCGAGGAACAGGCTGCGCGCGTGGCCCTTCATGATCTGAATGGCGCCGTAGGCCCAGCGGAAGCGCTGCTTCTTGTAGTCGATAAAGGTGTCCGGCATCAGCCCCTGGCCGAAGCTCTGGTTGGCATAGGCGGCGGAGTAGCCTTTCTCGAACACCCGCAGGCCCAGCTCGGCATCTTCACAGATGGTCCAGTCGGCCCACTTTAACTCGTCCATCACGGTGCGGCGGATCATGGTCATGGTGCCATGCTGGATGATCGCGTTGCGGTCGTTGCGGGTGACCATGCCGATATGGAAGAAACCTTTATATTCGGCGTAGCAGAGCTTCTTGAAGATGTTTTCGTTGCCGTCGCGGTAATCCTGCGGCGACTGCACCACAGCGATCTGCGGGTCACTGAAGTGCGGCACCATGTACTTGAGCCAGTTCTTGTCGACGCAGTAGTCGGCGTCGATTACCGCTACCACTTCGGCGTCTGGCGCGGTGTGCGGCAGGATGTAGTTCAGCGCGCCGCCCTTGAAGCCGGCAATCGGCGAAACGTGGAAGAAGCGGAAGCGTGGGCCGAGAACCTTGCAGTAGGCTTCTACCGGCTCCCACACGGCCGGGTCCTTGGTGTTGTTGTCGATGATCAGGACTTCGTAGTCCGGGTAGTCCAGCGCTGCGAGGGCATCGAGGGTCTGCTTGACCATTTCTGGCGGCTCGTTGTAGCAGGGCACGTGGACTGACACCTTGGGCCGGTAGGCCGTATCGGCGACGACGGGTTGGAATGGTCGGCGGCGCGCGCGGGTCCAGGCGGTTTCGGCCAGTTCGTGGGCTTCGGTGAGCAGCACGATAAATACGCCGAAAGCGCCGATACCCAGTAACAGACCGACCAGGGTGCTGAACCAGGTGCTGTATTGCTGGCTGTAGTCGTAACCGATCCACACCAGGGCCGAGCCGCCGGCGAACGCGACAATGGTCAGGAAGGTGCGGCCGCGCTGGCGCAGGGCGCTGCCGTCGATCAGCATCAGCGCCAGGCTGAGCAGAGCCAGCACCACCGAGCCGATGGCCAGCAAACGCCACTGGGGAATCGCAACCACAGGGCCTTCGAAAGCGAACTTGGCCTGGCGCTCGAGGTTGTACACGCCCCAATAGGCGCCCACTGAGCCTTCATCGCTGGCCTTCCACGGCTGGTCGAAGGCTTCGATGACGAAGTAGTTGTAGCCCTTGGCGTTCAGCGCATTGACCAGGGTGCGCAGGTAGATGGCCTGGTCCGCCTGGGAGGCATCGGCGCCGCCGCGCATGCGCCCGTTGCTCGGCCAGCCGACTTCGGAGAGCAGCAGGGGTTTTTTCGGGAAGAGTCTTTTCAGGTCCTTGGCGCGCTCGAGGACGAACTTGGTGGCGTCCTCCATCGGCACGAACTCCCAGTACGGCAGCACGTGGGCGGCGATCAGGTCGGTGTGCTGCGCCAGCTCTGGATGATCCTGCCAGATGTGCCACTGTTCGGAGGTGGTTACAGGCACCTTGACCGCCGCGCGTACACGATCGATGTAGGCAATCAGGTTCTCTGGCGTCACTTCAGTGCGGAACAGGGCTTCGTTACCAACCACCACGCGCACCACGCTGCGAGAGTTGTTGGCAATTTCGATGGCCTTGGCGATTTCCCGCTCGTTGCGCGCAAGGTCCGGACTGATCCAGATGCCCAGGGTCACGCGCAGGCCGAACTCTTCAGCCAGCTCGGGGATATTGCCCAGTGGGCCGTCTACCGAGTAGGTGCGAATGTTGTCGGTCTGGGTGCTCAGCAGTTCCAGGTCGGCGCGCATCTGTTCATCGCTGGGGTAGCTGTCCTGCTGCGGGTTTTGCCCGGCGCGGAAGGGCGAAAATGAATACCCGGAGATCTGTTCAGGCCAATCTGGTGCGGTTATCGGGCGGTTATACAGTGCCCAGATACCGGTAAACACAGCGGCAATTGCCAGGAACATGACCAGGTTCAGTCCAAACTTACGCGAAGGCATAGTGTGCAGGTCCAGCGAAGGGGCAATAAAGAGCGACGAGCGTCGGGTGGCGCATGCTACGCCGCCGCCATTGGGCTGTATAGCTGGCTGGCCGGCATATTGATGGGACGATTGTCGGCCTTGAAGGTTCCGCTGATGGCGATGTGCTATGACTGTTCATCGGTTAGGTAGGGCTAGACCAAGACAATGCTTGGGTGCAGCTCGTCGGCTACCTATAATGCGCGCCGCTTGTGGCTTGCGAGAGAGAAGAATGCCTGTGGATGAACAACGTTTTGCCGGGATCGCTCGTCTGTATGGTCGCCAGGGAGCCGAGCGGCTGGCGGCTGCGCATGTGGCGGTGGTCGGTATTGGCGGAGTGGGTTCCTGGGCAGCCGAAGCACTGGCGCGCTCCGGTGTGGGCGAGATTTCCTTGTTTGATCTGGATGATGTCTGCGTCAGCAACAGCAACCGCCAACTGCATGCGCTCGACAGCACGGTCGGTCAGCCCAAGGTCGAGGTGATGGCGGCGCGTATTCGGGCGATCAACCCGGCCTGTGTGGTGCATGCGGTGGCGGATTTCGTGACGCGTGAGACCATGGCCGAGTACATCACTGAGCACCTGGATGCAGTGATCGACTGCATCGACAGCGTCAATGCCAAGGCTGCGCTGATTTCCTGGTGCAAGCGGCGCAAGATCCAGGTGATTACTACCGGCGGCGCCGGCGGGCAGATCGACCCGACGCAGATCCAGGTCGGCGACCTGAACAAGACCTGGAACGATCCACTGGCTTCCAAGGTGCGTTCCACCCTGCGTCGCGATTACGGCTTCTCACGCACACCAGGGCGCAACTACAGCGTGCCGTGCGTCTACTCCAGCGAGCAGCTGCGCTACCCAAAACCCGATGGCACGGTATGTCAGTACAAGGGTTTTGTCGGTGATGGGGTCAAGCTCGACTGCGCCGGTGGTTTTGGCGCAGTGATGATGGTGACTGCGACTTTTGGCATGGTCGCCGCTGCGCGCATCGTCGATAAATTGGTCGCCGGTACGCGGCGGCCGGCAGAGCGACGGCCCGCAGATGATGATGTTGGCTAATATGTAAAGAATGACCGGTTGCGGTCGAGGTTCAGCAGGGATGTGCTGGTAGTTCTCTTTTGAGGTGTGCTGTGTTGTCCCTGCTGCGTCATGTATTACGTCATGTACCGCGATCTGCGCTGTTGTTTGCTGCGCTTTCTGCTTTCCTGAGTGCCCATGCCCAACCGGTTGTGCGAGTCGGTACCGGTGATTGGGTGCCCTATGTCGATCAGCAGCGCGAAGATGGCGGCGCCTTGTCGCGGCTGGTGCGCGATATTTTCAAGGTGGCCGGTTATCAGGTCGAATTCGTTTATTACCCCTGGGACCGCAACCTGCTGATGCTCGAACAGGGCGGTCTGGATGCGGTGATGCCGTACTCTTGCTCAGCCCCGCGGCGGCGCATCAGTGAGTGCAGTGATCCCGTGGTGCAAGGCGAAATTGTGTTGTTCCAGCGCACCGGTCAACAGCTGAACTGGAGGGGTATCGAAGACCTAAAGGCTTTCAGCATTGCCACCACTCTGGGCTATTCCTATGGCCCGCAGTTTGATGCGGCGGTGCAGAGTGGGGCGTTAAAGGTTCAGCAAAGCGGCAAGGAAGACACCGGTTTTCGCCTGCTTGAGCTGGGGCGGGTGGATTTTCATCCGCAGGACCGGGCGGTGGGCTACGCCATGCTGCGGCGGATGTTTAACCCTGAAGCGCGAGCGCTTATCACCCACCATCCACGCGTATTGAATACCGAACCGCTGCACCTGCTGTTTCGCAAAGGCGATGCCAAGGCCGATCAGTTGCGCGAGACATTCAATGCCGGCCTGCGCCGCCTGGCGCAGAGTGGTGAGTTGCAGCGTTTGCAAAAGGCCCTGTATTCCGGCAATGCCGATCAGTGGCGCGCCGCGCCCTGATCATTGGCATCAAGCAAGTGCTGCATTCGCGCCAGTACGGCCTGCAGGCCATTGCTGCGTGAAGGTGACAGGTGGCGGGCGAGGCCAAGCTGGCTAAACCAGTCCGGCAGATCCAGCTGCGCCAGTTCGGATGCCGGCAGGCCATTTACTCTGGCCAGCAGCAGCGCGAGCAGGCCACGCAACAGTCGAGCATCACTGCTGGCGCGAAATTGCCAGTGCACGCCGTCGTGCTCGGCCAGCAGCCATACCTGACTTTCACAGCCGTGCACCTGGTTGGCTTCACAGCGTTCGGCATCGCTGAGCGGAGTGAGCTGGTCGCCCCATTGCATCAGCAGCCGTGCGCGCTGCTCCCAGCCTGGGCAGGTGCTAAAGGCTTGCAGCGCAGTCTGAGCGCTGGCGGGCAGGTTCATTGCAATAACTCCAGGGCCTGATCCAGGGCGTCGAAAAAGCGCTGCAGGTCGTTGCCGTCGTTATACAAACCCAGCGACACACGAATCGCCCCGCTTAGGCCGAGGCCTTGCAACAGCGGCATGGCGCAGTGATGGCCGGCGCGTACGGCGATGCCCTGTTCGGTCAGCAGGTGGGCCAGGTCGGCATGGTGCACGCCGTCGACCACAAAGCTGGCCAAGGCGACGGTGGGCGTACCAAGCAGGCGCACGCCTTGACGCTGTTGCAGTCCGGCGATCAGCTCGGCATGCAGGGCCGCCTCGTGGGCGCTGACGGCACTGACATCGAGACTGCTCAGGTAATCCAGGCTGGCGCCCAGGGCGATTACCGAGGCAATCGGTGGCGTACCGGCCTCAAAGCCCAGTGGCGTGGGGCGAAAGCTGGCGCTGTGGTAATCGGTGTGCAGCAGCATCTCGCCGCCAAGCTGCCAATGCGTCAGTTGCGCTAGTGCCTGCGGGCGACCATAGAGCAGGCCGACGCCGTCCGGGCCGTAGAGTTTGTGGCTGGAGCAGACATAGAAATCGCAACCCAGCGCTTGAACGTCCTGGCGGCCATGTACTACGCCCTGAGTGCCATCGACCAAGGTCAGCGCGCCTTGCGCCTGTGCCAGCGCGAGCAGTGGCTCAAGCGGCTGCCAGCAACCGAGCACGTTGGACAGCTGGCTGACCGCCAACAAGCGGGTGCGCGGCCCGATCAGCTGCGCCGCTTGGGTTAGATCGATCAACCCATGCTGATCCAGCGGCAGTACCACCAGCTTGAGCTGACGGCGCAGCGCCAGTTGTTGCCAGGGCAGCAGGTTGGCGTGGTGTTCCAGTGCGCTGATAACGATCTCATCACCTGGTTCAAAGCGTTGTTCCAAGCCATAGGCCAGCAGGTTGAACGCTTCGGTGGCACTACGGGTAAAGACGATCTGCTGCGCGTTGGGCGCATTTAGCCAGCGTGCAGACTTTTCCCGGGAGGTTTCGAAGAGGCGGGTGGCGCGCTCGCCCGGCAGGTGCTGGGCGCGATGCACATTGGCTGCGCCGCCGGTGTAATAGCCAAGCAAGGCATCGAGCATGGCCTTGGGCTTTTGCGCGGTGGCGGCGCTGTCCAGATAGCTCTGGCCTTCGGCCGCAAGGGCCAGAATGCCGGGGAAGTCAGTACGCCAGGGGGAGATCAGTGACATGGTTTTCCAGCGTCTATCTGGCGACTAAAAGTTGGGTTTAACGCGTTGCGAGCGAAGCCCAGACAAGGCGCACTAAGGCGAGGACGCGGAGTTTACTGGTGTAAATGAGCGTCCGAGCCTTAGTGCAACGCAGTATGGGCGAGCGCAGCCGCGCTAAACCAACTTTTTAGTTGTGCGCGTGCAGGGCTTCGTTCAGTTCAATGGCCGACTTGTGGGTTTTGCACTCCACGGCGCCGGTTTGCGAGTTGCGGCGGAACAGCAGGTCTGGCTGGCCAGCCAAATCGCGGGCCTTGAGTACCTTGACCAGCTGGTTGTCAGCATCAAGCAGCGCCACCTTGGTACCGGCGGTGATGTACAGGCCGGACTCCACAGTGTTGCGGTCGCCCAGCGGAATGCCGATACCGGCGTTGGCGCCGATCAGGCAGCCTTCGCCGACCGAGATCACGATATTGCCGCCACCGGACAGGGTGCCCATGGTCGAGCAGCCGCCGCCCAGGTCCGAGCCCTTGCCGACGAATACGCCCGCCGACACGCGGCCTTCGATCATGCCTGGGCCAGCGGTGCCGGCGTTGAAGTTGACGAAGCCTTCGTGCATCACGGTGGTGCCTTCGCCCACGTAGGCGCCCAGGCGGATACGTGCGCTATCAGCGATACGCACGCCAGCCGGCACCACGTAGTCGGTCATTTTCGGGAACTTGTCCACCGAGAAGACTTCCAGCAGGTCGCCTTTGAGGCGCGCTTCCAGCTGACGCTCAGCCAGTTCGCCAAGGTCGACGGCGCCCTGGCTGGTCCAGGCCACGTTCGGCAGCAGTGGGAAGATCCCGGTGAGGTTCAGACCGTGCGGCTTGACCAGACGGTGCGACAGCAGGTGCAGCTTGAGGTAGGCCTCAGGCGTGCTGGTCAGCGCGGCGTCTTCGGCGAGTAGAGTGACCACCAGCGGCTTCTGGCTTTCGGCCAGGCGGGTGAGCAGGGCCGATTGCGCGGCATCGACATTTTTCAGCGCTTCGGCCAGGTCACCGGCCTGGTTGTTGCTGATGGCGATGGCCTGGTTACCACCCTGGTAGCCGAGTTTTTCCACCACTTTGGCGACCAGCTCGCTGCTCGGGTTGAGCAGTGGCTGGGCGTAGAAAACTTCCAGCCAGGTGCCCTGACGGTTCTGGGTGCCTACGCCGAAAGCCAGGCTGAAGAGAGTTGTGCTCATGCTGTTTTCCTTACCGCAAATTCGTGTGAGCCGACTGGTTCAAACCAGTTCGGCGGTATAACGGTCGGCTTTGAAGCCAACCAGGGTCTTGTTGCCGAGATCCAGCACCGGGCGTTTGATCATCGACGGTTGGGCGAGCATCAGTTCGATCGCCTTGTGCTGGTCGAGGTCGTTTTTCTGCGCCTCGTCCAGCTTGCGGAAGGTGGTGCCTACACGGTTCAGGATGGTTTCCCAGCCATGCTCATTGCACCACTTCTCCAGGTTGCCACGGTCTATGCCGCAGGCTTTGTAATCATGAAAGGCGTAGCTTACCCCGTGCTCGTCGAGCCAGGTGCGGGCTTTTTTCATGGTGTCACAGGCTTTTATGCCAAACAGGGTCTTGCTCATCAGAGGCTCTTCACAAAGTCGCGGATACGTTCGGCAGCGGTCACGCATTCAGCCAGTGGCGCGACCAGGGCCATGCGCACACGGCCGGCACCGGGGTTGTCGCCGTCCACTGCGCGCGACAGGTAGGAACCGGGCACTACGGTGACATGCTCGCGGGCAAACAGCTCGCGGGTAAATGTTTCATCGTCTATCGGGGTTTTCGCCCACAGGTAGAAACCGCCATCCGGGCGCTGTACATCCAGTACGCCATCCAGAATCGCCAGGACCGCATCGAACTTCTCGCGATACAGGTCGCGATTGGCCTTGACGTGGACTTCGTCGTTCCAGGCAGCGACGCTGGCCAGCTGGGTTTGCACCGGCATGGCGCAGCCGTGGTAGGTACGGTACAGCAGGAAAGATTTCAGAATGTCGGCGTCGCCGGCGACGAAGCCCGAGCGCAGGCCTGGCAGGTTGGAGCGCTTGGACAGGCTGTGGAACACCACGCAGCGTTTGAAATCATGCCGACCCAGTTCGGCGCAGGCGGTCAGCAGGCCGGCCGGCGGGGTGGTTTCATCGAAATACAACTCGCTGTAGCACTCGTCGGCGGCGATGACGAAGTCGAACTTGTCGGCCAGGGCGATCAGCTTCTTCAGCGTTGGCAGCGGAATCAGCGCGCCGGTGGGGTTGCCGGGCGAGCAGAGGAAGAGGATCTGGCAGCGTTGCCAGATCTCGTCACTGACCGCGTCGAAATCCGGGTTGAAACCATGCTCTTCCAGACACGGCAGATAGTGCGGCTGCGCGCCGGCAAGAAAAGCGGCGCCTTCATAGATCTGATAGAAGGGGTTGGGGCTGACCACCAAACCGTTCGCGTCACGCTTGACGACGGCCTGGGTAAAGGCGAATAGCGCCTCACGGGTACCGTTGACCGGCAGCACATGGCGCGCCGGTTCAAGTACACCGGCCGGCAGGCCGAAACGGCGACCACACCAGTTGGCGATCGCTTCACGCAGCGCCGGAATGCCCAGGGTGGTCGGGTAGACCGCAAGCTGGTCGAGATTGGTGCGCAATGCCTCAGCGACAAACTCCGGCGAGCGGTGTTTCGGCTCGCCGATCGACAGGGCAATCGGGCTCTTGTCGGTTGGAGCCTGCACGCTGCCCAGCAGGGCGCGCAACTTCTCAAAGGGGTAGGGTTGGAGGTGGGCGAGGGCGTGGTTCATGACGGACCGCTACTGGAATGCTTAAAAGGTCGCGACACTAGCACGTTAAGGCGCATTTAGAGAATTCTGTGGGGTTGATTTCCGGCCTAATCTCCCGCCGCATGGGGCCAGCTGAGGCTCCTGCCTAATCGAACCAATGGCCTGGCGCTTTGCCATACCTTGTCTGGGGCAAGTGGTGCCTGCTTTTTTAACTAAAGCCCCTGTGGTTTGGGCCGATAGTCGGCTTGCCGGACAAAGAACCGGACGCCTGTTGCTGACCTGCTAAACGAGAGTATTAATGCGCAACCTAAAATTCAGCCACAAGATCATGCTGGCTGCGTCGTTGGTGGTGATTGCGGCCTTTGCCTCATTCGCCTTGTACAACGACTACATGCAACGTAACGCCATCCGCGAAAACCTTGAGAACTACCTGCGTGACATGGGCAATGTCTCGGCAGGCAATATTCAGCACTGGCTCAATGGCCGCGTCCTGCTGCTCGACTCGCTTGGCGAGGCGGTGGAGGACAGCGGCGATGCTATCGCGCTCAACAAGAGTCTTCAGCATCGCAGCATTGCTTCATCCTTTTTATATGCCTATCTCGGTGAAGCAGACGGCACCTATACCCAATACCCAGCCAGTGACTTGCCCGCCGATTATGATCCACGTCAGCGCCCTTGGTACAAAATGGCCCAGGCAGGTTCTGGCGTCGGCCTTACCGCGCCTTATCTGGCGGCTGATCCGCGTGATGGCTTGTTGATTACCATTACCCGTGCAGTACGCCGGAATGGTGCGCTGGCGGGGGTGGTGGGTGGCGACCTGAAGCTGGAAACCATCGACAATATTCTCAACTCACTGGATCTCGGCGGGCTGGGCTATGCTTTCCTGGTCGATGACAGCGGCACTGTGCTGGTTCACTCGGACCGCGAGCAGGTGCTTAAAGGCTTAGGCGACCTCTTTCCTGGCGGCAGGCCCATGCTCAGCACTGCCCTGCAAGACGTGCAGGCGGCCGATGGTGCGGCGCGTATGGTCACCTTTATTCCTGTGCAGGGCCTGCAAGGGGTGCGCTGGTATGTCGGCCTATCGGTCGACAAGAGCAAGGCCTACGCGGCGTTGCAGGAGTTCCGTTTATCTGCATTGATGGTGATGGTGATTGGCGTCGCGGCGATTTTGCTGCTGCTTGGGCTGTTGATTCGCTTTCTGTTGCAGCCACTGCATCTGATGAGTCGCGCCATGGGCGACATCGCGCAAGGTGAAGGCGATTTGACCCAACGTTTGCAGGTTAATTCGCTGGATGAATTCGGAGAGCTGGCGGTGGCATTCAACCGTTTTGTTGAGCGGATTCACGAGTCGATCCGCGAAGTGGCGTCCACTACCAGCGCTGTGCATGAGCGTGTGCGCACCGTGGTGGCGGCCTCCAATGCTTCGATGAGTAACTCCAGCGAGCAGGCTGTGCGTACCGACAGTGTGGCGGCGGCGATCAACGAACTGGGCGCTGCCGCGCAGGAGATCGCGCGCAACGCTGCCGATGCCTCCACTCAGGCCAGCGGTGCACGCCAAGGTGCCGAGAATAGTCAGCAAATGGTCGAGAAAACCCTGGGCGCGATGAGTGATCTGTCGAGAAAGATTGAGGTGGCCGGTTCGCACATCGAAACCCTGAGCCAGAAGAGCAATGACATCGGCCAGATCCTTGATGTGATCAAGGGTATTTCCGAGCAGACCAACCTGTTGGCCCTTAACGCCGCCATTGAAGCCGCTCGTGCCGGTGAGGCTGGGCGTGGCTTTGCGGTGGTGGCGGACGAGGTGCGTAACTTGGCGCAGCGCACTCAGAGTTCGGCGCAGGAAATCCAGCAGATGATCGAACAGCTGCAAGCGGGTGCTCAGGAGGCAGTCAATACCATGCTCGAAAGTCGCCGTTTCAGTGATGACAGCGTGCGCATTGGCAAGCAAGCTGGGGAAAACCTGCAAAGCGTGACACGGCGTATCGGTGAAATTGACGGCATGAACCAGTCGGTGGCCACTGCTACCGAGGAGCAAACTTCGGTGGTCGAAAACCTTAATATGGACATCACCGAAATCAACGTGCTGAACCAAGACGGCGTGCGCAATCTGGAGGCCAGTCTGCGGGCGTGTACTGAGCTGGATCAGCAGGCCGGTCGACTCAAGCAACTGGTGGACAGCTTCCGCATCTAAGCGGTTGGGTGCGTGAGGCGGAGCAGCTCTCAGCCTCGCGCGCTTGGTGTGTCAGATGGTGTGCTGTGCCGGCTGGCTTTCGCTGGCACTGGGTGCCGATAACTTGCGCACGATAGTGGCTTGTAGGTTGGCGCACAGCTCGGGGTCGGACAACGGCTGGTTGTGCGCATCGGTGACGAAGAACACGTCTTCCACTCGCTCGCCCAGGGTGGCGATCTTGGCGTTCTGCAGTGATAGGTCGAAATCGAGGAAGATTCGCCCGATCCGCGCCAGCAGGCCTGGGCGATCCGGTGCGGTGACTTCGAGGATGGTCACCGGTCGGTGTGCATCGTTGTGAATGGTCACCTGCGGCGCGAAGGCAAAGTGCTTGAGTTGGCGCGGCACGCGGCGCTGGATGATGTTCGGGTAATCGTCCGGGTTCTTCAGCGCGTCGATCAGGCCCTGGCGAATTTCCTTGATTCGCGCTGGATTTTCGCCAATCGAGCCGCCTTCACCTTCGAGCACGATATAGGTGTCGAGAGTGAACTGGCTGGTGGAGGTGAGAATCCGTGCGTCATGGATGTTCAGGTTGAGCTGGGCCATGGCCGCCACCGTCACGGCGAAGAAGTCGTGTTGGTCCTGGGCGTAGATAAAGATCTGCGTGCCGCCTTCGAACTCGCGCTGGGTGGTTTCCTTGATCAGCACCAGTGGGTTGCCATCGTTGGGGTGTTGGAGAATCGCTTCGGTATGCCAAGCCACATCGTTGGCGGTATGGCGCAGGAAGTAGTCGTCACCCAGTTGCGACCAGAGCTGCTCGGCGTCGTCCGGGTCGGTGCCGCCGTGCACCAGGATGTCCAAGGCGGCGATCTGCGTCAGGCGAATCTGTTCTTCGCGGTCCAGCGGATTTTCCAGGCCGCGGCGCAAGGCGCGCTTGGTCTCGGTGTAGAGCTGGCGCAGCAGGCTGGCACGCCAGGAGTTCCAGAGGCTGGGGTTGGTGGCGTTGATGTCGGCCACGGTCAGTACGTAGAGGTAATCCAGGCGGGTCTGGTCGCCAACTAGGCGGGCGAAGTCGAAGATCACCTGCGGGTCGGAGAGGTCCTTGCGCTGCGCGGTGGTGGACATCACCAGGTGGTGTTGGACCAGCCAGACAATCAGTTTGGAGTCCCAGTTCGGCAGCTGGTGGCGCACACAGAAGGCCTCGGCATCCACTGCGCCGAGCTCCGAATGGTCGCCGCCACGACCTTTGCCGATGTCGTGGTAAAGCCCGGCCATGTAGATCAGTTCGGGCTTGGGTAGTTTGTCGATCAGCTTGCTGGCCAGCGGGAATTTTTCCGCCAGCTCGGTCCACTTGAATTTACGCAGGTGCTTGATCAGGTTCAGCGTGTGCGCATCGACCGTATAGATGTGGAACAGGTCGTGCTGCATCTGCCCGACGATATGGCCGAACTCCGGCAGGTACAGGCCGAGGATGCCGTAACGGTTCATTCGCCGCAGGTTGCGGTGAATGCCTTGCGGGCTTTTGAACAGTTCAACGAACAGACTGGTGTTGCGGATATCACGGCGGAAATCATCGTCGATCAGATGACGGTGCTCGCGCAGCAGGCGGATGCTGTTGGCGCACACGCCTTTGATGTCGGGGTGCTGGGCCATCAGCACGAAGATTTCCATGATGGCAAACGGCGTACGCTTGAACACATTGGGGTGCGCGACTTCGATATAGCCATCACGCAGCAGGAAGCGGCTGTTAAGCGGCGTGGCCTGGCCAATTTCGCCAGCGTGCAGAATCTGCTCTTCGAAGTGCTGGACAATCAGGTCGCTCAGTTCGGCGATCGCCATCACCACGCGGTAGTACTTCTGCATAAAGCGCTCGATAGCGCGCTTGCTGTCGCTGTCTTCATAGCCCAGTAGGGCCGCCACCTTGCTCTGATGGTCAAACAGCAGGCGGTCTTCGGCGCGGCCGGCAAGCATGTGCAGGGCATAGCGCACCTTCCAGAGGAACTCCTGGCTGGAGGCGAGCAGGGCATATTCGCTTTCCAGCAAAAAGCCCTGGCCGACCATGGCGTGCAGGTTCAGCGTGCCGAAATGCCGGCGCGCGACCCAGAGGATGGTCTGGATATCGCGCAGGCCGCCGGGCGAGCCTTTGACGTTGGGCTCCAGGTTGTACTCGGTGTCGTTGTATTTGCCGTGACGGGCGCGCTGCTCTTTATGCTTGGCCAGGAAGAACTGCTTGCTCGGCCACATCTGCTCGGTGCTGGCAACTGCTTGCATGCGCTGGCGCAGGCGTTCGGGGCCAGCGATGGTGCGGCTTTCCATCAGGTTGGTGATCACCGTCAGGTCGGCGCGGGCTTCCTCGGCGCATTCGTCCACGCTGCGCACGCTTTGTCCAACTTCCAGGCCGATGTCCCACAGTAGGGTGAGGAAGCGCTCGATGGGCTCGCGGAAGGTTTCGTGGTCGGCGTTGTCGAGCAGAATCAGCAGGTCGATATCGGAGAAGGGGTGCAGCTCGCCACGGCCATAGCCGCCGACGGCCAGCAGGGCGATATCGGCATCTTCACTCCAGGACAGGCGGTCCCAGGCTTCGCGCAGGATCTGGTCGACAAACCAGGCACGGTCCTCGACTAGGCGGCGTACATCACGGCCGCTGGTGAAGCGCCCGTCGAGCACTTCGCGGGCGTGGCGGATAGCCTTCTTGAACGCCGCAATAGGGCTGGCCTTGAGGGCCAGTTCCGCCTGGAACTGGCCGCGGTCGAACAGCTCGGGATCTACCTGCGGCATTGCGGCCTTCCTTCTATCTATACAGCAGACTCAGCGATAGGCTCAGGCCGATGTGCGGGCGATGGTATCGTCACTGCGCAGGGTGAAGATCTCGTAACCATCAGCGGTCACCAGAATGGTGTGTTCCCACTGGGCCGAAAGCTTGCGGTCCTTGGTGATTGCGGTCCAGCCATCACCCAGCATGCGGGTCTCCGGGCGGCCCTGGTTGATCATTGGCTCAATGGTGAAGGTCATGCCTTCCTTCAGCTCCATGCCGGTGCCGGCGCGGCCGTAGTGCAGTACTTGCGGCTCTTCATGGAACACCGCGCCAATGCCGTGTCCGCAGTATTCGCGTACCACGGAGAAGCCATTCTTCTCGGCATGCTTCTGGATCACTTCGCCGATATCGCCCAGGCGCGTGCCGGGTTTGACCAGCTCGATACCTTTATACATGCATTCCTGGGTGATCTTGGCCAGGCGCTCGGCCCACTCCGGCACCTTGCCGACCATGAACATCTTGCTAGTATCGCCGTGGTAGCCATCCTTGATCACGGTGATGTCGATGTTGATCACATCGCCTTCTTTCAGTGGCTTGTCATTCGGGATGCCATGGCAGACCACATGGTTGACCGAGGTGCAGATCGACTTGGGGAAACCTTTGTAATTGAGCGGCGCGGGGATGGCCTGCTGCACGTTGACAATATAATCATGGCAGATGCGATCAAGCTCTTCGGTGGTGACGCCGGGCTTGACGTGTTCGCCAATCATTTCCAGAACTTCGGCAGCCAAGCGACCGGCTACGCGCATTTTCTCGATTTCGTCGGGCGTTTTGATGGTGACGGTCATGTGCGGCTCTCGAACGCGAACAGAAAGGTCGCATCTTAACAGCTACAAGCCGCCAGCCATAAGCGCCACGTTAAACCTGCCGCTAACTTGGCTGCATATGTTGCTGTCTGCGAGTAGCTTGCCCCTGACTTTTATGATATAAAACGCGCCGCTTTACGGGCTGTGTGCCCGAAAGCTTAAACCCACACACGTATCGACACGGTTTCCTGGGTGCCTTGCGACAAGTTCGCCGGGTTGGAGATCGGGATACGTGGAGGCCTAACCCGACTTATCAAGGAACTATCATGTCCCAAGTCAATATGCGCGATATGCTGAAGGCCGGTGTGCACTTCGGCCACCAGACCCGTTACTGGAACCCGAAAATGGGTAAGTACATTTTCGGCGCGCGCAACAAGATTCACATCATCAACCTTGAAAAAACCCTGCCAATGTTCAACGAAGCGCTGTCTTTCGTTGAGAAGCTGGCTTCGGGCAAAAATAAGATTCTGTTCGTAGGCACCAAGCGTTCCGCTGGCAAGATCGTTGCTGAAGAAGCAGCACGTTGCGGTTCGCCGTACGTCGATCATCGCTGGTTGGGCGGCATGCTGACCAACTACAAAACCATCCGCGCCTCGATCAAGCGTCTGCGTGATCTGGAAGTTCAGTCCCAGGACGGTACTTTCGCCAAGCTGACCAAGAAAGAAGCCCTGATGCGCACCCGTGATCTGGAGAAACTGGATCGCAGCCTGGGTGGTATCAAGGACATGGGCGGTCTGCCAGACGCTCTGTTTGTGATCGACGTTGATCACGAGCGCATTGCTATCACCGAAGCCAACAAGCTGGGCATCCCAGTTATCGGCGTCGTTGATACCAACAGCAGCCCGGAAGGCGTTGACTACATCATCCCAGGTAACGATGACGCCATTCGCGCCATCCAGCTGTACATGGGTGCTATGGCTGACTCGGTAATCCGTGGTCGCACCAACGCTAACGGCGGCGCCGACGAGTTCGTTGAGCAAGCCCCGGCTGCAGAAGCTGCTGAAGGCTAAGTAAAACGCGCTTAGCGTTTGCTTAGTTCGCAAAAAGGGGGCTTTGCCCCCTTTTTGCCACCTTGAAAACCATCGTCGACGTGCAGTTGCAATCGTTTCTGGTCATTGTCGGCAATGCGTTACGAATTGAGCGCCCGTTTTCGCGGGTGGAATGGTTAACAACCTATCCAGAGGATTTTGAAATGGCAGAAATTACTGCAGCGTTGGTTAAAGAACTGCGTGAGCGTACTGGCGAAGGCATGATGGATTGCAAGAAGGCCTTGACCAAGGCTGGCGGCGACATCGAAAAAGCCATCGACGACATGCGTGCTTCCGGCGCGATCAAGGCTGCCAAGAAAGCTGGCAACGTGGCTGCTGAAGGCGCCATCAGCATCAAGGAAGATGGCAAGACTGCCGTCATTCTCGAAGTCAACTCGCAGACCGACTTCCTGGCTCTGCAGGACGACTTCAAGAACTTCGTGGCTGCCAGTGTCGAGAAAGCCTTTGCTGACAAACTGACCGAAGTTGAGCCGCTGATCGCTGCTCAGGAAGAAGCCCGTCTGGCCCTGGTTGCCAAAACTGGCGAGAACGTCAATATCCGTCGTCTGGCGCGTATTGAAGGTGACGTTCTGGGCTCTTACCTGCACGGCAACAAGATCGGTGTTGTGGTTGTGCTCAAGGGTGGCAACGTCGAGCTGGCTAAAGACATCGCCATGCACGTAGCAGCCAGCAACCCTGAATTCCTGCTGCCTTCGGAAGTGTCCGCTGAAGCCATCGAGCGCGAGAAAGCCGTGTTCGTCAGCCTCAACGAAGACAAGATCAAGGGCAAGCCAGCCGAAATCGTCGAGAAGATGGTTGCTGGTCGTATCCAGAAGTTCCTGGCTGAAGCCAGCCTGGTTGAGCAAGCCTTCGTTAAGGATCCGGAAGTCAAGGTCGGTGCTCTGGCCAAGAAAGCCGGTGCTGAAATCGTTTCCTTCACCTACTTCAAGGTTGGCGAAGGCATCGAGAAACCGGTCGACAACTTTGCTGAAGAAGTTGCTGCTCAGGTAGCTGCTGCCAGCAAGCAGTAAGACGGCTAACCGCTGTTGCCCCGAAGAGGCTGCCCGCTAACGCGCGCGGCCTCTTTGTCAAATTGAGGGCGCAGCTAAGCTGTGGAGTGGTTGGGGCCTTGGCACCAATGGCTCGGGGTGCTGTCGAAGCGCTCGATAAAAGCGAACCTAAGGTTTGCACAGAATTCAAACGCCGCAGGAGAGACTCGCAATGGCTCAGCAGATGAGTGGTCGTCAACCGCGTTACAAGCGCATTCTGCTCAAACTTAGCGGCGAGGCCCTGATGGGGTCGGAAGATTTTGGCATCGATCCAAAGGTGCTTGATCGCATGGCGCTGGAAGTCGGCCAGTTGGTCGGTATCGGTGTGCAGGTGGGTCTGGTCATCGGTGGTGGCAACCTGTTCCGTGGCGCGGCGCTGAGTGCAGCGGGCATGGATCGGGTCACTGGCGATCATATGGGCATGCTGGCTACGGTGATGAATGCTCTGGCCATGCGCGACGCGCTGGAGCGTTCGAATATCCCGGCCATCGTCATGTCGGCGATCTCCATGGTGGGCGTCACCGATCACTACGACCGACGCAAGGCCATGCGTCATCTGAAAACCGGTGAGGTGGTGATTTTCGCCGCTGGCACTGGTAATCCGTTCTTTACAACCGACTCGGCTGCCTGCCTGCGCGCCATCGAAATCGATGCCGACGTGGTGCTCAAGGCGACCAAGGTGGATGGTGTGTACACTGCCGATCCATTCAAAGACCCGCATGCTGAGAAGTTTGATCGCCTGACCTACGATGAGGTGCTCGACCGCAAGCTGGGTGTAATGGACCTGACGGCCATCTGCCTGTGCCGCGACCATAATATGCCGCTGCGTGTTTTCAATATGAACAAGCCTGGTGCTCTGCTGAACGTTGTAGTTGGTGGCGCTGAAGGCACTCTGATTGAGGAAGATAAACATGATCAATGAGATCAAAAAAGACGCCCAGGTACGCATGCAGAAGAGCCTGGAATCGCTGGTTCACGCCTTCAGCCGAATCCGTACTGGTCAGGCTCACCCAAGTATCCTCGGTGGCGTGATGGTGCCTTACTACGGCTCCGACACCCCGTTGAATCAGGTGGCCAACGTCACCGTCAAGGACGCCCGTACCCTGCAGGTCGTAGCCTTCGAGCGCAACATGCTGTCTGCTGTCGACAAGGCGATCCAGAGCTCCGGTCTGGGCTTCAACCCGACCAACCTGGGTGAGCTGCTGCTGATCTCCATGCCAGCGCTGACCGAGGAAACCCGTAAGGGCTTCACCAAGCAGGCCCGTGATGCGGCTGAAGATGGTCGTGTAGCGGTGCGCAATATTCGTCGTGATGCTCTGAGCCAGTTGAAAGACCTGGTCAAGGAGAAGGAAATCAGTGAAGACGAAGAGCGCCGTGCGGCCGACGAAATCCAGAAGCTGACCGATAAGTTTGTCGCGGAAATCGAAGTGGCAGTGAAGCAGAAAGAAGCGGATCTGATGGCCGTTTAGCGGTCAGTATATCGTCATGGAAAAGACCAAAGACGGTAGTCCGTTCGCCGTGCCACGGCATGTGGCGATCATCATGGACGGTAACAATCGCTGGGCGAAGAAGCGTCTGCTGCCCGGCGTGGCCGGTCATAAAGCCGGTGTCGATGCGGTGCGTGCGGTGATTGAGGTGTGCGCAGAGGCTGGGGTCGAGGTGTTGACGCTGTTCGCCTTCTCCAGTGAAAACTGGCAGCGCCCGGCCGAGGAGGTCAGTGCGCTGATGGAGTTGTTCCTCGGTGCATTGCGCCGCGAGGCGAAGAAGCTCGATGCCAATGACATCAGCCTGCGCATTATCGGTGATCGTTCGCGCTTTCACCCTGAGCTGCAGGCTGCGATGCGTGAGGCTGAGGCGCAGACTGCAGGTGACAAACGCTTTGTCCTGCAGGTTGCAGCCAACTACGGTGGCCAATGGGATATCGCTCAGGCAGCGCAGCGTTTGGCTCGTGAAGTTCAAGGTGGTCATTTACGCGCCGAGGACATTACCCCTGAGTTGCTGCAGAGTTGCCTGGTAACCGGTGATTTGCCGTTGCCGGATCTGTGTATCCGCACGGGTGGGGAGCATCGCATCAGTAATTTCCTGCTCTGGCAGCTGGCTTACACCGAGCTGTATTTCTCCGACCTGTTTTGGCCGGATTTCAAACACGACGCCATGCGCAAAGCCTTGGCCGATTTTGCTAGCCGCCAGCGCCGCTTTGGGAAAACCAGCGATCAGGTGGCAGCTGAGGCTCGTAGCTGATGCTCAAACAACGAATTATCACGGCGCTGGTGCTGTTGCCATTCGCCCTGGGTGGCTTCTTTCTGCTCAATGGCGCGCTCTTTGCGCTGTTTATCGGCGCAGTGGTCGGTCTGGGCGCCTGGGAGTGGGCGCGTCTGGCAGGATTTACTGCCCAGCTCCAGCGCGTGGCCTACGCCGCGCTGGTGGTTGTATTGTTGTTTGGCTTGTATCTGTTGCCCGCCTTGGCGCCTTGGGTTCTGTTGCTTGGGGTTGTCTGGTGGGGGGTTGCGACCTTTCTGGTCTTGGGTTACCCCGCCAGCAGTCGTTACTGGGCGCAGGCTCCGGTCAGATTGCTGATCGGCTTGCTGATTCTGCTGCCTGCCTGGCAGGGCCTGGTACTGTTCAAGCAGTGGCCTGAAGCAAACTGGCTGATTCTCGCGGTGATGGTGTTGGTGTGGGGCGCGGATATCGGCGCCTATTTCGCCGGCCGCCGCTTCGGCAAGCGCAAGCTGGCGCCGCAGGTCAGTCCCGGTAAGAGTTGGGAAGGGGTGTTTGGTGGCCTGCTGGCGACCCTGCTGATCTGTGTGGGCGTGGCGATTTACCGTGACTGGTCGTTTGCCTGTCTGTTGCTGGGCTTGATCGGCACCGCCGTGGTGGTGTTGATCTCGGTTGTCGGCGACCTGACCGAAAGCATGTTCAAGCGCCAATCGGGGGTCAAGGACAGCAGCAATCTGCTGCCTGGCCATGGCGGTGTGCTGGATCGTATCGACAGTCTGACGGCGGCGATCCCGGTGTTTGCTGCGTTGCTGTGGTTGGCGGGCTGGGGCGCGCTGTGAGTCATCCTCAGCAGATTACCGTGCTGGGGGCGACCGGTTCGATCGGTCTGAGTACCCTCGATGTCATTGCGCGCCATCCAGAGCGCTATCAAGTGTTTGCGCTATCCGGTTTCAGTCGTCTGGCTGAGCTGGAAGCGTTGTGCATGATCTACCGCCCACGCTTTGCTGTGGTGCCGCAGGCTCTGGATGCTCGCCGCCTGCAGGAAGGTCTGCGTGTAGCTGGTCTGGCTACTCAGGTGCTGCATGGTCCCGAGGGCTTGTGTGAGGTGGCCGCGCATCCTGAAGTGGATACGGTGATGGCTGCTATCGTTGGTGCGGCAGGCTTGCCGCCGACCCTGGCAGCAGTTGAGGCTGGCAAGAAGGTGCTGCTGGCCAATAAAGAAGCCCTGGTGATGTCGGGTGCGCTATTTATGCAGGCAGTGCGTAAAAGTGGCGCTGTGCTGTTGCCGATCGACAGTGAGCATAATGCGATTTTCCAGTGCCTGCCGGGCGACTACGCCCGCGGCCTGCAGCAGGTCGGCGTGCGGCGTATTTTGCTCACCGCCTCGGGTGGGCCATTTCGCGAAATGCCGCTGGAACAGTTGCATGCTGTCACGCCTGAGCAGGCGTGCGCACACCCGAACTGGTCGATGGGGCGCAAGATCTCGGTCGATTCGGCGAGCATGATGAACAAGGGGCTGGAGCTGATTGAGGCTTGCTGGTTGTTTGATGCCAGCCCTGATCAGGTTGAGGTGGTGGTGCATCCGCAGAGCGTGATCCACTCGCTGGTCGATTATGTCGACGGTTCGGTACTGGCCCAGTTGGGTAATCCGGATATGCGCACGCCCATCAGCCATGCCCTGGCCTGGCCGGAGAGAATCGACTCCGGCGTCGCGCCGCTGGATCTGTTTGCCATTGCGCGGTTGGACTTCCAGGCTCCGGACCAGCAGCGTTTTCCTTGTCTGCGTCTGGCGCGTGAGGCGGCGCAGGCTGGCGGTACCGTGCCGGCTATGCTCAATGCGGCCAATGAAGTGGCCGTTGCGGCGTTTCTTGAGCGACGCATCCGCTTTCCCGAGATCGCGAGTATCATCGAAGACGTTCTGCATGCTGAGCCCGCCCTGGCGGTTGAGAGCCTGGATACAGTACTGGCCGCTGATGGCCGAGCCCGTCATCTGGCTGAACAATGGCTGAGTCGGCGCTGATCGCCGACGCGGAGAAGTCTGATGAGTGCGCTTTATATGCTGGTTGGCACCCTGGTCGCTTTGGGTGTGCTGGTAACCATTCACGAATATGGGCACTTCTGGGTCGCCCGTCGCTGTGGCGTCAAGGTGCTGCGGTTCTCTGTCGGTTTTGGTAGCCCGTTGCTGCGTTGGCATGACCGCCAAGGTACTGAATTTGTTGTGGCCGCCATCCCTCTGGGTGGCTATGTGAAAATGCTCGATGAGCGCGAAGGTGATGTGCCGCCGGAGCTGCTCAATCAGTCGTTCAATCGCAAGTCGGTCCAGCAGCGTATTGCCATTGTCGCGGCCGGTCCGGTGGCGAATTTCCTCCTCGCTCTTCTATTTTTCTGGGTTGTCGCGATGCTGGGCAGTCAGCAGGTGCGCCCGGTTATTGGTGCGGTCGAGGCGGGCAGTCTGGCTGAGATTGCGGGTTTGCAGGCTGGGCAGGAGATTGTCGCGATTGATGGCGAGCCCACCACCGGCTGGGCTGCAGTGAATCTGCAGCTGGTCAGCCGGTTGGGTGAAAGTGGTCGGCTGGATCTCGCGGTGCGCGAGCCGGGTTCCTCGGTCGACAGTCCTCGGCAGGTCGTGCTGGATAACTGGCTGCGCGGTGCCGATGAGCCGGACCCTATCGCCTCATTAGGAATTCGTCCTTGGCGCCCTGCACTGCCGCCGATCCTGGCGCAGCTAGATCCTGAAGGCCCGGCGTTTGCTGCGGGGTTACAAGTCGGCGATCGTCTGCTTGCGCTTGATGGTCAGCCTCTGGCTGATTGGCAGCAGTTGGTGGATCAGATCCGTGGCTTGCCGGGTAAAAAGATCAGCTTGCAAGTGGAGCGCCAAGGTCAGCAGCTGGGTGTGCCGCTGACCCTCGCAGCGCGTGGTGAGGGCAAGACCCTTAGCGGTTATCTAGGTGCTGGCGTGGCGGGCGGCGAATGGCCGCCTGAGATGCTGCGTGAAGTCAGCTATGGCCCGTTAGAAGCCATTGCAGAAGGTGCCAAAAACACCTGGACAATGAGCGTTCTGACCCTTAATTCCCTGAAGAAAATGCTGTTTGGTGAGCTCTCGGTAAAAAACTTGAGCGGGCCGATAACCATTGCTAAAGTGGCGGGCGCTTCTGCTGAGTCAGGTTTGAGTGATTTTCTTAAATTTCTCGCCTACTTGAGCATTAGTCTGGGGGTTCTTAATTTGTTGCCTATCCCCGTGCTGGATGGGGGGCATCTGCTTTTTTATCTGGTCGAGTGGGTGCGTGGTCGCCCGCTGTCGGAACGGATACAGGGTTGGGGGATGCAGATCGGCATCAGTTTGGTCATCGGGGTGATGTTGCTGGCCCTGGTAAACGACTTGGGTCGCCTGTAGCCACTGTTGAATTACGCTCTCGGTACGAACAAGACGTGTCGCGCTAAGCGGCAGATTTTTTATTGTCAGTTGGAATAAGAAAGGACTTCATGAAACGTCTGCTGCTACCTGCGGTGCTTGCCGCACTGATGATCACCGAAGTTCACGCCGAGTCCTTCACCATCTCCGATATCCGGGTCACCGGTCTGCAGCGTGTTTCCGCTGGCAGTGTATTCGGTGCCTTGCCCCTTAATGTGGGGGCGCAAGCCGATGACCGGTCACTGGTTGAGGCTACTCGCGAATTGTTCAAAACCGGTTTCTTTCAGGATATCCAGCTCGGTCGCGATGGCGATGTGCTGGTTGTTACTGTGGTTGAACGTCCTTCGATTTCCAGTATCGAGATTGAGGGTAACAAGGCCATCAGCAGCGAAGATCTGCTAAAGGGCCTGAATCAATCCGGTCTGGCCGAAGGCGAGATATTCCAGCGCGCCACCCTTGAAGGTGTGCGTAACGAGTTGCAGCGCCAGTACGTTGCCCAAGGGCGTTACTCCGCCGAAATCGAAGCCGAAGTGATCCCGCAGCCACGTAACCGTGTGGCGCTGAAAATCAATATCAACGAGGGCTCGGTAGCAGCGATTCAGCACATCAACGTGGTAGGTAACTCGGTCTTTGCTGATGAGGACCTGATTGACCTGTTTGAGCTGAAGACCACTAATTGGCTGTCCTTCTTCAAGAATGATGACAAGTACGCTCGTGAAAAGCTCTCCGGTGACTTGGAACGTCTGCGTTCTTATTACCTTGATCGCGGCTATATCAATATGGATATCAGCTCCACTCAGGTATCCATTACCCCGGACAAGAAGCACGTCTATGTCACGGTCAACGTCGACGAAGGCGAGAAGTACACCGTGCGTGAGGTCAAACTCAGCGGTGAGCTGAAGGTGCCGGAAGAAGAAGTCCGTGCCCTGCTGCTGGTTCAGGAAGGTCAGGTGTTCTCGCGTAAGGTGATGACCACCACGTCCGAGCTGATCACCCGTCGTCTGGGTAACGAAGGTTATACCTTCGCCAACGTCAACGGCGTGCCAGAAGCCCATGATGACGGCACCGTGTCGATTACCTTTGTAATCGATCCAGGCAAGCGTGCATACGTTAATCGCATCAACTTCCGTGGCAACACCAAGTCGGAAGACGAAGTGCTGCGCCGTGAAATGCGACAGATGGAAGGTGGCTGGGCTTCGACTTACCTGATTGACCAGTCCAAGACCCGTCTGGAGCGTCTGGGCTACTTCAAGGAAGTCAACGTCGAAACCCCGCAGGTGCCGGGCACCGATGACCAGGTTGACGTCAACTACAGCGTTGAAGAGCAGGCTTCCGGTTCCATCACAGCCAGCGTCGGTTTTGCCCAGAATGCCGGCCTGATTCTCGGTGGCTCGATTACCCAGAATAACTTCCTCGGTACCGGTAACAAGGTCAGCGTCGGCTTGACCCGTAGTGAGTACCAGAGCAACTACAACTTCGGTTTTGTTGACCCCTACTGGACGCCAGACGGCGTCAGCCTGGGCTACAACGCCTTCTTCCGTGAAACCGATTACGACGAACTGAATACCGATGTGTCCAGCTATTCGGTGGACAGCTACGGTGCAGGTGCCAGCATTGGTTATCCAATTAGTGATACTTCGCGTCTGACTTATGGCCTGACCATCCAGAACGACAGCATCGGCACTGGCGTGTATACCGTTGACGAGATTTTTAACTTTATCGAGGAAGAGGGTGACAGCTACCTGAACCTCAAAGCATCCATTGGCTGGTCTGAGTCGACTCTAAACCGTGGCGTGCTGGCTAATCGCGGTCACT
The DNA here is from genome assembly GCF_902506475.1 of Pseudomonas sp. 8BK. Classification (NCBI taxonomy): domain Bacteria; kingdom Pseudomonadati; phylum Pseudomonadota; class Gammaproteobacteria; order Pseudomonadales; family Pseudomonadaceae; genus Pseudomonas; species Pseudomonas sp. 8BK. The sequence continues at coordinate 3,633,506 of NZ_LR733252.1, read as the reverse complement.
CGCAAAGCCTGGTATTCGAAACCACAGTGCCGGGTAGTGATCTGTCGTTCTTCAAGGTGGATTACCGTGGTCAGGTCTTCAAGCCACTGAGTGACACCTATACCCTGCGTTTGCACACCCAGCTGGGTTACGGCGAGAGCTATGGCTCTACTTCCGACCTGCCGTTCTACGAGCACTACTACGCGGGTGGTTTCAATTCGGTACGTGGTTTCAAAGACAGCAGCCTCGGGCCGCGTAGTACGCCGAGCCGTGGCACTAACCCAGGCACAGCCTTCGATCCGGATCAAGACCCGCTGCCATTTGGCGGTAACGTCCTGATTCAAGGTGGCGCTGAGTTGCTGTTCCCCATGCCGTTCGTCAAGGATCAGCGTTCCCTGCGTACTGCGCTGTTCTGGGATGTGGGTAATGTATTCGACACCAATTGCGGCAAGTCGCAGGAAGAGTGCGGCAGTATCGATCCAGGCAACTTGGCCAGCTCCGTGGGTGTCGGCCTGACCTGGATTACTGCTCTGGGTCCGTTGAGCTTCAGCTTGGCCATGCCAATCCTCAAACCGGATGATGCCGATACGCAGATTTTCCAGTTCTCTCTCGGTCAGACGTTCTAAGCGTCGGATTTTTGAATACCAACAGTTTTGCAGGAGTTGCATCGTGCGTAAGTTGACTCAACTGGTTTTGTTAAGCGTTGCCTTGCTGGCGACCCCGGCTTTTGCCGAGATGAAAGTAGCGGTACTGAACTACCAAATGGCGCTGCTGGAATCTGACGCTGCCAAGCGTTACGCCGTGGATGCCGAGAAGAAATTCGGCCCGCAGCTGAACAAGCTGAAAACCTTGGAAAGCGACGCCAAACGCATTCAGGACCGCCTGGTCAAGGACGGTGAGAAAATGCAGACCGCTGAGCGTGAGCGCCTGGAGCTTGAATTCAAGCAAAAGGCCCGTGATTTCCAGTTCCAGTCCAAGGAGCTGAATGAGTCCAAGGCTGTAGCGGATCGTGAAATGCTGAAGAAGCTCAAGCCCAATCTGGACAAGGCCGTGGAAGAGGTAATCAAGACCGGTAACTTCGACCTGGTGCTGGAGCGCGGCGCGGTGATTGATGTCAAACCTCAGTTCGACATCACCCGCCAGGTTATCGAGCGCATGAATCAGCTGCGCTGATCATGAGTGCAACGGTTTATACCCTTGGCCAGTTGGCCGAGCGTCTGGGCGCCACCTTGCGTGGTGCCTCGGATAAGCCGATCAGCGGCTTGGCTACCTTGCAGGAAGCCGGCGCTGATCAGCTGAGCTTTCTCGCCAATGCGCAGTACCGCAAGTTTCTCTCGGGCTGCCAGGCTGGCGCGGTGCTGTTGACCGCTGCTGATGCCGAAGGTTATGCCGGCAATGCCTTGGTCGTTGCTAATCCTTACCTGGCGTATGCCGAACTCTCCCATCTGTTTGACCGCAAACCCCGGGCACTGCCTGGTGTGCACCCTACTGCTGTGGTGGCTGCGGATGCTCACGTTGATGCGAGTGCCAGTATCGGCGCCTATGCGGTGATCGAAAGTGGCGCACAAATCGCTGCTGGTGTAACCGTCGGCGCACAGTGTGTTGTCGGTGCGCGTTCGGTGATTGGTGAGGGCGGTTGGTTGGCTCCGCGCGTGACGCTGTATCACGACGTGCGGATCGGCAAGCGCGTAGTGATTCAGTCTGGCGCGGTGATCGGTGGTGAGGGCTTCGGCTTTGCCAACGAGAAAGGCGTCTGGCAGAAGATCGCGCAGATCGGTGGGGTGACTATCGGTGATGACGTCGAGATCGGCGCCAATACCACTGTCGACCGTGGTGCGCTGTCGGACACGTTGATTGGCAATGGGGTCAAGCTGGATAACCAGATCATGATCGCGCACAACGTGCAGATCGGCGACAACACGGCCATGGCCGGTTGTGCAGGTATTTCCGGTAGCACCAAGATTGGCAAGAACTGCATGATCGCCGGTGGTGTGGGCATGGTTGGGCACATCGAGGTGTGCGACAACGTGTTCGTCACCGGTATGACCATGGTTACTCGCTCGATTACTGAGCCGGGCTCCTATTCTTCGGGCACCGCCATGCAGCCAGCGGCTGAGTGGCGCAAGAGCGCGGCACGGATTCGTCAGTTGGATGACATGGCGCGCCGCCTGCAACAGTTGGAAAAGCTGCTGGCCACCGTGACCCCAGCTGCCGACACTTCATCTGATGCCTGAGCCGGTGTTTGCCGGCTTCTCTTTTTTCTCTTACAGGCTTCTCTGCACATGATGGACATCAACCAGATTCGCGAATACTTGCCGCACCGCTATCCGTTCCTTTTGGTGGACCGGGTGGCTGAGCTGGATATTGAAGGCAAGCGAATTCGCGCCTACAAGAATGTCAGCATCAATGAGCCGTTCTTCAACGGGCATTTTCCTGAGCACCCGATCATGCCGGGCGTGCTGATCATCGAGGCCATGGCTCAGGCCGCCGGCATTCTTGGCTTCAAGATGATGGATCTGAAGCCCTCCGATGGCACCCTGTATTACTTTGTCGGCTCCGACAAGCTACGCTTTCGCCAACCAGTGGTGCCGGGTGATCAACTGATCCTCGAAGCCCGCTACCTGAGCAGCAAGCGCAGCATCTGGAAGTTCGAGTGCAAGGCCAGCGTCGACGGCAAGGAAGTCTGCTCGGCAGAAATCATCTGTGCGGAACGCAAACTATGAGTTTGATTGACCCTCGCGCCATCATTGATCCCAGTGCCAAGTTGGCTGACGACGTCGTCGTCGGCCCTTGGTCGATAGTTGGGGCCGATGTCGAAATTGGCGAGGGTACAGTGATCGGCCCCCATGTGATTCTCAAAGGGCCGACGCGGATCGGTAAACACAACCGCATCTATCAGTTTTCCTCGGTGGGTGAAGACACCCCTGATCTCAAGTACCAGGGCGAGGCGACTCGGCTGGTCATTGGCGATCACAACGTGATCCGCGAGGGCGTCACCATCCACCGCGGCACCGTGCAGGATCGCAGTGAAACCACCCTGGGTGATCACAACCTGATCATGGCCTATGCCCACATCGGCCATGACAGCGTGATCGGCAACCATTGCATCTTGGTCAACAACACCGCGTTGGCCGGACATGTGTGGGTCGATGACTGGGCGATTCTCTCTGGTTACACCCTGGTCCATCAGTTCTGCCGTATCGGTGCGCACAGTTTCTCCGGCATGGGCACGGCGATTGGCAAAGATGTACCTGCGTTCGTCACCGTGTTCGGCAACCCGGCCGAAGCGCGCAGCATGAACTTTGAAGGCATGCGCCGTCGTGGTTTCAGTGCTGAGGCGATCGCCGCCTTGCGTCGTGCCTACAAGGTTGTCTATCGCCAGGGCCTTACGGTTGAGCAGGCGATGGCTGAGCTGGCTGAGTCGTCCGCAGAGTTCCCCGAAGTCGCGATCTTCCGCGATTCCATTCAGGCTTCAAGCCGCGGCATTACCCGATAATTTATGACTGACCTGATGCGTGTCGCGCTGGTCGCTGGCGAGGCGTCTGGCGATATTCTTGGTGCGGGCCTGATGCAGGCCCTCAAAGCCCAATACCCACAGATCGAATTTATCGGTATCGGTGGCCCGCTGATGCAGGCCCAGGGGCTGAATTCCTATTTTCCGATGGAGCGTCTGTCGGTAATGGGGCTGGTCGAGGTGCTTGGCCGTCTGCCTGAGTTGCTGTCACGGCGCAAGCGACTGATCAATACCCTGATAGCGGCCAAACCGGACGTGTTTATCGGTATCGATGCGCCGGATTTCAACCTTACCCTGGAGCTCAAGCTGCGTCAGGCTGGGATCAAGACTGTGCATTACGTCAGCCCTTCGGTTTGGGCCTGGCGGCAGAAGCGCGTGCTGAAGATTCGCGAAGCCTGCGACCTGATGTTGACCCTGTTCCCGTTCGAGGCGCAGTTTTATCAGGATCATCAAGTGCCGGTGCGTTTTGTCGGCCATCCGTTGGCCGATACCATTCCGCAGCAGGCGGATCGTGCTGCGGCCCGTGATGCGCTGCACTTATCGCATGATCAGTCGGTAGTGGCCCTGTTGCCGGGCAGTCGTGGTGGCGAGGTCTCGCGCCTGGGCAGCTTGTTTCTCGATGCGGCGGTGCGCTTGCGTACTTTGCGCCCCGGTATCCAGTTTGTTCTGCCGTGCTCCAGCCCGGAGCGTCGTGCGCAGATTGAGCAGATGCTGGTGGGTCGCGATCTGCCGCTGACCTTGCTCAATGGCCGCTCCCATGAGGCGCTGGCAGCGTGCGATGCCGTCTTGATTGCATCCGGCACGGCGACCCTTGAGGCCCTGTTGTACAAGCGGCCGATGGTGGTGGCCTACAAGGTTGCGCCATTGACCTATCGCATTCTCAAGCGCCTGGTCACCAGTGCTTATATTTCCCTGCCGAATCTGCTGGCCGAGCGTTTGCTGGTGCCGGAAATGATTCAGGATGCCGCCACACCGGATGCCTTGGCCCAATTGCTGGCACCATTGCTGGACGGCGGCGAGGTGCAGACCGAGGGCTTTGATGTGATTCACCGCGCACTGCGCCGTGACGCGTCGGCGCAGGCTGCCAAGGCCGTGCTGCAACTGACAGGGCGCGGCTGATGCAGTTAGGGCTGGATTTCACCCTGGTGCAGGAGTTGGTGGCTGGCGTTGATGAAGTCGGCCGTGGCCCGCTCTGCGGCGCCGTTGTTACGGCGGCGGTGATTCTCGATCCGGCACGGCCGATTCTCGGTCTAAACGATTCGAAAAAACTGACCGAAACGCGTCGTGAAAAACTCTTCGACGAAATTCGCGAAAAAGCCCTGGCCTGGTGCATTGCTCGCGCCGAGGTCGAGGAAATCGACCAGCTGAATATTCTCCAGGCCACCATGTTGGCCATGCAGCGCGCGGTCGAGGGCTTGAGCGTCACGCCCAAGCTGGCGCTGATTGATGGCAATCGCTGCCCGAAACTGCAGGTGCCCAGCGCAGCTGTGGTCAAGGGTGACAGTCAGGTGCCGGCGATTGCTGCGGCGTCGATCCTGGCCAAGGTCAGTCGTGATCGCGAAATGCAGCTACTGGATCAGCAATACCCCGGTTACGGCATCGCCGGCCATAAAGGCTATCCGACGCCGGTACACCTTGAAGCGCTGCGGCGACTGGGGCCGACCCCTATTCACCGGCGCTCGTTTGGCCCGGTACGTGCGTTGTTGGACGACTGATACAACGCTTCTGGAGTTCCCTCGTTATCCTGTGCCCGGTAGCGCTTGTCGCGCGCTGCTGCGGTTGTACAATCCCTGCCTTGTCGTTTTTGCGTTTTGTATAGGACTGCCATGACCGCTTCGTTCGTCCACCTGCGTTTGCACACCGAGTTTTCCCTGGTCGACGGGCTGGTGCGGGTCAAGCCACTGATCAAGTCGGTGGCGGCAGCCGGAATGCCGGCGGTAGCGGTTACCGATATGAGCAATATGTGCTCGCTGGTGAAGTTCTATAAGGCGGCCATGGGCGGCGGCATCAAGCCGATTTGCGGTGCCGACATCTGGCTGGCCAGTGCCGATGAAGATGGCCCGCTGAGCCGCATGACTTTGCTGGCAATGAACGCCAAGGGCTACCGCAATCTCACTGAACTGGTTTCGCGCGGCTGGAGCGAAGGGCAGAGTAATGACCTGGTGATCATCCAGCGTGATTGGGTCAAGGAAGCGTCCGAGGGCCTGATTGCGCTCTCTGGTGCAAAGGAAGGTGAAGTCGGCCATGCCTTGCTCGATGGCGAGCCTGAGGCGGCCGAAGTTGTATTGCGCGAGTGGATGGCGGTGTTCCCCGAGCGTTTCTACCTGGAAGTGCAGCGTACCAACCGGGTTAACGATGAAGAGTATCTGCACGCTGCGGTGGCCTTGGCTGACAAGGTTGGCGCGCCACTGGTAGCAACCAACGATGTGCGCTTTATCAAGCAGGACGATTTCGCCGCACACGAAACCCGCGTGTGTATCGGCGAAGGCCGCAGTCTGGATGACCCGCGCCGCCTGCGCACTTATTCCGATCAGCAGTACCTGAAGACGCCGGAGGAAATGGCCGAGCTGTTCAGTGATCTGCCGGAAGCGCTGGAAAACACCATCGAGATTGCCAAACGCTGCAATATCGAAGTGCAGCTGGGCAAATACTTCCTGCCGGACTTCCCCGTGCCGGCGGGCATGACCATGGACGAATACTTTCGGCAGGTCTCCTTCGAGGGGCTGGAGGAGCGCCTGGCAGTGCTCTGGCCGAAGGAGACCACACCGAATTACGAAGAGAAGCGCCAGGTCTATATCGATCGGCTGAATTTCGAGCTGGATATCATCATCCAGATGGGCTTCCCCGGTTATTTCCTGATCGTAATGGACTTTATCAAGTGGGCGAAGAACAACGGCGTGCCGGTAGGTCCTGGTCGTGGGTCGGGCGCCGGTTCGCTGGTGGCCTACGTGCAGAAGATTACCGACCTCGATCCGCTGGCCTATGACCTACTGTTCGAACGCTTCCTCAACCCGGAGCGGGTCTCCATGCCCGACTTCGACGTCGACTTCTGCATGGACGGCCGTGACCGGGTGATCGATTACGTGGCCGAGAAATACGGCCGCAATGCGGTGAGTCAGATCATCACCTTCGGCACCATGGCGGCCAAGGCGGTGGTGCGCGACGTGGCGCGGGCCCAGGGCAAGTCCTACGGCCTGGCCGACCGGCTGTCGAAGATGATTCCCTTCGAAGTCGGCATGACCCTGGAAAAAGCCTACGAGATGGAGGAGCCGCTGCGCGATTTCCTCAAGGTCGACGAGGATGCCCGGGAAATCTGGGAAATGTCGCTCAAGCTCGAAGGCATCTGCCGCGGTACCGGCAAGCATGCCGGTGGCGTGGTGATCGCGCCGACCAAGCTCACCGATTTCTCGCCAATTGCCTGCGATGACGAGGGCGGCGGTCTGGTCACCCAGTTCGACAAGGACGATGTGGAGCAGGCCGGTCTGGTCAAGTTCGACTTCCTCGGTCTGCGTACCCTGACCATCATCAAGTGGGCGATGGAAACCATCCACCGCGATCAGCGGCGTCAGGGGGTGGCCGAGCAGGATCTGGTCAATATCGACTTTATCCCGCTGGACGATAAACCGACCTACGCCATGCTGCAGAAGGCCGAAACCACCGCGGTGTTCCAGCTCGAATCGCGTGGCATGAAGGAGCTGATCAAGAAGCTCAAGCCGGACTGCCTGGAAGACATGATCGCTCTGGTGGCGCTGTTCCGGCCGGGGCCGTTGCAGTCGGGCATGGTGGACGACTTTATCAACCGTAAGCACGGTCGCGAGCCGATTTCCTATCCGCATCAGGACTATCAGTACGCGGGTCTGGAACCGGTGCTCAAACCCACCTACGGCATCATCCTGTATCAGGAGCAGGTGATGCAGATCGCCCAGGTGATGGCCGGCTACACCCTCGGTGGTGCGGACATGCTGCGTCGCGCCATGGGTAAGAAAAAGCCCGAGGAGATGGCCAAGCAGCGCGGCGGCTTTATCGAAGGGTGCGCCAATAACGGTATCGATGCCGATCTCGCGGGTAACATCTTTGACCTGGTGGAGAAGTTCGCCGGTTACGGCTTCAACAAATCGCACTCCGCCGCCTACGGCCTGGTTTCCTACCAGACCGCCTGGCTCAAGGCCCACTATCCGGCGCCCTTTATGGCCGCGGTGCTCTCGGCGGATATGCACAACACCGACAAGGTTGTGACCCTGATCGAGGAGTGCCGCAGCATGAAGCTGCGCCTCGATGCGCCTGATGTGAATATCTCCGAATTCAAGTTCACGGTTAACCACGAAGGCTGGATCGTCTACGGCCTGGGCGCGATCAAAGGCGTCGGTGAGGGGCCGGTGGAGGCTATCGTCGAAGCGCGTCAAGAAGGAGCGTTCAAAGATCTGTTCGACTTCTGCTCGCGCGTCGACCTCAAACGCATCAACAAGCGAACTTTGGAAGCGCTGATACGCAGCGGTGCACTGGATCGTCTCGGGCCGCATTTCCATGAAGAGCTGAAAGCCTATAAAGCCAATATCGACCGCAACCGCGCGGTGCTGCTGGCTGCCATGGAAGAGGCGGTGCAAGCGGCTGAACAGACTGCACGTAGCCATGACAGTGGCCATATGGACCTGTTCGGTGGGGTGTTTGCCGATGCTGAGGCAGATGTCTACCTCAATCACCTGCGTGCTCGCGAACTGACGCTGAAAGAGCGCCTCAAGGGTGAAAAAGACACCCTGGGTCTGTACCTGACCGGTCACCCTATTGATGAGTACGAAGGCGAAGTGCGGCGCTTTGCCCGTCAGCGCATCGTCGACCTGAAAGCCGCACGCGGCGATCAGACGATTGCCGGCCTGGTGGTCAATCTGCGGGTGATGAAGAACAAGAAGGGCGACAAGATGGGCTTTATCACCCTGGACGACCGTTCCGGGCGGATCGAGGCCTCCTTGTTCGCCGAGGCGTTCAACAGTGCTCAAGCTCTGCTGCAGACCGACGCCCTGGTGGTGGTCGAAGGCGAGGTGAGCAATGACGATTTCTCCGGTGGCCTGCGTTTGCGTGCCAAGCGGGTGATGAGCCTGGAAGAGGCGCGTACCGGCCTGGCTGATAGCCTGCGTTTGAAAGTTGCCAGCAGTGCCCTGCAGGGCGACCGTCTGCGCTGGTTGGCCGAGCTGTGTGGCCGCCATCGTGGCGCTTGCCCGATCACCGTCGACTACAGCGGCAGCGATGCCAAGGCGCAATTGCAGTTTGGCGAGGGCTGGCGCATTGAGCCGGCCGATAGCCTGATTCAGGCATTGCGTGACCAGTTCGGCCGCGACAACGTCTTTTTGCACTACCGCTGATTTGCGAGGCTCAGGCTTCGCCGGTTGGTTGTGATACCCAGCGGGTTCTGTATTGAAGGCTTTCGTACAGAACCGGGTGTCGACCTGAATGCGCCTGCTGCTATAAGGTAGGGCGCGATAACGGATACAGCTCCCGGCCACTTGGCCGTCGACGCAAGACGGATGACTATGAACCCGAATTTTCTCGATTTCGAACAGCCGATCGCCGACCTGCAAGCCAAGATCGAAGAGCTTCGCCTGGTCGGTAACGACAACTCGTTGAACATCAACGATGAAATCGCCCGCCTGCAGGACAAGAGCAGCTCGCTGACCGAAACTATTTTCGGCAATTTGAGCAGCTGGCAGATCGCCCAGCTGGCGCGCCACCCACGCCGTCCTTACACCCTAGATTACCTGCAGCACATCTTTACCGAGTTCGATGAGCTGCATGGCGATCGCCACTTCTCTGACGACGCGGCCCTGGTGGGCGGAGTTGCCCGTCTGGACGGCGAGCCGGTGATGGTTATCGGTCACCAGAAAGGCCGTGAGATTCGCGAAAAGGTGCGCCGCAACTTCGGTATGCCGCGTCCGGAGGGCTACCGCAAGGCGTGCCGCCTGATGGAGATGGCTGAGCGCTTCAAGATGCCGATCCTGACCTTTATCGACACCCCGGGTGCCTACCCAGGTATCGATGCCGAAGAGCGCAATCAGAGTGAAGCCATCGCCTGGAACCTGCGCGTTATGGCGCGCCTGAAAACCCCGATCATTGCCACCGTAATCGGTGAGGGTGGTTCCGGCGGCGCTTTGGCGATTGGCGTGTGCGATCAGCTGAACATGCTGCAGTACTCCACCTATTCGGTGATCTCGCCAGAAGGCTGCGCCTCGATTCTGTGGAAAACCGCAGAAAAGGCTCCGGATGCCGCCGAGGCGATGGGTATCACTGCCGAGCGCCTGAAAGGCCTGGGCATTGTTGACCAGGTGATCGCTGAGCCGCTCGGTGGCGCGCACAGCGACCCGGCTGCAGCGGCTGAGTCGATCCGTCAGGCGCTGTTGACGCAGTTGGAAATGCTCAAGACCTTCGATACCGACGCGCTGCTCAAGCGTCGTTATGAGCGTCTGATGAGCTACGGGATTGCCTGATTACTTGGTAGTCGCGCATACAACGGGCCTTCGGGCCCGTTGTTGTTTTAAGCTTGGCCGATGACTCCTGTGCATATTCGTTTGCGTGATGCCTTGCAGCCCTGGCTCGGTGCCCCTGGCTGGTGTGTGGCCCTGTCTGGCGGGCTGGATTCCACGGTGCTGTTGCACCTGCTGGCCAGTCTTGCACAACGTGAGGCATTGCCGCCTCTTTCCGCTATTCATATCCACCATGGTCTGCAGGCTGCTGCCGACGCCTGGCCGGCGCATTGCCGTGAACTCTGTGAAATCTTGTCCGTGCCGTTGCAGGTTGATTATGTCCAGATTGCTGCTGGCGCCAGCCTTGAGCAGGCGGCTCGCGCTGCTCGCTACGCGGCTTTTGCGGCGCGTCTGGGGGCTGGTGAGGTGCTGCTAACTGCGCAGCATCGCGATGATCAGGCGGAAACGTTGTTGTTTCGCCTGTTGCGCGGTGCCGGCGTGCAGGGTTTGTCGGCTATGCCGGTGAGTCGGATGTTGGGCGTGGGGCAGCTGGTTCGGCCGCTACTCGACTGCTCGCGCGATGAGCTGTTGGCTTATGCCTGTGAGCACAAGCTGACTTGGATCGAAGATCCGTCAAATGCCGATGAGCGCTTCTCGCGCAATTACCTGCGTCGTCAGGTGATGCCTGCGCTGCTTGGTCGCTGGCCGCAGGCTGCCATCAATATGTCCCGCAGCGCTGCGCACTTGAGTGAGGCTGCGCAATTGCTCGATGAATTGGCGCAGCAGGATATGGCTACTGCGCAGGTGTCAGCCGAGTTTGCCTGGCTGCCATTACCCAGTTTGGCGCTGCCTACGCTGCGCAGTTTGAGTGAGCCGCGCCAGCGCAATGCTCTGCGTTACTGGCTGCGTCCGTTGACGGCGATGCCCGATAGCGAGCACTGGGCCGGCTGGCTGGCGCTGCGTGATGCAGCGTCGGATGCTGCGCCAATCTGGAAGCTGGCAGCGGGGGAGATGCGTCGCAGTGATGAGCGGCTGTGGTGGTTGGCGGGTGATTGGTTGTGTTCGCCGGCTTCGCTTCATGTTGCGATTCAAGGTAATCAGCAACTGACATTACCCGGGAATGGCCAGGTGCGAATTGATGGCCAGTTACCGGCGGGTAACTGGCAGTTGGGCTATCGCCAGCCCGGCGAGCAGATGTTGTTACCGGGGCGCGGGCACCGCGACCTAAAGCGTCTGTTTAATGAGCTGCGCGTTCCTGCTTTTGTTCGTGACCGCCTGCCACTGCTGCGCCTGGATAAGCAGGTGGTGGCAGTCGCCAACCTGCCAGGTCTACAGGGTGCCGCTGATGGCAGCTGGCAATTGCATTGGCAGCCACCGACGAATGATCAAGGTTTGAGCTGATAAGCCCTTTCCGGTAGACTACGCTCCCGTCTTACTACAGCTTTTGTTGACTCCCCTTGGGAGTCGACAGGGCTAGCTCATTGCAGTGCATCGCAGAGAGCCGCTTCGGTATTCCTTCGCTTTCCCTGGCGGCATTGACCGCTTAAACGCAGACTTCTAGGGTTTTTCATGACGCGCTACATATTCGTCACGGGTGGTGTTGTTTCTTCATTGGGGAAAGGCATCGCCTCGGCTTCATTGGCGGCTATCCTGGAGGCGCGGGGCCTGAAGGTCACCATGCTCAAGCTGGATCCCTATATCAACGTCGATCCGGGCACCATGAGCCCGTTCCAGCACGGTGAGGTGTTCGTCACCCACGATGGCGCTGAGACCGACCTTGACCTGGGCCACTATGAGCGGTTTATCCGCACCACCATGACCCAGAACAACAACTTCACCACTGGCCGCGTCTACGAAGACGTGCTGCGCCGCGAGCGCCGTGGTGATTACCTGGGTGCGACCATTCAGGTCATCCCGCATATCACCGACGAAATCAAGCGCCGCATCATCAAGGGTGCCGGCGATGCTGACGTGGCCATGGTTGAAATTGGCGGCACGGTGGGCGACATCGAGTCGCAACCGTTCCTCGAAGCCATCCGCCAGTTGCGTGTGGAAGTAGGCGCCAAGCGCGCCATGCTGATGCACCTGACCCTAGTGCCGTACATCGCCACTGCTGGCGAAACCAAGACCAAGCCGACTCAGCACTCGGTGAAAGAGCTGCGCTCCATCGGCCTGCAGCCGGACGTGCTGATCTGCCGTTCCGACCATCCGGTGGATATATCCTCGCGTCGCAAGATCGCGCTGTTCACCAACGTTGAAGAGCGTGCGGTGATTTCCCTGGAAGACGTCGACACCATCTACAAGATTCCGGGTGTGCTGCATGCCCAGGGCCTGGATGATTTCGTCGTCGAGCGCTTTGGTCTGGAGTGCAACGGTGCCGACCTGTCCGAGTGGGACCGCGTGGTCGATGCCAAGCTCAATCCTGAGCACGAAGTCACCATCGCCATGGTCGGCAAGTACATGGAACTGCTGGATGCCTACAAATCGCTGATCGAAGCGATGAGCCATGCCGGTATTCAGAACCGCACCAAGGTTAACCTGCGTTATATCGACTCCGAAGACATCGAGAACAAAGGTACCAGCCTGCTCGAAGGTGTCGATGCCATTCTGGTGCCGGGTGGTTTCGGTCTGCGCGGTGTGGAAGGCAAGATCAAGACCGTGCAGTACGCCCGTGAGAACAAGATTCCTTACCTCGGTATCTGCCTCGGCATGCAGGTCGCGGTTATTGAGTTCGCCCGCAACGTGCTGGGCTGGACTGATGCCAATTCCACCGAATTCGACACCGTCAGCACTCATCCTGTAGTCGGTCTGATTACCGAATGGCAAGATGCCACCGGCGTGACCGAGCAGCGTACTGATGCTTCCGACCTGGGCGGCACCATGCGCCTGGGCGCGCAGGACTGCCAACTGCAGGCCGGTTCGCAAGTGCATGCCTGCTACGGCAAGGATGTAATTGTCGAGCGTCATCGTCATCGCTACGAAGTGAACAACAACCTGTTGCCGCAGCTGATCGAAGCTGGGCTCAAGATTACCGGCCGCTCGGGTGACGGTGCGCTGGTTGAAGTGGTTGAGGCACCAGATCATCCTTGGTTCGTAGCTTGTCAGTTCCACCCTGAGTTCACCTCGACTCCGCGTGATGGCCACCCGCTGTTCAGTGGTTTTGTCAATGCCGCGTTGGCGCAGAAAGCTAAGAAGGCGTAGGGATATGACGCAGAAAATCATCAGGGTTGGCGGTATTGAGATCGCCAATGACAAGCCATTCGTGCTGTTCGGCGGGATCAATGTCATCGAATCGCGCGATCTGGCCATGCGTGCGTGCGAAGAGTACGTGCGGGTTACCGAAAAGCTCGGTATCCCTTACGTGTTCAAGGCCAGCTTCGACAAGGCCAACCGCTCGTCCGTGACCTCGTTCCGTGGCCCTGGCCTGGAAGAAGGTATGAAGGTCTTCGAGGAAATCAAGAAGACCTTCGGCGTGCCGGTGATTACCGATGTGCATGAGCCTGAACAGGCAGCTCCAGTGGCTGCGGTCTGCGACATTATTCAGTTGCCGGCGTTTCTTTCACGGCAGACCGATCTGGTCGTGGCCATGGCCAAGACCGGTGCGGTGATCAATATCAAGAAGGCTCAGTTTCTCGCGCCCCAGGAAATGAAGCACATCCTGGCCAAGTGTGAAGAGGCCGGTAATGATCAACTGATTCTCTGTGAGCGCGGTTCCAGCTTTGGCTACAACAACCTGGTAGTGGATATGCTCGGCTTTGGCATCATGAAGCAGACGAACTACCCAGTGTTTTTCGACGTGACCCACGCCCTGCAAATGCCAGGTGGTCGTGCCGATTCTGCCGGCGGCCGCCGTGCTCAGGTGACTGATCTGGCCAAGGCGGGCATGAGCCAGGGCTTGGCTGGTCTGTTCCTCGAAGCCCATCCGGATCCGGACAACGCCAAGTGCGACGGCCCTTGCGCTTTGCGCCTGGACAGGCTGGAGCCGTTCCTCACCCAGCTCAAGCAGCTGGATGATTTGATCAAGAGTTTTGCGCCGATTGAGACTGCCTGAAACGGCAAATCTCCGGTAAAGTTCCATTTGTATACAATCTGACTAAATAGTCAGTACATATTGTGCGTTGGAGTAACTGCCAGTGCGCAATGAGTGTGCAACTCGGTACTACCCTTTTCGTCAATTTTTTGGAGTGCTACACGCAATGGCAAAGATCGTCGACATCAAAGGCCGTGAGGTTCTCGATTCCCGTGGTAACCCGACAGTGGAAGCCGATGTAATTCTCGACAGCGGCATCATCGGCAGCGCCTGTGCGCCATCCGGTGCCTCTACCGGTTCGCGTGAAGCGCTGGAATTGCGTGATGGCGACAAGAGCCGTTACCTGGGCAAGGGCGTGCTCAAGGCCGTGGCCAATATCAATGGCCCGATTCGCGACCTGTTGCTGGGTAAGGATGCCATCGATCAGCAAGCACTGGACCGCGCGATGATCGCCCTCGACGGTACCGAGAACAAAGCCACTCTGGGTGCCAACGCCATCCTCGCCGTGTCCCTGGCTGCGGCCAAGGCTGCTGCGCAGGCCAAGGGCGTGCCGCTGTACGCACACATTGCCGACCTGAACGGCACTCCTGGCGTTTACTCGATGCCAGTACCGATGATGAACATCATCAACGGCGGCGAGCACGCTGATAACAACGTCGACATTCAAGAATTTATGGTGCAGCCGGTTGGCGCCAAGACCTTCGCCGACGCGCTGCGCATGGGTACCGAAATTTTCCACCACCTCAAAGCCGTGCTAAAGGCCCGTGGCCTGAGCACCTCCGTGGGTGATGAAGGCGGCTTCGCGCCGAACCTGGCTTCCAACGAAGACGCGCTGGCGGCTATCGCCGAAGCCGTGGCCAATGCCGGCTACAAACTGGGTGATGACGTGACCCTGGCACTGGACTGCGCTTCCAGCGAGTTCTTCAAGGACGGTCAGTACGACCTGGCTGGCGAAGGCAAGGTATTCAGCGCCGAAGGTTTTGCTGACTACCTGGCTGGTCTGTCCGAGCGGTATCCGATCATCTCCATCGAAGACGGCATGGACGAGTCCGACTGGGCTGGCTGGAAAGTGCTGACCGACAAGATCGGCAAGAAGGTGCAGTTGGTTGGCGACGATCTGTTTGTGACCAATACCAAGATACTCAAGCGCGGCATCGATGAGTCGATCGGCAACTCGATCCTGATCAAGTTCAACCAGATCGGTACCCTGACCGAGACGCTGGAAGCCATCCAGATGGCCAAGGCTGCCGGTTACACCGCCGTGATCTCGCACCGTTCGGGTGAAACCGAAGACAGCACCATCGCTGACCTCGCGGTCGGTACGGCTGCTGGCCAGATCAAGACTGGCTCGCTGTGCCGCTCGGACCGCGTGTCCAAGTACAACCAACTGCTGCGCATCGAAGAGCAGCTGGCGGGTAAAGCACCGTACAAAGGCCGCGCCGAGTTCCGTGGCTGAAAACCGCTGCGCTCGACTATGCGGCGTTAAAATCAGGCTCGGCATGCTCATTTACTGCAGTAAACTCCGCTGCCTCGCCTGATTTTGCCTTGCCTAGTCTTCGCTCGTGATGTTTTCAGTGACCACTCAATGCGTGGTAAAAGAGGGGCGGCGTGAGTCGCCCCTTTTTCGTTCGGAGGCTTTTTACGCTATGCGCAATAATTTTTACTGGGTATTTATCGTGCTGATTGCCGTGTTGGCAGGCCTGCAGTATCGACTATGGGTCGGCGATGGCAGCCTGGCGCAGGTCGCCCAGTTGCAGCAGCAGATCGCCGATCAACAGGGCGAAAACCAGCAGCTGCAAGAGCGTAACCGGATTCTCGAAGCCGAGGTTCTGGAGTTGAAAAGCGGGATGGAAACCGTCGAAGAGCGTGCGCGGCATGAGCTGGGCATGCTTAAAGAGGGTGAAACCCTCTATCAGTTGGCTGAATGAATACCTCTGCATTACCCCCTTTCTGGGCATTGCTTCCTGCTGCCGGCATTGGCAGCAGGATGCGCGCCGACCGGCCTAAGCAGTACCTGCAGCTGGCCGGCAAAAGCATTATCGAACACACCCTGGCGTGCTTTCTTGAGCATCCGCAGCTGCGGGCCGTGGTGGTCAGCCTGGCGGCGGATGATCCCTACTGGCCGGCCCTGAGCTGCGCACATGATCCACGCATCCATCGCGCAGATGGCGGTTCCGAGCGCGCTGATTCGGTGCTCAATGGTCTGCTGCGCTTGAGCGAACTTGGCGCCCAGGAGCAGGATTGGGTGCTGGTGCACGATGCGGCGCGGCCTAACCTGGCACGCAGCGATCTCGACCTGCTGCTCAGCGAGCTGGCCGATGACCCGGTCGGCGGCCTGTTGGCCGTACCGGCGCGCGATACGCTCAAGCGTGCTGGCGCCGATGGTCGGGTGCAGGTGACGGTGGATCGTTCGACCATCTGGCAGGCCTTTACCCCGCAGATGTTCCGTCTTGGCGAGTTGCAGCGGGCGCTGGCCGATGCGCTGATTGCCGGTGTGGCGATTACCGACGAAGCCTCAGCCATCGAGTGGGCCGGACAGGCGCCACGCCTGATCGAAGGACGCTCCGACAACGTCAAGGTCACTCGTCCTGAAGATCTACGCAGCCTGGCCAGCCTTTGGCACCTCAAGAACTAAGAGCCTGTTTTTAACGCAGCAGGGCCGACGCGTAGCAGGTCGTAAACAGGTTCTAGCGATACTCGCTGCGCTGCGCTAACCCCTGTTTAAGAAACTCCACCAGCTGCCGCACCTTTGGTGACAGGTGGCGTTGCTGTGGGTAGAGCGCCCACACCGCAGTGTCCGGTGGCTGCTGGTTATCCAGCAACGAGACCAACGCGCCGCTGCGCAAATGCTCCAGCACGTAATAGTCCGGCAGTTGGCACAGACCCAGGCCGCGCAGCGCGGCTTCCAGCACCGCCTGGCCACTGTTGCAACGCCAGTTGCCCTGTACCCGCAGGCTGGAGTCGCGGCCGCTGGCCTGAAAGCTCCAGAGATCCGAGCTGCCGATTAGGCAGTTGTGCCGCGCCAGTTCCGACAGCGAATGCGGGCGCCCGTAGCGTTGCAGGTACGCCGGGGCGGCGCACAGGTACATCTGTCGTGGCGCCAAGCGTGTGGCCACCAGGCGCGAGTCCTGTAGGCGGCCCAGGCGAATGGCCAGGTCGAGGCCGTCATGCAAAAGGTCGAGGGTGCGGTTGCTTAGTTCGATGTCCACCCGCAATTGCGAATGTTGCAGCATAAAGTCGGTGACCAGCGGCACGATAAAACGCTCGCCATAGGCCACCGCGCAGGTCATGCGCAGCAGGCCTTTGGGCTCGCTGCCCAGGTCGCCGACGGCGCGCAGGGCTTCTTCGCGAGCGTCCTGCAGGCGCTGACAGTGCTGCAGAAAGGTTTGCCCGGCTTCGGTCAGCGCCACGCGGCGGGTGCTGCGGTAGAACAGGCGGGTCTGCAGACGCTCTTCCAGCCGGGCGATCTGCCGACTGACCTGGGAGGACGACAGGCTCAGGCGTTCGGCGGCGGCGGTGAACTGGCCGCATTCGGCGACTGCGACAAATTCATCGAGACCTTCCCAGCGGTTCATGCAGATGTCCTGTTATGAGTCGATTATCCCTATATAGCAAGAATGTTTTGTTTTTTGTTGGATTATCTATCTGGATCACTGATCTACACTCTGCGCCACCGTCGAATCCGCTGGAGAGCGATCATGATCAAGTCCCGTGCTGCCGTAGCCTTTGCCCCCAATCAGCCGCTGCAAATCGTCGAAGTCGACGTGGCGCCGCCCAAGGCTGGGGAAGTGCTGGTGCGCATTGTCGCCACCGGCGTGTGTCACACCGATGCTTACACCCTATCGGGCGAAGACTCCGAAGGGGTCTTTCCGGCGATTCTCGGCCATGAAGGTGGCGGCATCGTTGAGGCGATCGGTGAGGGCGTTACCTCGGTCAAGGTGGGTGATCACGTGATTCCGCTGTACACCGCCGAATGCCGCGCCTGCAAATTCTGCAAATCCGGCAAAACCAATCTGTGTAGCTCGGTACGCGCCACTCAGGGCAAGGGTCTGATGCCCGATGGCACCAGCCGCTTCAGCTACAACGGTGAGCCGATCTACCACTACATGGGCTGCTCGACGTTCTCCGAGTACACCGTGCTGCCGGAAGTCTCCCTGGCGGTGATTCCCAAGGAGGCGCCTCTGGAAAAGGTCTGCCTGCTCGGTTGCGGCGTGACCACCGGCATCGGCGCCGTGCTCAACACCGCCAAGGTGGAAGAGGGCGCTACCGTTGCGATCTTCGGCCTCGGCGGTATCGGCCTGGCGGCGATTATCGGCGCGAAGATGGCCAAGGCTTCGCGCATCATTGCCATCGATATCAATCCGGCCAAGTTCGAGGTGGCCCGTGAGCTGGGTGCGACTGATTTCGTTAACCCCAAGGATTTCGCCAAGCCAATTCAGGAAGTTATCGTCGAGATGACCGATGGCGGTGTGGATTATTCCTTTGAATGCGTGGGCAATGTGCAGCTGATGCGCGCGGCGCTGGAGTGCGCGCACAAGGGCTGGGGTGAGTCGGTGATTATCGGCGTGGCTGGTGCCGGTCAGGAAATCAGTACTCGTCCGTTCCAACTGGTGACCGGCCGTGTCTGGCGCGGTTCGGCCTTCGGCGGCGTCAAGGGGCGTACCGAGCTGCCGAGCTATGTGGAAAAGGCGCAGAAGGGCGAAATTCCGCTGGATACCTTTATCACCCACAACATGCCGCTGGATGACATCAACAGGGCCTTCGACCTGATGCATGAAGGCAAGAGCATCCGCACCGTTATCCACTTCTGATCACGCTGGGCGGCTGTCATGGCCGCCCACTGGAGGCCTTATGACCTTGGAAAATATTTCCTGCCAGAAGAGTGCCGGCGGCTGGCACAAGCGTTATCGCCACCGTTCGGCGGTGCTGGGCTGCGATATGGTATTTGCCGTGTACCTGCCGCCGCAGGCCGAGCAGGGCGGAAAACTGCCGGTGCTGTATTGGCTGAGCGGGCTGACCTGCACCGATGAGAACTTTATGCAGAAGGCCGGCGCGCACAAGTTGGCGGCCGAGCTGGGGATGATCATCGTCGCGCCGGATACCAGTCCGCGCGGCGCGGATGTGCCGGATGATCCGGACAAGGCCTGGGATTTCGGCCTGGGCGCCGGCTTCTACCTGAACGCCACCCAGGAGCCCTGGGCGCGGCATTACCGCATGTATGACTACGTGGTGCAGGAGCTGCCGACGCTGATCGAGGCGAACTTCCCGGTATCCGACAAGCGCGGTATCAGCGGCCACTCCATGGGTGGGCATGGTGCGTTGGTTTGTGCGCTGCGCAACCCGGGGCGCTATCAGTCGCTGTCGGCGTTTGCGCCGATCAGCAACCCGAGCAACTGCCCCTGGGGTGAGAAGGCATTCTCGCGCTACCTGGGCGACGAGCGCTCGCGCTGGCGCGAATGGGATGCCTGCGCCTTGCTCGCCGAGGCAACAGAAAAGCTACCGATACTGGTCGACCAGGGTGATCGTGATGATTTCCTGGAAAACCAGCTCAAGCCGGATGCGCTCAAGGCAGCGGCCCAGGCCGCTGGTCATCCACTGATCTTGCGCCTGCAGGCGGGCTATGACCACAGCTACTACTTTATCGCCAGCTTTATTGATGACCACTTGCGTCATCACGCCAAGGCGTTGTTGAGCTGAACCGCTACTGACCGACGGCCAGCTAGCCGGGTTGATCCTGTAGCTTTCAGTTAGAATCACGCCCTGACTTTTTCAGGGCGTTGTTTCTTATGCGTATTGGCTACGGCTACGATGTGCACCGCTTCGGTGAGGGCGATTTCATCACCCTGGGCGGCGTGCAGATTCCCCATAAATTCGGCCTGCTGGCCCATTCCGATGGCGACGTGCTGCTGCATGCCCTGAGCGATGCCCTGCTCGGCGCGGCCGCGTTGGGTGATATCGGCAAACACTTCCCCGATACCGACCCGACCTTCAAGGGCGCCGACAGTCGCGTGCTGCTGCGCCATGTGCTCGGCCTGATTCATGGCAAAGGCTGGCAGGTCGGCAACGTCGACGCCACCATCGTCGCCCAGGCGCCGAAGATGGCCCCGCATATCGAGACCATGCGCGCGCGGATTGCCGAGGACCTGCAGGTGAGCCTGGATCAGGTCAACGTCAAAGCCACTACTACCGAGAAGCTCGGCTTTACTGGGCGTGAAGAAGGCATTGCCGTGCATGCCGTTGCGCTGTTGGTCGCCCGATGAACGAGCTTGAATTGCTCGGCCCGCGCGCCTATGGCGAACCCTGTGGCACGGCGGTGCTCAAGGCCGTGGCGGAGGACTTTCAGGTCGATGAAGTGCTGGATATTCCTCTGGCTGGTGAGGGCGAGCACCTCTGGCTGTGGGTGGAAAAACGCGAGCTGAATACCGAGGAAGCGGCCAAACGTATTGCCCGCGCGGCCGGCGTGCCGTTGAAGTTGATCAGCTACGCCGGCCTCAAAGACCGTCAGGCCCTGACCCGTCAGTGGTTTAGCCTGCACCTGCCGGGCAAGGTCGATCCCGACCTGAGTGCCGCCGAAAATGCCAGCCTGCGAATCCTCAAGCAGGTGCGACATAGCCGCAAACTGCAGCGCGGCGCCCATGCAGCCAACGGCTTTACCCTGCGCCTGACCCAACTGGCTGCGGATCGCGACGCGTTGGATCAGCGCCTCAAACAGATCGCCGCCGAGGGCATTCCCAACTATTACGGCTTGCAGCGTTTTGGCTTCGAGGGCGGCAATGTCGCTCATGCCCGCCACTTTGCGGCAAACAAGAGCCTGCCGGAGAAACGCAATGTGCGTTCGCGGGTGCTTTCGGCGGCGCGCAGTTACCTGTTCAATCAGGTGCTGGCTGAGCGGGTCGCCGCCGGCAACTGGAATCAGGCGTTGCTCGGTGATCTGCTGGCCTTTACCGACAGCCGCAGCTTCTTTGCGGCCGGCGAGGCGGAGTGCAACGATCCGCGCCTGACGATTCTCGATCTGCATCCAACGGGACCGTTATGGGGCGCAGGCGTCTCTGGCGCTGCGGGTGTCGCGCAAGCGCTGGAACAACAGGTTGGCGTGCGCGAAAGTGCCTTGGTCGACTGGTTGGCAGAAGCAGACATGACGCACGAACGGCGTATCCTGCGCCTCCCCATTGGCGGCCTGTCGTGGCATTATCCGGAACCTGACATTCTGCAACTGGAATTCGTCCTGCCGGCTGGATGCTTTGCCACCGTCTTGGTGCGTGAGCTCGTCGATCTGTTGCCTGCAGGGCAGACGGACAACCCATGCGTATTCTGATTTCCAATGATGACGGCGTTGCTGCGCCAGGCCTGGCGGCGCTGCATGCGGCGCTGGCCGACTATGCCGAGTGCACGGTGATTGCCCCCGATCAGGACAAGAGCGGTGCGAGCAGCTCGCTGACCCTTGATCGTCCGCTGCACCCGACCACGCTGCCCAATGGCTATATCAGCCTTAACGGTACGCCGACCGATTGCGTGCACCTGGGCCTCAACGGCCTGCTGCCGCAGGTAGCGGATCTGGTGGTGTCCGGTATCAACCTGGGTGCCAACCTGGGTGATGACGTGCTGTATTCCGGCACCGTGGCGGCGGCCTTGGAAGGGCGCTTTCTGGCGCGTCCGGCGTTTGCTTTCTCCTTGCTTTCGCGCCTGCCGGACAATCTGCCAACCGCGGCCTATTTCGCCCGCAAGCTGGTCGAGGCGCATGAGCAACTCGATCTGCCACCGCGCACCGTACTCAATGTGAATATCCCCAATCTGCCGCTGGAGCATATCCGTGGCATCCAGCTGACCCGCCTGGGCCACCGGGCCCGTGCTGCGGCGCCGGTCAAAGTAGTTAATCCGCGCGGCAAAGAGGGTTACTGGATCTCGGTAGCCGGTGATGCCGAAGATGGTGGCCCTGGTACGGATTTTCACGCAGTGATGCAGGGTTATGTCTCGGTCACGCCGCTGCAGCTGGACCGCACCTTTGCTGATGGCTTCAACAGCCTGCAGCCCTGGCTGGAGGGGCTGCTGTGATCCGTCGGGAACAGGACGAGCTGCACCATCGCGGCATCGGCATGACTTCGCAGCGAACCCGTGAGCGGCTGATTCAAAGGCTGTACGAGGAAGGTCTATCCAACGCCCATGTGCTGGAAACCATTCGCCGCACGCCGCGTCATCTGTTTGTCGATGAGGCCCTGGCCCATCGCGCCTACGAAGACACCGCCCTGCCAATCGGCAACAACCAGACCATCTCGCAGCCCTATATGGTCGCGCGCATGAGCGAGCTGCTGCTGGCAGCAGGTCCCTTGGACAAGGTACTGGAGATCGGTACCGGCTCGGGCTATCAGACCGCGATTCTGGCGCAGCTGGTGGAGCGGGTGTTCAGTGTCGAGCGCATCCAGAGCCTGCAAGACAAGGCCAAGGAGCGTCTGGCTCAGCTTAATCTGCGCAATGTGGTGTTTCGCTGGGGGGACGGCTGGGAAGGTTGGAATGCCCTGGGGCCATACAACGGCATCATCGTCACTGCAGCGGCGGCCAATGTGCCGCAGGCCCTGCTCGATCAGCTGGCTCCGGGTGGGCGCCTGGTAATTCCGGTCGGCGCAGGCGATGTGCAGGAGCTACTGCTGATCGTCCGTGAAGACGATGGCTTCTCCCGGCATGTGCTGGATGCAGTGCGCTTTGTGCCCTTGCTCAACGGGCCCCTGGCCTGACTCGATTGTTTACGGATGAACCTATGAAGAAGTATTTCCTGCTTTACGCCAAAGGCATCGCCATGGGCGCGGCCGATGTGGTGCCCGGCGTATCTGGCGGCACCGTCGCCTTTATTACCGGCATCTACGATGAGCTGCTGCGTTCTATCGCCAGTATTCCGGCCGCCGCCATAATGTTGTTGCGCGGGCGTGTGCGCGATGCTTGGCAGGCAGCCAATGCCACCTTTCTGCTGATTCTACTGCTGGGCATTATGACCAGCGTGCTGAGCCTGGCGCGACTGATTACCTACCTGCTGGCCGAGCACCCCATACCGGTGTGGTCGTTCTTCTTCGGTTTGATTCTGGTCTCTGCGCATCTGGTGGCACGGGAGATCCAGCGCTGGAACTGGAGTCGGGGCTTGAGCTTCGCCCTCGGCGGCGGCTTTGCCTACTGGATTACCGTGGCCTCGCCGGTGCAGTTGGACAGCGACCCGTTCAGTCTGTTTATCGCCGGGGCCATCGCCATCTGCGCGATGATCCTGCCGGGTATCTCCGGCAGCTTTATTCTGGTGCTGCTGGGCCTTTACTCGGTAGTGCTGGGGGCGGTGACGAGCTTCGATCTAGCCCTGCTGGCGGTGTTTGCCGCGGGCTGCCTGGTCGGCCTGGTCAGCTTCGCCAGTCTGTTGCGCTGGCTGCTGGTGCGCTGGCGCGACCTCAGTCTGGCCTTTCTTACCGGCCTGATGCTGGGCTCGTTGAACAAGATCTGGCCCTGGAAGGAAACCCTGACCTGGCGTACCGATAGCCACGGCGAACAGGTACCGCTGCTGCAAGCCAATCTGCTGCCTGCGCAATTCGCCGAAATCAGCGGCCAGAACCCGCAGTTGCTGCTGGCCATTGTCCTGGCGATTACTGGCATCCTGCTGGTGCTGGGCTTGGAGTGGCTGGCCGGGCGTAACCCGCAAAGCGCTGGTGATAACCCATAATTGCGGCACAATGCACGCCAGTTAGATGTAAGCAGTTTTGCCCGAGGGAGATGCAGGTGAGTTTCACAGCCATTCAATTGCCGATTCGCGCCAGCAGTGCTCGTACTCTGTTGAGTGGTCTTGTCCTCGGTGCGTTACTCAGCGCCTGTGCAAGCCCGCCTCCGGGTGGCGTCAAGGTGGTTGACCGTACTCAGGGCGGCGCGACTCAGGCGCCGCAGCGCCAGCCGGTCAGCAGTGGCCAGTACCAGGTGCAACGTGGCGATACGCTGTATTCGATTGCGTTCCGTTTCGGCTGGGACTGGAAGGCGCTGGCTGCACGCAATGGCATTGCACCGCCTTACCTGATCCGGGTTGGTCAGATCATTCGCTTTGATGGTCAGCCTGCCGCCCGTCCGCCCGTGGTCGCCAAGGCGCCTGTGGTCGTTACACCGCCGCCTGGCCGGCCTAGTACCCCCATCCAGACTCGGCCCACCCAAACCCAACCACCAGCGCAAGTGAAAACCACTCCAAGCGTTACCGCGTTACCCCCGACCCAGCGCTCTGCATCGGGTTGGTTATGGCCTTCCAGTGGGCCGGTTATCGGGCGTTTTTCCTCAAACGGCAGTTTGAATAAAGGCATTGATATCGCCGGGGAATTGGGCCAGCCTGTTTTAGCTGCGTCTGATGGTTCAGTGGTCTACGCCGGGAGTGGTTTACGGGGCTACGGCGAATTAGTGATCATCAAACATAGCGATACCTACGTAAGCGCTTACGGTCACAACCGCAGGCTGTTGGTGCAGGAGGGGCAAAAGGTCAAAGCCGGGCAGAAAATTGCCGAAATGGGTTCCACAGGAACCGACCGGGTGAAACTTCATTTTGAAGTACGCCGCCAAGGTAAACCTGTCGACCCGCTGCAATACCTGCCGCGACGTTGATCTAGCGCTAGCCTGTCTCCATCACGTGGGAGGGACAGGCTTTGGTGTAACCAGGGATTCGGTCGCGCTAGGGCTTGCTGTCGAACTCAGCAAGGAATAACAAAAATGGCTCTTAATAAAAAAGAAGCGCCGGAGTTTGACGTCGATGATGAAGTGCTCCTGATGGAGCCCGCTATCGTCCTTGACGATGATTCAGACGAAGAAGCGCAACCGCCACTTTCCCGCAGCAAAGTAAAAGCTTCCACCGCTAGCAGCAAGCAGCATAAATACATCGATTACACCCGCGCGCTCGACGCTACCCAGCTGTATCTCAACGAAATCGGCTTTTCTCCTCTACTAACCCCTGAAGAAGAAGTGTTCTTTGCGCGCCTGGCGCAGAAGGGCGACCCTGCTGGCCGCAAGCGCATGATCGAAAGCAATCTGCGTCTGGTCGTGAAAATCGCTCGTCGTTATGTCAATCGCGGCTTGTCCCTGTTGGATCTGATTGAAGAGGGCAACCTCGGTCTGATCCGCGCGGTGGAGAAATTCGACCCTGAGCGTGGTTTCCGTTTTTCGACCTATGCCACCTGGTGGATCCGCCAGACCATCGAACGGGCGATCATGAATCAGACCCGTACTATTCGTTTACCTATTCATGTGGTCAAAGAGCTCAACGTCTACCTACGTGCTGCTCGCGAATTGACCCAGAAGCTCGACCACGAGCCTTCGGCAGAAGAAATTGCCAACCTGCTGGAAAAACCGGTGGGTGAAGTCAAACGCATGCTCGGTCTGAATGAGCGTGTTTCCTCGGTGGACGTTTCACTGGGCCAGGACTCGGACAAAACCCTGCTCGATACCCTGACCGATGACCGCCCGACCGATCCTTGCGAGTTGCTGCAGGATGATGATCTATCGCAGAGCATCGATCAGTGGCTGTCTGAACTGACTGACAAGCAGCGTGAGGTGGTGATTCGCCGCTTTGGCTTGCGCGGCCATGAAAGCTGCACATTGGAAGAAGTTGGCCAGGAAATCGGCCTGACCCGTGAGCGTGTGCGGCAGATTCAGGTTGAAGCCCTCAAGCGTTTGCGGGAAATTCTGGAAAAGAATGGCCTGTCGAGCGACTCACTGTTCCAGTGAGCTTGATGCGTTAATACTCAACCCGGCCTTGGCCGGGTTTTTTGTGCCCGAGTTCCATGCCAGCCACTCTCTGGTGGGCGTCACGCATTGTGCTCAACGTTATTCCTGGCGAGTTTTGTGAGTGCTTATGTAAGCCATTGCTTACGGGGGGCGTAAGCCATTAGTACACAAGGTGACAGGTTAAGTGCTAAAAATTTTACTAAGTTGCTGTTTTTAAACAGTATTTATTGTTATTGAAAAGGGCTGAATGCCATCCGTGTGGAATTTTCAGCGCTTGTTCAGAGGGCGGAAATCGCTAGTATTACATCTGTGCTCAGGGACAAGCACAGGTTGTCAGGATGACAATCAGGACATCGTAGGACGCGATTCATCAGGATGATGAGCTGGGAAATACAGGGACTAGGGACAAAAGAGTGGGCGACGTGAGTCGCCCCTTTTTTTGCTCGCGTTTTATGTGCTTGGTATTTTTCGGTGGTTCTGCCGGCCTCTTGCTCCAGAGAGTTATGGTCCCGCAGAAAAGTAAAAACCCGCGCGAGGCGGGTTTTCTGTGTAGCCAGCGGAGCTCAGTACTAGCGCTCCAGATACTGCAGCTTGTCCTTTACGCCATCCCACTCTTCAGCGTCCGGCAGGGACTCTTTCTTCTCGGTGATATTCGGCCAGACTTCGGCCAGGTCGGCGTTCAGTTCAATGTATTCCTGCTGATCTTCCGGCACCTCATCTTCGGAGAAGATGGCTTGTGCAGGGCACTCAGGCTCGCAGAGTGCGCAATCGATGCACTCGTCCGGGTGGATCACCAGGAAGTTCGGGCCTTCGTAGAAGCAGTCCACCGGGCAGACTTCTACGCAGTCGGTGTATTTGCATTTGACGCAGTTGTCGGTAACGACGAAGGTCATTTCTGATTCTCTCCTCGGGCGCCAGCCTGCCCCGTTCTATGCGGGTTTCAGCAGGCTAGGGGTAATGGCCACGGCTCAGGCTTTAAGTCGGGCAGTCATAAAAATGCGCGCGATTCTAACAGTTCGCGCGCAATAGCGTTAGAAGCGTGTCTTCCATGTATATAACAGTTCCAGCGCTTTGCGCGGAGTCAGATCATCCGGGTTGATCTTGCGTAATTCGTCCTGCAGCGGGTGCGGCAGGCTGGCGAACATATCGCTCTGCATCGGTGCGGCTATCTGGCCGGACTGCGTAGTTGGCAGCTCATGGGGCAGGCTGGTGGTTTCCAGGCGCGCCAGGTGCTCGCGGGCGCGCAGGATAACCTCATTCGGCACGCCTGCCAGCTGTGCTACCGCCAAACCATAGCTCTGACTGGCAGGGCCAGGCAGCACATGGTGGAGGAAGACGATGCGCTCATTGTGCTCGGTGGCATTCAAGTGCACGTTGGCCACGATGGGCTGACTTTCCGGCAGCACGGTCAGCTCGAAGTAATGCGTGGCGAACAGGGTGTAGGCGCGCAGCTTGGCCAGCTGTTCGGCGGCTGCCCAGGCCAGCGACAGGCCGTCGAAGGTGCTGGTGCCGCGGCCGACTTCGTCCATCAGCACCAGGCTGCGCTCGCTGGCGTTGTGCAGAATGTTGGCGGTCTCGCTCATCTCCACCATAAAGGTCGAGCGGCCGCCGGCCAGGTCATCGCTTGAGCCGATACGGGTAAAGATGCGGTCGACCAGCGACAGCTCGCAGCTTTTCGCCGGCACGAAGCTGCCGATATGCGCGAGCAGCACGATCAATGCGGTCTGGCGCATGTAGGTGGATTTACCACCCATGTTCGGCCCGGTGATGATCAGCATGCGCGTGTCATCGTCCAGGCTTAGGTCGTTGGCCACAAAGGGGGTGGTCAGTACCTGCTCGACCACCGGATGCCGGCCCTGGTCGATGCGCATGCACGGCTCGTCGACAAAGCGCGGGCGATTGAGATCCAGATTCAGCGCGCGTTCAGCTAGGTTGCTCAATACGTCCAGCTCGGCCAGGGCTGCGGCGCTGTCCTGCAATGGGCCGAGATGGCTGATCAGGCGCTCCAGCAGCTCGTCATAGAGCATTTTCTCGCGGGCCAAGGCGCGGCTCTTGGCTGACAGCGCCTTGTCTTCGAACTCTTTCAGCTCAGGCGTGATAAAGCGCTCGGCGCCTTTCAGGGTCTGGCGGCGGATATAGTCGGCAGGAGCCGATTCGGCTTGCTTGCTCGGCAGCTCGATAAAGTAGCCGTGCACCCGGTTGTAGCCGACCTTGAGGTTGGCCAGGCCGGTGCGGGCTTTCTCGCGCACTTCCAGGTCCATCAGGTACTGGCCGGCGTTCTCGCTGAGCGACTGCAATTCGTCCAGCTCAGCGTCGTAGCCGGTCTTGAGCACGCCTCCGTCGCGGATCACTGCCGGCGGGTTGTCGATAATCGCCCGGGCCAGCAGCTCGGCCAGTTCTGGGTAGGTGCTGACTATGCCGGCCAGCTCGCTCAGGTGTGGCGCTTCCAGATTGGTCATGGCCATCTGCAGCGTGGGTAGGGCGGCGAGGGCGTCGCGCAGGCGCGCCAGGTCTCGCGGCCGGGCATTGCGCAGGCCGATACGTGCAAGGATGCGCTCCAGATCGCCGATTTCCTTGAGCTGCGGCTGCAGGGTTTCGAAGCGGTAGCGCTCTAGCAGGCAGGCAATCGATTCCTGGCGCGCTTCGAGAATGCTGCGATCGCGTAATGGGCGATTCAGCCAGCGACTGAGCAGGCGGCTACCCATGGCGGTTTGGCAGCGATCGACCACCGATTGCAGGGTGTTGTCGCGCCCGCCGGCCAGGTTGATATCCAGCTCCAGATTGCGTCGGCTGGCACCATCGAGAATCACCGTGTCATCCAGGCGTTCGTGACGCAGGCTGCGTAAGTGCGGCAGGGCGGTGCGCTGGGTTTCCTTGGCATACGCCAGCAGGCAGCCGGCAGCGCCGATGGCCAGGGTCAGGTTCTCGCAGCCAAAGCCCTTGAGATCCTGGGTGCCAAACTGTTGGCACAGGCTTTTGTGTGCGGTGTCGCGTTCGAAGTCCCACGGCGCGCGACGGCGTGAGCCCCGGCGTTTCTCTGCGGGAAGGTCCTGCGGCCAGTCATCGGGGATCAGCAGTTCAACCGGGTTCAGGCGCTCAAGTTCGGCCAGCAGGTTTTCCCAGCCCTTGATCTCCAGCACGCTGAAGCGGCCGCTGGTGATGTCCA
Organism: Pseudomonas sp. 8BK; assembly: GCF_902506475.1. Classification (NCBI taxonomy): domain Bacteria; kingdom Pseudomonadati; phylum Pseudomonadota; class Gammaproteobacteria; order Pseudomonadales; family Pseudomonadaceae; genus Pseudomonas; species Pseudomonas sp. 8BK. The sequence goes on along the minus strand of NZ_LR733252.1, from coordinate 3,604,644 downwards.
GCACGGCCAGGCCGAACAGGCGTTCGTCTCCTAGTACTGCTGCCAGCAGGTTGTCGCGACGCTCATCGAGCAGTGCTTCGTCGCTGACCGTGCCCGGGGTGATGATGCGCACCACCTGACGCTCCACCGGGCCCTTGCTGGTGGCTGGGTCGCCGATCTGCTCGCAGATCACCACAGACTCGCCGAGCTTGACCAGTTTGGCTAGGTAGCCTTCCAGCGAGTGGTAGGGAATCCCGCACATGGGGATGGCCTGTCCGGCCGACTGGCCACGGGCGGTCAGGGTGATATCCAGTAGTTTGGCGGCCTTTTTCGCGTCCTCGTAGAAGATCTCGTAGAAGTCGCCCATGCGGTAAAACATCAGCTGTTCCGGGTGCTGATTTTTCAGCTTCCAGTACTGCTGCATCATCGGCGTGTGAGAACTGAGGTCGCTTTGGCTCATCGTTTTAACTGTCCGGCTGAATCGCAAAAGCGCCTAGTGTACGGTATCGGCCTGGCTGGCTTTAACCCCGGAGTGCAGATGACTGCTAATGAATATGCCTTGACCCAACTGGCTGCTGAGCTGGGCACACAATTGCTTGCCGCCAAGGCCCAGGTGACCACCGCTGAATCCTGCACTGGCGGCGGCATTGCCGAGGCGATTACCCGGATTCCCGGCAGCTCGGCCTGGTTTGAAGCGGGTTATGTCACTTACTCAAACGTGCAAAAGACTAAACAGTTGAATGTTCCCGAGGCGCTGTTTGTCACGGTTGGCGCGGTTAGTCAGGAAGTGGTCGAGGCCATGGTGCGGGGGGCGCAGGCCAATAGTGGCGCGCGCTTTGCAGTGGCAGTCAGCGGTGTTGCCGGGCCGGATGGTGGTTCGCAGGAGAAGCCGGTAGGTACGGTTTGGTTGGCTTGGGGTGATGGTGCGCAGTTATTTAGTGTGCGCCGGCAGTTTGCCGGGGATCGCAGCGAAGTTCGCCGACAAACGGTCGAGGCCGCACTGGCTGGGCTGTTGCGCCTGCTTGCGCAAGAAAATCCAAACGCGGGGTAGGCGGGCGACTTGCCCTGTGGAATAATACTGTCTACTTATACAGTTGTTGGTGGCCGCTAGCTGGCCCTTCTTGATTACGTGAGGACTTAAATGGACGAGAATAAGAAGCGCGCCTTGGCGGCAGCCCTAGGCCAGATTGAAAAGCAATTCGGCAAGGGCGCGGTGATGCGCATGGGCGATCATGATCGTCAGGCGATCCCAGCCATCTCCACCGGCTCGCTGGGGCTGGACATCGCCCTGGGCATTGGCGGTCTGCCGAAAGGCCGTATCGTTGAAATCTACGGCCCTGAGTCCTCCGGTAAAACCACCCTGACCCTGTCGGTAATTGCCGAAGCGCAGAAGCTCGGTGCCACCTGTGCCTTCGTCGATGCCGAACACGCTCTCGACCCGGATTACGCCGGCAAGCTTGGTGTCAACGTCGATGACCTGCTGGTGTCGCAGCCGGATACCGGCGAGCAGGCCCTGGAAATTACCGACATGCTGGTGCGCTCCAATGCCATCGACGTGATCATTGTCGACTCGGTTGCTGCCCTGGTGCCGAAAGCGGAAATTGAAGGCGAGATGGGCGATATGCACGTCGGCCTGCAGGCCCGCCTGATGAGCCAGGCGCTGCGCAAGATTACCGGCAATATCAAGAACGCCAACTGTCTTGTGATCTTTATCAACCAGATCCGCATGAAGATCGGCGTGATGTTCGGCAGTCCGGAAACCACCACCGGTGGTAACGCGCTGAAGTTCTACGCCTCGGTACGTCTGGATATCCGCCGCACCGGCGCAGTGAAGGAAGGCGACGAAGTGGTGGGTAGCGAAACCCGCGTCAAGGTAGTGAAGAACAAGGTAGCGCCGCCGTTCCGTCAGGCTGAATTCCAGATTCTTTACGGTAAAGGCATCTACCGCAACGGTGAGATCATCGACCTCGGTGTGCAGCTCGGTCTGCTGGAGAAGTCCGGCGCCTGGTACAGCTACCAGGGCAACAAGATCGGTCAGGGTAAGGCCAACTCGGCCAAGTACCTGGAAGACAACCCGGAAGTGGCACGCACCGTCGAAGGGCTGATTCGCGAAAAACTGCTGGTAGTAAGCCCGACGGTCAAGGCCAACTCCACGGCCGATGACCTGGCTGACGCCGACGCCTGATCTGCCTGCCTATGTACATTGCTCTGGATAACCCCGTCGCTGTGCGGCGGGCGGCCATGGATTTGCTGGCACGGCGTGAGCATGGCCGCGTCGAGTTGACCCGCAAGCTACGCAGTCGCGGGGCGGCTGATGAGTTAATCGAAGCCGCTCTCGATCGCTTGGCTGAAGAAGGTTTGCTGTCTGAAACGCGTTATCTGGAGGCCTTTGTCAGCTACCGCGCGCGTGCCGGCTATGGTCCGTTGCGCATTCGTGAAGAGCTGACCCAGCGCGGCCTGGCCCGCAGCGATGTCGAGCAGGCCCTGCGCGACAGTGGTATTGACTGGCGTGAGCATCTGCAGGAAACCTGGCAACGCAAGTTTGCCGGTGAGCTGCCCCGTGATGCGCGCGAGCGTGCCCAGCAGGCGCGTTTTCTCAGTTATCGGGGTTATCCGCCTGAGCTAATCGGGCGCTTGCTACGCGGCGCGTTGGACGATTAAGCCGAAGCCCGCTGTTCGCCGACCAGCTTGCATCAACGCTCTCTGTTTCCCTCTTACCTACTCCTACACGCTGATGATGTCGCAGTACTGGAGGCAAATGCTTTCTGGACTGAAATGCGTGTGGTTTTTCTTGTCTTGCTTAGCTAGCTGAAGTGCGATTGCCGATAGCCCGCAGGCAGGCTATCGGCTGGGCGGCAGGTCAGGCGTTTTCTGCCCAGTTGTGCGGCTGATTGACCAAGTCGAGTAGTTCGCGCAAGCGGCCGTGGTTGCGGCCGTTAAAGGCGAAAGCCAAGCGCGTCATATGGCACAGCTCCGGTTCATCCTGCTCGGAGTCGCAGTGAGCTTGTTGCTGGAAGTCGCTGTGCGTGCACAGGTCGCGGAACTCATTGTTCAGCTGCTGCATGGCTGCCTCGTTCAGCGCATGGTTGAGGCGGATCACGTAGTGTTCCTTGAGCCAGCGACTTGAGTGGTAGTTGCGGTAGAACTGAGCGATTTCCTCGGCTGCTTCTTCAGCGCTGTGCACCAGGCGCATCAGGCGCATATCGCTGGGCAGGATATAGCCGTTGTCTTGCAGTTGTTCCTGCAGAAAGCTCAGGGCGCTGGTCCAGAAGGTGCCACCAGGCTGGTCGAGCAGCACTACGGGTACCAGTGGGCTTTTGCCGGTCTGGATCAGGGTCAGTACTTCCAGCGCTTCGTCCAGGGTGCCAAAACCACCTGGGCAGAGCACCAGGCCGTCGGCTTCCTTGACGAAGAACAGCTTGCGCAGAAAGAAGAAGTGAAATGACAGCAGGTTGTTGCTGCCTTGTACGGTGGCATTGGCACCCTGCTCGAAGGGCAGGGTGATATTGAACCCCAGGCTGTTTTCCAGGCCGGCTCCTTCGTGAGCAGCCGCCATGATGCCGCCACCGGCGCCGGTAATGACCATCAGGTTATGTTTGGCCAGGGTCGCGCCGAGGTCGCGAGCCAGGTGGTAAACCGGATGGTCGGGCGGGGTGCGTGCCGAGCCGAAGACGGTGACCTTGCGCCGCCGTTTGAACTGTTCCAGCGCACTGAAGGCATGCTCCATTTCGCGCAGGGTCTGCAGCATGATCTTCGCGTCCCAGCGGTTGCGGTCGGCCTGTGCCATGCGCACAACTGTGCCGAGCATGGCCTGGTAGAGCTTGGTATTGGGACTATCGGGTGGCGCGGCAAGGATGCCCAATTCTTCCACCCTGGTGGTCAGGTCGACGCCGCTGGTTTGAAAATGCCGAGACAGAAAATCGTCCGATTCATCGGGCATACAACTTCTCCTTCTGCTGACTGGCCGAGCAGGCTATTGCCGCGCCGGCCTTGTCCTGAGTATGGCTGCTGGCTGATGGATTGTGCGGCGCATGCCTATGCGTGACAACCGGCAGCCCATGCCAGGACTGCATCAGAGGGCGATTTGCTCGCCGGGTTCAGGGATGTTGGCGATCCAGTTCAGGCGTTCGCGCAAAGCCAGTTGCAGGGCCTGCATCTTCTCCAGCTCACCATGTACCAGGTACAGCTCGGGCTGGTGCTCGAAGTGGCTGACCCAGTCGAGCAGCTGTGATTGCCCGGCATGCGCGGAGAAGCCGCCGAGGGTATGTACCTTGGCTTTAACCGCGATGCGCTGGTGGAGGATTTTTACGTTTTCCGCACCATCCACCAGCGCGCGGCCGAGGGTACCCTTGGCCTGAAAGCCGGGGAAGATCAGATGGCAGTCGTCGCGCCAGAGGTTGTGCTTGAAGTGATGGACGATACGTCCGCCGGTACACATACCGCTGCCGGCGATGATGATTGCACCGCTCTTGATCCGGTTGATGGCCATCGACTCTTCCACGCTGGGTGTGCAGCGCAGGATGGGTAGCCAGTCTTCGATGCGCTTGACCTTTTTGGCCGCCAACGCCGCGCGATCCTCGGCGGCGAACTGGTCCTGAAAGCGTGAGTAGATGGCGTTGGCCCTTATGGCCATCGGACTGTCGAGAAACACCGCCTGTTGCGGCAAGCGGCCTTGCTGATAGAAGCGCCCGAGGTAGTAGATCAGGTCCTGGGTGCGGCCTACGGCGAAGGCAGGGATCAGCACGTTGCCGCCGTCGTGATGAGCCTGCTGCAGAATCTCCACCAGTTCCTCCAGGGTGTCCTCACTGCAGCGGTGGTCGCGGTCGCCGTAGGTCGACTCCAGCAACACCACATCGGCTTTGCTTAGCGTGCTGGGGTCTTGCATCAAGGGTGAACAGGTATTGCCCAGGTCGCCGGAGAACACCAGGCGGCGGGTCAGGTGATGGTCTTGCACTTCGAGTTCTACAATCGCCGAGCCGAGGATATGCCCGGCGTCGTGAAAGGTGACTTGCACGCCCTTGGCCACTTCGCGGCTTTCGCCATACAGCAGCGGCCGGCGTTGGCTCAGCGCCTGCTCGGCATCGGCGGTGGTGTACAGCGGGCTGATTGGCGCTTTGCCTATCCGTGCACGCCATTTGTTTTCCCACTCGGCGTCTTTCTCCTGAATAAACGCGGCGTCGAGCAGCATCAATTCCATCAGTTCACAGGTCGCATCGGTGGCAAATATTGGTCCGCGATAGCCGGCAGCTGTGAGTTTCGGTAGCAGGCCTGTGTGGTCGATGTGCGCGTGGGAAATCACCACGGCATCCAGACTTTGCGGGTCAAAGGCAAACGGTGCGCGGTTGCCGTCTTCCTCTTCGCGGCGGCCCTGGCGCATACCGCAGTCGAGCAGCACCCGTGCGCCGTCACGGCTTTCGATCAAGTAACAGGAGCCGGTGACTTGTTGAATTGCGCCGAGGAAGTTGAGCAGGGCCATGGCTAATCCTTGAACTCGTTGAGTGGGTGGCGTTTAAGGCTGTCCCATCAGGTAACCGGGGGTTTTGATACAGGTCAGCATCTGCCTGTATCTCGCGTTCTAAGCTGACTAAAACTATCGGAGCCGCGTATGACCCAGCTATTTCCCAGCGCCAGCGAGTTGGCCGAGCATGCCCGCCTTGAGCCTGCCTTTGCCGCCTGGCAGCGTGGTTATGGCCCTTTGCAGCATAGTCCGCAGACCTGCGCTGCGGTCTACCGTATGGCCCACCAGCTGGTGCAGGCGGGAGTGCAGACGGATCTGCCGAGTGTCTACCGCCACTTCCACGCGCTGGATCGGCTGACAGCTGCCGGGATGTGGCTGGTGGTGCATATGACCTATGCCCAGCGCGTGCGCCTCGATGGCGTGGCGTTGGTCGCAGAGGACTTCAAGGTCTCGCCCGAAGGGCACACCGGCGGCGCCCTGAATATGGTGCCGGCCTATGCCGGCTACCTGGCGCTGAATAACCTGAGCAGAGAAACCCGCGGTTGGTTGATGGGCCAGGGCCACTGCGTGGCGGCCATCGAGGCGCTCAACCTGCTGACAGCCAATCAGCATCCGGAGCAGGCCGAGCGTTACCCCTGTGACGAGGCGGGGATGAGCCAGCTGGTGGCGGACTTCTACAGCTATGTGCAGAACGCGGCCGGCCAGGTCAGCGCGCCGCTGGGCAGCCATGTTAATCCGCACACGGCTGGCGGGATTGCCGAGGGCGGATACCTAGGCTTTGCCGAGCTGCAGTACGCCCATCTGCCGTTACCTGGCGAGAAGCTGGTGGCGTTTCTCTCCGATGGCGCGGCCGAAGAGCAGCGCGGCAGTGACTGGATGCCGCGTTGGTGGCGCGCCGAGGACTGCGGCGTGGCGTTGCCGCTGATGATCGCCAACGGTCGGCGCATCGAGCAGCGTACCGAACTGGCGACGCCCGCCGGACTGGACAACTTCCGCGAGCACCTACGCCATTGTGGCTTTGATCCGGTGAGTTTCGATGGCCGCGACCCGGCTGCTTTTGTCTGCGCGCTGTGGGACATGGAGCAGCGCCTGGGTCGGCGCGTGCAGGAGTTGCACGGTGGCGTGTTGAACTATCCGCTGCCGATGCCCTATGGCATTGCTGAAACGCTCAAGGGCTTCGGCTTCTATGGCGCTGGCAGCAATGCGGCGCACAACCTGCCATTACCGGCCAATCCGCATACCGATAGCGGCGCCCGTGAACTGTTCAATCAGCATGCGGCGCAGCTCTGGGTTGCACCGGATGAGCTGCGCGCAGCCTGCACGCTGTTTGCGGCTAGAGGTTCCCGTGCGCTGGAGCGCGATAACCCGTTAGCGCTGCGTCACCCAGCGCTGCCGCAATTGCCCGCGTTGCAGTACCAGGACGGCGCGTGCTCGCCGATGCTGGCTCTGGACCGGTTCTTTGTTGATCTGGTGCAGGCTAATCCGCAGTTGCGTCCGCGTGTCGGTAACCCCGATGAGCTGGCCAGCAATCGTCTGGGCGGCGTGCTCAAGGCGCTCAAGCATCGGGTGACCGCGCCGGAGAGCGAGCTGGAAGCGCTGGATGGCGCCATTATCACTGCGCTCAATGAGGAGGCCGTGGTGTCAGCCTGCCTGGCCAACCAGGGTGGCCTGAATCTGGTGGCGAGCTACGAGGCCTTCTGCGTGAAGATGCTCGGCGCGGTGCGCCAACGGATCATCTTTGCCCGCCAGCAGAAAGAGTCCGGGCGACCGGCAGGCTGGCTTGGCTGGCCGCTGGTGGCTACATCGCACACCTGGGAAAACGGCAAGAATCAGCAATCGCACCAGGACACCACCTTCTGTGAGGCTTTGCTCGGTGAGATGAGCGACATGGTGCGGGTGGTGTTTCCAGTCGATCACAATTCGGTATTGGCGTTGTTGCCAGGTATCTACCAGGCGCGCGGCCAGATCGCTTGCATGGTGATTGCCAAACGCGAGCGGCCTTGTGTATTCACCCGCGAACAGGCCGAGCAACTGGCGCAGGATGGCGCCGTTGTGGTGGCTGAGCAGCAAGGCGAGCAGCCCTTGCTGCTGATCGCCACCGGCAGTTATCAGTTGGCAGAAATGCAGCGCGTGGCCGTTCGTCTGAGCGCGGCCGGATGTGCCTGGCGTCTGGTTTACTTGCAAGAGCCGGGGCGTTTTCGTGCGGCCCGCGATATCTGGGAACAGGCGGTGATTGTCGATGCCGAGCGGGTTGAACGGTTATTCCCGGCTGCCAGCATAAAGCGTGTGCTGCTGACCCATATGCGTCCGGAAGTCGCCCGTGGGCATCTGTGGCCGCTGCTCGGTGATGCTCGACACAGTCGGGTGCTGGGCTACCGTAATCGAGGTGGCACCCTGGATGAAGCCGGCATGCTGTTCGCCAATCAGGCGAGCTGGGCGCATGTACTGGAGGCCGCTGCCGAATTGCTGGAAAAACCGCTTGGCGATTTGCTCAGTGCCGAGGAGCAGGCTGCCGTGCAAGGGCGGGGAGAACCACGCTGTCTGCGTTAGCGCAGGCCAGTGGGTGCGGGAAAAGGAGGGGCAGGTATGCCTAAGTTGACCTTGGACCTTGATGTGGATTTGTACCGCCTGTTGCAGCAGGCCGCGCGCAATAACCAGATAAGCCTGGAAGAAGAGTGTTTGCAGCGGCTTGAAGGTGCGGCGAGGCGTTCGCGTTACATGCACGCGTTGCTCGCAGATCTGCGCGCCGATGATGAGCAACGGCGTGCGCAACAGGGTGGTGGTTGAGCCTTACAGGCCGCAATCGGCTTTGCTGAAACGCTCGGTGGTCACCGGGCGGTTGCTCTTGTATTCGCTGAATTCATAACGCAGCGCCGCGCCGCGTGCCAGCAACTGACGATAACCGGCATTGCGGCACACGCTGTTGGCCAGTTGTGCGCGGACCACGTCCGGGTTGCCGCGCATCTGCGCTGCATGCTCGCTGCGTACGCTGAGGTGGTTGACCAGCTCGCTGCCGTCAACGGTGTAGCCCTGATCGAGAATGTCTTCATTGATCGCCCGTGGCGTGCCCACGCTGCTTTCGCGCGCGACTTTTTCCAGGGTCTTGCTCAGTTCAAAGTCTTTCAGGGTGGCGGCATGGGCAAGCAGGGGCAGGCTCAAGGCCAGGGTCAGGCTGGTCAAACGCAGCATGGGGTTCTCCAAAGTCGAGTCGCACCTTCTGACCGGCAGTGCCGGGTAGAGGTTCAGTGCCGGTTATCTTACTCGCCTGCCGACACTTGCGCAGTTGCCACGGCAGGTGGAGCAAGACGCACGGTCGAATAAGCTGTAGCGGGCTTTGCTAGACTGCCGCGCTTGCTGACCCCTGGATGACTCATGCCGTTTCTTCTCTTCTGTCAGGTACTCGCCTGATGAGCCACGCCGTCGCTCGTTTGCGGGCTGCGCGGATTGCCCGCAGTGCCAAACCATTTCTTGCCCGTGGCAGTCGCTCGGTGCGTTGTGATGCTTGCCGTCTGGCGATGACTCACTGCTTGTGTGCCTGGCGCCCGCGTATTGCCGCAACGTCTGCGGTGTGTCTGCTGATGCACGATGTCGAGGCGCTCAAGCCGAGCAATACCGGCTGGCTGATTGCCGATGTGCTGGCCGATACCTCGGCGTTTGGCTGGTCACGGGTTGCCGTGGATGCCGAGTTGCCGGCGTTACTGCGCGATCCGCAGTGGCAACCTTATCTGGTGTTTCCGGGCGAATATGTCGCCGCGGAGCGGGTGGTCAGCGAAGTGCAGCCAGCGCCTGGCAAGCGGCCGTTGTTCGTGCTGCTGGATGCTACCTGGAGCGAGGCGCGCAAGATGTTTCGCAAAAGCCCCTACCTCGACAGCCTGCCGGTGCTCAGCCTGCAGGCCGAGCAGCTGTCACGCTACAAACTGCGCCGCTCCAAGCGCGACGATCATTTCTGCACCGCTGAAGTCGCCGCCCTGTGCCTGGAACTGGCCGGCGACCAGCGTGCTGCAGACGGTTTGAATGCCTATCTGGATGTCTTCAGTCAGCACTACCTGGCCGCCAAGGCGCCGCGTGCGGTGCCGTTGGATGATCCAATGCATGATCGTCTGCGCGAGTTTCTTTAGCAGGTCGTTGAAAAACTACCTGCGTTGCCGATACGGCGTTGAAAGCAGGCTCGGAATGCTCATTTACAGCTCGCAAACTCCGCTTCCTCGCCTGTTTGACCAGCCATCGGCTGTTACTTCGTAGCGCCTTGTCTCGGCTGCCTCGCCTACGTTTTTAAACGACCTGGTTTGGGGCCAATTTCTTTGGCCACAACTGCGCCAGCAGCATGCCGGCAAACATCAGTGCGCAGCCGAAGTAGCCGCGCAGTTCCAGCGATTCACCCAGTAGCCAGGCCCCGGCGATGGCGGCGAAAACCGCTTCCAGCGAGAGGATGATCGCAGCGTGGGAAGCGATGGCGTCTTTCTGCGCCACCACCTGCAGGGTAAAACCGACGGCCACACCGAAGATGCCGCCAAAGAGAATCGCCGGGCCGGCGGCGATGATCGATTGCAGCTGGATTTCCTCGAAGATCACCGCCAGCACCAGGCTGATCATCGCGCAGGTGATGAACTGCACCAGGGCCAGGCGCAGCGGGTCATGGCGGCCGGCAAAGAAACCTACCAGCAGCACATGCACACCCCAGACGAAGGCCCCGGCCAGTTGCAGCCAGTCACCAGAGGCCACGGTAAAGCCCTCGCCAACGCTGAGCAGGAACATGCCGACCACCGCCAGGCAGGCCCCCAACCAGATGCCCAGGCCGGTCTTATGGCCGATAAACAGCCCCAGCAGCGGCACGATGATCACGTACAGCCCGGTGATAAAGCCGGAGTTGGTGACGCTGGTAAACAGCAGGCCAACTTGCTGCAGGTTGATCCCCAGGGCCAGCGCCAGGCCCATCAGCACACCGCCACGCAGCAGTTGGCTGTTCAGTGGCGCGACCGCGGCGCTGCTGCTGCGACCTTCCAGTAGACGCAGCACGGGTAGCAGAATCAGCGCCGCCAAGGCAAAGCGCAGGCCGCTGTAGAGGAATGGGCCGATGGAATCCATGCCCAGGCGCTGGGCGACAAACGAGGAGCCCCAGATCATCGCGGTCAGCAGCATTAACAGGTCGGCGCGCAGGGCGTGGCTTCGCATTTCAGGCTCTCGTCGGCAAAGTTGCGAACTGTGCCGCAAAGCGTCGTGCTTGACCACCCCGTCAGTGCTGGGCATGCTTGGTCGCTTTTCTGCGTTTTCAGGTCTGGTTGCCTGCAACCCTGCGACCTGTGCGCACTGTTCACCGTGCCCTGGACAGTACCCCTGGCGGGTATCCACATAACAAAAACAGGATTCACCATGGCCGCTTTTGAAATCCTTATTGCTGATGATCACCCCTTGTTTCGCAGTGCCTTGCAACAGGCGCTGACACTGGGGCTAGGGCCGGATGTACGGCTGGTTGAAGCGGCCAGTATTGCTGAGCTGGAAGCCTGCCTGGCGCAGAAGACCGATTGGGATCTGGTGCTGCTTGACCTCAATATGCCCGGTGCCTATGGCTTCTCTGGCCTGGTGCTGCTGCGCGGGCAATACCCGCATATTCCGGTGGTGATGATCTCCGCTCAGGAAGAGCCGTCCATCATCGCGCGCTCGCGGGAGTTCGGTGCCAGCGGCTTTATCCCCAAATCCAGCCCATTGGAAACCATTCAGCAGGCCGTGCGTCTGGTGCTTGATGGCGAAGTCTGGTGGCCGCAGCAGACTCAGGAGGCGATTGCCCTGTCGGCTGAGGCCAAGGCCGCCAGTGCCGGCCTGGCCAGCCTGACGCCGCAGCAATTCCGTGTGCTGACCATGGTCTGTGACGGCTTGCTGAACAAGCAGATTGCCTATGAGCTGAGCGTCTCCGAGGCCACGGTAAAGGCCCATGTCACGGCGATTTTCCGCAAGCTCGGGGTTCGTACTCGCACACAGGCGGCGTTGCTGTTGCAGCAGCTGGAATCGATTCCATCTGACTGAAGTGCTTTTCTCCCGGGCTTGGCGTAGCCTGCCGGGCTTTCTCGAGATGGTTGTGATGATGTCGCCATTCAAAGGCCAGACCGGCCTTAAACGTGTTCTCAATGCCACCGGTTATTCCCTGGCCGGCCTGCGCGCCGCCTTTACCGGTGAAGCCGCCTTTCGACAGCTGCTGCTGATCAACCTGATTCTGGTGCCTTTGGCGTTCTATCTGGATGTCAGCCGCGTCGAGCGCGCCTTGATGGTTGCGGTGTGTCTGCTGGCGCTGATCGTCGAACTGCTCAACTCGGCGGTGGAGGCGGCCATTGACCGCATCTCGCTGGAGCTGCACCCGCTGTCAAAGAATGCCAAGGACATGGGCAGCGCCGCCCAGTTCACCGCTCTCAGCCTGATTGCCCTGGTGTGGGCGATTATCCTGCTTGGCTAACTCCGCCGTCCTCAGGCGATAGTAGGCAGCACAATCTGATCGCTGCGCGTCACGCCGGCGGTCAGTGCGCGGCACAGTTCGATAAATTCACGCATGGCGGCGGTCTGGTACTTCTGTTTGTGCCAGATAAAGTAGAACTGCCGGCGTAGATCCAGCTCGGGAGTTTCCACCGCCACCAGGCTGCCGCGGCGAAACGCATCGCGCAATGCCAGGCGGGAAATACAGCCAATCCCCAGGCCTGATTCCACGGCACGTTTGATCGCCTCGGTGTGTTCCAGCTCCAGGCGGATATTCAGGCTGCTGGGGTGATGGCGCATGGCCTGGTCGAAGGTCAAACGCGTGCCGGAGCCTTGTTCACGCAGAATCCAGGCCTCGCGGGTAAGCTCTTCCAAGCCCGCCTCACCACGCTGCGCCAGGGCATGCTGCGGCGCGCAGAACACCACCAGCTCATCTTCAACCCACGGCTGCACCTCGATATCCGGGTGCTGGCAGTCACCTTCGATCATGCCCATATCCAGCTCGTAATGGGCGATCTGCTGTACCACGTAGGCGGTGTTGTGTACCTGCAGCTTGACCCGGCATTCCGGGTGGCGCTGCATAAAACTGCCGATCAGCAGGGTCGCCAGGTAGTTGCCGACTGTCAGGGTGGCGCCGACATTCAGCGAGCCATAGCCACTCTTGCCGCCCAGTAGGCGCTCGATTTCCTTCGCCTGGTCGAGCAGCGCCACCGCTTGCGGCAACAGCTGCAGGCCGAGAGCGTTAAGGCACAGGCGTTTACCGGCGCGGTCGAACAGCTGGCAGTCGGACTGCCGCTCCAGTTCGCTGAGCGAAGTACTGGTGGCCGATTGCGACAGGGCCAGGGAATCGGCCGCGCGCGACACGCTTTCATGCTGGGCCACGGCGACGAAGACTTGCAGCTGTCTGAGAGTAAATCGCATATCTATATAACCGATAACCTATATCTTGATAATCAAGTTAACAGATATTCTGCCGCTCATTACAATGCCGTGCAATTGCGCACAGGCGCGCAGGCATCATCTATTCTTCGGAGCCCCCGGCACATGAGCAACCTTAACTCCGAGCGCATTCTCAGCGTTCATCACTGGAACGACACGCTGTTCAGCTTCAAGTGCACCCGTGATCCAGGTTTGCGCTTCGAGAATGGCCAGTTTGTGATGATCGGCTTGCAGCAGGATAACGGCCGCCCACTGATGCGTGCCTACTCAATCGCCAGCCCGAACTGGGAAGAGCATCTGGAGTTCTTCAGCATCAAGGTGCCGGATGGTCCGCTGACCTCGCAGCTGCAGCACCTCAAGGAAGGCGACGAGGTGATCATCAGCAAGAAGCCCACCGGCACCCTGGTGCTCGATGACCTCAAACCCGGCAAGCATCTGTACCTGCTCAGCACCGGCACTGGCCTGGCGCCGTTTATGAGCGTGATTCAGGACCCGGAAACCTACGAGCGCTTTGAGAAGGTGATTCTGGTTCACGGCGTGCGTTATGTGAACGAAGTGGCCTACCGCGAATTCATCACCGAGCACCTGCCGCAGAACGAGTTCTTTGGCGATGCGCTGAAGGACAAACTGATCTACTACCCGACAGTGACCCGCGAGCCGTTCGAGAATCAGGGGCGCCTGACTGACCTGATGCGCAGCGGCAAGTTGTTCCAGGACATCGGCCTGCCGCCGATCAATCCGCAGGACGACCGTGCAATGATCTGCGGTAGCCCGAGCATGCTTGATGAAACCAGCGAGGTGCTCAACGAGTTCGGCCTGCAGGTCTCGCCGCGCATGCGCGAGCCGGGTGATTACCTGATCGAGCGCGCCTTCGTCGAGAAGTAAGCCTGCCGTCATTAAAAGCCCGCCAATTGGCGGGCTTTTTTTGCGCGCCTATTTCAGCTCAAGGGCGCTGTGCGCACGGTTACCGCCTTTCTGCTTGGCCCGATACATGGCGTTGTCAGCGTGTTGCAGCAGTTGCTGTTCATCCTGGGCGTGTTGCGGATACAGGGCGATGCCAATGCTCGGCAGAATGGTCTGGCTGCGTCCGCACAGCTCAAAGGGTTGATTAAGGCTCTGACGTATTTTCTCCGCCACCACGTTGGCGTGATCGGCTGAGTGGAAGTCTTCCAGCAGTACGACGAATTCATCTCCGGCAAAGCGCGCCACGGTATCGACCTCACGTAGACACAGCTGGATACGCTGTGCGACGCCTTGCAGCAACTGATCGCCAGCAGCATGGCCGAGGCTGTCGTTGACCTGCTTGAACTTGTCCAGATCGAGAAACAGCAGCGCTACTTGCGACTGCTCGCGGCGCGCGCGGGCCAGGGCCGTATGCAAACGGTCGCGCAGCAGTGCGCGGTTGGGCAGTTGGGTGAGCTGGTCGTACTGCGCCATAAACTGCAGATGGCTGAGCATCTGCTGGCGCTCGATGGCTGTGGCCACCTGGGTCGAGACAAATTGCAGCAGTTCCTGATCACGTTCGCTGTAGCGCGTAGAAGCACTGCTCTGCACCAGCAGTGCGCCGATAATTCCACGGTGTGAGCGCAGCGGAACGCCGAGCCAGCTGTGTGAAACATCGGTCAGTGTCTGACAGGCGTTGGGCAGCAGCAGGGTGTTGCCGCTGCGAATTACCTGGGCGCTCAGCGTGGCAGCATTCAGCGGCGTATCGGCGGCCGTTGCTGGCGGTTGTTCGGCAGGGTAGGGGAAGCTCAGCTCGTCGTTCTGTTCATCGTACAGCGCCACGGAAAAACTGATGGTTGGCAGCAGTTCGCCAACGATCTGGTGCACCTGCTGAAACAGCCCGAGCAGGTCCTTGGCCGAATGGGCCGCTTCGGATATGCCGTACAGCGCGGTCTGCAGGGCTTCGCTGCGCTTACGTTCGGTGATGTCATGGGCGACAGCGATGCGTACCTGATCGTCTTCTGACCAGCGTGCAGACCAGAGGATGTAGACGGTGCTGCCATCCTTGCGCAGGTAACGGTTCTCGAAGTTCGGTTTATGCGCGCCGGCCATTATTTCCTTGGCGGCCTGCAGGGTTTTTGCGCGGTCTTCGGGATGCACCATATCGATCATCACCTGGCCGATCATCTCGTCTGCGCTGTAGCCGAAAATCCGCTGGCAGGCGGCGCTGACAAAAACGAAGCGACCGCGTCTGTCGACCACGCAGATGGCGTCGAGCAGCAGATCGACAAGGTTTTCAGTCGGCATGTAGGTGCTGGCTTTCATGCGCTCACATTATGTCGATAGGTGATTGACGGTTTGTCGGGTCGGTTACTGGCCAATTGGCAGTATGACCCTTGTGTTCACCATACCCGCAAGGCGGCGAACAGTGAACGCCTGTTTGCCGCCTGCGGGTTTTGCCAAGTGCTGATGCGATTGTCTCTGCGCCTGGCATCTGCTCAGTGTAGATGCCCAGTGTCGGTCGGGCGCTCCGCAGGCTATTGCACGTGGCTGAAGCGCTGCCCGGAGAAGGCCGGATGGTAGATCGGCTGCACCTTGTTACCGGCGGGGTCGAGCAAGTGGAAGCTATGCGCGCCGTCGCCATGGGCAAAGGGGCGGTCGAGCAGGGTCACGCCTTGTGCCTTGAAGTAGGCGTACCAGGCGTGCAGCTCGTCAATGCTATCGACGATAAAACCGTAGTGATCCACCGCCTGCTCGCCGTTGCTGGGCACAGAAGCGCGACCCAGGGACAGATTGTCGTTACCGCAGGTCAGGTAGACCAGGTCTGGATTGGCGCGGTGCAGCACCTGCATGCCGAGAATATCCACGTAGAAGCGTTCGCAGGCTTCTAAGTCAGGGACCAGCAGGGCGATATGGCGCAAGCCATTGAGGCGACCGGGACGTTGGAGCATGGCGAGGATCCTATTTTGTATACATTTGCATGGTAAATATAAGACAAAATGACTGCTCAGCCTATGTGTGCGTATGTGGGGCGCTAACTTGGTTCGCCGGCGGGCACGACTTCCAGTACGCAGATGCTGCCAGGCTGCGGGTAGTGCCAATGCACATCGACATCCCAGAAGCACGCGCCATAGCGGCGCTCCGGGCTGGGTTGCTGGTAGGCCGGGCGCGGGTCCTGGGCCAGGCATTGCTCAATCAACTCGACCAGCGGTTCATTCAGGCGTTGCCCGTGTTGGTTTGCCTGGATCAGCGCGCTGTCCTGCCAGCTGACGTCGATCAACGCCGGCGCGCTGTCGGCGATGCGGTTGTAGGCCCCGGCGACGCTGTCGGCATAGGGTACGTAGGGCTTGATGTCCAGCACCGGGGTGTCGTCGAGTAGGTCGATGCCTGACAGCCACAGTTTGCCGGGCTCAACCTTGTCCAGCTTGACCACCGATTGGCCGATGCCATTGGGTCGGTGGGTGGCGCGGGTGCTGAATACACCGACCGACTGATTGCCACCCAGGCGCGGCGGGCGCACCTTGAGGCGCGGCTTGTCTTCCAGCGCCTGGTGAAACAGAAACAGCAGCCAGACATGGCTGACCTGCTCCAGCCCCTGCACGGCATCGCCGTTATCGAACGGGGCAACCAGCTCCAGTACGCCACGGGCCGCTGGGGCCAGTTGCGGCTGACGGGGAATGGCGAACTTCTCCTTGAAGCAGGAGCGGACAAAGCCGATGGGAGAAACCGAGTAGGACATGGCGACATGATCGAGTGAAAACGCCGCCATAGTACCTGACTAGAGGTGAAAACCGCCGTCGATCGGGATGATCGCGCCGGTCATATAGGCCCCGGCGGTGCTCGCCAGACTGATGGCCAGGGCGGCCATTTCTTCCTCGCGGCCCCAGCGCTGCATCGGGATCAGCGCGCAGTCCTCGGCCATGGCTGCCTCATCCTGGGCAATAAACTGGGTCATCTTGCTCGGGAAGCGCCCTGGGGCGATCACGTTGACGTTGATATGTTGGCCAACAAGTTCGCGGGCAAGCATGCGCGACAGCTGATGCAGCGCCGCTTTACTCGGGCCATAGGCATAGGCGTCTTCACCATGCGAGGTGATGCCGGCGACCGAGCCGATATTGATCACCCGCGCCGGATTCGCCGCACTGCCGGCCTTGCGCAGCAGCGGCAGCAATTGCTGGATGCAGCTGAACACCGAGGTCACATTGAGCTGCATGACCTTCTCCCAGCCCTTGGCCGGGTAGCTTTCCAGTGGTGCACCCCAGGTGGTGCCGGCGTTGTTCACCAGAATATCCAGGCTGACAATCTGCCCGGTCAGCTGTTCGGCCAGTACTTGCACACCTTCTTCGCTGGCCAGGTTGGCGGCAATTCCGTGGCAGGTGCCGAAGGCTGACAGCTCGGCCGCAGTTTGCGCGCAGGCTTCGCCATCACGGGCGCAAACGTAGACCGTGGCGCCAGCTTCGACAAAGGCTTTGGCGATCATCTTGCCGATACCGCGGGTGCCGCCGGTAACCAGGGCGGTGCGGCCTTGCAGGGAGAAGTAAGGGTGCATGGCGAATCCTTTTAACGGATGAGTGCCACTACCCTAATCATCTGGCTGCGCCATGGCAGTCATCATTGCCCGTGGAAATACGCTGCCATGCGGGCAGGCATGGCAGCGCGGCGCTGGGGGTTAGCTGCGTACGCGCAGGGTCAGGCCCTTGAGGAAGTTACGCAGGAATTGATCGCCGCAGGTGCGGTAGTTGCTGTGGCCGAACTTGCGAAACAACGCACTCATCTCCGGTTTGGACACCGGGCAATCGACGCTCTGCATGATGGCGTGCATATCGTCTTCCTTCAGTTCGAAGGCCACACGCAGTTTCTTCAGCACTATGTTGTTGGTGATCGGCAGCTCGAACGGCTGAGCCGGGCGGCTGTCGTCCTTGCCGCGTTTGAAGTACACCAGGCCGTCGAGAAAATGCGCCATCAGCTCATCGTCACAGGGCATGAAGCCTTCTTCGTCGTCCTTCTTGAGCATGGCTGCGAGGTCGTCGAGGGCGACCTGTTTGCCGCTGAGTTGGATGATTTCGGCCAGCTGCGTATCAGTCACGTCGAGGCTGTAGCGCAGGCTGCGCAGTACGTCGTTGTTAAGCATTGATAGATCCTGAAGAGGGCGGATGCCTGAGAGCAGCCGCTGAAAAAATAGTTAGAAGCGTTCTTTGCCTGCTAGATAGCGCCACTGGCCCGCAGGGACCTTGGCCATCGGCACGCCACCGATGCGGATGCGCTTCATGCCCAGCACCTTGAGGTCGACGCTGTTGCACATAAACACGATCTGCCCGGGCAGCGGGTTCTTCAGGGCGAAGCGCAGGCGGGTTTCGTTCTGCCAGCTGACCTTGCAGGGTGGCAATGCCACGCCGTTGAAGGTCAGGCCGTGCGCCAGGCGTTTGAGTTGGCTGGCGCTCAAGGTGCCGACGACTTCGACCACATATTCCTGCTCCAGTTTGCTCAGGTCTTCCTTGAGCTTGCGCTCAATGCGCCAGTCCTGGGTCAGTACATGCAGGCCGTCGGCGCCGGCTTGCAGCGGTGCACAGCTGACCAGGCGGGCGAAATGGCTTTTCAGCGGGCGGATGCCAGCAGCGTCATCGGTCCAGTGGCTGGCTGCGCCGATGCCTTCCACTGCGCGTTCCGGGTTATGCCCATTGGGCACATTCAGGAGCAACGTGACCGGCTCGATCGGCGCCAGGACGGCATTGGGCTGCAGCTCCACGCACTGTTCGGCGACTTTGAACTGGGGCTCTTCTACGACCACACCATCCACCGTGACCCAGCCGCCCTCGATATAGAGTTCGGCCTCGCGGCGCGAACAGCCAATCACTTCGATCAGGCGTTTGGACAGGCGAATGGGATCGGTCATAAAAACGGTCATCGGCAAAAAAAGGGCCGCCATTGTAACCGGACAGGCCCTCTGTGCACGGAACATTGGGCGAACGGCGGCGGTAAAAGCTGTTATCAGCAGCGACGCGCAGAAGGCGGTTAGGTGAGTCTTTTTCTTCGGCAATAAAAAACCGCTCCGAAGAGCGGTTTTTCTTACCTTGAGTGCTTAGCCGCCCAGGTAGGCGTCGCGCACCTTCGGATCGTTCAGCAGGTCGTGGCCGCTGCCTTGCATGACGATCCGACCGTTCTCCAGTACATAACCGCGGTCAGCCAGCTTGAGTGCCTGGTTGGCGTTCTGCTCGACCAGGAACACCGTTACACCGTCCTTGCGCAGTTGTTCGATGATGTCGAAGATCTGCTGGATGATGATCGGCGCCAGGCCCAGCGACGGCTCGTCGAGCAGCAGTAGCTTGGGTTTGCTCATCAGCGCACGGCCGATGGCAAGCATCTGCTGCTCACCGCCGGACATGGTGCCGGCGCGCTGGGCAAAGCGTTCCTTCAGGCGCGGGAACAGGTGCAGGACCTTGTCCAGCTGCTCCTGATTGTCAGCCTTGCTGCCGAAGAAACCGCCCATCACCAGGTTTTCTTCTACGGTCAGACGGGAGAACACCCGGCGACCTTCCGGCACCACGGCAATGCTCTTGCGCATGATGCTCGGGGTGTCCTGGCCGATCAGCTCTTCACCCTGGTAGCGGATGCTGCCGCTGCTCGCCTGGGGCGAACCGCAGAGGGTCATCAGCAGCGTCGACTTGCCGGCACCGTTGGCACCGATCAGGGTGACGATCTCACCCTGACGGACTTCGACGTTGACGTCATGCAGCGCCTGGATCTTGCCGTAGAAGGTGGAAACGTTCTCGAAATACAGCATCACGCTTCCCCCAGGTAGGCTTTGATCACGTCCGGGTTGGCGCGGATCTGCTCCGGCGTGCCGTCCGCCAGGGGCGTGCCCTGGTTGATCACATAGATATGGTCGGAAATGCTCATGACCAGCTTCATGTCGTGCTCAATCAGCAGCACGGTGACATTGTGCTGGTCGCTGAGCACGCGGATCAGTGCCTTGAGGTCATCGGTTTCGCGCGGGTTGAGGCCGGCGGCTGGCTCGTCGAGCATCAGGATACTCGGGCGGGTCATCATGCAGCGGGCGATTTCCAGGCGGCGTTGCTGACCGTATGCCAAGGTGCCGGCCGTGCGGTTGGCAAACTCGGTCAGGTTGACCTGATCCAGCCAGTGCGCGGCGAACTCCATGGCTTCGCGTTCGCTCTTGCGAAACGCCGGAGTCTTCAGCAGGCCCGCTAGGTAGTTGGTGTTGAGGTGGCGGTGCTGAGCGACTAGCAGGTTTTCCACCGCCGTCATGTCCTTGAACAGGCGCACGTTCTGGAACGTGCGCACCACGCCTTTGCGTGCAATCTTGTGGCCAGGCAGGCCTTCGATCTGCTCGCCATTGAGGCGGATACTGCCGCTGGTAGGCTGATAGAAGCCAGTTAGGCAGTTGAACACGGTGGTCTTGCCGGCACCGTTCGGGCCGATCATCGATACAACCTGTTTTTCTTTGACCTGCAGGTTCACCCCGTTGACGGCCAGCAGGCCGCCGAAGCGCATGGACAGGCCGCTTACTTCCAGGATCGGGCGGCTCATTGCTTCAGCTCCAGGTGCGGACGTTGCATGGGCAGCAGGCCCTGCGGACGCCAGATCATCATCAATACCATCAGGGCGCCGAACATCAGCATGCGGTATTCGTTGAATTCACGTGCCAGCTCGGGCAGCAGGATCATCACGATGGCCGCGAGGATGATGCCGAGCTGCGAGCCCATGCCGCCCAAGACGACGATGGCGAGGATGATCGCCGACTCGATAAAGGTGAACGACTGCGGGCTGACCAGGCCTTGGCGCGCGGCAAAGAAGCTTCCGGCGAACCCGGCGAAGCAGGCACCAATGGTGAAGGCCGAGAGCTTGATCGCAGTGGGGTTCATACCCAGTGCGCGGCAGGCGATTTCGTCTTCGCGCAGGGCTTCCCATGCACGGCCGATCGGCATGCGCAGCAGGCGGTTGATCACGAACAGGGTCAACAACACCAGCAGCAGGGCGATCAGGTAGAGGAAGATCACCTTGTTGATCGAGTTGTAAGCCACCCCGAAGTACTCGTGGAAGGTCTGCATGCCTTCGGCGGCCTTACGGTCGAACGACAGGCCGAACAGCGTTGGCTTGGGGATCGAACCAATGCCGTTGGGGCCACCGGTCAGCCAGGTCATGTTGTTCAGCAGGATGCGGATGATCTCGCCAAAACCCAGGGTGACGATGGCCAGGTAGTCGCCGCGCAGGCGCAGCACCGGGAAGCCCAGAATAAAGCCGAAGAATGCCGCCATCAGGCCGGCAATCGGCAGGCAGATCCAGAAGCTCAGGCCGAAGTAGAACGACAGCAGCGCGTAGCTGTAGGCGCCTACGGCGTAGAAGGCGACGTAGCCGAGGTCGAGCAGACCCGCCAGACCGACCACGATGTTCAGGCCAAGGCCGAGCATCACGTAGATCAGTATCAGCGTGGCGATATCCACCGCGCCGCGCGAACCGAAGAACGGCCAGGCCAGAGCCACTACGATCAGGCCGAGCACAATCCAGCGCTGGGTCGAGGGCAGGGTGAGGAACTCGCTGGCTTTGCCCGGCATGCTCGGCAGCTTGGGCGCGTGGCTCCAGGCGGCGCTCAGGTGGTTGCGGAACAGTTGCCAGAAGAACATGGCAATCGAGCAGCCGAAGATGGTCCACAGTACGGCTGGGCTGGCGCCTTGTACTTCGAGCTTGATGCCGACGGTGGAGAGCTTCAGGCCGATAACCGGATAGGCCACGGCCAACACCAGTAGGGCACTGAAGATCGCGGTTCTGAGATTCTTGGTAATGGAGGTACTCATACTTTTTCAACCTCCGGACGGCCGAGAATACCGGTTGGACGGAACAGCAGCACCAATACGAGCAGGCTGAACGCCACCACGTCCTTGTACTGGTCGCCGAAGATATCGGCGCCAAAGGCTTCGGCCACCCCCAGCAGCAGGCCACCGAGTACCGCTCCGGGAATGCTGCCGATACCGCCGAGTACCGCAGCGGTGAAGGCCTTGATGCCGGCGAGGAAGCCCAGGTGCGGGTTGATCACGCCGTATTGCATGCCCAGCAGCACGGCGGCCACCGCGGCCAGCGCGGCACCGATGACGAAGGTCAGGGCGATGATGTTGTTGGTGTTGATGCCCAGCAGGTTGGCCATCTTCAGGTCTTCAGCACAGGCGCGGCAGGCGCGGCCCAGGCGTGAACGGGAGATAAACAGCGTCAGCCCGACCATGACAAAGAAGGTGACGACGAAAATCAGTACCTGCATATAGGAAATCACCACGCCATTCATGGCGCTCTCGCCGAAGACGAAGTTGCCCGGTAGCAGGTTGGGGATCGATTTGTCCTTGGAGTCCTGCGCCAGAAGCACCTGGTTCTGCAGGAAGATCGACATGCCGATGGCGGAAATCAGCGGAATCAGACGGTTGCCGCCGCGCAGAGGGCGGTAGGCGACCCGTTCGATGCTGTAGCCATAGGCGCTGGCGACAATGATGCTGGCGGCGAAGGCCGCAATCATCACGATGGGTAAACTGTCCAGGCCATACATGGCCAGGCCGGCGACCACAATGAAGGCTACGTACGAGCCAATCATGTAAACCTCGCCATGGGCGAAGTTGATCATGCCGATAATGCCGTAAACCATGGTGTAGCCGATGGCGATCAAGGCATAGGTGCTGCCAACGGTCAGACCGTTAACCAGCTGTTGCAGGTAGTGATAAAGATCAGGCATTGCCTAACTCCTGGGTTGTCACGCAAGGCAGCGCTTTTGGCGCAGCATGCAACCGGAATTCTTCTAATAAACAAAACCCACTGCCGGAGCAGTGGGTTTTGGGTTCAGGCTAAGAGCTTACTTGGCTTCGGACTTGGTGCCGTCCTGGTGCCATTCGTAGACGACGAAGCTGAAGTCTTTCAGATCGCCCTTCTCGTCGAAGGCCAGGGTGCCAGTTGGGGTGTCGAAGCTGTTGGCGCGCAGGGCTGCGGCCACTTTAGCGGTGTCGGTATCGCCAGCCTTGGTGATGCCTTCGGCGATCACTTGTACTGCGGCGTAAGCCGGGAACACGAATGGGCCGCTGGAGTCTTCATTTTTGGCTTTGAACGCATCAACCAGCGCCTGGTTGCGTGGGTCCTGGTCGAACGACTTCGGCAGGGTAACCAGCAGGCCTTCGGAAGCTGGGCCGGCGATGGCCGAGATTTCCTTGTTGCCTACGCCTTCTGGGCCCATGAACTTGGCGCTCAGACCTTTTTCAGCCGACTGACGCAGCAGCAGGCCCAGTTCTGGGTGGTAGCCACCGTAGTAGATGAAGTCCACGCCGGCTTGCTTGAGCTTGGCGATCATTGCGGAGAAGTCCTTGTCGCCGGCGTTGATGCCTTCGAACAGAACAACCTTGGTGCCTTTGCTTTCCAGGGTCTGCTTGACCGCGGTGGCAATGCCTTCACCGTACTGCTGTTTGTCGTGGATTACTGCAACGGCTTTTGGCTTGATGTGGTCAGCGATGAAGTTGCCAGCGGTTGGGCCTTGCAGGCTGTCCAGGCCGATGGTGCGGAACACCAGCTCATAGCCGCGCGAGGTAATGTCCGGGCTGGTGGACGCGGCGGTGACCATCAGGATGCCTTCGTCTTCGTAGATGTCGGACGCTGGCTGAGTGGAGCTGGAGCAGAGGTGGCCAACCACGAATTTAACTTCGTCGTTGACGATCTTGTTGGCTACGGCAACGGCTTGCTTCGGATCGCAGGCGTCGTCATAGACCACGCCTTCGAGCATTGCGCCGTTCACCCCGCCGGCCTTGTTGATCTGCTCGATGGCCATCTTGGCACCGATGAACTGCATTTCACCGTATTGCGCGACGGCGCCGGTGACTGGGCCTGCCAGGCCAATTTTGATGGTGTCAGCCGCTACCGAGTAGCTGGCAACGCCAGCCATGGCCATGGCGGCAAACAGTTTGGAAATCTGCTTAGTAGCCTTGTTCATAGTGCTCCACTCTTATTGGTTTTGATTGTTGTAGTTCTGGCGGCCAAAGCTGCAGAACCGGGTTGTTTCCCCGGTCATCCCCCCGGCAACTGTACCGGTGCAGTGTAGAGCGCGGCTTTGCGGCTTGAAAAGCGGCTTGCTGGGGGCAAAACCCTGGGGTGTCGCTTTAACGTAATAAACGTATAGAAAAACGGCGTGTCTTGATCGCCGTTGGCAACGTCGCGAACAGCGTTGCGAATTTGCCAGCGGGCAGGTCGACGTTATCATGGCGGCCGATTAAAAAAGCGCTCACCAATGACAGGGCAATCCATGACAGAACAACCTAGCACCCTCTATGCCAAGCTGCTTGGTGAAACTGCAGCTATTACCTGGCAGGAGCTGCAACCTTTCTTCGCCCGTGGCGCCTTGCTGCTGGTCGACGGCACTCAGGATCTGATCGAAGTGGCGCAGGCTGTGGCGCAGAACGACCAGGAAAAAGTCGCCGCCTGGCTGGCTGCCGGGATCTTGAGCAAGGCTGACGACAGTCGCGCCGAAGACCTGCTAAACCGTGATCCAGAGCTGTGGGCGGTGGTTGTAGCACCCTGGGTGTTGGCTCAGGAACGCACTCCGCGCACGCCGCTGCACTGATCTGGCGCGTGCACCTCGGTCATCTTGAGCAACTATGCTGGCAGCACCATGGACTGATTGCAGGAGCTGCCAGCATGTTTGAACCCGGACATTTGCATCGCGCCAATACCTTGGCCTCCGCCGAGACGCCGCTGTTTAGCGTCGACCTTCATTACGAAGTCCGCCAGGACCCGGCCGAAGGCCCGATGTTGCATATGCGCATGCACGGCCAGGTGAACGGCAAGGCGTTTGAAGAGGTCTTCGAACTGCACCGCGATACTGCCTACAACTTCGCCAGTGTGGCCACGCGGCTGGCACACAAGCATGGCCTACCGACCAACAGCAGCCTGATCATGCGCAGCCACGCCGAGTACGACCTGATGTTCGAAGACATTCGCGCCAAGCTTGGTGCGCACAGCGGCGAACCGGTCAATCTCGATCATCTGGAGAAAGACGGTCTGTAAGGGGTTGTACGGGCGTTGACTGGCGGGACAGGTTCTGGCGCCGCTGGGTTAAGATGGCGACCATCAATGAGTCGGAGTCTGCCTATGTCCACCTCCCTTCCTGCTTTGGCATTTGCTGGTATTGGTCTGATGGGCCTGCCCATGAGCCAGCGCCTGTTGGCCGCTGGCTATCCGCTGAGCGTGTGGAGTCGCTCCCCTAATAAGTGCACGCCGTTGCAGGCGTTGGGCGCGCAAACGGTGGCCAGCCCGGCGCAGCTCTGTGCTCAGGCCGATGTCGTCATGCTTTGCCTGGCCAACACCGATGTAGTGCGCGAGGTGGTATTCGGCCCCGGCGGCATTGTGGAAATGGGCAAGCCAGGGCAGGTACTGGTGGATTTCTCCAGCCTGGAACCAGCCGCCACCCGTGAAATGGCTGCTGAACTGCATGCTCGCTGTGGCATGCGCTGGGTCGATGCGCCGGTTTCCGGCGGTACACCGGGCGCGGCCAACGGTACATTGGCGATCATGGCCGGTGGCCGGGTTGAGGATATCGAACGGGTTAGGCCGATCCTTGCACATCTGGGGCAACGCCTGACGCGCATGGGTGACGTTGGCGCAGGCCAGGTGACCAAGGTGTGCAACCAGATGATCGTCGCCTGTAACGCTTTGGTGATCGCTGAGGTGGTGGCGTTGGCCGAGCAGGCCGGGGTCGATGCCAGCCTGATTGCACCCGCGCTGGCCGGCGGTTTTGCCGATTCCAAGCCGCTGCAGATTCTCGCGCCACAGATGGCCGAGAGTCAGTTCGAGCCGGTCAAATGGCATGTGCGCACCTTGCTCAAGGATCTCGATACGGCGGTCAAGCTGTCGCAGCAGACCGGCTCGGCCACGCCGGTCAGCGGCCTGGCGGCGCAGCTGATGCGCCAGCACGGCAGCCAGGGCAATCTGGAGCGTGACCCGGCGACCCTGGTGCAACTGTACCGAGTGCCACAGCCTCAAGAGTCACAGCCATGAAGATCGCGGCCAATCTGTCGTTGTTGTTTACCGAGTTACCACTGCGTGAGCGGGTAGTGGCTGCCGCCGCTGCCAGCTTTGATGGTGTGGAAATCCAGTTTCCCTACGAGCTGCCGGCCATTGCCCTGAAAGAGGCACTGGAGGCTGCGGGTATGCCGCTGCGCCTGATCAACCTGCCGGCTGGTGATCTGATGAATGGTGGTGCTGGTTTGGCTGCGGTCCCCGCACGTCAGTCAGAGTTTGCTGCGGCGTTGCAGCAGGCCTTGAGCTACGCCGCCATGGTGCGGCCAGCGCTGGTCAATGTGCTGCCGGGTCGCCTGGCCGAGGGTGTTGAGCCTAAACAGGCGTTGGTCTGCCTGGTCGACAACCTGCGCAAGACTGCCGAGGCCTTTCAGTTGTTGGGTATTGGTGTGGTGGTGGAGGCGATCAACCCACTGGATATGCCAGGGTTTATGATCAATACCCCGGAGCAGCTGAATGAGTTGCTCAAGGCAGTGGCCCATCCCAATCTGACTGCGCAGTACGACCTCTACCATATGGCGCGGCAGGGTCTGGATATACAGGCGGGTATCACTTTGCTGGCCGGGAGTATTGGTCATGTGCAGTTTGCCGATTACCCCGGTCGCGGCGCGCCGGGCAGTGGCGAATTGCAGTTCGCGCCGTTGCTCAAGGCTTTGCGTGATAGTGGGTATCAGGGCTGGGTAGCGGCCGAATATCGACCGGGAGAGGCGGGCACCTTGGCCAGTTTGAGCTGGTTGAGTGAGTGGCGAGCAATGCTCGCCTGAAGGATGCGCCTGTTTTTCGCAGCGACTGCAGCGGAAAACAGGCGCTACGGCCTTATTCTTGCGGGCTTTCGTGGTACTTGTTGAGCGAGATAACCCGGGTCTTACCGATACGGTGGCGGTAGATCTCGCGCAGATACTTGATCGCCTTTTTCACGCTTTCACGGGATAGACGGATATCGTTGATCGAGACGAATTTGTCCTGATCGTGGATCAGCTCGCGGTACTTCTTCTCGTACATCGGCTTAATCGCGTACCAGTTGGTATCGAGGATCTTCGCCGGGTTCTCAAACTCGTTGAGCATGGCGTCGACCCGCACTTCGTCAAACTCATCACTCATGATGAAATCGAGAATGGCGTTGTCCAGGCTTTCGTCGAAGCGGTGCGGGTCGCGGGCAAAGCAGCGCTTGATAAAGGCCACGATCAGGGTCAGGAAGTCATCCGACAGGCACGGGCTCTTGGCGATCAGAGTGGTCAGTGACAGGTTGGCCGAGGCGCCAATCACCAGTGCATAGCGCTTCAGCGTGGTGTTGGGGAACAGGCTGTTGAGGTGAGTCTTGAGCCGGTTCAGATCCATATAGGACAGCTTGTAGTCTTTCGGCAGCGAGACGATCGATACCACCGAGGAGCAGTTCTTGAAGAAGTGCAGGTCGCTGAGTTTGGCGGCGTTGTAGTCGGACTTCTTGTACTCATCCAGCGCTTCGCGGTAACGCTTGGACTCAATCGGCAGCAGGCTGATGCCTTCGATGGCCTGGGTGACCTTGTTGAAGTGCGGCAGGTCGATGGAGCGGAAGAACAGGTCGTCGATATTCAGCCGCGACGGCTCCTTGTCCAGCACGCGGAACTTGTCCAGTGCTGCGGCGCTTTGCTCGGGCACCACCGATTCGGCATACGCCACGGCCACAGGGCCGGCCAGGCTCATAAACAGGTCGTTGGCGTCCAGGCGGATGGTTTCACCGATGTCGATGCCGGCGCGGCGGAAGTAGTTCTGGTCGTAGTCGGTGGTCACTGCCTGGGCGGTGAGAATGTTGAAGATCTGCTGCGAGATGTACTGGTTGGCGTGACGCTCCATGGCGTTGACGTCGATGTTCTGGATATTGCCGTCATCGCTTTCTTCGGCGTAGCGCATGATGTCGTTGGAGATCAGCATCATGGCGTTCCATGGACGGATGCGGCGCATCACGCTTTCTTCGCTGTTCTCTTCATTGTCGAAGTTGTAGGAGAAGTCCCACTCCTCGGCGAGGTACTTGCACAGCAGGCGGCCGGCGTTGATATGCAGGGCCTCTGACATCTCGCTGCGCTGGTCGGAGATGTTCGGCAGGATGCAGATGCCGCTGGTGAAGATTGGCTCGAAGACGAAGCTGTGGTCGCGGTTCTCCGGGCTTTCCTCGAAGTTCTTGGTGTCGAAGGTCTTGCTCATGTAGGCGAACTGCTGCGCCAGGCCGAACTCTGAAGCCATGCCCGAGCCAGTGCCGCCACCGGCGCTGAAGATGTAGAAGTACAGGCGCGACTGGTTGGCCT
Organism: Pseudomonas sp. 8BK; assembly: GCF_902506475.1. NCBI lineage: Bacteria > Pseudomonadati > Pseudomonadota > Gammaproteobacteria > Pseudomonadales > Pseudomonadaceae > Pseudomonas > Pseudomonas sp. 8BK. The sequence goes on along the minus strand of NZ_LR733252.1, from coordinate 3,576,528 downwards.
TGATGCCGCACGAATCGATCAGGTAGCTGTGAATGAATTTCCAGTCTTCGTTGGTGAAGCGCTGGGTGTCCTTGTTGAGGATGATCTTGGCAAGATATTGGCCGAGGATCGGCGCGTTACCGGCGCCGCCGGCATGCACCTCGGAGAGGTCCATGATTTTCATCTTGCTGTAGTCGCTGAGGAAACCGCTGGTTTCGCCCTTGCGCGAGAAGCGGATGCGTCCCTCGATGTCCTTGTCCAGGTCGCCGAGCATCACCAGTGGCTCGATCAGAAATACCGGTTTGCTGTCCTTGCTCGGAGCACGCAGCAGGTTGCTGCGAATCCAGCGGGTGGGGCGGAAATCCTGTTCGGCAACGGTTTTTTCTTCGTTGTTGAATTCGCTCAGGTAGAACTGCCGGGCGTTGTAGACCAGCGATGCAACATCCAATGCGATGTTCGAGCCGCAGCGTCCAAGGCCGATCAGGCAAACAGATGGAAAGTGCTGCACCCGCCGTTCGTTGTCGTCATCCTGCGGGACAGGGGGAAACACCAGGCTGCGCAGGCCGTCGAGGTTATCGAGGATGCGATCGATGTCGCGCTCGGTGAAATACATGTACTGCTCGCCGCTGCTATCCAAGCGCATTGGCGGCGGTAGAGGGGCCAGTCGCTCGATTGGAGCGAGCAGGGTATCAGCCAGGTCAGCCAGTGTGGCTTCGGTCGCGGGGGAGGTCACAGCGTCTTTTTTTGTTTTCATTTAGAGACATTCCGGCTGCTAACGAGGGTGGAGCGGCAAATGGCCATGTTTCGCTCAACAGGCTTGTTTGTAGCATGAAAAATAGAAAATCTCGCTGTTTCACCCGGTTTTACTGAGGCATATCCGCAGTTTTTCCGGTGCGCTTTGTGACCTGGGTGCTTGCTCGGACGCCCATTACCCGGCATACACACAACAAATAGTCACAGACAGCATAGACGCAAGGCTCTAGATTGCGCCTGCACATGCTGGATACGGCGGTTGGCCATGCGCCTCCGACCCGCTTCGATAACAACAAATAGAGATGGATTCCATGCAGCAGTCCCTACAAGCGGCGAATGCCTGGCGCATTCTGTTCCTGCTTTTTCTCGCCAACCTGTTCAACTTCTTCGACCGCACCATTCCGGCGATCATCATCGAGCCGATCCGCATGGAATGGGATCTCAGTGACCTGCAGCTGGGCTTGATCGGTACCGCCTTTACCATTGTCTATGCGATTGCCGGCATTCCACTGGGGCGCATGGCTGATACCGGCGCGCGGCGCAAGATCATGGGATGGGGTTTGGCAGTCTGGAGCGGGCTGACGGCGGTCAACGGCCTGGCCTGGAACTTCTGGAGCTTCCTGCTGATTCGCATGGGCGTCGGTATTGGCGAGGCCAGCTACGCGCCCGCGGCCAACTCGCTGATCGGCGATCTGTTCCCAGCGCACAAGCGTGCGCGGGCCATGGGCATCTTTATGCTTGGCCTGCCGATCGGCCTGCTGTTGGCATTCTTCACCATCGGTGCAATGGTCAAAGCGTTCGACAGCTGGCGCGCTCCGTTCTTTATTGCGGCGGTGCCAGGGCTGATCCTGGCGCTGTTTATGTTCTTTATCAAAGAACCCAAGCGCGGTGCGGCCGAGCTGGTGCAATCGCGCACCACGCCAGTGGATAAACCGCTGCGCAAGGTGCTGGCGATTCGCACCTTCTGGTGGCTGGTGATGGCCGGCCTGGCCTTCAACTTTGCCACCTATGCCTGCAACTCATTCATGGTGCCGATGCTGCAACGCTACTTTCTGATGCCGCTGGAACAGGCGGCTATGGCCACCGGGGTGATCGTCGGCTTGACCGGTCTGGTCGGCCTGACTCTTGGTGGTTGGCTGGCGGACAGGATCCACCAACGCTGGCAGACTGGTCGCTTGCTGTTTGCTGCCCTGAGCATGTTGATTGCCTCTGTCGCCACGGGCTACGCCCTGATGGCTGGCCGGGTCGAAATCGCGGTGTTCGTGGCGCTGTTCAGCATCGGCTGGCTGTTCGCCTACAACTTCTACACCTGCGTCTATACCGCGATTCAGGACGTGATCGAGCCGCGTCTGCGCGCTACCGCCATGGCGCTGTTCTTCGCCGGCCTGTACCTGCTCGGCGGCGGACTTGGCCCATTGGCGGTGGGCATGCTGTCGGATCACTATTCCCACGCGGCGATGCTCGCCGCCGGGGCCAGTGAAATGAACGAGACCTTCAAGGCCGTCGGCCTGCACAACGCCATGTACCTGATTCCCGTAGCCTTGATGCTGACCATGCTGGCGCTGTTGCAGGCATCGCGCTGCTTCGTCGCCGACGCCGCAACAATGCAGCAGGGCATGCAGCTACAGCCCGCTAGCTAAGCCGTTTTACCCGGCCGTTCGGCATGCGCCGGATGGCCGGGCAACGGCTGGATCCTGTGCAATACTCAGTCGCACTGCTGTCCGCAATTGCGACTGAGGACAACCACCATGGGCATTTCCCGCCTTGTGCTGGGCCACAGTAATGCGCTTGGCGCGCATCCCCTGTGCAACCTATTGGCTCAGTGTCCGCTGACTTTGCAGGCGATCGACGCGCCTGACGGGTTGCCGGATGACGTGGCGCTGGTGCTGCTTGACGAACGGCTGCTGGCGCTGCGGCCGTTGGCCGACTGGCTGGGGTGTGGCGCTATTCTGGTGGGCTGCATGGATCAGCCCGGTGTGTTGCCTTTGCCGCCGCACGCCAGTGTCGAGGAGCTGTCGGCGCTGCTGCGTTTTGCCGGTGAGCAATACAGCCTGCGTCATCAAACCGAGCAATTGGCTGCCGCCCTGGCGGGCAAGCATGATGACCTGAGCAAGCTGGTGGACGTGGGCCTGGCGCTATCGGCCGAGCGTGATCTGGACCGCTTGCTGGAAAAAATTCTTATCGAAGGGCGGCGCTTGTCCAATAGCGACGCAGCCTCGCTGTTTCTGGTCAGCCGCCGTCCGGATGCACCGGCGCAGCTGATTTTCAAACTGACGCAGAACGGCACGCTCAGCCAGAACAGCTTTCAGGACCAGCGCATGCCGTTGAGCAAGGCCTCGATTGCCGGCTACGTCGCGCTGACCAGCACCGAGCTGAATATCGAAGACGTGTATGCGATTGCCGCCGATGCGCCGTATCGCTTCAACCGCTCTTTCGACCTGCAGATGGGCTACCGCACCATGTCGATCCTGGCGATCCCCATGCGCAACCATCGTCATGAAGTGGTTGGCGTGCTGGAATTTATCAACCGCCAGCGCAAGGGCAGCGAGCAGCTCGAGCCTGAGCTGATTGCCTTCGATGAAGAAACCGCCGTGTCTTTGCGTGCATTGGCCAGCCAGGCGGCGGTGGCGATCGAGAATCGTCAGTTGCTGGATGACATCAGCCGGCTGTTCGACGGTTTCGTGCAGGCCTCGGTGTTTGCCATCGAACAGCGCGATCCGACCACCAGCGGCCATTCCTTCCGGGTTGCCGAACTGTGCCTGACCCTGGCCAACCAGTTGCCCCACGCTCCAGATTTGCGCTTGCGCGAGCAGGCGCTGAGCAGCAACGGCTTGCGTGAGCTGCGCTACGCCGCTTTGCTGCATGATTTCGGCAAGGTTGGGGTGCGCGAGCATGTGTTGGTAAAAGCCAAGAAACTTCCAGAGCAGGTGCTGGAAAACCTGCGTTATCGCGTCGCCCTTGCCCAGGAAAATCTGCATAACCAGACCCTGCGCAAGATGCTGCACGCCTACCGTCATCAGGGTGGCCTGAGTGATGAAAGGCGCCTGCAACTGGAAGCCGAACTGGCCTATGAGTGCGAGCGGCTGGAGCGTTACCTGAACAACATTATTCAGGCCAACGAGCCGAGCATGCTCAGTGAGGGGGATTTTCAGCATCTGCAGGAAGTGCAAGGCGAGCTGGTCAAGGCACCCGGCAATTGCCTAGTCAGCCTGCTCAGCGAGGGCGAGTTCAGCGCTCTGGCCGTGCGCAAAGGCAGCCTGACCACGGCCGAGCGCGAAGAAATCGAGCGGCATGTGGTGCACACCCAGCAGTTTCTCAGCCTGATCCCCTGGACTCCGGACTTGCAGGGCGTACCGCATATAGCCGGGGCACACCACGAAAAACTCGATGGCAGCGGTTACCCCAAAGGCCTGATTGGCGATGCGATTCCCTGCGCCTCACGGATCATGACCATTTGTGATATCTACGATGCTTTGACCGCGGCCGATCGCCCCTACAAACCGGCAATGCCGCTGGAACGGGCGCTGGATATTCTCAAGAGTGAGGCGCAGAGCGGTTTGCTCGACGCCGAGTTGGTGCAGCTGTTTATCGCCAGCCGCTGCTTCCAGGTGACGGGTGCACCGGGTTCGTACACCACCTCACCGTTCAGTCATCACGTGTGTGATTACGAGCCGTCCTGTGCCCGCGAACATCCCCACACCCACTGAGAACCTGCCTTGGATCTGCTGCGCGTCGGCGATACTGCGTTAAAAACAGGCTCAGCAAGCCACTTGTGGCTAAGGCGCTTTAGCGCGGCCCGAAGGGCGAGTGAAACGAGTAATGCTCGTTCACAACAGTAAACTCGCGTGCGAGCTCAGTCCGCTTCCTCGCCTGCCTTGACCAGCCGAAGGCTGTTACTAACGTAGCGCCTTGTCTCGCTTTAGCTCGCGAGATCTAAAACAGGTTCTGAAATGGTTGTCTGTCTCTATCACTTGCTTCTAAGCGCCTGCTGATAGCGGGCATCTAGGCTTTGGGTCTGGCCGCTGGCGTTCTTATCGATATACAGATAGACCGGCTGCAGGCGCTGCAGGCGGTCGTCGATACCTGGGTGCACCTTGAGAAAGCTGGTGAGCGCCGCGTCGTTCTGCCGGGTGGTGCCGAGGGTCTGTAGTACACCGGCCAGGCCGTAGGCGTCGTAGCCGGAGCGGGTGGCGATTACCGCACCCATGGCGTCGGCTTCGTACTCATCGCCACGGTCCAGGCCGCGGCTGTAGAGGTCGCTGACGCTGCGGGTAAAGCGGTCGGTCAGCTGGCCTGCTTGACTACCGCCCTTGTCGGCGGCGCCAGCTTGCACGGCGAGAGTGGCGAGATCAGTGAGCAGGCCGGTTTGCGCTTGTTGCTGAATAGCCTTGAGGTGATGCTGCTGCACCACATGAGCCACTTCATGGGCCAATACGCCTGCCAGTTCGGCCTCGCTGTTCATTCGCGTCAGCATGCCGCTGGTGATAAATACGTAACCGCCCGGGGCGGCATAGGCAGCCACTTGCGGGCTGTCGAGCACGACGAAACGCCAGGGCAGGTCGGGGCGCTCACTGTGCTGGGCGACCCATAGGCCGACGCGGTTGATGTAGGCCTGCAGCGGCGGGTTGTTCAGTACCGCCGCTTTGCTCAGCAGGATAGAGGCGGTGTTCTGCCCGATCACCCGCTCTTCATCGACGCTTTTCTGGCCCATATTGGTCAGGTGCTGGCCGGCGCTGGCCAGTTTGCCCAGATCGACGCCCTGAATCTGCATGCCTTCCAAGCCCTGGCAGGCGCTGAGGCTGACAACCAGGCCAAGCAGGCTGGCGCATTTGAGTAATACGGCTGTTTGCATGTCGCTCTCCTCGCGGCCTGTTAGCGGGGGTAGGGCAGGTTCTGGCTGCGCAGGCCGCCTTGCTGGGCAAAACTGCGCGCCTCGCTCGGGCTGGCAGCGAAGGCGTCCAGGCTCTGTACGCTAGCCGAGGTGTTGGCACTGCCGCTGCGCAGTTCTTCATCGCTGATGCCGCGAATCCCGGTGGCTACGCCGCTGGCGGGGGAGGACTGGTTGCCGAGCTTGAGCAGGCTACCCAGGTCATTGCTGCGGCTGGCTTGTGCATCCTTGGCAAAGCGCAGGCTGAGCAGTGGCAGCCAGCCGCGCTGGCCGCCGGAGGTTTCCACCTGATACCAACCGCCCTGGCGTTCCAGTACCAGCACCTGCGCCTGTTTGCCGACCTGACCGACACTGGCGGCCGAAGCACTGGGTTCGGCGCGCAGGGCACTGTCCTGCAGGGTCTGCGCCTGGCGTACTTCGGCCAGCGCCGAGAAGCAGTAGAAGCTGAATATCAGCGCCGCAAGGGCACTGCAGAGGCCTTTATTCATCATGTCTCCTTCGCGGTTCGTAGAGCATTACGGCTTCGGCGCGACCTTTTACTTGGTGTTCGCCTTGGGGCACGAAGTCCAGATCGAGCGTGCAGGCCTCACGGGTGGCGGCAGAAATCAGCAGATGGGCGCGGCCTTTGGTCAGCCCTTCGATGCGGCTGGCAAGGTTCACCGTGTCGCCTATTGCAGTGTAGTCATAGCGCTGCTTTGCGCCGACCAGGCCGACGACCGCTGGTCCCGTGTGCAGGCCGATGCCGATGTCGAAATCCGGGCAGTTGTAGTCGCGGCGAAAGGCGTCGAGGTTTTCCAGCATTTCCATCGCGGCCAGAATGGCTTGGTTGGCCTGTTGTGGGTTGTCCAACGGCGCGCCCCAGAAGGCCATGATGGCGTCGCCGATAAACTTGTCGAGGGTCGCCTGGTGTTTGAACAGCACCTCCACCTGGCTGCTGAAATAGCCTTCGAGCAGGTGCACGATTTCGCTTGGCGTGTGCTGCTCAGAGAGGGTGGTAAAGCTGCGGATATCGGAAAACAGCACGGTTAGCTGACACTCCTTGCTCGCCAGCAAGGCTTCCGGGTCGTCGCGCGATACCAGTTGGTTGACCACCACCGGGTCCATAAAGCGGCTGAACAGGCGAATGGTGTCCTGCAATTGCTGGCGTCGGCGTAGATAGAACAGTGCCAGTGCCGCCGCCAGCAGCAGCCACAGGCAGATCAGCCCCGGCAGCACGCCAAGCAGCGTGCCTTGCAAGGCCAGCCAGTAGCTACCGGCAAACAGTGCCAGGCTGCCGAGCAGGCACAGGGCAAAAGCCGCCGGCAGCTGTTCACGCAGCAGCAATCCACTTAAACCGAGCAATAACAGCAGTGGGCCGAGCAGCTCCAGCCAGCTCTCTGCTTCGTGCAACTGGTTGTTGTTGAGCAGGTTGTCGATGGCCGTCATCAGGATAAACGGCGCTGGATAGAGGGTATCCAGCGGGGTGGGGCGCAGGTCGTGCAGGCCGGCGGCGGTGGTGCCGATCACGATGATGCGGTCCTTGAACAGCTCGGCTGCCAGCGGCTCGCCCTGATTGCGCGCCGCCGCCAGTACGGCGGCGTAGGGTAGGCGCGGGTAGGGCAAGCGGCTGGTGCCGGGCCAGTCCAGCAGCAGACTCTGCTGCTGCGGCAAGTTGCCGGTCAGGTCATGCACGATGCGCGCAGGCATGCTGGGCAGGCGCCAGTCGGCAAAGCTGCGGTACAGCTCATAGCGCCGACCGATGCCGTCGGCATCGGGGCGAAAGTTGATGCTGCCCAAGCGCCACAGCTCGCTGGGGAAGGCGTTGGGCAGCAGAAGTAGCCCGCGTTGATCGTCCGCGCCGCGTTGCCCGGGCGCTTGCCAGGTTGCCGCAGGATAGTCGCGCAGCAGTGGCGGCTGGCTGCCTTCGTCGGCTTGCTGGACCAGGGCTGCGAGGTAGGTGTTGGCGCTGCGTTGCAGCACTTCGGCAAAGTAGCTGTCGGCGTCCGGGTTGAACTGGTCGGGTTCGCTGAACAGGATGTCGAAGGCCACGGCCTTGGGGTGTTGGCTGAGCAGGTATTCCAGCAGTTCGCCATGCAGCGAGCGCGGCCAAGGCCATTTTCCGGCTTCACTGGCCAGCACTTGCAGGCTCAGGTCGTCGATATCGATGAGCAGCAGGCGTGGATCGGGCGCCTGTTCTGCGGCGCGCTGGCGGATCAGCCAGTCGAGGTGGGCGTTGTTCAACCCGTTCAGTGCGGGCCACAGATGCAACAGAGGAAGCAGGAGCAGCGCCAGCAGGCAAAGCCCGCCGAGGCTGTGGCGAAACCGACGCGAGGCGGCGCGTGCTGGCACTGTGAGCTCCTGTGGGCTGGAGTGACAGAAGTAATGCTTCTGACTCTAGCAGCCCGCAGGCAGTTACTCAGGTAGACGCGGCAGAGCCTGTTCAAAGGCTTGCGAGCTAGAGTCCTGCAAGGCAAAAACAGGCGAGGAAGCGGAGTGTACTGTTGTACATGAGCATTCCGAGCCTGTTTTTAACGCCGCAGGGCCGACGCGCAGCAGCCTTTTAGCCAGCAACCAGTACGCGAATAGCCTCTAGTCGCAACGCCGCCTTGTCGAGCATGGCCAGGCCTTGCTCGCGCAGCTGGCGCAGGGCGTTGAGTTCGCTGTCACGCACGCTGGGGTTGACCGCTTGCAGGGCGATCAGGCGGGCCAGCTCTTCATCGGTTTCAGCGGCCAGGCGGCGCTTGGCTTCGTCGACGCGCGCCGTGTGGCGTTCGGCGACCTTGCCTTCGCCGGCGTTGATCAGCGGGTTGAGGCTGTCGCGCTGGGCCTGGACGAACTTGTTGGCGCTGGCCCGTGGCACAGGCTCCAACTGTTCGTTGAGCTTCTCGAACGAGACCTTGCTGGCCAGGTCGTTGCCGTTGGCATCCAGCAGGCAGCGCAGGGCGATCGGCGGCAGGTAGCGGCCCAGCTGCAGAGTGCGTGGCGCCACCACTTCGCTGACATACAGCAGTTCCAGCAGCACGGTGCCGGGTTTCAGCGCCTTGTTCTTGATCAGCGCCACCCCGGTGTTGCCCATCGAGCCTGAGCGCACCAAGTCCATGCCGCCTTGCACCATGGGGTGTTCCCAGGTGAGGAACTGCATGTCCTCGCGGGCTAGGGCCAGGTCGCGGTCATAGGTGATGGTCACGCCTTCGTCGTCGCCCAGGGGGAAGCTGGCATCCAGCATCTTTTCGCTGGGACGCAGGATCAGGGCGTTGTCGGAATGGTCTTCGCTGTCGATGCCGAAGGCGTCGAACAGTTGCTCCATATAGATCGGCAGGGCGAACTGGTCATCCTGCTCGAGAATCGCCTCAACCAATGCCTCGCCTTCGCCAGCACCGCCGGAGTTGAGCTCCAGCAGGCGGTCGCGCCCGGCGTGCAGCTCGCCTTCCAGGCGAATACGTTCGGCTTTGGCTTCGTCAACCAGGGCTTGCCACTCACCGTCGTCGCCGCTTTCCAGTAGCGGTAGCAGGCGGCTGCCGAACTGGTGCTGTAGGGCGTTGCCGGTTGGGCAGGTGGCGAGGAAGGCATTCAGCGCCTGGTGATACCACTGGAACAGGCGCTCTTGCGGGCTGTTTTCCAGATACGGTACGTGCAGTTGAATGCGGTGCTTCTGACCGATACGGTCGAGGCGGCCGATGCGCTGCTCAAGCAGATCCGGGTGAGCCGGCAGGTCGAACAGCACCAGATGGTGGGCGAACTGGAAGTTGCGACCTTCCGAGCCGATTTCCGAGCAGATCAGCACCTGCGCGCCGAACTCTTCATCAGCGAAGTAGGCGGCGGCGCGGTCGCGTTCCAGGATGCTCATGCCTTCATGGAACACCGTAGCCGGGATGCCTTTGCGTACGCGCAAGGCGTCTTCCAGGTCCATGGCGGTCTCGGCATGGGCGCAGATCACCAGCACCTTGAACTTCTTGAGCATCTTCAGGGTGTCGATCAGCCACTCGACGCGCGGGTCGAATTTCCACCAGCGCTGTTCTTCATCGACATCCGGCTGCGCCTGGTAGCTGACTTCCGGGTAGAGGTCGGCGTGCTCGCCAATCGGCAGCTCCATGTATTCGTCAGGGCTGGCCAGCGGATAGGGGTGTACTTCACGGTCCGGAAAGCCCTGCACGGCGGCGCGGGTGTTACGGAACAGCAGGCGGCCGGTGCCATGACGATCCAGCAGCTCGCGCACCAGGCGCGCCGAGGCTTCGCTGTCACCGGCATTGACGGCGCTCAGCAGCTCTTCACCGCCAGCACCGAGGAAATCGTGAATGGTTTTGTGCGCCGCATCTGACAGGCGACCTTGGTCGAGCAGCTCCTGCACGGCTTCGGCAATCGGCTTGTAGTGTTCGCTTTCGGCGCGGAAGGCGGCCAGGTCATGGAAACGGTTCGGGTCGAGCAGGCGCAGACGGGCGAAGTGGCTGTCCTGGCCAAGCTGTTCCGGGGTGGCGGTGAGCAGCAGCACACCAGGGATGACCTGGGCCAGTTGTTCAACCAGCGCGTACTCGGGGCTGGCGTGCTCGGGGTGCCAGACCAGGTGGTGCGCTTCGTCGACCACCATCAGATCCCAGCCGGCAGCAAACAGCGCGTCCTGGGCCTTTTCGTCCTCGCACAGCCATTCCAGAGCGACCAGCGCCAGTTGGCAGTCTTCGAACGGGTTGCTGGCGTCACTTTCGATAAAGCGTTCTTCATCGAACAGGGCAACATCCAGGTTGAAGCGTCGGCGCATTTCCACCAGCCACTGGTGCTGGAGGTTTTCCGGCACCAGGATCAGCACCCGGCTGGCACGCCCGGAGAGCAGTTGACGGTGGATTACCAGGCCGGCTTCGATGGTTTTGCCCAGGCCCACTTCGTCGGCGAGCAATACACGCGGGGCGATGCGGTCGGCGACTTCGCGGGCAATATGCAGCTGGTGCGCAATTGGTTGCGCACGCACACCGCCCAGGCCCCAGAGGCTGGATTGCAATTGGCGGCTGGTGTAATCCAGGGTGTGGTAACGCAGGGCGAACCAGGGCAGCGGGTCGATCTGCCCGGCAAACAGGCGATCACTGGCCAGGCGGAACTGGATAAAGTTCGACAGCTGGGTTTCCGGCAGGGTGACACTTTCGTGCTGGGCATTGAGGCCGTGATAGACCAGCAGGCCGTCGATATCGTCGACTTCCTGTACGGTCAGTTTCCAGCCATCGAAATGGGTGATTTCATCGCCCGGTGAGAAGCGTACGCGGGTCAATGGCGCATTGCGCAGGGCGTACTGGCGAGTTTCGCCGGTGGCCGGGTAGAGCACGGTGAGCATGCGGCCGTCCTGCATCAGAACGGTTCCCAGCCCCAGCTCCGCTTCGCTGTCACTGATCCAGCGTTGCCCCGGTTCATACTGCGCCATGCTTGTCTCCCGCGTGAAAAAGCCGACTATGTTAACGCAGCGTCGGGCCGTGGCCAAAGGCGCATTGCTACGCATCGGGCACTTTGTGTAATTAGGTAGATCGAAAGTGTAGCGAGGCGAGGCTCAAGTCGCGGCTTGGCTGGCCGACAGTCTGACCAAAGGAGGGCTAATTAGATGCTGCCGCCGATCCCCCACAGTCTGGTTCCCGTAACCGTCCAGCAGGACGTGGTCAAGCCGCGCCCGGAAATCCCGCCGGTTACAGCATCTGCGGAAAGCGCCAAGGAAAGTGGCGTGAGCCTCGATAAACGCCACCCGCAGGAAGCGGAGATGCTGTTGCGCGAAGAGCAGCGCCGTCGCCAGCGCCGTCATGGCTACACACCGGAAGAACTGGCCGAAGGCGAAGTGGCCGAGGCCGACGAGGCGGTGGTCAGTGAGCTGCCACGGCAGGGCTTGTGGGTGGATGTGGAGGTCTGAGCTGGGCACACTAGGTGCTCCGCCTGTTCGAGTCTTGTTTCGTGGATCTATTTGCCGACAGCCCCCTGCAGTTGCCCAATGCCGAGTTGCAGTTGCATGCGCAGTGGCTGGATGCTGCAACGGCTGACCGCTGGTTGGCTGAACTGACGGCGCAGACACCCTGGCAGCAGCCGCAGGTGCAGATTTATGGTCGGCAATTGCCGGTGCCTCGTCTGGTGGCCTGGTATGGCGATGCCGAGGCCAGTTATCGCTATTCCGGGTTGACCCATCAACCGTTGCCCTGGACGCCGCTGCTGGCGCTGATTCGTGCGCAGGTGGAACAGGCGGTGGGGCAGTCACTGAATGGCGTGTTGCTCAACTATTACCGCAATGGCCGGGACTCGATGGGTTGGCACAGTGATGACGAGGCGGAGCTGGGCGCTAATCCGCTGATCGCCTCGCTGAATCTGGGCGGCACGCGGCGCTTCGATCTGCGCCGCAAAGGGCAGAGCCGCATCGAGCATTCGTTGCCGCTGCAACATGGTTCGCTGCTGGTCATGCGCGGGCCAACCCAGCATCATTGGCAGCATCAAGTGGCGAAGACGCGCAGCCCCTGCGCGCCACGTCTGAATCTGACCTTTCGTTTGATCAAGTCGAGACCATGAGCAAAGACGACAAGCTGATTGATTTCGCCGCCGAGCGCGACAAGCGCATCCATGACCTGCGCGACAAGAAACTCAATGAAATGCGCGATGCCTTCGAGCAGGCACTGCCGCTGCCCAAGGGCAAGAAAAAGCCCAAGGGCAAACCGAAAAAGCCTTGAGGCTGTTCTGACATAGGCTGATTTGTTGATCTGGATCAGCTAATCAAAACCTCATCCCGCGAGCGCCCGCCGCTTGTTGATCTGGATCAATGGCGCCCCTGCAGCCCCTGTTAATTTGAAGCCATACCCACACAGGCTTCATAGCAGGAGGCAACCATGTTTATCGATGTCGTAGTTCTCGCCGGTATCGGCACCGTCGGTCTGATGGTCGCCTTCTTCGCCGGTGTCGGTTATTTCATCTGGCAGGATTCGCACAAGCGCAAGCAGGGCTGATTCTGCTGGGAAGGATCGATTCAAGGCCCGTGCAGCAGGCTTTGAATCGGTTCGAAGGGGCACGCAAGGCAATTTGGGCGACTTAGGTCGCCCTTTTTTATGCCTGCCATCCATGGCAGCTTCCCTGCGGGCTGTCGCTACGCGACGTTAAAAGTGATTCCCGACCATTTTTATGGTCTGGATTTGTGAAGGGGATTTACGCCGCGTGCGCATCTTCCGGGCTGCGCGGTGATTCGATGCGCAGGTAACTGTCGAGTTTGGCCTGCTGCGCCGGAGTAGTGAACAGACCGAGTTTGCTGCGCCGCCAGAGAATGTCATCTGCCTGCATGGCCCATTCTTCCTGGCACAGGTAGTCAACTTCACGGCTGTAGAGGCCGCCGCCCAGGTGTTCGCCAAGGTCGCTAAGGTTGCTGACGCCTTTGAGCATCACCCAGCTGCGGCTGCCATAGCTGCTGGCCCAGCGCCGCGCGAGAGAGGTGGGCAGCCAGCCGAAGCGGGCGCACAGTGCTTCCACCAAGGCGCTCTGGCTGTCCAGTTGCTCCGCGCCAGGTAGCAGGCTGCTGGCGGTCCAGCTTGGCCCCATCTTGGGAAAGAACGGCGCCAGTTGTGCCAGCGCCGACTCAGCGAGCTTGCGGTAGGTGGTGAGCTTGCCGCCGAACACCGAGAGCAGCGGTGCTTCGCCGGGGTGGCCAGATAGTGACAGGGTGTAGTCGCGGGTGACCGCCGATGGGTCGTCCGACTCGTCGTCGCACAGCGGGCGTACGCCAGAGTAGGTGTGCAGGATATCGCTGCGCTGCAGTTGCTGCTTGAAGTGGGCGTTGACCACGTTCAGCAAGTAGTCGGTTTCTTCATCGGTGATCGCCACGTTGGCCGGGTCGCCCTGGTATTCGCGGTCCGTGGTACCGATCAGGGTGAAGCGCTCCTGATAGGGAATGGCGAAGACAATGCGGCGGTCTTCGTTCTGCAGAATGTAGGCCTGCTCGCCATCAAACAGGCGCGGCACGACGATATGGCTGCCCTGAATCAGGCGAATGCCATAGGGCGATTCCTGTTTCAGGTCTTCGCGAATAAACCGCGCGACCCAAGGGCCGGCGGCATTGACCAGCGCGCGGGCACGAATCGAGAACAGGCTGCCGTCGCTGCGCTCCAGATGGATATGCCACAAGCCTTTGCTGCGCCGGGCGCTGACGCAGCGGGTGCGGCTGTGCACGTGAGCGCCTTGCTCGCGGGCAGCCATGGCGTTGAGTACCACCAGGCGGGCGTCATCGACCCAGCAATCGGAATATTCGAAACCGCGGGTGATCTCGGCCTGCAGCGGGCTGCCGGCACCGAAACGCAGGCTGCGCGAGCCTGCCAGCTTCTCGCGCTTGCCCAGGTGGTCATAGAGGAACAGTCCGGCACGGATCATCCAGGCCGGCCGCAGGTGCGGGCGGTGCGGCAGGATAAAACGCATGGGTTTGACGATATGCGGGGCCTTATTCAGCAGCACTTCACGCTCGGCCAGGGCTTCGCGCACCAGACGGAATTCGTAGTGCTCCAGATAGCGCAGGCCACCGTGGATCAACTTGCTGCTGGCCGACGAGGTGTGTTGCGCCAGGTCGTCCTTTTCGCAAAGGAACACGGACAGGCCACGTCCCGCGGCATCGGCGGCAATCCCGACACCATTGATGCCGCCGCCGATCACGGCAAGGTCATAGACTTCAGCGAGTGGGGTGTTGCTGGCGGGACGAGTAGACATGGCGGCACCGAAAGTCAGTATTGAACTTAAAATGTTCACTTTCGAAAATATGCTAGTCGAATATGTACGGCTTCGCCACCCCGAAGTGCGCTTTCGCGCCCAGCGGTTGTGAGGAATTGGTGGTGGGATATCGGTTAAGTCAGTGCTAGTCCTGCACGGATGGGCTTACACCAGGTCGAGGTGTACTTTGTGTTCGGCGAGTAGGCGGTTGATCGCAGTGGACGGCGCAGCATCGGTAAATACTCGATCGACCAGGGCGACTGAGCCCAGGCGCACCACAGCGTTGCGGCCGAACTTGCTGGAGTCGACGGCCAGAAATACCTGGCGCGCATTGTTGATAATCGCCTGGGAGACCCGTACTTCCTGGTAGTCGAAGTCGAGCAGGCTGCCGTCTTCATCGATGCCGCTGATGCCGACCAGGGCGAGGTCGACCTTGAACTGCTGGATAAAATCCACCGCCGCCTGGCCGACGATACCGCCATCGCTACGTACCGTACCGCCGGCCAGCAGTACTTCGAAGTCGGCTTTGGCGCTGAGCTGGGCCGCCACATGCAGGTTGTTGGTGATGATCTTCAGGCCCTTGTGGCCGAGCAACTCACGGGCAATGGCTTCGGTGGTGGTGCCAATGTTGATGAAGAGCGAGGCGTGGTTGGGAATCTGTGCGGCAATGGCGGCAGCGATGCGCTGTTTTTCATCGCGCATCTGCCCGGCGCGCATGCTGTAGGCGGTGTTCTGCGTACTGGAGCTTTCACTGGCTGCACCGCCATGGGTGCGGCGCAGCAGGCCTTGCTCGGCGAGCTGATTAATGTCGCGGCGGATGGTTTGCGGGGTGACGGTAAACGCCTGGGCCAATTCGTCGATGCTGACATAGCCGCGTTCGCGGGCGAGTTCGAGAATGTCGTGCTGGCGGGGCGGCAGGGTCATGAAAACTCCTCGGAAGTGCGCGCCATTATAGGCTGCTGGTTTATAACATTTATGGCCTGCTATCCATGGCGGCCACCCTGTGGGCCGTCGCTTCGCGACGTTAAAAACTGCTCCCGGCAGTTTTTTTCGGCTAAGGTACGCCAACTTTGTCAGATTGTTTTCACATTCGAACATGACGCCTGCTATCGATCTGCTGAAAAAATTCAAGGCTGCGCACCAGGTGCACAGTTATCACCACGATCCCAAGGCGGCTTCCTATGGCCTGGAAGCGGCGGAAAAGCTCAGTCTTGAGCCTGCCCAGGTATTCAAGACACTGCTGGCCGCCAGTGAAAAGGGCGAGTTGCTGGTGGCGGTGGTGCCAGTAGCCGGTACGCTTGATCTGAAAGCCTTGGCGCATGCCGCCGGGGTGAAGAAAGCCGATATGGCGGACCCAGCTGCTGCGCAGCGCGCTACCGGTTACCTGCTTGGCGGCATCAGCCCGCTGGGGCAGAAGAAGCGCCTGCGTACCTTTATCGATGAATCGGCGCAGCACTTCCCGAATATCTACGTCAGCGCCGGGCGGCGCGGCCTGGAGGTACAGCTGGAGGCCGGCGTGCTGGCGCAGCTGACTCAGGCGTTGTTTGCACCTATTGGTCGCGGCTAGTCGCCGCTCTACAACTTATAAAAACAAGGATATCTGCATGTCTCATTACCTGCTTGCCATCGACCAGGGCACCACCAGCAGCCGGGCGATTGTCTTCAGTGCCCAAGGGCTGCCCGTGGCGCGTGCGCAGCAGGAGTTCAAACAGTATTTCCCGCAGGATGGCTGGGTTGAACATGATGGTGAAGAGCTGTGGCTGAGCACCCTCAAGGTCTGCCGTGAGGCGCTCAAGCAGAGCGGCCTGAGTGCCAGTGATGTGGCGGCCATCGGCATCACCAATCAGCGTGAAACCACCCTGGTGTGGGATGCGCAGACCGGTACACCGATCCATCCGGCGATTGTCTGGCAGGACCGGCGCACCGCCGACTATTGCGCCGAACTGAAAGACGCCGGGCATGAGGCAGCCGTGGCGGCCAAAACCGGGCTGCTGATTGACCCGTATTTCTCGGCCACCAAGCTGCGCTGGATTCTGCATAAAGTGCCCGGCGCCCTTGAGCGTGCCGAGCGTGGTGAATTGCGCTTTGGCACCGTGGATTCCTTCCTGCTGTGGCGCCTGACCGGTGGCAAGTCGCACAAGACTGACGCTAGCAACGCCTCGCGCACCTTGCTGTTCAACATCCACACCCAGCAGTGGGATGAAGAGTTGCTCAAGCTGTTTGAGATTCCCGCCAGCCTGCTCCCGGAGGTGCTCGATTGCGCCGCTGATTTCGGTATTACCGAAGCTAATTTGCTCGGCGCCGCCATTCCGGTGTTGGGCATGGCCGGTGATCAGCAGGCGGCACTGATCGGTCAGGCGTGTTTCGAGCCCGGCATGGTCAAAAGCACCTATGGCACCGGCTGTTTCATGATTCAGAACACCGGCGGCACGCCGGTGATCTCGAAAAATCGCCTGCTGACCACGGTTGGCTATCGGCTGAATGGCCAGGTCACCTATGCGGTGGAAGGCAGCATCTTTGTCGCTGGCGCCGCCGTGCAGTGGCTGCGCGACGGCATCAAGCTGATCAGCCATGCCCGCGATACCGAGGCGATGGCCGAGCAGACCGGTGATGCCTGCGGCGTGTATCTGGTGCCGGCCTTTACCGGTCTGGGCGCGCCGTACTGGGACCCGAAAGCCCGTGGTGCAATCTTCGGCCTGACCCGCGATACCGGGATCAAGGAAATCGTCACCGCCGGCTTGCAGTCGGTGTGTTATCAGACCCGTGATCTGCTCGAAGCCATGCGCCAGGACGGCGCGGCCGAACCGAGTGCGCTGCGGGTCGATGGCGGCATGGTGGAAAACAACTGGGTCATGCAGTTTCTTGCCGACATTCTTGGTGTCCCGGTAGAGCGCCCGGAAGTTACGGAAACCACGGCGCTTGGCGTGGCCTATCTAGCCGGTCTGCAAGCCGGGCTTTATAAGGATTTGGCGAGTATTGCCCGGCATTGGCACCGTCAGCAGCGGTTCGATCCGCGCATGGCTGACAGTCACCGCAGCAAGCTCTACGACGGTTGGCTGGATGCGGTGAAAAGGGTGCGCAGCGAAGGCTGAGGGGTGGTAAAACTCGCTGCAAGATTATTGGTCTTTGGAGCCCTGCATGTCGATATGCCGCCAGCTGGTTGCTCGTGGATTGTTGCTGATGCTGCTTGGCTTTGCCGGCTGGGCGCGGGCAGAGACGCTGGTGATTGCCGGGGATATCTGGTGTCCGGTTAATTGTCAGCCAGGCTCCGAGCGGCCAGGCATCTTTGTTGAGCTGGCGCGGGAGATCTTCGCCGAGTCCGGGATCGAGGTGCAGTATCAGGCGCTGAACTGGGCGCGAACCCTGCAACAGGTGCGCCGTGGGCAGTTGAATGCGGCGATCGGCGCGGGCGTCGAGGATGCCCCGGACTTTCTCTTTGGCGCCACGCCCGTGGCGTCGTCACGCAACTGCTTTTTTACCTTGCCGGATTCCACCTGGCGCTTTACCGGCATCGCATCGCTCGCCGAGCAACGCCTTGGGGTCATCAATGACTACAGCTACGGCGATGAGCTGAACACCTATATCGCCCTGCATCACGGCGACAGCGAACGCATTCAGATTGCCGCCGGTGACACGGCGTTGGCCTTGAATATCGGCAAGCTGAGCCATGGCCGTGTGGATGTGGTGCTGGAAAACGCCTGGGTGATGCAAGCCATGCTGGCCAGCCAGGGGCGGGAGGGGGCGCTGCGTGAGGCTGGCTGCCGCAGCCCGGATGTGCCGATCTACCTGGCGTTCTCCCCTGCGCTGGAGTCCAGCCCACGCTATCTCGCGTTGTTCGAGCAGGGCGTGCAGCGCTATCGGGCCAATGGCCGTTTACAGCAGCTGCTGCAAGCCTATGGAGTGGGCACGCCCTGAGTAGAAAACGGCCCCGTTGCCGGGGCCGCGACCATCAGTAGCTGTATTGCACTTGCAGCCAGGCTTTGTCGGTATCCACGGCAAAGTCGTCGGCGTCGTAGCTGGCGTATTTAACCAATCCAACCAGGCCCTTCACGCCGGGAATCGGGTGGGCGTAGGACAGGTTGATCTCCTCACCGTACTGGCTGCTGCCTTGTTCCGCGCGAAAGTCGTGGTACCAGGCCTGCAGGCTGCCGCCCAGCAACGGCGCGGTGACGCCGGCGTAGGCATCCTTGACGCCGCCAGCGGGCGTCATCAGGAAGATATCAGACCAACCCTGAAACGCATGCTTGGTCGCCAGCGGGGTCTGGAAGGCGCGGTTGCCTGGGCCTTCATCGCCGCCAAGCACTTCATAACCGGCTTTCAGCGCCACGCCCTTGAGGCTGTAACCGAGTTCAGCCAGGTAATAGTCGCTATCCAGATCCAGCGGGTTGTCGGCATATTCGCTCTGCTGCGCGTATTCCAGCACATAGCTGAGGCCTTTGACCGCACCGTTGAGGCGCAGGCCAGTGGTCTTGCTCGACTGGCTGCCCGCCGTCAGGTTGTCCAGGCCCAGGCGGTACTGGTAGGCGGTGGCGGTCAGTTCCGGCATCAGGATGTACTGGGCGTTGAGCAGGTGGCTGTGGCCTTCGATATTGGCCGGGTTGGCGGCGCTGTCGTAGCGACCGTTGCCGGGGCCGAAGATGCTGTTGATGTTGTCGATATAGGCGTAGGTCAGGGTCAGCCCGTCCAGCGGCTTGAGCTGGGCCAGGGCGCCGTCGTAGGTCTGCTCGTTCTGCCGCCAGGCCACGCCGCCCACGAAGCGCTGATTGTCCAGGTTGATCCGTTGGCGGCCGAGTACCGCGCTGCCGTACTGGTGGTCGTAGCGCAGCAAGGCCTGGTTGATCTCGCTGCCGTCGGGGTCGGCGACCACCGAGTATTCGCTCTGGCCATTGCGGGTTTCGTTGTAGCTGGCGTCGCCGATGCGGCTGACGTTGTCTGCCTCGATCAGCGCCGACAGGCCGTACCACTTACCGCTCTGTACGCCTACGCGGGTGCGCAGGGTTTGCGCGTTGGCGTGCTTGAGGGCGTTGTCCTGGTCGACATGCTCATAGCGGTAGCGTGCGTCGAGAATCGGCTTGGCCTCGCTGAACAGCTTGCTGAAGTCTTCTTCGGCGAGGGCGGCGTGGCTGAGGGTGGTGCCGGCAATGGCCAGCGACAGCAGAGACAGTTTCATCATGTGCATAGCGGTCTTCCTGTAAGCCAAAAAACGCAAAAAAAAACGCCACAGCGCCCATGTCTCGAAAGGAGAGGGTGCTATGACGTCGTTGTCGGTTGAGTGGCAGACACGCCGTTGTGCTGACCGGGGTGGCTCATAGCAGGCGGCGTGCCAGGATTTATAAGCTGCTGATTTTTGAAGAATTAGTGAATTTTTAAGAATCTTTGGCGATTAGCCTGTGCACTGTCGCTGCACGCCGCGCATTCGGACAGTGCAGCTGTACCGGCGCAATCGTCGGCCGCTGTAGTGGGAATGCGTTGGTGTGCTGCGGCATGCTCTGCGCCATCACCGATAAGGAGCGTCGCCCCATGCAGCTTGAATTTCACCAGATCGATGCCTTTGCCACGCAGCCATTTACCGGTAATCCAGCGATGGTCTATCGCCTGGAGCGCTGGCTTGACGACGCGCTGATGCAGCAGATTGCCGCCGAGCACAACCTGGCGGAAACCGCTTTTGTGGTGAAGGAGGGGGTGGCCTGGCATATCCGCTGGTTTACCCCAACGGCGGAAGTGCCGTTGTGCGGCCATGCCACCCTGGCCAGTGCCCATGTGCTGTTCAAGGTTTACGGCGAGCCGGGTGATGTGCTTGATTTCACCTGTTTGTCCGGCGCGCTGCGGGTCAGCCGCGTAGGTACCAAGCTGGTACTGGATTTCCCTGTGCGCCGTGCGCAATCGTGCGACTTACACGCAGAAGTTGAGCAGGCCCTGGGCTTGCCGGTAGAGCGCGTGCTGGCGTTGCATGGGGGGCAGGGGATTCAGGAACTGCTGGCGATTTTGCCTAGCGAGGCGGCGGTTCGGGCTTATCAGCCGGACCTGGCCGCTGTTGCCTCGTTGCCGGGGTTGGGCTTGCTGATCAGCGCCCCCGGTGAGCAGCATGACTTCGTCTCGCGTTATTTCGCCCCCTCCATCGGCGTTAATGAAGACCCGGTAACTGGTTCGACCCACTGCATCCTTACCCCCTACTGGGCGCAGCGTCTGGACAAGACCCGGCTCCGCTCCTTCCAGTGTTCTGCGCGCGGCGGCGAGTTGCATTGTGAGCTGGTCGGTGAGCGTGTACAGATCGCCGGCCAGGCGTTGTTGATCGCCAGTGGCCGGTTGCTGTTGGAGTAGGTCAGCTGTCGCTGCTGTAGCGACGCACGCCGGATTCACCCAGGTTGACCTGGGCGGCGATGCTGCCGGGTGCGGGGAATACTACTAGATGGTCGGCAGCGACACGGATACCGACTTGCTGGCCGGGCAGGTGATCGGCATGGCTGGGGAAGATCGATTCCAGCTGGCTGCCAGTAGCAAGCTGCAGGCGATAGAGGGTCGCTGCACCGAGGAAGGTCTTGCCGACGATTAGCGCCTTTTGCGTGCTGTCCGGGTCGTACACGATATCGTCCGGGCGCAGCAGCACGTCCACCGCGCTGCCGGTTGGCCAGGTGTAGGCGCGGTTGCCGCGAATCAGGCCCAGTTCGGTTTGCACCGAGTCCGGGCTGAGCAGCTGGCCGCGAATAAAGTAGCCCTGACCGATAAAACTCGCGACAAACGGCGTTAGCGGTTCGTGGTAGAGGTTGAATGGGGTGTCCCACTGCTCCAGCTTGCCTTCCTTGAATACGCCGACGTGATCGCTGACGGCGAAGGCTTCTTCCTGGTCATGGGTCACCAGAATCGCGCTGGTGCCCCGGGCTTTGAGAATGTCGCGCACCTCATGGCTCAAGCGCCGACGCAGCTCGCCATCCAGATTGGAAAACGGCTCATCAAGCAGCAGCAGTTGTGGTTCCGGCGCGAGAGCACGGGCCAGGGCTACGCGTTGCTGTTGGCCGCCGGACAGCTCGTGCGGGTAGCGTTTGCCGAGGTGGCCAAGTTTGACCAGTTCCATCAGCTCCTGGGTAACCCGCTCGCAATTGGCTTGCTTGCGGATGCCGAAGCCGATGTTCTCGGCCACGCTCAGGTGCGGGAACAGCGCGTAATCCTGGAATACCATGCCGATTCGGCGTTTCTCGGGGGCCAGGGTAAAACCGGCCTTGGAGATAACCTGATCGGCCAGCTGGACCTCGCCCTCCAGCACCGGCTCAAAACCGGCGATGGCTCGCAGTGTGGTGGTCTTGCCGCAACCCGATGGGCCGAGCAGGCAGCCGATATCGCCGGCATTCAGATGCAGATTGAGGTTCTGTACCACCTTGTGTCCGGGGTAGCCGCAGCTCAGGTCACGCAGGTTCAGCAGCGGCTGGTTCATGCGTGGTGATACGCCGGCTCAACCAGAAATTCGAGCAGCGCCTTCTGTACATGCAGGCGGTTTTCGGCTTGATCCCAGGCGGCCGAGCGCGGGTCATCGAGCAGATCTTCGCTGATTTCCTCGCCACGGTGAGCCGGTAGGCAGTGCAGGAACAGTACGTCGTCGGCGGCGGCATCCAGCAGTGCACGGTTGACCTGGTAAGGCTGGAACAGCTTGAGGCGTTCGGCGGCTTCGTCTTCCTGACCCATCGAGGCCCACACGTCGGTGCTTACCAGGTGTGCGCCGGCAACGGCGGCAAGCGGGTCACGCGTTATCTGCACACGGTCGTCTGCGGCGGCGAGGAATTTGGCGTTTGGCTCATAGCCCTCGGGGCAGGCGACGCGCAGTTGGAAGTCGAACTGCATGGCCGCTTCTATATAGGAATTGCACATATTGTTGCCGTCGCCGATCCAGGCCACTGTCTTGCCCTTTATGCTGCCGCGATGCTCCTGATAGGTCTGCATGTCTGCCAGCAGTTGGCAGGGGTGCAGATCGTCGGACAGGCCGTTGATCACCGGTACGCGGGAGTTGGCGGCAAATTCGGTCAGGGTACTGTGGGCGAAGGTGCGGATCATCACCGCATCGAGCATGCGCGACATGACGATGGCCGCGTCGCCGATCGGCTCGCCACGGCCCAGCTGAGTGTCGCGCGGCGAGAGGAAGATGGCCTGGCCGCCAAGCTGGATCATGCCGGCTTCGAACGACAAGCGGGTGCGGGTCGAGGCCTTCTCGAAGATCATGCCTAGTACGCGATTCTTCAGCGGCTCGAAGAGTACGCCGCGGTTGCGCAAGTCCTTCAGCTCCATGCCGCGGCGGATCAGGCTCACCAGTTCGTCCGGTGTGCAATCCATCAGCGAGAGAAAGTGTCTTGCGCTCATCGTTAACTACCTTTTGACAGCTGGGCGCAGGTTCAATGGCCTAATTAAATAGAAGAAACGGCAGAACCTGCGGCTGGGGGGCCGCACTATGCGACGAAACGGGGAAGTCGCGATCTTATAAGCAAACGCCGATCAGGCGCAAATTGCCTGCTGCTTTCAGGCGCGTGGTGTTGGCGCGGGAACCATTTATCTGCTGACCTGATGCCGGGCAATTCACGTAACGAACCCTGCTGGTGCAGAGTGCAGGCAGCCGCCATAGTCATGGTTTGCGGTGCTGCGTGCATCGAATCAAAACAAGAGGCTCGGCCATGACCAAAACCCTCCACCACCGTGCATGCCATCTCTGTGAAGCCATTTGTGGTCTGACCATTGAAACCGAAGTGCAGGACGACGGCTCCACGCAGATCCGTTCGATCAAAGGCGATGCCCAGGACAGTTTCAGCCGTGGTCATATCTGCCCCAAGGCCGTAGCGCTGCAGGATATCCAGAGCGACCCCGACCGCCTGCGTCAGCCCATGCGCCGGGTGGGCAATGAATGGCAGGCCATTGACTGGGATGAAGCTTTTGAGCTGGTGGCCGAGCGCCTGAGCACGATCCAGGCGCGGCATGGGCAGAACGCCGTGGCGGTCTATCAGGGCAATCCGAGCGTGCACAACTACGGCCTGATGACCCACAGCAACTACTTCCTTGGCCAACTGAAAACCCGCAACCGTTATTCCGCCACCTCGGTCGATCAGCTGCCGCATCACTTGACCAGCCACCTGATGTACGGCCATGGCCTGCTGATTCCGGTTCCGGATATCGACCACACCGACTTTATGTTGATTCTCGGTGGCAACCCGCTGGCTTCCAACGGCAGCATAATGACCGTACCGGACGTGGAAAAGCGCCTGAAGGCTATCCAGAAACGCGGCGGCAAGCTGGTGGTGGTCGACCCGCGGCGCAGCGAAACCGCTGCGATTGCCGACCAGCATGTGTTTGTCCGTCCCGGTCAGGATGCTGCGCTGCTGTTCGGCCTGCTCAATACCCTGTTTGAAGAAAACCTTGGCCGCGTCAGTCATCTGACCGTCGATGGGTTGGAGGAGGTGCGTCAGGCGATTGCCGGCTTTGCCGCCGAAGCTATGAGCGCCCGCTGTGGCGTGCCAGCGCAAACGATTCGCCAGTTGGCGCGAGACTTTGCCGCTGCCGATTCGGCTGTTTGTTATGGCCGGATGGGGGTATCTACCCAGGCCTTCGGCACCTTGTGTCAGTGGCTGGTGCAGTTGATCAATCTGGTCACCGGCAATCTTGATCGAGTGGGCGGAGTGCTCTGCACCGAGCCGGCCGTGGACCTGGTGGCCTCGACGTCTGGCGGGCACTTCAATCGTTGGCAGAGTCGCGTGTCCGGCTTGCCGGAGTACGGCGGCGAGTTACCGGTGTCGGCCCTGGCCGAGGAAATGCTCAGCGAGGGTGAAGGGCAGGTGCGCGCGCTGGTCACGGTGGCGGGCAACCCGGTGCTGTCCACCCCCAACGGTCGGCAGCTGGAGCAGGCGCTGGATGGTCTGGAGTTTATGCTCAGCATCGACTTCTACATCAACGAAACCACGCGCTATGCCGACCTGATCCTGCCGCCGACCGGGCCGCTGGAACACGACCACTACGACACCACCTTTAATATGTTCGCGGTACGTAATGTCACTCGCTTCAATGAGGCGGTGCTGGCCAAGCCTGTCGGCGCGCTGCATGACTGGGAAATTTTCGTCGGCCTGGCCAAGGCCTTTGCCGCCAAGACTGGCGTGGAACTCAAACCGACCATGGCACCTGAGCAGATGATCGACATGGGCCTGCGCTTTGGCAGCTACGGCGACAAGTCGGAGCGTAAGCTGTCATTGGCTACGCTGCGTGAGCACCCGCATGGGCTCGATCTGGGGGCGCTCAAGCCCAACCTGGCGGGTCGTCTTAAAACCGCCAACAAGCAGGTTCAGGCGGCACCCGCGGTGATCATGGCCGACTTGCAGCGCTTTGCGGAGCTGCCGACGGCCAAGGCGGATGAGCTGCTGCTGATCGGTCGACGCCATGTGCGCAGCAATAACTCCTGGATGCACAACTACCACCGCCTGGTTAAAGGCAAGCCGCGTCATCAGCTGCTGATGCACCCAGCGGATCTGAGCCAGCGCGGACTGACCGATGGCCAGTTGGTGCGCGTGCGTTCGCGGGTCGGGGTGATTGAGGTGGAAGTGGCCGCCAGTGAAGACATGATGGCCGGCGTGGTCAGCCTGCCGCATGGCTGGGGGCATGCGCGGCCCGGTGTGCAGATGAGCATCGCCAGTGAACAGCCAGGTGCCAGTGCCAATGATCTGACTGATGAGCGGCAACTTGATGTCCTGTCCGGCAATGCGGCGTTGAACGGGGTGCCGGTACAGGTTGAGGCTGCTTGAGCAGGTCTTATCTGGCTTGAGGAAAGTGCCTGGGAAGGCCGAGCATTGCGCTCGGCTTTTCGCTACAATGCCGCCACCGTGCCGACCCGTGAGTCGGGAAGTTAAGTCCTGAGGTGCCCAATGGATATCATCGAAACCATCAAAGAGCAGATCGCCAAAAACACCGTTCTGCTGTACATGAAAGGCTCGCCGAACGCTCCGCAGTGCGGCTTTTCCTCCAAGGCTGCGCAGGTTGTGATGGCCTGTGGCGAGAAATTCGCCTACGTCGACATCCTGCAAAACCCGGAAATCCGCGCCAATCTGCCGAAGTACGCCAACTGGCCAACCTTCCCACAGCTGTGGGTGGGTGGTGAGCTGGTCGGTGGCAGCGACATCCTTGCTGAAATGTTCGAAAAGGGTGAGCTGCAGACCCTGATCAAGGACGCTGTGCAGAAAGCTGACGCCTGAGTTAAGCCGACTGCATAAACAACAAACCCCGCCAAGTGCGGGGTTTGTTGTTTATGGCGTAAGCGTTTGGCTTATTCGTCCATCTGCGATTGCAGATAATTCTGCAGGCCCACGGCTTCGATCAGGCTGAGTTGGGTTTCCAGCCAGTCGATGTGGTCTTCCTCGGAGCAGAGGATTTCTTCCAGTAGTTCGCGGCTGGCGTAGTCGCCGATGCTTTCACAATAGGCAATCGCCGCTTTCAGATCAATGTGCGCCTTGTGTTCGATCTTCAGGTCGCATTCGAGCATTTCCTTGGTGTTTTCACCGATCAGGATCTTGCCGAGGTCTTGCAGGTTAGGCAGGCCTTCGAGGAAGAGGATGCGTTTGATCAGCTTGTCCGCATGCTTCATCTCGTCGATGGACTCGTGGTACTCGTGCTCGCCGAGTTTCTTCAGGCCCCAGTCTTCGTACATGCGTGCGTGCAGGAAGTACTGGTTAATCGCGACCAGCTCGTTACCGAGGATCTTGTTCAGATGCTGGATGACCTTCTTGTCGCCTTTCATGTCTGCGTCTGCCTTGCAGGGGAGTTAGCGCTAAATTCTGGGCCGATGGTTTTCGGCTGTCAAACCTAAGTGTTTGAATTTAAAGTTAAAATTAATATGAATACGAATGCTTAAGTTCTGCGCTTGGGCGTTAAGGTATTGAATTTCAGGCATAAAAAAACCGGACACTAGGTCCGGTTCTTTTATATCGCTAAATATTAGGCGGCAACAAAGTTTGCTGGGTAGGCCATAGCCGCTTGGCTGCTCTGCACTTCACTCAGGGTGTCACGTACCACTTGCTTGGCCAGACAGGCGCATTTGCCGCATTGGCTGGCAACGCCGAGGGTGGCGCGCACGTCACGATAGCTGCAGCAGCCTTCGTAGATGGCTTCGCGGATCTGGCCGTCAGTAACACCTTCACAGAGACACACGTACATATTAAGGCTCGTGGCAGGGCAGTGGTTCGTGCGACGGATACTAATGTTAATGAGAATGCTTGTCAAAGCTGTGTGTGGATGATTGCGGATTGCCTGACGGGCGGTTGCGGGCAGGAGCTGGCTCCGTGGTGATCATATAGCTTGCCGTTGTGGTCTTCCGTGTGAGCGGCAATTAGGCCAGACCCGCTTGCCGCTTGCTTGCCCAAAGGCGGAAAGCGCTTGCCGCTTTGCCGCTCCTGTCGTGATATTTATCGGTCAAGCTATTGATAAATAAAGAGAAAATATTTTGGCACAGGCATTGCTTATGGTCTTGCACGGAAAGTAGCAACACCAACCGGCAAAGGTTTCTGACCATGAGCATCAGTTTCGATCGGGCACTCGGCATCCATGAACAGGCACTGGGCTTTCGCGCTCAGCGTGCCGAGGTGTTGGCTAACAACATCGCCAACGCCGACACGCCGCACTACAAGGCGCGCGATCTGCAGTTCGCCACCGTGCTGGCTGAGCAAAGCGCGAAGAACCAGCGCGGCCAGGTGAGCCTGAATCGGACTGACAGCCAGCATATTCCTGCGGATGGCGTGATCGTCGGGGATGCCAGCTTGGCGTATCGCACCCCGTTCCATCCCTCGATTGATCAGAACACCGTCGACCTGCAGATCGAGCAGTCCAATTACGCCGAGAACTCGGTGCAATTCCAGGCCAGCTTTACCTTTCTCAACAGCAAATTCAAAGGGCTGGTCAACGCCCTGCGCGGCGAATAACAGGAGCCTGATGCCATGTCACTTGCCAGTGTTTTCAATATCGCCGGAATGGGGATGAGCGCGCAGAGCACTCGTCTGAACACCATCTCCAGCAACATTGCCAACGCCGAGACGGTTTCCTCGAGCATTGATCAGACTTACCGCGCGCGTCATCCGGTGTTTGCCACCGTGTACCAGTCGGCGCAGGACGGTGATCGTGGTTCGCTGTTTGCCGATCAGGACAACGCTGGTGTGGGCGTGCAGGTGCTCGGTGTGGTCGAGGATCAAAGCAGCCTGATGCCGCGTTATGAGCCCAATCATCCAGCAGCTGATGCGGGCGGCTACGTGTATTACCCCAATGTCAATGTGGTGGAAGAAATGGCCGACATGATTTCTGCCAGTCGGGCTTTTCAGACCAACACGGAAATGATGAACACAGCCAAGCAGATGATGCAGCGCGTATTGACTCTGGGTCAGTAAGCCAACGGAAAAGGAGTGTAATCCCATGAGTACTGTTGGCGATGTCAGTGGTTCGGCACTGGATCAATACCAGATCAAGAACGAGACCAAGACAAACAAGGACCTGGGCAAGAATGAGTTCCTCAACTTGCTGGTGGCCCAGTTGAATAACCAGAACCCGCTGGAGCCGCAAGGCAATGGTGAGTTTATCGCCCAGCTGGCGCAGTTCAGCCAGGTAGAGGGCATCGAGAAGCTGAACACCAGCATGGGTTCGCTGCTTACCGGCTATCAGTCGTCCCAGGCGCTGCAGGCGTCCTCGCTGGTCGGGCGCAAGGTGATTGTCCCGAGCGACAAGGCGGTGGTTGATACCAGCGAGAGCTTCAAGGCCAGCCTGGTATTGCCGGTCAGCAGCAGCAACGTCTACGTCAATATCTATGACAAGGCTGGCGCTGCGGTAGGGCGCGTCAATCTGGGTGAGCAGGCGGCCGGCAATGTCAGCTTTATCTGGGATGGCAAGGATTCCGGCGGCAATCTGTTGCCGCCCGGCACTTACAAGTTCGAGGCGCAGGCCACCTACGCCGATGGCACCAAGGGCCTCTACACCATGCTGCCGGCCAACGTAGACAGCGTGACCCTGGGTGGCAAGGAGTTGATGTTGAACCTGGCTGGGCTTGGCAGCGTGCCAATGTCGCAAGTCCAGGTAATCGGTCAGTAACTAGCAGGTTTTAGCCGCCGGCTTTCCGGCAAAGGAGTCTTCCATGGGTTTCAATATCGGTCTTAGCGGTCTACGTGCGGCGACCAGTGACCTTAACGTGACCGGTAACAACATCGCCAACGCCGGGACTGCCGGTTTCAAGCAGTCGCGTGCCGAGTTTGCCGATGTTTATGCCGCCTCCGTGCTGGGTTCTGGCTCGAACCCGCAGGGCAGTGGCGTGCTGTTGGCGGATGTGTCGCAGCTGTTCAATCAGGGCAATATCAATTACACGCAAAACGCCCTGGACCTGGCCATCAATGGTAATGGCTTCTTCGTCACCAGCAACAATGGCGAGGTCAGCTACACCCGCGCCGGTTACTTCGGCACTGACCGTGAAGGCTTTATGGTCAACAACTTCGGCTACCGGCTGCAGGGCTATGCGGTTGATGCCAACGGCAACCTGCAGAACGGCGTGGTCGATGACCTGCAGATCCAGACTGCCAGCCAGGAGCCACGTGCAACCGAGAGCATCCTGCAGACATTCAACGTCAACTCGACCAATGTGCGGCCGACCAACGCCGGCACCATGGCCGCTCCGACCTTTGATCCTACCGACCCGCTGTCCTATAACTCCTCGACCTCGCTGAATATCTATGACAGTCAGGGTAACTCCCATGTCATGACGCAGTATTTCGTCAAGGATGCGGCGCCGGCCAACAACAGCTGGACCATGCATGTGCTGATCGACGGGGTAAACCCGCGTGACCCCACCAGCACGCGACCTTTCAGTTATGACTTGAACTATGATGCGGCGGGGCAGCTGGCGACGCCGGCATTTACCCCGCTGGCAGGCATCCCGCCCAACGCCGCCCTGGATGCGCCGGCCATCCCGGTGGGTACGGTGAATGGCGTGATTCCCTATGCCCAGGCTGACTGGATTCCGGCCGAGCGTGACCCGGTCACCGGCAACCTGGTGCCCAACGGGGCCGACAGCGCCACCGCCGGCTTTACCTTCGACATGCGCGGCTCCACGCAGTTTGCCAGTGCCTTTGCCGTCAGTAGCGTCAGCCAGGACGGCTACACCACCGGCCAGCTGTCGGGGCTGGAGATCGACGATACCGGGGTAATCTTTGCCCGTTACACCAACGGTCAATCGCGGGTGCAAGGGCAGGTGGTGCTGGCCAACTTCGCCAACGTGCAGGGGTTGACGCCGGTCGGCAAGACCGCCTGGGTGCAGTCGTTCCAGTCGGGTGAGCCGGTGGTCGGTACGCCGCGTAGTGGCACCCTGGGTGCCCTGCAGTCGGGGGCGTTGGAGGATTCCAACGTCGAGTTGTCGGATCAGCTGGTTAACCTGATCGTGGCGCAGCGCAACTATCAGGCCAACGCCAAGACCATCGAGACCGAGAGTGCGGTGACCCAGACCATTATCAACCTGCGTTGATAAGTGGCGTTGCCTGCGGCAGGCAAGCCGTCTGCCGCAGGCGGCAAGACTACGCCGTTCAGGTTGTACAG
Organism: Pseudomonas sp. 8BK; assembly: GCF_902506475.1. Classification (NCBI taxonomy): domain Bacteria; kingdom Pseudomonadati; phylum Pseudomonadota; class Gammaproteobacteria; order Pseudomonadales; family Pseudomonadaceae; genus Pseudomonas; species Pseudomonas sp. 8BK. The sequence goes on along the minus strand of NZ_LR733252.1, from coordinate 3,546,665 downwards.
AGGCTCCTTCGGGAGCCTTTTGTTTTTTAAAAATTCATAAATATCAGTTGCTTATAGTTATTTTTCGAGTGTGGCATAGCTATTGCTTTGTGGTCTGCATAGAGCAGCGGGCGGCAAGCCCAACTCGGAGAATGACTATGGACAAGATGCTGTACGTTTCCATGACTGGTGCCCACAACAACACCCTGGCCCAGCGTGCCCACGCCAACAACCTGGCGAATATCTCGACCAGCGGCTTTCGTCGCGATTACGAGCAGGCGCGCTCTATGCCGATCTTCGGTGACAGTTATCCGTCGCGGGTCTATGCGATGAGTGAACGCCCGGGTACCGATTTCACGCCTGGCTCGCTGCAGGAAACCGGTCGCGATCTGGATGTGGCGGTTGGCGGCAAGGGTTGGCTGGCCGTACAGGCACCCGATGGCACTGAAGCCTACGTGCGTACCGCTAGCCTGAACGTTGACGCCCTGGGCGTGCTGCGTACCGGCAATGGCTTGCCGGTGATGGGCAACGCCGGGCCGATTGCCGTGCCGCCAGAACAGAAGATCGAGATCGGCAAGGACGGCACCATCAGCATTCGCGCTCTGGGCGAGGATCCCAACGTGCTGGCCGAGGTTGACCGTTTGAAGCTGGTCAACCCCGATCCCAAACAGATGGAGAAGGGTGTCGACGGGATGATCCGCTTCAAGGGGCAGGGCCCGGTGTTGGCGGATGCCAATATGGAGGTCACCTCGGGCTTTCTCGAGTCGAGCAACGTCAATGCTGTGGAAGAGATGACCGCAATTCTCTCCCTGTCCCGCCAATTCGAACTGCAAGTGAAGATGATGCGCACTGCCGAGGACAACTCGGCGGCGATGGCTCGCGTCTTGCAGATGACCTAATTATCAGCACGCGGCGTCGTTAAACCGACGCCCGAGGAGAATCGATATGCTTCCTTCACTGTGGGTCAGCAAGACCGGTCTGTCCGCTCAGGACATGAACCTGACCACCATTTCCAACAACCTGGCCAACGTCTCGACCACCGGCTTCAAGCGTGATCGCGCCGAGTTCGAAGACTTGCTGTACCAGATCCGCCGTCAACCAGGTGGCCAGTCCAGTCAGGACAGCCAGCTGCCTACCGGCCTGCAACTGGGTACCGGGGTGCGGATTGTCGGTACGCAGAAGATTCATACCCAGGGCAGCCTGCAGACCACCGAGCAGCCGCTGGACATGGCGATCAACGGTCGCGGTTTCTTCCAGGTGCTGCTGCCTGACGGTACGGTTTCCTATACCCGTGATGGCAGTTTTCACCTCAACTCCGATGGCCAGGTGGTGACGTCCAATGGCTATGCCCTGGAGCCGGCCATCGTGCTGCCTAACGAGGTACGCACCTTTATCGTGGGCGAGGATGGCACTGCATCGGTGACCACCGCCGGCAACCCGCAGCCGCAGATCGTGGGCAACCTGCAAACCGCCGACTTTATCAATCCGGCGGGCCTGGAAGCGATCGGCAACAACCTGTTCCTCGAGACCGCCGCCAGCGGTGCGCCGCAGGTCGGTACGCCTGGTTTGAATGGCCTGGGCGTGATGCTGCAGAACACCCTGGAAAACTCCAACGTCAGCGTGGTCGAGGAGCTGGTGAACATGATCACCACCCAGCGCGCCTATGAAATGAACTCCAAGGTCATTTCCACTGCTGACCAGATGCTCGGTTTTCTTTCGCAGAATCTTTGATAGGTAGGGCCGGTTAGTCGCGCTGCGGCTGGCCTGGCTTTGGATACAGCAAGGAATCGCTTGAACGGGTACTGGTGGCTCAAGTTACGCACCATCCCAGACAACGCATGAGGTAGTAGATATGAACCGGCTGATAATCATTAGTGCACTGCTTGGCCCCCTGGCTTTGAGCGGCTGCATGGCTCCCGCGCCTAAGCCGGATGATCCCTATTACGCTCCGGTGATGCCGCGTACTCCGCTGCCGGCGGCGCAGAACAATGGTTCGATCTATCAGGCCGGTTTCGAGAATAGTCTGTTCGGTGATCGCAAGGCTTATCGGGTGGGTGACATCATCACCATCACCCTGAATGAGCGCACCCAGGCCAGCAAGAACACCAACAGCCAGATCAGCAAAGACAGTTCGGCCAACCTTGGCGTGCCTAACCTGTTTGGTATGACTGTTTCTCCGCAGAACCCATTGACTGCTATTGGTGCTCTAGGGCGCGTGGCCGAAGGGCTTGGCATGACTGCTGAGAACCTGAGTTTGGGCTCAAGTTTTGACGCCACTCGTTCGGCTGATGGCTCCGGCGCAGCCGGGCAGAGTAATAGCCTGACCGGTTCGATTACCGTTTCGGTGGCTGAAGTGATGCCCAACGGCATCCTGTTGGTGCGCGGGGAGAAGTGGATGACCCTTAACACCGGCGATGAGCTGGTGCGGATTGCCGGGCTGGTGCGGGCGGATGACATCGCCACCGACAATACCGTGTCTTCGACTCGGATTGCCGATGCACGCATCACCTACTCGGGTACCGGCGCCTTTGCCGATGCCAGTCAGCCGGGCTGGATGAGTCGTTTCTTTCTTAGCCCAATGTGGCCGTTCTGAGGATGGCCACTATGACGTTTCCCAAATACCTAGTGGTTGTAGCCGCCTTGCTGATGGCGTCGCTGGCTCAGGCCGAGCGGCTCAAGGACCTGGCCAGCATTCAGGGCGTGCGCACCAACCAGTTGATCGGTTACGGCCTGGTGGTTGGTCTGAACGGCAGTGGTGACCAGACCACGCAGACGCCGTTCACCGTGCAAACCTTCAACAACATGATGGCGCAGTTCGGCATCAAGGTGCCGCAGGGCGGCAACGTGCAGCTGAAGAACGTTGCCGCAGTGTCGATCCATGCTGACCTCCCGGCGTTCGCCAAGCCTGGGCAGACCATCGACATCACCGTGTCCTCCATCGGTAATGCCAAGAGCCTGCGCGGTGGCAGTCTGCTGATGACGCCGCTCAAGGGTATCGACGGCAACGTCTACGCAATTGCCCAGGGCAATCTGGTGGTCGGCGGTTTTGACGCCGAAGGCGGCGACGGTTCGCGGATTACCGTCAACGTACCGTCGGCGGGGCGCATTCCTGGCGGCGCGACGGTCGAGCGGCCAGTGCCAAGCGGTTTCGATCAGGGCAATACCCTGACCCTCAACCTTAATCGTCCGGATTTCACCACCGCTAAGAATATCGTCGACCATATCAACGAGCTGCTTGGCCCTGGCGTGGCCCAGGCCGTCGATGGCGGCTCGATTCGGGTTAGCGCGCCGCTCGATCCAGGTCAGCGGGTGGACTACCTGTCGATTCTGGAAAATCTCGAAGTCGAAATCGGACAGGCCGTGGCCAAGGTCATTATCAACTCGCGCACCGGCACCATCGTGATTGGTCAGAACGTGCGCGTGCAGCCTGCCGCAGTGACCCACGGCAGCCTGACCGTAACCATTACCGAAGACCCGATTGTCAGCCAGCCGGAAGCACTGTCTGGCGGTCAGACCGCCGTGGTGCCACGTTCGCGGGTGAATGCTGATGAAGAAGCCAAGCCGATGTTCAAGTTCGGCCCGGGGACCACGCTGGATGAAATCGTCCGCGCGGTGAATCAGGTAGGCGCTTCGCCTTCCGACCTTATGGCCATCCTGGAGGCGCTTAAGCAAGCCGGCGCTCTGCAGGCTGATCTGATCGTGATTTAAGGGAGCACACGCCATGGACTCTCGCCTTTCAGCCGGTTTGCTCGGCGGCACCAGCACTGTCGACAGTGGTGCCTATAACGATCTCAATCGCCTCAACCAGTTCAAGGTCGGCGGCGACAGCGAAAAGAACATCAAGAAGGTGGCTCAGGAGTTTGAGTCGCTGTTTCTCAATGAAATGCTCAAGGCCATGCGCTCGGCCAACGAAGTGTTCGGTGAAGGCAACTTCATGAACAGCAACGAGAGCAAGACCTATCAGGACATGCACGACCAGCAGTTGTCCGTGACCCTGTCCAACCACCAGAACGGCATCGGCCTGGCCGATGTGCTGGTGCGGCAGATGTCGAAGATCAAGAATGCGGACAGTCGTCCCAATCCGTTTGCCCAGGTGAATGAGCCGGTGCCGAATGCGCCGAGCAAGCCACTGGCCAAGGTCGACAGCACGCGTGACGATACGTTATTGATCAACCAGCGGCGTTTGGCTCTGCCGGGCAAGCTGACTGATCGTCTGCTGGCCGGCATCGTGCCATCGGCCACTGCCGCCGACGGCCAGCCCCTGGCGCAGAACGACTGGATTCCCGCCAAAGCTTTTGCCGCACCCGCCGATACCGCGTTGGGCTTGAGCGGCATGGACGCGATCACCGGCCGGCGGATTGCCCAGCCGCCACTGGCTCCGGGCAAAGCTGCGTTCGGCTCGAAGGATGAATTTATTGCTGCCATGTTGCCGATGGCGGAGAAGGCTGCCGAGAAGATTGGTGTTGATCCGCGTTATCTGGTGGCCCAGGCCGCGCTGGAAACCGGTTGGGGCAAATCGATCATTCGTCAGCAGGACGGCACCAGCAGCCACAACCTGTTTGGCATCAAGACCCACAACACCTGGGAAGGTGACTCGGCGCGGGTGCTGACCACTGAGTTCAAGGGGGGCAAGGCAGTCAAAGAGGCGGCCTCGTTCCGCGCTTATGAGTCTTTTGCCCACAGCTTTGAAGACTACGTGAGCTTCCTGCAGGGCAATGGCCGCTACGAGAAGGCCCTGGCCAATACCGACAAGCCTGAGCAGTTCGCCCGTGAGTTGCAGAAAGCCGGCTACGCCACCGACCCGCAGTATGCCCGCAAGATTGCTCAGATAGCGCGGCAGATGCAGACCTATCAGACGGTTGCGGCCGTCACTACGCCGTCCACCAACGGATGATGAAAGATGGCTGACCTACTCAATATTGGCCTGTCCGGACTCGCGGCGAACAAGACTTCGCTGGCAGTCACTGGCCACAACATCACCAACGTCAATACACCGGGCTTCTCGCGCCAGGAGACGGTGCAGGCCACGCGTATTCCGCAGTTCAGTGGCGCGGGCTATATCGGCTCGGGCACCACGCTGGTTGATGTGCGACGCATCTATAACGAGTTTCTCAACACCCAGGTGCGTAGCAGCACGGCGTTGAACAGCGATGTGCAGTCCTACCTGGGGCAGATCAATCAGCTCGACTCGTTGTTGGCCGGTAGCACCACCGGGGTCAACCCCGGCCTGCAGAAGGTATTTGCCGCGCTGCAAACCGCCGCCGAGGATCCGGCCAATATCCCGGCACGGCAGCTGGTGCTGTCCGAAGCCGAGGGCTTGGCCAAGCGCTTCAATACGGTGTACGACCGCCTGTACGAGCAGAACGCCTTTATCAACAAGCAGCTGTCGGCAGTGACTGATCAGGTCAACCAGTTGGCCACCTCGATTGCCGGTTACAACGATGCCATCGCCATTGCCGCATCCAATGGACAGCAGCCCAATGATCTGCTCGACGCCCGCGAGGAAGCGGTGCGCAAGCTGTCGACCTTTATTGGCGTGACGGTGGTGGCTCAGGATGACAGCAGCTACAACCTGTTTGTCGGCTCCGGCCAACCGCTGGTGGTGGGTAGCACGGCGGCGCGCCTGGAAGTGACTCCGGGGTTGTCCGACCCGCTGCGCAGCGAGGTGCAGTTTGTCAGCGGCAGTGCCCGCCAGGGCATCACTTCGCTGATTAGCGGGGGCGAGATGGGTGGGCTGATCCGCTACCGCGAAGATGTGCTGGACACCACGATGAATTCGGTCGGGCGTCTGGCCTTGTCCATAACCGATCAAGTCAACCGTCAGCTGGGTCAGGGCCTGGACCTCAATGGCCAGTTCGGTAACGGTCTGTTTCGTGAACTCAATGACCCCATTCTGATTGGGCAGCGCAGCCTGGCGAGGGTTGGCAACAGCGACCCCCTAGCCAACCTGAATGTGCTAATCGAAGATACCACTCAGCTGACCACCAGCGATTACGAAGTCGAATTCACCAACGCCACGGATTACACCGTGCGGCGGGTCAGTGATGGCACCAGCTTTGGCCCCTTTGACATCACCGTGGTACCAGCGGCGGAGTTCGACGGCATCTCGCTGAACGTCGCCAGTGGCACCTTTGCCGCCGGGGATCGCTTTCGGGTAATGCCGACGCGCAATGCGGGTGAGTCCATCCGCGCGGATATGAAGCGGCCGGAAGAGCTGGCTTTTGCTGCGCCACTGAAATCACAAACCAGCCCGGCGAATATCGGTACCGGTGTGATCAGTCAGCCAACCCTGCTGACTGAGATCGATATCTATGACCCGGTAGCTCAAACCGATCTGGAAACCAGTCTGCGCAATGCGCCGCCGCTGCGCATCGTCATGGGTGCCGGTGGTGGGGCAACTCAGGGCTATGACGTGGTGGATATCAATGGCAACGTCATTGATACCGGGGTAATCGTGCCGGGGCAGAACAATACCCTGACCATCACTGTTCCGGCGACAGCCGGCCCACCTGCGGTGCCAGTGCCCTTCGATTACGAGGTGACCATCAGCGGTCGGCCGCAAGCCGGCGATAATTTTTCGGTTTCCTTTAACACCAATGGGGTGTCTGATAACCGTAACGCCTTGAAGCTGATCGACCTGCAGAATCGCGCGACGATCGGCATCAACCCGTTGGCCCCGGCTACCACAGGTTCAAGCTTTACCGATGCATATGGTGATCTGGTGGAGCGGGTGGGTACCCTGACCAGCCAGGCGCGGGTCGATGGCGAGGCTACTGGCGCCATTCTCAAGCAGGCCACCGACAACCGTGATTCGATTTCAGCGGTCAATCTGGATGAAGAGGCGGCCAAATTGATTCAGTTCGAACAGTACTACCAGGCCTCGGCGCAGATCATTCAAGTTGCCCGCAGCCTGTTCGATACACTGATTAACACGTTCTGACGCGCCGTCTAGAACTTCGAGGTTAGTTTTATGGTTATGCGCATCTCTTCGATCCAGGCCTTCAATAACGGTGTCAGTGGCCTTGGGCGTAACTATTCCAACCTGATCCGCACCCAGGAGCAGATCAGCAGCGGTAACCGTATTCTTACTCCGGCCGATGACCCGGTAGCATCGGTGCGTCTGCTCCAGCTCGAACAGCAACAGGCGATACTGGGGCAGTACAAGGAAAACCTCACCGCGGCGAAAAACAGCCTGACCCAGGAAGAAACCACCATCACCTCGGTGGTTAACGTGTTGCAGCGTATCCGCGAGTTGGCGGTGCAAGCCGGCGGAGGGGCACTATCAGCCGATGACCGTAAATCGATTGCCAAGGAGCTGGGTGAGCGTGAGGGCGAGCTGCTTAACCTGATGAACAGCCGCAACGCCCGTGGCGAGTACCTGTTCAGCGGCTTTCTCGGCAAGACTGAACCCTTTCTGCGTAACCCTGATGGCACCTATTCCTATCAGGGTGATGAAGGCCAGCGCAGCTTACAGGTAGCCGGTTCAAGTAACGTGGCGATCAACGATAACGGCAAGCGCCTGTTCGAAGATGTGAGCAATGCCAATCGGATTATCAATGCTCTTGGTGTCAATAACCCCGCTTTGCCGACACCGCCATTACCGGCTACAAACATTCCGGCGCTACCGACGGCAGATCAGCGGGTATTTATGTCGCCTGGTCTGGTGCAGGACAATCAGACCTTCAACAGTGATTTCCGCGCTGGCGAGCCTTATTCTCTGGCGTTTATCAGTGGCACTGAGTTCCGTATTTATGACAGCGCCGGTGCTGACGTTACGTCCGAGGTGCCGGGTGGCGGTTTGATTGACCCCTTGGTTAGTGGCGGCAATACCATCAATTTCCGCGGCATGCGCTTCCAGTTGGATGTGGTATTGCAGCCTGGCGACAACGAGCTGGATTTAGACAACCTGCTGGCTAATACCGCCACGCCGGGAACGCCGGGTATCAATACTCATAGTTTCACGTTGCAGTCGGCACCGACGGACTTTGCCGTCAATCGCTCATCAACCAATAACTCTGCTGCGATCGTCGCTCCAGCAGGCATCAGCAACCAGGCAACTTTCGATAGTCAGTTCCCGACGTCCGGTATCGTGCTGCGCTTTACCGATGACACCAACTACGAGGTCTACTCCCAGCCTGTAGGACCGGGTAGCCCGGTACTTGCTACTGGCACGGTGGTTGGTCCCTATCCGGCAACATTCAGCGTATTTGGTGCTGACTTCACCCTGTCTGCCCCAGCAGCGGTTGCCGGCGGCGACGAGTTCGGCGTACAGCCGCAGTTCCAGGAGCAGCGTAGTATTCTCAACACCATCAGCCGTTTGCGTCAGGCGCTGGAATCATCTCCTACATCACCCGCCGGTAATCTTGGTGTGCGTGATGAAGTAGCGATTGCCCTGACCAATCTTGATAACGGTATGGGTAAAGTTCTCGAAGTGCAGACGGAAATCGGTGCTCGGCTGAACCTGATCGACACCACTGAAATTGATAACGAAGATGTCACCCTGGTCAACAAGGCCGTACAAGCGGATCTGCGTGAGCTGGATTACGCCGAAGCGCTATCACGTTTGTCATTCCAGACCATCATTCTTGAAGCCGCGCAGCAGAGCTACGTGAAGATTGCCGGATTGAATCTGTTTAATCAGCTGCGTTAAATCCCCCGCCTAAAGACGCGCTACGCTTGAACGTTAAGCGTCGGCGCGGCCTATCTATGCTCTGGCTTGAATATTGCTTTTTTCCTGTAAAAGCACTCTATGCAGCGGATTTTTGACGGGGACGGCATGGATTCAAATGCGCAATGGTTAGCCAACTTCTTCCGGGCCCAAGCCAAGTTGGGGTTTGAAGAGGGCGATTACACCCGCACACGTAACAGTTGTGAAATTGTGCTGGGACAAGCCAATGACGATATCTCAACCTGGCGTCTGTTGGGGGATGCTGCCCTGGCATCAAAAGACAGTGCTACGGCTCGCCGCAGTTATGAGCGACTACATGAGTTGTGCCCTAAGGATGCTGAAGTTGCAGTCAACCTAGGCAAAGCCTATGTGCAGCTAAGTGCCTGGGACGCTGCCGCATTGGCTTTTCGTCAGGCACTCAAGCTGGAGCCGCAAAACTCTGTGGCGGAGCAGATGCTGACAATGGTTGAGCATATGCGCCAGGCGCTCACAGTATTGGGTGAGAGTGATAATCAAGCTGTGCCCGGCCGCAACGATGAGTGCCCATGTGGTAGTGGTCGTAAGTACAAGAAGTGCTGCCTTGCCAAGTCAACCGGCGCGGCATTGTTGGAGGCATTACGCCAGGCCATGGCTGCTGAAGAATGGCAGCGGGCGCTAAGCCTGATTCGCGATATCAGTCTGCAAACCCTAGAGGTTCGCCGCGCCGAAGCCATTGCTAGTTATCGCCTTGGTCAGCGCATCCATTCCAGGCCGTTACTAGCTGCCTTGTTCAATGAGTTGCCAGATGACGCTGAGGTTATCGCGGCATTGGCGGATGTTGAGTTAGATGGCAAAGACTTGCCCAAGGTTGAGCAGCTAGCTATGCGGGCATTAGCGCTGGAGCCGCATAACCGCATTGCATGGCTGGTGTTATGTGCGTTTCACGCGCGGATGGGGCATGACCAAGATGCCGAGCAGGGGTTGCGTACTGTTGTAGAGTTTGCGCCAGACTGTCGCATGGCTTGGGAGCGCCTGGGCAGCTTCTTGCGCAAGCTGGGGCGCCCGAATGATGAGCTTCAGGTGATGCTTGATTGGGTCGAGCGTTGCCCTGAAAACCATGAAGCCTGGTTTCAAGTTGGTTTTGTGCTGATGACTCTTGGACGAGATAGTCAGGAGGCTCGTCCGTATTTCGTGCGCGCCTTGCAGCTCAAAACAGATTTTCATGAGGCCTATTGCTGGCTGGCTCAGTGTTATGTTGACGCGAGTGATAGCGCCCAAGCTTTGCAGTATTTCCTACATGGGCTAAAGATAAAGCCCGATTATGACCTGGGTTGGATCCTGCTTGGTGGTGTGTATCAGAAAGTTGGGCGGCAGCGAGAATCAGAAGGTTGTCTGATGCGTGCGATTGCGATCAATCCGCACAATGGTTTTGCCTGGAACAACCTAGCTACGACCTATCTGGAAGCCCATGTTCTGGGTGAAGCTGAGCAGGTAATTCGTGTGGCTTTGCAGTTGATCCCTGACCATGCCGCATTGTGGAATAACTTGGGCATCATTTTGGCTGGTGCCCAGCGCCTTGAAGAGGCAAGAGTCTGCTTCGATAAAGTGCAGGAGCTTGATCCAACCTTTTTGGAAGTTCGCATCAATTTGGCGGGGACTGAAGCCAGTTATGGCAATTTGGATCTGGCGATTGAGCATCTGCAGGGCTTGCTTGAGCAGTCGGAATTGGCGCGCTCCAACCTACTTTTCTTTGCCAACTATCATCCCGACTGGAGTATTGAACGGATATTCGAGACCTACCAGAACATGGGGCGGCGTTTCTATCCGGCGCGACGCTACTTCAATTACGATAATCCGCTAACTACGCCACGCCGTCTGCGTATCGGTTATGTATCGCCTGACTTTCGCCAGCATGTCTGCAGTCTGTTTATTGAACCGTTGTTGAAGAACCACAATCACGCAGACTTCGAGATTTTCGCCTATTCAGCTGTACGCAGCGAGGATGACGTAACCGAACGCTACAAAGGCTATGTTGATCACTGGCGACCCTGCGTTGGGGTAGATGACATAAAAGTAGCGGAAATGATCCGGCGGGATGGAATCGATATTTTGGTCGACCTTGCGGGGCATACGGCTAATAACCGGTTGGCCATTTTTGCGCTGAAGCCTGCACCCGTGCAGGTCACTTGGTGGATGGGCTTTGCCTATACCTCAGGGCTTGATGCTGTCGATTATTTTCTTAGTGACGAGGAAATGGTGCCCAAGGGTTACGAGCATGTGTTCTCGGAAGAACCATGGCGTATGCCATGCCCTGCAGTGGCTTATCAACCCCCGGCCAACTTACCCGAAATAAGTGAGCTGCCAGCGTTACGTAATGGCTACATCACTTTTGGCACTCTTACCCGACCTGTAAGGTTGAATCACAAAGTAATTCGCTGCTGGTCCGAGCTATTGCATCGTGTCCCAGGCTCCAAGCTAATGCTTAATGCCCCCGCCTTTATTGATCTTGGGTTATCTGACTACTTTGCAGGTCTTTTTGCTGAACATGGCATTAGCCGCGAGCGCTTGGATATTGGCTGCACCTCGCCACCATGGCCTGTGCTGGCGAGCATGGATATTGCCCTTGACTGCTTCCCACATAACTCCGGCACTACACTTTATGAAAGCCTGTGGATGGGGCTGCCCTATGTAACTTTGCGTGACCGTCCCTCCATGGGACGGGTCGGGTCATTGATTCTGCGTGGCTTGGGGCGCAGTGAGTGGATTGCCGATACTGAGGCTGAGTACATTAATAAGTTGGTCGATCTGGCCAGTGATATTGAGCGCCTCAGGGTGACCCGCGCAGGATTGCGCGATGAGATGCGCGCATCTCCTCTCTGTGACGGCGTGTCTTTTGCTGGCCGAGTTGAGGCTGCCTATCAGGGGATGTGGCAACGTTACTGCAAAGAAGGAGAACAAAAATGAAAGCAGTAATTCTGGCTGGTGGCCTGGGAACGCGGATCAGCGAGGAGTCGCACCTCAAGCCCAAACCGATGATCGAGATCGGCGGTAAACCGATTCTCTGGCACATCATGAAGCAGTATTCGGCTCATGGTATCCACGACTTCGTTATCTGCCTGGGCTACAAGGGCTATGCGATCAAGGATTTCTTTGCCAACTACTTCCTGCATACCTCCGATGTCACTTTCGACATGCGCAACAACAAGATGGACGTGCACCAGAACTATAGCGAGCCCTGGCGTGTGACCCTAGTGGACACCGGTGAAGACACCATGACCGGCGGCCGTTTGAAGAGCGCCGGACGCTATCTGAATGCAGAAGAGGAATTTTGTTTCACCTACGGCGATGGTGTTTCCGACTTGGATATCAGTGCCTTGGTGGCTTTTCATAAGGCCCACGGCAAATATGCCACGGTGACTGCGGTACAGCCGCCGGGCCGCTACGGCGCGCTTGAGCGCGATGGAGATCAGGTCAAAGGCTTTATCGAGAAACCGCGTGGCGACGGTGGCTGGATCAACGGCGGTTTCTTTGTGTTGTCGCCCAAAGTCTTGCCTTACATCGATAACGTGGATACGTCTTGGGAAGCTGAGCCGCTGACCCAACTGGCCGCTGACGGTCAGCTGATGGCCTTCCAGCACCAGGGCTTCTGGCACCCCATGGATACCCTGCGCGACAAGAATTATCTGGAGCAGCTGTGGTTAAGTGGGGAGGCCCCTTGGAAACAGTGGAGCTGAGCTGCGCCTTCTGGCGCGGCAAGCGGGTACTGCTGACCGGGCATACCGGCTTCAAGGGTGGCTGGTTGACGCTGTGGCTGCAGAGCTGGGGCGCTCAGGTCAGTGGTTTTGCGTTGCAGCCCTCCACCTCGCCCAGCCTGTTTGAGCTGGCGCGAATCGGGGAGGGTATCGACAGTCATATCGGTGACTTGCGCGATCTGCCCGCGCTGCAGCAGGTGATGGACCAGATCAAACCGGAAATTGTGCTGCACCTGGCCGCTCAGCCGCTGGTGCGTGAGGGTTATCGGGACCCGCTGGGCACCTACGCCAGCAATGTCATGGGCACGTTGCACCTGCTCGAGGCAATGCGCCAGACGGGCGGGGTCAAGGCATGCGTGGTGGTCACCACCGACAAGGTTTACGCCAACAACGAATGGGCATGGCCATATCGCGAGAACGAAGCACTCGGTGGACATGATCCTTACAGCAGCAGCAAGGCCTGTTGCGAGCTGCTGGCGCAGTCATTTGCTTCTTCTTATTTCCCTGCTGCGCGCTATGCCGAACACGGCTTGGCCATGGCCACGGCGCGCGCCGGCAATGTGCTGGGCGGTGGCGACTTCGTCCCCGAGCGTCTGGTACCCGATATTCTGGCGGCCTGGACGCGTGGTGAACCGGTGACCTTGCGTTACCCGCAGGCCGTGCGCCCCTGGCAGCATGCCCTGGAGCCGCTGGCCGGTTACCTGCAATTGGCCCAGGGGTTGTACGAGCAGGGCTGCGCGTTTGCCGGAGCCTGGAATTTTGGCCCGAGCGATAACGATATGTGCACGGTCGGCGAAGTGGTTGAGCGCTTGGCGCAGCGTTGGCCGCAAGCGCCTGGCCTGCTGATCGAGCCCAGTGAATTGCATGAGGCGGGCTTGTTGCGCCTGGACAGCAGCCGTGCCCGTCAACTGCTGGGCTGGACGCCACGCTGGTCGCTGGATAACTGCCTGCAGCAGACCCTGAATTGGCACCAAGCTTGGCAGCGTGGTGAGGATATGCGCGCCTTGACCCTGGCGCAGCTAGCTGCCTACAGGGGGCCGGATGAGTGAGCTGAGTCTGCGGGAACTGCCGCTGGCGGGTCTATTCAGCCTGCAGCACAAGGTACATGAAGACGAACGTGGCCGTTTTGCTCGGCTGTTCTGTCAGGGCAGTCTGGCTGCATTCGGGCAGCCCTTGCAGATTCGCCAGATCAACCATTCGCGTACCGCGCAGCGTGGCAGCGTGCGTGGCCTGCACTTCCAGTATCCGCCGCATGCCGAAACCAAGCTGATTACCTGCCTGCGCGGCGCAGTGTGGGATGTCGCGGTGGATCTTCGCCGCGATTCTGCGACCTTTCTGCACTGGCATGCCGAACGCCTGGAGGCCGGTGATGGCCGTAGCTTGTTGCTGCCACCGGGGTTTGCCCATGGTTTTCAGGCGCTGAGTGACGATGCCGAGCTGCTCTATCTGCACAGTGCGGATTACAGCCCCGAACATGAGGGCGGTTTATTCCCCTGTGATGAGCGTCTGGCGATCACCTGGCCATTGCCAGTCAGCAATCTTTCCGTCCGAGACGCGGCGCATCCGCCGTTGGCCACTGATTTTCAGGGAGTCGAGTTATGAAGTGCCGAGGTTGTGGTGCCGGCCTGCATGTGCCGCTGATAGACCTGGGTACTGCGCCGCCTTCCAATGCCTACCTGCGCGCCGATCAGCTCGATCAGGCCGAGCAGTGGGTGCCGCTGCGGGTGCTGGTGTGCGACAGCTGCTGGCTGGTACAGACCGAGGATTACCGTTCTGCCGAGAGTCTGTTCGATGCCGACTATGCCTATTTCAGCTCCTACTCCAGCAACTGGCTGGAGCACGCCCAGCGCTACGTCACGCAGATGGTCGAGCGTTTTGGCCTGAATGCCCAGAGCCGGGTGGTGGAAATTGCCGCCAATGACGGCTACCTGCTGCAGTACGTGGCGCAGCGCGGCATTCCCTGCCTGGGCGTCGAACCGACTGCCAGCACCGCGCGTGCGGCGCGGGAGAAGGGCTTACAGATTCGCGAGCTGTTCTTTGGCGAGGCTACGGCTGCAGCCCTGGCAGCAGAGGGTTGGCGTGCCGACCTGATGGCGGCCAACAACGTGCTGGCTCATGTGCCGGATATCAATGATTTCCTCAAGGGCTTTGCCACGTTGTTGCAGCCGAGCGGTGTGGCCACCTTCGAGTTTCCCCATCTGCTGCGGTTGATGGCCGAGCAGCAGTTCGACACCCTGTACCACGAGCATTACTCCTACCTGTCGCTTACGGCCGTACAGAGCCTGTGTGCGCGCAATGGTCTGCATATTTTCGATGTCGAGGAGTTGCCAACCCATGGCGGCTCGCTGCGGGTCTATGCGCAGCGAGTTGGCGGCGGGCGTGACATCTCTGCAGCCGTGGCCGAGTTGCTGGCGCGCGAAGAGCAGGCCGGCATTAGAACCTCCGCCTTCTATTCGACACTGGCCCCTGCCGCCGAGCGCATCAAACATGAGCTGCTGCGCTTCCTGCTCAAGGCCAAAGCCGAAGGCAAGACAGTTGCTGCTTACGGTGCGGCAGCCAAGGGCAATACCTTGCTCAACTATGCCGGCGTACGTAGCGATCTGCTGGCCTGGGTGGCAGATGCTAACCCGCACAAGCAGGGCAAGTTTCTCCCTGGTAGCCGCATACCTGTAGTTGATCCGGCACGTATTGCTGTCGAGAAGCCCGACTACCTATTGGTACTGCCGTGGAATTTGCTGCATGAAGTACGGCAGCAGCAGGCGCAGATCAAAAGCTGGGGTGGCCAGTTTGTAGTGGCCGTGCCGCAAATAGGGTTCAGCTGATATGGCGCGTGTGCTGGTGACCGGGGCCAGCGGTTTTATTGGCCAGCATGCCGTGCAGCAGTTGCAGCTCAGTGGGTTTGAGGTGCATGCCGTTTATGCGCACACGTGCATCGCAACACAGGCATCGGTTGTTGCCCATCGGACTAATCTGCTTGAGCCTGGATCAGTTGAAAAGCTGATCGCCGTCGTACGCCCGGAGCAACTGCTGCACTTGGCCTGGTGCGCCAAGCCAGGTGTCTACTGGACATCGCCGGAAAACCTACTGTGGGTGCAGGCGACGCTTAGGCTGCTAGAGGCGTTTCAAGATCAGGGTGGTCAGCATGCGGTGCTGGTCGGCAGCTGCGCCGAGTATGACTGGCGCTACGGCTATTGTCGTGAAGAGGTGACGCCTTTAGTCCCTGCGAGTGTTTATGGGCGCTGCAAGAATGCAACCCGTGAACTGGCGGATGTGTTCAGCCAGGTGCATGGCCTGCCGATCGCCTGGGCGCGTATTTTTCACGCCTATGGCCCGTTTGAGGCGCCTGGGCGTTTGGTTCCGGCCGTGATTAATGCGTTGCTTAACGGTCAGACTGCACTCTGTTCGCATGGCGAGCAACTGCGTGACCTGCTGCATGCGGCGGATATCGGCAGCGCCCTGGTGACCTTGTTGCAGCACCAAGCGCAGGGAGCATTCAACCTTGGCAGCGGCGAGCCGGTGCGCCTACGTGAGGTGGTTGAATATCTGGCTACACAGTTAGATGCAATGCACCTTTTGCGCATGGGTGCCATTGCGGTGGCTGCCGATGAACCACCGTTGCTAGTGGCGGATAACCAGCGCTTGGCGCAGCTGGGGTGGAGTGCACAGTTTGATCTACAACACGGTTTGGATGACGTTCTGGCCTGGTGGCGTGGGCGTGTTTAATTCTGGCAAAGGAGCAGGGCATGAAACTGACAGTCGATACTGATAACAAAAAGCTGACTCTGAATGACAAGGGTTCCGTGCGAGAGCTGGATTTGTATACCGATGAGGCGTTCGAGCTGCTCTCTAAACAGTGGGTGACCTTGGGTTGGAACCAGAAGTACCCCTATACCTTCTCCTGGATGGGCCGCCCGGTAATTCAGTTGCCGGAAGATATGCTCCGCATTCAGGAAGTGATCTACAGCGTCAAGCCGGACGTGATCATTGAAACCGGCATCGCTCACGGTGGTTCGCTGATTTACTACGCCAGCCTGTTCAAGGCCATGGGCAAGGGGCGTGTGATTGGTGTGGATATCGAAATTCGCCCGCACAACCGCAAAGCCATCGAAGAACACGAACTGTTTGAGTACCTGACCCTGATCGAAGGCAGCTCGGTGGCCGATGATGTCGTCGCTCAAGTTAAGTCACTGGTCAAACCCGGTGAAACGGTGCTGGTAATTCTTGACTCCAACCATACCTACGCTCACGTTACCGAAGAGCTGCGCCAGTATTCACCGTTGGTCACTCCGGGCTCCTACATCGTTTCCACCGATGGCGTGATGCGCGACCTGACTGACGTGCCGCGAGGCAACCCGAGCTGGGGCAAGGACAATCCTTCGCAAGCCGCGCTCGATTTCGCCCAAAGCAACCCGCAGTTCGTTATTGAGCAGCCAGCCTGGCCGTTCAATGAAAGCAGCCTGAGCAAGAACATCACCCACTGGCCGAATGCCTGGTTGAAACGCATCGGGTGAGGAGGTGCTGCTCATGCTTACGAATTTTGTGAATGAAACCTGTTATGGCGTTACAGACGGTGAGCGCTTTAGTCAGGGCGTTAGCGATGTTCTGGCGTCGGTCCTTCCGCATGGCATTTTCATTTCCGACAACCTGATGACGTGGAATAAAAGCCTGACCTTTTTAAGGGATAAGGCGTTTATGAATACTGTTCTGGCTAATGAGCCGACCGCTGTCGAATTATCACTGGTTTGGCGCCAGCATGTGCTGTGTTGGGCGGCGCGCCAATGTGCGAGGTTGCCTGGGGATTATGTTGAGGCAGGTTGTTACAAGGGTTTTAGCGCGAAAATTATTTGTGACTATCTCGGTTTCGCCGAGCATACCGATAAAAATTACTACCTTTATGATGCATTCGAGCACGCTGCTGATATGGCTCACCATGCCATGCCAGAGCACGGCGAGGACTTGTATAGTCGGGTGTGCGCTCGGTTTTCTGATTACCCCAATGTCCGGGTAATTAAGGGATTGGTCCCGGAGTCTTTTGCGCAGGGCATGCCGGAAAAAGTCGCATTCATGCATGTCGACATGAATAACGCTTTCGCTGAGGTAGCGGTGCTCGACGCCCTGTTCGATAGATTGCTGCCTGGTGGCATGATTGTTTTCGATGACTACGGCTGGCTCGGGTACAGCCCTCAGCAAGAAGCAGAGGATGCGTGGCTAGCTGGGCGTCCTGAGCGAGTTCTCGAACTGCCCACCGGTCAGGGACTGTTGGTGAAAACCTGATAAATGGGATCATAAAAAAATGATGGTTTAAGGCAACTCATTGTTTTTTCAGAAAAATAAAAAATAGTGTTTTGCCTAAAGGTTCTACTGGGTGCGCCGATACAAAGTACGAATGCGAACTTAATGGGGCGTCTGAGCAAAGCAGGCCCGAAGCTCGCAGGCTCAGACAATCTCAGTAGCACGGTCCTTTGGAGGCAATCACCATGGCCCTTACAGTCAACACAAACGTAGCGTCACTCAATACTCAGCGTAACCTGGGCTCTTCATCCAAAGGCCTGGACACTTCGTTGCAACGCTTGTCCACCGGTTTCCGTATCAACAGCGCCAAAGACGACGCTGCTGGTCTGCAGATTTCCAACCGTCTGACCAGTCAGATCAACGGTCTGAACGTTGCGACCCGTAACTCCAACGATGGTATTTCGCTGTCGCAGACCGCTGAAGGTGCATTGCAACAGTCCACCGGCATTCTGCAGCGCATGCGTGACCTGGCTCTGCAATCGGCTAACGGCTCCAACGGAGCCAGCGAGCGTGCCGCTCTGCAGTCAGAAGTATCCCAGCTGCAACAAGAGCTGAATCGTATTGCTGAAACCACTAGCTTTGGTGGTCGCAAAATCCTTGATGGCTCTTTCGGTTCGCAGACCTTCCAGGTAGGCGCCAACGCATTTGAAACCATCAGCGTTTCCATTGGTGCAGCTGATGCTTCGCGTATTGGTATTAACCGTTACAACACTGCTAGCAGTACAGGTACTACTACTTCGACAGGTCTCGCAGCGACTAACGTTGCTGATTATGCAGCTGCAACTGCAACCGGCCTCGGTTTCCAGCAGTCGGGTACCGGCACAAACGCTTTGAGCATCACTGGCAAACTTGGTAGTTCCACTATCGATTTCGTCAACGGTGCAAGCGCTCGTGATGTAGCTGCAGCAGTTAACGCGAAGTCTGATGTAACAGGTGTAACGGCTAACGCTCGTACAGTCGCTAACCTTGATACTTTCTCCAGCTTGACTGGCACTCAGACAGGTACAGTATCGTTCACGCTTTATGGTGCAAACAAAGGCGCGGGTAACGGCGTCTCGATCTCGGCTAACATCACCAATGCGGCTGACTTCAGCGCTCTGGCTGATGCAGTCAACAAAGAGTCTGGTGCTACCGGTATTTCCGCGAAGGTCACCGGCACCGGTACCGGCATTGAGTTGACCAGCGAACGGGGAGATTCAATCGTTCTTGATGATCTGTCTGCGAATGGTGGCACTGCGGCGCTGACCAGCTTCGTCTTCAATGGCAATGATGGCCTGGCGACAGATAACAGTGACATCGTCGGTGCAACTACTGGTGTCACGATTGCCAACGGTGCGGCAGGTGTGGCAACAGGCCAAGTGCGCATTGAGTCGCCAGATGCCTTCAACGTGACCAATGCTCTTGCAGCATCCTTCGGTGGTGGCGGTTTCAGTGAACTGAACGCTGTAGATCAGATCGATATTAGTACTTCGATTGGTGCGCAGAACGCTCTGGGTATTGTTAGTGGTGCGATTTCCAACATTGACAGCCAGCGTGCTCAGCTCGGTGCCGTGCAGAACCGTTTCGAGAACACTATCTCGAACCTGCAGAACATCGCAGAAAACGCTTCTGCTGCTCGTAGCCGGATTCGTGATACTGACTTCGCTGCCGAAACTTCGGAACTGACCAAAAATCAGATCCTGCAGCAAGCTGGTACTGCAATCTTGGCTCAGGCTAACCAGTTGCCACAGGCTGTGCTCAGCCTGCTCGGCTAAGGTTAGACGCGCTAGACTACGGGGGGAAGGGCTTGGCTCTTCTCCCCGTTCCCTCATTCTGAGGAGAAAGTTATGGACATTGGTTCTATTCAAGGTTCGTCTGCATCCACCGCTATTGCTTCTAAAGCAGAGCGTGCGCCAAATGCCTCTGCCAAAGTTGTGGCTGATGCTGTTGAGCGTAAGCCTTCTGAAGATGCTGCAGCCGTTAGTGCCACAAAGGTTGAAAATGGCTCCGCGGCCTCTCGCGAAGAGGTCGAAGCTGCAGTCGCGACGATTCAGGACTTTGTCCAAACTGTTCGCCGTAGCCTGAACTTTTCCCTCGAAGAGGGCAGTGGGCGTGTAGTGGTTAAGGTAACCGATGCAGGGTCGGGTGATGTGATCCGACAAATCCCTTCCGAAGAAGCGCTGCAGTTGGCAGAGAATCTTTCGGAGGTTCGCAGTTTGTTATTCAAAGCTGAGGCCTAGCTAACAAGGTTGGCACAGCTTTTGACTGTTAACGCTTATCTAGTGCGTTGCAGTCATTATTTTGGCGAGGTGAAGCATGGTCGGGATTACGGGCATTGGCTCAGGAATCAAAATCGACGAAATCGTTACAGCATTGGTCAATGCCGAAAGGGCGCCTAAGACCAATCAGCTGGACAATCTCGAGAAGACCACTGTTGCGCGCATCTCGGCCGTGGGCTCGCTGACCAGCGCGTTGAATAGCTTCAAAACCGCTGTCGACTCGTTGAATAAGGCCTCCTTGTTCGAGTCGCGAACGGCGAGCTCATCCAACACCAGTGCTCTTAAGGTTACTGCCGACACTACCGCGCCGGCAGGTAACTACAACGTCCAGGTTAAACAGTTGGCAACCAGCAGCAAGGTGGCGTTGCAATCGGTCGCTGGCGGTAACACTGCTACGTTTAATAGTGGTTCTCTGACTATTTCTACCGGTAGCTCGAATTTCGACGTTGATATCACTGCAGCTAATAACACTCTGGTCGGTATTCGTGATGCAATCAATGAGGCCGGTAAAAGCAGCGGTGTGAGTGCGACGATCATTACCGACGATTCTGGTTCGCGATTGGTTCTGAGTTCTACCAAGAGTGGTGGCGGTAATGATATTCAGGTCGTGGCCAGCGAGGATAATGTGACGATAGGGGCTAATACGCTGACGTCTCAGTCGTTCGCACCGACTGTCGATCCCGGTAATGCCGATGCCTTCCTTAAACCCGACTCCACTACGGGCGCTGGCGGTGTTATCACCAAGGCTCAATCATCCAAGATATCGATTGATGGTCTGGAGTTGGTTCGCGACACCAATCGCATTGAGGACGCTCTAGAGGGCGTCACGCTTGATCTCGTTGCGGCGCAGAACTCGACAGATTTGGCCGATGGTAAAACCATTAGCGTCACTGTGGGGGTCGACAAGGGCAGCGTGAAGAGCAACCTTCAGAAGTTTGTTGAAGCATACAACGCGTTGATTAGTACAACTTCGCAGTTGACTGCTGTTGTACCAGTCGATGGTGGCAAACCGGTAACTGGCCCTTTGCTCGGTGATTCCTCTATACGTAATGTATTGTCCAGTTTGCGAAACGAAATGGTGGAGTTGACCGGTGAGGGTGGGATCCGCGCGCTGGCAGATTTGGGTATTACCTCTGATTGGAAAACTGGTCAGCTCAAGATTGATGACACGAAACTGACTAAAGCGTTGGATGGCAATTTCGATCAGGTTGCCGGTTACCTCGCAGGCGATAATGGCTTGATGGGGCGTCTGTCCAAATTAGTTGGTGCATATGTAGGAGATACTGGTGTGCTTAAGCAGCGTACTGATGCGTTGCAAGCCACCAAGGCAGGCGTTGATGAGCAACGCAAAGCATTGGCCGTCCGGGTAGAGAGTTTGCAAACGCGTCTTTATGCCCAGTACAACGCTATGGACTCCCTGGTCGGTCGGCTGAAACAAACCAGCGACAGTCTGGCTAACCAGCTTGCCAGCCTGCCGGGCTTCGTTAAGAAGGATGCGTAATGAGCAAGAAGCCGATCGATACCTACAAGCAAGTCAACACCAGCCACGAGGTTTCGCCTTACCGTACCGTGCAATTGCTTCTTGAAGGCGCTGTGCAGCGGGTGATGTTGGCCAAGCATGCGCTGACTGAAGGAGATGCCGAAATTCGGGGCATGGCCGTTGGCAGCACCATCACTATCCTTGGTGTATTGCAGGCCAGTCTGGATAAGCAGCAAGGCGGTGAAATTGCCGAGAATCTTGACTCGCTCTACGACTATATGACTCGCCGCTTGGCAGGCGTGGCTCTCGACAGCACCCCGCGTACTCTTGATGAAGTGCAGACACTGCTTGAACAGATCAAGAGCGCCTGGGATGCGATTGGTCCAGAGGTTGAGCCGGCTGCGGGAAACTGATTTCGTTGCTAAAGCTTTGCTCTGTAGCGCCGATACCCAAGGTATCCAGCAAACAGAACAGCGAGAACAACGATGAACGCGATGGCGGCCCTCAAGCAGTATCAAACCGTCAACACTCAGGCGCAGGCTATTGAAGCCAGCCCGCATCGGCTGATCCAGATGTTGATGGAGGGTGGGCTCACCCGTTTAGCCCAAGCGCGTGGGGCTGTGGAGCGCAATCAAGTCGCTCTCAAGGGCGAGCTGATCAGTAAAGCCATCGGCATAATTGGCGGCTTGCGTGAAGGCCTTAACCTGGAGAAGGGCGGTGAAGTAGCTGCCAATCTTGATAGCCTGTATGAGTACATGACCTCGCGTTTGATTGATGCCAATGTGCAGAATGAAATAGCGCCGCTGGATGAGGTTGCAGGCCTGCTTCGCAATGTAAAAGCCGGCTGGGATGCCATCGCGGAGTGATGCTGTTTCCCGCCTGAGGAATTGTTTATGAGTTCATCCGTGCAGCGTCTAGAAGAAACCGGCAGCGCTTTGCGTACTGCGCTGGCTACTCAGGATTGGGCCGCTATTGGCGAGCTGGATCTGCAGTGCCGCCAGGCTGTTGACGAGGCCATGGTCGAGTCCGCCAGTGATGAAGAAACCCTGCGTGCGCGTATGCAGGAGTTGCTGGATCTTTATCGCGAGCTGGTTAACGTTTGCCAAGCCGAACAGCAGCGCTTGGCTCATGAGCTTGTTCAGCTCAATCAGTCGCAACAAGGCGCCAAGGTGTATCAGCTGTTCGGTTGATTAGCTGTTTTCGGTCGATGCTATTCAGTGTCGACCTTCTGGTGTTGGCCTGTGCTCTGCCACGATCTTTTCCCTTCTTTATTAAACAGCTGCTTAGTCTGCTTGGCGGACATAATAAAAAGCACGCCATAAAATTGACTATTAACAAAAAATTGACTTAACTAGTGGCCAATTGCCGGCGCTAGTTCGAGTGGTGTTTGGGCGGCGGGCGCGTTTTTCACTCCAGGATCAGTAAATAAATTATGTGGCGTGAAACCAAAATTCTCCTGATTGACGATAACAGCGAGCGCCGTCGTGACCTGACGGTAATTTTGAATTTTCTCGGTGAAGATCATCTGGCCTGCGATAGCCAGAATTGGCGTCAATACGTTGCAGAGTTGGCGTCCAGTCGTGAAGTGCTCAGCGTGTTGCTTGGCGAGGTGAAAGCCAAAGGTGGCGTGCTGGAAATGCTTAAACAGCTTGCCGTCTGGGATGAGTTTCTGCCGACGCTGCTGATCAACGATCAGGTTGCGGCTGAGTGGCCGGAAGAACAGCGCCGTGGTGTGCTGGCGACGCTGGAAATGCCGATGAGCTACAACAAGCTGCTCGATTCTCTGCATCGTGCCCAGGTTTACCGCGAGATGTACGATCAGGCCCGCGAACGTGGCCGTCAGCGTGAGACCAATTTGTTCCGTAGTCTGGTCGGCACCAGTCGAGCCATTCAGCAAGTGCGGCAGATGATGCAGCAGGTGGCTGATACCGAGGCCAGCGTATTGATCCTTGGTGAGTCGGGTACGGGCAAGGAAGTGGTCGCGCGCAATCTGCATTACCACTCCAAGCGTCGTGAGGCGCCGTTCGTGCCGGTCAACTGCGGCGCGATTCCTGCCGAGTTGCTTGAGAGCGAACTGTTCGGCCACGAGAAGGGTGCATTTACCGGTGCGATCACCAGCCGGGCTGGGCGTTTTGAGCTGGCCAATGGCGGCACTCTGTTTCTCGATGAAATCGGCGACATGCCACTGCCGATGCAGGTAAAGCTGCTACGCGTATTGCAGGAGCGCACCTTCGAGCGCGTGGGCAGTAACAAGACCCAGAGCGCCGATGTACGAATCATTGCGGCTACCCACAAAAACCTCGAAAAAATGATTGAGGACGGCAGCTTCCGTGAGGATCTGTATTACCGCCTCAACGTCTTCCCGATCGAGATGGCCCCGTTGCGTGAGCGCATCGAGGATATTCCGCTGCTGATGAATGAGCTGATCTCGCGCATGGAGTTCGAGAAGCGGGGTTCTATCCGTTTCAACTCGGCGGCGATCATGTCGCTGTGCCGGCATGACTGGGCGGGTAACGTGCGCGAGCTGGCGAACCTGGTCGAGCGCATGGCGATCATGCATCCCTATGGCGTGATTGGTGTTGGTGAGCTGCCGAAGAAATTCCGCCATGTTGATGATGAAGACGAGAGCATGGTGGCGAGTCTGCGTGATGAGCTGGATGAGCGTGCCACGATCCTGGCCGGCCTGCCGGGTGTGGATTCGATGGCCATGCTGCCGCCGGAAGGCTTGGACCTGAAGGACTATCTGGGCAACCTTGAGCAGGGTCTGATTCAGCAAGCCCTGGATGATGCAAGCGGTGTGGTCGCGCGTGCCGCCGAGCGCTTGCGCATTCGCCGCACCACCCTGGTTGAGAAAATGCGCAAGTACGGTATGAGTCGGCGTGATGATGAGGGACTGGACGACTGACCTTTCTGTGTCAGGCAATCGTCAGTGACTTGGCGCTTGCCCCTCCAATAAAGCCGAAGGTTTGACGAAACCTTCGGCTTTGTTTTTTATGGCGTTGATTTAAAAGGATATTTTTTCAGGCACGGGTATTGCTATCTCTCTTGTAACTGACTGTCTTATGACGGCTCGCTGCGCGAGAGAGAACCATGAACGCTAACGCCCAACGCCCTGAAGAATCCGAAACGCCCGCTCCTGTGGAGCAGGCCAGCCGTGCCGGGCTCGAACAGGCTTTTGCCTTGTTCAACCAGATGTCGACTCAGCTCAGCACCAGCTACAGCATGCTGGAGGCGCGGGTAACTGAGCTCAAGGGCCAGTTGGCGCTGGTCAGTGCTCAGCGCATGCAGGAGCTGGCCGAGAAAGAGCGTCTGGCTCACCGCCTGCAGAGTCTGCTGGATCTGCTGCCCGGTGGGGTGATCGTGATCGACGGGCAGGGTGTGGTGCGTGAGGCCAATCCGGTGGCGCGTAATCTGCTTGGCCAGCCGCTGGTGGGCATGCTCTGGCGCCAGGTGATCGCGCGCAACTTTGCCCCGCGTGAGGATGACGGCCACGAAATCTCGCTGAAAGATGGCCGGCGCTTGTCGATTGCCACCCGTTCATTGCACGCCGAACCTGGCCAGCTGGTGCTGCTGACTGATCTGACAGAAACCCGGCGCTTGCAGGATCAACTGTCTCGCCACGAGCGTTTGTCGGCCCTCGGTCGTATGGTCGCTTCTCTGGCTCACCAGATTCGTACGCCGCTCTCTGCCGCTTTGCTCTACGCCAGTCATCTGACTGAACAGGTGCTGCCGGTTGAGCAGCAGCAGCGCTTTGCCGGTCGCTTGAAAGAGCGTCTGCACGAGTTGGAGCATCAGGTGCGCGACATGTTGATCTTCGCCCGGGGTGAGCTGCCGCTGCCGGATCGTCTGGCACCCAAGGCGCTGTTTGACGCGCTACGCTGCGCCGCCGAGCCCCATGTGCTGGATATGCAGGTGCGCTGGCAATGCGACAGCCGCGCGGGCGAGTTGCTGTGCAACCGCGACACCCTGGTGGGCACCGTGCTCAATCTGATCGAAAACGCGATTCAGGCCGGCGGCCGTGAGGCGCGCTTGAAAATTCATCTCTACCAGCGCGGTGAAACGCTGCGTCTGTGTATCAGCGACAACGGTCCAGGCATCGATAGCGCGACGCTGGCGCGGCTTGGCGAACCCTTCTTTACCACCAAAACCACCGGTACCGGGCTTGGCCTGGCCGTGGTCAAGGCAGTGGCGCGCGCCCATCAGGGCGATGTGCAGCTGCGTTCGCGGCCGGGACGTGGCACGTGCGCCATTCTCACCTTGCCGCTGCTTGGTGCTACGCACCCTTTGATTCAGGAGTAACCATCCATGGCGAGCAAAATTCTATTGGTCGAAGATGACCGTGCATTGCGCGAGGCACTGGCTGATACCCTGGTGTTGGGTGGGCATGACTACCGAGCGGTGGATTGTGCCGAAGCGGCGCTGCTGGCGATTGCCGAAGAGCCGTTTGGCCTGGTGGTCAGTGATGTAAATATGCCCGGCATGGATGGTCACCAGTTGTTGGCGCAGATTCGCCAGAGCCAGCCACAATTGCCGGTGCTGCTGATGACGGCTTTCGGCGCGGTGGAGCGGGCAGTGGATGCCATGCGCCAGGGTGCAGCGGATTACCTGGTCAAGCCATTCGAGCCGAAAGCTTTACTGACGCTGGTTGATCGGCATGCGTTGGGCCGGGTTTCTGTCAGCGAGCAGGACGGTCCGGTTGCTGAGGAACCGGCCAGCGTGCAGCTGCTGGCCCTGGCCACACGGGTGGCGCAAAGTGATTCGACGGTATTGATTACCGGCGAGTCCGGCACCGGTAAAGAGGTGCTGGCGCGTTTTATCCATCAGCAGTCGCCACGTGGCAGCAAACCCTTCATTGCTATTAACTGCGCGGCGATTCCGGACAACATGCTCGAAGCCACACTGTTTGGCCACGAGAAAGGTGCATTTACCGGGGCAATCGCCAGCGCGCCGGGCAAGTTCGAACTGGCCGAAGGTGGCACCATTCTGCTCGACGAAATTTCTGAAATGCCACTGGGCTTGCAGGCCAAGCTGTTGCGCGTGCTGCAGGAGCGCGAGGTGGAGCGGGTGGGGGCGCGCAAGCCAATTACCCTGGATATCCGTGTGCTGGCCACCAGTAACCGCGATCTGGCCGCTGAAGTGGCGGAGGGGCGTTTCCGGGAGGACCTCTACTATCGCCTGTCGGTTTTTCCGCTGGCTTGGCGGCCACTGCGTGAGCGTCCGGCGGACATCGTGCCGTTGGCCGAACGCTTGCTGGCCAAGTATGTGAAGAAAATGAACCACGCGCCGATTCGGCTTTCCCCGCAGGCGCAGATGAGCCTGATGAGCCATAGCTGGCCAGGCAATGTGCGCGAACTGGATAACGCCATTCAGCGTGCGCTGATTCTGCAGCAGGGCGGGCTGATTCAGCCGCAGGATCTCTGTCTGTTGGCACCTATTGGTTCGGCCGTTACGCCGCCCGCACAACCGTTGTTGGCAGTGGTAGTCAATAGTGCGCCTGCACAGCAGGACGCCTCACCGGCAGAAGCTGGCGCCTTGGGCGATGATCTGCGTCGGCATGAGTTTCAGATGATTATCGATACCCTGCGTGCCGAGCGTGGCCGTCGCAAGGAAGCCGCCGAGCGCCTGGGCATCAGCCCACGCACCTTGCGCTACAAACTGGCGCAGATGCGTGATGCAGGCATGGATGTGGAAGGTTATCTGTTTGCCAGCTGAGCCGCTGTTTGCCGGGCTCTAAGCGCTGTACTTGATCGGGGTAGGCTGTAAATCGGACTACCCCGTTTGCGTTGGCGTATCAGTCTTTCCACGGTTCCGGCGCGCCCAGTAGGCGGCCCATTGCGCCGTACAGCCCCAGCTCCTTGAGCACTGCCAGCTCGCCCTCGGTCTCCACCATCTCGGCAATCAATGGCAGGTCGATGCTGTTGGTGGCGCGGAACACCGCCTCGATAAACATGCGTTTGTCGCTTTCCTGATCGATAGCGCGGATATAGGTGCCGTCGAGTTTCAGGTAGGCGAGGCCCAGGTGGGTCAGGTTGCCGATCAGGCTGAAACGCCCGCCGAAGTGCTGCAGACCCAGGCTGAAGCCGGTGTCACGGACGCCCTGGCTAAGCGCTTCCAGCTCGGCCGCCGGCGGCAGATGGCGTTCGTCCACTTCCAGAGTCAGCAGGCTGGCCTGCTGTGGGTGCTGGCGGAGGATGTCGAACATGCGCTTGAGGGTTTCGCTATCGCGCAGGGTCGCGGCCGAGAGGCTGAGGGCCAGTGGCGCCGCATGCTGGCTGAGGTGCGCCAGGCTGTGTTCGAGCATGGCCAGGTCAAAGCGCGCGGTCCAGCCCAGGCGTTCGATCCAGGGCAGGAAGCGGCCGGCGGCAATCGCTTCGCCTTGTGGGTCAAGCAGACGCGCCAGTACCTTGTGGTGCAGCAGCCGATTGCGATCAGCACACTGCGTGACGGGTTGGAAATACAGCTGCAGCTTGCGCTTGTTCAGCGCGTCGTCGATCCAGGTGCGCCATTCGTGCAAGCCCTGAGTCGGTTGTGCGTTGTAATCATCCAGACGTACCCAGTCGCGACTCGGGTCGTTCTGCGCTTGCGCCAGGGCCTGGTCGGCTCGGCCAATGACCTGGCCGGGTTCCTCGCCTGGCCGGAAGGCGGCAATGCCCATATGGGCCACCGGCGTGCAGTCGCTGGCGCCGGTCTGGCGTAGGCTTTCCAGGCCAGTGTGCAGCTCGCCGGCGAGCAGATCGGCTTCTTCACTGCCGATTCCCGGGGCCAGCAGGCTGAATTCGCCGCCGCGGCTGCGTGAGGCCAGCCAGTCCGAGCGGTTGGTCTGGTTGAGCAGGCGTTTGAGCAGTTCGCCGATGGCGGCAATCAGGGCGTCGGTCTGCTGGCCGCCGAGGCGCTGGTTGAGCCCGCCGAGGTCGTTGACCCGCAACAGCAGCAGATAGCCTTCGGCATTCTGCTCACTGACCACCAGTTGGTGGGCCAGACGGATATCGAACAGGCGGCGGTTGGCCAGGCCGGTGATGCTGTCCTGATAGGCCTCTTCACGCAGTTTTTCGCTGCGCGCGGCTTCTTCGGCGAACAGGGTTTTCAGCTTTTCCACCATCTGGTTCATGGCGGTGACGACGCGTTTAAGCTCCGGGGTGCGCGGCACCTTGGGCAGGGTGAGGAATTCGCGGCGGGTGATGGCCTGGGCCTGTTGCACCATGTTGTCCAGTGGGCGCAGTTGGGTGCGCAGCAGCCAGCCGCCGAGAATGGCGCTGACCAGGCCGCAGAGCAGTAGCCAGATCAGGCTGCCAATGGCGCTGTCCCAGAGTTTGGCCAGGGCGAATTGCGGGTGGCTGAGCACCTCGACCCGCGCGGCCTGTTCCCAGCCGCGCATGATCAGCGCATCGCCGCCCTGGGGCTGCAGGTCGACCAACTCGCTAAACCAGACCGGGACGGTTTCGGCGCTGGCATCGTCGCTGCGCCGTTCGACTATCACTTCGTCATTGGGGATGCGCACCACACGGATGCTGGTGAAGTAGCCGCTGTCGAAAATCGAGCTGACCATCAGTTCGATCATTGCCGGATCATCCACGTGTGGCGTCATCGACAGGCCCAGTGCGGTTGCGGCGTCCTGGGCGTGGGAGCGCAGCTGGCTGAGCAGTTGCTCGCGGGAGCTTTCCACTCCGGCGATAAAACTCCCAGTAAAGGCCACGACCAGGAACAGGCAGATGGCGAGAAATAGCTGCTTGAGTAGAGACATAGGTTCCTCCTAGCCTTCGCCGATGGCGAAGCCCTCCGTGCGCATTTTTTTCAAGATGTCCTGCCAGCGCGAGAGCTTCTTGGAGTCGCTCTTTTTGCTATTGGAGCCTGCGAGATAGAGCCCTTCGGCGTTGAATGCGTAGACCGGCAGCAGGTCTTTGCGCTGCGAGGCGGGTTTTATTTCATTGATCAGGTTGTCCAGCACCAATGGCTCGGCGCCGGGGCTGGCGTAATAGGTCAGCACCATGTGCGCCTGGTTGTAGTTGAGTGCCTTGACGTAAGTGATGCGCAGCTTGTCGCTGGGAATGCCGAGGCGGCGCAGGGTGAAGTATTTGGCGATGGAATAGTCTTCACAGTCGCCAGAGCCCTTGACCAGCATCTCGATGGGCGTGGCCCAGTAATCGTTCTGTTTCCACAGGCGGATATCATCGGTGAAGCGGATCTGCCGGTTGAAGAAGCGATTGACCTCAGTGAGCTTGTCTCTTTCGCTGCTGCTGCCACTGGCCTTGATTTGTGCTTCCCAGGCCTGGATGCGCTGTTTGGCGGCGCCGAGGTTGCCGTAGCGGTTTTCGGCATTTTTCAGGATCACGCCGAAGTCCCAGTTGGCCAGGGCGCTGGCCAGGCCGATCAGCAGGATGCAGCCGCCCAGCAACGCTCGGTTGAGGCGCTTGAACCATCCATGAGTGAGCTGACGGGGTGGCATGTACCGCGCCTCGACCGAAGATTGGGAAAGTCTAGGTGTTGCTGCTGATTTTTGCCGCGCTGAATATACCGAATGTCGGCTGGCGTGGTGCTTAGACGTTGTTCCGGGTTTTCTGGCTGAGGATATACAGGCTGACCAGTACCGCGCTGGTCAGCATAAAGGCCCTGGCCCAGAACAGTGGCACCAGGTAGCACGACAGGCCGATGCTCAGCCACATTAGGCCGATGGCGTAGACCTTGCCCTTGAGTGGAATACCCTGACCTTCGAGGTAGTCGACGATCCACGGGCCAAGCTGGCGGTGATTGACCAGCCACAGGTAGAAACGCTTCGAGCTGCGCATAAAACAGGCGGCCGCCAGCAGCAGAAAAGGCGTGGTAGGCAGGACTGGGAGAAAAATGCCAACCACGCCCAGCGCTACGCTCAGCCAGCCGATGGCCAGCAGAATATAGCGAAGGGCAGGGTTGCGCTGCTCCTGAATCTCACGCGCCATGGCGCGTGCTTAGTGGTGGCGAGGTTTCAGAAGGGCAGGCTTTTCTTCCGGCGCATTGCACAGCAGGAACAGTGCGGTCAGCAGCTCGGGGATCTGCTCGACCATGCTGTCAACCAGGTCGCGATCACGGGCGATCTCGGCAAACTCAGGCTGTTCGTCGAACAGGCCGGAGC
Organism: Pseudomonas sp. 8BK; assembly: GCF_902506475.1. Classification (NCBI taxonomy): domain Bacteria; kingdom Pseudomonadati; phylum Pseudomonadota; class Gammaproteobacteria; order Pseudomonadales; family Pseudomonadaceae; genus Pseudomonas; species Pseudomonas sp. 8BK. Next base: position 3,516,151 of record NZ_LR733252.1, on the reverse strand, counting down.
CGACCATGATCGGCAACAGCAGTTCGCTGACTTCATCTTCAGCGTCGTCGAACCACACGGCTTCACGCAGGAACACCCCTTCCATAAAGCCGATGCACCAGCCGCGCAGATCGGAATCGTCCGGCTCTTCGCCCAGGTCGAGCTCGCACGGCACTTCCGGATCATCATCGCTGGCCAGTTGGCGGGCGATATGACTTTGCAGCTGGATCAGGGTCGCTTCGATCTCTTCACGCTCGGCATCACTGCGGTAATGCGGCGCTTCGGAGAACAGCGCGTCGATCCACTCGCGTTCTGGCACCTTTTCCGGGCAGATCGACAGGGCGGTCAGGTAGCCGTGGGCGGCGATGTAGTCCAGTGCCTCCTCATGCAGCTCATCGGCATCGAGGAAGGCTTGCAGGCGGGAGAGTTGCTCGGCGAAGGACATCGGGGGCTACCTTGAGGGAGTAAACGAGGCTGAATTCTAGTCTAGAGCGGTCACAGCGGCCATAGCCGCAGGCCATGGCTGGTGAAATTCGGATCAAACTCCAGCATGCCTGCGCGTGCCCAAGCGGCACTTGCGTATAATGCGCGGCTTGTTTCGGAGACCTTTCATGCTCGAACACGCGCAGCGCATCCTCAAAGACGTATTCGGCTACGACAGCTTTCGTGGCCGTCAGGGTGCAATTATCGAGCGCGTGGCCAGTGGCGGTGATGCTCTGGTATTGATGCCCACTGGTGGCGGCAAGTCGTTGTGCTTCCAGGTGCCGGCCCTGCTGCGTCAAGGCCTGGCGGTGGTGGTATCGCCGCTGATCGCGCTGATGGACGATCAGGTCGCCACCCTGGATGAGCTGGGTGTGGCGGCGGTGGCGCTGAATTCCACCTTGAGCGCCGATGAGCAGCGTGGGATCGCCGAGCGAATCAAACGCGGCGAAATCAAGATGCTCTACCTGGCCCCCGAGCGGCTGGTGCAGCCGCGCATGCTGAGCTTTCTGCAGAACCTCGAGATTGCCCTGTTCGCCATCGACGAGGCGCATTGCGTATCGCAGTGGGGGCATGACTTCCGCCCGGAATACCTGCAGCTGGGCCAGCTCGCCGAGCTGTTCCCCAATGTGCCACGCATCGCCCTGACCGCCACGGCGGATATGCGCACCCGCGAGGAAATCGTTCAGCGTCTGCATCTGCAGAATGCCGAGCGTTTTCTGTCGAGCTTCGACCGGCCGAATATCTTCTACCGCATCGTGCCCAAGGAGCAGCCGCGCAAGCAGTTGCTGAACTTCCTCGCGGCGCGCAAGGGCGATGCTGGCATCGTGTATTGCCTGTCGCGCAAGAAGGTCGAGGAGGTCGCCTCATTTCTTTCTGAGCAGGGTTTCCCCGCGTTGCCGTACCACGCTGGCCTGGCCAATGAGTTGCGCGCTTATCACCAGAAGCGCTTTCTCAACGAGGAAGGGCTGATCATGGTCGCGACCATCGCCTTCGGCATGGGCATCGATAAGCCGAACGTGCGCTTTGTCGCTCACCTTGATCTGCCGAAATCCCTGGAAGCCTATTACCAGGAAACCGGACGCGCCGGCCGTGACGGTTTGCCGGCGGATGCCTGGATGGCCTACGGCCTGCAGGATGTGATTTTCCTCAAGCAGATGCTCAACAACTCCGAAGGCGACGAGCGCCACAAGCGCGTCGAGCAGCACAAGCTCGATGCCATGTTGGCGTTGTGCGAGGAAACTCGCTGTCGGCGTCAGGCGCTGCTGGCCTATTTCGATGAGGACATGCCGCAGCCCTGCGGCCATTGCGACAACTGTATGGACGGTGTGCAGACCTGGGATGCCACCGAGCCGGCGCGCCAGGCGCTGTCGGCGATCTATCGCACCGGCCAGCGTTATGGCGTCGGCCATCTGGTTGACGTGTTGCTTGGTCGCGACAACGAGAAGATCCGTGGCGTGGGGCATCAGCACCTGGCGGTGTTCGGCATCGGCAAGGCGCTGGCCGAAGGTGAGTGGCGTTCGCTGTTCCGCCAGTTGGTGGCGCGCGGTCTGGCTGATGTCGATCTCGAAGGTTTTGGTGGGCTGCGCCTTTCTGACAGTTGCCGGCCTTTGCTCAAGGGCGAGGTCAGCTTGCAGCTGCGCCGCGATCTGAAACCGCAGCAGAGCGCCAAGGCTTCCAGCAGCGCGGCCAGCCAACTGGTGCGTGGCGAGGAGCGCGGCCAGTGGGAAGCGCTGCGCGCCTTGCGCCGCAAGCTGGCGGAAGAGCATGGCGTGCCGCCTTATGTAATTTTCCCGGATGCCACCTTGCTGGAGATGCTGCGCAGCAAGCCCAGTACCCTGGCCGAGATGGCGCGGGTCAGTGGCGTTGGCGCGCGCAAACTGGAGCGCTATGGCGAGGCTTTTCTGGCCGTGCTTGGCGCGGAGGATGAGGCGCCGCGTGCGGTGGTCGATTTGCGCCATGAGCTGGTCAGCCTGGCTCGTGCCGGTATGACCCCGGCGCAGATCGCCAGCCAGCTCAGCTGCAGCGAGAAGAATGTCTACGGCCTGCTGGCCGAAGCCATTGGCCGTCAGCAATTGTCCCTGGAGCAGGCGCTGGATGTGCCCGAGGCATTGCTCGGCGAGATTCAGGATGCCTTCCTCGATGGTGAGGGTGAGCTGCCGCCGGTAGCGGCGGTCAGCGAGCAGTTTGCCGGACGGGTTGAGCTGGGCATCCTGCACTGCGTGCGAGCGGCCTTGCAGGCGGAATTCGAGGCCTGAGTGGCCTGCCTCTGTCTGCCGGTTCATCTTGTGGCACTGAGTACGAGCGACTAAGGTGTTTTCAGCCACCCAGCTGCAGAGGTTCCGGTGCCGCTTTCCCATGCCTGGCTAGACGATGTTCGCCCCAGCCCCTACGCGGATCAGCTCGCCTTGGGCTTTCGTCTATTGCGTTTCTCCCGGCCGTTGGAGCAGGAGTATCGCAACTATGTGCGTGACGACACTTTCGACCTCAAACGCATTGCCTTGATCGTGGGCATTCTGGTGTGGCTGGCCTTTGCCGCGTTCGATTTCGTCCTGATCAAGGCGCCCGAGGTGTGGTGGATGTTGGCCATCCGCCTTGCCGTTTTAGTCTTGCTCTGCCTGTTCGGCGGGCTGCTGATTCAGCGCAAACACACTTACCTATTACAGCCGTTGAGTCTGGTCTGTCTGTTGGCCCTCGGAGCGTCGGCGTCCTTTGTAGTTGGCATTGCCCATCGGGTTGATCCCAGCTACCCCTATGAGGGGTTGTTGCTGGTCTGCATGGCCGCTTATTTTCTGGCGGGGCTACGCCTGATCGAAGCGTTGTGCTGCTCTTTGCTGGTGCTGCTGGTTTACGTCTGCGTCGAACTGCTGGTGGCTGATTTGCCGGTGCCTCGGCTGATCAATAACACCCTGTTTCTGCTGTTCGGTAATCTGATGGGCGCGGTGGGTTGTTATCTACTGGAGTTCAAGTCGCGCGAGCATTTTCTGATCAGCCGCCTGATGCGTGTATTGGCCGATCACGACAGCCTGACCGGCTTGCACAACCGGCGCAGCTTCAACCGCCAATTCGAGCGCCTGTGGCGTCAGGCGCAGCGTGAGCATCGCAGCCTGGCGCTGCTGCTCTGCGATGTTGATCACTTCAAGGCTTACAACGATCACTACGGCCACCAGGCCGGCGATAACGTGTTGCAACGCATTGGCAGCCTGCTGCAGGACGCCGCGCGACGCCCACTGGACATGGCTGTGCGCCTGGGCGGCGAAGAGTTTGCCGTGCTGCTCTATGACATCGGCGAAGTCGAAGCACGGCACCACGCTGAAGCACTGCGCCAGACCCTGCAAACCCTGGATATCGAACATGCCGGCTCGGATACGGCGAGCATGCTGACCATGTCGATTGGCATTTCCTGCATCCAGCCAGCTGCAGGTGGGGCGTTGGCGCAGCTCTACGAGCATGCGGATCGCGCGCTATATGAGGCCAAGGCGTTTGGTCGCAATCAGGTTGTGGCGTAGGTTGGGTTGAGGCGTGCAGCGACGAAGCCCAACGGGCAATGCTGGGCGTTACGCCGAGGCTAGGCCGGACACCGCTGCTGGGCTTCGCGCAGCTCAACCCAACCTACACCGTTGTGGCCGATTTTGCCGCTGCGCTTGGCGCGTGTGGTGAATGTCGGCAGATGAACCCCGGTGCTAGCATCCCTGGCAGTTTCCTTGAGTGAATTGCCCCATGGACCGACTGATTCAGGCCAACGGCCAGCCGCATTACGGCATCTTTCCCGCCGCGCCGGGGCTGATCAATTACCGCGATTTTGATTTCCGCTCGCCCATGGGGCGCAAGTTGGGTGCCCTGGCCAAGTGGCGGCGCTTTCACCAATTCCAGTATTTCGGCCTGATCAGTGATGAGCTGATTGGCGGCTGCGCGCTGGCCAACCTCAGCCTGCTGGGCGTGGGATTTGTCTATCTGTTCCATCCGGCCAGCGGGCGCATGATCGAGCGCCAGTTCAAGCTGCCGCTGGGCTTTGGCAGCCAGTTCTCGCAGACCCCGGATCAGGGCGTATGCGAGGTGCGCAGTGGCGGCAATCTGCTGCGCCTAGAGAACAACGCCTCGCCTCGGGAAAAGCGCCTGCTGGTGGAGCTGGATGACGGCACCCGTATCGACGCCTGCTTTTCTGAAGAGCAGCCGGCTTTTCAGCCGATGTGCATCAACACGCCGACTGCGGTCAATGGCTGGGTCTATGCGCAGAAGGTAGCGGGGGTACGTTGCACGGGGCAGGTGCGCAGTGCGCTGGGGGATTTCGACCTGGCGCAGATCGGCGCATTTGCCCACCACGACTGGTCGGCCGGTTATATGCGCCCGGAAACTCACTGGAACTGGGCATGTCTGTCCGGTCAGGCGGGCGAGCAGCGGGTCGGGCTGAACCTGTCCTGCGGGGTCAATGAAAGCAGTTTTACCGAAAACTGCTTCTGGCTGGATGGCAAGTTGCTCAAGGTCGATACGGTGCGCTTTGCCTTTGATCGCGATCAGCCACTGCAGCCCTGGTTGATCAACTCCTATGACGGTCAGGTGGAGCTGCGCTTCGAAGGGCGTGGCCTGCATAAGGAACGGCTGAACGTGGGACTGCTGGCGAGTAACTTCAAACAGATATTCGGCCAGTTCACTGGCGTGCTGCGCCCGACTGGTAGACCCGAAGTGCGTATCGACAACCTCTGGGGCTTTGTCGAAGATCAGTATGTAAAGTGGTGAAACGGTTGTAGACCTTCTACAGGCTTGCCTCGTTAAAAGGGTTATGGTTAGCTGGCTAATAATTAGTTTTTTATAGTTAAGAGCCGTTGTCCATGTCGCATACCGATCAACACCGCTTTGCCATGCAAGTTGCCCAACTTTCCCGTGCCTGGCGCGCCGAACTGGATCGCCGCCTAGTCGGCCTGGGGCTGTCGCAAGCCCGCTGGCTGGTGCTGCTGCACCTGGGGCGCTTTGCCGAATTACCGACCCAGCGTGAATTGGCGCAGAGCGTCGGCGTTGAAGGGCCGACTCTGGCGCGCCTGCTCGACAGCCTGGAAGCCCAGGGCCTGGTCAGTCGTCAGGCGGTACCGGAAGACCGCCGCGCGAAGAAGATTGCCCTCAGCCCACAAGCCCGCCCGCTGATTGAAAAGATCGAAGCGATCTCTGCACAACTGCGCCAGGAAGTCTTTGCCGGTATTGATGAAGACGAATTGCGTCGCTGCCAGAAGGTCCACGCCCAGGTGTTGAGTAACCTGGAAAAACGCTGATGCGTGACGACCTGCAGAGCCTGCAGCAACGCTTCGGTCCGCGTTACCCGCAGTGGCTGCTGGCACTGCTGATGGTCGGCAGCATGGCCATGGTCTTGGCCTCCACCAGTATCAATGTTGCCTTGCCAGCGATCATGGCGGATTTCGCCATCGGCCGGCCGCTGGCGCAGTGGCTGTCCACCGGCTTTCTCGCCGCCATGACTGCCGGTCTTCTCTTGGCCGCTTGGGCCCAGGCGCGTTTCGGCGCGCGGCGTACGGCGCAATTCGGCCTGCTGCTGTTTATCCTCAGTTCATTGGTGGCGCTGGTGACGCACGCCGCCTGGCAGTTGATTGCCCTGCGCATCGTGCAGGGGCTGTGTGCGGGAATCGTACAGCCGCTGGCCATGGTGCTGATCTTTCGTGTATTCGCCGATGGCGGGCGTGGCATGGCACTGGGTATCTACGGCCTAGGGGTGATGCTGGCGCCGTCGCTGGGGCCGGGGATTGGCGGGTATCTGGTCGACCATTTCGGCTGGCCGTCGATCTTCTGGATGCCGCTACCTATGTGTCTGCTGGCCATGCTCGCTGGGCAGTGGTTGCTGCCCAGCGAGCGTGAGCGCAATACGCTGCGTCTGGATATTCAGGCCTTTGCCTGGCTGTGTGTGGCGATATTTGCCGCGCTGGGTTTTCTGGCCGAGGCGCAGCGTTTTGCCTGGACGGCGCCCCGGGTCTGGTTACCAGGCTGCGTGGCGCTGTTGGCAGGCGTGACCTTTATCCTGCGCAGCCGGCGCGCTGCTCAGCCACTGCTGCCCTTGGCACTGTGGCGGCATGCTGGGTTTCGCAGCGCCAGCTGGGTCGCGTTGACATTGGGGCTGGGGCTCTATGGTTCGACCTACCTGATTCCGCTGTATCTGCAGACCGTTGAAGGCTTCAGCGCCGGACGTTCGGGGCTGCTGCTGTTACCGGCGGGGATCTTGATGGGCATGGCGTCCTTTCTCGGCGGCTGGCTCAGTGATCGGCTGTCTGCGGCCGTGCTGCTGAGTGGCGGGTTGCTGATCTTTGCGCTGTCGGCAGCAGGATTGGCCTGGGTCGAGCAGGGCGCTTCGTTTATCCAGCTGTGTTTCTGGGCCTGCGTCGGGCGCATTGGTCTGGGCGTGTTACTGCCGGCCTTGAGTACCGGCTCGCTGGATATTCTCAGCCCCGAGGAGCTGGGCCAGGGCGCCGGTGCCATCACCTTCGTGCGCCAGCTAGGCGGGGCGTTCGGGGTCAATCTGTTGACCTTCTTTCTGGAGTGGCGGCACAGCGCCGAGGGTGGTGATCACCTCGCGGAGATGCTCGCCTTCAAACAGAGTTTCTGGCTGGTGGCCGGGGTATTCGCGATCACGGTTTTGGCGGCCTGGAGCGTCAAATCGACAAGGCGCTGACAGCTAAACGGTAGTGTGACGGAGTTGTCATTTTCTTGACTGCGGGCCTATGCTTGCACCTGGGGTGGCTTTTTGCCAAGCGGCGATTGGCATTTGTCTATTCAGTGCACCGTAATTATTGCCATGCACCAGCCGGGTTAAACACGGAACGTAGTCCCAAGGCGCATTTGCCGTCTTCTATACTTTCGCAAGCGCTGGAAGCGCACGCCTTGGACGTGAAGTGGCGAGGGTGCAGGAGCGGATTCAACGGGAGCGTTTTTATGGCAAAGGTTCGTCAGTTACTGATCGGCTTGGCATCCAGCTCGGCCCTGTATTCTGGGCTTGTTCCAGCACTTGGCCTGGGCGAAATCACTTTGCATTCGGCGCTCAGTCAGCCGTTGGATGCCGAAATCGAATTGTTTGATGTGGGCGACCTGACCGCTGAAGACATGCGCGTGCGCCTGGCGCCTGCCGAAGTGTTCAGCCGCTCCGGCGTTGATCGCCTGTATTTCTTCAATGACCTGCGCTTTACCCCGTTGCTGCGGGGCGGCAAGAGTGTGATTCGCGTGGTGTCGACGCAGCCGGTGCGTGAGCCTTACCTCAACTTTATCGTCGAAGTGGTGCGGCCTAATGGCCAGTTGTACCGCGAGTACACCGTGCTGCTCGACCCGCCCAGCTCTGCCGCCTACCGCAGCCTGGCTGCGCCTGCAGCATCCAGCGCGCCTGTTGTCACCCCCGCACCCCGCGTAACCACTGCTGCGCCTGTGCGTCCGCCGGTTGCGCAGCAGGGTAATCGCTACAGCGTGGTCAGCGGTGACAGCCTGTGGAAGATAGCCGCCCGTCTGGCCGACGATACCGGACAGGTGGCGGCCCAGGCGCTGATGAGTGACATCCATGCGCTTAATCCGCAGGCCTTTATCAATGGCGATATCAATCGCCTGCGTGCCGGTGCGCAATTGCTGTTGCCCGATAGTGTTGCGAGTGTGCCGTCTGTCGTGGTCGAGCCTGCAGTCGCGGTAACTGCTATGCCCGAGACTGTGGCTGTGCCTAGTGCTCAGCTGCCGGCTGAGCAACTGCTTCAGGAACAGGCCCGCGTCGAGCAGGAGCTGGCCAGTCAGATCAGTGAGACGCTGCAATTGCAACAGAGCCTGGCGCAGCTGGGCCTGCAGGTGCAGCAGTTGCAGGAACAGATGGCGGCGCGGGATCAGCAGATTGCTGGCCTGCAGGCCGAGTTGGCCGCGCGCCGTGCGGGCGCCGCAGCAAGTGCCGCGGCTGTGCCTGCTCCGGTCGCGGTAACCGCACCGGTTGCGGCTGAGACAGGTAGCAACTGGCTGGCGATCATCGCCGGTCTGCTGGTGCTGTTACTGGCCGGTGTGGCTGGCCTGTTCTGGCGTAGCAGAAAACCCGTTGAGCCAGCACCTGTTGCGGTTGCAGCTTCACTGACGCCAGTCATGCCCAAGGCACCAAGTGTTGCGCCAGCTGTAGCGGTCGCGCCGGCAGCCGCAGTGGCTCTCAATGTGCGCGAGGTGCCGCGTGGTGGGCCGGTATGGCCGACAGCGGGTGACGATGCCCTGCAAAGTGCCAACGTGTATATCGCCTATGGCCGCCTGAATGAAGCCGCCAGTACGTTGCGCAAGGCCTGGGAGGCGCAGCCGCAGCGCAGTGATATCGGTTTCCGTCTGCTGGAAGTGCTGGCGTTGTTGGGTGATACCCAGGGCTTTATCGCCCACGAGGCCTTGGTACGGGCATCCGGCTTTACTCCGGCACGGATCGACGAGTTAAAGGCGCGGCATGCCGAGCTGTTCAGCGCGCCGCCGGCCAGTCTGCTGGACGATGTGGTGCTGGAGCTGGATGAGGTTGAGGCGCAGCCGTTGGTGGATGCTGCCAATGATGGCCAGCTCAATCTGGACGACATGTCGCTGGATGCCGACTGGGATCTGGTCAGCCCCTTTGCCCCAGCTGCGCCGAAAAAGGAGGCGGACAAGGCCGAGAGCAGTATTGCGGCCAAGCGCAAGACTTCGGATATCTTCGAACTGTCCGGCAGCCGTGATGCCCGCAGTCCGTTTGCCGAGTCGATGCTGGTGGAGGAAACCTCAAGCGATGGCTGGGGCGGTGACGTGCTTGATGTGGAGCTGCTGGACGATTTTGATGAACTGGCCAGCAACCGCGAAAACCTGTCCAAGCTGAATATGGCCCTGGCCTATATCGAACAGGGCAGTCTGGACAGCGCCTGCCAGATCCTCAATGAAGTGATCAACGAAGGCGATGAACAGCAGAAGCAGGAGGCGCGTCAGCTGCTGGCAAAAATCGCCTGATGCAAGACCCTGTTGCTCAACGCCTGCCTACCTCTGGTACGCGGGCGTTTTTCTTGTGCTGAGGCCAGGCTGCTGCGCGTTATCATCGACCTTTCATTTGCGCGAGCCTGCCAATGTCCAGCCCCAAAGCTGAAGTAGTCATCACCTATTGCACTCAATGCCAGTGGCTGCTGCGTGCTGCCTGGCTAGCGCAAGAGCTGCTGTCGACGTTTACCGATGATTTGTCCAGGGTTTGTCTGGAGCCCGGTACGGGTGGGGTGTTTCGCATCACCTGTGATGGTGTGCAGATCTGGGAGCGCAAGGGCGATGGCGGTTTTCCCGAGGCCAAGGTGCTCAAGCAGCGCGTGCGCGATCAGATCGATCCGGCGCGGGATCTGGGCCACAATGACCGCAGCCATTGATCACTTGGCCATCCGCGCCGATAGAAAGATCGCGCTGATAATCAGCAGCCCGCCGGCGAGCATGCGCAGGGTTGGCACTTCGCTGAACAGCAGCCAGGCGAAGGCAATTCCGTAGATCGGCTCCAGGGCGAAAATCACCGCCGTAGTGCGTGCCTTGAGTACTCGCAGGCTGGCGACGAACAGGCTGTGTGCCAGGCCCGTGCAGAAGATCCCAAGCATGGCCATCCACAACCAGTCCTGAGCCTGCACGCTGGGCAGCGTCGGCCAGGCCAGCGGCAGGAATACCAGCAGCACGGTGAGATTCTGGTACAGCGCCGCCTGGACGGGCTCAATACCATGGGTGCTGGCGCGGTTGAGCAGCGACAACAGGGCGAATAGCAGGCCGGACAATATCGCCCAGAGCAAGCCGCTGGTGGCTTGGCTGCTCAGGTCGAAATCCGGGGTGACCAGTACCAGGCCCAGGCATACCAGCGCCACCATGGCGTATTCGACCGGCCGCGTGCGTTCTTTGAACAGCAGTCCCTCCAGCAGCACGGTAAAGGCCGGGAAGCTGGCAAAGCCGAGGGTGGCGATGGCCACGCCAGAGATATGCACAGACTCGAAAAAACTCCACCAGTGACCGCCAAGCAGCAAGCCGCCGAGGACCAGCAGGCCGGTCTGGCGCAGGCCAAGGCGGACCAGACGCGCGTTGCTGATCAGCTTGGCGAACAGCAACAAGGCCGCCACGGCGAAGATGGCGCGGCCGGCGGAGATCATCTGCGGCGTGGTATTCGCCAGTTTGCCGAAGATGCCCGATAGTCCAAACAGCAGGGCGCCAAGATGGATCGCCCACAGTGCATTACGTTGATTCATGCCAGGCGCGCACCGTTTGGTAGCGGTTTGTCGAAGCCGGCCAGCACTACGTTGTTATCAGCGTCATACACGCCGGTCACCAGTATTTCTGAGCGCACGCCGGCGATGCGCTTGGCGGCGAAATTGCACACGCACAACACCTGGAGACCGACGAGCTGCTCGCAACTGTAGTGGGCAGTGAGCTGGGCGCTGGAGGTCTTGATGCCCAGCTCGCCGAGATCCACTTCCAGCACGTAGGCGGGTTTTATGGCTTGTTCATTGGGGCGGGCTGCACGAATGGTGCCTACGCGCAGCTCCACTTTTTCGAAATCCTGCCATTCGATGCTTTGCATAGGCGACTCCTCGATTCTGCCGGGCAGTCTAGGTGCCTATCTGCGCCCTTGTCTGTCTTAGGAGTCGCGGGTTTTGTCGCCAGGCTCTCGTCGGTGAATCAATCAGTGCGGCGTAGTTGTCGAGGTGTAACGCCGAGATGCCGCAACAGGGCGGCGCTAAAGGCACTTTGTGAGCTGTAGCCAACCCGTGCGGCGATCTCGCCAATTGCCAGGTTGCTGCCTTGCAGTAGCTGACGCGCCAGCTGCAGACGACGGCTGCGTACGTAATCCATTGGCGTTTGCCCGGTTTCAGCGAGAAAGCGTGCGTGAAAATGCGCAGCCGAGAGGCCGGCCAGGCGCGCCAGGTCGGCCACCTGCAGCGGGTGTGCGGCATGTTGATCAATGTATGCATCCAGCGCCGTTAGCGGTAGGCGACTGGTTACATGAGCGGGTAGTTCGCCATTGGCCAGGCTGGCCAACAGCAGAGCGGCGCCTTGCTGGGCAATCACCGGATCATTGATCGGGCTGGCGGCCAGCCAGCTGACCAGTTGGCTCTGCGCGGGATTCAGGTTGACCGCGGCAGGTTTTTCCAGCAGACGGCGGGTGGCATCCAGATGCCGGCCCAGCTGTTGTTGCAGCCAGCCTTCACAGGGTACGTCGAGCACCAGGCAGTGACTGCCGTTCTTGCTGCCACAGGCGTGCTGCGCATCGCTAGGCACCACGGCCAGGGTCTGACGCTTTACCTGGCTGCCTTGGCCGGCCACTTCGAACTCCAGCAGGCCGCTCAGGCCAAACACCAGCTGCGCATGGTCATGGCTGTGGCTGAGCAGTTCATGGCTGTAGTGACGCAGCGAGAGCAGCGAGGACATGGTGGGCTCCTTGTTCGGCCAGCCAGTCTATACCCTTTAAAGGCTGTCACCGAATTGCCACGGCGCTGTCATGCGCCTTTCACCGCGTCTGCGCAGACTCGAGCAAACCCAGCCGGAGGTCGTCCATGACCAGCGCTCAGCTCGCCAAGCCCAGCCGCAAGCAACGTGTCCGTACCCTGTGGATTTCCGATGTGCACCTGGGCACCCGGGATTGTCAGGCCGAACACCTGGCAGCGTTTCTCAAGCGCTACCAGACCGACAAGATTTACCTGGTCGGTGACATCATCGATGGCTGGAAGCTGCGCAGCGGGGTGTACTGGCCGCAGTCGCACAGCAACGTGATCCGCCGCCTGCTGACCATGAGCAAGCGCGGCACCGAGGTGATCTACGTCACCGGCAACCATGATGAATTTCTGCGCCGCTACTCCAGCCTGATGCTCGGCAATATCCAGTTGGTTGACGAGGCCGAGCACTTCACTGCCGATGGTCGCCGGCTGCTGGTAATTCACGGTGACCAGTTCGACGTGATTACCCGCTATCACCGCTGGCTGGCCTTTCTCGGCGACTCGGCCTACGAGTTCACCCTGACCCTCAATCGCTGGCTGAATTACTGGCGTAGCCGCTATGGCTATGGCTATTGGTCGCTGTCGGCGTACCTCAAGCACAAGGTCAAGACGGCGGTGAACTTTATCAGCGACTTTGAAGAAGCCATCGTCCACGAGTGTGCCAAGCGCGGCTTCAACGGCGTGGTCTGCGGGCATATCCATCACGCCGAGATTCGCCCGATGGGGGATGTCGAGTACATGAACTGCGGCGACTGGGTGGAATCCTGTACGGCGTTGATCGAACATCTGGATGGCAGTATCGAACTGTATCGCCTGGCTGATGATCAGGCGCGCCAGCTGCAAGCAGCTCCAGTTGCGGCTGCCGAGCCTGCCTTGTGAGGATTCTGATCGTCACCGACGCCTGGTCGCCGCAGGTCAATGGTGTGGTCACCAGCCTGCAGGCGCTGATCAGTGAACTGCGCGGCCTCGGTCATCAGGTCAAGTTGTTGTCGCCGGCGGACTTTCGCGCGCGGCCATGCCCCAGTTATCCTGAAATACCCCTGGTATGGAACCTCTGGCGGGTTGGCCCGGCGATCCGTGCATTTCAGCCGGATTGTGTGCACCTGGCTACTGAAGGGCCATTGGGCTGGGCAGCACGGCGCTGGCTGAGCAAGCGCGGCCTGGCGTTTTCCAGCGCGATCCATACGCGTTTCCCCGAATATGTGCACACCCGCTGGCCCTGGATTCCATTGCGTTGGGGCTATGCCTTTCTGCGCGCATTTCACCGACCGAGCCAGGCGGTGCTGGTGACCACCGAGCGCATGCGTGAGGAGTTTGCCGGCTGGGACTTCAAACGTCTGGTGCTGTGGCGTAAGGGTGTCGATACGCGGCTGTTCTGTCCGCCGCTGGCGCCGACAAACCTGGCTGAGCCGGTGTTTCTGTATGTCGGGCGGATTGCGCCGGAGAAGAATATCGAGGCGTTTCTTGCCCTCGATCTGCCGGGGCAGAAACTGGTGGTCGGCGATGGCCCGCAGCGCGAGGCATTGCAGGCGGCTTATCCACAGGTGGGCTTTCTTGGCTATCAGCATGGCCAGGCGCTGGCCAAGGCGTTTCAGAACGCCAGCGTGCTGGTCTTCCCCTCGCGCACCGATACCTATGGATTGGTGATGCTCGAGGCCCTGGCCTGCGGTACGCCAGTGGCGGCATTTCCGGTAGCCGGGCCGCTGGATGTGTTGCGGGCGGGCGTCAGCGGGGTCATGCATGAGGACTTGCGGGCGGCCTGTGTGGCGGCCTTGAGCCTGGATCGCGGGCGTTGCGCCGAGTTGGCCGCGCGGCAATCCTGGCGAGCGTCGGCGCTGGAATTTCTGGCGCAGCAGCCGTTGCTCGATGGTGAGTTGTGCATGCCGGTTGTGCCGGACTTACACGCAGTAGGGCGTGATCAGGCGCTTACATGATCACCTTGTCACGCAGCTTATCGGCTGCCTGACTGAGGGCCTGAATAACCTTTTCCTTGTCGAAGTTCTGGATACCGTTGGTGTCCAGGTACATGGAGAAGCCGGGTAGTTCGTGTTCGACGTAACTGGATGTGGCGCCCAGATCGCGGCGGAAGTCCACCACCTGGTAGATCTGCACGGGGCGGGTAAAGCCCTTGACGTTGATCTGGCCCTTGTCGCGGCACATGATCACGTCCTTGATCAGCGAATAGGTCTCGTGAGAGATCAGAATCTCACCGGATTCAGCAGCGCTTTCCAGGCGGCTGGCGAGGTTCACGTCGCGGCCGATGATGGTGTAGTCCATGCGCGTATCGGCGCCGAAGTTGCCCACGGTGCAATAACCGGTGTTCAGCCCCATGCGGATTTCCAGTGGCTTGGTGATGCCCTGGGCACGCCATTGCTGGCGCAGTACCTTCATATGCTTGCGCATGGCGATGGCCATGGACACTGCATTGACCGCATCCTTCTTGGCGCCCTTGCTGCTGGGGTCGCCGAAGAACACCATCACGCAGTCACCGACAAATTTGTCGATGGTGCCGCCGTATTTCAGGCAGATCTTCGACATTTCATTGAGGTAGGTGTTGAGCAGGTCGGTCAGAGCTTCGGCTTCTAGTTCTTCGGCCAGCTCGGTAAAGCCCTTGATGTCTGAGAAAAACACCGTGAGCTTCTTGCGCTGGGTTTCCAGGCGCACGCTTTTCTTGCCGGTGAAGATCGATTCCCACACCTGTGGTGACAGGTACTTGGCCAGATTGCGCGCCAGACGTGCGGCTTTTTCCTGCTCGCGGGTGATCTCGTTGCGTACCTGACTCAGGCGCAGGCCCTGCTGGTGCACAAAGTAAGCGGTGATACAGATGTACAGGGTGGTGAAAAAGATGCTGACCAACGCCACCAAAGGTGGGGTGTTGATGTTCAGCTTGACCTGGAGCAGCGCTGCACAGAATACCGTGCCACTCAGCGCAATCAACGATGCAAGGGCGAGATGACGTAGGCCACCGATGACCAAGGAGCTGAACAGCAGAATCAGCAATGACATCAGGCTGGGAACCACCGAGAAACCAAGCAGGGCCAGTGCGCCCCCGGCATGCAGAGCGTCAATAAACAGCAGGCTGAGGGTGGTGCGTTGCGGATGCTCGCGTTTGAAACGCAGGCTCAGATGGTGTGCCAGGTGCGGGTAGAGCAGTGCGTAGGGCACCATCCAGAGAATGTCGTAACCGAAATGCTGGGTGTAAGTACCGGCGGCAATACTGGCAGCGATGGCGATATAGGCCAGGACGCGAGAGTAGTACTCACGCAGCGGCGGTGCCGGCAGTGCGGAAATTCGGGGGGCGCTTTTGACATTCATCCGATGGGACTATCCCTGCTGCTCGTCTGGCACCTCTACTGGGCGCCTGGGGGCGCACCGTACTGGCTGCGCAAAATAAGCGAGGGATCATAACCAAGCCCACCACAACCGCCAAGCGCGGCAGCCGAACGGCAGCGCCACCTGAGCCAGCGGTCGTTCGATGCGGGCTATTAAACCTTGATGCGTCCGGTAAAGGCATCCTTCAGCATCACCCAGTCGCCCATTAGCGAATAAAGTGGGTAGTCAAAGGTGGCGGGGCGGTTTTTCTCGAAAACAAAGTGACCGATCCAGGCGAAGCCATAACCGATCAGCGGTATCGCCAGCAGCCATAGCCACTGCTGAGTGGCCAGTACATAGCCCAGTACACAGAGCACCAGCAAACTGCCGACATAGTGCAGGCGGCGGCAGGTGGCGTTGCTGTGCTCCTGCAGGTAATAGGGGTAGAACTCGGCGAAGCTGCTGTAGCGTTCGCGGGTTTCAGTGCTCATCTGGGCCTCCTCTTATTCTTTTGACCACCACCAGACTTGCGGCTATGGCGGCTTACTTGCAGTCTAGGTCGAGTGACGCGCTGGGCCACTGACATTAGGTGCCAGTTTAGTATCCTTCTGTCGCCCTTCAGACTCCCTAATAAGAACAGAACACGTCATGAGCGAACGTACCACTTCATCCAGTTGGGCCTCGGGCATTGTTGCGGCCCTGGAACTGGGCGGTGTTGATTGCCGCAGCCTGTTTGCCCAGCTGGGGCTCGACTATGCTGCCTTGAGCGACTCCGATGCGCGCTTTGCTCAGGACGCCATGACCCGGCTCTGGCATCTGGCCGTGGAGGCTTCGGGCAATCCGGCCATTGGCCTGAACATGGCGAAGATTCTGCGGCCATCATCGTTCAACGTGGTGGGCTATGCGGTGATGAGCAGCCGTAACCTGCAGGAAGGCTTTGCCCGGCTGGTGCGTTATCAGCGGATTATCGGCGAGGGTGCCGATCTCAGTTTTCACCCCACCCCGGAAGGCTATGAAATGCTGCTGGCGATCCATGGCGATCGGCTACCCTCGGCGCGGCAAAGCGCCGAAGCCTCGCTGGCGCACTCCCTGGCCTTCTGCCGTTGGCTGACTGGCAAACCGCTGCGCCCGCGGCTGGTCAGTCTGATGGGGCCGGCTCCGGAGGACCTTGCGCCTTATGACGAAGTATTCCAGTGCCCGCTGAAATTCAACGCCGAGCACTATGCCTTGCTGTTCGAACGGGCTGATCTGGATGCGCCATTACCGTCGGCCAATGAGGCGTTGGCGCAGCTGCATGACCGTTTTGCCGGCGATTACCTGGCCCGCTTTTCCGGTACGCGGGTGACTCATCAGGTGCGCCAGGTGTTGTGCCGGTTACTGCCCCAGGGCGAGCCCAAGCGTGAAACCGTGGCGCAGGCACTGCTGCTGTCCGAGCGTACTTTGCAACGGCGTTTGCAGGATGAAGGCACCAGCTACCAGCACCTGCTGGATGACACGCGCCGTGAGCTGGCTGGCCAGTACCTGGGTCAGGCCAATCTGACCTTGCTGGAAATTTCCTATCTGCTGGGGTTCTCCGACCCGAGCAACTTCTTTCGCGCCTTTCGTCGCTGGTTCGACACCACGCCGGGCGAGTACCGCGCGCGGATGTAAAAACGTATTTAATGTCGCCAGAAGGCCGGCAACATCAGCACCAGTACGGTGAGGATTTCCAGGCGGCCGAGCAGCATGCCGAAGGTCAGCAGCCATTTGGCGGTGTCCGGCAGGCTGGAAAAATTGCCCGCCGGCCCGATGATCGGGCCCATGCCGGGGCCTACGCCGGAAACGGTGCTGGCCGCGCCGCTGAGTGCGGTGATCCAGTCCAGGCCGCATAGGGTCAGGCCCAGGGCCAGCACGGCGATGGTGATGGTGAAGAAGAACGAGAAGGTCAGGATCGAACGGACGATGTCTTCATCCAGGTGATGGCGGTTGTACTGCTGCTTGATCACCGCGCGCGGGTGGATCAGTTGCATCAGGTTGGCCCTGAGCAGCACGTAGGCGACCTGGAAACGGAAAATCTTCAGACCGCCTGCGGTTGAGCCCGAACAGCCGCCGATAAATCCCAGGTAGAAGAACAGCATGCCGGCAAAGCCGCCCCACAGCGTGTAATCGCCGAGGGCAAAGCCGGTGGTGGTCATGATCGAGGTGGTGTTGAACGCCACGTGGCGAATGGCTTCAAGCCAGTGCAGTTCGGTGCTCAGGTAATACCAGGTGCCAAGCAGCAGCCAGGTACTTAGCAAAATACCGAGAAAGCCACGTACCTGCTGGTCGCGGATCAATGCCTTGTAGTTGCCACGCAACATTGAGGCATACAGCACGAACGGTACGCTGCCGAGAATCATCAGCACGATAGTGACCCAGTGCACCGCCGGCTCGGTCCATTTGCCCACCGATTGGTCCGAGGTGGAAAACCCGCCAGTGGCGATGGCCGACATGGTGTGGTTGATCGCGTCGAATACGCCCATGCCCGCCGTCCACAGGGCCAGGCAGCCAAGCAGGCTGATCCCCAGGTAGGCCGCGATCATGTACTTGGCGACCATGTGCGAGCGCGGCATGATCTTTTCGGAGCGGTCCGAGGATTCGGTCTGGAACAGGCGCATACCACCGATCCGCAGCATCGGCAGAATCGCCACGGCCATGGCGATAAAACCGATCCCGCCGAGCCAGTGCAGCAGCGAACGCCAGATCAGAATGCCCGGCGACATGCTGTCCAGCCCGGTCAGTACCGTGGCCCCGGTGGCGGTGATGCCTGACATGCTTTCAAACACCGCATCGGTCACGCCCAGGTGTTGGGAAAACATAAAGGGCAGGGCGGCGAACAGCCCCACCAGTATCCAGCTGGACACTGTCAGCAAGTACATGTCGCGTGGACGCAGCTGCACATCCTTGGGGCGGCCCTGGGCAATCATCGCGATGCCCGCGATAAAGGTGATCAGGCTGGACCAGAGGAAGGCGTTGAGTTCGTCAGGCCGTGCAAACAGCATCAGGGTCAGCATGGGGACGGCCATGCTGATCGCCAGGGTCAGAAGAAAGATGCCATTGATAAACGCGATGATCCGTAAGGTCGGCCAAGCCATCTAAGCGGGTTCCGTTCCAGTAATAGCAAGAGTCTAGGGTGTCGGACCGGGCTTGCGTGCTAATCGCCCGGCCGATAGGTTCTTAATGTCGCCAGAATGCCCGAGTTACCAACACCAGTACGGTGAGAATTTCCAGGCGACCAAGCAGCATGCCGATGGTCAGCAGCCATTTGGCCGCATCCGGCAGGCTGGAGAAGTTGCCCGCCGGGCCGATGATCGGGCCCAAACCGGGACCGACGTTACACACCGCTGTCGCTGCGCCGGTCAGCGCGGTTATCCAGTCCAGCCCAAGCAGGGTCAAACCGAGAGCGATCACGCCGATGGTGATGGTGAAGAAAAACGAAAAGGTGATCAGCGAGCGGACAATCTCTTCATCGAGGTTGTGATTGTTGTACTGCTGCTTGATCACTGCGCGCGGGTGCACCAGTTGTTGCAGGTTGGCCCGCAACAGCACATAGGCCACCTGAAAGCGAAAAATCTTCAAGCCGCCGGAGGTGGAGCCCGAACAGCCGCCGACAAATGTCAGGTAGAAGAACAGCAGTACGGCGAAACTGCCCCAGGTACTGTAATCGCCCAAGGCATAGCCGGTGGTGGTGACCACCGAGGTGACATTCACCGCGACAATGCGAAACGCATCCAACCAGCTGTTATCCGAGTGCAGCCACAGCCAGGTTCCAAACACCAGCCAGGTGGCCAGCAGAAAGCCGAGGAAGCCGCGTACCTGATGATCCTTGAACAGCGCTTTGCGGTTACCGCGCAGGGTCGCGACATACAGGGTGAAGGGCAGACCGCCGAAAATCATCAGCACCACTGCCACCCAGTGCACGGCCGGTTGGTTCCAGTTGGCCAGCGATGAATCCGAGGTCGAGTAGCCGCCAGTGGAGATAGAAGTCATTGCATGATTGATGGCATCGAAGGGCGTCATGCCAGCCAGCCAGAAGCCGAGAAAGCCGCTCAGGGTCAGGCTCAGGTAAATAAACAGGATGTATTTGGCCGCCATGTGCGAGCGCGGCATGACCTTCTCGCCCCAGTCGGAGGATTCGGTCTGGAACAGGCGCATGCCACCGACCCGTAGCAGCGGCAGAATCGCCACCGCCATGCCGATAAAGCCGATACCGCCCAGCCACTGCAGCATCGAACGCCAGATCAGCAGGCCGGGTGAGGCGTGATCCAGACCGGCCAGCACGGTTGAGCCCGTGGTGGTAACACCGGACATGGTCTCGAAAAAGGCATCGGTGTAGCTGATGTGGTGAATCAGCACCATCGGCAGGGCGGCGAAGATGCACACCACCAGCCAACTACCGGTGGTCAACAGGTACATGTCACGCGGGCGCAGTTGCGCGTCCTTGGGGCGCCCGGGGATGACCATGGCGATGCCCGCAGCGGCGGTCACCAGGCTGGACCAGAGAAAGGCGTTGAGGTCGTCGGTGCGTGAATACAGCAGCAGCGTCAGCATGGGGATCAGCATGCTGACGGCCAGAGTGATCAGGAATATGCCGAGAATAAAAGCAATGATGCGCAGTGTCGGCAATGACATGGAGTCGGCTCGGGCTCTGTAGGGCAAAGGGGCGTTATTCTACGCGCGCTGTAGCCGCTGTACAGCGGCCACATTGCGTGCTTTACAAGCGCTTGGCGCTGCATAGAATAGCCGCCAGGTGCCGGCCCTTGCCGGTTTCTGAGTCTTCCATCATGTCCGATAGCAATCCTTGTCTGAGTTGTGGCGCCTGCTGCGCGCATTTTCGTGTGTCTTTCTTCTGGGGTGAGTGCCAATCGGCCGGTGGTTTGATGCCGGACGATCAGGTTGTGCTGATCACCCCGCACCGTGTTGCCATGCGTGGCACGGAAAGCAAACCCACGCGTTGTAACGCCCTTTTGGGGGAAGTTGGCCAGGGGGTGCGCTGTACGTTGTATGAACAGCGCTCCAGCACCTGTCGCGAATTCGAGGCCTCCTGGGTCAATGGCGAGCACAATCCGCATTGCGATGCAGCCCGCAGTGCACACGGCTTGCCGCCGCTGATGCCGCCGGTGTTGCCGAGCGTTTCTCCCGAGCGGGTAGCCTGAGAAACTGTGTGGATTGCCCCTCAGCTGCGCGCAGGCACTAGAATGGCCACCTGTTTCAATTACCGAGGTGGCTGATGGACGCTCTTGATGCGTTGCTAAACCGTGTTTCCGCGCCGCGCCTGGTTGCGCCGGCCCCCGATGCTGCGCAGCGTGAGCTGTTGTTTCGCGCCGCTCTGCGTGCGCCTGACCATGGCCAGCTGCGGCCCTGGCGTTTTCTTACTGTTGAAGGTGAAGCGCTGAAGCAACTGGGCGAGCTGTTTGCCAGTGCATTACCTGCCGATGCCAGCTCTGAAGCCTTGGCCAAAGCGCGTGCCATGCCGTTGCGTGCGCCGTTGCTGGTGGTGGTTATTGCTCGTGTGCAGGCCAGCCCGAAAGTACCGGTGCAGGAGCAGGTGCTGGCGGCTGGCTGCGCCGCCCACGGGATTCTGCTGGCGGCTCATGCGCAAGGCATCGGTGCGGTCTGGCGTACCGGTGATATGGCTTACAACCCTCAGGTTGGTGCCGGCCTGGGGCTAAGCGCAGATGAGCAGGTTATTGCTTATCTCTATCTCGGCACCCCGGAGCGCGAGTTGCGTGCGGTGCCGCAGGTTCAGGTCGATGATTTTGTCAGGGCCTGGTCGGCGCCTGATTCGGCTGACTAAGCGGCAGGCGCAGGGTGGCGATAAAGCCACCTTGCGCATGGTTGCTCAGTTCCAGTTGCCCGCCATGCCGCTCTGCCGCGCGGCGGGCGATGGCCAGGCCCAGGCCATGACCACTGCTGGTCTGGCCAGGCGCGCGGAAGAAGGGTTCGCCAAGCCGCGTCAGCAGCTCAGGCGCAGCCCCAGGGCCGTGGTCACGCACGCTCAGGCATAGCTGCTCGGCGCTTCTGCTGGCTGTCAATTCGATGGGCCGACCAAGCGGGTTGAAGCGCAGGGCGTTGCGCAACAGGTTGTCCATCGCGCGTAGCAACATGTCTGGCCAGCCGTTGAGCTGCAGGCCGCTTTCCAGCTGAATTTCAATTTGTTGTTCTGGGGCGTCAAGGCGCGCGTCGTCCTGCAATTTCTGCAGCAGTTCGTCGAGGTTGATCGGCTGCGCTGCGCCTGGCTCGGCGTCGAGGCGGGCGAGGGCGAGGATTTCACTGATCAGTGCTTCCAGGCGGTCGCACTCCTGACTCAGGCGCGGCCAGTATTGTTCCCGTGCGGCAGCATCCGCGCGCTCGGTCAGCGCCAAAGCGATGCGCAGGCGCGCCAGTGGTGAACGCAGCTCATGGGACACGTCGCGCAATAGCTGACGTTGACTGCTGATCAAACCTTGTACGCGTTCGCCCATGCGGTTGAAGTCGGCCGCCAGTACGCCGAGCTCATCACGCCGCTCGGCCAGTTGTGCCAGGCTGTTCTGCTGGTAAGCGGTTTGCCCCAGGTCGTGCACGGCGCCGCGCAGGCGATTCAGCGGGCGGGTGATGGAGAGCGTCAGCCAGAGGCTGAACAGGGTCAGCACCAGCATCGCGATACCCAGCGCGCTCAGCGGCCAGAGCAGGCTTTCGCGCTGCCACGCGGCGACTTCGGGGATCGGGATGCGGTAGATAAACAGATAGGTTTCGCCGCTGTGCGGGCTGGTGTAGTCGACACTCAGGCGGCGCCAGGGCAGGCGTTTCTCATTGCGATGGCGGGCCTCGAAGGCTGCCGCGCGGGGCGGGAAGGTGCCTTTGACCACGGCTTGGCCGCTGTCGTCGAGTACCTGCACATCAATGCGGAACTTGCGTTTACGTTGCTCAAGCAGGGCTTGGGCGGAGCGTGGACCGTTCTTCTCATAACGCTGCGTCCACTTCTCGGCGAGGTCATCCATGCCAGGGTGCTGGCTGAGCAACCAGGCGTCCTGATTGAGCATGCGTCCGAGCAGCATGGACAACCCCGCTACCAGGGCAATAGCCAGCCAGAAGCTGGCAAAGATGCGCCAGAACAGTGACCGCACGGTGGCTCCTTAGTCGTTGTGGTGGAAATGCATACGCCCATCAGGCTTTGCAGCCTGATGGGCGTAAAGGCAACAGTGCCCGGGTTAGTTCTTTTTCGCCTGTTCGGCCTGCCAGGCTTTGAACGCCTGGTGCTCGGCGCGGCGCTCTTCCATCTTCTTCTGGTGCTCGTCGAAGGCCTTCTGCTGCTCGGGCTTGAGCAGGGCGCGGATGGCGCTGTGCTGTTTGTCCTTGGCGGCCTGCAATTCGTCCTGCATGGCTTTCTGTTCTGCCGCCGGCAGCTTGTCCAGGTAGCGTTTGGTGATCTCATGGCGGCCTTTCATCTGCTCGCCCATCAGCTTACGGATTTCGCGCTGCTGCTCTTTGCTCAGATCGAGCTCTTTGAACATGCGGGAGCCGTGCTCGCCGCCGCCGTGCCGCGGGCCGCCTTCAGGCATGGCCATGGCCAGGGTCGGCAGGGTCAGGGCGAGCAGTACTGCGGTAAGGGTCTTGCGCATGGTGTGTCTCCTTGTCTGAAACCGGTAAACACCGGATGAGCCCAGTCTAGGGCGGTCAAGGTCAAGGGCCGTCAGGGCAAGGTAAAGCTTAGGTAAAGAGCTTAATGTGGCTGATATACACAACCACGGCTCAGACGCTGTAGTAGTAGCCGCGGCTACGCAGCGCGAGAATACGCTGGCGGCCATCGGTGTGCGGGCCGAGCTTTTTGCGCAGGTTACTGACATGCATATCCAGGCTGCGGTCATACAGGGTCAGTTTGCGGC
This sequence comes from Pseudomonas sp. 8BK, assembly GCF_902506475.1. Classification (NCBI taxonomy): domain Bacteria; kingdom Pseudomonadati; phylum Pseudomonadota; class Gammaproteobacteria; order Pseudomonadales; family Pseudomonadaceae; genus Pseudomonas; species Pseudomonas sp. 8BK. The sequence continues at coordinate 3,493,038 of NZ_LR733252.1, read as the reverse complement.
CGAGGGCCAGTTGCGCCAGCTCCTGTTTATCCACCGGTTCGCCCGGATGTTGCAGCAAGGCTTCGAGGATGCGGCTTTCCGAGAGAGTCAGCAGCACTTCCTGTTCGCCCAGGGTCACGGTGCCGCGAGCCTGGCTGTAATGCAGGTCGCCGAGATCGAGCGGGCTGCTTGGACTGGCCGGCAGGCTGCGGCGCAAGACCGCGCGCAAGCGCGCGGTCAGCTCGCGAGGATCGCAAGGTTTGGCCAGGTAATCGTCGGCACCCAGCTCCAGGCCGAGAATCCGATCCAGTGGTTCGCCGCGCGCTGAGAGCATCAGCACGGGCAGCTCCGGGTGGTCGCTGCGCAACTGTTTGAGCAGTTCCAGGCCGCTACCATCGGGCAGCATCACGTCCAGCACCACGGCGTCCGGGCCGTGCTTGGCGAGGGCGCTGCGGGCGCTGTGGCCGTCATGGCAGGCGCTGACCTGAAAACCTTCCTGGGTCAGCCAGCAGGTCAGCAGTTCGCAGAGTTCGACGTCGTCGTCGATTAACAGCAGGTCACTCATGGGTCAGTTGAGCCACTCGCTGCGTGAACGGCGACCACGGCGCAGGAACGCGCCGATAATTACCCCGAGCAGGCCGGCTCCGGCGCCCGTGGCAAACCACATCTGCTGTTCGCTGATCAGTGGCTGAGGGGGGCTGGCCTGGGCTTTTTTCAGCTGCAGTTTGAGGCGTTGGTTTTCCTGGCGCAGGCGCTGCAACTGTACGGTGTCACGTTCGTTGCTGCTGTTCTGCAGCTCGGCGCTGAGGGCTGCGCGCTGTTCTTCGCTGAGCGCCAGTCGCTGCTCGAGTTCATCGATCTGCGTCTGCGCCGAAGTGGCTTCTGCCAATGGTTGCGGCGGGCTTTCCTCGGACTGGGTGACGGCCGGCAAGCACAGGGTCAAGAGCAGAAACAGCGGGCCTGGACGCATCGGAACTCCTATCTTTGTAATTGTTGTTATGGGTTATTCAGCGAAGGGATTGGCTCAAGGCAAGACCAGTTTGAAAGGTTTTACCAGTACCGAGGCATATACCCCGGCGGCGCGGTAGGGGTCGGTATCGGCCCACTGTTGCGCGGCTAGCAGCGATTCGAATTCCGCGACGATCAGGCTGCCGGAAAACCCCGCTGGGCCTGGATCATTGCTGTCGACGGCCGGGTGCGGGCCGGCGAGGATCAAGCGGCCTTCGCTTTTCAGCTGCTCCAGACGCGCCAGATGCGTCGGGCGGGCATTCAGGCGGTTTTCCAGGGAGTTCTGCACATCGGTGGCAATGATCGCGTAGAGCATCTCAATCCTTAATTCGGTGGTTGGCGCGGACCAGCGCCAGGGGAGAAAAGCAGCCTGCTCAGGCAAAGTCGAGGAAATATCGGCGCAAGCCAGCAAGAATCCACATCTGGCGGCATAATAACAAACATAAATGACTCGGAAAGCGCCCCTTATGGATGTTGATTTGCATTGCCACAGCACCGCTTCAGATGGCGCCCTTGCGCCAGCTGTGGTGGTGGCGCGGGCGTTTGAGCGCGGTGTGCGTTTGCTGGCGTTGACCGATCACGACACCCTTGATGGCCTTGACGAAGCGGGCGCTGCAGCGCAAGCGCTGGGTATGCAGTTGGTCAACGGTATCGAACTGTCCTGCACCTGGGGCGGCGCGACCATTCACGTGCTGGGCTACGCCTTCAATCGCGATGCGCCGGCCCTGCAGCAGGCCATTGCCGAGCTGCACGAGGGACGCTGGTTGCGCGCTGCGGAAATCGCCAAGCGTCTGGAGGCCAAAGGCATGCCGGGCGCGCTCGAAGGCGCGCGGGCCATGCAGCAGGAACTGGGCGACAGCGGCAATGCTCCGGCGCGCCCGCATTTCGCTGACTTTCTGGTGCGCAGCGGATATGTAAAGGATCGCGCCGAAGCGTTCCGCAAGTGGCTGGGCTCGGGCAAGCTGGGCGATGTCAAACAGCACTGGCCGGAGCTGGCTCAAGCAGTCGATACCCTGCGTCGCGCCAATGCCTGGGTCAGTCTGGCGCATCCCTGGCAGTACGACTTTACTCGGAGTAAACGACGCAAGTTGATCGCCGATTTTGTCGGTGCCGGCGGGCATTCGCTGGAAGTGGTCAACGGTATGCAGCCGGCCGAACAGGTTGGCAGTTTGGCGATTCTGGCGAGGGAATTCGGCATGCTCGTCACCGCAGGCAGTGATTTCCACGCGCCAGGCCAGTGGTCTGAGCTGGGCGTCTATCGCCCGGTGCCCGAGGATCTACCGCCCCTGTGGGCACGGTTTCAACATGTCCAGCAGCCTACTGCAATTTGACCAGGGACCAAGCGTGAGCCAATTCTTCCAGATTCATCCGGAAAACCCGCAAGCGCGCCTGATCAAGCAGGCCGTGGAGATCATCCGCAGCGGCGGCGTGGTGATCTATCCGACTGACTCCTCCTATGCCGTGGGCTGCCACATCGGCGACAAGAGCGCGGTAGAGCGTATTCGCCGCCTGCGCCAACTGGAAGACAAACACAATTTCACCTTGGTATGCCGCGACTTGTCACAGCTCAGCACCTTTGCCAAGGTCGATACCGCCGCCTTCCGGCTGCTCAAGAGTCACACGCCGGGACCTTACACCTTTATCCTCAACGCCACTCGTGAGGTGCCGCGCATGCTGCTGCATGCCAAGCGTCGCACCATTGGCCTGCGCGTGCCCAGTCATCCGATCGCCATGGCCTTGCTGGCCGAGCTGGATGAGCCGTTGATGAGCGTGACCTTGATTCTGCCGGGTGACACGCTGCCGATGAGCGACCCTTACGAGATGCGTCAGATCCTTGAACATCAGGTCGATCTGATCATCGATGGCGGTTTCGGCGGGCTGGAGGCTTCCACCGTGGTCAGCCTGACCGACGATGAGCCCGAGGTGATTCGGGTGGGTTGCGGTGATCCGTCGCCTTTTACGGATGACCTTTGAGTCTGGCTATATATAATCGGGCTCTTTCGATTATTCAGGTAATCCGTTTTGAGTCTTGTTGACGCTGAACGCCGCGTGCTGTCTGGCATGCGCCCGAGTGGTCTGCTGCACCTGGGGCACTATCAGGGCGTGCTGAAGAACTGGGTGAAGCTGCAACACACCTATGAATGCTTCTTCTGCATCGTTGATTTACATGCACTGACCACTGATTACGACGATGTCGGCCCGCTGTCCCAGCGCGTCATGGACATGGCGGTGGACTGGCTGGCTGCCGGGGTCAGCCCCAGCTCGGCGACGCTGTTTATTCAGTCGCAAGTCCCTGAACACGCTGAATTGCACCTGCTGCTGTCGATGATCTGTCCGCTCAGCTGGCTGGAGCGCGTCCCGTCTTATAAAGAACAGCAGGAGCAGCTGCACGGCAAGGATCTGAGCACCTTCGGTTTTCTTGGTTATCCCTTGCTGCAGGCGGCGGACATTCTGCTGTACCGCGCCGGTGTGGTGCCGGTCGGCAGCGACCAGCTGGCGCATATCGAGTTTGCCCGGGATGTGGCGCGGCGCTTCAACCACTTGTATGGCCGTGAGCCAGGCTTTGAGGAAAAGGCCGAGGCGGCGATCATCAAGCTGGGCAAGAAAACCGCGACGCTCTACAACAACCTGCGCAGGGCCTATCAGGAGCAGGGTGACGCTGAAGCGCTGGAAACCGCGCGGGCACTGCTCAAGGACCAGCAGAGCATTACCCTGGGGGACAAGGAACGCCTCTACGGTTATCTGGAAGGCGGCGGCAAGATTCTGCTGATCGAGCCGCAGGCCATGCTCGGCGAGTCGCCCAAACTGCTCGGGCTCGACGGCGGCAAGATGTCCAAATCAAATAACAATGCGATTTTCCTGCGTGACAGCGGTTCGGCGATCGAGGAGAAGATCCGCCGCATGCCGACTGATCCGGCGCGGGTGCATCGTGATGATCCGGGCAGCCCGGGGAATTGCCCGGTATGGTCGTTGCATCAGCTGTATTCCAGCAATGCAACCTGCGACTGGGCACAGCAAGGCTGTCGCAGCGCCGGCATCGGCTGTCTGGAGTGCAAGGCACCCTTGGTCGAGGCGCTGCAGCAGGAACTGCAACCGCTGCAGGCGCGTGCTGCGGATTATCAGGACAATCCTGATCTGGTCCGGCAGATTCTCGCCGATGGCGCCGAGCGCGCGCGCTCTGAAGCGCGGGAAACCTTGAGTGAAGTGCGCCTGGCCCTCGGCCTGAATTACCGCTGAACCTAACGCTGAATCTAATTTCGAGAGTGACCATGTCCAGCGTGCCAGCCCAGGAACACCCCGATAGCCATCCCCAGGATCAGGCTAATGCACAGCAGGAGCTGCCATTTGCGCTGGTGTATGGCCAGGCTGTCACCGAAATGCCGCTGGATCTGTATATCCCGCCGGATGCCCTGGAAGTGTTTCTCGAAGCCTTCGAAGGCCCCCTGGACCTGCTGCTGTACCTGATTCGCAAGCAGAACATCGACGTGCTGGACATCCCGGTGGCGGAAATCACCCGCCAGTACATGGGCTATGTCGAACTGATGCAGTCGGTGCGTCTGGAGCTGGCGGCCGAGTACCTGGTGATGGCGGCCATGCTCGCCGAAATCAAGTCACGCATGCTGCTGCCACGCTCCAGTGAAGCAGAAGCCGAGGAAGACGACCCGCGTGCCGAGCTGATCCGCCGCTTGCAGGAGTACGAGCGTTACAAGGCTGCAGCGGAAGGAATCGATGGCCTTAGCCGGGTTGGCCGTGATGTCACGGTGCCGCGTCTGGACGCACCCGAAGCGCGGGCACGCAAGCTGCTGCCGGATGTCAGTCTGGAAGAAGTGCTGCTGTCGATGGCTGAGGTTCTGCGCCGCGCCGATATGTTTGAAAGCCACCAGGTCACCCGTGAGGCGCTGTCGACCCGTGAGCGCATGAGCGAAGTGCTCGAACGCCTCAAGGGTGGCGCGTTTGTGCCATTTGTCAGCCTGTTCAGTCCTGAAGAAGGCAAACTCGGCGTGGTGGTGACCTTTATGGCGGTGCTGGAGTTGATCAAGGAATCCCTGGTTGAACTGGTGCAGAATGAGGCCTTTGGGCCAATCCATGTGCGTGCGCGGGCTGAATAAGCATGAACCTTAACGAACCTCGTGAGCTGGCCAGCCTGCTCGAAGCTTTTCTGCTGGCCTCCGGCAAGCCGCAATCGCTGGAGCGTCTGTTCGAGCTATTTGAAGAGGCCGAGCGGCCGGAGCCGGTGGTGTTCAAGAAGGCGTTGGCGCACCTGGGCAAGTCCTGTGAAGGGCGCGCCTTCGAGCTTATCGAGGTGGCGTCCGGTTACCGCCTGCAAGTGCGCGAGAAATTTGCGCCTTGGGTGGGTCGCCTATGGGAGGAGCGCCCGCAACGCTATTCGCGCGCCATGCTGGAAACCCTGGCGCTGATTGCCTATCGCCAGCCGATTACCCGTGGCGAGATCGAAGATGTGCGCGGTGTGGCGGTCAACAGTCATATCGTCAAAACCCTGCTGGAGCGCGAGTGGATTCGTGTGGTCGGTTATCGCGATGTGCCGGGCAAGCCGGCGATGTTCGCCACCACCAAGGCTTTTCTCGATCATTTCAACCTGAAAAGCCTCGACGAATTACCGCCGCTGGCCGCCCTGCGCGAGCTGGAACCTGAGCCGGCCTTGGCGTTTGAAGAGGATCTGGAGGCGCCGCAGAGCCTGCAAGCACGTGCCGATCTGGCCCTGGCCGATGAGCTCGCTGTGGAAACGAGCGAAGAAACCAGCTTCAGCAGCCTGCTGGCTGAACTCGATTCGATGGAGCAGGGTCTGAAGACCGACTTCGACGATTTGCCCGAACAGGACGATGAGCGTGGCGATGCCGATGAGCCTCACGCAACCCTGGATAAAGAACAACTGCCTGACTAAAGAGCAGGTCGCATCAGTTAAGGCGCCAGTGCAGTGAAAGATCCCTGCATCAAACTGTGCAAGTTCGAGCGCGATATCTGCCTGGGTTGTGGGCGTAGCAAGATCGAGATCAAGGGCTGGAAGAAGCTCGACAAGGCTGCGCGGCGTGCCGTGCTGGCTGAAGCCGATATGCGTTTGCTGAGTTTGGCGACCATCGGTCGGCGCAAAGGCTGACGGCCACCGATCAGGCGGCTAGCCTCAACCCGTGCGTCTGCGCCGCGTTTCGCGTATGCTCCGCGCCCCTTTGACGAATAGGCTTGGCCTGATCGTCCTAATCACTAAAGAAAACACCGGGAGGTGCCCAGATGAGTGAAATCGAAGAATACAGCCCAGCAGGCGAAAAACTGCAGAAAGTCATGGCACGCATGGGCCTGGCTTCACGCCGTGAAATCGAAGCCTGGATTACCGCCGGCCGCGTCAAGGTCAATGGCGCAGTCGCCAGTCTCGGCGTACGCGTTGACCTGCACGATGCGATTGCCGTCGATGGCAAGGTGATCCGCCGCGAAGAAGCCGCCGAAAGCGTGCGCCGCGTGATCATCTACAACAAACCCGAAGGCGAGATCTGCACCCGTGACGACCCGGAAGGCCGTCCGACTGTGTTCGACCGTCTGCCACGGCCGAAAGATGGCCGCTGGATCAATATCGGCCGCCTCGACATCAACACCACCGGTTTGCTGATGTTCACCACCGACGGTGAGCTGGCCAACCGCCTGATGCACCCGTCCTACCAGATGGACCGTGAGTACGCGGTGCGTGTGCGTGGCGAAGTCGACGAAGAGATGATCGAACGCCTGAAAGCCGGCGTGATGCTTGAGGACGGTCCGGCCAAGTTCACCGACATCAAGGAAGCACCGGGTGGCGAAGGCTTCAACCACTGGTATCACTGTGTGGTAATGGAAGGCCGTAACCGCGAAGTGCGCCGGTTATGGGAATCCCAGGGCCTGGTGGTCAGCCGTCTGAAGCGCGTGCGTTTCGGCCCGGTGTTTATCACCTCGGACCTGACCATGGGCCGCTGGCGCGAAATGAGCCAACGTGAAGTGGATATCCTCAGCGAAGAAGTCGGTCTCAAGCCGGTGGCCTTGCCGGATATGAAAGAGAAGACTCGCGACAAGCTCGACCGCCTGCAACGCAAGTCGGCCAAACCGGTGGGTCGTGCGGCGCGTCCGGAACGTACCTTGCGTCCAGCGCACGGTGCTCCGGCAACCGCGGGTGATCAGGGCCGTTCGCGCCCGGCCCGGGGTGAGGGTGCTGAGCGTCCGGTACGTACTCCACGTGCGCCGCGTGCCGACCAAGGCAAAGGCACGCCGGTCGCCGAACGCCCGAGTGACGTCAACAAGAAGCGTCCGGCCAAGCCGGGTGCGCAGCGTCCAAGTGTTGAGCTGACTGAGCGTCCGTCGCGCAAGCCGGCCGGTGCGCCAGTCAAGCGCCGCAGCCAGCCGACCCGCGACGGTCAGCGTCCAGGTTTCGGTCACGGTCCTAAGCCGGAGTAATCCACTGCAGTGGATATGAAAAAGGCGACCCTCGGGTCGCCTTTTTATTGTCTGCGTTGGCGTTAGCCAGCCATCGACAGGCGGTTGCGGCCATCGCGCTTGGACACGTACAGCGCGTTGTCGGCGCGGCGCAGCAGGCTTTCCATCGACTCGCCCGGCAGCAGGCTGGCGCAGCCGAGGCTGACCGACAGCTCGATGGCACGGTTTTCCACCAGGTACTGGATGCCGAGAACTGCCATGCGCAGACGCTCGCCAACCATTGAGGCTGATTCGCGGCTGGTGTTGGAGAGCAACACCATAAATTCTTCACCGCCGAAGCGAAATACCATGTCGACATTGCGCAGGCTGTCTTTCAGCGCGCTGGCGACGGCTTTGAGCGCCTGATCGCCGATCAGGTGACCGTGGGTGTCGTTGATGCGTTTGAAGTGATCGATGTCGACCATCAGCACTGACAATGGCTGCAGGGTGCGCCGAGCGATGTCCACTTCGCGCTTGAGCGTTTGCTGCATGGCGATACGGTTACCGGTCTCGGTCAGCGGGTCGCGCAATGCGCTTTGCACGGCTGCGCGGTAGAGCAGGGCGTTGCGCAGAGGGAACAGCAGGCTGGCGAGCAGCGATTCGAGCTGGCCCAGCTCATCCTCACTGAAGCGCTGGTTGCGGCGGAACGTCAGCTCACCGAGGAATTCACCATCGTGATTCAAGCGGTAGCCGGCCGAGTGATTGCCGCGCTCGCCCAGCTCCAGGCGCAGGTCGCAGGAGGCCAGTTGGTAGCTCAGGGCACTGAGTGGCACCAGACGCTGCACTTCGCTGTAGAACAGCTCAAGAATGCGTTCGGCTTCCAGCGAGGTCTGCAGGCGCAGGTTCAGTTGTTGACGCAGTTGCGCCAGGCTGACCGGCTTGAGATTTTTCTGCAGACGACCGGCATAGCCGAGACGCTGCAATTTGGCAGCGTCGAAATCGATGGTGTTGGACTGGTTGTGCGGGGCCATGAAGCTCTACCTCTAGCGCTATACGCGACGATAGCTGGGCTAGAGCGAATTCCGTGCCAATCTTAAAATCACTAGAAAAGTGCTTTTAATTCATTGGCTTACTGTTTCTCTTGGGCTGCTTGCGGCAAAGTTTTGCCGGTTAACTGGCGGGGTTGCTGGCAATCTGATGCCAGCTGATTCGGCTGCCGCCGGAAAACCGGCGGTAGCTGTGTTGGCTTACTGTGCGTCAAATGCCTGACCGTTGACGCCCTTACTGTCTGGGCCCATCAGGTACAAGTAGGCCGGCATGATCGCTTCAGGCAGCGGGTTGTTCTGCGGGTTTTCCCCCGGGTAGGCCTGGGCGCGCATATCGGTGCGGGTGGCGCCCGGGTTGACACTGTTGGCGCGTACGCTGGCGATACCATCGATTTCATCGGCGAGCACCTGCATCAGGCCTTCGGTGGCGAACTTCGATACCGCATAGGCGCCCCAGTACGCGCGGCCCTTGCGGCCGACGCTGCTGGATGTGAATACCACCGAGGCGTCCGCCGAGAGTTTGAGCAGCGGCAGCAGGGTGCTGGTGAGCATAAACATGGCGTTGACGTTGACCTGCATCACGCGCATGAAATTATCGCCGGACAGCTGTTCCAGCGGTGTGCGTGGGCCGATGATCGAAGCGTTGTGCAGCAGGCCGTCGAGTTTGCCGAACTCAGTTTCGATCATCGCTGCCAGTTCGTCGTACTGATGCGGCAGGGCGGTTTCCAGGTTGAACGGGATGACTGCGGCCTGCGGATGGCCGGCGGCTTCGATGGCGTCGTACACCCGGCTGAGATTTTCTTCGGTCTTGCCCAGCAGCAGTACTGTGGCGCCGTGGGCGGCGAAGGTCTTGGCGGCGGTTGCGCCAATGCCACGGCCGGCACCGGTCACCAGAATCACGCGGCCCTTGAGCAGGTCGGGGCGGGCGGAATAGTCATGCATGGGTAAAGCCTCATTAATTCAAAAACGGATGGCGTCAGTGCGCGTCTGGCGAGCAGGCTTCAGCAGCTACACAGGGCTCGTTCGAGTACGGTGCGCAGTTCCAGCGGATGGTCCGCCACCACATCGGCGCCCCAGTTGCGTGGGTTGTCCTGCGGGTGGATATAGCCGTAGGTGACGGCGGCGGTCTTGCAGCCGGCGGCGCGGCCGGCTTCGATATCGCGCTCGTCATCGCCGATAAACAGGGTTGCGGCGGGCTCCACGCCCATCTTCGCGCAGGCCAGCAGGATCATTTCCGGGTCGGGCTTGCTGCGGCTGACGTGATCCGGGCAGACCAACACCGCCGAGCGCTGCGCCAGGCCAAGTTGCTGCATGATCGGCTCGGCATAGCGTACTGGCTTGTTGGTTGCTACGCCCCAGATCAGCTTGGCTTGTTCAATATCTTCGAGCAGCTCATGCATGCCATCGAATGGTCGGGTCAGCACCGCGCAGTGGCTTTGATAGCGTTCGAGAAACTCCAGGCGCAGGGCTTCGAAGTCTGCGGACTCGGGGTCCATGGCGAAGTTGGCGGCGACCATGGCGCGCGCACCGCCGGAAACCTGATCACGGATCAGCTTGTCGGCAATAGGCGGCAGGCCGCGCTCGGCGCGCATGGCCTGGCTGATGGCGATAAAGTCCGGCGCGCTGTCGAGCAGGGTGCCGTCCATATCGAATAAAACCGCGCGCAAGCGCATCAGGCCTCCTTGAGGGTCTGGATCATGTAGTTGACGTCGACATCGGCTTCCAGCTTGTAGCGTTTGCTCAGCGGGTTGTAGGTCAGGCCGATGATGTCCTTGACCTGCAGGCCCGCCTCGCGGCTCCAGGCGCCCAGCTCGGACGGACGGATGAACTTCTTGAAGTCATGGGTGCCGCGCGGCAGTAGTCGCATCAGGTATTCGGCGCCGATGATGGCGAACAGGTAGGCCTTGGGGTTGCGGTTGATGGTGGAGAAGAACACCTGGCCGCCAGGCTTGACCATGCGGTAGCAAGCGCGGATCACCGAGGCTGGATCGGGAACGTGTTCGAGCATTTCCAGGCAGGTGACCACGTCGAACTGGCCGGGCATTTCCTCGGCCAGGGCTTCGGCAGTGATCTGCCGGTACTCGACGCTGACACCCGACTCCAGCTGGTGCAGCTGGGCTACCGCCAGCGGCGCTTCACCCATGTCGATGCCGGTCACGCTGGCGCCGCGCTGGGCCATGGATTCGCTGAGAATGCCGCCGCCGCAGCCAACGTCGAGCACCTTCTTGCCGGCCAGGCCAGCGCGTTCGTCGATCCAGTTGACGCGCAGCGGGTTGATGTCATGCAGCGGCTTGAATTCGCTTTCTCGGTCCCACCAGCGATGGGCGAGGGCTTCGAATTTGGCGATTTCGGCGTGGTCGACGTTGCTCATATAAATCCCTGGATTAGGCTGCGGCGAGAGGCTCATGTTGCCAGTTTCGCCGGGTGGGTTGGACGCCTGTTGTGCGTCCAATGTATGTCAGTTTGTCGCAGTGCCCGGATTCTCTGGGCTGGCAGTCATTTGTCGGCAATCTTCGCGCCCCAGGCGCGGGCGTTGGCGATGATCCGTTGTTCGTCTAGGCGCGTCAGTTGACCACCGTCGAGCAATTGTTTGCCGCCAACCCACAGGTGTTCCACGCAGGTGCGACCGCCGGCGTAGATCAGCTGCGAAACTGGGTCATAAACCGGTTGCTGGGCCAGGCCGGAGAGGTTAAATACGGCGATATCCGCCGCTTTACCCAGTTCCAGCGAGCCGATCTGCTCATCCAGGCCCAGAGCGCGGGCACCGTTCAGAGTGGCCATGCGCAGTGAGCGGTGGGCATCCAGGGCGGTAGCTGAGCCGGCAACAGCCTTGGCCAGCAGGGCGGCGGTGCGGGTTTCGCCGAGCAGGTCGAGATCATTGTTGCTCGCCGCGCCATCGGTGCCGATGGCGACGTTGACTCCGGCCTGCCAGAGCTTCTCCACTGGGCAGAAGCCGCTGGCCAGCTTGAGGTTGGATTCCGGGCAATGGATCACGCTGCTGTTGCTTTCCACCAGCAGGGCCAGGTCTTCATCACTGATTTGGGTCATGTGCACGGCCTGGAAGCGCGGGCCGAGCAGATCGAGGCGCGCTAGGCGGGCCAGTGGCCGTTCACCGTGCTGTTCCAGGCTCTGCTGCACTTCAAAAGCGGTTTCGTGTACATGCATATGAATGCCGGCGTCCAGCTCCTCGGCGAGCATGCGGATGTTCTCCAGCTTGTCGTCGCTCACCGTGTAAGGTGCGTGCGGGCCGAAGGCGACGCTCAGGCGCGGGTGGTGCTTGAGGTCGTCGAACAGCGCCAGGCCCTTGCGCAACGATTCGTCTGCGTCGCGCGCCCCGGGAATCGGGAAATCCAGTACGGGAATGGTGATCTGCGCGCGGATACCGCTGCTGTGCACCCGCTGGCTGGCGGTTTCTGGGAAGAAATACATGTCGGAGAAACAGGTGATGCCGCCCTTGAGCTGTTCGGCGATGGCCAGCTCGGTGCCATCCTGGACAAACTGCTCGTCGACCCACTTGGCCTCGGCCGGCCAGATGTGCTTCTCCAGCCAGGTCATCAGTGGCAGATCATCGGCCAGGCCGCGGAACAGGGTCATTGCCGCATGCCCGTGGGCGTTGACCAGACCCGGCGTGAGCAACCGGCCAGGTAGTTCAAGCACTTGCAGGGCCGCGTGGTTGAGCGCTTCGGTGCGCGGCGCGATCAGAGCGATGCGTCCGTCACGAATGCCCAGGCCGTGCTCCTGCAGCACCACGCCAGCCGGTTCGACCGGGACCAGCCAGGTGGGCAGGAGCAGGAGGTCGAGCGGGGCATGGGACATGGGGTGTGCTTCCGGCAGTCAGTAAAGTGGCGAGTTTATAGGGGAACGCCCTAGGCTTGAAGCTGCATGCAGCTGATCTGGCGCGATGTGCGATGTGCGATGTGCTGTGCGTATAATGGCCGGCTTTTTCCGGCGGAGGTGTGTCATGCGCGAGCAATTGCTAGCGGCAGAGAAGGTCAGGGCCATCGAGTGGCGTGACGGCGCTCTGCACCTGCTCGATCAGCGCGCGCTGCCTTTCGAGGAAACCTGGCTGAGCTACCACTCGGCGGCGGATGTCGCCGAGGCGATCCGTAGCATGGTGGTGCGCGGCGCGCCGGCCATCGGCATCAGCGCTGCCTATGCAGTTGTCCTGGCTGCGCGTGCTCGTCTGCAGGAAGGCGGCGACTGGCGTGTGGCACTGCAGGCGGATTTCGACCTGCTGGCGGCGTCGCGGCCGACGGCGGTCAATCTGTTCTGGGCGCTTGATCGCATGCGTGATCGGCTCGCACGGCTGAAAGGTCATGGTGATCCGCTGGCGCTTCTTGAAGCCGAAGCCATCGGCATCCATCAGAGTGACCGCGAAGCCAACCTGACCATGGCCCAGCTGGGCGTCGATCTGATCCGCAAGCACCAAGGCAATCAGCAAAACCTGCTGACCCATTGCAATGCCGGCGCTCTGGCCACGGGCGGCTTCGGTACGGCGCTGGGGGTGATTCGCGCGGCCTTCCATGATGGTTTGCTTGAGCGGGTCTATGCGGACGAAACCCGCCCCTGGCTGCAGGGCTCGCGTCTGACGGCCTGGGAGTTGGCAGCTGACGGCATTCCGGTGACTGTAAATGTCGATTCGGCGGCCGCGCACTTGATGAAGACCCGTGGCATCACCTGGGTCATAGTCGGGGCGGATCGTATTGCCGCCAATGGCGATGTGGCGAACAAGGTCGGCACCTATCAGTTGGCGGTGAATGCCATGCACCACGGTGTGCGCTTTATGGTGGTGGCGCCCAGCTCGACCATCGATATGGCCATGGAGCACGGTGACGACATCGTGCTGGAGGAGCGTGACCCCAGTGAGCTGCTCGAGCTGGGCGGCCAGCGCATTGCTGGCGCGATCGAGGCGCTCAATCCGGTATTCGATGTGACCCCGGCGGACCTGATCGACTTTATCGTCACCGAGAAGGGCGTGGTTGATCGCCCGGATGCGGAAAAAATGGCGCAATTGATGTGCCGCAAGCGTCTGCATTGAGTTTTTCAGCGAGTACGCCTCCCTGGTCGGCCGACTGCGGCTGGGGATAGGTGCGCCGCGGTGATTGTGGTAAGCTCCGGCGGTTTTCGGGGGTGCCCGTTATGGGCCTCTTACCTGCGCAGATACATGGCATAACTTATTGATTTGTCGTGAGTCGCTATGAGCCTCAAGGCACGGCGACAGACTCCACACCACTCAGGACGAGCGGCGCGGAGTTTCACCAGAAAAAGGAACAAGGCTACTCATGGGCGAACTGGCCAAAGAAATCCTCCCGGTCAATATTGAAGACGAACTCAAGCAGTCCTACCTCGATTATGCGATGAGCGTAATTGTTGGGCGTGCGCTGCCGGATGCACGTGATGGCTTGAAGCCCGTGCACCGCCGTGTGCTGTTTGCCATGAGTGAGCTGGGCAACGACTGGAACAAGGCATACAAGAAGTCCGCCCGTGTGGTCGGTGACGTCATCGGTAAGTACCACCCACACGGTGATACCGCGGTGTACGACACCATCGTCCGCATGGCGCAGCCATTCTCCCTGCGTTACCTGCTGGTCGACGGTCAAGGTAACTTCGGTTCGGTGGACGGCGATAACGCCGCCGCCATGCGATACACCGAAGTGCGCATGACCAAGCTGGCCCATGAGCTGCTGGCTGACCTGCACAAAGAAACCGTGGATTGGGTGCCGAACTACGACGGCACCGAAATGATCCCGGCAGTTATGCCGACCAAGATCCCCAACCTGTTGGTCAACGGCTCCAGCGGTATCGCCGTGGGCATGGCCACCAATATTCCGCCGCACAACCTCACCGAAGTGATCAACGGTTGTCTGGCGCTGATCGACAACGGCGAGCTGACTGTCGATGAGCTGATGCAATACATCCCCGGTCCGGACTTCCCGACTGCGGCGATCATCAACGGTCGCGCTGGCATCATCGAGGCCTACCGCACTGGCCGTGGGCGCATCTATATGCGTGCTCGCGCCATCATTGAAGACATCGACAAGGTCGGTGGCCGTCAGCAGATCATCGTCAGCGAGCTTCCGTACCAACTGAACAAGGCGCGTCTGATCGAAAAGATCGCCGAACTGGTTAAAGAGAAGAAGCTCGAAGGCATCACCGAGCTGCGCGATGAGTCCGACAAGGACGGTATGCGCATCGTTATCGAGCTGCGCCGTGGTGAAGTGCCGGAAGTGGTGCTCAACAACCTCTACGCCCAGACCCAGATGCAGAGCGTGTTTGGCATCAACGTGGTGGCACTGATCGACGGCCAGCCGAAGGTCCTTAACCTCAAGGACATGCTCGAAGCCTTTATCCTGCACCGCCGTGAAGTGGTTACCCGGCGCACGGTGTTCGAGCTGCGCAAGGCCCGTGAGCGTGGCCATATCCTTGAAGGCCAGGCGGTTGCCCTGTCCAATATCGACCCGGTAATCGCCCTGATCAAGGCCTCGCCGACCCCGGCTGAAGCCAAGCAGGCGCTGATCTCGACTGCCTGGGAATCGACTGCCGTGGAGGCGATGGTCGAACGCGCCGGTGCCGACTCCTGCCGCCCTGAAGATCTGGAGCCGCAATACGGCCTGCGTGACGGTAAATACTACCTGTCGCCGGAGCAGGCCCAGGCCATCCTCGAGCTGCGTCTGCACCGCTTGACTGGTCTTGAGCATGAAAAATTGCTGGCCGAATACCAGGAAATTCTCACCCAAATCGGCGAGCTGATCCGCATCCTCACCAGCGCCACGCGCCTGATGGAAGTGATCCGTGAGGAGCTGGAAGCGGTCAAGGCCGAGTTCGGCGATGCACGCCGCACCGAGATTCTCGACAACCGTCTGGACCTCAGCCTGGCTGACCTGATCACCGAAGAAGAACGTGTAGTCACCATCTCCCACAGTGGTTATGCCAAGAGCCAGCCGCTGCATGCCTACCAGGCGCAGCGTCGTGGCGGCAAGGGCAAGTCGGCTAGTGGCGTGAAGGACGAGGACTACATCGAGCATCTGCTGGTCGCCAACAGCCACGCTACGCTGTTGCTGTTCTCCAGCAAGGGCAAGGTGTACTGGCTGAAGACCTACGAAATTCCGGAAGCCTCGCGCGCCGCCCGTGGTCGTCCACTGGTCAACCTGTTGCCGCTGGACGAAGGCGAACGTATTACCGCCATGCTGCAGGTTGATCTGGAAGCCCTGCGTCAGCAGGCGCCAGAAGGCGACGAGCCTGACGATATCGAAGGCGTAGTGGTCGAGGCAGAGGAAGTTGAAGATCTGGCCGAAGGCGATGACGCCGACGACGAAACTCCGGATGAGCCGACCGGTGCCTACATCTTTATGGCCACGGCCAAAGGCACCGTGAAGAAAACCCCGCTGGTGCAGTTCAGCCGTCCACGCAGCTCGGGCCTGATCGCCCTCAAGCTGGACGAAGATGACACCCTGATCTCGGCGGCCATCACTAATGGTGCGTGCGAAGTGATGATGTTCTCCGACGGCGGCAAGGTGATCCGCTTCAAGGAAAGCAAGGTCCGCACCATGGGCCGTACGGCTCGCGGTGTACGTGGCATGCGTCTACCGGAAGGTCAGGAAATCATTTCCATGCTGATTCCTGAAACCGACGCACAGATTCTCACCGCTTCCGAGCGTGGCTACGGCAAGCGCACCGCGATGGCCGAATTCCCGCGTCGCGGTCGTGGCGGCCAGGGCGTGATTGCCATGGTCAGCAACGAGCGTAACGGCAAGCTGGTCGGTGCGGTGCAGGTGCTTGAAGGCGAGGAAATCATGCTGATTTCCGACCAGGGCACATTGGTGCGTACCCGCGTCAGCGAAGTCTCCAGCCTCGGTCGTAACACCCAGGGCGTGACCCTGATCAAGCTGGCCAAGGATGAAACCCTGGTTGGCCTTGAGCGTGTGCAGGAGCCTTCGGCGGAAGACGACGAAGAGCTGCTGGAAGGCGAAGAAGGCTTTGACGGCGCAGTTGCGGATGCAGACGATGCACCTGAGGTTGCTGACGAAAGCCCGATCAGCGAAGAGTGATCTGTCGGGGCGAGTGCGCTCGCCCCTGACGGCGTAGGATTTGGCGGCTGGCAGTGATGGTCAGCCACCCAGCATTTTTGAGCGAGAGTGGATGTGAGCAAGCGAGCCTTTAACTTCTGCGCCGGCCCGGCCGCGCTTCCTGAAGCTGTTCTGCAACGCGCCCAGGCGGAACTCCTCGATTGGCAGGGTAAAGGCCTGTCGGTGATGGAGATGAGCCATCGCAGCGATGAGTACACCGCCATCGCACAAAAGGCCGAGCAGGATCTGCGCGACCTGATGGAAATTCCGTCCGACTATAAGGTGCTGTTCCTGCAGGGCGGGGCCAGCCAGCAGTTCGCTGAAATCCCGCTCAACCTGCTCCCCGAAGACGGTGTTGCCGACTATATCGACACCGGTATCTGGTCGAAGAAAAGCATCGAAGAAGCCAGTCGCTACGGCAATATCAATATCGCCGCCAGCGCCAAGGCATATGACTACTTCGCCATCCCGGGTCAGAACGAGTGGCAGCTGTCGAAAGATGCCGCCTACCTGCACTACGCCAGCAACGAAACCATTGGCGGCCTGCAGTTCGACTGGATTCCCGAAGTCGGTGACGTGCCGCTGGTGGCGGATATGTCTTCCGACATCCTTTCGCGCTCGATCGATGTGTCGAAGTTCGGCCTGATCTACGCCGGTGCGCAGAAGAACATCGGCCCCAGCGGGCTGGTGGTGACTATCGTCCGTGAAGACTTGCTCGGCCGTGCCCGCAGCGTTTGTCCGACCATGCTCAACTACAAGATCGCGGCTGATAACGGCTCGATGTACAACACTCCCGCGACCTTCTCCTGGTACCTGTCCGGCCTGGTGTTCGAGTGGCTGAAAGAGCAGGGCGGGGTGGCCGCCATGGAGCGGATCAACCGCGCCAAGAAAGAGCTGTTGTACAAGGCAATCGATACCAGCGACTTCTACAGCAACCCGATTGCCCATAACGCCCGCTCCTGGATGAACGTGCCGTTCCGCCTGGCTGACGAGAAGCTGGACAAGCCGTTCCTCGCCGGCGCCGATGCGCGCGGCCTGCTCAACCTCAAGGGTCATCGTTCGGTCGGCGGCATGCGTGCCTCCATCTATAACGCCGTGGGCCTGGATGCGGTTGAAGCGCTGGTGGCTTATATGGCCGAGTTCGAGAAGGAGCACGGCTGATGACCGATAAAATTTCCGAGCAGGAACTGCAAGCGCTGCGCCTGCGCATCGACAACCTCGATGAGAAGATTCTCGCGCTGATCAGTGATCGCGCCAGCTGCGCCGAAGAAGTCGCGCGGGTGAAGATGAAGGCGCTGCCGGAAGGCGAGAAGCCGGTTTTTTATCGCCCAGAGCGCGAAGCCCAGGTGCTGAAACGCATCATGGAGCGCAATCAGGGGCCGTTGGGCAACGAGGAAATGGCGCGGTTGTTCCGTGAAATCATGTCCTCCTGCCTGGCCCTGGAAAACCCGCTCAAGGTTGCTTACCTCGGCCCGGAAGGCACGTTCTCCCAGGCTGCGGCAATGAAGCATTTTGGCCACGCGGTGATTAGCGTGCCGATGGCGGCGATCGATGAAGTATTCCGCGAAGTGGCCGCCGGTGCGGTGAACTTCGGTGTGGTGCCGGTGGAGAACTCCACCGAAGGTGCGATCAACCACACCCTCGACAGCTTCCTCGAACACGACATGGTTATCTGTGGCGAAGTCGAACTGCGTATTCACCATCACCTGCTGGTCGGTGAAACCACCAAGACCGACAAAATCACCCGCATCTATTCTCACGCCCAGTCTCTGGCCCAGTGCCGCAAGTGGCTGGATGCGCATTACCCGAATGTTGAGCGCGTGGCGGTATCGAGTAATGCCGACGCGGCCAAGCGGGTGAAAAGCGAGTGGAACAGTGCGGCGATTGCTGGTGATATGGCGGCCAATCTGTACGGCCTGACCAAGCTGGCGGAGAAGATCGAAGACCGTCCGGACAACTCCACGCGCTTTTTGATCATCGGTAGCCAGGAAGTGCCGCCAACCGGCGACGACAAGACCTCCGTCATCATCTCCATGCGCAACAAGCCGGGTGCGCTGCACGAGTTGCTGGTGCCGTTCCACAACAACGGTATCGACCTGACCCGTATCGAAACCCGCCCGTCGCGCAGCGGCAAGTGGACCTACGTGTTCTTTATCGACTTCGTCGGTCACCATCGCGATCCGCTGATCAAGGACGTGCTGGAAAAAATCAATCAGGAAGCTGTGGCGCTCAAGGTGCTGGGCTCCTATCCCAAAGCGGTACTTTAAAACTGCTGCGGCACGCCTCAGGTCTCAAGCTACACGCGCATCGACGCCGGGCTGTACTTGGGGCTTGCGGCTTTAAGCGTGAGGCATTGCTATGACCGATTTCCTCGTCCTGGCTCAGCCAGGTGTACAGCAGCTGTCGCCCTATGTGCCGGGAAAGCCGGTGGATGAGCTGGCCCGTGAGCTGGATCTGGATCCGGCCAGCATCGTCAAGCTGGCCAGCAACGAGAATCCGCTGGGCCCCAGTCCCAGGGCGCTGGAAGCGATTCGCAGCGAGCTCTCGGAGCTGACCCGTTACCCTGATGGCAATGGCTTCGAGTTGAAAAGCCGCCTGGCTGCGCGCTGTGGCGTGCAGATCAATCAGGTCACCCTGGGTAACGGCTCCAACGACATTCTCGATCTGGTTGCTCGCGCCTATCTGGCCCCTGGCCTGAATGCGGTGTTCAGTCAGTACGCCTTTGCTGTTTACCCTATCTCGACCCAGGCCGTAGGTGCTCAAGGCAAGGTGGTGCCGGCCAAGGACTATGGCCACGACCTGGAAGCGATGCTGGCGGCCATCGATGAAAATACCCGTGTGGTGTTTATCGCCAACCCGAACAATCCGACTGGCACCTGGTTTGGCCCCGATGCGCTGGAGCGCTTTCTCGCGCGTGTGCCGCAGAACGTGCTGGTGGTGCTGGATGAGGCTTATATCGAGTACGCCGAGGGTGATGAGCTGCCGGATGGCCTCGAGTACCTGGCGCGCTACGACAACCTGCTGGTCTCGCGCACCTTCTCCAAGGCGTATGGTCTGGCGGCGCTGCGCGTGGGGTATGCACTCAGCTCGGCGCAGATCGCAGATGTGCTGAACCGTGTACGCCAGCCATTCAACGTCAACAGCCTGGCCCTGGCGGCGGCGTGTGCGGCGCTGGATGATGCCGATTACCTGGCGCAAAGCCGACAGCTCAATGATGCCGGCATGGCGCAGCTGGAAACTGGTCTGCGCGAGTTGGGCCTGAGTTGGATACCGTCGAAAGGCAACTTTATTGCCGTGGATTTTGGTCGCGATACCGCGGCGATCAACCAGGCGCTGCTGCGCGCCGGAGTGATCGTGCGTCCGGTGGTCGGTTATGGCATGCCGAACTTCTTGCGCGTATCGATTGGTCTTCCGGCTGAGAACGCGCGTTTCCTCGACGCCCTGGCCAAGGTGTTGAGCGCGTGAGTGAGCTCAAGTCTGCTGTCACTCAGGTGCAATCTGTTGTCCCTAAGCTCGGCCGCCTGGTGGTTATTGGCCTGGGTCTGATTGGCGGCTCCTTCGCCAAGTGCTTGCGTGAGCGCGGCCTGTTTCGCGAAGTGATTGGCGTCGATCTGGACCCGGAGTCGCGCCGGCTGGCGGTTGAGCTTGGCGTGGTTGATTGTTGTGAGTCCGATTTGGCAGCCGCTTGTCAGGGTGCTGATGTGATCCAGCTGGCGGTGCCTATTCTGGCCATGGAGAAGCTGCTGACCGAGCTGGCCAAGCTTGAGCTGGGTACTGCGGTGCTCACTGACGTGGGTAGCGCTAAGGGCAATGTGGTCCGTGCGGCGCGCCTGGCCTTTACCGGTAAGGCGGTGCGCTTTGTGCCCGGGCACCCGATTGCCGGTTCCGAGCAGAGTGGGGTGGAGGCCTCCAATTCCCAGCTGTTCCGCCGCCACAAGGTCATCCTGACCCCTTGCGAGCAGAGCGACGAGTCCGCTCTGGCGCTGGTCGATGCGCTGTGGCGCGAGTTGGGCGCGGATGTCGAGCATATGGAGGTTGAGCATCACGACCAGGTGTTGGCTGCGACCAGTCATCTGCCGCACTTGCTGGCCTTTACCCTGGTTGACTCGCTGGCCAAACGCAGTGAGAACCTGGAGATTTTTCGTTACGCCGCTGGCGGTTTCCGTGATTTCACGCGGATCGCCGGCAGTGATCCGGTCATGTGGCATGACATCTTCCTCGCCAACCGCGAGGCGGTGCTACGCACACTGGACGTATTTCGCGACGACCTCGACGCCTTGCGCGACGCGGTTGACGCAGGGGATGGGCATCAATTGCTGGGCGTATTCACCCGCGCTCGCGTGGCCCGTGAGCATTTCGGCAAAATTCTGGCCCGTAGGGCCTATGTGGACGCTATGCACTCTAATGATCTGATTTTTTTGGCTAACCCAGGTGGCAAACTCTCCGGGCGTATTCGTGTGCCGGGCGACAAATCCATCTCCCATCGCTCGATCATGCTTGGTTCGTTGGCTGAAGGCACCACGCACGTAGAGGGCTTCCTGGAAGGTGAAGATGCCCTGGCAACTCTGCAGGCGTTCCGCGACATGGGCGTGGTCATCGAAGGCCCGCATCATGGCCGCGTGACCATTCACGGGGTTGGCCTGAATGGTCTGAAGGCGCCTGCTGGTCCGCTGTACATGGGCAACTCCGGCACCTCGATGCGTCTGCTTTCTGGTTTGTTGGCGGCACAGTCGTTCGACACCACGCTGACCGGTGATGCCTCGCTGTCCAAGCGGCCGATGAATCGCGTGGCCAAGCCGCTGCGCGAGATGGGCGCGGTGATTGAAACCGCTCCGGAAGGTCGTCCGCCGCTGATGATCAAGGGGGGGCAGCGCCTGACCGGCATGGACTACGAAATGCCCATGGCCAGCGCTCAGGTCAAATCTTGCCTGTTGTTGGCCGGCCTCTATGCTGCAGGTCGTACCTCGGTGACTGAGCCGGCGCCGACCCGTGACCACACCGAGCGCATGCTGCGCGGCTTCGGCTACCCGGTTACGGTGGATGGCAGCACGGCCAGTGTCGAGTCGGGCCACAAGCTGACCGCGACCCATATCGAAGTGCCGGCGGATATTTCCTCGGCAGCGTTCTTCCTGGTCGCCGGCAGCATTGCCGAAGACTCCGAGCTGGTGCTGGAACACGTTGGCATCAACCCGACCCGTA
Organism: Pseudomonas sp. 8BK; assembly: GCF_902506475.1. NCBI lineage: Bacteria > Pseudomonadati > Pseudomonadota > Gammaproteobacteria > Pseudomonadales > Pseudomonadaceae > Pseudomonas > Pseudomonas sp. 8BK. The sequence continues at coordinate 3,471,350 of NZ_LR733252.1, read as the reverse complement.
CTGGTGTCATTGATATCCTCAAGCTGATGGGCGGCGACATTACCCTGGAAAACCAGCGTGAAGTGGGCGGTGAAACCGTGGCCGATATTCGCGTGCGCAGCGCCAAGCTGAAAGGTATCGATATTCCGGAAGATCTGGTGCCGCTGGCAATCGACGAGTTTCCCGTGCTGTTCGTGGCTGCTTCGGTGGCCGAAGGCCGCACCGTGCTGCGCGGCGCCGAAGAGCTGCGGGTCAAGGAGTCCGATCGGATTCAGGTAATGGTCGACGGTCTGGTCGCGCTGGGCGTCAAGGCTGAGCCAACGCCGGATGGCATCATTATCGAAGGCGGCAGCATCGGAGGTGGCGAAGTCTGGGCGCATGGTGATCACCGTATCGCTATGTCGTTCAGTGTCGCCTCGCTGCGTGCCACTGCGCCGATCCGTATCCATGATTGCGCCAACGTCGCCACCTCGTTCCCCAATTTCCTCGCGTTGTCGGCTCAGGTCGGCATCCGTGTGGCCGAGGAGGGCAAGGCATGATCGTCGCTCCGGTTATCACCATTGACGGGCCTAGCGGCTCGGGCAAGGGCACCATTGCTGGCCTGCTGGCTAAACAGTTGGGCTGGAATCTGCTGGATTCGGGTGCGCTGTATCGTCTGTTGGCTTTTGCTGCCGGTAACCACGGTGTCGACCTGACCAATGAAGAGGCGATGAAATTACTCGCCGCTCATCTGGATGTGCAATTTATTGCTGCCGGTGATGGCCACGGTCAGCGCATCATTCTTGAAGGCGAAGAAGTCACAGACCTGATCCGTAATGAGCAGGTCGGTGCCGGGGCTTCGCAGGTGGCTTCGCTGTCGGCGGTGCGTGAAGCGCTGTTGCAGCGTCAGCAGGCGTTTCAGGAAATGCCGGGCCTGGTCGCCGATGGTCGCGATATGGGGACGGTGGTATTTCCCGATGCGCCGCTGAAGATTTTCCTCACCGCCAGCGCCGAGGAGCGCGCCCGCCGCCGCTACTTGCAGTTGAAGGCCAAGGGCGATGATGTTAATCTCGCGAGTCTTCTTGATGAGATTCAGGCGCGCGATGAGCGCGATACCCAGCGTGCAGTGGCTCCGCTCAAGCCGGCAGCCGATGCGATTCAGCTGGATTCCACTGAGCTCTCCATCGAACAAGTGCTTGAACGAATTCTGAGTGAGGTCGCCAATCGCGATCTCGCCGGATGATAAGAGTCACAGCTGCTTAAGCTGACCGGCTCGGAAGGAGGCGTGCGGGAACCCAGTCCTTGTCCTGTTTGCCTTTTTTTATATGAACGTACCCACATTGTCTGGAGTGTGGTTTGGGCGGATTCCCTGCCCTGAATCAACAGGAATTAAAATGAGCGAAAGCTTTGCTGAACTGTTTGAAGAAAGCCTAAAAACCCTGAACCTTCAGGCTGGCTCGATCATCACCGCTATCATCGTCGACATCGATTACCAAGCTGGTTGGGTAACCGTTCACGCTGGTTTGAAGTCTGAAGGCCTCATCCCGCTGGAGCAGTTCCACAACGACGCTGGCGAGCTGACCATCAAGGTCGGTGACGAAGTTCACGTTGCCCTGGACGCGGTTGAAGATGGCTTTGGTGAAACCAAGCTGTCCCGCGAAAAAGCTAAGCGTGCCGAGTGCTGGATCGTTCTGGAAGCAGCTTTCGCCGCTGAGGAAGTGGTTACGGGCGTTATCAACGGTAAGGTTAAGGGCGGCTTCACTGTCGACGTTAACGGCATCCGTGCGTTCCTCCCAGGTTCCTTGGTCGATGTCCGTCCGGTGCGTGATACCACTCACCTGGAAGGCAAAGAACTCGAATTCAAAGTCATCAAGCTGGACCAGAAGCGCAACAACGTTGTCGTTTCCCGCCGCAGCGTGCTGGAAGCCGAGAACAGCGCCGAGCGCGAAGCTCTGCTGGAATCCCTGCAGGAAGGTCAGCAAGTCAAAGGTATCGTCAAGAATCTCACCGACTACGGCGCGTTCGTGGATCTGGGGGGCGTCGACGGCCTGCTGCACATCACCGACATGGCTTGGAAGCGTATCAAGCATCCGTCGGAAATCGTCAACGTTGGCGATGAAATCGACGTCAAGATCCTCAAGTATGATCGCGAGCGCAACCGTGTATCCCTCGGCCTCAAGCAGTTGGGCGAAGATCCGTGGGTTGCCATCAAGGCGCGTTACCCGCAGGACACCCGTGTTACTGCGCGCGTAACCAACCTGACCGACTACGGCTGCTTCGCAGAGCTGGAAGAAGGCGTGGAAGGCCTGGTGCACGTATCCGAAATGGATTGGACCAACAAAAACATCCATCCTTCGAAAGTCGTTAACGTCGGCGACGAAGTGGAAGTTATGGTTCTGGATATCGACGAAGAACGTCGTCGTATCTCCCTGGGTATCAAGCAGTGCAAAACTAACCCGTGGGAAGATTTCTCCGGCCAGTTCAACAAGGGCGACAAGATCTCCGGCACCATCAAGTCGATCACCGATTTCGGTATCTTCATTGGTCTGGATGGCGGCATCGACGGCCTTGTTCACCTGTCCGACATCTCCTGGAACGAAGTAGGCGAAGAAGCTGTACGCCGCTTCAAGAAGGGCGACGAACTGGAGACCGTTATCCTCTCCGTTGATCCAGAGCGTGAGCGCATTTCCCTCGGCATCAAGCAGCTGGAAGAAGATCCGTTCTCCGACTACGTTGCTGTTAACGATAAAGGCACCATCGTGCGCGGTATCGTTAAAGAAGTTGACGCCAAGGGCGCAATCATCACTCTGGCCGATGGTATCGAAGCGACTCTGAAAGCCTCCGAAATCAGTCGTGACCGCGTTGAAGACGCGCGCAACGTTCTGAAAGAAGGCGAAGAAGTAGAAGCCAAGATCATCAGCGTTGACCGTAAGAGCCGTGTAATCAGCTTGTCGGTCAAGTCGAAAGACGTTGAAGACGAAAAAGAAGCCATCAAAGAAATGCGCAAGCAGGAAGTTGAAACTGCTGGTCCGACCACCTTGGGTGATCTGCTCCGTGCGCAAATGGAAAAACAGAACTAAGTTCGGTTTATCCAGAGAAAAAGGGCGACTTCGGTCGCCCTTTTTTGTGCCTGAAAATCGCTAAGGTGTTGTTTTATAGGCTGTTCAAATCTAGTCAAGCATGCTAAAACCTCTTTATCTAGTGATCTAGCCGCTTGAAAAAGAAGGGAAAACCATGACCAAGTCGGAGTTGATCGAGCGCATCGTCACCCATCAGGGGCAGCTCTCGTCCAAGGATGTTGAGTTGGCGATCAAGACCATGCTTGAGCAAATGTCGCAGGCGCTGTCGACAGGGGATCGTATCGAGATCCGCGGCTTTGGCAGTTTCTCACTGCACTACCGTGCGCCGCGTGTAGGGCGGAACCCGAAGACCGGTGACTCGGTTCGGCTAGATGGCAAGTTTGTGCCGCACTTTAAGCCGGGGAAAGAGTTGCGTGATCGAGTTAATGAGGATGAGTTGTGAAGTCTGAGGTTTAAGTCGTGAAAGTGTGTATTTATGCTTTTGGCTTTCTTCATTTTTATAACGACATTTTTTCCCGGGTGGGCTGAATTTAATATTTTTATCATGGCATAATGCGTTTTTTGGTTACCAGTATATGTTTGGTTCATTGTTGCTGTGCTGTCATGAGCGAGGCTGTTCTAGGTTGGCGGGTTGTTTGGTGGATTTTCAGTATGCTTTTTATGGTGCTGTGATAGGTGTGGTTGGCTCTTGCCGTCGGTTGTGTGCGGGCTTCGTCAGTGGCCTATTGATTGATGGCTTTGCTCCAGGGCTGGGCGGTTCGCCATCGAATTCGCTTTGGAGGAAGTTAGAGCGCTGTTGGGTGCCAACTCCGTAGGGCGGTAAATTCTTATAGCGGCTGAAGAAAGATCGTTCCCTTCTTTTTGGTATTTTGCAATCCGCTAGTCATCTATAGCTATCAGGTTTTCCTAGATATTGTTGCCACCCAAGGGTGGCAGCTTTAGTTTCAATATATTCAATGCTGCAAAATCCTGCTCGATGATGGGTTATATGGCTTGCTATTTGCGAGTTTTCAGGCTTTGGTTTTGTGTGGCGGCAAATCAGCTCTTCGATTTAGTAAGGTGGTTGTGTGGGAGGTGGTGAGCAGCGCTATATCATACATTAGGCTGCGTGTTGGTGATTTCACAAGCGTGTCATTTTTACTTTTGTTGATTTATGTTGTCCTCTCCAAGCGGGGTGCAGGATGTTATTTGCGCGTTCTCAAGTGTTTTTTCGTAGTTGGATGTGGGCTTGCTAAGGTTTCGTGCGAGTTAAATGCTCTTGTGTTTTTGCAAGTGGTTGAGTGCTTCGTTGTTTGAAAGTCTATTGGATTTCTATTTTGCTGTTTTTGCGTGTTGCTATGTTTGAGGTGTTTAATATTTTCTGATCTTTTGGTGTTTTTTTGGTTTTTTATTGGCTCTGTTTGTTGAGGGGGTTTTTTTTGGTTTCTAGGCGAATGACGTTTTTGGTCTGGTTGGCTTGTTTTCTTTATTCTATTGCTGTTGGTTTGGTTCTGCAAAAACTAGTATTGCCAATGATGCCAGATATGCATGCAGGCCACGGTCTGATGCGAGACGACGCAATCTATTTCCATGACACTGCGGTCGCTATGGCCGAGCGCATTCGAGCGCTCGGTTGGAGTGAGTGGCGTCTGATGCCATCGGGGTCGGCTACAGGGAACGTAGGGTTGCTCGCTGGGTTGTACGCCTTGTTGGGGCCTGAGCCTGCATTCTTTTTGCCCTTGACTTCAGCCTTTCATGCGATGGGGGCTGTATTGGTTTTGCTTATCGCTATGCAGATCCTTCCCTCTCGCGGAGGTTTGTGTGCCGGGCTTGTTGCTGGCTTCTTCTTCCTTGTTTTTCCATCGGCGTTAGTCTGGTTTGGCCAGAATCACAAGGATTCCTTTGTCATTGCAGGTTTTCTGCTTGCCTTGCTGTCCTTCTTAAAATGTCTCGAATCTTCAGGGTGGTGCCGCCTGTTGCTGAGTTCGGTTCTGTTTGTGCTCGGCCTTGGGCTGGTTGCGATAATGCGACCGCACTTGGTGCTCATTTACCTGGTAGCTTTTTTCTGTGCGTTCATATGTTTGTTTTTGGTGTCTTTGGCGTGGCGAGAGATGAGGTGTTGGAGGGGGGTTGGCCGAATTTTCTGGTTAATCTGTCTCGGTATGCTCCTCATGACTGTCGTCCCGTCAAACAATGCTTTGGTTGATACTGTCGTCCCGCCAGGCAATCAGGATGTGCGGGATGTGGAAGGTGGTTTTCTAGGTGGCTGGCAATGGCAGCAGTCTGATTATTTCCCGGTTAAATTAGACTCCCTTCTGAATAAAGTATCTGCTATGCGAGCTCACTTTATTAACTATGGTTATGCTGTTGAGGCTGGCTCTATCGTGGACGGAGATATTAAGCCTCAGAGTTCCAGTCAGGCTATCGGCTATCTTCCTCGTGCGCTGATAGTTGGTTTGTTTGCTCCTTTTCCGGATTTCTGGGTGCAGAAGCTCTCGATGCCGAGGATTATCGGCGCGCTCGAGACTCTGATGTTCTATCTCTTTTTTCCCGGTGTTCTGTTCATTCTGCGCCATCGAATAAGTAGACCTTTGCTCGTTTGTCTAATTGTGGCTGGAGCGGTATTGGTAGTTAATGCCTTTGTCAGCCCCAACATGGGTACCCTGCATCGGGTGCGTTATGGTCAGTGGTTCGTGTTCCTGCTCATAGGTGCCTGTGGTTGGTCCATTCTATCCGGCCGACTCATTTCACGGTTTGGGGCTCCTGGGGCTGAGGCAGCCAGTGCTTCCAATGCTGCCGGGCAGGGGGGCGCTACACTCAGTGCATCCCGTGCTGCTGGAGCGGGGGTGCTTGTAATGCTTGTTTCGCTGGTAGGCTTTTTCGGTTTGCTGGTGCGCGACTTGCTGCTGATCGATCGCGTTGGCTTTGGTGCTTCGCTGGATAGCTACTACCTGGCAATTATGTTGCCTACTTTTTTCACCGGCCTTCTGTCGATGCCATTGGGTGATGCCTTGTCTACGCGGATGTCCCGGCTTGCCGATCGTCTACAGATACAGCGGCTATTGGCTGGTGCAACATCTTTCACTCTGCTGCTTTTCATTCTGGTGAGCGCAATCCTACTGCTATACGCCAAGGATATTTTCTCGGTTTTTTCTCCTAACGGGGATGTTCGTCTGACCATGCAGTTGTTCCCGGTCGCTCTTCTACTACTGATCCTTTCCGGGGCGATAGTCGTAGGTAACAGCGTTATGAATTCGCGTGGCCGCCCCGTTATGGCCGCGGCTGCGCAGCTGGTAGTGCCGCTGGTGGTGGTGGCGTTTGTCCTAGCAGCAGGCGAGAAAGATATCGTCGGCGCTGCGATGACTGGCATGGCGGTCGGTCAGCTAGTTAACTTGGTGTTGCTGGCGCTGTTTCTCAAGCATTATGGCTTTAACCTATTGCCCGGTTCTCTGCGAGTACTGAGTGAGGAGGGTGCCATGTTGCACAATTGCAAGTGGCTGGTGCTCTGTGCGCTTCTCACAGGGGCTGCGGTACCGATGAACTACTGGTTCGCAGGTCAGATTGGCGTTGGTGCTTTGTCTACCTGGGCGCTAGGCAGCAAGCTGGTTCAGATATCCTCGTTGTTGGGTGCCGCTCTGATGACGGCGGTCTTCGTCCCCTACATGAGCAAGGTCGTGGTGCTTGGGTTGAAGGCTCGAGTTAGAGATGATTTGTTTGTTTCTCTGGTGGTTGGAGGTTGGGGTAGTGCGATAGCGATTGCCGCTGTTTTTGTGTTCGCCGAACCTATCGTTTATGCAGCTGCAAGTGGTCTTGATGATCCTCGGGCAGCCGATCGGCTGGTAGGAATACTTAAGTTTGGAGCGTTGCAGCTACCTTTTGCCCTGTCGGCAATGCTGTTGTTCAAGTTGTGTGCGGTCTCTGCCGTTTCGCTCAGGGCTGCGATTGCTGCATTGGTCGGCCTGATTGCCAATATAGTGCTGAATATTTTGCTGGTGCCAGTTATGGGGCTCGTTGGCCTTGCACTGGCTTGGACGATATCCAGTCTTGTCGCAACTCTGGTTGTTATTGGTGTGACACGCACGCATTCGCACCTTGCTGCGATCGATATCCTGATGTTGCTCGCCACCTGGGGTATGCTTGTCGGTCTGGCGGCGGCCATTCACTTTCGCAGCTGGTCGGCAGGTGCTGTAGTTCTTCTTAGCGCTACGTTTCTGCTGGTTATTCAGTTGCGGATGTTGTCACGCCAGCGTTTGTTGGTGGCTCTCTAGGCAAGCGTCGAATGGGCTGCTAGGGCTTCAGGCGGTAGGTAAGCCAAAGGCTTTCAGGGCAAAATGCTCTGGAATATCAGTGGCTTGTCTGGGTTGAGCAACTTACGTTGCGCTGATCTACCGCGTAGGCGCAATCCTGGCGATAGCATTCTGTTACTGGTAATGTGGCGCTTATTTTTCGTGCGGCCTCCTTAAGGAGATTGAAAATTAACGTTCCCTTTATCGACCTCAAGCGCCTGGAGCCTGGGTTCCATGCGGCGCTGATGGAAAAATTCCACGCCATGACCCTGGGCGCCCAATTTATCGGCGGCGCGGAAGTTTCTGCGCTCGAGATGCGCTTGCAGGCAGAGCTGCAGGTGGCGCACGCGGTGAGCTGCGCCAACGGTACCGATGCCTTGCAACTGGCATTGCGCGCGGTAGGCGTGGGCGAGGGTGATGTAGTGCTGGTGCCCAATGTCACTTTCTGGGCGACTTTCGAGGCCGTGGTCAACGTTGGCGCCAAGCCGGTCACGGTCGATGCCGATCTGAGTGACGGTGGAGTGTGCTTCGAGGCCTTCGAACAGGCTATCCGCGAAGCCAGGCCCAAAGCGGCCCTGGTCGCCCACCTTTATGGCTGGGGCAGCGCGCGTCTGCTCGACCTGCGCAAATTGTGCCGCGAAAATGGCGTGGTGCTGGTGGAGGATGGCGCCCAGTCCTTTGGCGCACGTTACCAGGGTGAGCCGATCTACAAGGGCGCGCATATTTCCACCACCTCCTTCTACCCGGCCAAGGTGCTGGGCGCCGCAGGTGATGGTGGTGCGGTGTTCACCGACGACGCCGAGCTGGCCGACTCGGTGCGTCGTCTCGGCAATCACGGCCGCACAGCCCATTATGGCTACGGCGACGTAGGCTGGAACTCGCGCCTCGACTCACTGCAGGCGGCATTTCTCAATCTGTCGCTGGATCACATAGAGGCACGCGTTGCTTCGCGCCGCGAAGCGGTGGCCTTCTACCAGAAGCATCTGCCCGCCACCGGCATCCAGCTGATGAGCGCTCCGGCCGGATACGAGGAAAACGGCTACTGCAATGTCTGCCTGGTGCCCGAGCTTGAGGTGAAGGCTGAGCTGGAAGCGCGGCTCAAGGCCGAAGGCATCGGTTTCGGTAACATCTATCCGAGTGTCATGTCCAGCCAGCCCGGTGCGGCGGCCTATCTAGCCGGGCATTTCGGCGCTCAGGTCGGCGAGCAGCTGTGTGCCTCGGTGGTCAACCTGCCGCTGTTCCCGTACATGGCTGAGGCTGAACTGCTGCGTGTGGTCGATGTGGTCGGCGCTACGCTCGGAGGCGAGCATGTCCGCTAACGACATCTATATTCATCCGACGGCCAATGTGTCCGACAAGGCCAGCATTGGTGCAGGCACTAAGGTCTGGATCAATGTGCAGATTCGCGAAAACGTGGTGGTCGGCGAGGGCTGCATTCTTTCCAAGGACGTCTACGTCGATCACGCCGTGAAGATCGGCAGCCGCTGCAAGATCCAGAACAGTGTCTCGGTCTACAACGGTGTGGAGATCGGCGACGACGTGTTCGTTGGGCCCAACGCTTGCTTTACCAACGACAAGGTGCCGCGGGCCTTCAATACCGAATGGAAGGTCACCCCGACCCGCATCGACAACGGTGTGAGCATCGGTGCCAACGCCACCATCGTCTGCGGTATCACCATTGGCGAATTTGCCATGGTCGCCGCCGGCAGCGTGGTGACCAAGGATGTGCCGCCCTACACACTGGTCATGGGTAACCCCGCGCACGCGGTGGCCCGAATCGACCGGGAAGGTAACCGTGTTTCTGGAGATGTTTGACGCTATGCAAGACCAAGTGCTCAAGGTAGGCCTGATCGGCCTCGGCAACATGGGGCGCAATCACTTGCGCGTACTGTCGATGCTCAAGGGCTTCGAGCTGGCTTTCGTCGCCGATGCCAACGCGGAGGTTGCTGCAAAGGCCGGAGAAGTGCACGGCATTCCCGGTGTTGTTGATCCGACGCCGCTGCTGGTCGGCGTCGATGCCGTGGTGATTTGCACGCCGACCGTGACGCACGCGGACTACATCCGTCTGGCGGCTGCCCACGTGAAGAACATCTTCGTCGAGAAGCCGCTGGCCGCCACTCTGGAAGAGGCGCGTGAGGTTGCTATCTTCGCGAAAGAGAAGGGCCTGAATATCCAGGTTGGTTTCATCGAGCGTTTCAACCCGGCGGTGCAGGCACTCAAGATGGTCCTGGACAAGACCGAGCGTGTCATCAGCCTCGATTTCACCCGTACCAACAAGGTGAGTTCGCGCATTACCGACGTGGACGTGGTCACCGACCTGATGATTCACGACATCGATCTGGCGCTTTACCTGAACGGCCCGGCACGATCCGTTTCAGCCCACGGGTTTGCCCACGGCAGCATGATCGACTTTGCCTCGGCGTTGATCACCCATGAGAACGGCCAGTTCTCGCGCATCCAGGCCAGCCGCGTGACCGACAAGAAGATCCGTCAGATCGAGGGCACCTGTGTTGACATGTTCGTCGACTGTGACCTGCTGCGTAAGGAAATCCTGATCAACCGCCAGTCCGAGACGCGCGACAGCGGCAGCCTGCCCTATGCCATCTCGGCGATTCAAGAGAGTGTGGCGGTTGCTCCGCAGGAGGCGTTGCTGACTGAGCTACAGGTATTTATGGCGAGCTGTCGCCAGCCTGCTGCCGGGTTGATGCCCGGTGTTGACGCTGGCGTCGACGCAATGAAAATCTGTGCACAAATTCAGGCGGCGGTGCAGGCATGACGATTCGTGAAGGTTTTGCGGGCAAGGGCATTCTGGTTACCGGCGGCGCCGGTTTCATCGGCAGCCACCTGGTCGACCGGCTACTGGCTGAAGGCGCCGCGCATGTGGTGGTCATCGACAACCTTTTTGTTGGCTCGGAGGAGAACCTCGCCGAGGCCCTGGCCAGCGGCAAGGTGACCTTCTACCGCGACGATGCCGAACTGAACACCAGCCTGGAGTACATCTTCGCCAACCATGCAATCGACCTGGTGTTCAACTGCGCGACCAAGGCGCTGAACTACTCCTTCCTCAATCCGGCGAACGCCTTCGACACCAACGTCAAGGTGGTGCTGAACCTGCTCGAGTTGCAGCGCCGCGGCCTGTTCAAGACCCTGTGCCACTTCTCTACTTCGGAGGTGTATGGCTCGGCGGTGTACGAACCGATGGATGAAGCCCATCCGCGCAATCCGACTACTACCTACGCTGCCGGCAAGGCCGCAGCAGACCTGGCGGTAGAGAGCTACGTACGGATGTTCGGCGTGGATGCCTATATCGTCCGACCGTTCAACAACTATGGCCCGCGGCAGAACCACAAGGGCATGCTGGCCGGGGTCATCCCGATTACCGCCGTGCGCCTGCTTACCGGCGGCACACCGGAAATTCACGGCGAGGGCACCCAGAGCCGTGATTTCATCTACGTGCATGACACTGTGGATGCGGTGGTCAAGCTGCACGCGGTGCTGCCGTTCGGCGAAACCGTGAACATCTCCACCGACAACCAGATATCGATCAACCAACTGATCCCCCTTATCTGTGCCCACTACGGCTATAGCGGCGAGATACTGCGCAAGCCAGCGCGCCATTCCGACGTGCTGTCGCACAACGCCAGCAACGAGAAGGTGAAAGGGCTGATCCAGTACTCGCTGACACCGTTCGACAAGGGGTTGGCCGATACCCTGGCCTGGTACACCGCCCAGATCGGAGCGCGCGCATGAGCCAGATCCGTCTGATGAGGCCTTATATAAGCTTCGATGAAGTCGAGGCTGAAATGCGTGAGATCTTTGACTCGGGTATGTTCACCCGCGGCCAGCATGTAGAGGCCTTTCGCAAGGAACTCTGTGCTTATACCGGAGCGAAGTTCACTCACTTGGCGACTTCTGCCACCACCGCCTTAAGCGTTTGCCTGAAGTTGCTAGGTGTGGCTGCGGGCGATGAAGTGATCGTCTCGGACTTCTCCTTTCCGGCCACCGCCAATGTTGTAGAGGACTTGGGTGCGCGCCCGGTCTTCGTCGATGTGTCGCTCGATACCTACAACATGCTGCCAAGTGCATTGCGCGCTCGCATTACCCAGAAAACAAAAGCGGTTATTGCAGTCGATGCATTTGGTAATCCAAGCGGAATGCATGAGATTGCGGCAATCTGCAAAGAGTATGGTGTACCTCTAATCGAAGATGCTGCTTGCGCAATCGGTAGCAGTGAGCATGGCGTCAGAGTGGGAAATATCGCTGATCTGACCTGCTTCAGCTTTCACCCGCGCAAGTTGCTAACCACTGGTGAGGGCGGTGCGATCACCACCAATAACGATGCCTGGTCTGCCTGGTTTGATGTAAAGCTCAACCACGGGGCCAGCGGCATGTCTGGCTATGGGCTGGACTTCATCGAGCAAGGCTACAATTACCGTCTTTCCGAGCCGCAGGCGTTGATGGGGCGTGTACAGTTGCGCAAGCTGGATGCGATTGTTGCTGAACGCAACGAAGTGCGTGCAGCTTACGTCGGTCTTCTGGATGATGCCGGGTTCGTACCGCAGGTCCGCAACGCCGACGTCGTGCATAACGTGCAATCTCTGGTGTTTCGCGTGCCGACAGGTATGAACCGTGATGGGTTGATCCGTGGTTTGCGTGAAGATGGCATTGAAACGACCATAGGTACCTACTGTTTGAGTGGGACGACCTATTACCGTCAGCGTTATGCAGATGTGCAGCCCAACGCTGCTCGTTTGCAGGAAGAAACCATCACTCTGCCGTGTTACCAAGGGGTGGATGTGGAGCGCGTTTGCTCTGCGATCTTGCGTCGGAGCAATGCTGAGTGACCGACGCTGTAGTGTTCATGGGTAGTAAGGCGGCGGGATTGTTGTTGTGCGAGGCCATCTGCCAGATGTTGCACGGCGATCTTGCTGCGATTATTTGCCCCGACGACTCTCAAGATGCGCGTTCTGCGTTGCCGGGGTTTCGTTCACTGGCCGAGCGTCATGGGGTGCCGCTTCAGTTGGTTGCCACACGAGCCGACACGTTGCACTGGCTGGATCATTACCAGGCGCGGCTAGCATTCGTGCACGGTTGGTACCAGATCATTCCGGTGGATGGACATTGCGACTTCTACGGCTTTCACTATTCGTCCCTTCCCAAATATCGCGGTAACGCACCTCTTGTTTGGCAAATCATTAACGGCGAGCCAGCAATCGGAGTGAGCTTTTTCCGCTTCAGTGAGGGGATGGATGAAGGGCTCCTGGTTGGGCAGGCGAGCGTCGAGTTGGCTGCTGATGAAACCATTGGCGATGCCCTGAATAAGGCAAACGCACTTATGCTCGGGCTTGCCGCGCGATATGTTCCGCAGGTTCTAGGTGGTGTTGCGAAGCTCTATCCGCAACCGGACGAAGAGGCTTCATATTGCGGCCTTAGACGCCCTGAGGATGGCCTTATTGACTGGCGTGCCTCGGCTGAGCGAGTGCATGATTTCATCCGTGCTCAGACCCACCCCTATCCCGGCGCATATACACGACTGGAGGGCGGTGGTGTACTTCGAGTCTGGCGCTGTGTACTAGAACCTAGGCGTTTCTATGGCGCTCCCGGTAGTGTGGTTGAGGTTTCGACCGAGTGGGTTGTAGTGGCCTGCGGAGATGGTGCTGTACGGCTACTCAATGTTGCGATGGACGGTGCTGCAGAAGCTTCAGCGCCGCAGGTGCTCAAGTCATTGAAAACGAGGCTCATATGACGGCTACCTGTTCCCGCGTATTTTCCACAATTTCACGTATCGATATGAGTGATCCAAGCTCTTGGGAGGGTAAGGTGTTCCTTACCTTCGATATCGACTGGGCGCATGATGAAGTGTTAGCTGATTGTATTGACTTGGTCGAGCAGGCAGATGTTGCCGCAACATGGTTTGTCACCCATGAGACACCACTTTTAGCACGGCTACGCGCCAACCCTAAGTTTGAGTTGGGTATACATCCCAATTTTAACTTTCTTTTTAATCTGCAAACTCAGGCGGGGGGGTCAGCGGAGGAGGTTCTAGAGCGGACAATGGCGCTGGTGCCCGAGGCAACCGCCGTGCGCAGCCATCACATGACGCAGAGTTCAACCTTGCTCAATCTATTCCGTAGCAAGGGCCTGACCCACGACTGTAATCATTTTATTCCGATGACCGCAGGCATCACTCTCAAACCATGGTTGTTATGGAATGACATGTTACGAGTTCCTTATTCGTGGGAGGACGACATCATGTGCATTTACGGTCAGCAGCAGACTCTTCCTGATATTAGTGGTTTGCTGAGTCAGGATGGGTTGATGGTTTTCGATTTTCATCCTATCCATGTCTATCTAAACACTGAGAACCTGCAGCGTTACGAGCGGACACGTCCTTTGCATTATCATCCAGATGAATTGCTACAGGAGCGTTTTTCCGGCTCTGGTGCTCGAGGGTGGCTTCTTGAGCTTCTGAGGTCTTCCCATTGAAAAATAATGGATCTATTGCAGATTGCTTTGTTGTGCGTGAGGGAGATCTGGTTGAAAGCGGCTGGGATGATTTCATTGAGTTGTCAAATGACGGGACCTTGTTCCATAAGTCGAGGTTTTTGCGCTACCACGGAGATCGCTTCTTAGGGGGTGAGCATTTTTTATCTATACATCGGAAAAAGAAAAGAATCGCTCTATGGCCGCTTGCATTGATTGAGCGGAACGGGGAACTCTGTGCGTTGTCTCCATACGGCGGTAGCTATGGTGGTCCAGCCTTGCAAGGCGCGTTAGGTCTTTCTGCTTGTAGAGATATAATTGGTGCGATAGTTGAGTATGTGGCCAACGCTGGTGCGCAAGAGTTTCGGATAACACTGCCAATTAGAGCGTGCAGTCTTGTATATACAGAAACATTTCGTTTCGCGCTTTTGGAGGCGGGCTTCTCGTGTGTGAATAGGGATATTTCCAGTGTCATTCCTCTTGACACCAATTTCGCAGAGTACAGTCATGTGCAGTCTCACCGATCCGAGTGGGAGCGCCGTGCTCGGAAAGCAAATAAGCTAGGCGTTGTGGTGCGAAGATCTGCACCGATTCAGGATTTTTGGCAAACGCTGACTGCTACCTTTGAAAAGCACGGTAGGAAACCAACCCACACTTTTGAGGAGTTGCAGTGGCTTGCTACTGAGCTGCCCGATAATGTTTTCCTTTCCTGTGCTTATTTGGAAGAAAAGCCCATTGCCGGTGTTTGCTATTTTGCGCAAAACAGTCGTGTAGTAGGAACATTTTATCTTTGTCAGGACCCGGAGTATCAGGCAGCCCAGGCGCAGTCAGCATTGCTACTTGATGGCTTTGAGCAGGCTCAGTCGTTGGGTTACTGCTGGATGGATCTCGGAACCTCCTCAGTGAATATGCAAGCTTATGATTCGATTTTTCGTTTCAAGGAGACGCTGGGGGCTATAGGGCAGTTTAGGGAAACATATCTGTTGAGGCTGCAATAGTGCTCACCTTGCTGACTACGCTGGAACCTGATGCCCCGCTCTTCTCTGCAATCGAGAGTACGGGGTTGTTGTCCAAAGTTATTCGCTCGCGTGAGGGGCTGGATTCTATTAGTGATGCGAATGTGTTGCTGATAAACTGGCCCTATATACTGTCGTCCGATTTCATTGCTCGCCAGTGTGTTGTCCTAAATGTGCACAATTCTCTGTTGCCTAGGTATAGGGGGCGGCACGCCTTTACATGGGCCATTCTTAATGGGGAGGCCCAGTTGGGATTCTCTCTGCATGAGGTAGTGGCTGAGGTTGATGCTGGAGATGTTTTGGCTCAGGTCGCTTTTAGTTTGGGCTTCGATGAGGATGTTAATGACGCCTTCAGTCGAGGCGCAGTCTTGCTTAATGAGTGGTTGCCGTCAGTGTTAATTGAGTGGGCGAGCGGACGTTTGGTGGCGCAGCCACAAGACGAGACTTGCGCAAGCCTGTTTCGCCGGCGCCATGCTCAAGACAATTGTTTGGTTTCTTTTGATCGTGCGGAGAAAGTCAGGGACTTTGTTCGGGCTGTGGCACCGCCGTATACACAGGGAGCGATGTGCCATACAGCAACCGGCGAAATACTGCACTTCTGCTCTTCTGAAGTGGTCGATGATGCTGCCAGTACTGGCGCGCCAGGTTGCATCCTGAAAGTTGATGAGCGAGGGCTGCTTGTTGCCTGTGCTCAGGGGGTGGTTCGTCTCGTTCCCGTGGAATCTGGATTACTAGCTGGACTGCAGGCTGGAGATTCGCTTGTGGTAGGCGCATTTTGAGCCGTTTCTATGAGTACAGCTGACGGCCCGTTTCGTCTGACAGCTACAGCCGCGCTTATGTTGGCACGTGCCGTACGAGCCCCGCTGTGGCTGCTCGTATCGGCGTTAATGGCTCGTGTGATGGGGCCGGAGAGTCTGGGAACTTGGGCCATGCTTCTGGCTGCAGGTATGTTGCTGAATCAGGTGTTCGTTCTGTGGTCTCAGTCGATTACCCAACGCTTTGGGCGACTGGAGTGGGAGGTTTCTGGGCAGCTAAGGAGAACGTGGGCAACGCGCTGGCCCTTATTGTTGTTCGGTGGCGTGCTAGTTCTTGCTTGTTTCTTGCTGGCACCTTCGGAGTGGTTGTCGATCCGATTGGATATGCCGAAGGATAGCTTGTGGTTGATCATTCCCATTTTTATCTCGCTTTGGCTCATGGGCGAGACTCAGGGGCTCCAGCAAGTGCGAGAGCGCTATTTACGGCTAGCATGGTCTCCTCTCGTTGCTGACCTACTCTTAATAGGGGTTCTAGGTGCTCTATCTTTAATGGCCATTCTGGGCCATCGTCTAACCTCGCTGCAAATTCTCACGGTCCTCAGTTTCTCGGGAGCTGCAGCTTGGGTTTTTATGCTTGCGCGAGAGTTAAAAGGGAGCTCTTTAGGTTGGGGGCTTCCAGAGGGGCAGCAAGTTCGCTTGGCGCTTGCTTTTTCTCTTCCGCTGTTGCCGGGATACTTGGTTGGGTATCTTTCGGAGTGGTGTGATTATATTCTGATAAGCCACTTTCTTGATATTCAGGCCGTAGGTGTTTATCACCCTGCCTATCAATATATGTTGATCATGGTCGGCCTGCCCACTGCTGTGGTTGCTGTTTTGATGCCCCAGTTGGTTTCTCGAGTAGAGAGGGTGGGCGTAGCAAGTGAGAGGCAACTAATTGGCCGCGTTGCACCGCAGATGATGAGTCTTTGGGTGCTTGCAACTATTGGGCTTATCGCTTTTTTGCCTGCTCTCTTCTTATGGTTAGTGGGCAGTTCTTTTGAAAATAGTCGGGTGATACTTCAAGTCCTGTTGGGGGCGGTGCCGGGTGCTGCAGCTACACATCTGTATGGTTTGGGGCACTTTGTGCAGGGGCGGCTATTAACCGCCAATGTTGGTCTGTTTGGGCTGAAGTTGCTGCTCAATATATTGCTGACTTTAATTTTGCTGCCCGTTTTTGGGGTTTTAGGTGCCGCGATTGCGGCATTGGCTGGTTTCATTTTTGTGCAGTGGCTGTTTTTAATTGATCAGCATCGCTATCTTAAATTGCCTTTCGCCGGAGGTGCTCTGGCTCTGCTGCTGGCTCACCTTGGGGGGTTGTCGTTGGTTGTTATGGATGGTTTTTTGGCTCGCTCTCTGGTGGCGGCACTGGTCATGCTATGCATGCTTGCTCTAGTTAGGCGTGCTAACTTTTTTTCTCCAGAAGAAGTGTCGGCAATGGTGCCGGTCTCTCTGTCTCGTACTGCTCCAGTATTGGTGCGGCTGTTATGTAGAAAAGGAATGTGATGGTGCTGTTTCTGTTTCTGGTTTTCCTATGTGCGCTGATTCTACGAATCGCGCCGGTATTGCTTTCCTCTCATGGTTCGGGTGTGGATCAATGGTATTGGAAGACTTATATCGAGACCTTACGTCGCGATGGTTCATTGCCCGTCAAGATGCCACAATTTCTCTTGGATGAGGGGCATTGGTACCCCCCCTTCTTTCCATGGTTGATGTCGAGGTTACCTGCTGCAATGTTTGATCGTTTCAGTGTGCAGTTCGCGGTTTTCATAGACATGCTGCGAATGGTTCTTTTGGTTTGGGCTGCCTGGTGGTTGACTGCGGATCTGGTAGTGGCTGCAATTGCTGGAATAGTCTATGCGGTTACGCCTCTTCTTATTACTTATAATATGCAGTTGAATCCGCGGGGCATTGGCGCGCTATTTCTCGATGCGATGTGGTTGTTGGTGAGTGCCATTATTTTATATGAGGCCTCGCCCTGGTTTTGGCTGGGCGTATTCTTCCTTGCTGGCATGGTTATGATTACGCATAAGATGGCCATGCAGTTATTTTGGTTCACATCTTTGTTTGGGACGGGGCTGGCTGGTGATGTTCGCCTTTCCTTGTTGGTGCCGGGTAGTGTCTTGGCTGCGCTTCTGTTAAGTGGAGGGTTTTATCGCCTGACGATGAGAGCTCATTGGGATACCGTTAAGTTCTGGGCTCGAAATTGGCGTGGAAATGGAGTTCATCCGTTGCTGGAATCTCCAGTTTATGGTGAGGCAGGATATGAAACCCCAAGCAAATTCTATCGGTCCGGGTTCAAGGCTTGGATTCGGCGACTGCAATTTGTGATCGGGTTTAATCCCTGGATGCCAATTGCATTGGGGGTGGGCCTGTTTTCTTTTTTCAAGGGGCACGAATTTGCTGTGTATGAGGTGTGGATATATACCTGGCTTGCCTTGACATTCTTGTTTGCGCTTCTTACTACCTTGGTTCCGATGTTTCGTTCGCTCGGCCAAGGTTACTTGTATGGCTATAATGGAAGTTTTCCGGCTGCACTGGCTTTGGGTATCGGTTTTTTGTCGTTGGGGCAGGCTTGGTACTGGTGGTTGGCATTTGTAGTTGGCTTATTAATGTGTATGTCGGCTCTTGTTGCTTTTTTCAAAGCTTTGCGCACAAGTCGAACGATGAAAGTTGACTCTGAGCTGGATGAGGCCATTAGCCGTTTGGCTACTCTTGAAAACGGTCCTGTCATGTGTTTTCCACAGCATTGGCATGATTTGGTTGCTTATCGGACAGGTAAGTCGGTTTTATTCGGCGGTCATGGGTATGGATACCATCTGTTGGAGCCGGTGTTTCCAGTTTTGCGTGTGCCTATCCGGAAGATATTTGAAAAATATCATGTGCGTTATTTGTTGACATATGAAGGATATTTGCCAGAACGCTTTTGCAAAGATTTACCCTCTGCCGAGGTAGAGAGCTTTGGTGATTACCTCCTTTACAAATTTGATACGGCGAGGAATGGCGAGATATGACTCGTAAGCGGCTCTGTTTCATCACCACCGTCCCTATGGCTGTTTCAGCATTCCTGCGTCTGCATATCGAGTGTCTGGCCAATGACTATGACGTCTTCGTCATATCGAACTATGGCTCTGAGCCGGTTCCGCAGGATGAGCGGGTGACCTACCTTAGCGTGCCCTTGGCGCGGGAAATTTCGCCGTTTGTGGACTTGAAGACGCTCTTCCAGCTGGTGCGGCTTTTTCGTCGTCACCACTTCGATGCGGTGCATTCGGTGACACCCAAGGCGGGGCTGCTTGGAATGCTCGCTGCTCGTATTGCAGGGGTGCCGGTGCGGGTGCACTGGTTTACCGGGCAGGTATGGGTCACGCGCGCGGGCTTGGGGCGGTTCGTATTGAAGAGTGCGGATCGGCTGATTGCCGCAACCGCTTCGCATCTTCTGGCGGACAGCCCGTCGCAGCGGGATTTCCTGCTGGCAGAGGGGGTTTGTCGGGCTGGTGCGGCAGAGGTCATTGGCGATGGTTCAATCTGCGGTGTGGATGGTGAGCGTTTTCGTCCCGATCCGCAGGCGCGCGAGCGCGTACGTGGCAATCATGGCATTCCCCTGGATGCGAACGTGGTGCTTTTTCTCGGCCGTCTGAATACCGACAAGGGCTTGCGCGAGATGGCCGAGGCCATGCTGGTGCTGGACCAGCGCTTTCCCTTCTTGCACTGGCTGATAGTGGGGCCGGATGAAGGCGGGATGGTTGCACACATTCTTTCGGTCGCCGGGCGTCTGGGCGAGCGTCTGCATTTCCAGGGTTTTACCAGCGAGCCTGAGGCCTACATGGCGGCTGCGGATATTTTCTGCCTGCCCAGCTATCGTGAAGGCTTCGGTAGTTCGGTTCTGGAGGCGGCTGCGGCGAGTGTGCCTTCGGTGGCTACCCGGATCTACGGGCTTACCGATGCGGTGGAAGACGGTGTTTCCGGGTTGCTGGTGCCCCCGGCCCGTGTGCCGGAGCTAGCAGATGCGTTGCAGCGCTTGCTCGACGATGGCGAGCTTCGTGCGGCAATGGCAGAGGCGGCGCGCGTTCGCGCCTTGCAGCTCTTCTCGCGTAAGCGGATCGTGGAAGGTCTGAGCGCTTTCTATGCGCGGGTATTTGCCCAGGGGGCAAAGGCATGATGCTGAAGCGTGCGTTCGACATCCTTTGCAGCGCATTTGCGCTGCTGTTGTTCTGGCCGGTATTGCTGATTTTGTATGTGCTGGTGCGCATGAACCTAGGCTCGCCTGCGCTGTTTCGCCAGCAGCGCCCGGGATTGCAAGGGCGGCCGTTCATGATGGTAAAGTTTCGCACCATGCTCGATGCGCTGGACGCCGATGGTAATCCGCTGCCTGACGATGTTCGTCTCACCCGGTTTGGTCGATTGCTCCGCGCGACTAGCCTGGATGAACTCCCCGAGCTATGGAACGTGTTGAAGGGCGACATGAGCCTAGTCGGGCCGCGCCCGTTGTTGATGGAGTATCTGCCCTTGTATAGCGCCGAGCAGATGCGGCGGCATGAGGTGCGTCCAGGCATTACCGGTTGGGCGCAGGTGAACGGGCGCAATGCATTGAGCTGGCCGCAGAAGTTTGCTCTGGATGTCTGGTACGTGGACAATCGCTCGCTCCTGCTGGATATCCGAATTCTTCTGTTGACCGTGAAGAAGGTGTTCGTACGCGAAGGCATCAGTGCCGATGGGCAGGCGACCACCTCGCGCTTCACTGGGGAGGAAGAGTGAAGCGTCTGGCGATTCTTGGCGCCAGCGGTCACGGCAAGGTGGTCGCGGATGTCGCCGAGCTGTGCGGCTGGGATGTGGCGTTCTTTGACGATGCGTTCCCGGACGCGCAGTATAATGGTGCCTGGGCGATTGAGGGGGGGACCGACGAGCTGCTCCAGCAGGCCGACCGCTTTGCTGGGGTTATCGTGGCCATCGGACACAATCGCACTCGTCTGGCCAAGTTGAGATTGTTGCGGGACAAGGGTTTTCCCATAGAGACGCTCGTGCACCCCCAGGCCTGCGTCAGCCGGCACGCCGTGGTCGAGTCCGGCTGCGTGGTTTTTGCCGGAGCGGTGGTCAATGCGTTCGCGCGAGTCGGCGAGGGCTGTATCCTTAACACCCTTTGTGGTGTGGACCATGATGCGGTGCTCGACGCCGGCGTACATGTCAGCCCGGGCGCTTGTCTCGCAGGTGGAGTGCGGATAGGCGAAGCGACCTGGATCGGCATCGGAGCCAGCGTGCGCCAGCTTGTCAATATCGGTGCCAATGTGGTCGTCGGAGCGGGGGCTGCAGTGGTCGGCGAATTGCCGGATAATGTCACGGTCGTGGGTATTCCTGCCCGGATCGTTAGCTAGTCAAATTCGTGTCGGCGCTGGCTGCCACGTTCAACGTGATAGAGATCTGCTTGTGTTGAATACGCCTTTTTCGCCTTGGCCTTCCTTTTCTGTCGAAGAGGCTGATGCCGCGCGCGACGTCATTCTTTCCAATCGCGTGAACTACTGGACAGGCGAGGAGTGTAGGCACTTCGAGCGTGAGTTCGCCGTCTGGGCAGGGACCCGTTATGCCATTGCGCTGGCTAACGGCACGGTTGCGCTAGATCTGGCCTTAAAGGCGCTGGGGGTAGGTGCAGGGGATGAGGTGGTGGTGACACCGCGTACTTTCCTGGCCTCAGTCTCTTGCATCGTCAATGCGGGTGCCGTTCCAGTCTTCGCTGAGGTCGACCGTGACTCGCAGAACATCACGGCAGAGACGATCCGGTCGGTACTGACGCCGCGCACCAAGGCTGTGATCTGTGTGCACTTGGCCGGTTGGCCGTGCGACATGGATCAGATCATGGCGCTTGCAGAGGAACACGATCTCAAGGTCATCGAAGACTGCGCACAGGCCCATGGCGCTTTTTACAAGGGGCGTCCGGTAGGCTCTATTGGTCATGTCGGCGCTTGGTCGTTCTGTCAGGATAAGATCATGACCACCGGCGGTGAGGGCGGTATGGTGACTACCGACTGCTCTGAACTGTGGTCGCGCATGTGGTCATTCAAGGATCATGGCAAGAGCTGGTGCGCGGTCTATGAGCGCGAGCATGCCCCGGGTTTCCGCTGGCTGCATGAGAGCTTCGGTACCAACTGGCGGATGATTGAGGTGCAGGCGGTGATCGGTCGCATCCAGTTGCGTCGCATGCCGCAGTGGCACGAGCGGCGACTGGCCAATGCCGAGCGTATCTGGAGCCTCGCCAGTACTCTTCCGGGGTTGCGAGTGCCGCGCCTGCACAGTGAGTCGGCGCATGCAGCCTACAAGTGCTACGTCTTCATCGAGCCCGAACATCTGAAAGAGGGCTGGACGCGTGATCGTGTCCTTAATGAAATTAACGCTGCTGGTGTCCCGTGTTTTTCTGGATCCTGCTCAGAGGTTTATCTGGAAAAGGCTTTCGATGGCACAGGTTGGAGGCCTGAGAAGCATTTTGCGATCGCTAGGGAACTTGGGGAGACAAGTCTCATGTTTATGGTACATCCGACCTTGAACGATGCTGAGTTGGACAAGACCTGTGCAGTTTTGAACGCGGTGATGAACGAGGCCGCCCGATGATTGCATGCTTGAGTTGCCTTTCACAGTGCTCAGATATTTGGTTGGGAGAAGGTATTTGATAGGGCAGGGACGCGATAAGCTGCGCCAACGTCTGCTGGGAATGTCGCGGCGCAGAAAGCGGGCGTTACAGGTATGTGCAGATGTCTTTTTACTGTGGGCAGCTTTGTGGCTGGCCTTTATGATCCGGCTGGGATTTGACCGGATGATCGATCCGTTCGATGAGTACCTATGGCTGTTCATCGCCGCTCCTGCTGCGGCGATTCCGCTGTTCGTGCGCTTCGGTCTATATCGTGCTGTGCTGCGTTACTTTGGCAGCGGGGCGTTAGTCGCAATGTTCAACGCGGTGAGTCTGTCGGCGCTATTGCTTGCAGTGATCATCTACTTGATGCAGCCGGACGCCTTGATGCCGCGTTCAGTGATCTTCATCTACTGGGCGCTCTCGCTGTTGTTTGTTGGTGGCTTGCGGTTGCTTATGCGCCAGTACTTCAGCGGCGAGTTGTTTCCGGTACGCGGCGTCAGGCGCCAGATGCCGCTGACGCGGGTCGGCATATATGGTGCTGGTTCTGCGGGCAACCAGTTGTTGGCCACATTGCGTATGGGCAAGAGCATGCAGCCGGTCGCCTTTATTGATGATGACGAAGGTATCGCTGGGCGCGTGATCGGGGGGCTGAAGGTTTACAAATCCCGACATATTGAGCAGATGATCTCGGATACAGGCGTCGAAGAGGTACTTTTGGCCATTCCGTCGGTGTCGCGCAGCCGGCGCCGTGAGATTCTCGATGAACTCGAAGCCTATCCGGTTCATGTGCGCACCATCCCCGGTTTCATGGATCTGGCCAGCGGCCGGGTCAGCGTTAGTGATCTGCAGGAAGTCGACATTATCGACCTCCTTGGCCGCGACGCGGTGCCGCCTCGTCCCGAGTTGTTCGAACGCTGCATTCGTGATCAGGTGGTTATGGTTACTGGCGCTGGCGGCTCAATTGGCTCGGAGTTGTGTCGCCAGATTCTCACCAGTGGGCCTCTCACTCTCGTGTTGTTCGAGCACAGTGAATACAACCTCTACAGCATTCAAAGCGAGCTTGAGGGCTGGATTCACCGTAACGGCCTGCCTGTGCGTCTGGTAGCAATACTCGGTAGTATCCGTGACGCCGACCGGTTGCTTGAAGTGATGCGTACTTGGCAGGTACAGACTGTCTACCACGCAGCTGCCTACAAGCACGTGCCTATCGTTGAGCACAACATCGCTGAGGGTGTTCTGAACAATGTGCGCGGTACCTTGCAGACTGCGGTGGCGGCGGTGTGTGCCGGAGTAGAGAACTTTGTGCTGATTTCCACCGACAAGGCGGTGCGGCCTACTAACGTCATGGGCAGCACCAAGCGCCTGGCGGAGATGGTGCTACAGGCGTTTAGCCGCGAGCCCCAACTCTTCACAACGTCCAGCGAAGCCGCAGTGGAGAACCGCACCCGTTTCACCATGGTTCGCTTCGGTAACGTGCTAGGTTCGTCTGGGTCGGTGATTCCACTGTTCCGTGAGCAGATCCGTCGCGGTGGGCCGGTTACGGTTACCCATCCGAATATCACTCGTTACTTTATGACGATCCCGGAAGCGGCACAGCTAGTGATTCAAGCTGGCGCCATGGGGGAAGGCGGTGATGTGTTCGTTCTCGATATGGGTGAGCCAGTAAAAATTGCTGTGTTGGCGGAGAAGATGATCCACCTCAGCGGCTTGAGTGTGCGTTCGGATAAAACACCTCACGGCGATATCACTATTGAGTTCACTGGTTTGCGCCCTGGTGAGAAGCTCTACGAGGAGCTTCTAATCGGTGACAATGTCAGCCCGACGGAGCATCCGATGATTATGCGGGCTAATGAGGAGCACCTGTCTTGGGATGTCCTCAAATTGCGTTTGAACGAATTGTTGGGTGCTGTTGAGCGTGATGACTATGAGTGTGTTCGGCAGTTGTTGCGTGAGACAGTTAGTGGCTACAAGCCAGAAGGTGAGATTGTTGATTGGATGCACATGAAGCGTCCTCTGCAACCATAAATGTTCTCTGCAAAAACTTGTGGGTGGGGCTTGGGTAAGTCTGTCCCAATTGGCGATTCATTCCGTTATTTGACAAGCGCATGGCAGCAGCTAGTTTTCAGAGCGTGGGGTAGTAAGCTTCACGCTCTGAAAAACTAACGAAGGGATTCTCGTATGCTAAAAGCCAAACTGTCTTCTCTGTTGTTCGCTGTTCTTGCTTCCATGTCCCTGGCGGTTTTCGCTGCTGAAACGCAGACTCAGCCAGCGCCCGCTGTTGAGTCAGCTGAAGTGGCTACGGTCGGTAAGATCAATCTCAATACTGCTGATGCTGCCACTCTGCAACGTGAGTTGCTGGGGATTGGTGAGGTCAAGGCGCAGGCGATTGTGGCTTATCGTGATGAGCACGGCGACTTTGCTTCGGTGGATGAATTGCTGGAAGTTAAGGGTATTGGCGAAGCGACGTTGGAGAAGAATCGCGACAAATTGAGCATTAACTAACACGATCAGTTGTTTTAATTAAGGCCGGTGATTAACCGGCCTTCTTGCTTTTTGGCGATCATGTTTTTAATACGCATGCGCGTTATTTTGTAAAAACAGGGCTGAGAATTAATCGAGAGGCGCTTTATGTTTTGGTTGGCAGTAGCGGCAGATGCGGTGGTGGTTGTGCACCTGTTGTTTATTCTGTTTGTGGTGTTGGGTGGTTTGCTAGTGTGGCGTTGGCGCGAGGTAGTCTGGTTGCATGTGCCTGCGGCTTTGTGGGGTGTTTTGGTGGAGTTGATGCGCTGGCCCTGTCCGCTGACGCCGTTGGAGCACAGCTTGCGTGCAGCTGCGGGACAGGCCGGGTATAGCGGTGGTTTTGTTGAGCACTACCTGCTACCGATCATCTATCCAGCTGGGCTTACGCCGCAGATTCAAATTGGTTTGGGGTTGTTCGTTCTGCTGTTCAATGGCCTGATTTATGGCGTGCTGTTTTGGCAGCGCTGGCGGCGGCCGTGAGTTGAGCTTAGGCCACCTTATTCAGATGGATGATGGTATGAGGGCAAGATAATTTCCCCAGCTACACTGGCCTCATCAATCACAGCATCACAAGGCAGCTTTCCTATGCAAAATCGCATGATGATCACCGGCGCGGGTTCGGGTTTGGGGCGTGAAATTGCCCTGCGTTGGGCGCGTGAGGGCTGGCGGTTGGCCCTATCGGATGTCAACGAGCCGGGCCTGGTGGAAACCTTGCAGATGGTTCGTGAAGCGGGTGGAGATGGTTTTACTCAGCGCTGCGATGTGCGCGATTACAGCCAGCTGACGGCGTTCGCCCAGGCCTGCGAAGAGAAACTCGGCGGTATCGATGTGATCGTCAATAACGCCGGTGTGGCCTCTGGCGGGTTCTTCAGCGAGTTGTCGCTGGAAGATTGGGATTGGCAGATCGCGATCAACCTGATGGGGGTGGTCAAGGGCTGCAAGGCCTTCCTGCCACTGCTGGAAAAAAGCAAAGGTAAGATCGTCAATATCGCCTCCATGGCGGCCTTGATGCAGGGGCCTGCCATGAGCAACTACAACGTGGCTAAGGCCGGCGTGGTGGCGTTGTCGGAAAGCTTGCTGATCGAGTTGAAGCTGCATGAAGTCAGCGTGCATGTAGTGTGCCCATCGTTCTTCCAGACCAACCTGCTGGATTCCTTCCGCGGACCGACCCCTGCTATGAAGGCGCAGGTTGGCAAACTGCTGGAAAGCTCGCCGATCAGTGCAGCGGATATTGCCGACTACATTTACCAGGAAATCGGCAAAGGCGAATTTATGATTCTGCCCCACGAGCAAGGCCGCATGGCCTGGGCGTTGAAGCAGAAGAACCCGCAGTTGCTGTACAGCGAGATGACCAGCATGGCCGATAAGATGCGTGCGCCGCGCGCCAAGTGACAGGGCACGGGTGATGTGAATTAGTTGATTTAAAGGTCAACTTAATCACCGTTCGGGGTTGTTTGCGATGAGCTTGCGCTCTAAGGTTTGCGGTCATGTCGGCATGACCGCGAAACTGATGGATCTACTGTGAAACCTTTCCCTCGGGCCATGCTGTTGCTGGCCCTGATCCTGGCTGCAATCAATTTGCGCCCAGGTATCACCTCCCTGGCGCCGCTGATTGAGCGGATCGCCGAAGAACTGGCCTTGAGCCGCAGCCTGATCAGCCTCACCACTGCGTTGCCGGTGTTGTGCATGGGCTTGTTGGCGCCTTTTGCGCCGCGTTTGGCCGTGCGTATGGGGCTGGAGCGCACCATCGCCTTGTGCATGGCGGTCATCGCGGTGGCGCTGCTGCTGCGCGCAGTGGGACATGCCAGTGCGATTCTGATTGGCAGCGCGGTGCTGTTGGGCGCAGCCATCGCGGTTGCCGGGCCTTTGCTGTCGGGCTTTATCAAGCGGCACTTTGCCGGGCGCATGGGCAGTGTGGTGGGGTGGTACTCGCTGAGCATGGCGATTGGAGGCGCCGGTGGTGCGGTACTCACCGTGCCGGCCACGCTATGGCTGGGTAATGACTGGACCTACGGCCTGGCCATCTGGGCGCTGCCGGCGCTGGTCGGGTTAGTGCTCTGGCTGTGCTTGCCCAATCGCGCTGAAGCTGAGAGTGAAGAGGGCGGTAAGGGCTTGCCCTGGCGACAGCCGCGGGCCTGGTTGATCAGTGCCTTCTTCGCCATTCAGGCCGGCTTGTTCTATGCCCTGGCCACCTGGGCTGTGGCGCGTTATCACGAAGCCGGCCTGAGCCTGATGCACAGCAATAGCCTGTTCAGCGTGTCGATGCTGATGGGCTTGCCCAGCTCGTTTCTGCTGCCTTGGTTGGCGCAGCGTTTCAAGAACCGTTACCTGCTGCTGGTGGGTTGCGGGCTGT
This sequence comes from Pseudomonas sp. 8BK, assembly GCF_902506475.1. Taxonomy (NCBI): domain Bacteria; kingdom Pseudomonadati; phylum Pseudomonadota; class Gammaproteobacteria; order Pseudomonadales; family Pseudomonadaceae; genus Pseudomonas; species Pseudomonas sp. 8BK. The sequence goes on along the minus strand of NZ_LR733252.1, from coordinate 3,444,268 downwards.
TGTCATCTATCAGCCTGGCGATGATCACCTTTCAGCCGTCGGTGCTGCCTGAGCTGTGGGCGGTCACTATCGGCTTTGGTCTGGGCGGCTCCTTTGCCTTGTCACTGGTGCTGCCGCTGTATGAGGCCGGCTCACCAATGGCGGTCAGCCGTTGGACGGCGATGATGCTGTGTATGGGCTACAGCATTGCTTGCCTGACGCCCGTGCTGACGGGCCTGGCGCGTGATCTGGCGGGTAACTATCAGTTGCCGTTTATGGTGCTTACCGGGCTTGCGACGCTGATGACGCTGCTGGCCTGGCTGATGCGCCGTGGACCGACGCGCACCCATAAATGACGCCGGCCAGGCGTCGCTGCGGCGATACACTGACGCTTATTTGGCAGCAGTTCCTTCCTTGCTCAGGACGGCTGTGATAGAAGGCAGCCTTGATTTGCTGGAGTGCCTGCGTGGAGTCCGAATCCATCGTTTATGGTTGCATCCGTGACTGGCCCTCGGACAGTCCGGCGGAAAGCCGTCTGCGTCGTGAAATCAATCGGCAAGTGCTCGATGAGCTGCCGGCCGGCGATGCCTGGAGTTTTCTTGGGCGGGAGATGTTTGCCTGTTGCGAGCAGCCGGGCGATGGCCTGTATCAGACCCAGGTGATCCACTTCGGCGCCAGCTACCGTACGGTGGAATACGAGTGGGGCCTGTGGATCAAGCAGTTCGAGGCGCTGCTCAAGCGCCTGTATTGGGCGAGCGCGGTGGTGCATCTGGAAACCGAGCTGAACGGCACCCACACCTTTCGCTGGGAGTCGGATGGCGGCTTTCACAGCCCGCAGGAAGGCGAGCTGCGCGTGCGCTGTGCGTGGGAGCGCGAAGGTGGTTTACGCGGATAGGTTGGGTTGAGTCGCGCAGCGACGAAGCCCCACGAACATGCCGCCTTGTTGGACTTCGCTGTGCTCAGCACCAACCTACGAGGATGCGGTTGCCCTCACGGTGTTTATTCCTCAAGCGCATCCAGCCACTCTTTCGGCACATCGCGCTTCAGCGCCAGCTGGCATTGCTGGCTTTCCGCATCGAAGACAATTACCGCCTGGCCTTTGCTCAATGCGTGGCGTACTCGTTCGATACGGGTATTCAGCGGGGTCTCGTCGCCATTGTCGGTGCCATCGCGGGTAACGAAGTCCTCGATCAGGCGGGTCAGGGTGTCAGCTTCGAGCAGTGTGTAGGGGATTAGCACGGTAGGGCCTCCAGAGCGCAGCGCGGATGCTAGCAGGCCGTTGAAAAATTACCTACGTTGGCAATACTGCGTTAAAAACGGCCTCGGAAGGCTCATGTACAACTCGTACACTCCGCTTCCTCGGCGCTTTGACCAGCCTTCGGCTGTTACTACGTAGCGCCTTGTCTTGCCTGCCTCGCCTACATTTTTCAGTGGCCTGCTAACGTGCGCAGCCCCGGCTGGCCATGTTTGCCGTGCAGTTACTGGGCGGGTGGTTCGGCCGGCTGCAGATAGGCTTCCAGGGTGCTGTAAAGCTTGGCGCTGTCCAGCGGTTTGCCGAGGAAGTCATTCATTCCAGATTCGACCCCGTGCTGGCGGTGCTCATCGAGGATGTGTGCGGTCAGGGCGATGATCGGCACGGCCGGCAGGTTGTGCTGGCGCTCCAGGCGGCGGATCTGTCGGGTGGCTTCGAAGCCATCCATCTCCGGCATTTCGCAGTCCATCAGGATCAGTTGCGTGGCGCCTGGGTCGCGCTGGTATTCGTTGAGGGCGGCCAGGCCGTTGGTCACCAGGCGCACATTGTAGCCACGCTTTTTCAGAAAGCCTTGGACGACGAGCTGATTCACCGGGTTGTCTTCAGCCACCAGGATGCAGGGCGTGCTGCCGGTGTCGGTATGGGTTTTCGGTTGTGCTTTGATTTCCACGATACGCGGCTCTTCGTACAGTTCGAGTAGGGCGCTGCGCAAAGCGTTGATCGCCAGCGGTTGGGGTAGGCCGAGCAGGCGCAGGCCGGCGGAGCTGGGCAGTTGCTGGCATTGTTCCGGTGCGCAGAGCAGCAGCACGCGTTGTCCGGGCTGCAGCAGTGGACGCAGCGACTCCAGCCAGTGCTGGATGCTGCCCGGCCAGGGCGCCATCAGTACCAGCAGCGGTGGGGCGGCAAAATCCTCCAGGTAGCCGAGCAGGGTTTCCGGATTCTGGCAGCGTTCGGTGCGCATGCCCCAGCGCCCGAGGAGGCGGCTCAAGGCATCCAGGCCGAGGCCGTCGAGTGATGTGAGCAACGCGGTACGGCCCTTGAGCAGTTCGTGCAACGGGTCGGCGGGCAGAATCTCATCCGCTTGCGGAATATCGAAGGCAAAGCGCGTGCCCTGGCCCTGTGTGCTCTGCACTTCGATGCGGCCGCCCATCATTTCCACCAGCTCCTTGCTGATCGCCAGGCCTAGGCCGCTGCCGCCGTAACGACGGGTGGTGCTGGAGTCGCCCTGAGCAAAGGACTCAAACAGCTGGGTCAGCGCCTGGTCACTGATGCCGATTCCGCTGTCGCTGATGGCGAACACCAGATGCGGCTTGCCCTGGGAGTCATTGCGCCGGCAGACATTCAGTGCCACGTGGCCTTCGGCGGTGAACTTCAGGGCGTTGCTGAGCAGGTTCATCAGTACCTGTTTGAGCCGCGTCGGGTCGCCCTGGGTACGGCGTGGTACACCGCTTTCAAGGCTGACATAGAGGCGCAGGCGCTTGTCCAGGGCTTGCCCGGTGAACAGGCTTAGGGTGTCGGAAATCAGCTCTTCCAGATCGAACTCGATGTGTTCCAGGCTGAGCTTGCCGGATTCGATGCGCGCGTAATCGAGGATGTCGTTGATCACCGCCATCAGCGAGCTGCCGGAGCTGGAAATGGTGTCGACGTAGAAGCGCTGGCTGCGGTCCAGCGGGGTCTCCTTGAGCAGCTGTAACATGCCCAGCACGCCGTTGAGTGGGGTGCGGATTTCGTGGCTCATCTTGGCCAGAAAGCGGCTCTTGGCCTGGTTTTCGATTTCTGCCTGCTCAGCGGCGCGGCGTGACTGGAAGCCTTCTTCCTTGAGCAGATTGATGCGGTCGGCCAGGCCGATGGACAGGGTGATCAGTTCGATGGTCACGCCGATCTTCACGGCCGTGGCGCCGAATACACCAAAGACTTCCACGCCCAGCGAGCCGGTGGTGGCCTGGATAAAGGCGAACAGCAGGATGGCCCAGGCGAGGGTGTAGTAGGAGCCGTAACGTACACCCCGGCGCCAGATATACAGGCCGGTGAGCAGCAGGGTCAGCGAGACCAGGGAAACGGTGACGCTGGCGAGGATATTCCAGGCGTTGAAGCCAATCAGTGGCACCGACAGCAGGCAGCCGGCGCAGGCCAGCATCAACAGGCGCAGGCCGGTATCCAGGCGTGGAAAGTATTGCGGTGCATGCAGGAAGTGACGGCTGAACTGAATGGCCGTCAGGCAGTGCAGGTACATCAGGATGTAGATGCTCACCGACTGGAACGCCACATGCTCGGGCAGCAGCTTGAACAGCATGCCGTCGAAACAGGCGGCCAGCAGACCGACGTTGAGGTTGTAGGCCAGGTACCAGAGGTAGGCGGATTCACGCAGTGAGATAAACAGGAACAGGTTGTAGCAGAACATCGCAAACAGCACGCCGTAGAACGCGCCATTGAAACCCATGAGGTTTTCCTGGGCGGCGGCGCTGGCCTGGTAGGTGCTGAAGAACAGCGGCATAAAGATCGTGCTGGTGGTCTCGACCCGCACCAGCAGGGTGCTTTCGCCGGGCGTCAGTTCAAGTGGGAACCAGAAGTTGCGCACCTGTACCGGGCGCTGGGAGAAGGCATAGCGGTCGCCGCTTTCCTGCATCTGCCACTGGCCATCGGCGCTGGCCAGAAACACCTGCAGATGGTCGAGCAGTGGGTAGTTGACCTCCAGGTAGCCAGCCAGGTTCTGCGCCAGGCTGTTGTTCAGACGTACCTTGAACCACCAGACCGAATCATTCTTGCCGAGGTTGGCGTGCTCGCCCTTAACTGGGGTAAAGCGTTCGTCGGCCAGGGCGCCGACCTGTTCGACGCTCAGCTCACCTTGCGCGTCTTCCAGGTAGGCCATGGAGGGGCCGAGTGGCAGGCGCAGATCGGCGTTGTTCAGCGTTGCAGGTTGCAGCGCCCACGCCGATCCACACAGCCAGAACAGCACCACAGCCAGCCATATCCGAGGCATTTACCGACCTCAATATTATTATTTGAGGCCTGATCCGGCCCCGCGTCATGCCGTCACTTTGCCCGGATGCGCGCGGCCCTTCAAGCGTCCTGATCGCGGGGGCGCAACAGGCTGTCGACAGTCGGGACGCGGGTATCACTTTCCATCTGCGCATCGTGCTCCAGTTGGTGGCTGAAGCGTTCTAGCGAGCCCTGTGCAGGCTGAGCGTCGCTGGAGAATACCGGTGGGCTGAGTACGTAGGCGGCAAGCAGTCGACTCAGGGCTTTGAGGCTGTCGATGTGCGTGCGTTCATAGCCATGAGTGGCGTCGCAGCCGAAGGCCAGCAGAGCCGTGCGAATGTCGTGGCCAGCGGTGACTGCCGACTGTGCGTCGCTGTGGTAATAGCGGAACAGGTCGCGGCGCACCGGGATTTCATTTTCGCTGGCCAGACGCAACAGCTGGCGCGACAGGTGATAGTCGTAAGGCCCGCCTGAGTCCTGCATCGCCACGCTGACGGTGTGTTCGCTGGACTGCTGGCCAGGCGCAACCGGGGCGATGTCGATGCCGACGAATTCACTGACATCCCAGGGCAGGGCGGCTGCCGCGCCAGAGCCGACTTCCTCGGTGATGGTAAACAGCGGGTGGCAGTCGATCTCTGGTTCCAGGCCGCTTTCCTTGATGGCCTTGAGTGCGGTAAGCAGCGCCGCGACGCCGGCCTTGTCATCCAGATGGCGCGCGCTGATATGGCCGCTTTCGGTGAACTCTGGCAGTGGGTCGAAGGCGACAAAGTCGCCCACCGAGATGCCCAGCGACTCGCAGTCGGCGCGGGTGCTGCAGTAGGCGTCCAGGCGCAGTTCGACGTGGTCCCAGCTGATCGGCAATTGGTCCACGGCGGTATTGAATGCGTGGCCCGAGGCCATCAGCGGCAGCACGCTGCCGCGAATCACGCCCTGATCGGTAAACACGCTGACACGGCTGCCTTCGGCGAAGCGGCTCGACCAGCAGCCGACGGCGGCCAGGCCCAGGCGGCCGTTGTCCTGCAACTCGCGCACGATGGCGCCAATGGTGTCCAGGTGCGCCGAGACCGCGCGGTCCGGGCTGCTCTGTTTGCCTTTGAGGGTGCCGCGAATGGTGCCGCGCCGGGTCATTTCAAAGGGGATGCCGATCTCTTCCAGGCGCTCGGCAACGTAGCGCACGATGGTGTCGGTAAAGCCGGTGGGGCTGGGAATGGCGAGCATTTCCAGCAGCACTTTCTGCAGATAGACGAGGTCGGGTTCGGGGAGTTGCTGCATGGAGTCTCCTCTACGGCGATTGCGCCCCTCGGCCGTAAGCAGGAGAGGGGCTGGGAATGGGTCAGCTGGGTGTCTGGCTCAAGGGAAATAGCAGGTCGATAAAGCGCTCGGCCGTGGGTTGCGGTTGGTGGTTGGCCAGGCCGGCACGCTCGTTGGCTTCGATAAACACGTACTCGGTTTGATTGGCTGCGGGCACCAGCAGGTCGAGGCCGACCACCGGAATATCCAGGGCGCGGGCGGCTTTTACGGCGGCATCGGCCAGCACCGGGTGGAGGATATCGGTGACGTCTTCCAGGCTGCCGCCGGTGTGCAGGTTGGCGGTTTTACGCACGGCCAGGCGCTGGCCGGCCGGCAGCACGCTGTCGTAATCAACCCCGGCGGCATGCAGGGTGCGTAGGGTTTCAGCGTCCTTGGGGATGCGGCTTTCGCCTTCGGTGGCGGCTTGCCGGCGGCGGCTCTGCGCATCGATCAGTTCACCGATGCTGTGTTGGCCATCACCGATCACTTCCGCCGGGCGGCGAATGGCGGCGGCGATCACGGCAAAGCCGATTACCAGAATGCGCAGGTCAAAGCCTGGGTGAAAGCTTTCCAGCAAGACGCGGCTGTCGAAGGTACTGGCGCGTTCGATGGCGTCCTGCACATCCAGCGGCGTGCGCAGATCCACCGCCACGCCCTGTCCCTGTTCGCCATCCACCGGCTTGACCACCAGGCTGCCGTGCTCGGCGAGAAAGGCGGCATTGTCCTCGGCGCTGCCGGCCAGGCGCTGGGCCGGTAGGTGCAGGCCGGCGCGGGCCAGGGCGCGATGGGTTAGGCGCTTGTCCTGACACAGGGTCATGCTCACCGCGCTGGTCAGGTCGCTCAGTGATTCTCGGCAGCGGATGCGTCGGCCGCCGTGGCTTAGGGTGAACAGCCCGGCGTCGGCGTCGTCGACCTGCACTTCGATGCCGCGGCGCAGTGCTTCATCGACGATGATCCGCGCGTAAGGGTTCATCGGGGTGTGCGGGCCGGGGCCGAGAAACAGCGCTTCATTGATGCCGTTCTTGCGCTTGATGCTGAAGGTCTGCAGCTCGCGAAAGCCCAGCTTGGCGTACAGGCCCTTGGCCTGCTCGTTGTCGTGCAGCACGGATAGATCCAGGTGGCTCAGGCCACGGCTCATAAAGTGTTCGATCAGGTGACGTACCAGCACCTCGCCGACGCCAGGTCGGCTGCAGCGTGGGTCGACCGCCAGGCACCACAGGCTGCTGCCGTGGTCCGGGTCCTGATAGGCCTTGTGGTGATTGAGGCCCATCACGCTGCCGATTATTGTGCCGCTGTCTTCATCCTCGGCCAGCCAGTACACCGGCCCGCCCAGGTGGCGCGGGGTAAGTTTGTCCGGCTCGATCGGCAGCATGCCGCGTAGCTGATACAGGGCGTTGATCGCCTGCCAGTCCTCGGCACTCTGCGCGCGGCGTACGCGGTAACCGCGAAAACCCCGGCGCGCGGGGCGGTAGTCGGTAAACCACAGACGTAGCGTATCGGAGGGATCGAGAAACAGCTGCTGCGGCGCTTGCGCCAGCACCTGGTGCGGTGCTGCGACATATAGAGCGATATCACGCTCGCCGGGCTGCTCAGTCAGCAGGTCGCTGGCCAGGGCGGCAGCATCCGGGTAGGTATGGCCGAGCAGCAGGCGACCCCAGCCGCAGTGCACGGCTTGTGGTTGGCTGGGCGGGGCGTTGTGATCTTCGGCCAGGCGCGCCTGCAGGCGCTCGTAGGAAGGCGCTTGGCCGCGTAGCAGGCGTTGATTAAAGGCAGTGGCACGCATTGGAGGGGTTCCTTTGCCGTGAGCAGGTGGCAGATGCTGCGGTGGCGGGGCTGTGTCCAGCCACCGCAGCGCTCTACAGGCCGTGTTCGTTCAACCAGAGATTCAGCGCGGCCAACTGCCACAGCTTGGAGCCGCGCAAAGGCGTCAGCTGACCGTGCGGGTCACTCAGCAGGCGATCCAGCATGGCCGGGTTGAACAGGCCGCGATCCTGGCTGGGGTCGAGCAGCAGGTCACGCACCCAGCCCAGGGTGGCGCCTTGCAGATGCTTGAGGCCAGGCACCGGGAAGTAGCCCTTGGGCCGGTCGATCACCGCGCTGGGAATGACCTGGCGTGCGGCTTCCTTGAGCACATGCTTGCCGCCATCGGGCAGCTTGAAGCGCCCCGGAATACGTGCCGAAAGCTCGGCCAGGCGATAGTCGAGGAACGGCGTGCGTGCCTCCAGGCCCCAGGCCATGGTCATGTTGTCGACCCGTTTGACCGGGTCATCGACCAGCATCACCGTGCTGTCCAGGCGCAGCGCCTTGTCCACGGCGGCTATAGCGCCGGGCTGGGCGAAATGCTCACGGACGAAGTCGCCGGCCATGTCGCGGGTCAACCACTCAGGCTGCACGCAGGCGGCGTATTCATCGTAATCACGGTCGAAGAACGCCGCGCGATAAGCGCCGAAGGCATCTTCGGCTTCGTCCACTTGCGGGTACCAGTGGTAGCCGGCGAACAGCTCATCGGCGCCCTGGCCGCTCTGCACCACCTTGCAATGCTTGGCCACCTCGCGTGACAGCAGGTAGAAGGCAATGCAGTCGTGGCTGACCATCGGTTCGCTCATGGCGCGAAAGGCCGCCGGCAGCTGTTCGAGAATCTCATGTTCGCCGATACGCAGCTGATGGTGACGGGTAGCGAAGTGCTCGGCGATCAGGTCGGAGTACTGGAACTCGTCGCCACGCTCGCCGCCAGCATCCTGAAAACCGATGGAGAAGGTCGACAGGTTTTCTACCCCGGCTTCACGCAACAGACCGACCAGCATGCTCGAATCGACACCGCCGGAAAGCAGCACACCGACGTCCACGGCGGCGCGTTGACGGACTGATACGGCCTCACGCATGCCGTCCAGCACGCGCTCACGCCACTCATCCAGGCCGAAGGCGATTTCCTCGCGTTGTGGGCCGAATGTCAGGTTCCACCAGGTCTGCTGCTCACAGTTGCCCTGGGCGTCGATGCGCATCCAGCTGGCGGGCGGCAGTTTTTCTACCCCGGCCAGCAGGGTGCGCGGCGCGGGCACCACGGCGTGGAAGTTCAGGTAGTGGTTGAGGGCGACGGGGTCGAGGGTTTTGCCAATGTCGCCGCCGGCCATCAGCGCTGGCAGGCTGGAGGCAAAGCGCACACGCTCACCGGTGCGTGACAAATACAGCGGCTTGACCCCGAGGCGGTCGCGGGCGATGAACAGTTGCTGGCTGTCACGCTCCCAGATGGCGAAGGCGAACATGCCGTTGAGCTTGGGTAGCAGGTCGGTGCCCCAGGCGTGATAGCCCTTGAGCAGCACTTCAGTGTCGCCATCGGAGAAGAAGCGATAGCCAAGGGCTTTCAGCTCTTCGCGCAGTTCCGGGTAGTTGTAGATGGCACCGTTGAACACCATCGTCAGGCCCAGCTCGCTGTCGATCATCGGCTGGCCCGAGGCTTCGGCCAGGTCCATGATTTTCAGGCGGCGATGGCCGAGGGCGAGTGGGCCCTGGCTGTGAAAGCCGTAGGCGTCGGGGCCGCGGGCGGCCATATGGTGGGTGATTCGCTCGACTGCAGCCAGGTCGGCCGGTCGTTGATCAAAACGTAATTCTCCAGCGATTGCGCACATAATTCCTTACCGGTATTGCCGTTGGGGAGTGGTTCGGGGCTGCCGAACCTTTTACACCAAAACAAAATAATGCTTTCATGTCAAAGTTTTATATCGAATTAAAAGGCGTATATGGCTGATAAAAAGGTTTCTACTGAAATAGATTTGTCATCTGTTTCGGCCTTCGAGCTGCCGCTGTTTCAGGCGCTGCGACGTTTGCAACAGGCCGGTGAAGTGCATGCCAAACGCCTCGGCCGCTTTGGTGGGCTGACGCCGATGCAATTGATGATTCTGCAGGTGTTGGCGGGAGAGACGCGGTTGACGGCCAGCGACCTCAGTGGCCGGGTCAGCCTGACGGCTGCGACCCTGTCGGGCATGCTCGACAGGCTGGAGGAAAAGGGCCTGCTGCAACGTCAGCGCGACGATCAGGATCGGCGCCGGCAGTGGTTGCTGCTCAGCGAACAGGGCCGCACCCTGTTACAACAGGCGCCGAGCCTGCTACCGCCGGAGTTTGTCACGCGCTTTGCCGGATTGCAGGAGTGGGAGCGCCACAGCTTGACCGCCGCGCTGTTACGCGCGGCGCAGCTGTGTGGGGAGATGGAGTAAAAAAGCCGCGCCATGCCGGCGCGGCATGACAGGCTTAGCGTTTGGGCTGTTTGTACAGATCCAGCAGCACCTGATCGAGAATCGACGAGGCGCCCCAAGGGCGTGGGTCGTTGAGGATGGCCACCACGGCCCAGCTGTTGCCGTTGCTGTCGCGGCTGAAACCGGCGATGGCGCGCACATTGTTCAGCGTACCGGTCTTGATTCGCGCCTCGCCCACCAGTGGGGTGCGGTGCAGGCGTTTGCGCATGGTGCCGTCCATCGCCACCAATGGCAGCGAAGCCATAAATTCGGCGGCGTAAGGGCTCTTCCAAGCCGCTTGCAGCAGGGTGGCCATTTCCCGCGCACTGACCCGCTCGGCACGCGACAGCCCGGAGCCGTTTTCCATCACCAGGTGTGGCGCGGTTATGCCTTTACGTGCCAGCCAGCTGCGGATCACCCGTTGTGCTGCCTTGCTGTCGTCCTGGTCGGCGGAGTTGCGAAACTGCGCGCCGAGACTGAGGAACAGCTGCCGGGCCATGGTGTTGTTACTGTATTTGTTGATGTCGCGGATGATTTCGGTCAGGTCCGGCGAATAGGCGCGGGCCAGTAGGCGGGCCTTCTCTGGCACTGGAGCAAGACGGTCCTTGCCCATGATGCTGCCGCCCAGCTCCTGCCAGATGGCGCGGATGGCGCCTGCGGCATAACTCGGGTGGTCGAGCAGCGACAGGTAGGTCTGCGAGCTGCAGCCTTCGGCCAGCTTGCCGGTGACGATGACCGTGGTGCCGTCGAATTCGGTGACCGGGTTGTAGCGCACATCCGGCCAGCCCGGGCATTTGGCTGCTGGCAGGGCTTTGACGCGGTTGTCGATGCGGATATCGGCAATCGGCGGCTCGGCGGCGATATGCACCTTGCCACCCTCGGTGCGGGCAATAAAACGCAGGGCTTTGAGGTTGACCAGCAGGGAGTCCGGGGTGACCAGGAATGGCTTGTTGGCATCGCCGCCATCGTCATTAAAACTCGGTAACTGTGGCTGTACGAAGTGGCTACGGTCGAGCACCAGATCGCCCGTCACCTGCAGCACGCCGTTGGCACGCAGGTCGCGCATCATCAGCCAGAGCTTTTCCATATTCAGCTTGGGGTCGCCGCCGCCCTTGAGGTACAGATTGCCGTTGAGCACGCCGTTCTTCAGTTGGCCGTCGGTGAAGAACTCGGTTTTCCACTGGTGGGTCGGGCCGAGCAGCTCAAGCGCTGCGTAGGTGGTGACCAGCTTCATGGTGGAGGCCGGGTTGACGGAAATGTCGGCATTGAAAAAGGTGCTATTGCCAGGGCCATTGAGCGGCACAGTGACCACAGACAGCGACTGGCTGCTGATCTTGTTGGCTTTCAGCGATTGCTGAACCTTGTTTGATAAACCGTTCGTGGCGGCTGCCAGTGGCAGGCAAACAGGCAGCAGTAGGCCGGCGATAGCCAGATGACGCAGGGTTTTGATCATGGGCGACTCCCCTCCAGCTGAGGGACAAAGGTGACGCGAGGCATGTAAAGAGGTTCCATCGCGGATTGAGAAGATGTTGGCAATTATGCCCCAATACAGTTCCAGCTGAATGGCAGTAAATGCCATCAGCCGGGCTTTTCTGTGGGCAATCGAGCGACCTGTCGTCTTCCAGGCGGGCGCGCAAGCCGCGAAACTGCTAGAGTGCCGCGCGTTATCACTTTTGAGGATTGTTCCATGGCTACTAACCGTTCCCGCCGTCTGCGCAAAAAACTCTGCGTGGATGAATTCCAGGAGCTGGGTTTTGAGCTGAACCTGAACTTCAAGCAAGACCTGGCCGATGAGGCCATCGACAGCTTTCTTGAGCAGTTCCTGCGTGATGCCATGACCGCTAACGGCCTGGGCTATGTCGGCGGCGATGACTTCGGTCTGGTATGCCTGTCCAAGCGTGGCTCGGTCAACGAAGAGCAGCGCGCTGCCGTTGAAGCCTGGCTGAAAGGCCGTGACGAGCTGGTGGATTTCACCGCCAGCCCGCTGCTCGACGTCTGGTACCCAGACAACTCGATCAATCAGGCCTAAAACCTGTAAGCAGGGCATGCATCGCGCATGCCCTGTTGCTTTTCCCTTCTGCAATTCTCGTCAGTCGCTCAGGCCCGCCTTGGCCAGCAGCGCAGCGTTATCAACCTGATCAATCTGCTCACGACGTAGAAAGCGTTCGGCGTAGCTGAGGTAGATCTTTTCCCGTACAAAAAGCCCGAACAGTTCGGGATCGATGTGCGCGCCTTTACACATACCCGCCATAATGTTGAGTGATTCGGACAACAGCTTGCCCTTTTTGTAGGGACGGTCCACTGCGGTCAGCGCTTCGAAGATATCGGCAATCGCCATCATCCTGGCCGGTAGGCTCATGTCTTCGCGCTTCAGGCGTTTCGGGTAGCCGGTGCCGTCCATCTTTTCATGGTGGCCGCCGGCAATCTCGGCAACGCTGGTCAGGTGTGCGGGGAAGGGCAGGTGGCTGAGCATGCGAATGGTCTGCACCATATGACCGTTGATGATAAAGCGCTCTTCGTTGGTCAGGGTGCCGCGGCCGATGCTGAGGTTATAGACCTCGCCGCGATTGTGTTTGTAATGCGGCACTTCCAGCTTGAAGCCCCACGGGTTGTCTTCGGCGATCAGCTCGCTTTCGGGACGCTCGATCAGGTGTTCGGCTTTGTCGCTGAGCAGCGTTTCCTGCACCGGTAACGGCTGCGCCGGGGTACGCGACTGGCGCAGGTTCTCTTCCCAGGAAACCCCCAGGCGATCATCCAGGGTGCGCGTCCAGGTGCGCGCGGCGATGTTGCGCAGGCGCTCAAGGTCAGCGTCGGCCATCGCTTCGCCGCCCAGGTTGCAGCGGGCGATAAAGGCGAACTCATCATCCAGGGTGGCGAGCAGCTCATCGCGCACCTGAGCCAGGCTGGCCGCTTCACCGCCCTGGCTGAGATGTTCCCAGTAACTGATCCAGGCGTCGCGTTTGAGCACTTCAAAGCGCATGCGCACTTCATGGATGCGGTCGCAGATGGTTTCCAGTTTGGTGGCCTTGTCCACCACGTACTCGGGCACGGTGACCTTGCCGCAGTCATGCAGCCATGCGGCGATATGCAGAGCCTCCCACTCTTCGTCTGTGGGTTGGTAGTCGCTGAACGCGTCATCCTTGCTGGCGGCAGCCGCGCGGGCGAGCATCAGGGTAATTTCCGGCACCCGTTGGCAGTGGCCACCGGTATAGGGGCTCTTGGCATCGATGGCGCCAGCGATCAGCTGGATAAAGGCATCGAGCAGTTTCTTCTGTTGATCGAGCAGGCGCTGACTCTCGATGCACAGCGCCGCCACGCCGGAGACCGCCTCGACATAGGCGATGCGCTCGGGACGCAGCATGGCCAGATCGGCCTCATCACCGGTGTCGCGGTGCAACAGCAGCAGTACGCCGAGGGTCTGGCCCTGGCGGTTATGCAGGCCAGTGCAGACCAGGTGCGCGCGCGGGCTGTCGAGGGTGTGTAGCAGGCTCTGGAAGCCCTGCGCATGCTCGAAGCCCAGCGCCACGGTGACGCTGGGGCCGCCGGTTGCCGTTTGCGCGAGCCAGCTTGGCAGGGCTGGGTCATTCGGGTCGAAGCTGGGGATGCGATGCTCTTCCAGATTGTGCTGCAGCTCATTGATAAACAGCCCGTGCGGCTCCAGGCGACCGCTGTTGCTGTCGCGCAGATAGAGCAGACCGCCGCTGGCTTCGCTGAGGTCGACGGTTTCGCGCAGCACACGGCGTAGCAGGGCGTCGAAACGGGTTTCTGCCGAGAGCGTGGCGGCAATGTCGAGAAAGCTGGAGATGGTCTCCTTCATCCGCCCCATCGACACCGCGAGCTGGTCGACTTCCTTGACGAAGGAACGGCCACTGGCCGGGTAATCGAAGTTGAAGCTGCGGATGGCCTCGGCCTCGCCCACCAGCAGGCGCAGCGGTTTGACCAGAATATTGGAGAGCAGCCAGCCAATCGGGATGCACAGCAGCAGGATGCCCAGAGTCAGTACGGCACCTTGCCAGCGGATGCGGTAGGCATCGGCGAGCAGTTCACTTTCCGGGGCCAGCAGAGCCAGGCGCAGCCCTTGCGGGCCGCCCTCGCTGAGCTGGCTGTAGGAAATTTGCCAGCGCTGCTTGTTCAGGCGCACGGCGCCTTGACGATCCTCATCAAGGCCGAGGCTGAGAAAGTCGGCGAGCACCGGGCTGAGATCCTTGACCTGCGCCAGTTGTAGCTTTTCCCCGGGGATAATCAGACGTGTGCTATCCGGGTAGGCGACCGCGCTGCCATCGGGGCTGTACAGCACCACTTCGGTGGAGGGCGTCAGGCGATGTTGGGCCAGGGTGGCGGAGAGGTCATCGAGGGTCAGGTCGGCGCCCACCACCGTGGTTTCGCTGCTTTTGCGGGCAATGGTGGTGCCGATTTCCTGGGTGGAAAAGAAGGCATAGGGCGCGGTGGTGAAGTGCTTCGGGCTCTGCAGCGCGCTGTTGTACCAGGGGCGGCGACGCGGATCGTAGGTTTCCTTGAGGTTCTGTCGGCGACTGATGGGCTGCAGCTGTGCGTCGAAGAACAGGTATTCGGAATCCAGGCGTTGTTCGCTGATGCGGTCAATGCTCCACACCTGATACTCGGCATTTTCAGGGGCAAAGAAAATCTGCCGCAGTTTCTCGCTACGCAGCGGCCGCACCATAAAGAAACTGCCATCGCCATAACCGACATAGATCGACGCCAGCTTGGGGTTGTCGCGCAGTGCCTGGCTGAACATCGGCAGCATGATCATGCGCTCATGGCGGTCACGGCCGTTGATCTGCTCGTTACGCGCCAGCAGGTTGATCATGTAGCGAATGGGTTGGTAGGTATTGCGCAGATCCGCTTGAACTTCCTTGCGCATCTGGGTGAACAGCTGGTCGCTGCTGCTGAGGATGATGTTGCTGGTCTGCTGGTAGTTGAAGTACCCCAGCACCACGCCAGAGCCCAGCAGCAGCAGAGTGAACAGCACGCTGATATGGATATGGAGCGGAAAACGGCGTTCCTTGGACCTTGCTGTCTGCTGCATCCGCGCATGTCCTGTATATCTTGGCTAGCGCCAAGCATAGTGGAGCGTTGTGCGTTTTGCCGTGGCGCGGATGCAGGTTTCTTGTGCGGCAACAGCTCTAGGTTGGGCCTGTGCTGTGCTTGATTTTTTGCAGATTGTTTCGATGGACCAGCCAGCGCTCCAGGCCATATACCAGCAGCGCTACCAGCAAGGCCAGGGCCACGCCAATCAGGCTGTTGAACAGGCGTACCTGGGGTAGCTGCCAGTCATGTGCCAGGCTTTCGGCCAACAACACGAAGCACACCGTGGTCTGCAGCACAAACAGGCCGTAATGGTTGGCCTGCAGGGCACGGCTGAGGGCGATCAGCGGTAGCAATGTGGCGACCATCAGCGCCGGATTCTGCAGGCTGTGGCCGAGCAGAATCAGCAACGCAGCCGCGCCCAGGCTGGCGAGGATTGATTGCACGGCACGCACCAGGCTGCCCTGAAAATCCAGCTGCAAGGTGGTGACCACGGTCAGTGTCAGCCAGTAGCCGCGGTGCAGCTCGGCCAGGTTGACGATCAGCCCAGAGAGGGCGAATGCCAGGGTGCAGCCCAGTGCATGCAGCCGCCACTTCTGTTGTGGCAGGCGTTTGGCGTGCCGTTTGAGCACCTTGAAAATGCTGATAAAACGCGGCATGTACGGCCACATGCGCAGGCCATGCATGCCGCGCAGGCCGAAGGCCAGCAGCATCACCCAGAGCCCACCGAGGATAAACAGCATGGCGATGGCGTAGGGGTTGTTCAGCGAGCCCAGGCCTTGTTGGCCCTGGCCCAGGCACAGGCAGATAGCCAGACCGATACCCAGTTTGCCGGCTTCGCTGCCAAAGCGTTGCAGCCAGGCGAGCAGAAAGCCAAATAGGGCAAAGACCAGCAAGCTGGCATAAGGATGGCTGGCCGACCAGAAGCCCAGTCCCGCGCTGCAGGCACCCAGGCCGCAGAGCATCAGCATGCGCAGCATGCCCAGGCGGTGCAGTGGGTTGGCTTGCGCTGCCTGGAAGGCGCCAGCCGAGGCCCAGAGAAACCCCGGGTGAGCGCTGAACAGCCCAAGCAGCAATGGCAGCGCACAGCCGAAGCCGGCGACCATGGCCGGGCCCCAGGCGGGGGGACCGGCATGCCAGCTGAAGGTTTGTCGCAGTAGGCTATTCATGGCTTATACCGGGCTTGAACGGCCCGTCATTTCGCGGGCCATTTCAGTAGCGTAGCTGTCAGTCATGCCAGCGATAAAATCGATCATGCGCAGGAATGAGCGGTACAGCGGCCAGCTTGGGTCAGGTGCGTTATTGCCAAGCAGGTCGAGGATACGGCGGTTCTTGAACGACGGTGTGCGCCCGCCATGTTGCTCCAGCGCTGCGCCGCAAAAGGCATTCAGGAGAATTTCCAGCGTGGTGTAGGCGCCGATCTCGTGCAGGGTCTTGCGCTTGTCCTGGAAGATCTTCTGCCGGGCCATGTCCTTGGCGCTCTGCACGCAACGCTTGGCGGTGCCGTGCATATGTTCAACCAGATCGCCCTGCAAGGTGCCGGCGAGCAGGGCGTCCTGTTGCTCGACGAAGGCATGTGCGGCGGCATTGGTCAGATGCTCGATGGCTTTGCCGCGCAGGATTGCCAGCTTGCGCCGCTTGGAGTCGTCCGGGCCGAGCTGGCGATAGGTTTCCGGCAGGTCATCGCCGACCAGGTTGAGCAGTAGCGCCTCGACCTCGCTGTATTCAAGCAGCTCCATTTCCAGACCGTCTTCCAGGTCGATCAGGCCGTAGCAGATGTCATCCGCCGCTTCCATCAGGTAGACCAGCGGATGGCGTGCCCAGCGCTGTTCTTCCAGCTGCGGCAGGCCGAGTTTGCCGGCGATCTGCTCAAGCAGCGGCAGCTCGCTCTGGTAGCAGCCGAACTTGTGTTTCTTGTAGCCCAGGGCTTCGGCGTGACGCGCGGTCCAGGGGTATTTCAGGTAGGTGCCGAGCGTCGCGTAAGTCAGCCGGGTGCCGCCATCGAACTGGTGATATTCCAGTTGGGTGAGTACCCGAAAGCCCTGGGCATTGCCCTCGAAACTGAGAAAGTCGCCGCGCTCGGCCGCGCTCATCGAGTCCAGCCAGCCACGCCCGGCGGCCTGCTGAAACCAGTGGCGGATGGCATCTTCACCGGAATGGCCAAAGGGCGGATTGCCAATGTCGTGAGCCAGGCAGGCAGACTGCACGACCATGCCCAGGTCGCTTGGTTCGCACCAGTCCGGCAGGGCATCGCGGATCATCTCGCCAACGCGCATACCCAGCGAGCGACCCACGCAGCTGACTTCCAGCGAGTGAGTCAGGCGGGTGTGGATATGATCATTGCTGGAAACCGGGTGCACCTGGGTCTTGCGTCCCAGCCGGCGGAAGGCGCCGGAGAAGATGATGCGATCATGGTCTTTGTGGAACGGGGTGCGGCCCAGTTCGGCGACGCTGTGCGTCGGCTTGCCGAGTCGTTCGCGGTTGAGCAGGGTTTGCCAATCCAAGGGTTGTCCTCGCCGTTACCTGGCTGTGGCAGCTAGCTTCAAGGTTCTATGCCGATGATGCAAGGCGGCCGCAGGCAGTTGAGCGATTTATACCCGGATGAGGCCCGTTCTTTTGCTGTCGTTATCTAGGGCATATAACGCTGACGCAATTCGGCTTCACGCATTTCGCGCTGTTGGCCAAGGGCCTGCCAGAAGCGCATGGCTTGCTGCGGGTGGCGTTGGTAGAACGGCTGTGACAGCGGCAAGTGCCAGTCCGCTTGGAGCAAGGGTTGCGGGAGAAACTGCAGCTGTTCTTGCAGCTGCAATTCGGTGATCAGTGCCCGGCTGATATTGCGTTCGATGACAAATCCATCCAGGCGCCCGCTGGCCACCAGCAGCAGGGCTTTGTCGGGTTGCAGTGAAACGCTGTTAAGGGCGCCCAGATCGGCCAAACGTTGGCGGGTGAGATAACCCAGCGGTGAGCTCAGGCCGTACTTGAGGTTGGCGAAGCGTTGGCCGTCCCAGCTCAGTTGGCCGCCGAGGCGGGTGGCAATCGGGTAGTCGACCTGCCAGAGCCGATACTCTCGCTGCACTGGCTGGCCACGTTGCGGGTCGCGGCCGGGGAACTGGCCCCAGGTGTCGCGTTCTGCCTGCCAGATGGCCGGGAAGATGCCATCCACCTCGCCTTTTTGCAGGGCAAGGATGCAGCGTTTCCAGGGCTGGCGTTGCCAGTCGATGGTCAGCTCGGCCTGCTCAGCGGCCGCCTGAATAAGCTCCAGCAGAATACCGGGGCCAGGCGCTTGTGCGTTGTTTGCGGGGAAGGTGAACGGCGGGTGATCCTGCAGCTGGTAGCACAGGCGCAGAACGGATGGACCCTCGGCCTTGAGCGCCTGGGGCAGCAGTATGAGTACAAGCAGTAAGCTGGAGATGGCCACTTGCATGGTGCTTTGTCGCCGTGGGTGGTGGAACACCCGGCAGCCTCAATGGGCTGCACTCTACGTTGCCTGTCCTTTTTTGATTGTGGCCGTGCTGGGGTATTAGTCAATGCCGTGGAACATTCATGCAAGCCTCAGAAGCCTGCAGCGTCGATATCGATCAGCAGCAGCCGTTTGCCGTTGTCGATGAATTGTCCGGCGGTCAGGCAGTACTGGTTGGTGGTAGCGTCGCGGTAGGTGCTGGAGAGAATCAATCGACGTTCTTCCCAGCCTTCGGCCAGTAGTTGGTAGAAATACGGCCGCCACGACCAGTTATGCCCGACGTAACGCGCATCGCTGTGCCAGGCATGCTCGCGCCATTCCAGATTGGCAGTCAGCTGGGTGCCGTGACGGTCGCACTGATAGATGCGCAGCAGCCAGGGGTAGATGTGCGGTTGCGGCAGTTGATCGGGCTGTGAGCCGTTTTCGATCCAGGTCTTGAAACCGTTCATCAGCTCACCGAGCTGCTGGCGCAGGGTCATCAGCCGTGCGCGTTCAGCGAGTTTTTGCTGCACATAATGGTCGCGCAACTGGGCAAAGCGTTTGAAGAAGGCGCTGCTGCTGAAAAAAGTCTCTTCGGGTTTGGCAAATAGATAGCCCTGCACATAACGCGCGCCGCACTCCAGGGCGAAATCCAGCTCGGCCTCGGTTTCCACGCCTTCGGCAATGATCCAGCAGCCGGTCTTTTCTGCCATCTGCGCAAGGGCCTTGACGATCTCGCTGCTCGGCCCGCCACGGGCGGCTTGCTGAAACAGGCGCATGTCCAGCTTGAGGATGTCCGGTTGCAAGGCCAGTACGCGGTCGAGCTGAGAGTAGCCCGCGCCGAAGTCGTCGATGGCGATGCGTGCGCCGGCCTCTCGATAACGTTCCACCACACCCGGCAGGCGTGAACTGGCGCCGCCCAGTTCGGTGATTTCAAAGACGATACGTGCTGGGTCGATGCCACTGTGTTGCAGCTGTTTGAGGCTGGGCAGTGCTTGTTCGGGGCGCAGCCGACTGATCCAGCGTGGCGAGATATTCAGGCTGAGAAACCAGTCATGCGGGGCTTCATGAAAGCGCCGCAGAGCTTGTTCGCGGACTTCGCGGTCGAGGCGGCGCAGGGCAGTGGGCGGGGTTTTCGGGTCACTGAACAAGGGGCCTGCCGAGTGCAGTTGGCCATCAGCGCTGCGCAGGCGCGCCAGTGCTTCGACACCGGCAATACGTCCGGTGGCGGTATCGATAAAAGGTTGAAAAACAGCAAGCGGTTGACCGTTGAACACTGCGCAGTTCCTTAGCCAGGCAGACGCCCCGGTGGGCGGCGTAGCCAGGTGACTAAGCAATATCGTGGCCAGCTTAATCCCCTGTGTGGGTATCTTTAGTCGTGTCGGCAGAAGTGTCTGGGCGTCGCGGAGGATTGCGCCGCAGCAGCGGAAAGGCGATCAGGGCGATACGCAGCCAGCGTCGCCAGTGGCCACGGCGGATGCCGACGGTGGCCAACAGCAGTGCACCGCCTGCGACCCAAAGTGGTGCGTTGCTGTTGCTCAGTTCTTCACGCCAGTTATTGCGCCAGTGCTGCGCCTGACGCAGCGGTTGCAGCATCACCAGGGTTTCGTGGCGCAGTTCCTGGCGGTGCATTTGCAGGCGCATGCGCAGCAGGGTTTTACGTAGTTCGCGGCGCGAGGCCTTGGCGGGTAGCTCGGGCATAGTCATGGCAGCAGTTGCTCACGGTCACGGGCCAGTTCTTCAAGGCTGGCGCTGAAGGGCGCCGGTGCATTGCGTACTCGCTGCAATAGCGCGATCAGGGTGCCCAGCAGGCCCACGGCATAGAAACCACACAGGGTGCTGATAACCAGTAGGCGGTGCGTCTCCCAGAAGGCAATCAGCAGCGCGGCGGACAGGCCGATGATCAGCAGCAGGCCGAACAGCAGGCTCAGGCTGGTCAGCACCAGCAGGCCGAGGGTATGGCTTTGCTGCTCTTTAAGCTCTTCGCCAAATAGCGCGATATGGCCCTGCAATAACCCCAGCAAGGCGCTGGCAAATCGCCGTGGTGAACTGCCGCGACTTGGCGGGGCGGGCTGCGATGCATCCATGGATGTTCTCTTTAACGGCGGGAAATCAGCATGCCGAGCAGCAGGCCAATGGCGGCAGCGATGCCGAGAGTCTGCCATGGGTGAGTCTGCACATAGCCTTCGGTGGCTTCAATAGCCGCCTTGCCGCGGGCATGCAAGGCGTCTTCGGCGTTGTGCAGGGTGCTACGCGCGCGGCCCAGGCTGCTGCGGATCTGCTCGCGCAGTTCTTCGGCCTGCTCACCGGCGAGGCTGGCGGAATGCTGCAACAAGCTTTCGGTGTCGCGCACCAGCGCCTGGAA
The DNA here is from genome assembly GCF_902506475.1 of Pseudomonas sp. 8BK. NCBI lineage: Bacteria > Pseudomonadati > Pseudomonadota > Gammaproteobacteria > Pseudomonadales > Pseudomonadaceae > Pseudomonas > Pseudomonas sp. 8BK. The sequence goes on along the minus strand of NZ_LR733252.1, from coordinate 3,423,689 downwards.
TTCGTCGAGTAACTGATCCGAGCTGGACGATATGGGGGTCTTACGAGCCATGGTGTCTCTCCTTATAACGGGGCAGTGTAGGGGGTTCGAGTCCTCTGCGGGGCAGTGGTTCCTTTTTTCTTCGGCACAGAGGGATGCAGCTGATTGCTCGGCTGGTACAGCGCTTGCATTGCGTTGGTGCGCGCTCTTGCTGATGCGCTCCTTTATGGGGCTGCAAGGGTTCTGGCCAGGACGCCGTGGTGCATCAATAACTTATTAATAACTATGGAATAAGTACTTCGAGACAAGGTTCAGTCGGCACCGGCTTGGTGCTGCGCGGCCTTGACCTCGGCGAGCTGGATCATGATGAGTGCCGCCATATGGTGCGTATTTATTGATTTGTGATCCGCTTTGGTGCTTTTTCCCCGCGACGGAGTTTTCTTCGCAGATGGAAAACATCAACAGTGCTGTGGAAACCCTGATTCACGGCTCCAATACCCTGTTTATTCTGCTTGGTGCCGTGATGGTGCTGGCTATGCACGCCGGCTTTGCCTTTCTTGAAGTGGGTACGGTCAGGCAGAAGAACCAGGTCAACGCTTTGTCGAAGATCATCTCCGACTTTGCCGTGTCGGCCCTGGCTTATTTCTTTGTTGGCTACTGGATTGCCTACGGCGTGACCTTCCTTGAGCCAGCCAGCGTGCTGACTGAAGGCAACGGCTACGCCCTGGTGAAGTTCTTCTTTCTGCTGACCTTTGCTGCGGCCATTCCGGCGATTATTTCCGGTGGTATCGCCGAGCGCGCCAAGTTCGGCCCGCAGCTGTGCGCCACGGTGCTGATCGTGGCCTTTATCTACCCCTTCTTCGAGGGGATGATCTGGAACGGCAACTACGGCGTGCAGGCCTGGCTGGAAGCGCAGTTCGGCGCAGCCTTCCATGACTTTGCCGGCTCGGTGGTGGTACACGCGATGGGCGGCTGGCTGGCCTTTGGCGCGGTGATTCTGCTGGGGCGTCGTGATGGGCGTTACCGCGATGGTCGTCTGGTGGCCTTTGCCCCGTCGAATATTCCGTTCCTGGCGCTGGGCTCGTGGATTCTGATCATCGGCTGGTTTGGCTTCAACGTGATGAGCGCACAGACCCTGGGCAGCGTCAGCGGCCTGGTGGCGGTCAACACCCTGATGGCGATGGTCGGCGGTACGGTGGCGGCTTTGCTGGTTGGTCGCAATGACCCTGGCTTCCTGCACAACGGTCCGCTGGCTGGCCTGGTGGCGGTGTGTGCCGGTTCCGACCTGATGCATCCGGTCGGTGCGCTGGTTACTGGCGCGATTGCTGGTGCGCTGTTCGTCTGGGCGTTTACCGCGACTCAGGTGAAATGGAAGATCGACGACGTGCTGGGTGTCTGGCCACTGCACGGTCTGTGCGGCGTGTGGGGCGGTATTGCCTGCGGCATCTTCGGCCAAGAGGTGTTGGGCGGCCTGGGCGGTGTAAGCCTGGCCAGCCAGTTTGTCGGCACCGCGCTGGGCGTGGTAGTGGCCTTGATTGGCGGCGTACTGGTTTATGGTGTGCTGAAGGCTACCGTGGGTATCCGCCTGAGCCAGGAAGAGGAGTACTACGGTGCTGACCTCTCGGTGCACAAGATTGGTGCCGTCAGCCAGGACTGATGGCTAGGTGTTAATGCAAAAGGCCCGGACAGTGTCCGGGCCTTTTTATTGCGACCGCTTAAATGTGAGGCTTAGAACAGTGGCAGGGTGTAGCTGACGATCAGACGGTTCTCGTCGAGGTCGCCGCCGGTTGCTGCCGCGTTGCTGCGCACCATCGCGTTCCGCCAGCGGAATGCCAGGTTCTTGAAGGTGCCTTCCTGAATGGTGTAGCTGACATCGAAGTCGCGTTCCCATTCCTTGCCATCACGGCCACCAGCGCCATCGAAGCCATCGCCGGTGACGTAACGCACGAAGGCACTCAGACCGGGTATGCCGTAGGTGGCGAAGTTGATGTCATAGCGTGCCTGCCAGGATTTCTCGTCCTTGCGGGTGAAATCGAGAATTTGCAGGTAGTTGACGATGTAAGGATCGGTTTCGGTGAGGAATGGGAAGGCGTTGTCGCCGCCGACCTTCTGGTAACCCAGGCGGAAGGTGTGTGCGCCTGTGCCAGCCCAGAGGTTGACCGACGTCAGGTCGTTATCCAGCTTGCCGCCGCGTTTGCTGCCGTTGTCCTGGGAATCGAAGTAGGCCAGGTTGGCCCCCAGCTTCCAGTCACCGATGGGTTGTACGTGGATGAGGTTGTAGAGCTTCTGGTCGTAGATATCTTCCAGCTCGCCGTACCACAGGCCTACGGTGGTGTTGCCGGTGTTGAATTTGTAGTCGCCACCGGCGAAGTTGTAACGGTCACTCACGCCGCCGACGTTGCTGGCGGTGATGTCCTGGCTGTCGGTGGAACTGCGGAAGTTCACTTCGCGTAACTGGCCGCCGTTGAGGGTCAGTCCGTCGATTTCCTGGGAGGTGATCATCCCGCCGTTAAACACCTGTGGCAGCAGGCGCGAGTCACCGGACGCCACGATAGGCAACTTAGGCATTAGGCCGCCGACTTTGCCAACGGTCTTGGATATACGCACTTTGGCTGCTGCTGTGGCTTCGGAATACTCCCCTGGCCCCTCATTACCAAAACTGTTTGGCAGCAAGGCGGTGCCTGCGCGTTCATCGGACGAGTCGAGTTTCAGGCCCAGGCCTGCGTAAGCATCCAGACCAAAGCCCACGGTGCCTTCGGTAAAGCCCGACTCGGCTTTTAGGATAAAACCCTGGGCCCATTCTTCGCGTTTGGATTGCTGCGCTGCGGTGCTGTTACGCAGGTCGCGGTTCATATAGAAATTGCGTAGCTCAAGGGTGGCTTTGCTGTCCTTGATAAACTCTGCCTGGGCCAGCGATGGTAGGCAGAGGCAGGTGCCCAGTGTGGCGAGTGCCACAGCGCGGGCGAGGGGAGATTGAGTCATTATTGTTAGCTCCTCGTGTGTGCGGGTCGGCTTGTGGCCGATCTGATACAGCGAGGCGCAATAAAGCATGGGGGCTTAGGCTTGGCTTTTAGACTTTGGTCTGCTCGGTTTCGGTCTTTGTTGGTCTGGCGTGCAGTGGACGCAGTTGCAATCGCTCTAGCCTGCCTGGCGCACCGTTGATCGGTTTATCCGCAATCAGGCTAAAGTTTCATCCCGCACGGCCGCCAACCAGTCAGATACACCGCCTAGGTACTTTGCCATGAACCCCCTGGCCGCAAATTTATCCTCCGCTTCACGTCCTACTTCCGCCACTGCTCAGCCGGTTGTACGTAATGTTGCCGATGCGCAGGCGACACTGGCCAATCGACTGGCTGAGCGCCTGGGGCTTGAGCCCGGTGCGTTGGCCGGCAAGGCCAATGATTACACTCCGGAGAAAGTCGCCGGGCGCATTCTCGGTTTTATCGAGCAGCGCCTGCAAAGCGAACAAGCTGCTGGTGCCGACCCAAACAAGCTCAAGGGCTTGCTTGAGCAGGCGCGTAGCGGTGTGGAAAAGGGCTTTGCCGAGGCGCGCAAGATTCTCGACAGCATGGGCGTGCTGCAAGGCAAGGTGGCGAGCGATATCGACGACACCTACCAGAAAATCCAGGACGGCTTCAGTGACCTGGACAAGCGCTTTAATCCGGATGCGGCGCTGGTTGAGGGCTCAACCAATATCGCCGCTTACAGCGAACGGTTTGCCGCGCAAGCGGAAACCTTCGATATGGAAGTGACCACCCGTGATGGTGATCGCCTGCGTATTTCCATCGCCCAGGCTTCGGCCAACTGGTCGCAGAGTGGCGTTGTTGCTAGCAGCAATGGCAACGGCAGCTCAGTAGTTGCCAGTAGCCAATCCGGGAGCCTGCAGATAGGTGCCTGGCAAGTCAGTGTCGAAGGCGAGCTGGATGACGAAGAACGCGCTGCACTGGAAAAACTCTTCGGTCAGGTGCAGGACCTCTCCAACAAGTTCTATGCCGGTGATCTGTCGGGTGCCTTCGATCGGGCCATGGCGCTGGAAATGGATGGCGAGCAATTGGCGTCCATGTCCCTGCGTCTGACCCAAACCACTGTGCGTCAGGCAACCGATGCCTACAGCGCCGTTGCGCAAGATGGCGGCCAGGCTGCCAGCGCGGTCAACAGCTCGTTGATCGACTACGCTCAGGGCCTGCTTGACGCATTGCGCAGCGCCAATCAGGTGGCTGAAGAAGGCACCGCTAAAACCAGCTTGCTGGATATGCTCAAGGGTGGCTTCTCGCTGGATGAGCGTTTTGACAGCGGTCGTCTGGACAAGGCCGAACAGCTCAACAGCCGCTTGTTGGATGGCCTGCAGAACCTGCTCAATCCCGCCCTAGACAGCAGCAAGTCCAAGGACGCCTGAGCCTAGGGCAGTGCTAAACTGCACCTCCAGTAGTCAGTGGAGGTGCGCAGATGCTCCCGGAATGCCAATTATTCGGTACGCTCGGCTGCCACCTGTGTGAGGTGGCCGAAGCTCTGCTGATGCCTTTTGTCGAGCACGGTCTGTTGGTCGAGCTGGTCGATATTGCCGAGCATGAGCACTGGGTCGAGGAGTATGGTCTGCGCATTCCGGTGCTGCGCCGCAGCGACACCGGGGCCGAGTTGAACTGGCCATTCGAAGCTGAACAGATTGTCGAATTCCTGCGTAGCGCCTGATGCTTGATGGGTGTGCGGCGGTCAATGATTTAGTGAAGGAAGAAGATCGATGAGCATGGTGCTTGGAGACGCCCTGTCGCTGCTGCTGTTTCGCTTACACAGCGGTCGTTTGTTGGGGATCAACCTGCTCAAGGTTCAGGAAATCATTCCCTGCCCGACGCTGACCAAACTGCCCAGTCGTCATCCCCATGTGCGTGGCGTGGCCACCCTGCGTGGTTCGGCGCTGACAGTGATTGATCTGGCCAAGGCCATCGGCGAGCAGGGCGTGCCGGGCAACAATGATGGTTGCCTGATCGTCACCGAACTCAGCCGCTCGCGTCAGGGCCTGCATGTGCAAAGCGTGGAGCGCATCGTGCAGTGCTACACCCGCGATGTTCGTCCGCCGCCGGCAGGTTCCGGCAGCAAAGCCTTTATCACTGGGGTGACGCAAATCGACGGCAAGATTGTGCAGATTCTTGATATCGAGAAAGTGCTGCACGAGCTCGCGCCGATGATTATCGAGGAGCTGGACGAGCAGTTGCTCTCAGAACGTGAGCGGGCGCTGCTCAAGGGGCGTCGCGTACTGGTGGTGGATGACTCGCACGTCGCGTTGCACCAGACGATGATTACCCTGCGCAAGCTGGAACTGGATTGCCAGATGGTGCGCAGCGCCGCCGACGCACTTGAGTTGCTACAACGGCAATTCGATGCCGGGGAACCCATCGAGGTGCTGGTCTCGGATATCGAAATGCCGGAAATGGATGGCTACGACCTGGTACGCACGCTGCGTAAGAAGCCGGATATCGGCCAGATCTATGTGCTATTGCACACCTCGCTCGACAGCACCATGAACACCGAAAAAGCCAAGGCGGTCGGCGCCAATGACGTGCTGACCAAGTTCTCCACCATAGACCTGAGCAAGGCCCTGGTGCAGGCATTCGAAAGTTTGCAATAGCCTTTGCCACAGGCATAAAAAAGCCCGCGATTAAGCGGGCTTTTTTATGGGTTCTGGTCGGAGAGACAGGATTCGAACCTGCGACCTTCTCGTCCCGAACGAGACGCGCTACCAAGCTGCGCTACACTCCGAATGGCTCAAGATTCTACTGAGAAAGTTTTACCGTACAAGGGGTTAGGTTTTAATTTTTTCTATTGGCCAAGCGCTTTGCATGTATCGCTCAGCGCCCAGGCGCCGGGCAAAAGTACCTGGCAGCGCCTGGGACATTTTCTTACAGCTCTTTGACGGTACGCACTTGATCCTTGTTGACCTTGGCGCGTTTGCCATCGAGTTGTTCGAATTCGTAGAAGCCCGAATCTTCGTCAAAATTCGGCTCGTCGATGGTCTGAATTTCGCGGCCATCATTGAGGGTGATTACAGTTGGGGACGCGCAACCAGTCAGCGCGACCAGGCCCAAGGTAAGCAGCAATGCTGGAATAATCCGCTGAGACATGGGTTTCTCCTTGATTGATAGAGGTTTTTACCCTGCTTGTGACGAAATTTTGCCAATCAAGTTCCCTTGTTGGCCTTTATCCGCGTGTCGCCTAGCAAGTCTGGGGTGTTGAAGTTGGCCAGGCGAGGGTCACCGAGTGGACACTCGACTGTCAATGGATCGAGGCTGCGCAACCAGCGTTGCGGGCTGCGCTCACCGGCTTGCCAGGCCTGCTCCAGGTCGGTGTGCAGTGCCCGAGGAATAACGCTGAATAACGGCTCGAGAAACTCACCTTGGTGCACTACGACTGCGTGCTGACCGGCCAGGCGCAGTAGTGCCTCCAGCAGCGGCCTGTCGAGTTGTGGCGCATCACACGGCAATACCAACAGATTCTCCTGGCGCGCGATGCGCAGACCGGCACGTATGCCTGCCAGCGGGCCTTGGAAGTCGCCATTGCCATTGTCAGAAGGACCATCTGCAACCAACCGATCAGCAAAGGGCGCATAGCGCTCGGCGTTGCGGTTGCAGGAGATGATCAGGTCGTCGGTCAAGGGCCGCACCAGCTCGTGCAACCAGGCAATCAGCGGACGGCCTTGCCAGTCGAGCAGGCCTTTGTCGGCACAGCCCATGCGTTGCCCTCGGCCGCCGGAAAGCAGCAAGACAGAACAGCGCGGCAGGGTTGCGGAAGAGGGCATGCGCAGTCTCCGAAAGCGGGCCTGTGTTATAACGGCGGGCATTATCGCCCATAACTGGAAGCCTGCCATGAACCACAAGGCCGAGGCACATTTCGTGCCCTTGAATATCGCGGTGTTGACCGTCAGTGACACCCGCAGCCTGGATACTGACACCTCGGGCCAGCTGTTTGTTGACCGCCTGCAGGCGGCCGGCCATCAGCTCGCCGCTCGGGTTTTGCTCAAGGACGATCTGTACAAGATTCGCGCCCAGGTCGCTACCTGGATTGCTGAGGACCAGGTGCAGGTGGTGCTGATTACCGGCGGTACCGGCTTTACCGGTCGTGATAGCACCCCGGAAGCGGTGAGCTGCTTGCTGGATAAACAGGTCGATGGTTTTGGTGAGCTGTTCCGGCAGATTTCCGTGGCTGATATCGGTACGTCCACCATCCAGTCGCGCGCCCTGGCTGGTCTGGCCAACGGCACCCTGGTCTGCTGCCTGCCGGGTTCGACTAACGCCTGTCGTACCGCCTGGGATGGCATCCTGGGTGAGCAGCTGGATAACCGCCACCGTCCGTGCAATTTCGTCCCGCACCTCAAATCGGTGGCCGCCTGCGAGAGCCGTGGATGAGCTGCTGTGACAAACCTGGGTTGATGCCCGTCGAGGCGGCGCTGGCGCGTTTGTTGGCGCAGGCTGAGGCTTCGGCAATTGTTGAAACCGAGCAGGTCTACCTGCATGACGCGGCTGGCCGCGTGCTGGCTGAGCAGCTGATTGCCAAGCTGGATCTGCCGCCCTGGGACAATAGCGCGATGGATGGCTACGCCCTGCGCCTGGCCGACTGGAATGGCGAGCCGCTGGTCGTCAGCCAACGCATCCAGGCCGGCAGTGCGCCGCAGCCGTTACAGCCTGGTACCTGTGCGCGGATCTTTACCGGCGCGCCGCTGCCAGCTGGCGCCGACACCGTGGAAATGCAGGAAAACGCCGTGCTCGGAGAGGATGGTCGCGTTGCTTTTAGCGAGCCGCTGAAGCTCGGGCAGAATGTGCGCGCCCAGGGTCAGGAAACCCGTGTTGGCGATAGCGTATTACCGGCCGGTACCCGTCTAGGCCCGATCGAGCTGGGTTTGGCCGCATCCCTGGGTTGCGCCGAATTGACGGTGCGCCGCCGACCTCGGGTGGCCGTGTTGTCCACTGGCGATGAGCTGGTAGAACCGGGTCAGCCACTGGGGCCAGGGCAGATCTACAACAGCAACCGCCGCGTATTGATCGCCTGGCTGCAGCGTCTGGGTTGTGAGGTGGTGGATGGCGGCATTCTGCTCGATGACCTGGAACAGACTCGCGCGGCGCTGGGTGCGTTGAGTGATGTTGATCTGATCCTTTCCACCGGCGGGGTGTCTGTGGGCGAGGCGGATTTCCTCGGCATGGCCCTGCGTGAGGAGGGTGAGCTGGCGCTGTGGAAGCTGGCGATCAAACCGGGAAAGCCGCTGACCTGCGGGCAGTTCCGTGGCGTTCCGGTGATCGGCCTGCCGGGTAATCCGGCTTCGACCATGGTGACTTTCGGCCTGCTCGCGCGGCCTTATCTGCTGCGCCGTTTAGGTGTGCAGCGGGTCGAGCCGCTGGGCTTTCCGATGCCGGCGGGTTTCACCTGGGCCAAACCGGGCAACCGCCGTGAATACCTGCGTGCACGCCTGGAAAATGGCCGGGTGGTGCCTTACCCGAACCAGAGCTCCGGTGTGCTGCGCAGCGCCGCCTGGGCTGAGGGGTTTGCCGAAGTGCTGGAAGGCACCACCCTGGCCGAGGGCGATAGCCTGCGCTTTATTCCGCTCAGCGAAATCCTCGGGTAGGTCAGCGCAGCGGTGGATGAAAACAGCGTCATCCACCCTACCATTGGAGTCGCCGGGTAGGGTGGACGGCGCTTCCCCCATCCACCAAGCGGGTTAACCCGTGCGCCGGCTTTCGCGAAACTCGCCCGGTGTCTGTCCGGTCCAGGTCTTGAAGCTGCGGTGGAATGAGCGTGATTCGGTAAAGCCCAGGTAGCTGGCGATATCCTGAATCGCCAGGTCGCTGCGCAGCAGGTAGTGCTCGGCCAATTCCTGGCGCAATTCATCGAGAATTTGCTGGTAGCTGGTGCCCGCCAGCTGCAGATGACGCTGCAGGGTGCGCACCGTCATATTGAATTTCTCCGCCACGCGTTCCTTGCGCGGCAGACCATCCTTGAGCAGCAGGCGCAGGGCGTTCTTCACTCGTTGCGGCAGCGGCTCGTTGTCGTCCAGCCCAGCCATCAGGGTCAGGGCGTGTTCTTCCAGAGTGCGCAGCAGGTTGGCGTCGGCCTGGCGCAGCGGCACAGCGAGGTATTCCAGCGGCACAAGCAGCGCATTGCAGCTTTGTTCGAAGCCGATCGGACAGCCGAAAATTGCCTGATACTCGGCAATATCGACGCCTTCAGGCAGGGCGTGTTCGAACCACACCTCCCGCGGCGAACTGTCTGAGTCGGAGATCCAGCGCGCATACAGCAGCCACGAAGCCAGTACGTTCTCCACCATATGCCGGCGAATCGGCTCAGCCTGATGACGGCAGGTCCAGATCAGGCGAACGTGGTCTGCGCCGGCCTCGACCCGGCTGACACCCATATCCCCCACCAGTTTTTCGTAAGGCACGATGCGGCTCATGGCCTCACCGAGGGTGGCGCAGTTCATGGTGATATAGCCCAGCACGCTCCACGAACCCGGCTGCACAAAGCGCGCGCAGTGCAGACCAAACAGCGGGTCAGCCGACACCTTGAGCAAGTGATCGAGCAGGCGCTCATGGGTTTCACTGGGGATGCGCTTACTGTTGTCGGCCAGGTCCTCGGCCTTGATGCCGGCTGCTGCCAACGCCTGGTCGATATCCAGACCCAATTGCTCGGCGTGGCGCAGGTACTTGAGCAGGGAGGGGACAGAGGTATAACCGAGGTTTTCCATGATTTTTTCTTATTCTGAGTTCGCAGAGCCTGTTTCGGATCGCGCGAGCTAGAGCGAGACAAGGCAAAAATGGCCGAGGAAGCGGAGTTTACGAGTTGTAAATGAGCTTTCCGAGGCCATTTTTAACGCAGTATCGCCGAAGCGCAGCAGATCCGAGACAGGTTCTTATTCTGAATGTCTTGATTGGCGATATCGCCTGGCTCGATACGACAGTGACGCCTCGAAGCGGCCAGCTAGTATAGGCAGCCATCGAGGGTGACTGAAATATCCGGGAGACACAGATGCGACGTTGGAACGGCTGGGGTGATGAGGCAACAGTGGTGGAACTGCCGGCCCATGGTGAGGCTTTTCTCACCGAACTGGTCGGCCCTGGTCAGTTGCTGGCCGATGCCAGTCTGGAACAGGTGCTGGCGCAAGTGCCGGCCTCGCGTCTGCAGGCTCACCCGCTGATCTGCCTGAATGCCGAAGACCGCGTGCGCCACGCCCGTGGCCAGAGCCTGCCGGACTGGCTGGCAATGCGCTCTGGCGATTTTGGCGTGTTTCCCGATGGCGTGGCCTACCCGGAAAGCGCCGCGCAGATTCGCGAGCTGCTGGCCTGGGCCAGCCAGCAGGACCTGATCGTGATTCCTTACGGCGGTGGCACCTCGGTGGCCGGGCATATCAACCCGCAGGCCAGCAGCAAGCCGGTGCTGACCCTGTCGCTGGCGCGCATGAGCAAGCTGATCGAGATCGACCACGACAGCCTGATCGCCACCTTCGGCCCGGGTGCCAATGGCCCGCAGGTGGAAAGCCAGTTGCGTGCCCAGGGCTATACCCTCGGCCATTTCCCCCAGTCCTGGGAGCTATCGACCCTCGGCGGTTGGGTCGCCAGCCGTTCCAGCGGCCAGCAGTCGCTGCGCTACGGGCGCATCGAGCAGCTGTTCGCCGGTGGCAAGGTCGAGACCTTTGCCGGCACCCTGGAGATTCCGACCTTCCCGGCCTCGGCCGCAGGCCCGGACCTGCGCGAAGTGCTTATGGGCTCGGAAGGACGCTTCGGCATCATTTCCGAGGTCAAGGTGCGCATCACCCGCCTGGCCGAGCAGGAAAACTTCTATGCGGTGTTCCTGCCCTGCTGGCAGCAGGCGCTGAACGCCATTCGCAGCTTGGCTCAGGCGCGGGTACCGCTGTCGATGCTACGCCTGTCCAATGCCATCGAAACCAAAACCCAGCTGGCCCTGGCTGGCCATCCGCAGCAGATCGCCTGGCTGGAGAAATACCTGGCCCTGCGCGGCGCACGCGATGGCAAGTGCATGCTGACCTTCGGCGTGACCGGCAGCCGCACACAGAACGCCGCCTCGCTGAAACAGGCGAAGAAGCTGCTGAAGAGTTTTGACGGCGTATTTACCGGCACCCTGCTGGGCAAGAAGTGGGCGGAGAACCGCTTCCGTTTCCCTTATCTGCGCCACGGCCTGTGGGCCGCCGGTTACGCGGTGGATACCCTGGAAACCGCCACCGACTGGAGCAATGTCGACAGCCTGCTGAACAAGGTCGAGACCAGCCTGCGCAACGGCCTGAGCGAGGAGGGCGAGCAGGTGCATGTGTTTACCCACCTGTCCCACGTCTACAACGAAGGCTCGAGCATCTACACCACCTACGTGTTCCGTCCGGGTGCGAACTACGCCGAGGCCATGGCGCGTTGGCAGAGGCTCAAACATGCCGCCAGCCTGACCATCGCCGAGAACCGCGGCACTATCAGCCACCAACATGGTGTTGGCCGTGATCACGCACCTTATCTGCCGGTGGAGAAGGGCGAACTGGGCATGGCCACGCTCAAGGCGCTTGCCGGGCATTTCGACCCTGAGCAGCGCCTGGCACCAGGCGTGCTGATTCAGGATTGATGATGAGCAAATGGAACGCCGCCTGGCGTGAACAGGCGCTGCCCGAGTTGGCCGCCCGCGATTGGGACCTGATCGTCGTCGGCGGTGGCATCAGCGGTGCCGGGATTCTGCGTGAAGCGGCGCGGCGCGGCTGGAAATGCCTGTTGCTGGAGCAGCGCGACTTTGCCTGGGGTACTTCCAGCCGCTCCTCGAAAATGGTCCACGGCGGGCTGCGCTATATCGCCAAGGGCCAGTTCGGCCTGACCCGCGATTCGGTACGCGAGCGCCAGCGCCTGCTGCAGGAAGCGCCAGGCTTGGTTGAGCCCCTAAGTTTTCTTATGGCGCATTACCGTGGCGGCTTTCCCGGCCCCAAGGTGTTTGGCGGTTTGCTGGCGGTCTATGACGCCCTGGCCGGCAAGCGCAACCATCTGTACTACCCCTTGCAGCAGCTGCGCTATCTGGCGCCGGGTATCAAGGAAGACGGGCTACTCGGTGGAACGCGCTTTTTCGATGCGGTGACCGATGATGCGCGGCTGGTGCAGCGCGTGCTGGGTGAGGCCCGTGCCGAGGGCGGCGAAGCGCTGAATGGCATGCGTGTGGCCGAGCTGTGCCGCGAAGGCGGGCAGGTCAGCGGCGTGTTGGCCGAGGATGCCGAAACCGGGAAGTCGTACCGCTTTAACAGCCGCGTGGTGGCCCAGGCTACAGGTGCCTGGGCTGATCAGTTGCGTCGCAAGACAGGTCTAGAGCATATCCGCCCGCTGCGTGGCAGCCATCTGCTGCTGCCCGCCTGGCGCCTGCCGGTGGCCCATGCCTTCAGCTTTATGCACGCCGCTGACAAGCGCCCGGTGTTTGTTTTCCCCTGGGAGGGTGCGACGGTAATTGGCACCACCGATCTGGATCACCCGGCGCCACTAAGCGAGGAGGCGCGGATCAGTCCAGAAGAAATGGATTACCTGTTGGCCGCCTGCGCCCAGCAGTTTCCCGCGGCACAGATCAGGGCAGCAGACGTGCTGTCGACCTGGGCCGGGGTGCGCCCCGTGGTCAGCGATGGCAGCGAAGGGCGCAAACCCTCGGATGAGAAGCGCGAGCATGCGCTATGGGTTGAGCCGGGCTGCGTGACACTGGCCGGCGGCAAGCTGACCACCTTCCGTCTATTGGCTCTGGAAGTGCTGCAGGCCTGTGCGCCTTTTGTGGGACGTACTGTGGATGATCGAGGCGCGGCGACCTTTGCACCTGTAGCCAGTCAACCGATGTCCACGTTAAGCCCTGCCCAGCAGAGGCGCCTGATCGGCCGTTATGGCCGGGCGCTGCCGCAATTGCTGGCGCTGCTCGAAGAGCTAGGCCTCGAGCAAGTGGCGGATACGGACACGCTGTGGGCCGAGTTGGCCTGGGCGGCCGAGCAGGAACTGGTGTTGCACCTGGATGATCTGCTGCTACGCCGTACCCGCCTTGGCCTGTTGTTGGCTCAGGGCGCGACGGCTGAATTGCCGCGTATCCGCGCATTGTGTCAGGCCCGCCTGGGCTGGAGTGACACGCGCTGGCAGTGGGAAGAGCAGGTGTATCTGCAACTCTGGCAGCGCTGCTACAGCCTGCCGGAAGAAGATTGATCAATAGAAAGGACGGCGTCTTGAGCGAGAAAAGTTACCTGCTGGCCATCGACAATGGCACCCAAAGTATCCGGGCGCTGTTGTTCGATCTTCAGGGCAATCTGCTCGCCAAGGGCAAGGTGGAACTTGAGGCTTATTACTCCAAGCAACCCGGCTGGGCCGAGCAGGATCCCGAGTATTACTGGGCCAGCCTCGGTGAGGCTTGTGCGCAGCTGTGGCAGCAGGTGGATATCGACCGCAGTCGGATCAAGGGCGTATCGCTGACTACCCAGCGTGGCAGCCTGATCAATGTCGACGCGCAGGGCCAACCGCTGCGTCCTGCCATGCTCTGGCTCGATCAGCGTCAGGCCGAGGTGCGCGGGTCGATCAAGGGCCCCTGGGGCTGGCTGTTCAAGATCGCTAGGGTACAGGCCACGGTTGATCATTTCCGCGCCCAGGCCGAGGTCAACTGGATCGCTCAGAATCAGCCGGATATCTGGGCCAATACCCACAAGGTGTTGCTGCTCTCGGGGTTTCTGACTCACCGGCTGTGCGGCCAATTTGTCGACTCGCTGACCAGTTGCGTGGCGTACCTGCCGTTCGACTACAAGCGCCTGCAGTGGGCCAAACCGGGCGACTGGAAGTGGCAGGCCATGCCGGTGCGCCGTGAGCAGTTATCGGAGTTGCGCAAACCGGGCGAATTACTTGGCCACATTACGGCGGCGGCCAGCCGGCATACCGGGATTCCCGAAGGACTGCCGCTGATTGCCGCCGGCGCCGACAAGGCCTGTGAGGTTCTGGGTGCTGGCGGCGTAGAGCCGAGCACGGCCTGCCTGTCCTATGGCACCACGGCGACCATCAACACCACACGCAGCCAGTATCTGGAAACCATTCCGCTGATTCCGCCGTATCCGGCGGCGATTCCCGATCACTTCAATACCGAGGTGATGATCTATCGCGGTTTTTGGATGGTCAGCTGGTTCAAGCAGGAATTTGGCCTGCGCGAGATGCAGCGGGCCAAGGAGTTGGGCGTCGAGCCTGAGGCGCTGTTCGATGAGCTGGTCAACAGCGTGCCGGCCGGCTCCATGGGCCTGATGCTGCAACCCTACTGGTCGCCGGGCATCCGCGAGCCGGGGCTGGAGGCCAAGGGTTCGATCATCGGCTTTGGCGACGTGCACACCCGCGCGCATATCTACCGGGCGATTCTGGAAGGGCTGGCCTATGCCCTGCGCCAGGGCAAGGAAAAGATCGAGAAGCGCTCGAGCACCCGTATCACCCGTTTGCGCGTTTCCGGCGGTGGTTCGCAGAGCGATGCGGCCATGCAGCTGACCGCCGACATCTTCGGCCTGCCGGCTGAGCGTCCGCATCTGTATGAAACCAGCGGTCTGGGCGCGGCGATCAACTGTGCAGTAGGGCTGGGCCTGTACCCGGATTACCCTACGGCGATATCCGCCATGACTCGGGTTGGTCAGGTGTTCACGCCGAATCCCGAGGCGCAGCGCACTTACCAGCAGCTGTACACCCAGGTTTATCAGCGCATGTACAAGCAGCTTAAGCCGCTCTATCAGACCATCCGCAAGATCACAGGCTACCCGGCTTGAAAGGCTGATCAAGAGCTGGTTAGCGATCTCGCGAGCTAGAGCCCTGCAAGGCAAAAACAGGCGAGGAAGCGGAGTGTACTGTTGTACATGAGCATTACTCGCTTCGCTCGCCCTTCGGGTCGCGCTAAAGCGCGTTAGCCGCAAGCGACTTCCAAGCCTGTGTTTAACGCAGCAGGGCCGACGCGCAGCAGATCGCAGGCAGGCGCTTAGGTCACATCCACCAGGATGATTTCGCTGTCTTCGACGGCCGTCACCCGTATCACCTCTACATCACTGATCGCCACACCATCGCGGGCTTGGGCGCTTACACCGTTGACCTCGATGCTGCCGCTGGCGGCCACCAGATAGGCTTTGCGTGCCGCGCCGATGGGGTATTCGGTGCTCTGCCCGGCTTGCAGAGTGGCGGCTGCCATCCGCGCATCGCTGCGGATCGGCAGGGCCTCGCTATCCTCGGCATAGCCGCTGGCCAGGGTAACGAAGGCGCCGGCACGCTCGCCCTTGGGAAACGGCTTGGCGCCCCAGGACGGCGGCAGGCCCGCCTGGTTGGGCTGAATCCAGATCTGGAAAATCTTGCTGGGGCTGTCTTCCAGGTTGTATTCGCTGTGGGCAATCCCGGTACCTGCACTCATTACCTGCACATCACCGGCCTCGGTGCGGCCCTGATTGCCCAGGTTATCCCTGTGGCTGATGGCCCCCTGGCGCACATAGGTGATGATTTCCATATCGCGGTGCGGGTGAGTTGGAAAACCGTTGTGCGGGGCAATTTCATCATCGTTCCAGACCCGCAGCGCGCCCCAGTTCATCCGCGCTGGCTCATAGTATTCGGCAAAGGAAAAGTGATGGCGGGCCTTCAGCCAGCCATGATTGGCCGCACCGAGTTGGGCGAAGGGACGTACTTCGATCATCTGCATATCCTCATTAAGGAGCACCGGCTTGCAGCGGCGGTGTTCATTGGCGATGGATGGATGATCCAATAAATCAATACGATTAAAAATGCGTAAATATTGAGCCTAATAATCTAATTATTTGATGTTGAGGTTGCCGTTTGCACGCTGATGCAACCTCAAGCCCTGTCGCTGAGTCTTTTTCTTGAAATGTGAAAGGATGCCTTGGATGCAAGAACGTAAAGCGCTGCTGATTCTGCATGGCAAGCAAGCCCTTAATGCCGAGGTGCGTGCTGCGGTGCAGGCGCGTCGTGAAGAGGGCTGGCAACTGGATGTGCGGGTGACCTGGGAGAGCGGCGATGCGCAGCGTCTGGTCAACGAGGCGCTGCAGGCCGGTTATCCGACCCTGATTGCCGGCGGAGGTGATGGCACCCTGCGCGAAGTGGCTGAAGCCATGACGCTGGCAAAAACCAAGGCCAGTCTGGCGCTATTGCCATTGGGCACGGCCAACGACTTTGCCCAGGCAGCCGGGGTTGATCTTGACCCGCGAATTGCCCTGGCATTGCTGGATACGCCCGCGCAGCCGATTGATCTGGGTGAAGTTGACGGCCAAGTGTTTCTCAATATGGCCACTGGCGGCTTTGGCTGCAATGTCACCGCCAATACGTCAGAGGATCTCAAGCGCGTGCTTGGCGGTGCGGCTTACTTTTTGACGGGGCTGACCCGTTTTGCCGAAGTGCAGTCGTCGTTTGGCCGTTTTACCGGGCCGGATTTTCAGTGGGAGGGTGAGTTTCTCGCCCTCGGCATTGGTAATGGTCGCCAGGCCGGAGGTGGACACGTGCTGTGCCCCAATGCATGGGTTAACGATGGCTTGTTGGATATCTGCATTGTGCCGGCGGCAGCTGATGTGGTCGGCACTCTGGGCACGCTGCTGTCTGGCGGGATCAATGGCTTGCAGAGCGTGGCCCTGAGTGCCCGGCTGCCATGGTTGGAGGTCGAAGCACCAGAAGGTTTGGATCTCAATCTGGATGGCGAGCCGATGGAAAGTCGTAAGCTGCGCTTTGCGTCAATGCCGCAAGCATTGCACATGCATTTGCCGGAGAATTCGCCGCTGTTGATGGAATAGACGCGGCGGCTCCTGCCGCCTGGCTGGCCTCGACGCCGCGCTTATCGCATGATGGCGTCGCGCCATCTGCCTTCAGATGCGCGGCAGATTGCCGATACACCAGGGCATGGCTATTTGAGCTAGGCTAGATCGATAAGTGAACAGGAGCGCATGATGGCCGGCATTCTCGACTCAGTGAACCAACGTACCCAGCTGGTGGGTGAGAACCGCCTGGAAATTCTCATGTTCCGCCTCACGGGGCGGCAGTTGTTTGCGATCAACGTGTTCAAGGTGCAGGAAGTCCTGCAGATGCCCAAACTGACTCTGATGCCGCAGCGTCACCGGTTTGTTTGCGGAGTGGTCAACCTGCGAGGGCAGACGCTGCCGGTGATCGATCTGTCCCAGGCTATCGGCATGCGGCCCATTGTGCCGGATGAGCGCAGCACCATTATCGTGACCGAATATAACCGCTCGGTGCAGGCCTTCCTGGTCGGTGGGGTCGAGCGCATTCTCAACCTCAATTGGGAATCCATTCTGCCGCCGCCAGGTGGCGCCGGGCGTCAGCATTATCTGACGGCCATTACCAAGGTCGAAGACCAGATCGTCGAAGTGATCGACGTGGAAAAGGTGTTGGCGGAAATCAGCCCGATGAGCACCAAGGTCTCCCCGGAAAAACTCGCCGACCCGTTGCTGGAATACGCTAAGGGTCG
Organism: Pseudomonas sp. 8BK; assembly: GCF_902506475.1. Classification (NCBI taxonomy): domain Bacteria; kingdom Pseudomonadati; phylum Pseudomonadota; class Gammaproteobacteria; order Pseudomonadales; family Pseudomonadaceae; genus Pseudomonas; species Pseudomonas sp. 8BK. The sequence goes on along the minus strand of NZ_LR733252.1, from coordinate 3,406,244 downwards.
TGAGGTGCTGCTGGTGGATGACTCCAACGTGGCCATGAGTCAGCTCAAGGGCACCATGGCGCAACTGGATATCCGTTGCCATGCCGCCAGCGATGGCCTGCGCGCGCTCAACCTGCTGAAGAGCTGGGCTGACGCCGGAGTCGATGTGCATGAAAAGCTGTTGATGGTGATCACCGATGCGGAAATGCCGGAGATGGACGGCTATCGCTTGACCACCGAAATTCGCAACGACTCGCGCCTCAAGGACTTGTACGTGGTGCTGCATACCTCGTTGTCCGGCAGTTTCAACGAGGCCATGGTGAAGAAGGTTGGCTGCGACAACTTTCTCTCCAAGTTCCAGCCGGACAAACTGGTGGATGTGGTGCACCAGCGTTTGGCCCTGCTGCACCCCGAGGAATAAGTCTGACGCGGGCGTCAGCCCGGGACTCACCTTACTGTTTATTCGCTTAGCCGCTGGCGCAGATGCTCAATGCGCTCGCGGTTAACGTCGAAATCCGCGTAACCCAGGCGTGATGACGAGCGCACATCCACTCGGGCTGCGCCGATCATAAATTCCACATCATCGACAAAGCGCATCAGCTTGCTGCTGAATTCAGCGCGCAAATAACCCGGCGCTTCCTCCACCAGACTCACGCGTGGCTCTGCACTGAGCAACGCCTTGAGACGTGCCTGAGTTGCTTCGGCGCTGCCTTGCAGTGGTAGCGGTTCAATGGCGTGTCGCGCATCGCTGGCTTGGCTATTTACGCAGTTCGGTGAGTCCGGGCAGGCGCTCAGCTGGCCATCATGGATACCCAGGTTATCCGGTGCGGTGCCACTGCAGGCGCTTAGCAGGACCAGCAGCGGTAGGGGCAAGATGGGCTTGTGAGTGTGGCGGGTTACTCGTATAAGGGCGTTTTGCCAAAGGGAAGCTGGGCTCATGTTGCATCTCTCCGGGTTGTACCGTTATCCACTGAAGTCGGCGGCAGGCGAGGCCTTGCGCGAAACGGTGCTGGACGCTTTGGGCGTGCAGGGTGATCGTCGCTGGATGGTAGTCGATGCTGAAAGCGGGCGCTTCCTTACGCAACGCTTGCTGGCGCAGATGACTCAGTTGCAGGCGCGCTGGCTGGGTGCCTCCCACCTGCAGCTGAGTGCGCCGGGTATGCCTGAGCTGCAGGTGGCAGTGCCGGATGAGCAGGCGGCGCTGCGCGGTGTGACCATCTGGCGCGACAGTTTGCAGGTGCCAGATGCTGGCGATGTGGCTGCGCAGTGGCTGAGCCAGTTTCTCGGTCGTGCCTGCCGCCTGGTGCAGGTGTCGGAACCGCGTGCGCGGCAGGTCGATACGGCCTATGCCGAAGTGGGCGACAAGGTGGCGTTTGCCGATGGCTTTCCTTTGCTGCTGATCGGCCAGGCCTCGCTGGATGACCTGTCGGCGCGGGTCGGCCGGCCGTTACCGATGCTGCGTTTTCGTCCGAATCTGGTGGTCAGTGGCAGTGAGCCGTATGCAGAGGACAGCTGGAAGCGGATTCGCATTGGTGAGCTGGAGTTTCGTGTGGTCAAAGGCTGCTCGCGTTGCATCATGACCACCCTCGACCCACAAACCGGCGAGCGCAGCGCCGATCGCGAGCCGTTGACCACCCTGAAAACTTACCGTGAGCGTGACGGCGATGTGTTTTTCGGGCAGAACCTGATCGCTTGTGGCGAAGGGCCGCTGCGTCTGGATATGCCGGTGCAGGTGCTGGAATAAGCGAGTAGGGCACGCTCAACAACTACTGTTGAGCGTGTCTGTTTCGCTATTACTGATCGAAGTAACGCTCGTGCCAGGCTACCAGTGGCTGCGGTGCGTTGAGCTTCTCGCCGTAGATCACCGAGTAGGACAGCACGTTCTGTACGTACTGGCGGGTTTCATCAAACGGGATGTTTTCGATCCACACGTCATATGACAGGTGATCTGCGCCGCGCAGCCACTGGCGCACGCGCCCTGGGCCGGCGTTGTAGGCAGCGGAGGCGAGCACGCGGTTACCGTTGAACTGGCCGTAGATCTGGCTCAGGTAAGCCGCACCCAGCTGAATATTGACTTCCGGGCGATACGCCAGCTGCGGCGATGACAGCGGAATGCCAAAACGTCTGGCGGTTTCTTTGGCGGTGGCTGGCATCAGCTGCATCAAACCCATGGCGCCGACATGGGATTTGGCATCGGCCATAAAGGCGCTTTCCTGGCGGGTGACGGCAAATACCCAACTGGAGTGAATGTCGCGATTCTTCGCCTCACGCACCAGGTGTTCGCGGTGGGCCATGGGAAAGCGCACCTCCAGATCGTCCCAATACTGTGCCTGGCTGATGGTGCGGATGGCCGGGAAGTACCAGCCCATCTCATAGGCCAGGCGTGCCTGGGCAACCATTTCATCACGGCTGAACAGGCGGCTGACGTTGTACCACTCGCGCCGACCATCGGCGACCTGACCACGGGCGTGGAACTCCAGGGCACGGCGAATCGCTGCCGAATTACGCACCTTCTGGATGGTCTGTGGGCTCAGGTTTAGTGGCTTGTTGTTCAGCTGATAGGGCGCCTGCACCTGGTCAGCAGCCATAAAACCGTAGAAGTCACGCTCTTTGGCCAGCGCCTGATACAGCGCTTTTGGTTCCTGACTATTGGGCTGTGCCAATTGCAGGCTACGCGCCTGCCAGTAGCGCCAACGATTGGTGTTGCCGAGTTCGGCAGGCATCCGGCGCGTCAGCTGGTTGGCCTCATCCCAACGGCCCAGGCGCAGCAGTAGGCGAGCGCGCCATTCGCTGACGGTATTGTCACGCAGTTCAGGATCGTACTTGGCCATGACTTGCAGGGCGCGGGAATCGAAGCGCTTGGCCAGGGTCAGGCCGATTTCACGGGCGATGGCGACCTGTTCCTCGCTGGAGAATTTCATCCGTTGGGCGTAGCCATCGAGCAGCTTCAGCGCGCTTTCCGGGTCCTGGCGGGCCAGGCGGCGCAGCCCCAGGCCAACCACATCGGCCATGGCCGCGTCGGTCTGGGTAAAACGTGAGGTCTGTTTCAGCAGCTCAGGTTTCTGTGCAACCTGCAGCAGGGTTTTGCCGTGGTTGCCCAGGGTCGGCATGCTCTTGATCAGGTGAGTGACCAGGCCATAGTTGCGCGCTTCGGCCGCCAGCTTGGCGCGCTGCCAGCGTTTCTGTTCGGTGAGCTGACCTTCTGCGGCCCACAGTGTGAACAGCGGGTCGCAGGCGTTTGGCTGGGATTTGCCCACCAGCCAGAGTTTCTCGGCGGTAGCGTTGCCTTCGGTGCGCATGCCGTGGCTTAGCTGGTATTGGCCATACAAACAGTCGAGCTCGGTAAAGTTCAGCGCCGGATCGTAGTAGTTGATAAAAGTCTGCCATTCACCGCGCTCGGCCAGCCAGCGCAGCCAGCGTAGCTTCATCCAGCTGATTTGCGGCAGGTCGCCATGTTCGGCGAGGAATTTCTCGATTTCGTCGTTGCTCGCCGATTTCAGCCGGGCGGTCAGCTCGTCATATGCCAGATAAGGTTCCAGCGGATAGTCACGCAGGGCGCTGGCATAACGCTGGTAAGGGCCTTTGTCGCCCTTGGCCAGCGCGGCTTTGGCTTGATCGTAGTATTGACGCTGTTGCGTCAGAGTGGCGGCTTGCGCCGCGGCGACGCTCAGGGAGGAAACCAATAGGCAGGACAGCAGACTGAACAGGGGGCCGCGCATGACACTTCCAGGCAAATAGTGCGTATGGCTCTAGCTTAGTCGTTTGCCCATGGGCGGTGAAGGCGCAAAGCGTTGCAATGGGTAATTGTCGGCATTAATCGCCATCTGCTGCCCTGGCATCCGCCCTAGAGCGCTGGTTGCCCGGGCAGCAGATGGCGTGCGCAGAATTTACCGCGCCCGCCGCTGAAATTGCCTGCTTGGTCGATGCGCTTCTCGGTTAGAATGCGCGCCCTGTTTTGCGGGTGTCCTGGGCAGCCGCAGATGATTTTTGGGTGTTTCAGGTTGCCGCTGTGCATTGGATGCAACGAAGCCCGTTGCTCGGCCACGGTTTTACCAGCGTTCACCTGTCGTTTTTTGTTGAGGCGTGCCATGACCCTGCTCAAGTTCACTGATATTTCCCTGGCCTACGGCGCAATGCCGCTATTGGACAAGGTGTCTTGGCAGATCGCCCGTGGCGAGCGGGTGTGCATCATCGGCCGCAACGGCACCGGCAAATCGAGCATGATGAAGCTGGTCAAGGGTGATCAGAAGGCCGATGACGGCGCCGTCTGGCGCGCACCTGGTCTGAAGATCGGCGAATTGCCGCAGGAGCTGCCGCTGGCCGACGATCGCACGGTGTTTGATGTGGTCGCTCAAGGTCTGGATGGAGTGGGTGAGTTACTCGCCCAGTACCATCATTTGGCGCAGAACTGTGTCACTGACGCCGATCTGGACAAGCTGATGCATGTGCAGCAGGACCTTGAGGCTCGTGATGGCTGGCGCCTGCAGCAACTGGTCGACAGCACCCTGAGCCGCCTGCAGCTGCCGGCCGACAAGACCCTGGCTGAACTGTCCGGTGGCTGGCGTCGCCGTGTGCTGCTGGCTCAGGCGTTGGTCTCCGAGCCCGATCTGCTGCTGCTCGATGAACCCACCAACCACCTGGATATCGGTGCGATTGCCTGGCTGGAAGAAGCCTTGGCGGATTTCCAGGGCGCAGTACTGTTTATCACCCACGACCGTTCCTTCCTGCAGAACCTGGCTACGCGCATCCTCGAACTGGATCGCGGCGGCCTGATCGACTGGAACGGTGACTACGCCAGTTTCCTGGTGCACAAGGAGGCCACCCTGGCCGCCGAAGAAACCGCCAACGCGCTGTTCGACAAACGGCTGGCCCAGGAAGAAGTGTGGATTCGCCAAGGCATCAAGGCCCGCCGCACCCGTAACGAAGGCCGTGTGCGCGCCCTCAAAGCCTTGCGGGTTGAGCGCAGCGAACGGCGCGAGCGCACTGGCAAGGCCAATATCCAGCTGGAAACCGCCGAGAAATCCGGCAAGCAGGTGATGGTGCTGGAAAACGTCAGCTTTGCGCATCCAGATGGTCCGTTTCTGATCAAGGATTTCTCCATGGTGCTGCAGCGCGGCGACCGCATTGGTCTGCTCGGCGCCAACGGCACGGGCAAAACCACCTTGCTCAAGCTGATGCTCGGCGGTTTGCAGCCCACCAGCGGTGAAGTGGCCGAAGGTACACGCATCGAAGTGGCTTATTTTGACCAATTGCGTCACCAGCTCGATCTGGAAAAGACCGTGATCGATAACGTCGCCGAAGGTCGCGACTTTATCGAGATCGACGGGCAGAACCGTCATGTGCTGAGCTACCTGGGCGACTTCCTGTTCAGCCCACAGCGGGCGCGTACACCGGTCAAGGCTTTGTCCGGGGGGGAGCGGGCACGTCTCTTGCTCGCCAAGCTGTTCAGCAAGCCGGCCAACCTGTTGGTACTGGACGAGCCGACCAACGACCTCGACGTGGAAACCCTGGAGTTGCTTGAAGAAGTACTGCTGACTTTCCCGGGCACTGTGTTGATGGTCAGTCACGACCGGGCCTTCCTCGACAATGTGGTGACCAGCACCCTGGTATTCGAAGGTGAAGGTCGTGTGCGCGAATACGTTGGTGGTTATCAGGATTGGCTGCGTCAGGGCGGTTCGCCGCGCCTGCTCGGGGTGGGTGAAAGCAAAGCCGGCAAGCCTGAACTAGCCTCAGCTGTGGTCCCGACGCCAGTGGCTGCGGAGCCTGTGGCGGTGGTGGCTGCTGCAGCGAGCAAGAAAAAACTCAGTTACAAGCTACAGCGCGAGCTGGAGGCCATTCCAGGGCAGATCGATGCGCTGGAGGGGCAGGTTGCCAGCTTGCAGGAACAGATTGGCTCGCCGAGTTTCTATCAGCAGCCTGCGGAGAAGACCGCCGAAGTGCTGGCGAAACTGCAGGCTGTGCAGCATGAGTTGGAGCAGTTGGTCGAGCGTTGGGCTGAGCTGGAAGGCTAAGCCCAAGGCGTAAAGTAGCGCGCTCAAACAGGATTTTGAGCCTTCTGGCGGAGACAGTCATGGCCATCGAGTACCGCATCACTCTCGACGACAATCATCAGTTCAGCTACAGGATCGAGCTGGACCGGGTGTACGAGGCAGAGGCTGCGCAAAGCGCACCGGCCTGGACGCGCCTTGAATACCAGCAATGCAGCAACTGCCCGCTGAGCAAGGACAATTTCAGTCATTGCCCGGCGGCTGTCGATCTGCATCGGGTAATAGAGGATTTCCAGGGCCTGCCGGCCTTCAAGAAGGTGGCTGTATGGGTGCGCACGCCTGAGCGTGAGTACAACAAGCAGGTGGGCCTGGAAGAGGGCCTGCGTGCGCTGCTTGGGGTGATCATGGCTACCAGTGCCTGTCCGGTGCTGGGCAAGCTCAAGCCCATGGCACAGCATCATCTGCCGTTCGCCAACAGCCAGGAGTTCATCCTGCGCACGGTGTCGCTGTACCTGACCCAGCAGTATTTCAACCTGCGCGAAGGGCGTGCTGCGGATTGGGAACTGAAGGGCCTGGTGCGCATGTTCCAGCAGTTACAGCTGGTTAACCAGGCGTTCTGGCAGCGCATTCATGCAACCTGCGAGGGCGATTCCAACCTCAAGGCATTCCTGACCTTCTTCTCCATGGCCTCGAGCATGACCTATTCGCTGGAGACCCAGCTGCAGAAGATTCGCCCGCTGGTCATGAGCTCGCCTGATAGCGGTGAATAACGCTGCAGCGTTATTCACCCGCAGCTCGCGTTACTCGGTTTTTTTCAGGCGCACGGCCAGCACATCGCAGGGTGCGCCGTGCAGTACGTCGTTGGCTGTTGAGCCCAGCAGTAGTGCAAGGCCATGACGGCCGTGGCTGCCGACAACGATCAGGTCGCATTGCTGTTCTTCGGCGAGGCGGTGGATTTCCTGGCGCGGTTGGCCGTAGGCCAGGTGACGATGCTCGGCGCTGAGGTCAGGATACTTGCCGGAAAACTTGTCCAGGCGCTCGCGGGCCTGGTCGAACTGCTGTTGTTGCAGCATCGACAGGTCCATCGGTACGTCGCCGCCAAAGGCCATGGCCATAGGTTCGACGATATGCACCACAGACAGCTTGGCCCCGCTGCTGGCGGCCAGTTTCTGTGCGCGGTGCATGACCGGGTCGCATTCCTCGGTAAGGTCGACGGCGACCAGAATATGCTGGTAGGGCATGGGGTAACTCTCCTTGCAAGTGGATCAATAGTTTTAGTATGGCCTTCCTGAGCGCTGATGACAGGCTTTTGCCGGTGAGATAACGATATGAGTCCCTGGTTTCTGCTTTTGCTCCTGGCCTTTTTGCTCAGCCCGCTGGCCTGGCTGGTGCCCTCGCGCCATCAGCGTGGGCAGATGGACGTGCGCTTGCAGGCGCGGCGGATGGGTGTGGCGATGCAGCTGTCGCGCCAGGAGTGGCCGCATTGGCTGCTGCGTCAGCCACCGCATGCCTGTCCGCAATACCACCGTGCACGCCGCCGCGGCCAGGTCGATAGCTGGTGCTATTGGCAGATGGAGCAAGGGCAGTGGGTGAATAAATGGCGCGAGCCCTGCGCCGATCAGGCCTTGTTGGCGCAACTGCAGGCCTTGCCGGCCGATGCGTTCAAGGTTGAGGCGACCGATCAGATGCTCTCGGTATGCTGGGGCGAACGAGGTGCTGGCGAAGCGCTGGAGGCAATTGTTGCGTTTCTCCAGGCCAAAGCCTGAATAAAAATTGCCTGGAGCAATTTTTAACGTCGCGCAGCGACGGCCCGAAAGGGGGGCGCCATGGATGGCGGGCCATAAAAAGAAAGCCCAGTGCAAGCACTGGGCCGGAGTACGGCCAGGCAGGCCGGTAAAGCGAATACGGATGGCAGCGGTCGCGATCAGAGGTTGGCGGCCGCGTACTGACCGGAAATCTGTTCAATGCCCTGGATGATGGTATTGGAGTACTTGTTGACCAGAAATGGCACGCTGTTTTCGTTGTAGTTGATCAGCGATTTCTCAATATAGCGCCATTTGGTGGCGACCCCTTCCCAGGATTGCTTGAGCTGCGGGCTGTTCTTCGGGTCTTTCTCCAGTGTTGCCATCTTGCTGGCGAACTCACTGACCAGTTCTTCGATTGGCCGTGCATCGCCACCTCCCATAAAGGTGGCGCCTACCGAGGCGCTGCGCGAGGCGTAATCCACGGCAATGCCTTGCATCAACATGCTCTGTTCGCGGCTGCGCTGAGTCAGTGCTGGCACGCTGTAGCTGCCTTCCTGCTGGATCTTGGTATACAGCTCCTGGCTCAGGGTCATCAGCTGTTGGTTGCGGGCTGCAAGGTCGGCTACTGGCTGCAGGTCGGTGTAACCCTGACTCTTCAGCGCGTTGATCAGGTTGTTGAGGTCGATCTCGTAACCCTTCCATTGCTGATCCAGCTGCGAGCGCAGCGCCTTTGCGCCTTCGCCGGGCATGTCTGTTAGCGCGTTCAGATGACTGTTCACCTCGCTCACCGAGTCGTTGATCATCCGCGCATAGCGTTGATCGCCTTCCATGCCGTTGAACATGTAGAAGTCGCTCAGAGACTTTTGTGCGGCAAGGCGCAGCTGGTGCAGTTTCAGCAGGCTGGTTGCTGCATCTGCAGCCTGGGTCGCGGCGCTGAATAGAGGGAGGGTAATTGCGAGCAGGGTGCTCAAAACAATGGCAAGCATGCGGCTCGACATGGGGGAACTCCGTGCGCCCTTGATTGGGCTCTAATTGTTTTTGTTTTGGCTACGGGCGGTCTAAAACGGCCGTATTGAGACGACTGTACCTGCAGCCAAATCATTTTGCTAGGTATGCGCTGGATCACACTTCTGTTTGCAGAGTTGGCGAAGTAACCGTAAATCGCTGCGGATGGCCGCCTGTTCGCTGCAGAGTGATCTGCATGCCTGCGTAGGCCTGAACGTAATTTTTTGTACGCCTTTACAGTCACAACAGGCCAATTGACAAGTTGGGGCTTTTCCTTGAAGGTGTGCACACCCAAATCAAACGGGCGTATGAATTGAGCGTTTGCCTCTTAAGACAGCGCCTTTACAGTCCGATTATCGCGTCGGTGGGTGTGCCAGGCTGATTGGGGTTACTCTAGACGGCTGTGCCGTGGAGTAGCTTGCTGGTTGGCTCCGATGTGTACTGTTCAGCTTCCATACCGTGGAGATCAGTTGATGATTTACGAAGGTAAAGCCATCACGGTTAAGGCTCTTGAGAGCGGCATCGTCGAATTGAAATTCGACCTCAAGGGTGAATCCGTCAACAAATTCAACCGTCTTACCCTCAATGAACTGCGTCAATCCGTTGATGCGATCAAGGCCGATGGTTCGATCAAGGGCGTGATTGTCACCAGTGGCAAAGACGTATTTATCGTCGGCGCCGACATCACCGAGTTCGTTGACAACTTCAAGTTGCCAGACGAAGAACTGGTGGCTGGCAACCTCGAAGCCAACAAGATCTTCAGTGATTTTGAAGACCTCAATGTTCCGACTGTTGTCGCGATCAACGGCATCGCCTTGGGCGGTGGTTTTGAGATGTGCCTGGCCGCGGATTACCGCGTCATGGCCGAAAGCGCCAAGGTTGGCCTGCCTGAAGTCAAACTGGGCATCTACCCAGGCTTCGGCGGCACCGTGCGTCTGCCACGGGTTATCGGTACCGATAACGCCGTTGAGTGGATTGCCGGTGGTAAAGAAAACAAAGCTGCTGACGCCCTGAAAATGGGTGCAGTGGATGCTGTGGTTGCCGCTGACAAGCTGCAAGCCGCTGCTCTGGACCTGATCAAGCGCGCTATCTCTGGCGAGCTGGACTACAAGGCCAAGCGTCAGCCGAAGCTGGAAAAGCTCAAGCTCAACGCGATCGAGCAGATGATGTGCTTCGAAACTGCCAAAGGTTTTGTCGCAGGTCAGGCTGGCCCGAACTACCCGGCGCCGGTTGAAGCGATCAAAACCATTCAGAAAGCCGCCAACTTCGGTCGCGACAAAGCGCTGGAAGTGGAAGCTGCGGGCTTCGTTAAACTGGCTAAAACCCCGGTTGCTGCCAGCCTGATCGGTCTGTTCCTGAACGATCAGGATCTGAAGAAGAAAGCCAAGCAGCACGACGAAATCGCCAAAGACGTGAAACTGGCCGCCGTACTCGGCGCCGGCATCATGGGTGGCGGTATCGCCTACCAGTCTGCTTCCAAGGGCACTCCGATCCTGATGAAGGATATCCGTGAAGAGGGTATCCAGATGGGTCTGGCCGAGGCTTCCAAGCTGCTCGGCGGTCGCGTTACCAAAGGTCGTATGACCCCGGCGAAGATGGCTGAAGCCCTTACTGCCATTCGTCCAACCATGTCCTACGGCGATTTCGGCGCTGTCGACATCGTTGTCGAAGCCGTGGTTGAGAACCCGAAGGTCAAGCAGATTGTTCTGGCTGAAGTGGAAGGCGTGGTCAAAGAAGACGCCATCCTCGCGTCGAACACCTCGACCATTTCCATCAACTTGCTGGCCAAGGCCCTCAAGCGTCCGGAAAACTTCGTCGGCATGCACTTCTTCAACCCTGTGCACATGATGCCGCTGGTTGAAGTGATTCGTGGCGAGAAGTCCAGCGATGTAGCTGTGGCTACCACCGTTGCCTACGCCAAGAAAATGGGCAAGACCCCGGTTGTGGTCAACGACTGCCCAGGCTTCCTGGTCAACCGCGTGCTGTTCCCGTACTTCGGTGGCTTCTCCAAGCTGCTGGGCTTCGGTGTCGACTTCGTGCGTATCGACAAGGTCATGGAGAAGTTCGGCTGGCCGATGGGTCCGGCGTACCTGTCCGACGTGGTTGGTATCGACACCGGTCACCACGGCCGTGATGTGATGGCTGAAGGTTTCCCGGATCGCATGGCAGTTGAAGGCCGTACCGCGGTTGACGTGATGTACGAAGCAGATCGCCTGGGTCAGAAGAACGGCAAGGGCTTCTACGCCTACGAAATGGACAAGCGCGGCAAGCCGAAGAAGGTTTCCGATCCGGTTGCCTACGACCTGCTCAAGTCCATCGTGACCGAGCAGCGTGAAGTGACTGATGAAGACATCATCAACTTCATGATGATTCCTCTGTGCATGGAAACCGTGCGTTGCCTGGAAGACGGCATCGTTGATACCGCAGCTGAGGCCGATATGGGCCTGATCTACGGCATCGGCTTCCCTCCGTTCCGCGGTGGTGCACTGCGTTACATCGACACCATCGGTGTAGCCGAGTTCGTTGCCCTGGCCGACAAATATGCCGAGCTGGGCGCGCTGTACACCCCGACTGCCAAGCTTCGCGAAATGGCCGCTAAGGGCCAGAAGTTTTTCGGTTAATCGCGCAACGACTAGAGCGAGAGTGAATTTATGAGCCTGAATCCTAGAGATGCAGTCATCGTCGACTTCGGTCGTACCCCGATGGGTCGTTCCAAGGGCGGCATGCATCGCAACACCCGTGCCGAAACCATGTCGGCCAACCTGATCAGCGGCGTGCTGGCACGTAACACCAAGCTGGACCCAGCTGAAGTGGAAGACGTGATCTGGGGCTGCGTAAACCAGACCCTGGAGCAGGGCTGGAACATCGCGCGCATGGCGTCGCTGATGACCCAGATCCCGCACACTGCTGCTGGCCAGACTGTGAGCCGCCTGTGCGGTTCGTCCATGAGCGCTCTGCACACTGCTGTGCAGGCAATCCAGACCGGCAACGGTGACGTATTCGTCATCGGCGGTGTGGAGCACATGGGCCACGTTGGCATGATGCACGGTGTTGATCCAAACCCGCACCTGTCGCTGTACGCGGCCAAGGCCTCGGGCATGATGGGTCTGACTGCTGAAATGCTCGGCAAGATGCATGGCATCAGCCGTGAGCAGCAGGACGCCTTCGGTGAGCGTTCGCACCGTCTGGCCCACAAAGCTACCGTCGAAGGCAAGTTCAAGGATGAAATCATCCCGATGCAAGGCTACGACGAGAACGGTTTCCTGAAGGTGTTTGACTACGACGAAACCATTCGTCCGGAAACCACTCTGGCAAGCCTGGCTGCGCTGAAGCCTGCGTTCAACCCGAAAGGCGGTACCGTGACTGCAGGTACGTCCTCGCAGATCACTGATGGCGCTTCCTGCATGATCGTCATGAGCGCCCAACGCGCTCAGGACCTCGGCATTCAGCCAATGGCAGTGGTTCGCGCCATGGCCGTGGCCGGTGTTGATCCAGCGATCATGGGTTACGGCCCAGTACCGTCGACTCAGAAAGCCCTGAAACGTGCTGGCCTGACCATCAATGACATCGACTTCTTCGAGCTCAACGAAGCCTTTGCTGCCCAGGCTCTGCCTGTGCTGAAGGACCTGAAAGTGCTCGACAAGATGGAAGAGAAGGTCAACCTGCACGGCGGCGCCATCGCCCTGGGTCACCCGTTCGGTTGTTCCGGTGCGCGTATCTCCGGTACCCTGCTGAACGTGATGAAGCAGAATGGCGGCACCTTCGGTGTGTCGACCATGTGCGTAGGTCTCGGCCAAGGCATCACCACCGTCTTCGAACGCCTCTAAGCTTCATCGGTGTAAGAGATGGAAAAAACCGGGGCCCAGTGCCCCGGTTTTTGTTTATCAGCAGAAAATCTTCAAGGAATTCACCGATGCAGCTACAGCCTGGTCTTTACCGTCACTACAAAGGCCCTGAATACCGTGTGTTTGGCGTAGCCCAGCATTCCGAAACGGAACAGGCGATGGTGGTCTATCAGGCGCTGTACGGCGAGTTTGGCTTGTGGGTGCGACCGTTGGAGATGTTTTGCGAAAGCGTTGAGGTGGACGGCGAGACGGTTCCACGCTTTGCTTTGATTCAGGCTGAAACCGCACTCTTTACTCGGCCTTAAGCTGACATCGGGCCACTGCTGCGCTTGACCTCGGCCGGACCACCACTATATATAGCGGTGCCGCGCTAGTAGGCAGTACAGCGCCTCCCGCATTTATTTATCGAATTTCAGGAATTTTCCAATCCATGGGCAAATCGCTGGTCATCGTGGAATCCCCGGCCAAGGCCAAGACCATCAACAAGTACTTGGGCAACGAGTACGTGGTGAAGTCGAGCATCGGCCACATCCGTGACCTACCCACCAGTGGTTCGGCGAGTACCGCCAAAGAGCCGGTCAAGCGTGGTAAAGCCGCTGCAGGTGAAGTACCGGCGCTGTCGCCCAAGGAAAAAGCCAAGCGTCAGCTGTTTGCACGCATGGGCGTGGATCCCGAGCACGGCTGGAAAGCCAAGTACGAGATCCTCCCTGGCAAAGAGAAGGTGGTCGAAGAGTTGCGCCGTTTGGCCAAGGATGCCGACACCATCTATCTCGCAACCGACTTGGACCGTGAGGGGGAAGCCATTGCCTGGCACCTGCGTGAATCCATCGGTGGCGATGACAGCCGCTACAAGCGCGTGGTGTTCAACGAAATCACCAAGAAGGCTATCCAGGAAGCGTTTGCCAAGCCTGGCGAACTGGATATCAATCGGGTCAACGCCCAGCAGGCGCGGCGCTTCCTCGACCGCGTGGTGGGTTACATGGTCTCGCCGCTGCTGTGGGCGAAGATCGCCCGTGGTCTGTCCGCCGGTCGTGTACAGTCGGTAGCCGTGAAACTGGTGGTCGAGCGCGAGAAAGAGATCCGCGCGTTTGTCCCTGAAGAATACTGGGAAGTGCACGCCGATCTGGGTACCGCCAAAGGCGCCAATGTCCGTTTTGAAGTGGCTCGTGAGAACGGCGCAGCCTTCAAGCCGCTGAATGAGGCCCAGGCCATGGCGGCCCTAGCGACACTGAAAGCCTCCAGCTACAGCATCAGCAAACGCGAAGACAAGCCGACCAGCAGCAAGCCGTCGGCGCCGTTCATTACTTCCACCTTGCAACAGGCCGCCAGTAACCGCCTGGGTTTTGGGGTGAAGAAGACCATGATGATGGCTCAGCGTCTGTATGAGGCCGGCTACATCACCTATATGCGTACCGACTCGACCAATCTCTCGGCCGATGCCGTGAGCATGGTGCGTGGCTTTATTGAAAGCGAGTTCGGCAAGAAGTACCTGCCTGCCAACCCGATTGCCTACAGCAGCAAGGAGGGCGCTCAGGAGGCGCACGAAGCGATTCGTCCTTCCGACGTCAACCTCAAGCCGACTCAGCTGTCGGGCATGGAGCGTGACGCCGAGCGTCTCTACGAGCTGATCTGGCGCCAGTTCGTTGCCTGCCAGATGCCGCCGGCCGAATACCTGTCGACCACCGTGACCGTCACTGCCGCGCAGTTTGAGTTGCGCGCCAAGGGCCGTATCCTCAAGTTCGACGGCTACACTCGCGCACTGCCGCAGTTGAGCAAACCGGGCGATGATGATGTGCTGCCCGACATGAGTCAGGGCGAAGCGCTCAAGCTGATCAAACTCGATCCGAGCCAGCACTTCACCAAGCCACCAGCACGTTACTCGGAAGCCAGTCTGGTCAAGGAAATGGAGAAACGCGGTATCGGTCGCCCGTCGACCTATGCGGCGATTATCGGCACCATCCAGGACCGCGGATACGTAGCCCTGCACAACCGCCGTTTCTACTCGGAGAAGATGGGCGACATCGTTACCGAACGTCTGTCCGAAAGTTTCTCCAATTTGATGGACTACGGCTTTACCGCCGGCATGGAAGAGCACCTGGACGATGTGGCCCAGGGCGGGCGCGAGTGGAAACACGTACTGGACGAGTTCTACGGTGGCTTCAAGAAGAAGCTTGAAGTGGCTGAAGCAGGTGAGGGTGGCATGCGTGCCAACCAGCCGACGCTGACCGATATCGCTTGCCGCGACTGCGCACGGCCGATGACTATCCGTACCGCATCAACCGGCGTATTCCTCGGTTGTTCCGGTTATGCACTGCCGCCGAAAGAGCGCTGCAAGGCCACCGTCAATCTGGTGCCGGGTGACGAAATTGCCGCGGACGATGAGGGTGAGTCCGAGTCGCGCGTGCTGCTTGGCAAGCACCGCTGCCCGATCTGCTCGACCGCGATGGACGCCTACCTGCTCGATGAAACCCGCAAGTTGCATATCTGTGGCAATAACCCGGATTGCAGCGGTTATGAAGTGGAGCAGGGCCAGTACCGCATCAAGGGCTACGAAGGCCCGAGTTTGGACTGCGACAAGTGCGGCAGTCAGATGCAGCTCAAGACCGGCCGTTTCGGCAAGTTCTTCGGCTGCACCAACAGCGAGTGCAAGAACACCCGCAAACTGCTGAAAAGCGGTGAAGCGGCGCCGCCGAAAATGGACCCGGTGAAGATGCCGGAGCTCAAGTGCGAGAAGGTCAACGACACCTACATCCTGCGCGATGGCGCTTCGGGCCTGTTTCTGGCGGCCAGCCAGTTCCCGAAAAACCGCGAAACCCGTGCACCGCTGGTGTTGGAGCTGATCCCGCATCGCGACGAGATCGATCCCAAGTACCACTTTCTCTGCGACGCACCGAAGAAAGACCCGCAAGGTCGTGCTGCAGTGATCCGCTACAGCCGCAAGACCAAGGAGCAGTACGTGCAGACCGAGGTCGACGGCAAGCCGACGGGCTGGCGTGCGTTCTTTGATGGCGGCAAGTGGAAAGTCGAAGACAAGAGCTGATCTAGCGGAGCGCGTGTCGGTCATTGGCCGGCGCGCGTATGCTTATCCAATCCGCTGTGGAGGGTGCCGCAATGGCCAATGAACTCTATACCCGCACCAATCAGAAAATCTTCTACGCCGGCCTGGCGCTGGAGTCCTGGCGCAAGGCTGAACAAGGCCAGAGCATGAATGCCCTGGCCTTGATCCAGGCCGAGCGTGAAGCCGCTTTGTTTCATCTGTACGGGGCCTTGCTGGGCCTGTGTCATGAAATTGCCGGTTACTACCGCTTGCCGGACAGCGCCGCGCCGCGGGCTGAATGCTTTCTCACTGAGGAAGTGTTGCAGGCGGCGCCGAGCCAGGAATTGGGTGAGCTGGTCGAACTGGCACAGTCCGCTGATAGCTGGGTTGCTCAGCTGCTCAAGGCCTATGCCGAGCTGTTTCAGCCACCGCAGGCAGGCAAGAAGGCCAAAGTTGATCCAGCTACGCCATTGATCACCGCAGTCAGCCTGGATGAAGAAGTCGCGCTCTTGGCGCAGGAGACACTTGAGGCCTGGCGTCAGCAGCTGAAAGCTCTGGCACAGCGCTTTCGGCAAACCCTGAGTGAATGGTAAGAGGCTGATTGGACCGGCGGACTAGGGCGAGCCCGGGTCGGCTGTTACACTGTCGGTCTTTCGTGGAGAGCTAAGCCAATGCCTACATCATTCTTGGAAATTGTTGAATTGCCCGACGGGCGCATTGCCCTGCGTCGTGCCGAGGATGAAGAGTCACTGGTGGTGCTGGATTTCTCTGCCGATGCCAAAGCTTTTCTGCAGGGGCAGCATGTTGAGGTGGCCAAGGCCATGCTCAATGTCGGTGTACAGATGGCGGGGCGCCTGGCGGAAAATAATTTCCAGCAGGAAGAGGGGCCGCGGGTTCTGCATTGATTGCAGAGCTCTTCCGGGTTCTGGTTGTTAGAGTGTTGTGCTGGTGCTTGTTATTTCTTGCGTCAGGTTTCTACTGGCTGGCGCGCACAATCCTTGTGCGAGGCTGCTGGCCAACTATCCCAGACTGATATTCAGGCTTTGCGCCTTGCCTTGGCGGGCCGCTTGCTCAAGCTGTTGCCGTGCCTGACGTTCCAGAGGGTGTAGCCAGCTGACTACGGTATGACTGCGGCCTAGTGTCAGGGCCTGTTGCGCCAGCTCCAGCGCGCTTTGTGCGCCGCGTGGGTGGAGCAGCAGAATGCGTTCGCGGTTCAGGCCCGCCTCGCGTAGCCAGGTTTGGGTCAAGCTTGATGGTGGCGCAATCAGGGTCAGCCAGCGCTCATCGAGGTTGTCGCTAAGTTCACGCAGAATCGGTGCGAGAAGGTTCAGGCAGTGCCCGGCTGCGCCACGCAGCGACAGTTCACTGAAAGCCTCTGTCTCATCATCCTGCCAGGGTAGCTCAGCGCTATCGGCAAGTAACGGCGTCACCGTCGACGCCAGAAATGCATCGAACAAAGGCAGTTGTGTACGGTTCAGTGATTGCGGGAACTGCATAAATCCTCCACTAGCGGCGGATAACGCCGACGCTCAAGCCTTCAATAATCAAATCCTGTTCTTCCAGATTTACTTCGATCGGCGCGAATTCCGGGTTTTCCGCAATCAGCCAGACCTTGTTGCCTTCACGCTTGAAACGTTTGACGGTCACTTCATCGTCGAGGCGCGCCACCACCACTTGCCCGTTACGGGCTTCACGGGTGGTGTGTACGGCCAGCAGGTCACCATCGAAGATGCCGATGTCTTTCATGCTCATGCCACGTACACGCAGCAGGTAGTCGGCCTTGGGGTGGAAGAAGTCCGGATTGATCTTGCAGGACTCTTCGATATGCTGCTGCGCCAGAATCGGCGCCCCTGCAGCGACGCGGCCAATTACCGGTAGGCCTTCTTCTTCATCGGCATTGGGCTCGAAGCCGGGAATGCGGATACCGCGCGAAGCGCCAGGGGTCATCTCGATTGCACCCTTACGGGCCAGGGCCTTGAGGTGTTCTTCCGCTGCATTAGGTGATTTGAAACCTAGTTTTAAGGCGATTTCCGCTCGGGTAGGCGGGTAGCCGTTGTCTTCAAGACATTGCTTGATGAAAGCGAGAATTTCAGCTTGGCGCGGCGTCAGTTTTAGCATGGTCGGCTCTGTCTTTTTGTACAGTGACTGGGATTATATACAGTGATTAGCGCTTGGCAATCCTTGTGTTGTGATCTCTACTCAATTGACCTTTATCTCGCCTGTTGCGGCGCACTGTTACTCGGGTCTCTCAGGTGGCGTCTAGCTAGGGTTAGCCCGTGTCTTTAGCGAATGTCTGTGACCGCCCGGCCACAAGATGGTTTGCCCGGCTTGACAAGGCGGGCGACTGAAACGTATGTTTCAAACAAGTGTTTGTTCAGATGAAAAGAGTCATGGCCCAGTCGGAAACCGTTGAACGCATTCTCGATGCGGCAGAGCAGCTTTTTGCGGAGAAAGGTTTCGCAGAAACTTCTCTGCGTTTGATCACCAGCAAGGCTGGAGTGAACCTGGCCGCGGTGAATTATCACTTCGGCTCGAAAAAGGCCCTGATTCAGGCGGTGTTCTCGCGCTTTCTCGGGCCTTTCTGCGTAAGCCTGGAGCGCGAACTGGATCGTCGTCAGGCCAAACCGGAAACCAAGGTCAGTCTGGAAGAGCTGCTTGAGCTGCTGGTCGAGCAGGCGCTGGCTGTAAAGCCGCGCAGTGGTAACGACCTGTCAATCTTTATGCGCCTACTGGGTCTGGCCTTCAGTCAGAGCCAGGGGCACTTGCGTAAGTACCTCGAAGAGGTCTACGGAAAAGTGTTCCGTCGCTATATGCAGCTGGTGCATGAAGCCGCCCCACGCATCCCGCCACTGGAGCTATTCTGGCGCGTGCACTTTATGCTCGGCGCTGCGGCGTTCAGCATGTCCGGGATCAAGGCTCTGCGCGCGATGTCGGAAACCGATTTCGGGGTGAGTACCTCGATTGAGCAGGTGATGCGCCTGATGGTGCCATTTCTGGCGGCCGGCATGCGTTCGGAAACCGGCCTGACCGATGAAGCCCTGGCCAGCGCGCAGCTTAAGCCGCGTACCAAGACTCCCGCAGCATCCAGCAAAGTTTGACCTCGGCGGGTGGGCTTGGTGGATGCTATCCGCTAAGCTAGCCGCCCATGGTTGCTCTCGATTATCTGCACATCTCCCTCGCCGATCAGTGTCTATATGGCTTTGCCAACGGGCAGCTGCAGCTGCGTCTGAGTGTTTCTACTGCGCTGAATGGCGCCGGCGAGCGCAATGGTTCTGGCTGTACACCGCGTGGCTTGCACCAAGTGCGGGCAAAGATTGGTGAGGGCTTGCCGAGCGCTGCCGTACTGCGCGGGCGGCGCTGGACCGGTGAGGTCTGGTCGCCCGAGTTGCATGCACAATTCCCAGGCCGTGACTGGATTCTTACGCGCATTCTCTGGTTGAGTGGTTGTGAGCCCGGACGCAATCGTCTGGGCGCTGTCGATACCTTTCGCCGCTATATCTACATACACGGTACGCCGGACAGCGAGCCTATGGGCGTGGCGCTGTCGCATGGCTGTGTGCGTCTGCGCAACAGCGATCTGCTGGAACTCTTTGCGCGTGTCCCTGTTCAATGTGCGGTACAGATTGATGAAGCCGCTTGCCCTGAGTGGGCAGTTGCGCCTCTTATTTAAGGACGAGTTGTGAGTTCACCCATGCAAGGTTCATTGATGCTGGATATCGCCGGCACCTGGTTGACCGCAGAGGATCGCCAGATCCTGCGTCAGCCGCAGGTGGCTGGGTTGATTCTGTTCGCGCGCAATATCGAAGATCCGCGTCAGGTGCGTGAGCTGTCTGCGGCGATTCGTGCGGTGCGGCCAGATCTGCTGCTGGCGGTGGATCAGGAAGGCGGGCGTGTGCAGCGTCTGCGTCAGGGCTTTGTGCGCTTGCCGGCGATGCGTGCGCTGGCCGATAACGCCAATGCCGAGCATTTGGCTGAGCAGTGCGGTTGGGTCATGGCCACCGAAGTGCTGGCTGCAGGTCTGGACCTGAGTTTTGCTCCTGTGCTGGACTTGGATCATCAGCGCAGCGCCGTCGTAGGCAGTCGTTCTTTCGAAGGTGATGCGCAGCGTGCGACTTTACTGGCCGGCGCGTTTATCCGTGGGATGAATGCTGCGGGCATGGCCGCCACCGGCAAGCATTTCCCTGGGCACGGTTGGGCGGAGGCGGATTCACATGTGGCCATCCCGGTCGATGAACGTAGCTTGGAGCAGATTCGTGCGGTTGATTTGCAGCCGTTTGCTCAGCTGCGTCGGCAGTTGGCGGCGGTGATGCCCGCCCATGTGATCTACCCTCAGGTGGACAGTCAGCCTGCGGGCTTCTCCCAGCGCTGGCTGCAGGGCATTCTGCGTGGCGAGCTGGCCTTTGATGGGGTGATTTTCAGTGACGATCTGTCCATGGCTGGTGCCCATGTGGTCGGCGATGCGGCCTGCCGTATCGAGGCTGCGCTGGCAGCGGGCTGTGATATGGGCCTGGTGTGTAATGACCGGGCAGCGGCGGAGCTGGCCCTGAGCGCCTTGCAGCGACTCAAGGTGGAACCGCCGCAAGGCCTAGCGCGGATGCGCCGGCAGGCCTTCCCGGGTATTGAGTATCGGCAGAACCCGCGCTGGCTTGCGGCACTTGGCAGCCTGCGCGATGCGCAATTAATCGACTGAAGAGTAAGGGATGACGGTTTACGCGATTATCGGCGGTACGGGTCTGACCAAGCTGGACGGTCTGACCATCAAGGCTGCGCTGCATATTGATACGCCCTATGGTGCGCCTTCTGCTGCTGTGCTCAAGGGCGACTATGCCGGCCGTGAGGTGCTGTTTCTCGCGCGCCACGGGCATCCGCACCGTATTCCGCCGCATCAGGTCAACTACCGCGCCAACCTCTGGGCGCTGCGTGAAGCGGGGGCCAAGGCCGTCATCGCGGTAAACGCGGTGGGCGGTATTCACTCGGCGATGGGCACCGGGCACTTCTGCCTGCCGCATCAGATCATCGATTACACCTACGGGCGCGAGCACACCTATTTTGAGGGTGAGCTGGAGCATGTCACTCATGTGGATTTCAGCCACCCCTATGACGCTGGGCTACGCACCAAACTGGCCAATGCCCTGACTGCCGAGCACTGTGCGTTCAGCAATCACGGCTTGTATGGCTGCACCCAAGGGCCACGCCTGGAGACCGTTGCGGAGATCGCGCGGATGGAGCGTGATGGCTGCGATATCGTCGGTATGACCGGTATGCCGGAAGCTGTGCTGGCCCGTGAGCTGGCTTTGCCCTACGCCTGCCTGGCGCTGGTGGTGAACCCGGCTGCTGGCAAGTCCCGTGCGCTGATCACCATGGCGGAAATCGAGCGCGCCCTGGAAGAGGGGATGGGTACGGTAAAGGCCGTATTGGCGCGTGTGCTGACCAGCTGAACGATCATTGCTGCAATAGAAAAAGGGCCGCGTAATGCGGCCCTTTTTTGTGGCGGTGTTCTTATAGCGGGCTGACGCGAATCAGCATGCCCAGGCTGCCATTATCGACAAAAGTCAACTCGCCGCTTTTCAGGCGGCTGCTTTGTTTGATGCGCTCGCTGTCGTTGAGGATGCCGCTGGCGTCGATCTGGTTGACCCAGATGTCGCTGTCCAGCTCGATCACGCGGCCGGCTTTAAGGCTGATGGTGCCTTCAACGGGGTAGTGGCCGAACTGTTCGTTGCCGGTGCTGATGGCGACGCGGCTGCTCGATTCGCCCAAACTCTGAGACCAGGCTTTGTGCAGTAAAACCTGATAGCCGCTGGATGGGTTGAGTTTGCCGGCTTCGGCATTCAGTGCGGTGCTGCGACTGTTGCTGCCATCCACGGGCAGCGCATTCTGCGCCCAGTTGTCGGGCGGCAGCTGGCCGGCAGAAATCGGCGTGACGGCCTGGCGGAATACGATGACTTCAACCTGATACAGGCTTTCAGCCAGGGCGGCAGTGCTGCTGAGCAGGCTCAGCAGGAGAAGCGGCAGCAGGGCCAGGGTGCGAAGTGCGCGCATGGGTCAGTCCTTTAGGTCGAGGGAGTCAGGCGCTCGAACAGCGCCTCTAAGGTGTTGAAGCGTTCTTCCGGGCGCTCCATGGGCACCTGGATTTTAAACAGCGTTGCGCCTTCGAACTTGTAACGGTTCGGCGCGCTCTGGATCAGCTTGATCAGGGTCAGTGGATCGACACAGGTATCTGCGGCGAATTCGATACGTCCACCTTGCGGGCCGGCATCGACCTTCTTGATCCCGAGCTTTTCTGCCTGCAGTTTCAGCAGGGTGATGCGTATCAGGTTCTTGCTTGCATCCGGCAGCAAGCCGAAACGGTCGATCATCTCCACTTGCAGTTCTTTCAGGCCATCCTCGTCGGCGGCGTTGGCGATGCGTTTGTAGAGGATCAGCCGCGCATGCACGTCGGGCAGGTAATCCTCGGGGATCAGCGCCGGTACGCGCAGGTTGATCTCCGGGCCGCCACCCAGCGGCTGGTCGAGATTCGGCTGCTCGCCCTTGCGGATCGATTTCACCGCGCGTTCGAGCATTTCCATATACAGGGTGAAGCCGACTGCCTGGATCTGTCCGCTCTGGCCATCGCCGAGCAACTCGCCAGCGCCGCGGATTTCCAGGTCGTGGGTGGCCAGGGTGAAGCCGGCGCCGAGGTCCTGGGCGCCGGAGATGGCTTCCAGGCGCTTTTGCGCGTCGTCGGTCATCTGCTTGCGCGGCGGCGTCAGCAGATAGGCGTAGGCCTGGTGGTGACTACGGCCGACGCGGCCGCGCAACTGGTGCAGCTGGGCCAGGCCGAACTTGTCGGCGCGCTCGATGATAATGGTGTTGGCGCTCGGTACGTCGATACCGGTTTCGATGATGGTCGAGGCGATCAGCACGTTGAAACGCTTGTGATAGAAATCGCCCATCACCTGTTCCAGTTCGCGCTCGCGCATCTGCCCGTGGCCGATGCCGATGCGTGCTTCCGGCACCAGTTCGGCGAGGTCGGCGGCGCATTTCTCGATGGTTTTTACATCGTTGTGCAGGTAATACACCTGGCCGCCGCGCAGCAGTTCGCGCAGCAGCGCTTCCTTGATCGTCGGGTTGTTCTGTTCCATAACGAAAGTGCGTACCGACAGGCGCCGTGCCGGCGGCGTGGCGATGATCGACAAATCGCGCATGCCGGCCACGGCCATGTTCAGGGTGCGCGGAATCGGTGTAGCGGTGAGGGTGAGGATGTCGACTTCGCTGCGCAGGGCCTTGAGCTGCTCCTTCTGGCGCACGCCGAAGCGGTGCTCTTCGTCGATGATCACCAGGCCCAGGTTGCTGAACTTGACGTCTTCCTGCAGCAGCTTGTGGGTGCCGATGACGATGTCGACCTTGCCCTCGGCCAGTTGCTGCACGGCGTCGCTGACTTCCTTGGCACTCTTGAAGCGGCTCATCACCTCGACTTTGACTGGCCAATCGGCGAAGCGGTCGCGGAAGCTGTTGTAGTGCTGCTGGGCAAGCAATGTGGTCGGTACCAGGACCGCCACCTGCTTGCCGCCATGCACGGCGATAAAGGCGGCGCGCATCGCCACTTCGGTCTTGCCGAAGCCGACATCGCCGCAGACCAGGCGGTCCATGGGCTTGGGCGCGAGCATGTCGTCATGCACCGCGTCGATCGCGGCCTGCTGGTCCGGGGTTTCTTCGAAGGGGAAGCCGGCGCTGAAGGTGGCGTAATCGGCCTTCGGGTCGGCAAATGCATAGCCTTCGCGGGCGGCGCGACGGGCATAAATGTCGAGTAGCTCGGCGGCGACATCACGCGCCTGTTCGGCGGCTTTGCGCTTGGCCTTCTGCCAGATTTCTGAGCCCAAACGGTGCAGCGGGGCGAGGGCGTCGTCGCTGCCGGTGTAGCGCGCGATCAGGTGCAGGCTGGCCACCGGCACATAGAGCTTGGCTTCCTCGGCGTACATCAGGGCGAGGAATTCGGCGGCCTGGCCGTCGAATTCCATGGTCACCAGGCCCAGGTAACGGCCGACGCCGTGGTCGATGTGCACCACCGGCGCACCTTCGCGCAGCTCGGTAAGGTTCTTGATGACGTTGTCGCCGCCATCACGGGATTTCTCGCGGCGCCGGCGCTGCATGACGCGCTGACCGAACAGCGGGCTTTCCGCCACCAGGGCCAGGTCTTCGAGCAGCAGGCCGTCATCCAGCGGAGCAATGCAGATGCCCAGGCGCTGTTTGCTGGCGGTAAAGGCCGGCCAGCTTTCAAATTCGTTGGGCTTGAGCTTGAGGCGTGCGAGCAACTCCAGCAGCACTTCACGACGCCCGGCGGACTCGGCGCAGAACAGCACGCGACCGGGGTATTCCTCGATAAAGCGCCGCAGCGCGGCCAGCGGTTCGCCGGCCTTGGCCTGGATCGCCAGGTCGGGCAGCGGTTTGGCATTAAAGCGCAGGCGACCGACGCCTTCTTCGATATCGTCCTGGCTGACCACTACACGCGGCCAGTTCTTCAGGCGGGCGAAGCAGTCTTCCACCGGCAGAAAGATATCGGCGGGCGGCAGCAGCGGGCGTTCCGGGTCGACGCGGCGATCCTCATAACGGCTGCGCGCATCCACCCAGAACTGCTCGGCGGCTTTCTCAATGCCTGGCAGGGAGAACACCTGGGTGTCGGCGGGCAGGTAATCGAAGAGGGTGGCGGTTTCCTCGAAGAACAGCGGCAGGTAGTACTCGATCCCGGCTGGGGTGATGCCGGTGCTGAGGTCCTGGTAAATCGGGCAGCGGCGGAAATCCACGTCGAAACGCTCGCGGAAACGCCCGCGAAAATCGGTAACGGCTTTCTTTTCCAGCGGGAACTCGCGCGCCGGCAGCAGCTTGATCGACTCGACCTTGTCGATGGAACGCTGGTTTTCCGGGTCGAAGGTGCGCAGGGTTTCGATTTCGTCATCGAACAGGTCGATGCGGTAAGGTTGGCTGCTGCCCATCGGGAACAGGTCGATCAGCGCACCGCGTACCGCGAATTCGCCGTGCTCGTACACCGTATCGACGCAGCGATAGCCGGCGGCTTCCAGATTGCTGCGCATCTGGTTGACGTCGAGTTGCTGGCCAACTTGCATGACCAGGCTGCTGCCGAGCAGAAAGCGCTTGGGCGCCAGGCGGTGTAGGGCGGTGGTAATCGGGACTACCAATACGCCGTGTTTCAGCTCGGGTAGGCGATAAAGTGCGGTGATGCGCTGGGAAATGATGTCCTGATGTGGCGAAAACAGGTCGTAGGGCAGGGTTTCCCAATCGGGGAAATGCAGCACGGGCAAATCCGGAGCGAAAAAGCTCAGCTCCTCTTGCAGGCGCTCAGCGCTCTGGCTGTCGGCAGTCAGCAGCAGGGTGAAACGTTTGGCATTGCTGGCAGCTTCGGCAATGGCCAGGCTCAGCGCGGCACCGGGCAGGTTGCCCCAGTGTTGTTTGCCGGCAGTGGCCGGTAAGGACGGTAGACGCAGTACGGACGCGGTCGGTTCAGACACGGGCGGCTCACGGTCATGGCACAAGGTCGGCGATTGTAGCGGGCGTTTATGTGCGGTGTCAGTTACGACAGTCGTGCATTGCTCATGCTTGCTTGCGCCGTCATAATGTAGCCCCTTTTTTCAGCCCCTACATGTGGAAGGTACTGCCCGTGACTCAGAAGCCCGACCAGTGTCTCGGTGAGTGGATCGATCGAGAAGCCCTTGCGGAAGCGATGATTCCGATGATTGGCCAACTCTACCGTAACAACAACGTGGTCACCTCGATCTACGGCCGTGGTTTGATCAACCGCTCGGTGATCGACATTCTCAAGGCCCACCGCTTCGCTCGTCACCGCCTGACCGGCGACAGCGAATTGTCGGTGCACGATACCTTCCTGGTGCTCAAGGCCATGAGCGAGCTCAAACTGGGCGCTGCCTCGGTGGACCTGGGCAAGATGGTCAGCAAGTTCAAGGCCGAAGGTCAGGGGCGCAGCATCGAACAGTTCGTCAAGGACGAGCTGGTTGAAGTGGCTGGCAAGCAGAACAGCGAAGCCCGTGAAGGTACCGACGTGGTGCTGTATGGCTTCGGTCGTATCGGTCGTCTGCTGGCACGCATCCTGATCGAGAAAACCGGTGGCGGTGACGGCCTGCGTCTGCGCGCCATTGTTGTGCGCAAGGGTGCGAGCAATGACCTGGTCAAGCGCGCCAGTCTGCTGCGCCGCGACTCGGTGCATGGCAAGTTCGATGGCACCATCACCATCGACGAAGAAAACAGCACCCTGACTGCCAACGGCAACCTGATTCAGGTTATCTACGCCAAATCGCCGGCCGAGGTGGATTACACCCAGTACGGCATCAAGAACGCGCTGCTGGTGGACAACACCGGTGTATGGCGTGACGCCGACGGCCTGGGTCAGCACCTGGCTTGCCCGGGCGTTGATCGCGTGGTCCTCACTGCACCTGGCAAGGGCGCGTTGAAGAACATCGTGCACGGCATCAACCACGGTGAAATCACCCCGGACGACAAGATCATTTCGGCCGCTTCCTGCACCACCAACGCCATCGTGCCGGTGCTCAAGGCGATCAATGACCAGTACGGCATCGTTAACGGTCACGTCGAAACCGTTCACTCGTACACCAACGACCAGAACCTGATCGACAACTTCCACAAAGGCGACCGCCGTGGCCGCAGCGCCCCGCTGAACATGGTGATCACCGAAACCGGTGCCGCCACTGCTGCTGCCAAGGCACTGCCAGTGCTGAAGGGTAAGCTGACCGGCAACGCCATTCGCGTACCAACGCCGAACGTGTCGATGGCCATTCTCAACCTCAATCTTGAGAAAGCCACCACCCGTGAAGAGATCAACGAGTACCTGCGCCAGATGGCCATGCACTCGGATCTGCAGAAGCAGATCGACTTCGTGCAGTCGCAGGAAGTGGTGTCCACTGACTTCGTTGGCTCGCGCCATGCCGGTGTGGTCGATGCTGAAGCCACCATCTGCAACGACAACCGCGTTGTGCTGTACGTGTGGTACGACAACGAGTTCGGTTACAGCTGCCAGGTGGTTCGCGTGATGGAAGACATGGCTGGGGTCAACCCGCCAGCCTTCCCGCGCTAAGCGCAGGCGAGGCATAAAAAACGGGAGCTTCGGCTCCCGTTTTTGTTGTCTGAAACTGCTGGAGTTAATCGGCCAGCAGGCTGGTGCGCAACTTATCCGACAGGCCGTTGGGCGAGAGCCAGATGCCCAGGTATGCCTTGGCCAGAGCCGGGTTCTGGCTGGTGTAGGCAATTTTGCCGTTCACTTCCAGGGTCAGGCCGCTGCCTGCGTTGAAGTTCAGGGCGTAACGGTCGCCTGGACGAATATCTCTGAACGTGGCATGCAGGGCATCTACCTCGGGCCGCAGGCGCTGCAGTGTGGCGGCATCGTGCTGACGTTCGAGCGTGACCCAGGCCGCCTTGATCACGTCTTGGCTGTCGATATTACGGAAGTAGTAGAGCTCCAGGCGCTGTGTGAGCGGCTTGCTGACTGCCTGGCTGGCGCTGGCCTCGGTTGGAGCATAGAAGGCAGCGGCGTAGACATCGGCCCACAGGTAGGTCAGCACACTTTGGTTCTTGCGTTCCAGGCTGCTCTGTTCGAGCTGGTGAGTGGCGGCGAAGTTGGCTTCTTGCAGGCGTTCGCGGTTGTTGGCGAATGACTCGCTGCTCAGCAGCAGTAGGGTGGTGAGCGCGAGTAGCAGGCGCATGGCAGGGCTCCGGTTGGTCTATTAGTCTTATGTCGCGCGCGGCGGCTTCGCAGTCAAGCCGGCATCTGTTGCCTTCTGTTACGTTAAACCGGATAAAAGCAAGCGCTTGGGTGGCCAGTGGCCGAAGGTGCGACTTATAATCGACCAGATTTTTTCCCGCGACCGACATCCTGCCCAGTGCCTGATTTGTTTTTGGCGTTGCGCCGCATTTTTCTGCGTTGGTGTCGTCCGTATTCTAAAAAAGTTTATAAATCAGTGGTTAGGCAAACCTATGATCAAAATAAAACATGGGCTTGATTTGCCCATAACAGGCGTGCCGGTGCAGCGCATCGAGGCTGCAAGGCCGGTGCGTAGCGTCGCCGTCATAGGCTTCGATTATCACGGTATGAAGCCTTCGATGGAGGTTCAGGTCGGCGATCGGGTCAAGCTTGGCCAGGTGCTGTTCTCGGACAAGAAGTCGCCAGGCGTGCAATACACTGCTCCAGCCGCAGGCGTGATCAGCGCCATCCATCGTGGTGAAAAGCGTGTGCTGCAATCCGTGGTCATTGATGTCGAGGGCGATGAGCAAATCACCTTTGATCAGGTAGCGGTAGAGCAGCTGGCAACTGTCGGCGACGCCAAAGTGCGTGAAGTACTGTTGCAGTCTGGTCTGTGGACCGCATTTCGCGCCCGTCCGTTCAGCAAGGTGCCGGCTGCCGATGCGCAGCCCAGCTCGATTTTCGTCACCGCCATTGATACCCACCCGCTGGCAGCCGATCCGGCTGTGGTGATTGCCGAGTACGCTGCCGACTTTACTAATGGTCTGCAGGTGCTGAGCAATCTGGCCAAGGTGTTTCTGTGCAAGGCTGAGGGTGCCAGCTTGCCTGGCGAGCAGCTAAGCAAGGTGCATACCGAAGCCTTCGCCGGCCCGCACCCTGCGGGCTTGCCAGGTACGCACATTCACTTCCTCGATCCGGTCAGCGTCAGCAAGAGCGTCTGGTCGATCAATTATCAGGACGTGATTGCCATCGGCAAACTGTTCGCCACTGGGCAGCTGTGGACCGAGCGCGTTGTTGCGCTGGCCGGCCCCGTGGTCGAGCAACCACGCTTGGTGCGCACCCTTCTGGGCGCGAACCTCAGCGAACTGACTGCTGGCCAGCTACAGCCTGGTTTCAACCGGGTTATTTCCGGCTCGGTGCTGGGTGGCCGTACGGCGCAGGGCGCTTTCGCCTTCCTCGGTCGCTATCACCTGCAGGTGTCTTGCCTGGTCGAAGGGCATGAACGCGAGCTGATGCACTACCTGCGTGCCGGGGTCAACAAGCACTCGGTGATGAACATCTTTGTTTCCAAGCTCAACGCCGCGAAGAAGTTCGCCTTCTCGACAACGACCAATGGCAGCCCGCGCGCCATGGTGCCGGTGGGCAATTACGAGGCCGTGATGCCGCTGGATATCCTGCCGACGCAACTGCTGCGCTACCTGATTGTCGGTGACACCGAGATGGCTCAGAAGCTGGGCTGTCTGGAACTCGACGAAGAAGACCTGGCGCTGTGCACCTATGTCTGTGCCGGCAAGTATGAGTACGGCCCGATCCTGCGCGATAACCTCGCCCGTATTGAGAAGGAGGGTTAAGTCATGGGTATTCGTGCATTCCTCGATAAAGTCGAGCACAACTTCGAAAAAGGCGGCAAGTTCGAGAACTGGTACGCCCTCTATGAAGCTGTCGATACTTTCTTCTACCGCCCTGGCAGCGTAACCAAGACCACTGCTCACGTGCGTGACGGCATCGACCTCAAGCGCATGATGATCACCGTGTGGCTGTGCACCTTCCCGATGATGTTTTTCGGGATGTGGAACACTGGTTATCAGGCCAACCTGATCTTCGCTAACAGCCCTGAGCTGCTGGCGGCCCAGGAAGGCTGGCGCTTTGCGCTGATCGGCTCGCTGGCTGGGTTTGACCCGAACAGCCTGTGGGATAACTTTATCCAGGGCGCGGCGTACTTTCTGCCGGTGTATGCCACGGCGTTTATCGTCGGTGGCTTCTGGGAAGTGCTGTTCGCTTCGATCCGCAAGCATGAAGTCAACGAAGGTTTCTTCGTCACCTCCGTACTCTTTGCCCTGATTCTGCCGCCGAGCATTCCGCTGTGGCAGGTGGCCCTGGGTATCAGTTTCGGCGTGGTGATCGGCAAGGAAGTGTTTGGCGGTACCGGCAAGAACTTCCTCAACCCGGCGCTGACCGGTCGTGCCTTCCTGTTTTTCGCCTACCCGGCGCAGATGTCCGGTGATGCGGTGTGGACTGCAGTGGACGGCTTTGCCGGCGCCACTTCGCTTAGCCTGGCGGCTTCCGGCGGCATCGACAACGTGATCAATAACGGCATCACTTGGATGGATGCCTTCGTCGGCACCATTCACGGCTCGCTCGGCGAAACCAGCACCCTGGCCATCGCCATCGGCGGCCTGGTGCTCTTGATCACCAAGATTGCCGCCTGGCGCATCGTCGCCGGTGTGATGCTGGGCATGATTGGCCTGAGCCTGCTGTTCAACGCCCTCGGTTCGACCACCAACCCGATGTTTGCCATGCCCTGGTACTGGCACCTGGTGGTGGGCGGTTTTGCTTTCGGTATGTTCTTTATGGCCACCGACCCAGTGTCGGCGTCCATGACCAATGCCGGCAAGTGGATTTTCGGTGCGCTGATCGGTGTGATGGTTGTGTTGATCCGCGTGGTCAACCCGGCCTTCCCGGAAGGCATGATGCTGGCGATTCTGTTCGCCAACCTGTTCGCACCGCTGATCGACCACTTCGTCGTTCAAGCCAATATCAAGCGGAGGCTGGCGCGCAATGTCTAGTCAAAAAGAATCCACCGTCCGTACGCTGGTGGTGGCCCTGTTGGTCTGCCTGGTGTGTTCGGTGTTTGTTGCCGGTGCAGCCGTGGCGCTGAAGCCGACCCAGGTGGACAACCGTCTGCTGGACAAGCAGCGCAGCATTCTGGCGATTGCCGGTCTGGGCGATGCCAGCATGTCCAGCGCCCAGGTTAAAGACATGTTCAAAGGCACCATCAGCGCCAAGCTGGTGGACCTGAAGACCGGTAAATTCTCCGACGCTCAGGATCCGATCACCTTTGACCCGTTGAAGGCCTCCAAGAACCCTAAGATGTCTGACGTGCTCAAGGGCAGCGACGACATCGCCGGGATCAAGCGCCAGGAACGCTTCAGCACCGTGTATGTGGTGGAGAAGGATGGTCAGGTTGAAACCCTGATTCTGCCGGTGCGTGGTTACGGTCTATGGTCGACCCTGCATGGCTTTATCGCAGTCAAGGGCGACCTGAATACTGTGGTTGGCATGGGATTCTACCAGCACGGCGAAACGCCGGGCCTGGGTGGCGAAGTCGACAATCCGAAGTGGAAAGGCCAATGGCCAGGCAAAACCCTGTTCGATGAGGACGGCAAATTGGCCGTGCAAATCGTCAAGGGTGGTGTCGATGCGCAGAGCCCCAAGGCCGTGCATCAGGTTGATGGCCTGGCAGGCGCTACGCTGACCAGCGTTGGTGTGGACAACCTGCTGAAGTTCTGGCTCGGCCAGAATGGCTTCGGTCCGTTTATCGCGAACCTGCGTGCAGGGGAGGCTTGATCATGTCGCAGCCGACTATTAAAGAAGTCCTGCTTAACCCGATTTTCAACAACAACCCGATTGGCTTGCAGATTCTCGGGATATGTTCTGCCCTGGCGGTGACCTCGAACCTGAAAACTGCGTTGGTGATGTCTGCCGCGCTGACTCTGGTCACGGCGTTCTCCAACCTGTTTATCTCGATGATCCGCAGCCAGATCCCCGGCTCGATCCGCATGATCGTGCAGATGGTGATTATCGCTTCCCTGGTAATCGTGGTTGATCAGGTGCTCAAGGCCTTTGCCTTTAGTCTGTCCAAGCAGCTCTCGGTGTTCGTTGGCCTGATTATCACCAACTGCATCGTGATGGGCCGTGCCGAAGCCTTTGCCATGCAGAACCCGCCGGTGCTGTCGTTCTTCGACGGTATTGGTAACGGTCTGGGCTATAGCGCCTTTCTGATCGTGCTGGGCATCATTCGTGAACTGTTTGGTGCGGGCAAACTGATGGGCTACGAGATCATCCCGGTGGTCAACGACGGTGGCTGGTACCAGCCTAACGGCATGCTGCTGCTGCCACCTTCGGCGTTCTTCCTGATCGGGTTGTTTATCTGGGGTATTCGTGTCTGGAAAAAGGACCAGATCGAGAAGCCGAGCTTCAAGATGGCGCCTCAGGTATCCAATAAGGAGGCCTACTAATGGAGCACTACATCAGCCTGTTCGTCCGTGCGGTGTTTGTTGAGAACATGGCCCTGGCGTTCTTCCTCGGCATGTGCACCTTTATTGCCATCTCGAAGAAGGTCGAAACCGCCATTGGTCTCGGTATCGCCGTAGTGGTGGTGCTGGGTATCACCATGCCGGTGAACAACCTGATCTACACCAACCTGCTCAAGGACGGTGCACTGGCTTGGGCCGGTTACCCACAAGTCGATCTGAGCTTCCTTGGCCTGCTGACCTTTATCGGCGTGATCGCGGCGATCGTACAGATCCTCGAGATGACCCTGGATAAGTACGTGCCCTCGCTGTACAACGCCCTTGGCGTGTTTCTGCCGTTGATCACCGTGAACTGCGCCATCATGGGTGGCTCGCTGTTCATGGTCGAGCGTGACTACAACCTGGCGGAAAGCACTGTTTACGGTGTCGGTGCGGGTGTTTCCTGGGCCTTGGCGATTGCCGCGCTGGCGGGGATTCGCGAGAAGCTCAAGTACAGCGATGTACCTGAGGGCCTGCAGGGGTTGGGTATCACCTTTATCACTATCGGTCTGATGTCTCTGGGCTTCATGTCCTTCTCCGGCGTGCAGTTGTAAGGAAGGGATGAATAGATGATCAATTTCGAGATTTTTATCGCCATCGGCATGTTCACCGGCATTGTGCTGGCGTTGGTGCTGATCATTATCGCGGCGCGCGCCAAGCTGGTTTCCAGCGGTGACGTGAGCATCGAGATCAACGGCGAAAAAACCATTGTGGTGCCAGCCGGCGGCAAGTTGCTGCAAACCCTGGCAGCCAACAACATCTTCCTGTCTTCGGCCTGCGGTGGCGGCGGTACCTGCGCCCAGTGCAAGTGTGTGGTTGAGCATGGCGGTGGCGAAATGCTGCCGACCGAAGAAGCTGCCTTCACCCGTCGTGAAGCCAAGGCTGGCTGGCGTCTGTCCTGCCAGACTCCGGTCAAGCAGGACATGAAGATCGAAGTGCCGGAAGAAGTGTTCGGCGTGAAGAAGTGGGAATGCACCGTTGAGTCCAACCCCAACGTGGCCACCTTCATCAAGGAGCTGACGCTGAAACTGCCGGAAGGCGAAAGCGTCGACTTCCGCGCCGGTGGCTATGTGCAGCTGGAATGCCCGCCGCACGAAGTGCACTACAAGGACTTCGATATTCAGGAAGAGTATCGCGGCGACTGGGACAAGTTTAACCAGTGGAAGTACGTGTCCAAGGTCGAAGAGACTGTGATCCGTGCCTACTCCATGGCCAACTATCCGGAAGAAGTGGGGCTGGTGAAGTTCAATATCCGTATTGCTTCGCCGCCACCGGGTAAGGACGATCTGCCACCAGGCAAGATGAGCTCCTACGTGTTCAGCCTCAAGCCGGGCGACAAGATTGATGTGTACGGTCCGTTTGGTGAGTTCTTCGCCAAGGACACCGATGCCGAGATGGTGTTTATCGGTGGTGGTGCCGGTATGGCGCCGATGCGTTCGCACATCTTCGACCAGCTCAAGCGCTTGAAGTCGACCCGCAAGATCAGCTTCTGGTACGGTGCACGCTCCATGCGTGAAGCCTTCTACGTTGAAGAATACGATCAGCTGCAGGCCGAGAACCCCAACTTCAAGTGGCATCTGGCCTTGTCCGATCCGCTACCGGAAGACAACTGGACTGGCCTCAAGGGCTTTATCCACAACGTGCTGTACGAGAACTACCTCAAGGACCACCCGGCTCCGGAAGAGTGCGAGTTCTACATGTGCGGCCCGCCCATGATGAACGCAGCCGTGATCAAGATGCTGATCGACCTGGGTGTGGAGGAGGAAAACATCCTGCTCGACGACTTCGGCGGTTAAGCATGAGCCATGTGCTACTTCGGCCCGTTATCGCTGTCAGCTTGCTGACAGCCCTAACGGGCTGTTGGTTTTCAGAGCGTGTAGAAGAGTTTGGCGGCCCGACCATGGGCAGCACCTACACGGTCAAATATGTGCGCAGCAAGGATTCGCCGAGCCTTGAGTTACTCAAGCGCGAGACCGATGCAATCCTGGCTGAGGTTGACCAACAGTTGTCGACCTATCGCGATGATTCCGCAATCGAGCAATTCAACCAGGCTCCGGCAGGTACCTGCCAGGCAATGCCTGCTGGGGTGCTGGAGTTGGTCGAGGCTGGACGTGTACTGCATGAGCAAAGTGCGGGCGCATTCGACCTGACCCTGGAACCGCTGCTCAATCTCTGGGGTTTCGGCCCCAAGGCGCGCGCCGAAAAGGTGCCGAGCGCTGAGCAACTGACCGCCGCACGTGCGCGGGTGGGCATGCAGCATCTGCGTCGTGATGGGCAGCAGCTGTGCAAGGATGTTGATGTGCAGGTCGACTTCAACAGCATTGCCGCCGGTTATGCGGTGGACAAGATCGTGCAGCGCTTCAACGAGCTGCGTGTGACCAGCTATATGGTTGAGGCTACTGGTGAGCTCAAGGCTGCGGGCAAGAAGCCGGATGGTCAGCCCTGGCGCATTGGCCTGGAGGCGCCGCAGGACGGTCAGCGAGTCGCTCAGCGGGTGCTGGCGGTGGATGGTTACGGCATTTCCACCTCGGGTGATTACCGCAATTACTTCGAGGAGGAGGGGCAGCGTTATTCGCACACCCTCGATCCGTTGACCGGCGCGCCGATCACCCACAAGCTGGCAGCAGTAACCGTGGTGGACAAATCGACCTTGCGCGCCGATGGCTTGTCTACAGTGCTAATGGTGATGGGCACTGAGCGTGGCCTGGCATTTGCTGAGCGCATGGGTATTGCGGCGTTTTTCGTGACCCGTGAAGGTGACGCTTTCGTCACACAGACAACTCAGGCTTTCGAGCAGCTATTCGCTGCAGGAGACGAGCAATGACGTTTTTAGTGGTGTTTCTGGTCATGCTGCTGGTAGTCGGCATGATGGCCGTGGGTGTGATCATGGGCCGTAAGCCCATCGCCGGCTCGTGCGGCGGTATCGCCAATCTGGGTATCGAAAAGGAATGCTCGATCTGTGGTGGCAGCCGCGAGAAGTGCGAAGAGATCAACAGCGACCCGCAAGGCAAAACCACAGCCCTGGCCTACGACGCGACCAAACGCTAATCGTCCTGCGGTCGGCTGAAAGGCTAGGCTTGCAGCTACGAATTGATTGCCAGGCTGCGTGCGCAGCGCTGGCCCTGCCGAGAGCACGGTACAAGTGCTCCGGTGTGTCCTGAAGGAGTAAACATGGCGGTCTACAACTACGACGTAGTGGTGCTGGGTTCCGGCCCTGCGGGTGAAGGCGCGGCAATGAACGCGGCCAAGGCCGGGCGCAAGGTCGCCGTGGTCGACAGTCGTCGTGAAGTTGGCGGCAACTGCACCCACCTGGGCACCATTCCGTCCAAGGCACTGCGCCACTCGGTGCGGCAGATCATGCAGTTCAACACCAACCCGATGTTCCGCCAGATCGGCGAGCCGCGCTGGTTTTCCTTCCCTGACGTGCTGAAGAGTGCCGAGCGGGTGATCGCCAAGCAGGTAAGTTCGCGCACCGGCTACTACGCGCGTAACCGTATTGATGTGTTCTTCGGTACCGGCAGCTTTGCCGATGAGCACACCATCGAAGTGGTCTGCGCCAATGGTGTGGTGGAAAAGCTGGTGGCCAAGCAGATTGTCATTGCTACCGGTTCGCGGCCTTATCGCCCGGTGGATGTGGACTTCCACCATCCACGCATCTACGACAGCGACACCATCCTCAGCCTCGGTCATACCCCACGCCGCATCATCATCTACGGCGCCGGAGTCATCGGTTCCGAGTACGCTTCGATCTTCAGTGGTTTGGGCGTGCTGGTGGATCTGATCGACAACCGTGATCAGCTGTTGAGCTTCCTTGATGCGGAAATCTCCGATGCCCTGAGCTATCACCTGCGCAATAACAACGTGCTGATTCGCCACAACGAAGAGTACGAAAGTGTTGAGGGGGTGGAGAATGGGGTGATCCTGCACCTCAAGTCCGGCAAGAAGATCAAGGCCGACGCCTTCCTCTGGTGCAACGGCCGTACCGGTAATACCGACCAGCTGGGGTTGGAAAACATCGGCATCAAGGTCAATAGCCGTGGGCAGATCGAGGTTGACCAGAGTTACCGCACCCAGGTTTCGAACATCTACGCTGCGGGCGATGTGATTGGCTGGCCAAGCCTGGCCAGTGCGGCAGCTGACCAGGGTCGTTCGGCGGCTGGCAGCATCGTCGATAATGGCAGCTGGCGTTTCGTAGATGACGTGCCGACCGGTATCTACACCATTCCGGAAATCAGCTCGATCGGTAAGAACGAGCGCGAGCTGACCCAGGCCAAGATCCCTTATGAAGTCGGCAAGGCGTTCTTCAAAGGCATGGCCCGGGCGCAGATTTCCCACGAGCCGGTGGGCATGCTGAAGATCCTGTTCCACCGCGAGACCCTGGAAGTACTGGGTGTGCACTGTTTCGGTTACCAGGCGTCGGAGATCGTGCATATCGGTCAGGCGATCATGAACCAGAAGGGTGAGGCCAACAGTATCAAGTACTTCGTCAACACCACCTTCAACTACCCGACTATGGCGGAAGCCTACCGGGTGGCGGCGTTCGACGGCCTCAACCGGCTTTTTTGAGCGGCTCCGGCCGGTGGCCTGAGCCGGCCGGGGAGAACCCGTTCAGCGACTCCTGCGACTGGCGTTGGCCTAATCGCGAAAGTTTCTGATCAGGCTTAACGAAAAAACCGGCCCTTGCGGCCGGTTTTTTCGTTTCTCTGGCTGGGGGCGAGAGATTACTCCAGGGTCGCCACGGCCAGGCCGGGGAAGTCGGTGATGATGCTGTCTACACCGAAGTCCGCCAGGCGGCGCATCAGTGCCGGCTCATTGACCGTCCATACCGAGACATGCAAACCGGCCTTCTGTGCCTTGAGCAGGCGTTCGGGAGTGCATAGCGTCCAGTTCAGCGCGAGCAGGTGGCAGCCGTAATGCTTGGCAACCTTGAGTGGGTCGAGCCAGGCGTATTCGGCGACCAGCCCGCGTTGCAGGTGCGGTGTCAGGCGCTGCAGGGCGCCGAGTACTTCGCGGGAGCTGGAAGTCACAGTTACTTTGTCCGTCAGCTTGTAGCGTTCGGCCAGTTCGGCTATCGCCTTGACCATCCGCGCGGAGCGCACCTTCGAGGCACTTTTGACTTCCAGCTGCCAGTGCTCGAAGTCGCAGTGCTGGAACAACTCTTCCAACCGTGGGATCGGACAGGGCATAACGGCGCCAGGGCCACCTTTGCGGGCGTCGTAGGTCACCAGTTCGGCGGCGTCATGCTCGACCACCTTGCCGCGGTGGCCGGTGGTGCGCTTGAGGGTTGGGTCGTGAATTACCATCAGCTCGCCATCGCGCGACAGGTGCAGATCCAGCTCGCAGCGGCGTACGCCATGTTTCAGGCATTGCTGAAAGCTGGCTAGGGTGTTTTCCGGCACCTCGCCTTTGGCGCCGCGATGTCCATAAATGACTGTCACTGTTGCTCCTTGTCGGGCAGGGCGGCGCCGGGCTGATGATGACGCACGCTGTTGATCACGTGTTTGTGCTCGAAGTAGACGCTGAATTCGCGGTAATCCCAGCGAGTGATCGGCGGATTACCGACACTGGGATGCTCTTCATCGGCCAGGCCGAAACGCTCAAGCACGGCGCGCTGGGATTCGCCGAGCTGCGGCAACTGTAATGTGCTGCCACCTTGCTGGCCGATAGGAATTTGCAGGGTGTCAGCGTGAATGCCGAGAGGCAGGAGCAGGGCGAGAAGCAGAAACAGACGGGGCATGGTGGCTCGCTATCAGGGTTGCAGGGGTTGCTCGCGGGCCTGGCGACGTTCCAGGGCCTGGCGTTGCAGGATATGCCGAGCAAGTAGCTGACGTTGGGCATCGCTCACAGCTTCGAATTCCGCGCCAATCTCAAATTGCTGCGAGGGCAACGGCTGGCAATGCACCACCTTGGCCCGTAAAAGCAGGCCCAGGGCCTGTGGCATCAGCACCATCTTCACCGCCAAGTGCGCGCCGGTTGCCACGGGTTGAGGGTTGTTGAAGCTGACACCACCCTCGGACAGGCTGACCTTACGCGGTGTGCCGATGTCGCGCAGCAGGCTTTGCGCCACAGCCTGACCGAGCAGGTCGATGCGTTTGTTCATCACTTTGAGGTAATTGGCCAGGGTGCGGTCGCGCTCACTGATATGCCGCAGCAGGTGCTGCGACTCGAAGTCCATCAGGTGCAAATCGCTAAGCAGGTTGAACAGTGGTGAGCTGTCGTGAAGCTCGTCACTGGCCAGGGCTTCTGCGCCCGAGAGCAGGGTGAATTCCAGTGCGATCGTATCGTCGATACGATAGTATTCGCGGCGATCATCTTCATCTTGAGTCGGCATGGCGAACCCATGGCAGCAGTAGTGGTCGAAGAACCTGTTCAAAGTCTTGCGAGCTAGCGGCATGCAAGGCGAAAAGTGCTGAGGAAGCGCAGTTTACGAATGTAAATGAGCATTCCGAGACAGTTTTCAACGTAGCAGGTCCGACGCGCAGCAGACTTTACCCTGATTTAGAGTGTAAGGCTGCTCGCCAAGCCCCCACAAGGACGTTTCTTTTTCCCTCGAATCAGCCCCGACATGTTCAGACCTCTGTTCGTATTTATCGGCACGCGCTATACGCGGGCCAAGCGTCGCAACCACTTCGTATCCTTTATTTCCCTGACTTCGATGGTCGGGCTGGCACTGGGTGTGCTGGTGATGATTCTGGTGCTGTCGGTGATGAACGGCTTCGACCATGAAATGCGTACCCGCGTGCTCGGTATGGTGCCGCACGCCACCGTCGAGAGCACCACACCGATCAAGGACTGGCGCAGCCTGGCCGACAAGGCACAGAGCAATCCGCAGGTGCTTGCGGTTGCGCCCTTCAGCCAGATGCAGGGCCTGCTGACCAACGACGGCAAGGTGCAGAAAGTGCTGATCAACGCGGTTGATCCGCTTGAAGAAGCCAAGGTTTCGATTATCGGCAACTTCTTCAAGCCTGAAGATGGTGGCAAGGGTTCGTTGGATGCTCTTAAACCCGGCGAGTTCGGTATGGTGCTGGGCGATAAGGCCGCAGCCAAGCTCGGCGTCAGTCTGGGTGATAAGGTCACCTTTGTCGCGCCGGAAGTGACGGTTACTCCAGCCGGTATGTTTCCGCGCCTTAAACGCTTTACCGTGGTGGGCATCTTCCATGTCGGCGCCGGCGAGATCGACGGCCACCTGGCCCTGACCCATGTGCAGGATCTGGCGCGTCTGCAGCGTTGGCAGGCCGATCAGGTGCAGGGCATTCGCCTGAAATTCGCCGATCTGTTTGAAGCCCCACGCACCGCCTGGACGCTGGCGCAAACTCTCGGCGAGGGTGATTACTACGCCCGCGACTGGACCCGTACCCACGGCAACCTGTACCAGGCGATCCGCATGGAAAAAGCAATGATTGGCCTGCTGTTGCTGCTGATCGTTGCGGTGGCCGCCTTCAACATCATTTCCACCTTGGTCATGGTGGTCACCGACAAGAAGGGCGATATCGCCATCCTGCGCACCCTGGGTGCCACACCGCGACAGATCATGGCGATCTTTATGGTTCAGGGCACGGTGATCGGCGTGTTCGGCACAGTCATCGGTGCGGTGCTGGGTTGCCTGGCTGCCTTGAATATCAGCAGTGCGATTGCCGCGTTGGAAGAGCTGCTGGGGATCAAGTTCCTCAATGCCGATGTGTATTTCATCGACTACCTGCCCTCGCAGCTGATGCTGGCGGACGTGCTGCTGGTCTGCGGCGCGGCGTTGATTCTCAGTTTTTTCGCCACCCTGTATCCGGCCTGGCGCGCAGCGCGCACCCAGCCTGCGGAGGCCCTGCGTTATGAATGATCAGGTTATGAGTGATTCGGTTATGCAAGATCGTGCAGTGTTGAGTTGTCGCAACCTTGGTAAAAGCTACGACGAAGGTCCGCAATCGGTGGTGGTGCTGCAGGACCTGCAGCTGGAGCTGCACCCTGGTGAGCGCGTGGCGATTGTTGGCAGTTCCGGCTCGGGCAAGAGCACCTTGTTGAACATGCTCGGCGGTCTGGATACCCCGAGCACCGGCAGCGTTTGGCTGGCCGGAGAGGAATTGTCGGCGCTGAATGAAAAGCAGCGCGGCCTGCTGCGTAACCGCGCTCTGGGTTTCGTTTATCAATTTCATCACCTGCTGCCCGAGTTCACTGCGCTGGAGAACGTCTGCATGCCGCTGCTGATTGGCCGCACGCCGATCAGCGAGGCACGTCAGCGTGCCACTGCACTGTTGGAGCGGGT
The DNA here is from genome assembly GCF_902506475.1 of Pseudomonas sp. 8BK. Taxonomy (NCBI): domain Bacteria; kingdom Pseudomonadati; phylum Pseudomonadota; class Gammaproteobacteria; order Pseudomonadales; family Pseudomonadaceae; genus Pseudomonas; species Pseudomonas sp. 8BK. The sequence goes on along the minus strand of NZ_LR733252.1, from coordinate 3,366,336 downwards.
TGGGCTCGGCCATCGCCTGGCACACAAACCGGCAGAGTTGTCCGGTGGTGAACGACAGCGTGTGGCGATTGCCCGCGCCCTGGTCAATCAGCCGGGCCTGGTGCTACTCGATGAGCCCACCGGCAACCTCGATCATCACACCGCGCAGGGCATTCAGGATTTGATGAAGGAGCTGAGCAGCTCGTCGCAGACCGCCTTTCTGGTGGTGACCCACGACATGGCGCTGGCCCAGCAGATGGACCGCATCCTGCGTCTGGAAGACGGCAAGCTGGTGGCTGCCTGATGTTTCGTCCGCTGAGTATCTTTATCGGTATCCGCTATACCGGGGCCAAGCGGCGCAACCACTTTATTTCCTTTATCTCGATGACCTCGATGATCGGTCTGGCCCTTGGCGTTCTGGCCATGATCGTGGTGCTGTCAGTGATGAACGGCTTCCAGAAGGAAATGAGCACGCGCATTCTCGGTATGGTGCCGCACGCCAGCATTATTGGTAGCCAGCCGCTGGATGATTGGCAGCAGGTCGCGGCCGCCGCGAAGAAGCATCCGCAGGTGCTTGCAGCGGTACCGTTTGCCGAACTGGAAGGCATGTTGTCGATGCGTGGGGCAATGCAACCTGTGCAGCTGCACGGCATCGATCCGGCGCTGGAGCCGCAGGTTTCGATTATCGACAAGCACATGCAGCAAGGTCGCTTGAGCGATTTGCGTGAAGGCGAGTTTGGTGTGGTGCTGGGTGAAATCACCGCGCGGCGCTTCCAGCTGCGGGTGGGTGACAAGCTGGCGCTGATCGTGCCGGAACTGAGCAGCGTGCCGGGCGGCATCAGCCCGCGCATGCAGCGTCTTAATGTGGTCGGCATCTTTAAAGTGGGAGCTGAGCTGGATAGCTCGCTGGCGTTGATTCACGTCGCCGATGCGGCGCATATCCAGCGCATGCAGCCGGGCCAGGTGCAAAGCGTGCGGCTGAAGCTGCAGGACTTGTATCAGGCGCCGCAAGTGGCCGCGCAGATTGTCGGTGAGCTGGGTGCGGGTTACAGCTCCGCAGATTGGACCCTGACTCAGGGCAGCCTGTTCAGTGCGATGAAAATGGAAAAAACCATGATTGGTCTGTTGCTGCTGCTGATTGTCGCGGTGGCGGCCTTCAATATCATCGCCACGTTGATCATGGTGGTGGCGGACAAGGGCGCGGATATCGCCATCTTGCGTACCTTGGGCGCTACGCCGGGGCAGATCATGGGCATCTTTATGGTCCAAGGTACGGTGATTGGCGTGATCGGTACGGTGATCGGCGCGGTGCTCGGCATTCTCGCAGCGCTGAATGTCAGCCAGCTGGTGGGCTGGATCGAGCGCTTGAGCGGTCAGCAGGTGATGAGCTCGGACGTGTACTTCATCAGCAACCTGCCGTCGGAGCTTCTGTTGTCTGACGTTTTGCTGATCTGTGGCGCAGCTTTTACCCTGAGCTTTCTGGCCACCGTTTACCCGTCCTGGCGAGCGGCGCGGATTCAGCCGGCGGATGCGCTACGTTACGAATAAGCTACGCTGGCAGAAACAAAAAAGCCGTTACTGAGTAACGGCTTTTTTGTTTCAGTGTTGCGCGTCGTGCTGTTGGCGTTTTTCCTGGCGTTTACGCCAGTTGTGCCGCACCCACCAGCGCCAGTAGGCATTGGTACCGAAGTAACCAATCAGGGCGAGTAGCAGGCCGAGTACCAAGGAGCCCAGATACAGCGGCTGCCAGTGGGTTTGCAGAACATGGCCGACCCAGCCGAGGGTGATGTGATCAGGCATTTGCAGGGTAGGCGTGCTCATCAGCCAGGCGCCGAACTTGTAGCTGCAATAGAACACCGGCGGCATGGTGATCGGGTTGGTCAGCCAGACCAGGCCAATCGAAATCGGCAGGTTACCCCGGGCTGGAATCGCCACGGCGGCGGCGGCGGCCATTTGCATGGGGATGGGGATCATTGCCCAGAACAGGCCGATGGCCATGGCGCGTGAAACAGAATGGCGGTTGAGGTGCCAGAGGTTGGGATCGTGGATCAGGCTGCCCAGAAAGCGCAGGGACTTGTTGCCCTTGATACGGTCTGGGTGGGGCATGTAGCGCTTGAATAAACGACGCGGCATGAAGGCTCTCTGGCGGGTAAAAGCGCCGACATTATGCACCCTTTGATGACAGCCTGCTTTCACACTTTGTGACAGCAAATAAGCAAAAGCTGATCAATAGGTTAAATGCTGTATTCGACTCACGGAGCGAGTCTATGCGCACAGGGATTTTCGCGCTGGTGGCCGGGCTGCTGGTGCTGCGCTTCCTTCCGGCTTTGCCGTCCTTGTGGCTGCTGACTGTTCTGCCGGTCGCGGGCTTGATGTTGTTGCCATATCGCAGCTATCCCATTGCCTTGTTTCTATTCGGCTTCACCTGGGCATGCGTATCGGCGCAGTGGGCGTTGGATGATAGTCTGGCGCGGCAGTTGGATGCGCGTACCTTGTGGCTGCAAGGGCAGGTGGTCGGCTTGCCCGAGGTAGGTGAGGGCGTGGTGCGCTTTCAGCTGGAGCAGGTGGCCTCTCGTCGTGACGAATTACCCGCGCGTTTGCGCCTGGCCTGGTATGACGGGCAGGCAGTGCGCGCGGGCGAGACCTGGCGTCTAGCGGTACGGCTCAAGCGTCCCCATGGCTTGGTCAATCCTCAGGCATTCGATTACGAGGCCTGGTTGCTGGCGCAGCGCATCGGCGCCACGGGTACGGTGAAAAGTGGTGAGCGGATTGCCCCTGCCAGTGGTTCCGAGGCCTGGCGCGACCGCTTGCGTCAGCAGCTCTTGGCAACGCCCGCACATGGCCGCGAAGGCGCGTTGGCGGCACTGGTGTTGGGTGACGATTCGGGGCTTTCGACAGCAGATTGGCAGGTGCTGCAGAGCACTGGCACGGTGCATCTGATGGTGATCTCCGGCCAGCATATCGGTCTGCTGGCGGCGCTGTTATATGGCCTGGTTGCTGGTTTGGCGCGTTGGGGATTCTGGCCGCGCAGCTGGCCCTGGCAGCCCTGCGCTTGCGCACTGGCATTTGCCGGTGCGTTGGCTTATGGGTTGTTGGCTGGTTTTGAGGTGCCGGTTCAGCGCGCCTGCGTGATGGTCGGCCTGGTGCTGCTCTGGCGCTGGCGTTTTCGGCATCTGGGTGTGTGGCTGCCTCTGCTAGTGGCATTACTTGTGGTGCTGCTGGGTGAGCCGCTGGCCAGTTTGCAGCCTGGCTTCTGGCTGTCCTTTGGCGCGGTGATGCTATTGATCCTGATCTTCAGCGGTCGCTTGGGCGCCTGGCCCTGGTTGAGCACCTTGCTGCGCGCACAATGGGCCATGGCCATCGGCTTGTTGCCGCTGCTGCTGGCCCTCGGTTTACCTGTGAGTGCCAGTGGTCCCTTGGCCAACCTGGTGGCGGTTCCGGTGGTTGGGTTACTGGTGGTGCCGTTGGCATTGCTCGGTACGTTATTGCTGCCCTTGCCTGGAGTTGGTACTGCGCTGCTCTGGATAGCGGGCTGGTTATTGGACCTGCTGTTCTCTCTGCTGACGCAATTGGCCCTATGGTTGCCGGCCTGGTTACCCAGCGCCTTGCCGTTCTGGGCCTGGCTATTGGTGGCGCTGGGGGCGTTGGTTTTGCTCCTGCCAGCCGCTTTGCCTATGCGCAGCCTGGGTGGGTTATTGCTGCTGCCCTTGTTATTTAGCCCACAGCAGCGGCCTGAACATGGGTTAGCCGAGGTGTGGATGCTGGATGTCGGCCAGGGGCTGGCGGTGCTGGTGCGCACCCAGAAGCATGATCTGCTGTATGACGCCGGGCCGCGCTTTGGCGAGTTTGATACCGGCGAGCGCATAGTGCTGCCATCGTTACGCGCACTGGATGTACGTGGGCTTGATCTGCTGCTGATCAGCCATGCCGATAACGATCACGCCGGTGGCGCCGCAGCGGTCCAGCGCGGTCTGTCAGTCGGGCAGGTACTCAGTGGTGAGCCGGATAAGCTCGCGCCTTCATTGCAGGCCCAAGCCTGCGTCAGTGGGCGGCAGTGGCAGTGGGATGGCGTGCAATTCAGCACCTGGCGCTGGGAGGATGCGATTGATGGCAACCAGTCGTCCTGCGTGTTGCATATTGAAGCCAATGGCGAGCGGCTGTGGCTGACTGGTGATATCGACAGTCACGCCGAGCGTGCATTGCTTAACAGCGGCCTGGTAATGCCGGCGCAGTGGCTGCTGGCGCCGCACCATGGCAGTCGCAGTTCATCCTCGGCGGCCTTGCTGGCAAAGGTCAGGCCTACAGCTGCGCTGATTTCTCGTGGCGCGCACAATGCCTTTGGTCATCCGCATGCCGAAGTGGTCGAGCGTTACCGGGCATTGAAAGCGCGGTTGTACGACACCGTCGAGCACGGCGCAGTACGGATTCGTTTGGGCGCATTCGAGCCTGCGCAGGGTTTGCGCTATCGAGCACGTTTTTGGCGGGAAAAATGAGAACGGCGGCGGTCGGCGAGGCCGCGACCCTATGCTAGAGTGGCGCCACTTTTGTGAAGGGGATCTGCCACTGTGTGGGAACTGGTTAAAGCTGGCGGCTGGATGATGCTGCCGATCATTCTGTGTTCTATCGCTGCGGCCGGCATCATTGCCGAACGCCTGTGGACGCTGCGGCCGAGCCGCATCACGCCACCCAACCTGCTCGGTCAGGTGTGGAAGTGGATCAAGGATAAAAAACTTAATAACCAGAAGCTCAAGGAGCTGCGCGCCAACTCGCCGTTGGGGCAGATCCTCGCAGCTGGCCTGGCCAACTCCAAGCATGGTCGCGAGATCATGAAAGAGTGTATTCAGGAGGCCGCTGCCCGGGTGATTCACGACCTGGAACGCTACCTGAATGCTCTGGGCACCATTGCCGGTATTGCGCCGCTGCTCGGTTTGCTCGGTACGGTGCTGGGCATGATCGAAATTTTCAGCTCCTTTATGGGCTCGGGCATGGCCAATGCATCCTTGCTCGCCGGCGGTATTTCCAAAGCGCTGATCACTACGGCGGCGGGCTTGATGGTGGCCATTCCGGCACTGTTCTTCCACCGTTACCTGCAACGCCGCGTCGATGAGCTGGTGGTCGGCATGGAGCAGGAGGCGATTCGCCTGGTGGAAGTGGTGCAGGGCGACCGTGACGTCGACATGGGCGAGGACAAGGCGTGAAATTCCGGCGCAAACCGCGGGAGAACGTCGAGATCAACCTGGCCTCGTTGATCGACGTGGTGTTTATCCTGCTGCTGTTCTTCGTGGTCACCACCACCTTTACCCGTGAGACCCAGCTCAAGGTTGATCTGCCTGAGGCCGCCACTGGCACGCCGCCGGAGCAGACCGAACTGAAGCAGCTGGAAATCCTGATTGCCGCCGATGGCAGCTACTCGCTGAATGCCAAACAGTTGCTGAAAAGTGATCTGGAAAGCCTGATGGCGGCGCTGCAGAAGGAATCGGAAGGCGATAACAGCCTACCGCTGATCATTAGCGCCGATGCCAAGGCGCAGCATCAGGCGGTGATTACCGCCATGGACGCGGCCGGCAAGCTGGGTTTTGCCCACCTGCGCATGACCACCATCGAGGCGCAAGCCGCGCCTTGAGGGTTGCCCACTGATGAGCCTCTCCGCACGCCTTACTGCTGCCTGGTACGCCGGTCATCCGGCACTGGGCCTGCTGCGTCCGCTGGAGTGGCTGTATCGCACTGTAGTGCAGCGCAAGCGCGCACGTTTTCTGGCGGGTGAGGGCGAAATCTACCGTGCTCCCGTGCCGGTCGTGGTGGTGGGCAATATCACTGTCGGCGGCACCGGAAAAACCCCAATGATTCTCTGGCTGATCGAGCATTGCCGCCGCCAAGGGCTGCGCGTCGGTGTGGTCAGTCGTGGTTATGGTGCGCAGCCGCCGCAGCTGCCTTGGCGCGTGCAGGCTGATCAGGCTGCCAGCGTGGCCGGCGATGAGCCGCTGCTGATTGTGCAGCGCAGCGGCGTGCCGCTGATGATTGATCCTGATCGCAGTCGCGCGGTTGCGGCCTTGCTGGCAGCCGAGCCGCTGGACTTGATCCTCAGTGACGACGGCTTGCAGCACTACCGTCTGGCCCGCGATCTCGAACTGGTGCTGATCGATGCCGCGCGCGGCCTGGGTAATCGCCATTGCCTGCCTGCCGGCCCGCTGCGTGAGCCGGTCGAACGCCTGCAGAGCGTCGATGCGCTGCTGTATAACGGCGCGCCCAGCGATCCGCAGGATGGTTACGGCTTTACCCTGCAGCCGCGTACCTTGATCAAGCTGCGCAGTGGCGAGCAGCACCCACTGAGCTATTTTCCTGCTGGCCAGGCCTTGCACGCGGTCGCCGGTATTGGCAATCCGCAGCGTTTCTTCAATACCCTCGAAGGGCTACACTGGCGGCCTGTCGCGCATGCCTTTGCCGACCACGCGCCGTACAGCGCCGAGCTGCTGAATTTCAGCCCGGCGCTACCGGTGCTGATGACGGAAAAGGATGCGGTCAAGTGCCGTGCCTTTGCGGCTGACGATTGGTGGTACCTCGCGGTGGATGCCGAGCCTTCGGCTGCGTTTGTCGCCTGGTTTGATCAGCAATTGCAGCGTCTTGTGCCGCGCGCCTGACTGTTCTGATCATTCGGCGGCCTCGTCCGCCCCAGCAGCTGCTTCCTCTCAAGGATCTCCCATGGACCCGAAACTACTCGATATTCTCGCTTGTCCACTGTGCAAGGGCCCGCTGAAGCTCGCCGCTGACAAGAGCGAGTTGATCTGCAAGGCCGACGCGCTGGCTTTTCCGGTGCGCGATGGCATCCCGGTGATGCTGGAAACCGAAGCCCGCACCTTAAACGTCGACGAGCGTCTGGATAAGTAAATGAGCACTGTTTTTACCGTTGTGATTCCGGCGCGTTTTGCGTCCAGCCGCCTGCCGGGCAAGCCGCTGCAGGAAATTGCCGGCAAACCGATGATTCAGCATGTCTGGGAACAGGCGTGCAAAAGCAGCGCCCAGCAAGTGGTCGTCGCCACCGACGATGCGCGCATCGTTGAGGCCTGCCAGGGCTTTGGTGCGCAGGTGGTGTTGACTCGCGTCGATCACAACTCCGGCACCGACCGTCTGGCGGAAGTGGCTACGGCGTTAGGCTTGGCGGCTGATGCCATCGTGGTCAACGTGCAGGGCGACGAGCCGATGATTCCGCCATCAATCATCGATCAGGTGTCTGCCAATCTGGCCGCCAACCCGCAGGCCGCCATCGCCACCCTGGCCGAGCCGATTGAGGATGTGCAGGCGCTGTTCAACCCCAATGTGGTCAAGGTAGTCAGCGACAAGAGCGGCCTGGCCCTGACTTTTAGCCGCGCGCCGCTGGCCTGGGCGCGGGATGCCTTTGCCAAGAACCGTGATGAGCTGCCGGCAGGTGTGCCGTACCGTCGCCACATTGGCATCTACGCCTACCGTGCGCAGTTTCTGCATGACTTCGTCGCCTGGGGCCCGTGCTGGCTGGAAGACACCGAGTGCCTGGAGCAGCTGCGCGCGCTCTGGCATGGCGTGCGTATCCATGTCGCCGATGCCCTAGAAGCACCACCTGCGGGCGTCGACACGCAGGAAGACCTGGAGCGGGTTCGTCGCCTGCTGGGGGCCTGATGCGCGTTCTGTTTGTCTGCCTGGGCAATATCTGCCGCTCGCCAACGGCCGAAGGCGTGTTGCGTCATAAGCTGCGTGATGCGGGGCTGGAAGGGCGCGTGGAGGTAGATTCGGCTGGCACTGGCGACTGGCATGTGGGCAAGGCGGCGGATCTGCGCACGCGCCAGGCTGCGCAGCAGCGGGGCTATGATTTGTCTGCATTGTGCGGTCGGCAGGTCAAGGCGGCGGATTTTCATGCCTTCGACCTGATTCTGGCGATGGATAACAGCAACCTGCAGGACCTGCAGCGGCTGCGTCCGGGCAATGATGCGGCCGAGTTGGACCTGTTTCTGCGGCGTTATCAACTGGAGCTGGATGAAGTGCCGGACCCCTATTACGGTGGTGAAGCCGGTTTTACCCAGGTGCTGGATTTGATCGAACAGGCTTGCGATGCCCTGGTGCTCGAACTCAAGGAGCGCTTATGAGCCTGCAGGTGCGCACCCAGGTATCACTGAAACCCTATAACAGCTTTGCCGTTGAGGCCCAGGCCAGTCATTTTGCCGAGGCTGAGAATGATCAGCAGGTGCGCGAAGCGCTGAGCTATGCGCAAACGCAGCAGTTGCCGTTGTTATTGCTCGGTGGTGGCAGCAATCTGCTGCTCACTGCTGACGTTGAGGCGCTGGTGCTGCGCATGGCGAGCCGCGGTGTTCGCGTACTCAGCGATGACGGCGAGCGTGTAGTAATTGAGGCGGAGGCGGGCGAGCCCTGGCATCCGTTTGTGCAGTGGACGCTGGCTCAGGGCTTTGCCGGTCTGGAAAACCTCAGTCTGATTCCCGGCACCGTGGGCGCGGCGCCGGTGCAGAATATCGGCGCGTATGGCGTTGAGCTGAAGGACCTGTTTGCTGGCTTGACCGCCCTGGATCGCCGCAGTGGTGAGCTGCGCGAGTTTTCTCTGGAGGACTGCGCCTTTGCCTATCGCGATAGCCTGTTCAAGCGCGAAAACGGGCGCTGGGTCATCCTCCGGGTGCGCTTTGCCTTGAATCGCACGGCTGCGTTGCACCTGGATTACGGTCCGGTGCGTCAGCGTCTGGCAGAGCAGGGCATCAGTGCCCCGACGGCGCGGGATGTCAGCCAGGCCATTTGTGCCATTCGCAGCGAAAAGCTGCCCGATCCGGCTGAGCTGGGCAATGCTGGCAGCTTCTTTAAAAACCCGTTGGTATCGGCTGAACTCGCACAGCGCTTGCGCGCCGAGCATGCCGATCTGGTGGCCTATCCTCAGGTGGTGAATGGCCAGACGGATGGGCAGGTCAAGCTCGCCGCCGGCTGGTTGATTGAGCGCGCGGGCTGGAAGGGCTTTCGTGAGGGGGATGCAGGTGTGCATCGTCTGCAGGCGTTGGTGCTGGTGAATTACGGCGCCGCCAGCGGTGCGCAGTTATTGGCTCTGGCGCAGCGTGTCCAGGCGGATATCGCCCAGCGTTTTGCGGTGGAGTTGGAGATCGAGCCAAACGTGCTGTAAGGCCTTTTGGCGTTAGGCACCGAGTCGCGTATTGATCGCGCTGTAATAAAAGCCAGAACGCAAAAGGGGATGCCGAAGCATCCCCTTTTTTGTAGCCCGCCATCCCTGGTGGCTATCTTGCGGATCAGATCTGCGGTTTGACCGCTTCTTTGTCCTGCTCGTCAGCTTCCACTTCAGTAAACAGTGAGCTTTGCGGCTCCTGGTTCACTCCTGTTTCTGCTTCGGCTTCAGCCTTTGGCTCGGCTGCTTCGATGCTCGCAGGTGCTTCGGCTGCAGTTTCAACTACGGCTTCGGCAACTACTTCTGCAACCGGCTCTTCAGCTGCCGGGGCAGCCGCTTCAACCGGTGCCGAGGTCGCTGGTGCTTCGGCGGCTTCGCGGGCCAGGCGCTCGGCCTCACGCTGGCGACGGCGCACTTCACGCGGATCGTTAGGCGCACGGCCGGTGCTGCTGACAGCGACTGCAGGTGCAGCTTCAACTGCCACAACTTCAGGCACTGCAACTTCAGCAGTCGGTTCGGGAGCAGCAACCACAGCGGGCGCTTCAACAACCTCGGCAGCCGGGGCAGGGGCTTCTACAACAGCAGGTGCTGGTGCAGCTTTGCTGGTTTCGGCGGTATGTGCAGGTGCTTCGCTGGTCTCGACCACTGCTTCTACAGCAGCGATCTCAACAACGGCTTGTGGCGCTTCAGTTGCAGCGAGTTCGCGTGGCTGCTCCTGCTCGACAACTACTGGTGCTGCTTCAGCGTTCGCTTGGGCGGTTTCGTCCGCGTTAGTGATGATGGCGGCGGTTACTGCTGCTGCAACTACTGCGTTGTCGGCATCTGGTGCTTCTGTTGCTTCTTCGCTGCCTTCGATCGGATTGCCGTTGGCATCGTTCTGGCGCTCGCGACGATTGCTGCGACGACGCTGGCCACGGGAGCGGCGACGTGGACGATCGCCACCTTCGCTGCCTTCCTGCTCATCGTCCTGCAGTGCCTCTTCCGCGTTCAGTGCTGCTTCGTCACCGGCAGCTGCTGCCTGTTCGGCGCGCGGCTGGCGCTCTTCACGCGGTTGGCGCTGCTGGCGCGGTTCGCGTTGCGGGCGTTCGGCGCGGGTTTCTTCGCTGGCGGTTGCGCTATCGCCGGGGGCGGTATCCAGCGGCTCACGCAGTTCGCGTGGCTGACGCTCTTCGCGTGGCTTACGGTCGCGTTGCTGGCGCTCTTCGCGTGGAGGGCGCGATTGACGCACTTCCTGCGGTTCACGAACTTCTACGACATCGCGTGGGCTGCGTTCTTCGCGCGGTGCGCGATCCTCGCGTGGCGCACGCTCTTCGCGAGGTGCGCGGTCTTCGCGGGCGGCACGTGGCTGGCGCTCTTCACGCGGTGCGCGTTCTTCACGTGGGCCACGCTCTTCGCGTGGTTTGCGATCTTCGTTGTTGCGACCGCCACGGTTGCGGTTCTGCTGGCGACCGTTGCGACGCTCATCGCTGCGCTGTGGGCGTTCGCTGGTCTTCTTCTCGATGACGGTAGGTTTTTCTTCTTCCTTGCTGGCAAACAGGCTGACCAGCGACTTGACCAGACCTTTGAACAGGCTTGGCTCGGCAGTGGCAGCTGGTTGTGCAGCGACGGCCTCAGCGGGCGTTGGTGCGGTGCGCTGTGGGGCGGTCTTGATCGCAGCTTCCTGGCGGACCAGGGTGCGGGTGGCGGCAGCCTGCTTTTCTTCTTCCACTTCAACCACAGCCATTTCATAGCTGGATTGGCTGGATTGAGCTTCCGGGCTGTCGTCACGGATGCGCTGCACTTCGAAGTGCGGCGTTTCCAGGTGATCGTTCGGGATGATCACGATGCGGGCGCGGGTACGCAGTTCGGTCTTGGTGATCGAGTTGCGTTTTTCGTTGAGTAGGAAAGCGGCAACCGGAATTGGCACTTGTGCGCGAACTTCGGCGGTGCGGTCTTTCAGGGCTTCTTCTTCGATCAGGCGCAGGATTGCCAGCGACAGCGACTCGACGTCACGGATGATGCCTTGGCCGTTGCAGCGCGGGCAGACGATACCGCTGGTTTCACCCAGAGACGGACGAAGACGCTGACGCGACATTTCCAACAGACCGAAACGCGAGATGCGGCCCACTTGCACACGGGCGCGGTCGGCTTCCAGGCTTTCACGGACTTTTTCTTCCACGGCGCGTTGGTTCTTCGCCGGGGTCATGTCGATGAAGTCGATGACGATCAGGCCGCCGATATCACGCAGACGCAATTGGCGGGCGATTTCTTCAGCCGCTTCCAGGTTGGTCTGCAGGGCGGTTTCTTCGATGTCGCTACCTTTGGTGGCGCGCGCCGAGTTGATATCGATGGACACCAGAGCTTCGGTCGGGTCGATAACGATGGAGCCACCCGACGGCAGTTTCACTTCGCGCTGGAAGGCGGTTTCGATCTGGCTTTCGATCTGGAAGCGGTTGAACAGCGGTACGCTGTCTTCATACAGCTTGATCTTGCTGGCGTACTGCGGCATCACCTGGTTGATAAAGCTCAGGGCTTCCTGCTGCGCTTCGATGCTGTCGACCAGTACTTCGCCGATGTCCTGGCGCAGGTAGTCGCGGATGGCGCGGATGATCACGTTGCTTTCCTGGTAAATCAGGAAGGGCGCAGCGCGATCTTGCGAAGCTTCTTTGATCGCGGTCCAGAGTTGCAGCAGGTAGTCGAGGTCCCACTGCATTTCTTCACTGGAGCGGCCAAGACCTGCGGTGCGCACGATCAGGCCCATGTCGCTTGGTGCGACCAGGCCATTCAGCGCTTCACGCAGCTCGTTGCGCTCTTCGCCTTCAATACGACGCGAGATGCCACCGGCGCGCGGGTTGTTCGGCATCAGCACCAGGTAACGACCGGCGAGGCTGATGAAAGTGGTCAGGGCTGCGCCCTTGTTGCCACGCTCTTCTTTCTCGACCTGAACGATGACTTCCTGGCCTTCCTTGAGCACGTCTTTGATATTGACGCGGCCTTCTGGAGCCTTGCTGAAGTATTCGCGGGAGATTTCTTTGAGCGGGAGGAAGCCGTGGCGCTCAGAACCGAAGTCGACGAAAGCGGCTTCGAGGCTAGGCTCTACGCGGGTGATTTTACCCTTGTAGATGTTGGATTTTTTCTGCTCACGAGCGCCGGACTCGATGTCCAGGTCGTAGAGCTTCTGCCCATCTACCAGGGCAACACGCAACTCTTCGGGCTGAGTTGCGTTAATCAGCATTCTTTTCATGTAGTACCGTCGGTTTCCGGTGCTGGCGGAAGCGGCGTTCGGCACACACGACTTCAGGGGTCGGTGTCAGGTGCGTCAGGAACGGTCGTAAAGCGTTCCAGTGTCTAGCGGCGGCAGCCAATTGTGCTGGGCCGCGACGGACGTCTCCTGCTCGCTGTGATAACAGAAAGCACTAAGTCAGGAGGAGGAATCAGCTGTTGGTAGCGGACGAGATGAGGCGTCTTGGTAAAGCGAGCTGCTACGCGGACCAACAGTTGTACATCTCCACCCTACACGTATCGCTGAAACTCGGGTGCCGCTCGCGAAAATCCGCAGCGGGTTAACTATTACCGCAACCGTCCAGAGGGGCAGGTTGCGCATCATGGCTTAAAGGCTTTATTTCCGAGTTATTCACAGCCTTGGAGGCTTTTCTTTCGTTGAATAACCCGTCGGACGGCCTCACGTCCCGAATGGGTTGCGTTGGTTGGGGATGGCAGTTTTGGCGATCATCCGCAAACCAGGCCGCTTTTGGCGGCGTCCCGACTATAGCAGCAATGATTAAGTGCTTCAATTCCATAAAAAATTGTTATGATTGCGCGATGACAAATCCTTCCCCTCCAACCTCCGGCGTTCAGCTGCTCGAGGTTGCGCCGGAACTTGCCGGCCAGCGCATTGATAATTTTCTCCGCACCCAGCTTAAAGGTGTGCCCAAGACTCTGATTTACCGGATTTTGCGTAAAGGCGAAGTGCGGGTGAACAAGGGGCGGATCAAACCTGAGTACAAGCTACAGGCGGGTGACGTCGTTCGTGTACCGCCGCTGCGCTTGGCTGAGCGCGATGAACCTGAGCCGCTGGCTCAGGGGCTTTTGCAGCGCCTTGAGGCAGCTATTGTCTATGAGGACAAGGCGCTGATCGTGCTGAATAAGCCGGCTGGCATCGCTGTGCATGGCGGCAGTGGTCTGAACTACGGGGTGATCGAAGCCTTCCGTCAGCTGCGTCCGGATGCCAAAGATCTGGAGTTGGTGCACCGCCTTGATCGCGATACATCGGGCCTGTTGATGATTGCCAAGAAGCGCAGCATGTTGCGCCACTTGCATGAGGCTTTGCGTGGTGATGGTGTGGATAAGCGTTATATGGCGCTGGTGCGCGGTCATTGGGCGACCGCAAAGAAGCAAGTCAATGCGCCGTTGTTGAAAAGCAATCTGCGTTCCGGTGAACGTATGGTTGAGGTCAATCCTGAAGGCAAGGAGGCTCTGACCGTCTTTCGTGTGCTGCGTCGCTTTGGTGAATTCGCCACCTTGGTTGAGGCTAAGCCGGTGACTGGGCGTACCCATCAGATTCGTGTGCATACGCAGCATGCCGGGCACTGCATTGCCGGTGACAGCAAATACGGTGATGACGATTTCACCAAGGAAATTCGCGATCTAGGTGGTAAGCGCCTGTTTCTGCATGCCTATGAGTTGATTGTGCCGTTGCCTGAAGGTGGCCAGCTCAAGCTTGCAGCGCCAGTTGATGAGATGTGGGCGCGAACTCTGGAGCGTCTCGGTGCGTGATTATCAGCTGTTGATCTTTGATTGGGACGGCACGCTGGTCGATTCGATTGGTCGAATCGTTGCGGCGATGCATATGGCTGCTGATGCCTGTGACCTGCCGCGCTGCACGGATGAGCAGGTGCGCGGCATTATTGGCTTGGGTTTGCCTGAGGCCATTCGCAGCTTGTATCCGGATATGCATGATGCGACTCGTGCGCAGCAGTTGCGGCACAGTTACAGCGAAAACTATCTGGCACTTGAAGCGGAGCCTTCGGCACTGTTTTGCGGTGTGGCTGAGGGGCTGGAGGCGTTTCGTGCTGAGGGCTATCGTCTGGCGGTTGCGACCGGCAAAGGGCGGCATGGTTTGCAGCGCGTGTTGGCTGATCGCGGCTGGCTGGATTATTTCGATTACAGCCGCTGCGCCGATGAAACGGCGAGCAAGCCAGACCCGCTGATGTTGCACGAAATTCTTGCGCAGAGTGGCGTTGCTGCCAGTCAGGCGTTGATGGTTGGCGACTCGTCCTTCGATCTGTTGATGGCGCAGCGCGCGGGGATGGATTGTGTTGCGGTCGGTTATGGTGCGCAGCCTTTGCAGGCGTTACGCGAGTGTCAGCCAGCGTTGGCAATAGAATGTTTTACCGAGTTGCGCGCCTGGTTGGGTCGGCGTGCGTCTAATCAGTCAGTTGAGGTGGTTTTGCATGGCAGATGAATGGAAGGCGTCGGCAGCGGCTGATGGTGACGGTAAGAGCTGGCAGTTGCTGGAGAAGACTCTGCTGGCCGGTGTGCAGGAGCAGCGCCGTGCGCGGCGCTGGGGGATTTTCTTCAAGCTGCTGACCTTTATTTATATCTTTGGCGCGTTGGCCTTGTTCTCGCCCATGTTGGCGATGAAAAAAGGCGCGACCACCGGTAGTCATACTGCGGTGATTGAAGTGCGCGGGATGATTGCCGATCAGGAGGCTGCCAGCGCCGACAATATTGTCAGCAGCCTGCGTGCGGCGTTTGAGGATGCCAACACCAAGGGTGTGATCCTGCGCATTAATAGCCCGGGCGGCAGTCCGGTGCAGTCGGGCTACATCTATGACGAGATTCGCCGTCTGCGCGCGGAATACCCGGCGATCAAGCTGTATGCGGTGATCACCGATTTGGGTGCGTCGGGTGCCTATTACATCGCCAGTGCGGCTGATGAGATCTATGCCGACAAAGCCAGTCTGGTTGGCTCCATTGGTGTGACTGCGGCAACCTTTGGCTTTGTCGGGGTGATGGAGAAGCTGGGTGTTGATCGTCGCGTGTATACCTCTGGCGAGCACAAGGCGTTTCTCGATCCGTTCCAGCCGCAAAAGGCCGAAGAGACCAAGTTCTGGCAGGGGGTGCTGGAAACCACCCATCGTCAGTTTATTGCCAGCGTCAAGCAGGGGCGTGGTGAGCGCTTGAAGGACGCCGAGCACCCTGAACTGTTCTCGGGTCTGGTCTGGTCGGGCGAGCAGGCTTTAACGCTGGGTTTGGTCGATGCCTTGGGCAATACCAGCTATGTGGCGCGGGAAGTGATTGGCGAGAAGGAAATCGTTGATTTCACGGTGCAGGAGTCGCCTTTCGATCGCTTCGCGAAAACCCTGGGTGCCAGCATGGCTGAGCGCATTGCCCTGTGGATGGGGTTTCAGGGGTCAGCGTTGCGCTAAGGTTTGAAGCTGTTGCAAATAAGCCCGGTCGTTGATCGGGCTTGTTGTTTTTAGGGGATATCGATGCCGCTGGCCAGCAGCATGTCCACCAGGCGGATCAGGGGGAGGCCGATCAGGCTGTTGCTGTCGCTGCCTTCTGTGCTGCGAAACAGGCTGATGCCCAGGCCTTCGGCTTTGAAGCTGCCGGCGCAGTCGAAGGGTTGTTCAGTGGTCAGGTAGCGCATGATTTGCGCGTCACTAAGTGGCCGAAAATGCACGGTGAAGGGTATGCAGTCGGTTTGCTGCTGGCCGGTGGCGCTGTTAAGCAGGGTGAGGCCGGTCAGAAAGGTCACGCTGTTGCCGCTGGCGGCCAGTAGCTGTTCGCGAGCGCGCTCCAGGGTGTGTGGTTTGCCGATGATCTGTGAGCCGAGTACTGCTACTTGGTCTGAGCCGATGATCAGGTGTTGTGGGTGGGTAGCGCTCAGTGCTTGGGCCTTTTCCAGCGATAATCGGCGCACCAGGGCTTCTGCATCTTCATCAGGGAGCCGTGATTCGTCGATTTGCGGAGCGCTCCAGGTGAAGGGTAGGCGTAGGTGTGCGAGTAGTTCGCGTCGGTAGGGTGAGCTGGAGGCAAGCACCAGAGGCAGCACGACGATTTCCTTCTATATAGGAGTTTGCAGATGGTGGGCGATTCTAGCTGTCGGTCCATATGCTGGACAGGCCGAATTTCCTTTGACAGCGGCGGGTTGCATCCCTAAAATGCGCCGCCTATGTCAAATGGCCCGATTCCACCTCACGTTGATCCGCGCAAGCTAGCCGATCGCAGTGCCACCCTCGAAGGTGAGCTGCAACTGTCAGATTTGCAGCGTCTCTGCGGCCCGCTTGCCGATAACCAAGGCATGGTGCGTACGAAGTTTTTCTTCGAGCGCGACGAGCGCAATGCTGTAGTTTTTCACAGCGAGCTTGAGGTTGAAGTCAAGATGGTTTGCCAGCGTTGTCTGGAGCTGGTCACTTTGCCGATCCACAGTGCGTGTGATTACGCTGTGGTGAAAGAGGGTGGGAATACCCAGTCAGTGCCGCAAGGCTATGACGTGATTGAGTTGGGTGAAGACCCATTGGATCTGCTGGCGCTGGTTGAGGAGGAGCTTCTGCTTGCCTTGCCCATTGTCCCGGCTCATGACCCTAAAGATTGCCAGCAGCCGACCGGCCTCGAAGAGCCCGAGTCGAGCGAGGACGAGGTAACGCGGTCCAACCCGTTCAGTGTATTGGCGCAGTTAAAGCGTGACCCAAACGTTTAGGAGTTAATTAGTTATGGCTGTTCAGCAGAACAAAAAATCCCGTTCCGCCCGTGACATGCGTCGTTCGCACGATGCTCTCGAGGCCAGCACTCTGTCGGTCGAGAAAACCACTGGTGAAATCCACCTGCGTCACCACGTATCGCCAGAAGGCGTTTACCGCGGTCGTAAAGTGATCGACAAGGGCGCTGACGAGTAAATCTTGTCCGCTCCGATCATCGCGATTGATGCAATGGGTGGGGACTTCGGTCCCCACTGCATTGTTCCAGCCTGCATCTCCTGTCTGGCTGAATACCCTTCGTTACACCTGGTCCTCGTCGGCCAATCCTCTCTCCTTGAATCCTTGATTGCTCGCTATCCGGGCATCGATCGTGCACGTCTGCGCGTTGAGCATGCTGGCGAGATTATTGCCATGGATGAGCGTCCGGCTCAGGCGCTGCGTGGCAAGCCGGATTCGTCGATGCGTATCAGTCTTGAATTGCTGCGCAGTGGCGCGGCCCAGGCCTGTGTCAGTGCCGGTAATACCGGGGCGCTGATGGCGCTGTCGCGCTACGTGCTGAAAACTTTGCCGGGGATTGATCGTCCGGCCATGGTCACGGCTATTCCGACGCAGGCGGGCTTTTGTCATCTGCTTGATCTGGGTGCCAATGTCGATTGCAGCGCCGAGCACCTCTACCAGTTTGCCGTGATGGGCTCGGTTACTGCCGAGGCGCTGGGTGCAGTGCGTCCGCGTGTGGCGCTGCTGAACGTCGGCACTGAAGACATCAAGGGCAATCAGCAGGTTAAGTTGGCCGCCAGTTTGTTGCAGCAAGCGGAAGGCCTGAACTACATAGGCTTTGTCGAAGGCGATGGACTGTATCGCGGTGAGGCTGATGTGGTGGTGTGCGATGGCTTTGTCGGCAATATCCTGCTCAAGTCCAGTGAAGGCCTGGCGGCGATGATTGCCGGGCGGATTGAGGCGCTGTTCAAGTCCGGTCTGGCAGCACGCATGGTGGGGGTTTTGGCGTTACCGCTGTTACGACGTTTGCAGGGGGAGTTGGCCCCTGCGCAGCACAATGGTGCGAGTTTTGTCGGGCTGCAGGGTATTGTGGTGAAAAGCCATGGTGCGGCTGGGCCAGAAGGCTTTAAAAGCGCCATTCGCCGAGCTTTGCGGGAGATTGAAGAAAATTTGCCGCAGCGTTTGCATGGTCGGTTGGGTGAGCACCTGCTTTAGAATGTGACTGCAGCGGTCAGCCTGTCATCCAACTGTCAGTTTCTTGCGCTTGGCTAGGCTGGGCGCGTATTACCGACGATCACGATCATTAGGAACAGGTTTCCATGTCTGCATCTCTCGCATTCGTCTTTCCGGGTCAGGGTTCCCAGTCGCTGAGTATGCTCGCCGAGCATGGTGCGCAACGGCCGCTGATCCTCGAAACCTTCGCCGAGGCTTCCGAAGCTATCGGTTATGACCTCTGGGCGTTGACCCAGCAAGGTCCTGAAGAACAACTCAATCAAACTGACAAAACTCAGCCGGCGATTCTCACTGCTTCTGTTGCGCTGTGGCGTGCCTGGCTTGCCGAGAGTGCCGCGCGTCCGGCTTTTGTCGCCGGGCACAGCCTGGGTGAGTATTCGGCGCTGGTTGCTGCCGGTAGTTTGTCGCTGGCGGCGGCGGTCAAGCTGGTTGAGCATCGCGGCCAGCTGATGCAGCAGGCGGTTCCTGCCGGGCAGGGCGGCATGGCGGCGATTCTCGGTCTGGAGGATGCTGATGTACTGGCTGCTTGCGCCGAAGCTGCGCAGGGTGAAGTGGTCAGTGCAGTGAATTTCAATGCGCCAGGTCAGGTGGTTATCGCCGGTGGTGCGGCTGCCGTTGAGCGTGCCATTGAGGCGTGCAAGGCGCGTGGCGCCAAGCGCGCGATGCCATTGCCGGTTAGCGTGCCGTCGCACTGCGCACTGATGCGCCCGGCGGCTGAGCGCTTTGCCGAAGCAGTAGCGGCAATTGACTGGCAGGCTCCGCAAATTGCTCTGGTACAGAACGTCAGTGCTGCGGCCGTGACGGATTTGGAGGGGCTTAGGCGTGATCTGCTGGCTCAGCTGTACAGCCCGGTGCGTTGGGTTGAATCGATCGTCTGCCTGTCTGCTCAAGGTGTGACCGATCTGGTTGAGTGTGGTCCGGGCAAGGTGTTGTCTGGTTTGAACAAGCGCTGCGTTAAAGGCATCAATACCCATAACCTGGACACCCCGGACGCCTTCGCTGCTGCGAACGCGGCTCTGGTCTGATTAAGGAGAAACGATATGAGCCTGCAAGGTAAAGTCGCACTGGTTACCGGCGCGAGCCGTGGTATTGGCCAGGCGATTGCCCTGGAGTTGGGGCGTCAGGGTGCCGTGGTTATCGGTACCGCTACGTCCGCATCGGGTGCTGAGCGTATTGCGGAAACTCTGAAAGCCAATGGCATAGAAGGCGCCGGTCTGGTGCTGGATGTCAGTAATGACGAATCGGTTGCCAGCACCCTGGAGCATATCCAGCAACATCTTGGTCAGCCGTTGATTCTGGTCAATAACGCCGGTATCACCCGCGATAACCTGATGCTGCGGATGAAAGATGACGAGTGGTTTGATGTCATCAATACCAATCTGAGTAGTCTGTACCGGCTGACCAAGGCCGTGCTGCGGGGTATGACCAAGGCACGCTACGGGCGCATCATCAACATCGGTTCGGTGGTGGGTGCCATGGGCAACGCTGGGCAGGTCAACTATGCAGCTGCCAAGGCGGGCCTTGAAGGTTTTGGGCGGGCATTGGCGCGTGAGGTAGGTTCGCGGGCGATTACCGTGAACGCCGTAGCACCGGGCTTTATCGACACGGATATGACCCGTGAACTGCCGGATGCTCAGCGTGATGCGCTGCTGACACAGATTCCGTTGGGTCGTTTGGGGCAGGCTGAAGAGATCGCAAAAGTGGTCGCTTTCCTCGCTTCTGATGGCGCGGCTTACGTTACAGGCGCTACTATCCCTGTGAACGGCGGGATGTACATGAGCTGAATGTGACGGATTGCTTCAGAAAACTGTCATAGATGCTGTCTAAAATCCGTTATAAAGCTGCAACAGGTTTGTAGGCAGGTCGTTGAAGTGTTTGTGGGGCACCCCGGCATTCAGCTTGAAATGCTAAAAACCCTTTCTATACACTTGGCCGCAGAACAGTGGCCAAGATTTGTCCCATTAGGAGTGAGAACAACGTATGAGCACCATCGAAGAACGCGTCAAGAAAATCGTTGCCGAGCAACTGGGCGTCAAAGAAGAGGAAGTAACCAACAGCGCTTCCTTCGTTGAAGACCTGGGTGCCGACTCTCTTGACACCGTTGAGCTGGTGATGGCTCTCGAAGAAGAATTCGAGACCGAGATCCCGGACGAACAAGCCGAGAAGATCACCACCGTTCAGGAAGCGATCGACTACGTTACCGCTCACGCGTAAAACGTAATCGTCGGATCCCGACTCGGAAAAGCCGCACTCCCTTCATCAGGCGTGCGGCTTTTCTTTAAGCGCTTTCCAGGCGTTGAAAACTAGAAAAGGAGATTGCTGTGTCGCGTAGACGCGTCGTGGTTACCGGTATGGGTATGCTGTCGCCATTGGGTAACGATGTGCCGAGTAGCTGGCAGGGCATTTTGGCAGGCCGCAGTGGCATCGGCCTGCTTGAGCATATGGACCTTTCCGCTTTTTCCACACGTTTTGGTGGCGCGGTAAAGGGCTTCAACGTCGAGGAGTACCTGTCCGCCAAAGAGGCGCGCAAGCTCGATCTGTTTATCCAGTACGGGCTCGCTGCCAGTTTTCAGGCGGTGCGCAACTCCGGCCTGGAAGTCACCGATGCCAACCGTGAGCGTATCGGCGTGGCCATGGGCTCCGGTATCGGTGGTTTGACCAATATCGAAAACAACTGCAAGTCGCTGCACGAGCAAGGGCCGCGGCGCATCTCGCCGTTCTTCGTGCCCGGCTCGATCATCAATATGATTTCCGGTTTCCTGTCGATCCATCTGGGGCTGCAGGGGCCTAACTACGCCATCGCCACGGCCTGTACCACTGGTACGCACTGCATCGGCATGGCGGCGCGCAACATTGCCTACGGCGAAGCCGATGTGATGGTTGCCGGCGGTGCCGAAATGGCCGCGTGCGGCCTGGGCATGGGCGGCTTTGGTGCGGCGCGGGCGTTGTCGACGCGCAACGACGAACCGACCCGCGCCAGCCGTCCGTGGGACAAGGATCGCGACGGTTTCGTGCTGTCCGACGGTGCCGGTGCCCTGGTGCTGGAAGAGTTGGAACACGCCAAGGCGCGTGGCGCGACCATTCATGCCGAGCTGATCGGCTTTGGTATGAGCGGCGACGCTTACCACATGACCTCGCCACCGGAAGATGGCGCAGGCGCGGCACGCTGCATGACCAATGCATTGCGTGATGCCGGGCTGAATCCTGAGCAGGTGCAGTACATCAACGCCCATGGCACCTCGACCTCGGCGGGTGACAAGGCAGAAGTGGCTGCGGTGAAGTCGGTGTTCGGCGAGCATGCTTACAAGCTCGCCGTCAGCTCGACCAAATCCATGACCGGCCACTTGCTCGGCGCTGCCGGTGCGGTGGAGGCGATCTTCAGCGTTCTCGCGCTGCGCGATCAGGTGGCGCCACCCACCATCAACCTGGATAACCCGGACGAAGGTTGCGACCTCGACTTTGTCGCGCACCAGGCCAAGGCCATGGCGCTGGATGTCGTGTTGTCCAACTCCTTCGGTTTTGGTGGCACCAACGGCTCGCTGGTGTTCCGCCGGTTCGCCGGTTGATGCTGAGCTGGGTCGATGGCCAGCCGGCCGAGCTGTTGTCCGTCAAGGATCGCGGCCTGGCCTACGGCGATGGGCTATTTGAGACCATCGCTGTAAATGCCGGGCAGCCGGTACTGCTAGAGCGCCATCTGGCGCGTTTAGCTGAAGGCTGTGTGCGGCTGAAAATTTCCCTCGACCTACCCGCTGTACGTGCCCAACTGCTGGCCTTCAGTCAGCAGTTGGGAGATGGCGTGGCCAAGCTCATCCTCACTCGTGGCGATGGACAGCGTGGCTATGCGCCGCCACAGCCCGGCCGGCCTCGCGTGGTGCTGCAGGCGGCCGCGAAGCCTGTTTATCCCGCCGCCTATGCCGAGCAGGGCGTACGCCTGTTTGCCTGTGCTACGCGTTTGGCCGAGCAACCGTTGCTGGCGGGGCTGAAGCATCTCAATCGGCTGGAGCAGGTGCTGGCGCGCAGCGAGTGGCAGGACGCCGAGCATGCCGAAGGCCTGATGTTGGATGCCAGTGACCGGGTGATTGAGGGTGTTTACAGCAACCTGCTAATGGTCAGTAACGCTGTGCTGGTTACCGCTGACCTGTCGCGTTGTGGGGTGGCTGGTGTGATGCGCGCCGAGCTGCTGGCCCAGGCGGCTGCGCTGGGGATCGAGTGTCAGGTGCGTGATATCAGCTACGCCGAATTGCTAGCGGCTGATGAGGTCATGCTGTGCAACAGCCTCTATGGGGTGTGGCCAGTTCGCGCTTTGCTTGCACACGACTGGCCGGTCGGCCCGCTCACCCGTAAACTGCAGGCCATTGCCCGCGATCTACTGGACTGCTGATTCGTGATACGCAAAATTTTGCTGCTGCTGGAAGGCGGTGTGCTGCTGGCTGGCCTACTGGTCGCATTTGCCGCCTGGCAACAGCATGCAGCGCTGCATCAGCCTCTGAACCTCACTGAAGAGTACCTGGTGGATGTGCCTGCAGGTGCGACGCCGGGTGGTGTGCTCAATCGCCTTGAGGCCGACGGCATCCTTGATCAGGCTTTCTGGCTGCGCCTTTACTGGCGCTTCAACTTGCGCAATCAACCGCTGCACAGTGGCGAGTATCGCCTGACCCCCGGCGATACAGCGTTGGATATGCTTGGTCAGTGGCGACGCGGTGAAGTGCTGCAATACAGCCTGACGTTGGTTGAGGGCTGGAATTTTCGTCAGGTACGCGCAGCGCTGGCGCGCGAAACACGCCTTGAACTGACCCTCAGCGAGCTGAGCGATGCCGAACTGATGAAAAAACTCGGTCTGCCAGGCCAGAATCCGGAAGGGCGTTTTTTCCCCGATACCTACAGCTTTGTGCGTGGCATGAGCGATCTTGAGCTGCTCAAGAAGGCCCATGCGCGACTGGAGCAGGTGCTGGCCGAGGAGTGGGCACAGCGTGCCAAGGACTTGCCGTACAAGGAGCCTTATGACGCGCTGATCATGGCCTCGATGATCGAGAAAGAAACTGGCGTGCCGCAAGAGCGTGGCGAAATTTCCGGGGTCTTTGTGCGCCGTCTGCGTATCGGCATGCGCCTGCAAACCGACCCGACCGTGATCTACGGCATGGGCGAGCGCTACAACGGCCGTATCACCCGTGATGATCTGCGTCAGCCGACGGCCTACAACACCTATACCATCGACGGTATGCCGCCGACGCCGATCGCCTTAGTCGGTCGTGAGGCGATCCATGCGGCGCTGAACCCGGTTGCCGGCAGCAGTCTGTATTTCGTTGCCCGAGGCGATGGCAGTCACGTATTTTCCAACACCTTGGAGCAGCACAACCGGGCCGTGCGTGAGTATCAGCTCAAGCGCCGCGCGGATTATCGTTCGAGCCCGGCCCCAGTCGTGCCCAATAATCAGTAAGGACAGTCTGTGAGCGGTTTGTTTATCACCCTGGAAGGCCCAGAAGGCGCAGGCAAGAGCACCAATCGTGACTACCTGGCTGAGCGCCTACGTGAGCATGGCATCGATGTGCTGCTGACCCGTGAACCAGGTGGTACGCCACTGGCTGAGCGGGTGCGTGAGCTGCTTCTGGCGCCCACTGATGAGCCGATGGCGGCCGACACCGAGCTGCTGCTGGTGTTCGCGGCGCGTGCTCAGCACCTGGCGCAGGTGATCCGTCCGGCGCTGGCCCGTGGCAGCGTGGTGCTATGCGATCGCTTTACCCCGATGTTGGTTCCTGAAGTGCTATGGCGTAAACCGAACCGCTTACAGCCTACTTCCTCTTCAGTGTTCACTCTATCTGCTTAGATGCTAAGCAGTACAAGGGCTTAAGCCAAAATGAGATTCACTGTTAGCATCATTATATCACGTGGTTACGTGAAAATGTAAACATCATAGCTTTCGGATCCCTTACCCCCGCAAAACGTAAACCCGCCTTCCTCATTTGCCCTCATTTACGCCTGCTGGCAGCTCACTTGCCCCCGGCTGGCCATCCCAAACTCTGATAATTTCCCTCCCCCGAGGTTTACATTTTCCATGAGCGCCTCCGCCGCACAGGCATTGATGGCACCGCCTGAGTATCAATCCTAGGGTTTTAGTGTCTTGATCCCGTTTTGCGCTGCCCTGCATTTTTGATCTTCATCACAATTTACGAAATGGCTTGGGCGACGTGATATAAAAGCGAGACGACATCAAGAATTCTCGGCGGTTCAGAACAGGGAGGTTTTGTGGTGACTACCATCCGCCTACTAGAGGCGAGCTATGGCGACTCCATTCTAGTTTCTCACTCCTCAGAGACCGGTAGAGCCAACCTTCTGATTGACGGCGGCCCCGCCAAGACTTTCGGCGTAGGCCCAGGGGGGCGGCGTCCCGGCCCTTTGTGCAAGGCTTTGAATGAGATCAAGGAGAGAGGTGAGCACGTTGACCTAGTGATCCTGACCCATATTGATTCGGATCACATCAGGGGGTTGATCAAGGCCTTCAAGACTGAGGGCTACCTGAGCACTCATGCAAAGAGAGTTTGGTTAAACGCATCAAGCAACATCTCAGCCTACTTGAACCAGCCTGAAATACCGGAAAACTCTATTCCGTTCAGCACCGGAGAGAGCCCGGAAACGAGCGTTAGTGACGGCCAAACATTTGAGCAGGCTCTTACTAATCTGAACTGTTGGGGACGTGAAGTTATTGTCGCCGGCCAGGTAATTACTGAAGGGCCTTTCAAGTTCACAATACTCTCGCCTTCGCGTAAAAATCTCGAAAAGCTACACTGCATATGGCCCGATGAGTCACTCTCTGCTGAAACCTCAGGTGAGGCTAATGACTACCACTTTAGCCTAAATGATCTTCTCGAAAACGACTCGTTTACTGAAGATTCTACACCTGCGAATGGAAGCTCCATCGCATTTATTCTTGAGGTTGAAGGGAAGAAATTCCTATTCCTGGCCGATGCTTATGCGTCAACTGTTGTGGATGTTCTAGCAGAGCTCGGTTACACCAAAGAAAATAAGCTTGTAGTCGATTTCGTAAAAGTTTCTCATCACGGAAGCCATTTCAATACGAGTGTAGACATGCTTGAGTTTATTGAATGTAGGTCTTATTTGATCAGTACTGATGGGACTAGGCATGGTCATCCGCACAAGAGAACCTTGGCAAGAATCCTTAATGCACATCCAGAAAACGTAATATATTTCAACTACAAAAATGCATTTGACGGGATATTGTTAGATGGCGAGGTCGAGGCTTATGAGTCTAGATTGCGCTATCTCGCAGGTGGGATTCAGATTTGATATGAATAGTTTCGAGTTAATGGGTGCTCACGCAGTAAAAGTCAACAACGGCAGTGGAGTTTTGATCAGTGCGCTGTCTCATGAGTACTCATATGTTTTGACAGCCGCTCATGTCGTTAGGGGATATCAGAGTCAAACGATATTCAATCATAGGGGCGAGCAGATTCCTGATATTCAGACGTATGTTCATCCTAATGCTGACTGCGCAGTAATTAAGATCGCGTTTAATCCAGGTATTAATTTATCACTTTGCTTAGGCGAGCCACCTTACCAAGCTCCGTTGATGATGGTTGGGTATCCGGCTACTCGCGCAAAAGAAATAAAATTTATTCAACAGGCTAAACAGCAAGATGCTTCGTTAACTTCATGGGTTAATGGGGAAGTTGTGATATCTGCTAATGGTTCGCCAGATAAAGAGATGATCGACGGATTTTCCGGGGCTGGGGTTTACTATCTCGATGATGGTTATCCGCGCCTTGTGGCTGTCGAGTTCAGTATGGATGGAGCTAAGGCTGAGGAGTACTTTGGTCGTGTCAAGTGCAATGCTATCCGCTGGTATGATGAAATAGTACATACGCACTCTTTGGCGCCCATAATGCCTAGTTTTCTTGAGTGTTTTTCTAGACTTAAAGATCAAGCGTTTGTTTTTGATGTTCCAGGCGTGGCTTTTATAGAGCATATTCGAGAGGAGCTTGGGGGTATAATTGACGAAATATTGGATGACGACTCCCTAAAGCCAAATATTATATTGAAAAAATACGAATCTGGCTTGTTGTTCAGTGGTGAAGGGGAGTCAGCGCTTTTAGATATCAAGTTATGGATATCTTACCTAGAGTTCATGACTATATCAGTCTTGCTCGATAATCCTGATAAAGCTGATTCGAGTTACTTCTCTGGAATTGATCCTAAAAGAAGATTGGTCTTTAGTAAGAG
Organism: Pseudomonas sp. 8BK; assembly: GCF_902506475.1. Classification (NCBI taxonomy): domain Bacteria; kingdom Pseudomonadati; phylum Pseudomonadota; class Gammaproteobacteria; order Pseudomonadales; family Pseudomonadaceae; genus Pseudomonas; species Pseudomonas sp. 8BK. Next base: position 3,340,062 of record NZ_LR733252.1, on the reverse strand, counting down.
CGAAAAGAGCTGGATTGGTGAGTTGCGAAGTCTACTTGAGTTGGCAGGCTCAATTCTGGACGAGGGTGGATCATTATTTATTGATAATCATGAGGCTGCGCCAATGGCGCAGCCCGCCAGCTTTCAGATACAGGACGTTCTGGCAAACATTGCTAGACCACGACCAACTGGTACTAGGTTGAGGATCAATCAGGTTTCGAAGGAAAAATACACGACATTCAAACTTGCTCATATACGAGCCTTGCATAGGCGTTGTGTGATCGAGCGTGTTGAAGATTTTTACCAAAGGGACTCAGCTGAGCATCTTGAGATGCTTCGGGGCTTTTATAATGTCTATGTCAATTAAGTATTTCGATTTCACTGAGCTTCAACGAAGCTTTCCATCTGTAGGCTTTGGATTTTATGTCTCAGAAGCCCAATCTTTCATCAGTTGCATCCTATGTGAGTTTGAAACCGCGAAAATCCTCGTAGATCAATGGGAGGCAATTCAGAATTTTATCTCTGTTTATCATCAGCCAAAGGTCGAAGCTGCGCGGTGGAATGTATATTTGATTCTTCTTTGTCCTGAAAATGTTGATGTTAGAGATAAGTACATAATTCAGAATGACACCTACACCGCTAGGAAGTTGATTGTTGAGAGAGAGCCAATTCCAGTCGATAGTTCCAGGGCTGTTAAAATTCTTAACAATGAATTGCTGGGATTTGACTTAAAGGCCGACTTTAGCGGAGCTGTTGTCGAGTGCAACTATCAATCGGCTATCTCTGATTTTCTCGAAGATGTACCTGTTGATTCTAGTACGAGCTCTCGGAGCATTCGTGCAGAAAAAATAATGTCTCTTATTGAATTTGTAGGCAAATCATGAAGCTTAAGCAGGTTTCAATTGAAGCGTTCCGTGCCTACAAGTATAAGGTGGATGGCACTTTCGATTTTACGGTAGATGGCAACAGGCCCTCGGGGTTTATTTCTATTTATGCGCCGAATGGATTTGGTAAGAGTTCATTTTACGACGCCGTAGAATGGGCGCTTACTAATAATGTGTCTCGGTATATCGGTGACGCGTACAAGAAAAATAATGAGATTGCGGCCAAAGGGACTAAGTTGGAGGGTATTCCTCAGTTTATTCTGAGAAATAAAGATGTCGAGAGTACGGTGGAGACTGCTGTTCTCGTCAGTACTACCGTGAAGGATTTTCCACGTAAGCTAAATAATGTCCGTGTGGATTCTCGTGATATTAGATTTACTGATAAGGACACTGAAGAGGGTACAAGAGAATTCAGGAACATCATTCTCTCGCAGGATGCGATAGATCGATTTGTTCGAGAGGTGAAGCCCGAAGATCGATATGACCTATTTATGGCGCATTTTGGCGGTAACGCTGAGCAAGTCCGGAAGGGCCTGCATATATTGGCGCATGAGAATAGCTCCACATTGTCAGATTTGGAAGTTAAACGCGACCTGATCTCGTCGCAGATCGTTAATGGTGTAGATGAGAGAGTCTTTGTTGACTACAACAATACTGTAAGCTCGCTGGCGTCAGCTGGAGAGACAATACAACCTATTTCTTCTGATCTTACTTCGATCCAAGAGCTCGAAATTGTCTCGTCTATTTTGACACGGAAGCACCAGATCAGCTTAGAGATAAAGCATTATGATACCGTAGTGGAGTCATTGCAGCAGAAGTTGGATAGAGCTGGCGAAGTTGCAAGCCTATTACTCAAGAAGTCTGAGTTGGAATCTGAAGCGCAGCGCATTAATAAAGGCGTTGAGGACGGGCAGAAGTATCAGGAGCTCTATCATCTCCACATGAGGAAAATTGACGAGCAAGGCACTGCCTTAGCGACAGTCAATAATTACAATGAACTAAAGTCTGAACTGCCCCAGTTTATGGAGCTATATTCAACTCTTGAAAAGGGGCGTTTAGAAAGTAAGAATTCCCACAGTGTTCGGGTTGATTTAGAGTCAAAGATTGATAAACAGCTATTCGGTCTGAGGAACGTTGAGACACTCATTGCGAATTGGCAGGGCGAATTACAAAAAAATGTCGAGTTACAGACTAATGCCAGCAATATATATGCTGAAATGGCAAATGCCCGCCAGCTTGCCTCCACTCTAAATTTGGAGATTGAGGCTCTAGACGCCGGTAGAAATGTCGATTTGGCCTCTATAGAGGCTAAGCGGTTCGAGCTAGCCCAGATCAGTTCACTTGACGTGAGCGTTGATGGTTTGCTTTCTACTGATATCTCTGCGCTTGAGATTGATGCGTCTCTTACCTTAGAGCTTTCAGAGCTTCGATCTAGAGTTATCAATTATGAGGAGCAGGTAAGCGGGTTGCTTACTGTCCAGAATGCGCTAACTGAGCAGTCAAGCACCATCGAACGTTTAGTAGGGCTGGGTCTTGAGCATATCAGTCTCCATCCAACCCAAGTCTGCCCGCTTTGTACTCATGACCATTTGGATGAGTTGGCTTTAAAGAATGCTATTGCAGGTAATAAATTTGTTTCCGATGCCCTGCAAACAAACTCCAAGATGATTGATCTTTCTCTTCAGTTGAAGGGGGAGGTCGAGCAGAGAGTTAAAGAGCTATTGGTGCAGGCTTCGAATAAGAAAGCTCAAGTTACTGATTCCATCAGAACCGCCATTCAGCAATTGGATGAAAATTTAAACAGTTATAGTCAATATCGTTTGCATTTGGAGGCGCAGCGTTCAACGGCGCTCGATAGGGTCTCCTCACGCAATGCTTTAGTGCTAGGTCTTGATTCTGCCGCTCTTCAGATCCGCTTGGAACATGACAAGCAGGCAGCATCCGACTCCTTGCAAAAATTGGTGGCTGATAAGGCTAACGCTCAGAAAGAAATCGATAGACTTAAGTCGGAATTAAATGACCTTATTGGCCAGGTGGCTGTTTACCAGAATCAAGAGATTTCTATTAAGCATGACCCATTGTTTGTAAAGTTTTATGACTTTATCAACTCAAAAGCTACGGACGTCATGAGTCTTCCGGCTGCAATTGATCAGGCTATTTCAAATGCTATGGTCGCTATGCAATCGGCAAGTACAGATATAGAAGCTCTTGTGAGGCGCTGTAGTTCGCTCAAGGGCGAAATGGAGTCTGAGGGTAATTGGCTAGACTTAGCGTTTTTGAAACATCGACAGGCTGTAATTTCCTCTGAGATAGCACAGTATGATGCCCAAATATTGCCCTATATTAGGGGGTTGGTTGTGCTGATTGGCAATTTTAATTTGCGGACTGAAACAGAGTTTAAGGCTGCTATTGAAGAAAAGTTGTCCACTTTTCTTCTCAGTCGCGAGCATAGCAGTTTTGTTCTGGCTTCCTACGAGCTACTGGAGACTCAGCTCCAGGCATTAGTCCCGTTTGTGCAAAATATCACTAGAAGAAAGGAATTGGCTCAATTAGAGCTTGAAATAGAAAAGCATTCAAAAGTCGCCACTGCGTTAGCCGAGGAAATGGAGAGCGTCGCGTCTTGCTTGGAAAGTCAGATAAAGTCTTATTTCTTTACGGACTTGATTAATGGCATCTATCGTAAAATAGATCCTCATCCTGCCTTCAAAAAAGTTGACTTTTCCCCTAAGTTCGTCATCGGCGAACGACCTCAATTAAATATCGTTATTTTAGATGATCTAGGAAACAGGGTATCTCCAAACCTTTATTTCAGCTCTGCGCAGTTGAATATTTTGAGTTTGAGTGTTTTTCTGGCGAGAGCAATTCATGCCACGCATGAAGGCAAGCCACTTGGCGTGATTTTGATTGATGATCCAATTCACTCTATGGATTCAATCAACGTACTTTCAATGATTGATATGTTGAGGAATATTTCCGTACAATTTGATAAGCAAATTATCATCTCAACTCATGATGAAAATTTCTTTGAGTTGTTGCAAAAGAAAATTCCTTCGGAAATATTTGACTCTAAGTTCATAACTTTAGAGACTTATGGCGTTGTTGCCAAAGGTACACCTCCCAAGCGTCAGTCCTCTATGACGTCTCCGGAGTGATTTTTGGGGCTAGGTTGAGAGCGATTCATTAGTTTCTGCAATCAACCGAAGACCTTCAGGCCCCTTCACCCTTCTTGGAGCCTGGTGAACATTAATGCGTAAGCCGATCTGGGTTGAGCTGTAACAAGCTTTATGATGCAGCTGTTGTTTCAAGTAGTTTGGGCAAAGAGCATGGGGTTGGTGGGCGGAATGGCGTTGAGTTCAAGCGCATGACTAGATAGCCGGGCGACCGATAGGAAAAGCCCTCATTCACTCTCTTCTGGTTTTACCCAGTACCGCCGAATCGTTCTGACGTCTACATCCAGTTTTTTTGCTACTTCAGCTCTGGATAGTCCCTGCGCCTGCAAGCGCGCTGTCTCTGTGCGCAAGGTATCTGCCCTCTGACCCCGGAGTCCCCGTTTGGCGTCTTGCTTTGAAAGCAGGTCGAAGCGCCCTGATGCCAACAGAGCTCGCATTTTCTTATTGTTAGTGGAAAGTAAGCCTTCAACCTCCACACCAGCCTGGCGGGCCTCCGCGACCAACAGTATCTGGCTCGTCGAAACGCCGAGCTCGTTGCAGAGAGCCACAAGGGTGTCGATTCTGAGAACTGTTAAGCCTTTCTCGACTTGGCGCAGGTGAGAAGCGCTGATGGTTTCAGCGAACGCTTCATGCGGTAGACCTGTGCGTATCCGGACATCCCTGACAACCTCTCCAAGCACTTTCTCAAAGTTCATCTTCATTGCGCCCGGCAAAAGCAAGCATATAGCCAGTTTTGACGGGACATATCCTGTAGGTGTAGCATCGCCTGGTGTCCGTATTGACAGATTATCTCTCTGTCAATAAGAGCCAATTGATATCAGTTGGCAAGGCGAAACTCAGAACCCTGCTCCCCGATATATCCCGAGACCCTTCCTATGCGCCCTCAAATTTGCGCCCACAAGGGCAATGCTGCCTTCGCTGTCAGCTCCGAAACCCCTGGAGCTTGGAGCCTCACCAAGCAAGGTCGTGAACCATGCATGCACATTACTCTCGCTTGTTCGACCTCTAATGCGGTCGTAAGCACCCTCGCCACGAACGACGCTTACCTCGTCAAGCGGACACTTGACGACCCTGGTCATGGGCTCGTGCTCAGGTCATTTCAAGTTGTGTTCTCTTGCGACTTTCCCGATAACAACGGAGTTGGAGTTGCCGATGTTTACGAGCTCACTGAGGCCAAAACAAAGCAGGGAGAAATCTTTCACCAGCTGAGCACTAAGTTCTGCACCTTCAGGATTGGCGGCCCAGCGGAGCTGATGGCGAGTCAGGTGAAGTTTGGATCTGAGGTGGTTCTTTACACTGCTGTCCGCCCAAGCCGTCGCCGGCACTACTACGAGAGCTAATGCATGTACGACCTGAACCCCCCCTACATTCTGGCCAACAATGATGCGCTACAAGAAGTAAATGATCTGCTGTATGGCGCCGGCGTCAGCATGCCTGGCCTAGAAATGGCTCAAGACGAGGCCGAGCTGATTAAATTCAATCACTTTCCTTATATGGACTACTGCCTAGTTCGCGATTGGATCTGGGTCGACCTTGATGTGTCGCCCGAACAACATGCGCAGCTATCCAAAACACAGCGTCAGCCGGCGATCATCTTTGCGAACACAGTCATATACGACAGTTCACGGCGTTTCGACGTCGGAGATTTTGTACGCACAAGTCCTCTTTACAAGTTTGAAGCAGGCTTCATCTTCGCGACCCTTAACTGCGCGTACCTCTTAATGGGTGACGGCGTACGCAAGCGCGCTAGCCTTGAAACAGTTGGCCGTCTTTTTTGACTACAAGCTGCGCTTCGTAGACCTCCAGCCAACCTCGAAAGCGAGGTGTTCACTATCAATGATCAAAGCCAAACCGCTCAGGAGATTTGCTGCACTCTATCAGGAGCGCTTTGGCTGGAGCGGTTTCAAAGGACGTAGCAAGGGGGGCGGCATAGCATCAGGACGTACCGACAGCTAGGCTGACCAATATCTAGAGCTTCAGCAGGTGCTTCACAATTTGCTCTTGTACGAAGGGCAGGTGCTCTTCATAAAGGGTTGCTGCCCTGACGTTGGTCAATCGCCCCTGATTGTCAGGGATATCGATAGTGAAATCACTTTTGACAGCCCATTCCACGTGTACGAACAGTGAGTTCCAATCCTTGATGGAGCCATAGCCCAAGTCGCCTTCTAGAATGCAGGACATCAGGTTCTTGCTGACGATGCCGATTCCTTTGACTCTTATACTTCGCGAGCCAGGACGGTTGGCCTTTATGTACAGGATGTCTCCAACTTTTAAGCTGGAAATGAATGAATACAGATCTTCAGCGCTCGCTTCATTCCAGCCGAGTATGAACTTTCTCTCTTCGAAAAATGTGATACAAGCTTCATGCCCGTCCCAGTTTGACCCTACACCATAAATAGCCACAGTTTCTCCAAAAAATCTAACGGTTTGTCTAAGGCTGGGTTGATTTAAGCCAGTGGGGTGAACATTTTATAAAGATCGGTTTCTATTCTGGCATGAGGCTTGTATTTATCTCGCTTCAGCATATCGGCAAAGTGCTTTTCACAAATAACAACATCGCAGTAACAGCTAGCTACTCCGACTCCCGCCCAATCCTCTAGGTCGCTTGGCTTAGCTTTGTACATGCGGTTTTTGAGGACTTGGCGATGGAGATGCATGTCTAGTTGCCTAGTAGGCATTGCAGCGAAGATTTTCTTATAATCCTCAAAGGTCAACTTCTCAAATTCTGATTGGCTGACCTTGTGTAGCGTTAGGATCTCAAAAAACGGATCTTTAATGTCGATCATGGTCATCGCGTGCAGCCAATTATCCAGCTTTCCCTTTTCCAGTAAGTCGTTTTTCTCGTGGAGTGAGTTTAAGTGTGAAAGAAAAATGCCTCGCTGCGCAGTTTGCGGGTGTTTTATAGGTTCTATCCCGAGATGCGGAATCCCAGTGAAAATCGCCTTCTCATAGAGGTCATCAAGCGCCTTGGGTAGTGAGTAATCAAAGTGCTCACCAAATGCATGTGCAACCCCTTTGCCAATTAGCTTTATTTGGCGGGGGCAGATTTGTGGAAATACTGTGCGCAGGCCTAGCTCTAGTTCTGTACGCACAACGTCTCGGTAGGAAACCAGCGTTTGTCCTTTAGAGAACTCCCACATTACTTCTCCTAAGCGCTCCCTTCTTCCTGTGTTAGAAATGGACGCGAATTCTAGGTAGTGTATTGCGGAAAGGGGCAAAACTAGTCCGCTGTTGATGGCTGCTCGAATTTCGTTAACAAACGATAGAGCTCCAGGAGACGAGTCTTTCCCATGGACTATTTTTGCTAGCTCGATCCACTTGTTCTGATCCAGGTAAGCGATCATCTCCTAGGCTGCCTGCGCTCGTGCAGAGTAATAAAAACCAAGAACTGTCCCAATTAGGGTTCCAGAAAAAGCAAGAACTTCACTGAAGTAGTTACTATTAGTTAATGCAGCAAAGAACACTAAGAGGATAAGCAGAAGCACGACCCCAAAGCCCAAGAGTGCCGGCATGCGCTTGTTGATTCTCTCGGTCTTGGGCTCGGCTAGGCCTATCCCGCCGCAGATGGAGCATGGTAACCCTAAGAAGTCCTTACCTTTTAAATCGCTTTGGTTTATACAGACAGCACATGAATGTAGATTCTGGCCGTTCTTGCATGTGCCAATTCCAGCACAGTGAGAACACGGGTAAAGATTCGATTTGATGTCGTGCATAGTCCCTCCGCAACGGCGTCTGAATTTGTGTGTGAGTGAGGATAAAGGTCGCACTGTATTGAAGTTTATTTTACTTTATTCCATCATACTGTTTGGCGACTTTTTCGGGATCATCTGTATAGACTTGTGCTAGTAAGAATTTAAATAAGCGCAGCATCGGGTCGTTCGTCTGCCCGAGACCTTGATGTATATTATCAAGACCGCGTACGACCAAATAAACGCCTGCGGTTAAAATAATTACATAAAAATTTACATCGTTAGACGGCCACCAATCGCCCTGATCATGTGCTCGGAGCGTGGCTATCGCAATGCCTGCCATGGCTTCGGATACGCCATAGGTCACGCGCCATTTCAATCTAAATACGAAAAAGAAAACACCCGTCAGAAACGTGGAGAGGGCGACGACGAACGAGAACTTGCCGCCGTGACTTAGGTGTTTCCAAGTGTATTCAAGTGCGTCGAGCAGCGTCATCCCAATTGCAGTTAATGAAACTAATAGAAATGCTGTAGAAATAAAAGCTAGTAGCCCGGCTTTTGCTGCATTCCATATCCTGGGCAGCCAGCTATTTTTTGTTCCATAAACTATGGTTAGGCCGAATATGGCTACGCCAAATACAGAAGTTCCGATTAGTGGTGCTGTAAGGAAACCTACCGCGCCTAGTTTGTAAGTCGCGTAAAAAATGCTTGCGATGGATGTTATAATAAATATTACTAGCACTGGGCCTTCCAGGCTTATTGCCCACGATTTACCTGTGTTAGGTTCTGATTGCTGGCTGTGTTCCAAGTTGATTTTCCGTATTTGTTAAGTGGTTTTTTGGTTTATAAGACGATGTGGTCAATTGGTATATTGTATATGCAAGGTGGCAAAAATAGATGCGCTTCTGTAGCACGGCTTCGTAGGATAACCTTGCAGTTTTAAGCTTTCGTAACTCCGTTGTTCTCTACCGAGGCAGTCTCGGCTACGTTGGCAGCGGCTTGCTTATGGCCTGGAAGTAGCACCAATTGTTTCAGGTCGCCGACCTCAAGGTTAATGCTTTTGCCAGTCGGTGAAACTGTCAGCTCGCCCAGTGCAAACACGCGGAAGTAATCAGCATCTTCCTGGCGGAGGATCCCGTCGAGGTATCGCCGAAATCGGTACTCACTCATCTGCTCTTTGGACACGTAGAGGAAGATGGGCTTCTCTTCGCGCCAATCAAAAAATCTGAGCTTGAAGCCAGCTCCCTCGCCCTTGCTATAGCGCCCGATCAGGCTGGCCCCTCCGTGGATAACGCGGTTCGAGGCTCCTACTTTGGCGTAGGCGATGCTCTTGAAGTACCAGGATAAGGGAATCTCTCCTTCGCCCACTATCTTCAGCTTCATCGCCTTGAACTCCTCATCAGAGAGTTCCAGCTTGGCTTGTCGATAGCACTCGACCAGTCGCTCAAGGCTACTGGTTTTGTGGTTTCGAGACATCCTTTCGCCTCGGCCTATCCCTTGGCCTCGACTCCCTCCTGTGACATCGCTGCCGCCGTCAGTGCCTTCCGGAGCACCTCCCTGAGTCGGCTGTTCAGTGGTGGGATCAAAGATATCGATGTAGTCGTGCAGCTTGCGCCGAGCTCTGCGAAGGAAGGCATCACCCTCGGTTTCACCAGGGAGCTTGCCGTCGATCTCCTCGGCATCCTCATTAATCATCCACTCACAATCCGGAGCATGAGCGTATTTCGGGTTCTCCCGAAAGTGAGCCATTCGATAAGTGTCGTTCGGTTGCTTGTCGTAGTTGACTGCGGTGATCTCAGCTTTTGTGATGAGGTCACGGCATGTCTCGTTCGAGCACAAGAACCGGAAGCGGCTGCGGGGCTCTGGGAGGGAGAAGAATGCTCGTCGAGCTTCCGCGATGGAGAGTATTTCGCCTAGCTCGACGCAGTAAGCGCTAGTGATGGGGGCTCTAGTCGACATCTTATGCAACTCCCTGATCTACACCGTACTGGAATAAGCCATTTGACGCGGTATCAATCGGCGTAGTCGAAGTTCTCTCTGTGGGTGGCGAGATAGGGCAAGTGCTTCGGATCAAGCTTTCGCAGCCTCATAGTCGACGATAAGCCGAACTCTGGGGGCAGCTTTGCAGCGGTACTCGACAGAAGAATAGAGCCGTCATCCTTGAATGAAATCAGCCCTTGGTCGAACAGCCGATCATAGTGGGGGGCAAGCAGCAGGCCATTGAACGGATCAAGCTTTGCACCAGCCTCAGACTTGCTCCAAGGCACTATGTGGGATGCCACCAGTAAGCTGGATTCAGTCACCCCAGAGAGTGCGCAAGCGGCGTCCCAGTAAGCCATCACATGCTTTCTAAATTTTTGCTGGCCGACACGCGCCATGACGGTTGTGGCACGAGCGGTAATCAGGTTGGCAACGTCCTGCTCATTACCGGCTTGGCCATCTTCATGTTCATTCGTGTCAAGCACTGTGACGATGAAACTGGATTCGGGGTTCTTCAGTACAACGGGCCGAATCATCTCCACCAGAACCTTGGGGAACTGGATCTCACGTCCGCTGGTGATCTGAAAGTAATCGACAATATCAAGATCGAATCGTGGTTCAAAGGCGATTTGCAGTAAGCGACGTGTGCCGTCTACGAATTTGCAGTGCTCTCGAACCGCAGGGTGAGATCCCCACAGAAGGTGCTCCTTCTTGCGGTCACGGAACGGCTGTTCCCAAGAGGTATCCGACAGCTGAATGAGCTTGGCCATGTCGATTCCTTTTCGATGGCGAAAGAAGCACTAGGCTATCGATGTACCCTTAAAGCGTCTATGTGTCTGGAAGCACTGTCAGCAATGGCCACCGATCATGAATCCACTCATGTTCGGCGGGCGACGTTGTGGTCACGACATAGACCCGCCGCTGTTCTCCCGTACCAATCACCAGGCACTCCAGGGCGGAGCCATCAGGCACGTCGAACCAGTGTGACGCCCGATTCTTCTCGCCTGGCTGACCTTCCTTCTCCATAAATCTCTGCACCATGGCGAAGCCACGGCGAGGCAGGTATTTATTCCAGCCTCCTGCTTGCACCGTGCTGAGCTTTGCCCACCCCCCTTGGGGCCCATTGCCAGGCTGCTCTTTGCGTCTGCCCCACGTAATCCAATCCAGCTGGCCGCTATCTTCAAGCAGTACAGGGAGGGCCGCCCTTGGATTCGGGAAGTAAATCTTCCAGACTTTGTCAGCCTCACGGGCTTCTACTCCACCGCACATACATGGCTCCTCACGCTGCACGCGGTTGCACATTCGACATCCGTCACTTTGTTCTAGACTGTCTGCGAAGGATGCGTATTACCCTAATCAGCAAAGGATTTGCCCCATGGGATATCTGACCGTTACTCGCCGTGAAGGCGAGACAATCCGTCTGACCATTGACCCCGGCGTCGACACGGAGAAACTCTTCAAGCAGCTGCTGAGCGACGGTATCACTGTTCACGTAGGGGCTTTCCAGGGCCAGAGTCAGTTGCGCATTAGCATCGAAGCACCGAAGCAGGTGCTTATCCTCCGCGATGAGCTGATCGGCGCCTGACTATCGGACTACACCTCCTCCTGTCGCGTTGACCGGGCCTTCGGTTGACCAATTTCGCGCCATCTCGAATACTGTATTCATATACAGTATTCGTGGAAGTGCCCTGATGTCTCTTTCAATCCTTGCTCGTGGTGAGCGTCTGCGAGAGCGCCTGCTCGCTGATGTGGCTGACCTGCGTATCACCGGCTTCCAATCGCCTGCTGAGGACGAGAAAGAGGAAGGGCTTTCCCTTGATCGCCTAACCGGACTGGGTGCACCGCATGTATGGGGTGTACGCGTGCTGGATGACACGCTGATTGGCTTTGGCATTTTTCCGGGTGATCGGCTGATCGTAAACAGAGCGGCAAGCCACTTGGACAACAAATTGGTGGTGGTTGACCTGGGTGGGCAGGGCTACAGGGTGCGGTTGGTTCAGCGCGATCTGTTCGGAGGTCGTTGGCTCAAAGCCGCCGACCCCATCGTTCCAGATGTGCAGCTTGATGGCGAAGAGATTATCGAAGTCTGGGGCGTGGTGTGCTGGGTAGTCAGCTGCGTGGCCCCATGACTGCCGCTCGCGTGTTTGCGCTGATCGACTGCAACTCCTTCTATTGCAGCTGCGAGCGCATCTGTCAGCCGGAACTCAAGCGCCGGCCAGTCGTGGTGCTATCCAACAACGACGGCTGCGTAATCGCCCGTACAGTTGAGGCCAAGGCACTAGGTATCGGCATGGGTGCGGCGTACTACAAAGTGCGCGATGAGATGCACCTCAAGGGTGTGGTTGTGCGCTCTAGCAACTACACCCTCTATGCGGATATCAGCAATCGAGTGATGCGCGTGATGGCTGACATGCTGCCAGGCATCGAGGTGTACTCCATCGACGAAGCATGGGGAGACATGTCTGGTGTTGCTGATCCTGAAGCGTTGGGGCGGAGCATTCGAGAGCGCCTCGCGCGTGATATCGGTATGCCGGTCGGGGTGGGTATCAGCGCGACCAAAACCTTGGCTAAGTTAGCGAACTGGGCCGCGAAGAAATGGAAGGGCACAGGTGGGGTGCTCGATCTGACTGACCCCACTCGCCAAGAGAAGCTCCTTCGTCTGGCTCCAGTGTCAGAGGTGTGGGGTGTAGGTCATCGCTCGGCGGCCAAGCTGGCGGCTCTGAATATTTCCACTGCCTGGGATCTGTCGCAGTTCGATATCGGTACGTTGCGCACAACCTTCGGCGTGACGATGGAGCGCACCGCGCGGGAGCTGCGCGGTATCAGCTGCATTGGTTTCCACCAAGGCCCGCCCCCGAAAGAAGCGATCTGCTCAAGTAAGATGTTTGGCGTACGCCAAACCGAGCTGGCTCCCATTCGCGAGGCCATGGCCGCTTATGTGACCCGCGCTGCTGAGAAACTCCGCGCTCAGAGCTCGCTATGCAGCACCATCCAGGTAGGCATCCAGACTCAACTTGCCGATCTCGATGGGCCGCGTTACGCCAACGCAATCACCCTGGCCCTGCCAGCGCCCACCGATGACACGAGAGAAATTCTGGTGCTCGCCCAGAGAGGCTTGAGTCAGATATATCGCCCTGGATATCCGTTCTCTAAGTGCTCCATCTTGCTCATGGATCTGAGTCAACGTGGTGAGCTGACGCCGGATCTGTTCGCGCCCAAAGCACGACGTGGTGCCGAGCAACTGATGGCAGTTGTCGACCATATCAACCAGCGCGAAGGAAAAGGGACTGTGCGCATTGGACGGATTCCAGCCAAACCTACTTGGGCGATGCGACGAGAGATGCTGAGTCCGAGATATACGACGCAATGGGATGAGGTGATTGGGGTGCGTGGGTAAGCTCGCTGAGGTGCGAGTAGAAACGCAAGCGACCTGATGAAAAATCCACGACAAGGACACCGTATCTCCAGGCAAAGATCCTTGCCCCCCAAAAAGGCTAAAGCTGAGCCCCTAATGGAGCTTAGTAGTTCACGAAGTGGGCTCAAGTTAGTTTAAAACGAGAGCAGGCCTACTAAAGTACGTGCATCAACTTCAGTTCTTTGAAATTCAATAGCTTCAGGATATCCATCGAGTCCAACAACCCTAACTTCCCCCGGCGAGCGCCCATGCATACAAACCAACGTTGATACAGCTAGCGTCTCCGAAACCAAAGCCGCGTGATACTCATGGCGTTCGACATGGTACATATCGCCACACCTCATGATTTCACGCTGTCTGACGATTGATTGGATGCGAGTCGTGGTACGTCGCAGGATATTTGAAGTACCTGACGAGTAGCGATCCCCCTCATAGGCGACCTCGTATAGTGGCTGCCCGTCAGTTTGAACCTCATAAACCTCATGAAGGATATTTGTAAGCTGGCCTTGTAAGATTCGACTTTCAATATGACGGTCATGAGTGTGAATAAACGCGGGCATACCGAGAATATTTCGGGGCCCCTTCGGCCAATAATGGAAACGCCACTCTTCCGTTTCTGTCCGGTCGAGTAGTACGACGTAAAAACCATGTGGATGTATCAAGCAGATTGGATTCGCCAGTTCTAGCCAGGATTTCACCGCAATTTTTAGCACAGAAATTGGCGTAGAGCTGACATATTCCCAAGTCAAAGGGAATTTGAGGCTAGCGGGCATAAGGGGAAGGGGATCCAGAGGCTTCTTCGGCTTGTTCATTCAAGAGAACTATATCTGAACTCTCACCAAACATTTCTTGAAGTGTGGCAGGCAGTGCAGCCGAGCCATGCTTATTAACCCTGTAAGAGTCATCACGAACCCAACTAAACTCTGTAACAAATGCAGAAAAATCACGATGAGCGCGAGAATAACGCGCTGCTAAATCTTTTGGGTCTTCGCGTGTAATAATTAATTCGTCAGACGATCCCTCTATTCGAAAAGTAGAGAGCCTTTTGCTCAAAAATAAATTTATTTCAATCAAGCCAGGGTTTTCTTGGGATGCTTTTAAAAGCGCTAGAATAGTTGCAACAATCTCCTTTTGTACATAACGAGTATCCCAAAGCCCGCTATCGAATGATGATGTTTTCCTGTAATTTGAGTATCGCTCACATATTGGGGTGTCACGAAAGTCAAGCAGAATTACTTCTGCTCGGATCGGGTGCCTATTTTTGCGAGCTTGCTTAATTAGTAATGGAAGAATTTCGGCGCGGAAGTGCCTGCCAGTTCTGGCAAATATTTTGTAATCTACAGCTCTCGTCGCTATCTCCCGCAAGGCTTGATCAATATCCTCAGGAAGCAATATGGATTCCGCCCTAATATCATTAGGATCGACAAAGAAATATGAAATATAAAGGCCGGATACTAGGGCAAATACTGCACTAGCAACAGCCGAAATAAGAAGATTGTTCAGTGCATTCCAAGCGGGGGTGTTCGGCGCAAGAATGGAGATCGAAAAAATTAAGATAATGAAGGCTAGAAGAACCGCTCCGGATGCAAGCAGAAAGCTTCGACGCTGTGACGGAGAGCTGAGGATACCGGAAAGGGTCATTGAGTATCACTTGTATTATCTGTGCGGGGAGTCGACATTGCCAAATATTGCAGCTGCCCAGATCGAAAAGCAAGAATCAGTTTCCGAGTTGTCTATCGATATTGAATGCCAACGAATTCGGTTTATTCTCCCAGGGAGGTCTGCTTCTGGCCGGATGCGGCCCATCTCACCGGCTGCAATCGGTCAGGGCAGCTACGGCACAAAATTATCGAAACCTCAGCATCATTAATGCTGAAAACCCCAATATCAAGAGCCAGTGAATATAATAAAGTAAGCGCTAAAAATCATAGCGCAGCGAATATGTGTTAATTGTGATTATGTGCATCAAGCCTGTCACGCCAGAGATTATATCTTTCCTCTTGGAGGCCAAGAGTCTTGAGGCGCTTCGGATTAGCTCTTTCGAACAAATTTCCAAATGAACCGATTTTGAGTGGGATCACTCGGGACGGAAGGTGAGGGTCGATTTTTCTAAGTCTTTTAAGAAGGTCATCTATGGCGTTTGAAGTTTCGATTGTCGAGCGAGCAATGTCGAGCATGGTCAGATATACGTCCAGTCGCGCTCCTTCGCTCAACAGTCGTTGCAATAAATAAAGCTGGCGGTCAAAGCAGTAGGCGGGAGCCCCAGTATTAAAAGTGAACCCCTTAGAATCAAAACCTTTTATACAGACCGTTCTGTAGTGGCCGGGAAAGTTCAGCACAAAGCGGCGTTGTTCTTTAGTTAGTTTTGACCAAAAAAAATCGCAGCTCAAGTTGTCATCAGACCAAACAGTAATCTTGCCTGCCAGCCCGCGCCGCTCAATTTCTTTCATAACCCAGTAGCACCACTCTGGAACAAGTTCAGGCTGCCCTCCAGATAGATCAATAACCGATGGGGTTGTGGGTTCGTTTAACGCGAGATCTACAAGTTCTTCAGCCGAAAACCATTGGGAGTGACTATGATCCGCAACAAGTAAAGATGTGTCGACATAACAGTACCAGCAGCGAAAGTCGCAACCGGCCAACTGAAATACCTGTGTCTCGTACTCACCATTAAACGGATGTAAGCTAACTCCCGAAAGCCTCTGGGGTATGTTTTTTTCGAAATGGAGGCCGAGAGCAGAGTATTTTCTTAGTCTTCCATACCCCAAGCAGTTGACCCTAGTATAGTCATCATTGGACTCAATAGAGTCTTTTATTTTTGATATTAAAACACGATTTGATTTAAGATCTACAAGCTTTTCACGCAATGCGATTTGACGCTCAAAAAATAATTGCTCTAGCATATACAAACATCCCCACTTGCGAATCCGATCATTAAGGCGCCACCATTGGGTGTGTAGCGACATACAGTGGGGGAGCTGCAACTTATTGGAACTATTGCTTGTCTATAAGAATCGCCATCCCAAATAAATAGAGTACCATCAACTGTTGCTATAGAGATTCTTTGTCCTGAAGCGTCGTAGCTCATTCCCCAGGCCCGATTATTAACACTAAAGACTGGGGATGATTGCTGGGAGCAATATACCATTCCATGCATATCAACAGCATAGAGTCCCCATTTTCCGTCAATAAGTGCCTCGCAAGCTGCTGTCACATAGGACTTCGTGGGGGCCCTCCATTCGAATTTTGTCATTAAGTCAGTAGAGCAGACTTCTGAGACCAGTCCGTCAGATGACCAAATTATTACCGAGTGTTCTCGGTGGCTTTTTGTCATTCCCAGAACATGGCCACCAAAACAACCACGAGTTACAGACGACTCTAAGACTCCATTTATCCATAGCGCGATGACACCGTCGGACGAGACAGAAATAATACGATGGTTGTCTAAGGCCACAACTCCATTTACCCATCTTGAATGTCCCTTTAGTCTAAGTACCTTTTCAATCGAGCCTTGGGCCAGGGATATTGCAAATATATCTGCCTTGCTTGTTCCTATAACAAGGTTCTGCCCACAAGGACTGATCGATATTGAGTTAAGCCAACAAGAATCAATGGAGTAGAATAAGACTTTATCTCCATTATCAATTCGGATGGTTCCGTCAGCCGCTGATGAAACCTTTACCTCCCCCTGTGGAGTCGAGCATAACGCCCAAACCTCCGCCCTGTGTTTTATGTCAGAGAAAGCAAAAAATCTATCCTCGACCACTTCAGATGCCCAAGCCGGTTTCATCTTGGTTATGGCCCTGCTTATCTCACCTGACTTAACAGCTTCCCCAATTACGTGGCTGCCTACAAAAAACTCATTTCCCACAAATAGCTGAGGCATCAAGCCCCATCCAGACTCCGATGCCAACTCATCCCAGTCTCCGTTTAGAGCACTTACATTACATATAACAGGACTAGGTATTAAAGATTGCGTCGCCAGAATCGCCTCGCACGAAGCAGTTGACTGGCTTTCTCCGCTACCACCGCAAACATACAGCACAGGAGTGGAGCGATCTGCGGGGGAGATGCAATTATTACTATGGAGTGAACAGTTTGCTCTTTCTGAAACGTCTTTCTCGATTTTGTATGAGAGCCCACGGACACTTTGTTTTATCAACTCAGCGTCTGCTCGGGATAGCATCACTGAGTTAGCATGCTCTTTTCGATCTCCAACCCAAACTGGAATGACATGACCTAATGTTGTGAGCCATTCAAGATCAAGATTTTTTGCAACTCCACCTACCGGTGCAGCAGAACACCTCGCATAAGAGCCTACTACCTCGCCGTCAAACGAAATAATCCTGATGTCGTAATAATATGGCCTGCCATTTATCTCGACAGTATCGGGCTCTATCCAGGGCTGCCACACATATTCTTCATCTTGATGCTGTGCACTAATTTGAGATGCTTCAAATCTAGATATGCCTTTACTTGCACTTCCAAACCTAGGTTTTCTTATATAAAAATCTGAGTCTTGGAGGCCTTGAATTAATGTGGGTGACTCGGCGGTTGGAATGGGTTTGACCTTGGTGTGCAATGATAAAACGCTGTGCGTTAATAATTTATCTCTACATATGGCAGCAGTTATTGCTGGATTGATTGTATAGTTTCTTGGTGCGCAGTCTGCTCGGACATGAGTTTTTCGGTAAACGGATGCGATTTTTTTTCCGTCGCGCAACGAAAGTCCACTGGATTGATCGAGATCTTTAGGGGTCACGACGACACATTCACGCCCTAACGCTTTAACCTTTGCGATTATTTCAGCGATATCATTTTCGTCTTCTTTCTCACTAGAATCGTCTAAGGAAAATGGTCGGAGAATAACAGCTACCCCATCCTCATTGGGTGAAGCGAGTACGCTGGCGATTTTTTCTATCGCGCTTGGGCCGGCAGAATTTATTGTGATTCCGCCGTCATTGGAAAATAATTTGAGCGTAGACAGTTGTGCCGGGGTGTCGTTAACTTCTATTAGCCAAAACTGGCCGTCCTGCCCCTTTATATAATCAAAGCCAAGTAGTCTCGCATATTTGAAATTCTTAGACTCTGTGAGGCCTTCTGACATATTTTAGGGGGTTGCCTTGATTTTCTTCCACCCGCCGCGTAATTCTGGGAATTTGTCTATCCCGCCTTGTTCTGGTTTTGCATACATAGAGTTTGAAGTGTCTTGAATGATGTCAATTACTGCATCTATTTCGTCGCTCGTCAGATCTAGTCCGGAATTTTTTATTGTTCCAGCAGTGTCTCTCTGCAAATCAGATGCCCATTTAGGATTGCGGCTCGCTATTTCAAGAACGCCACGGATTTTAATGAATGAACCTTTCCTCGTACTAGGCTGCATTGGAACCTCACAAATAGATAAATTAAAGTACGATGAGATTGATAGATCTCTACAGGTGAATTGTCAAATACGCGAGTGGCAGCTATCTGGCCGCTTCCTGTCCTTCATGATCGGCAGCGGCCAGAGCGGACGTTCACCAAACGCTGCTTCAGCCTGATAGTGGCCGGTCAAAAAAAATCGTGGTCTGTCCCAAATTATTCAAGGCCGATGATCGGGCATTGCGCCGCTTGCAGGTGGAGGACGAGTACGGCATGGTCAACGTCGTAGTTTGGCGCGACCTCGCGAGCAATACAGGGTTGCGTTAATGGGCTCTAAGCTGCTCTAGGTGAAGGGCAGGCTTGAGGAACAATCTGGTGTGAGGCATCTCATCGCGGGGCATCTGAAAGACCGCAGTGATTTGCTCGAAAGGCTTGACGTGAGGAGCAGGAATTTTCACTGATTGCATTGGTGCTTCGCCTACAGCACTCAATTACAGTTGGGTGTCAGGTCAACTTCCGCCGCCCCCTCAAGCGATATGCAGGAGCATCAATTGACCACTGAAGTCACTGAGGTCACTGACCTAGAAGTTGGTACGTCCTATGCCACTGAAGAGGTCTATTTTAGTGGAGGACTACGTGGGTTCCCCACGAATCGTGGCTGGGC
Organism: Pseudomonas sp. 8BK; assembly: GCF_902506475.1. NCBI lineage: Bacteria > Pseudomonadati > Pseudomonadota > Gammaproteobacteria > Pseudomonadales > Pseudomonadaceae > Pseudomonas > Pseudomonas sp. 8BK. The sequence continues at coordinate 3,320,920 of NZ_LR733252.1, read as the reverse complement.
GCTTTATCCGGTCTCGGCCGATCCGAATTTCGACGCACTAGTGTTTGAGAGCCCGCAAACGCACCTGCACTTTGCAACCCAAGAATGCGGCATGCGGTTTATCGGTACATGCGTACGCTATGAGCTTGATGCCGATGCGCCCACAATGGATGTCTGGGAGTCTGGCGGAAGAGATCCAAGCAACAATCTGAACGCAGCGGACTCTTGGAGCGCTGTCGGGCACCAAGCGGAAAAAGCGGGCGATAGCAAATACGCTACTTACGCGAAATCTCTGAGCGTTAGCCTGAAGCTCGCAGGCCTGCGACTGCGGGACATTTCAAGAAAGTATCACGATCAGTTGAGGTGGGCGCTTCGTGCTCGAAAGAGGCCTGGTGCTTGGTTCTCAAATGCAGCACTACTAGAACTCTATGCAGATTGTCATTCGCTAGCCTCCGAGCTTTCTTCGGCTCGCGATCACTTTGCTAGATTGGCTGCGATCCACGCCGGGGCTCCAGATAGGATTGACAGCCTAGCGCGCTTAGAGGACTGGCTCAGTAAAGAGATCAATCGTAGCCACGCGAGCCGGCCCATCGTGGCTCTTATGCTCGCGGCCTCAGGCTCCAAGGAGGATCCAGGTTGGCTTCGTAGGCTTGGCGTAATGCGCAACGAAATGCTGCATACCCTTCCAATGGGAGCCAACACGCGTGTCTCCGGACTGACACTTCAAGAGCTTGCCACGAGTATGGGGGCGATCACAGTGATTAGGCTGGCGGAGCCGTTGAGCAGAAGGCCGCTGGCCAATCAAGACCCTGATCCTCTGATTGAGTTGTCCCAACTCAGTACTGAAATGGAGCAACTCTGTCGCAGAGGATGGAAGCTTGCAAAGTATCCAGCATCGCTACCTCACTTCGTTGCGAAGCCTGGTGCATAAGAACTGACCCGGAGCGGATTAATGCAGATGCTAGCGCGAGGGGCAATGCTGAGGTGCGCGAACTGCTGGATGGAGCCGTGAGTTCATTCTGAACCCTATAGCTCAGCCGAAAGCATCCAGGCGGGTGCTGAGAGCCGGGTTGTAGTGACGATGGCCGGGCGGTAGTGGGCTTTTAGGCCTACTATCCGCTCATGAGTCGTCGCACATTCCTCGCTAAAGATCGAAGTCCTCCGCCCAAATCGTGGAGTGACCCCTTTCAATGCAGAAGTCATACATGCCTGCAAAGTCGTGGATGCCACGTTGTGTCAGTTCGGCATGAATTCCCCTTAAAATTATGACTCCATTTTTAATGTCTAATGCATGTAGAGGTGCTGTAGCAACACTATCCACGTGCGCAAACTGTACTTCGGAGGCGTCAGAGAATTCGACGTCAGTAAACTCGCATCGAGTGATTCCGTATCGACGGATGCGTTGCCTCTTCAGTTGATTACGCTGCTCATTGATATCACTTGCGAAGGATGTTCTAAGATCATTTAATATTGAATGAGAGGTAAGCGCCATGTAAATGGCCCTTACATACTTAAGGTAAAGATTGTTCTTGCCAATTGTAGATTGAATTCTGGCGTCGAGCAGCCCGCAGAAGTCGGGGCCTGATATGTATAGTTCACCATCCAGCGTGTGGGGGGTCGCAGGTGAGGAATAACCGTCAATTCCTTGCTGCCAGAGATAATTTGCCGCGCCGGAACTGCCCGTTCTTAGTAGGTTATCTAGCTCGGAAGTTTTGACGAAGCATAGTCCGTTCATTCGAACCAGAATAGCCCGGCTAAATGCGTTCTCTATCGCTGTTAAAGTTCTTCTGTGTAAGCGGCTGAGTAGAGCTGCATTATATTCAATTGCTTGATGCCGCAAGTTGATATCAAGATCGGACAAGGTATAGAAGCTAGTTGACGGAAAGTTTCCCCTCATAGTTTTCCGCCTGAAACGCGATGGAATGTTGTATTGATGTCCGCGCAAATTTCATTGTAATCCAAACCGGTGTTGGTGTTTTTCTTCCGGTCAGGATGAAATAGACTCAGGTAGGTTTTTTTCAGTTCATTAGCCTTCTTTACGTCGACCATATGTATTCGCTTAATCCCTAGGAGTTTATCGAAGGCCGAGTTGTTGATTTTGAAATAAAAAGCAAGTTCGTGCTCTTTGGTCTGAAAGTACCCTGAGTATTCACTATTTTTTAATAGTGTACTTTTTTTAATGGGCTCTTCATCTTTTTTGAGTGAAACTGTAATTTCCATTCTTACCTCAAGGTAGTAGCTAAATCTTGTTGATCTGGTCGCTCTTGCCTCGGACTCTAAATGTAATAAGGGGCTGCGCGCAACGATGGCAGGAGTTCCCGATGCCTGCGTCCGGAGCTCACCGATTACCAGAGGCAGGGTTGGATCAAAATGCCGACTTCGCCGGCCGATTGCTCCTGACGACAGCGACCTGTCACAAAGGGCTAGCCAACGATCAGCGCAAAACTCCCATCGCGAGGCTGGGAAAAGCATGGAGTAACGGATCAGCGAGCGCCCATCTGCCTCAGAGAGGAAGGGGAAGTCGCTTTCAGAGGCTTTATAGGCTAGGTCGTATCCGAGCAAGATGTAGCGATCAGCTTGGAGGGCATACAGGGGTAAGGTGGGCAGCGCCCTCGTCATCGCTCTCCATGTTATTGGGTTCACTTTGCTCTGATTGTGCGGCTTCGTGGGAAAGCACATCGGAGGGCAGCTCAAGGTCTCGAATGAAGGCGGTTGTGCTACTGGACGTGCCAGAGATCAGGTCTAGTGACTTGCCTTTGTGTAGCTGCAATACAATGCGGGCCATATCGACGTAGTACTTGAAAGTTGTCTCAAGATTCGAATGGCCCATTTGATTGATGAGCACTTGCGCAATCGCCAGGTAAAGTACCTCGATATTCTCAGTTAGCAGTCTATCGCCGAAAGTGCGAATTATGTACTGTGTTGGCCACCAGTGCCTTGATTGGTAGAAATTAAGATGCTGCCTAAAGTTAGGGTCGGCTTTGGTTGCGGCCTGTTTGGCGTCAAATGTTCGCGCTGCAATCATCTTTTCCGTAACGGGATCTCCTTTCTTGTTCAGGAATAGGATCCCAGGCGGGCAAGCCTTGCCATACTTCTGCTTGTATAATTTCTTTCTCTCGTTGTAATAGGGCGTGATGTAGTTGGCTTCCAGTGCTCGAAGATCATCCATGTTGATGACAATAGTACGATCTTTGTTTCCTTTACTCATCTCGACGGTGTAGAGAGCAGTAGAATCTCTATGATCCATCTCCGAGTATGGAAGGATATGTTTGTTAGGGCCATTACCAATAAATGGAAACTTAACCAGATCCATTGGTCGCATTGCTGTTCCGAGGGCAAGAGCGAACATGCTTTGATAAACCGGGTCTGAGTAGCTCTGCAATAACAGCTTGATCTCGTGGTCTGTTATTAAGAAATTTGAGGTTCTTTGACGGTTCTTTTTATCAAGTACCCAGATGTTATCTGAGTCTATTACGGTCTTAGCTTGGCTGCGGACATAGTTGAGCATGCTCGTTTTGTGGAATTTTGCATGCCAGGTTTTTAGCGTTACCTTAACATTGGTTGGATGGTTATTTTCGTTCAGCCATCTGAAAAACGTTAATAGTATCTTCGCATCTTCAAAAATGGTGAGAGAACTCGGGCGCAAAGATTGCTTTCGTACGCGCTCGATCTGACGACTCACCTGCCATCTTCTTATGTCACGATTCTCGGCTAGCACATGGTAGTCGCATAGGTCTCTGCCTTTCATCTTCTTTTGAGTGGATAGAAAGCGGTAGAACATTGAAATTATATTAGCATATCTAATTGAAGTTTTGATTGAGGAGCGTGTCGCGCTGTAAAGAAATACATTGGGGTGAGAAATTAGAATATTTTTGTTATTATGGTGCGCAACAAGGATGCAGTGCTTAACATCCAGGGATGTTTCAATGCTTTTATATTGAATCTGTTTGATGGAGATTTTAAGCATTTTAATTATTGGGCTTGTAATGTGAGTGGTAGTTAAACTTTGAAAGACAGTATGCTATCAAAGCCCCAAGACATCACGGGGTTATCTGCTGTGTCTGCACCCTTTATTTCCATGTCGGGCAATGGATTCTTGTAGAAGAATGAACGATGGGCCTTTTTCGTGGCCTCAGAGCTTTGAAATGGGATGTGAATGCTTCTTTTGAATTCAGTTGGTACATGCTTGAGAAAGCCCGTCACTTCGCTTCGTGAGAAGAGGGGGAGCCGTACTAGTATGGTGAACTCCCCAGGGGGGCCGAGAAACTCATCAGTAAAGGATTGAAAATCGGATATATAGCGCTCGGCAAAAATCACCACGTGAACTTCGGGCGAGTCCTTAAAGGATTTTATCTTCTCTCGAATCTTGACGATGGCGTCGAGCTTTTTGTCTTCGAAGCTCGATATATCCTTGTCGAGTTGATATGAGGCGCAGAATCTTTCAATATCAACATTGAACACTAATTTCTTGCTTGGGGAGGTGGCGGTCGCTCTTTGAGATACTGCTAACCCCGCACTTAGCTCTAGATCTTGAACCTGCCTTTTTAACTCGGCATTGTGAAGAGCATGTTTTTCAAGTGTGCTGCGAAGAGTAGTGCTCTCAAACAAAGCGATATCAGTGTTCATGAGCGAGGTTACATGGCTGTTCAGTGCAGACTCTAACTGACGCTCGTGTCGAGCCTCGATTTCGCGAATTCGTTGTTTCCACTTGCTTTCAGTCTCATTAACTGCTGACTGAGTGCGTATCAGGGACTTGGTCTCGTTGCCATTTACCAGGTCAGCGATATCTTTCTTACCTGCTATGAATGGCTTGAGATCCTTGTAATAGCGATCTAGAGCTTGCCTGCTAATGCCGGCGCGCTCTGCAATATCTACGAGCTTCAGTTTGGCTGTGCTACCCGACAGATAGTGCTCGGTGATGATTTTGATAATGATCGCGCGTCTTTCAGAGATCGCCTCTCCATCCGAGTTCTGAGTAGGGCACGCATTGCTTTCGGATGAGTTAGACATGTTTGGCCTCTATGAGTGGGCTTGCTGAGTGGCCAGTCGATTCCAGGTTATCTAAATGAACTCTCGTTGCCGCAATGCGGCGTTGCAGATCATGCTCGGCTTTGATGGATAGTTTTCCATTTGCAGCGTCGAGTATGCTTGAGTAGAACTTGATGTTATCGGATAGCGCTTGTTTGGCCGATCCAAGGATCACAACCTTCTTGCATTCAGGTTGGCAGTTCTCCGGAGCAGGCAATATAAGTTCCCCAGAAATATGCTTTCCAATTAAGCAGGGAGGAAGGTTGTCCTCGTTGAAACGCTCTCCTGTTAGGCAGTATGTCCCTACTGCTGTGCGGCGAATGAACAGCGGTTCGCCGGCTTCGAGCAGGTGAATTATGAAGCTAAGTAAAGACAATCTGATGTTCTTGCCGCTGAACTCATCGGGACGAAGACTAATTTTTTGGAAGATTCGATGCGCCGCATCACCGGAATAGGTGCCAAGGCGGATTCCTGCAACGATCTCGTGAAAATCTTCGGTGTAGTTTTGCTCAATTGCAATGGCAACGCTTCGAACCATGAGAGGGTTGCGTGCAATGTAGCGAAGGGTCATTGCATAGCTCTTGTGGCCAAACAAAGCCCTGATGATGTCTACATTTCGTTCATCTCGATTAATAAGAATCTCGGCGATTGTTTTGCGGAAGCGGTGGCAGTGTAGGCGATCAATTGGTAATTCTGATTTGAGCTGAATGATTACGTAATTAATCAGTGCCGGGGTGGCTTTGTTTACCGTCTTGTTAGATTTTTGAGTCTGGAAGAGCCAGCCTTGCTTGGTGAATGGAGCAAAGCTCCGCAGCTCTTTGTACTTCAGCAGCATCTCGCCGATAAAATTCGGAAGAGGCAACTTGTCGGTTTCGCCTTTGATGGGGTCTTTTGCTGTCTTCCACCGCGTTATTCGGAGCCAGTACTCGCCACCTTCTATGATTAAGTCGTCGAAGTGCATAACTGCAAGCTCAGCCTTTCTGGCTCCAGTCACAAGGGCCATCAAGATGAAAACCGCATTACGAACCCGATCTAGAGCTTCTGCGTATGCTGTAATCCACGAATAAGTAAAGTACGGGGTATCCCCGTGGTAGCGTAAATTTTTAGCTGGTGTCATAACGCTTTCACCCTCTATGGTGATCGTCATGGCCCGTTCAAGCTCTACAAACGTTTCTTTTCTGGTTACCGTCTGGTCAGAAAGAGAAATAAGGTCTTCGTTGATCAGGAAGTTTTTAAGCTCTTCCAGTTTAGGCATTACACCTTCGACCCAGAAAAGTGCGTAGTTGATCAATACCTCTAGGTCTTCTTCTGAGTACGAAGTCCACCCATCCAGCGTTCCTTTGAATCGAGATGCGACGATTTCTTTCCGCCTTTCTGGGGTGTCGATCTTCCGAAGGTCTACTTCCAGTCGAAGCTCCTCTGGAATTAATTTGTGCGCAGAAAGATTGATCCAGTGCTTTACTAGTTTGAAAAGGTTGAAGGCATCGCTCTTGGCCCCCTTGCTACGGGCGTCCTCAAAGGCGTTAGCTAACATAGGAACCGATATCATCTTGATGCACTTCGGCTCGGCTGAGAGCTTATTTGGCTCAAATATGTACTGCTCTAGCAGCTTGTAATGATTACCATAGGCTTTTGTAGTGCTGCACGCGCGTATGTAGCTAAATGGGGAGAACTGAGGGATAACGTAGTAAATCAAAGCGCGCTTCAGATCGTTTGAGCCAGGTAGCTCTCGGTCGAAGCGAATGTTGTTCGGGAAGGCGTGTGTTCCATGGCTGAGCTTCCACATCCTGTCCCGATACATAGATGATTCGCTCACAGGGAAGTCTCCCCATGTTTCCTTGAGCTTTGCGGTAAGTGATAGCGACGGGACGGAAAAGCTCGTATCGAGCTCCTCAGCGAGTGCTTCCAACTCCTCTAGGACGGACTCGTCATTGTCTTCATCTATCTCGTTGAGCAGAGCATCGTCATCTTCGAGCCCAAGAGATTCAGCGTCGTCAGTCTCCAATTCGGGCTGCGGGGAATCAGATTCGTGCTGTAAGCTAAAGTTTGATGTGTCTTTTGATTTCTTATTAGACATCGTGGGCTTCACTTTCAAAAATGATCTCTAGGGCCGCTAGGTCGCGAGGAAGAAGAGGTGAGTTATAGCGGCGATACCTGGCCGCCATTGCGATCTCATCTTCATCACCCCATTCGTCGAGTATGTATTGGATTGTCTCTAGTTCTTTTTCGAAACGAGACTGGAATCCAATATCCGACTGGTCTCCGAGAAATTCTTCTAGGTGTGAAAGGCGCTCCATCATGTATGGCAACGAGTCTTCGAAGATCCGCACCTGGCTGCAAAAGATGCACTGCCCAATTGCGGAGCATTTACGTCCTTTGCCTACTAAATGCTCCGATCCTGGCCAGTCTGGACTCTTCTGATCTGCGCAGCCCCACAGAGCACGTTCTTTTCCTGGGATATGGAAGATTTTGATATTGGCAGAGGCATCAGCTTGCGCCTTCTTTCCGATAAGCCCCTTGAACTGGCGACTCCTTAGGAGGGTTACAATGTTTTCCAGTTCGGAGCGCAGCCGCCTAAGACGCTCGTATTTTGCTGCCGTCGAGTTGTCATAGAAAATGTCTGTGGTCTCTCGGTCAGCATGTCCAAGCGACGATGACAAAAGTGCAATTGGGTTGTGCTTCTTCTTGTACTGGAGCCAAGTTGGGCGTAATCGACGGGTCAGTTCTTTTGCCGTGGTTAGTCGTTTACCTCCATCAATGACTTCATACTGCTTAAGGAACTGCTGCACCCCTACTCGGAAGGTTTTAGGGTGGGCTATCGAGGTATGACGTCCTGCTTTCTCCCACTCCGCCCATGGCCTTATGCACAAGAACAATGGATTTAGCCGATCTGCTTTGATGTGTGCGGGGAAATGGTCGAACGGGTAATCTTCAAGCGCAGTGGATAGATCTTGGGCAAGAACGATCAGGTTGAACGTGCTATAGGGTTCATCGTCTCTGGATGCACTGATCATTCGCTTGGGTACGTCAAAGGGAATGCCAGGCTCTTGTGACCTATTTTTCTCCGAGAAAATTACTCTTACATTGGACTCTAGAGCGCTAGTCAGTGCGTGCTCGAAATTGTCCTTGTCGAGCGCAAGCACCGTTTCTTTGTTCCAGTTTGACTGAAGCATCAGAAACATGACTGTTGATGTCATGTCCACAATGTTTGGGTAGTAAAGCGAGAGGAGCTCGTCAATCCTCAGAACTCGATTTTTGCTGCTACTGCGGTTAGCCGTTGTAATGCGGTGAAGTAGGATTTTTACAATGTCGTCGCAATCGTCTGGTATTACTGTAAGCGATGTATGGGTGTAAGTAGTATTTAACTTATTTAGGTCAAGGCTAAAAGGAAAACCGTGAGCGACGAAGGTTTTTACTGCCCGAGCGTAGTCAATGGGCCAGTTTGCGAAGCCGCCAGTGTCAAAGGGGTTTTCAACGCTGCTGCACGGGAATAGGTGCACGTCACGATCATAAATCCCGTGAAATTGTTTTATGCCATCTTTATTTCGAGGCAGCGCCCTGATTTCAGGATCGGTGCTAATCAAAAAGCGATTGTAGTAAACAGAGTCTCTTGGCCTGCTTTTCGACGCAATACAGTATGAAGCCCACTTGATCAGATTCTCCTTTGTTGCTTTAGGACGAACTGTATCCATCACCTCTTCGGCGGTATATGGTCTTACCGAATCTACCTGAAGGCGAAATGTAAGCTTCTGCCGCATTAAACCAGAATGTGTGATTAGTGCATTTTGCAGGGTTTTGAAACCGTCAGGCTCCAAAGGAGGGGTGCCTCCGTTTGCGGCGACCTCCACCTGAGGTAGGGTAATGGGGGGGAAGTTCTCATTTTCCTTTGCTACTGACGCAATCGCTTGCCTGAGTCCTTGTGCGCATGCAAGAGGAACATCCTTTTCACGAAGATAGTCGACATATCCCAAAAAAACTTCTGAGTTTATGTCGGTGTATTTTGAAACTTGCAAGGACTGAGGGTTTCTTTGGTTATGTAGTGCTCTGTAGTCCAAGAAATGTTCTATTGCCTGCCTCAGCAAGTAAGCATGCGAGTGGGTTCTGTCGGGGCAGTAAAGCACAAATAGCCAATGTAGCATCTTACAAATATTGGAGGATGCCGTAAAGTTAGAGCTATCTAAGTAGCGGCACTTTACACTCACGTCATTTGACGTGGTGATGCTTGTGATCGGGTGAGCGTTGGCTGTCATGTTGGTGATCGCTTTATGTTACTTATTATTATTTTTGTTATGCGCAAGCCACGCCTTGTCCACAAGCATCTTCAAGTCACTCAGCGATCCATCGTTAACAATGACTATGTCCTCTGGAGACTTGTTGATCCCGAATTCTGATGAGTGTGCTTTGACCTTGAGGACATCCGGGCGGACGATGTGCCAGATTTTTCCGTGGTGAGTACGCAGGAACGCTGCCTCATTTTCGAAGCGAACGTCTTTGATGATGATCGTGGTGGCGTCTTGAGGGATTTGTTCACGACGCTTAGCGATGCTGACTTGGCGATCTAGCCTTCGTGCGGAATAGTTGGGGAACATCGCCAGAGCATGACGACGCAAGAGAGCCTGAGCTTGGGCGGGGCTTAGTCCCCAATACCCATCCTTTATATGAGCTCTGTTAGGATTCCAGGCTTGGTCATCGGTGAAGCCGTAAATCGCTTGGGATGCGAGAGCGAACGGTGCTTGGGGCAGATCGAGGTTGATCGGGAAGTCGGGGCTTCGCGGGAGCGCGGGGAGATTGATTTCCCTGTCAGCTCTCATCAACCAATGGTCTGCGTTATGATGGCGCATCCATTCAGTTCCAACGGTTTGAAAGAATTCTCGCGGTGAGCAACCCCAGAGCTGGATCTTTTTTTCCTTGATGTCATCCTGCCAGGTCTCCTCTTCGGTCAAGCCGAAAAGCGCCTGGCAACCCAATTTCAGTGGATCGGCCAAAGCATAGGCAGCTACACCGGGGTAGGCCAAAAGCATTGACGCTACGGTGTCTTTTCCAGATCTAGCTAGGGCAGCAAGGCCGATGATCGTTCTCATGTAGGGCTCCTAGTTTTCGCTCAAGCCCTCATGAATCCTGGGCTCTGTTACGTTTACATTTTATAAAATGGATTATAATTCTTCTGTGTTTACGTTAGCAACAAACGGGAAACAAGATGCCACCTACGCCTATCAGGGCGGTGGTCGGGGTCTCTCCGAGGTGCGTATCGCCTTGTTGGAGGAATTTGTTCAGGGCTCACTTCGCCCGGACCTGACCCTGGTGTTCGATCTGCCGGTTGAAGTGGGTCTGGCCCGTGCTGCAGCGCGCGGTCGGCTGGATCGCTTCGAGCAGGAAGGCCGGCAGTTCTTCGATGCAGTGCGCCAGACTTACCTGCGCCGCGCTGCCGAGCAACCGCAACGCTATCGCATTCTGGATGCCTCGCAATCTCTGAGTCAGGTTCAGCGCGCTCTGGATGAGCTGCTGCCGCAACTGCTGGAGCTGCAGCGTGGCTGACGCTTATCCCTGGCAGGATTCACTTTGGCAGCGACTGGCTGGGCGCGCGCAGCATGCCCATGCCTATTTGCTGCACGGGCCGGCCGGTATCGGCAAGCGCGCGTTGGCTGAGCGGCTGATGGAGCGGCTGTTGTGCCAGCAGCCCGCTGGCCTGGATGCCTGTGGCCAGTGCAAGTCCTGCCATCTGCTGGCGGCTGGCACCCACCCGGATAACTACATTCTGGAGCCGGAAGAGGCTGACAAGGCGATCAAGGTTGATCAGGTGCGTGAGCTGGTCAGCTTTGTGGTGCAGACCGCGCAGTTGGCCGGGCGCAAGGTGGTGCTGGTCGAGCCGACCGAATCGATGAATATCAATGCGGCCAACGCCTTGCTGAAAAGCCTGGAAGAACCGTCCGGCAATACTGTTCTGTTGCTGATCAGCCATCAACCCAGCCGCCTGTTGCCGACGGTGAAAAGCCGCTGCGTGCAGCAGGCTTGCCCGCTGCCAAGCGAGGCAATGAGTCTGGCGTGGTTGCAGCAGGCGTTGCCAGGTTGTAGCGCGGAAGAGCATCGCGAGTTGCTGTTCCTGGCCGCCGGTTCGCCGCTGGCGGCGGTAAAGATGCATGAGCAGGGTGTTATCGCGCAGCGTGCGCAGGTGGTCGAAGGGGTGAAGAAACTGCTCAAACAGCAGATTTCTCCCAGCCAGCTGGCCGAAAGCTGGAATGCGGTGTCCCTGCAATTGCTGTTCGACTGGTTCTGTCAGTGGTCACAGTTGATGCTGCGTTATCAACTGACCCGTGATGAAGACGGCCTCGGTCAAGCCGATATGCGCAAGGTGGTGCAGTACCTGGCGGATAAAGCCTCGCAACCAAAAGTGCTGAACATGCAGGATTGGTTGCTGGCGCAGCGCCAGAAAGTCCTCGGCAAGGCTAACCTTAACCGTGTCTTGCTTCTCGAAGCCTTGCTGGTGCAGTGGGCAAGCTTGCCCGGACCGGGCTAGAATCGGCCATTAAGTGAATAAAATCAGGAATGCCGCATGAGTCTGCCTCCTAACTTGGGCCCGCGTAACGGAATTTTGTCGCTGACAATCAAGGACAAATCCGTGCTCTATGCCGCTTACATGCCCTTTATCAAGAATGGCGGCCTGTTTATTCCCACCAACAAGAGCTACAAGCTCGGCGATGAAGTGTTCATGCTGCTCAACTTGATGGACGAACCGGAAAAGATTCCGGTCGCCGGCAAGGTGGTGTGGATCACGCCGAAGGGCGCGCAAGGCAATCGCGCTGCCGGTGTGGGTGTGCAGTTCAATGATGGCGACAACACCGCGCGCAACAAGATCGAAACCTACCTGGCTGGTGCGCTGACCTCGGATCGCCCGACGCACACCATGTAATTCGCCGTTCCCCTTTGTGCTGCTCCTTTGGGAGCAGTGACTCTCAAGTGATTGCTTCCCATGCTGGTTGATTCCCACTGTCACCTTGATCGCCTTGATCTGGCCGCCCATGGCGGTTCGCTCGATGCGGCGCTGGATGCTGCGCGGGTGCGCGGCGTTGGTCATTTTCTGTGTATTGGCGTCAGCGCCGACAACGCCGCTGCAGTCAAAGGCCTGGCTGAGCGTTATGCCGATGTCGATTGCTCGGTCGGTGTGCATCCGCTGGATCTTGAGCCTGGTACGGCGCCAGCGCTGGACTGGCTGCTGGGTGAGCTGAACCACCCGCAGGCGGTGGCCATCGGCGAAACCGGACTGGACTATCACTACGAGCCAGAGTCCGCTGCGCTGCAGCAAGCATCTTTTCGTCTGCACCTCGATGCGGCGCGGATTACCGGCAAACCGGTGATCGTGCATACCCGCGAGGCGCGTGCCGACACCCTGGCGCTGCTGCGTGAAGCGGCGCTGCCGCAAGCCGGAGTGCTGCACTGCTTTACCGAAGATTGGGAAATGGCCAAGGCCGCGTTGGATATCGGCTTCTATATTTCTCTGTCCGGTATCGTCACGTTCCGTAATGCCGAAGCGCTGCGTGAAGTGGCGCGCCAAGTACCTGCTGATCGCTTGCTGGTGGAAACCGACTCGCCCTATCTGGCACCTATCCCGCATCGCGGCAAGCCGAACTTGCCGGAATACGTGCGTGATGTGGCCGAGTATCTAGCAGTGCTAAGGGGGGTGAGCTTTGAGCAATTGGCTGAGCAGACCACTGCTAATTTCAAGCGCCTATTCCCGCTGGCTCGGGTGAGCTGAGTTCCTAAGAATCAGCGAAAAATTGCTTTGAGCAATTTTTAACATCGCGTAGCGGCGGCCCGATGGGGATTCGCCATGAGTGGCGGGCAAAAAAAACCCGGGCTCTGGGGGATGAGACCGGGTTAAGACCATTAGGAGTAAATCAAGGTACGCGGTCCACGGTACCTTGCCTGACGGGGCGCTTGGGGGATACGCCGCACACCAGTACTTATCAGTATTGGTGAAGTTTGCCGAACGTCCAGGCCGTTTGCCGGCATTCTTAAACGGATTTGGAATACGGATCGCGCTGCTGAGTTCTCAAGCAGTCGCCAGCTGTTGCAGCAGTGCCAATGTCTCCTCAATCACCCTGGGTGCTGTGTAGAAATGCGGCGACAGGCGGATGCCTGCACCGCGCTGTGCGCAGATCACTTGCTGCTGTTTCAGTTGACCGAACAAGGCCGTGTTGTCCCAGCCGTCCAGGCTGAAAGTCAGGATGCCGGCGCGTTGCTGACGCTCCACGGCGCTGTGCAGATGCGCGCCGGGTATATTGCCCAGTCCATCCAGTAGCCACTGCATGCGCTCCTGCAGGGCGCTTTCGACGGCCGTCATGCCCACTTCTTCCAGCAGCGACAGGCTGGCCTCCAGGGCCATGGCGCCGAGCATGTTTGGGCTGCCGCACTCAAAACGCCGGGCGCTACGGGCGGGCTCCCAAGTGGTGCGCTGGTAGTCCCCAGCATGTTCGAGCATATGCCAGCCGTATTCATGCAGCTTGAGCTGCGCGCGCAGGTCGCTGCGGCAATAGAACACCCCGAGTCCTTCCGGGCCGAGCAGCCATTTATGGCCGTCGGCCATGGCAAAAGCACATCGGCTGGCCTGCACATCAAAGGGCAGGGCGCCGAGTTGCTGGATGGCATCGATGCATAACAGCACGCCGCGGGCATCGCAGCCCTGGCCCAGGCGCGGCAGATCCAAGCGCAAACCGCTGGCGTATTGCACGGCGCTGATCGCTATCAACCGGGTGCGCGGCCCGCAGGCGGCGAGCAGGGCGGCTTCGGCATCGCCCTGATGCAGATTGACCTGCACCACCTCGACGCCCTGGGGCGCGAGTGCTTCCCAGACAATCCGGTTGGACGGGAACTCTTCATCGCTGATCACCACCTGATCGCCTGGCCGCCAATCCAGGCCGAAGGCGACGAAGGACAACGCCTCGGAGGTGTTTTTCACCAGGGCGATATCGCTATGCGAGGGCGCGTTAAGTAGACGCTGCAGGCGCTCGCGCAGGCGCCGCTCGACTTGCAACCAGGCTGGGTAGTCACGGGCGCCGGTTTGCGCGTTCTCGATGGCAAAGCGGCTAACCGCATCGACGGCCCGTTGTGGCCAGGGGGAAACGGCTGCGTGGTTCAGATAGCGCAGGCCGGGAAGTTGCGGAAACTCGTCATGAACTGCGTACATGGTCGGATGATCCGTGCAATTTGCCGTTAGTTAGGCATAATACGCGCCTTCGTTTTTTTGACCCCGTAGTCCTTTTATGCATAAAGAACCCCGCAAGGTCCGTGAGTTTCGCCGCCGCGAACAGGAAATTCTCGACACAGCACTGAAGCTCTTCCTCGATCAGGGTGAAGACAGCGTGACTGTGGAGATGATTGCCGACACGGTTGGTATCGGTAAAGGCACCATCTACAAACACTTCAAATCCAAGGCGGAGATCTACCTGCGCCTGATGCTCGACTACGAGCGCGATCTCAACGAGTTGCTGCACTCGGCGGATGTTGACCGCGACAAGGAAGCGCTGTCGCGCGCCTACTTCGAGTTCCGCATGCGCGACCCGCAGCGATACCGCCTGTTTGACCGACTGGAAGAGAAAGTGGTCAAGGGCAACCAGGTGCCGGAGATGGTCGAGCAACTGCACAAGATTCGCGCTTCCAACTTCGAACGCCTGACCCAGCTGATCAAGGGCCGCATTGCCGAAGGCAAGCTGGAAGACGTACCGCCGTATTTCCACTACTGCGCCGCCTGGGCACTGGTGCACGGTGCCGTGGCGCTGTACCACTCGCCGTTCTGGAGCAATGTGCTGGAAGATCAGGAAGGCTTCTTCCAGTTCCTTATGGACATCGGCGTGCGCATGGGCAACAAGCGCAAGCGTGAGGGTGATACCCCGGCTAGCTGAGGTATTCAGCGCGTGGATAAGCAGTCTGCTGCGCGGGTGGCGCACTTATACTCGGCGCCTACCTTTGCTGGAGACGCGTATGATCGTTGACCGCCAGGGCCGGCGTTTTCGTAACCTGCGCGTCAGCCTGACCGCCGCCTGCAACTATGCCTGCACCTACTGTGTGCCAGACGGCAAACGTCTGGTGGCTGCGCAGGATGAGTTGTCCGCCGAGGCCATGCTGCGCGGCGTGGCCTACCTGATCGAAGCGGCTGGCATTGAGCGCTTGCGTATCACCGGTGGCGAGCCGCTGGTCAGCCCCAAGCTGGACAGCTTTTTGCGCGGCGTCAGCCAGCTCGGTTTGACCGATATCAGCCTGACCAGCAATGGTCAGCTGCTGGCGCGCAAGCTACCGCTGCTGCTGGAATGCGGCATTCGCCGCTTGAATATTTCCCTGGATACTCTCGATGCGGCGGCATTTCGCAGCATCGCCCGTGGCGGCGATCTGGCGACCGTGCTCGATGGCCTGCAGCAGGCGCGGGCGGCGGGGATGCAGATCAAGGTGAATATGGTGCCGCTGCGCGGGCAGAACCTCGATCAGGTGCTGCCGCTGCTCGACTACTGCCTGGTCAATGGCTTCGAGCTGCGCTTTATCGAATTGATGCGCATGGGCCATCTGGCCCGCGACGGCAACGGGTTTCAGCGTCAGTTTATCGGCATGCCCGAACTGCTGGAGCTGATCGGCAGCCGCTACGACTATGTCCAGGCCCACGCTGCGCTGGATGCTACGGCGCTGCGTTACGCCATTCCTGGTGTCGGCCATTTCGGCGTGATTGCCAATGAAAGCGTACCGTTTTGCCGTACCTGTTCGCGCCTGAGGCTGTCTTCGACTGGCTGGCTGCATGGTTGTCTGTCATCGAGCAATCGTCACTATGTCGGCGATCTGCTCGACAAGCCACGGCACCAGGCGTTACCGGCGCTGCAGGGGCTGCTGATGAAGGCGCTGGGCGACAAGCAGGATGTGGCGTTCTCCGGCGGTGCAACCGTGATGAAGATTATTGGCGGCTGAGATCGCCCCTGTACCGAGTGAAGAGCATGCAAGATTTCCCCATCAGCTATATCGAGCCGGTGTTCCGGCCGCCCAGCGAAGCCCATTCGCTGATTCTTCCGGTTACCAATGGTTGCTCCTGGAACAAGTGCACGTTCTGCGAAATGTACACTCAGGAACAGAAGAAATTCCGCGCCCGTGATGAAGCGCAGGTGCTCGAAGAGATTCGCCTGACCGGCGAGCGGATGATCGTGCAGCGGGTGTTTCTCGCCGATGGTGACGCTCTGGTGCTGCCGACGCGGCGTTTGCTGACCATCTTGCAGGCGATCCGCGAGCACATGCCGGAGGTTGAGCGGGTATCGAGTTACTGCCTGCCGCGCAACTTGCGCAAGAAGTCGGTGGATGAGCTCAAGGAGCTGGCTGGCGCCGGCTTGCGTATGGCGTATGTGGGTTGCGAATCCGGTGATGACGAGGTGCTGGCGCGGGCTAACAAGGGTGAGACCTATGAGTCCAGCCTGAGCGCGCTGGAAAAGCTCGGCCAGGCGGGTATCACCCGCTCGGTGATGATCCTCAATGGTCTGGGTGGCACGGTCTTGAGCGAGCAGCATGCGGATAATTCGGCGCGCCTGATGAATGAGTCGCAGCCGGAATTTCTCTCGACTCTGGTGGTGAGTTTTCCTATGGGGGAGGCGCGGTTTCGTCAGGGTTTTGCCGATTTTCAGCCGCTCGGCCAGCATGAGCTGTTTGTCGAGGTCGAGCGCCTGCTGCAAGGGTTGGAGCTGCGCGATACGGTATTCCGCAGCGATCATGCCTCCAATTACTTGGTGCTCAAGGGCACTCTGGGGGCTGACAAGCAGCGTTTACTGGCGCAGGTGCGGCAGGCGATCGAGCAACCGCAGCAGGCGCGTTTGCGTCAGGAGTGGCAGCGCGGATTATGATGCAGATTCACTGGCGTGAAATCTGCATCTAAGCGCTATCCGCCGGTTTTCTGTCACCGGCAGCGGGAGAGGCATGATGCGTAGTCTGTTGCTGATAATGAGTGTGTTGCTGCTGGGCGGCTGCATGAAGGCCAGTGATCTGGCAGATGAGGCGATTTATCAATTGCGCGATGTCGGCGTGCTTGACCATAGCCAGACGCGCCGCGCCAGCCCGTGGCGCTTGCAGGGCGATTCCTTCATCTATATCGCCCAGGGGCATTTCGTGCCGCCAGGTGGTGCTTATCCGCGGCCCAATGTGGTGGCTGAAGAGGCCTACAAGGGCTTTATCGAGTATTTCCCCATGGTGCGCCGCGCCAAGGCGCCGCTAGGCTTGGAAGAGTCGCTGGCGCAGGCGCGCGAGGCGGGTGCGCATTACCTGCTGTACAGCCGTTTCGCCTATGCCGATGACCGTATCGGCACCGTGGAGGAATGGGAAGATCAGGAGGCGCTGGACCGTCTGGGTACTGATCGCGGGGTGATTCAGTTGATGCTGATCGAGACCAATACCCGCTATTTGGTCGACACCACGCGCATTCGTAGCCGCGGAGGCTTCCTGACGCTTTATGATGCCAAGCCGGAGGATCTGATCGGTCCGGCGCTGCAGGATTACGCGCGGCGTTTGATAGGCTTGGGGCATTGAGTGATGACTGACACAGGCAAGGCCGGCGACCTGCTGGCGCAGATACCAAAAGGCGAGGGCAAAGGCTTGCCACCGGTGCACCTGTGGCATCCGGAGTTCTGTGGCGACATCGATATGCGCATCGCCCGCGATGGCACCTGGTATTACATGGGGACGCCGATTGGCCGCAAGCCAATGGTCAGGCTGTTTTCCACCATTATTCGCCGTGATGGCGATAAATACGTGCTGGTGACGCCGGTGGAGATGGTCGGCATCCAGGTTGATGACGCGCCCTTTGTGGTGGTCAGTCTGCAGGTGGAAGGTGAGGGCGAAACGCAGGTGCTGCGCTTTGTCACCAATGTCGAGGACGAGGTGGTGGCCGGGGCCGAGCATCCGCTGCGGGTTGAGCTGGATGCTGTGACCGAAGAACCGGCACCCTATGTGTTGGTGCGCAGCAATCTTGAAGCGCTGATCCACCGCAATGTGTTTTATCAGCTGGTTGAGCTAGCGGTACCGCGCGAGCTCGATGGTAAAACCTGGCTGGGTGTGTGGAGCGGTGGTGAGTTCTTCCCTATCGGCCCTCAGCCGGACTGATTGGCTCTCCCGCTGGCGGGTTGTATTCAGCGCAATAAAAAAGGCTCCCGAGGGAGCCTTTTTGCGTCTTACATGTTGGGGTAGTTAGGCCCGCCTGTACCTTCAGGGGCCACCCAGTTGATGTTCTGGGCTGGGTCCTTGATGTCACAGGTTTTACAGTGCACGCAGTTCTGCGCGTTGATCTGGAACTTCTGCTCGCCGTCTTCCTTGGTCACCACCTCGTACACGCCGGCCGGGCAGTAGCGCTGCGCCGGTTCGTCGTACATGGGCAGGTTCTTGCTCAGCGGAATGCTCGGGTTGGTGAGCTTCAGGTGGCAGGGTTGTTCCTCTTCATGGTTGGTGTTGGAGAGGAATACCGAGCTGAGCTTGTCGAAGCTGAGTTTGCCATCGGGCTTCGGGTAGCTGATCTTCTGGGCGTCTGCTGCCGGCTTCAGGCAGGCGTAATCCGGCTTGGTGTCGTGCAGAGTGAAAGGGATCTTGCCGCCGAAGATGTTCTGATCCAGCCAGTTGAAACCGCCGCCAGCCAGTGGGCCGAACTTGTGCAGTGCCGGGCCGAAGTTGCGGCTGCGGAACAGCTCGTCGTACAGCCAGCTGGCCTTGAATGCATCGACATAGCCGGTCAGCTGATCGCCGCCTTCCTTGCCTGCAAACAGTGCATCAGCTACCGCTTCAGCCGCGAGCATGCCGGACTTCATGGCGGTGTGGCTGCCCTTGATCTTGGCGAAGTTCAGGGTGCCGAGATCGCAACCGATTAGCGCGCCGCCGTTGAAGACCATCTTCGGCAGCGAGTTGAGGCCGCCTTTGCAGATAGCGCGAGCACCGTAGGCAACGCGCTTGCCACCTTCCAGGTACTGGGCAATCACCGGGTGGTGCTTGTAGCGCTGGAACTCATCGAACGGCGACAGGTGCGGGTTGCTGTAGGCCAGGTCGACGATCAGGCCAACCACTACCTGGTTGTTTTCCAGGTGATAAAGGAAGGAGCCGCCGGTGTTTTCGTTCTTCACCACATCTAGCGGCCAGCCGGCGGTGTGCACCACCAGGCCTTGTTCGTGTTTGGCTGGGTCGATGTCCCAGATTTCCTTGATGCCGATGCCGTAATGCTGAGCATCGGCTTCGGAGTCGAGGTTGAATTTCTTGATCAGCTGCTTGCCGATATGACCACGGCAGCCTTCGGCGAACAGGGTGTACTTGGCGCGTAGTTCCATGCCGGGGGTGTAGTAACCCTCTTTCGGGTGACCTTCGCGGTCAACACCCAGATCGCCGGTGAGAATGCCGTAGACCGAGCCTTCTTCATTGATCAGCGCTTCCTGAGCGGCGAAGCCTGGGTAGATTTCCACACCGAGGTTTTCTGCCTGCTGCGCCAGCCAGCGGCACAGATTGCCCAGGGAAATGATGTAGTTGCCATGGTTGTGCATGGTCTTGGGCACGAAGAAGTCCGGAACCTTGGTGGCCTTCTCGGCATTGCTGAGCACGTAGATGTCGTCGCGCTTGACCGGAGTGTTCAGCGGGGCGCCGAGCTCTTTCCAATCAGGGAACAGTTCATTCAATGCGCGCGGCTCAAACACCGCACCGGACAGAATGTGTGCGCCGACTTCGGAGCCTTTTTCGACCACGCAGACGCTGATTTCTTTGCCGGCTTCGGCGGCTTTCTGCTTCAGTCGGCAGGCGGCGGACAAACCAGCAGGGCCGGCGCCGACGATGACGACGTCGAATTCCATAAATTCGCGTTCCACAGGCAATCTCCTACTCAGGGCTCTCTAATTTTATTTGGCGATCGAGCTCGTTCCATGAGCGATGCTGGCGCATTATATCCAGACCCTTCGGATGGGCCAATACAAACGTTTGTTTGAATTTTCTGTAGGGCTGTTAGAATCTTACTACATCGCTGACGATTGGCCGCTTCGTTGTATTGACCAGTCTAGGTCGTGCGGTCAAGATACGGGCGGTTTTGTGTCTGCCGTTATTGGTCGACTCCCGGTTCCGGCCGGTCTGCAGTTCCCGCCATGTTCGCTTCTGGCGACATTCTTATTCACCGGAGAGTAACGAGGAATCCATGAAGGTTCTTGTAGCTGTCAAACGAGTGGTCGACTACAACGTCAAGGTTCGCGTCAAAGCGGACAACAGCGGCGTTGATCTTGCCAACGTCAAGATGTCGATGAACCCTTTCTGCGAAATCGCCGTGGAAGAAGCTGTACGCCTGAAAGAGAAAGGCGTGGCGAGCGAGATCGTTGTCGTAACCATCGGCCCGGCCACTGCTCAAGAGCAGCTGCGTACCGCGCTGGCGCTGGGTGCTGACCGTGCCATCCTAGTTGAGTCGGCCGACGAGCTGAACTCTCTGGCTGTGGCAAAACTGCTCAAGGCAGTGGTCGATAAAGAGCAGCCTCAGCTGGTAATCATGGGCAAACAGGCCATCGATAGCGACAACAACCAGACTGGCCAGATGCTGGGCGCGCTGACTGGTTTCGGCCAGGGCACCTTCGCTTCCAAAGTGGAAGTGGCGGGCGACAAGGTCAACGTAACCCGTGAAATCGACGGCGGCCTGCAGACTGTTGCACTGAACCTGCCAGCTATCGTGACCACCGACCTGCGTCTGAACGAGCCGCGCTACGCGTCGCTGCCGAACATCATGAAAGCCAAGAAGAAGCCGCTGGAAACTGTTAGCCCGGCTGATCTGGGCGTTTCCACCGCTTCCACCGTGAAGACTCTGAAAGTTGAAGCACCTGCGACCCGCAGTGCTGGCATCAAGGTCAAGTCCGTGGCTGAACTGGTCGAGAAACTGAAGAACGAGGCGAAGGTAATCTAAATGACTATCCTGGTTATCGCTGAACACACCAACGCTGCCCTGGCTGCAGCCACCCTGAACACTGTTGCTGCTGCTGCGAAAATCGGTGGTGACATCCACGTTCTGGTTGCAGGCTCTGCTTGCGGCGCTGCTGCCGAAGCCGCTGGCAAAATTGCTGGCGTGGCCAAGGTACTGGTTGCTGACAACACTGCTTTCGCTCACCAGTTGCCAGAAAACGTTGCGCCGCTGGTTGCCGAACTGGGCAAGGGCTACAGCCACATCCTGGCTGCTGCTACCAGCAACGGTAAGAACATCCTGCCGCGCGTTGCTGCTGCGCTGGACGTTGATCAGATCTCGGAAATCATCGCCGTTGAAAGCGCTGATACCTTCAAGCGTCCGATCTACGCCGGTAACGCCATTGCTACCGTGCAGTCTTCCGCTGCCATCAAGGTCATCACTGTACGTGCCACCGGTTTCGACCCGGTTGCAGCCGAAGGCGGCAGCGCTGCCGTTGAAGCTGTGGCTGTTGGCGGCGACGCTGGCAAATCGGCTTTCGTCGGCGAAGAGCTGGCCAAGTCCGATCGTCCGGAACTGACCGCTGCCAAGATCGTCGTTTCTGGCGGCCGTGGCATGCAGAACGGTGACAACTTCAAGCACCTGTACGCCCTGGCCGACAAGCTGGGCGCTGCTGTTGGCGCTTCGCGCGCAGCAGTCGACGCAGGCTTCGTACCCAACGACATGCAGGTCGGTCAGACCGGCAAGATCGTTGCGCCGCAGCTGTACATCGCCGTCGGTATCTCCGGCGCGATCCAGCACCTGGCCGGTATGAAAGACTCCAAAGTGATCGTTGCGATCAACAAGGATGAAGAAGCGCCAATCTTCCAGGTAGCTGATTACGGTCTGGTCGCTGATCTGTTCGAAGCTGTGCCTGAGCTGGAAAAACTGGTTTAAGCCGGTCTTCTCCGCCCAGAAAAAACCCGCTCACAGAGCGGGTTTTTTCTTGCCTGGATTTTTGCGCTAATCCACCAATGCTTGGAGAAAGGCCCGGTAGTGCTGTGCGGTCAGTTCCGCCCGTTCAATCATCGGCGCATGACCGGTGTCGGCCATGATAACCACGCTGGGTTTGCGCAGCAGCGGTTGCATCACCTCGACGCTGGATACATGCAATGCCCGATCCTCTGTGCCCCAGATGATCAGCGTTGGCGCTTGGATCTTCGGTAGCTCAGGTTCCAGCGGGATATAGCGTTCGATCAGATGGGCAAATACCTGGTCATAGTGGGCGCTGTTGGCGGTGGCCTGCTCGGCGAAATAGCCCTTAAGCGATTCCGGTAGGTAGGGCGGTTGCACGAAGATAAAGTCCAGCAGGCGCTGAAAGTCTTCGGGGCTTTTCACCACCAGCGGATTGGGCTCGCCGCGCTGCAGTCGTTGCATCAGTTCGCTGGGTTGCGGCGAAGTAATGCCTGCGTTGTCGAGTAACGCCAGAGAACGGGTTCTATGTGGATAGCGCGCGGCATACAGCGCGCTGATATGCCCGCCCATGGAGTTGCCGATCAGGTGCGACTGCTCAATTCCCAATGCATCAATCACGCTGGCCAGGCGTTCGGTCTGGGTGCCTACATCGTAGCTTCCGGCCGGTTTGTCGCTAGCCCCGAAACCCGGTAGATCGAGGGCTATAACCCGGTAGTCCTTGCTGAGGTGGCGAGCGAAACGCAGCCAGTTGTCCTTGTTGGCAGCAAAGCCGTGCACCATCAGGATGGTTTGTGCGCTGCTTGGGCCGCCCTCGTAGTAATGAATGCTAAGATCGCCCACGCTGATCTGTTTGAGGCTCAGCCCGGCACGCTGTCGCTCCACCAGCTGTATGCTCGTCAACAAGGCGGCGGGTGACAGGTAGAGCAGGGCAGTAGCAGAGGCGAGCAGTAGCATCAAGGCTGCGATCAGTTTTTTCATGGCTAGTCTTTATCGCGAATTCGTATGGATGCGTATTAAGCTAGCATGATTACAGATGTCTCCCGATGTGTGGCCGCAGGCGCCCATCCAAGGTTAAGTCGAGAAGTCGCCAATGCTTGAGCGTGGTTTTTATAGGTTGTTTCTCCTGCTATTCGTTGTACTCCTGATGCCGGCGCTTGCCGTTGCCGCAGGTAAGTGCGAGCGTCTAGTGGCGACCGGTAATCCGGAGTACCCGCCATACCTTTGGCGCGACCCGCAGAATCCTCAGCAGCTGATCGGAGCCAACGCCGATCTGCTGCAGCACTTGGCCAAAGAGCTTGGTGTAGTGGTGGATATCATCTATACCGGGCCTTGGTCACGGGCGCAGGATGAAGTGCGCACCGGTCGTGTCGACCTGATTGCCGGGGCGTTTCTGACTCTGCCGCGTCTGGACGTGATGGATTACGTGCATCCGGCGTTCTACTTCACTCCTAGTGTGGTGTGGGTGCATCGCGGCGCAGAGTTCCCCTATGCCGGCTGGGATGATTTGCGCAATCGTACTGGTGATACCTTGGTTAACAACAGTTTTGGCCAGACCTTTGATGCCTACGCCAAGGACAACCTGACCCTGGAAGGCGTTGCCAGTCTGACCCAGGCATTTCAGAAACTCTTGCTGGGGCGTACCGACTATGTACTGTACGAGCGTTATCCTGGGCAGGCTCTAGCCGATAGCCTGGGTATGCAGGACGATCTGCTGGTGCTCGATCCACCGATTTCCAGTGAAGGCCTGTACCTGACGTTGTCGCACAACTCAGCCTGCAATGATGCGTGGCTGCGCGGCATGTTGGCGAAGAAAATGAACGAGGCAATTGCCAGTGGTTTGCCGGATGTTCTGCTGCAACGCAATCTGCAGCGCTGGAAAGATCAACAGCTCACACCCAGCGGTGACGCTGAACAGTAGGGAAATTCTGTGATTTATCAACGTATCTGTGCGGCGTTGTTGCCGCTCATGCTCAGTGCCTGCGCATCCGACCCTGCGCCTAATGAGCAACTGCGCCTGACCGAGCAGGCGCTCAGTCAGGCCAAGGCTCTGGGTATTTCCGCCGAGCAGTCTGCTGCACTGCGCCTGGCCGAGGAAAAACTTGTCCTGGCGCAAGCAGCCATGCAAGACGAAGACTACAAGCAAGCGCGGGTGTATGCCGAACAGGCCGAGCTGGATGCGCGGCTGGCCGAAGCTGAGCACTTGACCGAGAAAAGCCAGCAGCAACTGGCCGAGCTGAGTAATGCCATCAATCGCTTGCGCAAACAGTTGGGGGGCTTGCAATGAAGCCGACTCGGCTAAGCCTACTGGCGGTTTTCGCGACTGTGTTACTGACGGGCTGCGCTTCATCGCACAGCGCCAGTGAACAGGCACTGCAGGACGCGCACGCGGCCTTCCAGCAGGTCAGAGAAGATGCCGATGTGCTACGCAGCGCACCTAAAGATTTGATTCGTGCGGGCGAGTCGCTGGCCAAGGCGGATCGTCTGTCGAGCTACTGGGGCAGCGCCGATGATGTCAGCCACTATGCCTATCTCAGCCAGCAGTACAGTGCGGTTGCCGGGCAGAAGAGCGCGCTCAATCTGAATCAGGAGCGCGCGGTCAAACTGGAACTGGAGCGCCAACGTCTGCAGTTGGCCTTGCGTGAGGCCAAGCTGCTCAGTGTGCAGGATCAGAGCAGTTGGCTTGAAGAGCAGATGGTCAGCCTGGCCACCAGCCAGAGTGAGCGTGGCCTGGTGATGACTTTGGGTGATGTGCTGTTCGACGCTGGCCACACTGACCTCAAGGCTTCAGCCAACCGTACGGTGCTGAAGCTGGTGCAGTTCCTTCAGCTCAACCCCCGGCGCGTCGTGCGCATCGAGGGTTATACCGACAGTCGCGGCGATGCTCAGGAAAACCTCGAGCTGTCCCGTGCTCGCGCTCAGGCAGTGGCCGATGTACTGGTCGATCTGGGTATTGATGGCAAACGCATTGAAGTACAGGGACATGGCGAAAGCTTCCCGGTCACCGAAAATGCCTCGGCCAAAGGCCGGGCGCAGAATCGTCGGGTAGAGATCGTGTTCTCTGATGAGCAAGGCAATTTAGGCTCGTCACGCTGAGCCTTCTGCCGTTAAAAGCCTCGGTTATCCGGGGCTTTTTATTGCCTGCATTCAGGCTGCGCAGCCTGCGGGTAGTTGCCTGGTATCGCCGCACAATCCGAATAGCCATCGATTGAACCGTTACAGTCCTGGCAGGTTGGCACTGTATCGCCCACAATTCAGTGAGCTGTACCGGTGCAATTATAAGAGGCCGGTTTACTGTTACGGTTCAGTCAAGCAGGAACGCGGTCATGACCAATCTGTTGCTTTATCAGCGCATTGCCCAGCAACTGGCGGAAGACATCCGCCGCGGCGTCTACCAGCCCGGTGAGCGGGTGCCTTCGGTGCGCAAGATGAGTGCGCAGCTCAGTGTCAGCCACGCCACGGTGTTGCAGGCGTATGCCAACCTGGAAGATCAGGGCCTGATTCGCGCCCGCCCGCAATCCGGCTTCTACGTGCACCAGACTCCAGCCCTGACCGCGCCCACTCCCGATATCGCCCGCGTAGAACGCCCTGGCCTGGTGACGCGCAGCAGCATCATCAATCAGGTGCTGGCGGAGTCGCGCCGCGAGGGGGTGTTCCCCCTTGGTGCTGCCGTGCCGCATGTGGATTACCTGCCGGTACGCGCGTTGCACCAGCAACTAGCCAAGGTGACCCGTTTTCACAGTGCACGGGCCTTCAGCTACATGTTCAGCCCGGGCTTTGAGCCACTGCGGCGCCAGGTGGCGATCCGCATGCGTGATGCCGGCGTGGTAGTCGACCCGACCGAGGTGGTGATCACCCACGGCTGCGTGGATGCCCTGCAGATGAGCCTGCGTGTGCTGACCAAGCCGGGCGATCTGATCGCCGCCGAGTCGCCGACTTATTACGGGCTGCTGCAACTGGCTGATCTGCTTGGCCTGAAAGTCATCGAAATTCCCAGTGACCCGACCACCGGCATCAGCCTGGAAGCCCTGCAACTGGCGGCTAACCAATGGCCGATAAAGGCGCTGGTGCTGACCGCGCGGTTGAGCAATCCGCTGGGCGGCACCATTCCCGAAGAGCGTCAGCGCCAGTTGCTGCGTCTGGCCGGTGATTACGATATTCAGATCATCGAGGACGATATCTATGGCGAGCTGATGTTCGAGCAGGGCCCGACCAAGGCGCTCAAGTCCCATGACCGCGAAGGGCGAGTGGTGTATTGCTCGAGCTTCTCCAAGACGCTCTCTCCCGGTGTACGCATCGGCTGGATTGTTGCCGGCAAGTATCAGGATGAAATCCAGCGCCTGCAGACCTTCAGTACCCACTCGGCGTGCAGCGTGACGCAGATGGCGGTAGCGGCGTATCTGGAGAATGGCGGTTACGACCGGCATCTGCGCTTTATCCGCCAGGAGTACCGCAAGAACCTCAGCGCCTTTCAGCTGGCGGTGCAGCAGTATTTCCCCGAAGGCACGCAGATGAGTCGGCCCAAGGGCGGTTTTATTCTCTGGGTCAGCCTGCCTGCGCGGGTCAATACCAAGGACCTGCACGTACGTGCGTTGCAGCAGGGCATCAGCATCGCACCGGGGTTGATCTTCAGTAATACCGAGCAGTTCAACCACTGTATCCGCCTGAACTGCGGCATCCCGTGGAACCGCGAAGCCGAGCGTGCGCTGATGACCCTGGGCATGCTGGCCGGGCAGCTGTGTCAGGAAGGCGGTGATGGAGGGGATGCCCGTCGCCATGTTTAGGTTCGATAGCTGACCTGGATCGCTTTTTCTCCAAGTCCATTTGACTGGTATCTCTCGAATAAGTACAAAGCTCGCTCAAAATTTAATGCCGAGGGCTGTTCTCGGTACAAATCATGGATAGAGCCGGTAGTGGTAGTACTGGCTGCAATGAACTTTTGCACAGTGCAGGGATGTAGATGCCAGACGTTTTATCCGAGCCAGCCCCGCTCGACACGGGCCTTGCCTGCTTGGTCATGCTTGCACGTTTCCACAACGTTGCTGCCTCCCCCGAACAACTCACCCACGAATACGCCGAAGACGGCCGCCTGTTTGGCCGCGCCGAAATGCTGTTGGCGTCTAAGAAGTTGGGTCTCAAAGCCAAGTCTGCACGCAGCTCTCTTTCCCGTCTGAGTCATACACCTCTTCCGGCAATTGNGGACAACGCACCGATGGAGCGCTTTTTCAGAAGCCTGAAAACAGAGTGGATGCCAGAGCAAGGCTATACCAACCAGGGTCAGGCTGAGGCGGATGTACTGCGTTACCTGACGGACTACTACAACCATCAACGGCCACACAGCTACAACGGGTACAAAACGCCAGTGGAAGCCGAATCACTGGCCGGATAAACCTAAACCAGTGTCCAGAATTCGTTGACCACAACAGGGGGCATCAGGTGTCAGCTAGGGAATTTCAGCGCTCACGCATGGCTTCCGAGCGCGCCTTCAGTACCGGTTTGAGCAGGTAATCAAGCACGCTTTTCTCACCGGTGATGATGTCCACGGTGGCGACCATGCCGGGGATGATCAGCAGCGGATGTTCTTCGCTGCCCAAATGGCTTCTATCGGTACGTACCTGGATCAGATAGAAGCTGTTGCCTTCCTCATCTGTGATGGTGTCGGCGCTGATCAGCTCTAGGTTGGCCTTTAGTCCGCCGTAGATGGTGTAGTCGTAAGCGGTGAATTTGACCATGGCCTTCTGCCCAGGATGCAGGAAGGCGACATCCTGCGGGCGTACCTTGGCCTCAATCAGCAGGCTGTCATCCAGCGGCACGATTTCCAGCATGTCGTTGCCGGGCTGTACCACGCCGCCGATGGTATTGACCTTGAGCTGCTTGATCACTCCACGCACGGGGGAGACCACGGTGGTGCGGCTGACGCGGTCATCGATGGCCACGCTGGTGGCGGTGAGTTTCTGCAGCTCAGTGCGGATTTCATTGAGTTCCTTGAAGGCGTCAGAGCGAAAGCTCAACTCGGACTCTTCAATCTTGCTCTTGATTTCATCCATCGCCGATTCGGCCCGTGGAATCGCCAGGTTGGTAGCGTCCAGCGAACCGCGTACTTCCACCAGGCTGCGGCGTAGGCGGAGGATTTCCACCTGGGAGATCGCACCGGTTGCGACCAGGGGCTGCGACATATTCAGCTCCTGCTGCAGCAGGCCCATGCTGGAGCGGTATTGCTGAGCCTTGGCGCGAAATTCGGCCAGTTCCTGCGTTTTCTGCCGCAGCTGTTCGCCAAGGGTGCGTTGTTCGCTTTGCAAGCGATTCTGTCGCGATTGATAGAGCGCCAGCTCATCCTCAGCCAGTTGCGGGGCTTCGCGTAGAATATCTTCCGGCATGCTGATGGGGCGTCCTTCTGCTTCTGCGGTTAACCGCTCGACCCTCGCCACCAGAGCCAGGCGATCGGCTTCGGCTTCGCCTCGGTTGGAGAGAAAGCGCGTGTCATCCAGACGCAGTAGCACAGCGCCTTTTTCGACAATCTGTCCTTCGCGTACAAATATCTCGCTGACGATGCCGCCTTCCAGGTTCTGAATAACCTGGATCTTGCTGGAGGGGATCGCTTTACCTTCACCGGTAGTGACTTCTTCCAGCACGGCAAAGTTGGCCCAGATCAATGCCACGATCAGGCACGTACTGACCACCCAGACGGTGATACGGGTGAACCAGGGCGAGTCTTCGAGAATGGCGCCGTCGACTTCCGGCATAAACTCGGTGTCCTGCTTGCGCTGGCGCATGCTGGCGAAGTAGTCGCGAATCGAGGTGCTTATTTGCATGAGCGTTCCTATACCGCGGCAGGGCCAACTCGACCTTTGCGTAGCGCTTCAATGACCGCTTCTTTCGGGCCGTCGGCAACAATATGGCCGTTATCCAGCACCACCAGACGGTCTACCAGGCTGAGCATTGAGGCGCGGTGGGTGATCAGCAACATGGTTTTACCCTGGGCCCAGGTTTGCAGGCGGTTGCGCAGGATTTCCTCGCTGGTGTTGTCCATCGCGCTGGTGGGCTCATCGAGCAGCAGAATCGGAGGGTCAAGTAACAGCGCGCGGGCGAGCAGCACGGCCTGGCGTTGCCCTCCGGACAGCAGTTGGCCGCGCTCACCCACGGGGCGATCGAAGCCTTGCGGATGTTGCCGGGCCAGATCGACCACACCGGTCAGCTCGGCCACTTCTAGCATGCGTGCATCGCTGACATAGCGTGCGCCTAATGTCAGGTTGTCGCGCAGGCTGCCAGCCAGCAGCGGTAGGTCATGTGCGACGTAACCAATCTGATGGCGCAAATCGGCCACGTCGAGCTGACGCAGGTCGAGATTGTCCAGCAGGATTTGCCCTTTGCCTGGGCTGTAGAACGCCATGACCAGACGCGCCAAGGTGCTTTTGCCGGAGCCACTGCGGCCGATGATGCCAATACGTTCACCTGCTGTCAGACGCAGGCTGACGCCTGCAAGCGCCGGGGTACTTTGTCCCGGGTAGCTGAATGTGACGTCACGTACATCCAGTGCCCCGTGCAGTTGGGTGCGTTCCAGTGGGCGTTGTTTGGCCTGACGCTCCTGCGGCAGGGCCATCAGCGCGTCGGTGCTGGTCATGGTCAGGCGCGCTTGCTGGTAGCGGGTGATTAACCCGGCAATCTGCCCGAGCGGCGCGAGGATGCGACTGCCCAGCATGTAGCAGGCTACCAGCGCACCGACGCTGAGCTTTCCGGCGATGATGATGTAAACCCCAGCAACGATGGTGGCCATGCCGGCGAACTGTTGTAGAAACAGCGTGCCGTTGGTGGCGATGGCTGCCAGCGAACGGGCGTGTATATCCAGGCGGGTGAGGGCGCCGTGGGTTTTCTCCCACTGATGCTGGCGTTCGCTTTCCGCACTGCAGGCTTTCAGGGTTTCCAGACCACCGAGGGTTTCGATTAACAGTGCTTGGCGTTGTGAGGCCAGTTGCAGGCTTTTTTCCACGGTGTCGCGCAGGCGTGCCTGGATGATAAAGGCGAACAGTGCGGTAAGTGGAAAGGCCAGCAGGGGGATAACCACCAGCCAGCCTCCGATCAGCCAGATCACCGCGATCATCAGAAACGAGAAGGGCAGGTCGATCAGGCTGGTGAGGGTTACGGCGGTGAGAAATTCGCGCAGGCCCTGAAAGTCATGAATGCTTTGGGCAAAGCCGCCTATGGTGGCCGGGCGGGCCGTCATCGACATGCCGGTGATGCGCTCGAACAAGGTGGCCGATAGCACCACATCGGTTTTCTTGCCTGCAGTATCGAGCAAGTGTGAGCGCAGGATTTTCAGTAACAGCTCGAAGCCCATGCCAATAAATAAGCCTATGGCAAGCACCCAGAGGGTTGAGGTGGCCTGGTTGGGTACGACGCGGTCATAGGTCTGCATGACGAACAGCGGCACCATCAGCCCGAGCAGGTTGATCAGCAGGCTGGCGAGGATGGCATCGGTGTACAGCCAGCGTGACAACTTCAGGGTGTCGCGAAACCAGGCCTCGATGCGCGGTACGAGCGGTGAGCGTGCCTCTTCCAGCTCGTGTCGCGGGCGGGCAAAGAAAGCTTGGCCGCTGTACTCACTGGCCAGCTGTTCACGGTTTACCCACTGCTCGCCGCCGTCGGCCTCGCAGGGCAGAATCTGCGCCTGGTTTTTCGGGCCCCATTGACGCAGCACAGCACTACGGCCGTTTTTCAACAGCAGCAGTACAGGAAGGTTGAGGGTTGAAATGCTGGCCAGATCGCGTTGCAGCAAACGCCCTTGCAAACCCGCCCGCGCCGCAGCGCGGGGTAGCAACTCGGCGGTCAGGCGCTGCTCTGGCAACGGCAGGCCTGCACTCAAGCTGCCACGGCTGGCTGAGCAACCGTGGAGTTTGCAAAGAATCAACAAGCCATCAAGCAGCGGGTCGTCGTGGTTGAGACGCGGATCGCTGGATGACCCCGGCCGCTCCATGGTGGTCAATGTTTACTACTCCTTATGCCGGTTTACTTCATGTCCGGCAGACGGGCCTCGCTCTTCACTTCGGTGAGGGCTACAGCTTCTGCCGGTACGACCACTTGTTGCTGACGCAACAAGTCACCCATCGCTGCGGTTACCCGGTACATCGAAAACTCTTCACTAAAGCGCACTTCGCTGTAACGGCGGTTGGCGGTAAAGAGTTCGTTTTCACTGTCCAGCAAGTCGAGCAGGGTGCGTTGGCCCAGGCTGAATTGCTGTTGGTAGGCTTCACGAACACGCGCGGTGTAATCCGCATAATCACGCGCTTTTGGCGTTTGCAGTCGGGCGTTTTCCATGGCATTCCAGGCCAGGGAAAGGTTTTCGTTGAGTACGCGCAGGGCGTTGTTGCGGATGTCCATCGACTCATTGATCTGATGGGCAGTCGATTGCAGGCGCGCCTTGTCGCGCATACCGTTGAACAGGTTGTAGTTCATAACAACGGCTGCACGCCAGCCGTTGTTATGACCTGCATCGCCCTGGGTGTTGTTGTCGGCATTGGTGGCCAGCTCAAGGTCCACGCGTGGGTAGAAGGTCGATTTGGCGACCTCGTATTGTTTTTCGGCTGCCTGCACATCGGACTGTGCGGATTTCAGGAAGGGGTTGTTATCCATTACCGCCTGCCGAGCGTCGGTGAGATTTTCCGGTAATGAGCCTTTCAGTGAGGCAGGGGAGGCCAGCTCGTCGGGCATACGGCCAACGGCACTGAAGAAGTTGGCTTCGGCATCGGCCAGGTTTACCTGCTCGGTATAAAGGTTGTTCTCTGCCAGCGCCAAACGCGCTTCGGATTGGTCAAGGTCTGCCGTACTGCCAACGCCTTGCTGGCTGCGCAGGCTGATCTGATCATGAATACGTTGGTGAGCCTGAAAGTTGTTACGTGCAAGCTCGACCATTTCGCGGCGCATTAGTAGGTCCAGATAGACCTCGACGGTGCGTAGGGCCAGGCTTTCCGAGGTGCCGAGCAAGCGGTAAGCGCGGGAGTTCACTACCGCTTTGGTGCGCGCTACTTCATTGGGTGTATTAAAGCCATCAAAGATCATCTGCCGCAGGCGCAGCTCGGAGGTGCCGTAGGTCAGTGTTTCGGTGTTGTGATTGCCCAGTGCTCGGGTGCTGGGGCTGTCGGTATTTTCTCGACCATAACCCATCAGCAGGTCGACGGTTGGCAGATAACCGCCTTTAGCAATCTTGACTTCTTCATCCGATGAAAGGCGGCTGTTCGCCCCAGCATGAACCTCCGGGTGGTTGTCCAGCGTGCTCTGGATCGCCTCCGACAAGGTGATGCCTTGTGCCTGGGTACAGACCGCTGCCAGCACGATACTGCTCCATAAAGGGTTGAGTGCGCGCATCTGGTAACTCTCCTTATAAGATTCTCTAAATCCCGTCGCCAAAAAAATGGCTTATCTATCTTGTGGATTACTCTCAGCCTGTAACATCACAGCTAAGAACAGTTTCAAGCGTAGCTAAGAAAAAATAGTTACAAGGCCTATAAGGAAAAAATCTTATGCAGTCTGCGAAAAGCAGCACATTGTTTCCATTCAGAAGCTGCGCATTTCGTGCCGTTAGGTGGCGTGCGTAGCTAAAACAGATGGTCAGATACAAATAGGGGCGGGATCTTTCTGGTGTGGTGGGCGACGCGGGTCAGGGTGACAGTTTTTTGTCGTTTTTGTTTTTGAGTGTGACGTCGTTGTAATCAGCCAGTGGCTTTGTTCTCTCCTTGAAAGGTATTCAGACCTTTTTTGGCATACGTGTCGGCGGTGGTCGGCAGTTGTAGTGAGGATGGAATCATGGCTACTTTGATTGGTGTCGTCAGCCAAGTTATCGGCGAAGTCTATGCGGTAGCTGGCGACGGAACGCGTCGGCCACTCAGTGAAGGCGATCGAGTTTTTGCGGGGGAACAAATCGTTACTGGCGCTGCAGGGTCTATTGCGGTTGCCATGAGCAATGGCCAGCAACTCACCTTGGGCCGCGATAGCAGCCTGAATCTCACCGAGCAAATGCTCGCAGGCAATTCCAACCAACAAGCGCCTACAGCTGAAACGCCTCCGGCAGCGCCGAGTGATGGCGATTTAACCGATGTTGAGCAATTGCAGGCCGCCATTGAAGCAGGTGTCGACCCGACCCTTGAAGGTGAAGCAACCGCAGCGGGCCCTGGTGCGGGTGGCGCAGGCGGTGCTGGTGGTGTGGGCGGCGGGCACTCGTTTGTGCTGTTGGGTGAAACTGGCGGCGCGCTTGATCCGGTCATTGGCTTCCCGACCGAGGGACTGAGCACCGGGCCGGAGTTTCCCGATCCTGAACCGGTGGTAAGTGATGAGGCGCCGGCTGCTCCGGATTTCACTCCAGTTATAGATATCGAATACGAAGACGGTAGCGGTACGTTGATTGCCGGCCCAGCAATCGTGGATGAAGAGGGCTTAGCTGACGGGACCAATCCTGCCAGTAATTCTGAGCAGGCCAGTGGCGCCATCGTTATCAATTCTCCAGATGGTGTGTCTGCACTGGAAGTTCAGGATGTCAACGGCGACTGGATAAATGTAACCGGCGGTGGTGTGGTTCAAGGGCAGTACGGCATTTTGACTGTGGATGCGGCTGGCAACTGGACTTATACCCTAACCAATAACACCCTTGATCACACGAACCCTAATGCAACAGGGGCTGCTGACCAAGTTGGTGAAAGTTTCCCTGTGCGGATGTTCGACCTAGACGGTGACGTCTCGCCTACGGTGTTTATTGACGTTTTGGTAAATGACGACGGGCCCATTCTCGCCGAAGGCGAGGATGCCTTGGTCGCAGCAATCGTCGATGAAGACGAAACCTCTGATGGCATCAGCGATGGCGATGCAATTACCAACGTGGCCTCTGGCGGCCCAGGCACCCTGAGTGCACTGGTCAATTTCGGTGCCGATGGTGTCGGTAGCTTCGGCCTTTCTGGTAGCCCTAGCGCCATTGCCAGTCTTGAGGCTCAGGGCCTTGCTTCCGGCGGCACTGCTCTTAGCTTTAGCGTAATCGGCGGTGTGCTAACCGCTTCGGCGGGGGCTGAGACCATCTTCACTTTGGAGGTGGGCGGTGATGGCAGTTTCACCTTCACTCTGGTCGGTCAACTCGATCACCCGCTCGCTGATGGCAATGACGACGAGTTGCTGGAGCTGGCGATTGATTTCTCCGGTGTATTGGCGGCCGTCGATGGCGATGGTGACTCGGTTGGCAGTTTTAACGCCGGCAGCTTCGTGATTGATGTTGAAGATGACGTACCGCAACTGGCCAGTGGTGATGAGCAAGAGTTCATTCGGGTACTTGGTAGCGTTCAGGAGGACGCCCTGACCACGGGAGCCGGTGCGCCCCATGATGGCAATCCAGAAGGTGGGCAGAGCACCACCGTCAGCGGCCCCGCCGGAACCTTGTCGGCCCTGGTCAACTTTGGCGCAGATGGCCCAGGCAGCTTTGGTCTGTCCAGCGATGTCAGCTCCATGAGTTTGCAGGCGCTGACTTCTGGCGGTGTTGCATTGACTTACGCTGTGGTTGGCAATGTGCTGACCGCTACTGCGGGTGCTGACACTATCTTCACCCTGACGGTGAACGCTGATGGCAGCTACGAGTTTGTACTCAGCGGTCCAATCGATCATCCGGACATGGACGGCAATGACGGTGAAGACCTACCTGGCGTAGGCGTCGATTTCTCCGGTGTGTTGACTGCCACCGACGGCGATGGCGACCCTCTGGTGGGCGGCTTCCCAGCTGGTAGTTTTGCGATTGATATTGAAGATGATGTGCCGCTTGCGGCGACCGGGGAGGGTATCGCGGTTAGTGGCAGTGTGCAGGAAGATGCCTTGAACACGGGGGCAGGTGCGCCCTACAACGGTAACCCTGAAGGTGGCCAAGTCACTGTCACCAGTGGCCTGGCAGGTTCGTTGTTCAGCCTGGTCAGCTTCGGCGCGGACGGTCCTGGCGCCATGGGTCTGTCCTCGGATATGAGCTCTCTGGAAGCCCAAACGTTGAGCTCCGAAGGCACACCCCTGAGCTACGAGGTAGTGGGGAACGTGCTGACCGCGACAGCCAACGGTAACACCATCTTCACTCTGACGGTGAACGGAGATGGCAGTTGGGAATTTGTGCTTGGCGGCCCGCTGGATCATCCGATCCCCGATGGCATGCTCGACGATGAGCTACTGCCGGCCCTGGGCATCGATTTCTCCGGTGTGCTTACCGCCACCGACGGCGATGGTGACCCGCTGGCCGGCACCTTCCCTGCCGGCAGCTTCACCGTCAACGTCGAAGACGATGTGCCGCTGCCGGGGCAGGACGCTGAGGACAAGGTCAATCAGCAGGTGCAGGAAGATGCCCTTGCCGTGGTGGAGGGTGCTCCCTACGAGGGCAATCCGGAAGGTGGCCAGATTACGACTATCACCGGTGCTTCTGGGGCCTTGTTTGTACTGGTCGACTTCGGCGCCGACGGTCCTGGCAGCATGGGCCTCTCGACCGATGTCAGCTCGCTGGAAACCCAGTCGCTGAAGTCCGAAGGCACTGCGCTGAGCTACTCGGTGGTGGGTAATGTGCTCACCGCATCGGCCAACGGCAACACCATCTTTACGCTGACGGTCGAACCGGACGGTGGCTACGAGTTCATGTTGAGTGGTCCGCTCGACCATCCGATCCCTGACAGCAGCCTCGATGACGAGACCCTGCCAGGTCTTGGTATCGACTTCTCCGGTCTGATCACCGCCACCGACGGCGATGGTGACCCACTGGCGGTCGATCTGGATGCAGGCAGCTTCACTATCGATGTCGAAGACGACGTGCCCGAGGCTCGGGTGGTCGGTCAGCGGCCTTGGGTCAGTAGCCAGGTCGACGAGGACGAAACCGCGGCAGGCATTACCGACGGCGATGGCACCACCAACGTGGCAGTGGGTGCCGCGGGTGCTCTGCATGCCGCCATCGCTTTCGGGGCAGACGGCCCAGGAAGCGTGGGCTTGAGCAGCGACCCCGATGCCCTGGACGCCCTGGAAGCGCAGAACCTGACTTCGGGCGGTGTGGCGCTTGATTACAGTGTGGTGGGCAATCTGTTGACTGCTACCGTCGGCGGCCAGCCGGTCTTTACCCTGCAGATCGACGCTGATGGCGGTTACACCTTCACCTTGCAGGGGCCGTTGGATCACCCGCTGCCGGGCAGCACCGACGATGATCAGTTGCTTGGCATGCCGATCGACTTCTCCGGCTTGATCACTGCTACCGATGGCGACGGTGACCCGCTGAACGGACTCAATCCAGGCAGCTTCGTGATTCAGGTGGAAGACGATGTGCCGGTTGCCATGCCACTGCAATACGACCAGGCACAGCAGCCGATTCCACTGGTTTCCGGGCAAGTCGATGAAGATGAATTGCCCGGTGGCATCGGTGATGGCGACGTCACTGGAACCACTACCAGTGCGCCTGACGGTACCCTCAATGCATTGGTCAACTTCGGTGCAGACGGAGCTGGTAGCTTTGGTCTGAGCGATGACCCGCTGGACATTGCAACGCTCGAAGCCCAAGGGCTGACTTCGGACGATACGCCACTGACTTTCTCGGTAGTGGGCAATGTGCTGACGGCCATGGCCGGTGTCGATCCAGTCTTCACCCTGAGCGTGATGGCAGGTGGCGGTTATTCCTTCGAGCTGCTCGGGTCGCTGGATCACCCGCTGCCCGGCAGTACCGACGATGATCAGTTGCTTGGCCTACCGATCGACTTTTCCGGCGTGCTGACCGCCACCGACGGTGATGGCGACCCGGTGGGCGGTTTCGCACCAGGCAGCTTTGTTATCAATGTCGAGGACGATGTGCCCGAGGCGCAGGACGACTACGCCGTGGTGGAGTCTGGACAACCGCTCGACGTCAACGCAGTCTTCGTGCTGGACTTCAGCGGTAGTATCAGCAATTCCGAGCTGAATCAGATGCTGGAAGCCGTGCGTGCGGCGTCTCAGGCGCTGTTCAACGGGGCATCCGATGTCAACGTGCAGATCGTGGCTTTCTCCGGCACGGCCCTGTCCTATCCGGTGATCAGCGACTTCGCCAGCTTCTCCGCACTGATCGACAGCATGAACCCGGATGACGGTGGAACCCGGCCGTTCGGTGGGCAGACCGACTTCACTGCCGCCATCGAAGAAACCA
This sequence comes from Pseudomonas sp. 8BK, assembly GCF_902506475.1. Classification (NCBI taxonomy): domain Bacteria; kingdom Pseudomonadati; phylum Pseudomonadota; class Gammaproteobacteria; order Pseudomonadales; family Pseudomonadaceae; genus Pseudomonas; species Pseudomonas sp. 8BK. The sequence continues at coordinate 3,283,898 of NZ_LR733252.1, read as the reverse complement.
TGAGCGCCTACACGCCGATTCCGGGGTGGAGCAACCAGGTGTTCTTCATCAGCGACGGCAATCCCAACGAGCAGCTGGGCACCGGTGGCAATTCCCTCGAGGATGACACCGCCAGCGACTGGCTGAACTTCATCAACGCTAACGACCTCAATGTCACTACCATCGGCGTGGGTGGCGGTATCGACGAGGATCGGCTGCAGGATGTCGATCTCGATGGCAACGGAGCACCGATTCTGGTGGGTGACTTCGATGATCTGATCGATACCCTGCTGGATGCCGTGCTCGGCGGCCTGGTGGATGGCAATGTGCTCGAAGGCAACGATAACGCACCGAATACCAGCGATGACGATGCCTTCGGTGCCGACGGTCCTGGGCAGATTCTCTCCATCGAAATTGACGGCGTTGTCTACACCTGGGACGGTGCCGGTAACATCGATGCCAGTGCCGGGCCTGATATTCCCGGCAACCAGCTGATCGATATCGATACCCCGGAAGGTGGCAAGCTGAGCTTCAACTTCGCCACTGGAGCTTGGAGCTATCAGGCCGCCGGCGATATCGATGGCGACAAGACAGAAACCTTCGAGTACGTGATCGTCGATAACGACGGCGACCCCTCGACGGCCACCCTGACGATTCACGTCGAAGACACCGGTCCAGTTGAAGGCTATGTGGACGAAGACAATTTGCCTGACGGTATCGATGATCTGGACAGCGTCACCGATGTCGCTACTGGCAGTGTGGCCCAGCTGATTGTGGGGCCGGATGCGGGTGCGCATTTCACTCTGTCGAGTGATACCACTGGCGTCACCCCGGCTACATCGGGCGGGGTAGCCTTGGTTTACGGTGTTCTCGGCAACACCTTGACCGCAACTGCCGGCCCTGCCGGCCCGGTGGTGTTTACCCTGCAGGTAATGGATGACGGCAGCTACACCTTCAATCTGGAACAATCCCTGGATCATCCGCTGGATGGCAGCAATGACGATCAGTTGCTGACCCTCGACTTCACCAGCATCCTGGAGGCCAACGATGGCAGCGATCCGCTGACGCTCTCGGGTGACTTCCTGATCCACGTCGAGGATGACGTGCCGATGATCGATGTCGGCCGCAGTGGCCAGGATGCCGACGATCTGAATACCCAGGATGCCGAGACCATTGGGGCTGGGGTTTCCGATACCGCGACCAGTGATTTCAGCGGCGCCTTCACGGCGATGCCCAACCACGGAGCCGATGGCCCCGGCACGGTAACCTGGAGTTACTCCATGGTGCTGCTGGTGGCTGAGGGTGCGTTGTCGGGGTTGAGCAGCGATGGCGATGCCATCCGCCTCTACCAGGACGGCAGCGGGCAGATAGTCGGTTCCACCGCAGGCAACGAGGGTGCGGTCAATCTTGGCAACACCATCTTCACCCTGTCGGTAGACGCTAACGGCGTGGTCACCCTGACCCAGCGTCAGGAGATCGACCATGATCTGCCGGGCGATACCAGCAACTACGATGCCCAGGAAGCCGTACTCAACGCTGGACTGGTGGGCCTGCAGGGTACCGCCACCATCACCGACTACGATCAGGACACCGACAGCGATAGCCTGACCCTGGATCTGGGTGGCAAGGTGCTGTTCGATGATGACGGCCCGAGCATCAGCCTGGGCTTCGGCCAGAACACCGAAGTTCTCAATACCCAGGATGCCCAGACCATAGGCGGCGCGTCGGATAGCGATACCGACAGCTTCTCCAGCGCCTTCAGCATTGCCAGCTCAAACTTCGGTGCCGATGGCCCCGGCACCATCAGTACCAGCTACGCGCTGGTGCTGTTGGCCAGCGAGGGCAGTTCGTCCGGCCTCAGCAGTGATGGTGCGACCATCTACCTGTACGAGGACGCCGGGGTGGTCTACGGCTCGACTGCGGCTAACGAGGGCGATGTAGATCCGAGCAACACCATCTTCACCCTCTCGGTGAATGGCTCGGGCCAGGTCACCCTGACCCAGCATGAGGAGATCGACCATAGCCTGCCGGGTGTGGGCAGTAACTACGATGCCCAAGAAGCATTGCTGGGCAATAGCCTGGTGGGCCTGCAGGCTACCGTGACCATCACCGATGATGACGGCGACAGTGCCTCCGACAGCAAGACCCTTGATCTCGGTGGCCGGGTGGCCTTCGACGATCATGGGCCGAGCATCAGCGTGGTCTTTGGCACCGCTCCGAATCCGTCGCTGAACACCCAGGATGCCGAGACCATAGGCGGGGCCTCCGATACCGACTCCGGCAGCTTCTCGGGCGCCTTCGTCGTGACCCCCAACCATGGCGCGGATGGCCCGGGCACGGTCACTCAGACCTACAGCCTCAACTTGCTTGCAGGTGGTAATGGCCCGCTGGCCTCAGGGATGAACAGCGCAGCTGGCCCAATCTATCTGTACAAGATCGGTGCTGAGATCATCGGCTCCTCGTCGGCATCCTTGGCAGGGGTAGCGGTGGACAATACTGTCTTCTCGCTGGCGGTGGATTCCGGAACCGGGCAGGTGACTCTGACCCAGTTCCAGGAGATTTCCCACGATCTACCGGGTGCCAACAGCAACTACAGTAACCAGGAAGAGGTACTACTGGCCGGTAAGATCGGCTTGACCCTGACTGCGAGCATCACTGACGGTGACGGCGACTTTGCCAGTGCCGACAAGACCCTGGATCTCGGTGGCAAGATCGCCTTCGACGACGACGGTCCGTCCGTGGGTGACAACCTTGTGGTGCAGCTGGACGATGATGCACTGGCCAATGGCATTCCAGGCGGGCCAGGCGGTACCGACGATGCCGACTCGGTGAATGCCGGTGGAACTTTGCAGCACAACTTCGGCGCTGATGGTGCCGGTACGGTGAAATGGCTGGAATCCGGAGCGCCGGGCGGCTTCACCTACCAGGCAAGCCCGGATGGTTCGCAGCTGCTGGTCAAACAAGGCGCCACCACAGTGCTGACGTTGACGCTGAACACCGGTACGGGTGCTTACACCGTCACCCAGAACGCACCGATCCAACATGCCAACGCCGATTTGGAGAACAACCAGGCCTTCACTCTGAACTATCAGGTAACCGACAAGGATGGCGACACGGCTAACGGCAGTCTGTCGATCAATGTCGACGATGATACGCCAGTTGCGCAGGACGACTACGCCGTGGCGGTGGCGGGAAAACCGCTCGACGTCAACGCGGTGTTCGTGCTGGATTTCAGCGGCAGCATTGATAACACCGAGCTGAACCAGATGCTGGAGGCCGTGCGTGCTGCGGCTCAGACGCTGTTCAGCGGTGCGTCCGACGTCAATGTGCAGATCGTGGCTTTCTCCGGCACGGCTCTGTCCTACCCGGTGATCAGTGACTTCGCCAGTTTCTCTGCGCTGATCGACAGCATCAACCCGGATGATGGTGGAACCCGGCCGTTCAATGGCAATACCGATTTCACGGCTGCCATCGAACAAACCATGAGCGCCTACACGCCGATTCCAGGGTGGAGCAATCAGGTGTTCTTCATTAGCGACGGCAATCCCAACGAGCAGCTGGGCACGGGAGGCAATTCTCTCGAGGATGACACCAGCAGTGACTGGGCGGACTTCATCAACGCTAATGACCTCAACGTCACCACGATTGGTGTGGGCGGCGGCATTGACGAGGATCGGCTGCAGGATGTCGACCTCGATGGCAGCGGCTCGCCGATTCTGGTGGGTAACTTCGATGATCTGATCGATACCCTACTGGATGCGGTAATGCCTGATCCGGCCGAGGGCAATGTTCTGCTCGGCAGCGACGGTGTGGTTAGTGGTGACGATGATGCCTTCGGTGCCGACGGCCCTGGTCGCATCGCCTCCATCGATATCAACGGTACCACTTACACCTGGGATGGTGTTCTGGATGGCGATCAGCAGTTAACCGACATAGCCACCGAGTGGGGCGGCACCCTGTCGTTCAACTTTGCTACCGGCGCATGGAGCTATCAGCCGCCGGCTCTGATCGAGGGCGACAAGCTTGAGAGCTTCCAGTACAGCATTCTCGACAAGGATGGTGACCCGTCGACGGCAACCCTGACGATCCATGTCGAAGATCCGGCACCGGTGATCGGCAAGGTCGACGAGGATGAGCTGCCTGGCGGTATTACCGACAACGATGCTCAGACCACCACGGTCTCCGGCAGCCTGGTGGAACTCCTGGTAGGTAGCAACTCCGGTCAGTTCAGCCTGGACAATACACCGACTGGCTTGCCAGCACTGACTTCCGGCGGAGTAGCCATCACCTACCACTTCTCCGGCAACATCATGACGGCGAAGGCTGGGTTGCAGGATATCTTCACCCTGGAGGTGGAAACGGACGGCGGCTACACCTTCACCCTGCTTGGCCCGCTGGATCATCCGGACGACAACAACGATGATAATGAAGTGATGACGCTGAACCTCACCGGAGCCCTCGCAGCTTCCGACGGGGTGAATCCGTTGCCGCTGGCCGGCAGCCTGCTGATTCAGGTCGAGGACGATGTACCGATCGCCTTCACCCCGGTCACCGCGCTGTTGGTCGACCAGGTCAATGACACACGCTCGATTACTGCGGATCTACGTTTCGAGGCTTCGGCGGGGGGCGATGGTCCAGATGAGGTCAATTTCTCCATTGTGCAGGGCGCTGCTGCTCGGGATGCCAGTGGCAATCTATTGAGTCTTAATGGTCAGCAGCTCTACCTGTTCTATGGTGCTGATCAGTCCATTATCGAGGCTAAGACCAGCGCCAATGGAACTCTCGGTTATCGCATTGATATGGATGCCTCGACCGATAGCTACACGCTGACCACCTATGGCCCGATTGCCAACGGCTCAGAGGTGTCCGCCACTAATCTGACCGGTGTTGGTGGTGGTAACTCCGCCTTCAAAGGGCTGATCGACATGGGAGGGACAACGTTCGATGCTTTGTTGTCGAGCACTTCGGGGCAGAGCATCAATTCCAACAGCACCGAAATTGGCATTAGCGATGGCAACAGCATCAAAAATGGTGAGCAGCTGCGGATCGATCTGGTCAATGGTCTGGCAACAGGAGGTGCCAATGGTACTGGCTTCACCTACACCAGCCACAACACCACCAATCGCTTCGCCCAGAAATTTGCCTGGGTTAGCCCTAGCGGTGGAGGGACCGCAACCTTCGTGATCTCTGTGCTGCTGGCCGACAATGACTACAACTTTATCGGCGATGCTTCAGGTGAAACCACTCGTAACTTGGCTACCAGCAATATCCGCATTTACGCCATTGAGGGCGGCGTAGAGGTGGATAAAACCAGTGAAGTTAGCCTCACTGATTTGGGTAATTCGATTCGTGTGACCGGGATGGAGGAAGGCTGGTGGTACGAAGTCAGCTCTACCAGTAGCTTCAGTGCTGTGCAGATTACTGGTGGCAGCGGTCAAACCTTCAAGTTGGGCTTCTTCGAGTATGAGCAGGCAAGCACTGGGCAGCCCATTAGCCTTTCCCACAATATCGTAGGTATTGATGGTGATGGGGACAGTGTAAGTAGCGTGCTGAGCGCTATGTTGGTTCCTGATTCGCTGTCGGTGGATGGTACTGCCGGCGTGGATAATCTGGTTGGTACCGCTGGAGTTGATTACCTCTTCGGCTTGGGAGATAACGATACGCTCAGTGGTTTAGCTGGCAACGATGTGCTGTCTGGTGGCGATGGTAATGACATCCTCATCGGTGGTCTGGGCAATGACATCCTTTCTGGCGGCGTGGGGGCGGATACCTTCCGCTGGCTGTCGGGCGATACCACTGGTGTCGACAAAGTGTTGGACTTCAATTTAAGCGAAGGCGACAAATTGGATCTCACCCAGCTGCTGATTGGTGAGTCCTACAACGCCGGATCGCTAGATGACTTCCTTAGCTTCTCGGTAGTTGATAACAGCACCATTATTGCGGTTAGCCCTACAGCAGGTGGTGCTGCAACCACAACCATTGAGTTGACAGGCTTTAATGTCGCTGTTGAGTATGGTGTGACTCCGGGCGGTGGCGGCATCATTTCTGGAGGTGCTGATACAGCCACAGTCATCAACGGGCTGCTGGGAGATAACGCCTTGCAGGTAGTGTGATGCTAGATTGATAGCCAATCTAAAGCCCGCAATCCTAACCAGATTGCGGGCTTTTTCTTACTGGGTTTATTAAACGCTCACTTGGATGGCGGCTATGTTGCGATTACAGCTTTTGCAGATATGCCACCACATCTGGCGCACCCGCAAGGCGCAGGCCTTCGCCCAGTGCTGTGGCTTCGCTGGAGTGCTTGGGCAGCAGGAGAAACTCTGGTGAGCTTGGGCCGCCCAACAAGGATAAACGCGCATAGGGCAGGCCGTTATCCAACAACAGCGCCATAAACGCCGGGTCGCTCCAGGCCGCATTAGGCATGCCGAGTACGTGGTAGTGCTGCTGCAGGTTGCTGAGGCCTTGCTCGCTCAAGCGGTAATGGCTGAGTTCAGCCGGCAGGTTAACCTCTAGTTCGCGCCTGCGGGCGTAGGCAATGGCACAGGCAAAGGCTTCGCTGTGATGCTCACCAGCCCAGAACACCCGCTCACCGCGCCAGCTGGCTTGGCGTAGGCTGATGCGCTCACCTGCGAGAAAACGCGGTAGTGGTTGGCTGATAGCTTTGACGAAATCCTTGTAGCTGATGATGCGTACCTGGCGACAGGGCTCGCTGGCGGCGAAAGCCTCGAAGCTGGTGTGGTTGGCTTGTTGAGGATTGCAGGTCGATAGGCCGTCGATCATGCGCAGGTCGAACGATGACAGCTGTTGTTCTTGCGCGTCGATCACCCGCACCAGCATGGCATGGGCTTGCGCCTTGTCTTCCTGAACCGGGCCGGAGAGTGCGCTGCGGGGCAGGTCTATCAGGCGGTGTAGCTGAGGACCATCTTGCCAGCAAATGCTGTCACGTAGTTGCGGTAGAGGGCTGAAGGGCAGGCGAAGCTGGCTGGCGCGCTCGAGTATCTGGCGTTGCCCACGGCCGATAAGGCCTAGCCGTTGCGCTAAGGCACCGAGGCGTGAGCTGAGGGTGGAAGGCTGCTCAGACAGACTCATAGCCAGGTACGAACTCCAAAATCACCGTTGCCAGTTTGGCAGAGCCCGCATGGCTCTGCACAGGCTTTATCGGCCGTATAGACAGGTTTTTTATGGCCTGTCATCCCTGGTGGCCACCCTTTGGGCTGTCGTTGTGCGCCGTTAAAAATTCCTTCAGGTAATTTTATATGGCCTGTTGCCCATGCTCGGACATGCTGCGAGGCGACGCAGGTGAGTTGAGAAATGGCGCTTGGCCATTTTTTGCCGGGCAGGCGCGCGGCGTATGGCAAGATTGCTGCAGTCAGTTGCAAAGGTGCCTCCATGCCCAGTTTGGTGTTTGATATTGCGTTACCGGCCGAGCGCTTGCGTGCGGTTTATCAAGGGCGTGCCAACCGGATATTAGTGCAAAGTCGCGACGGACGGAGTGTCAGTGTGCCGGCCCACCATTTTCGGCCGTTTTTGACCCATGACGGTGTTTATGGTTCCTTCGAACTTGAGTTCAGTGCTGCCGGCAAATTACTCAGCTTGCGCCGTCTGGGCTGATAGCGCCGTGCGCCTCGCCTATCAGCTGCTCAGCCGGCTATAATCGCGGCCTTTGTAACTTTATCGAGCTAAGCCTGCCCATGTATACCCTGGCCCGCGAGCTGCTGTTCAAACTTTCCCCCGAAGCCTCCCATGAACTGTCCATCGATTTGATCGGTGCTGGCGGTCGCCTGGGGCTTAACGGGTTACTAACCAAGAGCCCAGCCGCGCTACCGGTCAAGGTGATGGGGTTGGAATTTCCTAACCCGGTCGGTTTGGCTGCTGGCTTGGACAAGAACGGCGACGCCATCGATGGTTTTGCTCAATTGGGCTTTGGTTTTGTGGAAATCGGCACCGTGACGCCGCGTCCGCAGCCCGGTAACCCTAAGCCACGTTTGTTTCGCTTGCCTGAGGCCGAGGCGATCATCAATCGCATGGGCTTTAACAACCACGGTGTTGATCATCTGTTGGCCCGTGTGCAGGCAGCCAAATACAAGGGCGTGCTGGGCATCAATATCGGCAAGAACTTCGATACGCCGGTCGAGAACGCAGTGGATGACTACCTGCTGTGCCTAGACAAGGTCTATCAACACGCCAGCTACGTCACCGTTAATGTCAGCTCACCGAACACCCCAGGCTTGCGCAGCTTGCAGTTTGGCGACTCGCTCAAGCAATTGCTCGAAGCCCTGCGTAAGCGTCAGGAAGATCTGGCTGCCCAGTACGGCAAGCGTGTACCGCTGGCGATCAAGATCGCACCGGACATGAGCGATGAGGAAACCATCGAGGTGGCCAATGCGCTGGTTGAGGCCGGTATGGATGCAGTGATTGCCACCAACACCACGCTGGGCCGCGAAGGTGTGCATGGTCTGGAGTGTGCAGACGAGGCCGGTGGATTGTCCGGCGCACCGGTGCGTGAGAAGAGCATGCACATTGTTCAGGTGTTGGCCGGTGAGTTGAAAGGCCGTTTGCCGATCATCGCAGTGGGCGGGATTACCGAAGGCAAGCATGCAGCTGAGAAGATCGCCGCAGGTGCCAGCCTGGTACAGATTTACTCCGGCTTTATCTACAAGGGCCCGGCATTGATCCGCGAAGCGGTTGATGCAATTGCGGCGTTGCCGCAGAAGCCTCAGAACTAAATCCTGCGGGCAATAGAAATGGCCTGGAGCCATTTTGACGTCGCGTAGCGATGGCCCGAAGAGTGACCGCCATGGATGGCAGGCAATAAAAAATGACCGGGAGGGATTTTAAACGTCGCGAAGCGACGGCCCGAAGGGTTGCCGCCATGGATGGCAGGCAATAAAAAGGGCTCCCTAAAGGAGCCCCTGGGCTCGCGCCCGCCGCTCGGATGGAGCGCGCATGGTGAGTCGGTAGGTTCCTGAATCAGCCGACAGCGTGAAGTTCGTTGAGTCGATGGATGCCGGCGGTGCCGGTCATGCCGTCCCAATTGTCACCGCGGCCTTCGCGCCAGCCGTTTAACCAGGCTTGGCGGACAGAGGGGAGGGTGAAGGGGCAGAGTTCGCGGGATTTACCACTGATGCCGTATTGATAGCCGCGCAAAAAAGCTCTTTCTAACGGATCACGCTTAAGTCTTCTCATAGGGTGTAGCCCTCAATGTTGACTGTTATGTCCCTTAGACCTTGTAGCAAGGTCAGGCAGAAACGTTCTGCCTACGGAGTCCGCTGCCGGCGTCGCGAGCCTCCTTGCCAGCACCGTTGCAGTGCTGGCCTAGGTAGATTTCTAACGAATGCGCGGGTGCCTGTGAATGACCGTTTCGTCATAAGGCCGTAACCTTTTTGAGGGTCGGGCCATAAGGCGTTATGGCAGCGTCCGGATTTTTCGCTGTAGCGCCTATGCTGTGGGCGTATGCGTCGGGTGTGCTGGTGTTTTGCTATCGCGAATGAATTGCGATTGAGACTGTTGTTTATTCCGACGAAGGGTCGCGCTGCGACGCTTTGTCACTTATTTTGGCCGTGCTGATTGGTCTGCGCGCCGTTGATTGCCTTAGGCACTGGAAACCCCCATGTCGGATCGTTACGAACTCTTCCTTACTTGCCCCAAGGGTCTTGAGGGTCTGCTGCTCGAAGAAGCCAGCAGCCTCGGCCTTGAAGAGGCGCGTGAGCACACCTCGGCCATTCGTGGCATGGCCGACATGGAAACGGCCTACCGTCTGTGCCTGTGGTCGCGTCTGGCTAATCGTGTGTTGCTAGTGCTCAAGCGCTACAGCGTGCAAGACGCGCAGAGTCTTTACGAAGGCGTGCTGGAGGTCGACTGGTTCGAGCATCTGGAATCCAGCGGCAGTCTGGCCGTGGAGTTCAGCGGCAACGGTTCGGGCATCGACAATACCCATTTCGGCGCGTTGAAGGTCAAGGACGCCATTGTCGACAAGCTGCGCCTGAAAGACGGCACGCGACCATCGGTCGACAAGCTCAACCCGGACCTGCGCGTGCACCTGCGTCTGGATCGTGGCGAGGCGATTCTGTCTATCGACCTGTCCGGTCATAGCCTGCACCAGCGCGGCTATCGCCTGCAGCAGGGCGCCGCACCACTGAAGGAAAACCTCGCAGCCGCCGTATTGATACGCGCCGGCTGGCCACGCATCGCTGCCGAAGGCGGCGCACTGGCTGACCCGATGTGCGGCGTGGGTACTTTCCTGGTCGAGGCGGCGATGATCGCCGCCGATATCGCGCCGAATATGACCCGTGAGCAATGGGGCTTCAGCAAATGGCTGGGCCACGTGCCGGCCTTGTGGAAGAAAGTCCATGCCGAGGCCGAGCAGCGTGCTGCTGCCGGTATGGCCAAGCCGCCGTTGTGGATTCGCGGTTATGAAGCTGATCCACGGCTGATCCAGCCGGCGCGTAACAATATCGAACGTGCTGGCATGGGCGATTGGATCAAGGTGTATCAGGGCGAAGTGGCGACCTTCGAGCCGCGTCCGGACCAGAACCAGAAAGGTCTGGTGATCTGCAATCCACCCTACGGCGAGCGCCTGGGTGATGAGGCGAGCCTGTTGTACCTCTACCAGAACCTCGGCGAGCGTCTGCGTCAGGCCTGTATGGGTTGGGAAGCGGCGGTGTTTACCGGTGCGCCGGACCTGGGCAAACGCATGGGTATCCGCAGCCACAAGCAATACGCCTTCTGGAACGGCGCGCTGCCGTGCAAGCTGCTGCTGATCAAGGTGCAGCCCGAGCAGTTCGTTACCGGCGAGCGCCGTACACCTGAGCAGCGTGAACGCGAGCGTGAACAGGCTGAGGCCGATAAGGCGCCGCTTGAGCCGCAAGAGCGTCAGTACAACAAGAACGGCAACCCGATCAAACCGGCTCCTGCACCTGCTCCGGTGGTTGAGCAGGCGCGCCTGAGTGAAGGCGGGCAGATGTTTGCCAACCGCCTGCAGAAGAACCTCAAGCAGCTGGGCAAGTGGGCGCGCAAGGATGGCGTTGAGTGCTACCGCCTGTACGACGCTGACATGCCGGAATACTCCATGGCGGTGGATCTGTATGGCGATTGGGTGCATGTGCAGGAATATGCTGCGCCCAAGTCGATTGACCCTGAGAAAGCCAAGGCGCGTATGTTTGACGCCATCGCTGCGATTCCGCAGGCGCTGGGTGTCGACAAGAGCAAGGTGGTGATCAAGCGCCGTGAACGCCAGAGCGGCACCAAGCAGTACCAGCGTCAGGCGACCCAGGGGCAGTTCCTCGAGGTCAGCGAAGGCGGTGTAAAGCTGCTGGTCAACCTTACTGATTATCTGGACACCGGACTGTTCCTCGATCACCGTCCGCTGCGCCAGCGTATTCAGAAAGAGGCCGCCGGTAAACGCTTCCTCAACCTGTTCTGCTACACCGCCACGGCCACTGTGCATGCGGCCAAGGGCGGCGCGCGTAGCACCACCAGTGTCGATCTGTCGAAGACCTATCTGGACTGGGCGCGGCGTAATCTGTCGCTCAATGGCTTCTCTGACAAGAACCGCCTGGAGCAGGGTGATGTGATGGCCTGGCTGGCCGAGGACCGTGGCGAATACGAGCTGATCTTTATCGATCCGCCGACCTTCTCCAACTCCAAGCGCATGGAAGGCATCTTCGACGTGCAGCGCGACCATGTGCAGCTGCTCGACCTGGCCATGGCTCGCCTGACCAAGGGCGGTGTGCTGTATTTCTCCAACAACTTCCGCAAGTTTGAGCTCGATGAGAGCCTGGCCGCGCGTTATCAGGTTGAAGAAATCAGCGCCTCGACCCTTGATCCTGATTTCGCCCGCAACCCGAAAATTCACCGCGCCTGGCGGTTTAGCCTGCGCGGCTGAGGTCGCAGGTAGGTTGGTGTTGAACGCAGCGAAGCCCAACGAGCGGCGGCATGTCTCGTTGGGCTTCGCTGCGCGCCTCAACGGAACGCCGCCCGAGCCAACCTAGGGTTTATTACGGATCAGCGCGCGCAAGGCGAAGCGATTCGGATGGCAGGCCTGCGCTACATCGGCGGGCACTGGCAGCGGTTCGTTGTTCAGCCAGGCGGCGATCAGTTCGCCCGACAGCGGCGCGGTAATCAGTCCGCGTGAACCGTGGCCGCTGTTGATATACAAGCCGTCGAGCCAGGGGCAGGGCGCATCCGGTATCTGGCGGGCATCCTTGCCCAGCACCGCATAGGCCTGGGCAAAGGCGGCGGTATCGGCCAAAGGGCCGACAATCGGCAGATAGTCCGGGCTGGTACAGCGGAAGGCGGCGCGGCCCTGCAGTTGCTCGGGGTCGAGCGCTGCGACATTCAGTGCGCCGGCAAGCTCGGGAGATATTTCTTCCAGTAGCTGCAGATTGCTTGCGTGATCGGCGCTATTCGGTGTCAGGTCCTCACTGTTGAAATCAAAGCTCGCACCCAGAGTATGTTCGTCCTGGCGCGGCGGGGCCACATAGCCTTCGGCGCACACCACTGTACTTAAGGCGCGACTGGCGTCGGTGGCTGGTAGACGGCTGATCTGCCCACGGATACGTTTAAGCGGCAAGCCTGCGCTCTGGGTAAACCCCTTGATCTCGGCGGCACTGGCCAGCACCACCACGCTGGCGCTGGCCAGCAGTTGTTCGCCATTCCAGGCCTGCCAGCGATCACCGTCACGGCGCAGCTCCAGCGCCTCCTGATGCAGTTGCAACTGGATATTCGGCTGCTGACTCAGCAGCGCACAGAGCGCCGGTGGATGCACCCAACCCGCATCGGGGTAGAACAAACCACCTGCCGGCAATGGGATACCTGCCTTGGTCTCGGCAGCGCTTTTGTTCAGGTTCGTTAGCAAGTCAGCCGGGAAGGCCGCTGCAAGTTGCGCCTGCCGCTGCGCTTCCTTGGCGTCGAAAGCCAGTTGCAGCACGCCGCAGTTATCCCAGTCAGTACCTTTATCCAGTTGTTCCAACAGCCGACGGCTATGCCCATAGCCGCTGACGATCAGGCGCGACAGGGTGGTGTGATGGGCCGAGAGCTTTAGATACAGCACGCCTTGTGGGTTGCCTGAGGCTTCCTGGGCGATGGCGGCATGCCGCTCCAATAGCGTGACCTGCCAGCCGCGTTGGGCCAGGCTGGCGGCCGTTGCGCAACCGGCCAGGCCGGCGCCGATCACCAATGCAGTACGGGCGCCAGCAGGTTGAGGTGGGCGGGCAAACCAGGGTTTTTCTGCCGCCTTCGGCTCGCCGATAAAACTGCCCTTGAGCACTTCCCACTTTTTGCCCAAGCCTGGCACGCGCTTCATCTTGAAGCCGGCATCATTCAGCCTGCGGCGCACATAACCGGTACTGGTAAAGGTGCCTATCGTGGTGCCGGCATGGGACAACCTGGCCAGCTCGGCGAACAGCTCCGGCGTCCACATATCCGGGTTTTTCGATGGAGCAAAGCCGTCGAGAAACCAGGCGTCGATCTGGGCATCCAGTTGGCCGAACAGCTCCAGGGCATCACCAATCAACAGGGTCAGAATGATGCGTCCGTCGGCAAATACAAGGCGCTGAAAGCCCGGGTGCAGCGCCACGTACTGCGCCAGCAATTGCTCGGCATAGGGCGCAAGCTCCGGCCAAAGCGCCAGTGCACGTTGCAGATCGGCTTTGTTGAGTGGGTATTTTTCCACGCTGACAAAGTGCAGGCGGGCTCCGCTTGCCGCGTGCTGCTCGAACAGCTGCCAGGCGCAGAGGAAGTTCAGCCCGGTGCCGAAGCCGGTTTCACCGATCACCAGTTGCTGATCGGCCGTCAGCGCGGCAAAACGCTCCGGCAGCTGGTTGTTGGCGAGAAACACATAGCGGGTTTCCGCCAGCGCGTTCTCGTTGGAAAAATACACATCGTCGAACTGGCTGGACAGCGGTTGGCCCTGCTCATCCCAGTCGAGGCTGGCGTGCTGGGTGGGGGCTTCTGGAGTGGGCATGCGGGGCTCGGTCAGGGGTAGTCGATGGCGACGATGTACCAGGTCTTCTCACCGGTTGGCGTCTGTACCCGTACTTCGGCGTCCAGGCTCTTGCCCACCAGGGCGCGGGCTAAGGGAGAATCGATGCTGATCAGATTGTTTTTCAGATCCAGCTCATCCGGGCCGACGATGCGGTAGCGTGCTTCAACCCCATCTTCGTCTTCCAGGGTGACCCAGGCGCTGAAATAGACCTTGTCCGGATCGCTGGGGCGGCTGCTGACGACTTTGAGGTTTTCCAGGCGCTTGGTCAGAAAGCGTACGCGGCTGTCGATCTCGCGCAGCATCTTCTTGCCGTAGGTGTATTCGGCGTTCTCCGAACGGTCGCCCTGGGCGGCAGCTTCACTGACCGACTGGGTAACCTGAGGACGGCGTACATGCCACAGCTCATGCAGCTCGGCACGCATGCGGGCCTCGCCTTCGGGGGTGATCAGAGGGGTGCCGGCGGAGCGGGGTGGGCGGTAGCGACTCATGGTTCAGCTTGCTGAGGGTGGTGCGCGAGTTTATCAGCCCTCGCGTAGCACCGTCAGCGGGCTGATATTCAAGGCGCGGCGCGTGCCGAGAACGCCTGCCGTACCCACCAGCAGTGCGCCAATCAGCGGCAGCAAGAGCAGCCAGGGGTGCGGTTGCCAGGCGAGGTCGAAGGCAAATCGATAGAGCAGGAAGCTGATCAGCTCACAACCCAAGGCTGCCAGCAGGCCGCTGGACGCGCCAAGCAGGCCGAATTCGGCACGACGCGCCTTGATCAGCAGCTTGCGTTCAGCCCCCAGGGCGCGCAGCAGGGCACCTTGACGGATGCGTTCATCCAAGGTCGCCTGCAGCCCGGCGAACAGCACGGCAAGCCCGGCCGCCAGGACGAACAGCAGAACAAACTCGATGGCCAGGGTGACCTGGGCGAGGATGCTGCGCAGTTGTGCCAGCAGCACCTCGACCTGCAGCAGGGTGACGGCCGGGAAAGCGCGCGACAGCTCAACCAGCTGCTTTTCGTGCTGCGGCGGCAGGTAGAAGCTCGTCAGGTAGGTGACCGGCAGATCCTGCAGGGTGCCGGGCTGGAAGATCATGTAGAAGTTGGGCTGGAAGTTGTTCCAGTCCACTTCACGCAAGCTGCTGACCACCGCATCACGGTTAAGGCCGCCGACGCTGAAGCTCAGGCGGTCACCGAGTTTCAGCTTCAGGCTTTCGGCCAGTTCGGACTCCACCGACACGCCTGGCAATTGGCTGCTATTGGCCTCCGTCCACCAACTGCCAGCGATAAGGTTGTTATCCGCGGGCAGGTCCGCAGCCCAGGTCAGGCTCAGGTCACGGCGAATCGCCCGCTCACCCTGGGAATCCTTGCTGACGATCTGGCGTACCGGTTCGCCATTGATCATCACCAGGCGCCCGGGCACCACGGGGAACAGTGGCGCGGGATGCGGTGATAATTCGTTAAGGCGAGCAGCGAAGGCGTCCTTGTCTGCCGGCAGGATATTCAGCGCAAAGTGGTTGGGCGCATTTTCGGGCAGCTGGTCCTGCCAGGTATCGAGCAGCTCGCCACGCAGCAGAGCGATCAGCGCCATGGCCAGAATGATCAGGCCAAAGGCCAGCGACTGCCCGGCAGCAGCCAGTGGGTGGCGCAGTAATTGGCCCAGTCCCAGCCGCCAAGGCAGCGATGCGCCGGCCAGCATGCGGCGTAGGCTCTGCAGGCCGAACAACAGCAGGCCTCCGAGCAGCAGCGCGGTAACCAGGCCGCCGCCGAGCAAGGCAAAGGTCAGCTGCAGATCGAGGCTCAAACGCCACATGATCAGGCCCAGCGCCAGCAAGGCAGCGCCATACACCAGCCAGGAACTGGCCGGCACCGGCAGCAGGTCGCGACGCAGAACGCGCAATGGCGGTACACGGCCTAATGCGGCCAGTGGCGGTAAGGCAAAGCCGGCGAGAGCGACCAGTCCGGTGGCCATGCCGGCCAGCGCTGGCCACAGATTGCCGGGTGGGATCTGCGCCGGCAGGAGGTCTTGCAGCAGATTGAACAGCGCCAGCTGCGCCAGCCAGCCCAGCAGTGCGCCGATCAGGCTGGCGGAAATGCCCAGCAGCGCCAGTTGCAGGCTGAACAGGCCGAGTGCCTGGTTACGGGATAGCCCCAGGCAGCGCAGCAGTGCACTGGCATCGAAACGCCTGGCGGCAAAGCGTGCGGCAGATAGGGCCACGGCCACCCCTGCCAGTAGCACGGCGGCCAGGCTGGCGAGGTTCAGATAGCGTTCGGCGCGGCCCAGGGCGCTGCCGACCTGACGATTGCCATCTTTGGCATCTTCCAGGCGCTGGTTGGGCGCCAGGGTGATGTCCTGACGATATTGCGCCAAGGCATCCGCCTCGCCGCGCCACAGTTCCTGATAGCGCACGCGGCTGCCGGGTTGCACCACGCCGGTGGCGGCCAGGTCATCTAGGTGCATCAACAGGTGCGGCGTCAGGCTGTAGAAGTCACCGGCTTCATCTGGGAGAAAGGTCAATACGCGGGTCAGTCGCAGCGTTTTCGCGCCGACTTCAACGCTGTCGCCGGGCTTGAGGTTGAGGGCGACAAACAGGCGGGCCTCGGCCCAGGCTTCACCGGGCTGTGGGCCGCTGCCGGGTTGTTCGACGTCATACAGCGCGGCGGCGCTCTTCAGCTCGCCGCGCAGCGGGTAGGCGCTGTCCGCTGCCTTGATGCTGGCCAATTGGATACCAGCATCGCTGGCCACCACGCTGGAAAATTCGACCAGTTGGGCGTGCTGGAGGCCCAGTTGTTTGCCGTTGCTGATCTGTTCCGGGCTGTTGGGCGAGCTGCCGGTCAGGCGTAGGTCGGCGGCGAGAAATTCGGTGGCGCGTAGCAGCATGCCGTCATTCAGGCGTGCGCTGAAATAGCCGATGGCCGTGCTGGCTGCGACGGCAATCAACAGGGCGAAGAACAGTACGCGCAGCTCGCCGGCGCGGGCATCGCGCAGCAACTGACGGCTAGCGAGAGAGAGCAGGCGAGTAAATGGCAACTGTTTCATCAAGGTTCCACGTGGTCGACCAAGTGGCCGCCCTCCAGACGAATCAGGCGTTGGCAGCGGTGGGCCAGACGCTCATCGTGGGTCACCAGTACCAGGGTCGCGCCGCGCTCCTTGTTCAGTTCGAACAGCAGGTCGCTGATACGCTCGCCGGTGTGGCTGTCGAGGTTGCCGGTGGGCTCGTCGGCGAACAGCACCGCAGGCTCGGCGGCAAAGGCGCGGGCGATGGCCACACGTTGCTGCTCACCGCCGGAGAGCTGACGTGGGTAATGGGTCAGGCGTTGGCCCAGGCCGACGCGGTCGAGCAGGGTGCTGGCGCGCTGGCGGGCATCGGCGTGGCCTTCGAGCTCCAATGGCAGCATGACGTTTTCCAGAGCGTTCAAACTGTCGAGCAGCTGGAAGGACTGAAAGACAAAGCCGACGTGCTCGGCACGAACGCGGGCGCGCTGATCTTCATCCAGGCTGGCCAAGTCGTTGCCGGCCAATACAACGCTGCCGCTACTGGGCAGGTCGAGCCCAGCAAGCAGGCCGAGCAGGGTGGATTTGCCCGAGCCGGAACTGCCGACAATCGCCAGGCTGTCACCGGAAACCAGCCCCAGCGACAGATCATGGAGTATGGTTAGCTCGCCTTCCGTGCTTGGGACCACTTTGCTAAGGTTTCGCGCGGTGAGAATGCTTGAGCTCATGGAGAATCCAATGCGTACGTGGTTGATCGGTACTGCCCTGAGTCTGCTGCTGTGGGGGCCTGCGGCGTTCGCGGGTACCGTACTGGTCGTCGGCGATAGTATCAGCGCGGCTTTTGGCCTGGATACCCGCCAGGGTTGGGTCGCTTTGCTGGAAAAGCGCCTGGCCGAAGAGGGTTTTGATCATCAGGTGGTCAATGCGTCGATCAGTGGCGACACCAGTGCTGGCGGGGCTGCGCGCCTGCCGGCGCTGCTTGTAGAGCATCAACCGGAGCTAGTGATTATCGAGCTGGGTGGTAACGATGGCCTGCGCGGCCAGCCACCTGCGCAATTGCAACAAAACCTTGCGGCCATGGTGCAGGCATCGCAGCAGAAGGGCGCCAAGGTGCTGATCCTTGGCATGCAGCTACCGCCTAATTATGGCGTGCGCTACACCACGGCGTTCGCTGAGGTGTTCCCCAAGGTGGCGCAGGCGCATGACGCTGCCCTGGTGCCTTTCGTGCTGGAGGGCGTAGGTGGCGTGCCTTCGCTGATGCAGAACGATGGCATTCNGTGGCCGGGTCATAGGTGACGCCATTGCTGAAGCTGGCATTGGTCAGGGTGGCGGTGTAGTCGCTGCCGGCGGTGGCCGTGCCACCGAGGCTCAGGGCATAGCTGACCGGTTGGGTCGAGGTGCCAGTGATGCTGACGTTGAAGACCAGGGTTTCGCCTTCATTGACGTTGTCATCGGCCACGCCCGGAGCGCCAGGCTCGACGCTGCCGATGGTTGGCGCGCCGGTTTCTGGCGGCAATGTTACGTCTGCCGAGGTTGTTTCTTCGCCTGCTATGTCTTCATCAGCGACAGATGCGTTGAAACCTAGCCCGGCAGTCTCGAAGCCAATAGTGGGGTCGAGGCGCTGCCCCGTTTCACCGAGCATTACAAAACTATGCCCGCCACCAGCTGCGCCACCAGTGCCTCCGCCTGCACCGGGACCTGCCGCTGGGGCTTCGAGGTCGACGGTGGGGTCGAAGCCGGCGGTCAGGGCTTGCTCAAGGCCGGGGCTCGGCTCGGCTTTATCGTCCTCAGCTTGAGCCTCGCTAGGCGCTGCTTGCCAGTTACTGTTCTGCGCAACGTTGACCAGGTCACCATTAGCCAGTTGCAGGGTCACTTCGCCACCCAGGCCAGTCAGGACCTGTTCGCCCATGAGCAGGCGTTCACCTTCGAAGATCTGCCGCTTCAGTCCGTCGAGGGAAACAGCAAATACTTGGCCAACAAGACTTTTTACGATGGCGACGAGAGTGCTCATAAAACGGGCTCCGAGGTGGACGCGGTAAAATCGTTAAACACAGTGAGGCAATGTTTTGATTTAAAGGCTGATAATCTGACAAAATATTGTCGTCATAAATTTGGCTTATTCCATTATGGAATTACGGATATGCCAAACTATTGACCGAGTGCTCGCGATAATAAACAATGCGCGCGCTGATGTCACTTTGATATTGGTTTGTTCGTGATGTGATGCGTATCACGTTTCGTTGGCTGTTTATGTATCCTGCGCCACTTTGCGTCAAGCGCGTCGCCTCTTCGTTGTTCCAAGTCACTAGCCCAGCCTGAAAGGAATTTCATTTAATGCGTTTTTTTGCACTGTTCCCTCTTGCTCTTGCGGTATCGATGGCTGCTCATGGCCAAACGCTTAATGAGGCCATGCAAAGTGCCCTTGAGGTGCATCCGGAGGTTCAGGCAGGGATTCATGCGCGTTTGTCGGTTGAAGAACAGATGAAAGCCGCTAAAGGCGGTTACCTGCCGCGAGTTGATCTGTTGGCAGGTTATGGCCGTGAAGGCACCGACAGCCCAGGTACTCGTGGACAGAATCACAATACTGAAACCCTGACTCGCGGTGAGTCGAGCCTGCGTTTGCAGCAGATGGTGTTTGACGGCTTTGCTACCAGCAGTGAAGTTGGTCGCCAACGCGCCACGGTAAATGCACGTGCCTATGAATTGCTGGGCACTTCCGAGCGTACCGCGCTGACGGTGGCACAGGTTTATCTGGATGTGCTGACCCGTCAGGAACTGGTGCGTCTGGCCGAGAGCAACCTGGCCAGCCACGAACGGATTTATGACCAGATCACCCTGCGTAGCCAGAGTGGAGTAGGGCGCACGGCTGACCTCGATCAGGCCGAGGCGCGTCTGGCCCAGGCCCGTAACAACCTGATTACCGAACAGACCAACCTGGCGGATGCACGGGTCAACTATTTCAGCGTGGTTGGTCGTGATGCCAGCGAGCTGAGCCCGCCGCCAGGTTTGGCGGGTCATCTGCCGGAAAGCCTGCCAGCAGCGCGCCAGGAAATGCTCGCCAACAACCCGTTCTTGAGTTCGGCCGAGGCTGATGTGCAGGCCAGCGAACAGCAGTACGAAGCGGCCAAGTCGAGCTTCTACCCACGCTTTGATGCCGAGCTGTCGCGCGGTATGGATAACAACATTGATGGCGTCAGCGGTCATAGCAACGAGTGGCAGGCCATGTTGCGCATGCGTTACAACCTGTTCGCAGGTGGCAGCAACAAGGCCGATCTGCAGTCCAAGGCCTATCAGACCAACCAGGCCATGGACATCCGCAACAACGCTTTGCGGGTATTGAATGAGGACCTCGGTCTGGCCTGGAATGCCCTGGAAAATGCCCGCCAGCAGTTGCCGATTGCTCAGCAATATGTTGACTACAGCAGCCGCGTACGCGAGTCCTATCAGAAGCAGTTCAGTCTCGGCGACCGCACCCTGCTAGATTTGCTCGACAGTGAAAACGAGTTGTTCACCGCCTCGCGCCGTCTTGAGGAAGTGCGTTACACCGAGCTGTTTACTCAATACCGGATCAAGGCCACCATGGGCTCCCTGCTCAAGAGCCAGGGTGTAGTCGCGCCGATGGCCGCCGCACCACTGGATGAGATCAAGGCCCAGGCCAACTTGCCGGGTCTGAACTGAGCCCAGTCGTTGATGAGTGAAACCCAGTGGCAGTAGACCCAAGTCCGATGCAAACCCGTAGCGATCCGCGTGATCGCTACGACGACCCTCTGCTCGACAGCCTGATGTCGCTGTGCGGCCTGCATCAGAAGTCAGTCAGCCGGGCCATGCTCACCGCCGGCTTGCCGCTGCCTGAGCAGCGCTTGAGTGCCGAGTTGCTGCCGCGTGCGGCGGCGCGAGCAGGGTTGCAGGGGCGCTGGTTGCGCCGTGGTCTGGAGAAAATTCCAGCCTTGGCCATGCCAGCCTTGCTGCTGCTGCACGATGGCCGCTGCGCCATTTTGCTGGGTTGGGATGACCAGGGGCGGGCGCGCATCATGCCCAGCGAAAGTGAGGGCGGCGAGGTGCGTGTCAGTGCTGAGGCGCTGGCCGAGGATTACAGCGGTCGGGTGTTCTTTGCCCAGCCGCAGCACAAGTTTGATTTCAACCGTGGCGAGCTGATCCCGCGCGCCACGTCCTGGTTTCGCGACACCCTCAAGCGTTCGCGCTGGCTGTATATCGATGCCGTCGCGGCGAGCTTTCTGATCAACCTGATCGGCTTGACCACGCCGCTGTTTGTGATGAACGTGTACGACCGCGTGGTGCCCAACCAGGCCGAGGCCACTCTGTGGGTGTTGGCGATTGGCATCACCGGGGTGTTCTTTTTCGATCTGCTGCTGAAGACCCTGCGCGGCCTGTGTCTCGATCTGGCCGGCAAGAAGACTGACCTGATCATCTCCGCGACGCTGTTCGAACGCATCGTCGGCATGGCCATGAAGTTTCGCCCGGCGCGGGTCGGCAGCTTTGCGCAGAACATTCACGAATTTCAGAGCCTGCGCGACTTTCTCGCCTCGCTGACCCTGGCCAGCGTCATCGACCTGCCGTTTACCCTGTTGATTCTCGCGGTAATCGCGATGATCGGCGGCCATCTGGTGTGGATCCCGGTGCTGGCCTTCCCGCTGGTGGCCTTGATCGGCTGGGCCTTGCAGCGCCCGCTGGCCGAGACCATGCAGCGCACCATGGCCCTGGCCGGTGAGCGTCAGTCGAGCCTGATCGAGAGCCTGGCCGGGCTGGATGCAGTCAAGGTGAATAACGCCGAGAGCGAGCGTCAGTATCTGTGGGAGCAGACCATTGGCACCCTCAGCCGTTTGGAGCTGCGCGCGCGCATGCTTTCCAGCCTGGCGATGAACGCCACCATGCTGCTGCAGCAACTGGCAGGTGTGGTGGTGATCGTGCTTGGCGTGTACCAGATCATCGACGGCAATCTGAGCATGGGAGGGCTGATTGCCTGTTACATGCTCAGCAGTCGTGCGCTGGGGCCGTTGACGCAGATTTCCGGGTTGCTGACCCGCTATCAGCAGGCGCGGGTGACCTTGGATTCGGTCAACCAGATGATGGAGTTGCCGCAGGAACGCCACGCCGATGAACGCCCGCTCAAGCGCCAGTCGCTGCAAGGCGCCATCGAATTCCGTCAGCTGGAATTCCATTACCCGGATCAGCAGCAAGCCGCTCTGTTGGGCATCAATCTGGTGGTTCGCCCCGGCGAGAAGATCGGCATTATCGGCCGCAGTGGCTCGGGCAAAAGCTCGCTGGCCAAGCTGGTCGTCGGTCTGTATCAGCCCGATGCCGGCAGCCTGCTGGTCGATGGTATCGATGTACGCCAGCTGGATGTCAGCGATCTACGCCACAACATCGGCTATGTGCCGCAGGATATTCAGCTGTTCAGCGGCACCCTGCGCGACAACCTGGTGTCCGGCGCGCGTTATGTCGAAGACGAACTGGTGTTGCAGGCCGCCGAACTGGCTGGCGTGCACGAATTCGCCCGACTGCATCCGAAAGGCTACGAGCTGCAGGTCGGCGAGCGCGGGCAGAACCTGTCTGGCGGTCAGCGGCAGAACGTCGCCCTGGCGCGCGCGCTATTGCTCGATCCGCCGATTCTGCTGCTCGATGAGCCGACCAGCGCCATGGACAACACCGGTGAAGAACGCCTCAAGCAGCGCTTGTCTGCGGTGATCGGCACCAAGACCCTGTTGCTGGTGACGCACCGTGCATCGATGCTTAGCCTGGTCGACCGACTTATCATTGTTGACCGTGGGCAGATCATCGCCGACGGGCCGAAAGGTAGCGTGATGGAAGCGCTGAAGAAGGGGCAGATCAGTGTCAGCTAACGCGCCGGAGAAAAGGAGCCTGCGTCAGGCCGTTGCCGCCTATTTCGGCAGCCATGATGAGCTGGGCGATGAGCCGCTGCCAGAGGTCAATAAAGCGTTGATCGAGGACGCGCCGCGGGTGGTGCGGCTGACCATATGGGGCTTGATCGCCTTTGTGGTGTTCTGCCTGTTGTGGGCCAATTTTGCTGTGGTCGATGAAGTCACTCGTGGCGACGGCAAGGCGATTCCGTCCTCGCGGTTGCAGAAAATCCAGAACCTGGAAGGGGGTATCGTCGCCGAGCTGTTTGTCCGCGAAGGGCAGATTGTTGAGGCTGGCGACCCGCTGTTGCGCCTCGATGACACGCGCTTTGCCTCCAATGTCGGCGAAACCGAGGCGGATCGCCTGGCCCTGTTGCTGCGCGTGGAGCGCCTCAGTGCTGAGGTGCAGGACCGCGAGCTGCTGGTGACTGATGAGGTGCGCGAGAAGGCGCCGAAGCAGGCGGATAATGAAATCCTGCTGTTCAACAGTCGCAAGCAGCAATTGCTCGATGAAGTGGCCGGCCTGGAAGAACAATTGATTCAACGGCAGCAGGAGCTGCGCGAGTTTGCCTCCAAGCAGGGGCAGTTCCGCAACAGCCTCAGCTTGTTGCGCCAGGAAATTAAGATGTCCGAACCGCTGGTGGCCGAGGGCGCGATTTCCCGGGTGGAAGTGCTGCGCCTCAAGCGTGCCGAAGTGGAGGCGCGAGGTCAGCTGGAGGCCACTACTCTGGCGATACCGCGTGCCGAGTCGGCGATCAAGGAAGTTGAGCGCAAGATCGATGAAACCCGTGGGCGTTTTCGCAGCGAGGCGCTGACCGAGCTCAACGAGGCGCGCACCGAGCTGAGCAAGATCCAGTCGACCGGCAAGGCGCTGGAAGATCGGGTCAATCGCACTCTGGTGATTTCACCGGTGCGCGGCATCGTCAAGCAGCTGCTGGTTACCACCATCGGCGGGGTGATTCAGCCGGGCAGCGACCTGGTGGAAATCGTGCCGCTGGGGGAAAACCTGCTGGTCGAAGCGCGGATTCGCCCGCAGGACATTGCCTTCCTGCATCCGGGCCAGGAGGCCATGGTCAAGTTCACTGCCTATGACTACACCATCTATGGCGGGCTCAAGGCCGAGCTGGAGCAGATCGGTGCCGACACCGTGACTGACGATGATGGCAACAGCTTTTATGTGATCAAGTTGCGTACCAACAAGAGCCACCTGGGCACCGAGGAGAATCCGCTGTTGATCATCCCAGGTATGGTCGCTTCGGTGGACATCATTACCGGCAAGAAGAGCGTCCTCAGCTACCTGCTCAAGCCGATTCTCCGCGCTCGCAGCGAGGCGTTGCGCGAGCGCTAAGCAGCAAATACTGTCCACAAAAAAGCCGCAGCTTGCTGCGGCTTTTTGCTGCCTGCGCGGTTACTCGACAAACAACTGCTGCACTACCGAGAAGTCCTGCTTGCCCTTGCCTTGTTTGAGCAGCAGGCGATACAGCTGCAATGCCAGGGCGCCCATGGGCGTGCTGCTGCCACTGGCCTGAGCGGCCTCCTGGGCCAGGCCAAGGTCCTTGGCCATCAGTTCGGCCATAAAGCCGCCGCTGTAGCCTTTGGAGGCCGGTGCATTTTCCATCACGCCGGGCCAGGGGTTGTACTTCTCCAGCGTCCAGTTGCCGCCTGAACTCTGGCGCATGATCTCGGCCAGTACTACGGGCTCCAGACCGTTAGCCACGCCCATGGCCATGGCTTCGGCGGTGGCGATCATCTGCACCGCCAGCACCTGGTTGTTGCATACCTTGGCCACCTGGCCTGCGCCATCGGGGCCGGCATGGAAGATGTTCTTGCCCATGGCCTCGAAGATTGCCCGGGCTTTTTCCAGCCTGGTTGCCGAGCCGCCGATCATAAAGGTCAGGGTGCCCGCTGCCGCACCGGCGGTGCCGCCGGATACGGGGGCATCAAGCAGTTCGATACCGCGCGCGCTGGCCGCCTGATGCACCTTGCGTGCGACTTCAGGGGCGATGGTTGAGCATTCCAGCACCAGGCTGCCGGGTTTGAGCGCGCTCAGCAGGCCGTTCTCCCCCAGGTACAGGCCTTCAACATGCCGGCTGGCGGGCAGCATGCTGATCACCACCGCGGCATCCTGCACTGCATCCAGGGCGCTGCTGGCGGCCTGCGCGCCGTCCTTGACCAGGTCTTCGACGGCCGCTTGCAGCAGGTCAAAGGCTCTCAGGTTGAAGCCGGCCTTGAGCAGGTTGCGGGCCATCGGCAGGCCCATATGGCCGAGGCCGATAAAAGCGATTGTTGTCATTTTTATGCTCCTGTCGCGCTGAAAACACTGTTGTAGGAGATGGGACGCCTGGTTCCATGCCCGCGAAGCCGCATCGCGGGCATGGCCCGTTCCTACGCCGATATGCCTTACAAGTCCGCCAACGGGTGTGCGCCATCCCATGCCGGGGCGAAGTGCGCGTCGATCACCTGCTGCGGAATGCTCGTCACATCCGGCCAATGCCAGCGTGGCGCGTGATCCTTGTCGATCAGTCGCGAGCGCACGCCTTCGGGGAATTCCGGGTGGCGGCAGCAGTTCAGGCTGATGGCGTATTCCATCTGGAATACTTCGGCCAGGGACAGCTGTTTGGCGCGCTTGATCTGTTCCCACACCAGATGCCCGGTCAGCGGGCAGCCACCGACCAGGGTCTTGGCAGCGCGGGCCAGCAGCAGGTCGCTGTCGCTGTGCAAGGCGCTAATGGCATTCCAGGCGTGGGGCAGATCGGCGCTGTCGAGCAACTCATCAATACGCGCGCGGCGCGGTAGCCACTGGGCTTCTGGCAGTTCAGGCAGGGCCTGATTTTCCAGGGCCTTGAGAAGGCTGTGCAGTTGCTGCGCGCTTTGCTCCTGCCAGTTGAGCTGCGCCAGGCCGTTAAGTAAATCCTCCTGCTGGCTGTCGAGCAGTACGCGGTCGGCCAGGTCCAGGTCCAGGGCGTCGCGGGCGTTGATGCTGCTGGCGGTCAGGCCGAGAAACAGGCCGAGCTTGCCCGGCAGGCGCGCGAGGAACCAGCTGCCGCCGACATCCGGGTACAGACCGATATTCACTTCCGGCATACCCAGGCGGCTGCCTGGGGTGACGATGCGGATGCCGGCGCCCTGCATCAGGCCCATACCGCCGCCCAGCACATGGCCGTGGGCCCAGCAGATAAAGGGTTTCGGGTAGGTGTGGATGCGGTGGTCGAGGCGGTATTCGTCGGCAAAGAAACGCCGCGCCAGGGGCGGGATTTCGCCCGGGTGTTCGCGGCACTGGTGCACCAGCTGCACCACGTCGCCGCCAGCGCAGAACGCTTTGGGGCCGTTGCCGCGCAGCAGCACGCAGGCGATGCTCGGGTCGTCCGCCCAGGCCTTGAGCTTGGCATCCAGCGCTTCGATCATCGGCAGCGACAGGGCGTTGAGGCTCTTTTCGGCATCCAGGCTGGCGATACCGATGCGGTAACCGTGTTGGGTCGGGCGTTCTTCGAATTGCACATTCATTGTGGTTGTCACCCTACGGATTATTTATTGCGCCACTGTGGGTCGCGTTTTTCCAGGAAGGCGTTGACCCCTTCGCGGGTGTCGTCGGCGTCGAACAGGTCGACAAAGCGCTCGCGCTCTTCACTCAGCCAGCTATTCGGGCTGCGTTCGCGGGCGCCCTGAATCAGCGGTTTGATGGTGCGCACTGCCACCGGGCTTTGCCGAGCGACTTTCGCCGCCAGCAGTAGGGCATGGCCACGGGCTTCACCGCTGTCCACCACCTGCTCGACCAGGCCGATGCGCAGGGCGGTTTCCGCATCGATGCGTTCGCCGCAGAGGATCATGCGTTTGGCCCAGCCTTCACCGACCAGCCAGCTCAGATGCTGAGTGCCGCCGGCACAGGGCAGCAAGCCGACCGTGGCTTCCGGCAGGGCCAGTTGCGCCTGACGCTCGGCGATGCGGATGTCACAGGCCAGGGCGCACTCCAGGCCACCGCCCATGGCGTAGCCGTTGATCGCGGCAATCGATACACCACGGAAATCACGCAACGCTTCGAAGGCTTCGCCAAAACGGCGAGCCATTTCGCGGGCGCGGGCCTTGTCACCGTCGGCGAACAGCTTGAGGTCGGCGCCAGCGCTGAAGAACTTGCCACCCTGGCCGGTAATCACTAGGGCGTAGATGTCATCGTCGCGGTTGAGGTGTTCAACCAGCAGCTTGAGACCGATCAGCGAGTCGCGGTCCCAGGTGTTGGCTGGTGGCTGGTTGATGGTGATCAGCGCGGTATGCCCGTGCTTTTCCACGGTGAGCTTGTGGGTCAGGTCGAAAACGCCGGGGTGATAGGCTTCGATGGCGTGGCTCATAGGGTTCCTCATTTCTGCAATGACTTAGGACCTGTTTAGGATTTAGTCATGTAGGGCGGGTGTAACCCGCAAAGTCAATGGCGGGTTACACCCGCCCTAGGCAAGGTTTACAGCAGGCGATCCAGCATGCCGCCCTGATCCAGCAGACGGCGGGCGATGATCACCCGCATGATCTCGTTTGTGCCTTCGAGTATCTGGTGCACGCGGCTGTCGCGCACCCAGCGCTCCAGCGGGTAGTCGTTGAGGTAGCCGTAGCCGCCGTGCAATTGCAGGGCCTCGTTGCACAGGGTGAAGCAGTGATCGGTGGCAAAGCGCTTGGCCATGGCGCAATACAGGCTGGCTTCACTGTGGCCGTGATCCAGCTTGTGTGCCGCCAGGCGCACCATCTGCCGGCTGGCGCTCAGATCAGTGAGCATGTCGGCGAGCTTGAACTGCAGGGACTGGAAGTCGCTCAGCGGCTTGCCGAACTGTTTGCGTTCCTCGACGTAGCGCAGCGATTGCTCCAGCGCCGCTTGTGCCGCGCCCAGCGAGCAGCTAGCGATATTGATGCGCCCGCCATCCAGGCCCTTCATTGCATAAACAAAGCCCTGGCCCTCAGGCCCGATGCGGTTGCCCGCAGGAATACGCACCCCTTCGAATGTGATGGTGCGGGTCGGCTGGGCGCGCCAGCCCATCTTCAATTCATTTCGCCCGTATTTAACGCCTTCGGCGTCGGCCGGCACCAGGAAGCAGGACACGCCCTTGGCGCCGCTGTCCTCGCCGGTGCGCGCCATAACGATCAAGACATCCGTACTTCCAGCGCCGGAGATAAAGCACTTGCTGCCGTCCAGCACGTAGTCGTCACCGTCACGCTTGGCGCGGGTGCGCAGGTGCGCGGCGTCGGAGCCGGCGTCCGGCTCGGTCAGGCAGTAGGAGGCCAGCAGTTCACCGCTGACCAGGCGCGGCAGCCAGGCATCTTTCAGCGCCTGGTCGGCGAAGGAGGCGAGCATCCACGAAGCCATATTGTGGATGGTCAGAAACGCCGTGGTGGCGATGCAGCCGGCCGACAGCTGTTCGAAAATCAGCGAGGCCGACAGCCGGGACAGGCCAAGGCCGCCATCGTCTTCCTTGATATACAGCGCCAGGTAGCCCTGCTCGGCGGCGCGCTTGATCACATCCACCGGGAAGTGGTGGTCGCGGTCCCAGTCGGAGGCATGCGGGGCCAGTTCACGGCTGGCGAATTGGCGGGCGCTGTCTACCAGCAGGCGTTGTTCATCGCTGAGTTCGAAATCCATAAGTCCTCATTGCAGGGTCAGGGGTTGCCCGGCGGCGCGTCGTTCGGCCTGCCATTCGGCGAGGCTGGGTGCCGCTTGGGTGGCGTCGAGGCGATCGACGATTTCAAAGTAGTCTTGTTTGAGCGGGTCTTTCAGCACGTCGGCGCGCGCTTTGACTTTGACGGCATACACCGTCTGCAGGTTCTGGTGGTCGAGGGTGCGCCAGGTTTGTTGATCCTTGAGCAACTGATAGCTGTGGCCTTCCAGGGCCTTGATCAGCGCTTCGCTGTCCAGGCTGTTCGCCCGTTTGGCGGCATCGGCCCATTGATAGACGATGCTGTAGGCCGATGCAGCAGAGCTGGAGGGGTACATCGCGTAGCGTTCGCTGAAGGTTGTGACGAAGGTTTCGCCGCGCACGGATTTCTCCAGTGCCGGTACGCGCCAGGTCCAGGGTTCGGTACCGATCACGCCTTCCATCAAACCAGGGCCGCCTTGTTCGACCATGCTCTGGGTCAGGTTGGGTGCCACGATCTGCATGCGCTCGGTCAGGCCCAGATCCTTGGCGATGCGCATGGCACGTACCAGGTCTTCGCCGAACAGCACCAGGGCCAGCACTTCGGCCTTGCTCGATGCGGCCTGGGTCAGGGCATCCTGATAGTCGGCCAGGCGCGCGCCGGGGAAGGTCACCTTGAGCCCCGGATGCTGGCCGCTGCCTTCGCTGCCGGTGGTCTGGCGCAACGAACTCTCCGTGGTGTGGCCCCAGGTGTAGTCGGAGGTGATATAGAAGTAGCGCTTGTTCGGCAGGTTCTTGCTCAGGTATTGACCCAGTACCCGCGCGCTCATCCAGGCGTTGTTGCACTCGCGGAACATATAGCGGTGGCCATCCTTGCCGGTGGTGTCGTTGGAGTAGGTAAGGGTG
This sequence comes from Pseudomonas sp. 8BK, assembly GCF_902506475.1. Lineage (NCBI taxonomy): Bacteria > Pseudomonadati > Pseudomonadota > Gammaproteobacteria > Pseudomonadales > Pseudomonadaceae > Pseudomonas > Pseudomonas sp. 8BK. Next base: position 3,254,566 of record NZ_LR733252.1, on the reverse strand, counting down.
CCGAAATACAGCAGCCGATGCTGCGCCGCACGCTTGCCGGAGGCGATGGCCACCGCGCTGCTTGATCCGCCAAACAGCATGGCCGCGCCTTCGCTAGCCAGTTTGTCGACGTTCTTCACTGCCTTGGCCGGACGCGACGCGGTGTCCTTGCTGGACAGACGCAGCGGCCGCCCGAGCACACCGCCCTGGGCGTTGAGCTCGTCGATGGCCAGCAAAGCTCCGCGCATCTGTGCCAATCCTTCTTCCTTATAGGGGCCGGTGCGTGGGTAGTTGAGGCCGAGGGTAATCGGCTCAGCCGCCTGCGCACAGGCAGTAAGCCCGGCCCATAGGGCCAGGGCGGTGGTCAGTCGTTGCATGGCAGTTCTCCTTGTTCTTGTTGTTGGAACTCGGAGAACTTTTTACGCCATTGGACTAATTGTTGAGATCGTCTATTGGTCTAAGAACCTGTTTACGAGCTGCTGCGCGTCGGCCCTGCTGCGTTAAAAACAGCCTCGGAATGCTCATGTACAAAAGTACACTCCGCTTTCTCACCGTTTTGACCAGCCGGAGGCTGTTACTACGTAGCGCCTTGCCGGACTCTAGCTCGCGAGCTCGTAAAACAGGCTCTAACAGGGCTGTCACCCTTCTTATTTCAACTGAATGGTCATATTTGCGCCGGCTACGGAGTCTTCATCGAACCAGCGGCTGGTGACCGTTTTGGTTTCGGTAAAGAAGCGCACGCCCTGTTTGCCGTAGGCATGCAGGTCGCCGTAGAACGAACCTTTCCAGCCGGTGAAGGAGAAGAACGGCAGCGGCACCGGCACCGGTACGTTGATACCGACCTGGCCGACTTCCACCGCGTGCTGATAATGCCGCGCCGCGCCGCCCGAGCGGGTGAAGATCGAGGTGCCGTTGCCGTAGGGGCTGGCATTGACCAGTTCGATGGCTTCTTCCAGGGTATCGACTTCCATGCACACCAGCACCGGGCCGAAGATTTCCTCACGATACAGGCTCATTTTTGCGGTCACGCCACGGAACAGGGTCGGGCCGACCCAGTTACCGTTGGGGTAGCCCTCGACTGCGCAGTGCGAGCCATCCAGCAGGCATTCGGCCCCTTCCGCCTTGCCCTCGGCAATCAGGCGCAGCACGCGCTGTTTGGCCTGCTGGCTGATCAGCGGGCCAAAGGCGGCGTGGCCATCGGTCCAGTAACCGGGTTGCAGGTCGGCCATCTGCGCTTGCAGCTCGTCGATCCACTGCTTCGATTCGCCGACAAACACCGCCACGCTGATTGCCATGCAACGCTGCCCGGCCGCGCCGCAGCTGGCGCCAACCAGGTTGCTCAGCACCCGCTGCTTGTTGGCGTCGGGCATGATCACCATATGGTTCTTCGCTCCGGCAAACGCCTGCACTCGCTTCAGGTGAGCAGTGCCGGTGCGGTAGATGTGTTGACCAACCGGCACCGAACCGACGAAGGAAATCGCGCGGATATCCGGGTGGGTCAGCAGGCTGTCGACCACTTCGCGCGCGCCGTGCAGCACTTGCAATACGCCCTTGGGCGCGCCGGCCTCGATAAACAGCTCGGCCAGGCGATTGGGGGTCAGTGGGTCCTGCTCGGACGGCTTGAGAATAAAGGTGTTGCCGGCGGCGATGGCCAGGGGAAACATCCACAACGGAATCATTGCCGGGAAGTTAAACGGGGTGACGCCGACGCATACGCCCAGCGGCTGAATCCAGCTGGCGGTGTCGATGTCGCGGGCCACGTTCTCCATGGTCTCGCCCATCATCAGGCTGGCGATATTGCAGGCCTGCTCGACCACCTCGATACCGCGCCAGACATCGCCCTTGGCATCGGCCAGGGTCTTGCCTGTTTCTCCAGCGAGAATTTCCGCCAGCTCGTCATGGTGTTCTTTGAGCAGATGCTGGTAACGCAGCATCACCCGCGCGCGGTCGGAGACTGGCACTTCGCGCCAGGTGAGGAAGGCTGCCTTGGCACTAGCAATCGCCGCTTCGATTTCCTCGGCGGTGGCCTTGGGTGCCAACGCCAGAACTTCCTGGGTCGCCGGGTCGGTGACTTCGATAAATTCGCGGGCGCGGCTTTCGCGCCATTCACCGTCGATCAACTGCGCGATTGCCTTGGCCATTGTGTTCTCCACGCGGGACCTGAGGTCCGATTGTTGTTTTGTCAGTGTTATAGCCGCCTTACTCGGCTTTGTGGATTGACGATCTTGGCCTTCAGATGGACTATCTTGGGATTGAATCAGTAGCCAGGTGCTTATGAACGCGCAGGTCGATACCTCCAACTGGCCACTGCCGGCCAATGGCGTGCGCTTTATCACGCCGCCCCGGCTGCGCCGCTTATTGGCAAAGCATCCCCTCGGGCAGGGCTGTTATCCCCTGGCCCTGGGTTACTACCCCGAGGCGCTGGGCCACCGCATGCATCGCCCGCAGCCGGAGGATCACCTGCTGATTTACTGCCGTTCCGGGCAGGGCTGGCTGGAGACAATGGATGGACGATTAGCTGTCAGTGGTGGCGATCTGCTGCTGTTACCCAAAGGCGCGGCGCACGCCTACGGCGCGGATGTGGACAAGCCCTGGACGCTGTACTGGGTGCATTTTGACGGCGAGCTGGTAACGGACTTTCTCAAGCCACTGGGCAAGGGGCCGCTGTGGCGCATTGGCGTGCAACCGCGTTTGCTGGCCGAGTTCGACGCCTTGCTCAACCTGCGCAAGCAGGGCTTGAACCTGGCGCATTTCGTACATGCCGCGCATCAGTTGCAGGTACTGCTCACTTCTCTGGCGGTGCTGCCGGCGCGTACCACCCTGAAATCCGGACGGGTGCTGGATGTAGACGCGGTACAGGCGGTGATGCGCGCCCATCTGCATGACTCGCTAAACCTCGACGAGCTGGCCGCGCAGTTCAAACTGTCGCGCTTTCACTTCGCCAAAACCTACCGCGCCCTGACCGGCCATGCGCCGATTCAGGACTTTATCCAACTGAAAATGGCCCACGCCTGTCGCCTGCTCGACGAGGGCGAACAGGGTATCCGCCAGGTGGCCGAGCAGTTGGGCTATGACGATGTGTATTACTTCTCGCGGTTATTTCGCAAAGTGGTGGGCATGGCGCCCAGTCATTACCGGGCGCTGCATCAGGGGTGAGTTAGGAGTTGGATTGAGGACGATGTCTGCTGCTATCTATTGCTCTTTTAAACCCTGGCTGCCTGTGGTGCTTCTAGCGTGCTTTTTCTGCGGGATTATCGATGTCTCGTCGTAGGCTTTGCGGAAGGCGTTGCCGCCGATCCACTCCACAGCAGTGTCTTCATCGTCATCATGGATGCTATCCGCGATAGGTGATCAGCAGACCTCGCATAAAGCCGGTAGCTGCTTGCTCTGCGACCCTATCTCTAATACGGGCTGAATGCCACGTACATGACGAGCAAGCGAATGCCTCGACGATTTTTATCGTCTGCAGCAAATCTTCGGATTGGGGGCGAAATCGTTTTCTTCGATGACTTTAGAAGTCGAAAGTGCTCGGTCGATTTCGACCTTATCGAAAGGCTCGTTAATCAACGGATGGTCAGCAGCGTATGGATGACGGTGGATTTGTCCGAGCGATTCTGCTTGGCCTTGGCTTCGCAAGCTGGACGCGTTTGCGCTGTTCCAGGCCAGTGCAGTTATTCAGGCGCAGGTGATTGTGTTTCGACCACTGCATTTAGAACTGTACATGGCGCGGTCGGCATTTTGCAGCAGCGTCTGCGCATCACTGCCGTCTTGCGGGTAAAGGCTGATGCCGAGGCTGGCGCGCACTTGCAGATCTTTACCATCGATCAACAGGCGGTTTTGCAGTAAGGCCAATAACTTCTGGGCAATACCCAGCAAGGTGGCGCGGTTTTCAACCTCGTCGAAGAGTATGACGAACTCGTCACCACCTAAGCGGGCCACGGTGTCGCCACTGCGAGTAACCGAGCCGAGCAAGTGGGCTACGTTACCCAGCACTTTGTCACCGGCGGCATGGCCGTGGCTGTCATTGATTTCCTTGAAGTGGTCAAGGTCAATATAGAGCAGGCCTAACAGCTTGCCGTTGCGCTTGGCGTTGCTGATAGCGTGCTGCAGGCGATCGAAGAACAGGCGTCGATTGGGTAGGCCGGTCAATGGGTCGTTGTGCGCCATGTGCTGCAGCTCTTGCTGGTTGGTGTTGAGCTCGATTATCTGAGCGAGAATTTTTTCCTGCATGGCGCGGATATCCCTGGCTAATTTGCCGAGTTCGTCGCCGCGTTCAATTGGCAGTGGCTGCAGGCTGAGGTTCTTGCTGAAGTGGGCTATTGCCAGGCCTATTTGATTCAGAGGACGGATCATCTTGCGCGCCAGCCACAGTGAGAGCAGCAGGGTGATCAAACTGAGAGCCACGATAATCTGTACCAGGCGTTGATCAAGCTCGCGGGATGCTTGGAGAATATGTTCCTCAGGGACTGCTAGGCCCAGCAACAAATGATTGCTTTCAGCTTCGATGCTGACGCTGGTGAAGGCCGCTAGCCGAGTCGGCTGTTCACGTTTGGCTGGCAGAATACTGAGCATGTTAGTGCTTTGCCCTTCAAGTAGAGCAAGCAATTCTGGCAGTTGGCTTTGAATCATTACGCTGGGGCCTTGGTCTCTGCCTTGGGACGTGTTGCGCTCAGGGTTGAGCAGTAGCTCGCCCTGGCTGTTGGCCAGAAACAACTGATAGTAATCGGGTATTTCGCGCTGTAGGCGACTGAACAGCTTCTTGACATCGATGCTCAGTACTATCAGACCGAGCACTTGCTGGTCGTTTTTCCAGATAGGGCTTGCCAGATGGAGTGTTAGCGCTTTGTCCGGATCCAGGCGAGAAGGGGCTATCTCAGAAAAAAACTGCTGCCCCGGCACTAACTGCAACGTTTTAAACACATAGGGGAAATGGCCCTTTTCCTGTAACGCGTTGCTGGAGATTGGGCCTTGGGGATCAACGTTGATGCGCTCCAGTCCATGGTTTTTCGCCTCGATCAGGCGAATACGCTGGTACTCGGGGTGTGCGTTGAGCATCGAGGTAAATAGCTGGGTTAACTCCACAGCCTCTCTGTTGCTTCTTGGTGTGTCTTCAAGTACGTCAACTGGTTGCGACTGGGTGCTGAGTACCTTAAGGTCATTGGCGAAGTTTTCCAGGCTGATCTGCAGGTTGCGCCCCAATACTTGATTGGCCACCAGCAGATCGCGCTTGGCAGCAGCAACCAAGATTTGCTTGCTGCTGCTCAGGGAGTAGTAACTGGCAAGCCCACTGAGCAGCAAACCGAATAAGCAGAGCAGTACGGTGAGCTTGTTGCCAAGGCTGAGTTTCAAGGCTGCACCAGATTTTCCGGGCGCTCCCCGGCTAGTATGGATTGCCAGAGCTTGGCGCGCAGTTCGGCGTTTGCCACAGGTTCAAGCCAAATCAGGCGCAAGGGTGCGTTTGAGGCTTGCAGGGTGCGCAGGGTATTTTCCAGGCCCTGACGTTCAGTCAAGGCGCCGCTGACTTGTGGCTCAAGACTGTAGTTGATCCACTGCTCTGCCAGGTCACGGTTGGGTGTCGTGCGAGTAATTGCCCAACAGTCCAGCCAGGCAAATGCACCTTCCTGGGGTATCACGTAACCCACGTCGGCCCCTGCATCCTGTAACAGCTTAAGTTGCTGACGACCGTAGTTGGCATACATCAAGGCAACGGAGTTTTGCGTAAAGAGGCTGACCGACTCTTCCGGCAAGCTGTAAAAACTCAGCACGTTACGTCGCAATTCAATCAGCTTGGCTACAGTCGCGGGCATCTCTTCGGTAGGTATGGCGAAGGGTGGTTTAGTAAGAGCTTGGCGGGCCAGGGAGAAGCTGTGGCTGCTGCCATCATAGGCCAGCACCTGCCCCTGCCATTTGGGATCCCAAAGGCTGTCAATTGAGTTCGGTGGACTATCCATCATCTTACGGTTATAGATCAGCCCCATCTCGCCATAGACATAAGGGACCCCATAGGCCTGTCCCTTATGCATCAAGCCAGGGATGTTGTTGATCTGACGAAACTGCAGGAGCTGGCCGCTGCGCCGGGTCAAATTCGCCAGGCGCAAGGGTTGCAGCAACTGCTGTTGAACGAAGTGGTTGATTTCAGAGGTGTTGGCGGCAATTACGTCGAAATGCTTACCGTCATCCTTGCTCAGCTTAAGCCTCAACTCGTCATCGTTGCCGACAAGGGTGACGTCTACATCGGCGTTATAGTGCTCGGCAAAGGCTGCTACCAAGTCTGTGTCGGCATAGCCTGGCCATGCCAGGATGCGTAGCAGCGGCTTGGCCTGCAATGGCAAGCTAAGTAGACACAGTAGAACTATGGATGTCAGCGAGCGTAGTAGCACGGTAGTGGCCTTTGCTTTTTTCCACAGTCTAGGTCAGTAGCAGCCGTAGTGCAGAAGCCTCTTGGCCTGTTTGCTTGAAGAGAATTTGCTGAGTTATCGCATTGCCTCTCCAGGCTCTGTTTCATCGCAAATACAGAAACCGCATCTATCATCGGGTGCTACAACCGCTGTTGTAACGCCGTTTGCCTTGACTTGCCTGGGCGCCTTCCTTAGCGTGCCGTCTTCGTTGGTTTAAGCAGGATTCAGGCATGAGCGCCGCCGATAACGTCAAACTCGAAGCCGGCTGGAAGGCCGCGTTGCATGCAGAATTCGAGAAGCCCTATATGCGCGAGCTGGGCGATTTCCTGCGTTGCGAGAAAGCTGCCGGCAAGCAGATTTATCCGCCTGGCTCGCTGATCTTCAATGCGCTCAACTCCACGCCGCTGGCGCAGACCAAGGTGGTGATAATCGGTCAGGATCCATACCACGGGCCTGGGCAGGCCCATGGGTTGTGCTTCTCGGTGCAGCCTGGGGTGAAGACGCCGCCGTCGCTGGTGAATATCTATAAAGAGCTCAAGCGCGACCTGAATATCGACATTCCCGATCACGGCAACCTGCAGCATTGGGCGGAGCAGGGCGTGTTGCTGCTTAACACCTCGCTGACCGTGGAGCATGGCATTGCTGGCTCCCACGCCAAGATCGGCTGGCAGACGTTTACCGACAAGGTGATCGAGGTGGTCAGTCAGCAGCAGGAGCGCCTGGTGTTTTTGCTATGGGGCGCCCATGCACAGAGCAAGGAAAAACTGATCGATGTCAGCAAGCACCTGGTGCTGAAATCCGTGCACCCTTCGCCGCTGTCGGCGCACCGTGGCTTTATCGGCAACGGCCATTTCAGCCGCACCAACAAGTTCCTCCAGCAGCATGGGCTAAGTCCGATTGACTGGCGCCTGCCCGAGTCGGCTTAAACGCTGCACTGTTGCTCGGCCAGATCCCTGCGCAGGTCGCGCAAGCGGTGACTCAGGCGCTCGCGCTGCGCTTCATCGCTATTGCTCAACAGCTGACTGAACAGCGTGGCCAACGCCAGGCGTGAGCGGCCATAACTGGCGCGGTACTCGTCGCTGTAGAAGCGCTCGCGTTGTTGCAGCAGCGGCGTCAGCCGCTCGGCGAAGTCGGCGCTATCGCGTTCGGCGACCACTTTGCGCAGTTCGGCTTGCCACAGCTGCCTATTCTCCAGCCACAGACGGTTCTGCTCACCGAGGCTGTTGGCCCAATCAGCAATATGTTCTGTCTGCGCCTTATTCAGGCGGCCGAGCCAGGGCCGTAGGCGTTCCTGCATGCGCGTCTGGCGTTCGCTGATCTGGGTGGTCAGGGGCGGGTCGAGAAAGTCCTGGCGGTCTTCCAGGTTGTCTTCATCCAGCGCCGCGTAGAGCTCGCTAACCTGCTGCTCGCTCAGGCCCTGCAGCAGTTCGATAGCGGTGGGAGTGATCTCGATGCCGATGCGTTTGAGCGCGGCATCGAACTGGACGAATTGTTCAAGCAGCTGAGCGCTGTCTGGCTGCGGCTGGGCGAGGATGCTTTCGGTGGTGTGCAGCCAGTCGATATAGCGCGGCAGCTCGGCGCTGCAGTGCCACTGCAGATGTGTCTGTAAGCGGGGTTTTAGCCAGGCCTGTTGCTGGCTGTCGAGGTTCAGGTAATTGTTCAAGCGCCAGGGCAGCAGCCAGTCCAGGTTGCGATAGGCCAGGCCTGCACGGCTGCAGGCGCTGATCAGCAGGCTCAGGCAGAGCAATAGCAGCAGGGTTTTCACGGCAGGCCAACGCAATACGCTCATGGAGGATGCCTCGGTGGTGAAGGCCTGAGGGTACGTCAGACGTGCCTGTGTGCGTTGCCGTAGACATATCTGTTAAACAAAAACTGCCGGTATGCAGGCAAAAAAGAGCCCGCACAAGGCGGGCTAAACGTGGTCGCTAAAGTGCTTTCAGCTGCGTTGCCAAAGCCTGAATAACGGTTCGGCGAGAAACATCACCAGAAACAGCCGCAGCACCTGCAGGGCCGTGACCAGCGCCACCGAGAGGTGTAGGGCCTCTGCGGTCAGGCACAGTTCGGTGATGCCGCCGGGCATCATGCCGAGCATCAGTGCGTTCTGGTTTTCCCCGGCCAGCCAGCCCAGGCCTTGGCCCAACGCGGCGGCGGCGAGCATGGCGAGCAGACAGAACAGCAGGATGCGTGCGAGAAAACCCGGTGCGCTGCGAAAGAAATTGCGGTCGAAGTGACAGCCCAGGGCGCAGCCGATCAGCCATTGGCCGGTCTGGCCGAGGCCATCGGGCAAGCCCAGGTGCAGATCGAAGCTGACACTGGCTACGGCGCAGACAGTCAGCGGGCCTAGCATCCACGGGTTGGGTTGGCCCAAACGTCCCCATAGCCAAGCCAGTAGCGCGCCAGCTGGTAGCAGTACCGCCAACCAGGGCCAACTCACCGCTGCAGGTGCTGGCGGTGCGATGGGTGGCAGGCTCCAGGTGAAGATTGCCGGAATCAGCAATACCACCAGCAGTAATCGCAGGCTATGGGCGGCGGCCACCTTGGCGGTTTCGGCGTTGTGCCGTTGCGCCAGGTTGACCATCTCGCTGGCACCACCCGGCATGCTGGCGAAGAACGCAGTGGCGCGATCGAGGCCGGCGCGGCGCAGTACGATGATGCCGATCAGGCTGAGCAGCAGGGTGAGCAGGGCGCCGAGCAGAATCACGCCGAAGTGACTGAGCAGTTGGCCGAATACTTCACTGGTGAAATGCAGGCCGATGGCGCTGGACACCAGCCATTGGCCGGTCTTGCGTCCGCCTGGCAGTTCGCTGATCAGCCAGCCGCTGCAGCGGGCGGCGATCACCGCCAGCAGCGAGCCGATGATCCACGGCAAAGGCCAGCCGATCAGGCTGGCCAGATAGCCGCCTAACAGGCCGACCAAAGGGGTGGCCCACCAGCTTTGCCAGCCGGTGAGCGCAGACGACTTAGGCATTGGCCAGTTGCGCCGCACGGCGCGAACGCCACCAGCGCAGGCCTGGCAGAGCCAACATCAGCGCGGTGAGTGCCCACAGGCACAGGCTGATCGGGCTGTTCCAGAGGATGCTCAGGTCGCCAGCAGAGATCGACAGGGCGCGGCGCAGGTTATCTTCCATCAGTTCGCCGAGGACGAAGCCGAGGATCAGTGCCGACAGCGGGAAATCCAGCTTGCGCAGGATATAGCCGAATACGCCGAGGCCGATCATCAGCACCAGGTCGAAGGTGGTGCTGTGCACCGCGTAGACGCCGACCATGCTGATCACGGTGATCGCCGGCACCAGCACCCAGTTGGGTACGCTGAGCATGCGGGCGAACAGGCCAACCAGCGGGATGTTCATCACCAGCAGGATCACGTTGCCGATAAACAGCGAGGCGATCAGGCCCCAGACCACATCCGGTTGCTGTTCGAACAGCAGCGGGCCTGGGGTGATGTTGTACAGCGTCAGTGCGCCGATCATCACCGCCGTGGTGCCCGAGCCCGGTACGCCGAGGGTCAGCATGGGGATCAGCGAGCCGCAGGCCGAGGCGTTGTTGGCCGCTTCCGGCGCCGCCAGGCCACGCAGGTCGCCGTCGCCGAACTTACCGTTCGGGCCGGCCATGCGCTTTTCCGTCATATAGGTCATGGCGCTGGCAATAGTCGCTCCGGCACCCGGCAGCACACCGATAACGAAGCCGGCCACGGCGCTGCGCACCATGGTCCAGAAGCTGAAGCAGAATTCCTTGAAGTTGAACAGCAGACGGCCGCTGGCCTTTACCGCTTTCTGGCCGTTGTGGGTTTTTTCCAGCATCAGCAGCACTTCGCTGACGCTGAAGAAGCCGATCACCACGATGACGAACTGGATGCCGTCCGACAGGCTGACGCTGCCGAAGGTGAAGCGATACACTCCGGTGGTCGAGTCCACGCCAACGGTAGCCAGGGCCAGGCCGATCAGCGCGGCCATCAGGGTTTTCACCGGCTTGTCGCCGACCATTCCGCCGAGGCAGGCGATGGCGAAAATCATCAGCACGAAGTATTCGGCCGGGCCGAAGGCCACCGCCCACTTCGCCAGGATCGGGGCGAAGAGCACCACGCCACAGGTGGCGATGATGCTGCCGATAAACGAGCTGACGGCCGACAGTGACAGGGCGATTCCGGCCTTGCCCTGGCGAGCGAGTGGGTAACCGTCGAGGGTGGTCATCACTGCCGCGGCGTCGCCCGGTACGTTTAGCAGAATCGCCGAGATACGTCCGCCATACTCACAGCCCAGGTACACGGCGGCGAGCAGGATCAGTGCGGTTTCCGGCGACAGGCCGAGGGCGAAGGCCAGTGGCAGCAGCAGCGCCACGCCATTGATTGGGCCCAGGCCTGGGAGCAGGCCGACGATGGTGCCGACAAAGGCACCGAACAAGGCTACCAGCAGGTTTTCCGGTCGGGTCGCGACTTCGAAGCCTTGCATCAAGAAATTCAGGGTTTCCATTTTCAGCTCTCCACGAAGGCTTCGAACAGGCCGAGGGGCAGCGGCACATCCAGCAGGTAATCAAACAGGCCATACAGCAGCACACCCATCAGTACGGCGCTGATGGCGCAGGGCAGTGGGCGACCGGTAAACAGCAGGCCAAGGGCGAAGGTGGCCAGCGTGGTGCTGATGACGAAACCGAGCACTTCGAACAGCAGCGCGTAAGCCAGCAGCGCCAATATGCACAGCACGGCGCGCACGGCAGCGCGGGTATTCAGCGTCTGCTCGAGCAAGCCGGGCTTGAAAACCAGCCACAGGCTGCCAGCAGCCATCAGGCTCAGCAGCAGCAACGGATAGGCGCGCGGCCCCACCGGGTCGTAGGCGAAGGGTGCCTGGAAGCCCCAGGCGATGACGGCGAGAACGGCGCAAAACAGCAGCCAGCTCGCGGCGAACAGGCGAACGTACATGGTGGATTACCTAATCGAGGGTCAGGGAAAGACCGTGAAGCCGTAGGATGGGTTGAGCGCAGCGATACCCATGGGGTATCACAGCATGGGCCGCGCCGCTGTGCGGCTAACCTACGTGGCCCGACCCATCCTACGAATTGCGGCGTGGCCGCTTATTGCATTAGGCCGAACTCGCCAGCCAGCGCCTTGTATTCCTCAACTTGCTTGAAGACCAAGGTTTTCAGCTCGTCGCCCGTCACCGACAACGGCAGCAGGTCGCGCTGCTCGCGCAGGGTGGCGAAGTCTTCACGGGCGAGCAGGCTGTCGAACTGCTGTTTCCACCAGTTGTACTGCTCGTCGCTGACCTCTGGGCCCATATAGAAGCCGCGGATCACCGGCCAGGAGATGTCATAGCCTTGTTCCTTGGCGGTGGGGATGTCGGCCAGTTTGCCGGGCAGACGTTCATCGGACAGCACGGCGAGGATGCGTACTTTCTTCGCCGCCAGCTGCGGGGTGACTTCGCCCAGACCGCTGGAGGTGACCTGAACATGGCCGCCGAGCATGGCAGTGAGGGTTTCGCCGCCACCTTCAAAAGCCACGTAGCGCAGGTTTTTCGGGTCGATGCCGGCCAGGCGGGCGATCAGCGCGGTCTGCATCCAGTCCTGGCCGCCGATGGTGGCGCCAGCGCCGAAGACGATGCTGCTCGGGTCTTTTTTCAGGGCCTGAACCAGGTCGTCCAGGCTCTGATACGGCGAGTCGGCACGTACGGTGATGGCGCCGTAATCGGTGCCTACGGCAGCCAGCCAGCGCACGCCGGTTTCGTCGTAACGGCCGAATTTGCCTTGCGCCAGGTTGAGCAGAGAGCCACTGGAAAATGCGGTGATGGTGCCCGGATCATCGGCACGCTGGGCGATCACCGCGTTATAGGCCACCGCGCCGACACCGCCGGGCATATAGGTGACGCGCATCGGTGCTTTCAGCAGGCCGCTGTCTTTCAGGCCGCTCTGCGCCAGCTTGCAGGTCAGGTCGAAGCCGCCGCCGGGCTTGGCCGGGGCGATGCATTCCGGGCGCTTGGGTTCGGCAGCCAGCAGTTGGCCGGCAAAGGCCATGCAGGCGGTGGCCAGGGCGATGCGGGTAAAGGCAGTTTTCATGGGGTATTCCTCTGAGCTCTTATTGTGGATTACCAGATCGGCAGCGTGTAGCCGACGATGACGCGGTTCTCGTCCGCATCGCGGGCGAAATCGGATTTGAAGCTGGCGTTGCGCAGGCGTACGTAGACATCTTTCAGTGGCCCGCTTTGCACCACGTACTTGACCTCGATGTCGCGTTCCCACTCGCCGCCGGTGTCATCAGTGCCAGCGATTTGCGCGTCGCTGCCTTTGATGTAGCGGGTCATAAAGCTCAGGCCGGGTACGCCGAGCTTGCCGAAGTCGTAGTCGTAACGGGCCTGCCAGGAGCGCTCGTCGGCGTTGGCGAAGTCGTTGATCTGCACGAAGTTGACCAGGAACGGGTCGCTGCCATCGATGTAGGCATAACCGGTGTCGCCACTCATGTCCTGAAAGCCCAGGCCCAGTTTGTGACCGTGGATGGCGTAGCTGAGCATGGCGCCCACGGCGCGGTTGTCGATCTTGCCGGCATTGGATGCGCCGCTGTCCTTGCTCAGCATCAGGCGTATATCGGCGCTGAGGGTGCCGCTGCCCAGCGGTTGGCTGGCGAGCAGGCCGAAGAAGTGCTGGCGGTAGATATCGTCGAGGTCGGCGAAGTAATAGCGGCCTTTGAGCTGCTGGTTGAAGCTGTAATCGAGGCCCATCAGATCTAGGTGATCAGCTGTCACGCCGCCGGCGAAGCGACGGTTCTTGCTATTGAGGATCAGCTCTTCGGAGTTGGTCGAGGCACGGTCGATCACCTTGTCCAGGCGTCCGCCGGTAAAAGTCAGGCCTTCGAGTTCGCTGGAGGTCAGTAGGCCGCCTTCGAACACCTGCGGCAGCAGGCGGCTGTCGCTGGCCTTGACCACGGGCAGTTCTGGAACGTGTGAGCCATAGCGCAGCTCGGTATTGGAGACCTTGACCTTGGCCGTCAGGCTCAGGCGGCCGAACTGGTCTGGGGTGCCACCATCGTCCTGTACCGGCAGCAGGTCGGTGCCGGTGCGGCCACCGCCGGAATCCAGTTTGACCCCAACCAGACCCAGGGCATCAAGGCCGAACCCCACGGTGCCTTCGGTGTAGCCGGACTGGACATCGAGCCAGAAACCCTGGCCCCACTCTTCACGCTTGTTCTGCTGGCTGCTGGTGCCTTCGCGGAAATCACGATTGAGGTAGATATTGGTGGTGGTCAGGCTGGCTTTGCTGTCAGCCACGAAATCGGCATGGGCAGCGGGGGCAAGCAGCGCGGCGGCGATGGCCAGGCTAAGCAGGTGAGCAGGCGCAAGCGCCTGATGAGATGCAGTCGGCATCCTGTGGTCTCCATTGTTGTTTTTGTCACGACTGCGCACCACTGCGTCAGTCGTTCAGGTCGGTGGATCGAGCCACCTGAAACCGATGCTAGGGGGTCAAGCTTTCACCAGGCTTTCAGTTTGAAAGAAAGTCGCTGGGGCATTCGCAGCGGCTTCTGCGCCGTTACACTGGGCGCATAACAACAAGTTTGTGGAGTGCTATTACCGTGCGAATCCTGCTGGTCGAGGACCATCTGCCCCTGGCTGAAAGCGTGGCTCAGGCCCTGCGTGGCATCGGGCTTAATGTGGACATGCTGCATGACGGCGTGGCGGCCGATCTGGCCCTAAGCAGCGAGGATTACGTCCTGGCGATTCTCGATATCGGCCTGCCGCGCCTGGATGGCTTTCAGGTGCTGGCGCGTTTGCGTGAGCGCGGCAAGACCCTGCCGGTACTGATGCTCACCGCCCGTGGCGAGGTCAAGGACCGCGTACATGGCCTCAACCTCGGTGCTGACGATTACCTGGCCAAACCCTTCGAATTGAGTGAGCTGGAGGCGCGGGTCAAGGCGCTGCTGCGGCGTACCGTGCTCGGTGGTGAACGCCAGCAGCGCTGCGGCAACCTGCTGTATGACCTGGACACCCGGCGTTTTACCCTGGCTGACGGCCTGCTGACCCTGACCTCCCGCGAACAAGCGGTGCTGGAGGCGATGATTGCCCGGCCCGGACGGGTGATGAGCAAGGAACAGTTGGCCGCTCAGGTGTTTGGCCTGGATGAGGAAGCCAGCAGCGACGCCATCGAAATCTACGTGCACCGCCTGCGCAAGAAGCTCGAAGGCGGCGGGGTACGCATCGTCACCTTTCGTGGCCTGGGCTATTTGTTGGAGGCAGTCGGTGACTGAGGGTTGGAGGCCGTCGGTGGCTGGACGCGGCAAAGCCATGGCGAACCAACCGGGTAGCCTGCGCGGACGGCTGATCCGCCGCCTGGCGCTGCTGCTGGCGTTGATTCTGCTGGTCAGTAGCCTGAGTGCCTACTGGAGTGCGCGCCGCGCTGCCGACACCGCCTATGACCGTACCCTGCTGGCCTCGGCGCGGGCGATTGCCGATGGGTTGTACACCACCGCCGAGCGGCTGAATGCCAACGTGCCTTATGTGGCGCTGGACACCTTCGCCTATGACAGTGCCGGGCGTATCTACTACCAAGTGCTGGATGTGCAGGGCGCGCTGGTGTCGGGCTATGAAGATCTGCCTGCGCCGCCGGCCCATATCAAGCGCACTGAGGATTATCCGGCGCTGGCGCGTTTCTACGACGCGGAATTTCGTGAACAGGGCGTACGGGTAGTCAGTCTGCTGCAGCCGGTCAGTGAGCCGGGCCTCAACGGTGTGGCGGAAATCCGCGTGGCAGAAACCCAGGGCGCGCGTGAGCGCATGGCCCGCGAGCTGTTGCTCGGCACCTTGCTGCGCATGGGCGTGCTGTCGCTAAGTGCATTGCTCTTGGTGTGGCTGGCGGTAAGCGCTGCGCTGCGGCCACTGGAAGCCTTGCGCCGCAGTGTGGCGGCGCGCACCAGTGATGATCTGCAGCCGCTGTCGGATCTCGGCATGCCGCGCGAGCTGCGTCCATTGATTGATGCGCTGAACCAGTTCAATGCTCGGCTGCGCAGCCTGTTCGAGCGCCAGTCACAATTTATTGCCGATGCCTCCCACGAGCTGCGCACGCCCCTGGCGGCACTCAAGGCGCGGGTCGAGTTGGGGTTGCGTGCCCAGGAACCTTCGATTTGGCGCAGCACGCTGGAAGAGGCGGCGCTGAACACCGACAAGCTGACCCATCTGGCTAACCAGCTGCTCTCGCTGGCGCGTATCGAAAGCGGCGCACGGGCGATTGCCGAGGGCGGCGCGCAGCATCTGGATCTCAGCCAGCTGGCGCGTGAGCTGGGCATGGCGTTGGCGCCGCTGGCCCATGCGCGGGGCATCGCCCTGGCGTTGGAAGCTGAGCAGCCGGTGTGGGTCAGTGGCGAGCCGACGCTGCTCAACGAGCTGTTGTGCAACCTGCTGGATAACGCGTTAGCGCACACCGCTGCCGGCGGCAATGTGATCCTGCGGGTATTGCTGGCAGGGGTGCTGGAGGTCGAAGACGATGGCCCGGGGATTCCGTCAGAAGAGCATGAGCGGGTCTTTGCGCGTTTCTATCGGCGCAGTAACAAGGGCTCTGGGGCGGGGTTGGGTTTGGCGATTGTCGGTGAAATCTGCCGGGCGCATCAGGCCGAAATCAGCCTGCATCAGGCGCAGCCACAGGGTTTGTTGGTGCGCGTCGAGTTTGCCGGCGTAGAAGTCTGAGTCAGGGCGCCAGGCTAAGCGGTTGCTGAATTTCCAATAGGTATTGGGCGACCTTGCCGCTTTCGCGCAGTTGCGCCAGGCCCTGGTTGAAGCGGGCGATCAGCTCAGCATTGCCAGGCACCTCCCGCGAGAGCAGCAGGTGCAGGCTGTCGCTGCGCAGCGGCTTGGGGTGAAAGCTCAGTTGCGCGCGTTCGGCGGCGCTGAAGTGCTGATGCAGCATGTCGAAGCCGACCACTTTGTCCATCGGAAACAGATCGACGCGGCCGGCAATCAGTTGGCGAAAGGCGGTTTCATCACTGGTCACTCGATTGACCCGCAGTTGTCCACTGGCTTCAGCCTGCTGAAAGGCTTCGCCGTAGTCATAGCCGCGAGTGCCGACCAGACGTCGGCCTTGCAGGTCGCCAACCTGTTGCCAATCAAAGCTGTAGCCCTTGCGGTGGAACAGGTAGTAACCGCTTTCCACCACCGGGTCGCTGATAAAGAACTTTTCTTCACGTTCACTGCTGTGTAGCCAGACCGCACTGCCATCGCGTTTGCCGCGCTCGGCCAGTTGCAGTGAACGTGCCCAGGGGTGGAATTCCCAAGCCACATCAATCCCCTGCAGAGCAAAGGCTTCGGCAACGATGCGTGAGGCAACGCCCTTATGCGGCAGTTGTTCGCCCAAGTAAGGCGGCCATTCACCGTTGGTCAGGCGCACCGGTTCTGCAGCGGTCAAAGCACCGCAAAACAGGCTAAACAGGGCAGATAACAGCAGGGCGCGCATGAGCCGTAAGCCAATTGTGGGGACTGTATTCAGTCTAGTTGCATTCGGCTGCATGCGCGTGAAGGGCTTTACTGGAGCATGCTCATGGCCGCTTCCATCGCGGCGGAGAGATCTTCGTCTTCATTCAGATTCTGGCTTGGGTCCAGGCCGAGTTTGCGGAACGCCGGGATCTGGCTCCAGTCCAGCTGGGTATAAGGGTGCTCGCTGCCCAGATAGCTCTGCAGGGTGGCAACCTGAACGATATCGACATAGTCGACCTTGGCGCTGTCGCGAGTGAAGTCCAGGTACTGGCTGGGCACCATGGCGATCAGCTCGGGGAATTCCCAGGCACGCAGGATCTTGTCGCCGATGATCGGGTGAATCTGCTCGATCACATGGTTGAGGCTGATCGAGTCAGCCAGCAGCTCGCTGTGCTCTTCGGCGTAGGTGAGGATTGGCAGCACGCCGATCTGATGCACCAGGCCGGCGAGGGTGGCTTGGTCGGGCAGCAGGCGCGTGTAGTGTTTGCAGAGAACGTGGCAGATGCCGGCAATTTCTGTGCTTTTGTTCCACACTTCGCGCATTTTGCGGTCAACTACGTCGCTGGTAGCCTGGAACATTTGTTCCATGGCGAGGCCCGTGGCCAGGTTGCAGGTGTAGTTGATGCCGAGGCGACCGACGGCCATCTGCAGGTCGGTGATTTCCTTGTTGGTGCGCAGCAGCGGGCTGTTCACCACCTTGATGATGCGCGCCGTCAGGGCGGCATCATTGCCGATCACTTTGCTCAGTTGCGGGATGCCGATATCCGGATTCTCTGCTGCCTCGCGGACTTTCAGCGCGACCTCCGGCAATGTCGGCAGAACCAGTTCATCACTGTCGATGGCCTGGATCAGTTCCTTTTGGACTTTCTCGGCAAGCTTGCTCATGGGCAATTCTCTTTAGGCGGTCAGGCAATAGTAAGTGTAGTAAGTGCTTAGCGCTGTATTTCGCGGTCTGGGTCCAGTGTATACGGCAAATCGAGCACGCTCAGCGTGCTGCCTTCGGCAGAACCCAGGTGAATCACCCCATTCAGGGCGGCTTCGTCCTGCAGTACGGCAAGCAGTTCGACGCCTGCCGGACTGCGCGCGGCCAGCACCACTTCACCAACGCTGGAGCTGTGGGGCGGCGAAAACAGCGCAGTGGCGGGCTCTGGCAGCTGATTGTCGTGCAGCTCCAGGCGATACAGGCGGCGTTTGAGTTTGCCCAGGTACTGCATGCGCGCGACGATTTCCTGGCCGGTGTAGCAGCCTTTTTTGAAACTCACGCCGCCTACGGCCTGCAGGTTGATCATCTGCGGAATAAACAGCTCGCGGGTGCTGCCCATGACCTGGCCGATACCAGCGCGTACTTGCGCCAGTAGCCAGTCATTCAGCGGCGCTTGCGGCAGGTGGCTGGCCAATTGCGCCTGTACGGCCGCGGGCTGACCGGCGGGCAGCCAGAGTTCGGCGCGGCCATCGCTCAGGCGCAGGGCCAGCAACTCATTGCTGCGTGCGACGCTGTCGGCGGTCTCGGCAAGCTCAAGGCCAAGCCTGCGCAGGGCGTCATCGCCATTGCTTAGGCCGATGCGCAGCCAGTCCTGGCTTTCGTCGGTGAGCTTGGATTTGCTGAAGACGGCGTATTTCTTCAGGTCAGCCAGTTGCGTTTCGAGCAAATCGCTGGCCATCGCCAGCAGGAAACCGTCATCTACGCTGACAATGCGAAAACTCGACTGCATGCGGCCCTTGGGGGTGCAGCGTGCGCCCAGGCTGGAATGGTTGTCGCTCAGGTAGTTGAGGTTGCAGGTGACTTGGCCCTGGAGGAACTTGTTGGCGTCCGGGCCGCGCACGGCGAGGATGCCTTCGTGGCTGAGGGTGCAATAGAACGCGGTATCGGCCATGGTGGATTAGGTATCGCTGGATAAAAGTTAGGGGGCTCATCATAGAGCGCGCCTCGCGCCTTGTCAGCGCTTGCCGCTGCTTCGTCTCGGCGCAATGCCTGGTCGGGTGATGCGTGCGGTCAACAGTGGGGCTTTTCATCGGTATACTGCGCGCCTTATCCAAGGAGCATACCCATGGTTGACTCGATTGAACTCAATCGTCTTTTTTGGCACAGCCGCCGCGGCATGCTGGAGCTGGATGTGCTGCTGGTGCCGTTCGTCAGGGAGGTGTACCCACACCTCGATGAAGCTGACCGTGAGCGCTATCGCAAACTGCTCGAATGTGAAGATCAGGATATGTTCGGCTGGTTTATGCAGCGCGGCGAGCCGGAAGATGCCGATCTCAAGCGCATGGTTCGGATGATTCTGGACCGTGTCCAGCCCAAGTGATGCCTTCGAGTGTCAGTGGCAGCCTTCACGGCGGCTGCTGGCCTGCTATGCCCTGATTCAGGGGGGGGCGCTGCTCAGTCTGGTGCTGGTGGATATTCCCATTTGGGCGCGGTTGCTCGGAATGGGCTTCTGTTTCGCCCATGCTGCCTGGGTACTGCCACGCCATCTGCTGCTGAGTGCGCCACAGGCTTACCGGGCGCTGCGTTACACGGCGGATGGTTGGCAGGTACATAGCGCGGCGCAGGGCTGGCAGGCTATCGAGTTGCACCCTGATAGCCTGGCTTTACCGCAGGTTGTGCTGCTGCGCTTTCGTCTGGCCGGGCAGCGCCGCGTACGCTCGCTGTGCATTGCCAGCGATAGCCTGGCGCGTGATCAGCACCGCCGCTTACGGGTGAGGCTGAAATTCAGTCGCCATAGGTGGGCGGCAGCAGAATAGTATCCTTGGCCTCGGTCAACTGCTGCGGGTAGTCCAGGGTGTAATGCAGGCCGCGGCTTTCGTGGCGCAGCATGGCCGAACGGATCATCAGCTCGGCAACCTGGGCCAGGTTACGCAGCTCGATCAGGTCACGGCTGACCTTGTAGTTACTGTAAAACTCGTGAATCTCATCAAGCAGCAGGCGTACGCGGTGTTCGGCCCGTTGCAGGCGCTTGTTGGTGCGCACGATGCCGACGTAGTCCCACATAAAACGCCGCAGTTCGTCCCAGTTGTGCGCAATGATCACGTCCTCATCCGAGTCGGTGACCTGGCTGGCGTCCCAGCTCGGTAGCGTGCTCGGCATGCTGATCTGGTCGAGCTCAGCGAGGATGTTCTCGGCCGCTGAGCGGGCATAGACGAAGCATTCCAGTAGCGAGTTGCTGGCCATGCGGTTCGCCCCATGCAGGCCGGTAAAGCTGGTTTCACCAATGGCATACAGGCCGGGGATATCGGTGCGGCCGCTCTGGTCGACCAATACGCCGCCGCAGGTGTAGTGCGCAGCCGGTACTACTGGAATCGGTTCTTTGGTGATGTCGATGCCGAAGTCCAGGCAGCGCTCATAGACGGTAGGGAAGTGCGATTTCACAAAGTCAGCCGGTTTGTGGCTGATGTCGAGGAACACGCAGTCGATCCCTAGGCGCTTCATCTCGTGGTCGATGGCGCGGGCGACGATATCCCGCGGCGCTAGTTCGGCGCGCTCATCGAAGCGCGGCATAAAGCGTTCACCGTTGGGTAGCTTGAGCAGTGCGCCTTCACCACGTAGCGCTTCGGTGACCAGAAAGCTCTTGGCTTTTGGGTGGTACAGGCAGGTCGGGTGGAACTGATTGAATTCCAGGTTGCCGACTCGACAGCCGGCGCGCCAAGCCATGGCGATACCGTCGCCGCAGGCGCCGTCCGGGTTGCTGGTGTAGAGATAAACCTTGGCTGCACCGCCGGTGGCGAGAATCACAAAACGTGCGCTAAAGGTGTCGACCTCGCCGCTGGCGCGGTTGAGCACGTAAGCGCCCAGGCAGCGCTGGCCCTCCAGGCCAAGTTTGCGCTCGGTAATCAGGTCGACGGCGACACGCTGCTCCAGCAGTTCGATATTGCTGCGCTGACGGGTCTGTTCCAGCAATGTGTTGAAGATCGCCGCGCCCGTGGCGTCGGCAGCATGGATGATGCGTCGGTGGCTGTGGCCGCCTTCGCGGGTCAAGTGGAATTCGAAGCCGCCGTCTTCGCGAGCGGTCTGGTCGTCGCGGGTAAAGGGCACGCCCTGGTCGATCAGCCACTGGATGGCTTCGCGGCTGTGCTCCACGGTGAAGCGCACAGCGTCCTCGCGACACAGGCCGCCACCGGCATTGAGGGTGTCTTCGACATGCGACTCGATGGTATCGGTATCGTCTAGCACTGCCGCCACACCACCTTGCGCCCAGTAGGTCGAGCCGTTGGACAGGTTGCCCTTGCTCAGAACGGCAATGCGCAAGTGTTCAGGCAGGGTGAGGGCCAGGGTCAGGCCGGCGGCACCGCTACCGATAACCAGAACGTCGTGTTGGTAATGTTGGCTCATGTCCGAATTCCGCGAAAAGCGGCCTCTAGTATATAGAGGGGGGGGGCTGCACAATAGCCGGCTTATGACCAAGTGCGTTACTCGGGAACTTTTTAAGCGTTTCGGGTTCCATAGGCGGTTGTTTAGATGGTAATTCGCCTGAGTCAGGCGTCTTTGCAGCGGCCTGCGGTTTTGCCTTGCCGACGGCTGGTCCAGACTACAAGCGCAGTGGTGGAGTCCCTTTGCTGCGCTATTCCGTGCAGGACTTTTAAGTGTTCTGCAGGAAGCTTGTTTGAAGGAGAGAACTTTTGCGTAATGCCCAAGTCTACTTTGGCAGACCGAGTAAAGGGTTGGCGTTACGCTCCTTCAAACCTTATGAGGAGTTTTCATGCTAACCCAGGAAGATGATCAGCAACTGGTCGAGCGCGTACAGCGTGGCGACAAGCGTGCATTTGATCTATTGGTGCTCAAGTATCAGCACAAGATTCTCGGGTTGATCGTGCGTTTTGTGCATGACACCCATGAGGCACAGGATGTGGCGCAGGAAGCCTTCGTCAAGGCATATCGGGCGTTGGGTAATTTTCGTGGGGACAGTGCGTTCTACACTTGGCTGTATCGCATTGCCATCAACACAGCGAAGAACTACCTGGTGTCGCGTGGTCGGCGCCCACCAGACAGTGATGTAAGTGCTGAGGATGCCGAGTTCTATGATGGCGATCATGCCCTCAAGGACATCGAATCGCCGGAGCGCGCCCTGTTGCGCGACGAGATCGAGGCCACCGTGCACCGCAGCATCGAACTGTTGCCGGAAGATTTACGTACAGCGCTAACCTTGCGTGAATTTGATGGTCTGAGTTACGAGGACATTGCCAGCGTCATGCAGTGTCCAGTCGGCACCGTGCGTTCGCGAATTTTCCGGGCGCGTGAGGCTATTGATCGATCCCTGCAGCCGTTGCTGCAGGAAACCTGAGACAGCGGCGTCAGCCAAGAGAGGAACCGCCATGAGTCGTGAAACCCTGCAGGAATCGCTGTCCGCGGTGATGGATAACCAAGCGGATGAACTTGAATTAAGGCGAGTGCTGGCGGCCAGTGATGACCCTGAATTGCGTGCAACCTGGTCGCGTTACCAGATTGCTCGGGCGGTTATGCACAAAGAGCTGCTTGAGCCGCGTCTGGATATTGCCGCTGCTGTATCCGCAGCCCTTGCTGATGATGTTGCCCCGGTTGCGCAACAAGTACAGCACGGCCCTTGGCGCACTGTGGGTCGCCTGGCTGTTGCAGCTTCGGTTACCGTGGCAGTGCTGGCGGGTGTGCGTTTTTACAACCAGGACGACATCACCGGTGCCCAATTGGCGCAGCAATCCAGTCAGCCGGTGTTGAATATCCCTCAGGTCAGTGGGCCGGCCATGCTGGCAGGCTTCAATACATCCGAGGAACAAGCGGCTCCTGCGGCCAGTGCTGTGGGGCAGGGTCAGCCTGGCTGGCATGAGCAGCGTCTGCCTGCTTATCTGCGCCAGCATGCGCAGCAGGCAGCCATGAGTACGAGCGAAGGTGCGCTGCCTTACGCGCGTGCAGCCAGTCTGGAAACCCGTTAACGGCCCGTTGTTAAGGAATCGCATGCGCTTTATTCCTTTAGGCGTTCTGTTGCTGGGCAGTTGGCTGGCGCTGCCGGCAATTGCCGATGAAGGTCGTGCCTTGCTGCAGCGTTTGGCAGATGCCGAACGCACACAGAGTTTTCAGGGCACCTTTGTTTACGAGCGCAATGGTAGTTTTTCGACACACAGCATCTGGCACCGTGTCGGTGAGGGTGGTGCCTTGCGTGAGCGCTTGTTGCAGCTGGATGGCTCCGCGCAGGAAGTGTTGCGTGTCGACGGTCAGGTGCAATGCGCAAGTGGTGCATTGGCTGACCAATTGATCGACAGCCAGCTGTGGCCCGCCCGGGCGCTGAATGCCGAGCAGTTGAATGAGTGGTATGAGCTGCGTGTGCTCGGCAAGTCCCGCGTGGCGGGACGGGCCACCAACGTGCTGGCCCTGGTGCCGCGCGATCAGCATCGCTATGGCATCGAGTTGCACCTTGATCAGCAAACGGGCTTGCCGCTCAAGTCCTTGCTGGTCAATGACAGGGGGCAGTTACTTGAGCGCTTCCAGTTTACCCAGCTGCAAACCGAAGTACCTGCAGGCTCTAACCTTGAGCCTGGCACAGGTTGCCGTCCGGTGCGTTTGTCTCCTGCTCAGATGGATGCAGTCGAAGCCTGGCGTTCTGACTGGTTGCCGCCAGGCTTTAGTCTGAGTTCGGTTACCCAACGCCGCAGCCCAGCATCGGACGAGCCAGTCGCCTGTCAGGTGTATGGCGATGGCCTGGCGCGCTTTTCCGTCTTCATGGAGCCTTTACGTGGCGCCGCCGTTGAGGACGTCCGTACCCAGCTGGGCCCCACTGTAGCGGTTTCGCGCAGACTGAAGACTGATGATGGCGACGTCATGGTCACCGTGGTCGGCGAAATACCCTTGGGCACAGCTGAGCGAGTGGCCTTGTCGATGCGTTCAGCGGCCGAGGTGGAGCAATGATCGAGGAGCAGGGGCGGGTCGTTGCGGTTGAGTCCGGCGCTGTCTGGGTCGAAACCCTGCGTAAAAGCACCTGCTCCAGTTGCTCTGTCAAAGCTGGCTGCGGCCAGGGTTTGCTTGATCAGCTCGGGACAAATAGTCGTCGTGGTTATGTGCGTGCATTGTCAGATCTGCAGCTGAATGTTGGCGATGCAGTCATTATCGGTGTGCGCGAAGATCTGCTGGTGCGTGGTTCGCTGCTGGTTTATCTGCTGCCGTTGCTCGGTTTGTTTGCTGCGGCTGTTCTTGCTGGGCAGGCGGGCTTGAGCGAGCCCTGGGTCATACTCAGTGCGCTGTTCGGTTTTGCCTTTGCCTGCTGCGCGGTGCGCTGGCGCAGTCGTGTCACCGCCGGTGATCCGGCGTTACAACCGGTGGTGTTGCGTGCATTGCTTGGCGGTGCCGTAGCAGCGTTTTAAGACTTTTGCTGGCCTGATGGGGAGTTGTATGTCGAAGCTTGGTCTGAAATCTTCATTTACTGCGTTATTTGCCGTGCTGCTGATGGGGCAAGCGTTGTTTGCTCAGGCGAGCCTGCCGGATTTTACCGAGCTGGTTGAGCAGGCGTCGCCTGCGGTCGTCAATATCAGTACCCGGCAGAAAATGCCGGATCGCGCGGTTGCTGGCAGTGGTCAGCTCAATGTGCCTGACCTGGAAGGTCTACCGCCGATGTTTCGCGAGTTCTTCGAGCGCAATATTCCGCAGATGCCACGTGCGCCTGGCGGTGGTCGTCAGCGTGAAGCTCAGTCGCTGGGCTCGGGCTTTATCATTTCCGCTGATGGTTACGTGCTGACCAATAACCATGTGATTGCTGATGCTGATGAGATCATCGTACGCCTGTCAGATCGCAGTGAGTTGGAAGCCAAGCTGGTCGGCACTGACCCGCGTAGCGATGTTGCGCTGCTTAAAGTTGAGGGTGCTGGCTTGCCAACCGTCAAGTTGGGCAAGTCAGAAGAGTTAAAGGTCGGCGAGTGGGTCTTGGCGATTGGTTCGCCATTCGGCTTCGATCACTCGGTGACCGCCGGGATCGTTAGCGCCAAAGGCCGTAGCTTGCCAAACGAGAGCTATGTGCCGTTTATCCAGACGGATGTGGCGATCAACCCGGGTAACTCTGGCGGCCCACTATTCAACCTGGCCGGTGAAGTGGTCGGTATCAACTCGCAGATTTTCACCCGCTCCGGTGGCTTTATGGGGCTGTCGTTCGCCATTCCCATGAGTGTAGCGATGGATGTGGCCGACCAGCTCAAGGCTGAGGGCAAGGTCAGTCGTGGCTGGCTGGGTGTGGTGATTCAGGAGGTGAACAAGGATCTGGCTGAGTCGTTCGGTCTGGATAAGCCGGCTGGTGCGCTGGTGGCGCAGGTGCTGGAAGAGGGGCCTGCTGCCAAGGGCGGCTTGCAGGTAGGTGATGTGATTCTCAGTCTGGATGGTAAGCCGATCATCATGTCTGCTGACCTGCCGCATCTGGTCGGTGCGCTGAAGCCAGGTAGCAGCGCCGAACTGGATGTGGTGCGCGATGGTGCACGCAAGAAGCTGAAGCTGAGCATTGGTGCGCTGCCTGAAGATGGCGAAGCACTGGCTGGCACTGCCGCGCCTGGGGTTGAACGCAGCAGCAATCGTCTTGGGGTCAAGGTGGTTGAGTTGACTGCCGAGCAGAAGAAGAGTCTTGATCTTAAGGGTGGTGTCGTGATCTCCGAAGTGCAGGATGGTCCGGCTGCGCTGATTGGTTTGCGTCCGGGTGATGTAATCACTCATCTGAACAATCAGGCGATCAACTCGGCCAAGACCTTTACCGAGGTGGCGCAGGCGCTGCCGAAAAATCGGTCGGTATCGATGCGTGTACTGCGTCAGGGGCGCGCCAGCTTTATTACCTTCAAGCTGGCCGATTAACGGTGCAGGCAGGCTAAAAGGGCGACTTCGGTCGCCCTTTTACATAGTGCTGCCGTGCGGCCTTGATGACGTGCAAGGTGGCTTTCGGGTACACTTCGCGGCTATTTTCGGCGGGCAGTCGCCTGCGACCTTTTTGAGTGTTGATCCGTGAGTGATTTGAGTCATATCCGCAATTTCTCCATCATCGCCCACATTGACCACGGCAAGTCGACCTTGGCCGACCGGTTTATCCAGATGTGTGGCGGCTTGGCCGACCGTGAAATGGAAGCCCAGGTACTGGATTCCATGGATCTGGAGCGTGAGCGCGGGATCACCATCAAGGCGCACAGCGTTACCCTGTATTACAAGGCTAAAGACGGCATCACCTATCAGCTGAACTTCATCGATACCCCCGGTCACGTAGATTTCACCTATGAGGTCAGCCGCTCCCTGGCAGCCTGCGAAGGCGCACTGCTGGTGGTCGATGCCGGTCAAGGCGTGGAAGCGCAGTCGGTTGCCAACTGCTACACCGCCATCGAGCAGGGCCTTGAGGTCATGCCGGTGCTGAACAAGATCGATTTGCCTCAGGCTGAACCCGACCGGGTCAAAGAAGAGATCGAAAAGATCATTGGTATTGATGCAACCGACGCTGTGACCTGCAGCGCCAAGACCGGTCTGGGTGTGGATGAGGTGCTTGAGCGGTTGGTGCACACAATCCCGGCACCGACCGGTGATATCGATGCGCCATTGCAGGCGCTGATCATCGACTCCTGGTTCGACAACTACCTGGGTGTGGTCTCCTTGGTGCGTGTGCGCCATGGCCGGATCAAGAAAGGTGACAAGGTGCTGGTGAAGTCCACTGGCAAGACGCATTTGGTGGACAGCGTCGGGGTTTTCAACCCCAAGCATACGGCCACCGCCGATCTAAAAGCCGGCGAAGTGGGCTTTATCATCGCCAGCATCAAGGATATTCACGGCGCGCCGGTGGGCGATACCCTGACTTTGGCGGCCACCCCTGATGTGGAAGTGCTGCCCGGCTTCAAACGCATCCAGCCGCAGGTCTACGCCGGCCTGTTCCCGGTCAGCTCGGATGATTTCGAGGACTTCCGCGATGCCCTGCAGAAACTCACGCTGAACGACTCGTCGCTGCAATATTCACCGGAAAGTTCCGATGCCCTGGGCTTTGGCTTTCGTTGCGGCTTCCTCGGCATGCTGCACATGGAGATCATTCAGGAGCGCTTGGAGCGCGAATACAACCTGGATCTGATCACCACGGCGCCAAGTGTAATCTTCGAAGTGGCGCTGAAGAGCGGCGAGACGATCTACGTCGATAACCCGTCCAAACTTCCGGATGTCTCGTCCGTAGAAGACTTTCGCGAGCCGATCGTGCAGGCCACTATTCTGGTGCCGCAGGAGCATCTGGGTAACGTGATTACCCTGTGTATCGAAAAACGCGGTGTGCAGCGTGATATGCAGTTCCTTGGTTCTCAGGTTCAGGTGCGCTATGACCTTCCGATGAATGAAGTGGTGCTCGACTTCTTTGATCGCCTGAAATCCACCAGTCGTGGTTATGCCTCTCTGGACTACCATTTTGATCGCTACCAGTCGGCCAATCTGGTCAAGTTGGATGTGTTGATCAACGGTGACAAGGTCGATGCGTTGGCGCTGATCGTGCACAAGGACAACGCTCATTACAAAGGTCGTCAGTTGACCGAGAAGATGAAAGAGCTGATTCCTCGGCAGATGTTCGATGTGGCCATTCAGGCAGCCATCGGTGGGCAGATTGTGGCGCGGACTACGGTCAAGGCGTTGCGTAAGAACGTATTGGCCAAATGTTACGGCGGTGACGTCAGCCGTAAACGCAAGCTGCTGGAAAAGCAGAAGGCCGGTAAGAAACGCATGAAGCAGGTCGGTAACGTGGAAATTCCACAGGAAGCCTTCCTCGCTGTGCTCAGGTTGGATAGTTAAGGTCCTATGTCGATCAATTTCCCGCTGTTACTGGTTATCGCCGTCGCCGTTTGTGGTGCGCTGGCGTTGTTCGATCTGATCTTTCTGGCTCCGCGCCGGCGAGCGGCTATCAACACCTATCACGGTCAGGTCAGTGAGCCTGATGAGGCGGTGGTGGAACGCTTGAACAAAGAACCTTTGCTGGTGGAGTACGGTAAATCGTTCTTCCCGGTGCTGGCGATTGTGTTGGTGCTGCGCTCGTTTCTGGTCGAGCCTTTCCAGATTCCATCCGGCTCGATGAAGCCAACCCTGGAAGTGGGCGATTTTATTCTGGTCAACAAGTTTGCCTATGGCATTCGCCTACCGGTGCTGGACACCAAGGTGATTGAAGTCGGTGACCCGCAACGTGGCGATGTGATGGTGTTTCGTTACCCGAGCGACCCGAACATCAACTACATCAAGCGCGTGGTCGGCCTAGCCGGTGACCGCATTGCCTACAGCAGCGACAAACGTCTGACTATCAATGGTAAATCTGTAGCGCAGCAGTTGATTGGCGATGAGCCAGGTAGCCTGGGCAGTGCGACGCTGTATAACGAGAAACTGGGTGAGGTAGAGCACCAGATCCGTAAGGAAATGCAGCGCTATCGGGTTGAGCCGGGCCGCGAGTGGGTAGTGCCGCAAGGGCATTACTTTATGATGGGTGACAACCGCGACAACTCCAATGACAGCCGTTACTGGAATGATCCGGCCATCCCCAAACCGCTGCTGGGCATGGTGCCGGACCAGAATATCGTAGGCAAAGCTTTTGCCATCTGGATGAGCTGGCCTGATCCCAAGTCGCGCAACCTGCCGAATTTCTCCCGCGTAGGTCTGATTCACTGACCTGCTGACGAATTTGCGACGCTGTTAAATGCAGCGTCTCAGGCTATATATAGTCTTGCCTCCAGCCGTAATGGCTTTTACATAACTTGAATATGGGGACAAATATGAAATCTGTGCATTCGCAAAAGGGAATGTCGATTCTTAGTTGGTTGATGGTGTTGGCGGTAGTCGCTTTTTTAGCTAGTGCGGCGTTCAAGGTTTTGCCGCATTACTTCGACTATATGTCGCTGGAGAAAATGATTACTTCGGTTGAGACCGATAAGGCAGCTGATGTTCGCAGCGTCAATGACTTTTACAGCCATATCAGCAAGGGCATGCAGGTCAATAGCATTCGCGATTTGAATATGGAGGACGCGATTAAAGTAAAAATCGAAAACAACGAATTTCGCGTGCACCTGAAATATGAGAAGCGTGAGCCGTTGATCGAAAATATCGATCTGGTCGTGCGCTTCGATAAAGAATTCCGCGTGCGTATGCCGTGAGTGCGTCGTTAGCCCGTCTCGAGCGGCAGCTCGGTTATACCTTCAAGGACCAGGAGCTGATGATCCTGGCCCTTACCCATCGCAGTTTCGCCGGGCGCAATAACGAGCGTCTGGAGTTTCTCGGTGATGCGATCCTCAACTTTGTTGCTGGTGAGGCGCTGTTTCAGCGTTTTCCGCTGGCCCGTGAAGGGCAGTTGTCACGTTTGCGCGCGCGTCTGGTCAAGGGTGAGACCCTCGCCATTCTGGCCCGTGGTTTCGATCTGGGTGAGTACCTGCGCTTGGGCTCTGGTGAGCTGAAAAGTGGTGGTTTCCGCCGTGAGTCGATTCTCGCCGATGCTCTGGAAGCGCTGATCGGTGCCATCTATCTTGATACTGGGATGGATGCGGCTCGCGAGCGTGTGTTGGCTTGGTTGACCACTGAGCTGGACAGCCTGACCCTGGTCGACACCAACAAGGATCCGAAAACCCGTCTGCAGGAGTTTCTGCAGTCACGTGGCTGTGAACTGCCACGTTATGAAGTGGTGGATATCCAGGGTGAGCCGCACTGCCGGACATTCGTGGTCGAATGTCAGATCACCCTACTTAATGATAAAACCCTGGGGCAGGGTGCCAGCCGGCGTATCGCCGAGCAGGTTGCGGCCGCTGCCGCGCTGATCGCCCTGGGTGTGGAGAATGGCAATGACTGATTCACCTGTTACACGCTGTGGCTATGTCGCCATCGTCGGCCGGCCCAACGTGGGCAAGTCGACGCTGCTTAACCACATTCTCGGGCAGAAGCTGGCGATTACCTCGCGCAAGCCGCAGACCACGCGACACAATATGCTCGGCATCAAGACCGAGGGTGAGGTGCAGGCGATCTATGTCGATACCCCCGGCCTGCACAAAAACAATGAAAAAGCGCTCAACCGCTACATGAACAAGAACGCCTCGTCGGCGCTGAAGGATGTCGACGTGGTGATCTTCGTGGTCGATCGCACTCGCTGGACCGATGAAGACCAGATGGTGCTTGAGCGCGTTCAATATGTTGAAGGCCCGGTAATTCTGGCGATCAACAAAACCGATCGCATCGAAGATAAGACCGAGTTGATGCCACATCTGGAGTGGCTGGCCACCCAGTTGCCGAAGGCCGAAATCGTGCCGGTCTCCGCACAGCATGGGCATAACCTCGATACTCTGGAAAAACTGGTGGGAGAGCATTTGCCGGAAGGCGTGCACTTTTTCCCGGAAGATCAGGTCACCGACCGTTCCAGCCGCTTCTTCGCCGCCGAACTGGTGCGCGAGAAAATCATGCGCCAGCTGGGTGCCGAGTTGCCGTACCAGATCACCGTGGAAATTGAGGAGTTCAAGCGCGATGGGCGCATCCTGCATATCCACGCCCTGATCCTGGTCGAGCGTGATGGCCAGAAAAAAATCATAATCGGCGACAAGGGTGAGCGGATCAAACGCATTGGCCAGGAAGCACGCAAGGACATGGAGGTGATGTTCGACTCCAAGGTCATGCTCAACCTCTGGGTCAAGGTCAAGGGTGGCTGGTCCGATGACGAGCGCGCCCTGCGCTCCCTGGGTTACGACAACATCTGAGTTGCCCTCGGGCGCGCTTGCGCCCGCTTTGCGAGTAAACCCATGCTTGCCCCTAGTCAACCCGCCTATGTCCTGCACACTCGTGCCTACCGCGAAAGTAGTGCGCTGGTGGACTTTCTCACTCCGCAGGGTCGTCTGCGTGCAGTATTACGCGGTGCACGGGGCAAGGCCGGCAGCCTGGCACGGCCGTTTATCCCGCTGGAGGCCGAGTTTCGCGGACGTGGTGAGCTGAAGAATGTTGGCCGTCTCGATCCCGCCGGTATCCCCAATCTGCTGGTGGGCGAGGCGCTGTTTAGCGGTCTGTACCTCAATGAGCTGCTGATTCGCCTGCTGCCTGCTGAAGATCCCCATCCCACTATTTTTGAGCATTACGCCATGACTGTGCTGGCCCTGGCTGAGGGCCGTGCCTTGGAGCCTTTATTGCGCTCTTTTGAATGGCGTCTGCTCGATGAGCTGGGCTATGGTTTCGCCCTGGATCTGGACAGCGAAGGCCAGCCTATCGCCCCCGCGGGTTTGTATCGACTGCATACCGAAACCGGGCTGGTGCCGATTGGCCAATTGCAGCCCGGCGCTTTTCAAGGGTCCGAATTGTTGGCGATGGCCGACGCGGATTGGACTGCGCCCGGCGCCCTGGCTGCTGCCAAGCGTCTGATGCGCCAGGCTCTAGCCCCCCATTTAGGTGGCCGACCACTGGTCAGCCGCGAACTGTTTATGACGCTCAAGGAGCCAAGCCGTGACTGATGCCAATCGTATTCTGCTGGGTGTAAACATCGACCATGTGGCCACCCTGCGTCAGGCCCGTGGCACCCGTTATCCGGACCCGGTCAAGGCCGCGCTGGACGCCGAAGAGGCCGGGGCCGACGGTATCACCGTGCACCTGCGTGAAGACCGCCGACATATCCAGGAGCGTGATGTGCGCCTGCTCAAGGAAGTCATGCAGACGCGCATGAACTTCGAGATGGGCGTGACCGAGGAAATGCTCGCCTTTGCCGAAAGCATTCGCCCTGAGCACGTCTGTCTGGTACCGGAGACGCGTCAGGAGCTGACCACCGAAGGTGGCCTGGATGTGGCAGGACAGGAGGCGCGGATTTGCGCCGCCGTGGAGCGACTTAGCAAGATTGGCTGCGCAGTGTCGCTGTTTATTGACCCGGACCCGCAGCAGATCGAGGCGTCCAAGCGCGTCGGCGCACCGGCCATCGAGCTGCACACCGGTCGTTATGCCGATGCGCATACCCCGGAAGAGGCGGCGCGTGAGTTGGCGCGAATTCGCGACGGTGTGGCCTGCGGTCTGCAGCATGGGCTGATTGTTAATGCCGGTCACGGTCTGCACTATCACAACGTGGAGCCGGTGGCAGCGATTGCCGGGATCAACGAGCTGAACATTGGCCATGCCCTAGTGGCGCACGCGCTATTTGTCGGCTTTAAGCAGGCGGTGGCAGAGATGAAGACGCTGATCGTCGCGGCGGCCAACCGCGGCTAGCTAAAGATGTAAGTGGGTCCGGCAGGCGGTGGATATGCAGGTGCATGTCCACCTTACGGGATTATGGCTTGCGGGCGATCAGCACCGCCCGGCTCGGTGCCGGCAGGCCTTCGATGGTGCGGCTATGGTCGGCCGGGTCGAGAAATTCCGGCAGCGACTGGAAGCGCATCCACTCGGTCGAGCGCTGCTCTTGCACGCTGGTTGTGCTGACATCTACGCAGCGCACATCGACGAAGCCGGCGCGGCGTAGCCACAGTTCCAGGGCCGGTACCGAAGGCAGGAACCAGACGTTGCGCATCTGTGCGTAGCGGTCCTCGGGAACCAGCACCTGCTGCGCGTCACCTTCCACCACCAGGGTTTCCAGCACCAGTTCGCCGTCCTTGACCAGGCAGTCCTTGAGGTCGATCAAATGATCGATGGGGGAGCGGCGGTGATAGAGCACGCCCATGGAAAAGACTGTGTCAAAGCCTTGCAGCTTGCCGGGTAATTCTTCGAACGCCAGCGGCAGGTGCCAGGCGGGCAGGTCGGGCAGGTAGTTCTTCATCGCCAGGAACTGGCAGAGAAACAGCCAGTTGGGGTCGATGCCGATCACACTGTCCGCGCCCGCGCCGAGCATGCGCCACATGTAGTAGCCGTTGCCGCAGCCGACATCCAGCACGCGCTTGCCTTTGAGGTCGAGGTAGGGCGCAACTCGCTGCCATTTCCAGTCCGAACGCCATTCGGTGTCGACATGCACGCCAAACAGGTGAAATGGCCCTTTGCGCCAGGGGATCAGGCCCTGCAGTGCGGTTTTCAGCGTAGCGCGGGTTGGTTCGTCGCAGCCGCCGTCGAAGGTGAAACGGTGCAGCAGCTCCAACTGTTCGACGTTCAGTTCCGGCAGGGCCTGTACTGCGCCGTACCAGCGCGGCAGGTCGCCATGGCCGATGGCCAGTTTGGCGTCGATCTGCCCGGGCAGATCGGCCGACCAGTCCTGCAGCGGGGTACCGGCAAGGGTGGCTTGTAGGGCGTCGAGGTCGAGGCGGCTGATCATGGCAGGGCAATCATCGAGGCGAAGTTAAGGCACTGGAACCATGGCACTACCTGACTGAAGCCGGCGGAGAGCAGGCGTTCGCGGTGCTGCTCGAGGCTGTCGGGCAGCATGACCTTCTCGATGGCGCTGCGCTTCTGGGCGATTTCCAGTTCGCTGTAACCGTTGGCCCGCTTGAAGGCGATATGCAGCTCGCTCAGCAGTTCGTGCTGCTGCGCGTCCTCGAAACGCAGCTTCTCCGAGAGAATCAGCGCGCCACCGGGCAGCAGGGCCTGGCGAATCCGCGTGAGCAATTCGAGGCGTTGGTCAGGCTGGATAAATTGCAGGGTGAAGTTCAGTGCCACCAGCGAAGTTGGCTGCAAGTCGAGGCTGAGAATGTCGGCTTCAATCACCTCGACGGGCAGCAGCTCCTGAAACATCGCGTCCTGCGCATGCAGGTATTCGCGGCAGCGCTCGACCATGGCGCTGGAGTTGTCCACGGCGATCACTCGGCAATCGTCGATCTGCACGTGGCGGCGCAACGCCTGAGTCACTGCACCGAGGGAGCTGCCGAGGTCATACAGCACGCTATGCGGCTGGGCGAACTGACCGGCAAGTACGCCGATGTTCTCGACAATGGTCGGGTAACCCGGCACCGAGCGTTTGATCATGTCGGGGAAGACCCGCACCACATCTTCGTTGAACACGAAGTCCGGCACCTGGGCCAGGGGTTGGGCGAAAAGACGGTCGGGCTGTTTGCTCACGATGGCTGCGCACTGGTCAATAAAGCCGGGCATTTTAGCCAAGTGCGCGGTATAGCCAAACCTTGATTGCCGTTATTGGTCGCAAATCTGTGCGGCGATGGCTTAGCGGGCCTGTTTAAAGGCCGAGGCCGCGATAGCCCATTGTCCTAGCCAGTAGCTGAGCATGATCGCCAGTGGCGCCGCCTCAAAGGGAGCAACAAAGCGGTTGATACCGATTAGGCTGTCGGACAGCACAAATAGCGCGGCACCTACAGCGGCCAGGCGCGTTGAGGCACTGGGCAGCCCTGGTTGACCGAGGCGGGCGAGGGCGCGCCAGAGCATGGCGCTGATAGCCAGAGCGTAACAGGCCACGGGGATCAGCAGCGGACCCAGGTTGGCACTGGCGAGGATGGCAAACATCGTCCCGCCTGTGCCCAGGGCCAGCAGCAGGGCCAGCCAGGCCGGTTGTTTGCAGTCGCTGAAGTAGGCGCGCAAGTAGGCCAGATGCGCCAGCAGGAAGGCGCCGAGGCCGAAGACGAACAGATCCGCCGGCCAGTCGAGCAGAATGTCGCCTGCCAGCGAGGCAAGCAGACCAAGGCAGATCCAGCGTCTATACAGTCCCCCGGGTGCCGTTCGCAGCCACAGCAACAGGGCGATGACCGGGATGCCTTTGCTGAGCAGGCCCAGCTCGCTCAGACCGTTAAGCCGTGCATAGAGAAACACGGCAGCGCCCAGCAAACCCGGTAGCAGATAACGCATGAGCTTTTCCTTGAAGCGCGCAAGGTCTGCACTATGGCGTGTCGCCAATTAACTGACCACGCCGTGGATGCCAGTTAGAGCAGCATTTCGCGCCAGTAGCAGGCTGTTGAAAAACTACCTACGGTGTCATCGCCGCGTTAAAAACAGGCTGGGACGCGGCGTCTCAAAATGCTCATTTCAGCTTTTCGCCTGTTATTGCTTTACGCTGCCTGCCTACGTTTTCAACGGTCTGCTAGCGCACCTTGATCGTGCAGTTGAAGCGCTGTGCGGGCACAACGCCGACTTCCCAGGGGCGCTCATAGGTCAGGATCAATTGGCCTTCACCGGCCTGCGCGACCTCGAAACGCCAGGTGGAAACCCCGGCGCTGCCGACCAGGCCGGCATCTTCCGGGTTGCTGTAGACCTCGGGACCAAGGCTTTTCAGCACCTGTGGCGCGGAGTCACGCAGCAGCCAGCGGAAACCGGTGGTGGGGTTGCTCGGCAGGCGCAGGTTGAATTGCTGGCCGACGTGCAACGACAGCGGGCATTTGCCCTGCTGGTTCTGCTCCAGGGTAACGCTGCTGGGCTTTTGTGCGCAGGCTGCGAGCAGTGCAAGGCTGAGTGCCACTGTCAGGCGGGGGGCAAGCATGGTGAACTCCTGGCAAAAGTCGAGGCTGCCAGCATAGCCGCTAGGGCTGCCCTGCGGGAGCCCGTGCTGCGAACGCCGCCTGCAATGGCGCGCGCAACTGCTGGACATACTCGTCGATCAGCGGTGTGAGCAGGGCAAAGCATTCGTGTGGTGCCAGGCGTACTTCGCGGCTGTCGATCAGCTCATGTTCCAGGCGCTGCAGCGCCTGCTGCAATGAGGCGCCGACGGGTGATTGTTCCAGCAGCAGGCAGAGTTGCTGAATCTGCTGTTTCAGGCTTGGCGGGGATTGACTGTAATTGGCCGCACGTACGCTCAGACCGCGCAGGCGCGCAAGGTTTTCCAGGCCATGGCAGGCCTGGGCGATGCCCTCTATTTGTGAATTGCCAGCCTGGTGCAGGCGGGACTCGAGTGTGGCGATAACCTCCAGCAAACCGTCGATAACCTGGCAATGCGCGGCAAAGTCCGCCGGGTTGCGCCGCAGGCGTGGCCAATCCTGCTGTAGCGGGGCAAGTTGCAGGCTCGGGCCGGGCCAGTTCAGCCAGAGCTGGTCGAGTTGACGGGCCAAGACGTTGCGCTGGCTGGTGCTGAGCAGATCTTGTTGGGCACCCAGACCACGGTGTTTTTGCAGGGTTTGCAGCAGATCAATCGCGCGTTGCAGCAGTTCAGCTTGCAGCTCATTGAGATGCTGCTGGTGGCGTTTGCCGGCGAGCTGGCTGAGGAAGTGGCCAGTGAGTAACAGCGCCAATGCCAGGGCGAGAGCAATGCTGATGACCATAAGCTGGTTTCCTGAAACCGAACGGTTTTCCGGTCGAGCAAATCCCTTGCCAGGCATCGCAAAGGCCCAGTTTCAGGCGTTTTGCATGGGCTGGCGGCCAACTGTTTGCCCTGTATTCGGGCGCTTTTAATGGTGTGGCGAGTTTTTGGTGCGGGTGCTGCCCATTTGTCGTGCAGGCTGCAGTTTTACCGGGCAAAAGGTTAAAGTTGCACCTCTGCTTTCCAGGGTTGCACTTTTCATGTTCAACGCGCGATTGATGCGTCTTGATGACCAAGCCCACGAACACACCCACGACCATCATCAACTGGTGTTGTCGCTGGCTGGGCGCGCGGAGTTTGAGGTCAACGGTCGCGGCGGCGAAGTCTGCCGGATGCGTGCCTGCCTGGTGCCAGGGGATGCCGATCACCAGTTCGCCGGTATGGGTGATAACCGCATGCTGATCATCGATCTGGATGAGCAGGGCACCTCCAGCGAAGACCTGCAATTGCTGACTCGCCTGTTCGAAACCCCGCGTTACCCGCAACTGGATGCCGATTTCCAGAACCTGCTGAGCTATGCCGGCGCCGAGCTTGAACGTTATGGCTCTGATCCATTGCTGCCTCGCGCGTTGGGCGGTGTGCTGCTGCGCGCCCTGCACCTGCGCCTGTTTGGCGAGCCCCATACGCGGCCTGTGGGGGCGCTGAATCTGGAAAGAATCGACAGCTATATCTTCGAACATCTGGCGCGGCGCATCAGCGTGGCCGAGCTGGCGCAGGTGGCTTGTCTGAGCCCCAGTCATTTCCATGCACAGTTTAAGGACAGCGTCGGCCTTACGCCGCACCAGTACTTGCTGAAAACCCGTCTGGACCGCGCCGTGCGGCTGTTGCGCGAAAGCGGCCTGCCGCTGATTCGCATCGCTGAAGAGTGCGGTTTTTCTAGCCAGAGCGCGCTGACCACCGCCATGCGCCGCTACCTGGGCCTGACGCCGAAACGCCTGCGCAGCGCCGAATAAGCCCTTCGTGCCGGGCTGCTGTCCATCGCGGATGGCGGGCATAACCGGCAGCGACCCCGACGAAGCGTGAACTTCTTCACGCTGCCGACTAAGCTGTGGCTCACAGAGACATTTACTGTGCCCGGGCAAGGATGCTGTTCATAGTCAAGTGTGCCCCCCCCAGAGTACGAGTAGTCTTGATGAACAAGCACCTGCACCTGTCGTTCACGCTTTCGCTGCTGGGGATGTTGCTGCTCGGCGTACCGCTGCATGCAGCCAGCCTGCAAGCCGAGTTGGTGGATAGCCAAGGCCAGCCTTTGGCCAATGCCGTGCTCAGTTTGCGCAGCGCGGTTGCACCTGAGGTTGCACCTGCTGCTGCGGTGATGGATCAGCGCTCACAACAATTTGCGCCAAATGTGTTGGCCGTGCGCAGCGGCACCTCGGTGTCGTTCCCCAATAGCGACAATATTCGCCATCACGTTTATTCGTTCTCCCTCGCCAAGCGCTTTGAACTGCGCCTGTATCAGGGCACGCCCAGCGAACCGGTGATTTTCGACACGCCCGGCGTAGTGGTGCTTGGCTGCAATATCCATGACTGGATGGTGGGTTATGTCTATGTCACCGACGATCCCTGGTTTGCCGTCAGCGATGCGCAGGGCAAGCTGAACCTGGAGCAGCTGCCGGCCGGCACGTACACAGTCAGCCTGTGGCACCCGCAAGCGCCGGAGATGTTGCCGCAGGCTGCCGGCCAGGTGCAGCTGACGGAGGCCGGCAGCCAGCAGCGCTTTACCCTGGCCATGCAGGCGCCTGCCACCCAGGCAGCACCGAGTGCGCCGGCCAGCGCCTTTGGTGATGCGTTCAAGAAGGCTCGCGATGCTGCGCAATAGTTTTCAGGCGCGCATCGCCGGCGTACTGGTACTGCTGCTGTTGGTGGTGATCGGTGCGCTCTATGCGGCCGTGCAGACCGCCACCAACGCCGCCGTACGCAGCCAGGCCCGTGAGCAGCTGGATGTGGGCAGCCTGGTGTTTCAGCAGTTGCTCGAAGTGCGCGGCCGTCAATTGCACGATGCGGTGCAGGTGCTGGCCGCCGATTTTGGCTTTAAGGATGCCGTGGCCAGTGGCGACACTGAGACCATTCGCTCGGCCCTGACCAACCACGGTGCACGGATCAACGCCAGCGCGGTAATGATGCTGGACCTGGATGGCAATCTGGAGGTCAGCAGTGATCGGCAGATCAGCGGCAAAACAGCCCAGCGCCTCAGCGCACAGGTGATGCAGCGCCAGCGCGAGGGCGTGCAGATATTCCTGATGCCGATTGCCGACAAGATCTACCTGCTGGTGCAGGCCACGGTCACCGCGCCGTTGCCGATTGCGCGGGTGATGATGGGCTTTCAGGTTGATGATGTATTTGCCGCCGAATTACGCGAACTGACTCACCTGGACCTGACCCTGTTGGCGACCCAGGACGGCGTGGCCGATATCTGGATCAGCACCCTGCAGCCGGCACAGCGTGAGCAACTGCAAGGCAGCATGGCCGAGCTGGCAAATGATGCGGTAAGCCTGATCGGTGCCGAGTCTTACCTTAATCAGACCCTGGTGCTGGCCAGCGGCGATGGCTTTGAGGTGCGCGCGCTGCTGCATAAGTCCCTGAGCCAGGCGCAGCAGGCGTTTGCGCCTCTTGATCAGAATATTCTGCTGATTGCCCTGGTGGCGCTGACTGCCTCCCTGGGAGGTGCCCTGTTGCTGGCGCGTTCGGTGTCGCAGCCGGTGCAGCAATTGGCGGCCGTCGCCGAGCGGGTGCGGCAGGGCGATTATCAGGCCAGCCTGGACCTGCAGCGTGGTGATGAGCTAGGGCGTTTGGCCACGGCCTTTAAGGCCATGCAGCAAGGTATCGCCGAGCGTGAGCGGCAGTTGGCGCACAACGCGTTGCATGATGCGCTGACCGGCTTGCCAAACCGCACCCTGGCGTTGGAACGACTGGGCAGCG
This sequence comes from Pseudomonas sp. 8BK, assembly GCF_902506475.1. Taxonomy (NCBI): domain Bacteria; kingdom Pseudomonadati; phylum Pseudomonadota; class Gammaproteobacteria; order Pseudomonadales; family Pseudomonadaceae; genus Pseudomonas; species Pseudomonas sp. 8BK. The sequence continues at coordinate 3,215,746 of NZ_LR733252.1, read as the reverse complement.
CGATTACGGCCGGACGGCCCACTGCGTTGCTGTACCTGGGGGTAGGCAATTTTCGCGCGGTCAATGAAAGCCTGGGCGCGGAGGGCGGCGACCTGGCGTTGCAGCAGCTGAGTCGACGCCTGCAAGCGGTTCTGCGCCCTGGCGATAGCGTGGCGCGGATTATTGGCGATGAGTTTCTCCTGCTGCTGGAAAACACCGACAGCGACAGCGCCGTGGGCATCGCCGACAAGGTGCAGCAGCTGCTGCTCAAACCGTTGCGCGTCGCCACCCATGACTTCGCTCTGGATTGCCGTATCGGCATTGCCAGCTACCCGGTCGATGGCAACGCCGCGGAAGAGCTGCTGCGCCGAGCGAGCATCGCCATGCAGGATGCCGCCGGCATGCCCAGCCATCTGCAGGTCTACCAGCGCGGTCGTGATGATGCCCAGCAGCGGCAGATTCGCCTGATTCGTGATCTACGCCATGCGCCGAGCAAGGCCGAGCTGTTGCTGCACTATCAGCCGAAACTGGACATTGCCGCTGGCCAGGTGCGTCAGGCCGAAGCCTTGCTGCGCTGGCAGCATCCGGTGCTGGGCATGGTCTCGCCGGGCGAGTTTATTCCGCTGGCCGAGCGCACCGGCAGCATTCAGCTGTTGACCGCCTGGGTGATTGAGGAAGTCATGCGCCAGCTGCGTGAATGGGCCGGGCGCGGGCTGCGCGTGCAGGTGTCGCTGAATATCTCCACCGAAGATCTGATCGATCCGCAGTTGCCTGCGCGGGTCAGTGCACTGTTGGCCGAGTACCAGGTGCCGCCCGAGCAGCTGATTTTTGAAATCACCGAAAGCGGGGTGATGCTCAATCCCGAACTCGCCCTGCAGGTGCTGCATGGTCTGCGGGCATGTGGCATCAGCTTGTCGGTAGACGACTTTGGTACGGGCTATTCTTCCCTGACACAACTCAAGCGTATGCCGGTGCAGGAACTGAAGATCGACCAGTCGTTTATCCGTGACCTGGACGATGCCAGTGAAGACTCGGTGATCGTGCGCTCGACCATCGAGATGAGCCACAGCCTGGGCCTCAAGGTTGTGGCCGAGGGTGTCGAGTTCGAGCGCAGCCTGCAACTGCTCGGGCGCTGGCAGTGCGATACCGCTCAGGGCTACCTGATCAGCCGGCCGTTGGCGGCGAAAGCCTTTGAAACCTGGATGGCGCAATACACCCATGCCTCCTCGACCCTGGTGCATTGACCATGAGCCAACTGCCTCGCTGCATTGCCCTGTTGTTCGGTCTACTGGCCAACCTGGCCTGGGCCGACGGCCGCTTGCTGGCCACGGGTGGCGCCAGCAGCATTGAAGGTGCGGCAGGTGGCGGGATTACCCCCTGGGCGGTGCTCTCCGGTTATGGCGAACGCGGTGAGTGGGGCGCGGATGTATTTGCCACGCGGGTGGAAACCGGCGATTACCGCCTGGATGTGGCCGGTGTTGGCGTAGCCTTCGATAACCGCATCGAACTGTCCTATGCCCGTCAGCGCTTTGATCTGGGCACCCTGGCGCGCAATCTGAATCTGCCGGAAAACAGCCTGAGCCAGGATATCTTCGGCCTTAAGGTGCGCCTGTTTGGTGACCTGATCTACGACCAGCTGCCGCAGGTGTCATTGGGCATTCAGCACAAACGCCAGAAGGATTTTCTGATCCCCAGCCTGGTGGGCGCGCAACGCAGCGAGGATACCGAGGGCTATATCAGCGCCAGCCGGCTGATCCTCGGTGGCGCCTTTGGCTACAACCTGCTGCTCAACGGCGGTGTCCGTTATAGCCGGGCCAACGAGCTGGGCCTGCTGGGGTTTGGGGGGGATCGCCGTGACCGTCATTCCGTACTCAAGGAAGGCTCCGTCGCTGTGCTGTTCAACCCGCGCTGGGCGCTGGGCGTGGAGTACCGCGAGAAGCCGGACAACTTAAGCTTTGCCGGCGAAAGTGACTGGGCGGATCTGTTTCTCGGTTACTTCCCCAACAAAAACCTGGCTGTGGTGCTGGCCTATGCGCGTCTGGGGGAAATCGCCACGCTGGATAATCAGGACGGGGTTTATCTGTCCGTTCAGGGGAGTTTCTAAGCATGCGCAGTCTGCTGCTGGTGGTTGTTCTGAGTCTGGCGGCCTGTGCCCAGCAAGCGCCGAAAGACGACAGCCTGTACCGTGACCTGGGTGAGCAGGCCGGAATTACCCGCATTGTCGAAGGCATGCTGCTGAATATTGCCGCCGATGCGCGCATCGTCCGACATTTCGAGAATATCGACATCGTGCGCCTGCGCGACAAGCTGGTGGAGCAGGTTTGCGTCGAAGCCGGCGGCCCGTGCACCTACACCGGCGACAGCATGGAAGAAAGCCACAAGGGCCAGAACCTCACTCCCAGCGACTTCAACGCCCTAGTGGAAAACCTGCAGGAGGCAATGAGCGCTCAGGGCGTGCCCATGCCTGCGCAGAACCGCCTGCTGGCGCGGCTTGCGCCCATGCGCGCGCAGGTGATTGATCGTTAGTGTGCTGTCTCGGTGTCAGGTTGGGCGAAGGACTAGGGATTTATACCGAGGCGCTGGCCTGGTTGTGGATCGAGGCTTTGCTACGTCGGCGGTAGAGCAGAACTGCCCATGCCCACAGCCCTAACTCCAGGGCAAAGGACCAATGCAGTAGGAAATTCAGCCACCAGGGGCTGAACCGCGCGGGTACGCTAAAGAGCGCATAGGGTTGGTCTACCAGGGGCGCGAACCACCAGATATCGCCCACGATGCTGTCGAGTAGTAGATGCAGCACACCAGCAGCACAAAAGGTGCTGGCCAGTAAGGCTGCTTTGCTGCGATCACTCTGTCGGTAAACAATCAGGCTGAGTATCAGAGCGCCGATCCAGGCTATTGGCCAATGGCTGAAGTAGGTGTGGTGATGATGCTGGCGTTGGTCGATCAGATGGAAATACAGCATATCCAGATCAGGGGCGACGCCACCCAGTAGCCCCGCGCAGATAAAAGCCTTGGCAGGAAGACGTGCAGCGAAAAGCTTGCTGTGTAAGAGCGCTGCAGCGATGTAGGCTGCTGGCGCATGTCCGATGATCATCTGTATCTCGTCCCTGAGTTGCGTTCGTATGCCGTATGAGCGGTGCAGATGCTCTGCTTTCAGTTTGCTTAGCGCAAGGTCTGGGCAATCGCCAGAATATCGGCGCGGTGGCTGATCACCAGGCTGAGTTCGCCGTTCTCACCGATAAAGTCCTGCGGCGGCATCAGCTTCTGGTAGGCGGCCAGCTCTTGCAGGGGCGGCAGGTCAGCGTCTGGGGTGCGTTCCTTGATGGCGTGGTAGAGCGCCAGGTTGACCAGATCGAGCAATTGCAGGTTATGTCCTGGGCTGCGCTGCCAGTTGCCAGTGTCGCGGATGATCTCGATATATTCGTTATCCACTGACCATTTCTTCAGCACGATAATGCCGAGCGATTTGCTGTATTCGCGGCACAGCTTGTAATACAGCTCGCTGGAGGGCGTTACGCTTTCATTTCTGAACGCCGAGAGTACGGCCAGGGTGCCCACTTCACTGAGCAGACTGGCCAGCAGGGCGTGTTCCGCCGTCACATGGCCCAGCAGGCGTGCCAGCATGGCGCTGGTGCTGGCTTTGATTACCAGGCGCTCCCAGGCATCGACAAACAAGCGCTTATGCCCTGGGCTGTGCAAGGTGAACAGGCTTTTGATGCTGTGCACCATGGTGATTCGGTCGACTTCACCCATGCCAAGCAGGCCGATCACTTCGTGCAGCGTCTTGGGCGCCAAGGTATGCCGATACAACGCGCTGGACGCATGCTTCATCAGCAGGGCGCTGAGGGCCGGGTCGCGGCTGATCAGGCGCACCAAATCTTTTAGCGAAATATCCGGGTCACCCAAGGCACGGCGGATATCCAGGGTAATGGTCGGCAGGCTGGGCAATTGCTCTTCGCCTTGCATCAACTGCGAGACTACGCGCCGGTAGATTGAGTAATCGGATGCTTCGCTCTGCAACGCACACCTCCAGCTTTATGGATGCAGTCTAGATGGCCGTTACACGCGTGGTACAAGCGGCGATGGATGGCTGTAATCCACAAGGAATATAGCGTTGCGCTTTAAACAGCTGTTTGCAGTAAGTTCCTGTGCCTGGAGTTTTCTGCAAAAACTCCAGAGTTTTTTGTAAGAAGCGGTCATGCCTCTGCCACTAAATTCCGTGCTCGATTTACGCGGTGCGCAGGTTTCTGCCCATCGGCTTGCTCCGGCAAGCCTGTGAGTTGGGCTAGACCTAATACAGACAGTGAGCAAATAAAGGGATAAGGCGTGATCGTAATAGCCCGTCTGACCTTGTCCGAAATTGCGCCTGCGCAGGCCGTGGTGAGTGGTGCTGAGTTTTTACCGGCGTGCAGCGGTTGTCAGAACCTTGAATGCGCGCAGGGCCTGGCCAGGTGTCAGGCGCTGGCAGGTAGTTAAAAGGATTTTCACGGGCGAATGTCTTGCGGCATACGCCCGTTGTTGTATTGGGGCCTTAAAGCCTTTTTACGATCTCGCGAGCTTAAGCGTTGTAGGGCGGTTTTTAGTCCAGCAGAGAAAGCGCGCCGCAGATCGTAAGCAGGTTCTTTGTGCCTCGGTTGCGGTAACCGGCTTCACCTGCATAGGCAGGCGTGCAATGCCACATTGGCGACGGGGGCTACTCCCTGTTGCTTGAATAACAACAATCAAGAGGGGAACTCCCCAATGACTGCAAATACTCCGATGCTCGTCACCTTTGTGGTGTACATCGCACTCATGGTGCTGATTGGCCTGTTCGCGTACATGCGCACCAAGAACCTTTCCGACTACATCCTGGGCGGTCGTAGCCTGGGCAGTTTCGTCACCGCCCTGTCGGCAGGTGCGTCGGACATGAGCGGCTGGCTGCTGATGGGCTTGCCGGGTGCGGTATACCTGTCCGGTCTGTCCGAAGGCTGGATCGCCATCGGCCTGATTGTCGGTGCTTACCTGAACTGGTTGTTTGTTGCTGGCCGTCTGCGCGTACAGACCGAGCACAACGGCAACGCCCTGACCCTGCCGGATTACTTCACGCACCGCTTCGAGGACAGCAGCCGCGTGCTGCGCATTTTCTCCGCGCTGGTGATTCTGGTGTTCTTCACCATCTACTGCGCCTCGGGCGTGGTGGCCGGTGCCCGTCTGTTTGAAAGCACCTTTGGCATGTCCTACGAGACTGCGCTGTGGGCCGGTGCTGCAGCGACCATCGCCTACACCTTTATCGGTGGTTTCCTGGCGGTAAGCTGGACTGACACCGTGCAGGCCACCCTGATGATCTTCGCGCTGATCCTCACCCCGGTCGTGGTGCTGATTGCCACCGGCGGTGCCGATGCGACCTTCGCGGCGATCGAGCTGAAAGATGCGACCAGCTTCGACATGCTCAAGGGTGCGACCTTTGTGGGCGTGATCTCGCTGATGGCCTGGGGCCTGGGCTACTTCGGCCAGCCGCACATTCTGGCGCGCTTTATGGCGGCTGACTCGGTGAAGTCGATCCCGGCAGCCCGCCGTATCTCCATGACCTGGATGATCCTGACCCTGGCGGGTGCCGTGGCTGTGGGCTTCTTCGGTATTGCGTACTTCTCCGCCAACCCGGATCTCGCTGGCCCGGTAACCGAGAACCCGGAACGCGTGTTTATCGAACTGGCCAAGCTGCTGTTCAACCCATGGATTGCCGGCATTCTGCTGTCCGCCATTCTGGCTGCCGTGATGAGCACCCTGAGCTGCCAATTGCTGGTGTGCTCCAGTGCCCTGACCGAAGACTTCTACAAGGCTTTCCTGCGTAAAGGTGCTTCGCAGACCGAACTGGTATGGGTCGGCCGTGGCATGGTGCTGCTGATTGCGATCGTCGCCATCATGCTGGCCGCCAACCCGGAAAATCGCGTGCTGGGCCTGGTGTCCTACGCCTGGGCAGGCTTCGGTGCTGCGTTCGGTCCGGTGGTGATCCTCTCGCTGGTCTGGAAGCAGATGACTCGCAACGGCGCGTTGGCCGGCATGCTGGTCGGCGCCCTGACCGTGATCCTGTGGAAGAACTTCCTCGGTCACCTGGGGCTGTACGAAATCATCCCGGGCTTTATCTTCGCCACCCTCGCCATTCTGGTATTCAGCAAGATCGGCAGCGGCCCATCGGCCAGCATGATCAAGCGCTTCGATGAAGCCGAGAAGGAATATCAGTCGGTCTGATGGCTTGAGATACCTGGCAACTGACTGGTCGCTCAGTTGCCCCGCGGAGTTGCTTCGCGGTGATGTGCGTGCGACCCGATAGCGCTTCGCCGGCCCACACCTTTGGTGTCGGGCCGGTTTTTTTATGGCTGGCCATCCGTGGCCGCCACCCTACGGGCCGTCGCGAGGCGGCGTTAAAAATTGTTCCAGATAATTTTTTATTGTCTGCCTGCTATCAGAGTGCACTCAGTGGGCCGCGTCGCTATGCGGCGTTAAAAAGGACTCCCGGCCATTTTTATGCCAGCAATAAACTTTCAGGCCGCGCGCCGCGCTTTCGATTGGCCACTGGTTTGGCTAATGTGGCTGGGTTTGCCTTAATCGAGCTGTCCGTACAGGTTCTGCATGACTCAATCACCGAAAGACCCGCTGCATGGCGTGACCCTTGAAGCCGTTCTCACCGCTCTGGTTGCCCGGTACGGCTGGGATGGGTTGGCCGAGCGGATTGATATCCGCTGCTTCAAGAGCGATCCGAGCATCAAATCCAGTCTGACTTTCTTACGCAAGACGCCCTGGGCGAGAGACAAGGTCGAAGCCCTGTATATCCGCTCGCAGGCGCGCAAATAGGCCCTAAGGCCCTGTTCGAAATCTGGCACCCTTGTTGCAATACCTCTGCAAACGCCGCGAAGCGTCAAAAAACCGCGGCCAGTGGAGGTAGTGATGAGCCAGGGTGTTGAATTCAATCGCTTGATGCTGGAAATGCGTTCCATGCAGGCCGACGCCATGGCGCGTCAGAAGCCTGTCGCCAGCACGCCGGAGCCCGGTGCACCGAGCTTTTCCGAGATGCTCGGGCAGGCGGTGGGCAAGGTCAACGAAACCCAGCAAGCCTCCAACAAGTTGGCCACAGCCTTTGAAATGGGCACCAGCGGCGTGGATTTGACGGACGTGATGATCGCTTCGCAAAAAGCCAGCGTTTCCTTTCAGGCCATGACCCAGGTGCGCAACAAGCTGGTTCAGGCCTATCAAGACATTATGCAGATGCCGGTTTAAGGGTAGGGCTGAATCATGGCTGAAGCCGTCGCTGCAAACGTACCTGCCACCACCGGTGGTGATGAGCCGAAGAAACCGTTGTTCGGCCTGACCTTTCTGGAAAACCTCTCCGATATGTCGATGTTGCGGCAGATCGGTTTGCTGGTTGGTCTGGCCGCCAGTGTGGCGATCGGTTTTGCCGTGGTGCTCTGGTCGCAGCAACCCGATTACCGCCCGCTGTATGGCAGCCTCGACGGCATGGATGCGTCTCAGGTGATGGAGACGCTGGACGCTGCCAGTATCAAGTACACCGTGGAGCCCAACTCCGGCGCGCTGCTGGTCAAGTCCGATGACCTGGCGCGGGCGCGTATGCGCCTGGCCGCTGCTGGCGTTGCGCCCAAGGACAATAGCGTCGGTTTTGAAATCCTCGACCAGGAGCAAGGCCTGGGCACCAGTCAGTTTATGGAAGCCACCCGCTACCGTCGTGGCCTGGAAGGTGAGCTTGCGCGTACGGTTGCCAGCCTGAATAACGTCAAATCGGCACGAGTGCACCTGGCCATCCCGAAAAGCTCGGTGTTCGTCCGTGATGAGCGCAAGCCCAGCGCCTCAGTACTGGTTGAGTTGTATTCCGGGCGCGGCCTGGAGCCGAGCCAGGTGATGGCGATCGTCAATCTGGTAGCCAGCAGCGTGCCAGAAATGAACAAGGCCCAGGTCACCGTGGTCGACCAGAAGGGCAACCTGCTCTCGGATATTCAGGAAATGTCCGAGCTGACCATGGCCGGTAAGCAATTTGATTACAGTCGCCGCATGGAAAGCCTGTTTACCCAGCGCGTGCACAACATTCTGCAGCCAGTGCTGGGTTCGGGCCGCTACAAGGCTGAAGTGTCGGCTGATGTGGATTTCAGCGCGGTGGAATCCACCTCGGAAATGTTCAACCCGGATCAACCGGCGCTGCGCAGTGAGCAGTCGGTCAACGAACAACGTACCAGCAGCCTGCCGCCGCAAGGTGTGCCGGGTGCGCTGAGCAACCAGCCACCTGGTGCGGCCGCCGCACCTGAGCAAGCGGGCGGTGCTGCGGCAGTGCCTGGCCCGGTCGCGCCAGGCCAGCCACTGCTGGACGCCAACGGTGCGCAGATCATTGATCCGGCCACCGGCCTGGCCATGCTGGCGCCGTATCCGGCGGACAAGCGCGAGCAGTCCACGCGCAACTTCGAGCTGGACCGTTCGATCAGCTACACCAAGCAGCAGCAGGGCCGTCTGCGCCGACTGTCGGTAGCGGTGGTGGTGGACGATCAGGTCAAGGTCGATGCGGCCACTGGCGAAACCACTCGGGTGCCATGGAACAGCGATGATCTGGCGCGCTTTACCCGCCTGGTGCAGGACTCGGTGGGTTTCGACGCCAGCCGTGGTGACAGCGTCAGTGTGATCAATACGCCGTTCTCCGCCGAGCTGGGCGAGGAGATGATTGATATTCCGTTCTACACCCAGCCGTGGTTCTGGGATGTGGTCAAGCAAGTGCTCGGCGTGCTGTTTATCCTCATATTGGTGTTCGGTGTGCTGCGGCCTGTGCTCAACAACATCACCAATGGTGGCAAAGGTCAGAGCGATGGCCGCGATGGTGATGTCGAGCTGGGTGAAATGGGCGCTCTGGGTGGCGATCTGGCCGAGGACCGCGTGAGCCTGGGCGGCCCGCAAAGCATCCTCCTGCCGAGCCCGAGTGAGGGGTATGATGCACAATTGAACGCCATCAAGAGCCTGGTCGCCGAAGACCCAGGCCGCGTAGCCCAGGTTGTGAAAGAGTGGATTAACGCCGATGAGTGAGAATCGAACCGCCACTAAATTGAGCAAGGTCGACAAGGCCGCGATTCTGCTGCTGTCGTTGGGTGAAACCGATGCGGCTCAGGTGCTGCGTCATCTGGGGCCGAAGGAAGTGCAGCGGGTCGGCGTGGCGATGGCCGGTATGCGCAATATCCAGCGCGAACAGGTCGAACTGGTGATGGGCGAATTCGTCGACATCGTCGGCGATCAGACCAGTCTGGGTGTCGGTGCCGACGGCTATATTCGCAAGATGCTCACTCAGGCGCTGGGTGAAGACAAGGCCGGCAACCTCATCGACCGCATCCTCCTCGGCGGCAGCACCAGCGGTCTGGACAGCCTGAAATGGATGGAGCCACGCGCTGTTGCCGACGTGATCCGCTACGAGCACCCGCAGATTCAGGCGATTGTGGTGGCCTATCTCGATCCCGATCAGGCCGGTGAAGTGCTTGGCCACTTCGACCACAAGGTGCGCCTGGATATCGTCCTGCGCGTATCCTCGCTGAATACCGTACAGCCAGCGGCGCTAAAAGAACTCAACCAGATTCTCGAGAAGCAGTTCTCTGGCAGCTCTAATACCACCCGCGCAGCGCTCGGCGGGGTTAAGCGTGCCGCCGATATCATGAACTTCCTCGACAGCTCGGTCGAAGGCCAGCTGATGGATTCGATCCGTGAAGTCGACGAAGACCTCTCCAGCCAGATCGAGGATCTGATGTTCGTCTTCGACAACCTTGCCGATGTCGACGACCGTGGCATCCAGGCGCTGCTGCGCGAGGTGTCTTCGGACGTGCTGGTGCTGGCGCTCAAAGGTGCCGACGAGGCGATCAAGGAGAAAGTCTTCAAGAACATGTCCAAACGTGCCGCCGAACTGCTGCGCGACGATCTGGAAGCCAAGGGGCCGGTGCGCGTCAGCGACGTGGAAACCGCGCAGAAGGAAATCCTCACCATCGCCAGGCGTATGGCCGAAGCCGGGGAAATTGTCCTGGGTGGCAAAGGTGGCGAGGAAATGGTCTAAACCATGTCCAGTAAAGAGCCGCCTAGCGAACTGATTCGCGCCAAGGATCTCAAGGGTGTTGATCTGTGGGCGCTGCCCAGCTTCGACCCGGAAGTCGAAATACCAGAACCTGGCGAAGAAGAGCAGGCGTCCGAGCAGCCTGATGAGGTGAGCGAGCCGGCGCCTGCCGAAAGCGAAGAAGTGGCTCTGGAAGACGTCAAACCCTTGACGTTGGATGAGTTGGAGGCAATCCGTCAGGACGCTTACAACGAAGGTTTTGCCACCGGCGAGAAGGACGGCTTCCACGCCGGCCAACTGAAGGCCAAGCAGGAAGCCGATATGGCCCTGGCCGCCAAACTGGCAGGGCTGGAGCAGTTGATGACGCAACTGTTCGAGCCGATTGCCGAGCAGGATCAGCAGCTTGAAGAAGCCATGGTCAGTCTGCTCGGGCAGATGGTGCGCCAGGTGATTCAGCGTGAGCTGGTCAGCGACTCCAGTCAGATTCGTCAGGTACTCAGCGAGGCGCTCAAGCTGCTGCCGATGGGCACTGCCAACATCCGTATTCACCTCAACCCGCAAGACTTCGAGATGATCAAGGCCCTGCGTGAGCGTCACGAAGAGAGCTGGCGGATTCTCGAAGACGCTTCCTTGCTGCCGGGCGGTTGCCGGGTGGAAAGTGAACTCAGCCGTATCGACGCCACCGTGGAAACCCGTCTGAATCAGGCCATCAAGCAGTTGTTCGAGCAACAGCGCGAACAGGCGGCGCACCCGCTGGAGGCCGATTTGCATACCGATCTGGGGGCTCAGCAGCATGCGGATCTTCAGAAGGATGCGCCTCAGCTGGATGCTCCTCAGGTAGATAGCCAGGCGAGTCCGGATGCGCCTTGATCGGGTGAGTTTCGCCAAACGCCTGGCCGGTTACAGCGAGGCCGTGGCGCTGCCAACTCAGCCGTTGGTCGAAGGGCGCCTGTTACGCATGGTTGGTCTGACCCTGGAAGCCGAAGGCCTGCGCGCCGCCCTAGGTAGCCGCTGCCTGGTAATCAACGACGACAGCTATCACCCGGTGCAAGTCGAAGCCGAGGTTATGGGCTTTTCCAACGGCAAGATTTTCCTGATGCCGGTCGGCAGTCTGGCCGGTATCGCTCCAGGTGCCCGCGTAGTGCCGCTGCCGGATACCGGGCGTCTGCCGATGGGCATGTCGATGCTCGGGCGGGTGCTCGATGGCACCGGCCGCGCCCTCGATGGCAAAGGCGGCATGAAGGCGGAAGACTGGGTGCCGATGGATGGCCCGGCGATCAATCCGCTCAATCGCCACCCGATCAGCGAACCGCTGGATGTCGGCATTCGTTCAATCAATGGTCTTCTGACGGTGGGGCGTGGCCAGCGCCTTGGCCTGTTTGCCGGTACCGGTGTGGGTAAATCTGTGCTGCTGGGCATGATGACGCGCTTTACCGAGGCCGACATCATCGTGGTCGGGCTGATTGGTGAGCGGGGCCGCGAGGTAAAAGAGTTTATTGACGAGATCCTCGGCCACGAGGGCCTCAAGCGCTCGGTGGTGGTGGCCTCGCCAGCCGATGATGCGCCGCTGATGCGCCTGCGTGCGGCGATGTATTGCACGCGCATTGCCGAGTATTTCCGCGATAAGGGCAAGAACGTCCTGTTGCTGATGGATTCGCTGACCCGTTTCGCCCAGGCCCAGCGGGAAATCGCCCTGGCTATTGGCGAGCCACCGGCAACCAAAGGCTATCCGCCCTCGGTGTTTGCTCGCCTGCCCAAGCTGGTCGAGCGCGCCGGCAATGCGGAGAAAGGCGGCGGCTCGATTACCGCGTTCTATACCGTGCTCAGTGAGGGCGACGACCAGCAGGACCCGATTGCCGACGCCGCCCGTGGTGTGCTCGACGGCCATATCGTGCTGTCGCGCCGCTTGGCCGAGGAGGGGCATTACCCGGCCATCGATATCGAAGCCTCGATCAGCCGGGTGATGCCGCAGGTGGTCAGCGAAGAGCATCTGCGTCTGTCGCAGCGCTTCAAGCAGCTGTGGTCACGCTATCAGCAGAGCCGCGACCTGATCAGTGTTGGCGCCTATGTTCCCGGCGGCGATGCTGATACCGACCTGGCCATCGCGCGCCAGCCGGCCATGGTCAAGTACCTGCGGCAGAACCTGCAGGACAACGAAAGCCTGGAAAGCAGCAGCGCGCAGCTGGCAGCGACCTTCAACCCTGCCGCAGCAGGCGCTTAAGCCATGGCGCAAAGCCGCGCAGCGCGCCTGGGGCCAGTAGTCGATATGGCCGAGCGCGCCGAGCGTGAAGCGGCCTTGCAGCTGGGGCGTTGCCAGGGGCTGCTGCGTCAGGCCGAAGTGCAGCTGGGCGATCTGGAGCGTTACCGCGGGGATTACCAGCAGCAATGGATCAGTGAAGGTCAGCGCGGCGTCTCCGGTCAGTGGCTGATGAACTATCAGCGTTTTCTTACCCAGCTGGAAACAGCCATTGGCCAGCAGCGCAACAGCGTCGACTGGCACCGCGCCAATATGGAAAAAGTGCGCGAGGTCTGGCAGCAGCGTTATGCACGCCTGGAGGGTTTGCGCAAGCTGGTCAAGCGTTATCAGGACGAAGCGCGACTGGCTGAAGACAAGCGTGAGCAAAAACTGCTGGATGAGCTTTCACAGCGTATATCCGCCCGTGATTCGCAGCCTTGAGCGCGAACTGCCGTTTGCTTGAAACTGAAGACGACATATCAACTCAACCGAAACAGTTGCCGCATGGGCATTGCGATGCTACATCTTGATCATGCATAACCTGCAGTCTGGCCCACCTGAACGTGCGGCCTGGTCTTTTCGTTGATAGGAGTAATTCATGGCCATCACCTCGCTGCCCTCATCCGATGGGCAAGAGCTGACCATTCTGATTCAGGGACGCTTCGATTTCGGTGCGCATCAGGAATTTCGCAATGCCTACGAACGCGTCAACACCACCCCGCAGCGTTACGTCGTAGACCTCAAGGACACCACCTACCTGGACAGCTCGGCGCTCGGCATGTTGTTGTTGTTGCGTGATCACGCGGGTGGCGACAGTGCGCAGATCCGTCTGCTCAACTGCAACCCGGACGTACGCAAGATCTTGGCTATCTCGAACTTCGAGCAGCTGTTCAAAATCGCCTGATCGAGGCGCATGTCATGCCAGAGCGTCTGTCCATTCTTATCGCCGAGGACAACGCGGCTGATCGCATGCTGCTGTCGACCATCGTCAGCCGTCAGGGGCATCGGGTACTAACCGCCAGCAATGGCCTGGAAGCCTTGGCGCTGTTTGAGCAGGAGCGTCCGCAGCTGGTGCTGATGGACGCCTTGATGCCGGTCATGGACGGCTTTGAAGCCGCGCGGCGAATCAAGCAGGTGGCTGGCGAAGAGCTAGTGCCGATCATCTTTCTGACCTCACTGACCGAAGGCGAAGCCCTGGTGCGCTGCCTGGAAGCCGGTGGTGATGACTTTCTGGCCAAGCCCTATAACCGGGTCATCCTCGAAGCCAAGATCAAGGCCATGGATCGCCTGCGTCGCCTGCAGGACACCGTGCTGCAGCAGCGCGACCTGATTGTCATGCACAACGAACACCTACTCAACGAGCAGCGTGTAGCCAAGGCGGTGTTCGACAAGGTCACCCATTCCGGTTGTCTGGATGCGCCGAATATCCGTTATCTGCAATCGCCCTATGCAGTGTTTAACGGCGACTTGTTACTGGCTGCGTTCAAACCGTCCGGCGGCATGCATGTGCTGTTGGGGGACTTCACCGGCCACGGCTTGCCTGCGGCGATTGGTGCGATGCCGCTGGCCGAGGTGTTCTACGGCATGACGGCCAAGGGCTATTCGCTGGCTGAAGTGCTGCGCGAGATCAACGCCAAGCTCAAGCGCATTCTCCCGGTCGGGGTGTTTTGCTGCGCCACGGTGCTGAATATCAGTTTCCAGCGCCAGGTGGTCGAGGTGTGGAACGGCGGCCTGCCGGATGGTCATCTGCTGCGCAGCAGTGGCGAGCGCTTGCCGCTGGTATCGCGGCATTTGCCGTTGGGGGTGCTGGAGCCGACCGCATTCAACGACAAGTACGAGGTTTATCCGCTGGCGCTGGGGGATCGGGTTTTCCTGCTCTCCGATGGCGTGCTGGAGGCCTGTAACAAGCAGGGCGAGTTGTTCGGGGAGTGGCGTCTGCTTGAGGTGTTCGCTGCCAATAGGCAGCCTACGTCGCTGTTCTCTGAGATCCAGCAGGCGCTGATCCATTTCAGTGGCGAGCAGCAGGATGACGTCAGTCTGCTTGAGGTCAGTCTGGTCGATGACACCGAGCTGAGCCGCCCGCCGCTGGCCTTCGCCGACAATGGCCAGAGCCATTCACTGGACTGGTCGGCCAGCTTCGAGTTTCGCGGAGAAACCCTGCGGCACTTCAACCCGTTGCCGTTCCTTTTGCAGTTGCTGCTTGAGGTGCAGGGCTTGCGGCCTCAGGGCGGCGCCTTGTTCAGTGTGCTGGCCGAGCTGTATTCGAATGCCCTGGAGCATGGTGTGCTGGGCCTGGACTCGGCGCTCAAGGCAAATGCCGAGGGTTTTGCCGAGTACTACCGCCAGCGCAGTGTGCGATTGGCTGCGCTGACCGATGGGTATGTGCGCTTTCATCTGCAATTGTTGCCTGAGGGCTTGGGTGGACGGTTGATCGTTCGGGTTGACGACAGCGGTTCGGGCTTCGATGCGCAGCTATTGCCGACAGAACCCCGCGATGCCCATAGCTTGAGCGGTCGTGGGCTGGCGCTGGTCAGGCAGTTGAGTGAGCGTTGCAGTTGGGGCGACGGCGAACCGGGGGTGCGCGTAGAGTTTTCCTGGTTGCCTGGGGCATAATCCAAGGCAACAGGCGAGGGGAGCGAGCAGTTGTCCGATATTCACCTTGATAGCGCGGTATTGGCGGCTTTGCAGGACGTCATGGAAGATGAATACCCGGTTCTGCTGGATACCTTCCTGGTCGACTCCGAAGAGCGCCTGCTGGTATTGCGTCAGGCTGAGCGGGCAGCCGATGCGCAGAGCCTGCGCCTGGCAGCTCACAGCTTCAAGGGCAGCTGCAGCAATATGGGCGCGCTGATGTTGGCCGGGTTGTGCAAGCAGCTGGAGGAGGCCGGGCGGCGTGAGCAGCTGGAGCAGGCCCCTGATCTGGTTGAGCAGATCGAGCGTGAATTTGCCATCGTGCGCATTCTTCTCAAGTCCGAGCGACAGCGTTATCGGCACTAGTCTTGCTGTTTCTGTCTCTGATTGCTGCATTTTCCCCTGCTGAACCTGCCCGCTAACAAGTTGGCCCGCGCCTTGCAGAACTCTCCACACGACCAACCCCGAGCGGAGAGTATCCATGTCCGTTGCCCCCGATCTGCTGCTTAAGTCGGCATCTGAAGTAAAGCCCAGGGCTGCTGCATCAAAACCGCCGGAAAAACCTGCGCAGCCCAATAGAAATGAGGCTTCTAGCTTCTCTGAGGTGTATGCCAAAGAGCGTCAGGCCAAGGCGGCAGAGCGCAGTGATGCACCTGCCAAGCCTGTGCGTGAGAGCAAGGCTGACCAAGAAGAGCCGCAGGATCCACAGGTGCCCGCTGCCGCAGGGCAGGCCGAGGTTGCCGATAGCGGCAAGCCTTTGCCGACTGACCCGGCAAACGATGGCGCAGTGCTGGATCCGCTGCTGTTGCTCGGCATAACAGGCGAGATGCCAGCGGAGGAGGTTGAAGAACTGGCGCTGGACCCCGAGCCTGCGCCACTGCTGGTTACTACCGGCAGTCTGACCAGTTCAGGCCCAGCGAGCATGACCGAAGCCAGCTTCGATGCTGAATTGGATGCGCTTAACCAGCTGCCAGCGGTGCGCATGGCACTGGAAATGGGGACGAAGGAAAAGGCGCTTGCCGAACAGGCTGCTGCGCCTTTGGCCCAGGCCAATCTGGCAACACAGAATGCTAGTCAGACTATGTTGGCCAGCCAGATGATGCAGGATGAGCTGCCGGTAGAGGGCGAAGCCCTGGAACTGCCGGAATTGCAGCTCGAAGCGCTCACCGGCACACGCCTTGAGGCGCTGAAGGAAGGTACGGCGAATAACACGCCGGAGAACTTTGTCAGCAAGCTCAATGCGCTGAGTCAGGCGATTGCTCAACAGACTCCGCTGTCCGCACGCGCGCCGGTTGTAGTTGGGCAGCCGGTGCCTATGCAGCAGGGAGGCTGGAGTGAAGCGGTGGTGGATCGGGTGATGGTGATGTCCAGCCAGAACCTCAAGTCCGCCGAGATTCAGCTCGATCCAGCTGAACTGGGACGTTTGGAGGTGCGCATCAGTGTCAGTCAGGAACAGAGCCAGGTGACGTTCGCCAGCCCGCATGCCGGAGTGCGCGAAGCGCTGGACTCGCAGATGCACCGTCTGCGTGAGCTGTTCGCCCAGCAGGGCATGAACCAGCTCGATGTGAACGTCTCCGATCAGTCGCTTAGCCGCGGCTGGCAAGGGCAGGAAGGTGATGGTGGCAAAGGTCGCGGCGGCTCCTCCGGCGAGTTACTTGGCGCGGATGAGGAGCTGCATTCGAGTACTGTGGAATCTGCTCGCGCGACGTCTGTGAGTGCCCGAGGCTTGGTTGATTACTACGCCTAAAAATTCATTCAAGGGCTAGCGAGCTAGAGTCATGCAGGGCGTTACGTAGCAACCGCCTTCGGCTGGTCAAGGCAGGTAAGGAGATGGAGTGTACGGCTGTGCATGAACACTACTCGTTGCACTCGCCCTTCGATCGCGCTAAGGCGCGTTAGCCGAAGAGCGGTTTGCCGAGCCTGCTTTTTATGCAGTAAAGCTGACGCGCAGCTGGCTTTGATTGGGTTCTGAAGCGCTTGCTGCTGTAGTTGCGTGCCCCACTGATCTAAACTGCATTTCGCCCGACTCCCATTGTGTGGGAGTCGGGCGATTTTGTTTGGGGCGTGGGTTTATCTGATGCCTTGGTCGTATCACCCTGGGGTGCTGCACCACTCGTATTGAGCAGGTTTGTTAATAGACTGGCATAACACTTGCTCTTAACCCTTTGAAAACGGATAGAACTCCGAATAACGACGGATTATTGGCATGGCTAAGAAAGAAGCAGCACCAGCGCCGGCAAATGCCGAGGCGAAACCAGCCGGCAAAATGAAGCTGATCATTATCATCGCTATTGCTGTGTTGCTGGCTGTGGGCCTTTCCGTGGGGGGCACCTGGTTCTTTCTGAGCAAGAAGGATGGCGGCGCTGAAGAGGCCAAGGCAGAAGCCAGTGCCGAGCCTGCGGTGCCAGTCAAGCAAGCGGCGATCTATGAAGAACTGTCACCGGCCTTCGTGGTGAACTTCACCCATCAGGGCCGCGCCCGCTATATGCAGGTCAGTGTGGCCCTGATGACCCGTGATCAGGCTGCTCTCGATGCGCTCAAGGTGCATATGCCTGTATTGCGTAATCGCCTGGTTATGCTGTTTTCCGGTCAGGACTTTGCATCTTTGATTACCCCAGTGGGCAAGGAAATGCTGCGCCAGCAGGCCACCGCCAGCGTGCAGGAACTGGCCGAAAAAGAGACCGGCAAGACGACCGTCGAGCAAGTGTTGTTCACCAACATCGTATTGCAGTAACCGGGAGCCGAAGATGGCTGTGCAAGACCTGCTTTCCCAGGATGAAATCGACGCGCTATTGCATGGCGTCGACGATGGTTTGGTTGACACTGAAGATGAGGCCGAGCCCGGTAGCGTCAAACAATATGACCTGACCAGCCAGGATCGTATCGTCCGTGGGCGCATGCCGACCCTGGAAATGATCAACGAGCGTTTTGCCCGTTATACCCGCATCAGCATGTTCAATCTGCTGCGCCGCTCCGCTGATGTGGCGGTGGGCGGGGTGCAGGTGATGAAGTTCGGCGAGTACGTGCACTCGCTGTACGTGCCGACCAGCCTCAACCTGGTGAAGATGAAGCCGCTGCGTGGCACTGGCCTGTTTATTCTCGACGCCAAGCTGGTGTTCAAGTTGGTGGATAACTTCTTCGGCGGGGATGGCCGGCACGCCAAGATCGAGGGGCGCGAGTTCACTCCCACCGAGTTGCGAGTGGTGCGCATGGTGCTGGATCAGGCTTTTATCGACATGAAAGAAGCCTGGCATGCGGTCATGGATATCAACTTCGAGTACGTCAACTCGGAAGTAAACCCGGCTTTGGCCAACATCGTCAGTCCCAGTGAAGTGATTGTGGTTTCCACCTTCCATATAGAACTCGACGGTGGCGGTGGTGACCTGCACGTGACCATGCCGTATTCGATGATCGAGCCGATTCGCGAAATGCTCGACGCCGGTTTCCAGTCGGATGTCGATGACCAGGATGAACGTTGGATCAAGGCCCTGCGTGAAGACATTCTGGGCGTTAGCGTGCCGCTAAGTGCCACCGTGGCGCGACGTCAGCTCAAGTTGCGCGACATATTGCACATGCAGCCGGGTGATGTGATCCCCGTCGAGCTGCCAGAAAATATGGTGCTCTGTGCTAACGGCGTACCTTCATTCAAGGTCAAGTTAGGGGCCCACAAAGGCAACTTGGCGCTGCAGGTGCTCGATCCGATCGAGCGCTTGCGCTAACTGTTAACCCAATTCAACGCC
Source organism: Pseudomonas sp. 8BK (assembly GCF_902506475.1). Taxonomy (NCBI): domain Bacteria; kingdom Pseudomonadati; phylum Pseudomonadota; class Gammaproteobacteria; order Pseudomonadales; family Pseudomonadaceae; genus Pseudomonas; species Pseudomonas sp. 8BK. The sequence goes on along the minus strand of NZ_LR733252.1, from coordinate 3,197,100 downwards.
AGCCGAGGAAGAACGATGGCAGACGAAAATGACACTGTAGACGAAGGCGAAGAAGCATCCTCCCCAGAGGAGCAGGCGCTTGCCGATGAGTGGGCGGCTGCCTTGTCCGAGTCCGGCGATGCTGGGCAGGATGATATCGATGCCATGCTGGCTGCCAGTGATGCAGCGCCTGCACCGCCGCGGGCGCCGATGGAAGAGTTCAGTAGTGCGCCGAAGATGAACCTGCCGGTTAACCTGGATGGGCCGAATCTGGATGTGATTCTGGATATCCCGGTGTCGATCTCCATGGAAGTCGGTAGTACCGATATCACCATTCGTAACCTGCTGCAGCTTAACCAAGGGTCTGTCGTTGAACTGGATCGCCTAGCCGGTGAACCATTGGACGTGCTGGTCAATGGCACCCTGATTGCTCACGGTGAAGTGGTGGTGGTGAACGAGAAGTTCGGCATTCGCCTGACCGACGTGATCAGCCCAAGTGAACGTATCAAGAAGCTGCGCTAACCATGCATAGAACCCTGCTGCTGGGCTTGGCTTTACCCTTTGCTGCACTGGCTGCCGAGCCGGCAGCGCAAACTGCTGTACCCCTTGCCGGAACGGGCATGGGAGGGCAGCTTGTGCAGTTGTTGCTAGGCCTGTTGCTGGTGATTGGCTTGATCTTTCTGCTGGCTTGGTTGATGCGCCGGGTGCAACAGATCGTGCCGCGTGGCGGTCAGGTGATCAAAGTGGTTGCAACCCAGGCTTTGGGGCCGCGTGACCGCCTGGTGCTGGTGCAGGTGGGCAGCGAGCAGGTGTTGCTGGGTCTGACGCCTGGCACCATTACATCGCTACATGTGCTGAAAGAACCGGTGCATTTACCGGACGCCGAACCAGCCTCGACCGAGTTTGCCCAGCGTCTAATGGAGCTGTTGGGCAAGGACCAGAAGGACAAGTCCTGATGCTGCGTTTGTTACTGGTACTGGTTTTCAGTCTGTGCGCTTCTCTGGCGTTCGCCGCCGATACGCCAACTGCCAGCACCTTGATTCAGTCGGGCAGCAATCCGCTGTCGATCCCGGCCATTACCCTGAGCACCGACACTGCCGGGCAGCAGGAGTATTCGGTCAGCCTGCAGATCCTGCTGATCATGACCGCGCTGAGCTTTATTCCAGCGTTCGTCATGCTGATGACCAGCTTTACCCGGATCATCATCGTTTTCTCGATTCTGCGTCAGGCCCTAGGCCTGCAGCAGACGCCGTCGAACCAGATTCTGGTCGGGCTGGCGCTGTTTTTGACCATGTTTATCATGGCGCCGGTATTCGATCAGATTAACCGCGAGGCGTTGCAGCCCTATCTGAATGAGCAGCTGCCTGCGCAGGAAGCGATTCTCAAGGCCGAAGGGCCGATCAAGAACTTTATGCTGTCGCAGACCCGTGAAAGCGATCTGGAATTGTTTGTGCGACTGTCCAAACGCACCGATGTCGCAACCCCGGAAGATGCGCCGCTGACCATCTTGGTGCCGGCCTTTGTCACCTCCGAACTGAAAACGGCCTTTCAAATCGGCTTTATGATCTTTATCCCGTTTCTGATCATCGACCTGGTGGTGGCCAGTATTTTGATGGCGATGGGGATGATGATGCTTTCGCCACTGATTATTTCCCTGCCGTTCAAGATCATGCTGTTTGTGTTGATTGATGGTTGGGCGCTGATCATGGGCACTCTGGCCGCCAGCTTCGGAGGTACTTAAGTATGACCCCCGAGATAGCCGTTGACTTGCTGCGTGGCGCTCTATGGCTGACGGCCATGATTGTGGCGATTCTGGTAGTGCCGAGCCTGATGGTGGGGCTGCTGGTCGCGATGTTTCAGGCCGCGACGCAGATCAACGAGCAGACCTTGAGTTTTCTGCCGCGCCTGCTGGTGATTCTCCTCACCCTGATCTTTGCCGGCCCCTGGCTGGTGCGTCAGTTGATGGAGTACACCGAGACCTTGATCATGAATATTCCGCTGTTGATCGGCTGACATGCTCGAGCTAAGCAATGAGCAGATCGGCGCTTGGGTGGGCAGCTTCCTGCTGCCGCTGTTTCGCATTGCGGCGCTATTGATGTTTATGCCGATCATCGGCACCCAGTTGGTTTCGGCGCGGGTGCGCCTGTATCTGTCCCTAGCCATTTGTCTGGCGATCATGCCGACCTTGCCACCGATGCCGGTTATTGATGCGATCAGCGTGCAGGCATTTATCTGGATCGCTCAGGAAATTCTGATTGGCATGATGCTGGGTTTCGTTCTGCAGCTGTTCTTCCAGGTATTTGCGATTGCCGGACAGATCGTGGCCATGCAGATGGGGCTGGGGTTTGCCTCTATGGTCGATCCGGCTAATGGCATTTCGGTGCCGGTGATCGGTCAGGTGTTCATGATCTTAGTGACCCTGCTGTTTCTTGCCATGAACGCTCATCTGGTGGTGTTTGAAGTGTTGACTGAGAGCTTTTTCACCTTGCCGGTTGGTGGTGGCTTTCTGGTGGATAATTACTGGGAAATTGCCAACAAGCTGGGCTGGGTGTTGGGCGCGGCTCTGCTTCTGGTATTGCCGGCGATCACCGCGCTGTTGGTGATCAACCTGGCATTCGGGGTGATGACCCGCGCTGCGCCGCAGTTGAACATCTTCTCCATCGGTTTCCCGCTGACCCTTGTGTTGGGTCTGGTCATCGTCTGGATCGGCATGGCCGATATCCTTGCGCAATACCAGGTATTTGCCACCGAGGCTTTGCAATTCTTGCGTGAAATGGCGCGGGCGAGTTAAGCCATGGCCGAATCCGAGAGTGGTGCCGATAAAAGCGAGGAACCCACGGAGAAACGCCTGCGCGAATCCCGTGAGAAGGGCCAAATTGCTCGTTCCAAGGAACTTAATACCCTGGCGGTAACCCTTGGCGGTTTTGGTGGCATGCTGGCTTTCGGTGGCAGCATGGGCAGCGCCATGCTCGACATCATGCGTGGCAACTTCTCGCTACCTCGTGACGTGATCATGGATGAGCGCAACATGGGGTTGTGGTTTGCTGCTTCTGGGCAGATTGCGATTGAAGCGTTGTTTCCACTGTTTATCTTGTTGTTGATCGTGTCCATCGCGGGTCCGATTTCTCTGGGTGGATGGATATTCTCTGCCGAAGCCATGGCGCCCAAACTGAGTCGGATGAACCCGCTGGCAGGGCTCAAACGGATGTTTTCCGTGCAGGCGCTGGTCGAGCTGCTCAAGGCCTTGGCCAAGTTCATTCTGATTCTGCTGGTGGGCATTGCGGTACTGTCGGCCTGGCAGGACGATCTGTTGGCGATTGTCCATGAGCCAATTGAGTCCGCCATATTGCATGCCGCGACCGTGGTGGGCTGGAGTGCGTTGTGGATGTCCTGCGGGCTGATTCTGATTGCCGCTGTGGATGTGCCGTTTCAGCTCTGGAGCAGTAAGCAGAAGCTGATGATGACCAAGCAGGAAGTACGCGACGAGTACAAAGACAGCGAGGGCAAGCCCGAGGTCAAGCAGCGTATTCGCCAGTTGCAGCGCGAGATGGCCGAGCGGCGCATGATGCAGTCGGTACCCGACGCCGACGTGGTCATCACCAACCCGACGCACTTCGCCGTGGCCTTGAAGTATGACCCTGCTAAAGGCAGTGCCCCGGTCTTGCTGGCCAAGGGTGGCGACTTCACTGCATTGAAAATTCGCGAAATTGCCAATGAACACAAGGTCATGGTGCTGGAGTCGCCGGCGCTGGCGCGGGCCGTGTTCTATTCCACCGAACTGGATCAGGAAATCCCTGCCGGCCTGTATTTGGCCATCGCTCAGGTGCTCGCCTACGTCTACCAGCTGCGTCAGTACCAGGCTGGCAAGGGCAAGCGTCCGGCGCCGCTGCCGGAACTGCCAATCCCTCCGGATTTACGCCGCGACGAGTGACGGTTGGCCCATTGCAGCGGGCTTGGTTGCTGTTTTACTCGGCCTGGCAAAGTTGGACAGCTTCTTGCAAACCCTCCCCAGAGACGCGATTCGCGTCAAAAGATTGAATTGGCTGGGGTAGTGGTGTGGCAATAGATCGCTCGCAAATGATCGGTGATGTGCGCAACAACCTGTCGGGGTTGAAACAGGGCAACCTGGGCATTCCGCTGATGCTGCTGGTCATGCTCGGCATGGTCATGCTGCCGATTCCGCCGTTTCTCCTCGATGTGTTGTTCACCTTCAGTATTGCCCTGTCGATCGTGGTGTTGCTGGTGGCGATCTACGCCTTGCGCCCGCTCGATTTCGCGGTATTCCCGACCATTCTGCTGGCAGCAACCTTGCTGCGTCTGGCGCTTAACGTCGCCTCCACGCGGGTGGTGCTGCTCAATGGTCAGGATGGTCATGATGCTGCCGGCAAGGTGATCCAGGCTTTTGGTGAGGTGGTGATCGGCGGTAACTACGTGGTCGGTATCGTGGTGTTCGCCATCCTCATGATCATCAATTTTGTGGTGGTGACCAAGGGCGCCGGGCGTATCTCCGAAGTCAGCGCGCGTTTTACCCTGGACGCCATGCCCGGTAAGCAGATGGCCATTGACGCCGACCTGAACGCCGGCCTGATTGACCAAGCAGAAGCCAAGAAGCGCCGTTCCGAAGTGTCCCAGGAAGCCGACTTCTACGGCTCCATGGACGGTGCCAGCAAGTTCGTGCGCGGCGATGCGATAGCGGGTTTGCTGATTCTGTTCATCAACCTGATCGGCGGCATCGCCATCGGTATTTTCCAGCATGACCTGAGCTTTACCGACGCGGGGCGCATCTACACCCTGCTGACCATCGGTGACGGCCTGGTGGCGCAGATTCCTTCACTGTTGCTGTCGACTGCCGCAGCAATCATGGTGACCCGTGTTTCCAGCTCCGAAGACATGGGCGCCCAGGTCAATCGGCAGATGTTCGCTTCTCCGCGTGCGCTGGCGGTGACAGCTGCGGTGATGATTGCCATGGGCCTGGTGCCCGGCATGCCGCATTTCTCTTTTATCAGCCTGGGTCTGGTCGCTGCCGGTGCCGCGTACTGGATAGCGAACAAGCAACGTGCAACCAAGGAAAATGAGATCAAGGAAGTTCAGCGCCAGCAGGAATTGCTGCCAGCGCAGAAGGCTCAAGAGGTCAAGGAACTGGGTTGGGACGACGTGACGCCGGTGGATATGGTCGGCCTGGAAGTGGGCTATCGCCTGATCCCGCTGGTAGACCGTAACCAGGGTGGCCAGCTGCTAGCGCGGATCAAGGGCGTGCGCAAGAAACTCTCCCAGGAAATGGGCTTTCTCATGCCTTCGGTGCATATCCGCGACAACCTCGATCTGCAGCCCAACGCCTACCGTCTGACTCTGATGGGCGTCAGCGTGGCCGAAGCCGAGGTGTACCCGGATCGCGAACTGGCGATCAACCCCGGCCAGGTGTTCGGTCCGCTTAACGGCATCGCCGCCAAAGACCCGGCATTCGGTCTGGAGGCGGTGTGGATTGACCCGACTCAACGCGATCAGGCGCAGTCCCTCGGCTACACCGTGGTGGACGCCAGCACCGTAGTCGCGACCCATCTCAACCAGGTGTTGCACAAGCATGCGCACGAGCTGCTCGGGCATGAGGAAGTGCAGCAGCTTATGCAATTGCTGGCCAAGAGCTCGCCCAAGCTGGCCGAGGAGCTGGTACCAGGGATGATTTCCCTGTCGACCCTGCTCAAGGTGTTGCAGAGCCTGTTGCAGGAACAGGTGCCGGTGCGCGATATCCGCACCATCGCCGAGGCCATCGCCAATGTCGCGGTGAAGAGTCAAGATCCCGCCGCGATGGTGGCTGCGGTACGCGTCGCGTTGGCCCGCGCAATCGTGCAAAGCATTGTGGGACTAGAGCTGGAGCTGCCTGTAATCACCCTGGAACCCAGGTTGGAACAGATATTGCTCAACAGTATTCAGAAGGCCGGTCAAGGCTCCGAGGAGGGCATCCTCCTGGAGCCTGGCATGGCCGAGAAGCTGCAGCGTTCCCTGGTGGAAGCGGCGCAGCGCCAGGAAATGCTCGGCAAGCCAGTGATTCTGCTGGTGGCCGGTCCGGTCCGGGCGATGCTCTCGCGATTCGCGCGGCTGGCGGTTCCGAGTATCCATGTACTGGCATACCAGGAAATTCCGGATAACAAGCAGGTCACCATCGTTGCGACGGTGGGGCAGAACTAACCGAGGTTACAGGCCATGCAGGTCAAACGCTTTTTCGCCGCCGATATGCGTACCGCCATGAAGCTGGTGCGTGATGAGCTGGGTGCCGATGCCTCGATCATTGGCAATCGCCGGGTTGCCGGCGGTGTCGAGCTGACCGCCGCGCTGGATTATCAGGTGCCTGCCGCGCCAGCCCGTCAGCCCAACCCGGCGCTGGAAGCCGAGCTGCGCAAGACCCAGGCAAAAATCGCCACGGCCCAGGCCGAACTGACCACCCGCACCCAGGTGGATGCCGGCAAGGACCGCCAGCTGTTTGGCGCCGCTGCGAGCCAGCCTGCTGACAGCCTGGCCGCCGTGATGCGCAAACCTCAGGCAGTGCCTGCTGCAACCGATCAGCGCGCCCTGGATGCCATGCGTTTCGAACTCCACGGCCTGCGTGAGCTGATTGAAGTGCAGCTGGGCTCGATTGCCTGGGGCCAGTTGCAGAACCGCCGCCCACAGCAAGCCAATCTATGGCGCCGCCTGCAGCGTATGGGGTTGTCGGCCGACTTGTCGAAAGCGCTGCTGGAACGTGTCAGCACTGTGACCGAACCTCGCCAGGCCTGGCGCATGGTGCTGGCGCATCTGGCCCACGCGGTCAAAACGCCGAAGCAGGAGCCGATGGAAGAGGGCGGCGTGATCGCCCTGGTCGGTCCGGCTGGCATGGGCAAAACCACTACGCTGGCCAAGCTGGCCGCTCGCTACGTGCTCAAGTACGGCGCGCAGCATATTGCGCTGGTAAGCCTGGACAGCTACCGCATTGGTGCTCAGGAACAACTCAAGACTCTCGGGCGCATCCTCAATGTTCCGGTGACCCTGGTCGATCCCGGCCAGTCGTTGACTCAGGCCTTGGCCCCGCTGGCGCGTAAGCGTGTGGTGCTGATCGACACTGCCGGCCTGCCTGCCAACGATCCAGCCCTGCGCATGCAACTGGAAACACTGGCCAGTCGCGGCGTCAATGCAAAAAATTATCTGGTAATGGCCGCTACCAGTCAGGGCCAAGTGCTGAAAGCCGCCTACCATAGTTATAAGCGCTGCGGCTTGTCTGGCTGCATCCTGACCAAGGCGGATGAAGCTACCAGCCTGGGGGAGGTTTTAGGACTGGCTATTAGCCAGCGTCTACCGGTAGCCTATCTCACTGATGGGCCACGCATTCCCGATGACTTGCATGTTCCCCGCAGTCATCAACTGGTGAGCCGGGCCGTAGGGCTGCAGGCTAGCCAGGACCCAAGCGAGGATACGATGGCGGAGATGTTTGCCGGCCTTTACCAGCAACCCACCCGACGCGTCAGCTAAACGTCGGGCTGTTGGGATTGAACCGCGCTTAGCCGGACAAGTGGCTCCAGTCGAAGTTAGACAAGGTGTGTAGAAATATGGGTATGCATCCCGTACAGGTGATTGCGGTAACCGGCGGCAAAGGTGGCGTCGGTAAGACCAACGTGTCGGTGAACCTGGCGTTGGCCCTGGCCGATCTTGGTCGCCGGGTGATGCTGATGGACGCCGACCTGGGCTTGGCCAACGTCGATGTGCTGCTTGGCCTGAGCGCCAAACGCACCCTGGAAGACGTCATCAGTGGCGAGTGCGAACTGCGCGATGTATTGCTGCAGGGGCCGGGCGGTATTCGTATCGTGCCGGCCGCGTCTGGTATCCAGAGCATGGTGCAGCTGTCACCCATGCAGCATGCAGGGTTGATCCAGGCGTTCAGTGATATCAGCGACAATCTTGATGTGCTGATTATCGACACTGCCGCCGGTATTGGTGATGGTGTAGTCAGCTTTGTCCGCGCCGCCCAGGAAGTGCTGGTGGTGGTGTGTGATGAGCCTACGTCGATTACCGACGCCTACGCGCTGATCAAACTGCTCAACCGCGACCATGGCATGAACCGTTTCCGGGTACTGGCCAATATGGCTCACAGCCCGCAGGAAGGTCGCAACCTCTTTGCTAAGCTGACTAAAGTCACTGACCGTTTTCTCGATGTTGCCCTGCAGTATGTAGGTGCAGTGCCTTACGACGAGTCAGTGCGCAAGGCCGTGCAGAAGCAGCGCGCGGTCTACGAAGCCTTCCCGCGCTCGAAGTGCGCGCTGGCGTTCAAGGCGATAGCCCAGAAAGTCGACGCCTGGCCGTTACCGGCCAACCCGCGCGGTCATTTGGAGTTTTTCGTTGAGCGTCTGGTGCAGCAACCGATCGCGGACACGGCCATATGACAGCAGCCTCTGGACTTCGTATGTATAGCAAGGCGCAGGCGCAGGATTCCCAGCACCAGTTGATCGAGCGCTACGCGCCCCTGGTCAAACGCATTGCCTATCACCTGTTGGCCCGTCTACCGGCCAATGTGCAGGTCGACGACTTGATTCAGGCCGGGATGATCGGTCTGCTTGAAGCGTCAAAAAAATACGACTCCAGCAAAGGTGCCAGTTTCGAGACGTTCGCCGGTATTCGCATTCGCGGCTCAATGCTTGATGAAGTGCGCAAAGGTGACTGGGCGCCGCGTTCGGTGCATCGCAATAGCCGCATGGTCAGCGACGCAATTCGAATAATTGAGGCCAGAACCGGCAGAGACGCTAAAGATCAAGAGGTTGCGGCCGAACTCCAATTGAGTCTCGAGGATTACTACGGCATTCTTGGCGACACTTTAGGCAGCCGCCTGTTCAGTTTCGACGACCTGCTGCAGGACGGCGAACACGGTGGGCTGGGTGAAGACGCTGGCAGCAACCACCTCGAACCTTCTCGTGATCTGGAAGATGAACGCTTTCAGGCGGCCCTGGCAGATGCCATTGCCAACCTGCCGGAGCGCGAACGCCTAGTGTTAGCGCTATATTACGATGAAGAACTGAATCTTAAAGAGATCGGCGAGGTGTTGGGGGTTAGCGAATCACGTGTAAGCCAACTACACAGTCAGTGTGCCGCTCGTTTACGCGCTCGTTTGGGCGAGTGGCGTGCACATTGAGTTGTATTCGCTAACGCTGGGCCGGTTTCACGATTAAAAGCGCACGCAGGTTGCTGGGTGCGTTTGGGACTGTACGGAGGTCGACTTGGACAAGAACATGAAAATCCTCATCGTTGATGACTTTTCAACGATGCGACGGATCATCAAGAACCTCCTGCGTGACTTGGGGTTCACCAACACAGCGGAAGCCGATGATGGCGTCACCGCGCTGCCCATGCTGCAGAGCGGCAGTTTCGACTTTCTGGTGACGGACTGGAACATGCCTGGCATGACAGGCATCGACCTGCTGCGCGCGGTGCGTGCAGACGAGCGCCTGAAAACTCTGCCGGTGTTGATGGTCACCGCAGAAGCCAAGCGCGATCAGATCATTGAAGCAGCCCAGGCTGGGGTTAACGGTTATGTAGTTAAACCGTTCACTGCCCAGGTGCTGAAAGAGAAGATTGAAAAGATCTTCGAACGGGTCAACGGCTGATGTCTGCCATGAGGGTGCTATGGAACATAAAGATTCCGTTCAGGGTGACCTTGAGTCGAGCCTGAAACACAACGCTCGCCAACTGGTAGACAGCCTGGAACAAGGCAATTTTGGTGAAGCGGTACAGCTGATACATGAGCTCAACAAAGCGCGTGACCGTGGTCTGTATCACGAGGTCGGCAAGCTGACCCGTGAGCTGCATAACGCCATCGTCAATTTTCAGCTCGACCCCCGTGTGCCGCATGCCACTGAGGTTTCGCAAATCACCGATGCCACCGAACGGCTGAATTACGTGGTAACGATGACCGAAAAAGCGGCCAATCGCACCATGGATCTGGTTGAGCAGAGTGCCCCACTGGTTAACGACCTCAGTGATGAGGCGCAGAGCCTGAGCGCTGATTGGGGACGCTTTATGCGCCGCGAGATGAGCGCCGATGGTTTCCGTGAACTGGCCAAGCGTGTTGAGCTGTTTCTTGCGCGTAGCGAGCGCGACGGTGCCAAGCTGTCTGGGCACCTCAACGATATTTTGCTGGCTCAGGACTATCAGGATTTGACTGGGCAGGTGATCAAGCGAGTAACCCAGCTGGTTACCGAGGTGGAAAGCAACCTGCTGAAACTGGTGTTGATGGCCAGTCAGGTGGACCAGTTTGCCGGCATTGAGCACAACCATGAGTTGCTCCGCGCCGAACAAGAAAAACAAAAAGAGCCTTCCCGTGGTGAAGGTCCGCAGATTCATGCCGATAAGCGTGAAGACGTCGCATCCAATCAGGATGATGTCGACGACCTGCTTTCCAGTCTGGGATTTTAGGAGCACGTCTTATGAGCTTCGGCGCCGATGAAGAAATCCTCCAGGACTTCCTGGTAGAGGCCGGCGAGATTCTTGAACTACTGTCCGAACAGCTTGTAGAGCTGGAAAGTCGCCCGGACGACATGAATCTGCTCAACGCTATTTTTCGCGGGTTTCATACCGTTAAAGGTGGTGCCGGTTTTCTCCAGCTCAACGAGCTGGTGGAATGCTGCCATATCGCAGAAAACGTCTTCGACATCCTGCGTAAGGGTGAGCGGCGCGTCGACTCCGCTTTGATGGATGTGGTGCTGGAAGCACTGGATGCCGTCAACAGCATGTTTACCGAGGTCCGTGAGCGCACTGATCTGACTCCTGCTACTCCTGAGCTGCTTGCCGCCCTGGCACGCCTGGCTGAGCCGGCAGGTGCTGAAGAGGCTGCGCCGATTGAAGCGCACGCCGAGCCTGAGCCTGAAGCCGAGGTTGCAGTCGAAGAATCCACTGGCGATATCACCGACAGCGAGTTCGAGCAGTTATTGGGGGCCTTGGATGAGTCTCCGGCGCAAGCGCCCAGCGCCGCCAGCAGTGATGAGATTACCGATGATGAGTTCGAGTCCTTGCTCGATCAGCTGCACGGCAAAGGTCAGTTTGTAGCGCCTGACGTTGCTGTTGCACCTGCCGCACCTGTTGCGGCTGCGCCAGTGGCAGCGGGCGGCGATGAAATCACCGATGATGAATTCGAGTCGTTGCTTGATCAGTTGCATGGTAAAGGTCAGTTTGCTCCGCCACCTGTGTCAGCACCTGCTACACCTGCTACACCTGCTACACCTGCTACACCTGCCGCACCTGCGGCCAAGGCCGAGCCTGCTGAAGCACCGAGTGGTGATATCACCGACGATGAATTCGAAGCCTTGCTTGATCAGCTGCACGGCAAAGGCAAGTTTGTCGAACCTGAAGCGATCAAACCCGTTGCCCCTGCGCCGGTTGCCAAGCCTGCCGAACCTGTCAAGGCCGCGGCTAAACCCGCCGCCAAACCCGCTGCCAAGGTAGAGCCTGTCAAAGCCTCTGCGCCACCGGCCGCCGCGCCTGCAGCTGAGAAGGCTGCGCCGCCTAGTGAGGCGGAAACCACTGTGCGGGTCGATACCGCACGGCTGGATGAAATCATGAACATGGTCGGCGAACTGGTGCTGGTGCGTAACCGACTGGTGCGCCTGGGGGCCAGCAGTGCCGACGAAGCCATGTCCAAGGCAGTGTCCAATCTGGATGTGGTGACGGCCGACCTGCAGACCGCGGTGATGAAAACCCGCATGCAGCCGATCAAGAAGGTCTTCGGGCGCTTCCCGCGTCTGGTTCGCGATCTTGCGCGTAACCTGAAAAAAGAGATCAATCTGGAGCTGGTCGGTGAGGAAACCGACCTCGACAAGAACCTGGTCGAAGCATTAGCCGATCCGCTGGTCCACTTGGTGCGTAACGCGGTCGACCACGGTATTGAAACCCCGGAAGAGCGTGAGGCTTCGGGTAAGGCGCGTGGCGGTAAGGTGATACTGTCCGCCGAGCAGGAGGGCGATCACATCCTCTTGTCGATCTCTGATGATGGCAAGGGCATGGACGCGGATGTGCTACGCGCCAAAGCGGTGGAAAAAGGCCTGCTTGATAAAGACGCGGCCGATCGTCTCAATGAGTTCGAATGCTACAACCTGATTTTCGCTCCGGGTTTCTCGACCAAGACCGAAATTTCAGATGTGTCCGGCCGCGGTGTTGGCATGGACGTGGTGAAAACCAAGATTTCCCAGCTCAATGGCACGGTCAATGTCTTCTCGGTCAAGGGCCAGGGCTCGAAGATCGTGATCAAGGTGCCGCTGACCTTGGCGATCATGCCGACACTGATGGTGATGCTGGCCAATCAAGCGTTCGCTTTCCCGCTGGTCAACGTCAATGAAATTTTCCACCTCGACCTGTCGCGAACCAATGTGGTTGACGGTCAGGAAGTGGTCATTGTGCGTGATAAGGCCTTGCCGCTGTTCTACCTCAAGCGCTGGCTGATCGGCAGCGCTGCTCATGTGGAGCAGGGTGAGGGGCATGTGGTGATTCTCACCGTTGGCAGTCAGCGTATCGGCTTTGTGGTCGATCAACTGGTCGGCCAGGAAGAAGTGGTGATCAAGCCGCTGGGCAAAATGCTGCAGGGCACTCCAGGTATGTCGGGGGCGACCATCACCGGTGATGGACGTATTGCCCTGATTCTTGACGTGCCGAGCATGCTCAAACGTTACGCGCGGCGTATCTGATTGTTAGCGGCGCAGCTATCTGTCGCGCCGCTTAGGAGTGTTTATGGCTGTTAAGGTGTTGGTGGTTGATGACTCCGGCTTTTTTCGTCGGCGCGTGTCGGAAATTCTTTCAGCCGATCCGAATATTCAGGTAATCGGCACTGCCACTAACGGCCGTGAAGCCATCGAGCAGGCGCAGTCGCTCAAACCGGACGTAATCACCATGGATTACGAGATGCCGATGATGGATGGCATCACGGCCGTGCGTAACATCATGCAGCGCTGTCCGACGCCGGTGCTGATGTTTTCCTCGCTGACCCACGAAGGCGCACGCGTGACGTTGGATGCGCTGGAAGCCGGTGCGGTGGATTTCCTGCCGAAGAATTTCGAGGATATTTCGCGCAACCCGGAGCGGGTCAAGCAGCTGCTCTGCGAAAAAATCCACACCATTGCCCGTAGTAATCGCCGCAGCCTGAGCCCGCCTCCTGTGGCTGCGCCTGTCGCGACACCTGCTGCGCAAAGCAAGCCAGCAGCCCGTCCGGCGACTACCACCAGCACCTTGGCGCGTCCAGCTGCGGCGCCCACTCCGGCTGTTGCCAGTGCTGCACCTAAGCGCAAGTCCTACAAGCTGGTGGCGATTGGTACCTCGACAGGTGGGCCGGTGGCGCTGCAGCGTGTGTTGACCCAGTTGCCGGCTAACTTTCCGGCGCCGATTGTACTGATCCAGCATATGCCAGCGGCCTTTACCAAGGCCTTTGCCGAGCGCCTCGACAAGCTCTGTCGTATAAGCGTCAAGGAAGCCGAGGACGGTGATGTGTTGCGTCCAGGCCTGGCGCTGCTGGCGCCTGGCGGCAAGCAGATGATGGTCGATGCGCGCGGCGTGGTGAAGATCCTTCCTGGCGATGAACGCCTGAACTACAAGCCTTGTGTTGATATCACCTTTGGTTCGGTAGCCAAGTCCTATGGCGACAAGGTGCTGGCGGTGGTGTTGACCGGTATGGGCGCAGACGGTCGTGAAGGTGCGCGCCTGCTCAAACAAGGTGGCAGCCAGGTGTGGGCGCAGGACGAAGCCAGCTGCGTGATCTATGGCATGCCCATGGCCATTGTCAAAGCCAACCTGGCCGACGCCATCTACCCGCTGGATGATATTGGCAGGCACCTGGCGGAGACCTGCATTTAATGGATGTACTGAGCCTTATCGGGGTCATTCTGGCCTTTGTCGCCATCCTCGGTGGCAACTATCTGGAAGGTGGCCACGCTACGGCGCTGCTCAATGGGCCTGCTGCGCTGATCGTGATCGGCGGCACCCTGGGGGCGGCGTTTTTGCAGGCACCGATGAACGTGTTTAAGCGCGCTCTGGCCATCATCAGCTGGATCTTCTTTCCGCCGCGTGTGGATCTTGCCGGTGGCATCAACCGGGTGGTTGGCTGGAGCATGACTGCGCGCAAAGAAGGCTTGCTTGGCCTGGAAGCGGTGGCGGATGTTGAAGCCGACCCATACGCCCGCAAAGGTTTACAGCTATTGGTTGATGGTGCGGAGCCTGAGGCCATTCGCAGCATTCTCGAAGTCGATCTGTACACTCAGGAAGGCCGGGATATCCAGGCCGCCAAGGTGTTTGAAAGCATGGGCGGCTACGCGCCGACCATTGGCATTATCGGCGCGGTGATGGGCCTGATTCACGTGATGGGTAATTTGGCGGACCCGAGCAAGCTGGGTGCCGGGATTGCCGTAGCCTTTGTCGCCACCATCTACGGCGTGGGTTTTGCCAACCTCCTGCTGCTGCCCATAGGCAACAAGCTCAAGGCCATTGCCCAGCGTCAATCGCGTTATCGCGAGATGTTGCTCGAAGGCATCCTGTCGATTGCCGAGGGTGAGAACCCGCGCTCCATCGAATTGAAGCTGCAAGGCTTTATGGATTGATGGGGACACCATAATGGCCCGCAGGCGTCACCAAGAAGAACATGAAAACCACGAGCGTTGGTTGGTCTCCTATGCCGATTTCATCACCTTGCTGTTCGCGTTTTTTGTGGTCATGTATTCGATTTCCTCGATCAATGAAGGCAAGTACAAGATTCTTTCTGACAGTCTGACCGGGGTGTTCAATCAGCCTGATCGGGCGATCAAGCCTATTCCGGTGGGTGAGGAGCGGCCACGCACTACTGAGCCGGATCGTTCGCTGGTAGATGAGGAGCGCGCGCAGTCATCCGCCGATGACCTGCAGAGCATTGCCAGCAGCGTGCGTGAGGCATTTGGCGACTTGATTCAGTCCGAGCAGCTCAAGGTCAGTGGCAATGAGCTGTGGATCGAGATTGAACTCAGCTCCAGCCTGCTGTTCACCAGCGGCGACGCCATCCCTAATAATGCGGCTTTTGACATTATCGAGAAGGTAGCCAAAATTCTGGCACCTTACGAAAACCCGATTCACGTGGAAGGCTTTACCGACAATCTGCCGATTCAGACGGCTCAGTTCCCGACCAACTGGGAGCTGTCTACCGCGCGGGCTGCCAGTATCGTGCGTATGCTGACTATGGATGGGGTCAACCCCAGTCGGTTGGCGGCAGTCGGTTATGGCGAGTTCCAGCCTGTCGCAGATAACACCACGGTCGAAGGGCGTGGGCGCAATCGCAGGGTCGTGTTGGTAATCTCGCGCAATCTAGATGTGCGCCGCAGTGTGAGTGGTGTCGGCAGCGCTAATGCCAAACCCGATGCGGCCTTGCAACGGGCTGGCACGCAACCTGCACTAGCCCCCGCAGCGCCGGCCCCGCAAGCGGGTGCCGTCAATCCGCCGTCGCCGGCCCCATAAGGGTGGCCCCGTTCTCGGTCAGGCTGCAGCTGCACCGGGAGGATGATAACGATGAGAGTCTGGGCAGTAGCCAATCAAAAAGGTGGAGTCGGCAAGACCACCACATCAATCGCTCTGGCAGGCCTGTTGGCCGATGCTGGCAAGCGTGTGGTGATCGTCGACCTCGATCCCCATGGGTCGATGACCAGCTATTTCGGGCATGACCCGGACAGCCTGGAACACAGCTGCTTTGACCTGTTTCAGCATAAGGGCAGTGTGCCTCGCGGCTTGCCGCAGCAATTGCTGTTGCCCACCAGCGATGAGCGGATCTCCTTGCTGCCCTCGAGTACTGCGCTGGCCACGCTTGAGCGCCAGTCGCCTGGGCAGAGTGGTCTAGGGCTGGTGATTGCCAAGAGTCTGGCGCAGCTCTGGCAGGACTTCGATCATGCGGTGATCGACAGCCCGCCCTTGCTCGGTGTGTTGATGGTCAATGCTCTGGCCGCCAGTCAGCAGCTGGTGATTCCGGTGCAGACCGAGTTCTTGGCTGTCAAAGGCCTGGAGCGGATGGTCAATACTCTGGCGATGATCAACCGTTCGCGTCAGCAGGCGTTACCCTACACCATCGTACCGACCCTGTTTGATCGGCGTACCCAGGCTTCCATGGGGACACTGCGGGTGTTGCGCAATACTTACCCAGAGCGTCTATGGCCAGCGTACATTCCGGTGGATACGCGCTTGCGTGACGCCAGCCGGGCAGGCGTTACACCGTCAACGTTCGACAACAATAGCCGTGGTGTAATCGCCTACCGGGCCTTGCTCAAGCACCTGTTATCGCAGCAGATTGCCGCACAGGTCGCCTGAGATGAACGGCTATGCTGAAGATATAGGCTCAAGTCTGTCGCTAGCGCGGCCGATAGTCTGTACAGATTGTTATTGTGGGTTGTATTCATGAGTCGTCCCCTAGCCACTGCTACACGTTCGCAACTGGCCTTACAGTCCTATCTGGACGGCTTGCTGCAGGAGGCTGCGGTCGAGTTTGCCGAAAGCATCACGCTCGATGAATTCGAGGCCGCGGTGCTGGAGGAGCAGGTGCGCGATGCTCGCAGCATGCCACAAGTGCAAGCTGTACCGGCCAAACCATTGGCTGAGCTGGCGCCGCGGCCATTGGTGCTGCCCACCATCGAGATGCCGGCACCGCAGATTGACGTTCAGGTCGAGCCGCCGCAGGAGGTGGTTGAAACTGCTGTGGTGGTTGAGGCTGTGCAGCTTGCGCCGCAAGTGGTGCCGGAGCCATTGCCTCAGGGGCGTCCTGAATGGGCTCAAGGGCCTTTTGAATGCCTGTTGTTTGATGTTGCCGGGTTGACCCTGGCGGTGCCGCTGGTGTGCCTGGGTTCGATTTATCCCCTGGAGGGCCAGGAGCTCACGCCATTGTTTGGCCAGCCAGACTGGTTTCTCGGCATACTGCCTTGTCAGGCCGGCAATCTGAAGGTGCTGGACACTGCGCGCTGGGTTATGCCGGATCGTTACCGCGATGACTTTCGCGAAGGTCTGCAGTATGTGATTTCTGTTGAAGGCTATGAGTGGGGGCTGGCTGTGCATCAGGTCAGTCGCTCGATTCGTCTTGATCCCAACGAGGTCAAATGGCGCAGTCAGCGCACTCAGCGTCCCTGGCTGGCAGGTACGGTTATCGAACATATGTGCGCTTTGCTGGACATCGCATCCCTGGCTGAGCTGATCGCCAGTGGTGCGGCCAAACGCATGGCAGCCAACCGGATTCACTGAATAACGCCAGGCTGTGCGATGTGCGCAGCTTTGCATCTATAGTAATGACAGCGGGGCGTACACCCGCGATTGCCGCCGCGAGCGGTTCATGACGAGGCTAGGGACATGAAGAAAAGTTCTGCACAAGGCGCTGAAGATCCGATCCTGCAGTGGGTAACGTTCCGCCTGGACAACGAAACCTATGGCATCAACGTGATGCAGGTTCAGGAAGTCCTGCGCTATACCGAGATTGCTCCGGTACCGGGGGCTCCGAGCTATGTGCTGGGCATCATCAACCTGCGCGGCAATGTAGTCACGGTGATCGACACCCGTCAGCGTTTCGGCCTCGATTCCAGTGAAGTCACGGACAACACTCGTATCGTGATCATTGAGGCGGACAAACAGGTGATCGGTATTCTGGTCGACAGTGTGGCCGAGGTGGTTTACCTGCGCCAATCCGAAGTGGAAACCGCGCCTAACGTCGGTAACGATGAGTCTGCCAAGTTTATCCAGGGCGTGTGCAACAAGAACGGCGAGCTGCTGATTCTGGTTGAGCTGGACAAGATGATGAGCGAAGAAGAGTGGTCCGAGCTGGAGAGCATCTAGGCCATGTTCGACGCGCTGCTGATCGCGCTGGCCCTGGTCTGCCTGGGGTTGGTAGGCGCATGCATCTGGCTGACCCGGCAGTTGCGTGATGCCATCAAGCTGCAAGGCGAGCGTGATGCGGTTCGTGATCGGCGGCTCAAGGAGCTGAGCCGGCGTCTGGATGCCTACCTGACCGGCAGTGTGCAGATGGGCGAGGAGTTGCATGAGTTGCGCAGGGTTGTCGCGCCGTTACCGGACAAGCTCAATCAGATTGAGCAGCGTGACCCCAGTAGCCTGTCGTTTACCCAGGCCGCACGGCTGGCGGGCATGGGCGCCAGCGTGGATGATTTGACCCAGTCTTGCGGTTTGAGCAAGGCCGAGGCCGAGTTGGTCAGCAAAATGCAGCAGGCCAAATTGCAGCGTTCCTGATTCTTCCAGCCCTCGATAGTACTTAACGTGTTGGCCCTTCCAGCAGGCGTAGTGGTGGTGTGATATCGCTATCACACTCACTTGCGGCTGGTGCTTTACCCTTCAGATACCAGGCAAAGGCGATGATTTCCGCGATGCAGCGATACAGCTGTTCGGGGATCCCATCACCCAGTTCCAGTCGCGCCAACAGGCGCACCAGTTCGGCATTCTCGTAGATCGGCACTTCATATTCGCGGGCGATTGCCAGAATGGCTTCGGCCAGTTCGTCATCGCCTTTGGCGCTGAGCACCGGCGCATTCTGGCCGTCGTAGGTCAGGGCGATAGCCTGGCGTGCCGTGGTCTTTTTCATGCGGTTTCATCCACCCAGCGTTGTTCCAGGGTTGTGCGCGGTCCGCGTGGCGGTGTGCCCTGGCTGCAGGCCAGTTCGCCAACCTGCACGCCAGCGGCGTTCAGGCGCTGGCGCAGATTGTCCAGTTCCGCATCGATCAGGCTAACGGTGCTAGTGCGTTCAGCCCAGAGTTGGCTGGACAGACGGCCATGAGCCAGTTGCGCCTGCACTTGCAAGGGGCCCAGCGGATCAAGGTCGAAGGCCAGCTCGACTTTCCACAGGGTTTCCTTTTTCTCCGGCTTGCCTTGCGGGTTGCTTTCATCGCGCTGGATTTTTACCTGCAACGGCACCAGCTCCTGCTGGTTGCGCATAGGTAGTTCCAGTTGCCAAGTGGTGAGCAAGTTGCCGTCTGGGCCGACCTGGCTCTGCGCCAGGCTTGAGAGCTGATGGGTCTGCAGGCGCGAGATGGCTGCAGCGGCCAGCTTCAGCAGGGTTTCCAGATCGGCGTCACCTTCCATGGCCTGCAGCAGGCGTGAGGGCAGGGGGAAATTCAGCGCTTGCTGGCGGCTGGTGGCTTTACCCAGGCTGCCGAGCAGGTCGCGGGCCAGGGCAGGCATCGCCTGGGCCAGGGCTGAGCCAGCATTGGCAGCAGCCAGTGGGGTGCCGGCTGACAGGTTAGGTAGCAATTGGGTGATCAGGCGCAGCAGGTTGGCTTTCAGGTCGGTCGGCAGTGCCTGGCCCTGTCCGCCGAGCAATTTGCTTTCCAGCAGAATGCCGCTGTTCTCCAGGGCTACTGCCAGTCCTTTGGCTGTACTTAGCTGGGCGGCGTCGGGCAGGGTGCCGAAGAGTTTGTCGATACTGGTACGCAGGCCTTCACTCATCTCGGCATTACCACGCAGCCCTTGCAGGGCGCTAAACAAGCCATCCAGGGAGCCTTGGCGGTTGTTTTGACTGCCCAGCTGCTGACTCAGTGCGAGCTGATCCAGGCGACCGCTCAGGGGCAGGAAGTTCAGCGCCTGGCTGCCTTGTACCTGAGCGCTGAGCAGGCTGCCCAAAGGGAGTGCCAATGGAGTTTCCAGAGACAGCTTGCTGCCAGCCAACGGTGTGTTGAGCAGGCTGACCAGCACCTTGTAGATCACCTGCTGCGAGCGTGTTTGCAGTATTTGTTCGCGAGCCACTACCTTGCCCTGCAGCAAGGTGCCAACCGGCAACTGGTCGAGGTCCAGACTGGTCAGGGGCTTGTCAGCGCCCATCAGTACGGATAGCGCCAGGCGAGTTTCCGACAGGGCGGTTACGGCCAGGGATGTGCCTTGAGCAATCGGGCGCGGGCTGGTGGCTTCCAGGGTGGTCTGGCTACCGTTGTTCAGGGTCAGCTTGAGCAGCATCTGAAAACTCTGCGCCACTTCCTTGAGGGCGACGACTTCGGCCTTGGCGGTTTCGCCGCTGGCCAGCAGGCCCTGCATGGGCTGCAGCAGTTTCACCGCCAAGTCAGCCGCTATGGCGTTGGGGCGAGTGCTGGGGGGCGTCGGCGCAATAGGCCGCGAGCTGCTGATTTCGCTCATTGGCGGGTTACACCCTGTCGAAAATGCTCGCTGCGGCAGGCGCAGCTGGGCATGTATAATCGCGCCCCGTCTGGTTCGGCTGCGCATTCCACTTGCGTCAGTATAGCGGCCAAGACTCTGCCGACTTGAACAGCTTTTGCCATCCATCTGAGGTGCCGATGTCTTGACCAGTCCTCTTCTCGAAGCCGTGGCGCTCGCCTGTGAGCGAGACTGGCGCATGCTCTTCGAGCGTCTGGAACTGCGTCTGGTTCCCGGTGAGATGCTGCAGGTGGCCGGCCCTAACGGCAGTGGCAAGACCAGCCTGCTGCGTTTGCTCGCCGGCTTGATGCGGCCGACAGCTGGCGAGATCCGGCTGAATGGTCTCCCGTTGTCCGCGCAACGGTCTGAGCTGGCGCGCAACCTGCTGTGGATCGGCCATGCCGCTGGCATCAAGGGCTTGCTGACTGCCGAGGAAAACCTCACCTGGCTTTGCGCCCTGCATCAACCCGCTGAGCGTGATGCCATCTGGCAGGCGCTGGCTGCAGTGGGGTTGCGCGGTTTCGAGGACGTGCCCTGTCACACCCTGTCCGCTGGGCAGCAACGCCGCGTGGCGCTGGCCCGTCTGTATCTACCAGGCCCGCCACTGTGGGTGCTGGATGAGCCGTTTACCGCGCTGGATAAAGCCGCGGTGGCGCAGCTGGAGAATCATCTGGCTGCGCATTGTCGGCAGGGCGGCCTGGTGGTGCTGACCACGCACCATGAATTGACGGTCAAGCCGGCCGGTTACCGCGAGCTTGATCTGGGGCAGCGTCCGTTATGAGCAATGTCTTTAGCCTATTGCTGGCCCGTGAGGCGCGCCTGTTGTTTCGTCGTCCGGCCGAGCTGGCCAACCCACTGGTGTTCTTTGCCATTGTGATTGCGTTGTTCCCGCTGGCGGTGGGGCCGCAGACGCAGTTGTTACAAAGCCTTTCGCCGGGGCTGGTGTGGGTAGCGGCGCTATTGGCCGTGCTGCTCTCGCTGGACGGGCTGTTTCGCAGTGATTTCGAGGACGGCTCGCTGGAACAGTGGGTCCTTTCGCCGCACCCCCTGGCTCTTCTGGTTCTGGCCAAGGTGCTGGCACACTGGCTGTTCTCGGGCCTGGCGCTGGTACTGCTGGCGCCGTTGCTGGCGTTGATGCTCGGTTTGCCAGGGCGCTGCCTGCCGGTATTGCTGATTTCCCTGCTGCTCGGCACGCCGGTGCTGAGTCTGCTTGGCGCAGTCGGCGCGGCGCTGACGGTGGGCCTCAAGCGTGGCGGTCTGCTGCTCGCGTTGCTGATTTTGCCGTTGTATATCCCGGTGCTGATTCTTGGCAGCGGTGCGTTACAAGCCAGCCTGCAAGGATTGCCGGCGGTCGGCCACCTGTTGTGGTTGGCCAGCCTCACCGCATTGGCGGTGACCTTGACACCTTTTGCCATCGCCGCTGGTCTGACGATCAGTGTCGCTGAGTAGACAATAAGCCTGAATGGCCGGTTGATCCGGGTGCCTGCCTGCGCCCTGATCAGCCCTAGCACTGATGAGTAACCTGATGAACTGGACGTGGTTTCACAAGCTCGGCTCGCCCAAATGGTTTTATGAAATCAGCAGCCGCTGGCTTCCTTGGTTGGCCCTGGCCGCTGCCGTGCTGTTGGCGGTTGGTCTGGTCTGGGGCCTGGCCTTTGCGCCGCCGGATTACCAGCAGGGCAACAGCTTTCGCATCATTTATATCCATGTACCTGCGGCGTTTCTCGCTCAGTCGATCTACGTGATGCTGGCGGTGGCAGGCACGGTTGGTCTGGTGTGGAAGATGAAACTGGCCGATGTCGCCCTGCAACAGGCCGCCCCCATCGGTGCCTGGATGACCGTGATCGCTCTGGTGACCGGCGCGGTGTGGGGCAAGCCAACCTGGGGTACGTACTGGGTCTGGGATGCCCGCCTGACCTCAATGCTGATTCTGCTGTTTCTGTATTTCGGCGTGATCGCTCTCGGCAATGCCATCACCAACCGTGACAGCGCGGCCAAGGCTTGCGCGGTGCTGGCCATCGTCGGCGTGGTGAATATCCCGATCATCAAATACTCGGTGGAGTGGTGGAATACCCTGCACCAGCCCGCCACCTTCAGCGTGGTGGAGAAACCGGCCATGCCGTTCGAGATGTGGATGCCGCTACTGATCATGGTGCTGGGCTTCTACTGCTTCTTTGGCGCGGTATTGCTTATGCGTATGCGCCTGGAAGTGCTCAAGCGTGAGGCGCGCAGCAGTTGGGCTAAAGCCGAGGTCAAGGCGCTGGTGGAGAAAGGCCGATGAGTTTTGCCAGCTTTAGTGAGTTTATCGCCATGGGCACCCATGGGCCTTACGTCTGGTCCTGTTACGCCATCAGCCTGGCTGTGCTGGGGCTGAATGTGGCGCTGCCAATCCTGGCGCGTCGCCGTTATCTGCAAGACAAGGCGCGTCGTATGCGCCGGGAGGAGTCGAAGTGAACCCCGTGCGTAAAAAGCGCCTGTATATCGTCCTGGCGATCATTGCCGGTGTCGGCATTGCCGTGGCCCTGGCCCTCAGCGCGTTGCAGCAGAATATCAACCTGTTCTACACCCCCACCCAGATCGCCAACGGCGAAGCCCCGCAGGACACCCGCATCCGTGCCGGCGGCCTGGTCGAAGAAGGCTCGGTGAAGCGCTCCAGCGATTCGCTGGACACCGATTTTGTGGTTACCGATGGCGCCAAAAGCGTGACCATCCGCTACAGCGGTATTCTCCCGGACCTGTTTCGCGAAGGGCAGGGCATCGTCGCCATGGGCAAGCTCGATGGCAACGGCGTGCTGATCGCCGATGAAGTGCTGGCCAAACACGATGAAAACTACATGCCGCCGGAAGTCATGCAGGCCCTGGAGCAGAGCGGCATGAAACAGCAGCACGACGCGGCCAAAGCAGCCAAGCAGGCGTCCCCAGCGGAGTACGCGCAATGATCCCCGAGCTCGGCCATCTGGCGATGATTCTGGCGCTGTGCATGGCGCTGGTGCAGGCGACGCTGCCGTTGATCGGTGCCTGGCGCGGTGACCGCCAGTGGATGAGCCTGGCGCAGCCGGCTGCCTGGGGGCAGTTCAGCTTTATGCTGTTTGCCTTTATCTGCCTGACCTACGCCTTTATGGTCGACGACTTCAGCGTCGCCTATGTGGCCAACAACTCCAACAGCGCGCTGCCCTGGTATTACAAGTTCAGCGCCGTGTGGGGTGCCCACGAAGGATCGTTGCTGCTCTGGGGTCTGATCCTTGCCGGCTGGACCTTTGCCGTGTCGATCTTCTCGCGCCAGTTGCCGGAAGAGATGCTCGCCCGCGTGCTGGCCGTGATGGGCATCATCAGCATCGGTTTTCTGCTGTTTCTGATCATCACCTCCAACCCGTTCGAGCGCCTGCTGTTCGATACACCAGCCAATGGTCGTGACCTCAACCCGCTGCTGCAGGACTTCGGCCTGATCATCCACCCGCCGATGCTCTATATGGGCTATGTCGGCTTCTCCGTGGCCTTCGCCTTCGCCATTGCCGCCTTGCTCGGCGGCAAGCTGGACGCCGCCTGGGCGCGCTGGTCGCGGCCCTGGACCATTGTTGCCTGGGCCTTCCTCGGCATCGGTATCGCCCTGGGTTCCTGGTGGGCCTACTACGAACTCGGCTGGGGCGGCTGGTGGTTCTGGGATCCGGTGGAAAACGCTTCCTTTATGCCCTGGCTGGTCGGCACTGCGCTGATCCACTCGCTGGCCGTGACGGAAAAGCGTGGCGTGTTCAAGAGCTGGACCGTGCTGCTGGCGATCGCGGCGTTCTCCCTGAGCCTGCTGGGGACCTTCCTGGTGCGCTCTGGCGTGTTGACGTCGGTACATGCCTTCGCCAGCGATCCTGAGCGTGGCGTGTTTATCCTGGCCTTCCTGTTGATCGTGGTGGGCAGTTCGCTGGCGCTGTTTGCCATCCGTGCACCAGTGGTCAAGAGCCAGGTCGGCTTCGCCCTGTGGTCGCGAGAAACCCTGCTGCTGGTGAATAACCTGATTCTGGTGGTGGCCGCAGCGATGATTTTGCTCGGCACCCTCTACCCGCTGGTGCTGGATGCCATGACCGGGGCCAAGCTGTCGGTTGGCCCGCCGTATTTCAACGCGCTGTTCGTGCCGTTGATGGGCCTGCTGATGGCCATGATTGCGGTTGGGGTGATCGTGCGCTGGAAGGACACGCCGCTGCAGTGGCTGCTGAGCATGCTTGCGCCGGTGCTGATCGGCAGTGTGGTGCTGGCAGTGATCGCCACCTTGCTGGTCGGTGACTTCAATTGGGCGGTGCTCGGTGTCTGCCTGCTGGCGGCGTGGGTGGTGCTGGCCGGTGTGCGCGACATTCTCGAGAAGACCCGTCATAAAGGCTTGTTACGCGGCCTGCCAGGCCTGACCCGTAGCTACTGGGGCATGCAGATGGCGCACCTGGGCATGGCCGTATGTGCTTTGGGCGTGGTGCTGACCAGCATGGGCAGCTTCGAGCGCGATATGCGCATGGCGCCGGGCGAATCCGTGGAAATTGGTGGCTATCAGTTTATCTTCGAAGGTGCCGAGCATTTCGAAGGGCCGAACTTCACCTCCGACAAAGGCACGGTGCGCATCCTCGAAGAGGGCAAGCAGATTGCCGTGCTGCACCCGGAGAAGCGCTTGTATACGGTGCAGCAGTCGGTGATGACCGAGGCCGGCATCGACGCCGGGATCACTCGCGATCTGTTCGTCGCCCTGGGTGAGCCGTTGGAAAACGGCGCCTGGGCGGTACGCGTGCATATCAAACCGTTCGTCCGTTGGATCTGGTTCGGCGCGCTGCTGATGGGCTTTGGCGGCTTTCTGGCGGCAGCTGACAAGCGCTACCGGATGAAGGTGCGCACCCGCGTGCGTGACGCACTGGGCATGGCGGGGGCGCAGGCATGAAGCGTTTACTGCTGCTGTTACCGTTGCTGGTCTTTCTCGGCGTGGCGGTGTTTCTCTACCGTGGTTTGTTCCTCGATCCCACCGAACTACCATCGGCGCTGATCGGCAAGCCGTTCCCGGCGTTCTCCCTGCCAGCGGTGCAGGATGGCAAAACACTGAGCGAAGCCGATCTCAAGGGCAAGCCGGCGCTGGTCAACGTTTGGGCGACCTGGTGCGTGGCCTGTCGTGTGGAACACCCGGTGCTGAACAAGTTGGCCAAGCTCGGCGTGACTATCTACGGGGTCAACTACAAGGATGACAACGCCGCCGCGCAGAAGTGGCTGGTGGAGTTCCATGACCCCTATCAGCTGAACATTAACGATGCGCGTGGCACTCTCGGCCTGGACCTGGGGGTGTACGGCGCACCTGAGACCTTCCTGATCGACAAGGACGGCGTTATCCGCCACAAGTTTGTCGGGGTGATTGATGAGCGCGTCTGGCGCGAACAGTTGGCGCCGCTTTATCAGGAACTGGTCGATGAGGTCACCCCATGAAGCGTTTGCTGGTTGCCGCAGTACTGGGCTTGGCGTTATTGGGCACTGCCCAGGCCGCTATCGACACCTACGAATTTGCTACTGAGGCTGAGCGTGAGCGTTACCGCAATCTGGTGGAAGAACTGCGCTGCCCCAAGTGCCAGAACCAGAACATCGCCGACTCCGATGCGCCGATAGCCATGGATCTGCGTGCGCAGATCTACCGCATGCTGGAGGAGGGGCAGAGCAACGAGCAGATCATCGACTTTCTGGTCAGTCGCTATGGCGATTTTGTGCTCTACAAACCGCCGGTAACCGCGCGCACGCTGTTGCTGTGGTATGGCCCGGCTGGTTTGCTGGCCGGTGGTTTCGTCCTGCTTGGCGTCATTCTGTTACGTCGTCGTAGCAAGCCAGGCGTTGTCGCCAGTGGCCTGTCTGCCGATGAACAGCAGCGTCTGACTGCTCTGCTTAATCAAACGCCCGTGGATAAGAAAGACTGATGATTGAATTCTGGTTATGCGCCGGCCTGCTGTTGCTGACGGCCCTGGCGTTTCTGCTGATCCCGGTGCTGCGCGCGCGCAAGGTGCAGGCCGAAGAAGACCGCACCGCCCTCAACGTGACCCTCTATCAGGAACGTCTGCAGGAGCTGCAGGCGCAGCACGACGCGGGTGCGCTAAATGCTGAGCAATTGGCCAATGGTCGTGATGAGGCCGCCCGCGAGCTGCTGGCCGATACCGAAGGCGCGCAGGCGCAGCCGGCTCAGCGTTCGCTGGGTGGCAAGATTCCGCTGATTGCTGCGCTGCTGATGCCGTTGCTGGGGTATGGCCTGTACCAGCACTGGGGCGCCATCGATGACCTCGAGCGTGCGCAAACCTTTGCCCAGCAACCGAAGACCATCGAAGAAATGACTGCACGCCTGGAAGCGGCGGTGAAGAACGATCCCAAATCCGCCGAAAGCTGGTACTTCCTCGGTCGCACCTATATGGCCCAGGAGCGTGCCGGTGATGCTGCGTTGGCCTTCGAGCGCGCTGTCGATGTCGCCGGGCGTGAGCCGGAGCTGCTCGGGCAGTGGGCGCAGGCGCTGTATTTTACCGGCAACAAGCAATGGACCGAACAATTGCAGGCGTTGACCGATGAGGCGTTGAAAGGCGATCCGGCGGAAGTTACCAGCCTCGGCTTGCTCGGTATTGCCGCCTATGAAGCCGGGCAGTTCCAGCAGGCGATTGACCGCTGGCAACAGCTGGTGGCTGTGCTGCCGGCCGAAGACCCTTCACGCCTGGCGATTCAGGGCGGGATTGATCGCGCTCGTGAGCAGCTTGGCGCGCCTGCGGCCGATGCTGCACCTGCTGCCAGTCAGGGGTTGACCGTACGCGTTGCCTTGGCCGCCGAACTGCAGGCCCAGGTGCAACCGGGCGATGCGGTATTTATCTTCGCTCGCGCCGTATCCGGGCCGCCAATGCCGCTGGCGGTCAAGCGCCTGAGCGTGGCGGACCTGCCGGCTGAAGTCAGCCTGTCAGACAGCGATGCGATGATGCCGCAGCTGAAAATCTCTGGCTTCGAGCAGGTGCAACTGGTTGCGCGGATCTCGCGCAGCGGCAACGCCACGGCCGGCGAATGGATCGGCAGCAGTCAGCCGCTGGCCAGCAAGACCACTGAGTTGCAGCAGCTGCTGATCGACAGCGTCGATAGCAAAACGCAATGAGGTCATTACTGCGTGGCGTCGTGCTGATTGGCCTGCTGGGGCTCGGTGCTTGCGTGCAGACACCAACTGCTACCGCGCCGATCACCAGTCCAAGTGGTAGCAGCAACCACCCACGGTTTGCCCCGCCACCGGGAGTGGACAGCCAGTGGAATGCGCAATTGGGGGTGTACGTGGTGGGTGGCGCCTCTCACCTGTATTACCGTGAGCGCACTTACTACCGCTGGAGCTCTGGCTGGAGCTGGGCGAGTAACCCGCAGGGGCCCTGGTTGCCGACTGACAGCAGTGGTGTGCCGCCGGGCTTGTACCGCCGCTACGCTCAGTAAGAGCCTATCTACGATCTGCTGCGTGTCGGCCCTGCTGCGTTAAAAACAGGCCGGGACCCGGCGTCTCGGAATGCTCATTTACAGCTCGTAAACTCCGCTTCCTTGCCTGTTTTTGCCTTGCATGGCTCTAGCTCGCGAGATCGTAAACAGGCTCTCAGCGCCGTTAGTGTGCCGGGCAGGGCGTCGCCGGGCGGCGCTCGATATCTGGCTCGAAATCTTCGATCAAACGGCAGATGGCTTGGCCATCGGGGGCACATTCGCCCTTGTCGGCCCAGTCGTCGAAGGCGTTCTGCATCACCAGTGCCAGGCGTTGGCACTCCTCGATATGCGCCTGTAGCGCCGTCAGGCGTTCGCTGAGCAGGTCACGGACCTCGGCGCAGGGCGCATGGCCGTTATCGGCACTGGCGAGAATCTGCTGTGTGTCTTTCAGGCTAAAACCCAGGCGACGCGCACGCGCGATAAAGCGCAGGCGTTGCAGGTCGGTGCTGGAATATTCCTGGTAGCCGTTATCCGGATTGCGCGTGGGCCTGAGCAAGCCAAGATCGGTGTAGTGGCGCACGGTCTCACTGCTGACAGCGGCGGCTTTGGCCAGTTGGGCGACACGCATAGATAAAAGCTCCGAAGGACTAAAGGCCGCGCCAGGTTAAAACCTGGGGGCGGCCCTTGGGTCAAGCTCGCAGGGTTATTCGGCGATCTGCAGCTTGCGCGCCTCGTGGTAGAAGAAGCGAATTTTTTCGTACTCGAACGGCGAGTTGAGCTGGCCGTAACGGAAGTTCACCGTTGAGCGCTGGTCGACGACTTCCAGCAGGGTGATTTCCGGATGGCTGACACTGGCTTCGGCGACGTTCAACCAGTTGACCTGGCTTTTCGCTGCAAAGTCCACCACCAGGCCGCCAGTATCGCGCAGGTTCGACGGGCCCAGCAGCGGCAGAATCAGGTAGGGGCCGGCTGGCGTGCCGTAGTAGCCCAGGGTCTGGCCGAAGTCTTCGCGCTGCTTGGGCAGGCCCATGCGTGTAGCCGGGTCCCACAGGCCGGCTACGCCGATCGTGGTATTGAGCAGCAGGCGTGCCGTGGTCTGCATGGTGCGCTTGCCCTTGAGCTGCAGCGCGCTGTTGAGCAGGTTGGGCACATCACCGAGGTTGCTGAAGAAGTTGCTGACGCCGGTCTGCACCAGATTGGGGGTGATATAGCGGTAGCCGTCGACAATCGACAGGAATACCCATTCATCGAAGCGGTAGTTGAAGTGATAGACGCGGCGGTTCCACGACTCCAGCGGGTCATAGACTTGCAGTGCGCTGAGGGTTGAGCGCTCGAACTCGCGCTGATCCAGACCCGGGTTGAACTGCAGATGCTGCAACGGCTGCTTGAAACCGTCGTCATCAACGGCGTGCTGGGCATGCGCCAGGCTGCTACCGAGCACCAGGGTGAACAACACGGCAAGAAAGGTTGGCTTAGCCACGGAAGAACTCCAGCATGGCGTCGCTATTGACGCGGTAGTTGAGGTTGCCGCAATGGCCACCCAGCGGGTAAACGGTCAGGCGATCACCCAAGGTGCGGCGCAGAAAGCCCAGGTCACCAGGGCCGAGGATCACATCATCGGCGTTGTGCATGACGGCGATCTTGCTGCTGTTTTTCAGGTAATCGGCCACGCCATACAGGCTGACCTGATCGATCAGCTGCGCCACGCTGCCGCCATCGGTGCGCGCGCGCCACATGGGGATCAGCTGCTCGGTCAGGTAGCAGTCGAAATCACACTGCAGGGCACGACGGAAGAACGGCGTGAGGCTGGTGCCTTCGCTGATCGGGTAGTTGATCGGAGTGATCAGGCCGCGACGGTTGATCAGGTCCGAGGTAAAGGCGATATCGGCGGAGGAAAAGCGGAACGCTGCGCCGATCAGCATGGCCATCTGCTCGTCGCTGAGCTGCTCGGTGGAGTTCTGGAAGTCATAGAGCAGGGCATCGTTGATATCGACGTAACCCTTGTTCTGGAAGTAGCGGGTCAACTTGCCCAGCACCAGTTCATAGAAGGTGGTGCTGTTATCGATGCCTTCAACCTTGGTTTGCACCAGGCGGTCGAGGTTGGTGACCGAGGTGTAGAGATTGACCGGAGGGTTGAGCAGCAGCACGCGCTTGAAGTTGAAGCTGCGGCGGGTTTCATCCAGCTCGCTGACAAAGGCTGCCTGCAGCGCGCCCAGACTGTAACCGGTGAGGTGGTATTCGCTGACTTTCAGGCGTGGATGCTGTGCGCGCACGGCCTGCATGGTGCGGTACAGATCGTCGGCGTCTTCACGGGTGATGCCGGGCGTGGCAAAGCGCGAGGCCGAGGTCATAAAGTCATAGCTGGTCGGTGAGGACAGTTGCACCACGTGATAACCGGCACCGTAAAACAGCTTCTTCAGGTATTCCGGGGTGCTGCTGGCGTAGTGCGCACCGGTGCCGGCGATAATAAAGATCAGTGGCGCTTCGCCAGACTGCTTGGCCATGCGGTAGCGCATCTTGGTGACCGGCCAGAAGTTGTCTGGCAGCTCAAACTCGCGCTCTGGGCGCAGTTTGATCTGGTAGTCACTCTGGTTGATGTCGGCGTCGGTCGGAAGCTTGGGGCGCAGCTCTGGCGGGGTGGTCGCCAGGGTGGCTTCGAATGGGTTTTTGATCGGGTAGCCATAACTGCTGGCATCAATATCGGTCGCGCTGACGGGAGCAATCAGGGCTAGGCAACTGAGAAGGGCAAGCAGACGAGGGACATGCGACATGGCTAAATCTCTTGAGAGCTAGGGCTGATGCTGATGGAGCGGGTCAGGTGCGGAACGATTTGACCATATAAGTTCGGCTAAGTGCCGTTTAGTTATAGAGCCGCCGCTTTTCAGGCAAAAGCGCCATGTCAAAAGCCGATTTCTAGGGCAGTACCGCCAACTGCTCGACCCAGATCAGCTCACAGGCGCCGTCGCCGGTGTCTTCACGGCTCAGTGAGCTGGTCCAGCGATAGCCATCATCACCGTCGATTCGTACCAGTTGCCCGCTCAGGCGAATCTGCTGGCCTTCTTTGAGCCCTGCCAGGGTGCTGGCTACTTCAGGGGTGGCTGGTATCAGGTGCATATTGGCGCTGTTGATCTCAATCTGCCGGCGCTCGATCGGCAGTTGCTCGGCGCGCCAGAAATACCAGCGGTTGCGCTGGCTGATGCTGATATGGCGCAGCACCTCGGGGTCGGCCATTGGCCCCCAGCCGAGCGCCAGGTCAGTCGGTGAGAGCTTGGCGCCGCGGTCGAAGTAGTAGTCTTCGCGGCCTAGAATGCGTGCTTCCAGCTGGAAACTCTCCAGTCTGCTGACCGTGTGTTCCGCCACGCGCCAGCTGCCGCTGGACAGTGGCGCGCTGGGCGGCAGACTGCTGGGAGTGGGCAACAACATGACCCACAGCATCCAGAGGCCGAGCAGGCTTGCGGTGATCAGTATCAGGCGACGTATCAGCATGGCTGGATTCTAGCTGCAGAGACCGCAAGGGGCGATCTCGGGGGGTGTTATCCGTGACGCGGCGGCTTATTCTACGCAGCCTTTTTACCTGCCTGAGTTACCTATGTCCCGTTATCTGCCCCTGACTGCTCTGCTGATCGCTGCAGCCCTGTGTCTGGCGCTGAGCTTTGCACTGCGTTACCAGTTGATGGAAGGTGCGCAATGGGTTGGTCTGTGTGTCGAGGCCCCGCAGCAGTTGGCCTGCCAGGTACGTGCGAGTCTGGGCTGGTTGATCCACTTTCGGGTCTTGGCCTGGGCTGCGCTGATCTGTGCCGTGCTGGCGTTTGTGCTGCCCGGCGTTTGGGGCAAGCGCTTGGCGGTGCCAGCATTGCTGATCGCTCTGCCGGCTTTGGTGTTGTACAGCGCCAGCCTCGCGGTATTTGCCGTTGTGCTGGCACTGCTGCGCTGGGTGCGTGCGCCGCGGAGCGCCTGATCAGGCGGTCTGCGTTTTAACCCGCAGGCTGCGCCATAGAGCCGCCACCAGCAGCACGCAGGTCAGCGCCCAACCCAGGGCCTGCCAGTTGCTCAGGGTTTCCTGGTACAGCTGCGGCGCAATGCATGCGCCGA
Source organism: Pseudomonas sp. 8BK (assembly GCF_902506475.1). Classification (NCBI taxonomy): domain Bacteria; kingdom Pseudomonadati; phylum Pseudomonadota; class Gammaproteobacteria; order Pseudomonadales; family Pseudomonadaceae; genus Pseudomonas; species Pseudomonas sp. 8BK. The sequence goes on along the minus strand of NZ_LR733252.1, from coordinate 3,165,468 downwards.
TCAGCAGGGCGAGCAGGGCGACTTCACGGCGATAGCCGCCCACCGGACGGCACAGATAGACCAGTGCCGGCAGCAACAGTGCCGCACTGGGGAAGCTGCGGTAGCGCGCATCCACTACCAGCGCGAGCATCATCACCGCCCCGGCAAAGCCGCTTAGGGCCAACCACAGTGCGCCCTTGCTATGCAGCCAGTTGAATAGCCGTTCACGCCAGCCCGTCTGCTGGCTGAGCAGCAGGGCGGCGTGGGCCAGCACCAGCAGATTCAGTACAAGCAGTGCGCCGGCCCAGAGCCATTCGCCAAGGTAACGGCTGGTGACCAGCGTCAATTCAGCAAACAGACCGATACAGCCGGCGCTCAGCGCCGCCAGCAGCGGCAGCAACAATGCAGTGCGGGGCGAGTGCGGCCGGCCGGCCAGCAGTAGAGTGGCTGCTGCAAGGGCCAGGCTTAAGGTCAACCAGGCCGGCCAGTGCGGTAGATTGGATACGGAACCGGCGAGGATTGATTTATCCTGGCGATCAGCGTCATACAGGCCCCAGTAACCACCCACGGCGCCTTCGCTGACGCGCTTCCACGGCTGATCGAACGCCTCGATCAGGTTATAGCGCCAGCCGTTCTGCTCGGCCATGGCGACAAAGCCGCGGATGAACTTGGCCTGGTTGACCAGGCTGGGCACGGCGGTTTCACGCTGGCGGCCTTCGCTCGGCCAGCCGGTTTCGCCGATCAGGATGTCCTTGGGTGCATAAGCGTTGCCAAAGGTCTGGCGCACCTCGGCGACCTCATGCAGCGCGCTCTCGATACCGGCGGGATTGTCTTCCCAGTAAGGCAGCAGGTGGATGGTGATGAAGTCCACTGCGGGGGCGACTTCCGGGTGCTTGAGCCAGAACTCCCAGACATCGGCATAGGTCACTGGCTGCTCGATCTGCGCCTTGACCTGTTCGATCAACGCCACCAGTTGCTGCGGGGTGACTTCCTTGCGCAGCAGCGCCTCGTTACCGACGATCACCGCCTGCACCACGTCCGGGTTGGCGTTGGCGATTTTCACCAGGCCGGCAATCTCAACCGCAGTGTCGGCCGGGTTACGGCTGACCCAAGCACCGGCAATCAGTTTCAGGCCATGTTTGCGGGCCATGTTCGGCAGTTCTTCCAGGCCGGTCACTGAATAGGTACGCAGGCACTCGAAGCGTTCGGCCAGCAGCGCCAGATCCGCCTCCATGCGCTCGGGGCGCAGTTGCATGGGCTGATCGAAGGGTGATTGGTCTTTGTCGAAGGGCGTGTAGGACGCGCACTGCAGCTTGTGCGTGGGCGTTGCGGCATCCGCCAGTTCGACCGGTTGGCCAATGCCAAACCACAGACCGAAAAGCGCCAGCAGGCCAAGCAGGCAGGCAAACACGTAAGGCGCAGCAGGGAAGCGAGAAATAGCAGGCATGATCGGGCGCGTATGGTGGCTGAGCCGCGCATAGTAGCGGATTGGCTCAGCACCTCGCTGGCTGTTTTTACGCCCTGCTCAAAGGGTTGGCCGTAGCTTCAAGCGCCTATGCCTGATGATGCAGCCAGGCATGTTTGGGGTGAGCAGCGGCACCTGTCGAACGGCCTTCGATGCGCTGCCAGACCTTCTCGTGAAAGTAGAAACCCACCGAGTTGCAAAGCGGTTCGATGGCTGCCACCAGACCGCTGGCCGCGATGCTGCCGGTCAGCGCGTACGTGACGGCAAAGGCGATACAGAAGTGCATCAAGGTAAAAGTCAGAGTCTTGAGCATGGCGCGCCTCGAGCGAGAATGATTCTTTATTGAGGTGCAGCCTAGTTGCTCAAGTTCGATTGGTAAAATGTTGTGCTTGAATGGCTTTAATAGTTTTTGACGATTTATTAGCTGGCTGGCCATGTAGCCGTGAACAAATAAATAGCCAATAAAAAACTGTCTGGAACAGCTTTTAACCACGCGCAGCGACGGCACGAAGGGTGGCTGCCTGGATGACAAGTAATAAAAAACCCGCACTAGGCGGGTTTTTACTTTCAAGCAGGCTTGAAAGGGTGGTGCATGTGGCTTTCTGGCCCATGAGTAATCGGTTAAACACCAATTGCTCTACCAGCTCAACCAACGACCAAAAATGGTCGGGGTAGGGGGATTCGAACTCCCGACATCCTGCTCCCAAAGCAGGCGCGCTACCGGACTGCGCTATACCCCGATGAACTATTGGCTCCGCGACCTGGACTCGAACCAGGGACCCAATGATTAACAGTCATTTGCTCTACCGACTGAGCTATCGCGGAACAACGGCGCGTATCCTACTGATTAGAAAGGGGAAGTCAATACCTTATCGACTTCCCCAGTGACTCAGAGAACCGCAGCAATGGCCTGAGTAACGGCGGGCAAGTTGCGCTGGTTCAGCGCGGCGACGCAGATGCGGCCGGTGCTGACGGCGTAGATGCCGAACTCGGTTTTCAGGCGCTCAACCTGCTCGGCGGTAAGGCCCGAGTAGGAGAACATGCCGCGCTGCTGGGCAACGAAGCCAAAATCGCGTTTGCAGTTGAGCGCCGCCAGTTGCTCGACCATGGCCATGCGCATGCCGCGAATACGCTCGCGCATGCCGGCCAGCTCTTCTTCCCACAGGGCGCGCAGCTCAGGGCTGTTGAGCACGCTGGCGACCACAGTGGCACCGTGGGTCGGTGGGTTGGAGTAGTTGGTGCGGATAACGCGTTTGGCTTGTGACAGCACGCGGCCGGCTTCTTCCTGGCTGCCGGTGACGATCGACAGAGCGCCGACGCGCTCGCCGTACAGCGAGAAGGACTTGGAGAACGAGCTGGAAACGAAGAACGGGATGCCCGCTTGAGCGAACAGGCGCACGGCAAAAGCATCCTGCTCGATACCGTCACCAAAGCCCTGGTAGGCGATGTCGAGGAACGGCACGTGCTCACGCTCGCGCAATACCTCCAGTACGGCTTTCCAGTCGTCCAGCGACAGGTCGACACCGGTCGGGTTATGGCAGCAGGCGTGCAGCACGACAACCGAGCGCGCAGGCAGATTTTTCAGGTCTTCGAGCATGCCGGCACGGTTAACCCCATGGCTGGCTGCGTCGTAATAGCGGTAGTTCTGTACCGGGAAACCGGCGGACTCGAACAGCGCGCGGTGGTTTTCCCAGCTCGGGTCGCTGATGGCGACCACGGTGTCGGGCAGCAGGCGCTTAAGGAAGTCCGCGCCGGTTTTCAGTGCGCCGGTGCCGCCGACGGCTTGAGTGGTGATCACTCGGCCAGCGGCAACCAGCTCGGAGTCAGCACCCAGCAACAGTTTCTGCACAGCGCTGTCATAGGCGGCAATGCCCTCAATGGGCAGGTAACCACGCGGGGCGTGGGCTTCAATCCGGGCTTTCTCGGCTTCGGCTACGGCGCGCAGCAGGGGAATGCGGCCTTCCTCGTTGTAGTAAACGCCAACGCCCAGGTTGACCTTGGTCGCGCGGGTGTCGGCGTTGAATGCTTCATTGAGGCCCAGGATGGGGTCGCGCGGAGCCATTTCGACGGCAGAGAACAGACTCATGGATGCGGCAGCTCGCAGAGGAGAAGTTGAGTATCAGGCAACACCCTGCTAGGGGTTGCGTAAGTGGGCCGGTAGTATACCGGCGCATAACCTGTGCTGCGACAGCAGGCACACGCTTTTCACCGGTTTTGACGTAGGCTTTCAGGCCGCGTCACAGCCGCTTGTCGAGGTCCGTCATGTCCGAGTTTCAATTGGTCACCCGTTTCCAGCCGGCCGGCGATCAACCCGAGGCTATTCGGCAGATGGTCGAAGGTCTGGAAGCAGGCCTTTCACACCAGACACTGCTCGGTGTAACTGGCTCGGGCAAGACCTTCTCCATCGCCAACGTGATTGCCAAGGTGCAGCGCCCGACGCTGGTGCTGGCACCGAACAAGACCCTCGCCGCGCAGCTGTATGGCGAATTCAAGAGCTTCTTTCCAAACAACGCGGTGGAGTATTTCGTTTCCTATTACGACTACTACCAGCCGGAAGCCTATGTGCCGTCGTCGGACACCTTTATCGAGAAGGATGCCTCGATCAACGACCATATCGAGCAGATGCGCCTGTCGGCGACCAAGGCGCTGATCGAGCGCAAGGACGTCATCGTGGTCTGCACCGTGTCGTCGATCTACGGCTTGGGCAGCCCCGAGGAGTACCTGAAAATGGTGCTGCACCTCGATCGGGGCGACAAGATGGATCAACGCGCGCTGCTGCGTCGGCTGGCCGAGTTGCAGTACACGCGCAACGACATGGACTTTGCCCGCGCCACCTTCCGAGTGCGTGGTGATGTGATCGACGTTTTTCCAGCGGAATCGGACCTCGAAGCCATTCGCGTCGAGCTGTTCGACGACGAGGTGGAGAGCATCAGCGCCTTCGATCCGTTGACCGGTGAGGTGATCCAGAAGCTGCCGCGCTTCACTTTCTATCCCAAGAGCCACTACGTCACCCCGCGTGAAACTCTGCTGGAGGCGGTGGAACACATCAAGGTCGAGCTGCAACAGCGCCTGGACTATCTGCGCGGGGCGAACAAGCTGGTGGAAGCGCAGCGCCTGGAGCAGCGTACGCGCTTCGACCTGGAAATGATCCTCGAACTGGGTTATTGCAACGGCATTGAGAACTACTCGCGCTACCTCTCTGGCCGTCCGTCCGGCGCGCCGCCACCGACGCTGTACGACTACCTGCCGGACGAGGCGCTGCTGGTGATCGATGAGTCCCACGTCTCGGTGCCGCAGGTTGGCGCGATGTACAAGGGCGACCGCTCGCGCAAGGAAACCCTGGTCGAATATGGCTTCCGCTTGCCATCGGCGCTGGATAACCGGCCGATGCGTTTCGAGGAATGGGAAGCGGCTAGCCCGCAGACCATCTTCGTGTCTGCCACACCCGGACCTTACGAGGCCGAGCACGCGGGGCGGGTGATCGAGCAGGTGGTGCGGCCGACTGGTCTGGTTGACCCGCAGATTGAGGTGCGTCCGGCGCTGACCCAGGTCGATGATCTGCTTTCGGAAATCCACAAGCGCGTGGCCATCGAGGAGCGCGTACTGGTCACCACGCTGACCAAGCGTATGGCTGAGGACCTGACGGACTACCTGGGCGATCACGGGGTCAAGGTGCGTTACCTGCACTCGGACATCGATACGGTAGAGCGGGTCGAGATCATTCGTGACCTGCGCATCGGTGCATTCGACGTGCTGGTCGGCATCAACCTGCTGCGCGAAGGCCTGGATATGCCGGAAGTGTCGCTGGTGGCGATTCTCGATGCCGACAAGGAGGGCTTCCTGCGCAGCGAGCGCTCGCTGATCCAGACCATTGGCCGCGCGGCGCGCAACCTCAACGGCAAGGCGATTCTCTATGCCGACCGCATGACCGGCTCGATGGAGCGTGCGATTGGTGAAACCGAGCGGCGGCGTAACAAGCAGATCGCCTTTAACGAAGCTAACGGCATCACCCCCAGGGGGGTGTTCAAGGATGTTCAGGACATCCTCGAGGGCGCAGTCGTGCCCGGCGCGCGCAGCAAGAAGCGCAAAGGCATGGCCCAGGCCGCCGAAGAAAGCGCGCGTTATGAGAACGAACTGCGCTCGCCGAGCGAGATCACCAAACGTATTCGCCAACTGGAAGAGAAGATGTACGCCCTGGCCCGCGATCTGGAGTTCGAGGCGGCGGCGCAGCTGCGCGATGAAATCCACAAGCTGCGCGAGCGCTTATTGCAGGTTTAACTGGCTGAGTGGTGGGGCTTTATGTGGGAGGAGCTTTAGCCGCGACAGGGTGTTATTTGGTTCGCGGCTAAAGCCCCTCCCACCATACCCTTGAGAAGCTGTTTACGATCTCGCGAGCTAGAGATAAACGGTGGCGAAAAGGGCCGAGGAAGCGGAGTTTACTGGCTGTAAATGAGCATTCCGAGGCCATTTTCAACGCCGTTTAGCCGACGCGCAGCAGATCGTAAGCAACTTCTTAGCGCCGGCCGAAGATAATCAGTACTACGCCGCCCAGCGTAATGCCGCAGGCCAGCATCGCCAGCAGGCTCAACCGTTCGTCCAGCAGCAGGTAGCCCAGCAGCAACGCCACCACCGGGTTGACGAAGGCGAAGGTCGACACCAGGCTCGGCCTGACCTCGCGCAGCAGCCAGAAATACGCCGGGTACACGCCGAGGCTGACCGGCAGTACCAGATACGCCAGCCATAGCCAGGCATTAGCGCTCATCGCGCGTAAGTCGAGTGCCTGCCAGTCGCCGTGCCATAGGCCGAACAGCGCCAACAGCAGCGCACCGATCAGCATTTGCAGGCTCAGCCCCAGCCAGCTGGAGCGAAACGGCGGTCGCTGACGCATCAGCCAGGCACCGCCGGCCCAGAGCAGAGTGGCAAACACCACCAGCAAACCGGCGAACCACTGTTCGATAGAAGCGCTGTGGTCCAGGCCGTTGTTCATCAGCAGTACGATGCCGCTGCAGGCCAGGGCCAGGCCGCACATCACCCACAGTGGCGGGCGCTCACCGAGCAGCCATTCCAGCGCCACACTCCACAGCGGCAGGGTGGTGTAGAGCATCGCCAGCATGCCGGTGGGCAGATACTGGTTGGCGTAAATCAAGGCGCCCTGGCCGACTGCAATCAATGCCAGACTACCGATCAGCACACCGCCCCAGTCGCTGCGCTGCATGCGCAGTTGCCCACTGAGCAGTACCCAGGCCAGCGCCAGTATTCCGGCAATCGAGAAGCGCAGGCTGCCGATCACGAACGGCGGCAGCTCCAGCAGGAGGAAGTGATTGGCCAGGTAGGTGGTGCCCCAACCGATATAGATAGTGGCAAAGGCAATGACCAGCAGCAGGCTGCGGGCGGGGGAGGAGCTCGTGGGCATGAACAACCTGAATGCAGGATGCGCCGCCAGGCGGCGCGAAATAATTAGAATTGGGGGCGGTCGCTGGCTTCAATGAGCCGCGCCGCCGGTGGCGCCGGCAGGCAGTTTGCGCGTCAGTAGCACCGCCAGCATGCTGATGCCAAGGGCGATGCCGATGCAGTGGAAGGCGTCATTGTAGGCCATGATCGCCGCCTGCTGATGGGTGATTTCGCTGAGCTTGGCCAGGGCCGCCTGCTCGCTACCGAGCTTTTCGGTCAGCAATGCCAGGCGCTCGGCAACCTGCGGATTGCTCGGCACCAGGGCTTCGCGCAGGTAGTCGAAATACACCTTGGCGCGGCTGTCGAGCAGGGTGGCAAGCAAGGCAATACCGATGGCTCCGCCGAGGTTGCGCAGGATGTTGAACAGACTTGACGCCGAGCCGGCATCCTGCGGCAGGGTGTAGGCGGTGGCGATCAGTGAGATGGTCACCATCACCAACGGCTGGCCGAGTGCACGCAGAATCTGGATATGGTTGAACTGCTCGCCAGCGAAGTCCGGATTGAGTACCCCGGAGAGGAAGCTGGCGCCGCCGAACAGGCCAAAGCCCAGGGCGCACAGCCATTTCGGCGAGATCTTCTTCATCAGCAGCGGCACCAGCGGAATCAGAAACAGCTGTGGCACGCCCATCCACATGATCACTTCGCCGATTTGCAGGGCGTTGTAGCCCTGGATCTGCGCCAGGTACAGCGGCAGCACATAGATCGAGCCATACAACCCCATGCCCAGGCCGATACTGGAAATGCTCGACAGGCCGAAGTTGCGCTCGCGCAGCACGCCGAGGTTGATCAGTGGGTTGGGCCGCGAGATCTGCAGGATGACGAACAGCACCAGGCTGATCGCGGCCACGCTGCCCAGCCCGCTGATCAGGCTGGATTCCAGCCAGTCCTTGCGGTGGCCTTCTTCGAGAAACACTTGCAGGCAGCCCAGGCCCATTCCGAGGGTGACGATGCCGGCGTAATCGGTGCTTTTCAGCAGCTGCCAGTCTGCAGGCTTTTTTTCCAGGCCGTACATCAACCCGGCGATCATCAGCAGGCCCGGCGGCACGTTGATATAGAAGATGTATTCCCAGCCGAAGTTTTCCGTCAGCCAGCCTCCCAGGGTCGGTCCGATCGACGGGGCGAAGGTGGCGGTCAGGGCGAACAGCGCCATGCCCTTGGCGCGGTGGTGTTCCGGCAGCTTGATCAGGGTCAGGGTGAATGCCAGGGGGATCAGCGCGCCGCCGGTAAAGCCCTGCATGGCGCGAAACACGATCATGCTTTCCAGGCTCCAGGCCATCGAGCAAAGCAGCGAGGAAGCGAGGAAGCCCAGTGACACCCACACCGCCAGGCGGCGTGCCGAGAGCAGCTGCACCAGCCAGGCAGTGAGCGGGATCATGATGATTTCCGCCACCAGATAAGAGGTGGAAATCCACGAGCCTTCCTCCAGGGTCGCCGACAGCGCGCCCTGGATGTCCTTGAGTGAGGAGTTGGTGATCTGGATGTCCAGCACCGCCATAAAGGCCCCGAGCATCACGCTCATCACCGCAACCCAGTCGCGTCGGCTCGGTTCGCCGGTGGGGCGAATCAGCGCATCAGCCGCCATGTTGTGCTGCACTGGCGATATCGACCTTGACCTCAACCGACATACCCGGACGGATCAGGCCCTTGAGCGGGTTGTCTGCAGCAAAGGTCAGCTTCACCGGGATGCGCTGCACCACCTTGGTGAAGTTGCCGGTGGCGTTGTCCGGCGGCAGCAGGCTGAACTGCGCTCCGGAGGCCGCGAACAGGCTGTCGACCCGGCCTTCGATCGGTGTGTCGGGGAAGCTGTCGAAGGTCAGCTTTGCTGTCTGCCCAGAGCGCATGTGGCCGATCTGGGTTTCCTTGAAGTTGGCCTGGATCCAGATGTCCTGATCCGGCACCAGTGACAGCAGGTATGCACCAGTCTGCACGTACTGACCGTGGCGTGCGGCGCGCTGGCCGACAAAGCCGCTGATCGGCGCGCGGATTTCGGTACGGGCGATATTCAGCTCAGCCTGAGCGAGGTCGGTGCGTGCACTGCTGATCTGTGCTTCCAGGCGTTTGATTTCGGCGTGCAAGGTGTTGACCTGTTGGCGCTGTGCCTGCAGGTCGGCTTGCGCTTTGCTCACTTGCGAGCGGGCGATGCGGCTGTCGGCGGCCAGGGTGGTGACGCGTTCTTCGGAGACGAAGCCGGGTTTGCGCAGGGTCTGTGCGCGGGACAGGTCGATCTGCGTGCGCCCCAGGGTGGCCTGGCTGGCTGAAACGTCGGCTTGGCTAGCGGCAATCAGACTGGCCTGCTGATCCAGGGTGCTGCGTGCTTGGCTGAGTTCGGCTTCACGGGTGGCCAGGGTCGCTTCGGCGCGCTGTTTGGCCAGTTGGAAGTCGGTGCTTTCCAGCACCAACAGCAGTTCACCCTGTTCGACGTGCTGGTTGTCCTGCACCAAAACCTGCTCGATGCGTGCGCCGAGCTGGCTCGAAACGCGGGTGATTTCCCCCTGCACGTAGGCATTGTCAGTGCTTTCGAGGTGGCGGCCGACCAGCCACCAGTGGCCGAACAGGCTGGCGACGATCAGGGTGAGGAGGGCCAGAAAGATAAACAGGCGGCGTTGCAGTTGGGCAGGCATGGCAGGTGCTCGGGTGCGGGCAAAAATTGTAAGCGAATTTAACAGTGTTCCTTTCTCGCCTGTAGTCGCTAGACTTCAGAAACTTTGTTGCTTATAGGGAACAATTAATGGGGCTGGATGATGCGCTGATCTTCACTCGCGTGGTCGAGTGCCACAGTTTTACCCAGGCGGCTCAGGGTCTTGGGATGCAGAAGTCGACCGTCAGTCGGCGCATTGCCCTGCTTGAAGAACGCTTGGGTGTGCGCCTGATCAATCGCACCACGCGCAAGTTGCGCTTGACCGAAGTGGGGCAGGCTTATTACGAGCGTTGCCGGCAGATCATGCTCGACTTCGCCGAAGCCGAGCAGGCGGTGATGCAATTGCAGCTGGCGCCTGCGGGCCTGTTGCGCATCTCTGCGCCAATCGAATTTGGCCAGCTGTTTCTCGGCCGGGTGCTGGGCGATTTCATGCGTCAGTACCCGCAGATCACGGCGGAAGTCGAGCTGACCTCGCGGCGCGTTGATCCGGTCGAGGAGGGCGTGGATATCGCCATTCTGGTAGGCCAACCGCAGGACTCCACCTTGATCGCGCGCAAGGTCTATGAGACCAGTCGCCGTTTGTATGCCAGCCCGGAGTATCTGGCCCGGCATGGTACGCCGCAGACGGTTGCCGAGCTGGCCGGACACCGCGCCGTGTTGCTGCCGCATGATTCGATGCGTTACTGGCCGCTGGAGGGGGAGAACATTGCCTGCCAGGGTGTGCTGTCGTGCAACAACATCACCTTTGCCCGCGAGGTGGCCATGGCCGGCGCCGGGATTGCCGGCCTGCCGATCATGATCTGCGAAGCGGCGGTGCAGGCAGGGCACCTGGTGGCGCTGCTCCCCGAGGCCCGGCTGCCGGCTGGCGAGCTGTATGCGGTCTACCCGTCTCGGCGCTTTCAGGCCATGAAGGTGAAAACCTTTCTCGATTTTCTGATTCGCAGTCTGCCGCTGTCAGCGGGTCGGCTGCTGGAGCCGTCCCCGGCAGGCCTGTTAACATCGCTGCCTTAATCCGCGTTCATTGCAACTCTTCGAGACTTTCCATGACCACCGTCCGCACCCGTATTGCGCCGTCGCCCACTGGTGATCCGCACGTAGGCACCGCCTATATCGCCCTGTTCAACCTGTGCTTTGCCCGTCAGCACGGTGGCGAATTTATCCTGCGTATCGAAGATACCGACCAGGTGCGCTCGACCCGTGAGTCCGAGCAACAGATCTACGACGCCCTGCGCTGGCTGGGCATCGAGTGGAGTGAAGGCCCGGATGTCGGCGGCCCGCACGGCCCGTACCGGCAGAGCGAGCGCGGGCACATCTACCAGAAGTACAGCGCCGAACTGGTCGAGAAGGGCCATGCCTTCCACTGCTTCTGCAGTGCTGAGCGCCTGGATAAAGTGCGTGCCGAGCAGATGGAAGCCAAGCAGACGCCACGTTACGACGGCCATTGCATGCACCTGACCGCTGACGAGGTGCAACAGCGCCTGGCCGCTGGCGAGCCGAATGTCGTGCGCATGAAAGTGCCGACCGAGGGCGTGTGTGTGGTACCGGATATGCTGCGTGGCGAAGTGGAGATCCCCTGGGATCGCATGGACATGCAGGTGTTGATGAAGACCGATGGTCTGCCGACCTATTTCCTGGCCAACGTGGTTGATGACCACCTGATGGGTATCACCCATGTGCTGCGAGGCGAAGAATGGCTGCCGTCGGCGCCCAAGCTGATTCTGCTGTACGAGTACTTCGGCTGGGACAAGCCGCAGCTGTGCTATATGCCGTTGCTGCGTAACCCGGATAAAAGCAAGTTGTCCAAGCGCAAGAACCCGACCTCGATCACCTTCTATGAGCGCATGGGCTTCCTGCCGCAGGCCATGCTCAACTACCTCGGCCGTATGGGCTGGTCGATGCCGGATGAGCGCGAGAAGTTCAGCCTCGACGAGATGATCGAGCACTTCGACATCAATCGCGTTTCCCTCGGTGGGCCGATCTTCGATCTGGAGAAGCTGTCCTGGCTCAACGGCCAGTGGATGCGCGAGCTGAGCGTCGAAGAGTTCGCTGCGGGTGCGCAGAAGTGGGCGTTTAACAGCGACTACCTGATGCAGATCGCCCCGCATGTGCAGGGCAGGGTGGAAACCTTTAGCCAGATCGCGCCATTGGCCAGTTTTTTCTTCGCTGGTGGGGTGGCCCCGGATGCGGCGTTGTTCGAGCACAAGAAGCTCTCGGCCGAGCAGGTGCGTCAGCTGATGCAGCTGATCCTGTGGAAGCTTGAAGCGCTGCGCCAGTGGGAAAAAGACAAGATCACCGGCTGCATCCAGGCGGTGGTCGAGCATCTGCAACTGAAACTGCGCGACGCCATGCCGTTGATGTTCGCTGCTGTCACCGGTCAGGCCAGTTCGGTATCCGTGCTTGATGCCATGGAAATCCTCGGTCCGGATCTCACTCGCTTCCGTCTGCGTCAGGCTATCGAGTTGCTCGGTGGTGTGTCGAAGAAAGAGAACAAAGAGTGGGAGAAGCTGTTGGCGGCCATCGCCTAATAACCTGCTTCGGATCTGCTGCGCGTCGGCGATACTGAGTTAAAAATGGCCCCGGAATGCTCATTTACAGCCCGTAAACTCCGCTTCCTCGGCCATTTTTGCCTTGTCTCGCTCTAGCTCGCGAGCTCCGAAGCAGGTTCTAAGCAGCTGGATGTCCCGTCCGGCCGTCGTTTTGGCGCGCCGGGATGGGGTAAGTGGTTGTTCTGTCAGCATAAAGAATGCTGATGTCGGTAAAAATTTTGTTGACAGGTGTGGGGCGTGCTCTTAACATGCGCCCCGTCCTTGAGATGGGGCTATAGCTCAGCTGGGAGAGCGCTTGCATGGCATGCAAGAGGTCAACGGTTCGATCCCGTTTAGCTCCACCATCTTCAAAGCCGCAAGGCTTGCCACAATCAGCTCATGTAGCTGGTTGGTTGTAGAAGGGTTACGTCCCCTTCGTCTAGTGGCCTAGGACACCGCCCTTTCACGGCGGTAACAGGGGTTCGAGTCCCCTAGGGGACGCCAGTTTGAAAAAGCAGTGCCAGTTTGGGCTGTGAGCCGAGAGGCGATAAATCTGGGGGTATAGCTCAGCTGGGAGAGCGCTTGCATGGCATGCAAGAGGTCAACGGTTCGATCCCGTTTATCTCCACCAATTTTGCAGTAGTTACAACTGCCACGGGCCAGCGTAAAGCTGGCCTTGTTTTTCGAAGGTTTCGTCCCCTTCGTCTAGTGGCCTAGGACACCGCCCTTTCACGGCGGTAACAGGGGTTCGAGTCCCCTAGGGGACGCCATTTTTGCCCGCTCTGCGGGATTTTAAAGGGTCATTCATTATTGAATGGCCCTTTTGTTTTTATGGCTTGTCATTCCTGGCGATCACCCTCTGGGTCGTCACTGTGCAGCGTTAAAAATTGCTCCAGGCAATTTTTTCTACCTCTTGAAGATTATTTCTCCAACCGATCAGCGGTTGCAGCGCAGGCTTGCTTGATTATATTTCGCCTGTAATATTATGGTTGTAATGTTACGGAGGCGAGCATGAGCAATAAGAAGGCGCAAACCCGCGAGCGCATCCTGGCCGCTGCCAGTGTGGCGTTGCTGCAGCGTGGCCCGGCTGAACCCAGCGTGGCTGAGGTGATGGGCGTTGCGGGTCTGACGGTCGGAGGCTTCTACGCGCACTTCGAGAGCAAGGACGCGCTGATGCTGGAGGTATTCCAGCAGATGCTCTGTCAGCGGCGGGAGCGCTTAGCGCTGCTTGATCCAGCCCTGTCTGCTAACGAGCGTCGGGTACTACTGGCAGCCTTCTATCTGTCACGCAAGCACCGAGATGCCAGTGAACAAGGGTGTCCGCTGCCCAGTTCGATAGGTGAGTTGGCGCGTATGTCGGATGGTTTTCGCGGCGTGCTGGCTGAGCATATCGAGCTGATGACGGCGCATCTTGCGGGCAGTCCTGAGGAAACTGATCAGGCGCTGGCCGATATTGCCTTGATGGTCGGAGGTCTGGCGCTGGCACGCGCGCTGGGCCCCGGTGAGTTGTCTGATCGAGTCTTGCGTGCCGCTAAATCGGCAATCGTTTGAGGATATGGCAATGAATAGCATGAGCTGGGTTCGTGGTTTCAACGCATCGATTGGCCTGCTGGCGCCGCATGCACTGGCCAGCAAGTTGCGCCGTGAGTTTATGACGCCGCATACCCTGCCGCCGCGGGACTGGGAACTGCCGCTGCTGGCGCAGGCCGAGCGCATCACGCTGCGTTTTGGTCTGTCCGCGCTGCGCTGGGGCAGTGGGCCGGCCGTGTTGTTGATGCATGGCTGGGAAGGGCGGCCGACGCAGTTCGCCGAGCTGATCAAGGCCCTGGTCAATGCCGGCTACGGTGTAGTGGCGCTGGATGCCCCGGCCCATGGTCGTTCGCCTGGACGTGAAGCCAATGTGGTGCTGTTTGCCCGTGCCTTGCTGGAGGCTGCCAGCGAGCTGCCGCCACTGAAGGCGGTGATTGGCCATTCCATGGGAGGCGCCAGTGCTTTGCTGGCCACCCAGCTGGGCTTGCGTACTGAGGCTTTGGTCAGCATTGCCGCGCCCAGCCGGATTCTGACCATGCTACGGCGCTTCTCACGCTACATGGGGTTGCCGCGTCAGGCGCGCGCGCACTTTGTCCGTCTGGTCGAAGAGAAAGCCGGAATACCCGCCGGCCAGCTTGATAGCGCGCACTACCAATTGGATTTCCCTGGATTGGTCGTGCATGCGGCGGATGACCCGATGGTGCCGTTCAGCGAGGCGGAGGCGATTCACCAGAGCTGGTTCGACAGCCGCTTGCTACGCCTGGAAAACGGCGGGCACCAGCGGGTGTTGGCTGATCCACGGGTCGTGCAGGCGGTGCTGGAGCTGCTGGAGTCGCTGAGTCAGACATCGTCCACGGCGCTGGCCTCGTAACCGACAACCCTGTTGCGCCCAGCAGCCTTGGCTTGATACAGCGCCTGGTCGGCGTGGCGCAGCAGCTGTTCGCGGTCGCTGCCGGCATCCGGGGTCAGCGTGTAGACGCCGATGCTCAGGCTCAGGTCGATACTCAAGCCCTGGTGCATGCAGGGATGACTGGCCAGGTCTGCACGCAGCTGCTCGGCCAGGTCCATTGCGCCAGCCTGATCGGTGTCGCAGAGCACGGCAGCAAACTCTTCGCCACCAAAACGTACCAGCAGATCGTTACTGCGCATGCGTTGTTGCATACGCAGGGCCGTGTGTTGCAGGCAGGCGTCGCCGACCAGGTGGCCGTGCTGGTCGTTGACCTTCTTGAAGTGATCCAGATCCATCATCAGCATCGCGAGCGGCCGTTGGCTGCGTTTGGCCTGGGCGAGCATGCGCTCCAGTTCTTCGTTGAGCACCTGGCGGTTAAATAACCCGGTCAGGCTGTCGCGGCGGCTGAGTTCGGCCAGCTGGCGGTTGGCGCTAGAAAGCTCCTGCAGAGCATGCTGCAAGGATGCAGTGCGCTCTTCCACCCGGGCTTCAAGGCCTTCGTTGATCTGTTGCTGCAGATCCAGGCTTTTTGCCTGCTCCATACGCAGTTGGTGCTCGTTGGCGTATAGCTGCTCTTGAGCCAGTTGCTGGGCGTGTTGCGCCAGGCGAATGCGTGAGCCGAGGGCAATCGAAAAAATTACCAGTTCAAGCAGGCTGCCGATCTGCTGCGCGTGCAGGGTCAGTAGCGAATTGGCGATCAGGCCGGTGCCGCTGAGCACGCTGAACAGGCTGGCGATAATCAGGGCTGACCAGCCGAGGGCGAAGAGCTTGGCCGGCGGGTAGCCGTCACGCCAGCGTAGGACGGTGAAGATGCAGCCGGAAATCGCGCAGGCCAGCAGCAGTACAAAGCTGCCGATCAGCGCCACAAGGTAGGGCGCGGCAAGTGCCAGCATCATCACCAGCAGGCTGCTGCCGACCAGGCCGTAACTGACCCAGCTGTAGGCCCGGTGCTGGTTCTTGAGGTCGAGCACGCCATAGGTGAACAGCACGCCGAACAGGGTCGCCAGCGCCGAGCTGAACGGGAAGCTCATCTGCTGCCAGGTTAATGACTCGGGCCAGAGCCACTGCAGGGCAAAACCCAGCTGGATGAACTGGTACAGGCTGAAACTGGCGACAAACAGGCTGTACCACAGGTAATTGCGGTCGCGGGTGATGATAAAGATCGACAGGTTGTAGATCATCATCACCAGCAGGGCGCCGAAGAACAGACCTTGTAACAGCAGCATAAGTTGTTCGTGCAGGTTGAATGCGTGGGTGCTCATCAGGCTGGCACTGAGGTTGGCCGAACCGTCGGTCTGCATGCGCAGGATCAGCTCGCGCTCTTCACCGGCAGCCAGGCTGAATGGCAACACCAGTTGGCGGTGATTGACCCAGCGGTGATGGAACGGCCGCTGATCGCCGGCCTGGTATACCCGGCCGTCTTCCAAGCCATAGGCGTCCAGGGTGTCGAGCAGCGGATTGCCGATCAACAGTACCCAGTTGATGGTGGTGTCGGCTGGATTGTGCAGGCTGAAACGCAGCCAGTAGGCGTGTGTGCTGTAGCCGAAACTGGCGTCACGACGGGCCACCGGTTGCCAGGCCGATTCAGGCAGCTGGCGAACACTGTGAATGTCCGCCAGGCCTTCGGGGTCTGACCACACTTGCATGACCGGGCCCGGCAGCAGCGGCGTGTCACTGGCCAGCAGAGGTAGACTGGTGGCCTGCGCCAGTATCGGCAGCAACAGCAGTAGGAGTACGCGCAGCAACACAATCAAAAGAGGCATTCCGTGGCAAGGATGTTGGCGGACACGACAAAGGTGCATTATTGCGCGGCCTTATGACATACCGATAGCTTAGCCGGGGTTGCTTATGAGCCAAAATTTGCTGCATTGCCACGCTGAGCGCGATGCTTGCCTGCACGCGCTAGCTGACGACCTGTCGGCGCAAATTCAGGCCACGTTGGCGCAACAGTCCCGCGCCGGTTTGGTACTGCCCGGCGGCAGTAGCCCGCAGGCTTTGTTGCCCTTGCTGGCGCAGCAGCTGGACACTCAGTGCATTGACCTTAGCCCCAGTGATGAGCGCTGGGTGCCGGCGCTGGCGGCTGAGAGTAACTGGCAGTTGTTGCATCAGGGGTTGCCGCAGGCCAATTGCCTGGATCCGCGCCAGGGCGAAACGCGGGCGCAGGCTGCGTTGCACTGGGGCGAGCAACTGGCGCAGTGGTCGCCGTTTAGCGCGGTGCTGCTGGGTATGGGTGAAGATGGCCATATCGCCTCGCTGTTTCCCTGTATGCCTGGCCTGGCGGGCGCGCTTGATCCGCTGGCTAGACCTGCAGCCTTGCCGGCCTTGGCGCCGCAAGAGCCGCGTGAGCGGTTGTCGCTGAACCTGGCGATGCTGCAGCGTGGCCAGTGGCTCGGCTTGCTGGCGTTTGGCGAGCGTAAACGCGGGTTGATTGATGCTGCGTTGGCCGATCAGCCCTTTGCCCGCGAGTTGCCCCTGTACGCCTGGCTGCAACGCAGCCCGTTGCCGGTGCATATCTACTGGGCACCCTGAGAGCAGTTGCGGTCTGCTGCATAAAGGCTCTGTTGCGTTACAGCAGCGGCTAAGCCGTTACACTGCAAACCTGTACCTCGCCGAGAAAGGGAATAGTCATGTTGCATCCGGTTGTTGAGCAGGTGACCGCCGCACTGGAAAAGCGTTCGGCCAAACGCCGGGAGCGCTATTTGCAGCGCCTGACCCTGGCCGCCGCACGCACCGCACATCAGGCCCTGGGGTGCTCCAACCTGGCCCATGCCCTGGCTGCGCAACCTGATGATGCGCGGCTGATCATGAAGCAGGGCGGCTCGCCGCATGTGGCGATCATTTCCAGCTACAACGACCTGCTCTCGGCCCATGCGCCGCTCAGGGACTATCCCGAACGCCTGAAAGTGGCGCTGGCCAAGGCCGGCGCAACCTCGCAGTTCGCCGCCGGGGTGCCGGCCATGTGCGATGGCATTACTCAGGGCGAAGGCGGCATGCAGCTGTCGCTGTTCTCCCGCGACCTGATTGCCCAGGCTGCTGCCATCGGCTTGACCCACGGTATTTTCGATGGCGCGCTGTATTTGGGGGTGTGCGACAAGATCGTCCCCGGCCTGCTGATCGGTGCGCTGCATTTCGGGCATCTGCCGGCCGTATTCGTGCCGGCCGGTCCCATGCAGTCGGGGCTGCCGAACAAGGAAAAAGCCGCCGTCCGCCAGCGCTACGCCCGCGGCGAAGCCAGTCGTGATGAGCTGCTGGCTGCCGAGTTGGCTGCCTACCACCAGGCCGGCACCTGCACCTTCTATGGCACCGCCAATACCAATCAGCTGCTGATGGAAGCCATGGGCCTGCACGTGCCGGGCAGCGCCTTTATCCATCCCTACACGCCGCTGCGCGATGCCATGACCGATGAAGCCGCGCGCCTGGTGGCGCACAACAGCCGTCAGGGCGAGCGCTATCTGCCCGTCGGTCAGCAGATTGATGCGCGGGCGCTGATCAATGCGGTGGTGGCTCTGCTCGCCAGCGGCGGCTCGACCAACCATACCCTGCATCTGCCGGCCATCGCTCGAGCGGCTGGTTATGAACTGAGCTGGGATGATTTCGCCGCGCTGTCCAAGGTGGTGCCGCTGCTGGCGCGGGTTTATCCCAATGGTGCGGCGGATGTTAATCAGTTTCAGGCCGCCGGTGGACCGGCCTGGTTGCTGCGTGAGCTGCTCGGTGCCGGCCTGTTGCATGACGATGTCGCCACCGCTGCCGGGCATGGCTTGCGTGCTTACACCCGCGAGCCCTGGCTGGAAGGCGAACGCCTGGCCTGGCGCGAGCTGCCTGTACAGAGCCCGGCGCCGGATATTGTCCGGTATGTTGCTGAGCCTTTTGCAGAAGAGGGTGGGTTGGTGCTGCTGACCGGCAACCTGGGGCGCGCCATCCTGAAAACCTCGGCGGTGGATCCGGCGTTCTGGCATATCCGCGCCCAGGCACGGATCTTCGATTCGGAAGCGGCCGTGCAGGCTGCCTACGGTGCGGGTGAGCTGCAAGGTGACCTGGTGCTGGTGGTGCGCTTCCAAGGCCCACAAGCCAACGGCATGCCTGAACTGCACAAACTGATGCCCTTGCTGGCCAACCTGCAGCAAGCCGGCCAGCGGGTCGCGTTGATTACCGATGGGCGCATGTCCGGGGCTTCGGGGCAGGTTTCCACAGCCTTGCATGTAACCCCGGAAGCCGCTGCCGGCGGCCCCTTGGCGCGGTTACAGGATGGCGACTGGCTGGTGCTGGATGCACAAAACGGATTGCTGCAGGTAGAACTGAGCGAGCAGCAACTGGCCGCACGGCCATTGGCGTCTGCCAGTGCCGAGTTGGAATTGGGCTATGGTCTGGAAATGTTCGCCGCGCAGCGCCGCCTGGTCGGCTCGGCAGAGCACGGTGCCAGCAGCCTGTTTGAAGACTGAACGCGACGATTGAATCTTGAGAGCGGGGAGCAAGGCATGAGCCTGACGATGGATGTGGTGCTGCAACAGGCCCGCCCGGTATTGCCGGTGTTGGTAATCGACGATATCAGCCTGGCGCTGGACCTGGCCCGCGCGCTGCACGCCGGCGGCATTCGCGTGCTGGAAGTGACCCTGCGTACGCCGCGGGCACTGGATGCGCTGGCGGCGATGCGCAAGGAGTTGCCGGACCTGTTGGTCGGCGCCGGCACCCTGATTCATGCCGAACAGTTCAGCGAAGCCCGCGACGCTGGGGCGCAATTTGCCGTCAGCCCAGGCTGCACCGAACGCCTGGCGGCGGCGGCGGAAGACTCTGGCCTGCCGTATTTGCCGGGGGTGATGACACCCTCGGAAGTGCTGCTGGCGCTGGAGTATGGCTATCGCTCACTGAAACTGTTTCCGGCCAACGGTGCGACCAGCATCAAGATGCTCAAGAGCTTCAAGGGGCCGTTCACCGGCATTCGTTTCTGCCCAACCGGTGGGGTGACCCCGGATAACCTGCTGAGCTTTCTGCGCCTGCCCAATGTGGCCTGCGTGGGCGGCACCTGGATCGCGCCAAGCAACCTGGTGCGCGCCCGCGCCTGGGATCAGATCACCCAGCTGGCCGCCGAGGCGCGCGCCCTGGCCGGTAGCCTGGAGCAGCCGGCATGAGTTGGGAGCTGAGCAATCCATTTGTCATCGATATTCAGGTGACGGCCGAGGACATCGACGGCCTCGGCCATGCCAACAACGCGGTGTATGTCAGCTGGCTGGAGCGTTGCGCCTGGCGCCATTCGCAGTTTCTCGGGTTGGACCTGGCTGAGTACCGTCGCCTCGATCGCGCCATGGCCGTGCTGCGCCATGAGATCGACTACCTGGCCAGCGCCTATGAAGATCAGCAGCTGCAGATGGCCACCTGGATCGTCGAGTCCGACCAGCGCCTGAAGATGGATCGGCGCTTTCAGCTGATTCGCCCGGAAGACGGCGTGACCCTGCTACGGGCGAAAACCACTTTTGTCTGTATCGAGCTGTCCAGCGGCAAGCCCAAACGTATGCCAACGGAGTTTGTTGAGGGTTATGGCGCCGCCTTGCAGCCACCTTTCCCGATGGAGCTGTGACGCGCCGTTGGGCTAATGCCTGAGCGTTTCACCATTACGCCGCGTACACTACGCGGCGTTTTTCTATCTGCGACTTTTAGCCGAAGCGCAGCACCGCATTTTCAAGAGACTGCCTATGCAAATCGCCCTGGCCCCGATGGAGGGGTTGGTCGACGAAATCCTTCGCGATGTGCTCACTCAGGTGGGCGGCATCGACTGGTGCGTGACGGAATTTATCCGGGTCACCGAGCGGGTCTTGCCCGTCAGCAGCTACGAGAAGCTCGCGCCTGAGTTGTTCAGCGGCGCGCAAACGGCCGCCGGCACGCCGCTGCGCGTGCAGTTTCTCGGCTCGGATCCGGCTTGCCTGGCGGATAACGCCGCCTTTGCCTGCACCCTGGGCGCGCCGGTGATTGACCTCAACTTCGGCTGCCCGGCCAAGACGGTGAACAAATCCCGTGGCGGTGCGGTATTGCTCAAAGAGCCCGAGTTGCTGCATGCCATCGTCCGTGAGGTACGTCGCGCAGTACCGGCAGCGATTCCGGTGACGGCGAAAATGCGCCTGGGTTTCGATCACAAGGATTACGCCCTGGAATGCGCCGAGGCGCTGGCCGAGGGCGGCGCGGCGCAAATCGTGGTGCACGCGCGGACCAAGGTCGAAGGCTACAAGCCGCCGGCGCATTGGGAGTGGGTGGCGCGGGTGCAGGATGTAGTGAAAGTGCCGGTGTTTGCCAATGGCGAGATCTGGACCCTGGATGACTGGCGGCGTTGCCGAGAGGTCAGCGGGGTGGAGGACATCATGCTCGGCCGTGGCCTGGTGGCGCGTCCGGATCTGGCCCGGCAGATTGCGGCGGCCAGGGCCGGGCAGGAGGTGGTGGCCATGAGTTGGGCGGAGCTGCAGCCGCTGCTGGCGGATTTCTGGCTACAGGCACGGCGCAAGATGTCGCCACGCTACGCGCCGGGTCGGCTCAAGCAATGGTTGGCCATGCTGACCCGCAGCTACCCGGAAGCGACCGAGCTATTCAACCTGCTGCGTCGCGAAAACGACTGCCAACGTATCGATGCTCTGCTCGGTATCGAGTTTGCCGAAGCTGAGCGTGTCGAGCAGGCGAGCGCCTAGCGGCGGTATGGCAATCCCCGCAGGCGATTCACTTGTCGCGGCTAAAGCCCCTCCCACTGCTTCTCCCATTGTCTAGGAGTAAGAGACATCTACTGGCATGACCACGAAATTGTCTCGTGGGAGGCGCTTTAGCGGCGAGCTTTTCGGGCACCTGGGCTATGCGATTGCCCGGCTAGCGCCCACCGCTCACATCCAGCAGCGCGCCACTGGTGTATGAAGCCTGCTCGCTGGCCAGCCAGAGCACGGCTTCGGCCACTTCGCGGGCCAGGCCGCCGCGGCCCATGGGCACACTCTGGCTGACCCGCGCAACCCGCTCCGGCTCACCACCGCTGGCGTGAATTTCGGTTTCGATCACCCCTGGGCGCACGGCGTTGACGCGAATGCCATCGGCCGCCACTTCCTTGGCCAGGCCCAGGGTCATGCTGTCGATCGCGCCTTTGGCTGCGGCGTAGTCGATGTATTCCCCAGGTGCGCCGAGCCGCGCGGCCACTGAAGAGAGATTGACGATAGTGCCGCCAGCGCCGCCCTGGCGCGTCGACATGCGCTTGATCGCCTCACGACTGCAGAGAAAGCTGCCGAATACATTGGTGGCGAACACCCGCTGCCAGCGCGGCAGATCCATCTGCTGCAAAGGCATCTGGGTTTCCAGGATGCCGGCATTGTTGACCAATACATCGAGGCGGCCAAAGTGTTGATCGAGGCGGGCGAACAGCTGCATCACCTGGTCTTCATCCGCAACATCCGCCTGCACGGCAATGGCCTGGCCGCCCGCCTGGATGATCTCGTTCACCAGCGCTTCCGCCGCGGCCTGTTGTCGGTGGTAGTTCAGGCATAGCGCGTAGCCCTGAGCAGCCGCCCGCCTGGCGGTGGCAGCGCCAATACCACGGCTGGCGCCGGTGATCAGCATGACCTTTTCCATCGACGTCTTCTCCCTGTAAGAAAATTTTGCAGAGGCTTGAAATCTACCCGAGCAGCCACATTTTTATTTATGCGGGATGCCGAAGTCGGGTTCCGCGGTTAACCACTCGCTGAATTTCAGGAGATTTAAATCATGAGCACCGCATTTTCCATGACCCCGCTGTTCCGTCAGTCCGTTGGCTTCGACCGTTTCAATGATCTGTTCGAGTCGGCCATGCGCAACGAGGCGGGTAGCAGCTATCCACCCTATAACGTCGAGAAGTATGCCGACGATCAATACCGCATCGTGGTCGCAGCGGCGGGCTTCCAGGAAGACGATCTGGAGCTGCAGGTTGAGCGCGGCGTGCTGACCGTGACCGGTGGCAAACGTGATACCAGCGCCGAGAACGTCACTTACCTGTACCAGGGCATCGCTCAGCGCGCGTTCAAGCTGTCGTTCCGCTTGGCCGACCATATCGAGGTCAAGGCCGCCAGCCTGGTCAACGGCCTGCTGAATATCGACCTGGTGCGCATCGTGCCGGAAGAGGCCAAGGCCAAGCGCATTCCAATTGGTGCTGGCCGCACTGTGCTGCAGAGCTAAGCAGTCTCGCAGTTAACAACAAGGGCACCTGTGGGTGCCCTTGTTGTTTTACAGGGGCGCCGGTATGCGGTTGTCATGTAGCAACTGGCGGAACTGCTGCAGTGGCACCGGCCGGCTGAACAGGTAGCCCTGGTAGTGGTGGCAGCCCTGTTGCTGGAGGAACTCCAGCTGGTCGATCTGCTCGACGCCTTCGGCAATCATGGCCAGGCCCAGGCTGCGCGCCATGGCGACGATGGCGCGGATGATTTCCGCATCGTTGGCGTCCAGGGTGGCATCGCGGACGAAGGACTGGTCGATCTTCAGTACATCCACCGGCAGGCGTTTGAGGTAGGTCAGCGAGCTGTAGCCGGTGCCGAAGTCGTCCATGGCGAAGGTTACGCCGTGGCGCTTTAGGCGATTCATCTTGGCGATGGTGTCGTCGATGTTCTGGATCACGATGCCTTCGGTGATTTCCAGCTTGAGCATGTGCGGCGGCAGGTGGCTGCTGGTCAGGCTGCTTTCCACCAGCTCGACAAAATCATTCTGGCGGAACTGCCGTGGGCTGATATTCACACACAGGCTGAATTGCGTGGCGTTGATCATGCCTTGCTCAAGCAGTTGGGCGCAGGCGTGGCAGGCTTCGGTGAGCACCCAGCCGCCGACTTCGAGAATCAGCCCGCTTTCTTCGAGCACATGGATAAACAGCGCCGGTGATTGCGCGCCCAGTGTCGGATGTATCCAGCGCAGCAGGGCTTCGGCACCAATGATCTGGTTGTTGCGTGCATCCACCTGGGGTTGAAAGTGCAGCTCGAACTCGCCCCGGGCGAGCGCCAGGCGCAGGTCATTTTCCAGGCGCAGGCGTTCACTGGCGGCTTTTTGCATGGTGTTGCGAAACAGCTGGATGCAGTTGCGCCCGGAGTCCTTGGCCCGGTAGAGGGCGATATCAGCGCGCTTGAGCAAATCCGAAGGGGTGTCGCCATGGTCGGGAATCAAGGCAATACCGATGCTCGGGGTGACCTGCAGTTGATGGCCGTCGAGCAGCATCGGTTCGGCGAGCAGGTGGCGCAGCTTTTCCGCCAGGGCGCGGACCTGCTGGACCACTTTCGAGCGTTTGCCTTCCAGGCCGGAAATCAGCACGACAAACTCGTCGCCACCCAGGCGTGCCACGGTGTCTTCCTGGCGCACGCTGGCTTCCAGGCGCGCGGTGACCAGCTTGAGCACCGCATCGCCGACCGGATGACCAAGTGAGTCATTGATGTGCTTGAAGTGGTCGAGGTCGATAAACAGCAGAGCACCGCGCAGTTCATGACGTCTGAGCAGGGATATCTGCTGGGTCAGGCGGTCGAGCAACAGGGCGCGGTTAGGCAGGTTGGTCAGTGAGTCGTGATAGGCCAGGTGCTGCACCTGGGCCTGGGCTTCCTTCAGCTCGCTGATGTCGCGGGCGGTGAGCAGCAGGCAGGGCGTGTTGTTAAGCTCGATGGGCTCAACCGACACCTCGACCAGCTTGACCGTGCCGTCGCGGTGCTTGCCGTGCATCTCCATGTGGTAGACATGCCCATCGCGCTGCAGCCTCTGGATCATCGCGTCACGCTCAGCCATATCTGCCCAGACATTGAGCTCCATGGCGCTGCGGCCGATCACCTCGTCAATGTTGTAGCCGGTCAGGCGACCGAAGCCTTCGTTGACTTCGATATAGCGGCCGCTGTCGCGTTCGGTAATGGTGATGGCGTCGGGGCTGGAGTGGAATGCCAGGGAGAACTTTTCCTGGCTGGCCTGCAGCTCGGCCTGGGCTTTCTGTCGTTCACTGATGTCGCGAAAAGTGGTGAGGATGCAGCGTTGGTTATTCAGCAGCATGGGCCTGGAGGAAACCACGCAGGTGATCACTCGGCCCTGTTTGTCGAGGTAGTCCGCCACTTCGTTATGCAGGCTGTGGTCGCGTTCGAGCTTGTCGTATAGCGCGGCCCGCACCTCGAGGTCTGCCCAGAATTTCAGCTCGGTCATCCGCCGGCCGATGATTTCCTCGGGTTGCCAGCCGAAGGTTTGACTGAAGCTCGCGTTGATTTCCATGGCCACGCCTTCCGGCAGAGTGGTCAGGGCAACGGGGTCTGGGCTGGCCTGGAACAAGTTGGCAAATTTGGCTTCGGAGGCGGCCAGATTCTGTTCGCGGCGCACCCGCTCGCTAATGTCGATAAGAATGCCGGCCATGCGCTCGGGTTTGCCGTCGGCGTCGCGGTAGAGCTTGGCGGTGCTTTCCAGGTAATGCACTTCCTTGTTGGCGTACACCGCGCGGTAGGTGACCTGATAATCCTCGGTCAGGCCCAGTGCCAGGTTGTTGAAGTGCTTGCGCATGGCGTGGCGGTCTTCCAGCGGGACAAAGCTGAAGAACTTGCGAAAATCGTCATGGAAGGGCTCGTCCGCCAGACCGTGCAATTTTGAGGCTCGGGCCGAGCCAAACAGCATGTTGCTGGGGATGTGCCAGTCCCAGGTACCGAGGTCGGCCGAGTCCAGAGCCAGGTTCAGGCGCTCCTGACTGTCGTGCAGGGCTTGCTCCTGATGGCGTTGCTGGGTGATATCGCGCAGCGACAGAACCAGGCAGGGGATGTCGCCCAGAAGTATTTCGCCGCCAAACAGCAGGTTCCTGCGGATGCTGCCATCGCGGTGGTAGAGCGGTACTTCCAGGCCGTTGAGGGTGTTGCTCTTGATCGCATCCATCATCCGTTGGCGATCTTCGAGGCAGGCCCAGATACCCATTTCCAGCGAGGTACGGCCCAGGGTTTGTTCGCTGCTCCAGCCAAATTGTCGCTCGAAGCCCGCATTGATCTCGATAAAGCGGCCGCTGGATTTCTCGGTGATGACCACGGCGTCGGGGCTGTAGTTGAAGGCCTGGGCGAACTTTTCCTCGCTGCTGCGCAGTGCCTGTTCACGGGCTTGCTGGCTGGTTATGTCGCGGATGACGCCAATAACACGCTGTTTGCCGTCGGCATCCAGCTGCAGGCTGCCGCTGATTTCCAGCCAGTGCAGGCTGCCGTCCGGCCAGCGAATTCGGTGACGAAAAGCGCGGTTACTTGGGTTGCCGGCGAGCAGCTGCTCGAAGAGGCGCAGGACATCGGGGCGGTCTTCCTCGGGGATCAGCTCGATATAGTCGATGCGCTTTTCCAGCGGCAGCTTGGGGTCGAGGCCGAACAGCGCCTGGGCGCCGCGTGACCAGCTGACGCGGCCGCTTTCGATGTCCCAGTACCAGGTACCCAGTTTGGCGCCGTTGAGGGCGCGTAATAGACGCGGGGCATCGTTCCAGGTGCTTTCGAATTCGGCAGGATCCAGTGCCGGGATAAACGGCAGTGGCGGACGGCGATCACTGGATTTAGCCACGACCAACTCTTCCTTTGTATACGTGGGTTTCCTGGCCTGTGGCTGAGCAACGGGGCTGAGTCATGCAGAAACCTTTCTTATCGTTATAAGCCCACGTTAGCCCTTAGTCGCTGGCCATTGCAAGGCCGTCACGCTGGGCATCCAGCAGGTTCATAAAGGCCCGCGCGGCGTTGGAAAGGGTGCGCTCAATGTGGCTGATATAGCCCAGCTGACGGGTCAGCTGGATGCCCGGCAATGGCAGGCGCGCGACCTGCTCGTCGAGCATGGTGCGCGGCAGCACACTCCAGGCTAGGCCGATGGAGACCATCATCTTGATGGTCTCCAGATAGTTGGTGCTCATGGCGATATTCGGTGTCAGCCCCTGGGCTTCGAACAGGCGCCGCACAATATGGTGGGTGAAGGTGTTGCCGCCTGGAAAGACCGCCGGGTGATGTGCCACATCGGCAAGGCTGATGACCTGGCTGCGTGCCAGCGGATGCTCGGGAGCGGCGACGAAATCCAGCGGGTCGTCCCACACGGCCACGGCATGCACTGGCTCGCGGGTTTCCGGGGCCAGGGTGATCACCGCCAGTTCAGCGCGGCCATGCAGCACTTCTTCATAGGCCACTTCGGAGTCGAGAAACTGGATATCCAGCGCCACTTGCGGGTGCGCCCGGGTAAAGGCGCGCAGCAGCGGTGGCAGGCGGTGCAGGCCAATGTGGTGACTGGTGGCCAGGGTCAGGCGACCGCTGATCTCGCCATTCAGGTTGGTCAGTGCGCGGCGCGTATCATCGAGCACATTGAGTATCTGGTAGGCCCGCGGCAGCAGGGCGCGGCCGGCCTCGGTCAGGCTGACCTCGCGGCCCAGGCGGTCGAACAGGCGCACATTGAGCTGCTGCTCCAGGCTGGCGATGCGTTTGCTCACTGCTGGTTGGGTCAGGTGCAGGCGTTCAGCCGCCTCGGAGAAGCTGCCCAACTCGGCGATAGCAATAAAGGCATTGAGGGTGGCGAGATCCATAGGCTGCTCCTGGCGATGGGCGACGTTCAGTGTGCGCAACTTAAACGCACATGTATTCCGAATAGGAATGCTTTGAATGAAAAATATGAATTTGAGTAATTTAATGCAAGCCCATAGGATTGCCCCATAAGCCAAAGGGCTATTTGCCCAGGCATAGAAAAGGGCACCTCTAAAAACGTAGGCGAGGTAGCCAGCGCAAGGCAAAAACAGGCGAAGAAGCGGAGTTTACGTGTTGTAAATGAGCATTCTGGGCCTGTTTTTAACGCCGCGATGGCAACGCAGGTAGTTTTTAGAGGTGCCCGAAAGACGTTGATGAGGAAACAGCTGATGGCCGGCAAAACGCTGTACGACAAGCTCTGGGACATGCACGAAGTGAAGCGCCGCGACGATGGTTCGTCGCTGATCTACATCGACCGGCATATCCTCCACGAAGTGACCTCGCCGCAGGCCTTTGAGGGCTTGCGTCTAGCCAGCCGCAAACCGTGGCGCATCGACGCCAACATCGCCACTCCGGATCACAACGTGCCGACCACCAAAGCCGAGCGTCAGGGCGGCCTGGAAGCCATCGCCGATGAAGTGTCACGGATTCAGGTGCAAACCCTGGATGAGAACTGCGATGACTTCGGCATCCTCGAATTCAAGATGAACGACATCCGTCAGGGAATTGTTCACGTGGTTGGACCAGAGCAGGGCGCGACCTTGCCGGGTATGACCGTGGTCTGCGGCGACTCGCACACTTCGACCCACGGCGCATTCGGCGCGCTGGCCCATGGCATCGGCACTTCTGAGGTCGAGCATGTGCTCGCCACCCAGTGCCTGGTGGCCAAGAAGATGAAGAATATGCAGGTGCTGGTCGAAGGCAAGCTGCCGTTCGGCGTGACTGCTAAAGACATCGTACTGGCCGTGATCGGCAAGATCGGCACCGCTGGCGGCAACGGCCATGCACTGGAATTCGCTGGCAGCGCGATTCGCGATCTGTCCCTGGAAGGGCGCATGACGATCTGCAACATGTCCATCGAAGCCGGTGCCCGCGTAGGTCTGGTGGCGGTGGATGAGAAAACCATCGCCTACGTCGAAGGTCGCCCGTTCGCGCCCAAGGGCAGTGATTGGGATAAGGCTGTGGAGCAGTGGCAGGACCTGGTGTCCGATGCCGATGCAGTGTTCGACACAGTGGTCGAACTGAAAGCTGAAGACATCAAGCCGCAAGTCAGCTGGGGTACTTCCCCTGAAATGGTTCTGGCCGTGGATCAGAACGTACCGGACCCGGCCGCCGAAAACGACCCGGTGAAGAAGGATTCGATCATCCGTGCCCTGAAATACATGGGTTTGCAGGCCAATCAGGCAATCACCGATATCCAACTGGACCGCGTGTTTATTGGCTCCTGCACCAACTCGCGCATTGAAGACCTGCGCGCTGCTGCTGAGGTCGCCAAGGGCCGCAAGGTTGCCAGCACCATTAAGCAGGCAATGGTGGTGCCTGGTTCCGGTCTGGTCAAAGCCCAGGCGGAACAGGAAGGTTTGCACCACATCTTTATCGAGGCCGGCTTTGAGTGGCGCGAGCCAGGCTGCTCCATGTGCCTGGCGATGAACCCGGACAAGCTGGGCAGTGGCGAGCATTGCGCCTCCACCTCCAACCGCAATTTCGAAGGCCGTCAGGGCGCGGGTGGCCGTACCCACCTGGTCAGCCCGGCGATGGCTGCTGCTGCTGCGGTAACCGGTCGCTTTGTTGATGTGCGCGAATTGATCCAGGCCTAAGGAGCTGACGATGAAAGCCTTTACCCAACACACCGGCCTGGTTGCACCGCTCGATCGCGCCAACGTCGACACCGACCAGATCATTCCCAAGCAGTTCCTGAAGTCGATCAAACGCACCGGCTTCGGCCCGAACCTGTTCGATGAGTGGCGCTATCACGATGTCGGTCAGCCGAATCAGGACAACTCCAAACGCCCGGTTAACCAGGAATTCGTGCTGAACCTCCCGCGTTACCAAGGTGCCAGCGTGCTGCTGGCGCGGGAGAACTTCGGTTGTGGCTCTAGCCGCGAACACGCGCCTTGGGCGCTGGAAGAGTACGGCTTCCGTACCATCATCGCGCCGAGCTTTGCCGATATCTTCTTCAACAACAGCTTCAAGAACGGCCTGCTGCCGATCATCCTCAAGGAAGACGAGGTCGATGCGCTGTTCCAGCAGGCGGAAGCCACTGTCGGTTATCAGCTGACCGTCGACTTGGCCGCGCAAACCGTGACCCGTCCTGACGGCGTGCAGTACAGCTTCGAGGTTGATGCCTTCCGTAAGCATTGCCTGCTCAACGGTCTGGACGATATCGGCCTGACCCTGCAGGACAGTGAGGCGATCAAGGCCTTTGAAGCCACTTATCAGCAGCGCAGCCCCTGGCTGTTCGGCGCCATCAAGTAATCAGTGGGCGAGCGCATCCGCCGCTCGCCGATTTAATGAGTTGAGAAAAGTATGTCCAAACAGATTCTGATTCTCCCCGGTGACGGTATCGGCCCGGAAATCATGGCCGAGGCGGTCAAGGTGCTTGCCCTTGCCAACGACAAGTACAACCTGGGTTTCGAACTGAGTTTCGATGACCTCGGTGGTGCGGCCATCGACCGTTACGGCGTGCCGCTGGCTGATGAAACCCTGGCGCGCGCTAAAGCCGCTGACGCCATTCTGCTTGGCGCAGTGGGCGGCCCGAAATGGGACACCATCGACCCGGCGATCCGCCCGGAGCGTGGCCTGCTGAAAATCCGCTCGCAGCTGGGTCTGTTCGGCAACCTGCGTCCGGCGATTCTCTACCCGCAACTGGCTGATGCCTCCAGCCTCAAGCGCGAAATCGTTGCCGGCCTGGACATCCTTATCGTGCGTGAGCTGACCGGTGGCATCTATTTCGGCCAACCGCGCGAGAGCAAGGTGCTGGAAAACGGCGAGCGCATGGCCTACGACACCCTGCCGTACAGCGAGAGCGAAATCCGCCGTATCGCCCGCGTCGGCTTCGACATGGCGCGCGTGCGTGGCAAGAAGCTCTGCTCGGTGGACAAGGCTAACGTGCTGGCCTCCAGCCAGCTGTGGCGCGCGGTGGTCGAGGAAGTAGCCAAGGATTATCCGGACGTCGAACTCAGCCACATGTACGTCGACAACGCCGCCATGCAACTGGTACGTGCGCCGAAGCAGTTCGACGTGATGGTGACCGACAACATGTTTGGCGACATCCTCTCGGATGAAGCCTCGATGCTCACTGGTTCCATCGGCATGCTGCCGTCTGCATCCCTGGATGCCAACAACAAGGGCATGTACGAGCCGTGTCACGGCAGCGCGCCGGATATTGCCGGGCAGGGCATTGCCAACCCGTTGGCGACCATCCTCTCGGTATCGATGATGCTGCGTTACAGCTTCAATCAGACGGCAGCAGCCGATGCCATTGAACTGGCGGTCAGCAAGGTGCTGGATCAGGGCCTGCGTACCGGTGACATCTACAGCGCGGGTACGATCAAGGTCGGCACTGCGGCAATGGGTGATGCGGTAGTCGAAGCGCTGCGTAGTCTGTAACAGGCCGTTGAAAAACGTTGGCGAGGCAGCCAGCGCAAGGCAAAAACAGGCGAGAAAGCGGAGTTTACGAGCTGTAAATGAGCATTTTGAGCCTGTTTTTAACGCAGCGATGGCAACGTAGGTAGTTTTTCAACAGCCTGGTAATCTTCCTGGCCCGCCGGATGTCTCCGGCGGTCAGCTTATATAGGTGTAGTGGTTATGAAACGTGTAGGTCTGATCGGTTGGCGCGGCATGGTCGGTTCCGTGCTGATGCAACGCATGCTGGAAGAGCAGGATTTCGACTTGATCGAGCCGGTGTTCTTCACTACCTCCAATGTCGGCGGCCAAGGCCCGGCGATTGGGAAGGAAACGGCGCCTTTGAAGGACGCCTACAGCATTGACGAGCTGAAAAGCCTGGACGTGATTTTGACCTGCCAAGGTGGCGACTACACCAACGAAGTCTTCCCCAAGCTGCGCGAAGCCGGTTGGCAGGGCTACTGGATCGATGCCGCTTCGTCGCTGCGCATGGATGACAGCTCGGTCATCGTGCTCGACCCGGTCAACCGTAAGGTGATCGACCAGCAGCTGGATGCCGGCACCAAGAACTATATCGGCGGCAACTGCACTGTCAGCCTGATGCTGATGGCTCTGGGCGGTCTGTACGAGGCTGGCCTGGTCGAGTGGATGAGCGCCATGACTTACCAGGCGGCGTCCGGTGCTGGCGCGCAGAACATGCGCGAGCTGATCAAGCAGATGGGCGCGATCAATGCGTCTGTCGCTGACGAACTGGCCGACCCGGCCAGCGCCATCCTCGACATCGATCGCAAGGTCGCCGAGGCCATGCGCGGCGAGTCCTTCCCGGTCGACAACTTCGGTGTGCCGCTGGCCGGCAGCCTGATCCCCTACATCGACAAGGAACTGCCGAACGGCCAGAGCCGTGAAGAATGGAAAGGCCAGGCGGAAACCAACAAGATTCTCGGCCGTTTCAAGAACCCGATCCCGGTCGACGGTCTTTGCGTGCGCATCGGCGCCATGCGTTGCCACAGCCAGGCGCTGACCATCAAGCTGAACAAGGATGTGCCGCTGTCGGACATCGAGGGGCTGATCAGCCAGCACAACCCTTGGGTGAAACTGGTGCCAAACCAGCGTGAAGCGAGCATCCGCGAACTCGGCCCGACCGCTGTGACCGGCACGTTGAGTGTACCGGTCGGTCGTCTGCGCAAGCTCAACATGGGTTCGCAGTACCTTGGCGCGTTCACTGTCGGTGACCAGCTGCTGTGGGGCGCGGCAGAGCCGCTGCGCCGCATGCTGCGCATCCTGCTGGAGCGTTGATCGCGCTGCGCTGATACGCAAGCAAGCTGTCTAAAAGGGGCGGGTTGCTGGGTGTTCGAGTCAAATCGAGCGCCGAGCAGTCCGCTCCTTTGCATTTGGCGGGTGCGGCTATACAGTGCTGGGCTTATTTATCCGAGCCTTGCCATGAACCGTACTTTTGATATTGCCGTAATCGGCGCCACCGGCAGTGTTGGCGAAGCCCTGGTGCAGCTGTTGGAGGAGCGCGAGTTCCCGGTGGCCAATCTGCACCTGGTCGCCAGTGGTGAGTCGGCCGGGCGTTCCTTGTCCTACAAGGGCAAGAACCTGCGCGTACGTGACCTGGAAACCTTCGACTTTGCCAGTGTGCGGCTGGTGTTCTTCGCTGCTGGCAGCAAGGTAACACGCAAATATGCCGCGCAAGCTGCTGCGGCTGGCTGCGCAGTGATTGATCTGGCCAGCGGTTTGTCGGCCGCGCAGGCGCCACGGGTGATTCCTGAGGTCAATCCTGAAGCATTGGCGAGTCTGGCTGCCCCCTATGTGTTGACCAGCCCAAGTGCTCCGGGTATTGCGTTGGCCGCGGTGCTGGCGGCTTTGCCTGAGCAAGTCCGTATTCAGCGGGTGACTGTGACGGCTTGTCTGGCAGTTTCCAGTCGCGGGCGTGAAGGGGTTGCAGAGTTGGCGCGACAGACTGCCGAACTGCTCAATGGTCGGGCGTTCGAGCCGCAGTTGTTTGATCGGCAAATGGCGTTCAATCTGCTAGCGCAGGTCGAGCAGACCGATAGCGCTGGGCATGCTGGGCTGGAGCGCCAGGTTGCTGACGAGCTCAAGGCGTTGCTGGGTTTGCCGGAGTTGCAGGTTGCAGTGACCTGCATCCAGGTACCGGTGTTTTTTGGTGACAGCCTAAGCGTTTCACTGCAAGCCGAGTCGGCCGTCGACCTAAAGCAGGTATACGCCGCTCTGGACGCCGCAGTAGCTCTGGAATTGGTGGAGTTGGATGATTACCCGACTGCGGTCGGCGATGCAGTCGGCCAGGATGTAGTCTATGTTGGCCGAGTCCGCGCCGGTTTGGCTGATCCAGCTGAACTCAATTTGTGGATTACGTCTGATAACGTGAGAAAAGGCGCGGCGCTAAATGCTGTGCAATTAGCCGAGTTGTTGATAAAACACTATCTGTAAAAGATACTTACCTAGAAATTTGAAGAATCTTTCGAGCTTGGCAATACTGGCTGAGTTGATTGCTGAATGGGGTTGCGTCTTCGGGCGGGGCAGGCGGCAATTTTCAAGATCCTCTCGCTGGTCGAGAAAAAAGATAAAACAAGGGATAACGCTATGGTTCGGGTTCGCAAACTGGTGCTGGCAATCGCAGCTGCTTCGGCGCTGTCATCCGGTATGGCGCACGCGCTGGGGCTGGGTGAGGTGACCCTGCAATCGGCGCTCAATCAGCCGCTGGTGGCTGAGATTGAGTTGCTGGAAGTGCGTGACCTGGCTTCCAACGAAGTAATACCGACCCTGGCATCC
Source organism: Pseudomonas sp. 8BK (assembly GCF_902506475.1). NCBI lineage: Bacteria > Pseudomonadati > Pseudomonadota > Gammaproteobacteria > Pseudomonadales > Pseudomonadaceae > Pseudomonas > Pseudomonas sp. 8BK. The sequence goes on along the minus strand of NZ_LR733252.1, from coordinate 3,132,065 downwards.
CCGGAAGCGTTCAATAAAGCCGGCGTTGATCGTCAGTTCTTCCTGACTGACCTGAAGTTCACCCCGGTACTTAAACCCAATGGCAAGAGCGTCATTCGGGTTACCTCCAACAAGCCAATGCGTGAGCCGTACCTGAACTTCCTGGTTGAGGTGCTCTGGCCGAATGGCCGTTTGCTGCGTGAATACACCCTGCTGCTTGATCCGCCGCTGTACACCCCGCAGAGCGTTATTCCTGCCACCGCGCAGATGCCTGTAGCAACACCGGCACCAGCGCCCCGCACACAGACTCCAGCACCTGCGCCGCGCTCAGCAACTGCTGCGGTTCAACCGGTCGCTCCAGCGGCTCCGGCAGCACCTGCCGCCCCAGCAGCCAAGCCGCTGGAAGGCAACGAATACAAAACCACTGCCAACGACACCCTCTGGGAAATTGCCCAGCGTGCGCGTGCCGGTGGTAGCGTGCATCAGGCCATGTTGGCGATCCAGGACTTGAACCCGGATGCCTTTATCGGCGGTAACATCAACCGCCTGAAAAGTGGCCAGGTACTGCGCCTGCCTGATGAGCAGCAGGTCAAGAGCCGTGCTCAGGGTGAAGCCCTTGCTCAGGTTGCCGAGCAGAACGCCGCTTGGCGTGAAGGGCGCAGTGTTGCTGCCAGCGCCCGTCAGCTGGATGCCACTAAACGCACTAGCGCCGCCGCGACTCCAGCCAAAGTTGAAACTGGCGATAGCCTGAAACTGGTTGCTGCTGACAGCGGTAAAGCCACTGCCGGCAGCGACAAGGGCGCCGCCGACAGCAAAGCGTTGACTGACAAATTGGCCGTGACCCAGGAAAGCCTGGACTCCAGCCGTCGTGAAAACGATGAATTGAAAGGTCGTATGACGGACCTGCAAAGCCAGCTCGATAAGCTGCAGCGTCTGATCCAGTTGAAAGATGACCAGATGGCCAAGCTGCAGGCTGATCTCGCTGCGCAAGGTCAGGTGCCTGCTGTGGTACCTGTGGCCCCAGAAACTCCTGTAGCTGAAACCCCTGTTGCACCAGTTGAACCCGCTCCTGAAGCTGCGCCACAAGATCCAGCGGCTGCAACGCCCGTAGTGCCCGCTGCAACCGGCGAGACAGATTTTAATTACAGCGAAGAACCCGCTGCTCAGCCAGAGACCGCAGCGCCTGTTGCGGTAGAGCCAGCTCCGATTGCTGCTCCCGAGCCAGCTCCGGTCACGCCCGCTGCCCCTGTTGCCGAAGCGCCTGTAGTTGCCGAGCCGCAGGCTGAAAGCAGTGCTATTGATGATCTGTTGGCCAATCCGATGTTGCTGGGTGCTGCAGGCGGCGGTGCACTGCTGATATTGCTGGTTGCGCTGATGATGCTGTCGCGCCGCAATGCGCTGAAAGAAGCCGAACTGCAGGAAAGCCTGGCCGCTGATGAGGGGGCGTCCGATCTGGGGGCTGGTCTGGACCTGCCGGATGACAGCTTTGCTGGCATGGCTGATGATCTGGATAGTCAGCAAGCTGATCTGCCTGGCGAAGAGCGCGTGACTGCGCAAACCGGCGATGCACTGGGTGAGGCGGATATCTACATCGCCTATGGCCGCTTCCCTCAGGCTGCTGAATTGCTGCAAGGCGCCATCAATGATGAGCCGCAGCGTAGTGATCTGCGTCTGAAATTGATGGAGGTCTACGCGGAGATGGGTGACCGTAATGGTTTCGCCCGTCAGGACAGCGAGCTGCGTGAGATTGGTGGCAGTGCTGCCGAGCTTGATCAGATCAAGGCCCGCTACCCGGCCATGGCCGTTGCTGCCGGCGCTGGCTTTGCCGCCGCAGCGGCTGCTGAGGAAAATCTAGACGGCTTCAGTCTGGATGATCTGGCCCTGGACGAGCCTAGCCCGAAAGCCGCCACTGGCGATCAGGACGATGCATTCGATCTAAGTCTGGATGATCTTGAGTCTGAACTGGATCGTGACCTGCAGACTGCCGGTAATACTGCCTCGCTGGATGATCTGGATAGCTTGTCACTGGATGACGATATGGACTTCAGTTCGCCAGTTGAGCAAGCCGACAGCAAGGATGACGACCTGGGTTTTGATCTGAGCCTGCCTGAAAGCAGCGACAGCGGTCTTGATCTGAGCGGCGATCTGGCTGACTTTAGTCTGGATCTGGATACTCCGGCCAAGCCTGCAGCAGCTGCCGAAGATGACTTCCTGCTGAGTCTGGATGATGAGCCAAGTGCAGCGCCGGTTGTGGCAGAGCCAGGTTTTGATCTGCCGGATGAGCAGGTGAGCGGTGATTTCGATCTGTCGGCTGATTTCGATCTGTCACTAAATGATGAAGCGCCTGTGCAGCCATCAAGCGACAGCTTTGCTGCTCAACTGGATGACGTCAGCGCTGAGCTGGATTTGCTGTCTGATGACCTGGATCAACCAGCTGGTCTGGATGAGCCGGCCGGTGCCGCCCCGTCCAGCCTGGATAATGACGATGACTTCGACTTCCTCTCGGGTACCGACGAGACGGCAACCAAGCTCGATCTGGCGCGTGCCTACATCGACATGGGTGATACCGAAGGTGCTCGCGATATCCTCGATGAAGTCATCACCGAAGGTAACGAAGGTCAGCAAAATGAAGCGCGTGAGCTGATCGCTAAATTGGTCTGATACATGTCTGATGGTCTTACTACAACGGCAGCCGATTCGGCTGCCGTTGGCGTTTTCAAGATAGCCCTGGGTGTCGAGTACAAAGGTTCGCGCTATCGCGGCTTTCAGCGCCAGCGCGCCGGTGTGCCTTCAATTCAGGAGTCGCTGGAAAAGGCCCTGGCGAAAGTCGCCGGCGGTGTTCCCGTAACGCTAAGCTGTGCTGGGCGTACCGATGCGCTGGTGCATGCCAGTGCCCAGGTGGTGCATTTCAATACGCCGGTCGAGCGCTCCATGCATGCCTGGGTCATGGGCGCGAATATGAATTTGCCCGGTGATATCAGCGTGACCTGGGCCAAGTCGATGCCGGCGCACTTTGATGCGCGTTTTTGCGCCCAGGCGCGGCGTTACCGTTATGTGATCTATAACGACCAGATTCGTCCGGCGCATATGGCCGAAGAAGTCACCTGGAACCATCGGCCGCTGGATATCGAGCGCATGCGCCAAGCCGCGCAGTGTTTTATCGGTACCCATGATTTCAGCGCTTTCCGTGCGCGCCAGTGCCAGGCCAAGTCGCCGATCAAGACGGTGCATCACCTGGAGTTACTGCAACACGGGCGTTTTATCGTGCTGGATATTCGCGCCAATGCCTTTCTGCATCATATGGTGCGCAATATCGCCGGGGTGCTGATGACTATTGGTGCGGGCGAGCGGTCGGTTGAGTGGGCGCAGGAAGTGCTGGAGACCCGCGTGCGGCGTACCGGTGGAGTGACTGCGCACCCCTATGGTTTGTATTTGGTGCAGGTTGATTACCCTGAGGAGTTCGATTTGCCCAAACGCTATTTAGGGCCGCACTTTCTTTCCGGCTTGCCGGATGTGGCGGCTGACGCCTAAAAGGCTATTTGCTAGCATCCGGCTTTCATTGAATTTATCGAGGTCATCCTGTTGTCAGCCGTTCGCAGCAAGATTTGTGGCATTACCCGCATAGAGGACGCATTGTCGGCTGTTGAGGCGGGGGCTGATGCAATTGGCCTGGTGTTCTATGCCAAGAGCCCGCGCGCGGTCACGCTGCAGCAAGCGCGCTCGATCATTGCTGCTTTGCCGCCTTTTGTGACCACGGTGGGCCTGTTTGTTGATGCCAGTCGTTGTGAGTTGGGTGAGATTCTCGATGCAGTGCCGCTGGATTTACTGCAGTTCCATGGCGACGAGAGTCCGGAAGATTGTGATGGCTACCATCGCCCCTATATCAAGGCGTTGCGGGTCAAATCGGGCGATGACATTGCTGCGCAGGTGGCGCTGTTCAAGAATGCCAGCGGCGTGTTGCTGGATACCTATGTGCCAGGCATTCCGGGTGGTACGGGCGAAGCATTCGATTGGTCGTTGGTGCCTCAAGGCTTGAGCAAGCCGATTATTCTGGCGGGCGGCCTGACGGCTGAGAATGTTGCGCAGGCCATCGCTCAGGTGCGTCCCTATGCCGTGGATGTCAGTGGCGGCGTGGAAAAGGCCAAAGGCATCAAGGATGCCGAGAAGATTCGCGCTTTTATGCAGGCGGTAAAGACTGCTTGAGGTGTGCAGGGTTGATGTGACGACGCTGCCGGCTTGGCCGTCCATACCCCTGTTGCAGGTTAGATAAACGCTGCAGGCGGGCGTTTGAGGCGGCGGGTGCGTACTGCGTAGCTGTACCGGCCCCTGAAACGGCTGTACCCATGAATTTTCCCGGTTAGGCCTGGTCGCATTTGGCGCAGCCCGTCCGGTTAACAGCTTTGGAGAGTCAAGAGCATGAGCAACTGGTTGGTAGACAAACTGATCCCATCGATCATGCGTTCCGAGGTCAAGAAGAGTTCGGTGCCCGAAGGGCTGTGGCATAAGTGCCCGTCCTGCGATTCGGTGCTGTACAAGCCCGAGCTGGAAAAGACCTTGGATGTTTGCCCCAAGTGCAATCACCACATGCGTATCGATGCCCGCGCGCGCCTGGATATCTTCTTAGATGCTGAAGGACGTGAAGAGCTGGGCGCCGACCTTGAACCGGTTGATCGCCTGAAGTTTCGCGACAGCAAGAAGTACAAGGATCGCCTTGCCGGCGCGCAAAAGCAGACCGGCGAGAAAGACGCCCTGGTGTCGATTCGCGGCACCCTGGAAGGCATGCCGATTGTGACCTGCGCGTTCGAGTTCTCCTTTATGGGTGGTTCGATGGGCGCCATCGTTGGTGAGCGCTTTGTCCGTGCCGCGAATGCCGCTCTGGAGCAGCGTTGCCCGCTGGTGTGCTTCTCCGCGTCCGGTGGTGCACGCATGCAGGAAGCGCTGATCTCGCTGATGCAGATGGCCAAGACGTCGGCCGTGTTGGCGCGCCTGCGTGAGGAAGGTATTCCATTTATTTCCGTGCTGACTGACCCGGTGTACGGCGGCGTGTCGGCCAGTCTGGCCATGCTCGGTGATGTGATTGTTGCTGAGCCCCGCGCTCTGATTGGCTTTGCCGGCCCGCGCGTGATCGAGCAGACCGTGCGCGAGAAACTGCCGGAAGGCTTCCAGCGCAGCGAATTCCTGCTGGAACACGGCGCCATCGATATGATCATTCACCGCGCTGAACTGCGTCCGCGCCTGGCGCGTCTGCTCGCTCAGCTGATGGGGCTGCCGTCGCCTGTAGCCTTGCCGGCGACTGCATGACCGAGCGCTCCCTTGCCGATTGGCTGAGCTATCTGGAGCAGCTGCATCCCAGCGCCATTGATATGGGGTTGGAGCGTTCGCGGATCGTGCTGCAGCGCCTTGGCCTGGCCAAGCTGGCGCCGCGGGTGATTACCGTCACCGGAACCAATGGCAAGGGTTCGACCTGTGCATTTATTGCCTCGCTGCTGCAGGCGCAGGGTCTCAAGGTCGGGGTCTACAGCTCACCGCACCTGTTGCGTTACAACGAGCGCGTGCAGATCGCTGGCGTTGAAGCCACTGATGCCATGCTCTGTGAGGCTTTCGCCGTGGTCGAGGCCGCGCGTGGAGACACCTCACTGACCTATTTTGAGATGGGCACTCTGGCCGCTTTCTGGTTATTCCAGCAAGCTGGGCTGGATGCTCTGGTGCTCGAAGTTGGCCTCGGTGGTCGGCTGGATGCAGTGAATCTGCTGGATGCCGATATCGCGCTGGTCACCAGTATTGGCATTGATCACGCCGACTGGCTGGGGGATACCCGTGAGTCGGTCGCTTTCGAGAAAGCTGGTATCTTCCGTGCCGGCAAACCCGCTCTGTGTGGCGATCTTGAGCCGCCACAGCCTCTGCTCGATCAAGTGGCGCTGCTTGACGCTCCATTCTTCCTGCGTGGCCGTGACTATGACCTGAGCATTAAGGCGCAGGATTGGTCCTGGTATGGGCTTAATCATCAAGGCGAAGTACTGACGCTGGCGCATTTGCCGCTGCTCGATCTGCCCATGGAAAACGCTGCCCTGGCTCTGCAGGCATACGCAGTGATGCAGCTGCCCTGGCAGCCCGAGCTGATCAGCCAGGCTTTGCAGCAGACCCGGGTGACCGGGAGGCTGGATCGCAGAATGCTCAATTGGCAGGGTAAGTCACTCACGCTGCTGCTCGATGTTGGGCATAATCCCCATGCTGCCGAGTATCTCGCTCAGCGTTTGGCCAACCGTTCGCGATCAGGTAAGCGTCTGGCTGTATTTGGTTTGCTGGCTGATAAGGACCTGCCCGGTGTGGTGGCGCCTTTGCTTAGCGAAGTGGACAGTTGGGCGGTGGCGGCTTTGCCGACCAGCCGCACGCGGGCAGCCAGCGAGCTGCAGGCGCATCTGCAAAACGCTGGGGCGCAAGTCGTCGCTTATGCCAGCGTGCAGGCCGCGCTTGAGGCTCAGTGTGAGCAGGCTTCGGATGGGGATGAAGTGCTGCTGTTTGGATCTTTCTACTGCGTGGCCGAGGCCCTGGATTGGCTGGCCCGCCAAGCCAATGGGGGCGTGCAGGATGGCTTTGCTGGATAAGGGATTGAAGCAGCGCATGGTCGGTGCGTTGGTATTGCTGGCGCTGGCGGTAATTTTCCTGCCGATGCTGCTGTCGCGTGAAGATGAATCGCAGCGGGTTCAGGTTGATGCGCCGGCAATGCCGGTGGCTCCCGAGATCCCAGACGTCGAATTGCAGCCGGTAGCAGTGCCTGAGCCGCAGCTTTTGCCTGATGAGCCGATTGGTAGCGAGGTCGCGCAAGGCCTGGAGCCAAAAGAACCTGCTGTAAATGAGCAGCCGGCCGCACCAACAACACCGGCTGCAGCACCTGAGCCTGTGGCAAAACCACCTCAGCCTGCGCCGAGTAAGCTGGATGCCAATAGCCTGCCGATTAGCTGGTCAGTGCAGCTGGCGAGCCTGTCGAGTAGCGATGGCGCGCAGAAATTGCAGAAAACCCTGCGCAGCCAGGGCTATAACGCCTATATCCGTACTGTTGACGGCATGAACCGGGTGTTTGTCGGGCCGCTGATCGAGCGTGCCGAGGCGGATCGCCTGCGTGATCAGCTCAATCGTCAGCACAAACTCAATGGTTTTGTGGTGCGGTTTCAGCCCGAAGCTGGCTGAGCAAGCGGCTTGGCGTGCTTCGCCAAGCCGAATTGTTTGGCCCGCCACTAGGCTGGCCGGGCATTTCAGCGGTTGGCGAATCCTTTGCTTACGCCCCACGCAGGTGCTCTGCTAAAATGCAGCGCCTTTCTCGTCGGTAACCTGCATCGTGGCATTCACCTGGGTCGATTGGGCGATTATCGCCGTTGTCGCCGTTTCAAGTCTGATCAGTCTGAGCCGAGGCTTCGTCAAGGAAGCCCTGTCATTGCTTACCTGGATCATTGCCGGCGTGGTCGCCTGGATGTTCGGCGGCGCACTGTCGCAGCACCTGGTGGATTTTATCGAGACGCCTTCGGCGCGCGTGATTGCAGGTTGCGCGATTCTATTTGTGGTCACCCTGTTGGTCGGTGCCCTGGTCAACTACCTGATTGGTGAACTGATCCGGGTGACTGGGCTGTCAGGGACTGATCGTTTTCTCGGCATGGTCTTCGGCGCGGCGCGCGGAGGCCTGCTGGTTGTGGTGCTGGTCGGTCTGATCAGCCTGGCTCCGGTGCAACAAGACAGCTGGTGGCAGGAGTCAGCACTTCTGCCGCATTTTCTGATGGTTGCTGATTGGTCAAAAAACCTGATTCTGGGGTTGTCCAGTGAGTGGCTGGCCAGCGGCGTTACTGCGCCGGTGGAGTTACCGTTCAAAGAGGCACTGCAGCAGCCTAAACTGCCGTAAGTGCATTGCGAATCATCGTGTTTCATTGAGTAGGGGTTGCGTCACATGTGCGGCATTGTCGGTATCGTCGGTAAATCGAACGTCAATCAGGCGCTGTATGACGGGCTGACCGTCCTCCAGCACCGCGGCCAGGATGCTGCCGGTATTGTCACCAGCCATGATGGCCGCCTGTTCCTGCGCAAGGACAACGGCCTGGTGCGTGATGTGTTCCAACAGCGGCACATGCAGCGCCTGGTCGGCCATATGGGCATCGGCCACGTGCGCTACCCGACTGCGGGCAGCTCCAGCTCGGCCGAAGCGCAGCCGTTCTACGTCAACTCGCCGTATGGCATCACCCTGGCGCACAACGGCAACTTGACCAACGTCGAGCAGCTGGCCAAGGAGATCTACGAGTCCGACCTTCGCCACGTCAACACCAACTCCGATTCGGAAGTGCTGCTCAACGTATTCGCTCACGAGCTGGCCCAGCGCGGCAAGCTGCAGCCCACCGAAGAAGATGTGTTCGCTGCCGTCACTGACGTGCACGAGCGCTGCCTGGGTGGTTACGCGGTAGTCGCGATGATCACCGGTTACGGCATCGTCGGTTTCCGCGACCCTAACGGTATCCGCCCGATCGTCTTCGGTCAGCGTCATACCGACGAAGGCGTGGAATACATGATCGCCTCGGAAAGCGTGTCGCTCGACGTGCTCGGCTTTACCCTGATCCGTGACCTCGCGCCGGGCGAAGCGGTGTACATCACCGAGGAAGGCAAGCTGTTTACCCGTCAGTGTGCGGCCAACCCGAAATACGCACCCTGCATCTTCGAACACGTCTATCTGGCGCGTCCTGACTCGATCATGGACGGCATTTCGGTGTACAAGGCGCGTCTGCGCATGGGTGAGAAACTCGCCGACAAGATCCTCCGCGAGCGTCCGCAGCATGACATCGATGTGGTTATCCCGATTCCCGATACCAGCCGCACCGCGGCACTGGAACTGGCCAACCATCTGGGCGTGAAGTTCCGTGAAGGCTTCGTCAAGAACCGTTATATCGGCCGTACCTTCATCATGCCGGGCCAGGCGGCGCGCAAGAAATCCGTGCGGCAGAAGCTCAACGCCATCGAACTGGAGTTCCGTGGCAAGAACGTGATGCTGGTGGACGACTCCATCGTGCGTGGTACCACCTGCAAGCAGATTATCCAGATGGCCCGCGAAGCCGGGGCGAAGAACGTGTACTTCTGCTCGGCAGCGCCAGCGGTGCGTTACCCGAACGTCTACGGCATCGATATGCCCAGCGCCCATGAGCTGATCGCCCACGGCCGCACCACCGAGGAAGTCTGCGAGCTGATCGGCGCCGACTGGCTGATCTATCAGGATCTGCCGGATCTGATCGAAGCGGTCAGTGGCAGCAAGAAGATCAAGATCGACAACTTCGACTGCGCGGTTTTTGACGGTAAGTACGTGACCGGCGATGTCGACGAGGCTTACCTGGATAAGATCGAGCAGGCGCGCAACGATGCCTCCAAGGTCAAGTCCCAGGCGGTCAGCGCGATTATCGACCTGTACAACAACTAGGTTGCAGTTCGGCCTGCTGCGGCGGGCTGGTTGAGGGGATTGGCAATGACGATTGAATGGCAAGCCGGGCGTCTGGACAGTGATCTCGACGGCGTCGGCTTCGACACCCTGGCGGTGCGCGCCGGTCAGCACCGCTCGCCGGAAGCTGAGCACAGCGAGGCGATCTACCCTACCTCCAGTTATGTGTTCCGCACTGCGGCCGATGCGGCTGCGCGCTTTGCCGGCGAAGTGCCGGGCAATGTCTATTCGCGCTACACCAATCCGACCGTGCGGGCCTTCGAGGAGCGCATCGCCGCTCTTGAAAGTGCCGAGCAGGCGGTCGCGACGTCCTCTGGCATGTCGGCGATTCTGGCCATTGTCATGAGCTTGTGCAGCGCCGGCGATCATGTGCTGGTGTCGCGCAGCGTATTCGGTTCGACCATCAGCCTGTTCGAGAAGTACCTCAAACGCTTTGGCGTGCAGGTCGACTATGTGCCGCTGGCAGATCTCGACGGCTGGGCTGCGGCATTCAAGCCCAACACCAAACTGCTGTTTGTCGAATCGCCGTCCAATCCGTTGGCCGAGCTGGTGGATATTGCCGCCTTAGCGGACATCGCCCACAGCAAAGGCGCGCTACTGGCGGTGGATAACTGCTTCTGCACCCCGGCGTTGCAACAGCCGCTCAGGCTCGGTGCAGATGTGGTGATGCATTCGGCAACCAAATACATCGACGGCCAGGGCCGCAGCATGGGCGGTGTAGTTGCAGGCTCGGCCAAGCTGATGACCGAAGTGGTGGGCTTTCTACGTACCGCCGGGCCAACACTCAGCCCATTCAACGCCTGGATCTTCCTCAAAGGCCTGGAAACTCTGCGCATCCGCATGCAGGCGCATTGCGCCAGCGCGCTGCAATTGGCGCAGTGGCTGCAGCAACAGCCCGGTATCGAGCATGTGTACTACGCCGGTTTGCCCAGCCACCCGCAGCATGAGTTGGCCAAACGTCAGCAGAGTGCTTTCGGTGCCGTGGTCAGTTTTGAGGTCAAGGGCGGCAAAGAGGCGGCCTGGCGTTTTATCGATGCCACGCGGGTGATCTCGATCACCACCAATCTCGGCGACACCAAGACCACCATCGCCCATCCGGCAACCACCTCCCACGGTCGTCTGAGCCCCGCCGAGCGTGCTAACGCCGGTATTCGTGACAACCTGATTCGCGTTGCGGTGGGCCTGGAAGATCTGGCTGATCTGCAAGCCGATCTGGCTCGAGGTCTGGCGGCGCTCTAAGTCGCTCTGCATACCTGGCGGGCTTTCCCGGCCCGCCAGGGTGCTTTATTTCTCCCCAGGCGCATTCCCTGCCTCGCCAAATTTTCTGGCGCGTATAGCTGTGGGCAAACCTTTGGCTAGCGACGGGTAAAACATGACGCACTTCAAAGTCTGAAGGTGTGCAGGCGCTAGCATCCACCGCCAAGCGCGGCGTCTGACCGTGCGCCGAATAATAAGAACAGGGTCTGCCTGATGGACCGACTTCAGCCGTGTGTATTGCCTGCCAATGGAGTGCTGCGCCAGAGCCTGCTGGAGCTGCTGGCGCGCAGTGAGCGCTTTGCCCTGACTTTGCTGCTGGCTCCGGCTGGCTCGGGAAAGTCGACGCTGTTGCAACACTGGCGCGGCTGTTGCCCAGCGAGGATGGTGCATTACCCACTGCAAGCGCGGGACAACGACCCGCTGTGTTTTTTCCGCCGCCTGGCTGACAGCATCCGCGCTCAGGTCGGAGATTTCGATACGTCCTGGTTCAACCCCCTGGCGGTGGCTTCGAGCCTGTCGCCGCAGCTATTGGGCGAGCTGCTCGCTGATGCCTTGGCGCGGGTCAACGGGCCACTGTTTATCGTGCTGGATGATTTTCAGTGGATCGAGTCGCGCAGCATTCTTGAGGTGATGGCGGCGCTACTTGATAAGCTGCCTGCCCATGTCCACCTGATCATCGCCAGCCGTAATCACCCAGGCTTTGCCCTGAGTCAGCTGAAGCTGGAAAACCGCCTGCAGTGCATTGATCAGCACGACCTGCGTCTGTCGGTCGAGCAGGTGCAGCAGCTCAATAGCCACCTGGGCGGTCAGGCGCTGAGTCAGGAGTATGTCGACAGCCTGCTGGGCATGACCGAAGGCTGGGTGGCGGGGGTGAAGATTGCCCTGCTGGCCTATGCGCGCTTCGGCACTCAGGCGCTGCAGCGCTTTAACGGCAGCCAGCCAGAAATCGTCGACTACTTTGGCCATGTGGTGCTGCGCCAGTTACCGCCGAACCTGCGTGAATTTCTGCTGTGCAGCGGTCTGTTCGAGCGCTTTGACGGTGCACTTTGCGATCATGTGATGCAGCGCAGTGGCTCGGCGTTGCTGCTGGAGGAATTGGCTGAGCGTCAGCTGTTCCTGCTGCCGGTGGAAAATCAACCAGGCTGGTTCCGTTTTCATGCCCTGTTGCAGGACTTTCTCTGTCGCCGCCTGCAAGTCGAAGAATATGCGCGCCTGGATCAGCTGCACAGTCGCGCCGCCGACTATTACCTGAGCCTGGGCGAGTATGAGCAGGCGTTGCAGCATGCCCGGTACTGTAGTGATCAGCACATCTTCCTTGGCCTGCTGGAGCATTGCTGCGCGTCATGGGTACGCAGTGGGCAGTTTGGCGACATTCTGCGTTGGTTGGAGCCGCTTCCAGAGACGCAGCTGCTGGCGCAACCCAAGTTGCTCGGCTGGCTGATCGCCGCGCTGTCGCTGTCGCGGCGTTTTCATCAGGCGCATTACCATCTGGAATTACTCGATGGTCTGCAGGAGCACGCGCCGGGTGCGAATCTGGAGCCGGCCACGCGGCAGTTCCTCGCCCTGTTGCTGGGCTTGTTCGAGCAGGACAAGGACTTTGAGCCGCCGCCGGCCTGGCGTGACCTGCTGGGTGCGGGGCAGGACCTGGAAATTCGCGCCTGCACCCTGGCGGTGATTGCCTATCAGCACTTGTTGGCGGCGCGTCTGCAGGATGCGATTCGCTTCGCCAGCGAGTCCAAGCAGTTGCTCGCGCAATGTGGGCACAGCTTTCTGGAAAGTTACACCGATCTGATTATCGCGCTGTGCCACCGCAATGCCGGACGCGCCACCCATGCGCGCAAGCAGGTGTGTCTGGACTACCAGAGCGCCGATTCTGTGTCTCCGGCCTGGGTCAATCGCGCCACGGCCATGGTGGTGGTGCTGTATGAGCAGAATCAGCTGGTTGAGGCGCAGCAGCTGTGTGACGAGCTGATGGCGATGGTCAATTCATCTTCGGCCACCGAGGCGATTGCCACGGTCTACATCACCTTGTCGCGGTTGCTGCATCGCCAGCAGCAGACGGCGCGTGCCAGCCGCTTGCTCGATCAGCTGTCGTGCATTCTGCAGTTGGGCAACTACGCGCGGTTTGTCAGCCAGGTGGCCCAGGAAAGCATGCGCCAGGCGTACCTGAGCGGTAAGAGTGCCTGCATGGATGCCGTAGCTCAGCGCTACGATTTGCTTGGACGGTTGCAGGCCGGGGAGTGGGAGCGCGTGCGCGCCTATGACGAAAGTTGGGAGCGCCAGGGTTTGGCGTGCGTGTACTGGTTGCAGGCACGCGGTGCACAGGCGCAGGCCGAGCGGATTCTCAAGGTGCTGGCGGCCTCGTTGCGGCAAAGCGAGATGCGTGCGCGGCTGTTGATCGTCGAAGCCAACCGCCTGGTGCTGGCGGCGTTCAGTCAGAGCAAAAACCAGCAGCTGGCGGCACTGGGCGGTCTGGTCGAGACCTATGGCATCGTCAATATCAACCGCTCGGTATTCGATGAAGCGCCAGGTTTTGCTGCAGGTGTGCTGGACCTGGCACAGTCCGGCTTGTTGGTGGTGCCGGAAAAATACCGTGAGCACTACGCAGAGTTTCTCCAGGGTACTCAGGTTGCGCCGCCGCTTGATGCGCTGGCCGGCGGCCTGCTGACCGGGCGTGAGGTGGAAGTATTCGAGTACCTGCTTAGCGGCCTGTCGAACACCCAGATCAGCGACAAGACCGGTATTGCCTTGTCCACCACCAAGTGGCACCTGAAAAACATCTACTCCAAGCTCAACGTCTCCAGCCGCACCGAGGCGATTCTCGCCGTCCGGCCGCGCTAGGCCTCTCTACCAACTGATTAGCCTTAGCCCCTCCGCAGGAAGGGGGCGCGACGCCATACCCGTCGATAGGCTTGATCCTGCGCTGCTATGTCAGTAGCCGCCTTGTCCCTACAACAATAAAACGGGAGCAATAGCCATGTCGGTATGGGTCACTTGGCCAGCTTTGACCAAGCTGGGAACGTTGGGCGTAGTCTCCGGACTACTGGTGCTGGCGGTCGAGCGCCAGGCATTGTTCGAGAACAACCTCTTCGATGTCGAAAACTACACGGGCTATAACGCCGATATCACCTGCGATGCGCGCAGCCTGGCGGCCCGTACCGAGGACGGCACCTGCAACATTCTCAGCAACCCGGCCGAGGGTTCGGTGTATCGGCGCTTTGGCCGTAACGTCAATCCGGCGCTGACCCAGGGTGAAACCACCACCTTGCTCAGCCCCAACCCGCGTGAAGTGAGTAACAGCCTGATGGCGCGTGAGGAGTTCAAACCGGCGCCGAGCCTGAACTTTATCGCCGCGGCCTGGATTCAATTTATGGTGCACGATTGGTTCGACCACGGCCCGAATGCCGACGCTGACCCGATCCAGTTTCCCTTGCCGCCGGGCGATGTGCTGGGCAGTGGCAGCATGTCGGTCAAACGCACTCAGCCCGACCCAAGTCGCAGCGGTGCCGATGCCGGCAAGCCGCAAACCTATCGCAACCACAACACCCACTGGTGGGACGGCTCGCAGCTATATGGCAGCAGCAAGGAAACCAACGACAAGGTGCGCGCGTTTGTTGACGGTAAGCTCAAGGTCAATGCCGACGGCACCCTGCCTACCGAATTGCTCAGCGGTAAACCGGTAACCGGGTTCAACGAAAACTGGTGGCTTGGCCTGAGCATGCTGCATCAGTTGTTCACCCTCGAACACAACGCCATCGCCAGCAAACTCAAGCAGAAGTACCCGGCGCAGAGCGACCAGTGGCTGTATGACCGCGCGCGGCTGATCAACTCGGCGTTGATGGCCAAGATCCACACCGTAGAATGGACCCCGGCGGTGATTGCCAACCCAATCACCGAACGCGCCATGTACTCCAACTGGTGGGGGCTGCTCGGTCAGGGCGGCCCGCGTGACGACTTCCAGGCCGAAGTGCGTATGCTGCAGGCGGACCTGGCGCGCTCCGACTCCTTCGTCAAACGCATCCTCGGTTTCGACCCGAATGTGGCGCCAGGTGTCGGCAACAGCGCCATCGACCACGCCCTGACCGGCATCGTCGGTTCCACCGCGCCGAACAACTACGGCGTGCCGTTCACTCTCACCGAAGAGTTTGTCGCGGTGTACCGCATGCACCCGTTGATGCGCGACAACGTGCAGGTGTATGACATTGGCTCGAATCAGGTCTCACGCACCATCGCGCTGCAGAACACCCGTGATCGCGATGCCGAGAACCTGCTCAACGACGAGCGCCCGGAACGCCTGTGGTACTCCTTCGGCATCACCAACCCAGGTTCGCTGACGCTGAATAACTACCCCAACTTCCTGCGTAACTTGTCGATGCCGCTGGTGGGCGATATCGACCTGGCCGCCATCGATGTGTTGCGCGACCGCGAACGTGGCGTGCCGCGCTACAACGAGTTCCGCCGGCAGATCGGCCTCAACCCGATCAGCAAGTTCGAGGACCTGACCAAGGACGCTGCGACCCTCGCGGAGCTCAAGCGCCTGTACAACAACGACATTGAGAAGATCGACACCCTGGTCGGCCAGTTGGCGGAAACCGTGCGTCCCGAGGGCTTTGCCTTCGGTGAAACGGCGTTCCAGATCTTTATCATGAACGCTTCACGGCGCCTGATGGCCGACCGCTTCTACACCAAGGACTACCGTCCAGAGGTGTACACCCCGGAAGGGATCGACTGGGTCGAGCACACCACCATGGTCGATGTGCTGCGTCGGCATAATCCGCAGCTGCAAACCAGTCTGGCTGGCGTGGAAAACGCCTTCAAACCCTGGGGTCTGAATATTCCGGCGGACTACGAAAGCTGGCCTGGCGCCAACAAGCAGGAAAACCTCTGGGTCAACGGCGCGCTGCGTACCCAGTACGCGGTAGACCAGCTGCCGGCGTTGCAGCGCGTCAACATCGGCGGGTTGATTGGCTCGATTCTGTGGAACAAGGTGAAGGTTCGCAGCGACGTGGCGCCAGCCGGTTATGAGAAGCCGATCCACCCCCATGGTGCAATGGCCAAGGTCAAGTTCGTCGCAGTGCCCAATAACCCCTACAGCGGGCTGTTCCAGGGTTCTGACAACGGTCTGCTGCGGCTGTCGGTCACCGGTGATCCAGCGGATCGCGGCTTTGCGCCGGGGCTGGCGTGGAAGGCCTTTGTCGATGGTAAACCGTCGGAAAACGTTTCCGCGCTGTATACCCTGAGCGGGCAGGGCGGTAACCATAACTTCTTCGCCAATGAGCTGTCGCAGTACGTGGTGCCGGAAGCCAATGACACCCTGGGCACCACCATTCTGTTTTCGGCGGTGAGCCTGAAGCCGACGCTGCTGCTGCTCAATGATATGGCAGAAGTCACCCAGGCCGGCGCTACTGTGGCCAAACCCAAGGCGCCGACGCAGATCTACTTTGTGCCGCGCCCTGAACTGCGCAACCGCTTCGCCAGCACTGCGCATGATTTCCGTGCGGACCTGCTGACCCTGAATGCCGGCACCAAGGTCTATGACGTGTACGCCACCTCGATGGAGATCAAAACCTCGATAATTCCGTCGATCAGTCGCAACTACGCCGCGCAACGGCGTAACAGTGCGGTGAAGATTGGTGAGATGGAACTGACCTCGGCCTTTATCGCCTCGGCGTTCGGCGATAACGGGGTGTTCTTCAAGCACCAGCGTAACGAAGACAAATAAGCGTTAGTCGCGCTAAACCAAAAGGCCTCGGTAGATACCGAGGCCTTTTTATTTCTGTGCTGCCCTGTGTGCGGCGAGAGGTTACTCGCGCAGATCGATAGCCTCAGGCTCGCCCAGGTCGAACAGCTGTACCGGGTCGCGCGGCAGGATGCCGGGACGGTAGTTCTCGCGGATATCGCCAAGCACACGGATATCGCTGTATTTCTTCCCGGACAACGCCGCCATACCGGCCGCGTCGCGGATTACGGTCGGGCGCAGGAACACCATCAGGTTGCGTTTGACTCTGGTTTCCTTGGTCGAGCGGAACAGGCCACCGATCAGGGGGATGTCACCCAGCAGCGGCACCTTGGAGTCGGCCTGGGTCACATCATCCTGAATCAGCCCGCCGAGCACGATGACCTGGCCGTTTTCGGCGAGGATGGTGCTCTTGATCGAGCGCTTGTTGGTGATCAGGTCGACGGCATTCACGCCCTGGCTGGTGGGGGCGATGGAGGAAATTTCCTGCTCGATTTCCAGGCGTAGGCTGGCGCCATCGTTGATGTGCGGAGTGACTTTCAGGGTCACGCCGATGTCCTGGCGCTCGATGGTGGTGAAGGGGTTATCGGCCCCCGAGGAGCTGGTGGTGAAGGAGCCGGTTTGGAAGGGCACGTTCTGCCCGACCAGGATTTCAGCCTTCTGGTGATCCAGGGTCAGCAGGCTCGGTGTGGACAGCAGATTGCTCTTGCTGTTGGCCGACAGTGCGGTAATCAGCACACCAAAACTGTCAGTGCCCAGGCCGATGATTGCGCCGTCCGGCAGGTTGGCCAGGGTGTTGTTGTCGCTGCCGCTGTCGTTGCCGCTGTCCTGAATGGCTTGCAAGACCCGTCCTACTGACAGCCCGGTGCCGCTGAAGTTGGTACCGCCCAGGCCGCCGGTGCTGCCACGGCCATCCACGGCCCACTGCACGCCGAGAGCGTCGGTGATGTCGCCGGACACTTCAACAATCGCCGCCTCGACCATCACCTGAGCGCGCGGTACATCCAGCTGGCGCACGATGTCTTCCAGAGTCGCCACCACGTCAGGTTCGGCCAGCAGCACCAGGGCGTTGAGGCTTTCATCCGCGCGGATCAGGACGGTCTGTGGCTTGCCAGTGGTTTCGCCGCCGGCTTCCGGTTTGAGCTTTTCGGAAATTTCCCCGAGGGTTTCCGCCAGGCTCTTGGCATCGCCATGGCGCAGGCGGATCACTCGGGTATTGGCCGAGCGGCTGGTGGGGGTGTCCAGCGATTTTGCCAGGGCCACCAGTTTGGCCCGTGCTGCCGATGGGCCGAGCAGGATCAGGCGGTTGGTGCGGCCGTCGGCAATCACCTGCGTGCCAGACGCGCCTTTGGCTTGGCCGCGATCTACGGCATTGCGCAGTACTTCGGCGGTGTCCATGACCCAGGCATGCTGCAGGTTGAGCACGCTGTAGTCGTTTTGGCCTTTCTGGTCGAGCTGACGTAGCAGGTCTTCGATACGTTCAATATTGGCCGTACGGTCGCTGATGATGATTGCGTTGGCGCTGCTGATCGCCGCCAGGTGGCCGTACTGCGGCACCAGCGGGCGGATCAGCGGAATCAGCTCGGTGGCTGAGCCGTGCTGCACCTGGATCAGGCGGGTTTCCAGACGGTCTGGCGCGTTGCGCCCGGCATCCGCATCGGCCTTGGCCTCGGCGTTAGGCACGATGCGCGCCTGGTCACCCTGGGTAATGACGCTGAAACCGTGGGTGGCCATTACCGAGAGAAACAGCTGATACACCTCGGTCAGCGTCAGCGGGCTGTTGGACACTACGCTGACCTGGCCCTTGACCCGTGGATCGACGACAAACGTCTGCCCGCTGATCTGCGCCACCTGGTCGATAAACTCGCGAATATCGGCGCCCTTGAGGTTGATGGTCCAGCTTTCTTCCTGCTGGCTGGCACTCGGTGCGACGGCGGTAACGGCGGCGCTCAGTGGCAGCGGACTACAGGCGAGGCCAGCGGCCAGCAGGGCGAAGGTAAGGCGCGAGAGAGTCGGAGTCATCGTGTCAGTTTTCTTCCATGGGCTGTTCGGTGGGTTCTGCAGTCTCCGGCAGGCTGCCGGAGTCCTGCATCTGCTGGCGCAGGGCGTCCATACGCTCACGCAGTTGGCTCAGATCATCGGATTCCATTTCGCTGAGCTGCTCAAGCGGATCGGCCATAACCTCCTGGGTGTTGCTCTGCAGGCTGCCGGCGGTCGAACTGTTGAGTGGGAAACTGAGGCTTTCGCGGCGGCCATTGCGCAGCAGCTCGACGCGGTCGGCGGCCACCGAATGCAGGCGCACGCCGCTGCTGATTTCGCTGTTGACGCTGTAGCGCTGGGCCGTGCTGCCTTCGCTGAGGATGATTGCAGTGGAGCGTTGTGGATCGGCATGGACAAAGCTGCCGAGCAGGGTCAGGCGCAGGTTGGTGCTGGGCGCAGGGCCATCACTGGTGGCGCTGCTGGTGCCGAACAGTTGGCCAATCTCGGGATTGACTACCGCCGCCGGCGCTTCGCTTGTGCTGTTGCTGCTGGCAGCTACGGGCGCGCGCAGCAAGCGTAGCCAGTCGGCGCTTTGCCAGGCCAGGCTGATGCTCATGGCAAGAATCAGCGCGATGCCAACAAAGGAAGTGGCCTGGCGCTGTAGCCAGCGTTGGGGAACCTGAAGTTGCAAAGGGGGCGTCACTCCGTAACTTATTATTATGTGGTGTGGTTCGCGCGCTGATCATAGACATTTGCCAAGCATTTGGCAGCCCCCGCTTAGGGTAGTGTGTAGACCAGTTCAATGTGCTAAAGATAGCGCGCTGTTTTTCGCTTTATTGCGGCTAACTTACAACAACTATGTTGCAAAACCCCAGCTTTTGAGCCCTCGCTTGATATTCTTGGGTTCATCATCAGCTTTCTGTGCTTAAGGCATATTACGGATGAATGCGTTGCTTACAGAAGTGCCATCACGGCGTTTACCCTTCAGCTTTGCCAGGCGTCACGGTGTGGTTCTCATAGTGGAGGGCGGTGTCCTTTGCCTGGCTTATCGTGTGGGTGCCGAACTGGTGGCGCTGAGCGAGGCGCAGCGCTTTGTCGGTGCGCAGCTGCCACTGCAGGCGCTGTCGCTGGAGGCCTTCGAACAGGCCCTGGCCAAGGCTTATCAGCATGATTCGGCGTCCATGCAACTGGCGGAGGACATCGGCGGCAGTCTGGATCTGGCGGCGCTGGCCGAACAGGTGCCGGAAACCGAAGACCTGCTGGAGCAGGAAGACGACGCGCCGATCATTCGCCTGATCAACGCCATTCTCGGCGAGGCGATCAAGGAAAACGCCTCGGATATTCACCTGGAAACCTTCGAGAAACGCCTGGTCGTGCGCTTTCGCGTCGATGGCGTATTGCGTGAGGTGCTGGAGCCCAAACGCGAGCTGGCGGCTTTGCTGGTGTCGCGGATCAAGGTCATGGCGCGGCTGGATATCGCCGAGAAGCGCATCCCGCAGGACGGACGGATTTCCCTCAAAGTCGGTGGTCGCGAGGTGGATGTGCGGGTATCGACCCTGCCTTCGGCCAATGGCGAACGGGTGGTGCTGCGCTTGTTGGATAAGCAAGCTGGCCGTCTCAACTTGCAACACCTGGGCATGAGTGCACGTGACCGCGACCTGATGGAAGCCACCGTGCGCAAACCTCACGGCATTCTGCTGGTTACCGGGCCCACCGGTTCGGGTAAAACCACTACCCTATACGCCAGCCTGGTCAGCTTGAATGACCGCACGCGCAATATCCTCACCGTCGAAGATCCGATCGAATATCACCTCGAAGGCATCGGCCAGACTCAGGTCAACTCCAAGGTCGACATGACCTTCGCGCGTGGCCTGCGCGCCATTCTGCGTCAGGACCCGGATGTGGTGATGGTCGGTGAGATCCGCGACAAGGAAACCGCCGAGATCGCCGTGCAAGCGTCCCTGACCGGTCACCTGGTGCTCTCGACCTTGCACACCAACAGTGCCATCGGCGCGATTACCCGTCTGGTGGATATGGGCGTTGAGCCGTTCCTGCTGTCGTCATCCTTGCTGGGCGTGCTGGCTCAGCGTCTGGTGCGGGTGCTTTGTCCGCATTGCAAGGTGCCTTACCAGGCCGACGAAGCCGAATGCGCCTTGCTCGGCGTATCGTTCGCGCAACCCCCGACGCTGCATCACGCCCATGGTTGCGCCGAGTGCCATCAGCAGGGTTACCGCGGCCGTACCGGGATCTATGAGTTGGTGGTGTTTGACGACCATCTGCGCACGCTGATTCACAACGCCGCCTCCGAACAGGACATGACCCGTCACGCCCGCACTCTCGGCCCGAGCATCCGTGAGGATGGCCGGCGCAAGGTGCTGGAAGGGGCGACCACGGTTGAGGAAGTGCTGCGCGTGACGCGAGAAGAATAATGGCCGCGTTCGAATACCTCGCCCTCGACGGTAAAGGCCGTCAGCAAAAAGGCGTGCTGGAAGCCGATAGCGCGCGCCAGGTGCGGCAGATTCTGCGTGAGCGGCAACTGGCGCCGCTGGATGTCAAAGCCACGCGCACCCGTGAAAGTGCTGGAGCAGGCTCGCACTTCAGTTTTGCTCGGGGCATTTCCGCCCGTGATCTGGCGCTGATCACCCGTCAATTGGCGACCCTGGTGCAGGCCGCGCTGCCGATTGAGGAAGCCCTGCGCGCGGCGGCTGCCCAGGCCAGCTCGCCGCGCATTCAAAGCATGCTGCTGGCCGTACGCGCACGGGTGCTGGAAGGTCATGACCTGGCCAGCAGCCTAAAAGAGTTTCCCTCGGCTTTCCCTGAGCTGTACCGCGCCACCGTGGCGGCGGGTGAGCATGCCGGCCATCTTGGCCCGGTGCTGGAACAGTTGGCCGACTACACCGAGCAACGCCAGCAGTCGCGGCAGAAAATTCAGTTGGCGCTGCTTTATCCGCTGATTCTGATGTGCGCATCCCTGCTGATCGTCGGTTTCCTGCTCGGTTATGTGGTGCCAGATGTGGTGCGGGTGTTTGTTGACTCCGGGCAAACCCTGCCGGCGCTCACGCGCGGTCTGATTGCCCTGAGTGACTGGGTCAAAGGCTGGGGCTGGCTGGCGGTGGTTGTCGCCATTCTGGGCGTGTTCGCCCTGCGCTGGGCACTGCGTGATGATGCAGTCAAAGCGCGTTGGCATGGTTTTCTACTGCGTATCCCGCTGGTAGGACGCTTGATTCGCGCCACCGACTGCGCACGCTTTGCCTCTACCCTGGCGATTCTGACCCGCAGCGGTGTGCCGTTGGTGGAGGCGCTGGGAATCGGTGCGCAGGTGATTGCCAATCGGGTGATTCGCGCTGACGTGGTGATTGCCGCGCAGAAGGTGCGCGAGGGCGGTAGCCTGACCCGTGCGCTGGAGGCCAGCGGTCAGTTTCCGCCGATGATGTTGCACATGATCGCCAGCGGCGAACGCTCCGGTGAGCTGGACCAGATGCTGGCCCGCACCGCACGCAATCAGGAAAACGATTTGGGTGCCCAGGTGGCGCTGCTGGTGGGGCTGTTCGAGCCCTTTATGCTGGTCTTTATGGGGGCGGTGGTGCTGGTGATCGTACTGGCCATTCTGCTGCCGATTCTGTCTCTCAATCAGTTGGTGGGGTAAACAAGTGAATAAGCGTCAAGCAGGTTTCACGCTGATCGAAATCATGGTGGTGGTGGTGATCCTCGGCATCCTCGCTGCATTGGTGGTGCCGCAGGTGATGAGCCGGCCCGATCAGGCCAAGGTCACCGTGGCCAAGGGCGATATCAAGGCTGTAGCGGCCGCGCTGGATATGTACAAGCTGGATAACCATGCCTACCCGAGTACCCAGCAGGGCTTGGAAGCGCTGGTGAAAAAGCCTTCCGGCAATCCGCAGCCGAAGAACTGGAACCGTGACGGTTACCTCAAGCGCCTACCGGTCGATCCGTGGGGCAACGTTTATCAATACCTGGCGCCGGGCACCAAGGGTGCCTTCGACCTGTACTCCCTGGGTGCCGACGGTAAGGAAGGTGGCAGCGATCAGGATACCGATATCGGTAACTGGGACCTCTGATCTCCATGCGCCAGCAACCGAGACAGGCTGGGGGCTTTACCCTGATCGAACTGCTGGTGGTGCTGGTGATTCTCGGCAGCCTGATCGGTATTGCAGTGCTCGGTGTGGGGATCGCCGGGCCTGGGCGCGAGTTGCATAACGAAGCCGAACGGCTGGCCGGATTGATTGGCGTGCTGGCCGAGGAAGCGGTGCTGGATAACCAGGAGTACGGCCTGTTGCTCAGTCGCGAGGCCTATCAGGTACTGCGCTACGATTCGGCGAAACAGAGCTGGCAGGCCTTGTCGGCCAAACCGCATAAGCTGCCGGGCTGGGCCGAGCTGAGTGTCGAGCTGGAAGGTGCGGCGCTGGAGCTACCGCTGCCAGAGGGCGAAGAACCCAGCAAAGGTGCATTGACGCCGCAATTGTTGCTGCTGTCGAGCGGGGAAATCAGTCCGTTTCGTTTGCGTCTGGCCGAGCGCCGCGCCGATGGTTTACGCCTGCAATTGGCTAGCGATGGTTTCCAATTGCCCAAGGTTGAGAGCGAGTTGTCGGCAGGGCGCAAGCGATGAGGCGTGCAGGCGGTTTTACCCTGCTTGAAGTGTTGGTTGCCCTGGCAATCTTCGCGCTGGTCGCCGCCAGCGTACTGACCGCCACCGCGCGCAGCCTGCAAACAGCCTCGCGGTTGGAGGAAAAGACCCTGGCCATGTGGATCGCCGACAATCAGCTGGCGGAGTTGCAGTTGTCGAAGATCCCGGTCGCCGATGGCCGTGACCAGGGCGAGTTGGCTTTCGCCGGTCGGCGCTGGCAGTGGCAAAGCGAGGTGCTGGCTACCAGCGAGGCGGATATGCGCCGCGTCACCCTGTGGGTCGCGCCCGCAGAGCAGGGGCGTTTGGGCGGTGATGTACGTGAGCGCGCAGTGGTCAGCCTGAATGGTTTTCTTGGGGTGATGCCATGAGGGCGGCGCGCGGCTTTACCCTGCTCGAATTGCTGATTGCTATCGCGATCTTTGCCCTGCTGGGGCTGGGTACCTACCGCATGCTCGACAGCGTGCTGCAAACCGACAAGGTCACCCGCGCCCATGAACTGCAGCTGCGCGAGCTGGTGCGCGCCATGGCTGCATTCGAACGCGATGTGTTGCAGGTGCAGGGCAGGCCCATGCGTGATCCCTTCGGCGATCCACGCGCTGCTTTGGTTGGTGAGGATCTCGATAGCCCTGCTCTTGAACTGACTCGCGGCGGCTGGCGCAATCCGCTGGGGCAGTCGCGTTCCGGCTTGCAGCGGGTGCGTTGGCAACTCAGTGGCGAGCAGTGGCAGCGCCACTACTGGACGGTGCTGGATCAGGCGCAGGACAGTCAGCCGCAGGTGCAGCAGGCGCTGGATGGGGTGACCCGACTGCAATTGCGCTATCTGGATCAGGAGGGCAGCTGGCAGACCAGTTGGCCGCCGCAGAGTAACAACCCGGACGATGCACTCAAGCTGTTGCCGCAGGCCGTTGAGCTGGTGCTGGAGCATCGCCGTTATGGCGAGTTGCGCCGTGTGCTGCGCCTGCCCGAAGGCTTGCCGGAGCGTCTTAAACAAGCACCCGAACCGAGCCCTGACGACCCCGCCGAGCCAGGTGGTGATATTCCCGAGGAGCCGCGCAGATGAGTCGGCAGCGCGGCATGGCGCTGATCACCGTCTTACTGGTGGTGGCAGTGGTGACGGTGGTCAGCGCCGGGATTATTGCCCGCCAGCAACTGTCGATCCGCAGCAGCGCCAATCAGCTGCATGTACGCCAAGCCTGGCATTACGCCCTGGGTGGCGAGACCCTGGCCAAGGCCATTCTGCAGCGCGACCTGCGTGAAGGTGATCCGCGTGCCCCGGTGGATCATCCGGGTGAGGCCTGGGCCAAAGCCCGTGCGCCCTTTGCCCTGGATGAGGGTGGCGCCTTGCGTGTGCAGATCAGCGATCTGACTGGGCGTTTCAACCTCAACAGCCTACTGCGTCAGGGTCAGCCCAATGAGGCCGCCGTGGCGCAATTCCGGCGTCTGTTGCTGGGACTACAGATCGAAGCGCCTTACGCCGAGCGCCTGCTCGACTGGTTAGATGCCGATGATCAGCCCAGCGGCGGTTACGGCGCGGAAGACAATCAATACCTGCTGGCGCAGCCGCCTTATCGCGCGGGCAACCGGGAGTTGAAGGATGTCTCCGAGCTGCGCCTGTTGCTGGAAATGACCGAGGCGGATTACCAGCGCCTGTCGCCCTATGTCAGCGCCTTGCCGGCGGATGCCACGCTTAACGTCAATACTGCCAGCGCGCGGGTGTTGGCCAGTGTGGCTGAAGGGCTGCCCCTGAGTACCGCCCAGGGTCTGGTCGCCGCGCGGGGCAGTGAGGGCTATCGTGACTTACCGAGCTTTACCGCTCAGCTCAGCGGCTTGCAGGTGCAAAGCCAGGGCCTGGCGGTCGGCAGTCAGTATTTTCAGGTGCTCAGCGAAGTCACAGTGGGTGAGCGCCGTCAGGTTTTACGCAGCACCTTGCAGCGCGCCAGTGATGGTCAGCTGTATGTTCTAGCCCGTGATTTGGGGCAGGGCGGTATGCCGCCGACGCCCGTTGAGGAAGTCGAACCATGAGTCAGACCTATGTATTTCTGCCACCCGCCGCCTGTACCGGCGCGCAGGCGGATCTACCCGTACAGTGGGTGGCCGACGGGGTAAGCGAAACCCTGGCGTTCGGCGAGGTGCAGACGCAGCTTGGCGCCAGCTGGACCCTGGTCCTGCCCGTTGAGGCGGTAACCTCCTGTGCGGTCAATCTGCCGACGCGCAAGGCCCGCTGGTTGCGCCAAGCGCTGCCGTTTGCGGTGGAAGAGCTGCTCGCCGAAGAGGTCGAGCTGATGCACCTGGCGCTGGGCGAGCAATTGGCCGATGGTCGTCATCGCGTGTTTGCCGTGCGCCGTAGCTGGCTGGCCGGCTGGCTGGCGCTGTGCGCTACAGCGCCGCAGGCGATTGTGGTGGATGCCGATCTGCTGCCAGGGCAGGGCACTGCGCTCTTGCCGCTGCACGGCCGCTGGTTGCTGGGTGGCGAGAATGTCACACGGATGGCGCTGCAAGCGCAGGACTGGCCGCAGCTGAGCCCCTTGTGTGTGCAGCCGCAGGTTGCCTGGCGTGACCCGCAGCACCCGGCGCCGCAACCGGTGGATGAAAGCATGGAGGTGGCCGATCCCAATGTCTGGCTGGCCCAGCAACCGCTGCGCAACAACCTGGCCCAGGGCGAGTTCGCCGTGCAAAGCAGTAGCGGCCGGTGGCAGCGCTGGCGGCCATTGTTGGGGCTGGTCGGCATGTGGCTGGTGCTGCAGTGGGGCTTCAATCTGGCGCAGGGCTGGCACCTGCAGCGTCAGGCCGATGAGTACGCCGCCGCCAGCGCCGCGTTGTACAAGGAGCTGTTTCCCCAGGACAGCAAGCTGGTCAACCTGCGTGCGCAGTTTGATCAGCATCTGCAAGCAGGCGCGGGCAGCGGGCAAGCCCGTCTGCTCGGCTTGCTTGCCCAGGTTAGCGGCGCGCTGGCTGCCGAGGGCGGCCAGGTGCAGATCAGCCAGGTGGATTTCAGTGAGGTGCGCGGCGATCTGGCTATGCAGGTGCAGGCCGCCGGTTTTGCCGAGTTGGAACGTCTACGTGAGCGCTTGCAGGAAAGTGGCCTGGCGGTGCAGCTGGGCTCGGCCAGTCGGGAAGGGGCAGGTGTCAGCGCGCGCGTGGTGATCGGAGGATGAGTATGGTTTCGCAAGGCAAGGGCTTTACCGCGCAGCTGGATAATTCGCTATTGCTGCAACGCTGGCGTGCTCTGGCGCCGCGTGAGCAGTTTTCGCTCGGCAGCCTCGGAGCGTTTCTACTGCTGGTGTTGCTCTATCTGACACTCTGGCAACCGGCGCAGGAGCGCCTGGCCGCAGCGCGCAGTGCGTTTGAAACACAGCGCGAACTGAATGCCTATCTGCATAGTCAGGCACCGACGGCGCGCAATCTGGCCAGCACCCCGCAGCAGGCGATTGATCCGGAGCGCCTGCAAGGTATGGTCACGGCCACGGCCGCGACCCAGGGCCTGACCATTGAACGCTTGGACAACTCTGGCGATGGCGCCGTGCAGCTCAATCTGCAACCAGCGCCTTTTGCTCAGTTGCTGCGTTGGTTCACTGTGCTGCAGGAGCAGGGTGTGCAAATCGCCGAAGCCGGGCTGGATCGCGCCGAAGACAATAAGGTGGCTGCTCGTCTCAGTCTGCGGGTGGCGCAATAATGGTGCGGTGTGCCCTGTGATAGCACCTGGCAAGGGCAGCGTTTTTTGCACTTTTTTAGAAAAACTTGAAGCGGGGTGTTGACTTAGGTGCGGCCCTTGCGTAAATTTCGCGCCTCGCAAGCAGCGGGTGATTAGCTCAGCTGGGAGAGCATCTGCCTTACAAGCAGAGGGTCGGCGGTTCGATCCCGTCATCACCCACCACTCTTGTGAAACCGGACGAAAGTCCACCGACGCGCAGCGGTAGTTCAGTCGGTTAGAATACCGGCCTGTCACGCCGGGGGTCGCGGGTTCGAGTCCCGTCCGCTGCGCCATATTTTCCAGTCTGGGTTAGCTCAGGTTGAGATGAAAAAGCCCTCAGGGTTGATTCATCAGATGAAGCAAGAGTTCTACAGACGTAAGTCCACCGACATGCAGCGGTAGTTCAGTCGGTTAGAATACCGGCCTGTCACGCCGGGGGTCGCGGGTTCGAGTCCCGTCCGCTGCGCCATATAGGAAGCCCGCTGATAGCGATATCAGCGGGTTTTTTATTGCCTGCCATCTAGGTCTTCACTCCGAAGATGCGCTACGCGACAAACTGTCATCTTGCGTTCATCTGCCTGCTCTAGCTTGATTGGCATGCTCTTTGTTTATGCAATGAGCGGTTGCTGACTTATCGAGTGGGAGGAACAGGCAATGGATGATTATCAGGAAGAGCTGCTGGAAGCGCGCGCCACTGAGCAGGATGTACCGGAGCGTGACGAAGACGCCACCGAGCTCTGATCCGCTTTAGAACTGTTAGAGCGTCCGGCGCTGTTCGCGGCGATATTCCCCTGGGGTTTGCTGGTTCCAGCGTTTGAACGCACGCTGGAAAGCTTCGGCCGAGGCAAAGCCGAGCAAGTAGGCGATTTCGCCAAAAGCCAGCTCGGTGTCGCGAATATAGGCCATCGCCAGGTCGCGGCGGGTGTCGTTGAGGATGCTGCGAAACTGCGTGCCTTCCTCGGCCAGCTTGCGCCGCAGGGTCCAGGTCGGTAGCTGCAGGCGTGCGGCCACTTCGGCGAGATCCGGTTCACGGCCGTGCAGGAGCGGGCCGAGCAGCTGAGTAATGCGCTCGCGCAGGTTGCGGGTGTGGGTCAGCTGCGTCAGTTCTCGCTCACAGATTTCCAGCAGGTGCCGCCAGGTGCTTGGGCAGTGCTCCGGGTTGCGCAGGTTCAGGCTCTGCTGGCTCAGGCGCAGCTGGTTATGCTCGCTGGCAAACTCCACTGGGCATGCAAACAATTCGCCGTACTGCGCCGCATAGCTGGGCGCGGGAAATTCGATCTGCACTTTCTCCACGGGCAGGTCCTGTTGCGCCAGCTTGCTAAGTTGTTGTGTCCAGCTGGCCAGTACCGAGTCGACCACGAAGCGGTTGTAAGCGTTGTACGGGCTGATCGAATAGAAGCGCAGCCAGGCGCCCCGATTGTCTTCGTGCAGGCTCGACTGGCCGCGGTAATTGCTGGCATACAGCGGTTCGAAGCGAATCAGCGCGCGCGCCGCCTCGCGTACTGTTGGTGCTTGTGCCGCAGTAACGCCGGCCAGGCCAACCTGGCTCAGGCGGCTGGTTTGCCCCATCAGCAGGCCCAGGCCAGGCTCACCGCATTGCTGAATGGCGCTATGACCCAAGCGCATATAGCGCGGGATCGACAGCCGCGCGCGTGGTTCGGCCAGGCGCGCGGCATCCAGGCCGTAACTGTCGAGCAGTGGTTGCGGGTCCTGGGCGCAATGGCGCATGGCATCTGCCAGGCTGTCGACAAAACCCACCGACAGATCACCCAGTTTCACCCGTGTGCTTTTCAGCATTGCGTCGTTATCCCCTCTGCGCCCATTCAATGTCTGGCATTTAGATAGGGTCGCCAGGGTAGGTAGGTGTGTGGGTTTTGCCAAGCGTCACTGCTCTTTTTGATCATTAGGTTGTTACTTTGGGTCATTGAGCTGTTTGGCGCGGCTGATTATCGTCTAGACCATATTCGACCGCGACCCGCTAAGAGGTTGCGGCATCCGTGAAAGCCAACACCCGATGTGGAGATGTCCATGACTGCTCAGTACCCCCACCTGCTGGCCCCGCTTGATCTGGGCTTCACCACCCTGAAGAACCGCACCCTGATGGGTTCGATGCACACCGGGCTGGAAGAAAAACCCAATGGCTTTGAGCGCATGGCAGCCTACTTTGCCGAGCGTGCCCGTGGTGGCGTTGGCCTGATGGTGACGGGCGGTATCGGCCCGAACGATGAGGGTGGCGTGTATTCCGGCGCAGCCAAGCTGACCACACCGGAAGAGGCGGAAAAGCACAAGATCGTCACCCGTGCGGTGCATGAAGCGGACGGCAAGATCTGCATGCAGATCCTGCACGCTGGCCGCTATGCCTACAGCCCGAAATCGGTAGCGCCGAGCGCTATCCAGGCGCCGATCAACCCGTTCAAGCCGAAAGAGTTGGACGAGGAAGGCATCGAGAAGCAGATCCAGGACTTTATCAACTGCTCGCTGCTGGCTCAGCAGGCCGAATATGATGGCGTCGAGATTATGGGCTCGGAAGGTTATTTCATTAACCAGTTCCTCGCCGCCCACACCAACCATCGCACCGACCGTTGGGGTGGCAGCTACGAGAACCGCATGCGTCTGGCGGTGGAGATCGTGCGCCGCGTGCGTGAGGCCGTCGGCCCGAACTTTATCATCATCTACCGCCTATCGATGCTCGATCTGGTCGAAGGCGGCAGCACTTGGGACGAGATCGTCCTGCTGGCCAAGGCCATTGAGAAGGCTGGCGCCACGCTGATCAACACCGGTATCGGCTGGCACGAGGCGCGTATCCCGACCATCGCCACCAAGGTGCCGCGTGCGGCTTTCACCAAGGTCACCGCCAAGCTGCGTGGCGAGGTGAGCATTCCGCTGATCACCACCAACCGCATCAATACCCCGGAAGTCGCCGAGCAGGTGCTGGCCGAGGGCGACGCTGACATGGTCTCCATGGCCCGTCCGTTCCTCGCCGATCCGGACTTCGTCAACAAGGCAGCAGAAGGCCGTGCCGACGAAATCAACACCTGCATCGGTTGCAACCAGGCCTGCCTGGATCACACCTTCGGCGGCAAGCTGACCAGCTGCCTGGTCAACCCGCGTGCCTGCCACGAGACCGAGCTGAACTACATTCCGACCACCGCCGTGAAGAAGATCGCCGTGGTCGGCGCCGGCCCTGCTGGCCTGTCCGCTGCTACGGTCGCTGCGGAACGCGGTCACAGCGTGACCCTGTTCGATTCGGCCAGCGAGATCGGCGGCCAGTTCAACGTGGCCAAGCGCGTGCCGGGCAAGGAAGAGTTCTTTGAAACCCTGCGCTACTTCAAGCGCAAGCTGGAAACCACCGGTGTCGACCTGCGCCTGAACACTCGTGTGTCGGCTGACGATCTGGCCAAGGGCGGTTATGACGAGATCATCCTGGCCACCGGTATCGCCCCACGTACCCCGGCCATCGAAGGCATCGAACACGCCAAGGTGATCAGCTACCTGGACGCCATCCTGCAGCGCAAGCCGGTCGGCCAGAAGGTTGCGGTGATTGGTGCCGGCGGCATCGGTTTCGACGTCTCCGAGTTCATCACCCACCAGGGCGAAGCGACCAGCCTCAACCGCGAGGAGTTCTGGAAGGAGTGGGGCATCGACACCGCTCTGGAGGCTCGCGGTGGTGTGGCGGGCGTGCAGGCCCATCCGCACCCGGCGGCGCGCGAGGTGTTCCTGCTGCAGCGCAAGAAATCCAAGGTCGGCGACGGCTTGGGTAAGACCACTGGCTGGATTCACCGCACCGGCCTGAAGAACAAGAATGTGCAGATGCTCAACTCGGTCGAGTACCTCAAGGTCGACGACGCCGGCCTGCACATCCGCATCGCCGAGGGCGAGCCGCAGGTGCTGCCGGTGGATACCGTGATCGTCTGCGCCGGCCAGGATCCTCTGCGCGAGCTGCAGGACGGCCTGGAAAGCGCTGGGCAGAATGTACATCTGATCGGTGGTGCAGACGTGGCCGCCGAGCTGGACGCCAAGCGTGCGATCAACCAGGGCTCGCGCCTCGCTGCCGAACTCTAAAGCAACCAGCGCCCCGCCTAGTGCGGGGCGTTTTGTATGTGGCTGACAACAATAAGGAAAAGCCCGTGTCCGAGAACCCTCAACTACAGGCGGCCGCCGCCGCCACGCTCGCGCAGTGGCATGCCTTGATGCAAAACAACGACCTGCGCAGCCTGCCGGAATTGCTGCACCCGCAGGCGGTGTTCCGTTCGCCCATGGCGTACAAACCTTACACAGGGGCGCCCATGGTGTCGCTGATTCTCAATGCCGTGAGCAAGGTGTTTGTCGACTTTGCCTATCACCGTGAGTTGGTCAGCGCCGATGGTCTCAATGTGGTGCTGGAATTCAGCGCCAAAGTGGGCGAGCGCGAGCTCAAGGGCATCGACATGATCCGCTTCGATGAAGCCGGCAAGATTGTCGATTTTGAAGTGATGGTTCGTCCCATGAGCGGCCTGCAGGCCTTGGGCGAGGAAATGGGTCGACGTCTGGCTCCATTTCTGGCGGCTGCAAAGGCCTGAAGCGTTGCACCAAATCCATCACAGTTTCGCCCTGTGGGCCGGTTTTTAGCGGCTGGCTGGCAGGGCGACTGCCAACCCAGTCACATTGCTGGGCTTGGTTTTTCCCCTAGACTTGCCTGAACAAGGGTATAGCGCCTGCAGCATGGGTCTTGCTTAACCCGTCAGAATGTTGGCAGTCTTGCTATGTGCGCCATTTTTTGCGCAGCGTAAACAAGATGAGTCACCGCTGAGCGGAGTCCCGTTTCGGCCTAGAGGAAAAGCGATGAGCATGCAGAACAAGCCGCAGATGGTCGAGGCCGTACTGTTCTTCAGTGAGCGCGGCGGCATATGCAAGCAAATGTTTTTCCCCGAATTCGAAGCCTTGCTCGACGGCGTGGTGAATATGCCTGAGTTCGCCGACGAGCAGATGCGTGTGGCGTACGCACTGATCAACCCGCGTTTGCTGATCAAGGCGCTGGTATTTTTCTACCTGGATTTCGACGAAAAGGGCGCGCCGGATTCCGGCTGGAATATTCCTTTGCAGGCCTTGGCCGAGCGGGCTGGGCGCGGGCCTGATCTGGGTGCAGGGCCAATTCGACTGGCGTGCCGCAGTCAATGCCCGGTGTCCTGGCACCAGATGCATCTCTGGGATCCTAGTCTGACCCCTGGCAATAACGATCTGGCGCTGCTGCGCGATGTGGTCAAGCGCAACAGCCTGGGTTTGCTGGCCGAAGACGAGAAGGCCCAGGCGGTTGCGCCCGAGCGGCTGCAGATGGCCTCGGAGGATAAGTGGTACGCCCCGGATCCTGCTCAGGAAGAGGCTGCCAAAGCCACCGAGAAGCTTGATCAGGAACAGCGCCTGAAGGCCGCGCAACTGATCAAGCAGCAGCGCTTGCGCATCAGCAGCCTGACCCAGCAACACGAAGAAGAGCTGGCCAAGTTCAAGTTGACCAGCGATGAGCAGAGCAAGAACCTGCAGGCGCAAATTCATGGTCTGCATCAGGCCTTGCGTCAGCAAGAAGAACACAACGCTGCGTTGAAGGCGCAGCTGGCGGCTCAGGCTGCGAGTTTCCAGGCCTCCCGTGAGGAGATGACCGAGCAGCTGCGCGCGCTTGAGCGTGATGGTCGCAGTGAGAGTGACAGCCTGCGTGCGCAGTTTGAAGGCGAGATGCAGGCCAAGATCGCCTCGGCAGTGGCTGAATACAAAGAGCAGATTGCTATTCGCGATGTCGAGCTGGCTTATCGCGGCGAGCAGGACACGCAAGCGCTGCAGGAAATCAATCGCCTCAAACGCGCTTATGCCGATCTGGCCAGCCAGGGGGGGGATCAGATTCTCGAGCGCCTGGCCAAGCTCGGTGTGGTTTTTGTGGTCTATCACCCCGGAGCGGGTCACCTGACCATCCCGCTGCAGGATATCGCCGCGTATCAGGACAATCCGCTGGCCTATGCCGCGGCCAAGTGCTTTGTCAGCGAAGAGCAGTACCGTCATTGGCTGGCGCATTATCAGCAGCCAAGCTGTGAAGCCTCGCTGCCCAGCGGTGAGCGCTGCGCCATCCCAATCGACCGTATTGACACGCCCAGTCGTTTTACCCTGGGCGAGTCCAATTGCTGTGCACGGCACAAGGCCAGTAGCCGTTTGCGTACTGTCAGTTAGCCTTGTCTGTTGCCCTGCCTGACTGGGCGCCCTGTGCCCCTTTGCAGCATCTTTCGCTGGACTGGTCTGCCGTCGCCGGGGTTGAACTGGCGGTATTGCGCCTGGATCTGCTTGACCCGCTGATCAGCGGCAATAAATGGTTCAAACTCTCCGAGCACCTACGCGCCGCAGAAGCCTGTGCTGCCACTGGCGTGATCAGCCTGGGCGGCGCGCATTCCAATCATCTGCATGCCCTGGCCGCTGCCGGCAAGCGCTTCAATTTCCAGACCGTTGGGCTTCTGCGTGGCCATCCGCAGCAGACTCAGACGGTGGATGACTTGCAGGCTTTTGGCATGCACCTGCACTGGCTGGGTTATGCGGGCTACCGGGCTCGGCATGCGGCCGACTTCTGGTTGCCCTGGCAGGCGCACTATCCGGGTTTTTATTCGCTGCCCGAGGGTGGTGGCGGCCTACCGGGCGCGCTGGGCTGTATGAGCCTGGTGCAACAGGTTCGCCAGCAGCTGCCAAACCTCGGTTGGACCGATTACGACGCCTGGTGGCTGGCGGCAGGGACGGGCACCACTCTGGCAGGTCTGTTGCTCGGTGAGGCTGCCGCGCATCCTGTGTATGCAGCGTTGGCGGTACCGACTGACCATGGTGTCGAGCAGCAGGTGCAGGCGATTGTTCAAACTGCTGGTATGCCAGTGGGGCGTTATCAGTTGTATGAGGCCAGTCGTGGTGGATTTGCCAAGGTGGATGCCGAGTTGCTCAGTTTTATGCTGGCGGCGGAAGCGCAAAGTGGCGTGCCACTGGAGCCGCTGTATACCGCCAAAGCATTAATGGCGTTGCGCCAGCAGGTCGAGGCCGGTTACTTTGCTCGCGGCAGCCGCCTGGTGTTTGTCCATACGGGTGGTTTGCAAGGCCGTGCTGCGGCGCTTAAAGCATGCTCAGCCGATTAACCCGGCTACACTGAATTTCACCAGCGGAGCCTGGATATTCCATGAGCGAACCCCTTAACCCCGAACAGTTACGCAGCCTGACGCCACTTAACGTGCTGTCCGAGCAGCAGTGGCGCGAACTGCGTACGCAGTTGGTGCCGCAACCATTGCTTGCGGGGCAGTTGTTGTTTCGTCCTGGGGATCAGGCGCGCTTGACCTACTACCTGTTGGCGGGCGAGTTGCTGCTGCAATCGGTCGACGGCCAGGAGCAGCGCTTGCAGGCCGGCAGCGAGGCCAGTTGTCACCCTTTGTCGCCGAGTCTGCCGCGCCTGCATGAAGCGCGAGCGCTGACCGATGCCAGCGTGCTGGCGCTGGACACTGCGACCCTCAATCGGCTGCTGACCTGGCGTCTGGCCTACCAGGATCTGCTACTGGAACTGGGGCAGAACCATGCCGAAGTCGAGTGGCTGGAACGACTGCTGGAAAACCCGCTATTTGCCAAGGTGCCACCGTCCAACGTACGCGCCATGCTGGAGCGTTTGCAGCGTGTCGAATTGGCCGCAGGCAGTACCGTGTTACGGGAAGGTGATGTGGGTGACAGCTGCTACTTCCTGAAAAATGGTCGGGCCGAAGTGATTCGCGGCGCGGACAGTGCGCAGCAGGTGTTGGCTGAGCTGGAAATTGGCGCTTGCTTTGGTGAGGAAGCCTTGCTGGCCGACCGCCCGCGTAACGCTACGGTGACCATGCTGGACGATGGTGTGGTGTTACGTTTGGATCGCCAGGACTTCTTCGCTTTGCTCAAGGCCCCGGTGGTCGATGAGGTATCGCTCGGCGAAGCCTCGCGATTGCTCGCGGCTGGCGCGCAGTGGCTGGATGTGCGCCTGCAGGAAGAATACGAGCGTGCCCATGCGTTGCAGTCACTGAATATGCCATTGCAACTGTTGCGTCTGAAAGCGCGCCTGCTGGATAAGACACGCACCTATCTGTGTTACTGCGACAGCGGCAAGCGCAGCGCCAGTGCGGTGTTTCTCCTCTCGCAGCTCGGCTACAGCGCCTACGCCTTGCGTGATGGTGTGGATGCCTTGCCGGCGATCCAGCGTGATGCGCTGCTGTGTGAAAGTGGCTCGGGCTATCTGGCGCGCTCGGGTGGGCGCACCGAACGCAGCCTGTGAGTTAGCTGGCCGGTTGCGCCGGCCAGTGATCATTCACCAGAAATACCCGCTCGGCTTCCAGCCAGTCATTCTGTGGGCCTTCAGTCAGGCGTACGAGTAACTGCGCGTTAGCATCGTTCGGCAGTGCCCTGAGCCATTGATTGAATTGCTCGCGCGACCACAAATGCTCCTTCTCAGTCCGCGCTGACGCTAGCCAGGCGTGCCGGGCTAAGGGCTGCCAGTGACCTGGGTTGTGCGTGGCAAAGCGCGTCCAGTCAGTGCGATGCAGCCAGCGCCCACGCAGATGCGCAGAGTTGCCATGTTGCGGGGCGGCATAGGAGGGCTGCAGCCAGGGATAGAACAGATAGCCGCCCAGCCACAACGCCGCCTGAGGTTGCTGAATAGCCAGCTCGGTCAACCGCTGCTGGGCTTGAGCGCGGGTGGATAGCGGTAGCTGATGTTGGCCCAGGTGCGCCAGTTTGATATCCAGGCGATCATGGCTGCCCGGGCCGAGCCAGTGTGCCAGCTCTGCGCCACTACAATCCTGTTGGCCGAGGTACAGCTTGATCGCCAGTTCCAAGTGATGCACGCCTTCCTCATCGCGCAGCAGCATATCCAGCTCACCCAGGGTATGCCCCTGCTGCCGGATGGGCAGGTTGGCAGCCAGCACCTCGATACCAGGCGCGGCATGCAGGGCAAATTGCCAGAGGCGTTCGTAGTACAACCCCAGGCGGCGCACTGAGCTTTGGCTTAGCCACTGCTGTAGGGCATGGCTGTCGGCATCCAGACTCAGCAGCCAGTCAGCCAGTGCTTCGGGTTGCTGGCTCCAGTTGCTGGCCTTGAGAGGGTGACGCTGTGGCCAGGGCGTCTGCGTCAGCAACGGCGGTGAGAGCAGCGCCCAAGCCAGGTCGCGCACGGCGGGCTGGCGCAACTGCGAGGGCAGGTCGGTGAGTGAGGGGAAGGGCATCATGCTGCGAGCATAGCGCTTCGCGGCTATTTGCGAGCTGCTGCGCGTCGGCCCCGCTGGGTTAAAAGTGACCCCGCAGCGCTTCAATAAGCGCTTAAACGCTGTCATAGCAGGTCAGCGGTTTGCCGCTGCCATGGGCTTTCGCCCATAATCCGAGCCACTAGATCCAGAGCCTGGCGGGAGCACCATGGAGCAGTTTCGTAATATCGGCATCATCGGTCGACTGGGCAGCACGCAGGTTCTCGACACCATTCGCCGGCTGAAGAAATTTCTGCTCGCTCGTCACCTGCATGTGATCCTCGAAGACACCATCGCTGAAGTGCTGCCGGGTCATGGCTTGCAGACCTCATCGCGCAAAATTCTCGGCGAAGTATGCGACTTGGTGATCGTGGTCGGCGGTGATGGCAGCATGCTCGGCGCCGCCCGTGCATTGGCGCGGCATAAGGTGCCGGTGCTGGGCGTCAACCGTGGCAGCCTGGGCTTTCTCACTGATATTCGCCCAGATGAGTTGGAAGTGAAGGTGGCCCAGGTGCTCGAAGGGCATTACCTGACCGAAAACCGCTTTCTGCTGGAGGCCGAAGTACGCCGCAATGGCGAGGCCATTGGTCAGGGTGATGCGCTCAATGATGTGGTGCTGCATCCGGGTAAGTCCACGCGGATGATCGAGTTCGAGCTATTTATCGATGGCCAGTTCGTCTGTAGCCAGAAGGCCGACGGCCTGATCGTGGCCACGCCGACCGGCTCTACGGCCTATGCGCTGTCCGCTGGCGGGCCGATCATGCATCCCAAACTGGATGCCATCGTGATCGTGCCGATGTACCCGCACACGCTGTCCAGCCGGCCGATTGTGGTGGATGGCAACAGCGAGCTGAAAATCGTCGTGTCCAAGGATCTGCAGCTGTATCCGCAGGTTTCCTGTGACGGACAGAATCACTTCACCTGTGCCCCCGGCGACACGGTCACCGTGGCCAAGCGGCCGCAGAAACTGCGCCTGATTCACCCGCTGGACCACAACTATTACGAAGTTTGTCGCAACAAGTTGGGCTGGGGTAGCCGGCTCGGCGGGGGGGCTTGATGCGCCTCGATCCTGCTCGCGGTTACGACCTGATCGGCGACATCCATGGCTGCGCGAAAACCCTGGAGCATCTGCTCAGCACCCTGGGCTATCGCCAGCAGGGTGGTGTATGGCGTCATCCACAGCGCATGGCAATCTTCCTCGGTGATCTGGTCGATCGTGGCCCGCGCATCCGTGAAGCATTGCACCTGGTGCGCGATATGGTCGTGGCCGGTCAGGCGCTGTGCATCATGGGTAACCATGAGTTCAATGCGCTGGCCTGGAGCACGCCGGCTGCGCCAGGCAGCGGTAGGCAGTTTGTTCGTGAGCACACGCCACGGCATGCGCGGCTGATCAAGGAAACCCTGGAGCAGTTCGATGCCTATCCGGCGGAGTGGCAGGGATTTCTCGACTGGTTCTACGAGTTGCCGCTGTTTATCGATGCCGGGCATTTCCGCGTGGTGCATGCCTGCTGGGATGCAAGTCTGATTGAGCCGCTGCGTGCACAGTTTGCCGATGGCTGCATCGACGAGCATTTTCTCCAGGCCGCGGCCGTGCACGGCAGCTTTGCCAATACCGCGCTTGATCGATTGTTGCGCGGCACTGATATGCGTCTGCCGCACGGTATGACCCTGACCAGCGATGACGGTTTTACCCGCGCGCATTTCCGTACCAAATTCTGGGAAGAAGACCCGCAAACCTACGGCGACATTGTCTTTCAACCCGATGCCCTGCCGGAGCTGGCAGCGCAGATGCCGCTCAGCGAGATGCAGAAAACCGAATTGCTCAAATACGGTGCCGATCAGCCGCTGTTGTTTGTCGGCCACTACTGGCGCAGCGGCAAACCTGCACCGATTCGCAGCAACCTGGCCTGTCTGGATTACAGCGCTGTCTTGAACGGCAAACTGGTGGCCTATCGGCTTGATCAGGAGACGCGCCTGGATGCCCACAAGTTTGTCTGGGTCGATGTCGAAAGCCCGGAGGCGCGGCCATGAGTGCTGTCGCGGCAATGCGTTTGCCTGGGCATGTCGACCTGAGCGGTTTTATCAGCCTGCTGCAGCGTTTGCAGGTGCCGCACCGGGTTGCGGAAGAGGCGGGTGAGCAGGTGCTCTGGGTGCCCGGCGAGCAATTGGCCGAGCAGGTGCGTGAACTCTATGGCCGTTACCCACAAGGCGATACCGAGGTGGGGGTTGAGTCGCTACAGGCTTCAGTCGATGCGGCTCCAGGTTTTGTCCAGCAGTTGAAAAGCAGTCGCATGACCGCTGTTGTTCTGGCGCTAACCTTTATTGCCGCGACCATCACCTTGCTGGGTGACAATCTGACGGCGGTGAGCTGGCTGAGTTTTGTCGACTACCGCGTGCAGGGCGATTACATCTACTTCAGCTACCTCAGCGACACACTGGCCAGCGGCCAGTGGTGGCGGTTACTGACGCCGATGCTGATCCATTTCGGCATTCTCCATCTGGCGATGAACAGTCTGTGGTACTGGGAGCTGGGTCGGCGGATCGAGGCGCGTCAGGGTGCCGTGATGCTCTTGGGGCTGACGCTACTGTTTAGCCTCGCGGCCAATTTCGCCCAATACCTGCATGCTGGCCCATCGCTGTTTGGCGGATTGTCTGGTGTGCTGTATGGCTTGCTCGGGCATTGCTGGATCTTCCAGCGCCTGGCACCGACACCCGCCTATAGGCTGCCGCCTGGTGTATTGGTGATGATGCTGGCGTGGCTGCTGATCTGCATGACCGGCGTCTTTGAGCTGCTGCAATTCGGCGCTATTGCCAACGCGGCGCATGTCGGCGGTCTGTTGGCTGGTTGTCTGACCGGACTGCTGGGTGGCGTGCTGGCGCGTCGGCGACACAGTTAGTTGTTGTTCAGGCTGGTAAACTGCCACTTTGCATTTGGAGGCGCCATGTCGTCCTTTCTCGAAGCGATTGAAAACATCACCCCTGAGATCTACCAGAGCCTCAAGCTGGCTGTGGAAATCGGTAAATGGCCCGATGGCCGCAAGCTGACCCAGGAGCAGAAAGAGCTGACCTTGCAGGCGCTGATTGCCTGGGAGATCCACAACCTGCCGGAAGAAGAGCGTATCGGCTATATGGGCCCGCAGGAGTGCAGCTCCAAGTCAGAGCCGATCCCCAATCTGTTGTTCAAATCCTCGGATACCCTGCACTGATGAGCGAGTTGGCCCGTGGTGCCCTGAGCAAAATGACCGCGCAGCTGGATGCGCCGGTGCAGTACAGCTTTCGTCTGGGCGATGAGCTGCTGCCGGTCAATCCTCTGATCGGCAAAAGCCTGCGTCTGGAGTTTTTAGGCGCGATCCACTGCACCCATTGTGGGCGCAAAACCAAGAGCAGCTTTAGCCAGGGTTACTGCTACCCCTGCATGCAGAAGCTAGCGCAGTGCGACATCTGCATCATGAGCCCGGAGCGTTGCCACTATGAGGCCGGCACCTGTCGCGAGCCGAGCTGGGGCGAGCAGTTCTGCATGACCGATCATGTGGTCTATCTAGCCAACTCATCCGGGGTGAAAGTCGGTATCACCCGCGCCACGCAGATTCCTACCCGTTGGATCGACCAAGGTGCGACCCAGGCGTTGCCAATTCTGCGCGTCGCCACCCGTCAGCAGTCCGGCTTTGTCGAAGACCTGTTGCGTAGCCAGGTGGCGGATAAAACCAACTGGCGCGCGCTGCTCAAGGGCGATGTTGCGCCGGTTGATCTGCTTGCCGTACGCGAGCAGCTGTTTGCCACGTGCAGCAGTGGGTTGACCGACTTGCAGCAGCGCTTTGGCATCCAGGCCATTCAGCCACTCAGTGATCAGCCGGTGGTGCAGATTGCCTACCCGATTGAGGCTTATCCGGCGAAGATCACCAGCTTCAACCTGGACAAGAATCCGCTGGCCGAGGGCACGCTGCTGGGCATCAAGGGCCAGTACCTGATGTTCGATACCGGCGTGATCAATATCCGCAAGTACACCGCTTACCAGCTGGCCGTTCACGAACTGGCCGCCTGAGTTACTTATTCGCGAACCCGGCGCCCGCGCGCCGCAGACAAAGGGCCACAAGCCATGCGCACCGAACAGCCGAAGATGATCTACCTCAAGGACTACCAGGCCCCGGATTATCTGATTGATGAAACGCACCTGACCTTCGAGTTGTTCGACGACCACACCCTGGTGCATGCGCAACTGGTGATGCGCCGTAATCCGGCTGCCGGTGCCGGTCTGCCGCCGCTGGTGCTGGACGGTCAGCAGCTAGAACTGCTCAGCGTGGCGCTGGACGACCGCGAGCTGAGTGCCGGCGATTATCAGCTGAGTGACAGCCATCTGACCTTGCAGCCCACTAGCGCCAGCTTTGTGATCGACAGCAGCGTGCGCATCCACCCGGAAAGCAACACCGCGCTGGAAGGCCTGTACAAATCCAGCGGCATGTTCTGCACCCAGTGCGAGGCCGAAGGGTTTCGCAAGATCACTTATTACCTCGACCGCCCGGACGTGATGAGCAAGTTCACCACCACCCTGAGCGCGGCGCAGCATGATTACCCTGTTTTGCTGTCCAACGGGAACCCGATTGCTAGCGGCAGTGAAGAGGGTGGCCGGCACTGGGCGACCTGGGAAGACCCGTTTATGAAACCGGCTTACCTGTTCGCCTTGGTCGCAGGTGACCTCTGGTGTGTGGAAGATAGCTTCACCACTATGAGCAGCCGCGACGTGGCGCTGCGCATTTATGTCGAGCCGGAAAACATCGACAAATGCCAACACGCCATGGACAGCCTGAAGAAATCCATGAAGTGGGACGAAGAGGTGTATGGCCGTGAGTACGACCTCGACATCTTTATGATCGTCGCGGTCAACGATTTCAACATGGGGGCCATGGAAAACAAGGGCCTGAATATCTTCAACTCCAGCTGTGTGCTGGCCAAGGCCGAAACCGCCACCGACGCCGCTCATCAGCGCGTTGAAGCAGTAGTCGCCCATGAGTACTTCCACAACTGGTCGGGCAACCGCGTGACCTGCCGTGACTGGTTCCAGCTGTCGCTCAAGGAAGGCTTTACCGTATTCCGCGATGCCGAGTTCAGTGCTGATATGCACTCGCGCACGGTCAAGCGGATTGAGGATGTGGCTTATCTGCGTACCCATCAGTTCGCTGAAGATGCTGGCCCGATGGCCCATCCAGTGCGCCCGGATGCC
The DNA here is from genome assembly GCF_902506475.1 of Pseudomonas sp. 8BK. Lineage (NCBI taxonomy): Bacteria > Pseudomonadati > Pseudomonadota > Gammaproteobacteria > Pseudomonadales > Pseudomonadaceae > Pseudomonas > Pseudomonas sp. 8BK. The sequence continues at coordinate 3,090,853 of NZ_LR733252.1, read as the reverse complement.
TTTATTGAAATCTCCAACTTCTACACCCTGACGGTGTATGAGAAGGGCTCGGAAGTGGTGCGCATGATTCGCACCCTGGTCGGAGCTGACGGTTTCCGCAAAGGTAGCGACCTGTACTTCGAGCGACATGATGGTCAGGCCGTGACCTGTGATGACTTTATCCGCGCGATGGAAGAAGCCAATGGCATCGACCTGAGTCAGTTCAAGCGCTGGTACAGCCAGGCCGGCACGCCGCGCTTGGAAGTCAGTGAAAGCTACGACGCGGCGGCCAACAGTTATCGCCTGCACTTTCGCCAGAGCTGCCCGGCGACTCCTGGGCAGGCGGAGAAGCAACCCTTCGTCATTCCAGTAGAACTGGCGCTCTTGGACGCTCAGGGAGTTGAGCTGCCGCTGCAACTGGTAGGCGAAGATTCAGCGGGCGGGCTTTCGCGTGTACTGCAAGTGACCGAAGCCGAGCAGGCCTTCACCTTTGTCAATCTGGCGGAAAAGCCGCTGCCGTCCTTACTGCGTGGGTTCTCGGCACCGATCAAGCTGAGCTTCCCCTACAGTCGTGATCAGTTGATGTTCCTTATGCAGCACGACAGCGATGGCTTCAACCGCTGGGAGGCTGGGCAGCAACTCTCGGTACAGGTGCTGCAGGAGTTGATTGGCCAGCATCAGCGTGGCGAGCCCTTGGCGCTCGATCAGCGCCTGGTCGAGGCCTGTCGCACTCTGCTGGCGGATGAGTCGCTGGATCAGGCCATGGTTGCCGAAATGCTCTCGCTGCCAGGTGAGGCTTATCTGACGGAAATCAGTGAAGTGGCCGATGTCGAAGCCATCCACGCCGCCCGTGAATTTGCCCGTAAGCAACTGTCGGATGCGCTGTTTGATCTGCTGTGGCAGCGCTACCAGCGTAACCGCGAAGTTTCTCGCTCCAGTGCCTATGTGGCCGAGGCCGAGCACTTCGCCCGACGCAGCCTGCAGAACATTTCGCTGTCCTACCTGATGCTCAGCGGCAAGGCTGAAGTGCTGGCGGCTTGTTCGGAGCAGTTCGAGAATGCCGACAACATGACCGAGCGCTTGGCTGCCTTGGCGGTACTGGTTAATTCGCCGTTTGAGGCCGAGAAGGCCGTTGCTCTGGCCAGTTTCGCGGATTTCTTCAAAGACAATCCGCTGGTGATGGATCAGTGGTTCAGCGTGCAAGCCGCCTGTGCTTTGCCGGGCGCGCTGCAGCGCGTGCAACAATTGATGCAGCACCCGGCATTTACCTTGAAGAACCCCAATAAGGTCCGCGCCTTGATCGGTGCATTTGCCGGGCAAAACCTTCTGGGCTTCCATCAGGCTGATGGCAGTGGCTACCGTTTCCTGGCCGACCAGGTGATTACCCTGAATGCCCTCAACCCGCAGATCGCGTCGCGTTTGCTGGCGCCGCTGACTCGCTGGGCCAAATACGGCAGTGCTCGTCAGGCTCAGATGAAAGCGCAACTACAGCGCATTCTGGCCTCGGGTGAATTGTCCAGTGATGTCTATGAGGTGGTCAGCAAGAGCTTGGCTGGTTAATTAGTGATCGGTAACAACCGAGGGTGGCAGTGCCACCCTATATAAAAAAGCTCAATATATTTGAGTGTTTTTTGATCAGTGCATTAACTCTAAAGACCGATCCTGCCTATCTATGCGCAATGCATCGGGTTACAGGTGCTTCACACAGCCCTTTTTATCCTCACTAAAGTGTTACCTGGCTTAATCGGGTAACACTTTTTGTGTTACCCGATTAAATGTAAGCAGAGTTTGCGCAATATGAGTTGAGCTGCTTGGCTTGACCTTGGCTGATTTGTTTGAAACATCTAGGCGTACAAAAAGCAGCAGGGTGACTGATCGCGCCAGATGGTAGGACAAAATAGGAAGAATCTGTCACAGCATGAGCTTATCTGGCTTGTGGATGACCAGTCACAAAATGGCTTTTTAGTTTGATTGTGTGTTGCGCTAGATTTTTTATACGGCCGTTTGAATTGGCACTATGGTTGCAGGGAACTAAATCGATTTGACCTCGTCATGGTGCACGCCAAACAGTGAGGTGCGTGTAAGCGCGTTGGGGGCTTGCCTTCCAATCAACATTTAAGGCCGTCATCAGTACGGCCATAACGTGCCCCAGCGGTTGGGGTACAAAAAAGATGATCTGTCCACGGAGTAATGTTTCGATGGAAATTAAGTCCCGTAAGCCCGTATTGCGTTTCGCACCTGCCAAGGCAGGTTTTGCTTTTGTCGGTCTTCTTCCTTTGCTGGTAGCTGCTCATGCCCAGGCAGTGGAATTCAGCTTCGCCGACGATGAAATCAGCGGCTCCATCGATACCACCGTGTCCTATGGCCAACTCTGGCGCGTACAGGGCCAGGACAAAACCAACAACGATATCAATACCAATGATGGTAATCGTAGTTTTGATACTGGTCTGGTATCTGAAGTGTTCAAGATCACTACCGATATGGAAGTGACTTACCAGAATTACGGTGCTTTTGTGCGCGGCACGGCGTTCTATGATACCCAGATCATGGATAAACGTAATAACTACTACGACACCAGTCTGGCTTATCAACCAAGTCAGAACGTACCTAACGATGACAGTTTTACCCGCGCTACTCGACACTCTGCTGGTCGTAATGCGGAAATTCTTGACGCCTACGTGTATGGCAACTGGGATGTCATGGATATGCCGGTTACCGCTCGTGTAGGTCGTCAGGTGTTCAACTGGGGGGAAGGTCTGTTCTATCGCGGTGGGATAAACACCACCAACCCAGTAGATGCCGGTAAGTTCCGTCTGCCAGGTGCGGAAGTCAAAGAAGTGCTAGTTCCGGTGGAAGCTTTTAGCTTCAATATCGGGTTGACCGATAATCTATCCATGGAGGCCTTTTATCAGTGGAACTGGAAAGAAACTGCTGTTGATCCGGTAGGGACTTTTTTCTCTGAGACAGACCTTTTTGCTGATGGGGGAAACACGGCTTACAGTGAGCAGGCTGCTTTGGCCCCGGTTCGCGGTCTCTATCAGGGGTTGAGTGGTTTTGGCGTTGGCGGTCTGCAAGGTAATGATTATTTTACTGCTGACGGAACTATAAAGGTTGCCACTATTGGTGGTGATCTGAATGCAAAAAATGACGGCCAGTTTGGTGTCTCATTTCGTTATATCGCCGAAGAGTTAAATTCGACAGAGTTCGGTTTTTACTTTGTTAATTACCATGCGAAAGAACCAACTATTTATGCCGATATAAATAGTGCTTACGCTGGGCTTGATTTGGCAACTATCGCTGGCGCAGCAGGCGCTCAGCTTGATCCGCTTGTGCGTCAAGGTGTAGTTGCCGGCGTGCAGCAAAATGTAAATCCGGCATTTAGTGCTGCCGCGTTGAATAACATTATTGCTACTAATGCAAGTGGCGCTACCTTGGGCAATGCTGCTGTAGAAGGAGTGATTCTTCAGCAGTACCAAACGGCCTTGAGTGGGGCCACTAATACCGCAGTGGGCGGTATAGCAGCAGTGGATTTGGCTGGTCAAGTGAATGGTCGTCGTGAGTATGCCGAAGATATTAGGATGTACGGCGTTAGCTTCAATACTACGGTTGCAGATGCCTCATTGTTCGGTGAATTGTCCTACAGGCCAAATCTTCCAATTGGTCTGGCTACTACCAACGATCTTTTGGGTGACCTTCTGACTCAGGCAGTACCCCTTGTTTCGGGCGGTGTTGCCAATATTGGTGGTCAGATGGTGACCATGAACGATCAAGTTCACAACTACGAGCGCGTAGAGGCATTCAATGCTTCGCTGGGCACTATTTACAACTTTGGCCCGGCAATGACATTTGACTCTTTGTTTGGTGTCGCTGAGCTGTCATCTGAGCATGTGCGCGGCAGTGACTTGCAATACCAGTCGCGTAATGGAACTCGTTATTATGCTGGTCGTGGCAATGGTTCCTATATCTCTGGTTATGGTCGTGATGATCAAATTAACAAGAATGCGTATGGCTATACGCTTGTTGCCTCCGGTACTTGGAACGACGTATATGCGGGCGTAAACCTCTCGCCGTTCGCTGTATACAAACACGACTTTGAGGGCAATTCACACCAGACCGGTAACTTTATCGAAGGCCGTAAGGCGTATACGTTGGGTCTTCGTGCTAGCTACCTGAATAGCCTAGAAGCTGAGATCCAGTACACTGAGTTCTATGGTGCCGGCCAAAATAATGGCAGCCGCGACCGCGACAATATCGGTCTGAACGTCAAGTATTCCTTCTAAACATAACTAGAAAATATCGAGTGCCCGCGGGCACTCGGTTGCTGACTTATTTCACGGAGAATCAAGATGCTGAAAAAGCACACGCTGATCGGTGCTGCCATTGCGCTGGCACTGTCCGCTGGTAGCGCGTTTGCTGCAGTTTCGCCTGCGGAAGCGGCCAAGCTGGGCGCAAGCCTCACCCCGTTTGGTGCCGAGAAAGCCGGCAATGCGGCAGGCACCATCCCTGAGTGGACCGGTGGTATCACCCAGGCTCCGGCGGCTTACAAGACACCAGGCCAGCACCACGTAGATCCGTTTGCTGATGACAAACCGCTGTTCACCATCACCAAAGCCAACTTGGATCAGTACAAAGACAACCTGACCCCAGGTCAGATTGCGATGTTCAACACCTACCCGAACAGTTACCAGATGCCGGTCTATCAGACCCGTCGTTCCGGTTCTGCGCCGCAGTGGGTGTATGACAACACCATCAAGAACGCCAGTACGGCCAAGTTGCTTGATGGCGGTAATGGTTTCTCCGACGCTTACGGCGGCATCCCGTTCCCGATCCCGCAGAATGGTGTAGAGGCGCTGTGGAACCACATCGCACGTTACCGTGGTACCTATATTGTGCGTCGTGCTTCGGAAGTAGCCGTGCAGCGTAACGGCAGCTACTCCCTGGTGACCTCGCAGCAGGAAGCCATGTTCAAGTTCTACAACCCGAAAGGGACTGCAGCTGACCTGAACAACATCATGTTCTACTACCTGTCTTTCACCAAGAGCCCGGCGCGTCTGGCCGGTGGTGCGGTACTGGTACACGAAACTCTGGATCAGGTAAAAGAGCCACGTCAGGCTTGGGGCTATAACGCCGGTCAGCGCCGCGTACGTCGTGCGCCGAACCTGGCCTACGACACCCCGATCGCTGCCGCTGACGGCCTGCGCACTGCAGACGACACCGACATGATTAACGGTTCGCCAGATCGTTATGACTGGAAGCTGGTAGGCAAAAAGGAAATCTACATTCCTTACAACAGCTACAAAGTCACCAGCCCGGACGTCAAGTACAAGGATCTGCTGCAAGTCGGTCACTTGAACCCGGCCTTTACTCGCAACGAGCTGCACCGAGTGTGGGTAGTCGAGGGCACGCTGAAGTCGGGCTCGCGTCACATCTACTCCAAACGCACCCTGTTCCTCGACGAGGACAGCTGGCAAGCGGCAGTGGTTGATCAGTACGACGGTCGTGGCGAGCTGTGGCGCGTCTCGATTGCTTACCTGAAAAACTACTACGACCTGCCGACCACTTGGTCTGCTCTGGATACCTTCCACGATCTTCAAGCACGCCGTTACCACGTGCAGAACCTGGATAACGAAGAGCCAAGTACCATCGACTTCAGCCAGGCTGTACCGGATGACGGTTACTTCAAGCCAGCTGCGCTGCGTCGCCGCGGTACGCGTTAATCCGCGTGTAGGTTGAGCAAAAGGCCGCTACTGTTGTAGCGGCCTTTTGCTATTTGTCAGTCCAGCAGGGCAGGGTAGACGGGCGGGTTTAACAAAACATAACGTCGCGCTGATTGTCAGGCCTTTTGAAAGCTCAGTAGGATAGGTGCACTGCTATAAGGGTAGTGCTACCTATAAGAATAAGGGGGAAGGTATATGAGTGAGCCCGTCATGCGGCGCACCCAGGCCGGTCGTATTGTGGGGTTGTCCCGCGCACCGGCGCTCCGCGTCCACTCACCGATAGCCAAAGCGCTGTCGCTGTGTAGTGTGCTATCCGTGCTGATGTTTACCAGTGCACCATTGCAGGCTGCCAGCGATGACGCCAGTCATTACTCGGTCTCTTCTGCCAAAGCTCATCACAGCCTGTTATTGGATGTCGCCAGCCTGGGCAAGCGCCTGGTCACCGTGGGGGATCGTGGGCATATCCTCTATTCCGACGACAACGGCGCAAACTGGGTTCAGGCCAAGGTGCCTACCAAGCAGATGCTCACTGCCGTGTTCTTTATCGACGACAGCCATGGCTGGGCTGTTGGCCACGATGCACAGATTCTCGCCAGCACCGATGGCGGCGCTACCTGGGCCAAACAGTTTGAAGACCTTGAGCGTGAAGCGCCGCTGCTGGATGTCTGGTTCAAGGACCGCAACAACGGTTATGCCGTAGGCGCTTACGGTGCCTTGTTGGAGACCACCGATGGTGGCGCCAACTGGGAAGATGTCAGCGACCGAATGGACAACGAAGACGCCTACCACCTCAACGCGATTGTCGAAGTCAAAGACTCCGGCCTGTTTATTGTGGGTGAGCAGGGCGCGATGTTCCGTTCTCCGGATTGGGGGCAGACCTGGGAAACCCTGGAAGGCCCTTACGAGGGTTCGCTATTCGGTGCTTTAGGCACTGATGAGGCCGGTGCACTGTTGGTTTATGGCCTGCGTGGGCATCTGTTCCGTTCGGCAGACTTCGGTACGACCTGGCAGGCGATCAGCCTGAACACGGCCAACAATGGTCCTCTGGAGTTTGGTCTGGCTGACGGTAATCGTCTGGCTGATGGCTCCATCGTGGTGGTTGGGCATGGCGGTACCGTACTCAAGAGCACCGACAACGGCCGCAATTTCAGTGTGACCAATCGTGCCGACCGGCTTTCGCTGGCAGGCGTTGCAGCAATGGAAAACGGCAATCTGATTCTGGTAGGGCAGGGTGGCGTTCATGCTGCTGCGCCTACTGGCGCCGATCTGGGCCAACAACAATAAGCCGGGAGCCTTTGCATGAGTAAGCATCAACAACAACCTGCCTCCTTCCTGGAGCGGTTGATCTTCAACAATCGCCCGGCCGTGATTCTGCTGTGCCTGTTGATCAGTCTGTTTCTGTTCTTCCAGGCGGCGCAGGTGCGTCCGCAGACCAGCTTCGAGAAGATGATTCCGCTGGGGCACCCCTATATTCAGAAGATGCTCGAGCACCGCAATGACCTGGCGAACCTGGGCAACACCGTGCGCATCTCGGTGGAAGCGGTAGATGGCGATATCTTCAGCAAGGAATACATGGAGACGCTGCGTCAGATCAACGACGAAGCCTTCTATATTCCGGGTGTCGATCGTTCCGGCCTGAAGTCGCTGTGGAGCCCAAGCGTACGCTGGACCGAAGTGACTGAAGAAGGTTTTGCCGGCGGTGAAGTGATTCCGCAAACCTACGACGGTTCTGCGGAAAGCCTCGAAGAGTTGCGCAGCAACATCCTCAAGTCCGGACAGATTGGCCGTCTGGTGGCCAACAACTTCAAGTCGAGCATCGTCGACTTGCCGTTGCTGGAGACCTATGCCGACCCGAACGATCAGAGCAAGCAGATCCCGCTGGATTACCAGAAGTTCTCCCACGAGCTGGAAGAGAAGATCCGCGAGAAGTACCAGGCACAGAACCCCAACGTCAAAATCCACATCATTGGTTTCGCCAAGAAAGTCGGCGATCTGATTGATGGCCTGATTGGCGTGGCGTTGTTCTTTGCCGTGGCAATTGGCATCACCTTTGTTCTGCTGCTGTGGTTCACCCATTGCTTCAAGAGCACCTTGGCGGTGGTTCTGACCACACTGATTGCGGTGGTCTGGCAGCTGGGTTTGCTGCATACCCTGGGCTTCGGGCTTGATCCGTATTCGATGCTGGTGCCGTTCCTAGTCTTTGCCATCGGTATTTCCCATGGCGTGCAGAAGATCAACGGTATTGCCATGGCCTCGGGCGAGGCGACTGACTCGCTGTCCGCTGCACGTATGGCTTTCCGTCAGCTGTTTATCCCGGGGCTGGTGGCGCTGCTGTCGGATGCGGTGGGTTTTATCACCCTGCTGCTGATCGATATTGGCGTGATCCGTGAGCTGGCCATCGGTGCATCCATGGGTGTGGCGGTGATCATTCTGACCAACCTGATTCTGCTGCCGGTGATGATTTCCTATGTCGGCATCAGCAAGAAGGCGGTGACCATCAGCCGTGAAGAGGCCTGCAAGGAACACCCTTTCTGGCGCTTTCTGTCCAAGTGTGCGCACCCGATGGTGGCGCCGATTTCCGTGGTTGTGGCAATCGTGGCACTGGCAGGCGGTGTGTGGTACGGGCAGAACCTGAAGATCGGTGACCTCGATCAGGGCGCGCCTGAGCTGCACCCGGATTCGCGCTACAACCTGGACAACGATTTCGTTATCCGCAACTACTCCACCAGCTCCGATGTTCTGGTGATCATGGTCAAGACGGCAGCTGAAGGCTGTTCGACTTATCCGACGCTGTCGGCCATGGATGAGTTGATGTGGAAGATGGAGAACACCGAAGGCGTGCAGTCGGCCATTTCCATGGTCACCGTGTCGCGTCAGGTGATCAAGGGCATGAACGAGGGCAACCTGAAATGGGAAACCCTGTCGCGTAACCAGGACGTGCTGAACAACTCCATTGCCCGGGCTGACGGTCTGTACAACGGTGATTGCTCGGTGGCACCGGTGTTGGTATTCCTCACCGACCACAAGGCGGAAACCTTGAGCCGCGTGGTTGATGTCGCCGAAGACTTTGCCAAGCAGAACAACAAAGACGGCCTGGAGTTCATCCTGGCAGCGGGTAACGCCGGGATCGAAGCGGCCACCAATGAGGTGATCGCAGCGTCCGAAACTACGATGCTGATTGCGGTGTATGCGGCCGTGAGCATCATGTGTCTGCTGACCTTCCGTTCGCTGGCGGCGACTCTTTGCGTGATCCTGCCGCTGGTGCTGACCTCGGTACTGGGTAACGCGCTGATGGCCTATATGGGCATCGGTGTGAAGGTTGCCACTCTGCCGGTAATTGCCCTGGGTGTGGGTATTGGTGTCGACTACGGCATCTATATCTACAGTCGTCTGGAGACCTACCTGCGTCAGGGGCTGTCGCTGCAGGATGCCTACTACGAGACCCTCAAGTCGACCGGTAAGGCCGTGTTGTTCACCGGTGTCTGCCTGGCGATCGGTGTAGCGACCTGGATCTTCTCGGCGATCAAGTTCCAGGCCGACATGGGTCTGATGCTGACCTTTATGTTCCTCTGGAACATGATCGGCGCGATCTGGCTGCTGCCTGCTCTGGCCCGCTTCCTGATCAACCCGGAGAAGCTGCGCAACAAGGGCTAAGCCTGACACGCAGTCGCAATACTGAAAAACCGCGGCCCTTGGGCCGCGGTTTTTTATTGTCTATGCATTAGCTCGAATGCTGAGCTGGCGTTGGCTGCCCGTGAATCCCGCCGCCCCTGGTTTCTCGTCGGATGTTAAACGAGCGCTTCACGAATTTAATCTGGGCTAGGCAAGGGTTGTAGGAGAGTGGGCTGCCCGCGAATTACGCAAGACTCGAGTCGCTCTGCGAACACGATCACTCGTGCGTGGCAGATGAACTAAGCCGATAACCACTGGGGTTGGGTGGCGGGGCAGTTGCGCTGTTGTGCTGCAACCCTTGCGTCTGCCACTACGCCACTCCTGCTGAAGTTGACGGGCCGGTGCGGGCAGCTAGCGCGGATACAGTGGCGGCAGGGCACTGGTATCCGGGTTGCTGGTGCTCTCAAGATCCTCTACGGCAGGCAGGCTGCGAATCGCCAGCCACAGATTGCGGCCCTGCCAGTGCTGGCCGCTCTCGCTGTAGAGCGCACCATTCAGGCCATCGAGGGCGTCGGACAGCGGGGTAAAGCGCGCGGCCATATCGGCGAGAGTTTCCGGCTGCTGGCGGGCCCAGGCGTCCAGCGCGTGACGAGTAGCTTGCGAGTCGTTGGCCATACAGCTGCGTTTCAGGTCATCAAGCAGGTTACGTTGGCTGGGGCCTGCCTGCTGGCTAGGTGATACCGGAGGCTGACGTCGCGCGCGCCACCACAGGGTAAAACCGAGCAAGGTGGTCAGGCTCAGCAGCGTGGTGCTGAGTTGCCAGGGCCAGAGTTGTACGTTGTCCACCTCATTGACTGCAGGGCGGGCTGCCTCAATCGGCAGGGTTTCCAGATTCGGGTTGGCGGCCACCTGCAGGTTACGGGCCGGCAAGCTGCTGCGTTCGAGTTGATCGGTCGTTGTGTTCCACCACAGTACTTCGATCGCCGGTAAGGCAATCATGCCCTCGCGACTGGCCACCAGTGCTTCGCGTTCTTCACGGCTGGCCACCAGCCCGTTATCGCTGGCCTGGTTGGCCAGTTGCGGTTGATCGGGGTAACGGCGCAGGCCGGCAATCTGGGTGGCCGGCAAGGGCGGCAGTTGTGCACTGGCCAGGCCTTCGACCTTGAGCAGCAGGCTGCGGGTCAGCGAGTCACCGACGCGGGCGGTTTCCGGCTGCGGGCTCCAGACTTCACTCAGGCTGAGGGCGCGCGCTGGCAGCCAGGGGGCGTCTACGGGGTAGCTGGCAGGCTTGGCCTTTACCGTCAGCGGAATTTCCGGCGAGCGGACTCGCACCACCTTGCCCGGACGCGGACCGAACGGGTTGTAGGCATTGCTGGCGGAGCGATCAACCGCCGTGGCGGTAAAGGCCTGCGAGGGGATCAACAGCTCGCCACTTTCCTGGGGGAAGATCGCGTAACGCAGCTCAATCACGCCATGGCGCACGCCGTTGATGTCTTTCTCATAAGTGCGTGGCTTGCCCAGGGCTTCAACGCGCGCCAGGGGCATATCCAGTTGGGTCAGGCTGCTGTCGTCGTAAAGTGAAACGGAGTGGTAGATGCGCAGTGTCAGCACGGTTTGCGCCTGCACGTAGACGCTTTCCTGGTCCAGACTGGCGTCGATAAACACCGGCGCCAAGCGGCTGTCATCGGCACTGGCGGCCTGTTGTACGTGCAGGGTAATCGGTTCGCTTTGCAGTTGGCCGAGGTTCAGCGGCGGTATCACCACATAGCCACTGTGCTTGGGCTGCAGGGTAACGATCCAGCGCGTGCTGGCCTGGGCGCCATTGCTGCCGCTGGTCAGGCGGTTGACCTGGCGGGTACCGAGCACCTCAAACAGTTCGTTGAGCGGCTGCAGATCGGGCTTGCCGAACAGTGTGGCGTCATTCGATTCCAGAGTCAGCTCAACGCTCTCACCGGCATCCAGGCGGGTGCGGTCGACGCTGGCGGTCAGGCTTTGCGCGCTGACATTCAGAGCCAGCAGGCCAAGCAGAAGGGTACAGAGCAGTCGGCTCATTGCAGTTGTTCCTGGCGCTGTTGTTCCAGCCTGAATTTACGCCGCAGCAGCTCGCCCGGATCATCGGGAATCTGCCGCAGCCATTGTTCCAATGCCTGACGCCGCTCGCCGTCGAGGGCCGGTTCGGCACTGGCGATCTGTTCTTCGCCGCTGTTGCTGTCGTCTTCTTCCGGAGTTTTGGGCGGTGTATCCGCGTCTTCTTCGGCACCAGGTTGTGCGGGTTTCTCACTCTCAGTCTTGTCTTCAGACTCTGGCGGTTTGGCCGGCGATTGCTCGGCCTGCTGCTGGGCGTCTGGATCGGACTGGCCGGCTTGCGGCTGGTTGCTGGGCTGATTCTGCCGCTCGTTGGATTCTTGTGAGTTGTCGCTTTGATTCTGCTGTTGTTGCTGGTTCTGGCGGAGCAGTTCTTCGACCAGGGCTTTGTTCTTTTGCGCCTGGGCCAAGTCGGGTTGCAGTTCCAGTGCCTGGGTGTAGGCGTCCACGGCGGCTTCCAGTTCATTGCTGCGTGCCAGGGCGTTGCCACGGTTGTAGTGGTCGCTGGCGCTTTCGCCATTGGCAAAGCGTTCGGCGGCCGCGGCGTAATCGCCGGCCTGGTAGAGCGCCTGGCCTTGCCAGCGCGGATCCTTGAACCGCTGCGCGGCTTCCGCCGGTTGTTGCGCCTCCAGCAGGCGCTGCCCTTGCTGATCGGCACGCAGCCAGAGGTCATCGAAACTGAAGGCGTAGCTGTTTTGCGGCAGGCTCAGCAGTAACAGTGGTAAGCACAGCAGCCAGCCGCGGCGGGCGGCGCAGGCGGCCAGTAACAACAGCGGCAGAAGCAGCCAGTGGCTCTGATCTGCCCAGGCTTGCAGCTGGGTCAGCTCGCCGTCACGACGCAGCTGTTGCGGCGCATCGAGCAGGCCCAGGTTGCGCAGGTCGCGTTCGTCCAGCGTCACCCCCTGATACTGACCACCTAGTTCATTGGCAAAACGTTTGAGGCCGTTGCTGTCCAGGCGCGGCAGCAGGATGGTGCCCTGGGCGTCCTTGAGAAATGAGCCATCCTCCTGAATGATCGGCGCGCCCTGGGTGCTGCCAATACCGAGAATGCGCAGGCGCTCGCCACGGCGGCCGAGGGTCTGGGTGATTGCCTGGCGTTGGGTTTCATCGAGGCTGCTGGTCAGCAGCAGGAGGCGGCCATTGCCCTGGGCGCCCTGTTCGAGCAGTTGCAGGGCCTTGGCTACGGCCAGGTCGGCGCGCTTGCCAGGCTCGGGCATGATCTCTGGGCTCAACACATCGAGCAGGTTGCGGCTGGTGGCGAGGTCGTCGGACAGCGGCACCAGGGTATGTGCGCTGCCGGCATACACGACGATAGCGGTTTGCGCATCCTGGCGTGCCTCCAGCAGGTCGAGCAGCTTGCGCTTGGCCTGGGCTAGGCGATTGGGCGAGGCATCGCTGGCGAGCATCTCAGGGGTCAGTTCGAGGAGTACCACCAGCGGGTCGGCTGGCTTGGGGTTCTGCTGCTCGATGCGCTGCCAGCTGGGGCCGAGCAGTGCCAACAGGGCCAGTAACCAGGCTAGGCCGAGGGCGAGCCAGGGCAGGCGACTGTTGCGCCCGCCTGTGGCGGTCAGCAGCGCGGTCTGGAACGCGGCCGGCAGCAACGCTTGCCAGCGGCCACTGCGTTTCTCCCGGTGCCAGAGCTGCCAGAGCAGAAAACCCAGCAGCGGTATCAGCAACAGCCAGAAGGGTCGCTGCCAGTGCGGCCAGAGGCTGGTCAATTCGTTCATGACTGTTTCCCCCGCAGCCGTGTCAGTTGATTGCGCCAGCGTTGTTGCAGGCTCGGCCAGAGTGTCTGGCTGACCAGCAGCAGGCTGAGCAGTAAGGCCAGGCCCAGTGGCCAGGGATAGAGTGGCAAGGTTGGCCGCGCCAGAGTCGGCTTCTGCGCCACCGGTTCGAGGCGGTCGAGGGTGGCCTCGATGGCTTGCAACTCTTCGCTGTCGCGGGCGCGGAAGTATTCACCGCCGGTGGCCTCGGCAATCGCACGCAGGCTCGGCTCGTCCAGATCGATGCCCGGGTTAAAGCCAAGCATGCCGAGCACGCCACCTTGCTCAGGGTCGGCACCGATGCCGATCGGGTAAATGGTGATGCCTTCCTCGGCGGCTAGGCGTGCGGCGGTCATGGGATCGATTTCACCGGCGTTGTTGGCACCATCGGTGACCAGTACCAGCACGCGGCTCTGCGCCGGGCGCTCGCGCAGGCGTTTGACCGCCAGGCCAATGGCGTCGCCGATGGCGGTCTGCGGCCCGGCGATATTTTTCTGTGCCTCATCCAGCCAGGTGTGCACGGTCTGTCGGTCGAAGGTCAGTGGCGACTGCAGGTAGGCGCGGCTGCCGAACAGGATCAGGCCGACCCGGTCACCCTGACGGCCGTCGATAAAGTCGCCGAGCAGGTGCTTGACCAGGCTCAGGCGACTGACTTCCTGGTCTTCCCAGAGCATGTCGGAGTAGTCCATGGAACCGGACACATCTACCGCCAGCAGCAGGTCGCGACCGCTGGCCGGCAACGGTAGCGGTTCACCCAGCCATTGCGGGCGCGCGCTGGCGAGTAGCAGTAACAGCCAGATCAGTGCAAGCGGCGCCTGTTGCCGCAAGGCCGGCAGTCGTACGCGGGCGCGGCGTCCGCTCAAGCCTTCGAGCTCCGCCAGAAAGCTGATTTTCAGCGCCGCCTCGCCGCTGTCCGCTGGCGGCAGCCAGGCGCGCAGCAGCCAGGGTAGGGGAGCGATCAGGAAGACCCAGGGCCAGGCAAACTCAAACATGTTTGCGAATCCAGATCGACACCGCCTGGTTGAGGCCGGCGATGGCCTTGTCATCCAGGCTGCAGTGCGGGCGATAGGCACCCTCCACCAGGATCATCCAGCGGGTCAGGCCGGCTGCTGGGCAACGGCTGTCGAGAAAGGCCAGCCAAGCGCGGCTGCTCAGAATATGGCTGTTACTTTGTGGGTAACGCTCGCGGCACAGACGTTTGAGAATAGCGTTGAGTTGCTGCAGCCAGGGGCCGGCATCGACGCCGTCATAAGGTTTGCTCAGACGTTCGAGTTCGTTCAGCGCGGCCTGGCGCAATGGGTCGAGCGGCGCTTCGGTCGACTGCCCAGCCGCTTTACGCGGCAGGCGTTTAAGCAGCTTGAAAGCAGCCCACAGCAGCACGGGCAGCAGCAGGGCGAATAGCCACCAGCCTGGTGCCGGCGGCCACCAGCTGATCGGCGCAGGAGCGATTAGGGGTTCGAGCTGGTCCAGCGGGTTCACAGGCTTTTCCTTGGCCGCTGAGCATTCAGGTGTTCACGCAACTGCTCGATCATCTCGCTCTGGGTATTCAGGGCCAGCAGCGGTACGCCGAGCTTCTGCGCCAGGCGTTGCCAGCGCGCCTGGCGGGCATCGGCCAGGCCGCGGTAGGCCTGGCGCAGTTCGGCGTCCTGGGTGTCCAGCTCCAGTTGCGCGCCGTGCTCGGTGAAACGCAGCAAGCCGGCATTGGGCAGGGCGTGGTCGAGTGGGTCGGACAGCGGCAGGAGCAACAAGTCGGTGTGCCGTGCGAGCAGCAGCAACTGCTGCTCGCTGCTGTCGTTCAAGGTGCGTTCATCACACAGAATCACCACCAGGCTGCCGGGGCGCAGTACCTCACGGGCGCGACGCAGGGCCAGGCCGAAGCTGTCGCGGCCGCCCTGGCTGTCGTTGCTCAGCACCTGGTTGGCTTTGGCCAGACGGCTGAGCAGTTGCAGCAGGCTCTGCTTGCTACGCCGGGGTTTGATTTCGTGGTGTTCCAAATCACCAAATACCAGGCCGCCAATGCGGTCGTTGTGACCCAGGGCGGCCCAGCCGATCAGGCTGGCGGCCTGGGCGGCAAGCACCGATTTGAACATCAGCCCGGAGCCGAAGAACAGCCGTTTGCTCTGCTCGACCATGATGTAGATCGGCCGCTCGCGCTCTTCATGGAACAGCTTGGTGTGCGGTTCTTGAGTACGTGCGGTCACTCGCCAATCGATGGTGCGCACGTCGTCACCGGGCTGATACACGCGCACCTGGTCGAAGTCCACGCCGCGCCCACGCAGCTTGGAGTGGTGCAGGCCAATCAGCGGGCTGCGCCGCGCCGGGGTGGAAAACAGCTGCACCTCACGCACACGATGGCGCATCTCGATCAGTTCACCGAGGCTGACGCGAATGCCGGGCTGCGTGGGTTGGTCGTGCATGGTGGTTAGGCGACCGCCACGACGTCGAGAATGCGCTGCACCACGCGGTCCTGGTCGATGCCGGCGGCTTCTGCCTCGAACGACAGAATGATGCGGTGGCGCAGCACGTCGAACAGCACCGCCTGGATATCTTCCGGGCTGACGAAATCCCGCCCGGCCAGCCAGGCGTGGGCCCGTGCGCAGCGGTCCAGGGCAATCGAGCCGCGTGGGCTGGCACCATAAGCAATCCACTCGGCCAGTTCCGGGTCGAACTTGGCCGGGGTGCGCGAGGCCATCACCAGTTGCACCAAATATTCTTCCACCGCATCGGCCATATACAGGCCGAGGATTTCCTGGCGAGCGGCAAAGATCGCCTGCTGGCTAACCAGCTGCTCGGGCTTGGTTTCGCCATTCAGCGCTTCACCACGGGCCTGGGCGAGGATCTTGCGTTCCACGCTGGCGTCGGGGAAACCGATTTTCACGTGCATCAGAAAACGGTCGAGCTGGGCCTCGGGCAGTGGGTAGGTGCCTTCCTGCTCGATCGGGTTCTGCGTGGCCATCACCAGAAACAGTGGCGACAGGTGATAGGTGCTGCGGCCCACGCTGACCTGGCGCTCGGCCATGGCTTCGAGCAGCGCCGATTGCACCTTGGCCGGAGCACGGTTGATCTCATCGGCCAGCACCAGATTGTGGAAGATCGGTCCCTGCTGGAATACGAAGCTGCCTGTTTCCGGACGATAGATTTCGGTGCCGGTGATATCCGCCGGAAGCAGGTCAGGGGTGAACTGAATGCGGTGGAACTCGGCCTCGATACCTTCGGCCAGCTCCTTGATCGCCTTGGTCTTGGCCAGGCCGGGAGCGCCTTCGACCAGCATGTGGCCATCAGCGAGCAAGGCAATCAGCAGCCTTTCGATGAGTTTTTCCTGGCCGAGGATCTGACTTGAAAGAAAATGTCGCAGCGCGACAAGCGCTTCACGGTGTTCCATCGTTAAGCTCATCCGGCAAATGTGACCAGCGAGTCTTGAATCTCGCCAGAGTTAAGTGGCAGCCACTTTAATGCAATCGCTGCCTCCTAGACTAACGTTGAACAACAAGGTTGTGGTGAAGGTCATTACTCGCGACTGCCTTGATCGAGTCCCCTGACGAATAACAAGCCAAACGGAGCAAACCCATGGCGTTCTTTACGGCGGCCAGCAAAGCCGATTTTCAGCACCACCTGCAAACGGCGCTGGCGCAGCACGTCAGTGAACAGGCTCTGCCACAAGTAGCCCTGTTCGCCGAGCAATTCTTCGGCATCATCGCCCTCGAGGAGCTGACCCAGCGTCGCCTCTCTGACCTGGTCGGCTGCACCTTGTCGTCCTGGCGGGTGCTGGAGCGTTTTGAACCGGCCAAGCCCGAAGTGCGGGTATTCAACCCCGATTATGAAAAACATGGCTGGCAGTCCACCCACACTGCCGTAGAAATTCTGCACAGCGACATTCCGTTCCTGGTCGATTCGGTGCGCATGGAGCTCAACCGTCGCGGCTACAGCATCCACACCCTGCAGAACAGCGTGTTCAGCGTGCGCCGCAACAAGAGCGGCGAGCTGCAGGAAATCCTGCCCAAGGGCGCCCAGGGCAAGGATGTGCAGCAGGAAGCTCTGATGTTCCTGGAGATCGACCGCTGCGCCAACATCGGCGAGTTGAAGACCCTGGAAAAAGACCTGCACGAAGTATTCAGCGATGTACGCCTGAGCGTCGCCGACTTCCAGCCGATGAAAGCCAAGGCCAAGGAACTGCTGGCCTGGCTGGATAAGGCCAAGCTCAAGGTCGAAGGCGCCGAACTGGAAGAGATCAAGGTATTCATGAACTGGTTGCTCGACGACCACTTCACCTTCCTCGGCTATGAAGAATTCACCGTTGCCGACAGCGCCGGCGGCGGCAGCATGGTCTACGACGAAAAGTCCCTGCTGGGCATGTCCAAGCGTCTGCGCACTGGCCTCAAGGCTGATGAACTGCATATCGAGTCTGAAGCCGTCGCCTACCTGCGCGAGCCGCAGCTGCTGTCCTTCGCCAAGGCCGCGGTACCCAGCCGCGTGCACCGTCCGGCGTACCCGGACCTGGTGTCGATCCGCGAACTGGACGCCAAGGGCAAGGTGGTCAAGGAATGCCGCTTTATGGGGCTGTACACTTCGGCGGTGTACGCCGAGAGCGTGTGGAACATTCCGTATATCCGCCGCAAAGTAGCGGTGATCAAGCAGCGTTCCGGTTTCGACAGCAGCGCGCACCTGGGCAAGGAGCTGGCTCAAGTCCTGGAAGTGCTGCCGCGTGACGACCTGTTCCAGACTCCGGTGGATGAGCTGTTCAACACCACCATGGCGATCGTGCAGATTCAGGAGCGCAACAAGATTCGCGTATTCCTGCGCCGCGATCCTTATGGCCGCTTCTGCTACTGCCTGGCCTATGTGCCGCGCGATGTGTACTCCACCGAAACCCGCATGAAGATCCAGCAGGTGCTGATGGAGCGTCTGCAGGCTACCGATTGCGAATTCTGGACCTTCTTCTCCGAATCGGTGCTGGCGCGGGTGCAGTTCATCCTCAAGGTCGACCCGAAGAACCGCGTGCAGATCGACCCGCTGCGCCTGGAAAAAGAAGTGATCCAGGCCTGCCGTTCGTGGAAGGACGATTACACCAGCCTGATCGTCGAAAGCCTTGGCGAAGCCCAGGGCACCGAAGTGCTCAGCGAATTCCCCGGCGGCTTCCCGGCCGGCTACCGCGAGCGTTTCGCCCCGCACTCGGCGGTGGTGGACATGCAGCACCTGCTCAGCCTGAACAGCGAGCGCCAGCTGGTGATGAGCTTCTACCAGCCGCTGACCCAGGGCGAGCAGCAGCTGCACTGCAAGCTGTACCACGCCGACACGCCGCTGCCGTTGTCGGACGTGCTGCCGATTCTGGAAAACCTCGGTCTGCGCGTGCTCGGTGAGTTCCCTTACAAGCTGCGCCGTGCCGATGGCCGCGAGTTCTGGATTCACGACTTCGCCTTTACCTATGCCGAAGGCCTGGATGTCGACATTCAGCAGCTCAACGACACCCTGCAGGGCGCTTTCGTCAATATCGTCGGTGGCGCGGCGGAGAATGACGGCTTCAACCGTCTGGTGTTGATGGCCGCCATGCCGTGGCGTGACGTGGCGCTGCTGCGTGCCTACGCCCGTTACCTCAAGCAGATTCGCCTGGGTTTCGACCTCAGCTATATCGCCAGCACCCTGGTCAACCACGCCGATATCGCCAAAGAACTGGTGCGCCTGTTCAAGACGCGCTTCTACCTGGCGCGCAAACTTACCGTTGATGATCTGGAAGACAAGCAGCAGAAGCTTGAGCAGGCGATTCTCGCCGCGCTGGACAACGTTGCGGTGCTCAACGAAGACCGCATCCTGCGCCGCTACCTGGACTTGATCAAAGCCACCCTGCGCACCAACTTCTACCAGACCGATGCCAGCGGTGCGCCGAAGAGCTACTTCAGCTTCAAGCTCAACCCGCGGGCGATTCCGGATATTCCTCGACCGACGCCGAAGTTCGAAATCTTCGTCTACTCGCCGCGTGTTGAAGGCGTGCACCTGCGCTTTGGTGACGTAGCCCGTGGTGGTCTGCGCTGGTCGGACCGCGAGGAAGACTTCCGCACCGAGGTGCTGGGCCTGGTCAAGGCGCAGCAGGTGAAGAACGCGGTCATCGTGCCGATGGGCGCCAAGGGCGGCTTTATTCCACGGCGATTGCCGGTCGGCGGCACCCGTGATGATGTGCTGGCCGAGGGTATTGCCTGCTACCGCATATTTATCAGCGGCCTGCTGGATATCACCGACAACCTGAAAGACGGCGCCGTGGTGCCCCCGCAGAACGTGGTGCGTCACGATGGCGACGATCCGTATCTGGTGGTGGCGGCCGACAAAGGCACCGCGACCTTCTCCGATATCGCCAACGGCATTGCTGCCGAATACGGCTTCTGGCTGGACGATGCCTTCGCCTCGGGCGGCTCTGCCGGTTATGACCACAAAGGCATGGGCATCACCGCCAAGGGCGGCTGGGTTTCGGTGCAGCGCCACTTCCGTGAACGTGGCATCGACGTGCAGAAGGACAACGTCACCGTAATCGGCATCGGCGATATGGCCGGCGACGTATTCGGTAACGGTCTGCTGCTCTCGGAAAGCCTGCAGCTGGTCGCGGCCTTCAACCACATGCACATCTTTATCGACCCCAACCCGGATGCGGCGAAGAGCTTTGTTGAGCGTCAGCGCCTGTTCGATCTGCCGCGCTCCAGCTGGGCCGATTACGATGCCAAGCTGATTTCCGCCGGCGGCGGGATCTTCCTGCGCAGTGCCAAGAGCATCGCCATCAGCCCGCAGATGAAAGAGCGCTTCGATATCAGCGCTGACAAGCTGGCGCCTAACGAACTGCTGAACGCCTTGCTCAAGGCTCCGGTGGATCTGTTGTGGAACGGCGGCATCGGCACCTACGTGAAATCCAGCAAGGAAAGCCACGCCGACGTTGGCGACAAGGCCAACGACCTGCTGCGCGTGGACGGTCGCGAACTGCGTGCCAAGGTAGTGGGTGAGGGCGGTAACCTCGGCATGACCCAGCTGGGTCGCGTCGAGTACGGCCTCAATGGCGGCAAGAGCAACACCGACTTTATCGACAACGCCGGTGGTGTGGACTGCTCCGACCATGAGGTCAACATCAAGATTCTGCTCGGCGAAATCGTCGGCGCTGGCGACATGACCGGTAAGCAGCGCAACAAGCTGCTGGTGGAAATGACCGATGCGGTGGGTGGCCTGGTGCTGGGCAACAACTACAAGCAGACCCAGGCACTGTCACTGGCCGAGCGCCGTGCGCGTGAGCGGGTCGGTGAGTACAAACGTCTGATGAGTGCTCTGGAAACCGCCGGCAAGCTGGACCGCGCCCTGGAGTTCCTGCCCACCGACGACGAGCTCAATGAGCGCGCCGCCAACGGTCTGGGCCTGACTCGTCCGGAGCTGTCGGTGCTGATCTCCTACAGCAAGATCGATCTCAAGGAATCGCTGCTGAAATCCCTGGTGCCGGATGACGAATACCTGGCGCGGGAAATGGAAACCGCCTTCCCGCCGTTGCTGGCGAAGAAGTTCGGGGAGCCGATGCGTCGCCATCGCCTCAAGCGCGAAATCGTCAGCACGCAGATCGCCAACGATCTGGTCAACCATATGGGCATCACCTTCGTGCAGCGTCTGAAGGAGTCCACCGGCATGAGCGCGGCGAATGTTGCCGGCGCCTATGTGATCGTGCGTGATCTGTTCCGTCTGCCGCACTGGTGGCAGCAGATCGAGGCGCTGGACTACAAGGTGCCTGCCGAACTGCAACTGCAGTTGATGGACGAGCTGATGCGTCTGGGCCGTCGCGCTACCCGTTGGTTCCTGCGCAGCCGCCGCAACGAGCAGGACGCGGCCCGCGATGTGGCGCATTTCGCGCCGCGTATCGAGGCACTGGTTGGCCGACTCGACGAACTGCTCGAAGGCCCGGCCCGTGAACAGTGGCTGGCGCGCTTCCAGGGGTATGTCGAAGCCGGCGTGCCGGAAGAGCTGGCGCGTGTGGTCGCCGGCACCAGCCATCTGTACACCCTGTTGCCGATCATCGAAGCGTCGGACGTGACCGGACAGGAACCGGATCGCGTAGCAGCGGCGTACTTTGCCATCGGCGGGTCGCTGGAGCTGTCCTGGTACCTGCAGCAGATCACCAGCTTGCCGGTGGAAAACAACTGGCAAGCACTGGCCCGTGAAGCCTTCCGCGATGACCTGGACTGGCAGCAACGCGCCATCACCGTGTCGGTACTGCAAATGGCCGAAGGCCCTGCAGATATCGAAGAGCGGGTCGGCGTGTGGCTGGATCAGCACCGCCGTTTGGTAGATCGCTGGAAGGTCATGCTCGGCGAGCTGCGTGCGGCCACCAACACCGATTACGCCATGTATGCTGTGGCTAACCGCGAGTTGATGGATCTGGCGCAAAGCGCCTGATAGGAGTAGCGCAGGCCTGGCCTGCGCTGTTGCTGCCCCAATAAAAAGCCCCACCAAGTGCGGGGCTTTTTATTGGGGCAGATCTGGTGTCGGTGACATTACGTTTGTTCTAGATCTCGCGAGCTAGAGTCCTGTAAGGCGCTACGTTAGTAACAGCCTCCGGCTGGTCAAAACAGACGAGAAACGCAGTGAAGCGAAGTAACAGCCGCAGGCTGCCCCGAAGGGTGAGCGTAGCGAATCAAGCGGAGTGTACTTTTGTACATAAGCATTACTCGTTTCACTCGCCCTTCGGGCCGCACTGACGCGCGTTAGCCATAGTGGCTTGCCGAATCTGTTTTTAACGCCGCAGGGCCGACGCGCAGCCGATCGCTGCCTTGCACCTACTTAGTCGTCGAAATCCATCCAGCCGCCCATCTCTTTCCAGCGATTAACGATACCGCAGAACAGCTCGGCGGTCTTCTCGGTGTCGTAACGGGCCGAATGTGCTTCCTTGCCGTCGAAATCGATGCCAGCAGCCTGGCAGGCCTTGGCCAGTACAGTCTGGCCATAGGCGAGGCCGGCCAGGGTGGCAGTGTCGAAGCTGGAGAACGGATGGAACGGGTTGCGTTTGATGCCGCAGCGCGCCACGGCCGCATTGAGGAAACCCAGGTCGAAGCTGCTGTTATGCCCGACCAGAATTGCCCGTTTGCAGCTGTTCGCTTTTAGCGACTTGCGCAGGCCCTTGAAGATCTCGCCGAGGGCATGCTCTTCACTCACCGCCATGCGCAATGGGTGATCAAGTTTGATG
Organism: Pseudomonas sp. 8BK; assembly: GCF_902506475.1. Classification (NCBI taxonomy): domain Bacteria; kingdom Pseudomonadati; phylum Pseudomonadota; class Gammaproteobacteria; order Pseudomonadales; family Pseudomonadaceae; genus Pseudomonas; species Pseudomonas sp. 8BK. Next base: position 3,068,501 of record NZ_LR733252.1, on the reverse strand, counting down.
CCGGTGAAGTCCAGCGCGGCCTGCTCGATATTCGCGCCTTCGAATGGCTCGATGCGGAAGAAGTGGGTGTGTTCCGGATAAAGAAAGCCGCCTTCATCCATGCCGATGGTGGTGGCAGCAATTTCCAGCAGAGCATCGGTGGCGCAGTTGAAACCACCGGTTTCCACGTCCACGACTACCGGCAGGTAGCCACGAAAGCGTGCCGCCATTGGGTGGCGCGGACCGGAGTTGCTGCTGCTCTCAGCTTCGTCGTCGTACAGGTCTTCACTCACGCTTGGCGCTCCAGCAGACGCCAGCGCAGGGTTTCACCGGCGCGCAGCGGGATAACGGTTTGCTCGCCCAGCGGCAGGCTGGCAGGTGCGGTCCAGTCTTCACGCACCAGGGTGATGCTGTCGCTGTTGCGCGGCAGGCCGTAGAAGTCCGGACCGTTCAGACTGGCGAAGGCTTCCAGCTTGTCCAGCGCGTTGCGCTGCTCGAAGGCTTCGGCATACAGCTCAATAGCTGCATAGGCGGTGTAGCAACCGGCGCAGCCGCAGGCGGCTTCCTTGGCATGCTTGGCGTGCGGCGCCGAGTCGGTGCCGAGGAAGAACTTGGTGTTGCCGCTGGTGGCCGCATCCAGCAGGGCATCCTGATGGGTGTTGCGCTTGAGAATCGGCAGGCAATAGAAGTGCGGGCGAATGCCGCCAACCAGCATATGGTTGCGGTTGTACAGCAGGTGATGGGCGGTGATGGTGGCGCCGACGTTGGCCGAAGCGCCTTGCACAAACTCCACCGCATCACGGGTGGTGATGTGCTCGAACACCACTTTGAGGGTCGGGAAGCGCTCGACCACCCGGCTCAGGTGCTCGCCGATAAAAATCTTCTCACGATCGAATACATCGATCTCGCTGCGTGTCACTTCACCATGTACCAGCAGCGGCAGGCCAACTTCGGCCATGGCTTCGAGCACCGGGAAAATCTTGTCGATGCTGGTTACGCCAGAATCGGAGTTGGTCGTCGCGCCGGCTGGGTAGAGCTTGGCCGCATGCACAAAGCCCGAGGCTTTGGCCGTTCGAATGTCTTCAGGCTGGGTCAGGTCGGTGAGGTACAGCACCATCAGCGGCTCGAAGCGGCTACCAGCAGGGCGGGCATTGAGAATGCGCTGGCGATAGGCATCGGCTTCGCTGGCGTTGCGAACTGGCGGCACCAGGTTGGGCATGATGATGGCGCGGCCAAAGGTGCGGGCTACATCGGCGACGGTATGCGGCAGAGCGCCACCGTCGCGCAGGTGGATGTGCCAGTCGTCAGGACGCAGCAGGGTAAGGCGGTCAGTCATGGAAGCTTCCAGGCGGGCAAAACGTGGCGAGAATGCTACCGGAAAAGCCCCGTGGCAGCACGCTGAAAGCGGGCGCGGCAGGTAAAGCTGACTGAAGGCGGGATTGATTCATGGCCCGACCTGCAGAAGAGGCATAAAGCGCTGCTCAAGTTTTTCGCCGTGGCACCGATAGACAGAGGGTAAGCCGTATTCCCTGGAGTCTGTCGTGCGCCCTTATTCACTCGCGGTGCTTTGCCTGCTGGCAAGCCAGCCCGTCCTGGCCATCAGCTTCCAGACTCGTCTGGAGAAGATCGAGTGGCAGGTAGAGGGCGATCAGTTCGAGTGCCGACTGTCGCAGCCCATCACCGATTTCGGTTCGGGGGTGTTTGTACGGCGGGCGGGCGAACAGGTAACCTTCAGCCTGAAAGCCCGTGAGCGCTGGCTGGGGGCCGGTAATGCAACCTTGCTGGCGGCGGCGGCGCCATGGCAACCGGGGCGCGGTGATATCAATCTGGGTTCGGTCAGTGTGGTGCCGGCCGAGGTGCTGTTCAACAGCTCCCAGGAGCAAGGTACGCGCTTGCTAACCGGTCTGCTGGAAGGTCGTAGCCCCTTGGTACGGCACCGTGCGGCGATGGGCGGTGACGCGGTTGAGGTGCGCCTGCTGCCGGCCAAATTCAACAAGGCCTACAACGAGTACCTGGATTGCACGGCCAAGCTGTTGCCGGTGAATTTTGATCAGGTGCGCAAGAGCCAGGTCGGCTTTCCGGGTGGTGGGGTGGCGCTGGAACCGCTGGCCCAGGCCAAGCTGGATATCATTTTGAGCTTTCTCAAGGCCGACCCCAGCGTCAATCGCATCCAGCTCGATGGTCATGCGGATAACAGCGGCAATCGTCTGACCAATCGCGACCTATCGCGCCGCCGTGCGTTGGCGGTGATGGAGTACCTCAAGGCCAACGGCATTCCTGCCGAGCAGATCACCATGCGCTTTCACGGTGAACGCTACCCGGTGGCACCAAACAGCAATGAAGCCAATCGGGCGAAGAATCGTCGGGTCACCATTCTGCTAGATCGGGTGCCAGAAGCGGCAGAAGCGCCTGCGCCGGCAATGGATCCCGCACCTGCTGCTGCGGAGCCAGCGACTACCTCCTAGCACCTGCTATTCGTCTGTTGTCCAACAATTATCCGTCGCTTGGTCGTCACAAGCTGTCGCGCCTCTGTAAATCAGACGGCATGGGCAGTAGAATCGTCGGTTTTCCCGCACAACCCCGTGGAGTTGATGGCATGGCCGACGTAAACAAGGTAGTCCTGGCATATTCCGGTGGCCTGGACACTTCGGTGATTCTCAAGTGGCTGCAAGATACCTATAACTGCGAAGTGGTGACCTTCACTGCTGACCTCGGCCAGGGTGAGGAAGTCGAGCCGGCCCGTGCCAAGGCCCAGGCCATGGGCGTCAAGGAAATCTACATCGACGACCTGCGCGAAGAATTCGTGCGTGATTTCGTCTACCCGATGTTCCGTGCCAACACCGTCTACGAAGGCGAGTACCTGCTGGGCACCTCCATTGCCCGTCCGCTGATCGCCAAGCGCCTGATCGAAATCGCCAACGAGACTGGTGCTGACGCCATCTCCCATGGCGCCACCGGCAAGGGCAACGACCAGGTACGTTTCGAACTGGGCGCCTACGCGCTCAAGCCCGGCGTAAAAGTCATCGCCCCATGGCGCGAGTGGGATTTGCTGTCGCGCGAGAAGCTGATGGACTACGCCGAGAAGCACGCCATCCCAATCGAGCGTCACGGCAAGAAGAAGTCGCCGTACTCCATGGATGCCAACCTGCTGCACATCTCCTATGAAGGCGGCGTGCTGGAAGACACCTGGACCGAGCACGAAGAAGACATGTGGCGTTGGACCAAGTCGCCAGAAGCCGCGCCGGATACCCCGACCTATATCGAGCTGACCTATCGCGCCGGTGACATTGTCGCCATCGACGGCAAGGCCATGAGCCCGGCCACCGTACTGGCTGAGCTGAACCGCATCGGTGGTGAGAACGGTATCGGTCGTCTGGACATCGTCGAGAACCGCTTTGTTGGCATGAAATCCCGTGGCTGCTACGAGACTCCTGGCGGCACCATCATGCTTAAGGGTCACCGCGCCATCGAGTCGATCACCCTGGACCGCGAAGTTGCTCACCTGAAAGACGAGCTGATGCCAAAATACGCCAGCCTGATCTACAACGGCTTCTGGTGGAGCCCTGAGCGTCTGATGTTGCAACAGATGATCGACGCGTCCCAGGTCAATGTGAACGGCGTGGTGCGCATGAAGTTGTATAAAGGCAACGTGATCATCACCGGGCGTAAGTCTGATGACTCGCTGTTTGACGCCAACATCGCCACTTTCGAAGAAGATGGTGGCGCTTACAACCAGGCTGACGCTGGTGGCTTTATCAAGCTCAACGCTTTGCGCATGCGCATTGCCGCGGGCAAAGGGCGCAAGATGCTCTGATAGACTTGAGCGTCTGAGCCACACCAAACCCCGGCCATAAGCCGGGGTTTGCATTTATAAGCCCGCAAGATGGGCAACGATGAGGAGATACCTGATGAGACTGCTGCATACCATGCTGCGCGTCGGCGATATGGATAAATCCATTGCGTTCTACACCGAAGTGCTGGGCATGACCCTGCTACGTCGCAAGGACTACCCCGAAGGGCAGTTCACCCTGGCATTCGTTGGCTACGGTGACGAGGCGCACAACAGCGTGATCGAACTGACCCACAACTGGGGCGTGGACAGCTACGAATTGGGCACCGGCTATGGCCATATCGCTTTGGAAGTCGCGGATGTGTACAAGGCCTGTGAAGACATCCGTACTCGCGGCGGCAAGATCACCCGCGAGCCGGGGCCGATGAAACACGGCACCAGCATTCTGGCGTTTGTTGAAGACCCGGACGGTTACAAGATCGAGTTGTTGTCGCCTTCGCGAGCTGACTGACAGCTGCTGATGGCTAAAGATGCGTCATAAAAAGCCCCGCAGAAGCGGGGCTTTTCGTTGCGGGCGGGCTCAGAGGTCGAAGTCGTATTCGGCCAATTGCTTGTGCAAGCGGCGCTCTTCGAGGAAGTTGTCGATGATGCGGCGCTTGGTCAGGTTGGTCTTGGCAACCTCTACCGGCGCTTCGGTGTCATCCGTTTCTTCGGCAACAAAGTCTTCGTCGAGCTCAAGTTCTTCTTTATCAGTGCTCATCTAATTCACTCCAGGCTACCAGGGCCATTTGCGCACCTTATAGCGACAAAACCTGGGCGGGTAAAAAAGATTTTTTCAATCAGCTTGTTGAACTGCTGAATAGCGGCTCAATCGTCGGAGGTTTTCTGTTTGTATTCGCACAGATCTTCGATGCGGCAGCTGCCGCAGCGCGGCTTGCGCGCCTGACACACATAGCGGCCATGCAGGATCAGCCAGTGGTGTGAGTCGAGGAGAAATTCCTTGGGCACAAACTTCATCAGCTTCTTTTCCACCTCCAGCACGTTCTTGCCAGGGGCGATGCCGGTGCGGTTGCTGACGCGGAAGATGTGCGTGTCCACCGCCATCGCCAACTGGCGGAACGCGGTGTTGAGCACCACGTTGGCGGTCTTGCGCCCAACCCCGGGCAGCGCTTCGAGGTCTTCGCGGTTGTCTGGCACCTGGCTGCTATGTTTCTCGATCAGGATGCGGCAGGCCTCGATGACGTTCTTCGCCTTGCTGTTGTACAGGCCGATGGTCTTGATGTATTGGCTCAGTCCCTCCACGCCTAGGGCGTAGATCGCCTCCGGGGTATTGGCCACCGGGAACAGCTTGGCGGTGGCCTTGTTGACGCTGACATCGGTGGCCTGGGCGGACAGGGTGACCGCTACCAGCAGCTCGAAGGGCGTGCTGTAGGCCAGTTCGGTCTTCGGCTCGGGGTTGTCTTCATGCAGGCGGCGGAAGATCTCGTAGCGCTTGGCGGCGTTCACTCGATCACTCCGGTCACCCGTACGCGGCGGCTCTGCACCGGAGTGTCGACCTGCTGCGCTTTGGCCCGCTCAGCCAGCACCTCGTCCACACGGTTTTTGCAGGCAATTAGCAAGCCCAGCATGATAAAGGCGCCCGGTGGCAGGATGGCCAGCAGGAAGCCCTTGTACTCGGGGATCAGCGTCAGCTGCCAGTTGGCGGCGATGGGGCCGAACAGCAAATGCATATTGGCAAACACTGCGCCGGTGCCGAACAGCTCGCGCAGCGCGCCGATCATCACCAGCACCACGCCAAAGCCCAGGCCCATCATCAAGCCGTCATAGGCGGCGCGGGCCGGGTCGTTCTTCGCGGCGAAGCCATCGGCGCGGCCGAGGATCACGCAGTTGGTGGTGATCAGCGGTATAAAGATGCCGAGAATCTGGTACAGCTCGTAGGTAAAGGCCTGCATCAGCAGTTCGATGCAGGTGGTCAGTGCGGCGATGATCATCACAAAGGCCGGCAGTCGTACGGCGGTGTTGACCACGCCGCGTACCAGCGACACCGCTGTACCGGAACAGATCAGCACCACAGCGCTGGCCAGTGACAGCCCTAGGGCGTTGACCGCCGAGTTGCTCACTCCGAGCAGTGGGCAGAGGCCGAGCAGTTGCACCAGCGCCGGGTTGTTTTTCCACAGGCCGTTAAGCGTGATTTCGCGGTAGCTGGGACTAGCCATTGGACTTCACCTGGGCTGCGAACAGCTGCTCTTGATGGGCATCGAAATACTGCAGGGCCTTGTGCACGGCCTTGACCACCGCACGCGGGGTGATGGTGGCGCCGGCAAATTGGTCGAATTCACCGCGATCTTTTTTCACCGCCCAGCCGTCTTCGTTGGGGCTGCTCAGGGACTTGCCGTCGAAGCTGCGAATCCAGGCGCTTTTGGCCAGCTCGATCTTGTCACCCAAGCCCGGGGTTTCCTTGTGGCCGAGTACGCGCACGCCGGCCAGGCGACCATCTGCCTGGATACCGATTAGCAAATGGATCGCGCCACTGTAACCGTCCGGCGCTGTGGCGCGCAGAATCACCGCGCTGGGCTTGCCGTCTTTCAGGGCGAGATAGGCGGTCTGTGGCGATTTACTGCCGAGCAGCGGATCGTGCAGCTGAATGCTGTTGTCCAGCAGGTGGTTGTCATAGCTGCCCTGGGGCAGGATCTCGCTCAGGGCGCGCACCTGGGCTTCGCGCTCGGCGTTGGCAATGCGCCCGGCAGTGGCTTGTTGCAGCACGGCGACCAGGCCCACGGTGGCGATGGCAAACAGCCCGAGCACCAGGGCGTTCTTCAGCATCGAGCGGCTAATTTCAGGCAGGGCCACGGTTACTCTCCCAACTTGAAGCCGCGAGTCGGCTTGCGGTGGCCGTAGGTGCGCGGCCGCGTGTAGTAGTCGATGGTCGGGGCTGCCAGGTTCATCAGCAGCACGGCGAAGGCAACGCCATCCGGGTAGCCGCCCCAGGCGCGAATCACGTAGACCAGAACGCCCACGCCGATGCCGAAAATCAGCCGGCCGAGGTTGCTGGTGGCGCCGCTGACCGGGTCGGTGACGATAAAGAAGGCGCCGAGCATGGTTGCGCCAGTCAGCAGGTGAAACAGCGGCGATCCGTGGGAGTCCGAGCCCGAGCCGTTCCAGAACAGCAGGCTCATCAGCGCTAGGGCGGCAAGCATGCCGACCGGTGCATGCCAGGTGAACAGGCGCTTGTGCAGCAGGTACAGGCCGCCGGCGAGGAAGGCCAGGTTGACCGCTTCGGTGGCGGCGCCACCGAGGTAGCCGAACGCCGGATTCTGCGCCCACAGCTCGTCGATGGTCAGGCTCTTGTTGACCTTCAACGCATCCAGCGCAGTGGCTTGCGCCCAGCCGTCGGGCAGGTTGGCAATGCCGAGAATCTGCTGCAACCCTTCAAGCAGGCCGACTGTATGTGGCGCTGGCCAGCTGGTCATCTCCACCGGGAAGGAGATCAGCACCACCACATAGCCGAGCATGGCCGGGTTGAACGGGTTTTGCCCAAGGCCGCCATACAGCTGCTTGCCGAACAGCACGGCAAAGCCGGTGGCCACCAGGGTTAGCCACCAGGGCGAATAGGGCGGCAGCGCCAGGGCCAGCAGCACGGCGGTGACCAGTACGCTGTAGTCCTTGAGGAAGAACAGCACCGGGCGCTTGCGCAGCGCCAGGATGGCGGCTTCAACACCGAGGGCGCAGACGCTGGCCCACAGCAGGTTGATCAGGGTGCCGGCGCCGAACAGCCAGGTCAGGGCGAGAATCCCCGGTACCGTAGCCAGCAGCACCTGCAGCATCACTTGCTGGGTGCGGTTGCTGCCCTTGGCGTGGGGCGATGTGATACGGGGCAGGGCCATTGGCGCTCCGGTTGTTGGGTTGGCTACGCAGGGCTGTTATCAGCTGCCTGCGTGTTCCTGTAATTGGCGTTCGGCATCTGTCAGGCGTTGGCGTGCGGCGGCCAGGGCGTCGGCTGCACTGCTGTCATCACGCTCCAGCTTGCGCAGATCGGCGCGGGCAAAGGCCACTTCGGTCTTCAGCGCGCGGGTGGTTTCGTCGATCGGCTGCTTGTCGGTGCGCACCAGCTCGGGAGCTGGCTTGCCGGATGCATCCTCGGCCTGGTGCAGCGCCTGCTCGGCGGCGCTCAATGCTTCGCGCAAGCTGCCAAGCGTGGCTTCATCGCTGCCGGCTTTCTCGGCCTTTTTCAGCTCGGCACGTTTCATCGCCAGCTCTATCTTGGCTTTCTTCAGCGGATCGGGGGCGTCTGCATCAGACGCTTTGGCGGCAGCGGCTGGCGCCTGGGCTTCCAGGCTGGCCAGAAGTTTCTCTGCGGCTTCCAGCTGGTTGCGCAGCTGCTGCAGTTCGCTGTGCTGCTCGTCACTCGGCGCTTCAAGTTTTTCCAGCTTGCGCACCTGGGCGCGGAGCATGGCAGCATCGATCTTGGCCTTTTTCAGTGCGCCATCGTCGGCAGCGGGTTTGGCGGCCGGTGCCTGGGCTTCCAGGCTAGCCAGGAGTTTTTCGGCGGATTCCAGCTGGCTGCGCAGTTGTTGCAATTCGCTTTGCTGCTCGGCGCTTGGCGCTTCGAGCTTTTCCAGCTTGCGCACCTGGGCGCGGAGCATGGCAGCGTCGATCTTGGCCTTTTTCAGTGCGCCATCGTCGGCCGCAGGTTTGGCAGCTGGTGCTGGTGCCTGGGTTTCCAGGCTGGCCAGCAGTTTCTCTGCGGCTTCCAGCTGGTTGCGCAGCTGCTGCAGTTCGCCTTGCTGCTCGGCGCTTGGCGCTTCGAGCTTTTCCAGCTTGCGCACCTGGGCGCGGAGCATGGCAGCGTCGATCTTGGCTTTTTTCACTGCGCCATCGTCGATTGCTGGTGCTGCGGCCGAGGCTGGCGGGTTGGCAGCCATGGCGCTGTCGAGGGCTTGCTGGGCGATGGCTGCCGCGCTGCGCAGTGCGTCGACCTGGGCCTGTAGCTCGGGGCTGGCGTGGGTGGCCAGCTGCTTTTCGGCTTTTTTCAGGGCGACCTGAGCCATGCTGGCTTCGATCTTGAGTTTCTTCTGCTCGTCACTCATGCCGGGTTTCGCCGGTGGCACAGCGCTGTCCGCTGCCGCCGGTGCGGTTTGCGCCTGGGCAGCTTTGGCTTGTGCAGCTTTGGCGGCGCGGGCCTGGCGTTCGGCTTCCTTCTGCTCTTCGGCGCGGCGCAGGCGTTCCTGGCGCAGCTCGAAGCGCTGTTTCGACTGTTCGGCCTTGAGCTGCTTCTGCTCCAGTTCGCGAATCTCGCCTTTGGCCGCGCGGTAGTACTGCACCAGCGGAATGCTCGACGGGCAGACATAGGCGCAGGCGCCACACTCGATGCAGTCGAACAGGTTATGCGCCTTGAGCTGCTCGTGTTCCTGGCCGATGGCGAAGAAGTGCAGCTGTTGCGGCAGCAGGCTGGCCGGGCAGGCTTCGGCGCATTCACCGCAGCGAATACAGGGCATGGCTGGTGGCGGCGGTGGCAGCTCGGCGGTGGTCGAAGCCAGCAGGCAGTTGGTGGTCTTGATCACGGGTACGGCAAAGTCGGGCAGGGTAAAGCCCATCATCGGCCCGCCCATGATCAGGCGGTTCAGCTTGCCCTGATCGAGACCGGCAAACGCCAGTAATTCACCCGCCGGCGTGCCGAGCAGCACCTCGACGTTCATCGGTCGGGCCAGGGCTTCGCCGGTCAGGGTGGTGATGCGCGAGATCAGCGGTTTGCCATGGATCACCGCGTTGTGGATGGCCACGCAGGTACCGACGTTCTGGCAGAGCATGCCGATATCCGCCGGCAGGCCACCGCTGGGCACTTCCACGCCGGTGAGAATCTGGATCAGCTGCTTTTCACCACCGGAAGGGTACTTGGTGGGAAATGCCTTGAGCTGATAGCTGCGCTCGTTCAGCGCGCTGCGCACGGCGGCAATGGCTTCGGGTTTGTTGTCCTCGATGCCGATTAGCACCTGATCCGGGTGAATCAGCTGCACCAGAATGTCGATGCCGCTGATCAGCTCGTTGGCGCGCTCGCGCATCAGCAGGTCGTCGGCGCTGATATAGGGCTCGCACTCGGTGCCGTTGATGATCAGCGTGTGGATCTTCTGCGTCGGCCGCGCATTGAGTTTCACTGCCGTAGGAAAGCCCGCGCCGCCCAGGCCGCTGATCCCCGCCTGGCGAATCAGCTCAACCAGAGTGCTGCTTTCCAGGTGACGATAGTCAGGCTGTGGCGTCAGTTCGATCCACTCATCCAGCCCATCGCTGTCGATAACGATGGCTGGGGCGAGCATGCCGGATACGTGCGGGTAAGGCTGCGGGCCGATAAAACTCACGGTGCCGGAGGTCGGCGCATGCACGGGCACGCTGACAAAACCATTGGCGGCAGCGATCAGCTGGCCTTTGCGCACGCGCTCACCCACGACGACCACCGGTTCTGCAGGCGTGCCGATATGCTGGTTGAGCGGCAGGGTCAGGCGCCCCGGCAGCGGCGCTGGCTGGATCGGCGTGCGGTTGGACAACTCCTTGCACTCAGCCGGGTGAATGCCGCCGGGAATGTCCCAGATCAATGCTTCCGCCTTGTGCAGTGCACTCATGCCGCTTGCTCCCGGTCACTGGCAATCAGTTGGCCGGGGGCCAAGGGTTTTTCCCATTTCCAGCTCTGCACGGTGCTGCCGACTTCGAGCATGTCGATGCAGTCCACCGGGCAGGGTTCGACGCACAGGTCGCAGCCGGTGCATTCGCTGACGATCACCGTGTGCATCTGCTTGGCCGCGCCGACAATGGCGTCCACCGGGCAGGCCTGGATGCACTTGGTGCAGCCGATGCATTCGGCTTCGCGGATATAGGCAACCATTTGCGGCTTTTCGCCTTCGACGGCGTCCAGTGGCTCGGCTTCAACGTCGAGCAGGTCGGCCAGGGCCTGAATAGTCGCTTCGCCGCCGGGTGGGCATTTGTTGATCTTGTCACCGCCGGCAATCGCCTCGGCGTAGGGCTTGCAACCCGGATAACCGCACTGGCCGCATTGGGTTTGCGGCAGCAGGGCGTTGATCTGCTCGGCAATCGGGTTGCCTTCGACCTTGAAGCGCACGGCGGCGAAACCAAGGATGGCGCCGGCCACCAGGCACAGTACAAACAGGGCGAGAACCGCGATCAGTACCAGGTTCATAGCTTGATCAGCCCGGTAAAGCCCATAAAGGCCAGGGACATCAGGCCGGCCGTGATCATGCCGATGGCCGCGCCCTGGAAGGATTTCGGCACATCGGCGATGGCGATGCGTTCACGCATGGCCGCGAACAGCACCAGCACCAGGGAGAAGCCGAGGCCGGCGGCAAAACCGTTGGCGGTGGCAGTGAGAAAGGTGAATTCGGCCTTGTTGGCGTTGAGCAGGGCCACGCCGAGGACGATGCAGTTGGTGGTGATCAGCGGCAGGAAGATGCCAAGCACGCGGTACAGCAGTGGACTGGTCTTGTTCACCACCATTTCGGTGAACTGCACCACCACGGCAATCACCAGAATAAAGCTGATGGTGCGCAGGTATTCGATATCCAGCGGCTTGAGCACGTACTGCTGCACCAGGTAGCTGCACATGGCGGCCAGGGTCAGTACAAAGGTGGTGGCCAGCGACAGGCCGATAGCCGTCTCGATCTTCTTCGAGACGCCCATAAAGGGACACAGGCCGAGGAACTGGACCAACACGAAGTTGTTGACCAGGATGGCACTGACCATGATCAAGGCGAGTTCGGTCATTGCGGGTTCCATTGATGGACGGGCAAAGGCCGCAGGAAAGGGGTGGCTATTATCGGTAAGCCGAACCAGCCATACAAGCCGGATCAGCCTTCCTGAGGTGCTGCCATAAGGCTAGCGCAGCCAGGCCTGGCCGGCTGCGCTATCGGGTCGCAGGGTTATTTGACCCGCTGGCCCGGCTTGGCACCGCTGTCCGGGCTGAGCAGGTAAATCTCTTCACCGCCAGGGCCGGCCGCCAGGACCATGCCTTCACTGATGCCGAACTTCATCTTGCGCGCGGCCAGGTTGGCGACGTACAGGGTCAGGCGGCCTTCCAGCTTGCTTGGGTCCGGGTAGGCGCTCTTGATGCCGCTGAACACGTTGCGCTTGGCGTCACCGATATCCAGGGTCAGGCGCAACAGCTTGTCGGCGCCTTCAACGAATTCGCACTTCTCGATCAGGGCGATACGCAGATCCACCGCAGCAAAGGCATCGAAGGCGATCTCGGCGGCCAGTGGGTCTTTCGTCAGCTCGCCATTGCCGGCTGCGGCAGGAGCGACTTCGCTGGCGGCCAGGTCTTCTTTGGAGGCTTCGATCATGGCGTCGATTTTCGCAGGTTCGATTCGGGTCAGCAGGGCGCTGAACGGGTTCAGTTGATGGTTGGCCAGCAGTGTTTGGTGATCGTCCCAGGTCAACGGCGCGACATTGAGGAAGGCCTCCGCATCGCAGGCCAGTTGCGGCAGTACGGGCTTCAAGAAAATCACCAGCTGGCGGAACAGATTGATGCCCAGCGCACAGATGGCCTGTACTTCGTGCTGCTTGCCTTCAACCTTGTTCAAGGACCAAGGCGCTTTATCGGCGATCCAGGCGTTGGCACGATCGGCCAGGGCCATGATTTCGCGCATGGCGCGGGCAAAGTCGCGCGCTTCATAAGCTTCAGCGATGCTCGGGGCAGCCGCTTGGAAGGCGTCGGTCAGTTCAGGCGCGGCATTACCGGCCACCAGCAGGCCGTTGTTGCCTTTGTGGATAAAGCCAGCGCAACGGCTGGCGATATTGACCACCTTGCCCACCAGGTCGGAATTGACCTTCTGCACGAAGTCTTCTAGGTTCAGATCGAGGTCATCGACGCCACGGCCCAGCTTGGCCGCGTAGTAGTAGCGCAGGTACTCGGGGTTCAGATGGTCGAGGTAAGTGCGCGCCTTGATAAAGGTGCCGCGCGACTTGGACATCTTCTGCCCATTCACCGTCAGGTAGCCGTGAACGGCGACGGCGGTAGGCTTGCGGTAGCCCGCGCCTTCGAGCATGGCCGGCCAGAACAGGGTGTGGAAGTTGACGATGTCCTTGCCGATAAAGTGGTATAGCTCGGCGGTGGAGTCCTTGCCCCAGAACGCATCGAAGTCCAACTCTGGCGTGCGTGCGCAGAGGTTCTTGAAGCTGGCCATATAGCCGATCGGTGCGTCCAGCCAGACGTAGAAGTACTTACCCGGCTCGTCGGGGATCTCAAAGCCGAAGTACGGCGCATCACGGCTGATGTCCCATTCCTGCAGGCCGGAATCCAGCCATTCGGCGATCTTGTTGGCCACGGCATCTTGCAGGGCACCGCTTCGGGTCCATTGCTTGAGCATGGCCTCGAAGTCCGGCAGTTTGAAGAAGAAGTGCTTGGAGTCACGCAGCTCCGGCACGGCGCCGGAGATAGCCGAGCGTGGGTTTTTCAGTTCGGTCGGCTCGTAGGTGGCGCCGCATTTTTCGCAGTTGTCGCCGTACTGGTCTTCCGCCGCGCACTTGGGGCAGGTGCCTTTGATAAAGCGGTCGGCGAGGAACATGCCCTTCTCGGGATCGAAATACTGAGTCACCGAGCGGGTGGCGATATGGCCTTTATCGCGTAGGGCGAGATAGATCGAAGACGCCAGCTCGCGATTTTCATTCGAGTGAGTCGAATGGTAGTTGTCGAAATTGACCCCGAAATCGGCAAAGTCGGCGGTGTGTTCGGCCTGTACATTGGCGATCAGTTGTTCCGGGGTGATGCCTTCTTTCTCGGCGCGCAGCATGATTGCCGAGCCATGGGCATCGTCGGCGCAGACGTAGATAGCCTGGTTGCCACGCAGCTTCTGGAAACGCACCCACATGTCGGTCTGGATGTACTCGAGCATATGGCCAAGGTGGATCGAACCGTTGGCGTAGGGCAGGGCGCTGGTGACGAGAATCTTGCGGGCTTGGCTCATGGGATCGGCTGCACTGGTAACTCAGGGAAGCCGGCAACTATATAGGGGCGGCGGATATTTTTCATCCTTGCGCGGGCAATGCCTGCCGGTGTGACCCGATGCGGTTGGCCTGGGGTAAGATGCCTGCCTGCTTTACTCAGCCTTTCGGAGCCTTCCATGAGTGTCGTTACCCGCGCAGCGGTCGAAGCCGCCCTGTCCCAATACACCGATCCGCACCTGAACCAGGACCCGGTCAGTGCTGGCTGTCTGCGTGAGGTGGATATCCAGGGCGGGCAGGTCAAGGTGCGTCTGCAGCTGGGTTACGCAGCTGGGCTGTTCAAGAGCGGCTGGGCGCAGATGCTGCAGATGGCCCTGGAAAACCTGGAGGGCGTCGAGCGTGTTCAGGTACAGGTTGATTGCGTGATCGAAGCGCACAAGGCGCAGGATCAGGTGCCGGCACTGGCCAATGTAAAGAACGTGATTGCCGTAGCATCCGGCAAGGGTGGGGTGGGCAAATCCACCACCGCAGCCAATCTGGCGCTGGCGCTGGCGCGTGAAGGTGCCAAGGTCGGCATCCTCGATGCGGATATCTATGGGCCGAGTCAGGGCATCATGTTCGGTATCCCGGAAGGTACGCGTCCACAGGTCAAAGACGAGAAGTGGTTTGTGCCGCTCAAGGCCCATGGCGTGGAAGTGATGTCCATGGCCTTTCTCACCGACGAAAACACCCCAGTGGTGTGGCGTGGACCGATGGTTTCCGGCGCGCTGCTGCAGTTGATCACCCAAACCGCCTGGGATGACCTGGATTACCTAGTGGTCGATATGCCTCCAGGCACCGGTGACATCCAGCTGACCCTTGCGCAGAAGGTGCCGGTTGCCGGTGCGGTAATCGTCACCACACCGCAGGATCTGGCGCTGCTGGATGCCAAGAAGGGCGTAGAGATGTTCCGTAAAGTGAATATCCCGGTGCTTGGCGTGGTGGAAAACATGGCCGTGCATATCTGCTCGAACTGCGGGCATGCCGAGCATCTGTTCGGTGAGGGCGGTGGCGAGAAGCTGGCGGCGCAGTTTGGCGTCGATCTGCTGGCCTCCTTGCCGCTGTCGATGGCCATCCGCATGCAGTCCGATGGTGGTAAGCCCACTGCTATTGCCGATCCGGAAAGCCAGATCGCGATGATCTATCAGGAAACTGCACGCAACGTCGGTGCGCGGATTGCCCTGGGTGGTGCGCAGCAGGCGATGCCGAATATTGTGATCAGCGAAGACTGATTCGGTAGTGGCGCACGTAAGTGCGCCATATCGTGCGCACAGACAAACCGGCGCCCACAAAAATGCCGGGAGCATTTTTGCGCGCAAGCCCCGAAGGGGTGAAGCACATGGATGTGCTGAACATAAAAAAGCCCCGCACTAGGCGGGGCTTTTTCTCAAGCGGGTTAGTGCAGGTTAGACAACCTGAACTTCCTCAGCTTGCATGCCTTTCTGACCACGGGTGGCCACGAAAGTCACTTGCTGGCCTTCTTTCAGGCTCTTGAAGCCATCGCTCTGGATAGCTTTGAAGTGTACGAACAGATCGTCACCGGATTGTGGAGTGATGAAGCCGTAGCCTTTCTCATCGTTGAACCACTTAACGGTGCCAGTTTGACGATTGGACATGTGAATGTCTCCTAACAAAAGTAATAACAGCCCTGGAAAAGCCCAGGCCGGGACTGAGTGCAACGAGTACTAGGAGTCGGACGATGTTTGATCGAAATCTAGGCATCAAGTAGCGATTCGCGGTGACACATGCAGCACAGTGGGCCCACCATACCCGCTTTTGGCGCTAAGCGCGAATGCTCTGTGCATCTTTCTGTTATTTAGCGACAGACAGGCGCTTTAACGTTTTGCGTCTGGCACTGGCTCAAGAGCCTTTGAACCCAGTAGCCGGCCCCGGTAAGATGCGTGCACTTTTCACCCTTCGCCATAAGCAGGACACCCGCCATGAGCATCAAATCGGATAAATGGATTCGCCGCATGGCTCAAGAGCACGGCATGATCGAGCCTTTCGTCGAGCGCCAGGTACGTGCCGAGGGCGCGCAGCCGCTAATTTCCTATGGCGTTTCCAGCTACGGTTACGACGTGCGCTGCGCCGATGAATTCAAGGTGTTTACCAACATCAATTCAGCCACCGTCGACCCGAAGAACTTCGATGAGAAGAGTTTTGTCGATGTGAAAAGCGATGTGTGCATCATTCCACCGAACTCCTTCGCCCTGGCTCGCACCGTGGAGTTCTTTCGTATTCCGCGTGACGTGCTGACCATCTGCCTGGGCAAGAGCACCTACGCGCGCTGCGGCATCATCGTCAACGTCACCCCGCTGGAGCCGGAGTGGGAAGGCCACGTGACCCTGGAATTCTCCAACACCACCACCTTGCCGGCGAAGATCTACGCCAACGAAGGTGTGGCACAGATGCTGTTCCTGCAGTCTGATGAGGCGTGCGAAGTGTCTTATAAGGATCGCGGCGGCAAGTACCAGGGCCAGTTGGGTGTGACCCTGCCTAGGGCTTGATCGGTCGCTGTAACGAAAAAGCCGGGCAATGCCCGGCTTTTTCATGGATATCTGAAACTCAGGGAACCAGCGGCAGTTCGCGCTTATGGCGAGTGGCGTCATAGGTGCGCACGATGATGGCGTAGGCTTCTTCGCGCACGGGCTGGCTATGAAGGAAGGCATCGATTTCCGCGTAGCTGACGCCGTGGGCTTCTTCGTCTGGCTTGCCGGGGCGCAGTTCTTCCAAATCCGCTGTTGGCACCTTGAACACCAGGTTTTCCGGTGCGCCCAGGTGTTTGGCGATGGCTCGCACCTGGCCTTTAACCAGGCCCGATAGCGGGGCGATGTCGCAGGCACCGTCGCCGAACTTGGTGAAAAACCCCATCACCGCTTCAGCGGCGTGGTCGGTACCGATCACCAGGCCGTTGTTGGCGTTGGCGATGGCGAACTGGGCGACCATGCGGATACGTGCCTTGATATTGCCGGTGACGAAGTCGCGGCGGGCGTCACTGAGCTTTTGCAGATGAGTCACCTGCTCGCCGAGGCCCAGTACGCTGTCCGCGATATTCACCGTGTCTTCTTCATCGGCGCGGATAAATTTCAGTGAGTCCTGGGCGTCCTGCTCGTCGTGCTGAGTGCCGTGGGGTAGGCGCACCGCGATAAAACGGTAGGCCTGATCACCGGTTTCTGCCCGCAACTCTTCTACGGACAACTGGGCCAGACGGCCGGCGGTCAGCGAGTCGACGCCGCCGCTGATGCCCAAAACCAGCACCTTGAGACCGGAGCTGCGTAGGCACTGTTTGATAAAGGCCTTGCGTTTGTCGATCTGCGCCAGCAGTGCGGCGGTATCGGCGAAGGGCGCGACCACATCAAGGGCGGCGGCGATTTCGGCTTGGCGATTGCTCATTTCAAAGTCCTCACTGGGCGTCGCTGACGCGAAAAACATGTTTTAGATAGCTGACAAAGTTGTCGTCGCGACATTGGGTCTTACCCGGGGCATCGGAAATCTTGGCAACCGGTTGACCATTACAGGCGGTCATCTTGATTACGATGTTCATCGGTTCGACCCCGGGAATGTCGCAGGTCAGGTTAGTGCCGATGCCGAAGCTTACGTTGATCCGTCCGTAAAGTGCACGGTAGAGCTGTAGCGATTTCTCCAGGGTGAGTCCGTCGGAGAACACCAGGGTCTTGCTCTTGGGGTCGATGCCAAGCTTTTCGTAGTGGGCGATGGCCTTTTCTGCCCAGCGCAGTGGATCACCAGAGTCGTGGCGCAGGCCGTCGAACAGCTTGGCGAAGTACAGGTCGAAGTCGGCCAGGAAGGCATCCATGGTGATGCAGTCGGTCAGGGCAATGCCAAGCAGGCCGCGGTATTCGCGCACCCAGCAGTCCAGCGCGGCGCTCTGGCTGTCGATGAGTCGCGGGCCCAGCTGCTGATGCGCCATCAGCCATTCGTGGGCCATGGTACCAATGGGCTTGAGGTCGAACTCGCGGGCCAAGTGCACGTTGCTGGTGCCGACAAAACGGCCGGGGAAGTCGTGCTTGAGAATGTGCACCATCTGCTCCTGCACCCGGTAGGAAAAACGCCGGCGGGTACCGAAATCGGCGATCTGGAAACCTTCCAGTTCGGCGGCCGAAGCCTCGCCTTTGAGCCAGTCGAGCTTCTGGTACAGGCGCTCGCTGGCCTGCTCCAGCACCACTTCGCGGTAGCGATAGCGGTTGCGCACCTCGCTGACGATGGCCAGCAGCGGGATCTCGTAGAGGATCACATGCAGCCAAGGCCCGCGCAGGCGGATGCACAGCTGGCCGTCTTCAATGCTGGTGTGCACGTAGCGCAGGTTGAAGCGAAACAGGCTGAGAAAGCGGATGAAGTCCGGCTTGATGAACGCAATGCGTTCGAGGAAGGCCAGCTGGTCAGCGCTCATGCTCAACTCGCTCAGGCGCTCGATCTGGTAGCGGATCTCGGCCAGATAGGGCGTCAGGTCCTCGGCATTGCGGCAGCGGAATTCCCACTCCACCTCGGCGTTGGGGTAGTTGTGCAGCACCGCCTGCATCATCGTCAGCTTGTAGAAGTCGGTATCCAGCAGGTTCTGCACGATCCGCTCGGCAAATACGCTTTCACCCATGATCAATTCCTCTTGTCCGTGTTGAGGGCCGCGTCCAGCTCGTCCAGGCTGGCGTACAGCTCGATGCCTGCTGCGCACATCTCGCTGCAGGCGTTTTGCGCGGTTGCTTCGGCAATGGCGCGGCAGGCCGGCAGATAGACGCCGACCTTGAAACCGACACGGCGCAGTTGCAGGGCGGTGGTCTTCACGCAGTAGTCGAGGGCCAGGCCGCCGACCAGTACGCGCTGTACGCCATTGTGCAGGAGAAACTCGATGGCGCCCGTGCTGCGTTTCTCGGCCAGGTCGTGGTAACAGGCGCCGTAGGGGTGCAGGTCCGGTTCGACGCCTTTCCACACGAAGTAGTCGTAGTCCAGCGGCAGTGGCAGTTCATCCAGCAGCTCGAATCCAGGCGTGCCCGGCACGCAGTGGCTGACCCAGCTGAGATCGGCGTTGACCAGCGGCAGTGGTTTGAGCATTTGCGCATGGCTCGGTGCGATCCAGGCGGCGTGCGGGCTGTGCGCATCCTTGCTACCCAGGCGCAAGTGGGCGCGGCTGGCCAGCTCATTCAGAGCGGGTGCGATCTGCTCGCCACCGGCCACTGGCAGCTCATCTGGACACAGCGGGGTGAAGCCCTTTTGTGCGTCGACGTCAAAGCTGGCGATTTTCATGGGTAGCGCTCCTTGTTACGCGTTTGCATGGCTACATATTTCATCTGATGTAATATGTGGTCAAGCGCTTTTCTGCGAAACACGTGAATTTCGTCGGGTTATTGGTCAAGATGAAATAAGTCGAAGGGATTGGAGGGATGATGGCTTCTGCAGAAGTGCTGGCCAGCGTGGATATTGTTGCGCTGCGTCTGAGCGGGGCGGGCGAGTTGGAACTGTTACTGATTCGTCGTGCCCAGGCACCGTTCGCCGCGCAGTTGGCGTTGCCTGGTGTGCTGGTCAATGGTCGCTGCGCCGACCTCAGTCTGGATGCTGCCGCGACCCGTGCGCTGCAAGAAAGGGCGCGGGTGCAGCCGCAGCATCTGGAGCAGGTTGCAACGGTGGGTAATGCGCTGCGTGACCCGCGCGGTTGGTCGTTGAGTACCTTCTACCTGGCGCTGTTGCCCGCCGATACTGAGTTGCCGGGCGATGATTGGTGTTTTGCCAGCCTGACGCAGGTGCTCGACGAAGGATTTCCGCTGCCATTCGACCATGTGCAACTGGTGGCGCAAGCGCGGGAGCGGCTGGCCAGCAAATCGGTGTATACCTCGCTGCCGCTCTATCTGCTGGCCCCGCGCTTTACCGTGACCGAGGCGCTGCTGGCGTTTCAGGCCAGCCTTGGCCAGGCGGTCCAGCACACCACCCTACGTGGACGTCTGGAAAAGATGAAGCAGCAGGGCTGGATCAGCGATACCGGCGAGAAGAACTACCCGAAGATGGGGCGGCCTCAATCACTTATGGCACATCAGCCTCAGGCGTCTGGAGTTTTCACCTTCGATCGCAGCCTGCTGAGTTAAATTGCGGGCCAAAAAATACCTGGAGCAGTTTTAACGTCGCGAAGCGATGGCCTGAAGGGTGGCTGCCATAGATGGCAGGCATAAAAGAAAGGGCGCCAGAGGCGCCCTAAAACGATGATGTGTGGAGTAAGTCCACTTTATCTGAGCGGCAACCGCTGAATTGGTTCAGCGGTTGCCGACGAACGGTCTTCGGCCTGTAAGGCGGCTCAGTTGCCTGGCATCAGCAGCAGGCGCTTGTTGCCATAGACCTTGTCGAGGTTCTGTGACTGGAAGGGGAAGCTCATATAGCTGCCTTTCAGCCAGGCGTCGATACCGTCAGCGTAATGCTTACTGGCCGTATTACCGGATTGCCCGGAGCTGTTGAGGCCGATCAGCGGTTCTTCGCGGCCGAAGTCGACGACGATGCGCATGGCAGGGATCAGCCAGGTATCGAAGTTCTCCCCCCATTTGTAGGCCGCAACGTTCAGCGTGCCGTGATCGCCGCCGGCCGGGTAGGGGCCACGGTCGAGATAGCCCTTGATGGCGTTAATGCCGGTGCGTTGGCTAGCGCTCATGTACTGCGCCAGTTGGGTGGTCTCGGTGGTCCAGTTGTAGGTGTGCAGCTTGCCCCACTGCCAGGCGCTGCGCTGACTGCCCAGTTTGCTCTCCAGCAGAGTCACGGCGCCGGCCAGGCTGCGCGCGAGGATCGCGGGTTTGTCTTCGCGTTGTGCGGTGCGGGTGTCGTTCCAGAACGGGCTGTCCTCGCGGCCCAGCAGATGGTCGGCCTGGGCCGAATAGGAGTTATTGGCGGTATCGACCAGAGCCTTCCAGGCCGGGCTGCTTTCCGGGCCCAGTTCGTCGAGAAAGGTGTCCCGTGCGCTTTGGTAGAGGAAGGCACTGTACAGCGCGGCATCCGCCGAGCTGGCGGCCATCTTGCCGTCGAATTTCATCAGGCGGGCATAGGCCTCGCGGGCTTTGTTGCGTTCGGCTACTGGCAGGGCATCGATAGCGGCTTTCAGGCCCTCAGTCATGCCGGGTGCGCTGAACATATTCTGCAGTTTGGCCACGAAGGGCGAGGTTTGGTCGTACTGCATGGCAATCATGCTTTGGCTGTCATGCCTGCCCGTTGCTGCCAATGCGGCGATCCGTTCGGCACGCTCAGGGTAGAACCAGGAGCTGGACAGCTGCATGCCGTAGCCGCGTGGCACGGTGCGGTGGTTGGCGGTGCCCAGCCAGCCTTGCGGCGGGTCCTGATCGTAGGGGTGCAGCATCGGGTCGGCGAAGCCGTCCCAGGCGTACTGGCTGTCCCAGCCCGGCGAGGGCATCAGGCCCAGGCCGGCGCGGCGGTTGGGGAAGCGCCCGGTCACTTGCCAGCCGATATGCTGGGCATCGGCGAAGACAATGTTCAATGGCATGGCGCGCACTTCGCGGGTGGCCTCGAAGGCCTGTTCAACCGATTGCGCCCGCGACAGGTCGAAGAAGGCGTCCAGGGTCTTGTCGGCCTCGAACTGGGTGGTTTTCAGGGCCAGACCGTAGCGACTGCTCAGCTGCATGGGCTGCAGCATGTGTTTACGCTCGCCCAGTACCGAATTCAGCAGGGGGCCGTGGCGGGTTTCGAAAATGGTTTCGCGGATTGGACGCTGGCCTTTGATAAAGAAGGTTTCCTGGCGCTCCTGCGCGGGCAGCCATTTGCCGTCGGCCAGGTAGTGCAGTCGGCCGCCTTGCTGCTTGACCTGTTCAAGGAACAGATCCTGGTTGTCGCCCATGACCATGGTCATGCCCCAGCCCAGTTTGCCGTTGAAGCCGGCCACTACCGCCGGCACGCCGGCAATCGATACGCCTGCGGCCTGGAACTTCGGTGAGCGGATCTGCACGAAATTCCACACTGACGGCATCGACAGCGGCAGGTGGGTGTCGTTGGCCAGCAGGCTTTTGCCGCTGCGGGTGCGTTGCGGGGTGAAGGCCCAGTTGTTGGATGCCGCTACGCCGAGCATATGGGTGTCGGCGAATTGGCTGACGGCGGAACTAACGGCGTTGAGGCCGGCCAGTTGGCCCTTGAGATCGAGGCCTTTGAGTTTGTCAGCCTCGTCAAATGGCAACGGTTCGTCGGGATAGGTTGGCAGCAGCCAGGCAAGTTGATCGCTCCCGACCTTCTGCGCCAGTACCAAAGAGGCGATTTCTTCCTGCAGATTGACCGCCAGGCCGAAATTCAGCAGGCAGAACACCAGCACCGAATCTTCGGCTTTCCAGTAGGGTGGGCGATAACCGGACTCGGCCAGGTCCATCGGCAGCTTGTCGCGGTAGCGGAACAGGTAGGCGTTGACACCGCGGGCATAGACTTCGAAGAACTTCTTGATTCGCGGCGAGGCATTGCTGTAGAGCACCTCGGCGCTTTTCTTGAGGTTGACCGCGCGCATGAAGCGGTCCATTTCCAGCACGCCGGGGCCGGCCATTTCAGCCAGTCGACCTTCTGCCATCAGGCGCAGGCCGACCATCTGGCTGAGACGGTCGCTGGCATGCACATAACCCAGGGCGAATAGCGCGTCGTGGAAGGTGGTGGTTTCGATCAGTGGCATGCCTAGCGGGTTGCGGCGAATCACCACGCTTTGCGCCAGTCCTTTGACCCGTACGATGCCCTGGTCCGGGTGCACGCTGTCGCTGTAACGGCTGTTCAGCAAAGATTGGCAGCCCGTGAGCACGACCATGGCCGTGAGTAGGGCAGCGAGGCTGAAGTGGCTCATGGGGCGTAACGCGCGCGCTAGCATGCAGCAGGCTCCTTGCGGGTGGAAAACGGTCGGTTGGGGTATGCGCTTTCCGACCGGGGCGTTGGCGCGCAGGTGCGGACGTACTACGTTAGCCAGCCGCCCTGCGCCTGACAAGGCACAGGGTGAGGGAATCAGGCGCTTCGGCGCAGTGGCGGCAGAGCCTCATCAAGCAGCCAACGGACGGCGGCGCGAGCAGCTGCCTTGTGCTGCAGCTCAAGTTCGCTGAAACGCTGCTCATGCTGGCGGCGTACGCTTTTCTCCAGAGCCTTCCACTCTGCGTGGGTCGGCACCTGGGCGGTTGCCGCAAACAGCAGGTGAAAAACCTCACAGCGCTGATCCTGACTGAGGCTGCTGTCGTAGTTATCCAGCAGCACCTTGATCCGAATGGCGCCCTCGATCAGTGGTAACTGCCCTTCGAGCAAACTGCTGGCGAGGATATGCAGATCGCCGCCGATACGTTCGCGCTGAGTATTGAGCGCCTCGGTCTGGGCTTTTTCCTGAGCCCAGACACGTCGCCACAGCTGCAGGGCGTACAGCGCTAATGCGGCAATCAACACGCAGCTGCCGATCAGGGCGAACAGGGTGAGGTTATTCATCGCAGGCTTATGCGCCGTGGCATTTCTTGAATTTCTTCTCGCTGCCGCATGGGCAGGGGTCGTTGCGACCAACGTCTTTCAGGGCGTTGCGTGCAGGTTCCTGATGGCCGTGATTGCAGTGCGGGCCATGCACGTGGCCGTGATCATGGTGGTGTGCGTGATCGTGGTCGTGATTGCAGTCAGGGCCGTGGACGTGTTCTTGCTGGGTCATGCGAGTTACTCCGGGATGTAATCGCCGGGAATTATCTCGCCATTGCGCGACATGTGCACGCTCTGTCCGAACAACCAGCCGGTTTTTACCGCACCTTGCAGGCGATAGGGGATGGGTTGATCAGGTTTTTCCAGGGCCTTGACGATCTGCCGCAAGTGGCGCCAGAGGTTGGTGCGCACCGGGATGGAGAAATTATGGTGGCCGTGAGCAGGCACAGTGAACGAAACGCTGGATTCGCCTTCAGCCAGTTTGACCTGGTTCAGATACACCAAGTAATCCATCCCGCGCACCGGCAGGCTGAAGCTGTTGGGATTATCGATGCGAAAGCGCAGCGTGAAATGCTGCTCCAGCAGTTTGGCTTTTACGACGTCGACTTTAACGAGGCGTACTTCGGGCGACTTAAGATCGCCAGGAGAGGAGCAACCGCTAAGGCCCGACAGGAGGCCAAAAAACATCAATAGGCTGAGAATTCTTATCGTTTGCGCCTGATAAAACATTGCATACTCCGAATGACGCATCAGTGTAACAAGCAAGTGCTTGGCTGCAACCTGTTGTGACGGTAAAAAAACCTGCGCCATACTGAGCAACGAATAGGACAGGAGTATGACTATGGCTCGCTACGAAATTGCCTTTAGTGCGCAGTTGGTTCCGGGGGCCCAACTGGAGTTGGTGAAAGCTAACCTGGCCAAGCTGTTTCAGGCGGATGAGCAGCGGCTGGCGCTGCTGTTTTCGGGGCGGCGCATTGTGATCAAAAGCAATCTGGATGCGGCTGGGGCGGAAAAATACCGCTCGACCCTGGAGCGCGCTGGCGCTGTTGCCGAAGTGACCTGCTTGGATGATGAAATCGAAGAAATTGAGTTGGCCGCGCCGCCTGTTGCTGCGGCACCAATTGCCACACCGGTTACAACACCGGCCAGCAGTCAACCGGCGGGGCGCCTGCAGGTAGCGCCGCGTGATGAATATATGGCCGCGTTTGCGGAAGTGGATGCCCCTGATTTTGGCATTGCGCCATTGGGCGACGATGTACAGGATGACAAACCACCGGTGCAGGCACCGGTACTGGATTTGTCGCAGTTCAGCCTGGCACCGCCCGGTAGCGATATGGGCGAGGCGAAAAAAGCTCCAGCAGGGCCGCCACCGGATATTTCCCATCTGAAATTGCAGGATTAGTTTGAGCGTGCAGAAAGTACTGTAATGCGGCTTTCTGCGCGAACACCCGCCTCAGTTGTTAGAAATAGCTGGCACAGCACTTCTTGAACTTCAGTCCGCTGGCGCAGGGGCAAGCGTCGTTGCGACCAAGTTTCAGCTCAACGGTCGGGTCAATGAAATACCAGTTGCCGTTATTGCGTACGAAGGCCGAGCGTTCGCGGTGGCTGTGTGCACCGCTTTCATCACGCCAGTGGGCAGTAAAAGTGACGTAGGCGTGCTGCGGTTCGCCATCGATCAGCTGCGTTTCATCAACCTCAAGTCCAAGCCAAGTACTGCCCAGGCTCCAGGCGCGAATAGCCTCGTGGTCGAGGCCTGCTTGCTGGGCTGGTAATGTGCTGCGCAGCAGATAGTCGATAAGCCCTAGGGCATAGGCGCTGTAACGCGAACGCATCAAGGCTTCGGCGCTGGGCGCCGGAGTACCTGCGTGGTAAAGGCCGCAGCAGGCTGCCAGCAGTTGGCCGCTGCCGCATGGGCAGGTTGTGCTGCTCATGGGCTTACCACCAGTACTTGCCGAAGTTTTCCGGGTTGGCCCAGAACTTGGCGTTCAGCCAGTCGGGTACTTGTTTGTAGTCGAGCAGGTCATAGGTGAACAGGTTAAGTGTCTGTTCATCGCGCTGGAAACACTCACTGGCCTGCAGGGCCAGGGCAAAGAAGTCGGTCTCCTGCCAGTCACAGGCGTGCAAATCGACCAGTACAGCAATGCGGCTGGCATTCAGGTTGCGAATACCACCGAGCAGCTCTAGCCCGGTGCGTTTCGGCAAGTGCTCAAGGCAGTCGACAATCAGCGCCAGATCGAAACGTTGGGCGGCCACTTCATTAGATAGGGCGCCTGCATCCGCGTGCACCAAATGGCAACTTGGATGGGCCTGGATAAATGCGTCAATCGCAGGTAGTTTTCGGCTACCGACTACCAACAGGCGTTCTGGCGTGTAGCGTGCCAACAGGGCAGCAAGGGCTTGCTGGGGTGTTCGGGTGGACGGGGTTGCAGGCATAACGGCTCCTCGCTCAAGTGCGCAAAGACTAACGTGCTGCAGCAGTGCGGCCTAGTGCGGATCGTGCTAGTAATGTGTTTGCATATTCTCTGGCATATTTTGTTACTGGCGTCTTTACTTCGTCAGTATCGGTTTTTGCCGATTTACCAATAGGAGACGTATATATGAGCATCACCAGGAAAGCATTACCCCTGATTGTCGCGAGTACCTTTTTGACCGGTTGTGCCGGGCTGCAGAAAACGGATTGGCCAACCTGTGCCGCGATCGGCGGTGTGGGCGGTGCTGCTCTGGGCGCTATTGAAAGCTCTACCTGGGCTGGCGGTGGTGCAGTCGTTGGCGCGGGCATGGCCGCTGCGTATTGCTGGGTGCATGGTGCCAGTGATGAGCAGGTTGTTATGGTTGAAGAAGTGGTTGAAGAAGTAGTAGTTGCCGAACCAGCCGAAGCTGTACGTGTAGAGCTGGACGTCAAGTTCGACTTCGACAAGGCTCAGGTCAAACCAGAAAGCTACGGTGACATCAAAAACCTGGCTGACTTCCTGACTCAATATCCACAAACCACCACTGTGGTTGAAGGTCATACCGACTCCGTCGGTAGCGATGCTTACAACCAGACCCTGTCCGAGCGTCGTGCCAATGCGGTGCGTGATGTACTGGTTAATCAGTACGGCGTAGGTAGCGATCGTGTTAACGCTGTGGGCTATGGCGAAACTCGCCCAGTTGCGGACAACGCCAGCGCTGATGGCCGTGCTGTCAACCGTCGCGTAGAAGCAGAAGTAGAAGCTCGTCCTTGATCGTCTGACTCCAGGCTTTCTGAAGAAAACAAGCCAGACCCTCCGGGGTCTGGCTTGTGCAGCTTGAAGGGTAGGTCTTTACTCCTTAGTTACCGGCAGTAGCCGGCATTACAGGAGATTTCTACCATGAGAGTTAGATCCATGATGGGGGTGGCCCCCATTCTCTTGGTCAGCAGTGTTCTTTCAGGTTGTGTCACAACTTCCAGTACGGGAGATGCGCCGCTCAACCAAGGGAACTGGCCCCTGTGCAGTGCAATTGGCGGTCTGACCGGTGCAGGTCTGGGCGCAATCGAAAGTTCTACGTGGGCAGCAGGTGGTGCCGTGGCCGGTGCGGTCATTGGTACGCTGATTTGTTACGCCCAGGATGGCGATGAAGACGACGACGGTGTGTTTGATCGCCGCGATCGTTGTTCAGGTACTCCTCCTAATACGCCGGTGCATCACAACGGCTGTCCGATCAAGGAATATGCCAGTACGCCTGCTGAAGCAGAGCCTGAGCCCATCGAAATGGTGGAATCGGTTCGGGTAGAACTGGATGTGAAGTTCGATTTCAACAAATCCGACGTCAAAGAAGACAGTCAGGCCGACATCAAGAGCCTCGCTGATTTTATGAAGCAGTACCCGCAAACCACTACAACCGTTGAAGGGCATACTGACGCCGTAGGCAGTGATGCCTATAACCAAGGGCTGTCTGAGCGGCGTGCCAATGCGGTGCGTGATGTGCTGGTCAATCAGCATGGCATCGACAGTGGCAGGGTTTCCTCTGTTGGATACGGTGAGTCGCGGCCGGTTGCTGATAATGACAGCGAGTCCGGACGGGCAATCAACCGCCGTGTTGAAGCGGAGGTCGAAGCACAGCCATAGCTGATGTGATGCGCTGGCAGGCCGTTGCGAACCTAGCTCTTTGGTTCGCAACGGCCTGCCAGCGAGAGAGTGGTTTTAACCCAGTAAAAGCTGTGAAGGCATTTGGCCTCCATGGTTTTTACTGGTCTTCTGGCAGCACACTCCCAAAGCAGATAAGGTGCAGCAAAATAAAAAACTGCCGGGGGCGGATATGAAGACATTTCTGACGTTGGGTAAGGTGCTGACGGCATTGTTCTGGGGCGTTGTACTGGCAAATCTGCTGCAACCCTTTGCACAACCTT
The DNA here is from genome assembly GCF_902506475.1 of Pseudomonas sp. 8BK. Taxonomy (NCBI): domain Bacteria; kingdom Pseudomonadati; phylum Pseudomonadota; class Gammaproteobacteria; order Pseudomonadales; family Pseudomonadaceae; genus Pseudomonas; species Pseudomonas sp. 8BK. The sequence continues at coordinate 3,040,974 of NZ_LR733252.1, read as the reverse complement.
TCGCGCTGCTGTTGAACGGCGCCGGGGCTTTTATTCTGCTGATCCATGCGCTTGAGCTGTGGTTCTTTGGCAAGCGCATTGCCGCTTGCCCCAAGCCTGTTCAAGAGCGTGTACAGGTCATGCTATTTGGTGTTTTTCAGTTGCTTGGGTTGCCAGCCGAGCAAGGGGCTGTAGCCGAGCCTGAGCAAATGCTGCAGATGGAGGCCGAAAATGCGTAAGCTGCTCGTCCTCGCTGCGTTATTCAGTCCACTGGCATTGGCTCAGGTGGTGATTGAAGTCGACTCCCATGCGGTTATGCGCCTACCAAGCAATACCAGCGTATTACTGCTGGATCGTCTGGAAATTGCCGATCACGGCACCTTGTTGATCCCCCCCGGGCTGACCGAAATTCGTGTGGCGCAGCTAACTCTGGGGCGCGATGCGCGTCTGGCGATTGCTCCCAGTGATCAGGTATTGCGCCTCGAAGTGGACGCTGCCGAGATTGCCAGTGGTGCTCAGATCAGTGCGCGCGGAGCCCAGGGCAGTGCTGAGAAGCCGGCGTTGCCGGGGCGTCACCTGAGCCTGCGTTTGCAGTCTGTGACCCTGGAAAGCCTGGTGCTGGATGCCCGCGGTGGTACAGGTGCGCCTGGTTATGCCGGTCTAGCTGGTGCCGATGGCAAACCAGGTGGTTGCACTTGGGGTGAAGCCAGTCGCGGCCATGATGGCTTGAACGGGGGGGATGGCCAGCCGGGTGCTGCCGGTGCGCAGGTGCGCCTGGAAGTCCCGCAGGGCTTTCCGGTTGAGCAATTGCAGGTGCGTCTGGATGGCGGCAACGGCGGTCAGCCGGGTGCGCCTGGTGCGGGCGGTCAAGGTGGCGTGAGCAAGGGTTGCTGGTTGTACAGCACCGCTGGTGCTCGCGATGGCAAGCCAGGGCAGCCAGGGCGTGCCGGTGAGCCAGGTCCGGCAGGTGCCTTGAATATCGTGCAGTTCTGAGCCGCTTTGAATGCTAGCCGCTGCCCCAAGAGCAGCGGCTGCTTGAGCGTTTTTAGAACGAGGGACGGATACCGGCGATTGCCACCACCAGCAATCCCAGCAGCAGGTTGATGCCAACCAGTCGGCGAATACGCCCAAGCACGGCGCCGCCATTCGGCCAATCCTCTGCCGCCACAGCGCGGCGCAGTTCAGGTAGTTGCAAGGCCTGAATCCGTAGAAACAGCGCCAGCATGGCGATATACAGCCCCATCATGATGTGCACGTAGCGCGGCGCCGTATCGAAGCCGCTGAAGCGCAGGTGCAACATGCCTACGCCGGTGACCGGCAGCACAATCACCGCCGCCCATACCCAGTAGAAAAACCGCGGAAAGACTTCCAGCCAGAGTTTTAGACGAGCTGGGGCTTCCAGTGCGGCGACGGCTGCCGGGCGCAGGATCATCCATGCGAAGAACATACCGCCCACCCAGACCAGGGCGGCGAGTAGGTGCAGGCTGTAGACGAAGGCGTAAGGGGTCATGCAGGCACTCCTGTTGGTTAAGAGTCTATTTCCGATCTGCCGCGCGTCGGCCCTGGGCGCTAGAAAAAGGCTCTAGCTCGAGAGATCGTAAACAGGTTCTAAGCGGTTCAGCGCTGGATCGATTAGCGCGCTATGATAGCCGCCGATTGCAAACACTGAAAATTTATCCAGCCTTTTCGCGCCAAGATCCCATGCTCAGTACCGAACTCAAGTCCCAGATCCAGGGCGCCTATTCCCGTTTTCTCGAAGCCAAGTCGCTCAAGCCGCGTTACGGCCAGCGCCTGATGATTGCTGAAATCGCCAAGGTGCTGGGGGCGATCAAGACTGATGACGAGGGCCGGCGCCTGGGTGACCCCGCAGTGGTGGCTGTTGAGGCCGGCACCGGTACGGGCAAAACCGTGGCCTACAGCCTGGCGGCAATTCCCACTGCCAAGGCAGCAGGTAAGCGTCTGGTGATCGCCACGGCCACCGTGGCCCTGCAAGAGCAGATCGTGCACAAGGATCTGCCAGATCTGATGCGCAACAGCGGGCTGAATTTCAGCTTCGCCCTGGCCAAAGGCCGGGGTCGTTATCTGTGTCTATCCAAGTTGGATATCCTGCTGCAGGAAGGCCAGGCGCAAAGCGCCACCGCCCAGCTGTTCGAGGAAGAAGGCTTCAAGATCGATGTTGATGAGCAGAGCCAGAAGCTGTTCACCACGATGATCGAGAAACTTGCTGGCAATAAATGGGACGGCGACCGCGACAGCTGGCCGGAAGAGTTGGAAGACACACGCTGGTCGCAACTGACCACCGATCACAGCCAGTGCACCAATCGGCATTGCCCGAACTTTCAGCAATGCGCCTTCTATAAGGCACGCGAGGGCATGGGCAAGGTTGATGTGATCGTCACCAACCATGACATGGTCCTGGCCGATCTGGCGCTGGGCGGCGGGGCGGTGCTGCCGGATCCGCGCGACACCCTCTACGTGTTCGATGAAGGTCACCACCTGCCGGACAAGGCCATCGGCCATTTCGCCCACTTCACCCGTCTGCGTTCGACTGCCGATTGGCTGACCCAGATCGACAAGAACCTGACCAAGCTGTTGGCGCAGTATCCGCTGCCCGGGGATCTAGGCAGGCTGATTGAGCAGGTGCCGGAACTGGCGCGGGAGCTCAAAACCCAGCAGCAATTTATGTTTGCCGCTTGCGAGCAGGTAGCCGATTTCAAACCGGGCGAAGATATGCAGGGGCGCGAGCGGCCGCGCCATCGGTTTATCGGCGGTGTGGTACCGGAGCATTTGACCGAGCTGGGTCTGGAGCTGAAAAAAGGTTTTTCCAAGCTCAATGATCTGTTCACCGGCGTGACTGAGCAGCTTAAAGAAGCGATGGATGGTGAGGGCGCTGTCGGTATTGCCAGTCACCAGGCCGAGGAATGGTATCCGCTCTTCGGCAGCCTGTTGGCGCGGGCCAAGGGAAATTGGGAGCTGTGGTTGGCCTTTACCGCTGAAGATCCGGAGGAAAGCCCGCCGATGGCACGCTGGCTGACCCTGGCCGACAGCGGTGCGCTGTTCGATATCGAGGTCAATGCCAGTCCGATCCTGGCCGCCGAAACCCTGCGGCGTAATCTGTGGAATGTCGCCTATGGCGCCCTGGTGACCTCGGCGACCCTGACGGCGTTGGGCACCTTTGACCGCTACCGTATGCGCGCGGGCTTGCCGAAAGTGGCGGTTACCACGGTGGTGCCGAGCCCGTTCCATCACGCCGACGCCGGTGTGCTGCGGGTACCCAACCTGAATGCTGATCCACGTGATGCGGTGGCCCACACGGCGGCAATCATTCGCGATCTGCCTGATCTGGTTGAGGGCTCTCGGGGCACCCTGGTGCTGTTTTCCTCGCGCAAGCAGATGCAGGAGGTCTTTGACGGCCTGGAGCGCGACTGGCGCAAGCGGGTGTTTATCCAGGGCAACCTGTCCAAGCAGGAAACCCTGAACAAGCACAAGGCGCGGGTGGATTCCGGCGAGGAAAGCGTGCTGTTTGGCCTGGCCAGCTTTGCCGAAGGCGTCGACCTGCCGGGTGCCTACTGCGAGCATGTAGTGATCGCCAAGATACCCTTCGCCGTGCCGGACGATCCGGTGGAAGCGGCCCTGGCCGAGTGGATCGAAGCGCGTGGCGGCAACCCCTTTATGGAGATTGCTGTGCCGGATGCGTCGCTGCGTCTGGTGCAGGCCTGCGGCCGGCTGCTGCGTACCGAAGCGGATCGCGGCATTATCACCCTGCTGGACCGGCGCGTGGTCACCCAGCGCTACGGCAAGTCGATTCTCAATGCCTTGCCGCCGTTTCGTCGGGAAATCAGCTAGCAGTCCATCTGGTAGGCAACTCGCCGCACGGTATCGGTTCCTAATGTGCGTGGACAATGCCTTGGTCAGCAACAGGGCCTGGATTTTGCCTCGGGCAGTATCGCCCGAGGCGGTTGAAACAATGGGGGAGTGTGGTTCGTGAAGGTCAAGCGCAGGCTGCAAACGGCTGTTCTGGTATCAGCGCTCGTGGGGTTTGCCGGCGCAGCCATGGCGAAAGAGCCGCAGGAACTGTTCAATTTTGTCCGGCCAATGGATGCCGTGCAGGTCACGACGCAGGATGCCGATCTACCCAACCGCATTGGCGAGCCGACTCCGCAAGGCGAAGTGCTGCGGCGAGTGACCTTCCATGCCGCTGAACAACCGAGCCTAAAGCTGACCCCGCAAGACGGTAGCTGGGACTGGTCGCAGCAAACGCAGGTGAGCCTGCGTGTGCAGAACGCTATGGACTGGACGCTGACTCTGGATGTGCTGATCGATAGCACTGACGGCCAGCGGCTGAGCACGCGTATTGCCCTGCCTGCCGGTCCTGCGCAAACCCTGTTGATTCCCTTGCAGGCTACTTCGCCTCGCGATCAAGGCATGCGTGCCGGTGTGCCGATGCCCTGGACGCACAAGGGCCAGCGCCTGCTGCTGGCGGATTCGGTCACGGGTACGCTGGATCTGAGCAAGGTCAGCGCGGTCACCCTGTCCATGCCGCAGCCGAAGGCCGCGCAAGATATTCTGATCAGCCAGTTTGGCGTAAACGGCGAGCAACTTTCGGCGGCGGCCTATGCCGCTATCGTTGACCGTTACGGCCAGTACACGCGCGCTGATTGGCCGGGCAAGGTTAAGAGCGACGAGCAACTGCAGCAGGCGGTGGCTCAGGAGCAGAAACAATTGCATACCTGGCTGGCCGAACGCCCTGCGCAGGACAAGTTTGCCGGTTGGACCGGCGGGCAGCCGTTTGAGGCGAGCGGTTTCTTCCGTACCGAGAAGCGCGATGGCCGCTGGTTTCTGGTCACTCCTGAAGGCCATCCGTTCTACTCGCTGGGCGTCAATGCGGTCACCGCTCAACAGAGCGCCACCTATGTTGAAGGGCGTGAGGCGATGTTTGCCGGGTTGCCGCAACCGGGTGAGGCGCTGGCGGCTTATTTCGGTACCTCCGACAGCCGCAGCGACACCGGCGCCAATCAGGGCCGGGCGTTTGCCAGCGGGCGCTGGTTCGATTTCTATAAGGCCAACTTGCAACGCAGCTATGGTCAGATTGATCCGCTTGCCTGGCGCACGCTGAGCCAGGACCGCCTGCAGGCCTGGGGTTTCAACACCCTGGGTAACTGGAGTGACGCAGCTTTTGGCGGCGATACGCGCATGCCATTCAGTATTCCACTGTCGATTCATGGCGACTACGCCACCATCAGCACCGGCGTCGACTGGTGGGGCGCGATGCCTGATCCATTCGACCCGCGCTTTGCCATGGCCACCGAACGCGCAGTGGCGATTGCTTCGCGCGACCATCGTGACAATCCCTGGCTGCTTGGTTATTTCGCCGATAACGAACTGGCCTGGGCCGGCCCTGCGGATGACCCCAACAGCCGTTACGCCCTGGCCTACGCCACGCTGCGCTTGACCACCGATGTGCCGGCCAAGCGTGCCTTCCTCAAGCAGCTGCGCGACAAGTATCGCAATCAGAATGGGCTGTCCCGCGCCTGGGGTATTGAGCTGCCGGCCTGGGAGCTGATGGAGGATCCGGGTTTTCAAGCGCCGCTGCCAAGCGCCGAGTACCCGGCCATCGAGAAGGACATGCAGGCATTCTTGCGCCTGTATGCCGAGACCTACTTCAAGACCATTGCCGATTCGCTTGAGTGGCACGCGCCCAATCACCTGCTGCTGGGGGGGCGTTTCGCCAGCAGCATCCCCGAGGCGGTGAATGCTTGTGCGACCTTCTGCGATGTGTTGAGTTTCAACTTCTATACCCGTGAGCCGCAGCATGGGTACGACTTTGCTGCCCTGCGCCAGCTGGACAAACCGTTGATGGTCACCGAGTTCCACTTCGGCTCGCGTGACCGTGGGCCGTTCTGGGGCGGAGTTGCCGAGGTTTATAAGGAAGAAGAGCGCGGCCCGGCCTATGCGCATTTTCTGCGCAAGGCCCTGGAAGAGCCGCAAATCGTCGGCGTGCACTGGTTCCAGTATCTCGATCAGCCGCTCACCGGGCGTCTGCTGGACGGTGAGAATGGCCATTTGGGTCTGGTCGCCATTACCGATCGGCCTTGGGATGGTTTTGTCAAAGCCGTGCGCAAAGCCAACCGCGATGTGCCGAGAACGCTGCTCAAGTCTGTAACCGCGCCAGTTCCTGCGGCTCCGTAAAAGGCTATTCGCCAAGCTGATAGTAGGATTACCAGCCTTGTGCTGGGTTCACCGCAGGCGTCAGAGCTGAAACAATCTGCCGAAGATTTGGCCGAGTACTTAAGAAGGGGGCAGGGTGGTGCAGATACAGGGTTATTTCGACCTCAAGTTCGAAGCGCTGAGAGATGCCTTTGCGGCACTGTTCGAGGAGCCGCAAGAGCGCGGCATGGCGCTCTGCGTGCAAATTGGCGGCGAAACCGTGGTGGATCTGTGGGCCGGGGTTGCCGACAAGGAGGGTCAGCAGGCCTGGCACAGCGACACCATCCTTAACCTGTTCTCCTGCACCAAGACCTTTACTGCAGTGACCGCGCTGCAACTGGTGGGCGAGGGCAAGCTCGAGCTGGATGCGCCGGTCGCACGCTATTGGCCCGAGTTCGCCGCAGCCGGCAAGGACAGGATCACTCTGCGCCACTTGCTCAGCCATCAGGCCGGGCTGCCAGCCTTGCGCGAGATGCAGCCGGCTGAAGCCTTATACGATTGGCAGGCGATGACCACGGCTCTGGCTGCCGAGCAGCCGTGGTGGCCATTGGGTGAGGGCCATGGTTATGCGCCGATCACCTATGGCTGGCTGGTGGGAGAGGTGTTGCGCCGAGTTGAGGGGCGCGGGCCGGGCGAGTCCATTGTTGCGCGTACGGCCAAACCTCTGGGGCTGGATTTCCATGTTGGCCTGGCGGATGAAGAGTTCGAGCGGGTAGCAATCATCTCCCGTGGCAAGGGCAACTTCGGCGATGCAGCAGCCCAGCGCCTGCTCAAGACCATGATGAGCGAGCCTGCGGCCATGAGCACGCGGGCCTTCACCAATCCACCGTCGATCATGACCAGTACCAATAAGCCCGAGTGGCGGCGCATGCAGCAGCCGGCGGCGAACGGTCACGGCAATGCCCGTAGTCTGGCCGGTTTCTACAGCGGCCTGCTGGATGGTCAGTTGCTGGAAAGCGAGTTGCTGGCCGAGCTGACCCGTGAGCACGCGGTAGGTGAAGACAAGACCCTGCTGACCCGCACCCGCTTTGGTCTGGGCTGCATGCTTGATCAGCCTGATGTGGCCAACGCCACCTACGGCATGGGCCCGCGTGCCTTTGGCCACCCTGGCGCCGGCGGTTCTATTGGCTTTGCCGACCCGGAGCGGGACGTGGCGTTTGGTTTTGTTACCAATAATCTAGGACCGTTCGTCTTGATGGACCCCCGTGCGCAGAAACTTGCGCGTTTGTTAGCTGATTGTTTATAGCCGGCTCGGCTAGACTGCTGCGCAACATGGCATGGTCCGCTTCTGAGCGGGCCACTGACCCGCTCCTTTTTTGCTTATCACGTGTGGATACCTGATGCTCGCTAACAAAACTCTCGTCATCGCTCTGTGTGTACTGATCAGCGGTTGTAGCCTTTTCGAGAAATCCGAAAAGCCAGCGCCGAAAGTGGTGCCAATGCCGCCACCAGCAGTTACTCAGGCCTGGTTGGATGTGTACGAGCCGAAGGTGCGTGAAGCGATCAAAGGTACCCATTTCGAGTTTGAACGTCGCGAAAACCTGCTAGTCGTTACCGCGCCGGTGCTGGGTTCGTTCAACCCGGACCGTCCACATATGATGTTGCCGACCACCCTCGGCCCGCTGAGCCGCATGGCCAAACTGCTGGAAAGTGATGAAACCATCGGTGTGCTGATTCTCGGCCATGCCGACAGCAGCGGTGAAGTAAGCGCCAACCGTGAACTGAGCCACCAGCGGGCTCGTGCGTTCACCTCAATTTTCCGCCTCAGCGGTCTCAAGCAGAACCGTCTGATGGTCAAGGGCCTGGGCTCGGACATGCCGCGCGCCGCCAACGACAGCCAGCAAGGCCGTGCGTTGAACCGCCGAGTGGAAATCCTCCTGACCTCGAAAGCCACCCTCAACGCGTTGATTTCCAAGTACAGCCAACCTGCACCGGCACCCGTCACTGCAGTAGCCGCTGTCAAGCCTGCCGCTGACAAGAGTGCGAAAACTGTAGCCAAGGCTGATAAGCCAGCCAGCAGCCAGTAAGACGCTGCTCCAATAGCCGCTAGGCAGCGGCGTGTTGCCGCAGATCAAGCCAGATAGAGCGCTCGCGGGTAAGCTAGGCAGTACTTGTTCGAGAGGATTTGCCGATGACTCAAACCCTGGCTGATATGCGCCGTGACTACACCCGCGATGGCTTGAGCGAGGGGCAAGCGCCGCTTGAGCCCTTTGCGCTGTTCGAGCAATGGTTTGCCGATGCAGTGAAGACCGAGCAACTGCCGGTCGAACCTAATGCCATGACCCTGGCGACCGTCGATGCCCAAGGGCGCCCGCATTGCCGGGTGCTGCTGCTCAAAGGTCTGGATACGCGCGGCTTTACCTTTTTCAGCAACTACGACAGTGCAAAGGGCCAGCACCTGGCCGCCAATCCCTTTGCCGCCATGACCTTCTTCTGGCCCAGCCTGGAGCGGCAGGTGCGCATTGAAGGGCGCGTCGAGCGGGTGAGTGCCGAAGAGTGCGATGCCTACTTCCAGGTGCGTCCGCTGGGCAGCCGATTGGGTGCCTGGGCTTCGCCGCAGAGCCGGGTGATTGCCGACCGTGCCGAGTTGGAAGGCCTGCTGGCAGAAACCGAGCAGCGGTTTCTCGATCGCGCGCCACATTGCCCGCCGCACTGGGGGGGCTATCGCCTGCTGCCGGAGCGTATCGAGTTCTGGCAGGGCCGTTCCAGCCGTCTGCATGACCGCCTTAATTTTCGTTTGCAGGACGCCGCCTGGCTGCGTGAGCGCCTGGCCCCCTGAGTTCGCTTCAGTCGCCGGAGTACTTCGCGGCAGCTTGCTCCAGCCAGGCGGGCAGGTCGCTGCGCTTGATGCCGGCGGCCTGCGCCTCAGCCAGGCGAGCAAGCATATAGTTGCGTTTGGCCGTTGAGTCGCCAGCCAGTGACAGCGCCAGGTCGCGATCCATCCAGCGTTTGATTCGCACATACAACCACCAGTGGAAGTACAGCCCGGCAACACTGGTGATGGCGACGATGAAGTAATCCATAAATCCCCCAAGCCAAGTCTTAGCTTAGGCTGATTGGAGGTCGTGATTGCACGCGGCGAAGTGTCGCGCCGGGCTCCTGCGCTGCAACTTGGGTAAAGTTTTGCCGCATATTGGCGGGTGACAGCGGCGCTGCCCAGGCGTTTTAATGAGCACCTGCCTAACTGGAGAAACAATCATGCGTAAACCCTTTCTGTTGGCTGCCTCGTTTGCCGCGCTGGCCCTGTTGGGTGGTTGCGCCTCCAGCCTGACCGGCGACACCTACTCGCGTGATGAAGCACGCACTGTGCAGACTGTGCGTATGGGCACCATCGAAGCGTTGCGTCCGGTGAAGATTGAAGGCACGAAAACCCCAATCGGCGCCGGTGCCGGTGCGGTAATCGGTGGCGTGGCCGGTAGCAGCGTCGGTGGCGGCCGTGGCAGTGCGGTAGCCGCAGTGATCGGTGCAGTGGCCGGTGGTCTGCTGGGGGCGATGACCGAGGAAGGTCTGACCCGTACCCAGGGCGTGGAAATTACCGTGCTGGAGGATGACGGCAGCATGCGGGCCTACGTCCAGGCCGTTGAAGAGAATCAGATTTTCCGCGTCGGTGAGCGTGTACGGATCATGACCGTGAATGGCACCAGCCGCGTTACTCATTGAGTTCCTAGGAAACCGGATCAGTTCTGACTGATCCGGTTTTTTATTGTCTTTTTTCCAGATAAACCAGATGTTTATCGGTGTTTCGCAGGTTTTTCAGGCAAGCTCGCGGAATACTCAGCGTTTAGTAATAATTCTATCCATGACGGCCGGCCGATAGTTATGGATAATCGCGCACGCTTTTGCGTCGACGGGCTTTCGTCGGCGCGCGGTGCAATACTTTTGCGCGGGTTGCAATGCAGGCAAACGCCTGTGGTTGACTGCCAGTGAGCAGGTTAGGGAGTCAGCCGGGGACGGGTGCGTGCCGGGTTCGTATTAAGGGGTTTTTCTATGACGCTTGCGCTGATCATCGCCTTGCCATTTCTCGGCATCTTTCTGCCGCTACTGGCCGAGCGCCTGGGCCGTTCCGCCTGCGCCGCGGCGGCAGGGGTAGCGCCACTGACGGCGCTGGTAGTGCTGCTCTCGCAGCAGTCTGCGGTGTTCGCCGGTGAGCTGCTCAAAGTCAAGCTGGAGTGGTTGCCGGCACTGGGCCTGAATCTCAGCCTGCGTCTGGATGGCTTGGGCTTTCTGTTTGCTCTGCTGATTCTCGGTATTGGCCTGCTGGTCATTCTCTACGCACGCTACTACCTGTCGAAGAAAGAGCCGATGGGGCGCTTCTTCGCCTTTCTCCTGTTGTTCATGGGCGCCATGCTCGGCGTGGTGCTCTCGGAAAACCTGCTGCTGATGTTGATGTTCTGGGAACTGACCAGCCTGTCGTCGTTTTTGCTGATCGGTTTCTGGGGTGCTCGTTCGGATGCCCGTAAAGGCGCGCGCATGGCCCTGGCCGTGACCGGCGGCGGTGGCCTGGCGCTGTTCGCCGGGATTCTGTTGATCGGCCATATCGCTGGCAGTTTCGAGCTGTCCCAGGTGCTAGCGGCCGGTTATGCGATTCGCGCCCACGAGCTGTACCCGTTGGCGTTGATTCTGGTGCTGTTGGGGGTGTTCACCAAGTCGGCGCAGTTCCCGTTCCATTTCTGGTTGCCCCATGCCATGGCCGCGCCGACGCCGGTGTCGGCCTATCTGCACTCGGCGACCATGGTCAAGGCCGGGGTGTTTCTCCTGGCGCGCCTGTACCCGGCGCTGGCTGGGTCGGAGTGGTGGTTCTACCTGGTCAGCATCACAGGCCTGGTGACCTTGCTGGTCGGCGCCGGGATGGCGCTGTTTCAGCATGACCTCAAGGGCTTGCTGGCCTATTCGACCATCAGCCACTTGGGTCTGATCACCTTGCTGTTCGGCCTCGATACGCGCCTGGCTGCCGTGGCGGCGGTATTCCATATCATCAACCACGCCACCTTCAAGGCCTCGCTGTTTATGGCTGCGGGGATCATCGACCACGAAACCGGCAGCCGCGATATGCGGCGCATCAACGGTATGTGGAAGTACATGCCGCATACGGCCGTACTGGCCATGGTGGCGGCCTCGGCGATGGCCGGGGTGCCGCTGCTCAACGGCTTCCTGAGCAAGGAAATGTTCTTTACCGAAACGCTCAATCAGCACCTGCTGGGCAGCTTCAACTGGGTGATCCCGGCGGCGGCAACTCTGGCCGGGGTGTTCTCGGTGGCCTATTCGCTGCGTTTTATCCACGACGTGTTCTTCAACGGTGAGCCGGTCGACTTGCCGCATTACCCGCCGCATGAGCCGCCGCGCTATATGAAGGTACCGGTGGAGATTCTGGTGTTCCTCTGCCTGCTGGTGGGGATTGTTCCGGCCTACACTGTGGCGCCGCTGCTGGCCGCAGCCGCAGCCGCCACCCTGGGTGGTGATGTGCCGAGTTACAGCCTGGCAATCTGGCACGGCTTCAACCTGCCGTTGCTGATGAGCTTTATTGCCTTGTTCGGCGGGATTCTGGTGTACGTGTTCCGTCAGCCGCTGTTCCGCTGGTATGCCGGGCTGCCGAGCGTAGATGCCAAGTTGATCTTTGAACGTGGTGTAGTGCTTGTGATCCAGGCGTGTACCGCCGTGACCCGGTGGTTAGAGAATGCTTCGCTGCAGCGTTACCTGGCTCTGTTACTCGCGGCAGCGTTAATCGTGGTGACCCAGGGCCTGAGTTCGTTGCCACAAATCAGCGGACCGCTGGCCATGGCGGAGATCGACGGCATCACTGCCTTGGGCCTGGGCATCATGGCCCTGGCCGCACTTGTGACGGTTATCTTCCATCGCCAGCGTCTGGTCTCATTGCTGATGCTCAGCGTGGTCGGGCTGATGGTGGCTCTGGCGTTCGCCCGCTATTCGGCGCCGGATCTGGCCCTGACCCAGCTGTCAGTGGAGGTGGTGACCATCATCCTGCTGATGCTCGCGCTGTTCTTTCTGCCGGCGCATACCCGTGTCGAGTCGAGCAGCCTGCGCGGTCTGCGCGACTTCAGCCTGGCGGTGGGCAGCGGGGTGATGGTGGCGATGCTGGTGTTCGCCGTACTGACGCGGCCTTACGACAGTATTTCGGCGTTCTTCCTGGAGAACAGTGTGCCGGGCGGCGGCGGCACCAACGTGGTCAACGTGATTCTGGTGGACTTCCGCGGCTTCGACACCATGGGCGAGGTCACCGTGCTGGCGATTGCCGCCGTAGGCATCTTCGCGCTGCTCGACGGCCTGCGCCTGTTCCAGCCGAAGGTCGATGCGCAGGGCCGCAGCTGGGCGCGTGACCGCCACCCATTGATCCTCGCCACCCTGTCGCGGGTGCTGTTGCCGATGGCGCTGCTGGTCTCGGTGTTTATCTTCCTGCGCGGCCACAACCTGCCCGGTGGCGGTTTTATCGCCGGCTTGGTGACGGCCGTGGCGCTGATCCTGCAATACGTCGCCAGCGGCGTGCAGTGGACGCAGTCGCGCCTGCCGCTGAATTATCAGGGCATGGCCGGCCTCGGCGTGTTGGTTGCCGGCCTGACGGGCCTGGGCAGTTGGCTGTTTGACCGGCCGTTCCTGACCTCGGCCTTCGGTCATTTCCATATCCCGCTGATCGGTGAAATTGAGCTAGCCACCGCCATGTTGTTCGATCTGGGCGTGTACCTGACGGTTGTCGGTGCGACCCTGCTGATTCTCGCCAACCTGGGCAAGTTGACCCAGGAAAAAGCTGTAGAAGAGGTGCTTTGAGATGGAAGCCATATTTGCCGCGACTCTGGGCATCCTCACCGCCAGCGGCGTGTACCTGCTGCTGCGCGCGCGGACCTTCCCGGTGGTGCTGGGGCTGACGCTGATTTCCTATGCGGTAAACCTGTTCCTGTTTGCCATGGGCCGCTTGCAGAGCGGCGTGTTCACGGTGATCGGCCAAGGCAACCAATACGCGGACCCGCTGCCGCAGGCGCTGGTGCTGACCGCCATCGTGATCGGTTTTGCCATGACGGCATTCGTCGTGGTGCTGGCGCTGCGCAGCGTGGGTGAAACCCAGACCGACCATGTTGACGGCCAGGAGCCTGCACAATGAATCACGGCTTGATTCTGCCCATTCTGCTGCCAATGTTTGCCGGCAGCCTGTTGCTGCTGGGCGCGGGCCTGAGCCTGCGGGTCAAACGCAGCTTGTCACTGCTGGCAACTCTATTGCTGCTGCCGTTGAGCGGCTATCTGCTTTGGCTGGCCGACCAGGGCGTGTTGCAGGTGTATGCCGCCGGTAACTGGGCGGCGCCGTTCGGCATCATCCTGCTGCTCGATCGCCTAAGCGCCTTGCTGCTGGTGGTCACGGCGGTGCTTGGCAGCTTCGCCTTGTTGTATGCGGTGCGTGGCGACGATGAGCGTGGGCAGAGTTTTCATGCGCTGTTCCAGTTCCAGCTGATGGGCATCAACGGCGCCTTCCTCACCGGCGATCTGTTCAACCTGTTCGTGTTCTTCGAGATCCTGCTGATCGCCTCCTATGCGCTGCTGGTGCATGGTGGCGGGGCTGAGCGGGTGCGTGCGGGGCTGCATTACGTGGTGCTGAATCTGGTGGGCTCGGCGTTCTTCCTGCTCGCCGTGGGCGTGCTGTATGGCATCACCGGCACCCTGAACATGGCAGATATGGCCCTTCGCGTGGCCGCTGCCGGACCGGATGATGCAGCGCTGCTCGGTGCTGCCGGGTTGTTGCTGCTCGTGGTGTTCGGCCTCAAGGCGGCATTTCTGCCGCTGTATTTCTGGCTGCCCAAAGCCTATGCCACGGCCACTGCGCCGGTCGCGGCGCTGTTTGCGATCATGACCAAGGTCGGCCTGTATTCGATCATCCGCGTGTACACGCTGATCTTCGGCGATGAGGCCGGCAGTCTGGCCAATATGGCGGGCGACTGGCTCTGGCCGATTGCCCTGCTGACCCTGGCACTGGGCGTGATTGGCGCGCTGGCGGCGGTCAGCCTGCAGGGGTTGCTGGCGTATCTGGTGGTGGTGTCGGTCGGCACCTTGCTCGCCGGTATTGCCATCGGCACCGAACAAGCCCTGGCCGGTGCGCTGTATTACCTGGTGCACAGCACCTGGGTTGCCGGTGGGTTGTTCCTGCTGGCCGACCTGATTGCCCGCCAACGTGGCGTTAAAGAAGCGCTGCTGGTGCAGGGCCCGGCGCTACAGAATCCGCACCTGCTCGGCGGCCTGTTCTTTTTCGGTGCGATTGCCGTGGCCGGCCTGCCGCCGCTTTCCGGGTTTATCGGCAAGCTGCTGTTGCTGCGCTCGCTGGAGCCGGGTGTGCAGGCGCTAATGCTCTGGCCGGTGGTACTGGGCGGCGGCTTGCTGACCCTGATTGCTCTGAGCCGTGCTGGCAGCATGCTGTTCTGGCGCGTTGGCCTGAGCCAGCTGGACAGCGCCGAGCTGGATTACGGCCGGCTGCTGGCTTGTGCTGGCTTGCTGCTGCTAAGCCTACTGCTGATGGTCGGCGCCGCGCCGCTGCTCAGTTATGTCGAAGCCACGGCCAGCCAGCTGCATGACCTGGCGCTGTACCGGCAAATCATCGAATCGGGAGCTGCACGATGAAAGCACGTCGCTGGTTACCCCATCCGCTGCTGAGCCTGTGCCTGCTGCTGGTCTGGCTGCTGTTAATGAATGACCTGAGCCTGGGCCACTGGCTGCTCGGCGTGCTGCTCGGTTGGGCTATCCCCTTGCTGACCCAGGTGTTCTGGATCAACCCGCCACGGGTCTACAAGCCGCTCAAGCTGTGCCTGTTTCTGCTGCGCATTCTTGGCGATATCGTCATGGCCAACCTGCAGGTGGCCAAACTGATCCTCGGCTCGCCCGCCAAGCTGCGCCCGGCCTTCGTGGAAATTCCCCTGCTGCTGGAAGATGAGCTGGCTCTAACCATGCTCACCAGCATCATCTCCCTGACCCCTGGCACGGTCTCTGCCGACCTCAGCGATGACCGCAAGCTGTTGCTGGTGCACGGCCTGGATGTGCCGGACGCCGAAGCCTTGGTGGCAGAAATCAAACAGCGCTACGAAGCACCCTTGCTGGAGGTATTCACATGCTCGCCTACGTGATTCCGCTGTGCCTGGTGATCATCGGCCTGGCCCTGGTGCTGACCATGGCGCGCCTGATTATTGGCCCGGATCTGCCCGACCGTATCCTGGCCCTGGATACCCTGTATATCAACGCGATTGCCATGCTGGTGCTGTTCGGCATCTGGTTGGGCTCGGACCTGTATTTTGAAGCGGCCCTGCTGATTGCGGTGATGGGCTTTATCGGCACGGTGGCCGTGGCCAAGTATTTACTGCGCGGCGACATCATCGAATGAGGAGCATCTGATGGCTTTCTGGATCGAAGCGCTGGTAGCGCTGTTTCTGCTGATCGGCAGCCTGTTCGCCTTGATCGGTGCGATTGGCCTGTACCGCCTGCCGGATTTCTTTATGCGCCTGCACGGCCCGACCAAGGCCAGCACCCTGGGTGTGGGCGGCATGGTGATTGCCTCACTGATCTACTTCAGCTTTCGTGGTGAGGGTGTCAGCCTGCATGAGCTGTTGATCGCCCTGTTTCTGTTTATCACCGCACCGGTCAGCGCCCATATGCTGGCCAAGGCCGCGCTGCAGCAGAAGCTGCAGATCAGTGAGCAAACTCGCGGTAAGCCCTGGGAACAATAAGGTGCCGGTTGCGTCGCGCTTCCTGTGGGAGGGGCTTTAGCCGCGTCGGCTGTCTCGTCTCGACCCCCCGCACAGTTCGCGGCTCTGACTGTATCTGTCGGTAGCGCGCCGGCCTCTCTACACTGCAGCCTTTAGTCAGGGGCTTGGGTATGGGTGAGCGGGGAAGGGGCATCGCGGTGATCTGCCTGGTTGTCGCCATGGCGCTGTGGGGCAGTTCCTTTATTGCACTGAAACTGGCCTTTGCCGAGTTGCCGCCGCTGTGGGTGATTTTCGGCCGTATGGCCCTCGGCAGCCTGGTGTTTCTGCTGGCCTGGCGCTGGCGCGGACAGATGCATTACCGCACCGGTGACTGGAAGTACCTGCTGGGCCTGGCGGCCTGCGAACCCTGTCTGTATTTCCTCTTTGAAGCCCTGGCGCTGCAGCACACCAGTGCAGCGCAAGCGGGCATGGTCACGGCGTTGCTGCCGCTGCTGGTGGCGGTGGGGGCGTTTATTTTCCTGCGCGAGCGGGTCAGCCGCATCACCCTTGCGGGCTTTCTCCTGGCGTTGATCGGCGCCGTATGGCTTAGCTTGGCCGGTAGCGCCGATGAGCATGCCAGCAACCCGATTCTCGGCAACTTCTACGAGCTGCTGGCGATGCTCTGCGCCATGGGTTACACCCTGTTGCTCAAGCACCTGTCATCACGCTATTCGCCCTTTCTGCTGACGGCCATGGTGGCCTTTGTCGGCACTATCTTCTTTCTACCCCTGGCGCTGTTCAGTGCACCTTTGCCAACCAGCGTCAGCCCCATGGGCCAGGGCGCGGTGGCGTACCTGGGCATATTGGTCACGGTGGGCGCTTACGGGATGTACAACTTCGGCGTCATCCGCTTGCCGGCCAGTCAGGCGTCGGCCTTTACCAACCTGATCCCGGTGTTCACCCTGTTGTTCGCCATACTGCTATTAGGCGAAAGCCTGAATACCTTGCAGATAGTGGCCGCTGCATTGGTGTTTGCCGGTGTCTTACTGAGTCAGTGGCAGGGAGCGACGCCCATGCCCGCTGGTGTTCTGGATTGAGGACAAAGTGATGAGTGATACCCGAACCTGGGCGCGTGAAGCGATCCGCATCATCGAGGCGGACTTTCAGCGCAGCGCCGACACCCACCTGATTCCCCTGGCGCTGCCAGGCTTGCCGGGTGTCGAGCTGTATTTCAAGGATGAGTCCAGCCATCCCACTGGCAGTCTTAAACATCGCCTGGCGCGTTCGCTTTTTCTTTATGCACTGTGTAACGGCTGGCTCAAGCCCGGCGCGCCGGTGATCGAGGCGTCTAGCGGCTCCACGGCGATTTCCGAGGCCTATTTTGCCCGCTTGCTGGGGTTGCCGTTTATTGCGGTGATGCCGGCCAGCACCTCGAAGGAGAAGATCGCGCAGATCGCTTTTTATGGCGGGCAGAGCCATCTGGTGCAGGACCCGACGCAGATCTACGCCGAGTCTGAGCGCCTGGCGCGTGAGACTGGTGGGCATTTTATGGATCAGTTCACCTACGCCGAGCGCGCCACCGACTGGCGCGCCAACAACAATATTGCCGAGTCGATCTTCCAGCAGCTGCGCAGCGAACGTTTCCCTGAGCCAAGCTGGCTGGTGTCCAGTCCTGGCACCGGCGGTACTCTGGCCACGCTGGGGCGTTATGTGCGTTATCGCCGCCACAGCACTCAGGTGTTGTGCGCCGATGCCGAGCGTTCGGTTTTCTTCGATTACTACCGCACGGGTGATGCCAGCTTGTGCCTGAACCATGGTTCGCGTATCGAAGGCATCGGTCGGCCCCGGGTCGAGGCGTCCTTTCTGCCGTCAGTGATCGATGCCATGTGCAAGGTGCCAGATGCCTTGTCTCTGGCCGCCATGCATTACCTGGCGCTGCGGCTGGGCCGGAAAGTGGGTGGCTCCAGCGGCACCAATCTGATTGGCGCATTGCTGGTGGCGCAGCGGATGGTTGCGGCGGGTGAGTCCGGCTCGGTGGTGGCGATTCTCTGCGATGGTGGCGAGCGCTATGCCGACACCTACTACGATCAGGTCTGGCTCAGCGCCCAGGGTTTCGAGCTGACTGGGTTGATCGCAGCGGTAGCGGATTGCGCCGAGCGCGGTGTTAGCTTGCCGAGTGACTTGCCCGTGGTGGGGGTGTAGGCGGCTGCTCGGTAGCGGCTGGTCTAAAGTCACTGCTGTAGGCGGGCGCACGCCGCGCCCCGAATGCAGCAGGAGAAATGCCATGGGAATTGCGCGCAGCTGCTTGCACATGCTGCTGTGGTCGGCCGTTGGGTTGAGTCAGGCAGCGCTGGCTACCGATGATACGGCGGGGTCGAAGGATCATCCGCTGCTGTCTCGCTACCCGAACTCGCATATCGTCGAATACGAGCAGAACTACAATGCCGCGCAGTTCGCCACCGGTACTCAGGACGGCGTACCACAGCGCCAGACCGTGGAAGGCGATGCCACGCAGATTCGCTATTTCCACAACGCGGTAGACAGCCAGCCGAGCCCGCTGCAGTTGCTGCGCAACTACCAGAATGCGATCAAGTCGATCGGTGGCGAAGTGATTTACGAGCGTCTGCCCCAGGACGGTGATGGCGGTGAAACCACGCTGAAGGTCACGACTGGCGGTAAGCAGGTGTGGGTGCGTCTCGAACCGGAGATTTTCAGCGCACCGACGCAGAGCTACAAGCTGGTGATCGTCGAAGTGGCGGCCATGCAGCAGGTGGTGACTGCCAATCAGTTGCTCGATGAACTCAACCGCAACGGCTTTATCGCTCTGTATATCAACTTCGATACTGGCAAGGCCGAGCTCAAGGCCGATGGCCAGGCCACGGTGGCAGAGATTGTCAGCATGCTTAAAGCCGCGCCGGATCTGCGCCTGGCCGTCGAAGGCCATACTGACAGTCAGGGTCAGGCCGAGGCCAACAAGCTGCTGTCTGAACAGCGCGCACTGAGCGTGATGAATGCCATAGTCGCCGCCGGTATCGAGGTGCAGCGGCTGACTGCTGCGGGCTTCGGCCAGGAACGGCCAGTGGCGGACAATCGCAGTGAAGAAGGGCGGGCGAAGAATCGCCGGGTTGAGTTGGTCAAGCTGTAGTCCACATGCTGCCTGGCTTGCAGGCAGCTGCGGATGATGGCCTAGGCTGGTTCGGCAATATCCAGCATGTCGCGAATCAGCGCTTCGGCCACGCGAATACCATCGACACCCGCCGACAGAATACCGCCGGCGTAACCCGCGCCTTCACCGGCCGGGTACAGGCCACGAACGTTGAGGCTCTGCATATCCGCGCCACGGGTGATGCGCAGTGGCGAAGAGGTGCGGGTTTCGATGCCAGTCAGCACCGCGTCATGCAGGTCGAAACCTTTGATCTGCTTGCCGAAGGCCGGTAGCGCTTCGCGGATCGCTTCGATGGCAAAGTCCGGCAACGCCAAAGCCAGGTCGCCCAGCTTGATCCCAGGTTTGTAGGATGGTTCGACGCTACCCAGCTCTGTAGAAGGTTTGCCGGCGATAAAGTCGCCAACCAGTTGCCCCGGTGCTTCGTAGGTGCTGCCGCCGAGCAGATAGGCCTGGGATTCCAGACGTTCCTGCAGTTCAACACCGGCCAGCGGACCGTCGGGATAATCCTGCTCAGGGGTGATGCCGACGACGATGCCGGCGTTGGCATTGCGCTCATTGCGCGAGTACTGGCTCATGCCGTTGGTCACCACGCGGTTCGGCTCGGAAGTCGCCGCAACAACGGTACCGCCTGGGCACATGCAGAAGCTGTAAACCGAGCGGCCGTTCTTGGCGTGGTGCACCAGTTTGTAATCTGCGGCGCCGAGCTTGGGATGGCCGGCGTATTTACCGAGGCGTGCGCGGTCGATCAGGCCTTGCGGGTGCTCGATACGAAAGCCCACCGAGAACGGCTTGGCCTCCATGAAGACTTCGCGTTTGTGCAGCATGCGGAAGGTGTCACGCGAGCTGTGGCCCAGGGCCAGGATCACCTGGCGGCTGAGAATCTGCTCGCCACTGTCGAGCACCACGCCCTTGAGCTGACCTTCTTCGATCAGCACATCACTGACGCGTTGCTGGAAGCGCACTTCGCCGCCCAGCGCCTTGATTTCCTCGCGCATGGTGGCGACCACGCCGGTGAGGCGGAAGGTGCCGATATGTGGCTTGCTGACGTAGAGGATTTCCTCTGGCGCGCCGGCCTTGACGAACTCCTGCAGCACCTTACGCCCGTAATGCTTGGGGTCCTTGATCTGGCTGTACAGCTTGCCGTCGGAGAAGGTGCCGGCACCGCCCTCGCCAAACTGCACGTTGGACTCCGGGTTGAGCACCTTCTGGCGCCACAGGCCCCAGGTGTCCTTGGTGCGCTGGCGTACTTCGGTGCCGCGTTCCAGCACGATGGGTTTGAGCCCAGCCTGGGCGAGAATCAGCGCGGCGAAAATTCCGCAGGGGCCAAAACCGACGACCAGCGGGCGCTCTGCGAGGTTCTCAGGCGCCAGGCCGACGGGTTTGTAGGTGGTATCCGGGGTGACGCTGATATGCCGGTCATCGCTGAACTTGGCCAGCAGCGCCGCTTCATCGCGCAGCTCGCAGTCGATGGTGTAGATAAAGTGCATCTCAGTGGATTTCTTGCGCGCGTCGTAGCTGCGTTTGAACAGGGTGAAGTCGAGCAGCTCGCTGTCGGCAATCCCCAGACGCTGGACGATGGCCGGGCGTAGTGCCTCGTCGGGGTGGTCGAGGGGTAGCTTGAGTTCGGTGATACGAAGCATGAGGGACGATCCACTTTCAGGGCCGGAGGCAACCCGGCAGCTTTAAAAAGCGGCGATTATACGCCTGATCTCGGGCTAAGGGCCGCTGCCGATCAACGGCAGCGGCTCGCCATGTGGCAGCATCCAAGCCTGGGTGCTAGCGCGCCTCAGGCTTTACCCACGCCAGCATCACATCAAGCATGCGGTTGGCGAACGCCCACTCGTTGTCATACCAGGCCAGCACCTTGACCAGATCGCCCTGCACGCGGGTGTGGCTGAGGTCGACCACGCAGGACACTGGATAGCCATTGAAGTCGCTGGACACCAGCGCCACGTCATTGCATTCCATCACCCCAGCTAGCAACTGCGTGGCGCCGGCTTGCAGGGCGGCGTTGATGGCTTCGCGGCTGGTCGGGCGTTCGCTGGTAAATGTCAGATCGACCAGTGACACGTTGGGCGTTGGTACGCGTATCGATAAGCCATCCAGGCGTCCGGCCAGTTCCGGCATCACCAAGCCAATGGCCTTGGCCGCGCCGGTGCTAGTGGGGATCATCGACAACACGGCGGCGCGGGCGCGGTAGAGGTCGCTGTGAGTCTTGTCCAGCAGGTTCTGGTCATTGGTATAGGAGTGGATGGTGTTGACCAGGCCCTGACGAATGCCCACGGCCTCGTGCAGCACCTTGGCCATCGGCGCCAGACAGTTGGTCGTGCAGGAGGCGTTGGAAACGATCTGCTGATCGCCCAGCAACTGGTGGTTAACGCCGTAGACCACGGTCAGATCGGCGCTGTCCAGCGGATGCGAGAGCAGCACGCGGGGGCTGCCGGCGCTGATGTGCTGTTCGACCTGTTCGCGCTTCTTCAGCTTGCCGGTGCATTCGAGCACCAGATCTACCGCGTGCTCACGCCAGGGCAGGTTGGTGACTTCGCGCTCACGCAGCAGCCGGATCGGGTGGCCGTTTACCAGCAGGGTATCGCCGTCCAGGCTGATCTCCCCAGGAAAGCGGCCGAAGGTGGAGTCGAAGCGGGTGAGGTGGGCGAGGGTGCTTTGCTCACCTAGGTCATTGATCGCGGTGAGGTGAATCTGCTGCTCCATTTTGCGCTCGAACAACGCGCGCACCAGGCAGCGACCGATACGTCCATATCCATTGATAGCAATGCGCAGCATAACGATATCCCTTTGGCTGTCTTCCTTTGCAGCTTAGGCCAATCGTCTAGCAAGCGGCTGATCTATCTCAGCTATCTGCGCATTGGCCGGTGTATCCGCGGCTCAGTCGCTACGCGCGCCACCTAGGTAGGCGCAGCCTCGCAGGACTTCGCCGTTGAGGCGTAATTCAGCGCTCAGGTGCTGTACCGCGCCACTCATGCTGTCGACGCAGCGCTGGCGGGCGACCCAGAGATCAAGGCGTTGGCCATTGGCTTCGCTGCTGAGGTTGAGGCGGCCTTCGGGCAATTGCTCCTCCAGGTACGGCAGCGCCTGTGGTTCTTGGCCTGGACGATTGAGGATCAGACCCTGACTGCTTACCGCGATATTCCAGTCTGGCTCATGGCCGCTGGCACGCAGAAGGGTGCGGGCGAAGTTGATATCCGTGCAGCCATGGCCTTCAGCCTGTACGCGGTACACCTGGCTCGGCACGAACTGGCCATCCACACCTTGCTGCGCATTGGCCTGTAGCTGGCCGCGCATATCAACATAGAGCGTTGTGTGGCCGTCAGCGAAGAGTGCGCTGGCATCGCTGCTCAGTTCGGCGGCGCTGTCTTCCTTGAGGATAAATTGACGTTGTTCCTGGCAGGGGCGAAACAGCAATTGGCCCGCATTCAGGCTCAGCTCGCCCTGCATGCGTGTCTGCCCAGTTACCGGCTCGGCGGGTTTGTCGGTAAACATTTGGCAGCTGGCGAGCAGTGGCAACAAGGCAAAACAAAAAGGGCGGCTGAAACGCATCGTGGCACTCCTGAAAAGTGCGCTCACGTTACCTAGGCCCCTGGCGTATCACAAGGGCATGCCGCCGCTGGCGACGGCATTTTCAGCAGCAGTCAGAACGGTTGAACCTGCTGGCTGACGTGCCCTGAGTGTTAGTCAGTCTTGATGGTGGTCGTAGGGCCATTGGTCTTGACCGACTCAATACCGCCCTCACGACTGGCCGCAGCCTTGTACATCTGGCTGGTGCCAATCACCTGATGGTTGGCCGCCTTGAGGTTGAAGTAAAAGCGTCCGTCACTGGCATCCTTGCGCTCGTAACGCTCATCGGCGGGCGAGTTCTTCTGCACCGAAGCAATGCCGCCTTCGGCAGCCGCGCGAGTTTCGTATTGTTCACTGCGCAAAATTACCTCGGCATTGCCTGCCTTCAGTACGAAAAAGAACTGGCCTTTATCGTTCTTCGAAAGTTCATACCAACCAGCCATGGCGGCCTCCATCAAATAAAAGGGAAGGGGTAGAACAGCGATCAACGTAACCACACGTGCGTGATCGACTGGCAAAAGCATAGCAAGGGCGTGTGACAGTGTTTTGCGAGCAGCTATTTAGACAGAGCTTGAATGGGTTGCTTGCTCTGAGTTAATCGCCGGACAAATCCGACTCCTGACCTGGGTCGCCCAAGAGGAATGTGTCGCCATTGCTTGCGGTCAACGTAGCGGTACCCAGATTGCGGATTACCCAGTGCCATTGGCCGTAGCGGGTCTGCAACGTGCCGCGCGCAGTGCAGGGGCCATAGAGGAAAAAGTCATGCTGCTGACGTGCGGAAATAAGCACCGCCCGCGCAAAGAAGGCCTGTACCTGAGCCGGTTCGATCACAAACTTGGCGCAGCCTTCAGACGGTGGGCCGATCCCCTGTTCCTGCACGTGGATTCTGGTGATTGCACCTATGGGGGATGCTGAGCAGGCCAGCGGGAGCAATAGTATTGATAACAGTAGGCCTGCGAGTATTCGACAGGGTTTGTGTATTGGGATAGATGCCAGTTGTTTGGTCATTGCCGTGGGGTAACGTATGGTTAAGGGGCGGGCTTTAGCCCGTCCCAGTGAGCGAAGCGAACGGTTTGAACCAATTGTTATGTTCCTCACGGCACGAGGCTATTCAAGGAAATCAACAGGAACCGTTTTCATATATTCCTTCGCTTTGCTGATAAGCGCCGCCCATTCTGCCTGGGGCTTTCCATTGACGCCGTTTTCAGCTAATGAATTTTCAAGCAAGTCCGCTAAACCCCAAATGGCTCTTCTTTCTTCTTCTGAAAGACTATCGTTTGACTGCAAGTCTGAGAATTTATCAGACAAGACCTCCCAGGCAAGCAGCAGGTGGCCGAGGGTTATTTTAATGGATGTTTCTTTGGGGAAATCTTCAGCTTCCATTTTGGAGATTCCTGATGAGGCACATAACGTTTGGTTAAGGGGCGGGCTTTAGCCCGTCCCAGTGATCGAAGCGAACGGTTTGAACCACTTGTTAGGCTCTATTGACGGCTAGCCCTGTTCGAAGCTCAAGTAGTTCACATGGCCGTTGACTCGCCACACAACACACCATGAATTTACGTCGCTCTCATTGGATAAAAAAATCTCGCATTGTTGATCAGCCGCATACTGGAAATCATGCTTCTCAGTGTTGATAAACCTGTAGCTGTGCTCTTCAAGCGATCCTTCGGTTTCTTCTGCGCCTACGAGCCACCGGAATTCCTCTTCCCAGATCGGGTTATCAGATATTTCACTGACACGCTTAAGACGAAGCCGCTGAACCATGGCAGGCCAGTTAGAATTGTCTAATAAGCAACTGACAGCAAGGCGGTCATCAACCCCAATACCACCGGCATAAAAACTTAATGAATAGGCCAATCTGTCTGTTTTAGGCCGAAAGCCGATGAGATTCGCGATGATACCAATGACTTTTTCCTTCTCGGCGTCATCGCTTATGTACTGATAGTTAACGCCGTCGTATGAGCGCATCTGGATCTTCTTGTGTGAGCCTAACGTTTGGTTAAGGGGCGGGCTTTAGCCCGTCCCAGAGAGCGAAGCGAACGGTTTGAACCACTAGTTAGGTATCTGCTTTCGAGTAATCATAGTCTTCAAAGTTGAGCCCGGAAGCTGAGCCAATAACGGAGCCGCCAAAGCAGCACTCCGGATTAGGACAGACAGCTGATACCCCATCTTGCCAAGACGTGATGTCCGATGGTGGAAAGCGTCTATAGCAATTAGTGCACATGCATATGTCGCTTGCTTCAACTTCGCAGCGGTTCCCCCATGTGTGACTCTCAAGACTCTCTCCGAGCTCTCGTAGTCTTTCTTGTGAGAAACCCTTGGGGTTGTGCATGTACACTTTCCTCTTTATCTCAGTGCGGTAGCCTAACGCTTGGTTAAGGGGCGGGCTTTAGCCCGTCCCAGTGAGCGAGGCGAACGATTTGAACCAATTGTTATGCAGGGGTTTAATTTCTTTCGCTAATCTGTAGTTCACCTTTGACTATGGCTAGCCTTAGTTTCAGCGGTGGTTCCTTGCTGTAGTTAATGAGCGATTGACTTAATTCTTTCCTTTCTTTTTCGGGAACTTCAAATTCCTCAAGGTAATACATGTAGCCTATCAAATCTTCGCTTGTGAGCTGCTTAGTATTGATGAGGATTATTTTGTCGTAATTTAAAAGGCCTTTTGAATCTATTGGTGCGTGCCCAATGTATGGCGATAGTGACAATATTTCTTTTTCAGAAGGAATGTGCTGAAAGTCTTCTTTGTATATAGCTATATGATAAGCATTTTGGTTGAAGTCAAGCATGCGAAAAACAGATATTTCACCGCTGTCTTTTGAAATGCCTGCGTAGAAACCTCCCCATGCAAGGTCAATATCTAATGGTTCATTCATCTTTCTCTCTGCTCCGTGAGCAAATGACAGTTGCATTAGAAGGCATATAGCCCAAAATGTTCTTAGCATGGTTGTCTGTACCGCTTATGCATAACGATTAAGCTAAGGGGCGGCGGCACGCCGTCCCAGCGAACGAAGTGAGCGATTTTAGCGACTTGTTAGGTTTCATTGCACGCCCCGTTTTGAACCAATATATTTTGCACCGATATCTATTAAGAAAAATGCTGAGATAGGTAGCGATAGCCAAAATAGGATTGGACTCCAGAATATACCGAAGCCTAGCCAGGGTAATAGATCAACGCCACCAGCTGCGCATGGGGCGAGATTCTTAATGTTGCCTTGGCAATTGAAGTAGTGATAGGAAAAAACGCCCAGTTTCCAGAAGGTAAAAAGCAGAACTGGGGGAGTCACTGCCAATGTGTATTTAGTCATCCATGTCATGTTGAAACCTAACGATTAAGCTAAGGGGCGGGCTTTAGCCCGTCCCAGCGAACGAAGTGAGCGATTTGAGCGCATTGTTAGGCGCTGCTTACGCATGATTAAAAAGCCAGTAATAAGGGGCAAGAAATAGAGCTGTTTGCCCAAAGACTTGAAAATAGGTATCAATTTTTCCTTGTGCTGGAGTTCTGCGAAGCCAAACGAAATTTACCATGAGAACTACAGGCATCATGGCGATTAGTACCCAGCGAGCTTCAGATAAGCTAGCGGTGTTGATGCCTTGGGTGAAAGTTGCCTGATTTATAAAAATACCCGACAGGACACTTACGAATGAAAATACTAAGGTCGCGTAGAGTAGGACGTTTCGTATGATCAATTGCAGTGCCTAACGTTTGGTTAAGGGGCGGGCTTTAGCCCGTCCCAGTGAGCGAAGCGAACGATTTGAACCACTAGTTAGGGTTGAACACAAAGAAGTTTTTCAAAGTGGTTTGCGACCTTAAGTAGAACAGAGTCAGGGCATGACGGATTTTCAACAAAAAACCAGAAGTCGCCGTATTGATTGTTGATACTGAATTTATTGCCCTTGTACCTGAAGTCTATCCAGGACTCGTCAAGACTAGGTATATAGGCCGTAGGGAAGGCTCCCCACAACGAGAGTACGCGAAAGACGAGGCGGATTGGCGGTGTGCTTCCAGTAGGGAGCAACAGGAAATTTCTCGAGCCATCATGCATCTTGTCTTGGAGCAACTTCATTAAATGATGAGACCCTAACGTTTGGTTAAGGGGCCGGCTTTAGCCGGTCCCGAGTGAGCGAAGCGAACGGCTTGAACCAGTAGTTATGAGCCATCAATTGCGCTCGGGGCAGTGCCAAACAATGCTATGCCACATGCTGCCGGATACGGTGAACTGAACCATGAGCATTTGAGATGCCTTGTAGTCTGGTGCCTTTGTATAGTTGAAAATTAATTTTGAGGAAATTTCCTCTCCAAAACTCAACGCCTGATCAATTGGCGCGCTATGCATGGCTAAGCTGGAGACTAGGGAGTGCCACTTCCCTTCAGAGGCTGACTTTATGTCTTTTCTCCAGTTTGTATATTCTCTGTTCAAGAATAGATCATGAACATAATTGGATAGTTCTTCTTCTATCTCAGCGGTCGGCACGGTTTAGCCTTGATGGTTCATAACTATAATTAGGCGACATTCCTGTCGCATAAACACCTGAAGGTGTCTGATAATGTTCCTTGTCGTTCTGCAAGTCCTTGTCTAGCTTGGAGTGGGTCGCGACAAAAGCGACATTTCTCAGGGAGCAACACGACATGGATGACGGCAAGCCAAAATTGTTGGTGCAGGTGCGCCAGCAGATTCGTTTGAGAAACTATTCGATTCGTACCGAGGCTGTCTATGCCGAGTGGGTGAAACGCTACATACGGTTTCATTGTTATCGGCATCCCGCGGAAATGGGCGCTGCGGAGATTGAGGCGTTTTTGACTCATCTGGCCGTCGCTAGGAATGTATCAGGCTCTACGCAGAATCAGGCGTTGGCAGCGCTGTTGTTTCTTTATAAGCAAGTTTTGGATGTGCAATTGCCTTGGCTCGATGACATCGTCCGCGCCAAAAAGGCAAAGCACTTGCCCGTTGTGCTAACTCGCGATGAGGCGGCGCGGGTGTTGGCAGAGTTGTCGGGTGTGCAGTGGATTGTGGCCAATTTACTTTATGGTGCTGGGCTGCGCTTGTTGGAGGCACTTCGGCTGCGGGTTAAGGACGTCGATTTTGCTCGTGGTGAAGTTCTAGTGCGGGATGGTAAAGGGCAGAAGGATCGCGTGACCATGTTGCCGCAGCGCTTGGTATTGCCGCTGCAGGAGCATCTGCTGAAAGTCGCTGTTTTGCATCGCGCCGATCTGGTGAGGGTTTTGGTCGCGCCAACTTGCCGTTCGCACTGGCGCGTAAGTATCCGAACGCTGCCGCAGAGTGGGGGTGGCAGTTTGTCTTTCCGTCAGTCAATCGCTCACAGGATCCGCGTTTCAAGGGGATCTTCCGTCATCACCTGCATGAGAAAACCATCCAACGTGCGGTACGTAAGGCGGTCAGGCGTGCTGGAGTTATCAAGCCGGCGACGCCACATACTTTTCGCCATTCTTTTGCGACTCATCTGCTGGAAAGTGGCCAGGACATCCGCACGGTGCAGGAATTGCTCGGTCATGCGGATGTGAAAACGACGCAGATTTATACCCATGTGCTCAATCGCGGCGGTTTGGGGGTAATTAGCCCGCTTGATCGAGTGTGAGGGGAGGTCACGACTGCTCTTCTGTTGAGATGGACAGTAAAAGCCCCGCATTGTGCGGGGCTTTATGGTTCTGCGCTGACGTGCGTGGCGTTTAGATCAGCTCGGCCCACATGTCGTATTCATCGGCGTCGATGATGCGTACGCGGACTTTATCGCCCGGATTGACGTCGGTGCTGGCAATAAACACGCTGCCGTCGATCTCTGGGGCATCGGCGTAGCAGCGGGCAACGGCGCCTTGGTCGTCGACTTCATCAATTAGCACGTCCATTTCCTTGCCGACCTTGAGTTGCAGGCGGGCGGTGCTGATGGCTTGCTGGTGGGCCATGAAGCGGTCCCA
This sequence comes from Pseudomonas sp. 8BK, assembly GCF_902506475.1. NCBI lineage: Bacteria > Pseudomonadati > Pseudomonadota > Gammaproteobacteria > Pseudomonadales > Pseudomonadaceae > Pseudomonas > Pseudomonas sp. 8BK. Next base: position 3,012,446 of record NZ_LR733252.1, on the reverse strand, counting down.
GCGATCCTGCTTGACGTCATCCGGTACCGGGTTGTCGAGCAGGTTGGCCGGGGCGCCTTCTACTGGCGAGTACTGGAAGCAGCCCACGCGGTCGAGTTGCGCTTCGGTCAGCCAGTCGAGCAGGTACTGGAAGTCCTCTTCGGTTTCGCCGGGGAAGCCGACGATAAACGTCGAGCGGATGGTCAGCTCCGGGCAGATCTCGCGCCAGGCTTTGATTCGCGCGAGTGTCTTGTCTTCGAAGGCTGGGCGCTTCATCAGTTTGAGCACTTTCGGGCTGGCGTGCTGGAAGGGGATATCCAGGTACGGCAGGATTTTGCCGGCGGCCATCAGGGGGATCAGTTCGTCGACGTGCGGGTAGGGGTAAACGTAGTGCAGGCGTACCCATACGCCCATGCTGGAGAGCGCTTCACACAGTTCGGTCATGCGGGTTTTCACCGGCTGGCCGTTCCAGAAGTCGGTCTTGTACTTCATGTCGACGCCGTAGGCGCTGGTGTCCTGGGAAATCACCAGCAGCTCTTTCACGCCAGCTTTGACCAGGCGCTCGGCTTCGCTGAGTACTTCGCCAACCGGACGGCTGACCAGCTTGCCGCGCATCGAGGGGATGATGCAGAAGCTGCAGCTATGGTTGCAGCCTTCGGAAATCTTCAGATAGGCGTAGTGGCGCGGCGTTAGTTTGATGCCCTGTGGCGGTACCAGGTCGATCAGTGGGTTGTGGTCCTGGCGCGGTGGTACGACCTCATGCACGGCGTTGACCACTTGCTCGTACTGCTGCGGGCCGGTCACCGACAGCACGCTGGGGTGTACGTCACGGATGCTGCCTTCTTCCACGCCCATGCAGCCGGTGACGATAACCTTACCGTTTTCCTTGATCGCTTCGCCGATCACGTCCAGGGACTCGGCCTTGGCGCTGTCGATAAAACCGCAGGTGTTGACCACCACCACGTCGGCGTCCTGATAGGTCGGCACTACTTCATAACCTTCCATGCGCAGCTGGGTCAGGATACGCTCGGAGTCCACCAGCGCCTTGGGGCATCCGAGACTTACAAACCCCACTTTGTGTGTGGTAATTGACATTGGGCTTACCTCATCGGGCGCTCTGTGTGGCACCGCTGATCAAAAAGTGCGCAATTCTAGCGGCGCTTGGTGAGATTATCCAGTGCCGTTGATAGTGTGGGTGTGCCCAGCGTGACAGTAAACTTTCTAGGATGGATTCCGCAGCACCTGCAACCTGGCTCCGTTAGATCAATCTGCGACGTCAATGCTGTGAAAGATGGCGCGCCCCCGATGTTGGGCCATCGCTCAACGGGTGCTTTGGGCTGATATTGGCCTGTCACGACCAGCAGAAGTCGACCCAAAACTGTCTGCCGCGATAGGCTGGAATCGGCCAGAACATGCCCTGCATGTGGCCTCTTGCTAGCATATCTGGGTGCTTCTGAGTATTTTGATTGCCCAAAGTATCGACAGCGAAACATCATTGAGCGGATGTTTGGCTGGCTGAAAGAGAACCGCAGAATAGGGACTCGCCACGACAAGCTGGCTAGGAGCTTTGCAGCCATGGTCACGCTGGCCTGCAGCCTACGCTGTATGAGGCAATACTTTTCGTACAAAGCCTAGAGGTGCCCTACCGGCGCGACGAAGTGGCACCGCCGGTGATATGCCTGGTGCCGCTGAGCATCGTGCTGGTGGCCCAAGGGGCCAAGCAGATGTGGGCGGGCGGCGAGGGTTTCCCCTGCGACACGGGGCGTTTTCTGGTGACGTCGCTGGACCTGCCGGCCAACTCCGAAGTCACCCTGGCCAGCCCGGAGCAGCCTTGCCTGGGCCTGAGCGCGACATCATGGCCTTGCGGGAGCGGGCGCTGGTGTCCTGACGCCGGGCGAGGGCGCCGCTACCTCACTGAACACCACCCCCATCTCGGTCAGCAACTCGGCGCGGGTGGCGGCCGAAGAGTCGCGGTAACCGCTCAGGTCACGGTATGCCGTCAGCGCCTGGGTTGTGGCCATATCCCTTGTCCCTTCGCGCCATAGCCAGGGCAGCAACTGCAACCGTGCCTTGATCCGGTCAGAGGGGCGGTCGGCCGGCAGATGGTCGATCATGGCCACCGCTTGGGGCAGCAGTGCTGGCTCGTGCTGTTTCAGGCCCGCTCGCCGGGCCAGGTCCAGAAGCTTGACCAGGGTGCTGATATCTTCAAGGCTGCGCGGCGTGCCGGCGGCGGGTTCCAGGGCCTGGAATGCCTGCCGGTAGCTGGCGCTGAAGTCCTGGTGGGCTTGCCACTGCAGTTGAGCCACCTGCTGCCAGGCGCTGGCCTGTTCCAGCGCAGATTGCTTGATCGGGCGTTCGGCGAAATAGCGCGCGGTGGGCAGGTCATTACGCTCGCTGGCATCCTTGATGAGCTTTGGCCACAGGCGGGCGCCGTAATGGGTGTTGCCGTCCTGGGGCGCGGCGGCGAGCAGTGCATAGGCTTGGTCCGGGGCGCCAGTGATAGCCAGGCGGGTCATGTTCAGATAGGGTGTCAAGGGCTCTGGCAGCGAGGCTCCGCCGGCCTTGAGTGCCAGCAGGTTGAGCTGGCTGAGGACGTAGCCTTTGCGCGAGTCGCGCAGTTGGCCGGTGGCCTCGATCCCTTGGTCGACAAAACCCAGAGCCTGGGTCTTGTCGCCCATTTTCAAGGCCAGCTCGGCCAGGCCGAGCCAGCTGAAGGCGGCATTTTCCCGCTCGCGCGCAAGGGCCTGGGTCACCGGGCTGATCATCCAACTGCGGGTATGCTGTGGGCTGCGCTGCATCGCGTAGATCATCCGGTCGTAACTGTCGAGCTTGTGCGCATACTCCAGCGCCAAAGCAAGCAGCGCACGGGCCTGAGTCTCGTCGCCCGCGCCGCAGTAGTGCAGTGCCAGCCACATGAAGGCCCCGGTGCTGGCGGTGCTGTCGCGCTCGGCCTGTTGCCGGGCAATGTCCAGCGCCTGACCCAGCAACGCTTCACGGCGCGCCGCGCTTACCTGTGGCAGCTCTGCCACTTCCACCAGCCGATAGGGCTGCGAGCCAGCATAAAGACCGGCGATGGTCTTGAGGGCGTCATCGACAAAACCGGCCCTGGCCTGGACCAGCGGCAGTGATGAATCGATGTTTTTCTCCTGACCGGCCTCAAGCAGGACGGCACGGGCCGCCTGATGCCAGTCGTGGCGGGCGATCAGGGCCTCGGCATTGCTGGCATGGGCAAGCAGTGGCAGGCAGGTGAGCAGCAGGGTGGTCAGCGTCCGTGCGAGGGTGTTCAACAGCGGGTCTCCGAAGGTTTAACGACTAGGGTGGCAGGCTAGGTTTTGTACGTAAAGTGCCTGCGCTCGGCCATGCTGCGTTAAAAACCGGCTCGGAATGCTCATTTACTCCAGTAAAGTCGGCCGCGACTCCGACCGTTCCTCGCCTGTTTTTGCCTTGCCTGACCTTCGCTCGCCGACTTTTCGTACAGAGCCTAGCGTCAAGCCGGCGGGACTGCCCACCTCTCACCGATATAACTGGCTCGCAAGTGACCGCTTCTGGCCGATTGTTGCCACTTACGCTAGTTACTACCCGGCCAGATGCCGTGCCACTAAAAAAGGCCCTTACCTCAGCTGTTGGTTGCGGTAAGGGCCTTTTTAGTGGCTACAGAATTTGTATAGATCAACTGACGCTGGGGCAACCGAGTGATACAAAGCCGACTTTCGGCGTGGCGGGGGTGGACATGGCGTTAACCTCAGGCGTGTACGGATGGATGCCGGGCGCTTGACGCGCCTCTGATCAAAAAGTGCGCAATTCTAGCGGCGACGCTGGCAATTGACCAGCGCTGAGCGTCGCCTTGATAGGGTGGGGCTGCTTGCGTAGCTGAGTCAGGACTGCTTGCTGGGTAGGATGCGGGTCAAGGTGTTGTCGCGTACGACAAAATGGTGGAGCAACCCAGCGGCGGCGTGCAGGCCGATCAACCAGTAGCCGGCGCTGCCTGCCAGCTCGTGCCATTCCTTTATGGTGCCGGCCAGCTCCGGGTTCTTGTCGATCAGTGACGGCAACTCCAGGCCAAAGAATGGGATGGGTTTGCCAGCAGCGCTGAGGATCAGCCAGCCGGCCAGCGGTGCGCCGATCATCAGGCCGTAGAGTGTTAGGTGCATCAGTTTTGCTGGGATGGCTTGCCAGCTGGGTAGTGCGGGCTGGATTGTCGGCGTCGGGGCAATTACACGGGCCAGCAAGCGCAGCCAGACCAGGGCGAAGACTGCGAGGCCGAGCATAAAGTGCCACTGCTTGAGCAGCTCGCGAGTATCGCTGCCTTTGGGGAAATTGCCTTTGAGTTCGATACAGGCGTAGACGCCAGCAATCAGGATCAGCATCAGCCAATGCAGGGCGATGGACAGGCTGCCGTAGCGCGATTCAGTATTCTTCCAGGACATGGTGGCATGGGCTCCGGACGGTAAGTGAGGATCGGCTCCAGTTTAGATAGGCAAGCCGTGAGCCTTGTTGCGCCTGATCACTTAAATCACGCACAAACAAAAAGGCCACTCGATTGAGTGGCCTTTTTGAGTATCTGGTTGCGGGAGCCGGATTTGAACCGACGACCTTCGGGTTATGAGCCCGACGAGCTACCAGACTGCTCCATCCCGCGCCGGCTATTCTATATAGAAATCGCGTGCTGTCAACAAAATAGTGTTTTTAATCAAATGCTTAGCTTGTGTTAGCGGCAGAAGCAAAAAAGGCCACTCGATTGAGTGGCCTTTTTTGAGTATCTGGTTGCGGGAGCCGGATTTGAACCGACGACCTTCGGGTTATGAGCCCGACGAGCTACCAGACTGCTCCATCCCGCGCCGGCCATTCTATACAGGAACGGTGCTTTGTCAATTGATTAGTGGTTTTTAATCAATAACTTAAATCGGTTGGGCGGAAATGCAAAAAGGCCACTCGATTGAGTGGCCTTTTTGAGTATCTGGTTGCGGGAGCCGGATTTGAACCGACGACCTTCGGGTTATGAGCCCGACGAGCTACCAGACTGCTCCATCCCGCGGCGCCAATTCTAGCGCCTAAATGCTCCTTGTCAACCTAAAGGTGGCTAGAAGTTGTTTTTATTCAGATGCTTAGCCGTGAGCTAGCGAGTTTTGCGCTGCAGAGCCCTGTGCTAGAGCCTGATTGGGTGGACAGCTTGGCTTTTGGCATAGCCCGCAACCGGGCTGTTGGGCTAGAGTCCGTGCCCATTGAATGGGAGGAAAGTTATGAGCGTTGAATGCAAAGCCTGTGGTGCTCAGGTGTCAGGCGATGCCAAGAGTTGTCCAGGTTGTGGGGCCGCCGTATCGGCGAAGACCAAGTTGGTGCCGTTGGCGGCTTTTATGCTGATTGTCATCCTGATCATCCAGTCTTATATGGGCAAGTCTGAGGATGCAGCGAGCGAAGCCAAGCCAGCAGCGCCTGTAAGTTCAGCCGAGCAGTAGCCGCAGGAACGGTGGGCTTGGCGATGAGCAGCCGCAAGATCATTCACGTGGACTGTGATTGCTTCTACGCAGCAATCGAGATGCGTGATGATCCGATCCTGGCCAGCAAGCCGTTGGCTGTTGGGGGCTCGGCAGATCGGCGTGGGGTGATTGCCACCTGCAATTACGAGGCGCGTAGTTATGGTGTGCGCTCGGCGATGGCTTCCGGCCAAGCGCTGAAATTGTGTCCCGACCTGGTGATCGTCAAGCCGCGGATGGATGCCTACAAGGCGGTATCGCGGGAGATTCTGGCGATCTTTCGCGATTACACCGAGCTGATCGAGCCTTTGTCGCTGGATGAGGCTTATCTGGATGTAACCGACAGCCCACACTTTGCCGGCAGCGCCACGCGTATCGCTCAGGATATTCGCAGGCGGGTCTCGCAGGAGTTGCATATCACTGTCTCTGCGGGCGTGGCGCCGAACAAGTTCCTGGCCAAGATCGCTAGCGACTGGAAGAAGCCTAACGGCCTGTTTGTGATTACCCCAGATCAGGTTGATGACTTTGTCGCGGCCTTACCGGTGAGCAAGCTGCATGGCGTAGGCAAGGTCACGGCTGACAAGCTCGGGCGTTCGGGCATTCGTACCTGCAGCGATCTGCGCGAGTGGAACAAGCTGGCGTTGGTCAAGGATTTCGGCAGTTTCGGCGAGCGCTTGTGGGGGCTGGCGCGCGGGATTGATGAGCGAGTCGTGCATAACGACAGTCGGCGCCAGTCGGTCAGCGTGGAAAACACCTTTGATAGGGATCTGCCGGATCTGGCTGCCTGTCTGGAACAGTTACCCGCACTGCTGGAGCAACTGGCCAAGAGAATGGAGCGGCTGGATACGAGTTATCGGCCGGATAAACCCTTCGTCAAGATCAAGTTCCATGACTTCAGTCAGACCACCTTGGAGCAGGGGGGGGCACGGCGTGATCTGGAGAGCTATAAGCGGCTGATGAGCGCCGCCTTCGCCCGCGGCAATAAGGCGGTTCGTCTGCTCGGTGTTGGTGTGCGATTGCATGACTTGCGCGGCGAACACGAGCAGTTGGAGTTATTTGCACCCTGACGGCTGCTGTATAAGACGCTGAAAATAAAAAAGGCGAAGCCCCAGGGCTTCGCCTTTTTTAGTTGCGCATGTATCAGTGCTTGCGCGGTACCGGCTTGAGCAGCTCGTCCGGCGGCATTTCACAGGCGATCTTGCGGCCCAGCAGGGCCTCGATGGCGGGCAGGGCGTAGGCGTCGTCTTCGCCGGCAAAGCTGATCGAGGTGCCGCTGGTGCCGGCGCGACCGGTGCGGCCGATGCGGTGCACATAGTCGTCCGGGGTTTCCGGCAGGGTGAAGTTGATCACGTGGCTGATGGCGTCGACGTGGATGCCGCGGCCGGCTACGTCGGTGGCGACCATCACGCGGATCTTGCCTTCACGGAAGCCTTCCAGGGCGCGGATGCGCTTGTGCTGTGGCACATCGCCGGACATCTGTACGGCACTGATGCCGTCGCGGGTCAGGCGTTCCTCGATGCGCCGCACTTCGTCCTTGCGGTTGGCGAAGACCATCACCCGGATCCAGTCGTTCTGTGTAATCAGGTTGTACAGCAGCTTGTACTTGTCGCTGCCAGCCACGGCATAGACGTGCTGCTCGACGGTATCGCTGGCGACGTTTTCCGGTTCGATCTCGACGATCGCCGGGTCGGTGGTCCACTGCTTGGCCAGGTTCATCACGTCGTCGGTGAAGGTCGCGGAAAACAGCAGAGTCTGGCGTTCGCCCTTCATCGGGGTCTGGCGGATGATCTGCCGCACCTGCGGGATAAAGCCCATGTCGAGCATGCGATCCGCTTCGTCGAGCACCATCACCTCGACCATATCGAGGTGCACTTCGCCGCGCTGGTTGAAGTCCAGTAGTCGACCGGGTGTGGCGACCAGAATGTCGCAGAAGCGTGATTCGAGCTGCTTAAGCTGCTTGTCGAAGTCCATGCCGCCGACAAACTGCATAACGTTGAGGCCGCTGTACTTGGTCAGCTCGGCGGCGTCCTTGGCGATCTGTACCACCAGCTCGCGGGTCGGCGCGATGATCAGCGCGCGCGGCTCGCCCATATAGCGTTCTTTCGGCGGCGGGGTCTGCTGCAGCTGGGTGATGATCGAGATCAGGAAGGCGGCTGTTTTACCCGTGCCGGTCTGGGCGCGGCCGATGGCGTCGCGACCACTGAGAGTGTAACCCAGCACCTGCGCCTGGATCGGCGTGCAGTAGGGAAAGCCCAGATCATGGATCGCATGCATCAGCTCGGGGGAGAGCTTGAAGTCATGAAAGCGGGTCTTGCCCTCAGCCGGCGCTACGGCGAAGTCTTCCAGTTTCCAGGTGTCGACTGGTTTGGCAGGGCGTTCGCGGCGTGGTTTCGCCGGTTTTACTTTGCTCTGTAGCGGTTTTTCAGCGGTTTCAGCAGTGCGCAGCTTGGCGCTGCGGCTGTGTTGTTCGGTGCATTCGTCCTGCTGGGCGCGAGTCGCGCTGGACGCTGTAGACGGGCCTGCTGGGCTGGGCTGCTCGCCCTCGGCTTTGCCGAATATCTTCTTGAGTGCTTTGAGCACGGTCATCTCATCAATTGGTTAAGGAGTGAACGGCCGCCAGTGTAAAGCAAGAAGCCGGCGCGGCGAAGTGCCACGCCGGATAGCGGCGCCTGGCTGGTTTTTACTCAATCTTCCAGGAGGTTGGCAAGCAGCAGGCGCTGCACATTGCCGCCCATGATTGCGGCGATTTCCTCGGGTTTGAAGCCGGCCTTGAGCAGGCCTTCGGTCAGTTGTGGCAGGCCGGTGACATCAAACGGCGCATGGATGGTGCCGTTGAAGTCAGAACCCAGTGCTACATGCTGCACGCCAATCAAGTCGGTGGTATAGCGCATGGCTTTGACGATGGCCTCGACCGAAGTGGCGCAGACGGCGGCATCCCAGTAGCCGATGCCGATTACTCCGCCGGTGGCGGCGATGGCTTGCAGGTGCTTGTCGCTGAGGTTGCGCGGGCCTTTGCAGGTGCCTTCGACGCCAGTGTGGGAGACCAGCACCGGGCGTGTGGCGATGGCCAGCACGTCGTCGATCAAGGGGCGCGAGGCGTGGGCCAGGTCGATCAGCATGGCCTTTTCTTCCAGGCGCTTGATCACTTGCCGGCCCAGTGGGGTCAGGCCACCTTTGTCCAGGCCATGGGCCGAGCCGCCGATTTCGTTATCAAAGAAGTGGGTCAGGCCGGTGATGCGAAAGCCTGCGTCATAGAGTGCGTCGACGTTCTCCAGTTTGCCCTCGATCGGTTGCAGGCCTTCGGTTGCGAGGATTGCCGCTACACGCTGCGGGTCTTTCTGCCAGGCGCTGACAAAGTTGGCGAGGTCGCTGCGGGTTTTGATCAGCACTAGGCGGCCGTCACTGTTGGCGCTGGCCTCATTGAGCTTCTGTGCCTGGTACAGCGCGCGTTGCAGCAGGCTGCTCCAGGTTTCCCTGGGCCAGCGCTGGGCCATGGCCAGCAGGGTGATGTTGTCGGTTTCGCCGCTGTTACGCTCATAGTTGATGCCGCGCGGCGTCTTGGTCACGGTGGAGAACACCTGCAGCCCCACATGGCCTTCGAGCATGCGCGGCAGATCGGAGTGGCCGAAGTCATAACGTTTGAGCAGGTCGCGCTCCCACAACAGCACGTCGTCATGCAGGTCGGCGATAAACAGCTGTTGATGCAGCTGCTTGGCCGGCTCGCTGGTGGGATAGGGTGCGGGGGACTCGACGCTGTTCATCTTGCGGTCAAGCAAGGAGGGCAGGGCAAACACGCTGCCCGCAGCGATCAACAGGATTACCAGCAGAGTGATCAGAATTTTGCGCATAAGAAGGTGCCATCCGGGCGTTGTTGTTATGCGCAGCACTCTAGCAAGAGTGAGTAGGAAATGTGATTGAGTGGACTGCAGTACGGGGGGCTTTAACGCAGTAGGGCCGACGCGCAGCAGACCGTGAGGATTAGCCGCAGAGGCAGTCGCGGCCTTGCTGCTTGGCCTGATACAACGCGCTGTCGGCGCGGGCGATCACGCCTTGCAGGCTGTCCTTGGGTTGCATCTGCGCCAGTCCGATGGATACGGTCACCCCCGGCAGCACGCCAATCGGTGAGTGGAACGAGCTGACAGTGCGCAGCGCCAGGCGCAGCCGTTCGCCGATGCTACGGGCCTCATCGATGCCGATTTCCGGTAGCAGGATGACGAATTCTTCGCCGCCATAGCGGGTCAGGCTGTCCTTGGGGCGCAGCTGATTGCGCAGAGTGTGCGCTACCAGGCACAGGGCATAGTCGCCGGCGAGGTGGCCGTGTTGATCGTTGTAGGCTTTGAAATGGTCGACATCAAGCATCAGCATGCACAGTGGCTTGCCGTTGAAGGCGCTGCGGGTGCTTTCGCGTTCGAAGATATGTTCCAGCCAGCGGCGGTTATAGGCGCCGGTGAGGGCGTCGATATTGGCGGTCTGTTCGCTGTCGAGAATGATCCGGTTGCCTTTGCGCACGCGGTCGCAGAGCAGTTCGAGCATGTTCTGCATCAGTTCTGGCGATTGCTGGAATAGGTTGAACAGCGACTCGCGGTGCAGGCGCAGCACACAGCAGGGCTCGGTCGCCACTACATAGGCAGACGGGTGCTCATTGTCGATAAAGCTGATTTCGCCAGCGCAATCGCCGACGCTCAGAGTACTGACAGCCTGGCTGTCGAGCGAGCCGAGATAGACCTTGAGTTGGCCCTTGAGCAGCAGGTAGAGGTACTGATTGCGGTTGAAGGGTGACAGCAGTACTTCGCCGGCTTCCAGATCGCAGGCGCGGAATTCCTTGAGCAACTGGCTGATGCTGCTGGTGGCGACATTGTTGAACAGTCGCAGATGGCGAAGTTGCTGCAGGTCAGCCTGCCATTTGGCGTTTTTCATTGGATCGGCAGGTGTGACGGTTGTGGGTTGGGAATGTTGGGCATCGCTAACGCTCCCTGCATTAAGGGCGAACACCATGCCTGAACATATTCCGCTGCCTGTGGCCTGACAATCCTTGTCAGACGCACGGGCGACCAGTGGTATTGAAGTTGAATGGTTGGTCACAAATCTGGCGCGATCCTTGCGCCGGCACTTGCTTACTTGGTGGGGTGCAGTTCTATGGCGACTGCAAAGCCGGCCAGGCGTTGGCTCACCGCGTTAGCCAGTGCTGCCTGATCTGCTGGCAGATAGATGTGGGCGACCTGACCGCGTTTGTCGTCACTGAGTACTTCCACGCGCAGGCGTGCATCCAGCTCTGCCAGTGCAGCTTGGTAAACGCGCGCAATGGCATCGAAGCGCAGCGCCGGTTTGAAGGTTTTACCCACGGCGGTCAGCGGAATGGCGTCGATGATCCAGGCGTCCTTGGGGATCGCCGCGCGCTCGGGAATGTGTTCGGCAGCATGGGCCAATAATTCGGCTTCGCTGACCTGCACGCCGGGCTTGAGTTGCACGTAGACCACGGGCAGCTCGCCGGCTTTCTCATCAGGCTTGCCGACCGCAGCGGCCATGGCTACTGCGGGGTGCTTGTGCAGCGCTTCTTCGATCATCTGCGGGTCAATATTGTGGCCGCCACGGATGATCAGATCCTTGCTGCGCCCGGTCAGCCAGATATAGCCATCGGCATCCACGCGGCCCAGGTCGCCGGTGTTGAACCAATCGCCGTCGACCCAGATGCCGGCATTCTTGCTGCTTTGCAGGTATCCCTTGAACACCGTGGCACCACGGATGCACAGGTTGCCGATTTCATTGCGATTGGCCTCTCTTAGATAGTTGCCTTGTTCGTCGAGGATCTTGATGCTCACCTCGCAATAGGGCATCGGCAGGCCGATGGAGCCGGGGCGACGCTCGCCTGCGGGCGGGTTGGCGCAGCTGCCGCAAGTACCTTCGGTGAGGCCGTAGCCTTCGATCAGGGTCAGTCCGGTTTTGCTTTCGAACTGGCGAATCAGCTCCACTGGCATCGGTGCGGCACCGCACAGCGCGTATTTCAGCGAGCTGAGGTCGTGGCTTTCGCTCGGTACCTGCAGCAGGCCGGCGTAGATGGTCGGTACGCCGCTGAAGAAGCTGACCTTGTGGTGTTCAATGATCTTCCAGAAATTGCTGATCAGGTTGGGGTTGCGATAACCCTGCGGAGTGGCCAGCAGCACTTCGGCACCGCCAATAAAGGCGGTAAGGCCGGTGACGATTACGCCGTTGACGTGGAACAGTGGCAGGCCGCAGAGGGTTACATCGCCCGGTTCGAAGCCGGTGACCAGATTCATGCTGTAGGCCATGGCCACTTCGTTACCGTGGCTGTGCGGCGCGAGCTTCGGCGTACCGGTGGTGCCACCGGTATGGAAATAGCTGGCAATGTCGTCTGGCGCGATGACGCGGCCGCTTTCCAGGTGGTCGTCCGGGCAGGCTGCAATCAGTTCATCAAAATCCAGCACGCCGTCCGGCAATGGCCCGCGCTGCGTCTTGATGGCGCTGCGCTGTGGCTCCGGCAGCAGATTGGCCATGTCCACACAGATAATCGCCTTGAGCGCTGGCAGTTGCTCGCGCAGGCCTTCGACCTTGGCCCACAGGTCGGTGCCGGGGAAGGGCGCGAGGGTCACCAGCAGCTCGGAGTCCGAGGCCTGGATCAATTCGGCGATATGTTCCGGGTCGAGCAGCGGGTTGATCGCGTTGACGATCCCGGCCGCTTCGCCGCCCCAGATGGTGAAGTGGGTGTGCGGCAGGTTCGGCAGCAGAAACGATACCGCCTTACCTGGGCGCAGGCCCAGGCGATGAAAGGCATTGGCGGTCTGGGTGATCTTGCCCAGCAGTTGCCCATAACTGAGGCGGTAAGCCGCCTCGTCTGCCGTGCCCTGGAGGATAAACGAGAGTGCCGGTGCATCCGCTTGCCGCGCTGCACTGCGGCGGATCAGCTCATAGGTATTGGCCGGCAGGTCGCGTTCGGCCAGTGGGGTTTGCTCGATCAGCTGGATATCGCGCAGGGTCTTGATCGCAGGGATGGCAGGCATAAATGTTTTCGCTCGTAGACAGTCAACTGGTGAACCGTTGCTCCAGCCAATCGGCGATGTCGCGGATTTCCTCATTCACCACTTCGTGGCCCATCGGGTAATCACGCCATTGCACGCTGACGCCAGAGGCACTCAGGTAGTCATGGGCCGCGCGGCCCATGGCCGGCAGAACTATGTCGTCGAATGTGCCATGCAAACACAGGGCCGGCAGTTGTTTTTTTGTATCCGCCAGCTGGATGTCGTCGCTGAAGGTCGGTGCATAGGTCGATAGGGCGATAACTCCGCCGAGGGCGAACTGCCAGCGCAGGAAGGCGGTGTGCAGCACCACCGCGCCGCCCTGGGAGAAACCGGCGAGAACGATGCGCGCAGGATCAATGCCGCTGTCACGCTGCGCTTCGATCAGCGCGATCACCTGCTGCGCCGAGGCTTCCAGCTGCTCGCGGTTGATCGCCCGGGCCGGACTCATGGCTAGAATGTCGTACCAGCTGGGCATGGCGTAGCCGCCGTTAATGGTTACCGCCTGGGTCGGCGCTTGTGGCAGAACGAAGCGGGTGCTGTGCAAGCGCTTCTGCAGCATCTCGGCTACCGGCATAAAGTCGTAGCGATCGGCACCCAGGCCGTGCAACCAAATGACGCACGCGTCTGCGGCAAGTGTGGGCTGAAGAATCAAGGGTTCGCTCATCTGAGGCTCCGCTGTGGTGCGTGCGCGCTGATTTAGTGCGCGAGAAATTTTAGGGGGTGGCGATTCTAGAAAGAAGTTGTCGCCAGGGTGCAAGTTTTGCTCTTGACCTGTCCGTATGGTGCTCAAAGCGCGGCGCTGGTACGGGCCTTGCTATACACCCTAGAGACTGATGACGTTGCCGGGTCGTGGTAACACTGCCACCAAACTGGGCACGGAGCAGACTGAAATGCCTTTGCTGGCGTTTCACAGGTTCGCCAGGCGCTGCATGCTGTGCGACAAGTCACTTGCTATCTGTCTCTGGCCCATTCAAATAATGGGCGGGTACGAGTTTATGGCCGCTGGAGCAATCGGCAACTAAACTCGCGCTAAGGTTTGATCCCCGGTTGAGTGTGTTGCTGCCGACACAGTCAACGAGCCCCATAAGGGTACGGTGGTAGAACCGAGACTCCAAACACAACAAAAGCAACTGGAGGTTTTAATGAAGATGGTGAAATCCACATTGGCAGTACTGACCACCGCCGCTGTTCTCGGTGTCAGCAGTTTTGCTCAAGCAGGCGCTACTCTGGACGCGATCCAGAAGAAAGGTTTCGTACAGTGCGGTATCAGCGATGGTCTGCCTGGCTTCTCCTACGCCGATGAGAAGGGTAACTACCTGGGTCTCGACGTTGACGTATGCCGCGCAGTTGCTGCCGCAGTATTCGGTGATGCAACCAAGGTCAAGTACAGCCCGCTGACCGCCAAGGAGCGCTTCACCGCGCTGCAGTCTGGCGAAGTCGACATCCTCTCGCGCAACACCACCTGGACCAGCTCGCGTGATTCGGGCCTGGGTCTGAACTTTGCCGGCGTCAACTACTACGACGGTCAAGGTTTCCTGGTTAACAAGAAGCTTGGCGTTTCCAGCGCTAAAGAACTCGACGGCGCAACTGTCTGCATCCAGGCAGGTACCACCACCGAGCTGAACCTCTCCGACTACTTCCGTGCCAACGGCCTGAAGTACACCCCGATCACCTACGATACCTCCGACGAGAGCGCCAAATCGGTTGAAGCTGGCCGTTGCGACGTGCTGACCTCCGACCAGTCGCAGCTGTACGCACAGCGCATCAAACTGGCCGATCCGAACTCCTACGTGGTACTGCCGGAAGTGATCTCGAAAGAGCCACTGGGCCCGGTCGTACGCCAGGGTGACGAAGAGTGGTTCGACATCGTGCGCTGGTCGCTCTACGCGATGGTCAACGCTGAAGAACTGGGCGTAACTTCGGCCAACGTCGAAGAGCAGGCCAAATCCACCAAGAACCCCGATGTAGCGCGTCTGCTCGGTGCTGAAGGTGAGTTCGGCAAAGATCTGAAACTGCCGAAAGACTGGGCCGTGCAGATCGTCAAGCAAGTGGGCAACTACGGTGAGAGCTTTGAGCGCAACGTCGGTACCGGCAGCGAGCTGAAGATCGAGCGTGGCCTCAACGCCCTGTGGAACAAAGGTGGTCTGCAGTACGCACCGCCGGTGCGCTGACCGTCCGCTGCCAGCCGCTCGTCCTGAGTGGCTGGCATTGTTCTGATTGATGTGAACCTCATGCCCGCTGATGCGGGCATGAGGGTTCCAAGAGGGCTTCTATGCAAACCACTGCAAATGTCCCGCGCCCCGGTGGATCGGTCTGGACCGACCCCAAGGCGCGTGCTTGGCTATTTCAAATTCTTGCCGTTATCGCCGTTGTGGCGCTCGGCTGGTTTCTGTTTGACAACACCCAGACCAACCTGGAAAAGCGCGGGATCACCTCCGGTTTTTCCTTTCTCAATAACAGCGCCGGTTTCGGTATTGCCCAGCACCTGATCGACTACGACGAAAGCAACTCCTATGGGCGTGTTTTCGTGGTGGGTTTGCTCAACACCTTGTTGGTGTCGGTGATTGGTATTGTCCTGGCGACGTTGTTGGGTTTTCTGCTGGGTGTGGCGCGTCTGTCGCCGAACTGGCTGGTCAGCAAACTGGCCACCGTGTACATCGAGACGTTCCGTAACATCCCGCCACTGCTGCAGATTTTCTTCTGGTACTTCGCCGTCATGCTCTCCCTGCCAGGACCGCGGCAGAGCATGGGCATGGGCGAGACGTTCTTTCTCAACAGCCGTGGCCTGTATATGCCGGCCCCAAGTCCGACGGACAGCTTCAGCCTGTTTGCCGGTGCGGTGATCGTCGCAATCATCGGCGTGGTGCTGCTGGCGCGCTGGTCGAAGGCGCGCTTTGAGGCCACAGGCAAATATTTCCCGGTGTCTCTGGGGGCTGTGCCGTTGTTGCTGGTCTTACCTGGCCTGGCTGTGCTGTTGGGCGGTAATCCGCTGCAGTGGAGTGTGCCGGAGCTGACGGGCTTCAACTTCCGTGGCGGCTGGGTGCTGATCCCTGAGCTGATGGCCTTGACCCTGGCCTTGACCATCTACACCGCAGCCTTTATCGCCGAGAACGTGCGTTCCGGGATCATGGCGGTCAGCCACGGGCAGACCGAGGCCGCGCGCTCTCTGGGGCTGCCCGCAGGCAAGACCCTGCGTCTGGTGATCATTCCGCAGGCGCTGCGGGTGATCATTCCGCCGCTGACCAGCCAATACCTCAACCTGGCGAAGAACTCCTCGCTGGCCGCCGGTATCGGTTATCCGGACATGGTCTCGCTGTTCGCCGGTACGGTACTCAACCAGACCGGGCAAGCGATCGAGGTGATTGCCATCACCATGAGTGTGTACCTGGCGATCAGTATCAGCATTTCCATGCTGATGAACTGGTACAACAAGCGCATTGCGCTGATCGAGCGGTAAGGGGCAGCCATGCAAACTCATACGTTCAAACCTGATCTACCGCCACCCGCGCTCAGCGTTGGTGTGCTCGGTTGGCTGCGCGCCAACCTGTTCTCCAGCTGGTTCAACACCCTGTTGACGCTGTTCGCAGCGTATCTGGTGTGGCTGATGGTACCGCCGCTGATCCAGTGGGCCTTTATTGATGCCGACTGGACCGGCACCACTCGTGCCGACTGCACCAGCGGTGGGGCCTGCTGGGTGTTTGTGCAGCAGCGCTTTGGCCAGTTCATGTACGGTTTTTACCCGAGCGAGCTGCGTTGGCGCGTTGACCTGACTCTGTGGCTGGCGGTCATCGGTGCTGCACCGTTGTTCGTGCCGCAGATGCCGCGCAAGGCCATTTATGGCCTGGCTTTCCTGGTGGTCTATCCGCTGCTGGCATATTGGCTGCTGCATGGTGGCTTCTTCGGTCTATCGACCGTGTCCACCAGCCAGTGGGGCGGCCTGATGCTGACCCTGGTGATTGCCGCTGTGGGTATTGCCGGCGCCTTGCCGCTGGGCATTCTGCTGGCGCTGGGACGCCGTTCGGATATGCCGGCGATCCGGGTGATCTGCGTGACCTTTATCGAGTTCTGGCGCGGGGTGCCGTTGATCACCGTGCTGTTTATGTCCTCGGTAATGTTGCCGCTGTTCCTGCCCGAGGGCCTGTCCTTCGACAAGCTGATGCGTGCGCTGATCGGGGTGATCCTGTTCCAGTCGGCCTATATCGCCGAAGTGGTGCGCGGTGGCCTGCAGGCGATTCCCAAAGGTCAGTACGAGGCCGCTGCGGCCATGGGCCTGGGCTACTGGCGGATGATGGGCCTGGTGATTCTGCCGCAAGCCCTGAAGCTGGTTATTCCCGGCATCGTCAACACCTTTATTGCGCTGTTCAAGGACACCAGCCTGGTGATCATCATCGGCCTGTTCGACCTGCTCAACAGCATCAAGCAAGCCACCACCGATCCGGCTTGGCTGGGCATGGCCACTGAAGGCTATGTGTTCGCCGCGCTGATTTTCTGGATTTTCTGTTTTGGTATGTCCCGCTACTCCCAACATCTGGAGCGCAAGCTGGACACCGGCCACAAGCGTTAGGAGCCACGCCATGAATGAAGCAAGCATGAGTGAAGCAAACAAACAGCCGGTAGCGGCTGACGGCATGATCCAGATGCAGGGCGTGCACAAATGGTACGGTCAGTTCCATGTGCTCAAAGACATCAACCTGAATGTGCAGGCTGGTGAGCGTATTGTGTTGTGCGGGCCTTCCGGTTCGGGCAAGTCGACCACCATCCGCTGCCTCAACCGTCTGGAAGAGCACCAGCAGGGGCGCATCGTGGTTGATGGCACTGAGCTGACCCACGACCTCAAGCACATCGAAGCGGTGCGTCGTGAAGTCGGTATGGTGTTCCAGCACTTCAACCTGTTCCCGCACCTGACCGTGCTGCAGAACTGCACCCTGGCGCCGATGTGGGTGCGCAAGATGCCCAAGCGTCAGGCGGAAGAGATTGCCATGCACTTTCTCGAGCGCGTGCGTATTCCGGAGCAGGCCAACAAGTACCCAGGCCAGCTCTCTGGCGGCCAGCAGCAGCGTGTGGCGATTGCCCGTGCGCTGTGCATGAAGCCGAAGATCATGCTGTTCGACGAGCCGACCTCGGCTCTCGATCCGGAAATGGTCAAGGAAGTGCTGGATACCATGATCGGCCTGGCTGAAGACGGCATGACCATGCTCTGCGTAACCCACGAAATGGGCTTTGCCCGCACCGTGGCGAACCGGGTGATCTTTATGGATAAGGGCGAGATCGTTGAGCAGAACGAGCCCGACGCCTTCTTCACCAATCCGCAAAACGAACGCACCAAGCTGTTCCTCAGCCAGATCATTCACTGAGTTTCAGCCGCAAATAAAAAGGGAGCCTTCGGGCTCCTTTTTATTTGCGCATGGGTAGCAGATCCGAGACGGGCTCTTATTTGCTCTCAGGCCATAGGCGCAATGGCTTGCCTTCGGCGGGCCACAGCTGCAGCTGTTCGGTGGCGGAGAAGTCCCAGCGCTCTACCTTGCTCAGACTGTCGAGAAAGCGCGCTTCCTGCTCCATCAGCGCCGGAGCGCACATCTTGCGGGTGCTGCCGGCAGCACTGAAACTGAGCGTGTCGCCCTCCAGGGTGTAACCGGCAAACCAGTGGTTGCAGCCGGCGTTGCCATAGGCGCGGCCGTCGTCACCAAGGGTGATAGTCAGGTGGCTGCGGTCGATCAGTGGGCGTTCACCGATCCATTCCACCTGATAGCTGTGCTCGGTTTCCAGCTGCGGTGTTGATGTGGCGCAGCCCACGAGACCGGCAGCCAGCAGGCTGATAGTCAGTGCACGTTTCATATAGCCTCCTTGTTGATGCATTTCGGGCACAGGTGCTTGGCGTTTTTCGATTGCCAGCCCAGTTCCTTGATCCGTGCTTCGGCGGCCGGCGCCTGGGCCTTTTTACCGAGGGCGGCGTCGACGGCGAACTCGAAGTCCAGCAGCGCGTTGCAGCTGTCACAGTTGGCCTGCCAATTGAATATCGCCAGCTCCTTGAAGGCTGGGCCGGTGGCCACAGCCACCCACTGGCCACGCGGGTTGATCAGGTGACGAACCTTGTCGGCCTGCAGGCGCATGGACAGCTCACGGCTGCCCTTGAGAGTAACCAGCAGGGTGTCGCCACTCTGGATTGAGCCGCCATTGCCGGTGACCTGGTAACGGCCCGGTGCCAATGCGCGGCATTCGATCAGGGTGTGCTCGGGGTTGAGCAGGTTGTAGCGAAAGTCGTGTTCAGCCATGGAGCCTCCAAATAGGCCTAAATGCTATCACGCGGCAGGAAGCAGCTGATTGATCGGCGCATTTCCCAGCCAGGCGGCGATATTGCCGCGGGTGGTGCTGGCAATCGCCGCCAATGCTTCGTGGGTGAGAAAGCCCTGGTGCGCGGTAATCAGTACATTGGGGAAGCTCAGCAGGCGCGCCAGCACATCATCCTGCAGCGGTTGTTCGGAGCAATCCTCGAAGAACAGCTCGGCTTCTTCCTCATAAACATCCAGGCCCAGATAGCCCAGTTGCCCACTTTTCAGCGCGCCGATCAGCGCCGGGGTGTCGATCAAGGCGCCGCGCCCAGTATTGATCAGCATCACGCCGCGCTGCATCTGCTGCAGCCGTGCGGCGTTGATCAGGTGGTGAGTAGCGGCGTTAAGCGGGCAGTGCAGGCTGATGATATCGCTGCTTTCGAGCAGTTGATTCAGCTCCACCTGCCGCGCGCCGGCGGGTAGCTCGGCGATGGGCGCTGGGTCATGGATCAGCAATTGGCAGCCGAAGCCGGCCATGATTCGCGCGAAAGTCAGGCCGATCTGTCCGGCGCCGATAATCCCGACCTGTTTACCGTGCAGATCGAAGCCGATCAGCCCATGCAGGGAGAAGTCGCCCTCGCGAGTGCGGTTGAATGCGCGGTGAGTGCGTCGATTGAGGGTCATGATCAGCGCCAGAGCATGTTCGGCGACGGCATGTGGCGAGTAGGCCGGCACGCGTACCACGGTTAGGCCGAGGGCGTGCGCGGCGTGCAGGTCGACATGGTTGTAGCCAGCCGAGCGCAGGGCAATCAGCCGCGTACCGCCGGCCGCCAGTTGCTGCAGCACTTGGGCGCTGAGGTCGTCATTGATAAAGGCGCAAACCACCTCGTAACCGGCAGCCAGGCCGGCGCTGTCTGGTCGCAGATGGGCTTCCTGAAAACTCAGCTGCCAGTCGTCCGGGAAACCAGCAGCGCGAAAGCTCTGTTGGTCGTAAGGCTTGCTGCTGAACAAAATGATGCGCATGGGGCTCCTTGACGTGTGGCTTCGCAGCGCCTGACTCAGGCACTGACCTGGGCGTGTCGCGCCAATCGGTCGATGGCAGCATCCAGTTCATCCAGGGCTTGCTGGGCGGCCGGATCATTCTGTTTCAGCAGGGTTTCACTACGCTGGCAGGCGGCACGTAGCTGCGGCACCCCGCAGTAACGGGTAGCGCCGTGCAGGCGGTGTACGCGTTCAATCAGACTGTTGCGTTCGCCACTGTCACGCGCCTGGCGAATGGCCTGACGATCGCCGGGCAGGCCGGCAAGCAGCATGCTCAGCATATCGGCGGCCAGGTCCGCCTTGCCGGCGGCCAGGCGCAGACCTTCGTCGGCATCCAGCACACTGAGGTTGTTATGCGTGGCGCTGATGCCGGTGTGTTCGCTGCTCTGGTTGCGCAGGGCCAGGCCGGTCCACTTGAGTACCACCTGGGCCAGCTGACGTTCGCTGATCGGCTTGGTCAGGTAGTCATCCAGGCCGCTTTGCAGTAGGGCGCGCTTCTCGTTGGCGAGGGCGTGAGCGGTCAGTGCAACAATCGGCACGGGGCTCTGGTTGCGCTCATTTTCCTGTTGGCGAATCGCTTCTGTGGCCTGACGACCGTCCATGCCGGGCATCTGTACGTCCATAAAGATCAGATCGAACGTCTGCTCGGCGGCTTTCTCCACGGCTTCATAGCCGCTGTTGGCGATGCTGACCTGGGCGCCCATATCGTCCAGCAGGGTTTGCACCAGCAGCAGGTTGGCCGGGTTGTCGTCGACGCAGAGAATCAGTGGCGGGCGGCTCGGGGCGCTTTGCTTGTTTTCTGCACGGTTCAGCCGCGGGTTAACCAGCTCGGCCAGGCCGCGCTGCAGCTTGCGGGTACAGGCGGGCTTGGCCTGCAGTTGGCTGTACGCATCCGGCAACAGGCTGTGATAGAGCGACTGTTCGGTGGTGGGGCACAGCAGCAGGGTTTTGCAGGCTAGGCGTTCGAGCTCCCAGATGCGCTGATCGAGGCGCTCTGGCGGCAAGGTCTGAGTGCTGACGCCGAGTACCGCCAGTTCGATTGGCTGGGCGCTATGCCGCGCTTCGGCCACGGCGCTGAGCAGACTGTCGAGGTTGTCGAAGCCGCTGACCTGCAGGCCGCAGTCTTCCAGTTGATGTTGCAGCGCCTGACGCGCCAGGTCGTGGTGTTCCAGGGCGGCAGCACGACGGCCCAGCAATGGTGGCCGCGGCAGGTCTTCGGCATCGTCACGGGCCTTGGGCAGGCTCAGGGTGATCCAGAACTCAGAGCCTTCTTCGGGGGTACTGTCGACGCCGATCTCGCCGCCCATCTGTTCGATCAGGCGCTTGGAAATCACCAGGCCCAGGCCGGTGCCGCCGGCCTGGCGGCTGAGCGAGTTGTCGGCCTGGCTGAAGGCCTGGAACAGTTCGCGCAGGTCGTCATCGGACAGACCGATGCCGGTGTCCTGCACGCTGATGCGCAGCTGCGCGCGGTCGGCGCTTTCGTCTTCGAGCATGGCGCGAATCACGATAGTGCCGGCGCGGGTGAATTTGATCGCGTTACTTACCAGATTGGTCAGTACCTGCTTGAGCCGCAGCGGGTCGCCGATCAGCGACAGTGGTGTGTCGCGGTAGACCAGGCTGAGCAGCTCAAGCTGTTTGGCGTGGGCGGCAGGAGCGAGGATGGTCAGGGTGTCCTGCAGCAGGTCGCGCAGGTTGAACGGGATGTTTTCCAGCACTAGCTTGCCGGCCTCGATCTTCGAGAAATCGAGAATCTCGTTGATGATCGCCAGCAGGCTATCGGCGGATTTTTCGATGGTGCCCAGATAGTCCTGCTGGCGCGGCGTCAGTTCGCTTTTCTGCAGCAGGTTGGTGAAACCGAGGATGCCGTTGAGCGGGGTGCGGATCTCGTGGCTCATATTGGCGAGGAATTCGGACTTGATCCGGCTGGCCTCCAGGGCCTCTTTGCGCGCCAGATCGAGCTCGATGTTCTGGATTTCGATGGTTTCCAGGTTCTGCCGCACGTCTTCGGTGGCCTGGTCGACACTGTGTTGCAGTTCTTCCTGGGCGTTCTGCAACGACTCGGCCATGCGGTTGATGCCCGAGGCCAGTTCGTCCAGCTCATGGCTGCCGAGTGGCGGCAGGCGGGTTTCCAGATGGCCGTCCTTGAGCTGGGCGACGCTGTGTTTTATCTGCCGCAGCGGGTCGTTGATGGTGCGACTCATACGCACGGCGAGCAGGGCGGTGACCATCAGTCCGGTGGCAATCAGCAGCAGGCTGGCCAGCAGGCTGCGGTAGCCGCTGAGCAGGGTGCTGTGGTGGGACAGTTCCAGCTCGACCCAGCCAAGCAGCCGAGTGCCAGGTTCCTCAGTGGCTTTGCCGGTGATGCCCAGGTGCTGCTGATACACCGGCAACAGAAAGCGCGTGGCGTTCTGGTTGCTGTTCTGCGCGGGTTGCGGCTCGCCAGCTGCCGGCGAGGGGTTAAGCATGCTCGGCCCAGCATGGGCCAGGGTGGTGCGCTCGGCGGCGAGAAAACTCACGGCGCGCACATCCGGCTGATCGAGTGCCTGGCTGGCAATGCGCTGCAGCACCTCGCTGTCGCCTGCATGCAGCGCCGGTGCGGCCAGCGGCGCAAGTTGCTCGATGATCATCTGCCCGCGTTGTAGCAATTGTCCCTGCAGATCGGACAATTGCACCCAGGTGAAATAGCCGCCCAACACCAGCGCCAACAGGCTGGTGGGCAACAGGGTGAGCATGAGCACACGGCCTTTGATGCCTAAATCCTTTAACACGCGCTGCCTCCTGTATTGACCTGGTGCAGTTTAGCGGTTGCGCCTGTTCTTATGGCAAATGCAGTCGTCTACATTGGCTCTGTTATATGGCCGGGCGAGGTTTGCCGTTATCATGGCGGCCTTCTTTGCTTCTGGATCATTTCGTTTGCCATGAGCCTGCATTACCCAACCATCGCCGATTGCGTCGGCAACACCCCACTGGTGCGTTTGCAGCGCCTGCCGGGCAACACCAGCAACACCTTGCTGTTGAAGCTGGAAGGCAACAACCCGGCCGGTTCGGTAAAGGATCGTCCGGCGTTGTCGATGATCAGTCGCGCCGAACTGCGCGGCGATATCCAGCCCGGTGATGTGCTGATCGAAGCCACCAGTGGCAACACCGGCATCGCCCTGGCCATGGCGGCGGCGATCAAGGGTTACCGCATGGTGCTGATCATGCCGGACAACTCCACCGCCGAACGCAAGGCCGCGATGACCGCCTACGGCGCGCAGCTGATTCTGGTCGGCGGTATGGAGGAAGCCCGCGATCTGGCTCTGCAGATGCAGGCTGACGGCAAGGGCAAGGTGCTCGACCAGTTCGCCAACGGTGACAACCCGATTGCTCACTACACCAGCACCGGCCCGGAAATCTGGCAGCAGACGGGCGGGCAGATCACCCATTTCGTCAGCTCGATGGGCACCACCGGCACCATCATGGGTGTCTCGCGCTTTCTGAAAGAGCAGAAGCCCGAGGTGCAGATCGTCGGTTTGCAGCCCATGGAAGGCGCGGCGATTCCCGGTATCCGCCGTTGGCCGCAAGAGTACCTGCCGAAGATTTATCAGGCCGAGCGGGTGGATCGCATTATCGATATGGGCCAGCAGGAAGCCGAAGACGTGATGCGCCGTCTGGCGCGCGAAGAAGGCATCTTCTGCGGGGTGTCTTCCGGCGGTTCGGTGGCGGCGATGCTGCGCCTGTCCCAGGAAGTCGAGAACGCGGTGATGGTGGCGATCATCTGTGACCGTGGCGACCGTTACCTGTCCAGCGGCGTTTACGACGCCCCCGGTACGGATGGCCAGAGCAACTGATGGCCAAGAAAGACGGCGGTCTGCGCTTTCAACCCAGCGGTGGTTCCCGAGCGCCGCAGGTGCCGGTGGGCAAGAAGCAGAAGCTCACCATCGAGCGCCTGGCCAATGATGGTCGTGGCATCGCTTTCAGCGAAGGGCGTAACTGGTTTGTCAGCGGCGCACTGGCCGGCGAACAGATCGAAGCGCGAGTGCTGGGTGCCCACGGCAAGGTGGTCGAAGCGCGGGTCGAGCGCATTCTCAGCGCCAGTGCCGAGCGGCGTAGCGAGGCTTGCGTGCATGCCAAAGTCTGCGGTGGCTGCAGCCTGCAACATATGCCCCACGCTGATCAGCTTGCCCTGAAACAGCGCATGCTCGCCGAGCAGCTGAGCCGCTTGGCCAATCTTCAGCCGCAGGAATGGGCAGCGCCGCTGGTCGGCCCGGAGCTGGGCTATCGCCGCCGCGCGCGTATTGCCGTGCGCTGGGACAACAAAGCCAAGCGTCTGGACGTTGGTTTTCGCGCAGCGGCCAGCCAGGACATCATCGCCATCGGCGATTGCCCGGTGCTGGTACAACCCTTGCAGCCGATCCTGCGCGCATTGCCTCAAGTGTTGCGTGAGTTGGATAAACCCCAGGCCATTGGTCATGTCGAGTTGTTCAGCGGCAGCTCCAGTGCTGTGCTGATAAGGCATACCGCTGCACTGAGCGAGGCGGATCTGGCTCGTTTGCAGGCGTTCTGCACGGCGCAGGATGCGCAGCTGTGGTTACACGGAACGGCCGAGCCGCAACCGTTTGAGTCAGCGCAGCAACTGAGTTATCGCCTGGACGCGTTTGCTCTCGACTTGGCTTATCGGCCCGGCGATTTTGTCCAGGTCAACCAGCCGGTGAATGACGCCATGGTTGCGCAGGCGCTGGACTGGCTGGCGCCGCAGGCCGATGAGCGGGTGCTGGATTTGTTCTGCGGTCTGGGCAATTTCGCCTTGCCACTGGCCCTGCGAGTGCGCGAACTGGTGGCGGTGGAGGGCGTGCAAACCATGGTTGAGCGCGCCGCCGAGAATGCCGCAAGCAATGGCCTGGGCAATGCGCACTTTTTCCAGGCCGATCTGTCCAACCCGCTGGTCGAGGCGAGCTGGGCGCTGGGCGGTTTTGCTGCGGTGCTGCTGGACCCGCCGCGTGACGGTGCACTGCAGGTGGTTAAGCAGATGTCGGCGTTGGGCGTCAAACGGGTGCTCTACGTATCGTGCAACCCGACGACTCTGGCCCGCGACAGCGCCGAGTTGCTGGCGCAAGGCTATCGGCTTGAACGTGCCGGTATCCTTGATATGTTTCCGCAAACCGCGCACGTCGAAGCGATGGCGCTGTTTGTCAGGCAGTAGATAGAAGTACCGGGATACGGCGGCAGGTGCTTGGATTTATCCGGTGCTGCCCTTATCTCGGTGCTGCAGGGGCGTGCAGGGAGTGCGCCTTAAGTGGTTAAACCGACCGGCTCATAGAAGGCGGCGACTGTTCGGTGTGCATGCTGCGCACCGTAGGGAAGGTAAGCAAGATGGTTCAGGTCAGAGCGCATCAGCCGATCAACGACGACGGCAGCATCAACCTTGAAGCCTGGCTCGGGCATGTGCTGAGTGTTGATCCGGCGTTGGATCGTGACGCCTTGCGCGAAGCCTGCGAGTTCGCCCGCGAGGCTGAGCAGCAGGCCAATGCCGCGAAGAATTTGTGGACCGAGGGCGCGTCGAGTTTCCGCTCCGGTCTGGAAATCGCCGAAATTCTCGCCGACCTCAAGCTCGATCAGGACTCCCTGGTTGCCGCCGTGATCTACCGCTGCGTACGCGAGGGCAAGGTGCCGTTGGCGCTGGTGCATCAGCGTTTCGGCTCGGTGGTGGCCAAGCTGGTGGAAGGCGTGTTGCGCATGGCCGCTATCAGCGCCTCCTTGAATCCGCGTGATTCCCTGGTGCTCGGCTCCCAGGCGCAGGTGGAGAACCTGCGCAAGATGCTCGTGGCGATGGTCGATGACGTGCGCGTGGCGCTGATCAAACTGGCTGAGCGCACCTGCGCGATCCGCGCGGTGAAAGAGGCCGATGACGAGAAGCGCCAGCGCGTGGCTCGCGAGGTGTTCGACATCTATGCACCGCTGGCTCACCGCCTGGGTATCGGTCATATCAAGTGGGAGCTGGAGGACCTGTCTTTCCGTTATCTGGAACCCGAGCAGTACAAGCAGATCGCCAAGCTGCTGCATGAGCGCCGGCTGGATCGCGAGCACTACATCAATGAAGTGATGGGTCAGCTGCGCGAGGAGTTGGAGGCCACCGGGATCAAGGCCGATATCAGCGGTCGGGCCAAACATATCTATTCGATCTGGCGCAAGATGCAGCGCAAAGGCCTGCAGTTCAGCCAGATCTACGACGTGCGCGCGGTGCGCGTGCTGGTGCCCCAGGTGCGTGATTGCTACACGGCCCTGGGTATCGTGCACACCCTGTGGCGGCACATTCCCAAAGAGTTCGACGACTACATCGCCAACCCCAAGGAAAATGGCTACCGCTCGCTGCATACCGCCGTGCTCGGTCCGGAAGGCAAGGTGCTGGAAGTGCAGATCCGCACCCAGGCCATGCACGAGGAAGCCGAGCTGGGCGTGTGTGCGCACTGGCGCTATAAGGGCACCGACGTCAAAGCCAGCTCCAACCATTACGAAGAGAAGATTTCCTGGCTGCGTCAGGTGCTCGAATGGCACGAGGAACTGGGCGATATCGGCGGCCTGGCCGAGCAGCTGCGCGTGGATATCGAGCCGGACCGGGTTTATGTGTTCACTCCCGACGGTCACGCCATCGACCTGCCCAAGGGGGCGACGCCGCTGGATTTTGCTTACCGCGTGCACACCGAGATCGGCCATAACTGCCGTGGTGCGAAGATCAACGGGCGCATCGTGCCGCTCAACTACAGCCTGCAGACCGGCGAGCAGGTGGAGATCATCACCAGCAAGCACGGCACGCCGAGCCGCGACTGGCTGAACTCCAACCTGGGTTACGTCACCACCAGTCGGGCGCGGGCAAAGATCGTCCACTGGTTCAAACTGCAGGACCGCGACCAGAACGTCGCCGCCGGCAAGCAGCAGCTTGAGCGCGAACTGTTGCGTCTTGGCCTGCCGCATGTGGACTTCGAAAAACTGGCCGAGAAGGCCAATATGAAGACCAGCGAGGATCTGTTTGCCTCCCTCGGTGCCGGTGATTTACGCCTGGCGCAACTGGTTAACCTGGCGCAGCAACTGGTCGAGCCGGACCGGGTCAACGAGCAACTGGAGCTGATCCCGCGCAAGGCATTGGGCTTCAAGCCAGGTAAGCGTGGCGATATCCAGATTCAGGGCGTCGGCAACCTGCTGACGCAGATGGCTGGTTGCTGCCAGCCGCTGCCGGGTGACCCGATTGTCGGCTATATCACTCTGGGCCGTGGCGTGAGCATCCACCGTCAGGACTGTGCCTCGGTGTTGCAACTTGCCGGGCGTGAGCCGGAGAGAATTATTCAGGTCAACTGGGGGCCGGTGCCGGTACAGACCTATCCGGTGGAAATTGTTATCAAAGCCTACGACCGCTCCGGTCTGCTGCGTGACGTGACCCAGGTGTTGCTCAACGAAAAGCTCAATGTGCTGGCGGTGAATACCCGCTCGAACAAGGACGACAACACGGCGTCCATGTCGATCACCGTGGAGATTCCTGGGCTGGATGCATTGGGCCGTCTGCTGGGGCGGATTTCCCAATTGCCGAATATTATCGAGGCCCGCCGCCACCGGGTGTCCTGAGGCGCTAGCGGCTTAACTGGATTTGTCATGTACCAACTCGACGACCTGCTGCACCTGATGGCCCGCCTGCGCGACCCGCAGCACGGCTGTCCGTGGGACCTCAAGCAGGACTACGCGACGATTGTGCCGCATACGATTGAAGAGGCCTACGAAGTGGCCGATGCCATCGAGCGCGGCGACTTCGATCATCTGCCGGGTGAGCTGGGCGATCTGCTGTTCCAGGTGGTGTATTACAGCCAACTGGCCCGTGAAGAAGGGCGCTTCGAGTTTGCCCAGGTGGTTGATGGCATCACCACCAAGCTGATTCGCCGCCATCCTCATGTATTCCCCGATGGCGATCTGTATGGCGCGGTAGATGTGGCCAAGCTGGAAGAGGCCGCGGTCAAGCAGCGCTGGGAAGCGATTAAGGCCGAAGAGCGTGCCGAGAAGGCCGCGGCCCCTGAGCAACTCT
This sequence comes from Pseudomonas sp. 8BK, assembly GCF_902506475.1. Taxonomy (NCBI): domain Bacteria; kingdom Pseudomonadati; phylum Pseudomonadota; class Gammaproteobacteria; order Pseudomonadales; family Pseudomonadaceae; genus Pseudomonas; species Pseudomonas sp. 8BK. The sequence goes on along the minus strand of NZ_LR733252.1, from coordinate 2,984,602 downwards.
CGCTGCTTGACGACGTGCCCACGGCGCTGCCGTCGCTAAGCCGGGCAATCAAGTTGCAGAAGCGTGCCGCCCAGGTCGGTTTTGACTGGCCCGAGGCTTTGCCGGTGGTGGACAAGGTGCGCGAAGAGCTGGATGAAGTGCTCGAAGCCATGAGCGAGAACGACCCCGAGGCGATTGGCGAAGAAATCGGTGACCTGCTGTTTGTGGTCAGCAATCTGGCCCGGCACCTCAAGGTCGATCCGGAAACTGCTTTGCGTGCGGCCAATGCCAAGTTTGAACGGCGTTTTCGTTTTATCGAGCAGGCATTGCGCGATGCGGGGCGCAGCATGGAAGATTGCGCCCTGGATGAATTGGACGCGCTCTGGGGCGAAGCCAAAAAGCTGGAAAAGCACTCCCCGAGTTGCTGAGCCCGCAGGGTGGATGGCGTTTTTTTCATCCACCATCGGCAGGCACACGCTGGATGGTGAGGCGTCATCCAACGTGCGAATAGCGCGTCACGGTTGTGCTGGGTACGCCACTTAATATTGAAGGTTGGAAAGGTAGGTTATGGCTCTCTCACTACGCGATCAGTTGCTTAAAGCCGGGCTGGTCAACGAAAAGCAGGCCAAGCAGGCCGGCAAGCAGCAGCAGAAACAACAGCGCCTGGTGCATAAAGGTCAGGCCGAGAAGGACGAATCGCAAAAGCTTGCCGCCCAGCAGGCCATGGCCGAAAAGGCCGCGCGTGATCAGGAGCTGAACCGTCAGCAGCAGGAAAAGATCGAGCAGAAGGCCCGTGCCGCGCAGATCAAGCAACTGATTGAAGTCTCGCGTCTGCCCAAGCTGACCACCGAGGATTACTACAACTTCGTCGACGACAAAAAGGTCAAGCGCCTGTCGGTCAACAGCCTGATGCGCAACAAGCTCAGCAGCGGCTCGTTGGCCATCGTACGCCATGGCGGCGGCTACGAAGTGATCCCGCGCGAAGCCGCACTGAAGATTCAGGAGCGCGACGCCCAGCGCGTGGTGCTGCTGAACACCCCGACCGAAGCACCGGATGCTGATGATCCGTACGCGGCCTATCAGGTGCCGGATGATCTGATGTGGTGATTACGATCTGCTGCGCGTCGGCCATCCGGCGTTAAAAACAGCCTCGGAATGCTCATGTACAAAAGTACACTCCGCGTGATTCGCTGCGCTCACCCTGCGGGCCAGCCTGTGGCTGTTACTCCGCTACGCTGCGTTTCTCGGCTATTTTTGCCTTGTCTGGCTCTAGCTCGCGAGATCGTAAACAGGCTCTAAGGGGTGACGCTGTTAGGCTCGGTTTACCGAACTCAGCGCAATAAAAAAGCCGAGCATTTAGCTCGGCTTTTTTATTGCGCTAACTCAGTCCTGGCGACCTTCAACCGCTTTGCCGTCGACGGTGCCGTCCTTGAGCATGATCTGGTATTCCTTGCCGTCTTTCTCGACCTGATGCAGCCGTACCAGCAGGAATTCCCAGTCCTTGGCAAACCAGAGGATGGTCTTGCGGCTGCTTTGTGTTGGGTCGCGCACGCGCTCGACTTTGATGGCGTCGATCAGGCCGGCTTTAGTGCGTACGGTTTCTTCACCCAGCACGCGGAAATCGTAGGTTTCCACTTCGTCGCCATCGACCACCTGGTAGCTCATGCTCTGGGTGCCTGCGGCTACGTCATATTGCAGGGCCAACTGGTAGGTCGATTTGTCCAGCAGGCCACGGTTCAGCGGCAGGCGCACCGGGGTGTCGCGATCACTGCCGATGACCTGCTTGGCGCTCCAGTCGAAGTCGTGCTCGATCTTCTTGCCCTTGCCCAGGCCGTTGCGTTCATACAGGTAGGTCTGTGGCAGGAAGACTTCGTTGTCCACGCGCAGGGTGCTTTGTTCGGTCAGGCTGGCGACCAGCATGGAGGCTTCGAAATTCAGCTTCCACACCCCGTTATCCAGGGCTTCAAGGCTGCGTTCGGCGCTGCCGCTGACGGGCAGTTGCTTCCAATCGGCGGTGTAGCTGGCGGAGAAGGGTTTCAGCTCGACGGCGAGTGCCGGCAGGCTAAAAAGTGTCAGTGCGAACAGTAAGGCGCGACCCATGGTGTCTCCTAAGTTCGAATAAGGTGTCCGGTACTCGGTAACAGTTGCTCGTCCAACATCGCCCCGTGCGCCGTCAGTTGCAAACGGTCTTCGGCAAACCAGCGCACGGCCAGCGGGTAAATTACATGTTCTTGCTCGTGTACGCGCTGCGCCAGGCTGGTGGGCGAGTCATCCGACTGTACCGGTACCACTGCCTGTACGACCAGTGGTCCGCCATCGAGTTCCTCGCTGACAAAGTGCACGCTACAACCATGCTCAGTGTCGCCGGCGTCCAGCGCTCGCTGATGGGTGTGTAGGCCTTTGTATTTCGGCAGCAAGGACGGGTGGATATTCAGCAGACGGCCGCTGTAGTGACGGATAAAGCCAGGCGTAAGGATGCGCATAAACCCCGCCAGCACCACCAGTTGCGGATTAAACGCATCAATGGCCCCGACCAGCGCAGCATCGAAGGCTTCGCGGCCGTCGAACTGCTTGTGGTCGAGCACGGTAGTGGCGATGCCGGCCTGTTTTGCGCGCTCCAGACCGTAGGCATCGGCGCGGTTGGAAATCACCGCGCTGATATGTGCCGGATTGCCGTCATGGGCGATGCTATCAATCAGCGCCTGCAAGTTGCTGCCGGAGCCGGAGATCAGCACCACCACGTTGCACTGTGCTGGCATTAGTGCTGTTTCAGGTTGTTCAGTACGACCTGGGCGGCACCTTCGGCGGCTTCACCGATCTGGCCGATCACCCATGGCTGCTCGCCAGCGGCGGTCAGGGTTTGCAGGGCCACTTCGACCTGATCCTGCGCCACGCAGATCACCATGCCGACACCGCAGTTGAGCACACGGTGCATTTCGTGCTCATCGACGTTGCCTTTTTCTTGCAGCCAGTCGAAGACCGCTGGGCGAGTCCAGCTGGCTACATCGACCACGGCCTGGGCACCTTTTGGCAGTACGCGCGGGATGTTGTCGAGCAGGCCGCCACCGGTGATGTGGGCCATGGCTTTGACGGCTCCGGTGTCCTTGATCAACTTGAGCAGCGGTTTGACGTAGATGCGCGTCGGCGCCATCAGCAGGTCGGTCAGCGGCTTGCCGTCGACCTGGGTGGTTTCGATGTCAGCACCGGAGACTTCGATGATCTTGCGGATCAGCGAGTAGCCGTTGGAGTGCGGGCCGGAGGACGGCAGGGCGATCAGCGCATCGCCAGTAGCGACTTTCGAGCCGTCGATGATCTCGGCTTTTTCCACCACGCCGACGCAGAAACCGGCCAGGTCGTAGTCTTCGCCTTCGTACATACCTGGCATTTCAGCGGTTTCACCGCCAACCAGGGAGCAGCCGGCCAGCTCGCAGCCGGCGCCGATGCCGGTGACCACTGTGGCGGCAACGTCCACGTTGAGCTTGCCGGTGGCGTAGTAATCGAGGAAGAACAGCGGCTCGGCACCGCACACCACCAGGTCATTGACACACATGGCGACCAGGTCCTGGCCGATGCTGTCGTGCTTGTTCAGGTTCAGCGCCAGGCGCAGCTTGGTGCCTACACCGTCAGTGCCGGAGACCAGCACCGGTTGCTTGTAGCCAGCCGGGATCTCGCACAGCGCGCCGAAGCCGCCCAGCCCACCCATGACTTCCGGACGCGCGGTGCGCTTGGCCACGCCTTTGATGCGTTCGACCAGGGCTTCGCCCGCGTCGATATCTACACCTGCGTCCTTGTAGCTGATGGAGGGTTGCTTGCTCATAGATCCAGGCCTTTAGGGGAAATTCGGATAGGCACCACCGCTTGTGGCGGCGGTCTGCGAAGGCGCGCGATTTTATCAGGCTTACCCGGCAGCGGCCACCCGCTAAGGTTGCGGCTGTTGGGGCGGCTGTTTAAGCTCGAAATCTGGCTGTTGTTGGCGGTCTGCGGCTGAAAAGGGCTTTGGAATGCACCTTAACAGCACCTAAACTCGCACTCTTGGGCCAGCGCGGCCTACCTTCTGTGGCGTAGGTTAGCCACAACTATTGTTAATCCTGGCCTGCGCGCCATTTTCCGTCCGTCGAGAATTCATCCATGCGTTTGACCGCTCGCCTGCTTCTAGTTTGTTTGTCGCTGTCCGGCCTGCCGGCGTTTGCCGCGCCGGTGAGTAATCTGTACCAAGTCCGCGAAGCGGTCAGCAGCCAGCAACCTGAAGAACGCGCTGCCGCCCTGAGCCGCGCGCTGGATACCTTGGTGTTGCGCCTTACCGGCAAGGCCGATGCGGCGCAGAGTCCGGCACTGGCGGCGCTGCGCAAGGACCCGCAACAGATCATCAGCCAATATGGCTACGAGGGCGACAAGCTGTTGGTCGATTTCGACCCGCTGAGCACCGACCGCAGCTTGCGTCAGGCAGGGCTGTCGCTGTGGGGCGCCAATCGTCCAAGCATTTTGCTGTGGTGGTTGAGTGATGCCAGCGACGGCAGCCGTCTGCTCGGTGATGGTCAAGCGGCCGCAGCACCACTTAATCAGGCCGCGCAGCACCGCGGTCTGCCGTTGCGCCTGCCGTTGGCCGATCTGGCCGAGCAACTGGTAGCGGTTCCGGAAAACCTCACGGCGAATGATCCGGCTGCCCTGCGTGAAGCCTCCGAACGCTACGCCGCCGATGCCTTGCTGGCAGTGATGGCGCGCGAAGCAAACGGCCAATGGCAGGCCGAGTGGCGTCTGTGGCTGGGTAATGAGCGGGAGCAGGGCACTGTGCAGGGCGCCGATCAAGCCGCATTGGCTGATGCCATTCTGTTGGCAGTCAGCCAGCGTCTGGCTCCACGTTTTATTGTGGCTGCAGGTGCCGCCAGTGGTTTGACTGTGGAGGTGCAGGGCGTTGACCTGGCGCGCTACGCCGAGTTGCAGCGCATTCTTGAGCCATTCGCGGCGCAACTGCGCAAGGTTCAGGGCGACACGCTGACCTTTGCCGTCAATGCCAATGCCGAACAACTACGTGCGCAATTGGGCCTGGCACACTTGCAGGAAGTACCGGCAGAAGCTCCAGTGGTTGACGCCAGCCAGTCGGTTACGCCGCCGGCTACCGCCGCTGAGCCCGCTACCGCAGTGGTAGCGCCTGACAATGTGTTGAGGTTTCGCTGGTAGACTGCGGCTATTACACCCGGTCCCTGACTTGAAAACCGCAGCTATCGAGCTGCGGTTTTCTTATGTAACGGGCCTCGTGGTTTGAGTATTTCTGGACAAAACGTTGGCATATGGAGCGCTGGGCATGATCGATTCGCATCGTTGGATATGGATAGTCGGGGCGCTGCTGCTATGCGGCCTGTTGTACCTGTTGGCGCCGATTCTCTCGCCATTTCTGATAGGCGTACTGCTGGCCTATATGGGCGACCCGCTGGTCGACCGTCTGGAGCGCTGGAAACTCTCGCGGACCTGGGGTGTGGTGGTGGTATTTGCACTGATCACCCTGATCATGGCCATTCTGCTGCTGGTATTGGTGCCAATGCTGGGCAAGCAGCTGGTGCGTCTATATGAGTTGATCCCGCAAATGCTCGATTGGGCGCAGAATCAAGCGCTGCCATGGATTCAGCTCCAGCTGGGTTTAAGCGAGGGCTTCTGGCGTTTTGATCAGCTGAAAACTGCACTGTCCGGCCAACTGGGTAAAACCACCGATATCGTCGGCATGCTGCTGTCCACAGCCACCTCTTCAGGTCTAGCGCTATTGGCCTGGCTGGCCAATCTCGTACTGATTCCGGTGGTGAGCTTCTACCTGATGCGCGACTGGGACCTGATGGTCGCCAAACTGCGCAGTTTGCTGCCGCGCGGTCGTGAAGGCCTTGTTGTGCAACTGTTCGGCGAATGTCACGAAGTGCTTGGCGCTTTCCTACGGGGTCAATTGTTGGTGATGTTGGCGCTGGGGGTGATGTATGCCACTGGGCTGATGATGATTGGCCTGGAGCTCGGACTGCTGATCGGTGTGCTAGCAGGTCTGGCCAGCATCGTGCCGTATCTGGGTGTGGTGGTCGGCATTGGCGCGGCACTGACGGCCGGTTTGTTCCAGTTCGGTCTGGATTTCTACCCGCTGATGGGTATAGCTGCGGTATTTATCGTCGGGCAAATGCTTGAAGGCATGCTGCTGACACCGATGCTGGTAGGCGACCGCATTGGTCTGCATCCGGTGGCCGTAATCTTCGCAATCATGGCCGGCGGCCAACTGTTCGGCTTTACCGGCATCCTCCTGGCCCTGCCAGTGGCGGCGGTGATTATGGTTTTAGTGCGTCATCTGCATGATTTATATAAACAATCGGGCACTTATGGTGCGACGCCTGAAGGTGATTGATTTATATAGAATTTATTTCTCGCTATTTTTCGTGTGTCGAAGAAGTGTCGAAACCATCTAGTGGGTTGAGACGAAGCGCATCACGCAGGTGAGACGGGGACAGGTGGGCATAGCGCATGGTCATGGTCAGCGATGAATGCCCCAGCACCTCCTTTAAGGTCAGGATATTGCCGCCGTTCATAATAAAATGGCTGGCAAACGTATGACGTAGCACATGCGTTGCCTGGCCACGGGGAAGTGTTGTGGTCAACGAAAACTGGACACTGGTTTAGGTTTATCCGGCCAGTGATTCAGTTTCCGCTGGCGTTCTGTATCCGTTGTAACTGTGTGGCCGCTGATGGTTGTAGTAATCCGTCAGGTAATCCAACACCAAACCGGCTGCTTCGAGTTTGAAATCTGTACTGAATGATCTTCTGGTCACACAAACACCTCATGGCTGGGCGAAGCTTAACGCCCTATCGGGGTGTCCAGAATCATTGAGCCACAACAGTTTCTTTAGTGTATTGACCAAGTGAGCCTTGGAAGAAGCGACCTAACTCTTGAATATCTTTTTCGGTGAACTCTAGGCGCTGTTGCTCAGCTGTAACCAAAGAATTTCTTAACGATGAGTTTGAGCAGCTATGAGCTTGCTGATAGCAGAACTTGAAAGTGAACAGAAGGCCGCCTTCTGTGTAAACAGTACTGGATGCGCTTGCCAGGCCTTCAAGGAACCCAAGTGTTCGGCTGCTGAGCATAGGACCTCTAACGTTTGGTTAAGGGGCCGGCTTTAGCCGGTCCCGAGTGAGCGAAGCAAGCGACTTGAACCATTTGTTAGGGCTAGTACGGAGCATAGTTTGTAAGCTCCTTTATTCGCTGTTTGGCGCGCTCTTCTTTGCAGGCTAGATAGATGCTGTTGCGAATAGTGCCTGATCTGTGCATTTCGTATTGAGCAGCGCAATCCGCTTCTCTGAATGTAATCCATGCCCTTTGAGCGGTTAAAAGCTTTTTTCTGTATTCTGTGTAGTTGTCATATTCAGTGTTTGGTTGGGAAAGACTCTCTACCAATTTTTTATACGTTGAATTCAGCTCTTTCTCTGTATTTTCGAGAGAGATAGATGCGCACTGCTCAATATCTGGCGTTGAGAATGCATTGGTGCAGTCGATGTTTTTTTCAGGTTCTGCGTATGCCTCAATAGATAAGGCTAGTAGGCAGGCAGCTAGTAAGCGGTGCATTGAGTGCCCTAACGTTTGGTTAAGGGGCCGGCTTTAGCCGGTCCCAGTGAGCGAAGCGAGCGATTTGAACCAGTTGTTAGAGGCTGTATTCGCTGCAGCTCTGAGCTTTTTTAATGACACCGCCAAACGCGGCTCTTGCACCACAAAAGCCCTTGCAAGAATTAACAGCGTTGATAGTTACATTTTGCTCGGTAAATTTAAAATTAATTCCGCATGCGCCGCCATCGCTAGGGGCGCCATATAACTCCCAGCCAGGCTCAGACCAATAGCTTGCTTCATCTTTAAATATAAAGCTTCCATCGGGTTGCTTTGTGGCAAAACCAGGTAATGTGCAAGTGTGAAAATTTCCACCGTACTGCAATAGCTCGAATTGTATTTTGGTGTTGTCAATTTTAGTTATTTTCATAAAGCTGGTTGCCTCGCCCCAAGTCTCGGTAGCAGCACTGTAATCTCGCAGCTTGAATGTAGATGCGTAACACTCACTGGGCTCCGCATGTAATGCGGTAGATAAAAGCGTAATAATCGCACCCAGGAGGGCACTTCTCATCATTATTACAGCCTCTAACGTTTGGTTAAGGGGCCGGCTTTAGCCGGTCCCAGTGAGCGAAGCGAACGATTTGAACCACTAGTTAGGTTTCTTTGTACGGTACGCCATAAAGAACATTTCTAGCTCGCCCTTCAAATTCGGGTGCATATGCTTGTAAAGTACACCATTCAATGCGCGCCAAACAATTAATGGCGGCGTTTCTAATGCTCGCCCATTCATTATGGCTAAACATAAATTGATCATCGCAGTGGAATGCATCACTGCTTAAATTATCGCAGCTTTCAAATATTGAGAGTAACTCGTTTTTTATATCGACTGGAATGTCATTTCCGTAGTTGTCAGCAAAATCTTTAATCCTTAACATTTTTTCGCTCCACACTTCGCATGCGGGGCAATATGGTATCGACTCGCTCTGTTGTTTTGCTTCGAGCGCAAGAAACTCTAACCCATAGCAGAGTTGTAGGAATGAAAGTAGCTTTTCATACTCATCATCTGCATACCAGTTCCATACCCTGGCTGAGAAGCTGGTTTCCATGTGATACCTAACGTTTGGTTAAGGGGCGGGCTTTAGCCCGTCCCAGCGAGCGGAGCGAGCGATTTGAACTAATTGTTAGGTTTTTAGTTATGGACACTGTGGCGCGACTTGTCCGTTACCACCTATAACTTTATTTTTTACAGAAAAAATATCTATAAATAGATAGTCTACGCAGAGAATTCCACTCTTAGATTTTGTACATGTGTACTTTTTCGCTTCCTGACTTTTTTGGGAAAAATAACGCGCCTCATTTTCTTTCATTTCTGATTCGGCGCACGAATAGCCGCTTGCCTCAAGTTTAGAGAGCAATATTTTAGTATTTGATGAATTTTTCTTTGCGTTATTAAAATCGTTAGCTGGTTGGTTGGTGCTACAACCGAACAGGGTTGTTAGTAGAAAAATGATAGCGGATTTTTTGATTTTTTTGATCATGGGCTAAAAACCTAACGTTTGGTTAAGGGGCGGGCTTTAGCCCGTCCCAGTGAGCGAAGCGAACGATTTGAACCTATTGTTAGGTTGTGGAGTTGTTATTAAAAACAAACAGCAGCGAATCACGAGAATATTGATAGCACAAGAAGCCACATACAAATGCAGGAATAGCTAAAATTGAAAGTGTAAATAAATTTCCATTAGCAAAAATAAATATTGGCAGTAAGGCAATGCCGCCACCAAGTATGGCGCGATTCTTATGTGTGGCTGTACCGTTAAGCCAGTTAGTTTTATTTGTAAGGATGCATATTATTGTCGAGTAAATTGCTCCAAACAGGAATGCTACTTTAGGTGCGTAAAATAGAGAATGAAATGCAAATGGTGGTGACATTGTAAGCATTGCTAAGAAACCGACTATCGTCCCGGTAATAGAAAAGAATAGTGCAATTAATATTGCGTGAAATAGTACTGAGAAAGTAGCTTTGAAGATGACCAATGTGAGACCTAACGATTAAGCTAAGGGGCCGGCTTCGCCGGTCCCAGCGAACGGAGTGAGCGCTTTGAGCGCATTGTTAGGCGCTGCTTACGCATGATTGAAGAGCCAGTAATAAGGGGTGATAAATAGAGCTGTTTGCCCAAGAATTTGCAAGGATGTATCAATTTTTACGTTTGCTGGAGTTCTGCGTAGCCAAACGAAATTTACCATGAGAACTATGGGCGTCATGGTGATTAGCACCCAGCGAGCTTCCGATAAGCTGTTGGTGTTGATGGTCTGGGTGAAAGTGCCCTGATTGATAAAAATACCTGAGAGAACACTTGCCGATACAAATGCCAAGGTTGCGTAGAGTAGGGCGTTTCGTATGATCAATTGCAGTGCCTAACGTTTGGTTAAGGGGCGGGCTTTAGCCCGTCCCAGTGAGCGAAGCGAGCGATTTGAACCAATTGTTAGGAGCATTTTAACCTCCCCATAATACAACCATTGATTTTTTACCTTCAACTACACTTTTAAGAAACTCAACCAATGGCTCAAACAACCAAATATCTGGTTGACATCCCTTGGCGGAGAGTAGTTGTTCAAATTGGTCGCGACCCTTATTTATAAATTCGAAATATATTTCTTTAACGGAGTCGCTACTTAAAAATACAACATCGGGGTCATCATATTCATTTCTCTTAGCCGACAGGTCTCCAGCAAACAGCTTGCTCAAAGGCTCGCCAAGTTCCTGTAATGAGTATTCCCAGCCCGTAATTGATTCAAAAGCATCAAAGCTTGGAAATGATTCAATATCAATTTTTCCAAGAACTTCATACCAATCACTTTTCGAGCTCTTGCCTTCAAACTCAGTGGCGATTGAGTCTGCGACTTCGTAGAATGTGCCAAAGCTCATTTCAGCCTCCTAACGTTTGGTTAAGGGGCCGGCTTTAGCCGGTCCCGAGTGAGCGAAGCGAACGGCTTGAACCAGTAGTTAGGAAACCGCGCGCATAGGTTAAAGGGATATGCCGTAATAAGAGCTTGTTGCTTTTTCTGCTTCCCACAGAGGTTTGATCCGTGGTGTTTCAATGATTGACTTCATTCCGTTACACCACGATTTCCATACGACGGGGTCAATATAGCCAAGCTCATAATAAAGGTGCTCCTCTCCGCAAAGATTGAAGTAATCAATTAGCGAGGATTCTTCTTCTGAGGTTAGTGGCGTATTGTCTTTGCTTATGATGCTGGCCAGATTTTCATTCATGCCGTCATAACGGGAATTGAATTCTTTGAAGAGCTCACGAAATAGCTTCAGTTCTTCTAGGCGCTGCTTTTGGATGAAGTAAATAACTGACAGTACAGAACCCGCAACTGTAGCGATGGATGTTATTGAGGTTTCAGCGCATAAGAGAAACGCTACTGCTCCGACCAGTATTGTGCCAAGAAGCCACCAGTAATTCCTGAATAGCCAGAATTTGAGTTTTACGCCGATACGCATTCGGTGTTCCTAACGTTCAGGTTAAGGGGCGGGCTTTAGCCCGTCCCGAGTGAGCGAAGCGAACGACTTGAACCGCTTGTTAGGCTGACTCACGCACGCACCTCGTAATTAAGCTTAAGCCCTTGGACTTGCGAGAAAATTGTGTTGGCGAATTCCAGGCAATACGGCATTAAATTTTGGATATTTTCACTAAGGAAAAGTATTTGCTTCTGTGAACCGTTATGAGTCCCCCCTAGATCCTCTAGCTTGTAGCAGAACATAACTAAGGGATCGTCAAGGTTTTCACCCATGCAGTAAGATGTTGCCCATTTTAGAAATATATTTATTGATTCCATAGAGGATATGTCAAGTACGGATGCACGCAAGCAAAACTCTTCAGAAAAGCTAAGTGCTGCTGGGCGTGCTAGAAAGTCATAGCTTGGACGTTTTAGGCAGATATCAGGACCATTTAGCGAAAGCTCAACCAGTTCTTGCTCCGGATTAGTAGATGACAAAATTATATTGTCTACCCTTGCAATAAGATTGTCGGAACTAGTCAGTCCGATTTTCCATAGGAACAATGCAATATTTAAAGTGGCCATGTGAGCCTAACGTTTGGTTAAGGGGCGGGCTTTAGCCCGTCCCTAGAGAGCGTAGCGAACGGGCTTGAACCGCTTGTTATAACCTACTGCGGAGGCGTGAGATGCTTTAATGCTTTTTGCATGTTCTCTACAAGAACGACAGTGGTTTTCTCATTCACATCTGGTGCTTTAGCTATAAATGATTTCCCAATAGGAGAGGAAAAAAATTCAGTGATAGCTTTGAGTTCGTTCGCCGTGTAGGACTCTTCGTATATTTTTGTTGTAGGTCCAACTAGCGCCTCCCAGGCCATGGCTTCCCTGAAATATTGTTCAAATCCAGGTGTTGCAGCTATTGGGTTTCCGGCGAGCTGGTTTATGTAAGCATCAACCATTAATTCGTGATTCTGCTTGGCGTTTGTTACCTCTAATAGCTCTAATACCAAGTCATGCTTTTCACCCCCGTAAGCAGAGGTAGCAAATGCTAAGCATAGTCCGAGCGCAAACTTCATGTTTTTCATGTGTGTCTCCTTGGGTTATAACGTTTGGTTAAGGGGCGGGCTTTAGCCCGTCCCAGTGAGCGAAGCGAACGATTTGAACCAGTTGTTATATTTCATGGCCATACTGCTCAAAGTAGCTCCGAATCAGACGCTTTTTCTTGCTACTTAAATTATATATTTCGTTATCAATCGCGCTTCGACAAAATGAAATTTCAGCTTCTATATCTGCGCCAAGCTCTAGCAGCAGGATAACCATTTCGGTGTTGCCCATTTCAATTGCTTCGCAGAGCGTAAATTGAGGTATTTTTGAACCAAGGCTGCGTAATAGGCTAACACCTTCAATAAGGTTTTCTAGCGCAAGCCAACAAAGTACGTTTTCTCCAGAGAGATTCTCTGCGTCGAGTATGGCTCTGTTTTTTACGACTATATCTTTAACTTTGTGCGGTTCGTTGAGTACGGCATCTAGTAGTAAGTAGAAATCGTAATTGTGTTCAAATTCCAATGCTATTTCCCATGCGGCGTCGGACTAATGAAATATAACGTTTGGTTAAGGTGCGGGCTTTAGCCCGTCCCAGTGAGCGAAGCGAACGATTTGAACCACTTGTTATAGGGCTTTTTCACAGCCTGGAGAGCCTCCGAACTCTGTTTGTCGAACACAGAAGAAGCTTTTCTTAACTAAATTTATTGTGAAATTTTCGCAGTCGTATTTTGGATTTAATGTGTTAATTGTGATTTTATTAGCGTGCTTTGGTTGTGTGATGTATATGTGGCAGTGTTCGCTGTTTAGAGAGTTGGCTGTGTAGGCTAAAACGTTCTTGTCGTCGCTCTTGATTGAGAGCTCGGGACAGTTTTTATTTTCTAGGGTTACAATTATTTCTTTGTCAGATTTTTGTGAGAGATAAAATAGCGGAATAAAATATGGTGCGATTATTTGGCTTGAAGTCGCTGTTGCGCCGTTGGTTTTTATTTTATTGCTTGCGCACTGCTCAGCAACAGCTTTATCAAATTTTTGGCCTTTTTCATCAATTACCCAATAGTCGCCAGATTTATAATCTGCAGATATGCATCCGCTAGCTGTGATGGCCATGAGAATTATTAAAACAATACGCACGGTAGTCCTATAACGTTTGGTTAAGGGGGCGGCTTTAGCCGGTCCCGAGTGAGCGGAGCGAGCGACTTGAACCAATTGTTAGACGTGGCCCTTTAGCGCAGCGATCTCCTGCTCTGCAATTCGTTTGGCTTTTTCAGAGCTTACACCGTGAGACTCTACAAATAACCGTATTTGCTCTGCAATGGCCGGTTGCAGAGAAACTGCCTCCGCCTGAAGATCCTCTAAACGTTGAAAAACAGTCTGACGACCTACATCGGTATACAAGGTGTCAGCATCTTGGTGTTGTGAGCGGTGCACAAGCCAGTCGCGCTCTTCTTTTAAACTTGAAAGCCTTGAAAAAAGTTCTTGTGGCAGTGAGTTATTTTCTTTGGCTGTGCGCAATGCCGTACCCAAGGTTGCTCTTCTGTGTTTCTTGAGCAACTCATATGCTTTGTCCTCAGGCACCGCTCCAGGTGTTTTTATTTCTATTTTTAGCGTGAGCAGTGTATGGAGTGCGTCTTCAACATACTGGATGTGCCAGATACATTTTCCAATGTATCGGTAAAGAATCTCTAGCTCTTCTGGGTGCATTTGGCGACGCATTCCGTGCCCCTACGTCTAACGTTTGGTTAAGGGGCCGCGGAACGCGGTCCCGAACGAGCGAAGCGAGTGACTTGAACCAGTTGTTAGAGCTTGGTGAGTCACATGGGGAAATATTTTACATTGTCCTCTACGAATACTGGATAGCACATATTTTTTTGTTCTTCGGTTAGGTCTTCCCATTGTACTTTTTCAAACCAGCGCATGGTTTGTCGAGATGCTATAAGGGCTGATATGATTTTGGCTTCTATTGATTTTCTGGAGGCATCAAGAGCTGTAGGAAATTGGGTAAAAGAAAATTTTGGCGATGGATCAATTTGATGGATTTCCAGTACATGCTCTGCGGTGGAAAAATACAAGCATGGAAATTCATCTCGTATTTCTGAAGGGATGTTTATTAAGTATTCCCCGGTTTCTGCATCGAAAGTTATATGGCTGGGGAGTTGGGCTGCATTTATTCGTTTAAATCGCTGCAGTTTTTTATCGTCACGCGCGCAGTCAGAGGCTATTGCTATGATGTCTTCTGTGTTTAAGTATCGGCGCTGAAATTTCATTAGCATAGAGCTCTAACGTTTGGTTAAGGGGCCGGCTTTAGCCGGTCCCGAGTGAGCGAAGCGAACGACTTGAACCAGTTGTTAGGCGCTTACGGTCCCCAGTAGTTGAAATAATACGTTTTGCCTTCTTTTATAATAATTTCCATACCGGTACCGCACTCGATACTATGTTCGCCGGGTTCTACTTGCCCTTTTTGATTGAGATCGTACGGCCACTCTTTTTTATCGACTAGTAGCGGGCCGCACTGGCCACCATTGTCATCTTCGATTACAAGATATGTTTTCCCGTCCGATGATTCTTTATATCTTCCTCTTAGCTCGTAGGTGGCATCAGGGTCAAGGCTCAATATATGCTCGGTAACTATTGCAAAAATAATTGCAAGTAGAACAAGAAGCGCGCCAAGCAGATATTTGATGAATTTCTTCAATGTTGCACCTAGCGCCTAACGTTTGGTTAAGGGGCCGGCTTTAGCCGGTCCCGAGTGAGCGAAGCGAACGGCTTGAACCATTTGTTAGGGGCGTTGAACAGTAATTGATATTATTGCCAAGATGCCGCACGCCCAGTAACTGACCAAGCTAATTAAAATAAGAAAAACTTCAGATTGGTCGCTGTACGCATATAGCGCGTACTGAACGAAGAGGCCTGCTATTAAGCAGATCCAGCCCAAGTTGAGGGGGAATATCAAACCCTTCCCCTTTATTATTGATAAGGAGACTATGGCTATTGGCAATATCCACCACAGTGAAAGATATAAAGAATCTCCCAGCCAATAAGGTTTAGATCGTGAAGCCATATTTATAGCAAGCACCATTTCTCCAGCCATCAGAGCCGCAAGAAGAAAAATTGTCACGTATGTGGTTTTTTGGAGCTTACGCGACATGCGGGAGACCCTAACGTTTGGTTAAGGTGCGGGCTTTAGCCCGTCCCAGTGAGCGCAGCGAACGGTTTGAACCTATTGTTAGGCGCGATTTTGAGCCGAAATAGGTTTTATTGAACACTATTTTGTAATGTTAAATTCGCAAATTCTGCGATCAGCCATTTTGAGTCGTAACCAGAAAATTCAATGTTGATCATCGTGGTTTCTTCATTGGGCGTTTGAATTTTTATTACTTTGCCGTTTCCGAATTTTGGATGGACCACTTCGTCTCCGACACGTACTAGGCCTAGGCCGGAAATTTCGTGCTCATCCACGCCATCTAACATGTTAATCATAAGGTTATCCGCGAGTGCTTCTTTCGGGGAAAATGCGATTCCAGCAAGTAATATAATGGTTGGCAACCGCATGCTTTGTTGCCTAACGATTAAGCTAAGGGGCGGGCTTTAGCCCGTCCCAGCGAACGAAGTGAGCGATTTGAGCGCATTGTTATACGGCTATTTCGCATGCAATATTTTGGTGTTTAGGTATTTTAGTATTTCTTTGCAATCGGATTCGTAGCCGTGGTTAGGCATGTTATTTATAAGTTTTGCCCAATTTTTAAAGTCTTCGCGGTTTTCAGTTTTCGCAACAATTTCCGCATCAGAGCCGAGCTTTGACAAGATTTCGGAATAGCACATGTTTTGACTGAATGAATTTGAAAAGACACCAGCATAAAAAATAATGGCGGCAGCAATAATGCTTACGGCAACAGTGTTAACTGTTTTCAGGTACACCGCAGATTCTCCTTAGCCTTATAACGATTAAGCTAAGGGGCGGGCTTTAGCCCGTCCCAGTGAACGAAGTGAGCGATTTGAGCGCCTTGTTAGGTGCGCATGAGTTGCGCACTATAACTACAGGTGTAAACATTAGGTATAAGCATATTCGTAAATTAACTTGGTAAATAATATTGCGCCAAATGAAAAACAGGATAAAGCAACGAGCCAATATAGTTTCGGGTGTTTTTGGTGGTAAAAGGTGAAGCCGTAAAATACTGCTCTCTTTGTATATAGAATATGTATTCCGAGCAAGATCCAGAAGGGTGCGAAAAAAAATATTTCCACTGGGCTAAGTTTAGCCATAATATCGCCATCGTTGACGAATAGTAAAACTATAAACCAGATGGATATATAAGCGTGAGGTATGTAGTGCCACCACTTCTTATCAGGTTTTAACAGTTCTGACATGAGTTGCTGAGCACCTAACTATAATTAGGCGACATTCCTGTCGCATAAAACACCTGAAGGTGTCTGATAACGTTCCTTGTCACCCGCTAAGCTTTTGAATTACATACCAACCCGAGCAGCAAACGCGACACGAGAAAGATGAAAAGCGACATGAGGCAAGACCGAGGCCTGATTGACAGCACCATTGGCGCTAGAAGCTACTGACAGGCTCTGGACCTGTCTAGCGTGTGTGTCGAAAAAATGTCGAAATCACTTGCCAAGGTAGGTCGATAAAGCCCAAAGCCGGACGAGCAGGGGGCTGGGAGCGACCAGTAAAGACTAGCGTTATCCATCAATGACTTAGCGCGAAGAAGGCTATAAACTTTCCGATCTTTACGGTGAGCCAGCCAGTGGTTCCGACGAGCCGCCCAACCCAGCATGACACCCATACAACTGCCTTTAGGTGTGCGTCTGCGTGATGACGCCACTTTCGCCAACTACTACCCCGGCGCCAATGCGGCGGCCCTCGGCTATGTCGAGCGGCTGTGCGAGGCTGACGCTGGCTGGACCGAGAGCCTGATCTATCTATGGGGTGGTGAGGGCGTAGGGCGAAGTCACTTGTTGCAGGCGGCGTGTTTGCGCTTTGAGCAGCGCGGCGAGCCGGCGGTTTATCTGCCGCTGGCTGAGGTGGTCGAGTACGGACCGGCGCTGCTGGATAATCTGGAGCGGTGTGAGCTGGTTTGTCTGGATGATCTGGATGCAGTGGCCGGGCGCAGCGACTGGGAAGAGGCGTTGTTTCATCTCTTTAATCGCCTGCGCGACAGTGGTCGGCGGCTGTTACTGGCCGCCAGCAGCTCGCCGCGCGAGTTGCCGGTACAACTGGCTGATCTGCAGTCGCGCCTGACTTTGGCTCTGGTGTTTCAGCTGCAGTCACTCTCCGATGAGGACAAGCTGCGTGCTTTGCAGTTGCGTGCGTCGCGTCGTGGTTTGCATCTGAGCGATGAGGTCGGGCGTTTTATCCTGACTCGCGGTGAGCGCAGCATGAGTGCGCTGTTCGAGCTGCTCGAACGCCTGGATCAGGCGTCCTTGCAGGCTCAACGCAAGCTGACGATTCCCTTTCTTAAAGAAACTCTCGGCTGGTAGCGGTTGCGCTCGCTATAAAATCGCTGAGCCCTAGAGAAGGCAGGTTCAGCTCTTACCTTAGTTTTCCCCAGCCAATTTACGCTCGTACTGAAACCGCCAGCGGGTAAACATCAGAGCGGCGCAGAACAGGCTAAAGCTCAGCCCTGTCAGCAGCCAGCCATACAGCGCCTTGCTGGGATCGAAGGCGGCGAGTACGCCCTGGATAAAGTACAAATTCACTACGAAACAGGCCCAAGCGTGGGTGCGGGCATTGCCTAGAATCAGGCCGGGTGCGAGCAATAGCAGGGGCGCGAGTTGTACGCCGAGGATTACCCAAAGCAGTTTGCTGGGGACATTGGCAAACCACAGGTTCCATGCGAGCAACAACGCAGCGAGGCTAAAAAAGCTCAATAGGCTGACGACGCGGCTGATGTTCAGGCGTGGTTGCAACCATTCCAGGGGCGGCAGCGGTTTTGTGGTTTTAGCCACGGGCGTTCTCCAGTTTTGCCGCAGTTTGTGCCAGGCGCTGGCCGAGTGCGCGGCACAGGGCGATTTCATGTTCATCCAGGGCGCGTTTGCCATCGGCTCCAGCGTAGTGGCTGGCACCATAGGGCGTGCCGCCACCACGGGTTTCCAGCAGCGCGGCTTCGCTGTAGGGTAGGCCGGTGATCAGCATGCCGTGGTGTAGCAGTGGTAGCAGCATCGACAGCAGGGTGGTTTCCTGGCCGCCGTGCAGGCTGGCGGTGGAGGTGAACACGCCGGCCGGTTTGCCAACCAGGCCACCGGTCAGCCAGAGGCCACTGGTGCCATCGAGAAAGTACTTGAGCGGTGCGGCCATATTGCCGAAGCGAGTCGGGCTGCCGAGCGCCAGGCCGGCGCAGTTCTTCAGGTCATCCAGGCTGGCGTACAGCGCGCCTTCGGTCGGGATGTCCGCAGCCACTGCTTCGCACTCGTTCGATACGGCAGGCACGGTGCGCAGGCGCGCTTCCAGACCATCTATTTCTACGCCACGGGCGATCTGGCGGGCCATTTCGGCGGTTGCGCCATGGCGGCTGTAATACAGCACCAGAATGTAGGGTGCGCTCACGGCAGAATCCCCAGAACATTTTCAGGTGGGCGACCGATGACGGCTTTTTCGCCGACGACCAGAATGGGGCGCTCAATCAATTTGGGCTGCTCAACCATGGCCGCGACCAGCTGTGCGTCGGTCAGTTGCGAATCGCTCAGGCCGAGGGTTTTGTATTCATCTTCACCCGTGCGCAGCAGTTGCCGTGGGCTGATGCCGAGCTTGTTCAGCAGCGTCTGCAGCTGGGGAGCGTTCAGTGGTGTTTCCAGGTAGCGCACGATAGTTGGGCTGTGCCCGCGATCTTCCAGCAATTGCAATGCACTGCGCGATTTTGAGCAGCGAGGGTTATGGTAGAGCGTCATAGCAGTCATGTTAGGGTCGCCGGTTAACTTCGATGGCGGCTATTCTAACCGCTAACGGCATTCACGCCTGCGCCTGTAGTTAAGGTTGTCGGGATGCAAATGGCTAAGGAGAGGGCATGCTGCAGCGCGTTAACAATCTATTGGAGTTCTGGCGTTTTCTGTTGCAGCGCTTTATCGCCGACCAAGGTACCAGCAATGCTGCGGCCTTGACTTACACCACCCTGTTTGCGGTGGTGCCGATGATGACGGTGACCTTTTCCATGCTCTCGGCCATTCCGGCGTTTCAGGATACTGGCGAACAGATTCAGAGCTTTATCTTTCGCAACTTCGTGCCCTCCGCGGGGGAAACCCTGCAGCAATACCTGCGTGACTTCACCACCCAGGCGCGCCAGTTGACCTGGATTGGTGTGGCAGTCTTGGCGGCGACGGCGTTCTGGATGCTGGTGACTATCGAGAAAACCTTCAACACCATCTGGCGTGTGCGCCAGCCGCGTCGTGGTGTGTCGAGCTTTCTGCTGTACTGGGCGATTCTCAGCCTGGGGCCGCTGCTGCTGGGCGGTGGCTTTGCCATCAGCACTTACTTTACGTCGCTGTCGCTGATCTCCGGTCCGGATGCGCTGATCGGTGCCCAGACCCTGCTGAAATTTATGCCGCTGCTATTCAGCGTGGCGGCATTTACTTTGCTGTATGCCACGGTGCCGAATGCCCAGGTGCCAGTTCGCCATGCCTTGCTGGGTGGCTTGTTTACAGCGGTGCTGTTTGAAGTGGCAAAGATGCTATTCGGCCTCTATGTGCGCCTGTTTCCCGGTTATCAGCTGATCTATGGCGCATTTGCTACGGTGCCGTTGTTTCTGTTGTGGATCTATCTGTCCTGGCTGATTGTGCTGTTTGGCGCCGAACTGGTCTGTAACCTGGGGTTCTCTCTGCAATGGCGCAAGCGTGCGATACCGCGTCTGTTGATGACGCTTGGTGTGTTGCGGGTGTTCTATGAGCGTCAGCAGTCGGGTTTGAAAGTGCGTCTGCTGGATGTGCAGCGTCAGGGCTGGTCGCTGGCTGAGCATGAATGGGAAGAGATTCTGGTGTTTCTTGAGCAGCAGAAACTGATCGCTCCGACCGGTTCTGGAACCTGGGTGTTGAGTCGCGATCTTGGCCATTACTCAGTGCAGCAACTGCTCAGCCACAGTCCCTGGCCGCTGCCTAGGGCGGAGAACCTGCCCGAGCTGCTTGATGAAGTCTGGTATCCGGCGCTGCGTAGAGGCTTGGTGAAGCTGCAGGAAGAGCAGATAGCGTTATTTGGTGAAGACCTGGCGACGTGGTTGCAACCAGAGGCTGAGCCGGAAAAGTGACGTAAAACGTCAGTTTGCGGCGTTGTGCTGATGGCGCATGATGGCACGGCGACCACGAAGGTCGCCAAACGCGGTTAAAGGGAAGCTGGCACGTTTCTGGCTATCTGTCCTGCAGATAGCGATCAGGTTGCCAGCAGGGCAGGGATTGGCGGAGTGTGAAGGCGTTATGACAGCCACTAAAGGCAAAGTGATTCATCTGTATCAGCGTGATCCGCAAGAGGCCCTCGAGCGCCTTAATCGCATCACCGGGCTGCGTTTCAGCAGCTGGCCACAGTCCTTAGTCAATTCCAGTCCGGCTGGACAGCCCGACTCTTCGGGTCCATCTGAAGCTGCTGTGCAGCCTGACTCCGGCGCCAAGTGCGGGCCGGTGGGAATGCTCTCGCGTTAAACGCAAAACCCCGCGTCGTCGCGCGGGGTTTGGGTGTAGCGGAGTGCTATCAGGCGAGTGCTTGGCGGCTATCGGTTTGGGGCAATTCGACTGCTTGTACGAACAGCTCCTCAACCACCAGGCTGGTCGCCGGTACGGCAGAGCGCAGGCGCACCTGCATTTCTTCGATCTTCTGCTTCACCGGCAGGCGAGCCACGCTGGATAGTAGAATCTTGCTGTGCTGATTGACCTTGCCGTGATCGACCATCACTTCACGGCGGGCGGTGCCGTCACGATAGCTGATCAACAGGGATACGGGCAGGTTGGCCAGCCCTGGCAGGTGCAGCCAGGCGGCTACGTTGAACTCTGCGACGCGCCCTTCGTACGGGGTGACCTGTAAGCGGGCGAGATTGACGATGGCAGATGGCACGGGGCCGACCAACTTATCGAGGGCTTGGGTCATGGGTGTGTTCCAGGCTAATAACGGATCGCATCAAGCGTGAGTGCGATGAATTATAAGCTGGCCCCCCCCGATGAAACTGTGCGCTCGGCCGACGTTCGGCGTGACCTTTCTCGCAGTTTTAGCGTATTGGCAACCAGGCTCAGGCCAGTTGCATCGGATAGCGGGTGACGGATGCGGTGACCAAGTTGGCGGTCGGCAGTGGCAGGATCGCCTGATTGTGCGCGCTGGCCAGTTGCAGCCAGACATTTTCCCCTTCAACAAACTGTCCATTAGGCAGCCATAAGCCGTGATGCCAGCCATTGCCGGGTGCTGGTGTGCTTTGCAGTACGCCAGGGTGAGTCTGGGCGCTGGGGGCGCGGCGTAGCCAGACTGGACGCGGCAGGCCTTTCAGGTAGCGCAGGCCCAAGTGCAGGCCTTCACTGTTCAGGTGTCGCCAGCGTACCAGGGCCAGGGTTGGCGTATCGCTGCCGGTGATCAGCAACACCAGTTGGCCAACTGACAGCTGTACGGCCTGATCAGCATTACACAGCAAGCGTGCGCCGCCCGCACTGGCGTCGAGCATTTGCGCACTGGTGCGCAGTGGCCGTTGTTCCAGCAACTGCGCATGAATGGCGGCTAGGCCGACTACCAGGCTGCACTCCGAGCTATGGTCGGCGCGGGTATGCCGACGCTGCTGACGCCCCAGCCAATGCTGTTGTACACGTTCCAGCAGTTGGCGTTCCGCCTTGCTTTGCAATGGTGCTGGCTCATGCAGGGCCACCAGCAAGGCGCCCAGCTCGAAGCGGCGTAGATAGTCAGCACTGCCTTCTGGCGTCTGGGCGTAGCTCAGGCAGGGTTGCGCCTCGGTCAGATCGATGGTCGGCCCTTCGATCTCTTCGTCCTCGTCCCAGGGCAGTAAACGAGCCAGCCCGGCCAGCGGCGAGAGCGCCCCGAACAGCAGTGCACATTCGCCATCGGCAAGGTGAAACGGGTTGCTCAGTGCGAGCAGCAGCATCTGTTGGTAGATGCCGCGCATGGTGTTTGCCGGTTGCGGGGTAAACGCCGCAGCCACTGGCTCGTCCAGGCAATCCTGATGTTCGCCGATCCAGTACAGCAGATGGCTGTCGCGCCACAGGCTGGGCGGCGGCTCCTGATACAACTGATAGTGGCGCAGCAGGCTCTGCGCGAGAAAATGCTGGGCCATATACAGGCACCAGGCCAGGTGCGGGCGTGAGGGCTGGCGGCCTTGCAGGATTTGCAGGAGCAGGCGCTTGAAACCGATGGCCAGTTCACTGCACAGGTGCACGAACAAGGCCGTGGGTGGATTCTCGCCTTGATAGGCCTTGCTGTAATGCCGGTACTGGTCGCTGAAGCTTTGCAGTGCGCGCTGCCTTTCGAGTAAGGTCATGGCGCTGCGGTTCAGCCTGAAGAGCAGGCCGAGCGTTTGTTGCAAGGCCAGTTCTGGCGACTCCAGGCGGGCCTGAGCCAGTTGCTCGTTGAGGTCGGCCAGCGGCGCGACCTCGGTTTCGAGGATGTCTGGCACTTCCAGGCGCAAGGCATCTAATGTCATATCAACCTTATGGAATCAGGGAGCGAATGCATGGGAATGCGTTTCCAGGCGATCATTCGTGCTGTTGCGGGCGTAGGCATAGGTCTGATTCTGGCCGGTTGCGCTGAAGACATAGGCGTCGATCAATATGGACGAAAGGTAGCGGTTGAGCGCCTGGAAGGCCAGTGGTTAGTGATTAATTACTGGGCGCAGTGGTGCGCCCCTTGTCGTACCGAGATTCCCGAACTCAATGTCCTGGAGCAACAGCTCAAGGAGCAATCCGTGCAGGTGCTCGGGGTGAATTTCGATGCGCTGCAAGGTGAGAAACTGAACCAGGCGGCACAGGACATGGGTATTACCTTTACCGTGCTGGCGCAGGACCCGGCCGAGCGCTATCAGTTACCGCGTGCCGAAGTGCTACCGGTGACCTATATCGTCGACGATCAGGGGCGCATGCGTGAGCGCCTGCTGGGTGAGCAGACGGCGGCGGGTTTGCTTGCTCGTCTGGCCGCGCTCAAGGCGGGGGGGTAAGCCGTGGTGCGTATATGCAAACATGGTTACGTCAGTGGCTACGTCCAGGGCGTACGTTTTCGTCAGGCGACTACAGAGCAGGCCGAGCGACTGGATCTCGACGGCTGGGTACGCAACCTGGTGGATGGCCGGGTCGAGGTGCTGTTCGAAGGTGATCAAGCTGCTGTGGCTGAGCTGGCAAGCTGGTTAGAGCAGGGGCCGCCGGCTGCCGAGGTGACTGCGCTGGAGCTGCAGGATCAGGCGTTGCAGGGAATTGCCGGGTTTATCGTGCGGCGCTGAATCGGTTCAGGGTTTGACATACCAGAAGTCATGCCAGAAACCGACGACTTTGGCCGAGTAGGTGTGTTTGCCCAGGCTGCCGTTATAGCGCGCCAGGGCGCGGTTCAGGTCGCCGTTTTCCTTGCGCAGATAGAAACTGAGAATGGTGCAGCCATAGCGCAGGTTAGTGGCGTTGTCGGTGAGGTTGTCCTGTGGGCGGCCCAGTTCGGCTTTCCAGAAGGGCATCACCTGCATCATGCCCTGGGCGCCGACTGAGGAAATAGCAAAACGGTCGAAATGACTCTCGGCATGAATCAGTGCGATCACTAAATCAGGACGCAAGCCCGCTTTGCTGGCTTCACGGTGCACCAGGCGCAGCAGGCTCAGGCGCTGCTCGGCATCCGGAATATAGCGACGCATGCGTGTGGACATATCCAGCAGCCAGACTTCGGCCTCGAAGCGATCCTGAAAGCTGTCGGCCTGGGCTACGGTCTGTTGCAGCAGTGTGCGCAGCTCTGGTTCAGGTGCCTGGCGCACTTGCGCATACGCCGCGCTGCAGAGCAGCAGGCAGAGTAGGGCGCAGGCCAGGCGCTGCCGCATGAGGTTTCAGTCGTTGCCAGGATCGGCGACCAGGCGGCCGGCGTCTTTGGTCAGGGCATGCAGGAAGATTTTTTGCAGCTCCGGATCGTTGCGCGTCAGTTCGATCAGGCTCTGTTCCAGCTCGCTGGCTTCCTCTTCCAGTCCCAGTTCTGACAGACGTTTGACTCGGTGCACCCATTGGGCAACGTCATCGCCCTCAAGGTCGTCATAAATCAAGTCGTGGGCTTCCTGCAGCTTGCCGCGCAAGGTGCGGCTGACCAGCAGCGAGGCATCTGCGCGCGCCGAGCCCTGGTCATCTTCAACTGTCAGCAGCAGCGTGCTGATAAGGGTGACATCTTCTTCGGCAAACGGGCTGTCGAGCAGGTTCAGGCGCAGGATGCCGTTACGGTCGGTGAGCAGTTCATGGTTCTTCTCGCCGGCTTTGACCCGCACCGGGCGTTCGGCCCACGGCAGGCTGGAATACTCCATGCGCGCATCCTGGCGGCGCTCTTCGAGGCTGGCAAGGTTCTGCTGTGAGCGGCCGTTCGATTCGACGTTCATCGCCGGGTTGAGCCCGGCAAAGCCATAACTGATCCAGTCCTTGGTGACGCTATCAGGCAGGCTGCCGAGCAGTACCACGTTGAGCACGTTGGCGCCGATGCCACCGACCACTGCCAGTGCTCCCAGCGGCACTTCATAGAGTTCGCGCCAGGGCTGGTAGGGGGTGTAGCGGTCGTAACGGCGTGTCACGTCAAACGCCGTGACCTCGAAGGTCTTCTGTTCATGCACGCGTACGCGGCGTTGCGGCAACTCCAGCACGCGTGGTTCACCCACATCTATCTGCAGGCTGTGATCGAGCAGTTTGCGCTCGACGCGCTCCTCATGCTCGCTGCGTTGCGGCAACTGGTTGGCGCAACCGCTGAGTAGCAGACAGCCACCTGCAAGGGTGGCAATAAGGCTGAGGGTGTTTCGCTTGAACATGACGACTCTTGCTGAAGGGGCTGAGATCAGTGGCTGATGCGGGCCTGGATAAAGTTCAGGATATCGGCGACAGGCACCGCCTGGGCTTCAGTTTCTTTACGGCTCTTGTATTCCAGGTTGCCTTCGGCCAGGCCGCGATCACTGACTACGATGCGATGCGGGATGCCGATCAATTCCATATCCGCGAATTTGATGCCCGGGCTGGTCTTTTTGTCACGGTCATCGAGCAGTACTTCGAAACCGGCAGCAGTAAGCTCGGCATACAGCTTGTCGGTGGCTTCGCGCACGGCATCGGTTTCGTAACGCAGCGGCACCAGGGCTATATGGAAAGGTGCCAAGGCGTCGTTCCAGAGAATGCCGCGGTCGTCATTGTTCTGCTCGATGGCAGCCGCCACCACGCGGGAAACGCCGATGCCATAGCAGCCCATGGTCAGTGTTACCGGCTTGCCGTTTTCGCCGAGCACCTGGCAGTTCAGCGCTTCGCTGTACTTGGTGCCCAGCTGGAAGATATGCCCGACTTCGATGCCGCGCTTGATTTCCAGAGTGCCTTTGCCATCCGGGCTCGGGTCGCCGGCTAGCACATTGCGCAGGTCCGCTACTTCCGGCAGCGGCAGATCGCGCTCCCAGTTGACGCCGAAATAGTGCTTGTCGTCGATATTGGCGCCGGAGGCGAAGTCGCTCATCAGGGCAACCGAGCGATCGATGATGCAAGGGATAGGCAGGTTGACCGGGCCCAGCGAACCAGGACCGGCGCCGATGGCCGCGCGAATTTCGGTTTCGTTGGCGAAAACCAGTGGGCTGGCAACCAGCTCCAGGTTGGCGGCCTTGATTTCGTTGAGTTCATGGTCGCCGCGTACGATCAAGGCCACCAAAGTGCCTTTTTTGGCACCGTGCACCATCAAGGTTTTGATGGTTTTCTCGATGGCCAGGCCAAAGCCTTGTACCAGCGCATCGATGGTCTTGGTGTCAGGGGTTTCAACCATGCGCATGCTTTCAGTGGCTGCGCCACGGCTGCTTTCGCGCGGAACGGCTTCGGCTTTCTCGATATTCGCGGCGTAGTCGGAGCTGTCGCTGAAGGCGATATCGTCTTCGCCAGAGTCGGCCAGTACATGGAATTCGTGGGAGCCGGTACCACCAATCGAGCCGGTATCCGCCTGCACGGGGCGGAAGTTCAGACCCAGGCGGGCGAATACATTGCAGTAGGCCTGATGCATGCGGTCATAGGTTTCCTGCAGCGAAGCCTGGTCAACGTGGAAGGAGTAGGCGTCCTTCATGATGAACTCGCGGCCACGCATCAAGCCGAAGCGCGGACGGATTTCGTCGCGGAACTTGGTCTGGATCTGATAGAGGTTGATCGGCAGCTGCTTGTAGCTATTCAGCTCATTGCGCGCCAGATCGGTGATCACTTCTTCATGGGTCGGGCCGGCGCAGAAATCGCGGCCGTGACGATCCTTCATGCGCAGTAATTCCGGGCCGTATTGTTCCCAGCGCCCGGACTCCTGCCACAGCTCTGCCGGCTGAATGCCAGGCATCAACACTTCCAGTGCGCCAGCGGCATTCATTTCCTCGCGCACGACCTTCTCAACCTTGCGCAGCACGCGCAGGCCCATGGGCAGCCAGGTGTACAGGCCGGAAGCCAGCTTGCGGATCATGCCGGCACGCAGCATCAGCTGATGGCTGATCACTACGGCATCGGATGGGGTTTCTTTCAGAGTCGAGAGCAGGAACTGGCTGGTACGCATATTTGGCTGTTCTGTCGGTTGCAAGAGATTTTGAATGGCCCGCATTGTACGGTGCCTGTACAGATGCGTACAGGAGGCTGGCGTGTGCTTATAAAAGGAGGGGGAGTGTGTCGATATTGACGGCGGAACAGGTTCAGGCGCTGATTCGGGCAGGGCTGCCGATGGCAGAAGACATTAACTTGTGTATTGATCGGTTGGATACAGAGGGGGCACTGGCGCGGGTGCCATTTCACAGCAAATTGATTCGCCCCGGCGGCACCTTGTCCGGCCCGACCATTATGGCCCTGGCAGATGCGGCGATGTATGCGGTGGTACTCGGCAGTCTTGGTCGGGTGGAAATGGCTGTGACATCTAACTTGAATATCAACTTTCTGGTTAAACCTAGGCCGGTTGATCTATTGGCTGAGGCGCGGATATTGAGATTGAGTCGTAGGCAGGCTGTTTGCGAAGTGTCGGTGTATTCGCAGGGTAATGAAGATGAGTTGGTGGCGCATGTGACGGGTACTTATGCATTACCACTGTAAGTTTTCAGCAGATAAGAAAAAGCCCGACCTAGGTCGGGCTTTCTTTACCAGCTAAACGGTCTGAATTATAGAACGCTCAGTGGGTATTCAACGATCAGGCGGAAATCGTTGATGTCACCGCCATAGGCTTTGTCTGCACGGTAGAAGGCATTGCGGATGCGGAAGGACAGGTCCTTGGCAGCGCCTTCTTGAATGACATACTTGGCTTCGATGTCAAGCTCGCGTTCTTCAACGTCCGACTTGGTATCAGTAACAATGTTGTCGCCGGCTATGTAACGAGTCATAAAGCTAAGGCCTGGTACACCGTACTCGGCCATGTTGAGGTCGTAACGAACCTGCCAGGATGTCTCGTCTTCAGCGTTGAAGTCGGAGTATTGAACCGAGTTCGACAGCCAGATAGTGCCGCCACCGTCAACACCGTAATCGTAGCCGCGGTCGCCGCTGGAGCGCTGGTAGGCGACAGTGAAGCCGTGTGCGCCCATGCTGTATTTAGTCGCAAGGCTCCAGATGGTGTTGTCTTGTTCGCTGGAGGTATTGGTGTACTGCTTGTCGTATTCGGTTTTATAGATGTTGAAGTCGAAGTTCAGTGCCTGGTCCTCAGCTAGCGGCATGTTGTAGTTAACATTGCCGTAGTACTTGTTCCAGTAATCTTCGACGTCAGAGGCATGTGCTGCAACGCTCAGATTGTCGCTCACAGCATAAGACAGACCAATGATGTCGGCAGAGGTGAGTCCTGCTTCGCCCTTGCCATTAATATCGTCGCGGCTGCTGCCTGTTTGGCTGCTCAGTGCTGTAAAGCGACCTGCGGTCAGCTCAAGACCTTCGATCTCGTTGCTGGTAAGCAGGGTGCCAGTGGCGACTTCAGGCAGAATGCGGCTATCGTCGGTAGAGAATACCGGACTGCCGGTGAACATGTTGCCGTGTTTCAGAACGGTGTCGGAAACGCGGAATTTGATGGCGCCGCCGACTTCAGTCTGGGTGTCATCGCCACGGCCTTCATCGGTTTTGCCGAATTGGCCAGTACCTACGCGGCCACGGCCACTGTCCAGCTTGATGCTGCTCAGAGAGTGAGCGTCAAAGCCAACGCCGACGGTGCCTTGAGTGAAGCCAGACTCAAGTAGCAGGCGAATGCCCAGGCCTGTCTCTTCACGGTAGCCAGCTTTATTAGCTG
The DNA here is from genome assembly GCF_902506475.1 of Pseudomonas sp. 8BK. Lineage (NCBI taxonomy): Bacteria > Pseudomonadati > Pseudomonadota > Gammaproteobacteria > Pseudomonadales > Pseudomonadaceae > Pseudomonas > Pseudomonas sp. 8BK. The sequence goes on along the minus strand of NZ_LR733252.1, from coordinate 2,956,136 downwards.
AGGTGCTGGCGGAGTTTGGACCATTACGGAAATCACGGTTCTGATATAGGACGCGGTTGAAGATATTGAAGCTGCTGTCTTCAACAATGCCCTTGGATTCGGACTGGCTGGATGCCACTGCCATTTGGGTGGTGCCCGCTGCTACTGCGAGGGCGATTACGCTCCACTTCATCACTTGCATCGTGATTGCTCCTTTGGTTTAGAAAAGTTGCGCCGTCCGGCTGGTTGTTATATGGACGACTCTTTCTTTTTGTGTCGGCGGTAACTTATAGCACGCTGCCAATGTTGGCGATAGTTGCAATCTATTCATTACGATTTCTTCACGGCCGTGTCGCAAAAGCTTATGAAGTATGTCGCATTTTTGTAGATGCTGCTGGCGTGCTTGAAGTCAAGGCTGACGGATTTTTGTGCCTGCTCGCTGGTTGCTTTTGGCAGCTAAACGGTGCAGTGCTCTTCATCATGGATTGCTTAGCAATAGTCGTGCACAAAATCCGGAAAGCCAGATTTTTATCCTGGATTTTGCTCGTCTGTCCATGGTTCTCGGGGTTTGCATTGGTTTGTTGATGCTTTTTTAGTGGTTATCTCTGATTTTGTTGTCAGCGAAAGGTTTTTTTGTTGGCGCCTTCTGCTTTGTTTTCAGTCGCTTGCTGTCATGTGGTGGTCGTGTGGCATTTGGCTGCTGCGTGGGGATTACCGAAGGGAACAGTTTTGGTGCGCTTGTTTGAGGTGGTTCTGTTGTGTGCTGTCTATTGGTGCGTGGGGTGGTTGAGGGTGCCGTGTTTTCAGCTTCGGCGTATCCTGCGCTGCCGGTGTTTACTGGCTTTGGTTTGGCTGCCTGTAGGTTGGTCAGGTTTTAGATGTCACCGCTTGATCTGTTCGATTTCAGCTAGAACTGAGGTGGTGGGTTTTTCTTAAAGGTAGATGGTTATGTTTGCTCTGGATTCGCGATTGCAGCAGGACACTGTTTGGTTGGGTGATTACCCGTTATGCAGTTTGCTGTTGATGAATGATGCGCAGTATCCCTGGTTTATTCTGGTGCCGCGTCGTGAAGATGTCAGCGAGTTGTTTCAGTTGGATGCGGCCGATCAGCTGCAGCTTTGGCGGGAAACCACTGCACTTGCCGAGGTGCTCAAAGATTGTTTTGCGGCAGATAAGATGAATGTCGCGACCTTGGGCAATATGGTCAGTCAGCTGCATATGCATGTCATCGTGCGGTGTCGCGAGGATGCGGCTTGGCCAGCGCCCGTTTGGGGTAAGCATCCGGCGCAGGCTTATGCGCCTGAGCAATTGGCTGCGTTGAAAGCCCGTTTACGCCTGGTTTTGACCGGGGATTTTTGTTTTGCTGAGAGTTGACTGGTGGAAATAGAAGAGCGCATCAACGATTTGCAAAGCCGGCTGGCTTTTCAGGACGACACTATTCAGGCGCTTAATGATGCGCTGGTGGCGCAACAGCGGCTTCTGGAGCGCTTGCAGCTGCAGGTGGCTGCGTTGATCAAGCGTCAGGATGAGGTGAGTTCGCAGTTCGGTATGGCTGAGGATGAGGCACCTCCGCCGCATTATTGATTGGCTATAAAACGCAAAAGGCCCGCAGTGTGCGGGCCTTTTGCGTTTATGCGCTTAACGTCGCGCAGGCAGCGCGGCGATGACGTCTTCGGCTTGCAAGCCTTTGTCGCGTTGCATTACGGCAAACTCGACCCGTTGGCCTTCGACCAGTACGCGGTGGCCTTCACCACGAATGGCACGAAAGTGCACGAAAATATCGTCGCCCGAGTCACGGGAGATAAAGCCGAAACCTTTCGAGGTGTTGAACCATTTCACTGTGCCTGTCTCACGGTCGCCCAGATCCTGCGAGCTTGAGGTGTTGCGTGATTTCAGGCGTAGGTTGGCTGCCAGGTGTACGGCTACGGCCGCTGCGATGATCAGCAGGCTGAACAGGCTGGCCGGTTGGTTAGCAATTACTGGCAGTGGGGCGAGCAGAACCAAGGCTTGGAGTAGGGTGCCGAGTACCAGTAAGGCGGACACCAGATTTTGCGCTTGATGGCGTAGGCCGGCGTGCCAGATGGGTAGCTGTGGGGCAAGCAGCAGGTTTAGCAGGCCGAACAAGGTGAGGCACAGTGCGTTGGGTTGCTCTAGGAATGAATGTGCTGTGTTACCGAAGGATGGAACAAAAGAAAGCAGCAGGGCGAGAGCGCCCGTCAGAAGGTGGACAATTTTCAACATGTTCGATGAGCTCGCTTAATTTAAAGAGTCAACAGGAGGGCTGGTTGCGCGTATTTGGCGTTGCAGGGGAGGACTAAAAGCGCGTGGTGCCAGCCTATGCGCTGAACCCTGAATGTGGTTCAGCGGCACGGGGCGTATTTAACAGTAAAGAGGTGGGGTTCTCAATCAAGCACTGAGCGCTGTTTCACTCGGAATGGGGCTTACTTGGTTGCGTCCATTGCGTTTGGCCTGGTAAAGCGCATCGTCAGCTCGGGTGAGCAGGGTTTCCAGCGTATCGCCTTGTTCTGCAAGGGCAAAGCCGAAGGAGGCCGTAATGCTGTCCAGTACTTCGTCGGTGCGACGCACTTTAATGCGCAGTGACTGGATCTTCAGGCGTAATTGTTCGGCAAAGGCGTAAGCCGTGGCGTTGTCAAAGCAATCGCGCAGGATGATGCAGAACTCCTCGCCGCCATAACGCGCAGCCATGGCGCGTGCCGGTAGTAGGTCGCGCAACAATTGGCCAACGTGCTGCAGTACGCGATCACCCAGTGGGTGGCCGTATTGATCGTTGAACTGTTTGAAATGGTCGATATCTAGCATCACCAGAGCAACGCCGTCATGCTCAGTGCTCAGGGTTTGTTCCAGTAGTCTGCTGAAAGCGTTGCGGTTGAAGACCTGAGTCAGGCTGTCCAGTGTTGCAGCGATATGCGCGCGTTCAAGCTGGCTGCGTAGGCTTTTGATCTCCTGCTGGGCAGCATTCAGGCGATAAAGGAACTTGTCCTGCTGGTCCTGCATCAATTGCGTGCTTTGCTGCAGCTCGTTCAGGACATTCGGCAGGTCGTCGATGATGGGCTCCTGCAATGCCGCTAGGCCATGTTCCAGGCTGACCTGGTAATTGCGGCTGCCAATAATGCTGCGTGACACATTGCCTTCGATGTCATCGACCAACTCAATCACCTGCTGTTGGCCAGCGCGGGCTTCTTCGAGTTCGCCATGGATGATGTAGTCGCGAAACAGCTTGGCCGCAGTCTCCGGTGGGAAACTGTCGAAGTCGGTGACGGTTTTGTCCAGGCGACGATTGAGTTCGGGCTCCAGGCCTTTGCTGTAGGTGTACCAGAGTGCGTAATGCATCGGGTTAGGTGGAATATCGTGGCGCATCATCAGCGGTACCGCCTTCTTCAGAAGCGCCGCAGCGTCGCGGGTTTCCTCGGGGTACAGTTCCAGAATGCTGGGGGCTTTAGCGGGTTTGTTCATGCACGTCACTGTGGCCAAGTTGCAATTGACCAAAGCATAGAACAGCTGCTGGGCAAGCGCCTAGCAAAAGGCCCATGGGTACGGGCCTTTTACGTAATTTGTCTATTTACCTATATACCTAGGCTGCCAGGAGGCTGCGCAGCATCCAGGCGGTTTTTTCATGAACTTGCATGCGCTGGGTCAGCAGGTCCGCGGTGGGCTCGTCGCTGACTTTGTCCAGCAGGGGGAAGATGCCGCGAGCGGTGCGCACAACGGCTTCCTGGCCTTGAACCAGCTGCTTGATCATGTCTTGTGCGTTCGGCACGCCTTCCTCTTCCTTAATAGAGGACAGGCGGGCGTAGGCGGCGTAGGTGCCGGGTGCCGGGAAGCCCAGGGCGCGGATGCGTTCGGCAATCTGGTCGACAGCCAGCGACAGTTCGGTGTACTGGCCTTCAAACATCAGGTGCAGGGTGTTGAACATCGGGCCGGTGACGTTCCAGTGAAAGTTGTGGGTTTTCAGGTACAGGGTGTAGGTGTCGGCAAGCAGGCGCGACAGGCCTTCGGCGATGGCGGCGCGGTCTTGTTCGGCGATTCCGATGTTGATGTCCATACCATTTCTCCTCTCAGGTGGCTCGGGGCTTGGCTGCCCGCTAATGGGCAGAGACTACCATGGGCTTTACCGAGCTTTAACGTGGTTTATATCAATGAAAGTGATGGTTGGAGGCTATGGCTTGGCGTGGGTTCAATTTTTCTACGGCTCAGCGATGTGTCAACTCTGGGTGTTGTTGCAGCGTCTGGTTGAACAGCTCAACCCAGTGTGCACTGAACTGCCGTCCGGCGAGGTTGTTGATTTCTAGGATGGCGCGTAGCAACGGACGTTTGTTCAAGGTTTGGTGAGCGCGCTCATGGGTGCGGGCGTCAAATGTGTCGACGATGTTGATAATCAGGGCGCCGGGGCTGGTTTCAATTTCCTTGAGTCCTTTGGGGTAGCCGCTGCCGTCGGCGTGCTCCTGGTGTTGCAGGGTGATTTCAGCTGCTGCGTCCCAGCGCGGCATGCGTTTGAGCAGGTCGTAGGCCAGGCGCGGGTGTGACTGCATCTGCCGGCGTTCTTCGCGATTGAAGTGTGCCTCCTTGTGCAGCATATCCAGGGGTAGAAAGGCCATGCCCAGGTCGTGCAGGCAGATGGCTGCCGCCAATTGCTCGGGTTGCTCCGGATTACCGCCCAGCTGGTTTATCGCCAGGCCCAGGTCCAGCTGGCGCAGGCCGCGTCCTTGCCAGAAATGCGAGCGGCGTTCGCTGGCTTGCATCAGGTCGACAAAGAACAGCAGGTCAGCGTCGGGTTCGATGCCGTAGCGTCTGAGCAAATCGGCAGCTGCAGGTTCGTCGGCTGTAATGGCAGCAGGCGGCTTTGAGCTGGGGTCGAGTTGTTGCAGCAGTGCACTGCGGATGCCGGTTTGTTGCGTCGCTGGTGCCAATGCCAGGGCGCTGAGAGCCTGGCTAAGCGCTTTGCTTTGGGCTGCATTGAGTTGTGCTGGCGGGCCGCCGAGTGCGTGTTGAATGAGTTCTTTCAGGTGGTCAAGAGTTAGCAGGAGGATATCGCCCAGCAGGCTATCGAAATGCAATTGGCTCTCTCGCAGGCACGACAGCACATCTTCCATGGCTTGCGGCACGCTCATCAGCGAATCCAGGCCGATATACCCCAGGTTGCCCTTGAGGGTATGCACCAGGCGAAACAGCTCGCGCAGGCGCTCGCGGTCGTCGGGGGCGTGCTCAAGCTCGATCAGCAATTGCTCGCAACGCTGGAATTGTTCGCTGGATTCCAGGCGAAAGTCGGCCAGCAAATCGCTGGGTATTTCAGCCAGGTTCGGCGTGACCATAAGCCTCTCCACTTATCGACAGTCAAATAGCTGCATGGCTGAGTATAGGAAGGGCTGGCAAAAGCGCGTGGGGCGGCGGCTGCAAGTGGCGGCTTAACCATATATAATCCCGCGCTTTGCCGCGTTTTGTCGGGCGAATAGTGGGCTGCGTATGCGCCACTGATCGTTTCGCGCCCCTTAAAGGCAGCACAATTGCGGAAAATGGCGCCTGCGCCAGCCGGTTGTCCGGCCAACGAGCGTCGCAGTCACTGCGGCCCAACGAATTCAAGACTCAAGAGAAGCGACCACCACCATGATGCGCAGCCATTATTGCGGCCAACTGAACGAGAGCCTGGACGGCCAGGAAGTCACCCTTTGCGGTTGGGTACATCGCCGCCGTGACCATGGCGGGGTGATTTTCCTCGACATCCGTGACCGTGAAGGTCTGGCCCAGGTGGTATTCGACCCGGATCGTGCCGAAACTTTCGCCACTGCCGACAAGGTGCGCAGTGAATACGTGGTCAAGATCACCGGTAAGGTGCGACTGCGTCCGGCTGGTGCCGGCAACGCCAACATGGCGTCCGGCGCCATCGAAGTGCTGGGCTATGAGCTTGAAGTGCTGAACGAAGCGGAAACCCCGCCGTTCCCGCTCAATGAATACACCGACGTCGGCGAAGAAACCCGCCTGCGCTATCGCTTTATCGACCTGCGTCGCCCGGAAATGGCGGCCAAGCTGAAACTGCGTTCGAGCATCACCAGCAGCATCCGTCGTTACCTGGATGACAACGGCTTCCTCGACGTGGAAACGCCGATCCTCACCCGTGCCACGCCTGAAGGTGCGCGTGATTATCTGGTGCCGAGCCGCACCCACGCCGGCAGCTTCTTTGCGCTGCCGCAGTCGCCACAGCTGTTCAAACAGCTGCTGATGGTGGCGGGCTTCGATCGCTACTACCAGATCGCCAAGTGCTTCCGTGACGAAGATCTGCGTGCTGACCGCCAGCCGGAATTCACCCAGATCGACATCGAGACCAGCTTCCTCGATGAGAAAGACATCATGGCCATTACCGAGACCATGGTGCGCAATCTGTTCAAGGAAGTGCTGGGCGTCGAGTTCGGTGAGCTGCCGCATATGACTCTGGCCGAAGCCATGCGTCGTTTCGGCTCCGACAAGCCGGACCTGCGCAACCCGCTGGAGCTGGTGGATGTTGCCGACCAGCTCAAGGATGTTGATTTCAAAGTCTTCGCTGGCCCAGCCAACGATCCGAAATGCCGAGTGACCGCGCTGCGCGTACCGGGTGGGGCGAGCATGCCGCGCAGCAAGATCGACGAGTACACCAAGTTCGTCGGCATCTACGGTGCCAAAGGTCTGGCCTATATCAAGGTCAACGAGCGCGCCAATGGCGTCGAAGGCCTGCAGTCGCCGATCGTCAAGAACATCCCGCTGGACAACATCAATGTGATCCTCGATCGCGTCGGTGCAGTGGATGGCGACATCGTGTTCTTCGGCGCAGACAAGGCCAAGATTGTCAGCGAAGCCCTGGGTGCCCTGCGCATCAAGCTCGGTCATGACCTGAACCTGCTGATCTGTGAGTGGGCGCCGCTGTGGGTCGTCGACTTCCCGATGTTCGAAGAGAACGACGATGGCAGCCTGACCGCCATGCACCACCCGTTCACCGCGCCGAAGTGCACCCCGGCTGAGCTGGAGGCCAACCCGGCCGCTGCGCTGTCGCGTGCTTACGACATGGTGCTCAACGGCACCGAGCTGGGTGGTGGTTCGATCCGTATCCACGACAAGGCCATGCAGCAGACCGTGTTCCGCGTTCTGGGTATCAGCGAAGACGAGCAGCAGGAGAAGTTCGGCTTCCTTCTCGACGCTCTGAAGTTCGGTGCGCCGCCCCATGGCGGCCTGGCCTTCGGCCTGGATCGCCTGGTGATGCTGATGACCGGCGCACAGTCGATCCGCGAAGTGATTGCTTTCCCGAAAACCCAGAGTGCGGCCTGCGTCATGACTCAGGCGCCGGGTGAGGTGGACAACAAGTCGCTGCGTGAACTGCACATTCGTCTGCGCGAGCAGCCGAAAGCGGAATAAAGCGTCACAAGAAGCCTGGTTTACCAGGCTTCTTCTTTATAGCGGCCTGAGAGACTCGAACTCTCACGCCTCGAAATCGAATGTGAAACAACCGGAGTGAGTTATGGCTGGTCATTCCAAATGGGCCAACATCAAGCACCGCAAAGGGCGCCAGGACGCCAAGCGCGGCAAGATCTTCACCAAGCTGATTCGTGAGCTGACGGTCGCCTCCAAGCACGGTGGTCCGATCCCGGCGGACAACCCACGCCTGCGCCTGGCGGTGGACAAGGCGCTGACCAACAACATGTCGCGCGATGTAATCGACCGCGCCATCGCCCGTGGTGCCGGTAATAACGAAGCCGACAACGTTGCCGAGCTGAGCTACGAAGGCTACGCACCGGGCGGTGTGGCAATCATCGTTGAGGCCATGACCGACAACCGCAATCGCACGGCCGCCGAAGTGCGGCATGCGTTCAGCAAATGTGGCGGCAACCTGGGTACTGACGGTTCGGTCGCTTATATGTTCGACCGCAAAGGGCAGATCAGCTTTGCCACGGGCGTGAGCGAAGATGCCTTGATGGAGGCCGCGCTGGAGGCTGGTGCCGATGACGTGGAAATGGCCGAGGATGGCTCTGCGCTGGTGTCCACCAGTTTTGCCGATTTCCACGGGGTCAACGAGGCGCTCAGTGTGGCTGGTTTCAAAGCTGCAGAGGCGGAGATCGCCATGATCCCGTCGATCAGTGCACCGATTACCGATCTGGAAACTGCGCAGAAGGTCATCAAGCTGATCGATATGCTCGAAGACCTTGACGATGTGCAGGAGGTCTATCACAACGCCGAGATTCCTGACGAGCTCATGGAACAACTTGGCTGATTGTTTGCGGCTGTCCGAGCCGGAGGTATTCAGGTCATTGGCCTGATTCCTCCGGCTTTTTTATGGGTGGTTGTCCATGGCGCTAAGCGGTGTGCCGGTGCTGCCCTATATGAATGATGCGCGGTCATTTTTATAACCTGTACCTGGATGACGCGGGCGCAGGCGAGCTCTATACTCGCGAGCTGGATAAATAGACAGTGTGCTGGCTAAGTGGCTGGTGCCTCGAGTGGGCGGAAGGCATGACCTTGATCCTTGGCATCGACCCCGGTTCGCGCATCACCGGTTACGGTGTGGTACGTGATACTGGGCGCAACTGCGAATATGTTGCCTCTGGCTGCATTCGTACAGGCAACGGTTCGATGCCGGAGCGTCTGCAAGTGGTGTTTCGCGGGGTGCGTGAGGTCATCGAAACCTACGGGCCAGTGACCATGGGCATCGAGCAGGTGTTTATGGCACGCAACCCGGATTCCGCGCTCAAGCTCGGCCAGGCGCGCGGCGTGGCCATCGTCGCGGGGATCGAGGCGGGGCTGGATATTGCTGAATACACCGCCACCCAGGTCAAGCAGGCGATTGCCGGCACCGGCGGGGCGGATAAGGAGCAGGTGCAGCTGATGGTCATGCACTTGCTCAAACTGGTGCAGAAGCCACAGATCGATGCCTCCGATGCCCTGGCAATTGCCCTGTGCCATGCCCATCACCGGCAGAGTCTGATTCCCCATGGTCTGGTCGGCGCCAAGCGGCGCGCCGGTCGCCTTCGTTTGTAATGTGATTTTTAAGGAAAGCAGCGGTGATCGGACGTTTGCGTGGCACTCTGGCGGAAAAGCAGCCGCCCCATGTAATTGTGGATATAAATGGTTTGGGTTATGAGCTGGAAGTGCCCATGACCACCCTGTACCGTTTGCCCTCGGTGGGTGAGCCGTTGACCCTGCACACCCATCTGGTGGTGCGCGAGGATGCGCATTTGCTCTATGGCTTTTTCGAGAAGCGTGAGCGCGAGCTGTTTCGTGAGTTGATCCGCCTTAACGGCGTTGGCCCGAAACTGGCCCTGGCCTTGATGTCCGGGTTGGAAGTTGATGAGTTGGTGCGTTGTGTGCAGGCGCAGGACACGTCGGTGCTGGTGAAGATTCCCGGGGTCGGCAAGAAAACCGCCGAACGCCTGCTGGTTGAACTAAAAGATCGCTTCAAGGCTTGGGAAGCCGTGCCGGGCATGTCGACCCTGGTGGTGGAACCTCGCGGTACTGGTGCAGTCACAAGCGCGGAGAATGATGCAGTCAGTGCACTTATTTCGCTCGGCTACAAACCCCAGGAAGCCAGTCGCGCCGTCTCAGCTATTAAGGAGGACGGTTTGAGTAGTGAAGATATGATTCGTCGAGCCCTGAAGGGAATGGTTTAAGTGCTAGAAGCTGATCGCCTGATTACCGCCACCAGTCGTGACCGCGACGAGCAGGTTGACCGTGCCATTCGCCCGCTGAAACTGGCCGAATACATCGGTCAGCCGAGTGTGCGCGAGCAGATGGAGCTGTTTATCCAGGCTGCCCGTGGCCGCAGTGAAGCGCTCGATCACACCCTGATCTTTGGTCCGCCCGGTCTGGGCAAGACCACCCTGGCCAATATCATTGCTCAGGAAATGAATGTTTCGATCAAGAGCACCTCGGGGCCCGTATTGGAGCGGCCGGGCGATCTGGCCGCCTTGCTGACCAATCTTGAACCGGGTGATGTGCTGTTTATCGATGAGATTCATCGCCTGTCGCCGATTGTCGAAGAAGTGCTGTACCCGGCCATGGAAGACTTTCAACTCGACATCATGATCGGTGAAGGCCCGGCTGCGCGCTCGATCAAGCTTGATCTACCACCCTTTACCCTGGTCGGTGCGACCACCCGTGCTGGCATGCTGACCAACCCGCTGCGTGATCGCTTCGGTATTGTCCAGCGTCTGGAGTTCTATAACACCGAAGACCTGGCGACCATTGTCATGCGTTCGGCGGGGATTCTAGGTTTGCCCATCGAGCCCCACGGCGCCTTCGAGATTGCCCGTCGCGCACGCGGTACACCACGGATTGCCAATCGCCTACTGCGCCGCGTGCGTGACTTTGCCGAAGTGCGCGGGCAGGGCGACATTACCCGGCCGATTGCCGGCCTGGCGTTGAATCTGCTGGATGTTGATGAGCGTGGCTTCGATCACCAGGACCGGCGCCTACTGCTGACCATGATCGAGAAGTTCGATGGCGGTCCGGTGGGTGTCGATAACCTGGCGGCTGCCATCAGTGAAGAGCGCCACACCATCGAAGACGTGCTCGAGCCCTATCTGATTCAGCAGGGCTATATCATGCGCACTCCACGTGGCCGAGTCGTCACCCGGCATGCGTATTTGCACTTTGGCCTGAATGTGCCCAAACGCATGGGCGAATTGCCCACGGCTGACTTGTTTGGGCGTGATGATGAGTAAGAAAAAATACTTGTCGAAGACGATTGGCAAGATCAGGAGCTGGCACTAGAGTATGCGCGCGCAAAACGGAGTTACGCCGTTCAGCCATCGTTGTCGGGTTTATTTCGAAGACACCGATGCAGGCGGCATCGTCTACTACGTCAATTACCTCAAATTTATGGAACGGGCTCGCACCGAGTGCCTGCGTGATCTGGGTTTTCTCCAGTCAACGTTGGCCGAGGAGGGCCTGTTGTTCGTTGTGCACTCGGCTGAAGCGCGCTACCACGCGCCAGCCAAGCTCGACGACGAGTTGCTGGTAAGCGCTGAAGTTATTGAATTAAACCGTGCCAGCCTACGTTTTCGTCAACAGGTCAGGCGGGCAACGGATGATGTGCTGCTGTGTGAAGGGCAGTTTATGGTGGCCTGTGTGCGCGCCGACAATTTGAAACCCCGGGCCATTCCCCAAGCTCTGCAAGCGGCCTTTGCCGGGCAGGGCGGCGCGGGTACATCTAAAGCAGGAGAGTAAAGCGTGGAAGCCAACGCCGTTGACCACATGTCGATGTGGAGTCTGATCAGCAACGCCAGCCTGGTGGTGCAACTGGTAATGCTGACGTTGGTGGCCGCATCGGTCACTTCGTGGGTCATGATTTTTCAGCGCACCGCATTGCTGCGTGCGGCCAAGCGTGCCCTGGATAATTTCGAAGAGCGCTTCTGGTCGGGTATCGACCTGTCCAAGCTGTACCGCCAGGCGGGCAGCAACCCGGACCCTGACTCCGGCCTGGAGCAGATTTTCCGCGCTGGTTTTAAAGAATTCTCACGTCTGCGCCAGCAGGCCGGTGTTGATCCGGATGCGGTGATGGACGCGGTGGCGCGTGCCATGCGTGTGGCCATCTCGCGTGAAGAAGAGAAGCTTGAGCAGAGCCTGCCGTTCCTTGCCACCGTTGGCTCGACCAGCCCGTATATCGGTCTGTTCGGTACCGTGTGGGGCATCATGAACTCCTTCCGCGGCTTGGCTCAGGTGCAGCAAGCAACCCTGGCCACTGTGGCTCCGGGTATTGCCGAGGCACTGATCGCCACCGCCATCGGTCTGTTCGCCGCGATTCCAGCGGTCATAGCCTATAACCGCTTTGCCGCCCGTGGCGAAATGCTGATCGGTCGTTACTACACCTTCGCCGATGAGTTCCAGGCGATTCTGCACCGCAAAGTCCACACCAGCGACGACTAAGCCTTAGGCATTCTCATTACAGGTTTTTCAAGCCATGGCCAGAATTCGCAACAGACGCAAGCCCGTCGCCGAGATGAACGTGGTGCCTTACATCGACGTGATGTTGGTACTGCTGGTGATCTTTATGGTAACCGCGCCCATGCTTAATCAAGGGGTCAAGGTCGATCTGCCGCAAGTCAGCAGTGAGGTCTTGCCGCAGGACAATAACGCCCAGGTGCTGACCATCTCGATCAAGGCCGACAAGACCTATTTCTGGAATATGGGCACCGAGGTTGATGTCGATACCGTGCAGGATAAGGCGCTGACCCTGGAAGAGATGACCCGCGCGGTAACGGCGATCATCAGCCAGAGCCGGGCAACCGGTAAGCAGGTGCAGGTGTTCGTGCGCGGCGACAAGAGCGTTGATTACGGCACCATCATGGCGGCCATGGGCGGCTTGCAGCAGGCTGACGTGGGTAACGTCGGGCTGATTACCGAGGCCCCCTGATGCACGACCAGCGCGAGCGTTCGCCCTCGGAAAGTCTATTCTGGCCGGTTGTCTGGGCTGTGGGGCTGCACGTCATCATGTTTGCCATGTTGTTCGTCAGCTTTGCCTTTGCCCCGGACCTGCCGCCGGCCAAGCCGGTGGTGCAAGCGACCCTGTACAAGCTGCAATCACAAAGCCAGGCCACCACGCAGACCAATCAGAAGATCGCGGGTGAAACCAAGAAGACCACCGCACCTGTGTACGAAACCGAACAGCTTGAACAGAAAAAAGCCGAGCAGGAAAAAGTAGCGGCCAAGGAAGCGGAACAAAAGAAAGCCCAAGAGGCTCAGAAGGCGGAGGCCGCAAAAAAGGCTGACGCCGATAAAAAAGCCGCCGAGCAGAAGAAGCTCGCGGATGTCGCCAAAAAGAAAGCGGCGGATGAGGCGGCCAAGAAAAAGGCTGCCGAAGATGCCAAGAAAAAAGCTGCAGAAGCTGCGAAGAAGAAAGCCGCTGCAGAAGCTGCGAAGAAGAAAAAGGCTGATGACGCCAAGAAGAAAGCGGCAGAAGCAGCCCAGCGTAAGGCGGTAGAAGACAAGAAGGCAGCCGCACTGGCTGAGCTGCTGTCCGAGGATGTCGGTCGCCAGCAGGCAATCGCCGATACTGTCGACGATGAAGTCGCCGGAAGCCTGGATGATCTGATTGTTATGCTGGTCAGCCAGCAATGGCGACGCCCGCCATCGGCGCGTAATGGCATGAGCGTAGAAGTACTGATCGAAATGCTGCCCGATGGCACCATTACCAATGCCAGCGTGACGCGTTCCAGTGGTGACTCGCCATTTGATAACTCGGCCGTGCAAGCGGTACGCAACGTCGGTCGCATTGCCGAAATGCAGCAGCTGGACCGCGCCACTTTTGATCGCCTTTACCGGCAGCGTCGCGCTGTCTTCAAACCGGAGGATTTAGGTCTGTGAATACCCTGATGCGTATTGTTCTGCTCGGTCTGACCATGCTGGTCGGCACCGTTCAGGCCGCTGATCCGCTGGTGATCAGCAGTGGCACCGACCGTGCCACGCCCATCGCTGTGGTGCCTTTTGGCTGGCAAGGTGGCACCGTGTTGCCTGAGGATATGGCCGAAATCATCGGCAATGACCTGCGTAACTCCGGCGTATTCGAGCCGATCCCTCGACAGAACATGATCAGCCTGCCGACTCAGGCGACTGAAGTGATCTACCGCGACTGGCAAGCTCTTGGCGCACAGTACGTCCTGGTCGGCAACATCGTGCCGAATGCCGGTCGTCTGCAGGTGCAGTTCGCCTTGTTCAACGTCACTACTCAGCAGCAGGTCATGACCGGTAGTGTGGGTGGCAGTGTCGATCAGTTGCGTGACATGGCGCACCATATCGCCGATCAGTCTTTCGAGAAGCTCACCGGCGTCAAGGGGGCGTTCTCGACGCGTATGCTGTATGTGACTGCCGAGCGTTTTGCGGTCAATAACACCCGTTACACCCTGCAGCGTTCCGACTATGACGGCGCCCGTGCAGTAACTCTGCTCCAGTCGCGTGAGCCGATCCTCTCGCCATCGTTCGCTCCGGATGGTCGTCGTATCGCTTACGTCTCGTTCGAGCAGAAGCGTCCGCGCATTTTCGTGCAGCATATCGATACCGGTCGCCGCGAGCAGATCACCAATTTTGAAGGCCTGAATGGCGCGCCAGCCTGGTCGCCGGACGGTAACCGCCTGGCGTTTGTGCTGTCGCGTGACGGTAACCCGGAAATCTATGTGATGGACATGGGCTCTCGCCAGCTGCGCCGCGTGACTAACCAGCCGTCGATTGATACCGAACCATTCTGGGGTAAGGACGGTCAGACCCTGTACTTCACCTCGGATCGTTCCGGTAAGCCGCAGATCTATAAAACCAACATCAATGGTGGCTCGGCAGAGCGTGTGACCTTTATCGGTAACTACAACGCTAACCCGAAACTTTCCGCTGATGAAAAAACCCTGGTCATGATCCACCGCCAGGATGGTTACACCGTGTTCAAAGTGGCGGCGCAAGACCTGCAGCGCGGCAATTTGCGGATACTTTCAGACACCAGTCTGGATGAGTCGCCTACTGTTGCGCCTAACGGCACCATGGTAATCTACGCCACCCGCCAGCAGGGTCGGGGAGTCTTGGTATTAGCGTCCACTAATGGACGTGTGAGGCTCCCTCTTCCTACCGCTCAAGGCGAAGTTCGAGAGCCTTCTTGGTCCCCTTACCTGAACTGATGCGGCGCTACACCGTTGTTGTTTGAAATACTGCTTAACACACTGGGGTTCATTAGGAGTTACATGATGGAAATGCTGAAATTTGGTAAGTTCGCCGCACTGAGCCTGGCTCTGGCCGTAGCCGTAGGTTGTTCCTCGAAAGGCGGCGACGCTGCTGGCGAAGGCGCTACCGATCCTAACACTGGCTATGACGCCAACAGCGGTATCGACAGCAGCCTGAGCGAAGAAGCTGCTCTGCGCGCTATCACCACCTTCTACTTCGAATACGACAGCTCCGACCTGAAGCCAGAGGCCATGCGCGCTCTGGATGTGCACGCCAAAGACCTGCAAGGCAATGGCGCTCGCGTAGTTCTGGAAGGCCACGCTGACGAGCGCGGTACTCGTGAATACAACATGGCTCTGGGCGAGCGTCGCGCCAAGGCTGTGCAGCGTTACCTGGTACTGCAGGGCGTTTCCCCGGCTCAACTGGAACTGGTTTCCTACGGCGAAGAGCGCGCTATCGCTACCGGTAACGACGAGTCCTCCTGGGCTCAAAACCGTCGCGTCGAACTGCGTAAGTAATTCGATATGCGTACGTGCCGCCGTGCTTTAACCGTTTTGGCGCTCAGCCTGCCGCTTGCGGCGTGGGCTGAGGTTCCTGTGGTGGATAACAATGCCGGTTACGGCAGCAGTTACCCGCCTGCTGGTTACGGTACGTCCGGCACCTCCGTCGTGACAGGGGCTGCGGCCCCTGTCACGGCGCAGGGCATGCTGTTCAACCAGTTGCAGCAGATGCAGGAAGAGATCGCGCAGCTGCGCGGTACGCTGGAAGAACAACAGAATGAAATTCAGCGCCTGAAGCAAGAAAGCCTGGAGCGTTATCAGGATCTTGATCGGCGTGTAAGTGGTGGTGCGGCAAGTGCTGCAGCCAGCCAGAATTCCTCAGCTGCTGGCGTAATCAATGCCAGTGGTACACCTACTCCGCCAGCGGCGGGGCAGGCACAAGCTCCGGCTAGTAATGAACCGGCCGATCCGGCAAAGGAGAAGCTGTTTTACGAGGCTGCCTTTGACCTGATCAAGGTCAAGGATTTCGACAAGGCCAGCCAGGCTTTCGCAGCCTTCCTGCGTAAATACCCGAATAGCCAGTACGCGGGCAACGCGCAGTACTGGCTAGGCGAGGTAAATCTGGCCAAGGGTGACCTGCAGGGCGCCGGCCAGGCCTTTGCACGGGTAAGTCAGACTTACCCGAGCCATTCCAAGGTGCCGGACTCGCTGTTCAAACTGGCTGATGTTGAACAGCGTCTGGGCAATAGCGACAAGGCCAGGGGCATTCTGCAGCAGGTGATTGCGCAGTACCCGGGGAGTTCAGCGGCTCAGTTGGCGCAGCGCGATCTGCAGCGTTTACCTTAAGTGCTGAATGCCTGATCAAGAAACCCGCGCATGGCGCGGGTTTTTTATTGGTGAATTTTCACTGCGTCTCTGGCGCGTCGTCATGCGGTGTGATGAGTCTTATGATCAGTCATCTTTGAGGTCCACCCTCCGGGCTGTCGCTGCGCGACGTTAAAAAATGCTCCCGGCAGTTTCTTATGGCCAACCATTCCCTGCGTCCAGCCTTCGGGTCGTAGCTGTGTGGCGTTAGGAATTTCCCCCGGAATCTATTTCGTATACAATCCGCGGCCCTTTTCCCGCAACGGAGGCGGACAGCCTGTTTAGCTGTCACGCCCGTGGCTGATATGCAAGATACCCTGCGCATTACCGAGATTTTCTACTCGCTGCAGGGCGAGACGCGCACCGCCGGCTTGCCGACTGTGTTCGTTCGCCTGACCGGCTGTCCTCTGCGTTGCCAATACTGCGACACCGCCTATGCCTTCAGTGGTGGCGAGATCATGTCGCTGGACGCCATTTTCGAGCAGGTTGCCGGCTACAAGCCGCGTTATATCTGCGTGACCGGTGGTGAGCCATTGGCGCAACCCAACTGCATTGCTTTGCTCAAGCGTCTGTGTGACGCCGGCTACGAAGTGTCACTGGAAACCAGTGGCGCGTTGGATGTGTCGGCGGTCGACCCGCGGGTAAGCAAGGTCCTTGACCTGAAAACCCCAGGCTCGGCGGAAGTTGCGCGCAATCGCTACGAGAATATCGAGCTGCTGACGCCGAATGATCAGGTCAAGTTCGTGATCTGCTCCCGTGAAGACTATGACTGGGCGGTGAGCAAGCTGATTCAGTATCGCCTGGCTGAGCGGGTTAGCGAGGTGTTGATGTCACCCAGTCATCATGAGCTGGATGCACGCTCGCTGGCCGAGTGGATCATTGCCGACAACCTGCCAGTTCGCCTGCAGATGCAGCTGCACAAGATTCTCTGGAATGATGAGCCGGGACATTGATATGAGCGATAAGAAAGCGGTAATCCTGCTGTCAGGCGGCCTGGACTCGGCCACCGTGGTGGCGTTGGCCAAGGCCGATGGCTACAGCTGTTACACCATGAGTTTTGATTACGGTCAGCGCCATCGCTCCGAGTTGCAGGCGGCCGAACAGGTGGCGCGGCAATTGGGTGTGGTCGAGCACAAGGTGATCGGCCTGAACCTCAATGGCATGGGTGGCTCGGCGCTGACTGATTCGAGCATCGAGGTGCCGGAAAGCCCGGTCGAGGGCATTCCGGTGACCTACGTGCCGGCGCGCAATACCGTGTTCCTGTCGCTTGCGCTGGGTTGGGCCGAGGTGTTGGGCGCTCGGGATATTTTTATCGGTGTGAACGCGGTGGATTATTCCGGTTACCCCGATTGCCGCCCTGAGTTTGTTGAGGCCTTCGAGCGCATGGCTAACCTGGCCACCAAGGCTGGTGTCGAAGGGCAGGGCTTCCGTATTCAGGCTCCGTTGCAGGCCATGAGTAAGGCCGAGATCGTCCAGGTTGGGGTTCAACATGGCGTCGACTACGCGCTGACCGTTTCCTGTTATCAGGCTGATGATCAGGGCCGCGCCTGCGGAAAATGCGACAGCTGCCGCCTGCGTGCGGCGGGCTTTGCTACTGCCGGGCTGGTAGATCCCACTCGTTATTTCTAAAAAGTTTTCGCGAAGTGTTGAATTTCTGAATTAAATCAGTATCATGCGCCTCGCGTCGGGTCGTTAGCTCAGTTGGTAGAGCAGTTGGCTTTTAACCAATTGGTCGTAGGTTCGAATCCCACACGACCCACCATATTTCCTTCCTCGGAAGGTCAAGAAGCCTGAAAGTTCTGTTAAAGGAATTTTCGGGCTTTTTTGTACCTGTAACTTTTACCGTCTTTGCGTGGATGCAAGCTGCCTGCTTCGTCGCTATCCAGGCGGGTATACTCGCTGCACTGAAAGCATATTCAGAGCCTGATGACATGACCCAGATTTCCGAACGCCTGCTGGTACAAGCCCATCTCGATGCCAAGCAGCCCAAGCCGCTGACACCTGAGCAAGAGGCTTTTTACCGTGCCGAGATTGCTGCCGAACTGAAAAAGCAGAACGCCGTGCTGGTGGCGCACTATTACTGCGATCCGGTGTTGCAGGCGCTGGCCGAGGAAACCGGCGGCTGCGTTTCCGATTCGCTGGAAATGGCCCGCTTCGGCAACCAACACCCGGCGCAGACGGTGCTGGTAGCCGGCGTTAAATTCATGGGCGAAACGGCGAAAATCCTCAATCCAGAAAAGCGTGTGCTGATGCCGACGCTTGAAGCGACCTGCTCGCTTGATCTGGGCTGCCCGGTAGAGGAGTTCTCGGCGTTCTGTGATCAGCATCCGCAGCGCACGGTGGTGGTGTATGCCAATACCTCGGCGGCGGTGAAAGCGCGGGCTGATTGGGTGGTGACCTCCAGCTGTGCGGTGGAGATCGTTGAGCACCTGATGGACAACGGTGAAAGCATCATCTGGGCACCGGATCAGCATCTGGGCCGTTATATCCAGAACAAGACAGGCGCCGACATGCTGCTGTGGGACGGTGCGTGCATCGTTCACGAAGAGTTCAAGGCCAAGCAGCTGGCAGACATGAAGGCGTTGTATCCGGATGCCGCCGTGCTGGTTCACCCGGAGTCGCCGACGGCAGTGATCGATCTGGCCGATGCTGTGGGCTCTACCAGCCAGCTAATCGCTGCTGCGCAACGTTTGCCGAACAAGACCTTTATCGTCGCCACCGACGCCGGCATCTTCTACAAGATGCAGCAGCTGTGCCCGGACAAGGAGTTTGTCGCCGCCCCGACTGCCGGCAATGGTGCCGCCTGCCGCAGTTGTGCGCATTGTCCGTGGATGGCTATGAATACCCTGCAGCGTACCCTGGAATGCTTACGTGAGGGCAGCAACGAGATATTCGTCGATCCGGCATTGATCCCCAAGGCGATCAAGCCGCTCAAGCGCATGCTCGATTTCACCCAGGCTGCACGGCTCAAGCTGAGCGGCAACGCTTAAGCGAGCGGTATAAAAAAGCCAGGCATTTGCCTGGCTTTTTCGTTTCTCGGGCGGGCAGTACTAGCGAAGCATCTGCTCGATGATGCGCTGTTCTTCCATTAGCTCGCGCTGCCTGGCGTCGATCCGTGAAGCCAGTTGGAAGTTGTTGCTGGCGCGGCGCTTGGCGAAGTCGAGCTGTTCCAGGGCCTGCTTGTAGTCGCCGACCAGGGCGAAGAATTCCCCGCGAGCTTGATGCAGGCCGATGGTGTTACCACTCAGGCCGCGCACTTCGGCTACCTGGTACCAGACGTCCGGGTCCTTGCCGCGACTCTTCAGCATGTCGTCGAGGGCGCGTTCGGCTTCCTGAATGCGACCCTGCTTCATCAGCAGGTCGATATGTGTCTGATTGACCGGGTAGTTGTTCGGGTAGAGGGTCAGTAGTCGGGTAGTCCGGCTTTGCGCCTCGCTCAGGCGATTGGCGGCCATATCCAGTTCAATCTGGGCCAGGTTGTAGGCCACATCATTGGGTGAGTTCGCCAGTAGCGGTTGCAGGGACTCGCGGGCCTGCTTGTGTTGGCCGCTTTTTATCTGCGCAATCGCCAGCCCGTAGCGGGCGGCTTCCAGCTGTGGGTTTTCGTCAAGCATACTGCGAAAACGTTTGGCGGCGACTCCTGGGGTTTCTTCATAGGTCAGTTGCACGCGGGCGCGCATCAGCTGGTAACGCACGCTGTCAGTGATCCCTGAAGCGTTGTACTGCTCGGCGCGGTTGCGGGTGTCGGCGATACGCGATTCCGACACGGGGTGGGTCAGGAGGAATTCCGGCGGTTTACGGTCGTAGCGGTACTGGCGCATCAGGCGCTCGAACATGCTGGGCATGGCGCGTGGGTCGAAGCCGGCTTTTTCCAGGTTGACCAGACCAATGCGGTCGGCTTCCTGCTCGTTCTGTCGAGAGAAGCGCCGCTGCTCTTGCATGGCGGCGGCCTGGGTCGAGGCAATGGCTGCGATGCCTAGATCTCCCGCGCCGGCGGCGGCTGCCACGATGCCGGCGAGCAGGCCGGCCATCACCGGGATCTGCATGCGCTGCTGCGCTTCCAGCCCTCGAGCGAAGTGGCGTTGTGATAAATGCGCCAGTTCGTGAGCCATAACCGAGGCGTACTCGGCTTCGGTCTGCGCATAGAGAAACAGGCCGCCGTTGACCCCGACAATCCCGCCTGGCGCGGCAAAGGCGTTGATCTGCGGGCTGTTGAGCAGAACGAACTCCAGGCGACGATCCTGCAGCTGGCTGGTTTCGCTCAAGCGGTACACGCTGGTTTCGACGAAGTCCTTGAGCTGCGGATCGTCGAGCTGGCTGACCTGGCCGCGTACCAGGCTCAACCAGGCGCGGCCCAGCTGGTGTTCTTGCTGTGGTGAGACGATGGCGGAACTGGCATCGCCAAGGGAGGGCAGGTCACTGGCTATGGCGGGGGCTGCCAGCAGGCAGGCCAGCGTCAACAGGGTAGGGCGCAGAAGGCTCATGCACAAAGCTCGTGTCGAACAAAGGCGCTACTGTAGCTGGCTGGCGGCTGTGCTGGCCAGGGTTGTGCGGCCTTGGGTATCCTTGGGGCCCTCCTGGAGTAGCTCAATGACTGATATGCAATGGCGTGCCGAAGACTTCGACGCGCAACTGGACGCCTGCGGGTTGAACTGCCCGCTACCTTTACTCAAGGCCAAATTGGAGCTCAACCGTATGGCTAGTGGCGCGGTGCTCAAAGTTGAGGCCACGGACGCGGGCTCACAGCGGGATTTTCGTGCCTTCGCCAGCCTGGCTGGGCATAGTCTGCTGCGTGAAGAAATTGATAATGGCGTGTACCGCTATTGGCTACGCAAAGCTTAGGATTTGCTGCGTTTGATGCGGATTATGAGGCAGCCTTTATAGGTGCTGCCCAGGTAAGGAGTCACGATGTTCAAGGTGTTTCAAGACTGGCTGCATCGCTATTTTTCCGATGAGCAGGCGGTGGTGCTGGCGGTGCTGCTGGTGGTCGGCTTCGCTGTCATACTGACCCTGGGCGGCATGCTGGCTCCGGTACTGACCGGTATGGTGCTGGCGTTTTTGATGCAGGGTTTGGTAAATGCCTTTGAGCGTTTGCGCATCCCGCAGGTGGTGTCGGTATGGCTGGTATTCACCCTCTTTATGAGCATGCTGGGGGTGTTTCTGTTGGTGCTGATGCCGTTGCTCTGGCGCCAGGTGATTACCCTGTTCAACGAGTTGCCGCGGATGCTGGGCGAGTGGCAGTCACTGTTTCTGTTGCTGCCGGAGCGCTACCCCACGCTGATTACCAATGAGCAGGTGTTGCAGCTGATTGAGGCCGTGCGGGGTGAGGCTGGAAGTGTCGGCCAGTCGGCGCTGTCGTTCTCGCTGTCCAGTTTGCCGATGTTGGTCAGCATCATGATCTACGTGGTGTTGGTGCCGATTCTGGTGTTCTTCTTTCTCAAGGATCGGGAGCTGATCGGTGTCTGGTTTCGCGGTTACCTGCCGCGCGAGCGGGCGCTGATTACTCAGGTGGCCGAGGAAATGAACAAGCAGATCGCCAACTATATCCGTGGCAAGGTGATCGAAATCATTATCTGCGGCGTGGTTACCTATATCGCCTTTGCTGCCCTGGGGCTTAACTATGCGGCGCTGCTGGCTTTGTTTGTCGGCCTGTCGGTGGTGGTGCCGTATATCGGTGCGGTGGTGGTGACTGTGCCGGTTGCGCTGATCGGGCTGTTCCAGTGGGGCTTTGGTGATCAGTTCATCTATCTGATGGTGGTCTACGGGATCATTCAGGCGCTGGATGGCAACGTTCTGGTGCCTTTGCTGTTTTCCGAAGCGGTTAATCTGCACCCGGTGGCGATTATCTGCGCTGTGCTGTTGTTTGGCGGTATGTGGGGGTTCTGGGGGGTGTTCTTCGCCATCCCGCTGGCCACCTTGTTCAAGGCGGTGATTGACGCTTGGCCGCGCAGTGAGCAGGTGGCGGCGCAATAGCTGCAGGCAATAAAAAGCCGGTCATGGACCGGCTTTTTTATGCGTGACGTTCAGGCCTTATTCAGCGCCTGGGCTGCAGCCAATACCGCATCGACATGCCCTGGAACCTTTACGCCGCGCCATTCCTGGCGCAGTACGCCGTCTTTATCGATCAGGAAGGTGCTGCGGTCGACGCCCAGGTATTCCTTGCCGTAGAGCTTCTTTAGCTTGATCACATCGAACAGCTGGCAGACCGCTTCATCCTTGTCGGAGATCAGCTCGAAGGGGAACTCCTGCTTGCACTTGAAGTTCTCGTGGGATTTCAGGCTGTCGCGCGAGACGCCAAAGATCAGCGTGTTGGCCGCCTGAAACGCCGGGTATTGATCACGAAAACCCTGACCCTCGGTGGTGCAGCCTGGGGTGCTGTCCTTCGGGTAGAAGTAGATCACCACTTGCTGTCCCTTGAGTGCCGAGAGCTGAACGGTCTGGCCGCTGGTGGCCTGTGCCTGGAAGTCTGCAACCGGGGTGTCGAGTGCTACGGCCATAAAATGCTGCTCCTTATGGGTTCTGTGGGCGCCAAGGCTCAATCAGCGCATCCAGGTTCAACGCATCGGCAAAGTCGAGGAACTGATCACGCAACCAGCTGATCTGCGTACCGGCTGGCAGGGTCACGGTCAGGGTGGCGTTGAGCATGGTGCCGCCGGTCTGTGGTGCCTGGTAGGTATCACAGGTGAGGTTTTCCAGCTCGACGTGGTGGTCGAGAAAGAACTGGCACAGCTCATTAAGGATGTCCGGGCGGTAGGCCGAGCTGACATACGCTACATAAGGTAGCGCCTGTGGGCGGCTTTCCGAGGCAGCGCTGCGAATCACATTGACCGAGAAACTGTGCTTTTTCGCCAGCGCCGGCAGGTTCGACTCCAGGCGCGCGAGGGCATCCCAGCTACCGGACACCTGCAGCACCAGCGCGCTGTATTCGCCATGCCGGCTAAGGCGGGTACTGACCACGGCGCAACGGTTCTCATGGCTGGTGCGGCAGAGCACATTGGTCAGCTCCATAGCATTGGGGCCAAGAGCGCTGATAAGCAGGAATTGTTCGCGAACTGGGGGGGTGGACATGCAGCCTTCCTAAACGATAAGCGGTCGAGCTGCTGGCGCAGCGCCGATCAAAGCCGGAAGGGTAGCGAAAAGCACCGCTGAGGGGAATGCCGGCAGGGCTTGTCGATGAGTAATGTGCCGCGTTTGCCTGATAAAGATTGTATACGCGTTGCCTCGGTACTTCGCTTGTGCAAGGCAGGTGGCCCCAGTACCATTACGGCTCTCTTTTTCCGGCAGGAGCGGTTGCATGATTGCGGGCAGTATGGTGGCACTGGTTACGCCCATGGATGCACAAGGTGGTCTTGATTGGGACAGCCTGAGCAAACTGGTGGATTTCCACCTGCAGGAGGGCACCAATGCCATCGTCGCAGTCGGCACTACCGGCGAGTCGGCGACCCTTGAGGTGCCTGAACACATCGAAGTGATCAAGCGTGTCGTTGATCAGGTCGCCGGGCGCATTCCGGTCATCGCTGGCACCGGTGGTAATTCCACCCGTGAGTCGGTCGAGCTGACCCGCGCAGCCAAAGACGTCGGCGCCGATGCATGCCTGCTGGTCACCCCGTATTACAACAAGCCGACTCAGGAAGGCCTGTACCTGCACTTCCGTCACATCGCCGAATCGGTGGCCATCCCGCAGATCCTCTACAACGTGCCAGGCCGCACCGTCTGCGACATGCTGCCGGAGACGGTTGAGCGCCTGGCCAAGATCGACAACATCATCGGTATCAAGGAAGCCACGGGCGACCTACAGCGCGGCCAGGAAGTACTGGATCGCGTGAGCAAGGACTTCCTGGTTTATTCCGGTGATGACGCCACCGCCGTCGAGCTGATGCTGATGGGCGGCAAGGGCAATATCTCGGTAACCGCCAACGTCGCCCCGCGCGCCATGAGCGATCTGTGTGCCGCTGCCATGCGTGGTGAAGCCGCCATCGCACGCGCCATCAATGATCGTCTGATGCCGCTGCACAAAGCGCTGTTTATCGAATCCAACCCGATTCCGGTGAAATGGGCTCTGCATGAAATGGGTTTGATGCCAGACGGTATCCGTCTGCCACTGACCTGGCTCAGCCCACGTTGTCATGACCCGCTGCGTCAGGCCATGCGCCAGTCCGGCGTATTGGTTTAATTGAGGAATTACTACGCATGAAGCGACTCACCGGACTCTCCGCCCTGGCCCTGATCATCGCTGGTACCAGCGGTTGTGGCTGGATCTATGGCGAAAACGGCTATTTCCGTGACCGTGGCAGCGACTACCTCGAAGCCCGTCAGACGGCCACGATGCAACTCCCGCCAAACGTCGACGCCAAGCGTATCGACCCATTGCTGCCCGTGCCGCAGCAGGTGGCGACCACCACCGATACCGGCGAATTTATCGTGCCGCGCCCGCAAGCCCTGGCTGTAGCCGGTGATGCCAGCGAGTTCAGCCTGCAAAAGAGCGGCGAGTCGCGCTGGGTTGTGGCGCAACGTGTACCGGCTGAAGTCTGGCCTGTAGCGCGTCAGTTCTTTGCTGACAACGGTTTTCAGATTGCAGAAGAGCGGCCGCAAACGGGTGAATTCAGCACCTCCTGGCAGCGTTTTGATGCGCTGTCCGAATCCATGGCGCGCCGTCTGAGCAGCCGCGTGTCCGGTGTGAACCCAGATGCCGAAACCCGCGTGCGGGTGCGTATCGAGCCAGGCGTGCAGCGCAATACCAGCGAGATTTTCGTGGTCAGCGCCGAGCGTCCAGCCGGCAGCACGGCCGATGTCGCCTTCACCAACCGCAGCAGCAATCCAAGCCTGGATGCTGCGCTGCTCGATGAAATGCTCGTGACCCTGGCGCGCAGCGCCGAGCAGGGTGGTTCGGTATCCTTGCTGGCTGCTCGTGATTACGACGCGCCGAACCGCGTTAGCTTGTCCGAAGATGGCAACGGCAACCCGGTGTTGAGCCTGGGGGCGGATTTCGATCGTGCCTGGTCCGGTGTCGGTCGCTCCCTGGAAATGGCTGATGTGCGCATCGACGATATCAACCGCAGCCTGGGTGTTTACTACATCAACCTCGCCGAGCGCGCGCAGAAACCTGACGACAAGCCTGGCTTCTTCGGCAGCGTATTTGGCAGCGCCCCGAGCAAGGAAGAGATCGACGCCCGCGCCGAGCGCTATCAGGTACGCCTGACTGCCGTTGGCGATAGCGTGCAGGTCACCGTGGAAAAAGACCTCAACACCATTGCCCCCGCCGACGTGGCGCGCAAGGTGCTGGACCTGATCCAGGAAAACCTTGGCTGACAGCAGGCCACTGCTGCACCGGCACTACCAATAGGCGAAACCCGGCGGGTTTCGCCTGTTTTGTTTACCAAAGGCGGAAATTCCGACATGAGCACAGCCACCACCCTGAGCCTGAAGAAAATCTATTCGGGCAAAGTCCGTGACCTATACGAGATCGACGACACACGCATGCTGATGGTCGCCACCGACCGCCTTTCGGCATTTGACGTGATCCTCAACGAGCCGATCCCGGAAAAGGGCAAAATCCTCACCGCCATCTCCAATTTCTGGTTCGACAAGCTCAAGGACCTGGTGCCCAACCACTTCACCGGTGACAAGGTTGAGGACATCGTCCCGGCCGCCGAATTGCCGTTGGTGGAAGGCCGCGCAGTGGTCGCCAAGCGCCTTAAGCCGGTCGCGGTGGAAGCCATCGTACGTGGTTATATCGTCGGCTCCGGCTGGAAGGAATACCAGAAGGACGGCACCGTCTGTGGCATTCAACTGCCTGCTGGCCTCAAAGAAGCGGCCAAGCTGCCGCAACCGATCTTCACCCCCTCGACCAAGGCTGCCGTGGGCGATCACGACGAGAACATCAGTTTCGAGCAGTGCGAAGCGATCATCGGCGCAGAGCTGGCTGCGAAAGTGCGCGACACCTCCATTGCCCTCTACAGCGCAGCGGTGGAATACGCAGCCACACGCGGCATTATCATCGCCGACACCAAGTTTGAATTCGGCCTGGACGAAGACGGCACCCTGACCCTGATGGACGAAGCGCTGACCCCAGATTCCAGCCGCTTCTGGCCGGCGGACAGTTATGTAGAAGGCAAGAATCCACCAAGCTTCGACAAACAGTTCGTACGTGACTGGCTGGAGTCCACCGGCTGGAACAAAGAACCGCCAGCTCCAGCAGTGCCCGCTGACGTCGCGCAGAAAACCGCTGACAAATACCGCGAGGCTTTGACGCGCCTGACCGTCTAAATCGCTGCAATATGCGTGTAAGTGCGATACAGAGGGGCGCTACGGCGCCCCTTTTTGTGGACGACTGTTTATCCTCCTACCAGCCAGATTTGGCCGCTGTTCAACTCCTTTGATCGCAAGCATCTGAAAGTATGTGAAAAATTTCAAAACTGGGGTTCGCCAAACGCACTTCAGCTGTTATCATGCGCGCCGCCACGGGAAGATGCCGGAGTGGCCGAACGGGACGGATTCGAAATCCGTTGTATCAGCGATGGTACCTAGGGTTCAAATCCCTATCTTCCCGCCATATTGCAGTACCTAAACCCCTGATTTTCCTAGTGAAGTCAGGGGTTTTTTGTTTCTGGCATTTGGGCACTGTCGAAAAAGTGTCGAAAGTGAGGAAAAGGTAAAATCTCTGCCTGATATTGAATAGGCAAACGCCCTGTAGGATGCTTTGCCGCTGGATATCGACCCTCTAGATTGTGCCTACTCATCATAAAAGGACTTACGAATGTTCTGTCGCAAGCTGCTTCCTCTCTTGCTACTGTGTGCCGCAACGACAGCGCAAGCTCAGATCTACAAATGGGTTGATGAGAACGGCCAAAAACACTTCAGCACCCAGCCCCCACCAGCTCAGCAAAAAGTCGAGCCGGTAAAGATCAACCAAGGCTATATTGGTGACGATCGACCTGCTCCAGAGGCGGAGGCTCCGTCTTCAGAGAGCAACCCCACTGCCTCAGCTAAGGCATCGAAAAAAGAAATGTGCAGCAGCGCTATGCGTTGGACGGCTATCGATATCGATAATCTGAAGGACATTGCAAGAGAGAAGAAGCAGTCCGGAAAGGCATCAGCAGCTGAGTATGACAAAGGCATAAAAAGCCTGGATGCCGTCAATAAGCAGATAACCATGCAGGACTGCATTACAAGCTCAGGCGAGGATCAGAAAAACTATGAGTGCCTGTCTAAAGGTGCCGGTATTTTGGTCTGTTCAGGCCTAATGGCAGAAGCCTTCAAAGAAGCGTTCAAGGAAGGGGCCAAGCGCGCTCAAAAACCCTAGCGCCCGGCCCACCGTCAGAAGAACCGTTCAAAATCATCAATAGGCCCAAAGCGCACAGCATCCTGCAGGTGATCCGGTGACAGGTGTGCATAGCGCATCGTCATGGCCAGTGACGTATGGCCGAGGATCTTCTGCAGCGTCAGGATGTTTCCGCCGTTCATGATGAAGTGCGATGCGAAGGTATGGCGCAGCACGTGTGATGACTGCCCGGCAGGCAGTACCAGGCCTGATGCCTTCAAGGTCTTATCGAAGCTGTTAAGGCAGTTGGAAAACAGCCCGTGAGCGGTGAAGTGCGCGTTTAGCTGCTGCTCCAGCTCGCCACTAATCGGGATGGACCGAGCGCGCTTTGATTTGGTGTTCACAAAGGTCACTGTGCCATTGCGAACCCGCTGCGGCACCAAGCCCTGAGCCTCGCTCCAGCGTGAACCCGTTGCCAGGCATATCAACGCAACCATATGCACATGCGGCGTCTTACAGCGCTTCCTGATGGCTTCAAACAGCGTGGTGATCTGCTCATCATTCAGATACGTCAGCTCACGCTCCTGTAGCTTGAGCGGCTTAACGCGGAGGAGGGGATTGGCATAATCGATCTCGCCTTGCTGTAGCAGCTCGTTAAACACAGCACGCAGATAACCCAGGCGATTATTCAGCGTCTTGCCGTTGGCACCACTGGCCAACTGCTGTGCCCGGTACTCGGTGTAGTTATGAGCACTGAAAGCGATCGCCACCGGATCTCCGAGATCCGCCACCAGCTGTACTAAAAGCTTTCTGCGGTTTTCACCATCCGCCAACGCATGCCCATGCAGCAATGCCCAACGCGCCACCAGCTCGCTAAGCCGGCGTTTATCCTTCGGCTTTAGATTCCAGTCTGGGTTTTGCGCTAAGCGCTCCCGCACCATCGCCTCAAACCGCACGGCCTCCGCTTTGGTCTTAAATCGCCGCCGAAAGCGTTTGCCCTTCACTGGCTCTACATCCGCCAACCAACGACCGTCTTCTTGCTTTTCAATACTCATAAACCCTCCTCATAAAGAAGGGTTTATCAAGCATAAGCTCTATAAAATCAAAATAAACACAACAAAGTGCACTAGTGTGCAGATAGAACTCTACTTGTTGATTTTTATTAGTCGATGAAAAACGATAGCAAGGTTACTGTTGAGGTAATACATTGTAAGACTAGAGCTACACAAAGAGAGATGACTAAACCACTCCGAGCATGCGGCGAGAAGAACGCATCCTGAATAGGTAGGAATACAAACTCCACAAGGTCGTCAACGAATCTAATTGTTTTTGAAGTTTCTATGGGCGCGGCTAACTCAGTGCCGCAGAGCCATTGCATGTCTCTGAGTTTTCTGTAAAGCGTCCGGTCGCTTAATTCATATTTTCCTGATTTATTAATTATCCAATATGTTATTTCTTTTATCATTTTTAAAAATATAGGAATTTGAAATATAAAGACAATGGCTATAAGCGTGCAGAATATGAGTAGTTCTCGAGTGAAAATAATAAATGTTTCCCAGATTTCTGCGAGGTTTAGAAATAGATAATTTTCATCTACTTCGATTGTTACCAATATACTTGCGAGAATGGCGAGTGTAACTGCCATTAGTGCTACAAGACGGTCGCTTTTAGGGGTTTTGAAGAAAGCCTGTACTAGGCTCCAATCGCCATTACCGGCTAGGTTCTGTACTTCCTTCCAATTCAGCCACTCGCGCTGGATATCTTTGCTTAACTGCGAAAGATCATCCTGTGTGCATTGATATTTTTCGGTGAGCCAAATTATTTTATGTCTTGATATTTCGGCTATAACATTGTGTTCTGCTGATACAAAATCTTCAGGAAGTGGAACTACTTTTTTTGCTTTTTCAATAGCGCTTTTAGTTGCTATGTGAATGCCCATAGGCACTAATAGCAATTGTGAAAATAGTAGGGTAAGTGATGCCTTGTTGTATTCATATGTGTTTTGGTCTAGATATTTAGTGATGAAATATAAGCTGGTGAACGTTGTTATTATGTGGCCTATGATGTAATAAGAAAATCTGTCGCTACAGACTGATTTTAGGGAGGTGCTATAAAAAATATCGGTGTACTCTTTGGTTGTGGTGATTATTTTCTGTAGAGTGATTTGTTGGTTTTTGTAAGTCGTATGGATGTTCACCGATCTACCTCTAAAAGGACTGCGTGTAATCTAATTTAGGGATTTAGTGCTGTATAAAAGCTGCGGGTTTAGTTTTTTATATTATCGCTTTTTGAGTTTTTCCGAACTATCGCTCGAATATACTTATTCTGAATCTGGAATCGATACGTCCCACCTGCTTTTGATTCAACTCTAGCAAGTGTGTGGTCGCCCAAGCTCCATATGATGTGTGCGTCAGTTAGTTCGCATTTCTCGTTAATTTCAACTGGGAAGTTTTTGATTTCGCAAAAGTCTTTAGTGAGCACAAGGCTTGTCGCAGTGTAGTTGCCTAGGCTGAGCATGTTTATAAATTTACTTGGAAAGCTTGTTAGTACTCCGCCGTAAAAAAGTATTACTGCTGAGAAAATAATGCACGCATAGAGTAAGTAGCGAATACCGCCAAGAACCGCAATGCATGAAATTGATATTACTAGAGAAATGAATATGGAGCCGATTAGTATGACTGCTGATTGAGCGATATCGTTGCCTGCGTTAAATATTGCTTCTTTGGCAACTAAAATTATTGTTAGTATCGAGAAATTTGACATAAGAACTGCGATTAACAATGTAAGAAATAACGCAAAAATGCTGCTGGCTTGAAATTCTAAGAATTGGCTTGAAATCGCGCAAAATATCAAGCTTATAAATAAAGGTATCGTAAAAAATATTGGCATGTAGTGATCGGAAAATGAAAATACTGCCAGCCAATTTAAAAGGCCGCCAAATAGTATTGGGTAAAATATGAGTATTCTGTAGACGAAAAACATTTGAATCCTGTCTTCGCTTTCGTCTGGATTTATAAAGTGTATCCTAAGTTTCTTTTTGCTTTTGTCATGAGAAAGCAAAATGCTCTTGTATATGAATCCTGGCGCTGCCAATGCTGAAGCTATTGAAAGAATTAAAATCGCGCCAATTATAAATGCAAATATCAATAGAGAACTGAACTGCAAAATGTCAAAGCTTGGGTAGAATCCTTGCTTTACAAAATACGAAAGAAATATAGAAAGCCCTATAATGGGCGGGGCTATTGTTAAAATCTCTTTAAGATGTTTTAGGGCGAAAGCCTCGAATTTGGCTATTGTTTTATCAATAGCGTCTTCTTCGATATTTGTATTGTTGCTCAAGTTTTCTTCCTTGAATTTATTCGCAGTATTTTTGAATGCTTTCTTGTGATTTTTGCGTAGGCGCAGTGGTGTGCTGCTGCATCCAGAATCGGCATTGTGGGCTGGTTATGCGTTGTTCTTTTTCTGATTGGGCCTGGGCTTCGGCTTGTTCGCGTTGGAGTTGGGCTTGGTTCTGTTTGAACTGCTCAAACATCTGCGTGCTCGCATCAACCTGGGGTCGTGCGGGAGGGTTTTGGAAGACTTCGCCCATCTGGCGGAGTGCAGAGTTAACCTGGCGGATCTGCTGCTCTTCGTAGACCTTATAGATCAGGGCGCAGGTGATGAGGATTGCCATAAAGCCCAGCCATAACCCGACAGCAATGCTGCCTACCAGCATCCATGGGTTAACGGTGATGTAGAGTTCGCGGCGTCTGGGTCTGTATGGCATGGGGCATCCTTGCTGCTTGCTGTCCTTGGCTTTGCCGGAGCTTACCGCATCAGCTGCGGGGAATGTAGCCAAACGCCATTACGTCTATTAAGGGTATTTTCATCCTGTTACCCTCGGCGTCCGTATTGAAGAATGGAGTCTGGTATGCCCGCGGTGATTGCAGAGAACGACGTTTCCCAATGGGCGGACCAGACAGGCGTTGTCTACCACTTTCCTAAGCGCTATCAAGCGATCCTCACACCTGGCACCCAGGTGATCTACTACAAAGGCAAGCTTCTGGATAAGGCCTTTGCTGACTCCCGGCTTAGCCCTAGCCCGCATTACTTTGGTGTAGCGACAATCGAGCAGGTGCACGCGGATGAAGCCAGTTCCAAGGGCGATCTGTATGCGATTTTGAGCGACTACAGAGCCTTTGCAGAACCGGTGCTGGCTAAGGAAGGCGATGATTACCTAGAGGTGATACCCGACTCTAAGGCGAGCAACTACTGGCGCAGTGGTGTGCGGCCAATCGACGGTGCCACCTATCAACGGATTGTGAACAAGGCACGGCTTAAACCGTTTGAGGTCAGAGAGGCTGAGCCACTGCCTAGCCTGGATGAGTTTGAGTCCAGGGAAGAAGGCCACCCCTCCAAGGTCTACAGCACCCGCTATGAGCGCGACCCGAAGCTACGCCAGCAAGCGATCGCCATTCATGGGCTGACCTGCAAGGGCTGTGGCTTTAACTTTGAGAAAACCTATGGTGAATACGCCAAGGGGATTATTCATATTCACCATATTGTGCCGCTTTCCGAGTATCAAGGCAGCCGGGTAGTTGATCCGGAAAAGGATCTAGTGCCGCTTTGTCCTAACTGCCACTCTGTCGTACATAGAATTAAAAACGCTACGTTGTCGATAGAAGATTTATGCAAGATTTTGAGAGGTGTGAAATGTTGATACTGTCATTTGCTAAGGGCTTTGGAAGCCATTGGCAGTGTGTATGAATGTCAAAAGCTCATTGATCCTTTGATTCAAGTCAAGCTTTGAAAGGTCTGCTTCATAGTTTGTTGTGTAGTGTTTAGCAATGCTTATTTTGTCAGCCGTTGCTTCTGGATTTTTCGTGCCGGTCTGTTTAAATTTTAAAGTGTTGTCCCAAACGTCTTTCCCTAAAAGAGATGTAGCGTGGGGGTGTACAAACTTGACGCATTTTTCAATGATATCTGGATCGATGTAGTTTTCAATTTCTCTGCCGCGAGTAACCCATGCAAACCCAGGGCCTTCATCAAATTCTTTTTTCAGTCTTTCTTTGGTATTAGAAAGTTTGGCGCGAGGGGACGATTTGTCACTGTCGAACATTATTGCTGACCATCTGTTTAGCTTTCTTAGTGCTATAAACTCACTAGTTGTCTCTTCCAGGTGTTCATCGCTTGCTCCTGAAAGGTGACTAAAAAGGCGGCCGCCATAAAACATAATTGAATAGTGAATCCCTTCAATAAGTTGTTTGCTGTTTTTTTCTATCCAGAAATTTAGATAAATTCTATCTGAAGGGCCTTCAACCCAAATTATGCAATTGGATTGGAGTATATCTGATGCTTTGTATCCTAACTCATGACATATGTTTGATCTTTCTCTGGTTGTGGTGACTGCGTCTACAATGGTATTACAATGTTCATCTTTCCTTACGAAAAAAACTTCTGCGCCTACTGTGTCTAGTAGGTGCGCGGAGTGTGTGGTAAATAAATATTGATTAGAAGTTTTTTTAGATAAGTAGTTGATTAATTTTCTTTGAAGCAATGGGTGCAAATGCAACTCCGGTTCTTCTACGCATAGTAGTGTTTCATCCAGAACAGTGGCTGCAGTTGCAAGAATTATTACCTCATGAATTCCAGTTCCTAGAGAGCTTAGTGGAAGTGTTCTCTGGTCCATGTGGACTAAAATCATATCTCGGTCGTGAGGTACTTCTAGTGTGGCACTTTCGTTGTCGAGAACTGTTTGGAGGAACTTATTTATATTGTGAAATTTTATCTTGTCACTTTGAGAGTCGATATTCGGATTTTGAAGTTTGGCAAGTCTATTTATAATTCCCTCACCACTGTAGTCGTCATCGTTTGTGCCGGGCGTTCCGATTTTTCTTATGGCGGGTATTAGCTCAATTTTTGGCAAGGGTGCAATCAATTTTGCAAGGACTACAAGTGAATCTGTAATCCAAGTGTCGACGTCACCTCCATTGCGGTTTGTAAGCTTTGACCAAATGGATTGCCAGGTACCTAAATTTATTCCAATTTTTATGTCATTTATATTGTGTTGTAATTTTGTATTTCTTCCGTTGCCTTCTCCAAATTTTAACCATGAAATTCCACTTTTTGGCGAGAAGGTTTCATGATTTAGTAAGTTTGCTATTGCGGTAGTATCTCTATTGGGTAAAGTTAAGTCTGGAATTTTAGAGAGATACTCGGAGATTTTATCGGCGCTATTAGGTACTGGTAGGGCAAGATGGAAGGGGGTTCGGCTGTCGAGGTGTATGTCAATTTTATTTAAACTTGATCCTTGGTCATTCCTTCCCAAAAGGTTAAGTTCCTTTTGGAGGTGATGTTTGAGGAATAGTGTAATGTTCGACTTTCCTATGTTATTTTCGCCAATAATAAAGTTTATTTTCTTTAGCGGCCCTATGAGTGCTGGCTTTTCACCGATGCTTCGATAGCCAGAGAATCCAAATCCTAAAAAATTCATGGGTAATCCTTTTTTATTACTCGCTGCGTCTTCTTTCGCTTTCTTTTGATAGAAAGTCTTTAGATAGAAATCGAGTTATTTTTGATCAGACTCTTTGTTTTTAATATCGTCATTCGCTAACTTGGCTTTGTCAGCTATCTCCGCTGAACGCTGCAATGAGTAATCCTTTAGGCCTTGGGTGCCTTGGAAAATTGCGAACAATGCAATAATAGATACTGCGACTTTTAGAAGAGTTCTTTCAACATCCATGTTTGTGCTTCCCATTCTTTCGGGCGTACCAGCGCCTAGTCACTTCCTTTGTGATCGCTATCCCGCGTGAGGTTTGCTCAAGTTTGAATGAGCCTCGTCATATTCTGGGCTGGTCTGTCCTGATTCTGGCGCTACCTTCCCGCTGATCAGCCAAAAGGCGTAATCAGGAAAGGCATTCGCCATGGCAGCAATATCGTCTTCGTTAGCGCGCCGCCTTCCGTTCCGAAGCGAATACCAGTTGCTACGGTCGATCCCCGTGAGCTTTTCCAGCTCTGTCGCACTCAGTCCTTTCTTATCCCAAATGGCTATAAGCCGGTCTCTGATCATTCAATAATCGACTTAAAAATGTACATAAGTTCCTTGAAGTATGTTCAAGCAATCTGTACTTTTGATCTTGCCCTTGAAGATAGTTCAAGGAATTTAAAGCCCAAGATCATAGTGCAGGAATGTGCATGGAAGTGGAAGAACTCAACGCCAGCCAGTTCGTTAACTGCCCACCGCTAATGCCGTGGCGTCAGTTCGCCAACTGGATACATATGGAAAGCGAACAAGAGACCGTTCGCGGGTGGATCGATAAAGGCTACCTGCCAACCGTGCGCATGGGCCGCCACCGTATGGTGAACGTGGTCTCGCTGGTTAAGAGCCTCCTTGAACAGGAGGACTACTAATGGAGCGCCTGCTCGACCTTATCTACCTGTGCCTTGGGCTGCTCGGCCTGGCCACTGTGGCGCTGTGGGGTGCTAACCACTGCAACGCCAACCCCAAAGCCAACACCTCATTCGCTGACAGCACGTACTGCGGTACGGCTGATCTGTTCGCGTCCATCACTGTTTGGGTGGTGAGCCATATAGCGGAGGCCAGCCATGAATGACCCTCTGATTCTCGGCGGCACTGTTTACGCTGCGCTGGCCTTCCTCTATGGCCTGGCTTCGCCCTTTATGAGTGACAAGGGCTACTCACCGTTTGTGAGTACAGCCGTGGGCATGTTCTACGGCTCGGTGCTGTCGATCCCTGGCTGCGTTGTCGGTGTGCTGATGGGCGCATGGCTGCGGTTTTTGATGGAGGGCGTGTGATGTACGCACAAACCCTCCTGCCGCTCGCCGTCGTGGCTGCGTGCTTCGGCTTCTTCTATGCCGTGCTGGGCAACCAACAGCCACGCCTGACGCTTGGCTATGTGGTGCAGTCGTTCTCGATCTCCATCGTTGGCTTTGCACTGCCTGTGCTGCTGATCGGCCTGTCGGTGGATCTGCTCGGTTGGTTTGTCTTCGAGTTGCTGCCCGCCTGGGCTGTGATCGTTGGGGAGGGCTGAGCATGGCCGGCTTGAATCTACTGATCGCCTCGGGTGTGTTGCTGCTGCTTATCTGCGCGCTGATCCCGCTGTCCCTTAAGCACGACTGCCCAACGTGCCAGCACTGCCTGGCGATTGGCTGGATGAAAGCGTGCGCGCCTTCTGCACGGCCCAAGGCCAAGCCCACCGCATCGGCACCGCCGAGAAATACCAAGGGGAGGGCATGTGATGCGCCTGCCTGTTTCCGTGCCTTACCTGACCTTCCTGATCGAACAGCTTTTGAGCGGCCGCCACGTATGCGCCCAGCACAAAGCCGCCCCCGTGCTAGGCGGTTTCTTCGCGCTGTGCCTTGTGTCCGTCACCCCACTGTCGGGCGGCCGCTCCTTTTACACCTGCAGCAAACCTCACCGCCTGCGGAGGTACTTCTATGACACCTACTTACCGCGGCTTGAAAGCGCACATCAAGCCGGGCTGCTCGTTGAAGGAACGTTTCCCCGAGCTGAGCCAACAGGAACCACCCGTAAGGGGTCACGGCCCGAACTGCATACAGCCTCGGCTGTACCAGACAGCGGACGGCCGCTGGCACGTCGAACCCGTTATTTGCCGCTGTGCCATGCGCCAGAGCAACAACCGGGATTACTGGCAGCTGGCCGAAACCCGCGGCAAGCCCACGCCCTTTGTGCCGCTGCATCGGCCCGGTGTGCTCGATGAACAAACCGAACTCTTTTGACCTGCACCGCGACACGCAGCACCGCATAGCCGAGGTAACCGCCATGACCACCGCCATACCGCCACGCCAGGCCGATTTGGAAGACAAAGACCGGCGCTTCTACGTCAGCGCTCCCGGCTCCGTGCACCTGGCCTTGCAGACCGAAGCCCATCAACGCGGAACGGATCTGTGGACGCTGGGTGGCGCCGTACTGAGCCAGTGGGTGCGCCTCGGCTGTCCTGACCAGCTGTCAGCCAACACCGGTTCCTTTGCCTCCACCCCGTCGCCGTCACCTTCGGTCGCGAACCAAAAGGAGCCTGCTGCAGCAGAGGGGCAAGGCTGAAAAGCGCCGAAGGCGCGTGCCTTGAGCCTCTGAGGCAGCGGGCTACGGTTCGCATCAAGACCGGAGGGGATGGCAGAGGGGTGGTGCAAAGCAGCCTCCACCCTTGAACCCGAACCCGAGGGAGCAACAGACCAGGCAACACCGAATTACCAGACCCGGCACTAACCGGCCGGACACAGCAAGGCAAAACGCCAAAACCACGAAAGGGGAAACACCATGCAATTCGAACTCACCGCCCTGTGCCTCAACGTTAAAAAAGTCACCGTCGAAGGCCGCACCTACTGCTCCGCGATCATCGCCCGCGAACCTCAAACCGAGGCCGAGCTGCAACAGAACCGCGGCTACCTGGTGCAGAAAGTCACCGCCGAAGTCGCCGTTTTTGACCAAACCAAAGACCTCGATAAACCCACCGTACGCAAATTCCTTTGCACCCTCGTCAGCGCTGCAGGCGGCAAAAGCCAACCGCATTTGCTGGGCGTTGTGCCGTCAGCCAACAGCACCAAAGCGGCTTAAGGCTGACACATGAATTTCATCGCCTGTGATGGGGCTTGGTCGGCAGGTGCATCAGGTGAACTCCTGTGCACCGGCACTCTGGTTTCCATCCCTGGCGAGGAAATGCAGAACCTTTCCGGCTCTGCACTCACTTGGGATCAGGTCAGCGAACTGCAGGGCGAAGCCATCATTTTGTTCGCCACGGTGTTCGGCTTCCTGGTTCTGAAAAAAGCCCTGAAATAGAGAGGTAACACCCATGAAACGCAACCTGCAAAACCTGAAACGCTCCCTCGGTGTCGTCGCTGCTGCTGGCGTGCTGAGCATCCAACAGGCCTACGCCGCTGTACCGCCTGAAGCCACTGGCGCACTCGATACCGCGGGTACTGACGTTGGCACCATCGGCTGGGCGGTGTTCGCCGTGATCATCGCGGCCATGGCCTTCAAGTACATGCGCCGCGCCCTGTAACCGTCCCTCTGCACCTACCAGTGCCGTAGCAACCAAACCCCGCTTCGGCGGGGTTTTCTCTTCTGGATAACGCCATGAGTTATGAACTGTACGTCCTGATCCTCACCACCCTGGCGTTTTACCTCGTGTTCTTTGGGCGGGTTTAACTGTGATGCGGCCATACGTGCTACTTCGACTACTGCTGGCTCTGACTCTAATAGGGTGGGGGCGATTCTCTTACGCTCAAGATTTTTTTTGGGCTAGCAATACGTTCGGCGGTACGTTTTCATCTCCGCTTGAAGCCTGCATATCCATATCGAAACACAACCTCGGCGGCGGCATCGAGCATGGTCGCGCCGAGGTGACCCGCATTCGTGATGATTACTTCCAGTGCCGTTTCTTTACCACGACTGGCTCTCCTTGGAGCGGTTTTCCGCCTTTCATCACTCGCCATGGCACCTCCTGTCCAGTCAATGCCATTTACGATCCAGCTACAGGCGTTTGTAAGCCACCTGAGCCTGACAAATGTGAGCCTACAGTGGGCGTGGATGTTGAACATCGTCACCGCGCTGGCGAGTTTACCGGGGCAGGTGTGATCGCTGGCCGTGTTGATCCCCCTGGTTCTGTATGCCGTGGTGGTTGCCAATATGCCTTCTCCGGCTCTGCACCTTCGCGGGCTTACCGTTTTGAAAACGGCGACCCGATTGGTGTCTTTCTGGCCTTCAAATACAAGGGTAACGGTGTCTCCTGCACCGGCAATGAATCCGAATTTGCTCAGCCTTCGGACGGTACGCCAGTTGTTGAAACACAGTCTGAATGCACCACCAAAATTACCGATGCTGAAGGTCGCCAGCGCTACGACTGCCAAGCCACTGAGCTGAATATCGACCCCGGCAATATGGAATGCAGCCTCGGTACTGTGGGCGGTGAACTGCAGTGCATCCCCAAGCCACCGTCGCCGAAAATGACCGACAAAAAGGTCGATCAAGAGATCGTCGAGAAAACCAACCCGGACGGCTCGAAAGACACCACGACAACCACGACCACCACCACGACCCAATGCACGGGCGTCAAATCCTGCTCAACCAGCACCACCACGAACGTCAGTAACAACCACACCAAAGCAGATGGCACCCCAGGTGGTGAAAGCAACACCTGCACCGGCCCAGGCTGCAAGGATGCCGACGGCAAGACCCAGGAAGAGCGCGAAGAGGAAGAAGAGAAAAGCGAAAGCAAGGTCACCGGTGGGCAGACCTGCGAAGCCGCGCCGGCCTGTGAGGGCGATGCCGTGCAGTGCGCCATCCTCAAACAGCAATACGAAGCCCGTTGCGACTTCGAAGAAGCCAACGACTTTGAAGAAAACGAAGACGACATCAAAGGCCTGTTCGAAGGCCAGGGCGACAAATTCAAGCTCGATGAAGGCTCAGGCGATATCGACGTGCCGTCCTTCATCAACCAAGGCACGCGCTTTCTCCCCGCCACTTGCCCAGCCGCTGAAAGCTTCTCCCTGACCACAGCCGGTGGTCGCACCTTCACCCTCAGTTATGAACCGCTGTGTCGCGCCGCCTCAGACCTTAGCGGGCTGTTCGTGGCCGTGGCCACCATCTTGGCCGCGCTCTATGTCGGCCGCTCCGTAGGAGGTAACTGATGCACTTTCTCTATGTCGCCCAGCTGCTGATCATCATCCTCGGCCCGCTGGTGAAGATGGTGCTGCGCATTCTGGGTTTTGGCTTCGTCACCTATGTCGGCTTCAACCTGATCATCGGTGAAGCCCAGTCCTACCTGTTCGCCCGCATGGGTGAAGTCGGCCCGATCATTCAACAGATCCTCGGCCTCGCCAAATTCGATGTGGTGGTGAACATCTACTTCGCCGCCATTTCCACCCGCTTCCTGTTGGCCGGCATCGACAAGGCCACCGACCGCAAACGTAGCCAAGTCTGGCGCAAGCCGGGCGGCACCTCCATTGAGGCATAAGGAGACTTCCCATGCTCTACATCCGCACGGGTAAGCCCGGCCACGGCAAAACCCTCAACACCATCCGAGAAGTGGACCAGAAGGCCCATGCCGAAGGCCGCACGGTTTACTACCACAACATCAACGGCCTCAAACCTGAGCAACTGCAGGCCGCGTGGTTCTCATTTGAAGACCCGGAGAAATGGTTTGAGCTGCCTGCTGATTCCATCATCGTCGTGGATGAGGCCCAAGGCTGGTTCGGTGCACGTGATCCCAGGGCACGCCCGCCGGAGCACATCAGCCGTTTTGAAACCATGCGCCACAACGGCCACGAAGTGCATCTGGTTACCCAAGACCCGCGCTATATCGACGTGCACCTGCGCCGCCTGTGCAACGGCCATATCCACTACTGGCGCGTATTCAAATCACAGCAACTGCTGCGCTTTGAATCCGAAGCGGTGATTGAGAAAGTCGAAACCAAAACCAGCTTCAAGGATGCCGACAAAAAGAGCCTGCGCCTCGATAAGAAGTACTTCGCCGTCTACACCAGCAGCAACGCCCAACACCACTTTCAGACCAAGTTACCGACCAAGTTCATCCTGGCCATGATGGTGATTCTTGGGGCCGGGATACTCGTTTACCGCGCCTACGACCGCTATGCCTCTGAGCAGGTCAAAACCCAGCAAGCCGATACAAAAGAAACACCGGCCAGCATGGTCGATCAGGTCAAATCCACCGTGGGTTCATTCATCAAACCTACCGGCCAGCCCGGTGAGCAAAACAGCCAAATAAGCCCCGCGCAGTACCTCGATCAACGTGCACCGCGCATTCCGCAAATACCGGCATCAGCACCCATCTACGACCAGCTCACGCAGCCCGTGGCCCACCCGCGGCTCTACTGCATGTCCAGCACCGACCCTAACACCTACGCCCGTGAGTTCAACCGCATGTCCAGTGCAGTAGTGAACGGCAAGCCCACGGTGTGCCAGTGCTACACCCAGCAAGGCACCCGTGTGAACACCGACTTCCTCTTCTGCAGCAACGTGGTGGAGAACGGCTACTTCGATCCGAGTATTCCTGATCGATCACAGCAGCACGCGCAGATGCAGCAGCCCCCACAACAACCTGTCCAGCAGCCTCAACAGCCGCTTGGGCCAACCGAGCCGAAGCCCACCATCACCGTGGTGCAGTACGAGAAAGGCAGGTTCCTGTGGTGAGCACCCAAAAACCCAGCCTGGCGCTTTTGGGCGCATGCGCGAGGTACGAGCGCAGCGCCATAAGCGCCAGGCCAGACGACCCTGTAGCACGTCTTTAAACAATTCCTTTGACAGCACATAACAGCACAGACGGACATAGAAGAATGAAACCAGCACGCGATCTGATCCGGATTCACTTCGACGAAACCGGTAACTTCAATGAATCACCGACCGGTCGCTATTTCCTGGACCAGGGCAACGGTGCGTTTATCGACATGACCCGAATCAACATCCTCGGTTGTCATGTCGATACGGTTCGTCAGCTTTACCGCGGTGTAATCCGTCCGGAGATCTTCGCGCTGTTCGAAGGTACAGACCTGGTTAGCTTTGCGGGTAAGCAATGGGCACCAGGCAGGGTAGGGCGAGACTCGGGGTATCAGTACAAGCTGCAGAATGCGGATCTAGGCTTGATCCTGCTGATCAAAAACTACAACGTCAAAGCCGACTCACCAGGCCCACACCTCAAGATCGAAGTCAGTCCCCACCTGATCGAGCAACACTCGCCAAAACAGCTACAGCAGATCCTGGATGAGCTTGCAGGGCAGGTACTGGCTGCCCTTGAAATCAGCCAGTGTGCTGTTCACTTGGCAGTCGATTTTCAAGGCTGGACGCCACCTGCAGACCTTGTGCCTCGTATGCGCTGCAAGTCCCGTAACGTCCGCGAGTTCGACGGTATAGGCAGCATCATCTTCGATGAAATGGCCGCTACCTACAGCCGTGGTCAGTCCTTCCTGTTCGGCTCTGCAGCAGCCCTACAGTGCGCGATCTACAACAAAACCAAACAAGCCAAAGCCGTTGATAAGCTCGACTATTGGGAAAACCGCTGGCGTGATGGTGACAACCCCTTCGAAGATGAAATCGGCAACTATGACCCGAAACTGGATGTGTACCGGGTCGAATTTCGTTTCCATCACTCGGTGGTCGAGCAGTTCGCCCAGGGTTCCCACAACAGCAGTGGCGAGATCCTCAACTCATGCTGCTACGCAGAGTTGGCTACTCACCTGCAGGGCCTTTTTGAGTACGGTCTAGATACCTTCAAACTCCTGCACCGTGTTGCCTACACAGATCCGCTGTGGACCATCCTACGCAGCGAAACCCGCTTCCTAGCACCTGTTGATCGCTTCGTTTACCGCCGCTACTACAAAACGGCCAGGGGGTTCTCGGGAAAGAACATCGAGCTGATGCTAGGCAACGCCATCACGCTCTTTGCCCGTAATCGCATGGACTTCGCGTCCTGCTGGGCAGCTCTCAAGTCGTTGCCAGTGTTCCACCTGGTGGAGGAGTACTACCGCGAGAAAGGCAGGTCACAGACCTGGCTCAAGAAGCACCTGGCTAAGAAGCTTGAAGAGCGCTATGTGCGATATGGAATGGCAGCTTAATTGAGCTGAAAATGGATTAGGAAAATTTTTACTTCTCTAATATGTGGCAAGCGGACGGATGTTAGCTAGCATCAATTTCAGCATCAAAAGAAAGGATAAAAAAGCGTCAAGGAAATGGCTCGAGAAAAATTGACACTATTGGTCTAGATAGTAGTTGAGAACGAGCTGGGTGCTCTCTTGTATACGTTTTAGCACCTTGAGTAAATTAACTAAACCATACATAAGTGGTGAGGGAATATTATGTGCGCAAAAAATATATGGAATTTGTTTTTGCCAGTGATCTTTTTTGTAGTGATTTCTGGCTGTGCTATTTCAAATCAGGGTGCTGTGGATTACCGGTACAATAGACCAGGCACTACAGGAGGTGAATTGCAGCCAAAGTATATTAGCATTTCGAATGCAAAAAATAGAATTGTAGCAGGTGATCCAATTGCTGTTTCCATAAAGCAGGTTTTTGTTAAGGATTTCTCAGAGTTTAGGAGTTTACTAAGGATTGCTCGTCGTGAGCCTACTTCTGGAGATATAGCGATAGTTGCAAGTACATGTGAAGATCCTTGCGCTAGAAAATTTGGTAGTGATGGGGTGAGAAATTCCAAAGTCATTTATTATAGTAATGATGTTCGTCGTGGGCAGTTCTTGAATTTTTCGAATTTGCATGGTGTGTATGGTCCTATTTCATATAGCGGACATCCATTTAAAATGGATGTATATATAATTGAACTTGACGCTGACGGGACCCAGCTTAGTAACCTTGCCGGAAACCTTGCGACGTTAGGTGAAACGTTCTATCCGCCTGCGCATCCGGTTACCTCTATTTTATCATCTCTTGCGGAGGTATTTATACAAGATGATCTGGATGATACTGCAATGGCTTTTTCTTTTGACCTGAAAAGCTTGGCTGAATCTGCTGATGCAGCAAACCCAGATACAGCATTTTTAGAGGCAGGTAACTACATTATTGTGAGAAGTGAAGACCGCAGTAAGCAAATTCCATGGAGTGAGCTGTCGTTTAATACTTCGGTTGGTAGGGTTGTTTATAAGAGTTGTGCAGGTGAACTAGAACCTATTGAAAGCTGCTACTACTTAGATAATTCGTATGTGGTGGTTGAGATAACTAAGGCAGCTAGCGCCATGGCAAACGACTCTCAGCAAATGTTGTTTTCTACACTCAGAAATACGATTTCCGGAGCTGGTGGGGCTATGAACTCTCAAGTGAGTTCTGAGAGTGTTGCAAAAATTAAAGAAAGTTTAGAGAGCTTAGAGGTTCGTTCTGCGGCATCTGGATATTTGAGTGGAATTAAAAATAGTGCTGCTAATTCCTTTGAAAGGAAGACGTTGGTATTTGAGTTTGTAACACTCTGGTTCGATGGAAGCAGGAGCGTGCTTGCTTCGGATGTGAATTTGGTTGCGGGTCAAGTACGCGCTTTTTTAGGTCAGTGCAGTGGAATCACAGTTGAAGAAAGGGTTGGTTATCATGATGCCGTGAAAAGTAGAAACACTACCAATAAACCAGAACTAATAAGAGCGCTTGAAAACTGTTCGGCTTAAGTGTTTTTTGAACTTTTTGAAAGTTTTTGGAGGGTTTTTAAATGCGGGTTTTAAATTTTCTGTTTCTTGCAACGGCTATGTCGATTTCTTCTTTGTCGCACTCGGAAGAATATTTTGGTGTTTTTTTGGGTGCATTGAAAGGGGAGATTGTTCCAGCTGTTCCAAGACCGAAGTTTAAACTAT
This sequence comes from Pseudomonas sp. 8BK, assembly GCF_902506475.1. Lineage (NCBI taxonomy): Bacteria > Pseudomonadati > Pseudomonadota > Gammaproteobacteria > Pseudomonadales > Pseudomonadaceae > Pseudomonas > Pseudomonas sp. 8BK. The sequence goes on along the minus strand of NZ_LR733252.1, from coordinate 2,912,540 downwards.
CACATGAGTTTCAGTTTGATGACCCTAACGGTCTTGTCTGGAGTGTGCCACCAGAGGTGGAAGTAGACGGCGCTTCAATACCACAAGCGTTTTGGTCATTTATAGGCGGACCTTTTGAGGGCGAGTATGTTAGGGCCTCTGTGATTCATGACTATTATTGTGATATTAAAACCAGAACTGAGCATGATACGCACAGGAGCTTTTATTATGGAATGAGAGCGGCAGGGGTAGAGAAATGGAAAGCTAAGTTCATGTATTGGGCCGTTGAGACGTTTGGCCCTACATGGACTATTACAGAGCGTGTGTCTCAGAAATTAAATTGCAGCTCTGTGGGCGGCCAAATTGCCTGCACACAAACTCCAGTGATGAGTAATAAGCTAGTTAGTTTTCCATCAGTCGATCTTGGTGATCCTGACACATTAGCCGCGGCGTTAAGTAAAGCGTCAGCCGTTGCTAGGTCGCTTAAAACTAGTGATGGAGAAATTTTAGATGTAACAGCGGGTGGGCAAGTAATGGCAGGGTTAGATAATATATCTAATAGCGCTGAAAATTACCGTAAAGTTTTCTATGCCCAGTCTTTCAAGACCAATCCTGAGTCTCTGGGCGTTCTTTCTCAGTGGAATGCTGCCGGTTTGGATAAAGTTGAGTCTTGGGATAATAATGTGATTCCGCAATATAAATCGTCGGCGCCACTTGATTTTTCTACTGTTGCGCGTGTTCGCGAAGGAGAGTCTTTCCGGTTGGATTCTCGTTCTGGTGGGCTTTTGCGTGATCGAATTAATTTTGACGCTCTGGACATGAAAACGACCAGTGGTGATTTATAGATGCTCTACTTAAGTTAAAGGCTAGAAGTGTCGAAAATGTGTCGAAAACGCTGTGCCATACAGTGGCTAACAGTGTAATGGAAGACTCATAACCTATTGATTATGTAGGATCTGTGTTGGTGTGTGCTGTTCTGAGAGGGGTTCAAATCCCTAGCTTCCCGCCATATTGCTGTACGCAAAGCCCCTGAAATCGCCATGGATTTCAGGGGCTTTTTTGTGGGCTTAGATTTTAGGATAAACAACCCTAAAAACTCTCCAAGTCCGTCATTTTTATGCTGTTCCCCATCGGCCAAGGCTTACTTTTTTGTTGTGTGGGGGCAGGGCTATGGGCGTAAGCATTGGGCTGCGCTAGCCAGTCGCCGTTTGCAGGTTGGCCTTGGCCTGTTGTTCGTATCGATTCCGGAAGTGGCTTGTGTTGTAGAGGTGGTCGCGCGTGAGGAAGTGCTTGAGCACTGCCCTGCGTTTGATGCGGTACAGCAGACCAGGTACCCAGCTGTATTCGGCGCGTACCTGGCGGTCGTATTCGTTGAAGCGCGCAGGTGCGGCGCCGAGTATGGCCAGGTCGATATCGACGAGAAGTTGCTGGTCGGCATCGCTAGGTATGGCGTTATGGAGGGTGGTCATGATCAGGTTATGCACCCGCGCTTGAACCTGCGTTGTGGCTCCGCTGGCCGCTAATTCCTGCATGGCCCAGTCGGCGCTGCGCAGTTCATTGTCTGCTCCGCGCAGTATGTAGATTGCATCGTGAAACCACAGCGCGATTTCCACTTCACCGGGCTCGGTCGCAAGGGCGAGCGCTGCGTCGAAATGTTCGAGGCATTCCACGATGTGTTGTTGCGTGTGGTAGTGGCGATGCGGCTCGTTATAAGCAGCCAGCAGCCGCTCGAACAAACCGGCCGGGGCCGGTAGGTTCAGGTTGCGCCATGCACGTTGCCAGGACTGGATGAGGTCGCCATGTGTTGTGGGCGTCTTGAATGGTTTCATTGGCCATCTCTCAAATTTGTGTGGCGCGGTTGTTCAGTAGGTCAACTAGCCCTCGCGCCAATTACCTTTATTAAGAAAGCAAACTACGACCTCAATGCGGGCAAGGTGTGCAGCCCGATGTCTGTGCAAGTATCCGTGCTCGTAAGGATCGCTGGCATGGACTGCTTGCCCCACCTGTGGCTAAAAGAAACTGCTGCATGTAACCGTTAGTGGATTTATAGCTGTTCATTCGCGTTCACAGCCTAAAGCGTTGACCAGAGATGCTCGTTCATCTTCGCGCTAGCCAGGTTAGCGGGGCAGGGGCTGGATCATTTTCACAGCTTCAAGCCAGTCCGCATCGAGTCGCAGTTGATCGGTCTCCATGCCCAGCTCTTCCATGCGCTCCTTGTGCCGATTGATTTCCGCCACCGCTTCACTGAGTGCGCTGGAGTTGCCATCCAGTTGGTGCATTTGGGTCAGACCCAGGTGGTAGAAACGCAGTAGCTGCATGGCAGCTGGGTCACGGGCGGCGACACCGGCTTTGACGTGGTGCATCAGATTGGTCACGCGCATCAGGCTGCGTTTCAGGCGCCAGCCGTACACGGCGGCGGCCATAAAGGGCTGTGGCCATAGCAGCACGCGCACCAGGGCTACAGTCAGCACTAGTGCGGCGATAACCCCGCCGAGGTTCCAGCGGAAGTTGTCGCCGCCTGGGGTGCCGAACAGCAGCACGGCGCTGCTCGATAGCAGCATGGCCAGGGCGACAAAGATCGCCGCGATAGTCAGGGTGCTGCGGCGGGTTTGCTGGCGGTAGATTTCAGGAGTGTGGTGCTGGATTTCGAACATCGGGGCCACGGAAATTCTCACTTGGGCAGGTGGTAGCGGTGTTACGTACGGGGGGAGGGCAGGCCGGGGTTGTCGAAGCATGCACCCAATGCTGCAAATTATGCGCTATTGCTCGGTAACAGGTATCTTCGCCCATTCGTTGACCGCATCGCTTAAGGATTTACCGGGTTTATGAGGCGTACTGTGTTTCAGGTTGTGATTATCTGCGTGGCAGCGCTGTGTTCGGGCGTCGCGCTGGCCAAGGTTGAGGTGCAGGCCGGGCAACATAAGAGTCTTGGGCGGATTTTCGTCGCCAAGGTCTTTGAGGATATTGCGCCGGGCGATTACGAGGCGCTGCTCAAGGGCATCAAGGCCAATCCCGGCAAATATACGAAGAAGATTGTCATGCTCGACAGCATTGGCGGCAGCGTAGCCGAGGCGATTCGCATGGGGCGCTTGCTGCGTGAAACGGGCTTTGATGCTCTGGTGCCGTCCACCGGAATTTGCCAAGGCAGCTGTGTGTACCTGTTGGCTGCGGGGCATGGAAAAGATGTGCGCGGTCATGTGGGCATTCACCGGCCGTATTATGCGGGCAGTGATTCGGTGCATTCGGCGTCCGCCTTTGCACCGAGCAGGGCGACTCAGGCAGCTTACTTCAAAGAAATGCAGATACCGCCCGAGCTACTTGAGGCGATCAACAGCACCGAGCCACAGCGCATGCGCGTGCTGACGCCGGCTGAGCTGACGCGTTACCGCCTGAAGTGAGGCTGCGCAGTGTCGGCTGGCGCGGTGCCTTTCGAAGAAACTCATTACCTGTGCTGGCGTCCTCGCGGGGCATGTCATAGCGCTGCTGCATCAGGTTGTCAGTTTGCGCCAGTTTTTCTGGATGGTTTCGGCAGCGGGGCTGCTTATGCGTGGCGCTCCTGAGGTTGCTGGTCTGGGCCAGTTGCGCGGTCAGAACGGAATTGTACTCAGGTCCTTCTGTCAAAACGTGCCGGGCTAGTGGGCGTGCATTCAGCGCGGCTTGACCTGGGCTGTCGCGACCTCGAACAGGATGAAGCCCTGGGGCTCAACTGCACCTGGTGTGCCGATATTTTACTGACGCTGACTGCCGATTAGCTGGCGAACTGCACCGGGCAGCGCTCCGCGCCTTCCAGCTTGTGGATTTCATCGATCACCTGTGGCCGTGCGTGGTGCAACACCAGATGCCGCTGCTGGCCGTGCAGGCGGCGGGCTTCCTGGTGCAGCATGGCGATGCCGGCGTAGTCGATAAAGTTGATGTGCTGGGCATCGATCATTACCCAGCGTGCCGAGCTGCGTTGCAGCATCTGCTGCAGGTAGTGGCAGGCGCCGAAGAAAATTGAGCCTTCGATGCGTAACCATTCCTGCTCACCGTCCTGCCATTGGCGCACACGCGGTTGCGAGGTGCGTTTGAGGTAGACGAGCAGGGAGGCCAGAACACCGGCATAGATAGCGCTTTGCAGCTCCAGCACCAGGGTTGCCAGCACGGTTAGCAGCATCACCAGAAACTCGCTGCGGCTCACACGCTTTAGGGCCTTGACGGCGTTGAGGTCGAACAGCCCCCAACAGATCAGCAGAATACTCGCCGCCATCGCCGGAATGGGCACATAGGCGAACAGGCGGCTGCCGTACAGGGCAAACAACGCCACCAGCAGGGCGGCGAACACCCCGGCCATGGGCGAGCAGGCACCGGCTTGCTGGTTGAGCGCCGAGCGGGTGAAGGAGCCGGCCGACAGCGAACCGCTAAACCAGGGGCCGACGATATTCGACAGGCCCTGGGCGCGAACTTCCTGATTGGCATCGAACAGCTGCTGGGATTTATCCGCCAGGGCGCGGGCAATCGACAGGCTGGTGACCAGGCCGAGCAAACCGCAGGCCACGGCTGCAGGCAGCAGTTGCAGGATGTGGCTGAGGTTGAACTCCAGCAGGGCGAAGGGCGGCAGGCTGCCTGCAAAACGGCTGACCAGCGCGACGTGGCCAAGTTGCTCAGGCCAGGCCATGACCAGCAGGCTGGCGGCCACAATCCCGATCAGTAAAGCCGGCGCACGCGGCCACAAGCGCCTGCTCAACAGGCTGATGGCCAGGGTGAACAGTGCTACGGCCAGGGTGCGCCAGTCACTCTCGGCCAGGTGCTCGCCGAGGCTGAGCAGGCTTGTCAGCGCGGTGGTCTGGCTGGTGACGGTGAGGCCGAGCAGGTTGGGCAACTGGCCGATGCCGATCACCAATGCTGCGCCCAGGGTGAAACCGAGCACCACCGAATGTGAGACGAAATTCACCAGCGCGCCGAAGCGCAGCAGGCCGAGCAGCCATTGGCACACACCGGCCAGCAGGGTCAGCAGCAGAATCAGGGCAATAAAGTGGTCGCTGCCCGGTGTCGCCATCGGACTGACACTGCTGAACAGCACGATGGAAATCGCGGCGGTGGGGCCGCAGATCAGAAAACTGGAGGAGCCCCACAGGCAGGCAATCAGCACCGGCACGATGGCCGCGTACAGGCCATATTGTGGCGGCAGCCCGGCAATCAGCGCATAGGCGATAGATTGCGGCAGCGCGAGGATGGCACCGTTGAGTCCCACCAACAGGTCTTTACCGAGGCTGCGTTTGCTGCAATGCGGCAGCCAGCGCAGAAAGGGCAACAGGGTCTGAAGGCGGAGCAAGGGCATGTGTGGCTTCTTGTGCGGACGATGGACAAGGCCGCTGCACAGCAGCGGCCCGCCTACTTTAGGGAATCAAGCCGGCCGGTTCAAAGCTTGGCGTTAACTGCCGCCAGAGCATCACCGCCCGTGCGGCTGGTGACGCCCTCAAGCCAGCCGGCCACCACCGCGGGGTTGGCCTTGATCCAGGCCTTGATTGCCTCATCGTTGCTGGCCTGTTTGCTCAGCACCTGATCCATGATGGCGTTCTCCATCTCCTGGGTGAATCTCAGGTTGCTCAGCAGCTTGCCGACATTCGGGCACTGCGCGGCGTAGCCTTTGCGGGTCAGGGTGTTGACGCTGCCGCTGGCACCGAAGTACTTCTCGCCGCCCTTGAGGTAGCGCATGTCGTATTGCACGTTCATCGGGTGCGGGGTCCAGCCGAGGAACACCACAAACTGCTCGCGTTTCACTGCGCGACCGACCTGCACCAGCATGGCCTGCTCGCTGGATTCGACCAGACTCCAGTCCTTGAGACCGAATTCGTCGGCGGCGATCATCTTCTGGATGGATTCGTTGGCCGGTGCGCCGGAACCGATGCCGTAGATCTTGCGGCTGAACTTGTCGGCATGCTGGTTGAGGTCGGCAAAGCTCTTCACCCCGGCCTCATAGGCGTAAGTGGGAACGGCCAGGGTGTACTCGGTGCCGCTGAGGTTTTCCACCACCTGCTCGACTTCACCGGTGGTCACGAACTTGTCGTAGTTGCTTTGCTGCGCCGGCATCCAGTTGCCGAGGAACACATCCACCTGACCTTTCTGCAGCCCGGTGAAGATGATCGGCACGGCCAGGGTCTGCGGCTGCGCCTTGTAGCCCAGGCCGTCGAGCAGGAAGCTGGCGATGCCATTGGTTACGGCAATATCACTCCAGCCCGGATCACCGAGTTTCACCGTGGCGCAACTGGCGTCTTCGGCGAGGCTGTAGCTGCTGGCTGTCAGTAACAGGCCGCCGATAAGTACTGTGCTGAATCTGTGCATGGCAATGTCCTCTTGAATTATTAGTTTTTGGATCAACTCGGCAGTGGCTTGCAATCAGGGTTGCGGGAAGCGAGCGCGACGTTCGAGATCGTCGAGATCAATGTGGTTGCGCATGTACTGCTGGCTGGCGTCGACCATTGGCTGGTGGTCCCAGCTGGTCAGGTGCCCCTGGGTCAGGGCGCTGGCAACAAAACGCCGGCGGCGCTGGCTGGCCAGGGTGGCCTGATGAATCGCCGGCATGTCCCAGCGCGCCTGGGCCTGGTTGATAAAGTCGGCCAGCAGGCTTTGGTGCTCGGCGGACTCTGCCAGGTTTTCGTGCTCTTGCGGGTCGTGGCGCAAGTTGAACAGCAGCAGGGGGTCGTGTTCCGAATAGATAAATTTCCACTCGCCCTGGCGGATCATCATCAGCGGGCTGATGGTGCCTTCGGCCATGTATTCGCCAAGCACTTCATCATGCCCCTGGCGACCTTCGAGGTGTGCCAGCAGCGAGCGGCCATCCAGCGGCAGGTCGGCTTGCAGCGTGCCACCGGCCAACTCCACCAGGGTTGGCAGCAGGTCCATGGTCGAGACGTTCTGGCTTACCCGGCGCGCAGCAAACTGCTTGGGGGCGTGCACCAGCAGCGGCACGCGGGCGGCCATTTCAAACCAGTGCATTTTGTACCAGAGGCCGCGCTCACCCAGCATGTCGCCGTGATCGCCGGAGAACACGATGATGGTGTTGTCGCTCAGGTTGCAGTCCTTGAGGGTTTTCAGCAGCTTGCCGATATTGCTGTCGATGTAGCTGCAGGCACCGAAGTAGGCGCGGCGTGCATCCTTGATCTTCTGCTCGGGCAGCGGCTTGTCCCACAGGTCGATGACTTTCATCAGGCGTTGCGAGTGCGGATCTTGCTCGGCCTGATCGATGTGCTGGCGCGGCAGCGGGATGTCCTTGTCGCGGTAGAGGTCCCAGAACTCGCTCGGGATGGTGTAGGGGTCATGCGGGTGAGTCATCGACACGGTCAGGCAGAAGGGCTGCTCGCCGTCGCCACGCACGTGGTCATACAGATACTGCTGGGCCTTGAACACCACCTCTTCATCGAAGTCCAGCTGGTTGGTGCGCACGCACGGCCCGGCCTGCAGCACTGAAGACATATTGTGGTACCAGCTGGCGCGCACGTCCGGCTCATCCCAGTTCACCGCCCAGCCGTAGTCGGCGGGGTAGATGTCGCTGGTCAGGCGCTCTTCATAGCCATGTAACTGATCCGGGCCGCAGAAATGCATCTTGCCCGACAGCGCTGTGCGATAGCCCAGGCGGCGCAGGTAATGGGCATAAGTCGGCACATCGGCGGGGAAGTCGGCGGCGTTGTCGTAGGCGCCGATCTTCGAGGGCAGCTGGCCGCTGACCAGGGTAAAGCGCGACGGCGCGCACAGCGGGCTGTTGCAGTAGGCGGCATCGAACACCACGGCGTCGGCGGCCAGGCGCATCAGGTTGGGCATCTGGATTGGTGAGGCGGCATCGTGCAGCGGCAGAATCGGCGCGGCCATCTGATCGGCCATGATAAAGAGGATGTTCGGGCGTTTCATGGCAGCCGGTATTCCATATAAATGATTTATGCGACAGTGCTGGCTTGATCATCCGGCTTAGCAAAAGCTGGGTAAACCTGCTGTCAGTAGATACATTGGATAACCTGAGCTTATGTTTGAACGCATCGATGGGGTGTCGCTGGATGTGCTGCGGGTATTCGAGTCCGCCGCCCGCCAGCTGAGCTTTACCGCCGCCGCCAGCGAGCTGGGCACCAGCCAGCCGGCGATCAGCCAGCAGATCAAACGTCTGGAGCAGCAGCTGGCCACGCGCCTGTTCGACCGGGTGTACCGGGGCATTACCCTTACCGATGCCGGCGAGCTGTTGCTGAGTTACGTGCAGGACGGTCTGCAGAGCCTGGATGCCGGGCTGCTGGCGGTCACCGCGCAACAGCAGCATGAGGTGCTGCAAGTGGCCACTGACTTTGCCTTTGCCGCCTACTGGCTGATGCCGCGTTTGCAGCGTTTCCATCAGCTGCATCCGGAGGTGGATGTCAGCCTGATCACCAGCGAGCGTGATCAGGGTGCTCTGCCGGCGGAGATTGATGTGGCGATCAACTTCGGCGATGGGCGCTTCAAGCATGCCGAGGCGCAGCTGATGTTTCGCGAAGAGGTGTTCCCGGTGTGCAGCCCGCAGCTGCTCAAGGGGCAGACATTGCCTTTACCTGCTGCTGCGCTGGCCAGCCTGCCGCTGCTGCACCTGCGCCCGGAAAACCGTTCGCGCTGGTTCGACTGGGCCGGGCTGTTCCGCGCCTTCGGCCTGCAGCAAACGCCCAGCCCCGGCAGCCTGCGTTTTGATAACTACACACTGCTGATTCAGGCGGCCATCGCCGGACAGGGCGTGGCCATCGGCTGGCGCCATCTGGTCGATGAACTGCTGACGCAGAACCTGCTGTGCCGTCTGGGCGATGAAGTCGCGCATTCAACGATGGGCTATTACCTGGTGCTGCCTGAGCGCAAACGCCGTCAGCGCCTGACGCAGGTGTTTGTCGATTGGCTGCAGGTTGAACTGGCCAAGGGGCCGGGGAGGTAACTGAGCCCCTCCCGGACCCTTGGCTAGGCTCGCTGACGAAGTTATTTGCGCTGCCACTTACCTTCAAGCTGGATGTATTGCCCTGCCGGGGTCTTGTCGATGGCTTTCTGCCCGGCAATGGCTTCCACATCGCTGAGCTGGATGCCGTTCTGCGCCGCCAGCTTCTGGTATTCGGTACGGCGCGCCTGGTTGATTAACTGGGCGATTTCGGCGGCCTGGCCAGCGTTACTCACCACGCCGAGATAGCCATTGGGCATTTCGCCTAACTGGCCGCTGGCTTTTGCGTCGCCCAGGGCGGACATGGCTTCGTTAAGGTTCAGGGCTACGGCCGGCAGGCTCAGGCTGAGCAGCAGTAACAGGCTGGCAAGGCGTTTATAGAGGTTCATGCTCGGGCTCCTTAGAACAATCCGCTGGATTCGCTGAACATGCTGTCCAGGGCTTTATCCACCTTGATATAGATTTCGTGCTCGATCTTCACATTGAGGTTGATGTTGATCGGCTCATTGGGCATCGCCAGCTGTACGGTCGGGGTGCAGGCCGTACTGAGCAGCCCTAGTAGCAGGACGGCGAAACAACTACGCAAGCGCATGGCGCTTCTCCTTGGTCATGGCTCTGTCGGGGCCGTTTTGGCATTGCGTTCCAGCATACGCTGTTGCACACGCTGCTTGATGATATCGCTGACTTTGTCGGTCAGTTGCAGGCTGGCCAGCAGGGTCGGAATGTCTTCTTCCAGGTTGATATTGAAGTGGATCGGTCGGCCTTGTTCGATGGCCGGGTTCTGTCCCTCCAGGCGCATGGCCAGAGCCAACTTGCCTTGCTGATCGTAGTTGACCTGGCTGCTCAGAGTCGTAAAGCGAAAATCCTCTAGCGATTGGGTCACCAGCTGCATCGCTGGGTTGCTGCGGCCGAGGGCGCGGATACGTTCGGAGTGGAACTGCAGTTTGCCGCCCGGTGCGCGTGCGCTGAGTTGGCCTTGTTCGATGGTCACGCCCTGGCTGCTAATCTGCAGCGGCAGACGACCATCGAGGGTACCGGTACCCGCCAGGCCCTCTGTGGGATAGAGGATAAACAGCTGCTCAAGTTCCAGGCCCTGCACCTGTACGGGAAATAGCAGCGGTTCGGCGGCCAGGCTCCATTGTCCGGGTGCCAGTTGCAGCTTGCCGCCCATCAGCGCCGCTTCGGCCTGGCGCAGCTGTAGCTGGCCTTGGGTCGGTGTTTGCAGGGCGGCGCTGTAGCTGCCGCTGAGCTGCAGCGGGCCTAGCGGTATGCCGGGGTTGGCCTGGGCCAGGCGCAGCTCGCTCAACTCAAGCTGCAGCTGTTTGGGGTCGACTCGCACATTGATACGGCTATCCAGCCCCTCCAATGCGGTGCGGTCATAAATCCCGCCCAGGCCCTTGCCGGTGAGTTCGAGTTTGAGCGTGGGCATCTGTTGATCACTGGCGAGGGTCAGGCTGGCGCTGGCATTCAGGCGACCGTTGTTCAGCTCCAGCAGGGCTGGCCATGCCGTGAAGCTGCCTTTTAAAGGGTTGCCGCTGCGCAGAAACAGCTCCGCCAGTTGTGCTTGCAGGCTTAGGCCCTTGGCGCTGCTGTGTTGTGCCTGCAGCTTGAGTTGCAGGCCGGCATCGTTGTGCAGTGTGCCGTCCAGCTCCGCCTGCAGTTGGTTGGCAGTCAAAGGGCCTTGCCAGTACCAGCGCTGTGGCTGCAATTGCTCATGCTGCAGCTGCGCACTGAGGTCGAGAGGTCCTTTTAGCTGCCAGTCGAGCAGCGCGCCTGCCGCCAGTTTTGCCTGCAGTTGCAGCTCACTGCTGCTGGCCTTGAGTTGCTGCGCCTGAACAGACGCACTACACAGGTGCTGCAGGCTGAGCTGTGAGCCTTTGCCGAGGACGAGATCCAACTGCTGTGCATCCAGAAAAACGTCGAGTTGCAGCTGCGTCTGCAGTGCGCCGATTTTCCAGCCCTCCAGCTGAAATGCCTGGGTGGATGCGTTAAGGCTGCCGTCCAGCAGCTGCAAGCCCCAGGGCAAGCCTTTGGCCAGGGCCAGCGTTCCTCGCAGCTCGAATTGGTTGCGCCCCTGGCCCTTTAACAGCAGTTGCAGGGGCAGGGCGCGACCAACCAGTTGTGATGCCAGGTTTTCGGGCGTTTGCGTGGCCTGGATTGTTAGCTGCAGCGCTTCGGGATGCAGTTTCGCGGGTACGCCACTGATAAGGTCATTGGCAATCTGCTTGAGGTTGAGGTCGGCACTCAGGCTATCGGCCAGCCACTGCCCATCCAGCGCCTTGGCGGAGAGATCGAAGCTGCCCTGCAACTGACCGATAGCGGGAATGGGCCAGGGCTCTGGCAGGTTGGCGCGGGCCTGTAACTGGCCGCTGGCCTGCTGCAGTTGCGCCACGTTAAGTGGGCCAGGTGCAAGCTGCAGTTGCCAACTTGCCTTTAGCTGCGCTGCCGTCGGAGCCTCAGGCAGCGTGCCTGCGGCGTTGGGCAGCCATTGGCTAAGCCAGCTCTGTAGCACCGCGCTTTGCTGCAGATCGCCGGTGAAATCACCTTGCCAGAGTTGCCCGGCGGCACTCTGTTGCAAGCTGCTGCTGAGCTGCAGTTGCGCTTGTTGATTGATCGCCAGGCTCAGCTGCAGCACTGCAGTTGTGGAGTCGCCTTGTAGTTGTGCGTGCCAGCTCAGCTGGTCCTGCTGATGTTGCAGGTTGAGCTGCGCATCAAGCTGTGCGGCGTCTTTGCGTAGCAGCAGATCGCCGAGCAGCTGGCAGCGCGTGTCGGCGCAGGGCAGCTCGATCTGCAGTGCATCGAGCTGCACGCGTTGCGGCAAGAGGCTGATAACGGCGGCGAGCTGCTCCAGCGGCACCTCAAAATCCGTACTGTCGTCAGCTGCAGGCTCGGCTTGAGAGGGCAGATTCAGTTGCAGGCCGGTGATCTGCACCTGCTGCCAGAAGGGCGGCGCCAGGCTGAATCCGCTCCAGCGCAATTGCACCTGTTGCAGCTGCACTGCGCCGCTGGGGTGCTGCAGGCTGAGCTGTTCAAGCTGTATGCCCTGGGTGGATAGGCCCAGACCGCGCCATTCGAGATTTTCGATCTGCTCGCGTTCGAGCAGACGATTCAGGCTCAGGTAGCCGTAAGCGCCAAGCAGGACGAGCAGTAAAACCAGGCAACTGATAAGTCGCAGCCAGGTGCGCCGGCTGGGCATAAGCACTGATCCATAGTGGGGGAGTTGCGTGGCAGGACGTTAACCCATGTCTGGCAGGCTGCCAATCACAGGTTATTCTGTTCTGTGTAATTGCAGCATTTAGTGTTATTTTTGCTGTAAACAGACATTGTGATAGTAGGAGGCCGTGATGAGCGCATTGATTCGACCGGTTGCCGACGCCGATGCGGTGCTGGCCAAGGCGCTGCTCAATACCCGTGAACAGCTGGGCCTGACTCAGCAGGAACTGGCGGACATCATTGGCGTACACCGTACAGCGATCTCGCGCTGGGCTGAGGGTGGCCTGCGCGTGCACAGCAAGACCGGTGAATTGGCCCTGCTGCTAATCCGCGTATACCGCTCGCTGTTTGCCCTGTTTGGCGGCAATTTGCCGGATATGCAGCATTTTCTGCGCACCGACAACCGCCATCTGGATGCACCGCCCTTATCCCTGATGATGCAGGTGCAGGGGCTGGTGCGGGTGGTGGAGTATCTCGATGCGATTCGTGGCAAAGGCTAGAACCTGTTTATGACCTGCTGCGCGTCGGCCCTGCAGCGTTAAAAACAGGACTCTAGCTCGCGAGGCCCTAAACAGCTTCTAAACAGCAAGCTTGAAGCGCAGTAGCCAACAATAATAAAAGTTAAGGACAACGCCACCATGGATATCTGGCAACACTGCCAAGGCCCGGCTCAGATCAAACCGCTGCGTGGGCGCCTGGTGCGTCTGGTCGAGAGCCAGGCCCAGGTCGCCACTTTGCAATTGGTCGATACCCTTGCCGAACAGGCGCTGCTTGAAGAGTTGCTGGAAACCAGCAAGCCGCCGCTGCCGCAGAATGCCGAGCCGTTGCATTACCTGCTGAAAACCCCGTTCCGTTATCCGCCGCTGCGCTGGGGCTCGCGCTTTGGTTCGGTGCACGAGCCGAGCCTGTTCTATGGCGCGCTGCGCATCGACACCGCCATGGCCGAGGCGGCGTATTACCGCTTTCTGCTCTGGGATGGCATGAGCATTGCGCCACCCAGCGGGCGCATCCTGTCCGAGCATTGCACCTTCGAGGCGCGCTATCAGGTTGAGCGCGGCATTCAGTTGCAGCATCCGCCGTTTGCGGATTTCCAGGCCGAACTCTGTCATGCCAGCGATTATCAGCCTTGCCAGGCATTGGGTGCAGCCATGCGCGGGGCAGGGGTTGCGGCGTTCGAGTACCGTTCGGCGCGCTGCCCGCAGAAGGGCAACAACGTTGCGCTATTCGTTCCAGGCGCGTTGGCAGAAAAGCGCCCGCGTAACCTGCTGAGCTGGCTGTGCGAAACCACCGACGACTATGTCGCCTTCAAGAATGCCCAGGTTCCGGACACCCCTAGAGTCTTTCGCCTGGATGCTTATCAGGTGGATGGTCGCCTACCGCGCCCGGCTTAGGGGCCGAGCCTGTTTTAGCGCGATACTGCATTTCTCGACACTCATTTGGAACAACCAAACTTCGTGTCTCGTGCCTTGCCTCGCGCTAAAACAGGCACCGGCGCGGCCGCGAGCGAAACGGCATCAGACCCTATACAGGGCGGCTTTTTCAGGGCGTTTTGCCCTGAAAAAGGGCAGTGCGACGGCGTGACGCAGCGACTTGTGCACAATTGCGATGCGCCTTGTCAAGCAGGATGCAGTGCTTGACGTAAACCCTTGATTCTTTTTATTGATTTTATAAGTCAATGAAATATATGGGTTTTTTGCGCTGGTGAAAAAATCACCAGTTTGACCTTGGGCCCCACACCATAGGCGCTGAGGCCGCTTGCTCCCATGTTATCCACGAAGTTATCCACAGCTTCTGTGGATTAACCCGAGCGCTTGCTCTAGGTCGCCGTCTGAGGCTTTGTTGCAAGGCTTTACCTTGGCGAAAAAAGGAGTAGAGTTGCGCGCCTTTCCGGCTACCGCTGCTTTTTATGCCTCGCGCAATCACTCGACTACCTATCGCTGCAACCACTGCTCCTCGCCTGCCCACCCGTGTGGCACTCTGGCTACTGGACAGCCCTCGACTCGGTCATGCCCCCAGCGTCAAACGCTTTGCTGGCCACCTGCTCAAGCAACCTGCATTGCAGGGCGTAGTGCAGGCACAGAGTCGGCTTGGGCAAATGCTCTGCCGTGATTGCGGTAACCCACGTGATCGGCGCATCGGTTTTGAACTGCTGCGCCAGGCCGCCCGCGCCGGTGATATGGGGGCCCAGCTGGAGCTCGGCCAACTCTATAGTCAGCCGCGCAACAATGAACCGCAGCAGGCCCGCCACTGGCTGGAGCTGGCAGCGGGGCAGGGTTCGCCAGAGGCGCAGCAACTGCTTAAACAGCTCTAGAGCCAACTCAAAGTCTGCTGCGCGTCGGCCCTGGCGCGTTAAAAACAGGTTCGGCAAGCCGCTGCGGTTAACGCGCTTCAGGCGACCCGAAGGGCGAGTGAAACGAGTAATGCTCTTGTACAAAAGTACACTTCGCTTGATTCGCTGCGCTCACCCTAAGGACCAGCCGTTGGCTGTTACTAACGTAGCGCCTTGCATGGCACTCGCTCGCGATACTTTGAGCAGGCTCTGACGCAATGGGCCGCTCTGTAAGAATACTGGTTATACTGCCAGTATTTTTCTGCGGAGTTGCTTATGCCTATCGATCTGTCCGTCGCGTTGGCACCTGCGCTGCTCGGGTTTGCCGCCGCAGCACTTCCTCTTCTTTATATGGCCTGGTCGCTGCAACGCCGTTTGGCCAGTCAGCAGCTGGAATTCAGCCTGCTACAGGAACGCTTGAGTAATGCGCAGCTCGCGCAGACCGGCCTCGCGGCGCAGCTGGATGATTGCCGCGAGGAAGTCGCCGAGATCAGCGAGATCAAGGCTGATCAGCAGGCCGAGTTGGCGGCGTTGCGCCGTGAGGCCGACTTGCTGCAGCAGGAGCGCCAGATTGCCCGCGAAGCAGCCCAGGCCTGGGCCAGCCAGCGCGAACAGCAGGAGTCTGAAATCCGCCGCCTGGATGCTCAACGGGCGGCCCTCAGCGCCGAACTCAAAGAACAGCAGGACAGCCATCAACAGCGTCTGAGCGACCTGCAAGGCTCGCGCGATGAACTACGCGCGCAATTTGCCGAACTGGCCGGGAAGATCTTCGATGAGCGCGAGCAGCGTTTTGCCGAAGCCAGCCAGCAGCAGCTCGGCCAGTTGCTTGACCCGCTCAAGGAACGCATTCAGTCCTTCGAAAAGCGCGTGGAGGAAAGTTATCAGCAGGAAGCCCGTGAGCGCTTTTCTCTGGGCAAGGAGCTGGAGCGTCTGCAGCAACTCAACCAGCGTTTGGGCGATGAAGCGACCAACCTGACCCGTGCCCTCAAGGGCCAGAAAACCCAGGGCAACTGGGGCGAGCTGGTGCTGGAGCGGGTGCTGGAGCACGCCGGCCTGGAGAAGGGGCGTGAGTACCAGACCCAGGTCAGCCTGAAGAGCGCCGACGGTGAACGCTTCCAGCCCGATGTGCTGATCCAGCTGCCGGGCGACAAGCAGGTGGTGGTGGACGCCAAGGTCAGCCTTACCGCGTACCAGCAATATATTGCCGCAGAGGACGACGCCAGCCGGCAGCTGTCGCTCAAGCAGCATGTGCTGTCGCTGCGCAGTCACTTGAAGGGCTTGTCGCTCAAGGACTACCAGCGCCTGGAGGGCCTGCACAGCCTGGATTTCGTGTTGCTGTTCGTACCGATCGAGGCGGCCTTTGCGGCGGCGTTGCAGGCCGACCCCGGGCTGTTTCAGGAGGCCTTTGATCAACATATCGTCATCGTCAGCCCGACCACGCTGCTGGCCACCCTGCGGGTGATCGACAGCCTGTGGCGACAGGAGCGGCAGAGCCAGAACGCCCGCGAGATTGCCGAGCGCGCGGGTGCGCTGTACGACAAGTTCGTCGCCTTTATTCAGGATCTGGATGAAATGGGGGCGCGCCTGCAGCAGCTGGACAAAGCCTATGTCGGCGCACGCAACAAGCTCTGCGAGGGGCGCGGAAATATCATCAGTCGTGTGGAAAACCTCAAACTGCTCGGCGCCCGCGCCAGCAAAAGCCTGCCTGCCGAACTACTCGAGCAGGCGGCCGGGGTGAGGGTGCTGGAGGATGAGGCGGCCGAGTAGAGCGCTCTTCTGTTCGTTGGCGAGTTGTCAGGCCCTGACCTGGGCTTGTTCAGCTGCCGCGCGTTGCGCCGCCGGTGAGTTAGCCAGGTAATTCAGCGCCACGCGGATATCGCCTTCGCTGCGCGGGTGATAGCTGGGGTTGAAATAGCGCACCACCGAACGGCCGATGCTACCCATGCGGGGCAACAGACCACGCTTGCCCAGGTGGTACCACAGGCGCAGAAAGCCTGGCCGGTAGCGGGTGACCGGGTCCTGGCGCATCATGATTTTCATTCCGCTGCTGAACAGAAAGATCAGCGCCGGCGTGGCAATCATCATATACACCCAGCGCATCAGCAGACTGCCGCCAATATGTACGTGTAGATCGTGGGCCACGCTGCGGTGCTCGACTTCTTCGGCGCCGTGCCAGCGCAGCAGGTCGAGCATTACCGGGTCAGCATGGTCGAGGCTGCGGGTGGTGATGATCCAGTCGCCCAGCACGCAGGTGAAGTGCTCCACTGCGGCGATCAGGCCGACCCGCTGACGCAGCCACCAGGGCTGCAGGGCGCGACTGATGGCGTTGTTGCCGAGGGGAAAGTCGCACAGCACGCGCTCGAATAGCCAGTGGATTGGTCTGGTAAAGGGCGTCGGATCAATGCCATGGCGCAGCAGGTAGGGCGTCAGTGCGCTGTCGTGGGCGCGGGCATGTTGCGCCTCCTGTTTGACGAAGCCTTGTACGTCTTCGCGCAACTGCGGGTCGCAGACCAGTGGTAGGGCCTTGTTATAGACCCGGCAGAACCAGAATTCCCCAGCCGGCAGGATCAGGTGCAGGCTGTTCATGATGTGCGAGGCTTCTGGCTCGTTCGGCACCCAGTGCAGTGGCGTGTTGGCAAAGTCGAAGCGTACTTTGCGTTGTTCCAGGCGGTGCTGTTCGCTCATCTCGATTCTCCTTATCGTCCTGCCAGGTTCTGGCTGGCAGGCTCGGTGCTGGCGGCCTCGCTGTGGATATGGGTGGTGAACTCACGCAGCCACTTGGCCAGCTGTTGTGGCTCAGTCAGCAGTTGCCAATGCCCGGCATTTGCCTCGCGCTGCTGTAGCCTGGGCGCCCAATGCTGCAACTGGTCGAACAGTTGCGGGCGGACGAAGCGGTCGCGGGTCGGCACGATCAGTTGCACCGGCACCTGGGTATGACGCAGGCGTGGCGTGAACAGGCTGCGGATAAAGTTGGCGCGGTACAGCTTGACCCCGTGTACACCGTCGGAGCGCTGGCTGCTGCTGACCGCGACATTGCGCAAGCCTTCGACTTTGCGCAGCAGGCCAGGCCAGGCGCGGTCCAGGCCCATGCGCCAGGTCAGCTCGGGCAGTAATGGCGTGTGGAACAGGGCGATGTACCAGGAGCTGAGCAGTTGGCCGAGCACCTGCAGCAGTGCGCGCGGAGTCTTCTGCTTGAGTTTGTCGCGCATCCAGTGGCCGACATGGTCCAGACAAGGTCCGGAGATGCTGGTGTAGGAGGCCAGCAGAGGTTGCATGCGTGGTTCGGTGACTGCTTCCCAGGCTTGAATCGAGCCCCAATCATGAGCCACCAGATGCACCGGCTGCTCGGGACTGAGGGCCTTGATCACCGTTTCCAGATCATTGGCCAGTTTTGCCAGGTGATAGTCCAGGCGCTTGCGTGGAATATCCGAGGCGCCAAAGCCGCGCACGTCGTATGCAATGATCTGATAGTCGGCGGCCAGCTCGCGTACCAATGGCAGCCAGATTTCATGGTTATCCGGGTAGCCGTGCACCAGCAGCAGAGTCGGGCCGTCCGGCTTACCCCAGCGATAGGCCGCCAGCTGTACACCATCGCCCTGAACCCACAGCTGTTCGGCTTGCAGTCCGTCGTTCGGCAACACGGCGGGCGCGTTCATACGGTTGCCTGATGCAGAGCGAGGGGTAGTGAGTAATACAGGGTGATAAAGGCGAGGTCGATGGGCATGCAGCGTCTCCGAATTGTCTGGATGATCGTTACATCATTTGATGTCACGGTTATTGTTGGGTGCTCGGGACGTCTCTGCCTAGTCATCGGCTGAACTCATTGCAGGTCCTGTTACGGTGTTACTTAGATAGCTGAAAGCCTTCTGCAACAGGGCTTTGCGCGGGCTGTGCAGGGCCGATTGAGCCGTTGGGTAGGGTAAGTCCAGCCCTTGGTTGGGGCGGTTGTTGGCCGGTTGCTCGTGCGGCTATGATCGCCGCCATGCAAACAGCCTCTGCTTTTCTCCAGCGTTTATTAGGCAGCGCCGCCCCTGTGGTGGAGGCGGTGTCCGTCGAATATCGGGTCGATGATCTGGCCCAGGCCGCGCAGACCAGCGTGCGTAATGTGCGCGCTTATCAGGATCAGGGGCTATTGCCGCCGCCGGAGCGGCGAGGCCGGCTGGGGATCTACAACGGCGAGCACCTGGCGCGGCTGAAGCTGATCGGCCAGTTGCTGGAGCGTGGTTACAGCATCGCCAGCATTCGCGAGCTGTTCGAAGCCTGGGCTCAGGGTCGCGACTTGGCCCATGTGCTGGGGCTGGAGCAGGCCATCCAAGGGCCTGGGCAGCCGGAGCAGGCCGAGCAGCTGTCATTTGCGCAGCTGCAGGCGCTGTTCGGTGAGGTGCTGGATGACCAGGTCATTGAGCGGGCCCTGGCCCTCGGTCTGCTGGAGTTTGCCGGCGACCATCTGCGCGTACCCAGCCCCAAACTGTTTGCCGCCGGGCTTGAGTTGTACCGCGCCGGTATTCCTTTGCCGGCGTTACTCGATGAACTGGCAGCCATTCGCGGGCATGTGCAACAGGTGGCCACGGGCATTGTCACGATGATTACCCAGCAGCTGGTTAACCCGCTGTTGCACAGTGATTTGCCGCATGCCGCTGATCTTGAGCGGCTCAGTGCGCAGTTGCTGCAACTGCGCCCCTTGGTGGAGCAGGTCGTCGTGGCCGAGCTGGCGCGCAGTCTGCCCGAGGCGGCCAATCGCGAGTTGAGCGAGCGGGTGCATAAGTTGCTGGAAGGTTTTCTGCGCGTCGCCCCTTCAAAGCAGCAGTAAAACCGCCGCGCCGACCAGCAGGCCGGCAGCCATCACCGGCAGGGTCATCAATGCCAGCTTGCGGCCACCGATCAGCGCGACCAGAAAGCCTTTGACCAGGCTGTTACTCAGCGCTGCGAGAAAAATTCCCTGCACGGCGACCTGGGCATCCAGTTCACCCTTGGCGCTGCGCGCCAGCGATAGGGTAATGGCATCCACATCGGCCAGCCCCGAAAGCCACGCCACCAGATAAACGCCGACATCACCCAGCCAGTGCTGTGCGGCTTCAACCATCAATAGAATCAACGCCAGTAACGCGGCAAAGCGCAGCGCCGGGCCCAGTTCAAAGGGGTTTTTCAGCGGCGGTTCGGCCTGCTCTTCGTTTTCCGTGCCGGCGCGGCGGAAGTACAGCAGCGCGCCAGCGGCATACACCAGAGTGGCGATGCCCAGCGGCCAGACCAGCTGTGGCAACAGGCTGGCGTTGACCAGGCCGACCTCCAGCAGTACCCGTGGAAACATCAGCGCCGAGGTGGCGAGCAGGCCGCAGGCCAGAATCGCTTGCAGGTTACGCCCCGGGGCCAGGCGCGCCAGGGTCACGGTCATCGCCGTGGACGACACCATGCCGCCGAGCAATGCGGTAATCAGCAGGCCATGACGCATGCCGATCAGGCGAATCGCCACATAGGCGGCAAAGCCAATGCTGGCGATCAGCACCACCATCCACCAGATGGCGTAGGGGTTGAAGGCCTGCCACGGACCGTAGCCTTGGTTGGGCAGCGCCGGCAGCAGCACCAGGGAAATAAATAGCAGCTTCAGTGCGCCTGACAGTTCCGCCTCGCTGAGTCGCTGCAGGGCACCGTGTAGCGACTGCTTGAGGCTTAGTAGCAGTGCAACCGCCACCGCGCCGGCCGCCGCCAGCCCGGCATAACCGGCCATGGCCAGGCTGCCGAGCAGGAAAGTGATCAGCAGCGCCACCTCGCTGGTCAGGCCCATATCACCCAGGCGTTGCAGTTCGCCAAAGTAGGAAGCCACCACCAGCAGGGCGAAACCGCTGAAGATCACCGCCCAGGCGATAACGCCGAAATGCTCACCGAGCAGCATGGCAAAGGCGCCGAGCAGGCTGCTCAGGGCAAAGGTGCGAATCCCTGCGACCAGCTGGGTGTCCTCGGTATTGCGTCCCTGCCAGCCGCGTTCGGCACCAATCAGCAGGCCTGCGGCCAGGGCGCTGGCGAAATTCAGCAGGGTGTCGAGGGCTTCCGGCATGAGTAGATCCTGGGCGGGCAATGCTGGCAGTCTAGCCAGTGGGTGTTGGGCTGTATTGCGGCAGGTCAGTCTACGGCGCAGTGCTGCGCAAGATTGTTCAAGACGCCGCAGCCGCGATGCGTCAGGCTATGCAGCAAAGGAGGGCGAATGAGCCGTTTACAGCAGTTTATCTATGGAGTTCGCGACAGTATCCCGATGATTGTCGGCATTCTGCCGTTTGGTCTGATCTATGGCGCGTTGGCCAGCCTGGCCGGGCTGAGTCTGGGGCAGGCGCTGGGTATGTCCCTACTGGTGTATGCCGGCTCAGCGCAGTTTATTGCCATCAGCCTGCTGACCCTGGGCAGCGGCGCGGTGGTGATTCTGCTCACCACCTTGGTGGTCAATCTGCGCCATGTGCTCTACAGCGCGGCGCTGCAGCCTTATGTCGGCAAGCTGCCGCAGCGCTGGCGGGTGCCGTTGGCGTTCGGCCTGACCGATGAAACCTTTGCCGTGGTGCAGCGCCGGTATCTGGCGCGCGGCATGACCGAGCACGGCCAGTGGTATCACGCTGGCGTGGCATTGGCGTTATACCTGTCCTGGGTGTCCAGCTCGCTGGTCGGTGCGTTGTTTGGCCAGAGCGTGCCGAACCTCGCGGGTTGGGGGCTGGACTTCGCCATGCTGGCGACCTTTATCGGCATTGTGGTGCCGGCGCTGCGCAACCAGCCGCAGATTGCTGCCGCTTTGGTAGCCGGTGCGGTGGAGCTGCTGTGCCATGCCTGGCCCTATAAATTGGGGCTAATGGCGGCTGCGCTGAGTGGCATTGCGGTCGGCGTATGGTTGGAGCAACGCACAATGCCGGTGACTGTCGGGGAGGGTGCGTGATGGCTATCTGGTTGCTAATTCTTGGTATGGCGCTGATCACTTTTGCGATTCGCTACAGCCTGTTTGCCTTTCCCGATCTGCGTTTCCCGCCGTTGGTGCGCCAGGGCCTGCATTACGTGCCGACCGCCGTACTGAGCGCCATCGTGCTGCCGGGCATGCTGATTCCCGATGGCCAGCACTGGGCGTTCAGCCTTGACAATGCCTACCTGTTGGCAGGGTTGGCGACTATTGCCATCGCCGCGCTGACCCGGCATCTGCTGGCTACCATCGGCGGCGGCCTGCTGGTGTTCTTTATCGTGCGTTGGTTGTTGGGTCAGTTGCCCCTGTAAGCAGGTTTTTTGCCGCCTGGATTTGTAGAAAATGCAGCAAAAGGCAGGTTTCGCTGTGGCTTTGTGAGGTGTTCTTGCAGTCAAATGCCTGACAACCCGCTTGGCCACTGCAGACAGGTACACGGACGATGACCGAACAATCACAATTCGCATTGCTGGGTAAAAAGCGCTTTTTGCCGTTTTTTATCACCCAGCTGTTGGGTGCTTTCAACGACAACATCTTCAAGCAATCACTGATTCTCGCCATTTTGTTCAAGATCAGTTCCGGGGCTGACAAGGCCTTGCTGATCAACCTCTGTGCGCTGTTGTTTATCCTGCCGTTTTTCCTGTTCTCGGCCCTCGGCGGCCAGTTTGGTGAGAAATTCGCCAAGGATTCGCTGATCCGCAAGATCAAGTTCGCCGAAATCGTGATCATGCTGCTCGGTGCTGTCGGCGTGTTGCTCGGCAACCTGCCCATGATGCTCGCGGTGCTGTTTGCCATGGGCACGCAGTCGGCGTTGTTCGGCCCGGTGAAGTATTCGATTTTGCCGCAGCACCTTGAAGAGCAGGAGCTGGTGGGCGGCAACGCACTGGTCGAGATGGGCACCTTCCTGGCCATCCTCGCCGGCACCATTGGTGCGGGCATCATCATGGCCAGCAGCGGTTATGCGCATATCGTCGCCGCCTGTGTGGTGCTGGTGGCAGTGTTTGGCTATCTGGCCAGTCGCGGCATTCCCGTGGCGTCGGCGGCCATGCCGCAGCTCAAGCTGGATTGGAACATCCTGCGTCAGTCCTGGCTGATCATGAAACTCGGCCTGGGCCAGCGTCCGGCGGTGTCGCGCTCGCTGGTGGGTAACTCCTGGTTCTGGTTTCTCGGCGCGGTGTACCTGACGCAGATTCCGGCCTATGCCAAAGAGTGGCTGTACGGCGATGAAAGCGTGGTGACGCTGATTCTCACCGTGTTCTCGGTCGGTATCGCACTGGGCTCGATGCTCTGTGAGCGCATGAGTGGACACAAGGTGGAAATCGGCCTGGTGCCGTTCGGCTCTATCGGCCTGACCCTGTTCGGCATCATGCTCTGGTGGTTCTCCGGTGGCTTCCCTGAGGCCGCAGAAAACCACGACTGGCTGTCTGTGCTGAGCTATAGCCAGGCTTGGTGGATTCTCGGCTCGATTCTCGGTATTGGTCTGTTTGGCGGTTTCTACATCGTGCCGCTGTATGCGTTGATCCAGTCGCGCACGGTGGAGCATGAGCGGGCACGGGTGATTGCCGCCAACAACATTCTCAATGCGCTGTTTATGGTGATTTCGGCAATTGTCTCGATCCTGTTTCTCAGCGTTGCCGAATTGTCGATTCCGCAGCTGTTCCTGACCATTTCGCTGATGAACATCGCGGTCAACAGCTACATCTTCAAGATCGTTCCCGAATTCAGCATGCGCTTTATGATCTGGCTGCTCAGTCACTCGATGTACCGGGTGGAGCACAAGGGGCTGGAGGCTATTCCTGATGAGGGTGCGGCGGTGCTGGTGTGCAACCACGTGTCGTTTGTCGATGCGCTGCTGATCGGTGGTGCGGTACGCCGGCCGGTACGCTTTGTCATGTATTACAAGATCTACAACCTGCCGGTGCTCAACTTTATCTTCCGCACCGCTGGCACCGTGCCTATTGCTGGGCGCAACGAAGACCTGCTGATCTACGACGCCGCGTTCAAAAAAATCGCCGAATACCTGCGCAATGGCGAAGTGGTGTGCATCTTCCCTGAGGGCAAACTGACCACCGATGGCGAACTGAATGAGTTCAAGAACGGCATTGAGCGCATCGTCGAGGCCAACCCGGTACCGGTGATTCCCATGGCGCTGCAGGGCTTGTGGGGCAGCTTCTTCAGTCGCGATCCGCACAAGGGCTTGTTCAAGCGCCTGTGGTCACGCATCACTCTGGTGGCCGGTACGCCGGTAGCACCCGAGTTGGCCAAGCGTGAGTTGCTGCAGGCTCAGGTGGCTGAGTTGCGAGGTGAGCGGCGTTAAACCGCAGGGATGAAAAAGCCCGCCAATTGGCGGGCTTTTTGTGCGTTTTGAGTGGCTAGTGGCTGAGTTTTAGCCCGATCAGGCCGCAAACGATCAGTGCCACGCTGGCGATACGCAGCAGCGTCACCGCCTCGCCAAACAGCATGATGCCGGCAATCACCGTACCTACAGCGCCGACACCGGTCCAGATCGCATAGGCGGTGCCCAGCGGCAACTCCTTCATGGCCAGGCCAAGCAGTGCCAGGCTGACGATGATCGCCGCAACAGTCAGTAGAGTGGGGAGAGGGCGGGTAAAGCCGTCGGTGTATTTCAGGCCAACAGCCCAGCCTACTTCGAACAGGCCGGCCAACAGCAAAATGAACCAGGACATACAAACCTCCAAAACAGATAGAGGGGCCGTCCCGTGGTGATAACTCGTAGAGTGGTGAGGTCGTCCTCACGCTGTGCAGTATTTTGCACATTGGCAGGGGTAGGGCAAGCCGCAGAGGACCAGTGGTCTGTTTCTCTGCGGCTGTCCAATGGTTTAGATCCCCTGCGGAATCTCTTCGCCGCCCAGGGCTTCGAACAGCGCCGGGAGGAAGTCCACCAGGGTCAGCATCATCAGGGTGAAGCTGGCATCCTGCTGGCCGAGGTCGTCGTCGCCACCGTCCTGTTCGGCTTGATCCTGTAGCAGGTCTTCGAAGCGCAGGCGCTTGACTACCAGTTTGTCGTCGAGCACGAAGGACAGCTTGTCCTGCCAGGCCAGGGACAGTTGGGTGACCTGCTTGCCCGCGCTCATGTGCAACTGGATCTCGTCGCTGGTCAGGTCCTGGCGCTTGCAGCGCACCACGCCGCCATCTTCATGGGTGTCGCGCAGTTCGCATTCATCCAGCACGTGGAAGTCCGGAGCTGCTTGTTGCACCTTGACCCAGTCGGTGAGGGTCGCGCTTGGTGCGATCTTCACGGTCAGTGGGCGCACCGGCAGCGAGCCGATGGCTTCACGCAGGGTCGACAGCAGGTCTTCAGCACGCTTGGCGCTGGCCGAGTCGACCAGGATCAGACCCTGTTTCGGCGCGATAGCGGCAAAGGTGGCGGATTTGCGGATAAAGGCGCGTGGCAGGAAGGTCTGCACGATGTCGTCCTTGAGTTGGTCGCGCTCCTTCTTGTAGACCTTGCGCATCTGCTCGGCTTCGATCTCGTCGACCTTGTCCTTCAGCGCATCGCGCACCACGCTGCCGGGCAGGATGCGTTCTTCCTTGCGTGCTGCGATCAGCAGGAAATCACCACTGACATGTACCAGTGGCGCATCGCCGCCTTTGCCAAAGGGCGCGATAAAGCCATAGGTGCTGAGCTCCTGGCTGGCGCACGAGCGGGCCGGTTTGGCTGAGAGGGCCGTTTCGAGTGCCTCGGCATCAAATGGGATGTCCTGGGTGAGGCGATAGACCAGCAGGTTACGAAACCACATAAGAGGGTGTATCTCCATTAACAGACCTGCCGGCAACGGCAGGTATCACAAGTCGTCAGTACCCTATGCGGGTGCTGTTTCAGGTTGGCCGCAGCGCTATGACCCGTTGGGCAACCTGTGCGTTGCATTGGGGGCGCATTATTCCCTTGAGCGGTGCCTGAGGCCAAGTCTGCGCTAAGCCTTTGCTGCATCAATAAAAAATTTTCAAAACAGTGCTTGCCAAGGTGCGGATCGCTCTCTAGAATGCGCCCCACTTCGAGAGTGAAGGGTGATTAGCTCAGCTGGGAGAGCATCTGCCTTACAAGCAGAGGGTCGGCGGTTCGATCCCGTCATCACCCACCAACTCGCTTTTTGAAGTTACGCGCAGCGGTAGTTCAGTCGGTTAGAATACCGGCCTGTCACGCCGGGGGTCGCGGGTTCGAGTCCCGTCCGCTGCGCCATTTTTCTCCTCGCTTCATCCCCTCTGTGACACGTCGCAATACCTCGCAAAATCCTTTCTCAATAATCAGCTAAACATCTGAACTTATACGCATTTTCTGCCTCCTAACACGGTAGCCAGTGATCGCAGCAGCCTGCTAAGCTCGCGCTTTCACACCATTAGCCCTAGGGCGCACCGGACAAGGAACAAGCATGAAACAGCATCGTTTAGCAGCGGCGGTCGCCCTGGTAGGTTTGGTTCTCGCAGGTTGCGACTCGCAAACCAGCGAAATCACTCTGGAAACCCCTGCACAGAAAGCGTCCTACGGTATCGGCCTGAACATGGGCAAAAGCCTGGCTCAGGAAGGCATGGATGACCTGGATTCCAACGCCGTTGCCCAAGGCATCGAAGACGCCATTGGCAAGAAAGAACAGCGCCTGAAAGACGAAGAGCTGATTGAAGCCTTTGCCTTCCTGCAGAAACGTGCCGAAGAGCGCATGGTTGCGCTGAATGAAGAGTCGGCCAAAGCCGGCAAGAAGTTCCTCGAAGACAACGCCAAGCGTGACGGCGTGACCACCACCGCTTCCGGCCTGCAGTATGAAGTTGTGAAGAAGGCCGACGGCGCTCAGCCGAAAGCCACTGACGTGGTGACTGTTCACTACGAAGGCAAGCTGACCGATGGCAGCGTGTTCGACAGCTCGGTTGAGCGCGGTAGCCCGATTGATCTGCCGGTTAACGGCGTGATCCCTGGCTGGGTTGAAGGTCTGCAGCTGATGCACGTGGGCGAGAAGTACAAACTGTACATCCCAAGTGAGTTGGCTTACGGCGAGCAGAGCCCGACTCCGGCGATTCCAGCCAATTCGGTGCTGGTGTTTGATCTGGAGCTGATTGCGATCAAAGACGCAGCCACTCAAGAGTAATTTCTAGCGTTTCCTGCAACGCCCCGTCTCGACGGGGCGTTGTCGTTTCTACGGATCGCAATCGGCACTTTTTGCTTGATTGGAGGGTCTTAAACAGCGTGTGTAGGTCGTGTGGTGTTACGGTTATGCACATTTCCCAGATTGGCCGTGACGGGTTAGGGTAACTCTCTTGAAGAAACCCTTTGCCATTTTTAAATTATTGATTTATATGAAGTTTTGTTGTGTGGGCAAAAAATGTCCGATCTGTGGCGAGGCCGCATGGGCTGGGCGTTTGCCAGGGTTATCGAGAAACTGTTCACAAGGTTATCCACAGCTTTAGTGGATAACCATGGCCAGCCCAGCGGGCACGCGGGGTTGCCGGGAGAGGGCGATGAAAACACCGAAAAATTTCGCGCGTTACCAGTTTTTGGCCAAGCGTTTCCTCAAGGCCGGACGGTTACCGGCGTTGCTGTTATCGGTCGCTCGAAAGCGTGAAAAACTCGGCAATGGCTTTGCTGGATTGGCCGATCAGCTGAAGCAGCTGCAGGCGCTTTGTCTGGCTTGGTGGCGCGGTGAATATCGGGCAATCGATTCTCGGGCGTTACTGGCGGTGGTGGCAGCGTTGCTGTACTTCGTCACGCCGCTGGATGCTATCCCTGACTGGTTACTGGGATTTGGCCTGGTCGATGACCTGGCTGTGCTGGCTTGGGTGTTACGTACCTGGCAGGAAGAGCTGGCGGCGTTTCAGCAGTGGCGAGCGGATCAGGCTCCCGAAGTGTTGCAGGCAGTCGAGCGTTTGCCCGATGTGGATGAATCGCTCGTGCCGCTGCAGGGGCGTGTGGAGTAGCGCGGCGCAGTTTCAGATGTCGTTGAGCATCTGCTCGATCAGGCCCTGGTCGCGTAATTGCTGCAGCGTCTTGTCCAGTCGTTCGGCACTTACCGGCAATTGCGGGCTGAAGGTGCAGTGCATGTCGTAGCGATCAATTACCCAGGGGTTGATCTGCAGCGGCGCATCCACACGCTTGGCCAGTTGGAAGTTCAGTGGCCGGCGCATATCGATGATCGCATCCAGGCGCTGTTTGCGTAGCAGGTTGAGCCCGGCTCTGTGGTCGCGTAGATCTTGACGAATGATCTGCTGCTTGGCGAAGGCCTCCATCAGTTCGCTTTTGTAGACATAACCCAGCTGGGTGCCAAGGGTTTTGCCGTGAAGTTCTTGCAGGCTGTTGATCGGGGCATGCTGGCGGTGCAGTAGCAGCACGTCCTCTTCGCTATAGAGGGGCACGGACCACTGATAGCGCTCGGGTTTGTCTATCCATTGCGGGTTGCTGTTACAGATCACATGGATGCGGCCGCGCTGCATATATTCATCGATGCGCTTGTTCGGGGTTTCGACAAACGCAGCTTGATAGCCCAGTTGCTGGCTGGCCAGCTGGCCTAGTTTGTAGATAACCCCACCGCGTAATTGCTGCTCGTGCACATCGACATAGGGCATACCGTCAGCCGTGGCAAAGCCCCAGCGCAACTCATCTGCGCAGGCCCAGCCGCTGTAGCCAATTAACAGCACTGTTATCAGTGTGCGCAAAGCCTGCCCCTAACTGCTGCTTGATAACCTTGAGGCAGTATAGATCACGCGCTTTATCGTGCTGGGCTGTTAAGATGGCCGTCTGTTCTGGAGTTGCTGAGAGTGATGGAAGTGCTCTGCATGGAGATTTACAGATGAATGTGCAAGTGATCGAGCGCGATGGCCAGCCGGAATATGCGGTGCTGCCTTGGGCGCAGTATCAAGCCTTGCTGCAGGCCGCAGGGCGCACGCCTGAGGTTGCCGCTGTGGTGGTGAGCGCCAGCAAGCCGGCGCTGAGCCAACTGGCGACGCTGCGCGAAGCCAAGGGCATGAGTGCCGAACAACTGGCACGCAATGTTGGCATCAGCCCATATTATCTGGGCATGATCGAGAGCGGCGAACGCCAGCCGGATGCTGCCATCCAGCGCGCGCTGGCCTGGCATCTTGGGGTCGATGGGTGGGAGGCACAGCCTTGAGCGTAAGCATCAGTCGGCAACATTGGCAGGCGTTGCTCGGTGAGCTTGAAGATGCCCAGCGTCAGCGTCATCTGCTGACTTATCGAGCCTTGATCGAACGACTGGCCTTGCCTAGCCCTGCCATGCAGACGTTAGCCGCCGCGCTGGAGCACCTGGCGGCCTTGGATGCGCGTGCCGAGCGTCCGCTGCGCAGTGCGCTGGTAATCAGCCAGGGCGCCAGCCGTTTGCCGCGTACCGGCTTCTTCGAGTGCGTCAGCCGCCTGGGGCGCTTCAGTGGTGCGTCCGATGGCATTGCCGCGGCATCCTGGCATGCCGCCGAAGTGGCCCGCGTGTTCGAGTTCAGCTACCCGGAAGACGCCTGATGTTCGGCGCGCTGCGTGCGCGTATCGGCTACCTGCTGGCGCGCCGCCTGTTCCACTGGGCCTGGCTGGTCAAGCAACCACGTGCCTGGCGCTGGCTGGAAGGGCAGTTCGCCCGCATGGCCAATCTGGGTGATACCCAGGCGCAAAGCTTCTACGGGCATATCCTGCTGTTTCGCGGTCAGGGTCTGGGGGCACGCAACGAAGGTCGGCGTTTGCTCGGCTTAGCGGCCAAGGCCGGCGATGCCAAGGCCGCTTACCAACTCGGTGTTCTGAGTCTTTCCGGCGATACCCAACATGCGGCAGATGCGCAGCAGACCATCGTTTGGTGGACGCTGGCCGCACACGCAGGCCACCCGGCTGCGGCCTATCGCTTGGCTGAGTTGTATCGCAGCGGCGCTGCGGGCGTTGCCGCTGATGCGGCGCAGGCCGAGCATTTCTCTGCGTTATCCAATCGCCTGAGCGGCCTCTGATTCAGGCCGCCGTATCCGCCTGGGTGTCGATGATATGCAGGCTGTAACCCGGCACCGCCTTGGCGTGCCGCTTGGCCTCTGAGGCCATAGCCGCCAGCAGGCTGGCATCCAGTTGTGCGCATTGTTCGGGATGTACATGCACCACCCCGAGTGACAGGGACAGCAGCGCATATTCCTGGCGTTTACCGCTACGGTCATGGGCGACAAAGCAGCCCGCATACAGGTCTTCTTCACGGTAGAAGCGTCGGCACTGGCTCTGGAAGTCTTCCAGCAAGCGATTGAGTCGCGCGCGCCAGTCCTGCGAACCGAGTACCAAGAGAAAGTCATCGCCGCCAATATGGCCGACAAAGTCCCGCGTTGGGTCGACCCGGTCATTCAGACACTGCGCCAGACTGAGCAGCACTTCATCGCCCTTGGCGTAGCCGTAGATGTCGTTGAACGGCTTGAAGTTGTCGATATCCACATAACACACCACGGCCTCGCGGCCCTGCTGCAGCAGGCGGGTCAGGCACTGCTGGATGGGTACATTGCCTGGCAGCAGGGTCAGCGGGTTAGCGTAGCGGGCCTGCTGGATCTTCAGCTCGGTAATCAGCTTGAGCACATCGATCACCCGCCCCAGCCCGATATAGCAGCCGTCCTCAATGATGATGAAGTCTTCTTCGATACGCTGGCGGGCGCGGCTGGTGAGCAGGCGGCTGACCTGCTGCAGTGACTGGCTGGATTCCACCGCCAGGTAGTCATCGCTCATCAAGCGGCTGATCGGTTTGCGGGAGAACAGCTCGTTGGCGAAAGGCTTGAGTAGGGCTTCAGCCAGTGAGTGACGATGCACGATGCCGACGGGTTGCTGCGCCTCGTTAAGCACCGCCAGCGAGTTCAGGTTGGCCTGAGCGCGGAACATCTCCAGCACTTCGCTGGTGGGGGTGCTCAGGGCTACTGCACGTTGCGGGTTGAGCAGGCTACGCAGATCGCTGGACTCTTCGCTGAGCGGGCTGCTGGCTGTGGCGCTGGGCAACAGATTGATGGCGTCACGCGGTGGCTGTTCCTGCGGCCGGCAGAGCAAATAGCCTTGCAGCAGGTCGACGCCCATCTCGGCGAGCACGGCGAGTTCTTCAGGCAGTTCGATGCCTTCGGCGATCACCTGGGCGCGCGAGGCCTTGGCCATTTTCAGAATGGAGCCGACAAACTCGCGTTTGACCGCATCCTGATGAATGCCGTCGATAAAGTGGCGGTCGATCTTCACGTAATCCGGGCGCAGTTCTGACCACAGACGCAGGCTTGAATAGCCAGCGCCGAGGTCATCCAGGGCGATGGAAAAGCCCATGGCGCGGTAGTGATGCAGGGCGGTGTCGAGCAGGGCAAAATCGTCGGTGGGTGATTGCTCGGTCAGCTCGATTACCACCTGGCTCGGTGGAATGCCCAGGGTTTGCAGCAGTTGCAGGGTGCGCCCCGGCTGGTGCTTGGGCTCCAGCAGCGAGTCTGGCGAGACGTTGAGAAACAGCTTGCCTTCAAGCTTGAGCTGGCTGAAACGCTGGCAGGCATTCTTGCGGCAGAGCAGTTCCAGTTCACTCAGGCGGCCGGCGCTGCGGGCGACGGCGAACAGGTTGATCGGCGAGTGCAGGGCGCTGTTGGACGGGCCGCGGCTGAGGGCTTCGTAGCCAAGAATGCGCCGCTCCGAGAGCGAAAAAATCGGTTGAAACAAACTATGCAGGTCGCCATTGGCGAGGATGCTGTCCAACGCGCTGAACTGCTCGGTGACGATCATGGCGGCTCTCTGTGCATAAAAAACGGGGGACTGGCATTGCTACCAGTCCCCGCATTTCACGACAGTTTGATGACCCTTTGATGACGCTCGCTGTTTTACTGCTTGGCCAGGTGCGTATTCAAGCCTAGGTAATCGAGCAGAATGCGTCCGCTTTCGGCGAGGTAGGCGTCATCTTCCGGCTTGGTTTTTTCATCTTCCGCCGGCAGGGCGTCTTCGTCTTCTTCCTTGAGCTTGTTCAGCAGCGCTTCACCTTTGGCTTTGCGGCGGCTGTTCTCGATGCTCAGCTGCTGGCCTTCGATATCAGTCTGCTGGGCACGGCGCTTGGTTTCGTTGAGGCTGACAGTGTTTTCTTCCATCAGCTTCTGCGCCAGTTGCAGGCGTTCACGGGCGAAGGTGAAGTCCGGGTTCTGTGCGGTGCGGTTCTCGAAGCGGCTCTGCAGTTCGGCAAGGAACGGCTTGATCGGGTCCAGCTCTGGTTTGATCGCCGGCTTGATGCTGTCCCACGGCAGGGCCTCGGGCAGGGCGCTCTCGCCGATTTCCTTGGTGTCCATGATGTCTGGATACTGGATATCGGGAATCACGCCCTGGTGCTGGGTGCTCTGCCCGGAGACGCGATAGAACTTGGCCAGGGTCAGCTTCAGCTCACCGTGGTTGAGCGGTTGAATGGTCTGCACGGTGCCTTTGCCGAAGGTCTGGCCACCGAGAATCAGCGCGCGGTGATAGTCCTGCATGGCGCCGGCGAAAATTTCCGAAGCCGAGGCCGACAGGCGATTGACCAGCACGGCCAGCGGGCCTTTGTAGTAGATGCCGGTGTTTTCGTCGGCCAGTACATCGACGCGGCCATCGCTGTTGCGCACCAGAACGGTAGGGCCTTGGTCGATAAACAGACCGGTCAGCTCGGTGGCTTCCTGGAGCGAGCCGCCGCCGTTGTTGCGCAGGTCGATGACCACGCCGTCGACTTTCTCTTTTTCCAGCTCTTTGAGCAGGCGTTTGACGTCGCGGGTGGTGCTTTTGTAGTTCGGGTCGCCGGCACGGAAGGCCTTGAAATCCAGGTAGAACGCCGGAATCTCGATAACGCCGAGCTTGTAGTCGCGGTTGTCGTGCTTGAGGTTGAGGATGGATTTCTTCGCGGCTTGCTCTTCCAGCTTGACCGCTTCACGGGTGATTGAGACCACCTTGCTGGTTTGATCGTTTGGCGCATTGCTCGCTGGAATCACTTCCAGGCGCACAGTTGAACCTTTCGGCCCGCGAATCAGCTTGACCACCTCATCCAGGCGCCAGCCGATCACGTCGACCATTTCCTTGCTGCCCTGGGCCACACCAATGATCTTGTCGGCGGGGGAGATCTGTTTGCTCTTTTCTGCCGGGCCAGCCGGCACCAGGCGCACGACCTTGACGTGTTCGTTGTCGCTTTGCAGCACGGCACCAATACCTTCGAGCGACAGGCTCATATTGATGTCGAAGTTTTCTGCGTTGTCCGGCGACAGGTAGGTGGTGTGTGGGTCGTAGGACATGGCAAAGGCATTGATATAGGCCTGGAACACGTCTTCGCCGCGGGTCTGCTTGAGGCGTGCGAGCTGGTTGTTGTAGCGCTTGGTCAGCAGTTCCTGGATTGCCTTGGGCTCTTTGCCGGCGATTTTCAGGCGCAGGACTTCGTCTTTGACACGCTTGCGCCACAGGTCATCGAGTTCGGCAAGGTCTTTGACCCAGGGGGCGTTCTCGCGGTCAATCAGCAGGCTTTCGTCGCTGTCGAGGTCAATCTTGTCGACACCTTTTTCAAGCATGTTCAGGGTGAACTGCAGGCGGCTCTGCAAACGCTCCAAGTGGCGTTTATAGATGGCAAAGCCAGGTTGCAGGTCGCCGTTTTTCAGCAGGTCGTCAAAGCGCGTGCGCCATTGATCGAACTCGGCGATATCGGAAGCAATAAAGTAGCTGCGCGAGGGGTCGAGCATCTTCAGGTAGCCCTGATAGATCTTTTCCGAGCGCTCGTCATTCAATGGCGGCTTGTTGTAGTGATGGCGCTTCAACAACTCCACTACGTTGAGGCTGGCGATGACCTGCTCGCGGTCAGGTTGCAGGTATTCCCAGGAGCCGTCACTGGTGGTTTTCGCCGCGAGCGGCAAGGCGCTCAGGGCAAACGAAAAGGCGAGGGTGACGCTGAGTAGGGATCGCTTCATGCTGATTCGACGTGTGGGCAGTTGATAACGCATATTAGGCCGTCTTTAAGGGCGCCAGGTTCCATCGGCGCAATGCAAAAGCCCGGTGGTCAGCGCCGGGCTCGGTTCAAATGCACTATGGAGGCAGCGTGAAGGCATTGCAAGGCGTTGAAGGCCGTGTGGAATGGGCGCAACACCCAGCGCCGGCCTGTGATGTAGGGGAAATTCGCATCCGTGTAGCGGCTGCCGGGTTGAATCGTGCGGATTTGTTGCAGCGGGCTGGACTTTACCCGCCGCCGCCTGGCGCCAGCGAGGTGCTTGGGCTGGAGTGCGCCGGTATCGTCAGTGAAGTGGGCGCCGGTTGTGACTGGAAAGTTGGCGACCGGGTTTGCGCGCTGCTCAGCGGTGGCGGTATGGCCGAGGAGGTGGTGGTCGATGCGCGGCACGCCTTGCCGGTGCCCGAAGGCATGACGCTGGCCGAAGCGGCGGCGTTGCCCGAGGTATACGCCACGGCCTGGCTCAATCTGTTCCAGCTGGCTGCGTTGAAGCCTGGGCAGAAGGTGCTGTTGCATGCCGGCGCCAGCGGCGTGGGTTCGGCGGCCATTCAATTATGTAAAGCCTTTGGCAGCCCGTGCTGGGTCAGTGTCGGTTCAGCTGAACGGCTGACCTACTGCGAAAGTCTCGGTGCTCAGGGCGGTGTGCTGCGCGGTGAGGAACAGCTGCAGGCGCTGCGTGATTTTGCTCCGTTCGATGTGATTCTTGATCCTGTGGGCGGCAACTACGCCGCGCTTAACCTGGATCTGCTGGCTGTGGATGGTCGCTGGGTGAACATCGGTTTGCTCGGTGGGCGCAAGGCTGAGCTCGATCTGGCGGTGGTATTGGGCAAGCGTATTACGCTGATTGGCTCGACCCTGCGCAATCGTGATGAGCAGTTCAAGGCCGATCTGTTGCGCGATTTGCAGCAGTTTGTCTGGCCGCTTTTCGCCGAAGGGCGCCTTAAACCGCAACTTCAGCAGGCTTATGCGCTCAAAGATGCCGAAGCCGCCTTTGCTGCGCTGGCGAGCAATCAGGTCAACGGCAAATTGGTGCTGGTCATAGACCCAACCTTGGAATAAATCTGTTTACGATCTGCTGCGCGTCGGCCATCCAGCGTTAAAAACAGCCTCGGAATGCTCATTTACACCAGTAAACTCCGCTTCCTCGGCTGTTTTTGCCTTGTCTGGCTCTAGCTCGCGAGAACGTAAACAGACTCTGGTGCTGGTGCGTCGATTGGCTTACTCAATCGGAATCATGGCGGCAATCAATAAGCTTTTTTTGCATAAGGCGCTAAGATGCGCCCTGTAAATTTCTAACCCTCAACAAGGAACCCGAGATGAATCTCATCAATACCCAAGTTCAACCGTTCAAGGCCAACGCTTTCCACAACGGCAAATTCATCGAAGTGACCGAGCAGTCCCTGAAAGGCCAGTGGTCGGTACTGATCTTCATGCCAGCTGCCTTCACCTTCAACTGCCCGACTGAGATCGAAGACGCTGCCAACAACTACGCTGCGTTCCGCGATGCCGGCACCGAAGTTTACATCGTCACCACCGACACCCATTTCTCCCACAAAGTCTGGCATGAAACTTCGCCAGCTGTAGGCAAGGCTCAGTTCCCGCTGGTGGGTGATCCAACCCACGCTCTGACTCGCGCTTTCGGCGTGCACATCGAAGAAGAAGGCCTGGCGCTGCGTGGCACCTTCCTGATCAACCCGGAAGGCGTGATCAAGACCGTTGAAATCCACTCCAACGAAATCGCCCGTGACGTATCGGAAACCCTGCGCAAGCTGAAAGCTGCCCAGTACACCGCTGCTCACCCAGGTGAAGTGTGCCCAGCCAAGTGGAAAGAAGGCGAGAAGACTCTGGCTCCTTCCCTGGACCTGGTTGGCAAGATCTAAATCTGCCGACACTTTCCCTGGGCTCAGGCTCGGGGAGGGGAGTACTTAGCGCTGTCAGGGTCGCAATCCGACCCTAGTGGTGCCCGATGCCCGGGCGCGATCCGCCCGGGCATTTTATTGCCTGCCATTCCATGGCGGCACCCTGCAGGCCGTCGCTACGCGACGTTAAAAATTGTTCCTGACAATTTTTTATTGCCCAGAATTTTTGTCATTGAGGACTACCCGCTATGTTGGACGCTAACCTGCAAACCCAGTTGAAGGCCTACCTGGAAAAGGTCACTCTGCCGTTCGAGATCGTCGCGTCCCTCGATGACAGTGCAAAATCCCAGGAGCTGCTTGAACTGCTCCAGACCATTGTCGGCCTGACCGACAAGATCACCCTGAAGACCGATGGTAGCGGTGCTCGTCGTCCGTCGTTCTCGCTTAACCGCCCTGGCGCAAATATCGGTCTGACCTTCGCCGGCATTCCCATGGGCCACGAGTTCACCTCGCTGGTACTGGCGCTGCTGCAGGTGGGTGGCCATCCGTCCAAGCTGGATGCCGAGACCATCGAGCAGATCAAGAGCATTGAAGGCTCGTTCGAGTTCGAGACCTACTATTCGCTGTCCTGCCAGAACTGCCCGGACGTGGTTCAGGCGCTGAACCTGATGGCCGTGCTCAACCCGAATATCCGCAACGTGTCGATCGACGGTGCGTTGTTCCAGGAAGAAGTCGAGCGTCGCCAGGTGATGGCCGTGCCGAGCATCTACCTGAACGGCGAAGTGTTTGCATCCGGCCGTATGGACGTGAAGGAAATCCTCGCCAAGATCGACACCGGCTCCGCTAACCGCGATGCGGAGAAGATGAGCGCCAAAGAAGCCTTCGATGTGCTGGTGATCGGTGGTGGCCCAGCTGGTGCTGCTGCGGCCATTTACGCGGCGCGCAAAGGTATTCGTACCGGCCTTGCTGCCGAACGTTTCGGTGGCCAGGTGCTCGATACCATGTCGATTGAGAACTTTATCTCGGTGAAGGAAACCGAAGGCCCGAAACTGGTGCGCGCTCTGGAAGAGCACGTGCGTGAATACGAAGTCGACATCATGAACCTGCAGCGCGCCAGCGCCTTGGTTCCTGCGAGCAGCGAAGGCGGCTTGCATGAGGTGAAGTTCGACAATGGCGCGAGTCTCAAGGCCAAGACCCTGATTCTCTCTACCGGCGCGCGCTGGCGCGAGATGGGGGTGCCCGGTGAGCATGAATACAAGGCCAAGGGCGTGTGCTTCTGCCCGCATTGCGACGGCCCGCTGTTCAAGGGTAAGCGTGTTGCAGTCATCGGCGGTGGTAACTCCGGCGTCGAGGCAGCGATTGATCTCGCCGGTATCGTTGCTCACGTGACCCTGCTGGAATTCGCCGACACGCTGCGTGCCGACGCTGTGCTGCAGAAGAAACTCTACAGCCTGCCCAACGTTACCGTGATCAAGAGCGCGCAGACCACCGAGGTCAAAGGCGATGGCCAGAAGGTCAATGCGCTGGTCTATAAGGACCGCACCACCGAAGAACTGCACAGCGTTGAGCTGGAAGGCATCTTCGTGCAGATCGGTCTGTTGCCTAACACTGACTGGTTGAAGGGCAGCGTCGAGTTGTCGCGTTTCGGTGAGATCATCGTCGACGCCAAGGGTGCTACCAATATTCCTGGTGTGTTTGCTGCCGGTGACGTGACCACCGTGCCGTACAAGCAGATCGTTATCGCGGTGGGCGAGGGTGCCAAGGCCTCCCTGAGTGCCTTCGATCACCTGATCCGCAGCTAACACGCTCGACGTTCTACGTCGTACCAGAGCGGACAACCTTTACGGGTTGTCCGCTTTTTTGTGCTCTGCCATCAGGCGGCTAGCGGTCTTTTTTCAGGTTTTTTTGCGTCTCAGGCGTTTGCGGGATAGCTGTCGATAGTTTTTATTATGGGCGACATATAATATTTATATTATGTGTGTAATATTATTTGGCGCACTATACCTCCAGACAGCCTACCTACCCGTATACCCCGTATACCCAGGAGACGCAGCATGAGCACGCATAACGAGAAAGGCACTGCATTGATCACCGGCGCTTCATCAGGCATTGGTGCCACCTACGCCGAGCGCCTGGCGCAGCGCGGTTACGACCTGCTGCTGGTGGCCCGCGATCTGCCGCGCCTGCAGGCCCTGTCAGCGCGTCTGACCGAGCAGTACGGGGTAAAGGTCGAAGCGCTGAAGGCCGGCCTGACTGACAAGGCTGATCTGCATGCCGTTACCCAGCGCCTGCGCACTGACAAGGCGATCAGCACACTGGTCAATAACGCCGGTATGGCCATGGGCGGCCAGCTGGCCGAGGCCGATCTCGACACTGTTGATCGCATGATCCTGCTCAACGTGGTTTCGCTGACACACCTGTCCACCGCAGCCGCTGCCAAATTCACCGCCGCCGGGCGTGGGGCAATCATCAATATCGCCTCGGTGGTGGCCCTGGCGCCGGAAATGTTCAATGCCGTGTACAGCGCCACCAAGGCCTATGTCCTGAGCCTGACCCAGACCCTTAACGGTGAAGTCAAGGCGCAGGGTGTGCAGGTGCAGGCCGTGTTGCCCGGTATTACCCGCACCGAAATCTGGGAGCGCAGTGGTATGGATGATTCGGCACTGCCGGCGAGCATGATCATGGAGGTCGGTGAAATGGTTGATGCAGCGCTGGCCGGTTTCGACCAGGGCGAGCTGATCACCATTCCATCGCTGCCTGATGCCGCTGACTGGCAGGCCTTTACCGATGCCCGCGGCAAGCTGGCGCCGAACCTGTCGCACAGCAGCGCGGCTGCTCGTTACAAATAAGTCGCTGGCTCTAACAACAAAAGCCCTGGCTGGAGACAGTCAGGGCTTTTGATAGGTGGCGCTTAGCCGTTGCAATCAGGCGCTTGGCGCTGAGTCGCCGCTGTTCTGCTCGATAAGCAGGCGGCGGGTGGTTTTCAGCAGTCGGTCAGACAGCTCTGGGTCGCTGACGCTGCGTGACAGCAGCAGGGCGCCAACCATGGCGCTAAGAATCAGCACGCTCTGTTCATCGGCATGCTCAACGCCAAGGCCGGCTTCGATGGTGTGCAGGCGGTCGCGGATCAGCTCATCGGTCACCGGGCTGGGTACGCCGCGCTGGCCCAGCTCGGCGGACATGGTCGGCAGTGGGCAGCCATCGCCCGGGTCGGCGCGGTGGGCGGACGACAGGTAACCACTGATCAGGCGGGTCAGCGGTTTATCGCTGTTGGCCATCTCGTTGGTGACCGCCGTCAGCTTGTCAGCGCTGTGGCGCAGGGCGGTTTCCACCAGCTCATCTTTCGATTTGAAGTGGGCGTAGAAGCCGCCATGGGTCAGGCCCAGGGTTTTCATCAGTGGCTGCAGGCCGGTGGCACCAACACCGT
Organism: Pseudomonas sp. 8BK; assembly: GCF_902506475.1. Taxonomy (NCBI): domain Bacteria; kingdom Pseudomonadati; phylum Pseudomonadota; class Gammaproteobacteria; order Pseudomonadales; family Pseudomonadaceae; genus Pseudomonas; species Pseudomonas sp. 8BK. The sequence goes on along the minus strand of NZ_LR733252.1, from coordinate 2,873,973 downwards.
CGCGACGGAACAGGCGCGCGGCCTCTTCGATGATGCGCTGATGGGTCTGGGCTTTGTGGTCTTCGGAATAACGCATGGAGTACCTGGCCGCTGGTTTCAGATGTTGCCTGCCATCTTACTCGCTTCGCCCCGGTGTTTCAGTGCCGGGTGCAGGCGATGTCCCAGGCATGCTGAGAATCAGGCAGGTGGTTGAGCCAACGGCGTACAGGCGGTCGTCGACGTCGTAGATGCGCCCTTCGGCCAACGCGGTGGTGCGGCCGATATGCACGATGCGGCCTTCGGCGCGGATCGGGCCGACCTTGGTGCTGAGGGCGCGGATGTAGCTGATGCGTAGATCAGTAGTGGTGTAACCCTGGCCGCGCTGCAATTGGGTGTGGATAGCGCAGCCCATGCAGGAGTCGAGCAGGGTGGCCGCATATCCGCCATGCACACTGCCCAGCGGGTTGTAGTGGCGCGCATCGGGCGTGCCCTGGAAGACGAAGCGCCCGGATGACCATTGCAACGGGACAAAATCCAGCAGATGGCCGATGGGCGGCGAGGGCAGTTCACCGCGGCCGATGCCGTCAAAGAACTCCTGTGGTAGCAGTTCGCTGACCTGCGCCAGGCTCATGCTGCCGGGTGCGCCGAGGCTGGCGCGCATGGTCTGTTCGGCGGCAAGCCATTCGGCCAGTTTTTCTTCGCGTGATGGGATGCTCATGGACAGACCTCGTTGGCGGGTGGCTTTAAAATTACAAGCGTAATGTGATTTTTTATATTATGGTTGAAATATTAAAAGGTTGGCGAACCACGCCTACCCGTGATCACAGGACCCACGCCCATGTATCCCTTGCCGTCGCGCAGCCTGCTGTTGATTCTGGTGGCACTGACTGCCCTTGGAGAGATTTCCACCCAGCTGATCATCCCCAGCCTGGGCGCTATCGAACTGATCATGAACGCGCGTCCTGGCAGCAGCCTGCTGGCCTTATCGGCTTTCGTTGCCGCCTTTGGCCTGGGCCAGTTGCTGCTCGGCCCGCTGTCGGATCGCATAGGCCGACGTCCGGTGCTGGTCGCCGGGCTGCTGGTCTATCTACTCGCCACCTTGTGGATGCTGCTGGCCAGCAGCATGGACGAATTTATTGCTGCCCGCGTGCTGCAGGGGTTTGGGGCCTGCGCGGCATTGGTTTTGGCGCGGGCCATCGTTCGCGATGTGTGGCAGGCGCAGGCTGGGCCGGCATTGGCGTTGACGGTGATCGGCATGCTCTGCGCCATTGTCCTGTCGCCGATGCTGGGCGGCGTGTTGGTGCTATATGGCGGCTGGCGTACGCCGATTGCCTTGGCACTGCTGATCGGCGTTGCCATTGTTGTTGCCGTGTTGGGCCTGTACCGCGAAAGCAATCGGCAGCTCGACCCGCAGGCCGGGCAGCTGAGCAGCTTGGCTGGCAACTATGCCGATCTGCTGCGCGCCGCCTCGTTCCGCGCGCTGGCCCTGACGCTGGCCTGCACCTATGGCGCGATGTTTGCGGTAATCGCCGGCTCGTCAGCTGTATACATCGGTCTGCTCGGGTTGAGCACGGCGCAATACGGCATCACCTTTGCGGCAATTGTTTCGGCGCTGATCGCCGGCGCTCTGTTTACCCAGCGACGAATTCTGCAGTTGGGCCCGGAGAAGATCGTCGGCATAGGCGCGGCGCTGGTAGCGAGCGGTGCCCTGGCCACCTTGGCGATCTATCTGCTGTTTGGTTTGTCGCTGCTTGGCCTGTCGATACCCCAGGTTTTGGTTACCTTGGGTGGTGGCATGTTGCTGCCGGCATCGGTGGCTGGTGCGGTGATTCCCAATGCCCACCGCGCTGGGCTGGCCGCAGGCTTTATGGGCTTTGCGCAAATGGCCGGCGCCACCTGCAGCGGCGTTCTGCTCAGCCTGCTGGCGGATGGCTCGGCGTGGCCTATGGTGTTGCTGAACAGTTTATTTGCCGTCGCGGCGTTCTGCGCCTTCCACCTGCTGCGCCCACGGCCGGCAGCGAGCGCGGCTTTGGTTCGCTAAACCTCTGCAGCCTAGGAGTAACTCAATGAGCAACTATGACGTGCTGATCATCGGCGGCGGCCCCGGCGGCTACAACGCCGCCATCCGCGCCGGGCAACTGGGCCTCAAGGCCGCCTGCATCGAGGGCCGCGAGACTCTGGGCGGCACCTGCCTGAATGTCGGCTGCATGCCATCGAAGGCACTGCTGCATGCCTCGGAGTTGTACGAGGCGGCGACCAGTGGTGAGCTCAACAACCTCGGTATCGAGGTCAAGCCGACGCTTAATCTGATGCAGATGATGAAGCAGAAGGATGAGAGCGTAACGGCCCTGACCAAGGGCATCGAGTTTCTGTTTCGCAAGAACAAGGTCGAGTGGATCAAGGGCTGGGGCCGTTTGAACGGGCCGGGCAAGGTCACGGTGACCCTTGTCGATGGCAGTGTGCGTGAGCTGCAGGCCAAGGATATCGTGATCGCCACCGGCTCGGAGCCGACGCCGTTGCCTGGGGTGACGATTGATAACCAGCGCATTCTCGACTCCACCGGCGCGTTGGCCTTGCCCAAGGTGCCCAAGCACCTGGTGGTGATCGGCGCCGGGGTGATCGGCCTGGAGCTGGGTTCAGTATGGCGGCGTTTGGGCAGCGAAGTGACGGTGGTGGAATACCTCGACCGCATTTGCCCGGGCCTGGACAACGAAACTGCGAAAACCCTGCAGCGCACCCTGAGCAAGCAGGGCATGAATTTCAAACTGGCCACCAAGGTCAACGCCGCCAAGGCCACGGCCAAAGGCGTGACCCTTGAGCTGCAGCCTGCTGCTGGCGGCGCTGTCGAGCCATTACAGGCTGACTATGTACTGGTCGCGATTGGCCGCAGGCCTTATACAGCCGGCCTGGGGCTGGAGACCGTGGGCCTGGCCACCGACAAGCGCGGCATGTTGGAAAACCAGCAGCACCGCAGCAGCGTGCCGGGCATCTGGATTATCGGCGACGTCACCTCCGGGCCGATGCTTGCGCACAAGGCTGAAGATGAAGCCATCGCCTGTATCGAACGGATTGCCGGGCATGCCGCCGAGGTCAATTACGAGGCGATTCCCGGCGTCATCTACACCAAGCCGGAAGTCGCCACCGTGGGCAAGACCGAGGAGCAGCTGAAAGCCGAAGGGCGCGCCTACAAGGTCGGCAAATTTCCCTTTACCGCTAACAGCCGGGCGAAGATCAATCACGAGGCCGAAGGCTTCGTCAAAGTGCTGGCCGATGAGCGCACCGACCAGATTCTCGGCGTGCATATCATCGGCCCCAGCGCCGGCGAGCTGATCGGCGAATACTGCGTGGCGCTGGAATTCAGCGCATCGGCTGAAGATATCGCGCTGATCTGCCACCCGCATCCGACGCGTTCCGAGGCTTTACGTCAGGCGTCGATGAGTGTGCATGGTTGGGCGATGCAGGCTTAAGCCCCGAAGCGCTGCAGCTGCATCTCCTGCAAGCGGCTTAGGGTGCGGCGAAAAGCGAAGCTCAGGTAGCCCTCGGTATAGAGCTCGGCGAGCGGTACCTGGGCTTCCAGATACAGCGGCACCTTGCGGTCGTAGCACTCATCGACCAGGGCGATAAAGCGCCGCACGCTGTCATCCTTGAGCGACAGGGCGGGTAGCTGGCGATCGCCCGCCTGCACCCGCTCGACGCCATCTTCGGTGCCACGGGCGATCTTCGCCGCGCGTTGCGGGCTGCTCAGGTTGGGCACCTCGCTTAGCAGGATGGCCTGGAAGCGGTCGCACAGGGCGATAAAGTCCGGCGCGGCCAAGGGCTGCTCGCACAGATCAGCAAAGCGGCACCAGAGTACGCCGTCGCAGTGGCGCAAGGCCTGCACGCTACGGTGACCAAGCGTGAGCGGTTGATCGCTGCTGGGCCTACCTGCGGCCAGCTGGCTAAAGGTTCGGCTCAGCACACTTGGCAGCCCAGGCGTGGCAACCCAGTAACGGGTGTGCGCGGCGCCTGGGTGCAGGCGATGGTCTTGCTCGCCATTGAGGCTCACCACCTGCATATGCAGCTGCAAGGCGGCCACCGCTGGCAGAAAGCGCTCACGGTTAAAGCCTTCGGCATACAGCAGCTCAGGTGGCTGATTGGAGGTGGCCACCAGCACCACATCCTGTTCAAACATCACCTGGAACAGGCGGCCGAGAATAATCGCATCGCCGATATCGCTGACAAACAGCTCATCGAAGCACAGCACGCGCACTTCGCGACTCAGCTCCACAGCCAGGGACTGCAGCGGGTCAGGTGTGCCGGTGAGCTGAAACAGGCGCCTATGTACCCAGCGCATAAAGTGATGAAAGTGCTGACGCCGTGCCGGGACCTTCAGTCCTTTGTGAAAGCTGTCCATCAGCCAGGTTTTGCCACGGCCCACCGGCCCCCACAGATACACACCGTTGATCGAGCTCAAGGGTTCGTCTTGGTGCAACGCCTGATGGCAGTCGTGCAATGTCTGCGCGGCCTGCCACTGCGCAGGGTCGGACTTGAAACCGTCGCGGTTGATGGCCTGTTGATAGGCGGCGAGGGGTGAATTGCTGGGCATGAAATCAGGCGCATGGCTGTGAGGTGACGCGTTATAGCCTGTAGGCAGGCTTACGCGCCACAACCGGCCTCAATCAGCGCCAGCTCAGAATTGGCCAGCCGGCCTGCTGGGCGTGCGCAAGTAGGGTTGGGTCGGGGTTGACCACATAGGGTTTGTCGACCACCTGCAGCAGCGGCAGGTCGTTGCGTGAGTCGGAGTAGAAGTAGGCACCGTCGAGAACTTCGCCATGCTCTTGCAGCCAGGCACGCAGGCGCGTGACCTTGCCTTCGCGGTAGGTCATCACGCCCTGGGTACGGCCGCTGTAGTGGCCGTGCTGAACTTCCAGGTCGATGGCCAGCACTTCTTCAATCTTCAAGCGTGCAGCAACGGCGCTGACCAGAAAGTGCGCCGAGGCGGAAATCACCAGCACCCGGTCACCGGCGGCGCGGTGGTTGGCCAGGCAGCGGGTGGCGTCGCTGTAGAAAATCGGCTCGATCACGTCTTCGACAAAAGGTTCGACCACATGGGCGACTTCTTCCGGCGTGCGGCCCACCAGCGGCGACAGGGTGAAGGCCATATAGTCTTCCATGGCCAGGCAGCCGGCCGCGTATTGGCGCATCAGCTCCTGCTCATGGGCGATAAAGCTGTCGGCGTCGGCCCAGCCGAGCTTGACCATTTCCTGGGTCCACAGGCTGGCGCAGTCCCCGCCGATCAGGGTTTCGTCCAGGTCGAAAATTGCCAGGGCCATCAGGCCACCTCACAGATTGCGTTGTCTTCAATGTTCAGGTTGATGCGCTGCCCGCTGGCATGCAGGTCGGCCGGGGAGCGGTTGAGCACGTCCACCAGCAGTTCGACGCCGCGCGCCTCGACGCGGTAACGGATCACGTTGCCGAGCAGGCGATGGCTGTGGATCTGTCCTTCGATGCTGCCCTGGGCGCCAATCTGGATGGCTTCCGGACGGATCGCCACGCGGCTGTTGACCGGACGCAGCAGCAGGCGGCTGGCGGCATCGGCGTCGAGCAGGTTGTAGTTGCCGATAAATCCGGCGGCAAAAACATCGGCCGGGGCGGTGTAGAGGGTTTCTGCGTCGCCGCTCTGGACGATCTTGCCGGCGTTCATCAAGAAGATACGGTCGCTCATGACCAGCGCTTCTTCCTGATCATGGGTGACGAAGATGGTGGTCAGCCCCAGCTCCTGCTGGATGCTGCGGATCTGCTCGCGCAGGTGTTTGCGAATCCGTGCATCCAACGCCGACAACGGCTCGTCGAGCAGCAGCAGGCGCGGGCGGGTGACCAGTGAGCGGGCCAGGGCCACGCGTTGGCACTGGCCGCCAGACAGTTGCTGCGGGTAGCGGTCGGCAAAGTCATTCAGCTCAACCAGCTCCAACACTTCCTTGACCCGCTGTTCGGCTTCGCTGCCTTTGACCTTCTGCATGCGCAGGCCAAAGGCGACGTTCTGTTGCACGGTCATATTGGGGAACAGTGCGTAGCTCTGAAACACCATGCCGATGCCGCGTTTTTGCGGGGCGACGGGCACCAGGTCCTCGCCGTCGAGCAGAATCTGCCCGCCATTCACTCCAGTTAAACCGGCGATGCAACGCAGCAGGGTGGATTTGCCGCAGCCGGACGGGCCGAGCAGGGTGATGAATTCGCCCTTGGCGATCTCGCAGTTGATATCGCTGAAGATCGCGGTATCGCCGTAGCGTTTGTGCAGGCCTTGAATACTCAGATAACTCATGACTTGTCCTTATTCAGGCGGTTGGCCGCCCAGGTCATCAGCAGCACGAACATAAAGTAGGAAATCACCAACGCGCTGGTGAAGTGACCGCTGTCGTTGCGCATGTTGTAGAGGTACACCTGCAGGGTTTCATAACGGCTGCCTACCAGCAGGTTGGCGAAGACGAATTCACCGAACAGGAAGCTGAAGGAGAGAAACACCGAGACCATCAGGCCCTTGCGCAGGTTGGGCAGCACCACCATAAAGGCCGCGCGCCAGGTGCTGGCGCCGAGCAGGTGGGCAGCGTCCATCAGATCGCGCAGGTTGATCGCCTGCAGGTTGTTACTGATCGCCCGGTACATAAAGGGCAGGGCGATAGTGAAGAAGCAGCCAATCAGAATCCACGGCGTACCGAGGATCGGCAACGGGCCGCCAGCGAATAGCTGCATCAGACCGACCGAGGACACCACCGGCGGAATGGCGAATGGCAGCAGGATCAGCACGTTCATCAGCGCATCGAGCTTGGGGAAGTGATAACTGACCACAAACAGCAGCGGCAGAATCAGCACCAGCGACAGCGCAAGCGCCGCCAGGCAGACCAGCAACGAGCGGCCAAACGCGGCGAGAAAGCGTGCATCGCTCCACAGCGCCAGGTACCACTTGAAGGTCAGTCCGCTGGGCAGCACGCTGGCCGACCAGCTGGTGGAGAACGAGTAGAGCAGGGTGCCGAGCAGCGGCAGCAAAAGGATCAGCAGCAGGCTGTAGACCACCAGCTGGTGGAACAGCGGCGAGCGTTTTTCAGCGTGGGACATGGTAGCTCCGGCGCAGCAGCCATTGGTGGACGATGGTAATCAGGGTCATCAGGCCAACCAGAATCATCGCCAGGGCACTGGCCATATTCGGGTCGAGGAAGATGTCGCCGGAAACCATGGCGGCAATCCGAATCGGCAGGATGTTGAAGTTGCCAGTGGTTAGCGCATACACCGTGGCGTAGGCGCCGAGGGCGTTGGCCAGCAGAATTACGAAGGTGCCGAGCAGCGCGGGGGTCAGCACCGGCAAGCCGATATGCCGCCAGAACTGCCAGTTGCTCGCGCCGAGTAGTTCGGCCGATTCGCGCCAGTCTTCACGCAGGGCGTCGAAGGCCGGGTAGAGCAGCAGTACACCCAGGGGAATCTGGAAGTAGGTGTAGAGCACGATCAGGCCGGTTTTCGAGTAGAGGTTGAAATCCTCGATGATTCCCGCCTGCTTGAGCAGGATGGTCAGTGCGCCGTTGAACCCCAGCAGGATAATAAAGGCGAAGGCCAGCGGCACCCCGGAGAAGTTGCTGGTCATGTTGGAAAACGCCATAACGAAGTCGCGCAATTTGCTGTCGACCTGGCGCAGCGAGTAGCTGCCGAGAATGGCGATGCTGATGCCGATCAAACTCGACCAGAACGCCACTTCCAGGCTGTGACGCATGGCCTGACGGTAGAACGGCGAGGCGAAGGCCTGCTGGAAGTTGCCCAGGCCCCAGCCATCGCTAGTGTGCAGGCTGTTGCTGGCCACCCAGAGCAGCGGGGCGATCTGAAAGGCGATAAAGAACAGGGCAAAGGGCAGCAGGCACAGCAGCGCCAGCCATTTGCCGCGCAGGGCAGACATCATGCGAGGAGCTCCCGGCAGACAGGTTTGTCGTGGGCCACGCCGAGTAGCTCGCAGACCGTACCGCACAACTCCAGCTGTTTCGGCTGGGCGTTGGGGTTGAGGCTGAAGGCGCTGCCAAGTACCAGCAGCGGCACTTCGCGTTCTTCCGGCAGCAGGCCGTTGTGGCTGCGGTCGTTGTTCATGCCGTGGTCGGCGGTCACCAGAACCTGGTAGCCGGCGTCGAGCCAGGGCTGGATATACTCGGCCAGTAGCACATCGGCCATACGCGCACTGTTGCGGTACTGCGCGCTGTCGAGGCCGTGCTTGTGGCCGGCGTCGTCGATATTCATCGGGTGCACCAGCAGCAGGTTGGGCGCGTGGCGCAGGCGCAGGCTTTCCGCGTCGGCGAACAGGTGCGAATCCGGGTAATGGTCGGCGTAGTAGAAGTGGCCGTACTGAATCGGCAGGTTGGCGTCTGCCGTGTGACGGTCGCGCGCCGCCTGGAATGGCGAGCGGTTATACAGCTCGCTGACCCAGTGATAGGCCGCCGCAGCGGTAATCAGTCCGGCGTCGCGGGCGTAGTGGAACATGCTGCGCTGGGTCGACAGGCGCGACACATCGTTATTGACGATGCCGCTGTCGATGGGCGCAACACCAGTCAGAATCGCTTCATACAGCGGGCGTGACAGGGCCGGGAGTTCACAGTCGAGCTTATACAGCGCGGCGCGTCCAGCCTGGCAGTAAGCCTGCAGATGCCCCAGCGCATGCTGAGCCACCTGATAGCTCAAGCCATCCAGAACCACGAGGATGACGTTGTGCGACATGATTGAAAGCCTTAGCAACCGAATCGGCCCCGGAGTGTATCCGGGGCCAGATTGCATTAGTTCATATTGATGATGACGTGTTCCTGCCACAGACGCGGCAGTGCTTTGGACGTGGCTTCCCAGGCAGCAGCATCCTTGATCGGCTGAACCTTGGCGTATTGCTCCTGCGGCAGCAGCTTGGCTTGTACTTCGGCTGGCAGGGTCAGGTGCTCGGCGCGGATCGGCCGGGCGTTGCCTTTGGCCAGGTTGATCTGGCCGGCGTCGCTGAGGATGTACTCACGCGCCAGTTTGGCCGCGTTGGGATTTTTTGCCCACTTGTTGATGATGGTGCTATATCCGGAAATAACCGAACCATCGGAAGGAATCAGCACTTCGAAGCGGCTTGGGTCGATCTGGTCGCGGTAGCTCAGGCCGTTGAAGTCCCATACCACGCCCACTTCCACTTCACCTTTTTCCAGGGTCTGGATGGTTGGGTTGGCCAGCGACAGACGACCCTGTTTGGCCAGCTCGCCGTAGAAATCCAGCGCCGGTTGCACGTTGCTTTCATTACCGCCCATGGCGATGGCAGCAGCCAGTACGCCGTTTACCGCTTGTGCAGCAGTGCTGACATCGCCGGCAGAGACTTTGTAGGTGCCCTTTTTCAGGTCAGCCCAAGAGCGCGGGATGTCCTTGACCAGTTGCTTGTTGACGATAAAGGCAATGGAGCCGGTGTAGGCGAGCATCCAGTGGCCGTCGGTGTCCTTGGCCCAGGTTGGAATCTGTTCCCAGGTGCTCGGCTTGTAGGGCTGGGTAACACCTTGCTGCACGGCGATGGGGCCGAAGGCCGCACCGACGTCACCGATATCGGCGGTGGCGTTATCTTTTTCAGCGGCAAATTTGGCAATTTCCTGGGCCGAGCTCATGTCGGTATCCATATGCTTCAAACCATAAAGCTTGTTCAGGTCAACCCAGGTGTCCTTCCAGTTGGCCCAGCTATCTGGCATGCCCACACTGTTCACCGCGCCTTCAGCGCGCGCGGCCTTTTCCAGTGCTTGCAAATCCGTTTCAGCAGCCATGGCCGAGGTGGCCAGGGCGATGGCTGAGCCCATCAGTGAAGCCAGCAGCAGTTGTTTCATTGGAAACTCCTTTGCGATTGAAGTGCGTGCAGTGAAAAGTTCTGGTCTAGATCAGCAAGACCCAGGCCAATTTAGGCGTGTTAAATGACAGTTTTATGTACGTCGGTCATTTACCGGCTCAAGCCGGGTTGCACAAACTGGCGCACCACTAGCGTAGACCATCAACAAATTCAGTCATGTATGGCCTTCAGGCCAAGTTTTATAAGCTTTTACTGGCACTGAAAGAAAGTTGTCATGGCATGGTCATCAAGACTGCTTAAACTTGAAACATGGTTTTTACTGCTGCACTCACAGGTTGATGCCCCGAAATGGGGCTGGACTAGTCCAGTTTTGGAGGTCTTGATGCGCGATGAAGCGCCGCGGGCAGTCACTGCAATATGCCGGGCATTGGAAGAGCAGATCGAACACGGCCTGTTGCCGTCGGGAAGTCAGTTGCCGGCCGAACGCAAGCTCAGCGAGGTATTCGATACCACGCGCATTACCCTGCGTGAGGCGCTGGGCCAGCTTGAGGCCCAGGGGCTGATCTACCGCGAGGAACGGCGTGGCTGGTTTGTTTCGCCACCGCGCGTGGCCTACAACCCGCTGGTGCGCAGCCACTTTCACGCCATGGTCGGCGAGCAGGGCCGGGTGCCGGCCACCGAAGTGCTGAGCGCGCGGCTGATTCCCGCCAGCGCCGAGATCTGCCAGCTACTGGCCTTGCCGGCGCTGTCCAGCGTCTACCAGATCCGTCGCGCGCGGCGCATCGACGGCCGCTTGGTGTTGTATGTCGAGCACTACCTCAATCCGAACTACTTCGCCGGCATTCTGGATTTTGACCTGACCCGTTCGCTGACCGAATTGTATGCCAGTGAATACGACATTCATTACGGCCGAGTGCGGTTCGATATGGTGCCCACGGCCTTGCACAGCGAAGCCGCGTCGGCCTTGAAGGTAGCGGTGGGCAGCCCGGCGCTGCGTATCGTGCGGATCAACCGCGACCAGCATGGCCGCTTGATTGATTGCGACCTGGAGTTCTGGCGCCACGACGCCCTGCATGTGAGCGTCGAAGTACCAGAGTGATTTAGCGACCTGGCGGCCACTCGTCATGGTTGGGTAAATCGTCGCTTGCCAGCCATGGCCTGTCATGGCTAGTCCAGATGTGTTGGGCAGGGCGTTCTCCGGGGTCCTGATCCAGTGTTGCCACGCGGATGATCACATGGGGCTGGGCAGGTCGTTCAGCCACCAGCTGAGAGCCGCAGACCGAACAGAAGTGGCGCAGCTTGCCCGGCGAGGACTCATAGCTGGAGAGCTTGTCTTCGCCACGCAGCCAGCGAAAGTCCTCACGCAGCACGCCAGCCGTAGTGGCGAATGCGGCGGCATGTGCTTTCTGGCATGTCAGACAGTGACAGTGACCAATGGGCTTATCCAGGCGCGCGACGCTGTAGGCCAGCGCACCGCACAAACAGCTACCCGTCAGCATCACGGCAACTCAGCGCTGGCGTAAAACGCCGTCAGCACTTTCACCAGATGCGCCAGGTCATGGCTGCCGGCCAGTTCGCGGATCGAGTGCATGGCGAAGGTCGGCAGGCCGATATCCACGGTGCGTACGCCCAGCTGGCTGGCAGTGATCGGGCCGATGGTCGAGCCGCAGCCCATGTCGCTGCGGGTGACGAAGCTCTGCACCGGCACTTCATTTTCCAGGCACAGATGGCGGAAGAACCCGGCGGTTTCGCTGTTGGTGGCGTAGCGCTGGTTGCTGTTGATCTTGATCACCGGGCCGGCGTTGAGCTTGGGGCCGTGGTTGGCGTCATGCTTGTCGGCGTAGTTGGGGTGTACGCCGTGGGCGTTGTCCGCCGAGACCAGCAGCGAGCGCTGGATGGTGCGGACGAAGGCGTCACCGTCCGGTAGCACGCGACGCAATACCTGTTCGAGCATCGGGCCGTCGGCGCCGCACGCCGAGCAGGAGCCGACTTCTTCATGGTCGGTACAGACCAAGACGCAGCTTTCTTCATCCGGCGCGGCCAGCAGTGCCTGCAGGCCGGCGTAGCAGGACAGCAGATTGTCCAGCCGTGCGCCAGCGATAAAATCGTTGTTCAGGCCTATAACCGCGGCACTTTGGGTGTCGTAGAAGCTCAGCTCGTAATCGAGCACCGCATCGGCGCTGAAATCGTGTTCGCGGGCCAGTTGATCGGTGATCAGTGCGCGAAAGTCGGCCGGCTCATCGCCGGATATCTGCGCGAGGATTGGCGGCAGCTCAATCTGCTGGTTGATCGCCCAACCCTGGTTGGCTTCACGGTTGAGGTGGATGGCCAAGTTGGGAATGATCGCAATCGGGCTTTGAAAATCGATCAGCTGGCTTTCCACCTTACCGTCGCGGCGGTAGGTGACTCGACCGGCCAGCGATAGATCGCGGTCGAACCAGGGCGCCAGCAAGGCACCGCCGTAGACCTCAACGCCAAGTTGGAAAAAGCCTTGTTGCTGCAACTCCGGCTGCGGTTTGACCCGCAGGCACGGGCTGTCGGTGTGTGCGCCGACCAGGCGGATACCGCCTTCCAGTGGCGCGCGCTTGCCCAGCTTGAAGGCGATGATCGAGGAATCGTTGCGCGTGACGTAATAACGACCGCCGGCCTCGGTGTGCCAGCTGGCGCGCTCGTCCAGGTGCTGAAAGCCGGCCGCTTCAAGGCGCAATGCCAGGCTGGCGGTGGCATGAAAAGGGGTTGGCGAGGCCTTGAGGAACTCGATCAGGCCTTGATTCAAATCTTCGCGCATAGGGCACTCCAGACGGCAATCGGCCGAGTTTAGCGGATTTGCCTGGCGCTTTGGGCTGCCGCGCTCGACAGATCAGCGTGCAATGCTGATCAGGCTCAGCAGATAACCGTCGAACTCGGCGAACTGGCCTTCCAGCTCACTGCCGGCGGGCCAGTTCGTATGCAGGTCAATCAGTAACCGCATACGTGCCTTATTGTCGGCGTCGACGCTGAGCAGTTCGGCATCCTGAAAATAGAAGTGCTGCAATACCTGTGGGTAGAGCGCCTTGAACAGGCTTTCCTTGAGCGAGAAGGTCAGGCTGATGCGTTGCGCGCGCTGTTCGCTCGGCAAGGCTTCCAGGCGGAACAGCTCGGCTGAGGTAAGAATTTCCCCAGCCAGGCGTTCGGCGCGGCTGGCCGGCATGATCTGCTCGATATCCAGCCCGAGACCGCGCCAATCCGTGCTTTTGCCCACCACGGCGCCGGCCCAGCCGCTGCCGTGGGTGATGGAGCCGACCATACCGACTGGCCACTGCGGCGCGCGATCTTCACCAGAAGCTGGAACTGCCGCTGTACCGGTCACACGCAGCAAGGCTTCACGCGCACACAGGCGGCCGGCCAGGTATTCGGCCTGGCGTTTAGCCACGCCGCGCACCGGCTCGATGGTGCAGCGGCTGAAGTCCGCCATATCCAGCAGCTCTGGAGTAAAGAGGGTGCTGATCAACTGCACCGCCGGCAGCTTGTGCGGCAATGGCCAGTGGTCATTCAGCGGGCTGCAGCAGGACGGCAAGTAGGCTGTATTCATCGGCCTATTCTGCCGCGCGGCGTTTGGTACGGCCAGCCGGCGCGGGCGTTTACATTTCTTTGCAAAGCCGCAACAAAGCTAAACGGAGTTGCCGAGACTTTTTTGCCACACTGCGGCATGCGTTTCTTCGGGGACGCAGGTGAGGTTGTAGCTGGCATAGGCGTAAGGCTTGTTCCGGCATTTCTCTGAGAATGAGTACGGGAGCCCGTTTGGGCTCCCGTTTTTTTATGGCTTCCATTCATGGCAGGCACGCCTTCGATCATGCCGAGATCACTGGGTAGGCGGTGAGGGATGCCGAGCTGTGGTCGCTATGCCACCCGCGCCGAATGCGTCTTTTCTCGCCTGCCAGTCAGGCTACTTCCAGTACCCTGGTAGAACAAAAAACTGCAGCAGCCGCTGACGAGCGGCTTTTGTCGCCAAGTGGCTGCTCTTGCGCAGCACAACGGCTATGCACCCCGCGCAAAACCAGCGTTGCTGGCTGCGTGCTAATCTGCCAGGACGGCCGATTTAGAGCCTTTTTGTGAGCTTGCCGATGCCTGCTGCCAATTCCTCAGCGCACCTGATGCGCGGTACTCCCGCCTACCGGCGCGCGACCCTGGCGCTGTTCTGCGCCGGGTTTGCCACCTTTGCCTTGCTCTACTGCGTGCAGCCGCTGTTGCCGCTGCTGGCCGCGCACTTTTCCGTATCGGCGGCGGGCAGTAGCCTGGCGTTATCGCTGACCACCCTGAGTCTGGCCGTCTGCCTGCTGGTATCCGGTGCGCTGGCTGAGAGTTGGGGGCGCAAGCCGGTGATGGTGGCCGCCCTGGGTCTTGCGTCGCTGCTGGGGATTGCCTGCGCGCTGGTGGATAGCTGGGATCATCTGCTCTGGCTGCGTACCTTGCTCGGCCTGGCCCTGAGCGGATTGCCGGCGCTGGCCATGGCCTATGTTGGCGAGGAGTTCGATCCCGAAGCGTTGCCTGCGGCGATGGGCCTGTATATAGGCGGCACCGCTTTAGGTGGTTTGCTTGGCCGGCTGCTGGCAGGCTTGCTCAGTGATCTCGGTGGCTGGCCGCTAGCCCTGGCCGGGATTGCCGGCATGGGCTTGCTGGCGCTGGGGCTGTTTATCTGGCTGCTGCCGCCGTCGCGGCATTTCACCGCGCAGTCGTTGTCGCTACGCGGCCTGCTGCGTAACTTTGCGCTGCACCTGGGCAACGCTGAATTACGCCGTCTGTTTCTGTTGGCGTTTCTGTTGATGGGCGGCTTCGTCGCCTTATTCAACTACGTCGGCTTTCGTCTGGTCGCGGCGCCGTTCAATCTATCTTCCAGCCTGATCGGCCTGCTGTTTACGGTGTATCTGCTGGGTATCGTCAGCGCCGGTTGGGCGGGGCGGCTGGTGCCACGCCTGGGCGCGCGCCAGGTGATGCAGGGCGGTATCGCCATCATGCTGCTTGGTGTGGCGCTGTGTGCCACGCCTTGGCTGAGCGCGGCGGTGGCGGGTCTGGCCTTGTTTACCCTGGGCTTCTTTGCCGCCCATGCGGTGGCCAGCGGCCAGGTGGGGCAGCGCGCGCATGGCGCCAAGGCGCAGGCGTCGGCGTTGTACTTGTGCGCCTACTACCTGGGCTCCAGCGTGATCGGCTACGCCGCCGGGTATATCTGGGAGCATGCGGGCTGGCTGCCGATGCTCGCCGTGCTGGCGGCGTTGTTTGTCGCTGCTGGGATCAGTGCGCGCAAGTTGTAAGAGGGTTGTTCAGCATTTGTTTAGCAAGGGTTCAGTGGGCGTTCAGCTTGGGGTAGGCAACATGGACCTCGAGTTAAGCAACACCGACTAATCACTGAGGACACACCATGAACCGCACTCTTAGCAAACTGGCCCTGGCAACTTCCCTGACCTTCGCGGCGGCTGCGGCCAATGCCGGCGACAACTTTGTTGGCCTGACTTGGGGCCAGACTGACAACAACATTCAGAAATCCAGCGCGCTCAACAGCAACCTGAACAATCCCAAGCTCGACAAGGTGATCAACGACACGGGCACCTGGGGCGTGCGAGCTGGTCAGGTCAGCGAGACAAACCGTTACTACATGACCTACGAAAATGTCTCGGATACCGACAGCGGCAACAAGCTGCGTCAGCAGAACCTGCTGGGCAGCTACGATGTGTTCCTGCCGATTGGTGACTACAACACCAAGCTGTTCGGTGGTGCTACCGCTGGCTTGGTCAAGCTGGAGCAGGAGAGCAAAGGCTTTAAGCGTGACAGCGATATCGGTTATGCCCTCGGGCTGCAGGCTGGCATTCTTCAGGACATCAACCAGAATGCCTCGATTGAAGCCGGCTACCGCTACCTGCGCACCAATGCCAGCACGGAAATGGCGCCACACGGTGCAGGCAAGGTCGGCTCATTGGACCTGCACAGCAGCGGCCAGCTGTACCTGGGTGCCAACTACAAGTTCTAATCTGCTAAGCCAAAAGGGCCGGGCAGCATGCCCGGCCCTTTTATTGGAGGAATGTGCAGGATGAAACTGTTGGTCGTGGAAGATGAAGCGCTGCTGCGTCACCACCTCTATAGCCGGCTTGGTGAGCAGGGCCATGTGGTCGATGCCGTGGCCAATGCCGAAGAAGCGCTGTACCGCGCTGCCGAATACAACCATGACCTGGCGGTGATCGATCTCGGACTGCCAGGTATGAGCGGGCTGGACCTGATTCGTCAGCTGCGCAGTCAGGACAAGAGCTTCCCTATTCTGATCCTCACCGCTCGTGGCAACTGGCAGGACAAGGTCGAAGGTCTGGCCGCCGGTGCTGATGATTACGTGGTCAAACCCTTCCAATTCGAGGAGCTGGAAGCGCGTTTGAACGCCTTGCTACGCCGCGCTTCTGGTTTTACCCAGGCGAGCATTGCCGCCGGTCCGCTCGTGCTCGACCTCAACCGCAAACAGGCGCTGCTTGAAGGCGAAGCCCTGCAACTGACGGCCTACGAGTACCGCATTCTCGAATACCTGATGCGCCACCAGCAGCAGGTGGTGGCCAAGGAGCGGCTGATTGAGCAGCTCTACCCGGATGACGAAGAGCGCGACCCCAATGTGATCGAAGTGCTGGTCGGCCGTCTGCGCCGCAAGCTCGAAGGCCAGCTGGATTTCAAACCGATTGAAACCGTGCGCGGTCAAGGCTACCTGTTTAGCGAGCGCTGCCGATGAGTGAGGCCGAGCTGCGTAAACCGGTCGCGGGCCGTCGCGGCGAATCCTTGCGCTTGCGTCTGATGCTCGGCACAGCGGTATTGGCTGTGCTGTTTATGCTGGCACTGCTGCCGGCTTTGCGCGGCGCTTTTGTCATCGCCCTGGAGCAGTCCATCGAAAAGCGCCTGGCTTCGGACGCCGCCGGGCTGGTTACTGCCGCGCGTAACGAGCAAGGCCGATTGAGCATGCCGGACAAACTGCCAGCAGAGGAATTCGACACGCTGGAAGCCAAGCTGCTGGGCTTTATCTATGACCGCCAGGGCAAACTGGTCTGGCAGTCACGTTCCTCCCTGGACGAAAGCGTCAGCTACCGCCCACGCTACGATGGCAGTGGCCACGAGTTTGTGCGCATCACCGATGCTCATGGCCGCGAGTTCTTCGTTTATGACGTGGAAATCGACCTGCTGCGCGGGCAGAGCTCGGCCTTCAGCGTGGTGACCATGCAGCCGGCCAGCGATTACCAGGCTATGTACGACGGTTTTATGGGCCAGCTCTACCTCTGGCTAGGCGGCGCGCTGCTGGTGTTGCTCGGGCTGCTGTGGTTCGGCTTGACCTGGGGCTTTCGCAGCCTGCGCGGGCTGAGCGCCGAGCTGGATCAGGTGGAGGCGGGTACCCGCGCTGGCCTGAGTGAGGAGCACCCACGCGAGTTGTTGCGCCTGACCGGCTCGCTCAACCGCCTGCTGGAAAGTGAACGCCAGCAACGCGAACGCTACCGACATTCCCTGGACGACCTGGCGCACAGTCTGAAAACCCCCTTGGCCGTGCTGCAAAGCGTGGCCGAGGTGATCGACAAGCAGCCGCAGAACCATGAGCAGTCACAGGTGCTGCAACAGCAGATCGAGCGCATGAGCCAGCAGATCGGCTATCAGCTACAACGCGCCAGTCTGCGAAAAAGCGGCTTGATCCGCCATAGCACACACCTGGCGCCTTTACTCGATACGCTCTGCGGTGCGCTGGACAAGGTCTACCGCGACAAGCAGGTACAGGTACTGCGCGATTTCGCCAGCGAGCAGCACCTGCCAATGGAGCGCGGCGCGCTGCTGGAGCTGCTCGGCAACCTGCTGGAAAACGCCTACCGCCTATGTCTTGGCCAGGTGCGTGTGAGCGTGCGTCAGCAGGGCAGTGTGCTCGAACTCTGCGTCGAAGACGACGGCCCCGGGGTGCCGGCTGATCAGCGTGAGCGCATCCTGCGCCGTGGCGAGCGGCTGGATGCTCAGCATCCGGGGCAGGGCATTGGTACGGCGGTGGTCAAGGACATCATCGAAAGCTACGGCGGTGAGTTGCTGCTGGAGGATTCGCAGTTGGGTGGGGCGAGTTTTTGTGTGCGCCTGAGCGTCTGAAACATGCCGCCGGCCATTTGGCAGGGGCTTTAGCCGGTGGCTAGTTTTTGCTGTTTTCTAATGCACATCTAACTTCGCGGGTGGGCCCATCGAGCCGCAAAAAATTCCCGTTGAGCGAAGACATTTATGGGCTGACCAATTTGCTTGAAATCGGTCAGCCCAACTTGCTTATTGAGCAGGTGGAGTACGTTTAAACGGGTAGGCGAGTTGCTTAAGCATGCCTTTTGGCAGCTCTTTGCCGAATACGCCATAACGCGTTGGCCATTCCTTCGGCGGTAGCTTAAATGTGCCGAAAAGCATGTCAACTAATGGGGTATGGATCGCGTAGTTCTTATAGATGTAATCAATGTGTCGGGCATGATGCCAGTGGTGGTAACGAGGTAGTACAAGGATGTAGTTCAGCCAGCCGCCATCAATCTTGACGTTCGCGTGCGCTAATACAGCTTGCACACCAATCAAGATCACATAGGCATTCATCGCTTCTGTAGAGAAACCAAGCAGCATCAACGGTACCAGCACGCCCGTGCGGGTCAGCAATACTTCTGCAAAGTGAACTCGTGAGCCGGCAAGCCAATCCATGGCTGTACTGGAATGATGCACCGCGTGGAATTTCCACATCCATGGAATGACGTGGTACAGGCGATGCAGCCAATACTGGCCAAGATCAGCCACAAATACGGCCATTACAAACTGAACGACTATAGGCAGGCTGCGAACGGTCTCTTGAAGCGTGTCGGACACAGCCCAACTGGCGAGGAAACTGGATGAGGCTGTGACGAAGATCAGGATGAATTGCACAGCCATGTGACTGACGAAGAAGTAGCACAGATCTGTTCGCCAATGTGGGCGCAAGATTTGTAACTCAGGGTCTTTGGCGTAAAGCTTTTCCAGGGGAATAAAGACTATCGCCGAGACCAGCAATGCCAAGATGAACCAATCTAGGCCAAGCGAATACGGCGAGTGGCCAATGGTGTCGAACTGGATATTACTGCCGCCCAGGAGCAAGGCCGCTCCCGAGGTCAGCATGCCGGTGATGCCAAGGCGTTTACGCTTGTTAACCAAGATGTTGAGGGTGCCCAAGCCAAAGGAGCAGGCTAAACCGATCAGCAGCGCGGAGCGCGCAAATTGCTCGCTGTAGACTTTACGGAACTCTGCAAAAGTCAGCCATTCTGGAAATAGAAAGCACAACACGGCCAATAAACTGAGGATCCCGGTTGTCGCTGAGATATAGCCACTAATGCGGCCTTCTCCGATCCGAAACGCATCAGACCCATGGCGGTCGAAGTACGCTTTTACTGTTTGAATGAGCATGCACTGTTCTCCTTGTGCGCATTTTGACTATCAGATGCCCGGTATATCTGATTCATCACAGTTAAAACTCAAGAGCGCTAAAAGCTTTGCAGTTTTTAGCTCTACGATTGGAGCGTTCTAAGGTGGCCAGATAGTGCCCAGTCACTTCGGTATCAGCAATTTTCAAAAATGGTCGCAGGTCACACTGTGAGAAAAATGCGCTGATTAAATTATGCGGAAAATGCCTTGAGGGCTCTGTATGCAAACATTCAGCATGACAGGTGTTTGATCTGCATCCTCCAATGCCGAAGCGCACTAAAATATTTCACCCTTCCTGCGCCCGATAAGCCCCCGGTGTTAACCCGGTCCATTTTTTAAACGCCCGATGAAACGCCGACGGTTCCGAGAACCCCAGCTGCTCGGCAATATCCTGAATCGCCAACTCATCGCGCCCCAGATGGTAAATCGCCAAATCCCGGCGCAGGTGGTCTTTGAGTTCTTGAAAACTCGACCCTTCCTCGCGCAAATGCCGGCGCAGGGTTTGCGGGCTCATATGCAGTTGCTGGGCGACGGCATCCAGGTCCGGCCAGTTGCTGCAGTCGCGGCCGAGCAGGCGGCGGATTTGGCTGATCAGGCTGTCGCCGCCATCCGGGCGGGCGAGCAGATCGGCGGGGGAGTGCTGGAGAAATTGCTTGAGGGTGCGTTCATCCTGCAGCAGTGGCATGGCCAGGTAACGCGCATGGAATAGCAGGCTGGTGCGGCCGGCCGTGAAGCGGCGGGTGCATGGGAATAGCAGTTCGTATTCGCTTGCATGGGCGGGTTGGCTGTAGGTGAAGGTGGCTTCTTCCAGGCGGATGCGTTGGCCGATCAGCCAACTGCCGAGGCGGTGCCAGATCACCAGCAGGCTTTCCACCAGAAAGTGATCGGGGTCCCACAGGGTTGAGTCGTCCACGCTAAGGCGGGCCCAGTCACCTTCACGCTGGATGCTGATGGTTGGGGCTTCAGGGAACAGACTGTAGAACAGCGCGCCACGGCCCAGGGCTTTTTCCAGGGAATGGCAGTGGATGATCGCGTAACACATCATGGCGAAGGTGCCACGTTTGCTGCGCAGGCGGCCGAAGCCCAGGTATTCGTCGTCGAGGCTTTCCCACAGCAGTTGCACCAGGCGGGCGAACTGTTCCGGGGCGACCCGCGCGCGGGGCTCGTCGAGCAATGCCGGTTGGATGCCCAATTGGCGCAGCAGTTGTGTGCAGTCGTGGCCCTGGCGTTCGGCGCCGCGCAAGGCGGCGCGGACAAAGTGGCTGGCGATGGTGCGTTCGCGCATGACGGCTCCTTGAAAGTACGCCGATGGTAGGCAGCACACTGCGCCGCCGACAAGCCGGTCGAGCGATTGGGTCAATCCAGGCTGAGCGCATGGGTCATTGAGGCGCTAGGGGGCTGGGGCCTAACCTGCTGCACGACTTCAGCTCAGGGAGCACACCCGCATGCAGCGCCTTATTTTCGACACTGAACACAACTTGTTTCGCGACGCTTTTGCCGCCTTTCTGAAAAAGGAAGTGGTGCCACATCAGGATGAATGGGAAGCGGCCGGTGTGGTCAGTCGCGAGGTGTGGAAGAAGGCCGGCGACATGGGCTTTCTGCTGCCGTGGGCGGATGAGGAGTACGGCGGTGCCGGGCTCAAGGACTTCCGTTACGAGCAGATCATGTGCGAGGAGCTGGCGAAGATTAATGAGCCGGGCTTTATGCTGCCGCTGCACTCGGCGCTGTGCGGCCCCTATATCGCCGAATACGGCAATGCCGAGCAGAAGGCGCGTTTTATGCCGGGCATCATCAGCGGTGAGCTGATTCTTGCGGTGGCGATGACCGAGCCGAGCGCCGGTTCGGACCTGGCGGGTATGCGTACCAACGCGGTGGATCAGGGCGATCACTATGTGCTCAACGGCTCCAAGGTGTTTATCTCCAACGGCCTGCTGGCCGATGTGGTGATCGTGGCGGCCAAGACCGACCCGAACAATAAGCACGCCATGGGCCTGTTCCTGGTGGAGCGCGGTATGCCAGGCTTCGAGCGCGGCAAGAATCTGGACAAGCTCGGCATGAAGAGCCAGGACACCGCTGAGCTGTTCTTCAATAACGTCAAGGTGCCCAAGGCCAACCTGTTGGGCGACGCCAAGGGCGGCTTCTTCTATCTGATGAATATGCTCGCCCAGGAACGCCTGACCAATGCCTGCGGCGCGGTGGCCGGAGCCGAGGCGGCGCTACAGACCACCATCGATTATGTGAAAGAGCGCAAGGCCTTCGACCGGCCGATTTCGCACTTCCAGAACACCCGTTTCAAGCTGGCGGAAATGCGCACGCAGATCGACGTGGCGCAGGTGTTTGTCGACCGCTGCGTAACCGACCACAACCAGAAAAAACTCACCCCGGAAGTGGCCGCCGAGGCCAAGCTGTTCACCACCGAGCTGCTGTGCAAGGTGGTCGATGAAGGTGTGCAGCTGCACGGCGGCTGGGGCTATATGTGGGAGTATCCGATCTGCAAGATGTACGCGAACGCACGCATCCAGCGCATCTTCGCCGGCACCTCGGAGATTATGAAAGAGATCATCAGTCGTGGGATGAAGCTGTAGCGCGGGTGCAGCCAGACGGGCGATCCCTGCGGTTTACTGGGGTTGTCGGTCTTCAGGCTCCACGATGTTTTTTACCGAGGGACGCTGTTCAAGCGCTAACGTTCATGTCGGCAAAACAATAAGAACGAGGGATTGCGATGACCGATCAACTGCCCCTGGAGCGCCTGGCGCTCTGGGTTGAGAAGCGCCCCGATGCGGTCTGGCTCAGCCAGCCGGTAAACGGCCAATGGCATGACCTCACCTGGGCGCAGGTGGATGACCAGGCGCGGCGCATGGCCACGGCCTTGCACGCGCTGGGCTGCGTACCGGGGGATCGGGTGGCGCTGTTGGCGAAGAATTGTGCCGAGTGGATCATCGCCGACCTGGCAATCATGCTCGCTGGGTTGATCAGCGTGCCGTTGTATCCGCTGCAGTCGGCGGAAAGCATCGACTATGTGCTGCGTCATTCGCAGTGCAAGGCAATCTTCCTCGGCAAGCTGGATGAGCCGGCCAAGCTGGCGCCAGGCATTCCGGCGGACGTTGTGCGCATTGCCATGCCGTACCCGACCATCGAGGCCAACCACGGCTGGCATGCCTTGCTGGCAGCCCATCAGCCCTTACGCGATGGTCATTCGCAGTCACCGGATGAGTTGCTGAGCATCCTCTATACCTCCGGCACCACCGGCCAGCCCAAGGGCGTGATGCTTTCGGCCAAGGCTTTTGCCATTGCCGGTGGGTGTTCGGTGAAAGAACTGCAGATCACCGAGCAGGATCAGTATTTCTCCTACCTGCCGCTGTCGCATGCCGCCGAGCGCTTTCTGGTGGAGATGACGGCGCTGTACAGCGGTGGGCGAATCGCCTTTGTCGAGTCGCTGGAAACCTTTGCCAGTGACCTGCGCCATGTGCGGCCGACCGTGTTTTTCTCCGTGCCACGGCTGTGGACGCGCTTTCAGCAGGGCGTGCTGGAAAAACTACCGCAGCCCAAGCTGGCGCGGCTGCTGGGTATTCCGCTGATCGGCGGCTTGGTGGCACGCAAGATTCGCAAGGGCCTGGGGTTGGACCGCGCGCGCATTCTGGTCAGCGGCGCGGCGGCGATTCCGCGTGCCTTGCTCGACTGGTATCAGAGTATCGGTATCACCATCTGCGAGGGCTACGGCATGACCGAGCACCTGGCGTATGGCTGTTTCAACCGGCCGGGGCAGGTGCGTTTCGGCACCGTTGGCCGACCCATGCCGGGTAATGAACTGCGCATCGCCGAGAATGGCGAAATCCTTCTGCGTTGCCCGAGTCTGATGCTGGGCTATTACCAGGACCCGGAGAAAACCGCCGAAACCATCACCGATGGTTGGTTGCATACCGGCGACAAGGGCGAGGTCGACGCGGCCGGTTACCTGAAAATCACCGGGCGGGTGAAGGACATCTTCAAGACCAGCAAGGGCAAGTACATCGCCCCGGCGCCGATTGAAGGCGAGATCGCCAAGAATCTCTGGGTTGAGCAGGTGTGTCTGATGGGCAGTAATCTGGATCAGCCACTGGCGCTGATCGAGCTGTCGCCGGCGGCCCGCGAACAATCGCGTGAGCAAGTCACCGCGGATTTGCAGCAAACCTTGCAACAGCTCAATGCGCAGCTACAAGCGCATGAGCGGGTGAGCCACTTTGTGCTCGTGCGTGAGGCCTGGACGGTGGACAACGGCTGCATGACCCCGACCATGAAGATTCGCCGCAACATATTGGAAGCGCGTTTTGCCGATCAACTGGCGGCGCTGGATGCCAAGCAGCCGCTGCATTGGCAGTAACTGCACACGGTTGGCGTGCGCTATAGCTGAAGGTTGTGCGCCATCGACGTTAACAATTACCCCAAGGAGCTGTTATGGCAGGCCCGTTGTCGTCACTGAAAGTGCTGGACTTCTCAACCCTGTTGCCGGGGCCGTTTGCCTCGTTGTTGCTGGCTGACATGGGTGCCGAGGTGCTTCGGGTTGAGTCTCCTTCACGCATGGACCTGGTGCGCGTGCTGCCACCGCATGACGGCGGCGTATCGGCCAGCCATGCGTACCTCAATCGCAACAAGCGCTGCATCGCCCTGGATCTGAAAAGGCCTGAAGCGGTGGAGATGGTCAAGCAGCTGGTGGCCGAGTACGACATCGTGCTGGAGCAGTTTCGTCCCGGTGTTATGGACAAGCTCGGCGTGGGCTACGAGGCGCTGAAGGCAATCAACCCGAAGCTGATTTATGTATCGATCACCGGCTACGGGCAGAGCGGCCCGTACAAGGACCGCGCCGGCCACGACATCAACTACCTGGCCCTGGCCGGTATCGCCAGCTACACCGGGCGACGCGACAGCGGGCCGTTGCCACTGGGTATTCAGGCGGCGGATATCGCGGGTGGCTCGCTGCACGGGGTAATCGGCCTGCTCGCGGCAGTGATCCAGCGCCAGGCCACGGGGCTGGGCCAGCAGGTGGATATCAGCATGACTGACTGCGTCTTCAGCCTGCATGGCATGGCTGGGGCAGGGTATCTGGCTGCCGGGGTGGAGCCGGCGATGGAAAACCAGGCGCTGAACGGCGGCAGCTTCTACGACTACTACCGCACCCGCGACGGTCGCTGGTTCTCGGTCGGCAGCCTGGAGCCGCAGTTTATGCAGCAGTTCTGCGCCGCCATCGGCCGCCCGGAGCTGGCTGCGCGGGGGCTGTCGCAGAAGCCTGAAGATCAGCAAGCGCTCAAGCGCGAGATCGAAATCGAGTTCGAAAAACGCGATTTCTCCGAGTGGAGCCAGGTGTTCGCCGGGCTGGATGCCTGCGTGGAACCGCTGCTCAACCTTAGCGAGGCGGTCGAACACCCGCAGATCAAGGCTCGTGGCCTGGTCACCGAGGTGCCACGCGCGGGCAGTGGCCCGCAGGTACAGATTGCCTGCCCGATCAAATTCTCCAGCGGTTTGTCCGAACCTCGGCATATCGGCGCAACCCTGGGTGCACATACCGGCGAGGTGCTGGCAGAACTGGGCTACAGCGCCGAGCAGATTGCCCAGCTCAAGGCGGCCAAGGTGGTGGCCTAACGGCATCAGTAATAAGGCTGGCGTTGCCTCTCAAACTCAGGCATTAATCGGCACAAACACGCCTTGTGGCGAGCAACTGTTCTACGCTTCGAGAATCATTCGCTGTTCTGCGCGGATGGTTGTCATGGACAGTGCCGCTGTTTGCCGTGATATCTCCGAATAATGGATGTTGAGGGGAATGCCTGTGTCTACCAGCCACTATCACTTGCGAGCTTTTGCGCTGAGCGCATTGCTACTGTTCTCGGGCCTCAGCCTGGCGCTCGAAAAGCCCACCGGTCCCGCCGTGCTGCGTATCTCCGGGCTGGTGACACAGCCGAATATGCAGCAGCAGGCTGTTTTCGATATGTCGATGCTGCAAGCCCTGCCGCAGCACAGTTTCACCACGCAAACGCCCTGGTATGCCGAGCCGGTGAAGTTCACGGGGCCCTTGCTGCGTGATGTGCTGGCCGCCGCCGGGGCCAAAGGTGAGGGCATTACCGCGATTGCCCTGAATGATTACCGCACCGAAATCCCCTTCAACGACGCCGTCAAATACGACCTGATTGTGGCCATTCTGATGAATGACCAACTCATGCCGGTGCGTGAAAAGGGCCCGTTGTTTCTGGTTTACCCGTTCGATAGCAAAGCCGAGCTGCAGGCCGCGACTTTCTACAATCGCTCGGCCTGGCAACTGCGCGCCCTGAAGATCAAATAACCATGCGCCAGTTCCGCCTGCTGTGGCTGTTGATCATCAGCCTGGTGCTGCTGTACTTGGCAATCGGGGCGATTCTCGCTCATCAGTACCGCAACCTCAGCGAGGTTATGCGCAGTGGTGACGACAACGCGTTGTGGGCCTTTGCCCAGCTGAGTACCGAGTACCAGCGCTTTGACCATGCGCTGCACACTTACATCCTCGATCCCGTGAGGTCGCGCCGTAATCAGGCGTCCGATGAGCTGGGCAGCATTGGTATCGATGAGCTGCAGCTGCGTTACGACATCTTCGTCAGCCGTGTCAGCACCATCAAAACCCAGTCGGCGCGGCGCCTGATGGGCGATGAGGCGATTTACCAGCAAACCCTGCATGATCTGGAGCGCTTTATTGAGACGGCCGACGCTGCCCTTGAAAACTTCGCCCGACATGCCAGACCGCTGGATGCCGCCTCGCTGCGGGAGCAGTTGCAGCTGCTGCAGGATGATGTGCAGGAGCTTGGCTACACCTCGGCCCAGCTGGCGGCACGTACTGTCGATGGGCGCAACGCCGAGCTGCGCTCTCAGGTTGTGGTCACCACTGCGTTGACCCTGTTTCAAGGTTTTCTCACCCTGATGTTCGGCCTCGCCATGCTGCGTCAATCGCGCCAGCGCGTGCGAGCCCAGCGTGAGCTGCTGGCGGCGCAAGGCAAGTTGGTGGAGGCCCTGCAGGAAAATGAAGAGGTATTGGAAGGCCGCGTGCAGCAGCGCACCCAGGAGCTGGCCGAGGCCAATCAGACGCTGCGTGAACATGAAGAGGAACTGCAGATCGCCCGCGCCAAGGCCGAGAGCGCGTCGCAGTTGAAGTCGGACTTCCTGGCCAATATGAGCCATGAGATTCGTACGCCGATGAATGCGGTCATTGGCATGAGCCACTTGGTCCTCAGTAGCGACCTGACCGCCAAGCAGCGCGACTATGTAGAGAAGATTCAGCGCTCAGGCCAGCATTTGCTGGGGTTGATTAACGACATCCTCGACCTGAGCAAGATCGAGGCCGGCAAACTGGATGTCGAGTCGGTGCCGTTTGAGCTGCAGGCCGTGCTGGAAAATATGGCCAGCTTGATCGGTGAAAAATGCGCTGCTAAGGATCTGGAGCTTATTTTCGACATTGATCCACAGCTGCCTGAGAGTCTTATCGGCGATCCCCTGCGCCTGGGCCAGGTACTGATCAACTACGCCAACAACGCGGTCAAGTTTACCGAGCACGGCAGCGTGGTGATTCGCGCGCGCCTGTTGGCGCAGGATGCCAAGGGCGTGCGGGTACGTTTTGAGGTCGAGGACTCCGGTATCGGCCTCTCGCCCGAGCAGCAGGCGCGGCTGTTCCAGTCATTCCAGCAAGCTGACAGCTCAACCACGCGCAAGTACGGCGGCACCGGGCTGGGCCTGGCCATTTCGCGCAAGCTGGCCGAGCTGATGCATGGCGAGGTGGGTGTCGACAGCGTGTTGGGGCAGGGCAGCACCTTCTGGTTTACCGCCCGCCTGGGCGTGGTCGCTGCGCCGAAAACAGTGCTGTCGCTGCAACCCTCGCCGGATTTGCGTAACCGTCGGGTGTTGGTGGTGGACGATAACCCGCAGGCGCTGCATATCCATGCCAGCCTGCTGCGCTCCATGAGTTTTCAGGTGACGGAAGCTGACTGCGGTGAGCAGGCGCTGGAACTTGCAGCCAAGGCCTGCGCTGCCGGAGCACCCTTTGAAGCTGCGTTTGTCGATTGGAAAATGCCCGGTATCAACGGCCTGGAAACCTGTCGTCAGCTGGCCCTGCTCGAACCGGCGCCGCAGCCGGTGATTGTCACAGCCTATGGTCGCGAAGAAGTGTTCCACGAGGCCGAGCAGGCCGGGATTGCCTTGCTGCTGGTCAAGCCTGTGAGTCCATCGCTGCTGTTCGATGCGGCGATTCGCGCCCTGGGTGGCAATACCATCAGCGACAGCAGGCTGCGCCCGGCCAGTAACGCCAACGAGCAGGACCTCAGCTCGTTGCAGGGCGCGCAGGTGTTGCTG
Source organism: Pseudomonas sp. 8BK (assembly GCF_902506475.1). Classification (NCBI taxonomy): domain Bacteria; kingdom Pseudomonadati; phylum Pseudomonadota; class Gammaproteobacteria; order Pseudomonadales; family Pseudomonadaceae; genus Pseudomonas; species Pseudomonas sp. 8BK. The sequence continues at coordinate 2,846,408 of NZ_LR733252.1, read as the reverse complement.
GTGGATGATAACGAGCTGAACCAGCAGGTCGGCCGCGACCTGCTGGAAGCCGCCGGGGTCTGCGTGGCCGTGGCCGAGAATGGCCAGGTTGCCCTGGATATGCTGGCCAGCAACGATTACCAACTGGTGCTGATGGATATGCAGATGCCGGTAATGGATGGCCTGACCGCTACCCGGCAGATTCGCGCCAACCCGCGCTGGGCTGATTTACCCGTGCTGGCCATGACTGCCAACGCCATGAGCAGTGACCGTGAGCAGTGTCTGGCGGCAGGCATGAATGCGCATCTAGCCAAGCCCATCGATCCGGATGAGCTGTTCGCGCTGCTGCTGAAATGGCTGCCAGCGGCGGTTGAGCCGGACAACGCGCTGCCCGCCGTGCGGATGCCGGCCCAGGCTGAAGCAGGCTTTCCCGAAATTGCCGGTGTCGATGTACAGGGCGGCTTGCGCCGCGTGCTGAACAAACGCACGGCCTATGAATCGATGTTGCGCAAATTTGTTCAGGGGCAGGCGGATGCCGCCCAGCAGACGCGGCGTCTGCTTGCCGAAGGCCGACACGATGATGCCTTGCGTGCCTTGCATACCCTCAAGGGCACTGCCGCGACCATCGGTGCCAATGGCCTGGCCGAACAGGCCGGCGTGCTGGAGGACCACCTCAGGCAGGGGCCGCCGGATAGCCAGTTCGATGCACAGCTCAGTGCGCTGGGCGAGAACTGCGCTGAGTTGATCGCGCGCTTACAGGCGGTATTGCCCGCGCAAGCCGTAACGGAGGCTGTATCAGGCGCTATCGACTGGCCACGTGTACGTCAGTTGGTGGCACGCCTGGAATACCTGCTCAGCGATGACGATGCCGATGCCATCGAGTTGTTCCAGCAGGAAGCGGCCTTGTTCAAGGCGGTTCTGGGTTCGGGATTTTCTGCTCTGGAACGGGCCATCAGCAGTTATATTCTGGACGACGCCCTAGCGGTCTTGCAGGCGGCGATACAGAACAATCCGGCACTGGGTAAGGATGCGACGTAATGGACAGGCTACTGGCCGGCAGGGAAAAACCGACGATTCTGGTGGTGGACGACACTCCCGATAACCTTTCGCTGATGAGCGGTTTGTTACGCGAGGACTACAAGGTCAAGCTGGCACCCAGCGGCGAACGTGCGCTGCAGATTGCCAGCGGCGAGGCCAAGCCCGATCTGATTCTGCTCGACATCATGATGCCCGGCCTGGACGGCTACGAAGTACTGCGCCGCCTGCAACAGGACGCTGGAACTGCGGCGATTCCGGTGATTTTCCTTACCGCCATGACCGCTGCCGAGGATGAGAAGATCGGCCTGGACCTGGGCGCCGTCGATTACATCAGCAAACCGATCAATCCGGCGATTGTTCTGGCCCGTGTGAACACGCAGCTGCAACTTAAATTCGCCCGTGACTTTCTGCAGAACCAGAATGCTTTCCTTGAGCGCGAAGTGGAAAAGCGCACCCGCGAAGTGATGACTATTCAGGATGTCACCATTCGGGCGATTACCTCCCTGGCGGAAACCCGTGACAACGAAACGGGCAATCATATTCGTCGTACCCAGTTCTATGTAAAGGCCCTGGCTGAGCATCTGCAGACCCACCCGCGGTTTGCCGGCGAACTAACCGCCGCGACGATCCAGTCGATATTCAAATCAGCGCCGCTGCATGACATTGGCAAGGTCGGCATTCCCGACAGCATTCTGCTCAAACCGGGCAAGCTCGATTTTGACGAGTTTGAAATCATGAAAACCCACACCACCTTGGGCCGTGATGCCATCGTGCATGCGGAGCAGGAGCTGGGTGAATCCATCGCCTTTTTGCGTCACGCCAAGGAGATTGCCTACAGCCACCAAGAGAAATGGGACGGCAGCGGATACCCGCAAGGCCTGGTGGGTGAAGCGATTCCCCTGTCGGCGCGCTTGATGGCCCTGGCCGATGTGTATGACGCGCTTATCTCGCGGCGGGTGTACAAGCCGCCCTTTAGCCACGAGCAGGCCCTGGAGATCATCCGCGAGGGACGTGGCAGTCATTTTGACCCGGATATCGTCGATGGGTTTGTGCAGATCAGCCAAGCCTTTGCCCAGATCGCCCAGCAATACAGTGATGAGCCGGACTCCAACGCATAGAGGTGTTCTGCAGCATGTCAATCAATGCCACTACGCTGCTAGTTGTTGATAGCGACCCGGTGCTGACCCGCGCCCTGGTCGATGAATTACAGCGCTATGGCTTTGCCCAGGTGCTGCAGGCCAATGATGTGGCGAGTGCCTTGCAGCAGCTGCGACAGGCGCCGGTTTCGCTGGTGCTCAGTGAGCAGAACCTGACGGGCTCCACCGGCCTGGCGCTGTTTGAAGGCATGCGCAGCGATGAGACACTGGCGGAAATTCCCTTTGTGCTGATGTCCAGCGCCATGCAGCGTCAGGATGTGCAGCGGGCTATCCAGTTGGGCATCCGCGACCTGCTGGTTAAACCCTTTACCACTCAGCGCTTGCTGGAGCGGATTCAGCGCTCCCTGCAGCGTGATGATCTGCTCGCGCAAACCAGCCTGCCACAGGGCGAGGAGCGCGCGAGCATTCTGGTGGTCGATGACACGCCGGAGAATCTTCAGCTATTGGCCGGGCTGTTTCGCGATCAGTTCAAGGTGAAACTGGCGCATAACGGCGAAAAAGCCATCGCCATCTGCCACTCGGACAACCCGCCGGACCTGATCCTGCTGGACGTGATGATGCCCGACATGGACGGATTCGAAGTGGCGCGCCGGCTGCGTCAGCACCATGCGTCTGAGCATATCCCGATTATTTTCGTCACCGCCTTGAGCGATGAGCGTTCCCGTGAACAAGGCCTGTCACTAGGCGCGGTGGACTATGTATTCAAACCGATTGATCCGACGCTGCTGCGTATTCGCGTGCGCAACCTGATGCGTTATGTCGAGCATCGCCGGCAGCTGCAGACGGACTTGGATCAGTTGCTGGAACTGGCCGCTCTGCGCGCGGACATGCTGCACCTGATCAGTCATGACCTGCTGCAACCACTCAACCAATGCGCCGAGGCGTTGCAGAGCCTGGCGCAGGACGGCGCACTTAATCCTGCGCAGAAGCAACAGGTGCAGTTGGCCACGCAAGGCGGCCAGCAGATGAAGGAGCTGCTTGAGTTGGCGGGCGAGCAGTTATCCCTCGAGGCCGGACAGCGCGAATTGTGCCCTGAAAGCATCCGGCTTAACCCGCTGCTGCGTGAGCTGATCGGCGAGCTGCGCCAGCGTTATGGCGACCGCGGCGTCGATATCCAGCTGGAGACCGCGCTGGGCAGCAGTACCGCGGTAATGGCCGACCCCGGGCTTTGCCATGCCTTGCTCTACCGCGTGCTAAAGCACGCCCATGCAGCATGCCCGGTGGGCAGCCAGCTGAGCCTGGTGATGATTGATGAGAGCCCCGCGCAGGTAAAACTGCTGCTGCCTGTGCGCCCTGCCAGCAACAAACCGCTTGCCGCCGCCCGTGCTCTGGCCCGCGCCCAGGGCGGCGACGTGCAGCAGGAAGATGACGGCGAGAGTTGCGTGATTCGCGTCAGCCTGCCGCGCGCCTGAGTGTATGCCGAGGTCGTGATTGACCCCGTATTTTGTGTGGGGCGGTGACGTGACGCTCGTCAAACAGGCTTTTTTCCGGCATAAGCCTGGGGCATTCGCGCCAGTGGGCAGCTTGGGAACGGAAAACATGTATCACGGGGAACGCTTCAATGCCTGGACCCATCTGGTCGGGGCGCTTCTGGCCTGCGCGGGGGCGGTGTGGCTATTGCTGCTGGCGAGCCTGGAGGGCGAGCAGCGCAAGATCATCAGCGTGGCGATCTATGGTTTGACGCTGGTGCTGCTCTACAGCATCTCCACGCTTTACCACAGCGTGCAGGGGCGGGCGAAAGTGTTGATGCGCAAGCTCGATCATCTGTCGATCTATCTGCTGATTGCCGGCAGCTATACGCCGTTCTGCCTGGTGACCCTCGAAGGTGCCTGGGGCTGGACGCTGTTCGGCATCGTCTGGACGCTGGCCGTGATTGGCATGCTGCAGGAGATCAAGCCGCGCTCAGAGGCGCGGGTGCTGTCGATTGTGATTTACGCGGTGATGGGCTGGATCGTACTGATTGCGGTCAAACCGCTGATTGCTGCGCTGGGCATGGCTGGGTTTATCTGGCTGGCCGGCGGTGGAGTGCTGTACACGGTGGGCATCATCTTCTTCGCCTATGACAGCCGCTTCCGTCACTGGCACGGCATCTGGCATCTGTTCGTCATGGGCGGCAGTCTGATGCACTTTGTCGCGGTGTTGCGTTACGTCCTTTAATTGCCCGGCGAGTCATTCGACTCGCTGTTCGCCGGTATAGCTCAAGGTGACCTTGCAGCGCCGGCAGTAGTAGCGCCGGCCCTTACTGACCAGTGCATGGCGCTGGGCTGAGAAGGGAAACTCGCCCTGCGGGCAACTGCAACGGTAGATATAGCGGCTAACTGCGCGCCGTTGCACCGCATAGCTGTGACAGCGATTGGGCGGCAGTTCATAGACGCCGCGCATGATCAGCTGCCATTCCTCGCCATGGGGTTGAATCTTCAGGCCGAACAGCTGATGGGCGATCAGATGCGCCACTTCGTGGGGGACGGTCTGCCTGAGGAAGTCTTCGCGGTTTTCCCGGTACAGCTGCGGGTTGAAGCGCAGCTTGTTTTCCGTCAGGTGCGCCACGCCAGCCTTTTGCCCACGCAGCTTGAAACTCACCTCGGCGCGGGCAAAGGGGCGTTTGAAAAAGGCTTCAGCCTGTTGGTAGCAGTGTTCTACGCGGCTCAGGAGGTGTTCGGGCATACATGCGGTTATCGCGGCTGGGGCAGCGATTATGCCCAAGCAACGCAGCGATCACAGCCCTGAAACGACGAAACCACCCGTAGGTGGTTTCGTCTTGCGTCATCAGCTGTCGCGTTAGCTGGTGTAGACCGGGCCGACCCCAAAGCCCCAGAGAATCACCGAACTGGCGATCATCGCCACCAACACCACCAAGCCTACTGCGAGCACCGAGCTGGAGAACATAAAACCTTCGTCCTCGGGGATGCCCATAAAGGTCGGTATGCCGACGTAGAGTAGATAAACCGTGTAACAGATGGCCGCCGTGCCCACCACCATGGCCAGCCAGAGATGTGGATAGAGCGCCGCCAGCCCGCCAATAAACAGCGGTGTAGCGGTATAAGCCGCAAATACCACGCATTGCGTGAGGTTCGGGCTGGCATCGTAGGTACGTGCCATCCAGTGGATAAACGCGCCCATCACTGCGATCCCGGCAAGCATTGCCAGGTAGGTCATGACGGTCATTTGCAACGCACTGGCCTCGGTCAGCATCACCGGCGCTCGATCGCCGATTGCCCAGCCGACCTGGGTGGTGCCGATATAGGCCGAAACAGCGGGAATAGCCGCGAGAATCAGTACGTGGGTGAGATACATGTGGCTGATGGTTTCTTCTTCGCCACGGATTTCCTGCCATTCCTGGTCAGGATGGGTGAATAGCCCCCAAACGTGATGGATCATGCCAGACCTCCTATTTTTATAGCGGTCGCCCCCCAGCGCAGCGCCTGATTCGCGTATGCAGCGCCATCAGGTACAAGGCCGAACCTATGCGACCGTATGTCGCAGTATAGGCAGAGGTCGCGATTGGCAAAGGCTGGGCATTAGAGCAAATCGGACTCTCAAGCACGCCCGTAATAGCGTTCGAGGATTTCCATGGCCTTGTTGATCGACTGCAGGCGTGCTGTGTTACCGCCGCGATCCGGGTGATGCAGGCTCACCAGTTGCCGGTAGCGGTGCTTGATAGTGGCGAGATTGAGCGTCTGCTCGCTGCCTTCGAGCTCGAACAACTCCAGCGCCGCCTGTTTTTCTTCGCTGCCATGCATGCGCGTCCAGAAGCTCAGCAGCAATTTGGCTACATCCTGTTCGTCGGTGTCGTTGAGCAGGCTGAGGTCGAGGTAATAGTCGCGCAGTGGGTCGTGCTCGCTCAGTTCGCTGCTGCCGGGCTGATAGGGCAGTAACTGGATTTTCAGTGCGCTGATCTGCAGGTAGCCGCTCTGGCTGGCCCAGAGCTGATCGCGCAGGCGGTAGAGGGCGTTGAACAGCAGAAAGTGCGTGCGGAACAGCACCAGCTTGTCGGTCAGTGGCAGATTGGGGATGTGCACGCACTGGCGGGCTTTCAGCAGCTGGATCAGCTGGTATTCGCTGAGGCCTTCAGGGGTCGCGCGTAACAGCAGATGCAGTTGTTCGGGCAGATCGAGGCCCGGGTCGAAATCGTCGTTCATCGGCCGAGCCTAGCATTTCCGCAACTGTGGGGTAGGGCGCGTCACGCTTTCTGGGTAAAATGCCGCACTTTCGTAACCCTCCGGATTCCAGCGCACCATGGGCACCTTCTCGGTCAATCAGAACAAACTGCAAAAACGCCTGCGTCGTCAGGCCGGCGAAGCCGTTGCCGACTTCAACATGATCGAGGATGGCGACAAGGTCATGGTCTGCCTGTCCGGTGGCAAGGACAGCTACACCATGCTCGACGTGCTGTTGCACTTACAGAAGGTCGCGCCGATCAAGTTCGAGATTGTTGCGGTGAACATGGATCAGAAACAGCCGGGCTTCCCTGAGCACGTGCTGCCGGCCTATCTGGAGTCCATCGGTGTGCCGTATCACATCGTCGAGAAGGACACCTACTCGGTGGTCAAGGAGAAGATCCCGGAAGGCAAGACCACCTGTTCGCTGTGTTCACGCCTGCGTCGCGGCACCTTGTACACCTTTGCCGATGAAATCGGTGCGACCAAAATGGCCCTGGGACATCACCGCGACGACATCCTGGAAACCTTCTTCCTCAATATGTTCTACGGCGGCACCCTCAAGGCCATGCCGCCCAAGTTACGCGCCGATGATGGTCGCAACGTGGTGATTCGCCCGCTGGCTTACTGCAATGAGGCGGATATCGAGGCTTACAGTCAGCTCAAGGAATTCCCGATTATTCCGTGCAACCTCTGCGGCTCCCAGGAAAACCTGCAGCGCCAGGTGGTCAAGGAAATGCTCCAGGACTGGGAGCGCAAGTCGCCGGGCCGCACCGAGATCATGTTCCGCGCCCTGCAGAACGTGGTGCCGTCGCAGCTGGCTGACCGCAACCTGTTCGACTTCCAGAGCCTGAAAATCGACGACAGCGCTACGCCACGCTTTCTCGATGTAATGAACCTCTGATCCCGCGGTTTCTCGGCTCAAGGATTGCCTGATGCGCGATTACAAATGGCTTAACGAATACTGTCTGAACCGTTTTGGCTCGGTCGCTGCGCTGGAGTCGATCCTGCCGCTGCCACGCAGCGCTGATGAGCTGCGCGCGATCAGTGATGATCGCTACCTGTCGACACTCAGCCTGCGGATCTTTCGCGCCGGCCTCAAGCACAGCCTGGTGGACGCCAAATGGCCGGCCTTCGAGCAGGTGTTCTTCGGCTTTGATCCGGAGAAAGTCGTGCTGATGGGGGCTGAGCGTCTGGAAAGCCTGATGCAGGATGCGCGCATCATCCGTCACTTGGGTAAGCTCAAGAGTGTGCCGCGCAACGCCCAGTTCATCCTCGATGTGCAGAAGGAGAAGGGCAGCTTTGGCGCGCTGATCGCCGACTGGCCGGTGAGCGACGTGGTCGGCCTGTGGAAGTACCTAGCCAAGCACGGCAGTCAGCTTGGTGGGCTGTCCGCGCCGCGTTTTCTGCGCATGATCGGCAAAGACACCTTCGTCCCCACCGATGACATGGTCGCGGCGCTGAAGGCGCAGAAGATCATCGACAAGGCGCCGACCAGCTTGAAAGAGCTGGCTGCCGTGCAGGCGGCGTTCAATCAATGGCAGGAGCAGAGCGGGCGGCCGTTATCTCAGCTGTCGGTGATGCTGGCTCATACGGTCAACCACTGAGGGTTTGGCAATGGAACGGGCAATCCAGCAGGTCGCTGAGCAGCTCAAGCAGGCTGAACGCATTCTGCTGATTACCGGTGCCGGGCTGTCCGCCGATTCCGGTTTGCCCACTTACCGCGGCCTCGGTGGCCTGTATAACGGCCACACCGCCGAAGGCTTGCCGATTGAAGCGGCGTTGTCCGGCTCGATGCTGCAGCGTGACCCCGCGTTGTGCTGGAAGTACCTGGCGGAACTGGGCAAGGCTTGCCTGGGTGCCCAGGCCAATGCTGGGCACCATGCGATTGCCGAGCTGCAGCGCAGAAAGCCGCAGTGCTGGCTGCTGACCCAGAATATCGACGGCTACCACCGTGCAGCCGGCAGCCCGATGGAGCGGGTGATCGAGATTCATGGTGAGTTGGCGCCGCTGTATTGCCAGTCCTGTGGGGCTGTGGACAGTGAGCTGGCAGAACATCTCGAGCGGCCGCTGCCACCCAAATGCCGGCAATGCGCCGGGGTGTTGCGTCCGCCCGTGGTGCTGTTCGAGGAAATGCTGCCCGAAAAGGCCATCGACACGCTCTATACCGAAGTGCGCAAAGGCTTTGAGGTGGTGATCAGCATCGGTACCAGCGCGAGCTTTCCATATATCGTCGAGCCGCTGCTACGTACACGCCAGGCGGGTGGCTTTACGGTAGAGATCAACCCGCAGCGCACCGACTTGAGCTCTCGCGTGGATGTGCATCTACAAGGGCGGGCGTTAGATGTTCTACCAGAACTGCTGAGTCACATTTAGAGCCATAGAATTTGCAAATGCATGCCGTAGAGGGCATAGTCGCGCTCTTGTGAAATTCACCGACACGGTCGTGCCCATGCTCAAACGCCTCGCACCCCTCGTGCCTATCGCACTCTCCCTGTTTTTGGCCGCCTGCGCCAACCATGCCCCACAGCCGGAGCTGGCAACCCAGCCTGCGGTGTTCTCCTCGACAGAACTTGCCGAGTTTGACGAACAAGCCAAAGAAGCGGCTCTGGGCGACTTCACTGAAGAGAAATCCTACAAACTGCCGCAACTGGCTGACAGCATCCTGACTCATGGCCTGTCGCTGGTGGGGACCCGTTATCGTTATGGCGGCAGTTCGGTGAAATCGGGCTTCGACTGCAGCGGTTTTATCGGTTATCTGTTCAAGGAAGAGCTGGGCATGAAACTGCCGCGCTCATCCCGCGACATGATCAATATCGACGCACCGCTGGTATCGCGTGATGACCTGGAGCCGGGCGATCTGCTGTTTTTCAGCACCAATGGCCGTAATCGCGTCAGCCATGCCGGCATCTACATGGGCGATAACCAGTTTATTCACTCCAGCAGTAGCCGCAGCGGCGGCGTGAGGGTCGATAGCCTGGACGATCGCTATTGGTCGCGTACCTTTATCGAAGCCAAACGTGCCCTGGCGCTGGCGCCAAGCGAGTCGGTTGTACGTCACCCTTGAGCCCTGCGAGTGGCGACCGAATCTGTTCGGTCGCTCGATTAACTGATACTTCAGACCTATCTCGATAATTTTCAACAACCTGCCAAGCAAAGCTAAAGCTTGCACTACGATGTGCAAGCCGGCAGAGTAGAGCGCATCCCGGCTCAGGATCGCTCGTCCATGACCGCTATCGCCCGTCTCTGCTTGATTATGCTTGCCGCACTGCTTAGTGCATGCGCCAGCAATGCCCTCACTCCATCCCCCAAGCCTGTTGTGCATGCGCCTATCGGCAGCTTTAACGGCAATGCTGAAGATGTACTGTTTCGTGCCCTCGGCCTGGTCGGCACACCCTATCGCTACGGCGGCAATACCCCGGATGGCGGCTTCGACTGCAGTGGTCTGATTGGCTATGTCTACCGCGATGCGGCGGGTATCAGTCTGCCGCGTTCGACCCGCGAGCTGATCAGCATGCGCGCCCCAACTGTCGGCCGCGACCGCCTGCAAAGTGGTGATCTGGTGTTCTTCGCTACCAATGGCGGCAGCCAGGTTAGTCATGCTGGCATCTATGTCGGTGACGGGCGCTTTGTTCACGCTCCTTCCAGCGGCGGCACCGTGCGCCTGGATAGCTTGAGCAATAAGTATTGGCAGCGCACCTACCTGAATGCCAAGCGCGTGTTCACCCCAGAACTGGCGCGCAACCCCTGACAGCTTAGGTTTGCAGAGGGAGTAAGCATGACCAATCGAACACTCAATCTCGATTCCATCCTGTATCAATACCTGCTGGATGTCTCCCTGCGTGAAACACCGCTGCTCAGACGTCTGCGCGAGGAGACCGCGCAGCTGAGTATGGCGCGTTGGCAAATTGCCCCTGAGCAGGGGCAGTTCATGGCCTTGCTGGTGCAGCTGACGGGGGCGCGGCGGATTGTCGAGGTCGGCACCTTTACCGGCTACAGCGCCATCTGTATGGCCCAGGCCATGCCTGAGGGGGGGCGGCTGATCTGCTGTGATATTCCCGGCGAATACAACGCCACGGCCGAGCGTTACTGGCGCGAAGCGGGGCTGAGTGAACGCATCGAACAGCGTTTGGCGCCTGCGCTACAGACCCTGGCGGAGCTAGAGGCCGAGGGTTTGGCTGGCAGTATCGATCTGCTGTTTATCGACGCCGACAAGGCCAATTACCCCGCCTACCTAGAGCATGCTCTGCGCCTGGTGCGCCAGGGTGGGCTGATCCTGTTCGATAACACCCTGTGGAGTGGGCGGGTGCTTGAGGAAAACCCCGAAAGCGCCGACACCCGAGCGATTCAGGCGCTGAACCTGGCGCTGCGCGATGACCCGCGCATCGACCTGTCGCTGCTGCCGCTGGGTGACGGGCTGAGCCTGTGCCGTAAACGCTGAACCCGTATGCCTGAACCGATTCGTCTGCCCGAGCAACCTGATGCCTGCGAGCTCTGCGCCCGCGCGGCCGCTTTGACACGCCATCATCTGATTCCCAAGGCGCTACACAACAAGGTCTATGTGCAGAAGCGCTTCGAAAAAAGCGAGCGCATCAGCGCCACGCTCTGGGTCTGCCGCGCCTGTCACAACCAGATCCACCGCTTGTTCAGCGAAAAGGAGCTGGCGCTGACCTACAACAATCGCGACAGCCTGCTCAGTGATGAACGCCTGCGTACCTTTGTCGAGTGGCTGGCCAGCAAGCCGGCGGGCTTTATGCCCAGGCATTGAATCGCGGCTAGGCTTGCTGTTTGTTTGTGATGACCTTCTGACCCCTTATGTAGTGGCGACTGCCGATGACCTGTTTGCGCGCGCTGTCATGTGTATGCCTCGCTCTGCTGTTGGGCGCCTGTGCTGGGCCAACGCCGCTGATGCTGATGAGCACGCCGGTGATTTATCACCAGGCTGCTATCGATCCTTTCGCCCATTTGTCGCCGGCAGAACGGGTGCCCGATGTGGCACTGTTCTATGCCACTACCCGGACGCCAGAGGGCGCGGGCTATGGCAATCGCGTCAGCCCGACCTTGCAGCTGGGGCGTGCCCAGGTGCGTTTGGGCGACCAGCAGAGTGATTGGTCGCAATTGCATTCGGCCTCGGTCAGCGAGCTGCGCGCGCGTGAGCTGCCACTGAGTCTGATTGCGGCTCAGCAAACAGCTGTACTGCCGGTGCGGCGACCGGTTGATGTGCCTTTGGCGGCGCCAGTGCAGAACTATGTCGATGCGATCAATCTGGCGCTGGACAAGGCCCGCGACAAGGAAATCATCATCTATGTGCATGGCGCAAAGGTTGATTTCGCCAATGCCTGTGAGCTGACGGGCGAGCTTGTGCATTTTGCCGGGCGCGACTTTGTCGGTCTGGCGTTCGACTGGCCGTCACACCAGAACATTGCCAGCTATCTGCTCGGCATCGATGTGAATCGCGCTCGCGATTCCAGCCAGGCGTTGGCGCAGTTGATCGAGCTGCTGGCGCGACATACCGCTGCCGAGCGAATCAACCTGATCGCCTACAGCGCCGGTGGGCGCGTGGCATCTCTGGCGTTGCAGACGTTCCAGAATCGTCATCCGGATTTGAATACCGCGCAGTTACAGACGCGTTATCGGATTGGCGCGGTGGTGTTTGCCGCTGCGGATGTCCCCGAGGAAGTATTTGAGGGGCGTCTGCTGGCAATCAGTCGCGTCGCTGAACAGGTGATGATCACTGTGTCTGATCAGGACGAGGCGCTGGATTACGCGCAGCGCCTGATGCCCGGTGGCGCACGGATCGGCAGCAGCCGGGCCGAACAGAGCCTGCACCAGTTCACCCGCAGGCGGCACTTGAACAATGTCACCCTGCTGGATGTTTCCGGTAATAGCAGCGAGCGCGGCTTTGATATCGTCGGACATCACTACTGGTACCGTCACCCCTGGGTCAGCAGTGATGTGATCTTGCTGCTGCGTACCAACCTGCCGCCGGATCAGCGAGCGCTATCTGTCACCGAGCACCCGGCAGTCTGGTACATGAATACTGACTACCCGCTGACGGTACGTGAGGCAACCCGGCGGGTACTCAAGGGGCAGTGGTAGGTGTTCTGGTCTGGCCTTAGCTGACGAAACATGCAGCTTGGCGCCAGCAGGATGTAAGCCTGGATGCGGCTATTTAAAACCAACGGATAGCGGACGAGGAATCAGCATGTTCACCCCTAAGCGTTTTGCCCTTTTGGCTCTGCTCGGCCTGCCGTTAGCGACCCTGCAGGCGGCTGAGCCATCGTTCAGCTGCACCAAGGTAGAGGCTGGCAGTATCGAGGCGCTGATTTGTCAGGCGCCTGCTCTGGCCGAACTTGATCAGAAAATGTCGGATATTTATCAGCAGGCTTCGGCTAAGGCCGCAAACCAGCATCCTCCCGTACTCAAGGCTGAGCAGCGAGGTTGGATAAAAGGCCGCAATGACTGCTGGAAGGCCGCTGACCGTGAGCAGTGCGTAGCCGAGAGCTATCGCCTGCGGATTGCCGAACTGCAGGCGCGCTACGCGTTACTGAAAGGGACCGGTTCGGTGCATTTTCAATGCGATGGCCTGCCAGCCAAGGAAGTCATCGTCACCTACTACCCCACCGAGCCTGGGACTCTGCTGGCCGAGCTTGCTGACAGCGTGTCGTTGATGTATCAGCAGCCTGCAGCCAGTGGCAGCAAATATCAGGGGCGCAATGAATCATTCTGGGAGCACCAGGGTGAGGCGACCGTGGTGTGGGGCTATGGCTCGCCCGAGATGAAGTGTCAGGCCAAGTAACCCAGGTGGTTTAAGCCGTCTGCGCTAAATGGCGCATTCGTTTGACGCTTAATCGCGAACTCTCTACCCTTCGCGCCTTGTAACAGGTGCCCCCAACGCTGTGCGTGTGTGGGGTGAAACTGGGAAGTCGGTGCGCTGTGCGTGTGAACGCCCGCTATTCCGACGCTGCCCCCGCAACGGTAAGTGAGTCAAACGCCGCAAGTGCCACTGTGCTCAAGCATGGGAAGGCGCGGCATAGAGCCTGCTAGGTTCTGAGAACCTCAAGGTTCGCTCACAAGCCCGGAGACCGGCCTGTTGCAGTCCACGGCATCGCGGAGGGCGATGGCTGGCGTGTGGTTTGCGCTGTGCGTGGGCCCGCGCTTTCCCTGTCCTCGCATGCTTTTTCCAGCCAGATCGCCCTGTGGCGGTGGAGCAGTGCGATGACTGAATCGATTGAGCGTGACGCCCGGCACAAGGCGCGCATGGCCCGCAAGAAAGCCCTGATCGATGAAAAGATTGCCCAGGCCCAGGATGAATACGGCCTGCTGCTGGTGCACAGCGGCAATGGCAAGGGCAAGAGCAGCAGCGCTTTCGGCATGGTCGCGCGTGCCTTGGGCCATGGCCTCAAGGTCGGCGTGGTGCAATTTATCAAGGGCGCGGCCAGCACCGGCGAGGAAAGCTTCTTCCGCCGTTTTCCCGATGAAGTCAGTTATCACGTAATGGGTGAGGGCTTTACCTGGGAGACTCAGGATCGTCAGCGCGATATCGATAAGGCCCGTGAGGCCTGGGCGGTGGCGGGGCAGCTGCTGAACGACCCAGCCATCGGTCTGGTGGTGCTCGATGAGCTGAATATCGCGCTGAAATATGGCTACCTGGAACTCGACGCGGTGCTCGCCGATATTGAAGCGCGGCCGCTGCTGCAGCATGTGGTGGTGACCGGTCGTGGCGCGCTGCCTGGGATGGTCGAGGCTGCGGATACCGTCACCGAAATGAGCCTGGTCAAGCATGCGTTCAAAGCCGGGGTTAAAGCACAAAAGGGAGTGGAGTTTTGAGCAGCGCCCGCTCTTGCCCCGCCTTATTGATCGCAGCTCCCGCTTCCGGCCAGGGTAAAACCACGGTAACCGCTGCCTTGGCGCGTTTGCATGCGCGCCAAGGCAAGCGCGTGCGGGTGTTCAAGTGTGGCCCGGACTTTCTCGACCCGATGATTCTCGCCCGCGCCAGCGGTGCGCCGGTGTATCAGCTTGACCTGTGGATGGTCGGCGAAGCCGAGAGCCGTCGCCTGCTCTGGGAGGCGGCAGGTGAGGCCGATCTGATTCTGATCGAAGGGGTGATGGGGCTGTTCGATGGCACGCCGGCGGCGGCCGACCTGGCCCGGCACTTTGGCGTGCCGGTGCTGGCGGTGATTGACGGTTCGGCCATGGCGCAGACCTTCGGCGCCATGGCCCATGGTCTGGCGACGTTCCAGGCGGATTTGCCGTTTTCCGGGGTGCTCGGTAATCGGGTTGGCAGTGCGCGGCATGGCGAGATTCTGCGTGATGCGCTGCCAGCCTCGATCCGCTGGTACGGCGCGCTGCCGCGCAGCGCCGAAGTTGGTTTGCCAAGCCGCCATCTCGGTCTGGTGCAGGCGGGGGAGCTGGCCGACCTGGATGCGCGCCTGGACGCCGCCGCCGATGCCTTGGCCGCCAGTGCCGATACCAGCCTGCCGCCGCCGGTCAGCTTCGCCGCGCCTGAGCAGGCAAGGCCCGCGCCGTTGCTTAAGGGCGTGCGGATCGGTGTGGCGCGCGACAGCGCCTTTGCCTTTCTCTACCAGGCTAACCTCGATTTGCTGGGCGAACTGGGTGCTGAATTGGCGTTCTTTTCGCCGCTCAGCGATCAGCAACTGCCCGATATCGACAGCCTGTATCTGCCAGGCGGTTACCCGGAGCTGCACCTGGCCGCACTTGAAACCAACCAGCCCATGGCCGAATCGATTCGCGCGCACCATGCTGCCGGTAAACCGATCCATGCCGAGTGCGGCGGGATGCTCTATCTGCTCGACAAACTGACTGACAAGCAGGGCGCCAGCGGGCAGATGCTCGGCCTGTTAAGCGGCGAGGCGACCCTGCAACCACGCATGACCGCCATGGCCTTGCAGCAGGCCGAATTGCCGGAAGGGCTGCTGCGCGGCCACAGTTTCCACTACTCGGCGCTCAGCAGCGGCCTGCAACCGCTGACCCGCGGCGAATGCCCGAATTACAAGCGCACCAGTGAGGCGGTCTATCGCCAGGGGCGGATGACCGCCTCCTATATCCACTTCTATCTGCCATCCGATCCGGTTGCCGCCGCGGCGCTGTTTTGCCCCGGAGCGCCGGCATGAGCGAGCAGGCCTTTAGCCCGCAAGAACGCGCGGCGGTGTATCGCGCCATTGCCGAGCGCCGTGATATGCGCCATTTCAGCGGCGGAGAGGTGGCTCCCGAGCTGCTCGCGCGCCTGCTCGAAGCCGCGCACCAAGCCCCCAGCGTCGGCCTGATGCAACCGTGGCGGTTTATTCGCATCACCCGCCCAGCCTTGCGCGAGGCGATTTATGGTTTGGTCGAAGAGGAGCGTGCGCGCACCGCCGAGGCGTTGGGCGAGCGCAGTGATGAATTTATGCGGCTGAAAGTCGAGGGCATTCGCGACTGCGCCGAGCTCTTGGTGGTGGCCCTGATGGAGGGGCGTGAAGCCCATGTGTTTGGCCGGCGCACTTTGCCGGAAATGGATCTGGCGTCCCTGGCCTGCGCGATTCAGAACCTCTGGCTGGCCGCCCGCGCCGAGGGCTTGGGCATGGGCTGGGTGTCGCTGTTCGAGCCCCAGGCCCTGACGGATCTGCTCAACATGCCAGCAGGCAGCAAGCCGCTGGCGGTGCTATGCCTGGGGCCGGTGACGCAGTTCTATGAGGCACCGATGCTGGTGCAGCAGGGCTGGGCCGAACCACGCCCGCTCAGTGCGTTGCTGTTCGAGAATCAGTGGGGCACGCCATGAGCCTGGTGCTGAGTACGTGCGCCGGGGTCGTCCTGGATGCCATTTGGGGCGAGCCCAAGGGCTGGCATCCGCTGGTGGCGTTCGGGCAATTGGCCAATCGCATCGAGCAGCGCTTCAATCCGGCCGGCGGTGGTTGGCGCAGCCATGGCGTCAGCGCCTGGTGTCTGGCGGTGTTGCCGCTGACCCTGCTGGCCTGGCTGCTGAGTGAGATCAGCGGGCTGGGTTGGGCGGTGGAAATCATTGCCTTGTACGCCGCGCTGGGTCTGAAAAGCCTGGGCGAGCACGCCATGCCGGTGGCGCAGGCACTGCGTCTGGGCGATCTACGCCTGGCGCGGGAGCGGGTTGGCTATATGGTCAGCCGCAATACTGCGCAGCTAGATGCCACGGGTGTGGCCCGCGCTGGCAGCGAATCGGTGCTGGAGAACGGCAGTGATGCGGTGTTCGCTGCGCTGTTCTGGTTTGTGATTGCCGGTGCGCCGGGCGTGGTGCTGTATCGCCTGAGCAACACTCTGGACGCCATGTGGGGCTATCGTAACGAGCGCTTTGAGCGCTTTGGCTGGGCTGCGGCGAAGATCGACGATGGACTCAATTATCTGCCTGCACGGTTGGTCGCTTTGACCTACGCGTTGCTGGGTAAAACCATGCTGGCGCTGCGCTGCTGGCGTACCCAGGCGCCGCTATGGGACAGCCCGAATGCCGGCCCGGTGATGGCGGCCGGGGCAGGGGCGCTGGGCGTCAGTCTGGGCGGCGCGGCGGAATATCATGGCGAGCTGCATATGCGCCCTGAACTGGGCGCGGGGCCGCAACCCAAGGCGCGGGATATCGAACGGGCACTCAATCTGGTCAACGGTGGCGTGCTGCTGTGGTTGGCGCTGCTGCTGTTGTGGGGGGCTTTTTATGCTTGAACCTTCTTATGCTTGAACATGGCGGGCGCTTGCGCGCGGCTTCGCTGCGTTACGGCATTGCTTTGGCAAATTGGCTTGATTTGTCTACGGGCATCGCGCCTTACGGTTGGCCGCTGCCAGCGATTCCCGCCAGTGCCTGGGCACGCCTGCCCGAGCAGCAGGACGGCCTGGAAAACGCCGCCCGCGATTACTACGGTGTGAGCAATCTGCTGCCGGTAGCCGGTTCGCAAGCCGCGATCCAGGCGCTGCCGCGGCTGGTGCGCAATGTCACGGTGGGTATTGTTTCACCGGCCTATGCCGAGCATGCCGCGGCCTGGCAGCGCGAGGGGCACAAACTGCTGGAGATCAGCGAGGGCGCTATCGAGCGGGCGCTGGAGCGCCTGGATGTGCTGCTGCTGGTCAATCCGAATAATCCCACCGGGCGGCGTATCGAGCCCCAGCGATTGCTGGACTGGCACGCCCGCCTGGCCGAGCGCGGCGGCTGGCTGGTGGTGGATGAGGCCTTTGTCGATTGCACCCCCGAGCACAGCCTGGCGGCCTTTAGCGAGCGGCCGGGGCTGATCGTGTTGCGCTCGTTCGGCAAGTTCTTCGCTATGGCCGGTATTCGTCTGGGTTTTGTCCTGGCTCAGCCGGCGCTACTCGAACAGCTGGCCGAATTGCTCGGCCCTTGGGCGATCAGCGGGCCGAGTCGGGTGGTGGCCAGCGCGCTGCTGCAGGATCATGCCGGCCAGCGTGTGCAACGTGAGCGTCTGCTGGTCGATGGCGAGCGCCTGGCCGCGCTGCTTGGTGCGCAAGGCCTGACAGCAACTGGCGGCTGTGCGCTGTTTCAGTTCTGCTGCACCCCCAGGGCTGCCGAGCTGCACGAGTTTCTCGCGACCAAGGGCATTCTTACCCGGCTATTCAGCAGCCCCAGCAGCCTGCGTTTCGGCCTGCCGGCCGATGAGGCCGGTTGGCAGCGGCTGCAACAGGCATTAGCGCTATTTGCCAAGGAGTGCCCATGAGCACATTGATGGTGCAGGGCACCACTTCGGATGCCGGCAAAAGCACTCTGGTTACTGCGCTGTGCCGCTGGCTTAAGCGCCAGGGCGTCAGCGTGGTGCCGTTCAAACCGCAGAATATGGCGCTCAACAGCGCAGTCACTGCCGACGGCGGCGAAATCGGCCGCGCCCAGGCGGTGCAGGCCCAGGCCGCCGGGCTGGCGCCGCATACCGATATGAACCCGGTATTGCTCAAACCCAATAGCGATACCGGCGCCCAGGTGATCATTCATGGCCGCGCCCTGAGCAGCATGGATGCCGTTGCTTATCACGACTACAAAAAAGTGGCGATGCAGGCGGTACTCGATTCCCATCGACGTCTGAGCGCGGCCTATCCGGTGGTGATGGTGGAGGGCGCGGGTTCGCCTGCGGAGATCAATCTGCGTGCCGGTGATATTGCCAATATGGGTTTTGCCGAGGCGGTGGACTGCCCGGTGATCCTGATTGCCGATATCGACAAAGGCGGCGTATTTGCTCATCTGGTCGGCACTCTGGCGTTGCTCTCCGAGAGCGAACAGGCGCGGGTGCAGGGCTTTGTGATCAACCGTTTTCGCGGCGATGTCGCCTTGCTGCAACCTGGACTGGATTGGCTGGAGCAGCGCACCGGTAAACCGGTACTGGGCGTATTGCCCTATCTGATGGATTTTCACCTGGAGGCCGAGGATGCCATCGATATTCGCCAGAGCGCCAAGACGGCCGAGCGGATCAAGGTGGTGGTACCGGTGTTGCCCCGTATCAGTAACCACACTGATTTCGATCCGCTGCGCTTGCATCCGCAGGTTGAGCTGAGCTTTGTCGGCCCGGGCCAGGCCATTCCGGCGGCTGACCTGATTATCCTGCCCGGCTCGAAAAGCGTACGTGCCGACCTGGCGTTTCTGCGTGAGCAGGGCTGGCCGGCGGCCATCGACAAGCACCTGCGTTATGGCGGCAAGCTGCTGGGTATCTGCGGCGGGCTGCAGATGCTCGGCATGCAGATCGACGACCCCCATGGCCTGGAAGGCGCTGCGGGTTCCAGCCCAGGGCTGGGGCTGCTGGATTTCAGCACCGTGCTGGAGCCGGAGAAACAGCTGCGCAATGTGCGCGGCCAGTTGTGTCTGGAAAATGCCCCGGTCAGCGGTTACGAGATTCATGCCGGGGTCAGCTCTGGCCTAGGGTTGAACGCAGCTGTGCGCCTCGATGACGGCCGCAGCGACGGTGCGTTGAGTGCTGATGGTCAGGTGCTTGGCACCTATCTGCATGGTTTGTTCGAGAGCAGCGATGCGTGCAGCGCCTTGCTGCGCTGGGCCGGCCTGCGCGAGGTGCAGCCGGTGGATTACCACGCCCTGCGCGAGCGTGATATCGAGCGCCTGGCCGATCTGGTCGAGGCGCATCTGGATACGGCAAAACTGCGAATGTTATGTGGCCTGTAGGGTGGATCACGCTGTATCGATCCAGCATTTGCGGTGGGACGGTGGATGTAAAAAGCGTCATCCACCCTACGGGGAAACTAGGTGAACCATGCATGAATTAATTCTCGGCGGTGCCCGTTCCGGCAAAAGTCGCCTGGCCGAGCGGTTGGCGGCCGAATCCGGCCTGGCGGTCACCTATATCGCCACCAGCCAGCCGCTGGATGGCGAGATGAATGAGCGCATTCAACATCACCGTGAGCGTCGTCCGGCGCATTGGGGGCTGGTGGAAGAGCCGCTGGCTCTGGCCCGGGTGCTGCGCGAGCGGGCCGACGCGGATAAGTGCCTGCTGGTCGATTGCCTGACCCTGTGGCTGACCAATCTGCTGATGCTGGACGACCCGGCGCGCCTGAGCGCCGAGCGCGATGCGCTGCTGGATTGCCTGGACAACCTGCCGGGGCGGCTTCTGCTGGTCAGCAATGAAACCGGTCTGGGCGTGGTGCCGCTGGGCGAGCTGACCCGGCGTTATGTCGATGAGGCCGGCTGGTTGCATCAGGCCCTGGCCGAGCGCTGTGAGCGCGTGGTGTTTACCGTGGCGGGTCTGCCGATGGTTCTCAAAGGAGAGGCGCTATGAGTGAGCAATGGTGGCAGCAGGGCTGTCAGGCGCTGGATAGCGCTGCGCGCAACACCGCCGAGGCGCGGCAGCAGCAGTTGACCAAGCCGGCCGGCTCGCTCGGCCAGTTGGAGCGGCTGGCGATTGAGCTGGCGGCCATGCAAGGCAGTCAGCGGCCGCAGGTCGAGCAGCTGTGGATCAGCATTTTTGCCGGTGACCATGGTGTGGTGGCCGAAGGGGTTTCGGCCTTCCCGCAAGCCGTCACCGGGCAAATGCTGCGCAACTTCGTCAATGGCGGCGCGGCGATCAGCGTATTGGCCAAACAGCTGGACGCAACGCTTGAGGTGATCGACCTGGGCACCGCGCTGCCGCTGGAGCCGCTGCGCGGCGTGCATCATCTGCATCTCGGTGCGGGTACAGAGAACTTCGCCCAGGGCCCGGCGATGTCTGCCACGCAGTTACTGCAGGCTTTGGATGCCGGCCAGGCCAGCGTGCAGCGCGCCCGTGAAGCCGGCAGCCAGCTGTTTATCGGTGGCGAAATGGGCATCGGCAATACCACCGCCGCCACGGCCATGGCTTGCCTGCTGCTGGAATGCCCGGCACTGGAACTGGTCGGCCCTGGTACCGGCTTGGACAGCGCGGGTGTGGCGCATAAAGCCAAGGTCATCGAGGCTGCTCTGGCCTTGCATCGCCCGGGGATCAGCAAACCCATCGATATCCTGCAGCGCCTCGGCGGCTTCGAGATTGCGGCGTTGAGCGGCACTTATCTGGCCTGCGCGCAGCAGGGCATCACCGCGCTGGTGGATGGGTTTATCTGCAGCGTGGCCGCGCTCATGGCGGTGCGCATGAATCCGGCTTGTCGCGACTGGCTGTTGTTTGCCCACAGCGGCGCCGAGCCTGGCCACCGGCGGGTACTCAAGGCGCTGCAGGCCGAGCCGCTGCTTGATCTGGGCCTACGTCTGGGCGAGGGCAGTGGCGCGGCTTTGGCCGTGCCGCTGCTGCAACTGGCCTGCAGCCTGCACAACGACATGGCCACCTTTGCCGAGGCGGCGGTAGCAGAGCGTCCGCTATGACGGTCTATCTAGAGCTGCTGCGCCACGGTGAAACCGAACTGGGCGGCGGCCTGCGCGGCAGCCTGGACGATGCCCTGACCGAAACCGGTTGGGCGCAGCTGCGCGCGGCGGTGGCCGAGGCCGGCCCCTGGGATCGCTTGATCAGCTCGCCCTTGCAGCGCTGCGCGCGTTTTGCCGAAGAGCTGGCCGCGCAGCATGACGTGCCGCTCAGTCTGGAGCCGGATCTGCAGGAGCTGCATTTCGGCGCGTGGGAAGGGCGCAGCACGGCCGAGCTGATGCAGACCAGCGCCGAAGAGTTGGGCCGTTTCTGGAGCGATCCCTATGGCTTTACTCCGCCCGAGGGCGAGACCTTGCTGGCTTTTGAGGCGCGGATACTGGGCGCCTTGCAACGTTTGCAGGCGCGCCATGCCGGCGAGCGCCTGTTGTTGGTCACCCACGGCGGGGTGATCCGCCTGCTGCTGGCTCGGGCTCGTGGCTTGCCGCGCAATGATCTGCTGCAAGTAGCGGTCGGGCATGCCGAGCGCTATCAACTGTGCCTGGATGAACAAGGCGAGCTATGGGAGTGCGTATGACGCCCTGGTGGATTGCCCTGCAGTTTCTTACCCGTTTACCGGTGATCCTGGCTGGCATGCCGAGGCCTGAGCAGATCGGTCGCTCGCTGCTGTTCTATCCACTGGTGGGGTTGCTGATCGGCCTGTTGCTGCTCGCCGTGCAACACCTGCTGGGCGATAGCGCGCTGCTGTTGCAGGCCGCGTTGTTGTTAAGCCTGTGGGTGGGCATCAGCGGCGGCCTGCATCTGGATGGTCTGGCCGACAGTGCCGATGCCTGGGTTGGCGGCTTTGGCGATAAACAGCGCACCCTGGCGATCATGAAAGACCCGCGTAGCGGGCCGATCGCAGTGGTGGTGCTGGTGCTGCTGTTGCTGCTCAAGTTCGCTGCGCTGGTGGCCTTGCTGGAGAGCGGCTCTGGGTTGTTGCTGGTACTGGTGCCTTGGTTGGCGCGTTGTCTGTTGCCGCTGCTGTTTCTGACTACACCCTATGTGCGGGCCGGCGGGCTGGGTCAGGCATTGGCCGAGCATCTGCCGCGTCGGCAACTGCCCTGGGTACTGGCCGCCAATGTTGTGGCCATGTTGCTGTTTGGCTGGTCGGCGCTGCTCGCCTTGCTGGTAGCCGGGGGCGTGTTTATCTGGCTGCGCAGCTTGATGCTCAAACGTCTGGATGGCACCACTGGTGATACCGCCGGAGCACTGCTGGAAATAGCCGAGTGCGCGGTGCTGGTGGCGTTGGCCTGCTAGCGTGTAAGGACAGCAAGGCTGTGGCAGGAATCTATATGGTGCGCAGGTCGTCTTACTCGGTGTTATTGGCTGCATTGCTTGGGGCCTTGCCCTGTGCAGGGCTATTAGAGGCCGAGGAGCTGGTGTGGGATGTTGTGCCGATTCCGGGGGGCGTCAATGTACGCGATGATCAGCCGGTTGACGGCCTGCTGTTCGAGGTCATGCAGCTGTTGGCTGCACGCCTGCCCGAGTTGCAGATGCGCTATGAAATATTGCCCCTCGCGCGCGTCGAAAAGCGCATGGGCGAGAAAGGCGAAAAATGCAGTAGTGGCCTTCTGCAGACCTCCGAGCGCAATCAGTTGAGTTACTTTGTACCTTTTGTGGCAACCACGCCGATGCATGTGCTGGTCCGTCGGCAGAGCCTGGGTGAGTTGCGAATCGAAAACGGCCAGGTCAGCCTCGACTGGCTGTTAGGCAATCCCTATCTGCGCGGTGCTCTGGCCAAGAGTCGGGTCTATCCCGCGTCGATTCGTGAGCGCCTGCTTCAGGCGCACGCCGAAGGGGATTTCCTCGAGCTGGGCGGCAGTCAGGGTGGGGAAAACCTGCTGCTGATGGTCAGCCATCACCGTCTGGATTATGTCTTCGACTACCCGGTGATCTACACCGAGGTAATGCGCCATTTCAGCCTCAGTGACGCGCTGGTGAGTGTGCCGCTGCGGGAAAACGCCGAGCTGGTGACGGTGGGTATCTATTGCCCACGCACACCATGGGGCGCGCGCATGGCCGGGCGTCTCGATCAGGCCATTCGCGAGCTTTCTGCTACACCCGTCAGCACCCTGGCGATCTACCAGCGTTGGCTGCCGCCTGAGGTGTACAGCCACTACCACGAGCAGTTGCTGGCGTTCTTCGCCCAGCGCGCCAGCGCCGCACCGCTGCTGTTCGATTAGCTGGCCGTTTTCAACGCAGGCTTGCCCAAGCAGGTAGTGTTCTCAGCGGCCTGTTAGCCGATGGTCGGCTTGCCGGCATGTCTAACTCAGGGTGCAATCTGTAGCACTGGATTGCCGAACAGCTGTAGCTGTTGCCTTGGCGGGTAGCGGTATATACCTGCGCGATATTGCCGATTTCTCGATAAACGGGGCGCTACCCGTAAAGGACAACCTATGACTTCGCTTTGGCGCACCAGTGGCTGGATATTGCTGGGCGCATCTTTGGTCCTGGCACTGTCGCTGGGCATTCGCCATGGCTTTGGCCTGTTCCTGCCGCCGATGAGCGCCGAGTTCGGCTGGGGGCGTGAGGTGTTCGCCTTCGCCATTGCCTTGCAGAACCTGATCTGGGGGCTGACCCAGCCCTTTACCGGCGCGCTGGCCGATCGTTTTGGCGCCAAACGTACGGTGATTGTCGGCGGCATTCTGTATGCCATTGGCCTCGGTTGCATGGGCCTGGCCGACTCGCCTCTGAGTCTGTCGCTGAGCGCTGGGTTGCTGATCGGTATTGGTTTGTCCGGCACTTCGTTCTCGGTGCTTCTCGGGGCAGTGGGTCGCGCCGTACCGATGGAAAAACGCAGCATGGCCATGGGTATCGCGGCGGCGGCGGGCTCCTTTGGCCAGTTCGTTATGCTCCCCGGCACCCTGGGCCTGCTTAGCTGGCTCGGTTGGTCGGTGGCGCTGATGGCCCTGGGGCTGCTGGTGACATTGATCGTGCCGTTGGCGGCCATGCTCAAGGACACACCGCTGCCGCTGACCGGTCAGGAGCAAACCCTGGGTGAAGCGCTGCGTGAGGCCTGCAGCCACTCCGGTTTCTGGTTGTTGGCATTGGGCTTTTTTGTCTGCGGCTTTCAGGTGGTGTTTATCGGCGTGCATCTGCCGGCCTATCTGGTCGATCAGCATCTGCCCGCGCTGGTCGGCACCACGGTGCTGGCGCTGGTCGGCTTGTTCAATATCTTTGGCACTTACATTGCCGGTTGGCTGGGCGGGCGGATGTCCAAGCCGCGCCTGCTCAGTGCACTGTATCTGGCCCGGGCAGTGGTTATTGTGGCGTTTCTTATGACACCGCTGACGGTGTGGAGCGCCTATGCCTTCGGCGTGGCCATGGGGCTGCTGTGGCTATCGACGGTGCCGTTGACCAATGGCACGGTGGCAACGCTGTTCGGCGTGCGTAATCTGTCGATGCTTGGCGGCATCGTCTTTCTGTTCCACCAGTTGGGGGCTTTTCTCGGTGGCTGGATGGGCGGCTATCTGTATGACCACACTGGCAGTTATGATCTGGTCTGGCAGATTGCCGTGCTGCTCAGCTTGCTGGCCGCCGCGTTGAACTGGCCAGTACGTGAGCTGCCCGTGGCGCGTTTGCAACAACAGGAGGCGAATGCATGAATACCGACTATGGCTGGAACACCGCACTGGTGATGGGCGGCATGTTGGCTTTGGGCCTGGCCTGGTGGGGCTGGCTGCAAAGTGGGTTGGCGTTTTTGCAGCTGGGTTTGGGTGTTTGCTGATGTCATCAAGGTGATCCGTATGTGGCGTTTTTCCCTGCTGGCTGTCGTTCTGCTTAGTGCCTGGGTTGGCCCCACGCAGGCCGCTGAGTGCCCGGCATTGCTGCAGGGTGAGGTGCAGAAGCTGCGCAGCGAGGAACGTATCGATCTGTGCGAACAGTTCGCCGGCAAGCCGTTGATAGTGGTCAATACCGCCAGCTTCTGCGGCTTTACCCCGCAGTTCAAAGGCCTCGAAGCGCTCTACCAGCGCTACAAGGAGCAGGGCCTGCAGATCCTCGGGGTGCCTTCCGATGACTTCCGCCAGGAGGCCGACAGCAGCGAAGAAACCGCCAAGGTCTGCTACGTCAATTACGGCGTGACCTTCCCGATGAGTGAAACTCAGCGTGTTACCGGTAGCGATGCGCTGCCGCTGTTTAAAGAACTGGCTGCGCAAAGCCAGGCGCCGCGCTGGAACTTCTTTAAGTATGTGGTCGACGCCCAAGGCAAGGTGCTTGCCAGCTTCCCCAGCAGCACCATGCCCGATGATCCCAAGCTGGTTGCCGCCATCGAACAGGCCATCGCCTCGCAGCGTTGAGGTATCACCCATCTGGGCGATAGCCCAGTTCCCAGTCCCTCCTTAGAGTTGTGAGTACGCCGGACGCAGTTTCCCGGCGTGCCAACAAGAAAAATAAGGAGGCACCCATGCGTCGCGTTATTACTTCTGCTCTCGCTGTATGCGCCCTGGTCGGCGCGGTTGAGGCCCAGGCCAACTACACCAAGACCAAATACCCGATCGTACTGGTACACGGGGTGACCGGCTTCGATACCATCGGCGGTCTGATCAACTACTTCCACACCATCCCCTGGAACCTCGAGCGCGATGGCGCCAAGGTCTATGTGGCCAGCGTTTCGGCGCTCAATGACAGCGAGCAGCGCGGCGCCGCATTGGCTAAGCAGATTGTGCCGTGGGCCGGAGCCAATGGCGGCAAGGTCAACCTGATCGGCCATAGCCAGGGCTCGCCAACCTCGCGCGTCGCGGCCTCCCTGCGCCCGGATCTGGTGGCCTCGGTAACCTCGGTCAACGGGGTGAACAAAGGCTCGAAAGTCGCCGACGTACTGCGTGGCGTGATCCCGCCGAACAGCGCCATTGAAGGCGGTGCCAATGCCCTGTCCAATGCTCTGGGTGCGGTAATCAACCTGCTGTCCGGCAGCAGCAATCCGCAGAGCGGCATCGATGCGCTGAAAACCCTGACCACTGCTGGTACGACTGCGCTGAACGGTCGCCATCCGTGGGGTGTAAACAGCAGCAGCTACTGCGCCAAATCCACCGAAGTGCACAACGTGCGTGGGCACAACATCCGTTACTTCTCCTGGACCGGTAATACCTCATACACCAACGTGTTCGATGCGGTCGATCCGTTCCTGGCGATCACAGGTTTGGCATTCGGTAGCGAGAAGAACGATGGTCTGGTTGGCGTCTGCTCCACCTACCTGGGTCAGGTGATCGGTGATGGTTACAACATGAACCACGTGGATGCGATCAACCACCTGTTCGGCATTCGCGGTTGGACCGAGCCGGTTTCGCTGTATCGCCAGCATGCCAACCGCCTGAAAAACAAAGGCGTCTGACCGTTGCACCAGCGGGCTGCGCAATGCAGCCCGCATTCTGGAGGTCATATGGCCCTGTCGTTGCGTTCAACTGTTGCTCTTTTGCTACTGGCCGGCAGCGTTGCCGGCCTTACGCTTTATTGGCAGTGGCCAGCCACTGCTGTAGCCGTCGCGCCTGCTGCAGCGGTTACCGTCACGACTCCTCTTGCTGTCGCACCTAGCCCGCTGTTGCCAGTCGCCAAGCCAGATACCGTTGCTGTTGGCGCGCCGGTAAGCCTGCCGGGTTTGCAAGGCACCGACGTGGATGGCGAGCTGAAGGCAGATAGCGCCGGCAATCTGCAGCTGAACCTGGCGCTGCGCGATTATCTGGATTACTTCCTCAGCGCCGCCGATCAAGCCGGGTTGGAAAGCGTGGTTGAAGTGATGTTGGCCGATGCGCGTGGACGTTTGCCGGAACCCGCCCTGGGACAGTTTATCGGCCTGCTCGGCGACTATATGGATTACAAGCGCGCCAGCCTGGCGCTGCTGCAGCAACCCTTGAGCAGTGCCCAGCAAAGCACCCCCGATGGCCAGCTGGTTGCCTTGCAGCGAGCCTTCGAGCAGTTGGCGCAGCTACGCCGGGCACACTTCTCCAGTGCGGCGACCGAAGCCCTGTTCGGCGCCGAGGAGGCTTATGGTCGTTACACCCTGGACAACCTGGCGCTGATGGCCCGTGACGATCTGAGCGAGCACGGCAAAGCCCTGGCGCAGGAGCGTTTACGTGCTCAACTCCCTGAAGCCATGCGTGCCAGTGAAGAGCGCCAGATCCAAGCGCAGGCCTTGCAGGCTCAGACTGACAAGCTTTGGCAGGAAGGCGCCAGCGAAGAGCAGGTGCGCCAGCTGCTTGCCTTGACCTATGATCCGCCCACGGCCGAACGTCTGCTCAGCGAGCAGCGCAACGAGCGCGCCTGGCAACAACGTTATGCCACCTACCAGCAGGAACTTGCCGCCTTGCAGGGCAATGGCCTCAGTGCGGCGGATCAGCAGCAGGAGCAGCAGCGTTTGCGCCAGCGTCTATTCAGCGCCGAAGATCAGCACCGGGTGGAAACCTATGACGCCATTGCCGCCAAGCAGCAGGACAATCAACCGCCCGAGTTGTAGGCCGTGAGCCTGGAACGTCAGGAAGCGCTGCTATTGGCCCAGCAGCGCCGCGGTTATCGTCGACTGCGTTTTACCAGTGTGCTGGAAGACGAGTTTGTCGAACACCGGGTACAGCGTATCCGTCGCCGCCTGCTGCTGATCATCAGCACTGCAGTGATCTTTCAGCTGGTCTACGCCGCCCTCGATCTGTTGTTGCTGCCCCTCAATGCCAGCCTTGTGACCTTGCCAGTGCGACTATTGGGCATAGTCGGTGCGCTGCTGTCCTTCTTCTATTGCCGCCGGCCCCAGAGTCCGCCGCGCCGCGCGCTACTGGTCTATGTGGCTGCTTACGCCCTTAACGGCGTTTGCGTCGCCGTGATCATTCATCTGTGCTGGAGTCTGGGCGTGGCCATGCCCTATGACGGGCTGTTTCTGGTGCTGCTGTTTGGTTACGTGCTGCTCGGGGTATCGTTTCGAGCCGTCAGCCTGGCGTCCTGGGGCGTGTGCGGACTGTTCCTCTGGCTGGGGTTTGTCGCCACCGGCGGCAGTGTGGCGCTGGGTTATCAGGGCTTGTTTCTGTTCTGTGCCAACCTGATCGGCAGTGTTGGTGCCTACCTGCAGGAGCATGGCCAGCGCGGCGCCTGGCTCAACCTGCGTTTGCTCGATCTGGCGCGGCAGCGCGCCGAAGCCGACGATGCGCGCAAGCTGCGCCTGCTGGCAGCCGCCAGCCATGATCTGCGCCAACCGCTCAACGCCATGGGCCTGTATGCCCAGCACCTGCTGGAGCAGAACCAGGACCCCGGCGTGCACCGCATCAGCAGTCGTCTGGCGATTGCCGTGGAGCAGCTCAGCCGGCTGCTGCAGTCGCTGTTCGATTACACCCGCCTGACTCTGCCCGGTGGGGTGCAGGCCAAGTCGCAGGTATTTGCCTTGCGCCCCTTGCTGGCGCGCCTGAGCGGTGAAAGCCGCGCCGAGGCCGATGCCCAGGGTGTCGAGTTGCAGCTGCAATGTGCGGAACTCTGGGTTCGCAGTGACCCGCTGCTGCTGGAGCGTGTGCTGCGCAACCTGCTGAGCAACGCGTTGCGCCACGCCCAGGCGCGGCAAGTCTGGCTGCATGCCCGCGTGGAGCAGGGCCTGGTGCAGCTGGAGGTCGGTGATGACGGCCAGGGCTTGAGTGAAGAAGAACAGAGTCAGGTATTCGAAGAATTTCGCCAGCTGGACAACCCTGGACGCAATGCCGAGCGCGGTCTGGGCCTGGGCCTGGCCATCGTTCAGCAATTGGCGCAGCTGCTCGGGCATCCGCTGCGGCTCGACTCCAGCCCAGGCGCGGGCGCACGCTTTATCCTGCAACTGCCGCAGGCTGAAGCTGGTGAATGGCAAGCCCCCGCAGCCGTTGCCGCGGCATTGAGTGGACGGGTGCTATTGCTGGAAGACGATGCTGCTGGCCGGGAGGCGCTGTCCGGTTTACTGCAGCGTTGGGGGTGCGCAGTCTGGGCCTGCGCCGATCCAGCCGAGGCTTTGCAGTGTCTGCCCGAGGCGCAGCCGCAGGTGCTGATCAGCGACTATCGCCTGGCGGCCACCGAGGACGGTTTGCGTGTTATCGAGCGCATGCGTGAGGAGGCCGGACGCATGTTGCCGGCCTTGTTGATTACCGCCGACGTCAGCGCCGACCTGCAGGAGCGCTGCACTCGCGCCCATGTCACCTTGCTCGGCAAACCGCTGTTGCCGGCCCGTTTGCGTCAGGCCCTGGCGGTGCTGTTACCGGCAGAGCTTAGAGCCAGCCCCGTTGCCGCGCCGCACTGACGCAGGCCGTGCGGGTATGTACGGAAAACTCCTGAAACAGTGATTTCAGATGGGTTTTCACCGTGTCTTCGGAAACGCCCAGCTGACGGCTGATCGACTTGTTCGGCAAGCCTTCGGCGAGTAACTGGAGGATTTCCATCTGCCGGGGTGTGAGCTGTGGTTTGTCGCCCGTCTGCGGCACTGGCAGGGTTTCGCCCAGCAGTACGCGGGTCACCGCCTGGCGCAGTTCATCGCTATTGGCACTTTTCGGGATAAAACCCAGCGCGCCGGCTGTCAGTGCGGCCTGGGCGTCCAGATTCGAGTCACTGGCGCTAAGGATTGCCACCGGGGTCATGCGACCTTGTTGTTGCCAGCGTTGCAGCAACTCCAGACCCGGCATATCGGGCAGGCGTAGGTCGAGCAGAATCAGGTCGAAGGTGGCGTGTTGCAGGCAGGCTTCGGCCGCAGCAGCGGATTCGGCGGTGTGAATCTGCAGGTCGGCGCAGAGTGGGGCGAGGGCCAGGCTGAGGCCATCGAGAAAGATCCGGTGGTCATCCACCAGTAACAGGCTGAGCTGTTCGGGCAAGTCTGTGCAGAGTGCAGTCATAAGGGCTGTCTCAGGCGGCATTATTGTTTTTGTGAGCGCCGCGCGAGTGTAACCCAAACCGCTGGTTGATTTAGAAGCGGTACGTCACTTGTGCGCCCAGGCCGTGGGCCGTGTTTTTGTAGGTGGCGCGGTAGTCATCCCGCTTGATGTGGGCGTCGTCTTCCATCAGGTAGGAGTAGGCCAGGTCGATGGTCACATCATCATTGGGGCTCCAGGCTGTGCCCAGGCTAAGGATGGTGCGGTCGCCGGTGGGGATGCGCGGCGAACGGTCAGCGTTATTGGTCGGCGACTGGTCGACGGCCAGGCCGGCGCGCAGGGTCCACTGCGGGTTCAGCTTGTAGGCGGCGCCTAAGGCGTGAGCCCAGGTGTCGTGCCAATTCTGTGGTTCGCTGATGCTGCTGAGGTTGCCTGCCAGCAAGCCACCTACGCCTTTGTTATCAGCGCGGATTTCTTGCAGACGGCTCCAGCGAGTCCAGGTGCTGCCGGCGTAGAGGGTCCATTCGGCATCCAGCTCGTGGGTGACGGAAAAATCCACCGATTCCGGGGTGGTCAGCTCCAGTGACGCATCGTAGGTGCCGGCGGAGGAGCCAATGACGAAGCCAGGGCCGGACACTGTGGTGTCACCCTTCAGGCGGTAGTCCACCTTGGAATGGTAGGTCAGGCCGAAACGGGTCTGCGGGGTGATTTCAAACAGCACGCCGACGTTGTAGCCCAGTGCCGTGTCATCGCCCTTGATTTCAACCTTGCCGTCACCCGCACCGGGAATCGGGTTGTTGATGGCTGACGTCAGCTCGCCGTCGATACGGTTGATGGTTGGGCCGAAACCGATCGACAGCTGCTCGTTGAAGCGATAGCTCAGGGTCGGTTGCAGAGTGATCACCCGCACTTCGCTGCGGTCACCGTGGTAGCGGCCCTGGAAGTTGCGCTCATAGTCGGTTACCAGGCCAAACGGCACGTACAGGCCCAGGCCGAAACTCCAGTTGTCGTCCAGCGGTTTGACGTAATAGCCCATAGGCGCGCCAATAAACGGCACCATGTCGCCGTCATTGCTGCCGCTGGCAGAGCCGCTGGCGTTGTCGATATCGGTTTTCGCGTGGATCAGGGCAATGCCGCCGCTGACTTGTTCGCGTTTGATACGCGCCATACCGGCTGGGTTGCCGAATACGGTGCTGGCGTCATCGGCCGATGAGGAACGGCCGGCAAAGGCGGTGCCCATGCTGCTGACGCTTTGTTCGTTGATGGCAAAACCACTGGCGAAGCCATGGCTGGCGGCAGAGGCAAGGGCAAGGGACAGGCAGGTCTTGACGACTCTTCTAGTCACGGAGGACTCCTAGGTTTACGGGGGGCGGAAACTAGCAACTTTTCCTGACCCCTGCCAAGCCCGCGAAGTTCCCGAGATAGAGCGGTTTATGCCTTTAACGTGGTGCTATTTTCTGCTAGCTGCATTGATCTTGTCGGACAATGCGGGTCGTTCGCTCGTGTCAGGCCACCTGGCTGAGGCTGCCGATGCAGCGTTGCCAGGCGGCGAGAAAGTCTTTGGTGCGCCCGTGCGGTTTGAATACCCGGCGCCAGACTTGCGCCATGCCGAGCAAATCATCGGCGGCCGGTAGTTCGCGGTGTTCGGTTTCAATCAACATCCAGGCAATCGCCGTGGCGTAGCGCAGGTTGACGGTCAGTTCCAGGTGCGGCGCGGCAAGGAAGGCATGCTGGCTGGCGAGGCCGCGTACCTGGCTGGCGAGGTCTGGGTCCAGCGCCAGGTGCTGATCCCAGAGCTGCTGGTGGCGCAGTGCGGCGATGCGGTAGAGGCCGTGGCCGTGTTTGTCATCGAGAGCCGAGCCGAGCCCGGATTGGCTGGCCGCTGCGCCCAGCAACAGGGCTTCGGCGGCGTTGGAGTGACGCCCAAGGTAGAGCAGGGTAGGGCGGATGACGTACTGGCTTAACTCGCAGGCGGCAATTCCCATATAGCCCTCGGCGAAAGGTGACCGATGGGGCCGGGGCGCTGGCAGCTTCGACTTATTCTGATAAAGGCCCCACCGGGAGCGGGGTTAGCCGCTCATGTTGAAGTGTAGTGCGACCTTTCTACTGTAAAGGGCTGTTTTTAAATTGTTTTCGGCTTTCGGTTATTGCCTATATTCCAGTTGGTACTTAACCAAGGCTGGCGGGCAATATCCGCATGGCCAGCCTGTCCACGCACAAATCAGTCCCCCGTGGCCACTGGGCGAGCTGGGTCAGTGATCCATTCGCTCCAGGAGCCGGCATACAGCGGTGCCAGCGGATAGCCAGCCAGGCACAGAGCAAACAGGTTGTGACAGGCCGTTACGCCTGAGCCGCAATAGGCCACCAGGCCCGTAGCCGGGCGCTCACCGAGTTGCGCGGCAAAGCGCTGGCGCAGCTGCTCTGGGCTGAGGAAGTGGCCGTCGCTGTCGAGGTTGTCGGTGAACGCCGCACACTGCGCGCCGGGGATATGCCCGGCGACTGGATCGATCGGTTCGACTTCGCCCCTGAAACGCGGCAAGCCGCGGGCATCCAGCAGGGTTAGTTGGCTATCACCGAGGCGCTCTTGCAGCTGCGCGGCACTGACCAGCAGGCTGGCATCGGCGCTGCCAGTGAACGCGCCGGGAATCGGCGTGGGTAGGTCATGGGTCAAGGTACCGCCGGCTTCGCGCCAGGCCTTGAGGCCGCCATCAAGCAGATACACCCCCTCGCGTTTACCCAGCCAGGCCAGCAGCCACCAGGCGCGAGCGGCAAAGGCGCCGGGGCCGTCGTCGTACAGCACCACGTCACTGTGAGTGTGCAGCCCCCACTCACACAGGCGATTTAGCAGTTGTGCGGGCTCCGGCAGGGGATGACGGCCGGTGATGCCTTTGTGGATCGGCCCGGACAGGTCGCGCTCCAGATCGGCAAACTGCGCCCCGGGGATATGCCCGTCGGCGTAGCTGCGCTGTCCGTAGGTCAGATCGTCGAGGGCAAAGCGGCAATCGAGAATCAGCAGGTTGGGTTCGGCAAGGCGCTGCTGCAGTTGCGCAGCACTGATCAGTTGGGCGAGGGGCATACAGTCATCCTGTGGGTAAATAAGAATCTGCTCACGATCTGCTGTGCGTCGGCCCGCTGCGTTAAAAACATGCTCGGAAGCCGCTTGCGGCTAACGCGCTTCAGCGCGACCCCGAAGGGGCGAGTGAAACGAGTAATGCTCATGTACAAAAGTGCACTCCGTTTCCTCGCCTGCTTTGACCAGCCGGAGGCTGTTACTAACGTAGCGCCTTGCATGACTCTAGCTCGCGAGATACTGAACAGATTCTAGGGCAGCCGGCATCATAAACCCTGCTATTGAGCTGTCGCAGCCTGGTTCTGGAAGATTTCTGCCCGCTGGGCGCTGCATCTTTGTCGGTTTATGGGCATGCTGCATCCCCGTTTTAGCTGACCCAGGTTGCGCACGCCATGAAGCGTTTTGTACTGCTCGATACCGCCCCGATTCCCGATGGCTCGGGTGCTTTGTGCCTGTTCGAGTACGGCGAGGACTTCGTCATCAAGATCGCCGGTGGCGATGGCGGTCAGTTGATGAATACGCGCATGCACGGCTCCGAAGATGCGCTGGCGGCGATTCCCTGCAAGAAGGTTGCGGGTCGCCCCGACTCACGGGTGCTGATTGGCGGCCTGGGCATGGGCTTTACCCTGGCTGCCGCCTTGCAGAATCTGGGCAAGACTGCCGAAGTGGAAGTCGCCGAGCTGGTGCCAGGGGTGGTGGAGTGGAACCGTGGCCCGCTGGGGGCCAAGGCCGGTTACCCCATCCTTGATCCGCGTACCCGCGTGATTCAGGACGACGTGGCCAACTGCCTGAAAAACGCCGAGCAGCGTTATGACGCAATTATGCTGGATGTCGACAACGGCCCCGAAGGCCTGACCCAGAAACGCAACAGCTGGCTGTATTCGGCCCAGGGTCTGCAGCGCTGTTACCAGGCATTGCGCCCCAAAGGCGTGTTGGCAGTGTGGTCAGCCAGTGCCGACCGGGTGTTCAGCGACAAGGTGCGCAAGGCCGGTTTCAAGGTGGAAGAAGTGCAGGTTTATGCCCATGGCAACAAGGGCACTCGACACACCATCTGGATTGCCAGCAAGTAGCGCTAGCCACCACTGAACGCCGCCAGGCGCTCAGTGGTGTTCGGCTCAGCCAAGCAACTCGGCAAAGCCTTTGTCGGCATCCAGAATCGCCGGCAGCTCGTCCAGCAGACTGGCCACATCCAGCCCTTCGAACAGTGGCCCCTGCAGCGTGTCCACCGCCTTGGACATGGCGCCCGGATGTTCACGCAGCGCCTCGGCAATCGACACGGCCTGGGCCAGCACGCGTGGCAAGGGCATGTCCACGGGTGCCTGGAACGGTCGGCTCTGGTAGGCGATGGCATGCTGGATCAGCTCCGGCAGTTGCCAGCGCCGCGCCAGCTCCGCACCCACTTCGGGGAAACCGAAGCCCAGTTGCAGGGTTTCCAGTGCCACACGCTGGGCGGCCCCGACATCCTTGCCGTTCTGGTTGAGGCGCTCGGCCAGCTCAGGTACACCGGTCTGAATCAGCAGTTCACCAATGTTGTGCATCATCCCGCAGGTAAACGCGGTTTCCGCGGCAACGCCGCGGTTCTTTGCCAGCAGCCGACTGATGCTGGCCACCTGGAAACTGTGCGTCCAGAAGCCCTTGAGATCAAAACCTGGTGGCGCCTGGAACGCGCCGGTTACGGCCGAGGCCAGAACCAGTGTGCGCAGGGTGTTGAAGCCCAGGCGCATCGCAGCATCTTCGACGCTGGTGGACTCGCGTGCACCGCGAAAGCGTGCAGAGTTGGCCAGGCGCAGTACTTTGGCAGCAATCACCGGGTCCAGGGCGATATTGCGTGCGACGCTGTCCAGGCTGGTGTGGGGGTTATCGAACTGTTGAATCAGGTCCTGGGCGACTCGGGGTATACAGGGCAAGCTGTGAACTTGGGAAAACAAGGCACTTATATCCATGATAGGAGCCTGCTTGAGGGGGGGAGTAATCACGATAGCAGCGATTTGCAGGGGCCATTGTGCCGTGCGCGCTTCTCCTGCTCTGGATCAGGAAAGCGGCTGCAAGAGTGGGGGCGAACGTGAGAGGCGGCCCGCGGTGCGGGCTTTAGCGGATCTTCAGCTTGCCAATGCGGTCGTTGTCCAGGCTGCCGAAGTACAGATAATCGCCCACCGGCTTGACCGAAGTGATCATGCGCAGGTGGGTGCCGCTGGTGTCGTGCAGGCTCAGGGTGATTTCGCCTTGTTCATTGAGGGCGATGGCAAAGCCGTAAGGCACGGCCTTGGGCCAGAAGGCGCGGGGCAGTTTGGCCAGCTGTGATTTCGCCCAGGGCGAGCGGTGCAGCATGTCGGCGTCGGCTTTACGCGGGGTTGGCAGAGCCACCCAGAAGGTGCCGTTGCGGTCGCCCTGCAGGTTGTCCGGCAGGCCCGGCAGGTTGTCGATAAAGATGTCGTGGGTGCCGGCCTTGTCGCCGCTCAGCCAGTAACGGGTGATGCGGTAGCGGTAGGTTTCGTTGACCAGCACGAAGTCCTCATTGGCCGACAGCGCCACACCGTTGGCGAAGTACAGGTCCTTGAGCAGCACCTTGGTTTCGCCGTTGATCGGGTTGTAGCTGAGCAGGCGGCCCCAGGGGCGAGCTTCGAGCAGGTCGAGCAGGTAGTCAGGTTGTTCGAAGCGCTGGCTGGCATCGCTGAAGTAGATGGTGCCGTCGCGGGCGATATCCAGATCGTCGGTGAACTTGAACGGCACGCCTTCGGCTTCAGTAGTCAGTACTTTGATCTGGCCCTGAGGGTTGATGCTCAGCAAGCCCTTGTAGGCGTCGGCGACGATCAGGTTACCGGCAGCGTCAAAGTCCATTCCCAGCGGGCGGCCCTGGGTGTCGACGAAGGTTTCTACACTGCCGTCAGCCTTGATGCGCACGATGCGGCCGTCATGCAGGCCGCTGTACACCTGCCCCTGGGCATCCACCGCCGTGTCTTCCGGGCCATGTACCTGGCCACGACCGAGCAGTTCGGCCTTCATCAGCGTGTCATTGGGTTCCAGTACGCCAGTCATCGGCGGGATGGCCGGGGCTTCCCAGGCCAGTGGATCAATCGGGCTGGGCGTAATGGCGAGATAGATCGCCGCCGCAGCAATCAAGGCCACAAGCAGGCCAAGCAGTTTCTTCATTGTTGTTATTCCCTGTGCTGAAGGTGGTTCTGGATGCAAGCGGGCGCAGAATAGCGCGTCTGCAGCCCGTCGCGCATTGTCAATGCCCGGCTATTGGGTGTGGCGATATATACTGCGCGGCATTCTTGATGGGAGAGCCGCGTGGCGATTGATATTCAGTGGATTGGTGATGACGCCAGCCTGGCGCAGCATTGCGCAACCTGGCGCAGCTTGGCGTTTGTCGCGGTGGATACCGAGTTTATGCGGGTTGACGCCTTTTACCCGATTGCCGGCCTGCTGCAGGTCAGCGAGGGCGAGCGAGCGTACCTGATCGATCCACTGCTGATCAGCGACTGGACGCCCTTTGCCGAGCTGCTGCAAGACCCTGCAGTGGTCAAGGTGCTGCACGCCTGCAGCGAGGACCTGGAAGTCTTTCTGCGCCTGACCGGCAGCCTGCCTACGCCGCTGTTCGACACCCAACTGGCCGCCGGTTATCTCAACCTGGGTTTCTCCATGGGTTACTCGCGCCTGGTGCAGGCGGTGCTGAATATCGAACTGCCCAAGGGCGAGACCCGCTCCGACTGGCTGCAGCGACCGTTGTCGGCCACTCAGGTCAGCTATGCCGCCGAAGACGTGCTGCACCTGGCTGAGGTGTATGCGCAGCTCAAGGCGCAGCTGTCAGCTGAGAAATACGCCTGGGTGCTGGAAGACGGCGCCGAGCTGGTCGGCAACCTCAAACGTGAAGTCGATCCCGAGCTGGCCTACCGCGAAGCCAAGCTGGCCTGGAAACTCTCGCGTCAGCAGTTGGCGGTACTGAAAGCGTTGTGCACCTGGCGTGAAGAGCAGGCGCGTAAACGCAACCAGCCGCGCAACCGGATTATCCGCGAGCATTCGTTGTGGCCACTGGCGCGCACCCAGCCGGATAACCTGGTGGCGCTGGCGCGGATCGAGGATATGCACCCGAAAACCGTGCGTCAGGACGGCGAATTTATTCTGCAACTGATCAAGCAGGCGGCTGCCACTCCGCCTGAGCATTGGCCTGAAGCGCTGCCGGAGCCTTTGCCGCTGGAAGTAGGGTCACTGCTGAAAAAGCTGCGTGCCATTGGCCAGCGAGAGGGTGAACGCCTGAACATCGCCCCTGAGCTGATGCTGCGCAAGAAAACCCTCGAAGCCCTGCTGAAAACCGGCTATCCCAATGGGCCGTACCAGCTGCCGGAGTCGCTGCGCGGCTGGCGGCGTGAATTGATGGGCCAGGCGCTGTTGAATTGCCTGGCTGCAACCGGAGAGTCCGCGTGAAACGTATCTGCTCAATCTACAAAAGCCCGCGCAAGAACGAGATGTACCTCTATGTGCTGAAAAGCGACGGCCTCAAACGTGTACCTGAGGCGCTGTTGAGCGCCTTCGGCCCCCCGGCACTGGCCTTCGAATTGATCCTCACCCCCGAGCGCCAACTGGCCCGCGAGGACATCCACAAGGTGCTGGCCAACCTCGACGAGCAGGGTTACCACCTGCAAATGCCGCCACCGGAAGATGAGTACATCGAGCACCTGCCCGATGAACTGCTGCGTCGTAACGATCCGGTCTGATGACCCCGCCAGCCGACACCCCGCTGCGCGTACTGATCGCGGAGGGCGAGCATCGCCGCTATGCCGCGCTGTTGCGTGAGCAGGCCCCGGGGTTGGAAGTGTTCGGCAGCGACCAGCTGGGCGATTTGCAGCTTCAGGCATCAACCTGCCCTGTGTGGCTGGGGCAGCCGGACCTGTTGGCTGCCTTGCTGCGCCAAGGCGCTCGGCCGCAATGGCTGCAATCGACCTGGGCAGGCATCACGCCCTTGTTGGCCGCTGATTTGCCAACCGATTACCGCCTGAGCCGCGCCGTGGGCATCTTCGGTCAGGTGATGGCCGAGTATGTGCTGTGCCACCTGCTGGCCCACGAGCGTCAGTTGCTGGCGCGTTTGGCCGACCAGGTCGAGCAGCGCTGGGACAATCGCCTACCGCGCAGCCTGGCCGGGCGTAAGGTGCTGATCGTCGGCGCCGGTGATATCGGCCTGAGCGTGGCGCAGTTTCTCGCGCCGTTCGGCATGCAGTTGCTGGGCATTGCCAGCAGCTCGCGCCATCTGCCGCCGTTCCGTCAGGTGGCTGGGCTCGACGAACTACCGAGCCTGGTGGGTGAGGCCGATTACCTGATCAACCTGCTGCCGGATACTCCGGCTACCCGCGATATCTATGACGCGGCGCTGTTCGCCGCCTGCAAGCCCAGCGCGCTGTTTATCAATGCCGGACGCGGTGTTGCAGTGGTCGATCAGGCACTGGTCAGCGCCTTGCAGCAAGGGCAACTGGCGGGTGCGGTGATCGATGTCTGCCGTGAAGAGCCACTGCCTGCTGGTCATCCATTCTGGGATGCGCCGTGTCTGCTGCTCACCGGGCACAGTGCTGCACCGACTGATCCTCATCTATTGGTGAAGTTGTTTGTCGATAACCTAGCGCGCTGGCAGGTAGGTTCAGCACTGCGCGGGCAGGTGGACTTTGTCCGTGGTTATTAATTGACCATTCAGCTCTCCGCCCTTGGCCGTTAAAGCCCCAGCCGCTAGACTGCCGGCCTTTTCGCCAGTCACCGTACCTCCCGCCATGGCCGCCAAAGTCGAACCCTTCTGGAAACGCAAAACTCTCGAACAGCTGGATCAGGACGAGTGGGAGTCGCTGTGCGATGGCTGCGGCCTGTGTTGCCTGCAAAAGCTCGAGGATGAGGACGATGGCAGCGTGTATTACACGCGCATCGCCTGCAAGCTGCTGGATCTGAATACCTGCCGCTGCACTGACTACAGCAACCGACGCAAATTCGTCGCCGACTGCATCCAGCTCACCCCGGCCCAGGCCGACCAGTTCCAGTGGCTGCCGCCGACCTGCGCCTACCGCCTGGTCAGTGAGGGCAAGGACTTGCTGCTCTGGCATCACCTGGTCTGCGGTGACCCGGATCAGGTGCACAAGCAGCGCATATCTCAGGCCGGGCGGATGCTCAGTGAAAACAGCGTGGCCGAGGATGAGTGGGAAGAACACATGATTTTCCGCGCTGGCTGAACCTCGTCGAGCAATCCCAGCCTAAACTCGCCTGAATCAATGATTTGCACTGTGGAGCCTTGCCATGCTGATGCGCCGTTTGCTGCTGTCCGTTGTTCTGCTGAGCCTGAGCACGCCGCTGTGGGCAAAGAAGGTCGACCTGGATTACCGCGTGCGTTTTCTGCCTGAGACCGAGCAGGCCGAAGTCAGCCTGACCCTGGAAGACGGCGCGCAGGTCATCAGCCTGGCTTTCAATCTGGGCGACCAGGGCGTTTACAGCGACTTCAAGGCTGACGGCCAGTGGACGCAGAACAGCCCTGAGTTGGGCACCTGGCAGCCGAGCAAAGGCCAATCCACCCTGACTTACCGCGTGCGTATCAATAATGAGCGCAGTGCTGGGCGCTTTGATGCGTTGATCACCAAGGATTGGGCGCTGCTGCGTGGCGACGATCTGGTGCCGGCGGTCAAGCTGCGCCAGGAAGATCACACCGTGCTGGTGTCGCGTCTGCAGTTCGACCTGCCCAAGGGCTGGAAAAGTGTTGAAACCGGCTGGCCGCGTGTCGGCAAGAACAAATTCCGCATCGACAACCCACAGCGCAAGTTCGACCGCCCGACTGGCTGGATGGTGGCCGGTAAGATCGGTACGCGCCGCGCCAAACTGGGTGAAACCGATGTGGCTATTGCCGCGCCGGTGGGCGAGGGCATGCGCCGCATGGATGTGATGACCCTGCTGACCTTTATCTGGCCGCATGCTCAGGACGTGTTCCCGCGCGACCCGACCAAACTGCTGATCGTCGGCGCCGGCGACCCAATGTGGCGCGGTGGTCTGTCGGCCACCAATTCCTACTACATGCACAGTGACCGTCCGCTGGTCAGCGAGAACGGCACCAGTTCCCTGGTGCACGAACTGGTGCATGTGTTCAGCCGGATCAAGGCGCGTGATCGCAGTGACTGGATCACCGAAGGCCTAGCCGAGTACTACGCCATCGAGCTGATGCGTCGCGCCGGGGGCCTCAGCGAGGAGCGTTACCAGAAGATCCGCGAGCAACTGATCCGCTGGAGTAAACCGGTCAAGAGCCTGCGCACCGACGACTCCAGCGGCCCGGTGACTGCCCGCGCGGTGTTGCTGCTGCAGGAGCTAGATCGGGAAATCCGCCAGGCCACCAAAGGCACCA
The DNA here is from genome assembly GCF_902506475.1 of Pseudomonas sp. 8BK. Lineage (NCBI taxonomy): Bacteria > Pseudomonadati > Pseudomonadota > Gammaproteobacteria > Pseudomonadales > Pseudomonadaceae > Pseudomonas > Pseudomonas sp. 8BK. The sequence continues at coordinate 2,806,024 of NZ_LR733252.1, read as the reverse complement.
CCCAGCCGCGTTCGCTGGATGACGTGACCCGCGGCCTGATGCGCCTGGACAAAGCCAGCACCAAGGACTTTATCGAAATCAGCGAAAACGTCATGGGCGCTGCCTCCGAGGTGCTGGACAACAAGCTGTTGCGCTAGTTACCCGCCTGAGTAAGCATGCGGCGCAGTTGCCAGCGAGGAGCGCCGCATGCGCCGTCTACCGTCTCTCACTGCCTTGCGTACCTTCGAGTGCGCCGCTCGGCATGCCCACTTCGGCCGGGCAGCGGCCGAGTTGTGCGTCACCGACAGCGCAGTCAGCCATCAGATCCGTCAGCTGGAAGAGCAACTTGGCACTGCGCTGTTTGCCCGTGAAGGTCGTCAGGTCGTGCCGACGCCTGCCGCGCGGCGTTTGCTGCAGCGTTTGCAGCAGGCGTTTGAGCTGATTGGTGAGGCCTGTGACGAGTTGCGTGACCCTGGCTCGCAGGCGGTGTTGCGTATCGCGGTAACGCCCGAGCTGGCGCAGAAGTGGCTGGTCAGCCGCCTGGCTGATTTCAGCGACCGTTACCCGCAGATCACCCTGCATCTTCACGAACAGCCGCTGGAAGCCAGTTTGCCGAGCCCGGATATCGATCTGGCGATCACCTATGGCACCGGGCCCGAGGATGCCAGTGCCTACTTCGTGCGGCCGCTGCCGACCCTGCAGTTCTTTCCGGTGTGCAGCCCCAGTCTGTTCAACCAGGGCGGCCTTAAACATCCGCGTGATCTGGCTCGCCACGGCCTGCTGCACGATGATCAGGACGGCAAGACCTGGACCGCCTGGCTGACCACCCATGCCAGTGATATCCAGCCGGCGCGTCATCTGTACCTGGGGCATGCCGGCCTGGCGCTGGAGGCGGCGGCGCAAGGGCAGGGCGTGGCCATGGGCGACAACCTCACCGCTGCCGAAGACTTGGCCTGCGGTCGTCTGGTGCGTCCATTCAACGCCAGTGTGGCAGCGCTTGGGCAGTATGCGCTGGTCTGTGAACGCATTCGTCTGGAGAAGTCGGCAGTGGTGGACTTCTTAGATTGGCTGAGTGATCACCTGGCTGAATGATGAATTGAATTCAGTTATTCCGTAATTATCGTCGTTGGAACCTCGGTCAGAGCGCCGCGTACTGTGTGGCCATCTTCCCCACAGGCATGAGGTGCATCCTATGGCGCGTTCCCTGACTTCCCTCCCCAAAGCCGATGGCTTTCGTCTGCCCGGCGAATTCGAACCCAAGGCCGGTTGCTGGCTTGGCTGGCCGGAGCGCACTGATGTGTGGCGCAACGGTGCCAAGCCGGCGCAGAAGGTCTGGGTCGATATCGTCACGGCCATCGCCAGCAGCGAGCCGGTCACCGTGTGCGCCTCGGCCAGCCAGTACGCCAACGCCCGTCGCCAACTGCCGGCCCATGTGCGGGTGGTGGAGATGACCTGCAACGACACCTGGTTCCGCGACAGCGGCCCGGCTTTTTTGGTCAATGACGACAGCGGCGAAGTGCGCGGTGTGGACTTCGAGTTCAATGCTTACGGCGGTCTCGATGGCGGCTTGTACTACCCTTGGGACAAAGACGATCAGATCGCTCAGAAGATCCTCGAAATCGAAGGTTATGATCGCTATCGGGCGCCCTTTATCGCGGAAATGGGCGGTATCCAGACTGATGGCCAACGTACCTTGCTGACCACCGAGCAGTGTCTGCTCAACCGTAATCGCAACGCTCACCTGGGTAAGGATGAAATGACCCGCCGCCTGCGGGACTATCTCGGCGCCGAGCAGGTGATCTGGTTGCCACGCGGCTGCAAGTTCGATGAAACCGACGGCCATATCGATGACCTGGCCTGCTTTGTCCGCCCCGGTGTGGTGGTGATGCAGTGGACGGACGATCGCAACGATCCGCAGTGGGAGATCTACCAGGAGGCCTACGACATTCTGCGCAGTACCCGCGATGCCCAGGGGCGCGCGCTGGAAATCCACAAGCTGCCGCAACCGCGCGTACTGGAGTGGACGGCTGAAGAGGCCGAGGGCCTGGATCAGGATGATTCGACCCACACCCGCCAGGCCGGCACGCAGATCTGCGCCTCCTACATCAACTACTACGCCGGCAACTCGGCCATCGTCGTGCCGCTGTTCAACGACCCCTGCGACCGTGTTGCCCAGGCCACTCTGGCCGAGCTGTTTCCCAAGCACCGGATTATCGGTATCGAGAACTCGCGGGAGATTCTGCTCGGTGGCGGTAACGTCGCCTGCATCACCATGCCGCAATACGCCGCGCCCAAGCGCGCCTAGGAGGCTTCGATGAAACTGCATACCAGTTTGTTGGCCCTAGGCCTGGCCGCCAGCGTTCAGGCGCTGGCGGCCGAGGCGCCGAAGCAGGTCAATCTGTTTATCTGGGGCGAGTACCTGGCATCGGACACCCTGAGCAGTTTTGAACAGAAGACCGGAATCAAGGTGGTGGTCGATCACTTCGACTCGCTGGAAACCGTGGAAACCAAACTGCTTACCGGGCGCAGCGGTTACGACCTAGTACTGACGGCCGGTCAGCATCTGCAGCGGGCCATCCAGAGTGGCGCGCTGCAACCGCTGGACAAGGCCGCGCTACCGCATTTCAGCGGGCTTGATCCGGAGTTCACCGGGCATATGGCGACTTTCGATCCGGGAAATCGCTATGCCGGCCTGTATGTCTGGGGCACCACGGGTTTTGGTTATCAACAGCAGGCCATTGCCAAGCGCATGACCGATGCGCCAACCGACAGCTGGGCCATGCTGATGGACCCAGCCGTCGTGGCGAAGTTTGCCGACTGCGGAGTGAGTTTTCTCAACGATCCCAATGAGGTGTTCGCTGCCGCGTTTCGCTATCTGGACCTGGATATCAACCGGCAGAGCCTGGATGACCTGAAACTGGCCGAGGCGCATCTGGCCAAAGTACGACCGTCGATCCGCTACTTCGACAACGACCGCAATATCACTGACCTGGCAAACGGCGATACCTGCCTGGCGATGTCGTGGAATGGAAACGTGTCGATGGCCGCCGGCCAGGCTGAGCAGGCGGGCAAGCCCTACAGCCTGCACTACAGCATCCCGCGCGAAGGCACGCTGATCTGGTTTGATGCGATGGTTATCCCCAAAGATGCGCCGCATCCTGAGGCGGGCCTGGCGTTGATGGACCACCTGATGACCCCCGAGGTGATTGGCGCCATCACCAACACCATCTACTACGCCAACGCGGTGCCGGCGGCGAATGCCACGGTCGATCCGGCCATTCTCGCTGACCCCGGCACCTACCCAGCTGTCGATGTACGTGCGCAGTTGTACACCAAGAACGACAACGCCAAGGCTTTCAACCGCGCATTGACCCGCGCCTTTAGTCGGCTTAAATCTGGGCTCTGAAGGCTCGTATTGTGCGTCGCTCCAACGCCATCCAGTGCTATGCCGCTGGGTGGCGTTGCTGTTTCTGCGGCGCAGTTTGCTCAGTCGTGGCATAGCCAGCTTGACCCTGAGGTGTCGATCAATATCTAATGATAAGTATTCTCATTTAATGCTTGTCGATCCACGCACCCTGTTGCGTTGTTAGATTGATGCGGTGCAAGGGTGTGGCGGTGTTAGCGAACAATACGGCGTACGGGCGCCATGGCTATGGATAAACAACTCCATGGCCCGATTTCCCTGGTCTATCGCACCCTGCATGGCGAACTGCTGAAGTTTCTCGGCAAGCGTCTGGACAGCTCCGCCGATGCAGATGATCTGGCTCAGGATGCCTTCACCCAGTGGCTTGGCCGGGATGGCCGGGGTGATGTGCAACAGCCCCGCGCGTTTCTCTTTCAGATTGCACGCAATCTGCTGCGTGATCACTGGCGCCGTCAGCAGTCCCGCCCTCAGCTCTGCGCGGAGGGCGATTCACAGCATGGGTTGGACGCCATGGTTGATGAGCAGGGCGCCGGCCCCTTGGAAAAAGTCGAACAGCATCAACGTTTGCATCTGCTGGCCAGTGCCCTGGATGATCTGCCGCCGCGCCGGCGCGAGGCCTTCGTGCTGCATAAATTCGATGGCCTGTCCCAGGTTGAGGTGGCCGAGCGCATGGGAATTTCTCTGAGCATGGTGGAAAAGCACATTGCCAGTGCCTTGCTGCACTGCAAACGGCGTGTGCAAGGCCAATCCGCGGTGGAGCCGCTATGAGCCCAGGCATGCACAGGGAGCGTTCGATTTCCATCGATGAACAGGCGGCCATCTGGTTTAGCCGGCGTTGCCGCGGCCCGTTATCGAGGGCTGAGCAGGCGCAGCTGGATACCTGGTTGGCGGCTGATCCGGCCCATGGGCGGGCACTGGCCGATATGCAGTTGGTTTGGGCCGATCTTGATCTGCTGCCGCGACCCGTTTTGCCGGCGGCAGCTGCGATGACCTTACGGCCGCAGCGCAGTTGGCGGCCGGGGCGCGCCTTGGCGGCTGCGGTGGTGCTGGTATGTGCGGTGTTGGCAGCGCCGCAGAACTGGTTTAGCGCGCCGCCAACGCAGGAGTTGAGCCTGTCCAGCGCGCCTGGTGAGCAACGGCAGGTCGAGTTGGCGGATGGCACACGTATCGATCTGAATGTGGATAGCCAACTGCATGTGCGTCTCTATGAGGATTACCGCGAAGTTGAACTGCTGGCTGGTGAAGCCTTTTTCGCTGTGGCGGCTGATGCCTCGCGGCCCTTCGCGGTGATGGCTGGCGAGAGCAGCGTGCGGGTGATCGGTACACGCTTTAGCGTGCGTCGCAGTGACGAGCGCCTGGCGGTGGCAGTGGAAAGCGGCAAGGTGGCGGTGCAGCCGCAGGCCGATAAGGCGCAGCAAACGCTGCTGAGCGCGGGTGAGGGCGTCGACTTCGATTACCGCAGCAAGACCTTGCAGCAACTGCGTCTGGGTAGCGAAGAGATTGCCAGCTGGCGACGTGGTCAACTGGTGTTTAGTGATCGGCCTCTGGCGCAGCTGCTGGATGAGTTGGCGCATTACCGCGCAGCCCCGGTGCGCCTGGCCCAGGCCAGCCTCGGCAAGCGGCGCCTGTCCGGCAGCCTGAATATCGCCAAGCCGGATGACTTTCTTGCCGCGTTGCCGCAACTCTTGCCGGTTCGGGTTGAGCATCGCGGCGATGGTGTTGTGCTGATTCATCCCCTCTAAAAGCGAGCCTGCCCGGCAGGCTCTTTTGTATTTTTACAAATGAAAATATTTTGCATTCGCATATGTGGGTTTCTCGGCCTGCTGCGTCTTCCTGTTGTCCGCCTTATGCGAGGGCGGTTTTGCAGTATCTGGGAGACTTGCATGAAAACCCGCACCACCCGTTTTGCCCTGCGTCAGCTCTGTGCCAGCACCGCCATGGCTACCTGTCTGCTGAGTGGCAGTGTTCTGGCTCAGGAATTCAGCTTCAATCTGCCGGCGCAACCGATGGCCAGCGCTATCACCGCACTGGCTCAACAGAGCCAGTTGCAGATCCTTTTTGATGAAGCGCAATTGCGTGACCTGCAGGCTCCTGCCTTGCTGGGAACACTTAATGCGCGTGATGCGTTGGAAAAGTTGTTGAGTAACTCGGGGTTGGAGCTGCTGCCTGCGGGTGAAGGTTTTGTGGTGCGTAAACGTGCTCAGCAGAGCAGTCAGCAACATACGATTCAGCTCGATGCCCAGACTATTGTCGGCAGTGGAACCAGCGTCGATGCCAGCACTGTGGGCCGTTCGACTTTGACCAACAGGGAGATCGAGCGCCAGCAGGCCGATAATATCCCCAGCCTGCTGCAGACCTTGCCAGGCGTGAGCATGGGCGGCTCGGCCAAGCCAGGTGGGCAAACGATGAATATCTGGGGCCTGGGCGATGCCGAAGATGTGCCCTTTACCCTCGATGGTGCTACCAAGAGCGGCTTCGAGCGTTATCAGCAGGGCACGGTGTTTATCGAGCCGGAGCTGATCAAGCGTATCGAGGTGGAGAAGGGCCCGCATTCGGTGTTTACCGGCAATGGCGGCTTTGGCGGCACGGTGCATATGGAAACCAAGGATGCGCCGGATTTGTTGAAGGAAGGACGAAACCTGGGCGCCATGCTCAAGTACGGTTACCACAGCAACGATCAACAGAAAATCTACAGTGGCGCGGTGTATGGGCAGACGTCGGATGGTCGAGCCGATGGTTTGCTGTATCTGACCAGTCGTGATGGACGCGATATGAAGCTGGCAGGAACCATTCCTGATCCCGATAACCGCTATCCGGTCAATCCGCAGCGCTTGCCAAACTCGGCGCAGGATCTCGATGCCGGCTTGTTCAAGCTCAATCTGTATGCCACCGATGAGCATGCATTCGGGCTGTCCTGGGCGCGTTCGAAAAGTGCTCGTTGGACGCCATTCTCCTCGGCCAGCTTCCCGACACCGCCCACCCAGAGCAATATCAACCAATATGGTTATGAGGCGGCTTTGCGGCGTTTCCTGGCCCATCGGGAAACCATCGACACGACCTGGTCTGCAAAATATCACTACCAGCCGCTGGAGAATCCGCTGCTGGATATGACTCTCAGCTACTCGCAGTCCGATGTTGAACAGGTGGACGAGCGCGAGCCCGGGGCTTTCGTGCAGCCCTCAACCGGTGGCCGCAAGATGGACACCGGTTACCACGACAGGGTCATCGAACTGCGCAATACCAGCCGTTTCGACACCGGCCGCCTGTCCCATGCGCTGACTCTGGGCGGTGCATGGCGTCAGCACAACCGCGACACACTGATGTATATCGATACCTCCACCTACAACAAGCCACGCTACAACTATGGCCTGTTTCAGCCGACCTTTATGCCCAGCGGCGAGCAGCTAACTCACAGTTTCTATGTGCAGGACGCTATCAGTTACGGCCGCCTGACTGTTACGCCGTCCATGCGCTTCGACAGTGTGCGTAACGAAGCTGAGCCGAACCTGGCACCGATCTACAACAATGCGGCCCTCGGTCACGACTACAGCAGCCAGAGCTATTCGGGCTGGTCGCCACGCTTGTCGTTGTTCTGGGCTGCGACTGAGCAACTTGGCTTCTTTGCCGATTACACGCAAACCTGGCGTGCCCCGTTGATTGATGAACAGTACGAGGTACAGAACAGCAGCAGCCGTCCGGCCACCAGTCGTGATCTGGACCCGGAGCGTATGCATGCCCTGCGCGCCGGCAGCGTGCTGAGCCTGTCCAACCTGCTGGTGCAGAGCGATAGCCTGCAGGTTCGCACCACCTTGTTTCGCAACCGCATCAAGGATGAAATTTTCAAGAACGTTGGGGTGGGCTGTGAGGAGCAGTCCATCAGCAACGGTTCCTTGTCTGGCAGCTGTGGGGCTTATCTGCCGCAGGGTAACTACCGCAATATCGGTGATCTGACGATCAAAGGTGTCGAAGTCGAGAGCTTCTACGACAGTGCGCGGGTATTTGCAGCGCTGTCGTATTCCTGGATGAGCGGCGAACACGAGGGCGCCTATACCAACCCCTGGGGGCCGAATGTTTGGGCTAGGGGCATTCAGCCGGTCAAGTGGGTCGCGACGCTGGGAGTGAAAATCCCTGAAATCGACACACGAATTGGCTGGCAGGGTGAGTTTGTACGCAAGAGCGACCGCCTGCCCAGTGACCGCTATTCGGGTGGCATGGGCAGCTCGGTGGGGGACACCTATTACGATCACTTCGACAATGCCAGTTACGACACTCAGCGCATCTTCGCCAGCTGGAAGCCGCAGCTCGCTGGGCTGAAAGATACCGAGGTGAATTTCGTCGTGGATAACCTGTTCAACCGCTTCTATCAGCCGGCATTCAGTGGTGATCGGGTTTACAGCCAGGGGCGCAATGCCAAGCTGAGCATTACTCAATTCTTTTGAGTGACGAGGCCAGGCTGGACGGTTAGCTGCCCAGCCTCTGCAGGAGTATTAAACCGAGAGGAGGCAAGTGTCGGTCACCGATTACTTGAACCCGGGCCCGGACTTGGTGTTGATGCCTTTGGCCATGCGGTCGTAGAGCACCACATTGACGGTGGCCGCGAGGTTCATGCAGCCCTGGGTGGGGATGTAGATGACGTCCTCACACCAGTCGAGGACTTCCTTGCTCAGTGAGCCGTCTTCGGGGCCGAAGATATAGATGGCGCGGTCGGGGTGGGTGTATTGCGGCAGCGGCCGTGCGCCTTCGACCAACTCCACGGCCACCGGCGTGCAGCCGATGGGGATGATCTGCTGCAGGTCTTCCACGCCGATCAGCGGAATATCCATATAGATACGCTGGGTGTCGGTAATAAAGTCGCGAGCGCGGGCATAGCGTTTACCGCTGTAGAACACCGAGGCGGCGCTATAGCAGCCGGCTGCGCGCATCACTGAACCGACGTTTTCCGGGGACTTGGGGTTGAACAGGCCGATGCAGGCGTATCTCTTGTTGGCCACGGTGGCACTCGCACAGAATTTTCGGGGGGATTTTGCAGCCGCACCAAGGGGGCGGGCGGCAAAAAAGACGCGAGTATACCTGTATGACAGCAGCCTGATTTTTCTGGGAGACAGCTTGCTGACGATATAACTAACTCTTAGGTCGTCAGCAGCGGGCTTCTGCAGCATTGCGTTACTGTTTTTTAAGCCTTGCAGCCAGGTCGGCGAAGGGATTGTGGGTTGCCTGAGAGGTTTTTGGGCTGCTTAGCGAGCCTTCGCTGAAGTACTGCTGGTCGGTGTAACGCGCATGTTCGTTGTCATGGCAGTACAGGCATAACAACTCCCAGTTGGAGCCGTCCTGCGGGTTGTTGTCATGGTTGTGGTCGCGGTGGTGCACGGTCAGTTCGCTCAGGCGCTTGCCGGAAAACTCGCGGGCGCAGCGGCCGCAGACGTGCGGGTACATCTTCAGCGCCTTGTCGCGGTAGCCTTCTTCGCGCGAGCGCTGGGCCTCGGCGAGAATGCGGTCAAGCTTGCCGGTGGCAGAGGGGGATTTGTCGCTGCTCATCTGGAGTCTCTTACGGTGGGCCTTGGTTGCAGTCTAGCCTTGCCGGTGGTCAGTGAGAACTGCCCGCGCGGCACTTAACGCCGTGGTTGAGGCCCAAGTGACTAACTGTCTGGGAGATGTCCGCATGCGCCTGACTACTCTGTTGTTTGTTCTAAGCGCGCTTTTCAGCACTTCGCTGCTGGCTCAGCAACCGCCCAAAATGCCCGCTACGGGGCCTGCAACGGGTGCTCCGGGTACCGCAACGCCGCAACCTTATGCGCCGGTTGCACCGCAGCACCTGCCTGCGCCGACCCGCAATAACCCGCCGCTGCTCAAGCAGGCTCCGTTGCCAGAGCCCAGCCAGCCGCGCCGCGACCAGGAGTTGCCGTTGCTGAAAGAGCAGCGCGAACGCAATACGCGACCATTACCAAAATCCGACGAGTGACTGGCTGTCGCTAAAGCTGCTGTTCGACCAACTGCCCATCGGCCATGCGCAAACGTCGGGACATGGCAATAGCAATAGCACGGATGACTTTGGCAGCGGTCTTTGGCGCCTCGCCGAGCATCTTGTCCAGTGAGTCTCTGGCCAGCATTAGCAGGCTGCAGTCACTCACAGCGATGCAACTGGCCGAGCGGCGTTCGCCGTCGAGCACCGCCATCTCACCAAAGGCACGGCCCTTGCGCAGCTTGGCCAGTTCGATGGTTTCGCCGCTGGAGTTGATCTTGCGCACCGACACGGCACCTGAGTGGATGATGCACATAAAGGTGCCAGGGTCGCCTTCGCGGCAGATGCTGGCCTCCGGTGCACATTTACTGATGTTGAAATAGCCGGCGGCGCTGAGCAGCTCGTTGGGCGTGAGGCTGTCGAACAGGCCGCAATCGAGCAGCATGTCGCGTATTTCATCAATCAATTGAGAGTGGGCGGGCATGGACGGCAGCCTGGATAAACGTAGCGCGGGGTCAGTCGCATAGATTGACCTTAGCCGTCCGCCATCAGGCCCGCCAGCGCCACTCGCGACTGGCTGCCGAGTGGCCTGAACGGGAGACGGTTTAGAAACTGAAACGCCGCATTACACCCTGCAAGCGTCCAGACATGGCTTGCAGGGCCTGAATGGCTTGGACGATGCCGCCCTGTGCGGCGGAGTTTTCTTCGACGATCTGCGCGACAAGTTCCACGCTCATGGCCACCTGCTCGCTGGCAGCCCGCTGCTCTTGCAGCGAAAGCGAAATCACGCTGACGGCCTGGAGTGATTCATTCAGGGCTTGACGGATTCCCGTCATCGAGTTGCCCGCCTGATCGACCAGCTGGGTGCCGATGCTGACCCGTTCACAGCCAGCGGCCATGCTGCTTTTTGCCTTGTGCATGCCGCTGTGAATGGCATCGACCAGGGCGATGATTTCCGTGGTGGAGTGGGCCGTACGCCCGGCGAGGCTGCGTACTTCATCGGCAACCACGGCAAAGCCGCGGCCTTGCTCGCCGGCGCGCGCTGCTTCAATGGCGGCGTTGAGGGCGAGCAGGTTGGTTTGTTCGGCAATACCGCGAATCACATCGACAATCGCGCTGATATTGCGTGATTGCGCGGCCAGGGTTTCTACATCCTGGGAACTTTCGGCCACCAGCTCGGCGATCTTGTGCATTTCTGTGGTGGCTCGGGCCATCACAGAAATGCCCTCATCGGTCATGTCGCCGGCTTTTTTGGCCATGTCGTAGGTTTGCTGAGCGTTTTCGGCAATGTGGTTGATGCTCACCGCCAGTTGTTCAACGGTGGCAGCCATAGCCGACGCTGTATCGCTCTGCACGTTGGCGCTGGTCAGCACCTGTTCGGAGGAGGCGGCCAGTTGCAGGGTGGCGCATTCGATCTGCTCGGAGGCTTCGCCAATGTTGCCGATCATGTCCTGCAGACCACGGCGCATGCTCTGCACAGATTTCATCACGCCGGTCAGTACCTGGTTGCCCAGGCTTTTGCCGCCGCCCAGACGGCCTTCAGCAATCCGTGCACTGATTTCTTCCAGCTCGCCAGGCTCAGCGCCCAGCTGCCGGCTCATCAGGCGAATAAAATAGAACACCTGCGCCATACCAATCAGCAGGGCAATCAGCAGCACGCTGATGCTCAGGTTGAGGTTGCTGGCATAGGCGGCTTCACCCAGTTGGTACTGGCGCTTGGCTTCGAGCAGCTGCACGTCGATCAGCTCAGCAAATTTCTCTGACAGTGGGTCGATCAATGGGTAGAGCCGCTGGCTGGCAAAGGCTTCGATGCCGGCTTTATCGCCACGGTTGAGTAGGCTTTGCAGCTCATCCAGTGGTTGCTGGGCCTGTTGCATAAGCGGGTTGATCTGCTCGATCAGCTGGCTCTCTTCGCGGATCAGTTCGGTGACCAGGTACGCCTGCCAGGTTTCCTCGATACGCATCTGGGCTTGCTCGATCAGCTGTTGTGCTGTTTTTTCATCAAGCTCACCGCTGCGCGCTTTGTGGGTCGCATCAACGATATTGACCGCATACAGGTCGGCAATCAGTTTGAGGTCGCGCAGCGGCACCACGCGGTCCAGGTACACCGTTTGCAGCCCTTTTACGGTGGCCTGCAAGCCATACAGGCCAAGACCGCCGACACACAGCAGGCCAAGAAGCAGGCAACCGGCAAGTAGGAAAAGGTGAGTTCTGATCTTCCAGTTTTTCATCACAGACCGTCCATGGTGAGCAGGCAGTTGAATGGGTGAGATGGCAGTACGCCAGCGTGTCATTCAGCCTAGCTGAACTTGCAAGTCAGGCAGGTTAAATCTGCATGAACGGTCAAGTAATTTTTCGCGCTAAACGTCCGTTGTTTAGCGCGAATTACTCTGAGCTGCCGTCGCTTAGTAAGCCCGCATACGAGTGGACGAGCGGTGGTGGGGACTCAAGCCAGGCCCAGCACCTTGAGGATAAAGGCGTATTCTAGGGCTGCATCCTTGAGGGCTTGATAGCGGCCGCTCATGCCGCCGTGGCCGGCATCCAGTTCGGTTTTCAGCAGCAGCAGATTGCTGTCGGTTTTCTGCGCGCGCAGCTTGGCCACCCATTTGGCGGCTTCCCAGTACTGCACGCGGCTGTCGTTGTAGCCAGCCACCGCAAGAATCGCCGGATAGGCTTGGGCTCGGACGTTTTCGTAAGGTGCGTAAGCCTTGATCCGTTCGAACACCTCGGGCTGGTTGGGATCGCCCCATTCGTCGTATTCAGTGATGGTCAGCGGTAGATCCGGGTTTTGCATGGTGTTGAGCACATCGACAAACGGCACCTCGGCGATGGCGGCGGTGAACAGCTCGGGGCGCTGATTGAGCACCGCCCCTATCAGCAAACCGCCGGCGCTGCCACCGCTGATAACTAGTTGCTGCGCGCTGGTGTAGCCGGTGGCGATCAGGTGCTCGGCGCAGGCAATGAAGTCACCGAACGAGTTCTCTTTGTGTTCCAGTTTACCGGCGCGGTACCAGGCTTCGCCCAGCTCGCCGCCGCCACGGACATGGGCGATGGCAAATACGAAACCGCGCTCCAGCAGGCTCAGGCGCGCATGGGAGAACCAGGGGTCGAGGCTTTCGCCATAAGCGCCGTAGCCATAAAGGTAGAGCGGGGCAGAGGTGCCAAGCACCTCGCGTTTGGCCACCAGGCTGATCGGTACCTGGCTGCCGTCGGCGGCTGTAGCCCATAGGCGCTGGCTGACGTAGCTGTCGGCATCGAACGGCCCGAGTACCGGGGTTTGCTTGAGTACCAATTGCGCGCCCGTGGCCAGCTCTAGCTGACGTACCTGCGCCGGGCGATTGAGCGCTTCATAACGCAGGCGGATCGCGGGGCTGTCGAACTCCAGACTGTCCTGCACATACAAACTGTAGGCCGCGTCCGGTAGCTGCACGCGATAGGACGCTTGCCCCTGCGGCTGCACTTCGATAATCGGCAGGCCGCCTTCACGCAGGCTAAGCACCAGCGCTTGCTGATTGAGGCTAAAGCCTTCGAGCATCACTTCTGGGTCATGCTCACGCAGCAGGTGCCAGTGCGCGCGGCTTGGGGTTGTTTCAGTCGCGCTGAACAGGGCGAAGTTGATGCCGTGCTGGTTGCTGCGGATCAGCCAACTCCACTCGCCATTCAGGGTGCCGTGGTCTACGTCATATTCGTGGCCTTCTTCGCGCGGGGCCACGCAGCTGAACGAGGCTTGCGGAGTGGCGGCATCCAGCACCCAGGCTTCGCTGGTGGTTTTGCTGCCCAGCTGCAGAATCAACTGGCGCTCGGAGCTGCTGCGGTAACAACTGAGGAAGAAGCGGCCATCAAGCTCGTGGAATACCAGTTCGGCCGCGTCGGTGCCGAGGCGGTGGCGATACAGTTTGTGCGGCCGGTGGGTATCGTCCAGCTCGCCAAAGAACAGGGTCTGGCTGTCATTGGCCCAGGTCATGCTGCCATCGCAGTCCTCGAACGGCAGCTCGATCAAACTGTCGTCGGCCAATTCCTTGACGAACAACTGGTAGGTTTCCTCGCCGCTGGTATCCAGGCTATAGGCCAGGCGTTGATGGTCGGGGCTGATGCTGAAGGCGCCGAGCGAGATGAAACCGCCATCGGCCAGGGCATTAGGGTCGAGCAGCAATTGCTCGCTGGCCTCATCGACCGTCAGTGCGCTATCGGCAGATTTGCGGCAGCGGTAATGCCGGGGGTATTCATCGCCAGCGGTGGTGCGCTGGTAATACAGATAAGGCCCCCAGGGTGACGGCAGGCTGAGGTCGGTTTCGCGAATGCGTCCCTTGATCTCCTGAAACAATGTTTCACGCAGATGCAGTTGCTCACTGAGCTGCTGTTCCAGATAGGTGTTTTCCGCCTTGAGGTAATCAAGCACCTCAGCGCTGTCGCGGTTTTCCAGCCAGCGATACGGGTCGGCAGCGTTGTCGACGCGGGCGATGGGGGCGTGAGACATGGGGTAACTCCGTTAAATGACGGCCAACAGCGGGGACGCCGAAGCAGGCAAAAGCCGTTATCATAAGCGCCACTTCGCCCGTCGGCTGCTGAAATCTGCGCGTTTACGCGCCTATGCTGCCCGGTCTTCAATGCCAGAGAATTTGCGTTTTATGACTGAAAACGACTACATGCTTGCCTGGGGCGCCTATCTGGTGGCAGCTCTTGGTTGTCTGTTGGTGTGGTTTCGCCTGACCAGCTGGATGTGGCGTTACCTGCGTGAGCCGCTGCGCGTGCTGGTACTGGTGGTGCTGTTCAGCCCGACCATTGTCGACCCCGGTAAAGAGCAGTTCGCCCCTGCAGTGGCGATTACCGCCATGGACATGCTGCTTGGTGTGGGCAACAACGCCTGGCGCGCGGTGGCCGACCTGAGCATGTACGCGTTGATCCTGTTTACCCTATACCTGCTGTTTGTTGCCGTGCGTTGGCCCGTGGAGCGCTGGTGGCAGGGCCGCAAAGGGCCTGCGCCGGTTGCTGATGACGAGCCGACCTTGCGCGAGATGATGGCCCGTGATGAGCATGATTTCGGCGACACCCGCTACGATGCGCGCGGTGATCGTCGCCTGCGAGTTGAGCCCCGTTTGTAAGCCGCAGCGGCGCCTAACGCCGCTGCCCTTGCACCGCCGCACACACCCGGTCAGCATGGCCCTTATCGACTAAGGAGGGGTTATGGAGTGTGTGTTCTGTGCAATTGCCGCTGAGCAGTTGCCGGCCGAGCGTATTTATGAGGACGAACACTTTATCGTCTTGCTGGATATCTTCCCTCTGCGTCCGGCCCATGTATTGATTGTCAGCCGCGAGCACGCGCCTTTTCTCAAAGACCTATCCGCTGCAGCCAGTGAGCAGTTGCTGCCGTTGGCGCAACGCATGGCTGCCGCCTTGCGCGCGGCCGGTTATGGCGAGCAGGGCATCAATTTTTTGATCAACGATGGGCCGACCTCCAATCAGCATGTACCGCACCTGCATCTCCACCTGATTCCACGGCGCAGCGGTGATGTCACGCAGTTGCTCTGGCGCGCCCTGACGCGGTTTCTGCCGTTGGCGCGCAAGCGCATCGAGGCGCGCCTGGCAATTGAGGCGCAACAGCTGCGCGAGGCTCTAGCCAATGTGTGAGTTGCTGGGCATGAGCGCCAATGTGCCGACCGATATCGTCTTCAGCTTTACCGGTCTGATGCAACGCGGCGGGCGTACCGGCCCGCACCGTGATGGCTGGGGCATCGGCTTCTATGAGGGGCGCGGCCTGCGCCTGTTTCAGGACCCGCGCGCCAGCAGCGAATCAGAGGTGGCGCAGCTGGTACAGCGCTACCCGATCAAGAGTGAAGTGGTGATTGGCCACATTCGTCAGGCCAATGTCGGTCGGGTCTGCCTGGCCAATACCCATCCGTTTGTACGCGAGATGTGGGGGCGTAACTGGTGCTTTGCGCATAACGGCCAGTTAGCCGATTTCGCTCCGCAGCTGGATAACTACCGGCCGATTGGCGACACCGACAGCGAAGCGGCCTTCTGTGATTTACTCAATCGCCTGCGTCAGGCGTTTCCTGAACCGGTGGCGGTGGACCAGTTGTTGTCCACTCTGGTCAGTGCCTGCGCCGGCTATCGTCAGCACGGTGTATTCAATTGCCTGCTCAGCGATGGCGACTGGTTGTTCAGCTTCTGCAGCAGCAAGCTGGCGCATATAACCCGGCGAGCGCCCTTTGGCCCGGCGCACCTGAAAGATGCCGATATGCAGGTGGATTTCCAGGCAGAAACCACGCCCAATGATGTGGTCAGCGTGTTGGCGACCGAGCCGTTGACCGATAACGAGAGCTGGACGCCTTACCAGCCGGGTGAGTGGCGTTTATGGCGTGGCGGTGAATGTGTGGCGCAAGGCATAACGGACTGAATTGGGGGAGGGGAGATGTTTAGAAGCTATCTGCGGTTGGCCTTGTTTGCCTTGGGCTTGCTGGTTGGGGTGCAGGTGCCGGGGTTTATCGACGACTACAGCAAGCGCGTTGAAGCCCATCGCATTGAGTCGGAACTGGGCCTCAAGGGCTTTCGCGAAACGGCTCGGCGCTTTTTCAAAGGCGATTTGGTGGCGTTGGTTGGCCATTACCAGGCCAGCGCCGACCCAGTGATGCGTAGCGATGCGCAGAGCCTGGGCACACTGGTTGAGCGCTCGGCATTTCTTGAGCGTGAATCCAAGGCCATGCAAGGGCCCTGGTATGGCCAGGTCTGGCATCTGGCTACTGCCGCCGACCGCGAGTTAATGGAAGAAACCTTCGCTGCCTACCGCTACCAGGTGTTGCTCGCTCCCGAGGCCATCGCTTGGGGCATTGCCTGCGCCATGTTGCTGGCCTGGTTGCTGGAAAGCCTGGCACTGCTGGTCGGTATGCTGTTTGGTGTGGGTCGCAGCCAGAAGGTGCAGCAGCGGCACTGGCGCTAAGTTGAATCACCCAAGGGCTCGCAAGAGCCCTTGCTCTAAGCCTGCTGACCGGGTGATGAGGCCGGGGTGGCGAGTGTCTGCTTGTTAGCGTGAACGTCCTCGGCAGTAGGTGCGGGCTGAACGGGCACAGTTTTACGCCGCGACACCAGCAACACACCCGCCAAAACCAGTCCAGCCCCCGCTAGCTGGGCAAGCGAAACAGGCTCCGATAACAGCATCCAGGCGAAGACAATCGTCAGGATCGGCCCCAGCGTGCCAATCAGTACGGTACGCGCCGAGCCAATCAACCGTAGTGCAGCCGATTGCCAAAATATCGGTAGCACTGTGGAGAACATCGCCATTGCCGCGCTGTAGGCATACACCTCGACCGGCAGCTGCAGTGCGCTGAATGGCTGCGTGGCGAGGAAATGCAGCTGCGTGGCAAAGGTGGAGACGATAATCGCCAGCGCGGCAAAGCGAATGGTGCCCAAGCGGTGAATCGCCACTTCGGCCCCCGAACTGTACAGCGCGTAGGACAGGGCGGAGCCGAAGATAAAGGCTGCACCGATCAGGACCGTATGCAGGTCCTCTGCTACTTGCAGGTCGTGGGCGAAGGCCAGGCCGATACCGGCGTAGGACAGCAGCAGCGCCGCCACTTGGCGTTTCTCCAGACGTTTGCCCATAAACAGCACGCCAATTAGCACGGTCATGGTCGGGTAGATAAACAGAATCAGGCGTTCCAGCGCCGCCGAGATGTACTGCAGGCCAATAAAATCGAGGATGCTGGCCCCGTAGTAACCCAGCAGCCCCAAAGCGATCAGCATGCCCCAGTCCCTGCGCGTTAGCGGCGGCGCAGCGCGGCACAGCCACAGCGTGGCCCACAGCGCGATAGGCAGGGCAAAGCTCATGCGCAGCGTCAGCAGGGTGACCGCGTCCACAGGTGCGGCGGCGTAGGCCAGCTTGACGAAAATCGCCTTGAACGAGAAACCGAATGCAGCGAGCACCGCGAGTGCGATGCCTAACTGTTCGGCTGACCAGGTTTTCCATGGCATGGTAAATAACGCCCTAAAGAGTTGTGCTGAACCGAATGATGCTGGGGTTAGAATCCCTGTGGAATTGGCTATTTCATAAGTGATCGTTCGGATTTAACTAACGCTATGCACTATGACCTGATTGATCTGCGTCTGTTTGTCGCCATCGCCGAGGCGAAAAACCTCACCCGAGGTGCCGAGCGTGTGCATCTGGCGGCGTCTTCGGCCAGTCACCGTATGCGTCTGCTGGAAGCGTCGATTGGCACACCGCTGCTGCTGCGTGAACCACGCGGGGTCAGCCTGACCCGTGCCGGCGAGGCGTTACTGCGTCATGCGCGCCAGGTGTTTGCCCAGCTTGAGCAGATGCATGCCGACCTTACCCCATACGCCAAAGGCGTGCGTGGGCATGTCAGCCTGTGGGCCAACACCCACGCGACCCATACCTTTCTGCCGGATAGTCTGGCGACTTTTCTGCAGCGTCATCCGCAAGTGAGTATCTCTCTGGAGGAACACACCAGCCCCGATGTACTGATGGCGGTGACGCGCGGCGAGGTGGAGGTCGGAGTGGTGGCGGGGACGATGGAAGGTGCCGAGGTTGAGCTGATTCCATACCGAGCCGACCGCCTGGTGCTGATTGCACCGACTGATCACCCGCTTGCTACGCTTACCAGCAGCCTGTTTGCCGAGGTGCTGGATTATCCCTTTGTCATGCTGCATTCAGGTTCGGCGATTCACACTTTCACCATGAATGCGGCGGCCGCCTTGGGGCGACACCTTGAGGTGCGGATTCAGGTGCGCAGCTTTGAGGCCGTGTGCCGCATGGTCAGTGCTGGCGTGGGTATTGGCATGGTGCCGCGCAGTGCGGTAACGGCTGGCGCGCCGCTGGCGGTGATTGAGCTGGAAGAACCCTGGGCGCAGCGGGACTTGAAGGTCTGTGTACGCAAGCGCGAGCTGTTGTCGGGGTTTGCCGCAGCACTGGTCGACTGCCTGACTGGTAGCGATACCCGTTCGGTTAAGGCCTTCTAAAGAACAACGGGCCCTGCTGGGCCCGTTGGTTTTACTTGGAGAGAAACTTCATCCCGTCTTCCAGACCCTGCAGGGTCAGGGGGTACATCTGGTCTTCCAACAGCTCGCGCATGATGTTGGTCGAGGCGGTGTAGTTCCAGGTGTCCTTGGGGTAGGGGTTGATCCAGATAAGCTTCTTGTACTTCTCCATAAAGCGCTTGATCCAGACGTAGCCCGGCTCCTCGTTCCAGTGCTCGACGCTGCCGCCGGCCTGGGTGATCTCGTAAGGGGCCATGGCCGCATCGCCGACGAACACCACCTTGTAGTCCGCGCCGTACTTGTGCAGCAGGTCCTGGGTGGAAAAGCGCTCGGAGGTGCGGCGCAGATTGTTTTTCCACACCGACTCGTACACGCAGTTATGGAAGTAGAAATACTCCATATGCTTGAACTCGGTCTTGCAGGCGGAAAACAGCTCTTCGCAGACCTTGACGTGGGCGTCCATCGAGCCGCCGATGTCGAACAGAATCAGCAATTTCACCGCGTTGCGCCGTTCCGGACGCATCTGGATATTCAGCAGGCCGCCGTCCTTTGCGGTGTGGTCGATGGTGCCATCCAGATCCAGCTCGTCCTGGGCGCCCTGGCGGGCGAACTTGCGCAGGCGGCGCAGGGCCACCTTGATATTGCGGGTGCCCAGCTCGACCTGATCGTCGAGGTTCTTGTATTCGCGCTGGTCCCACACCTTGACCGCCTTGCCCTGGCGCTTGCCGGCGTCACCCACGCGAATGCCTTCCGGGTTGAAGCCGCCTGAGCCAAACGGGCTGGTGCCGCCGGTGCCGATCCACTTGTTGCCGCCTTCGTGGCGTTCCTTCTGTTCTTCGAGCCGCTTCTTGAACTCCTCAATCAGCTTGTCCAGGCCACCGAGGGATTCGATCTTGGCGCGTTCCTCGTCGGTCAGCGAGCGTTCGAACTCCTTGCGCAGCCACTCATCGGGGATCAACGCCTCGATATGCTGGTTGAGGTTTTCCAGGCCCTTGAAGTAGGCGCCGAACGCGCGGTCGAACTTGTCGAAATGCCGCTCGTCCTTGACCAGGATGGTGCGCGAGAGGAAATAGAACTCGTCCATATCGGCGAACACCACGTTGTGTTTCAACGCGTTGATCAGGTCGAGCAGCTCACGCACCGACACCGGCACCTTGGCAGCGCGCATTTCGTTAAACAGGTTGAGCAGCATGGCTGCGCCCTCGTGAATTCAACAGACTATGGCGCTAGGAGCGCCGCTCCAATGGCAGGCCATCGTTGATGGCGTACCAGTCGGCCTTCGATTCCGGAAAAATGTGCTTCTGCGCGATTTCACCCACGGGCGTATCCAGCGTGCCCAGCGCGACTGATAGCCAGTTCGGGTAGGGCTGTTCGCTGTACCACTGCAGGGTCGAGCCACAGTGCTTGCAAAAAGTCCGCGTCACGCCCGGCGAGGACTGGTAGACGCCCAGTGACTCCTCGCCTTGGGTGAAGTGGAAATCCTTGCGCCGCACATTGGCGTAAGTGGCGAATGCTGCTCCGTGGGCTTTGCGGCACATCGAACAATGGCAATGCGCCGCCGACTCGATAGGCGCATCGATGCGGTATCTCACTGCAGCGCAAAGGCAACTGCCGCTATGCATGGATTCGCCTCCCGGGGCCAATATTTAACGCGAAGAGCGGCGGCTCATAAAGGCCAGACGCTCAAGCAGCTGCACATCCTGCTCGTTTTTCACCAGGGCGCCAGCCAGCGGCGGGATGGCCTTGGTCGGATCGCGTTCACGCAGCACCGCTTCGCCGATATTGTCGGCCATCAGCAGTTTCAGCCAGTCGACCAGCTCGCTGGTGGAGGGCTTCTTCTTCAGGCCCGGTACCTTGCGCACGTCGAAGAACACGTCCAGCGCTTCGGCGACCAGGTCTTTCTTGATGTCGGGGTAGTGCACATCGACGATCTTCTGCAGGGTCGCGCGATCCGGGAAGGCGATGTAATGGAAGAAGCAGCGGCGCAGGAAGGCGTCCGGCAGTTCTTTTTCGTTGTTCGAGGTGATGATGATGATCGGGCGTTTTTTCGCCTTGATTGTCTCGTTGGTCTCGTAAACGTAGAACTCCATCTTGTCGAGTTCTTGCAGCAGGTCGTTGGGGAACTCGATATCGGCCTTGTCGATCTCGTCGATCAGCAGAATCACCCGTTCTTCGGCCTCGAAGGCCTCCCACAGCTTGCCTTTCTTGATGTAGTTACGCACGTCGTGGACTTTGTCCGAATCCAGCTGTGAGTCGCGCAGGCGGCTGACCGCGTCGTACTCGTACAGACCCTGATGGGCCTTGGTGGTGGATTTGATGTGCCAGGTGATCAGGCGCGCGCCAAAGGATTCGGCCAGTTGTTCGGCCAGCATGGTTTTACCGGTACCCGGCTCACCTTTGACTAGCAACGGGCGCTCCAGGGTGATGGCGGCATTGACCGCGAGCTTGAGGTCGTCGGTGGCGACGTAGGACTGGGTGCCTTCGAACTTCATCGGTAAATCCTCGAACGGTAACGCGCAGGGCCATACCCGCGGGTTCAGTATTTAAAAGCAGACTATAACGCGCAGCCCTGGTGACTGTGAACGTAGACGGGCCATTCAGTCACTGAATGGCGGGTCACCCAGCCTCTGTTACCATGCTGGACGCAGGCGGGCGGGCGTTTTAGTCTGGCTGACTATCGGCAACCACCGCACAAGGACCTCGCCATGAGCCGCATTTTCGCAGACAACGCACAAGCTATCGGCAACACCCCGCTGGTTCGGATTAACCGTTTGGGCCCGGATGGGGTGACTATCCTGGCCAAGATCGAAGGTCGCAACCCCGCCTATTCGGTGAAATGCCGCATCGGCGCCAGCATGGTCTGGGATGCCGAAGAGCGCGGCGTGCTCAAACCGGGTATGACTATTGTTGAACCGACCTCGGGCAATACCGGTATCGGCCTGGCTTTTGTGGCGGCGGCGCGCGGCTACAAGCTGCTGCTGACCATGCCCGCTTCGATGAGTCTGGAGCGGCGCAAGGTGCTCAAGGCCCTAGGCGCCGAACTGGTGCTGACCGAACCGGCCAAGGGCATGAAGGGCGCCATTGAGAAGGCCACGGAAATCGCCGCCTCTGACACTGCTACCTACTTTATGCCGCAGCAGTTCAACAACCCGGCCAACCCGGCGATCCATGAAAAGACCACCGGCCCGGAAATTTGGAACGACACCGATGGCGCGATTGACGTGCTGGTTGCTGGCGTCGGTACTGGTGGCACCATCACCGGTATTTCGCGCTATATCAAACAGGCCCAGGGCAAGCCAATCCTCTCAGTGGCGGTCGAGCCGATTGGCTCGCCCGTCATCACCCAGACCATCGCCGGTGATGAAGTCAAACCCAGCCCGCACAAGATCCAGGGCATCGGCGCCGGCTTTGTTCCAGGCAACCTGGATCTAGCCATGGTTGACCGGGTTGAACTGGTGGCGGATGACGACGCTAAAGCTGTAGCCCTGCGCCTGATGCGCGAAGAAGGCATCCTCTGCGGCATCTCCTGCGGCGCGGCTATGGCTGCCGCCTTGCGTATCGCCGCCGAACCCGGCATGCAGGGCAAGACCATTGTGGTGATCCTGCCGGACTCGGGTGAGCGCTACCTGTCGAGCATGCTGTTCAGCGACATGTTTACTGAGCAGGAGTTGCAGCAGTAAGCATTGATCGCCATAAAAAAGCCGCCTATCAGGGCGGCTTTTTTATGGGCGTGGGTTTTGTGTTCATCAGGCTGGCGCCTTGGCCGTGCCACTCGGTCGCACCACCAGCCATAGCGCGATGGCGATCAGCACGCCGCCGTACAGGTAGGCCCAGGACAGCGGCTCATCCAGCAGCAAGGCGCCCCACAGCACGCCGAAGGGTGGGATCAGGAAGGTGGTGGTGCTGGCCTTGATCGGGCCGATGTCGCTGAGCAGGCGGAAATACAGCACGTAGGCGAATGCGGTGCAGATAAACCCCAGCCCGGCCAGGGACAGCCAGACGTCGAGTCCGCCCCAGCTAGCAGGTGGCTGTATCAGCAGAGAGCCGCCGAAGAATGGCAACAGAAACAGGCTGGCACCGCACAGGCTGGCGAAAGCGGTCAGGCGGTTATCCAGGCCGCCTTGTTGGCCGATCCAGCGCCGTGTGAGAAAACCGGCAAAGCCGTAGCAGGCGGTAGCCACCAGGCAGGCAGCTGCGCCCCAGAGCAGCGGCAAATCAAACTCCACCGGGCCGGTGCGAGTCAGCACCGCTACCCCGAACAGGCCGATGGCCACCCCGGCAGCTTTGCTCAGGGTCAGCGCCTCAGCGAAGAACAACATGCCGATCAGCACGCCCATCATTGGTGTGGTGGCATTCAGAATCGCCGAGTAGCCCGCTGGCAGTACCAGCGCCGCCAGGCAGTACATGGCCGAGGGCAGGCCGGCGTTGATGACCCCGAGCATCAAACAGTGCTTGAGCTTGCCGCTGAAATCCCAGCGCACGCGCATCAGCAGCAGAATCGCCAGCAGGCCGAGCATGCCTAGGCTGGCGCGAAAGAACGCCGTCGGCATGCTGCCCAGTACCGGTGCGACGATGCGCATAAACAGAAAGCTGGCGCCCCAGATGGCAGCAAGCAACAGCAGACGGATCAGGTCGGCAAGACGCACAACGAACTCCATGACAGTTAGAAAGGCGAGCAGTGTTGCCGGGCGCGCACGCCAAGGCAATTCGAAATGCGCTTTCAAAGCCGTTGCTTGGCAATATTTCGTGGCAGATAAACGCCTGTCCACGCATTGCCAGCTTTTACTTGGTGCGGCCACTGGATAAGCTCGGCGGATTGTCCGCATTTCATCTGCAGGGGGTTGTTTATGCCACAGCAATGGCCGGCCAGCGCGATTGCCGCGCTTATCCTCGAAGGCTTTGACGATTACCGCGAGCAGTTCCGGCAGATTACCAACGGCGCGCGGGTACGTTTCGAGCAGGCGCAGTGGCAGGAAATCCAGCAGGCTTCAGCGGCGCGTATTGCCTTGTATGAGGAGTGTGTCAGCGCGGTCAGCGCAAGCCTGGGCCAGGCTTACAGTGCAGAGGTGCTGCTGGATGTGGCGCAGTGGCCGCTGGTCAAGTCGGCTTATATTGCCCTGATCGACCTGCGTTACGACGATGAGCTGGCGGAAACCTGGTTCAACTCGATCTTCTGCGGGCTGTTCAGCCATGACCAGATCAATGATGGCTGCATGTTTATCCATACCACGCGCCCAGCGTTGCGGGTTAATGAGCGGGCACCGCAAACCCGTCGTTACGAACCCAAGGGTAATGTCGAGCAGGCGCTGCGGCAGATTTTCGAGGATTTCAGTTTCGAAGTCGGCTATGAAAACCTCGAGCGCGACCTGGCACGGCTGCTTAAACAGTTGCAGGCCAACTTGCCGGATTGGGTGTGCAAGGACCCTGATTTGCGCATTGAGCTGTTCGCCTCGCGCTTGTATCGCAACAAGGGCGCCTACCTTGTCGGGCGTATCTACACCTGCGATGAGCAATGGCCGTTGGTGATCCCACTGCTGCACCGCGAAGGGCAGGGCATTCAGATTGATGCGCTGATCACCGATGAGGCGGAGGTGTCGATCATCTTCTCCTTTACCCGTTCCTATTTCATGGTGAGGGTGGGCTATCCGGCGGAATTTGTCGGCTTCCTTAAGCGCATTCTGCCGGGCAAGCATATTGCTGAGCTGTACACTTCTATTGGTTTCTACAAACACGGCAAGTCGGAGTTCTACCGTGCGCTGATCAACCACCTGGCCACCACTGATGACAAGTTCGTCATGGCCCCCGGGGTGCGCGGCATGGTGATGAGCGTGTTTACCCTGCCGGGTTTCAATACCGTGTTCAAGATCATCAAGGACCGTTTTTCGCCGTCGAAAAACGTCGACCGCAATACGGTGATCGAGAAGTACCGCCTGGTAAAAACCGTCGACCGGGTAGGGCGCATGGCCGATACCCAGGAGTTCGCCGATTTCCGCTTTCCGCTGAGTAAGTTTGACCCCGAGTGCCTGGCCGAGCTGCTGGAAGTCGCGCCGTCCACCGTCGAGGTGAGGGGCGATACGGTGCTTGTACGTCACTGCTGGACCGAACGGCGTATGACCCCACTCAACCTGTATGTGGAAAGCGCCAGTGCAGCCCAGGTGCGCGAAGCGCTGGATGACTACGGCCTGGCCATCAAACAGCTGGCGGCAGCCAATATCTTTCCTGGCGACATGCTGCTGAAGAACTTCGGCGTGACCCGTCATGGCCGCGTGGTGTTCTACGACTACGACGAGATCTGCTTCCTCACCGAGGCCAATTTCCGACGAATTCCGCCACCGCGTTACCCCGAGGATGAAATGTCCTCTGAACCCTGGTATTCGGTCGCGCCGCTGGATGTGTTTCCCGAGGAGTTCCCGCCGTTCCTGTTTGCCGATATGCAGCAGCGCAAGTTGTTCAATGAACTGCATGGCGAACTGTATGACGCCGATTACTGGAAAAGCCTGCAGGAGGCGATACGTGCCGGCAAGGTCATCGACGTGTTCCCCTATCGACGCAAGGACCAGGCCGACAAGGAGTATTGAACGGCGTGCGCCTGGTACTTGGAGTGATTGCCGCCGGCCTGTGGCTGCTGAACGACAGAGCTGTTGCTCAAGCGACCGAGGCTGAAAACACAGCAGTCGAATTAGCGCCATTGCTGATCACCTCGCCGCGCAGCACCACGCGCTGGTTGAGCACCCCGACCGCGGTGACTGTGATCGACGCCGGTGAAGTGCCAGGTGAGCAGAACCTAGCGCTGGATGCTTTGCTGGCCCGCGTACCGGGCGTGTTCAGTCTTAACCGCTACAACCTGGCTCAAGGTTTGCGCCCCGCGATTCGGGGCTTTGGTGCGCGCGGTAATTTCGGCGTGCGCGGCATTCGCGTATTGGTCGATGGCGTGCCCTTGACCATGCCCGATGGTCAGACCGAACTCGACGGCCTTGATCTGGGCTTGGTTGAGCGCATGGAGGTGCTGCGCGGCCCTGCCTCGGTGCTGTACGGCAATGCCGCTGGTGGCGTGCTGGCGATTGAAACCCGCGAGCCGCCGACGTTGCCCACGATGCAGTTGGACCTGAGTGCGGCCGGACTCGGTTATCAGCGCACGCGCGGCGAAATCGGCGGTAGCGGCGGTAACCTGGGTGGCTTGCTGGCATTCAACAGCACTGTTCTGGACGGCTATCGCGAACACAGCCGGGCGCAGACCAACAGCTTCACCGGCAAGCTGCGCTGGTATGCCCCGACGGGGCGTTTGCGCCTGAACTTCAATGCCATCGACAACCGCGCCGAAGACCCAGGTGGCTTGACCTCCGCCGAAGTAAAGGCAGATCGCCGCCAGGCGGCGCCGAACAACCTGCGTTTTGATGCCGATGAATACATTCGTCAGCAGCGCCTGGGCCTGGTTTGGGATGGTTACGCAGCCGGCGACGATGAGTACCAGCTACGCAGTTACTTGGGGCATCGCGAGTTTGCTAATCGGCTGGGCTTTGCCAACGGCGGGCAGACGACATTTGAACGCTATTTCAGCGGAGTTGGCGGGCAGTACAGCCATCACCGCGAGTTGATTGGCCTGTCTCATAAAATCACCACAGGCTTCGAGCTCGAGGCGCAACGTGATGACCGTCGGCGTTATGACAACCTGCTTGGCGAGCGCGGGCAATCACGTCTGCAGCAGGATGAGTCGGCACTGAGCCAGGGACTGTTTATCGAGAACCAGATTGCCCTGAACGAGCAGTGGCAAGCCACGCTTGGACTGCGCTATGACCAGGTTCGGTTGGCTGTGGATGACTTTTATCTGGCCGATAATCGCGATGATTCAGGCTCGCGCAGCCTGGAGGACTGGAACTACAGCGCCGGTCTGAGTTACCGCTTTACCCCGCAACAATCGGTCTATGCGCGGCTGGCCAGCTCCTTTGAAACCCCCACCATCAGCGAGCTGGGTAACCCGCAAGGTGGCGGCTTTAATAGTGCCTTGCAGCCGGCTCAGGCCTTCAGCCGGGAGCTGGGTATCAAAGGCGAATGGCCCTCGCTGCGTTATAGCCTGGCGCTTTACCGAATTGAGCTGGAAGATGAGTTGGTGGGCTTCAGTCTGCCAACTCAGCCAGGCCGTAATTTCTATCGCAATGCTGGGCAGTCGCGCCGCGATGGTCTGGAGTTGAGCCTGGATTGGCAGTTTGCCGATGCCTGGCGCTGGTCGGCGGCCTACGCCTACAACCGCTACCGCTTCGAGGATTATCAAACAGCCGTTGGCGACTTTTCCGGCAAGCGCATTCCCGGGATCCCACGGCAAACCCTGTTCAGCGAGTTGGCCTATGAGCATCGAGGCGGCTATGTGCGCCTCGGTGTTGCGGCTCAAACGCGGGTGTATGCCAATGATGCCAATACGCAGTCCGCCCCCGGCCATGCCTTGTTCAATCTGCGCCTAGGCAAGCGTTTTCAGGTCGGCGAGCAAAGCCTGGAGCCTTACCTGGGTATCGATAACCTACTGGGGCGTGAGTATTTTGATAACTTGCGCATCAACGACGGCAACGCGCGCTACTTCGAGCCAGGGCCGGGACGTACTTTGTATGCCGGTTTACGTGTGCTGTTTTAGACAGTCGCGACGAAGTGAGCGGCAGTTTCAAACCACCTGAACTAGGCTGAGAAAAGGTGTCCAAGCACCTATTCGATGTCCTTGGTTGGAGGCTACTTTATGAGCGCCAAGTTGCAGAATGCCTTGCTTGATCTGTTGGTTGCCCTTGGCCTGTGTGAGCGGCCAAAACTGCAGCCGATTCCTGTACGTAGCAATTCGCCTGATTCCAAAGCGGTTCCCCCTCGACGCTAGGTTCTCCCGCCCTTATTAATGCGCTCGGCTACGGTCAGATAATGTCTGGCTGTGGCTGTGGCTGTGGCTGTGGCAGCGACTAATTGTCCTAGATCATTATTGCGAGCATTAAACAAGCATTTGCTAGCGCGTTGGCACGGCTGTGCTAGACCTACATCTGAAGTTATGTAAATAGCTCAGACAGGGATAGCCCCAATGCGCCAGAACCTCCCAGTGACTCAGCGGGAAAGAACCTTTCCTGCGAATGAACGGCTGATTTCCACCACCGACCTGAACAGCAATATCACCTATTGCAACGACGCCTTTGTCGAAATCAGCGGATTTACTCGCGAAGAACTGATCGGTCAGCCGCACAATCTGGTGCGCCATCCGGATATGCCCCCCAGTGTATTCGGCCATATGTGGGAAACCATCAAACAGGGCAAGCCCTGGATGGGGATCGTCAAGAATCGCTCAAAGAACGGTGATTACTATTGGGTCAGCGCCTATGTCACGCCGATCTATGAGAATGGCCGGGTTGCTGGTTACGAGTCGGTACGCTCCTTGCCCGATGAAGCGCAGAAACGCCGTGCTGAAAAACTCTATGCCCGTTTGCGCGAGGGCAAAGCGCCGGTGCCAAAACTGGAGTACTGGACGTACGACATTATCCAGTCATGGCCGCTATTTCTGACTGGTCTGCTGATTCTCGGTGCGCACTTTGTGCTGAGTGGTCCCTGGTTATGGGGCTTTATTTTTGCGGCCATGTTTTGCCTTGGGTCCTACCAGCTGTATGCCAAACGCAGCTTGATCAGGCGCACGCTTTCCGAGCATCCCAAGGCGTTTACCAGTGCTCTGGTTGCCTTGACCTATACCGACAGCCGTGGTGCACAGGCCTTGCTGGATATGGCAATGATCAGCGAGGACGCGCGCTTGCAGACGGCGTTGACACGCATTGAAGACGCCGGGGCAAACGTCAAGACGCACGCCACTCGTTCCGCCGATCTGTCGCGTTCTGGAGCGAAAATGCTTGATCAGCAGCGCAGCGAAACTGATCAATCGGCCACAGCGATCAACCAGATGGCGGCAACCATTCAGGAGGTGACGCATAACGTGCAGAGCACCTCGCACGCCGCCGAAGAAGCGGATCGCCTGGCCAGGCAGGGCTTGCAACTGGCCAGCGGCAGTCTCGACTCCATGCAGCACATGGCCAAGGCCGTAGTGGACATTGGCCAGGCAGTTAATGACCTGGCTAACTCCACTCAGTCAATCGGCAGTGTGGCGGATGTTATTACCTCGATTGCCGAGCAGACCAACCTGCTTGCACTCAATGCTGCAATCGAAGCGGCGCGCGCAGGCGAGCAGGGACGGGGCTTTGCGGTAGTGGCTGATGAGGTACGCTCGCTGGCTTCACGCACGCGAGAGTCGACCGAGCAGATTCACCAGATTATTTCCTCACTACGTGCCGGCGCTGAACGGGCGGTGGTAACGGCGGGCAAGGGCGAGTCAATTTCCAAACAGAGCGTGGAGAGTGTAGAGAGTGTGCGTACCGCGCTGGATGGCATCAGTGAAGCGGTTAGCCGCATCACCGGCATGAGTCAGCAGATGGCTTCGGCTTCCGAAGAACAAAGCCATGTGGCGGAAGATATCAGCCGGCAGATCACTCAGATTGCTCAGCTCTCTGATCGCAGTGCCGAGCAGGCGCATCAGGGCGCGGCTATTGGCCAGGAACTGGAAGACATGGCGGACTATCTGCACAGCCTGGCGGAGCGCTTCAACCGCTAAGTGACGGTTCGTTTATATGTCTATCGGCTCACCTCTTAGGTGGGCCGGTTTTCTATCTGGTATGGCAAACTGCGCGGCTGAGGAGATACCGATGCCCCGCCCGCAATGCCCACGTTGTACCCGCCCAACCGAGCGCTGTTTATGTGCGCTTATTCCCTGCCTGAGGAGCCGTACTCGGGTGTTGATCCTGCAGCATCCGAGCGAGGTCAAGCATGCGCTGAATACCGCCCGCCTAGCAGCTCTTGGCTTGAGCAATGCTGAGTTGCTGGTGGGCGAGGTCTTCGAGCCGCTTGCGGCGCTGTTACAGCAGCCTAGCTATCGCGCGTGTTTGCTGTTCCCTGGCGAGCAGGCGCAAGCGTTGCTGCAGTTTGCTGAACAGCACAGTGAGCAGCCGCTGTTATTGGTGGTGCCCGACGGTACCTGGCGCAAAGCGCGCAAGCTGTTGCACCTCAATCCGTTGTTGGCGGCTTTGCCCAGAGTTGTGCTGCCGGAGGGGTTGCAGTCGCGTTATCGCTTGCGCAAAGCGCCGATGCCGGGTGCCTTATCGACCATCGAAGCGATTGTTACTGCACTGAATACTGTCGAGGCACCAGTTTGCTTCAATGCGCTGCTCAAGCCCTTTGAGGCATTGATTGAGGGGCAGATCGAGGCGATGGGAGAGCAGACTTTCCTGCGCAATCACGGCAAGCCGGGTGTTGTGGCTCAATGATTCTGGACACCCCGATAGGGCGTTAAGCTTCGCCCAGCAATGAGGTGTTTACGTGACCAGAAGATCATTCAGTACAGATTTCAAACTCGAAGCAGCAGGCCTGGTTTTGGCGTTACCTGACGGACTACTACAACCATCAACGGCCACACAGCTACAACGGGTACAAAACGCCAGTGGAAGCCGAATCACTGGCCGGATAAACCTAAACCAGTGTCCAGAATTCGTTGACCACAACAATCAGTAGCCCCTGCGTTGAGTAGCGCGTGCATTTCTGCATGAACCGCCCGCGAGAATTCGATGAGGCTCTTAAGCTGAGATTGTTTTCGAATAACGCTAAAAGCCGTTTGTTTCTTGTCCTCAGCGATAAGACCCTCCTTGATCAGAAGGTCCACTATCACGCCCGAGAGGAGCTTCTTTTCTTGGTCATTTGAACAAAGACCGCCATTGAGGTTCCAGCACCTGCGATCCTCATCAGGAGAGCTACCGTAAGCCTCCGTCTGATACAGGCCACCGAAGGCCTTTGGTACATCGTTCCAGCCGGTCGCGAGTATCTCCCCTTCCGAGCTGGTGATGGCGGCTCCCACCTGCCGTGATAGACACGCTGAATTGCGAGCAGCTGAGAAAGCAGCGTACATGGCCCGTTCGTTCAGCGTCGGCGTGGCAATCATCGTTCCTAACATCAGATCGAGAAAGCGTCGGACCCGCCCTTTTCGGTGGGTATCCGTGGTTTTCTCTACTCGCAAGAAGAAGTCTGCCTGGGGGAAGGTATCCTCGACCCGCTGACCGTAATCGACCTCCTCACCGGAGTCCCGATCAATTAGATCGTGAATCTGGTCTTCCTTCCCCTTGATACGTTCTAGTCGTGCTACCCGGAGCTCAATCGGCGAGTAAACGCCAACAACGTGCAACATGTCTCCATAGACGGAGCGCAGCAGACGAAGCTCATCAATGTGCTTAACCGAGTCGATGATGTGGCAATAGCGGGGAGTGACCTTTGGGACAACCGCTCCTTCAGTCGAGTCAAAGAGATCCGGTTCTCTGCGGTCTTCCGCCTGCTTTTGAGCGGCCTCACGCGCGAGGGTAATTTGCCGAATGGCAAAACGGGCAAGAATCTCATTGCCGTATTTTTGCCGCAGCTCATTCCCAGCGTTGATCAGTTTAAGGATTGATCGGTCTTCCGGCAGCTCTGAATGTGACCTGATCTCATCACTCAGCTTGATGATTTTGACTTCGTGATAGCCATAATCCGCGCTGGTGAGGAGTTCCTGAAATGTTTCAGCGACTTCATGCAGGGGCGTGCCCATCGGCCCACACAGCGCAATAACAATCTCTGGGGTGATCGTTCTGCCGATGGCTCCAACATCATCGAAGTGTCCACTGTCGTCGGTGTTAGCCGAAGGAACTAGCCGGAAATCTGGAGCTGCCATAGCCATCCCTGTCTGCTTGTGAGCTGAAGCCTGATAATCGCACAGTGCCATCGCTCCCGACAGCCCCACCCTTACGCGAATACTCGCCATGGGCGCCGGTAGATTGATTCGCAAAATGAGTGGTAATGGCCAATTTTTTAAGCGCCTGCTTCTCGCTGATCGCGCTCCTTCAAAGCGTGCTTCTCTCGGCCAATAATCGGACATTAATGAGCGCCACATCTTGGCATTTGGCAGCTGGTCATTCGATCATCCGGCTGTCGTACCATTCTCAGGTCGCCAGAGCGGATTGAAGGTGTAGACAATCGAGTCATTGTCATTGGCTCAGGCATAGTGGGCGCGTCCTTTGCGTATCACCTAGCTAGCAAAGGCACGAATGTCATGACGGTATAGGGTACTCGATAAGAGTTAGAAGGCTGCAGGTACATGGAGGTTATAGGTTTGAAAGAATATTTCTCTGAAATTTTATACGTGATAGCAATTTCCAAGAAAACGCAGTGGGCCATTCTTCTTGGCATTGTGTTTTTCATCGGTATAAATTTTCTTGGAAGCCACCTTACAAGTAACCTTCAATTCACTGGTCCACTCAAAGGGCTTGAAGATGTAGTTTCAGGTAAGCTACTTAAACGGTACGACAGAGTAGCGCTCTTCGCATTAATTTCATTCTGGGTAATAGCGTTTAAATGCTACCATCGCGATAAAAAGCGGTTGTGGTAGCCGTCTAACAATGCGCCATCTTCGTTCGCAAAGGCGGGCTAATGCCTGGCCCTTCGAGTATTGTTAATCCGCGAAGGTTAGTGCTGTTATTTTCCAGCTATGGTCTTTATAAAAGCCGATGACTTCTTGTGGTGGTGTCATTGTCTAGTTTAAATTGTTGTTGCACTTTGGGGTTGATATGCTGCAAGCACCAACTGATTCACTTTATAAATTTCTTGCTATCGCCGGACTATTGCTGATTGGATTGAGCGCGGCTTTAGGTTTTTCTCATACTTCAAGTTATCTCTCGCAAACATCTGCAGCTGGGAAAGCTTTGAATGAGATTGGAGCAGAGCTTATATTTTTGAAGCTTGAATTTGCGCCATATATTCGTGCCGCAAAAAATGTGCAACAAGGAATTCCCGTGGATGGTGAGCTACTTGAGTTGCCCGGTACTATTAAGTCAAAAGTCAACGAGCTGCAGC
Source organism: Pseudomonas sp. 8BK (assembly GCF_902506475.1). Classification (NCBI taxonomy): domain Bacteria; kingdom Pseudomonadati; phylum Pseudomonadota; class Gammaproteobacteria; order Pseudomonadales; family Pseudomonadaceae; genus Pseudomonas; species Pseudomonas sp. 8BK. The sequence goes on along the minus strand of NZ_LR733252.1, from coordinate 2,773,742 downwards.
GGAAAATTGCAAATGGTCAGGTGTTAGTTGTAGATATAGGCATTGCAAAGCGAATTTGGTTGGGGGTCTTAATCGTTTGTGGGTTTCTTTTTTTATTTGGATTTGCGCTTTCGGCTATAGGTTTCAGGCTCTGGTACCTTCGCATTCAGAGATACTTGGATATTGATATAAAAAATCAGAGTGAGAAAAACTCGCGTAAGCCCTACTCATTAAACACTAGGCGCAGGCGTGCGCGTTGATTGCAGATCACGAGTGGTAGTCTGGAAGGATGGGTGGATACTAGTGAAGTATTTATGAGAGCAGCTGATTAGCTGTACGAGTGGTTCCCATTACATCGACATGATCTTTTGAAACAATGCGGGTATTAATGCAGCATTTCTTGAATTTTATACCGCTGCCACAGAAGCAAATTTCATTTCTATCTTTATGCTGATAATTCGGATTAGGAATGAGGCGCTTTGAGAAGATCAATTTGGAAAAGCCAATTATATTGCATGTTTTGTTATCAATGAGTTCTCCTATGTAGTTGATAATGGAGAATCCTGGGTCGCTATCGTCTAGTGTGATCACGCACCGTTTATCTCTTGGGTTTTTTACCAGCGCTACATGGTCAAGCCTTGTTACTTCCTTGGCAATGGCTACTGCCATTTCTCCGCCATATAGTTGGCCCTGCATATGCGGGCAGTCAAAACTATCAATGTTTTTTCCGCAAACGCTGCATTCAAAATGGTCAACAATTGCTCCAATAGATGCGAATATTTTATATGGGTATGCTTGCTCAAGTTGGAGTAATTGCTCCTCAAGTTGCTCAATAGTTATCTTGGAAAATCGTTTAATATTTCTCAGGTTACTTAGGCAGTCTTGTAAATTCACCCAGGATTGAGAGAACCTCCCCGAGGTTATTGCGAGCCAGAGTTGACAGTAGTCCTCAAACAATTCAATAAACCGATCAAGCACCCAAAGTGCGTTCAAATAATCTTCTTCTTTGTCTTCGTGCTTGTAGCGCGCTTCGCTGATGTGGTTTTTTGCGGAAAGCAATGATGTAATTGCTGACTCGAACTCCAATGCATTAATATCGACCACGGCTTGCGTGGTTATATTTTTAATGTGTAGAAAAATCTCATTTATATGTGGGTGCGTAAATAATTTACTCACGGAAAAACTCGTTTGCATCAAAGCGTTTGATAGCGGATTTCAGTGATTCATGGTCGCCTTCGAAAGTGAAACGCTTTATTTTTCCGGAGTGATTATCTTGAAATTCCGCACTAAAGTGAACGCGCGGCGACTCACCTTTAAGACTGCCTTTCATTCGATCGTACAAATAGCTGGCTATGAGATTTAGATATACAGGAAATGCAACATCGCTGGCTAAAAAAGCCAGCGGAATCCAAATATCGGCAGAGTGGAGAATGAGTCGGGGCGAGTCTTCAACCGCCACTTGTAGGTTCTGGTGATTTAACCTTAGCCATTTCGCAAATTGGAGACCATCTGCCTTGACTGTCTTGAGGCCTGCCTCTGAAGAGGGTTCCTCAAGAAAGGCTATTCCCATTGGATATTTTTGTGCCGTAGCGTTGAATGGCGCGTCATCGATTACGTCTGTGAGCTGAAAAGATTTGTCAGTTGCGTTCATTCGAAAATCTAACTCTTTAAAGTGGATATACCATGTAAACGCTTTGATATGCTCTTGGGTTTCTTAGGCGATGTTGTATTAAATTAGAGCTCGTGGAGGTCGTTAATATAATTTTTGAGGTGCTGCCCATGTATCAGAGCTGTTATTTAATTTCGCTATTTGTTGGTTTGACTCATGCTAGCGCGAGTCAAGCATGCGAGGAGTTAGATATGACATCAAGCCTTGGTTGTATTAGTCTAGTTGGACTAGAACTATCGCCCAAATCTCAGCTCGGAGGAGGGTTTCCTCTCTTCAGCATCAAGCTGATCAGCAGCTTCGGTGCTTTCCCTCCAGATGAAGGCCTCAATAGTTGGTACCAGCTCTTTTCGTCGTTCTTCAATAAGGTTTATTGAGTTCTCAGAAGCAGGTCTTTGCTCAAAATAATGCGCAAACTGAATGAGATCGGAGAGATCTGCGACAGGCCAATAAAATCCATCAGCGCTTGCAATCACTGCTTTCATCGGGTGCCCGTTACCACCCTCATCATCATGAGCTTTACAAAGAGCCCACAAATAGGCGGCCATATCTTCTAACAATAATCCGCTATTAGAGCTCCACAGTAGTCCACGCACAGTAGTTGGTTCCACGACGTAAAAATCGGGGTCAGCTTCTTGTCGTAGTGGCCCAGTTAGTGCGTCGTAATATGGTTGCGCTTCTAAGATAGTCTCATGAACCGGCATGAAACCATTATCTGGAGCTTTCCGCCCTTTGGGAAATGTCGGGTAAACAACAAAATGGCCATTGCGTGAAAGCTCTATGAAAGGTAGGTCGAACTGTGGATCAATGAATTTCATAAAATCCAGGATGAATTTTCCTTTCTCAGTCGCTAATTTTGCTTTTTCTGATTTGAACTCAAGTAGGAAAAAGCGTGCCCCATTCGACGTTAGAACATCCCCGCTTGCAGATTCGGCTCTTCCATCAAGCTTGGCTAGGAGAGGCGGAGGGCTGGTGAGAAGATCGGCACCTCGCTGGTTTTCGGGAAGGCTTGCGAGTCCCTGGCTTTTTTGCGTCAGTAACTGCACAGCTTTTGCCATAACAGCATGCTGTTTGACCATCCACTGAAGGTCTCTGAACGCTAAAATCAACGCGTCCTCCCAAGGAGCTGAATTTGCACTTTCGCTATTTTGTTTACTTTTTTTCTGCACTAGGGCTCTCACATATTCTACGATCGTAAATTCAGAATTCGCTAACCAGTATAGGAAGATTCTCTATTATGCGGCTATATATTATGTCGCTCCAAAAACGAGTATCTGGGTTTTGTTCTGGCGTTATGTGAGATAAATTATTATCTGAATGCTTGGAAGTTGAAGGGTGTCTAATACGGTACGTGCAGATTTTACTGAATAATATTTTTGCGCGCTTGCGATGATTATCCTTCCATTCATTTTCAGGTTCAGGCCAGCGGTTCTTTACTGTTGTTAATATTAAAAGTTCGTTGAATAATTGGTCGTCAAGGCTGGTAAAGTCATGTCTATGTAGCAGCAGAGTGCATTGTCCCGATGCGCCAGACTTTAATTCCATTTCTAGCAAATAGGCGAATTTTGACTCGTCGCTTGTAACTATTTCGGTCCACACTATTTTGCGGGGGCGTTTATTACCATCCGGGCTTATTATCTTATGCCATGTATATCTTTTCCCCACTCTTTCGGGAAATGTAGTAATAAGATCATCTCCTGTGCTTGTAACCCCGTTCCGTTTGCGTGTGCGTATTGTCCAGTTATGATTAATTGCCTTTTCACGAAGGTGCGCTAGCATTTCAATAAAGAGCGAAAGCTCTCTATCTAAGTGGTAGTCTTGGTTCTGGAATGCACTTATGCCTAAGATGCCATGTGTGCTTTCAGCGTAACTACCATCCTCTCGTGTCAGGGCGCTAACGGTGACATCAATTTTAAACCCTGACTGAGAGATGTTCTGGACAGTCGGTGGTCGTCTGTGTTCAAACACAAGTCCTTCGAATGCGCTGAATTGGTTGGTGTAGCTGAGAGACACAAGACGGTTAAGGCGTTGATCTGCTGGCTCATCGTTGAACTCGTATTCACTATCCTCGTCAGTTAAGGGGTTAAAGTGTGGTGGATTTATAGCGCTAGCGGGGCTATTAACCTGCTTGCTTGATAAGAAAGCCTCATCTTTTCTCAATACAACTCTGGAGAAGTCTCTGGGCCGTGCGCAATGATTGATTTCCATTGCAAAAAGTGCCCATTGCTCAGAGGCTCCTGCTTTTGTTAAAAGCATTTTTTTTCCGGAGACCTTGAGTTGAGTTATGCCTGTGAACGGAAAGCTCGCTTCAATTATAAGTGGGGACTTATTGTGCTCGCTGAGTGTTGCATTGTTTATGTTTGTCTTTGATAAATGCTTGTGCGGCCCTAGGAGTGAGTCCATAGCCGTAGGTGACCAATAAGCGCGTGCTAAAATTGAAGCTTCTTGGTGATTAATATCTTTCCGTATATACAAAACTGGTTGGCCTTCTTCTTTTTCGCAATTCTCCCAGTCGACGTAGTCATCAAAGAGACCTTGCAAGCTGCAGGAAATAAATCGTGCAGAGGCTCCAGTATAAAATCTGAAAAGCTCAGAGGCTGGTATCACAAGCCATTGAATTCGAGGATTCTCGAGTACTCGGACAATTACATATGAAGAAGATGCAAGCGCTGAGCGGTTTTGCCCCATGTCGAAATATGCTGTCGGTAGTACAGAGGGTGCCCACTGATCAGCTAATCTGACTGCGTGCATCAGTGGAACAGACCGTGCGCTGCTTGTGTCAATTGCGACAGTTACAGGAGCCTCTCTTGGGCCGGAAACACAGAGTCCATTTTCCCAGAGAGAGCCGACCTTAAACTCCTGAAGCCAGGAGGTATGAACCGATAGGCTATGTGTTGATCCATTCCGAGAGCTTGAAGCGTAGGGTTTACTTAAACCTATGTCAGTTAGGCCAGAGAAAAAGACGGTTGCTCTATTCCCTAACTGAGCATGCCCATCAATTGGCCCTATGCCATCGACGCGCCACAGTCCTGGTTCTTTCGCTAGCCCTGCGTGAGGTTGCTCCATCGCGTATCTTCACTATTTCGCAAGTGAGGATATTCGCGTTTTGGTTAGATCATTTGCAAATATTTTTGTGCCTTTCAGCGAGAACCCTACGCATGAAAACCATGCTGGTAGTGATGCGAGCGCTGGGAGTTGATTTGACCGCCCGCATGCGCAATAAAACCCCGCCCAGTTGAAGTAAACCCTAACTAGGCGTCTGGGTGGCACCCTGCGCAATGTCCGGATAGGGCAGATCCCGGTATTTTCTGACGTTTCGCCAGCAACCCTATGACCTCAACCTGTCAGGTCGCAGGCTTGGCGTACGTTTTTTCCGTTTTCTCTATCGTCCCCTCGAAGAGGGGCAGCAGATCCACCCACTTACCAGGGAGTGCCACACAAGCGGCCGTAGTAGACGTTGTACTGCCGGCGTAGATACGAATGCACAGAGGCTCTAGCTCGAGCGTTCCCTGGATTTTTCATACACCAGAAACGAAAAAACCGGCGCTCGGCCGGCTTTTTCCCCCTCCAACCAGATGGTCAAGCCACGCCGGTCGTGAGGGTTAGTTGTTGAGCGCAGTATTTCGCAACGTAAGTCGCGATACAAGAGGTTGCGTAAAACAGCCGTTAACTGGAGAGATCCGCCTGCCGCTTCTCTTCCTTGCGTATCTCTTCCTGGAACGCCTGATCCAGCAGGCTCGGACGCTTTTTCCAAGGCTTTCGATCTGGCCCAGGCTGAGTTGCATAGGTCATGACTTCACCGCCATAAACTGCCTCAAAACGTTGTTTCTGGCGCTCAAGCTCAGCGCGTAGTTCGTCTTTCGTCATGCGTGTTCCGGGTCGATCTGACGATCTGAGATTGCCAAACCTGTGGCCCGCTGTAAAACCAATCAGCACCAGGTGATCGCTGGCGACTAAAAGGCCAACTCGCAGCGTGTGCCCTCGCTGCCTGATTAGAACCAATCTCGCCTGAGCTATCACGGTTAACACGTGAGAATGCGCTCGCGCAAATATCGTCAGAAACTCTCAGCTAATTATGTTTGTTCTCATTTAATTCTAGAACTTACACCTCCGCCAACCAGCGCCGGGCCGGATGCGCTGTGATGAGGCGTTCTAAAGGGCCTTTGCGGCCAGGCACATAGCGGCGTATGGCTGGCCACGGAATGAATGGCCGCCACCTCCAGTGCTTCGGCCTCATCCAGCGGTGGTAACAGCCCCGGCAGGCGACTGGCCAGTAGGGTTTTGCCGGTGCCGGGTGGCCCGGTAAACAGCAGGTTGTGCGAGCCGGCTGCTGCTACCAGCAGCGCGCGTTTGGCGGCGATCTGGCCCTGTACCTCGGCCAGATCGGGATAGGGCAGCACGTGGCGCAGCAAGCCCTGAGCCTGATAGGGCGCAATCGGCGTTTGGCCATTGAGGTGGGCGGCGACTTCCAGCAGGTGCTCGACGGCAATCACCGTCAGTCCGGACGCCAGGCTGGCCTCCTCGGCATTGGCCTTGGGCACTACTAAGGTGCGTCCGGCAGCGCGGGCGGCCAGGGCAGCGGGCAAGACGCCCTGTACTGGACGAATCGCCCCGGACAACGCCAGTTCACCCAGGCATTCCAGCGGCTCCAGTGCACTGCTTGGCACCTGGCCACTGGCGGCGAGAATGCCCAGGGCAATTGCCAGGTCGAAACGCCCGCCGTCTTTGGGTAAATCTGCAGGTGCCAGATTGAGGGTGATGCGCCTGGGGGGAAAATCGAATGCGCAGTTGAGGATGGCGCTGCGCACGCGGTCCTTGCTTTCCTTGACGGCGGTTTCCGGCAGGCCGACCAGGGCCAGTGAAGGCAGGCCATTGGCCAGGTGGGCTTCGACGGTGACGGCGGGGGCTTCAACTCCCACCTGGGCGCGGCTGTGGACTATGGCCAGGGACATCGATCACTCCTTGATCGGCTGATGCATCCGCTGCGGGCGTTACTCGTCGGTAGCTGGCGCGTCCGCGCTGCGCGCTTCCATCTCGGCGACCTTGGCTTCGAGGGCTTCCAGGCGCGCACGGGTGCGGGCTAGCACGACCATCTGGCTGTCGAATTCGTCGCGGCTGACCAAGTCGAGTTTGCTGAAGGCGCTTTGCAGCAGCACTTTGAACTGGGCTTCGAACTCGCCGCGCGGCAAGGGCGCGTCACCGTTGAACAGGCGCGAGGCATGGGTGGTCAGGGCATCTAGCAGGGCTTTAGGTGGCAGCATGGTGAGGTTCCGTTTACAGGTGGCGGCAGTGTAGCACGCAGCTTTATCTGGCTTGCTGGGCGGGTCCGGAACGGCGTTGGCAGGTTCTGCACAGTTTTCGCGCGCTGCTTGGCGGGCCGTTGCACCGTTGTTGTGCGCTGGCGGTTGGCTAGTACCGGGCTAGAACGCCCGTTTGCCGGGTAACTGCATGAAATGAATCGGGTTTAGCTGTTCTGGCAAGCTTTCTGCTTTGTCTCCTGCGACGCATGCACCGATGCAGTTCCGGTGCGTCAGGCGAAGCGGGGAAGTGTTTCGTCGGGAGCGGTTGGTGAGCATCGGTGCCGCTGGGTCAGGGCTGCGATGCATTACAAAAGCCAGGCACTGCGCTTAGACTTGGGCCGGGTTCGTAATTCCTGGGGCAAGTCCACCATACACGGGAGAGAGTTACATGAAGCTAGTCACTGCCATCATCAAGCCGTTCAAGCTGGACGACGTCCGTGAGTCACTGTCGGAGATCGGCGTGCAGGGCATCACTGTCACTGAAGTCAAAGGCTTCGGTCGCCAGAAGGGCCATACCGAGCTGTACCGCGGTGCTGAATACGTGGTCGATTTCTTGCCAAAAGTGAAAATCGACGTGGCCATCGCTGACGATCAACTCGATCGCGTGATCGAGGCCATCACCAAGGCTGCTAACACCGGCAAGATCGGTGACGGCAAGATTTTCGTTGTAAACCTGGAACAGGCGATCCGCATCCGTACCGGCGAAACCGGCACCGACGCAGTTTAAGCCTCCGAACGAACCCCACGCCCCAGGAGTTAAACCATGACTCTGCGAAAAATCGCAGGGCTAGGAGCCCTTTTGTCTCTCGTTCCTGGCTTTGCCATGGCCGAAGAGGCAAGCCTGAACAGCGGCGACACCGCTTGGATGTTGGTCGCCACTGTACTGGTGCTGTTTATGACCATCCCCGGTCTGGCGCTTTTCTACGCCGGCATGGTGCGTTCGAAGAACGTGCTGTCGGTGTTGATGCAGTGTTTTGCAGTAACCGGGTTGATCAGCATTCTGTGGGTCGTTTACGGCTACAGCCTGGCCTTTGATACCACTGGCATGGAGCAGGGAGTCGTCAACTTCAACTCCTTCGTCGGCGGTTTCTCCAAAGCCTTCCTATCTGGTTTGACCCTGGACAGCCTGGTGGCTGGGATTCCAGAGAGCGTGTTCATCACCTTTCAGATGACCTTCGCCATCATCACCCCGGCGCTGATCGTCGGTGCCTTTGCCGAACGCATGAAGTTCTCGGCCATGCTGATCTTTATGGCGGTGTGGTTCACCCTGGTTTATGCGCCTATCGCGCACATGGTCTGGGGCGGTAACGGGGCGCTGATGTGGGACTGGGGCGTGCTCGACTTCGCTGGCGGCACCGTGGTGCACATCAACGCCGGTATCGCCGGTCTGGTGGCCTGTCTGGTGCTGGGCAAGCGCAAGGGTTTCCCAACGACCGCGATGCCGCCGCACAACCTCGGCTACACCCTGATCGGCGCAAGCATGCTCTGGGTCGGCTGGTTCGGCTTCAACGCAGGTTCTGCGCTGGCAGCCAACGGCAGCGCCGGTATGGCCATGCTGGTCACCCAGATTGCCACCGCTACCGCGGCGCTGAGTTGGATGTTCGCCGAGTGGATCACTCACCGCAAACCAAGCGTTCTGGGCATTGCTTCGGGTGCTGTGGCGGGTCTGGTGGCGATCACCCCAGCGTCCGGTACGGCGGGGCCGATGGGCGCTCTGGCGATTGGTCTGGCAAGTGGGGCGATCTGCTTCTTCTGCGCCACCAGCCTGAAACGCAAGCTGGGTTATGACGATTCCCTCGACGTGTTCGGCGTGCATGCCGTGGGCGGCATTGTCGGCGCCATTCTCACCGGGGCGTTCGCCGCACCGGCCTTGGGTGGTTTCGGCACGGTGGAAGACATTCCGGCGCAGTTGTGGATCCAGTTCGAGGGGGTGGCCTTCACAGTGGTGTACACCGCGGTGGTGACCTTCGTGATTCTGAAAGTGATCGACCTAGTAATGGGCCTGCGTGTCAGCGAAGAGGAAGAGACCATCGGTCTCGATCTCGCCCTGCATAACGAGCGCGGCTACAACCTGTAAGCACACGGAGCGCGTCCGGAGCCAACCCGGACGTCTTAACCGAATAGCGCTAAAAAGCGCACGGCAAGAGGTGAACCATGGACAACACAGCATTGACTGCATTGCAGTACGGTTTTGATACCTTCTACTTTTTGGTTTGCGGCGCCCTGGTAATGTGGATGGCAGCGGGTTTTGCCATGCTCGAATCCGGTCTGGTGCGAGCCAAGAACACCACTGAAATTCTCACCAAGAACATCGCCCTGTATGCAGTGGCGAGCATCATGTACCTGGTGATCGGCTACCACATCATGTACTCCAGCCCGGAAGGCGGCATCCTGCCAAGCCTGGGTTTCCTGCTGGGTGAAGAGAACAGCGTTGAGTCGGTTCTCGCCGGCGGTGACGATGCCCCTTACTACTCGGCGCGTTCGGACTTCTTCTTTCAGGTGGTGTTTGCCGCGACCTGCATGTCGATCGTTTCCGGTGCCGTTGCTGAGCGCATGAAGCTGTTTGCCTTCCTGGCTTTCGCCGTGGTCATGACTGGTTTCATCTACCCGGTACAGGGCTTCTGGAAATGGGGTTCGGGCTTCCTTAACGAAGCGGGCTTCCTCGACTTCGCCGGTTCTGGCGTGGTGCACATGGCTGGTGCTACTGCTGCTCTGGCTGGCGTACTGCTGCTCGGCGCACGTAAAGGCAAGTACGGCCCGAATGGCCAGGTCAACGCCATTCCGGGTGCCAACCTGCCGATGGCAGCGCTGGGTACCTTCATCCTGTGGATGGGCTGGTTCGGTTTCAACGGTGGCTCGCAGCTGAAGATGAGCACCATCGAAGACGCCAACGCCGTAGCCAACGTGTTTGTTAACACCAACATGGCGGCTGCCGGTGGCCTGATCGCCGCGCTGATCGTGGCGCGTATCCTGTTCGGCAAGGCTGACCTGACCATGGCCCTCAACGGTGCCCTGGCTGGCCTGGTGGCCATCACTGCCGAGCCGCTGACCCCGACTGCCCTGCAAGCCACCCTGATCGGTGGCGTGGGTGGCGTGCTGGTGGTGTTCTCGATCCTTGGCCTGGACAAGCTCAAGCTCGACGATCCAGTCGGTGCCATCTCCGTTCACGGCGTGGTCGGTATCTGGGGCCTGCTGGCTGTCTGCCTGACCAATAGCGACGCCAGCCTGGGCGCGCAGCTGCTGGGTATCGGCGCGATCTTCGCCTGGGTCTTTGTGGCCAGCCTGATCGTCTGGTCCATCATCAAGCTGGTGATCGGCCTGCGTGTCAGCGAGGAAGAAGAGTACGAAGGTGTGGATATCGCCGAATGCGGTATGGAAGCCTATCCGGAATTCACCAAGCGTTGATTTCCTAGGGTTTCAACAAGGGCGCCTCAGGGCGCCCTTTTTTATAGCCTGCCATCCCTGGCGGCCACCCTCCGGGCCGTCGCTGCGCGACGTTAAAAATTGCTCCAGGCAATTTTTTCTGAATGCCCATTAAAGGTTGTGGTTTTCAGCATTTGCGCGGTTGTGATGGAGCGGCAACAGACCCTAGAATGCGCGCCGTTGAGCGCAGTTCGCCGATGCGCAACGCTCAGCCCAAGGCAAGGCCACTGGAATTTTTATCAGCGACGTTAGAAAGCTGACGCAGCTGGGCTATAACTACTCTGCTTTTCGCAAGTCATGAGGTTGGAACATGAGCGACGAAGATCTGGAACACGACGAATTAGAAGGCGCTGACGAAGACGAAGGCGAGGAGCTGGCTGCCGCCGATGATGGCGATAGCAGCGATGATGGCGACGGTGACGACGAAGTCGTACCCGCCAGCAAAGGCAAAAAAGCCAAAGCCGCCGTCGACGTAGAAGAACTGCCGAGCATCGAAGCCAAGCAGAAAGAGCGTGACGCGCTGGCCCGCGCCATGGAAGAGTTCCTCTCCCGTGGTGGCAAGGTGCAGGAAGTCGAGCCGAATGTGGTTTCCGACCCGCCCAAAAAACCGGACAGCAAATACGGCAGCCGCCCTATCTAAGGGCCCATTATGATCTGCTGCGCGTCGGCCCTGCGGCGTTAAAAACCGGCTCGGAATGCTCATGTACAACAGTACACTCCGCTTCCTCACCGGTTTTTGCCTTGCAGGACTCTAACTCGCGCGATCGTAAGCAGCCCCTAAGTGCCTGTACGAATACAAAAAGCCCGCAGGCTGAAGTCTGCGGGCTTTTTTGTGGCGGTTAAGCGCTGGTCACGCCCAGCTATGCAGTAATGCCGGCAGCTCAGCCAGGCTGCGGATCTGCCCGTCCGGGGCATTGTCGGCCTCCCAGGCTTTGCCCTGGGGGTTGAACCAGATCGCCCGTAGCCCTGCAGCCTGCGCCCCGGCAATATCGTCGCTGGGGTGGTCGCCGATATGCACCGCGTGCTCGGCGGCGATGCCCGCGCGTTTCAGCGCTTCGGTAAAAGGTTTCGGGTCGGGTTTGCCGACGCCCAGTTCCTCGGCGCACAGGGCGAACTGGAAGTAATCGGCCAGGCCCAGGCGGCGCACATCGGCATTGCCGTTGGTAATGACCCCGAGCTGGAAACGATTGGCCAAGGTTTCAAGGGTTGGGTGCACCTCGGCGAATAGCTCGACCTGATGGCGCGCGGCGAGAAACACCTGAAAGCCGGCCTCGCCCAGCGTTTGTGCATCCGCGTGTGCATAGCCTGCATCTGACAGAGCGTGGAAAAGAATGCGTCGACGCAGCTCGCTGAGGCGATGCTTGAGCATTGGCTCGGCCTGCAGCAGGGTGGCGCGAATCGTCCACAGGTGTTCCACCGGCACGCCGCCGAGGCGTGGTGCGTGTAACGCCAGCCAGTTGCGCAGTGCCGCTTCGGCGTCCTGCATCACCGGGGTAACATCCCACAGGGTGTCGTCTAGGTCGAAGGTAATCAGCTGAATGCTCATTCTGTGCTGCCTTTGCGTTTGGCCCGTGGATGAGCCTTGTCATAGACCGTGGCCAGGTGCTGGAAATCCAGGTGGGTGTAAACCTGGGTGGTGGCGATATCGGCGTGGCCAAGCAGCTCCTGCACCGCGCGTAGGTCCTGGGAAGATTCGAGCATATGGCTGGCGAAGCTGTGGCGCAGCATATGTGGGTGCAGGTGCTGCCCCAGCTCACGCACGCCGGCCTGGCGCACGCGCAGCTGCACCGCGCGCGGGCCGATGCGTCGGCCCTGCTGGCTGATAAACACCGCGCCGTCGCTCGGGTTCGCTAGCGCACGCAGTGGCAGCCACTGCTGCATCGCTTCACGTGCCATGCGCCCAAGCGGCAGTTCACGAGTCTTGTTGCCTTTACCTATGACGCGTACCAGGCCGGCGGGCAGGTCGAGGCCATCGAGGTTGAGGCTGACCAGTTCGGACAGGCGCAAGCCTGAGGAGTAGAACAGCTCCAGCATGGCCTGATCGCGGCGGGCGATAAAGTCGTCTTCCAGGGCACCGTCGAGCAGCTGTGCGGTACGGTCGGCGTCCAGGGTTTTCGGCAGGCGACGTTCGCCCTTGGGCGGCGTCAGCCCGCTGGCTGGATCGCTCTGGCAGTGGCCTTCACGAATCAGATAACGATAGAGGCCACGGGTGGCTGAGAGCAGGCGCGCCAGGCTACGGCTGGACTGACCTTGCATATGCAGGCGGCCGATCATGCGGCGCAGGCGTACGGTATCGAGCGCGTTCCAGCTGTCGATCTGCTCCTGGTTGCAGAACGCCAGCAGCGTGCTCAGGTCGTGGCGGTAGCCGATCAGGGTATGGGAGGAAAGCTGGCGCTCACTGCGCAGGTGTTCGAGGTAGGCGTCCAGGAGGTCTTGCATGGAAGCTCCCTGCGGTGCAGTCGGTGCGATGCTTACAACGATTAACGCACCGAGCGCAAAGGTGTGGCAAAGCCCGGTACAACGCGTGCCAGCACTTCGGCGATATAACCGAGGAACAGCGTGCCCAGCGAGCTCTTGTAATGCTGCGGATCGGCACTGCCAATCGCCAGTACGCCATGCAGGCCCTGATGGCTGATGCTGACCACCGCCGCCGAACCGACTTGAGCACCGTCTTCGCTGCCGAAGAGGAAGTTCAGCTCATGCTCGCGCAATACGCCGCAGATGGTCTTGCCGCCGGCCAGTAGGCCACCAATGGCTTGGTGCGCTTCGGCGCTGCTGACCGAGCGGCCAACCGGCAGTGGCGCTTCGCTGAACAAAATCAGGCTGACGAAGGGCACCTGAAACTCGCGGCGCAGGCTGTCTTCGACGCAGCTGACCACTTCTTCCAGGCTGCTGGCATCGAGCAGGTCGAGCACCAGGCGACGGGTCTTGTCGAACAGGCGGTCGTTGTCGCGGGCCACGTCCATCAGTTGTGAGAGGCGGTGACGCATCTCGATATTGCGCTCGCGCAGCAGTTTCACCTGGCGCTCGACCAGCGACACGGTATCACCGCGCTGGTGCGGAATGCGCAGCTCGGGGATCAACTCATCGTGGTCGATAAAGAACTCCGGATGCAGGCGCAGATAAGCAGCAACCGTTTCCGAATCCAGTGGCTTGGGTGAATCCTGCTTGTCGGTCATAGGCGAACCTGTCCTTCGTACACACGTACTGCGGGTCCGGTCATCATAACGGGCTGGCCGGGGCCTGCCCACTCGATGCTCAGTTTGCCGCCGGGCAGTTCGATCTGCACCGGTGAGTCCATCCAGCCCTGACTGATTGCCGCCACTGCCGCTGCGCAGGCGCCGGTACCGCAGGCCTGAGTTTCCCCGGCACCGCGTTCCCAGACGCGCAGCTTGGCGCGTTGGCGATCGAGCACTTGCAGGAAACCGACGTTCACCCGCTGCGGAAAGCGCGAATGGTGTTCGAGTTTTGCTCCAAGGCTGTGCACCGGTGCATTGTCGACGTTGTCGACGCGCAGCACGGCATGCGGATTGCCCATGGACATGGCAGCCAGCTCAACGGTCTGACCGTCGACGGCCACGCTGTAACTCAGTGCCTGCTGCTCGGCCTGAAACGGGATATCAGCAGGCACCAGGCGCGGCGCGCCCATGTTGACACTGATCTGCCCGTCGTTGCGTACGTCCAGCTCGATGATGCCGCCCTTGGTTTCCACGCGCATCTGCTTCTTCACGGTCAGGCGCTTGTCCAGCACAAAGCGGGCAAAGCAGCGCGCGCCGTTACCACACTGCTCCACTTCCGAGCCGTCGGCATTGAAGATGCGGTAGCGGAAATCCACGTCCGGGTTGCTTGGCGGCTCGACCAGCAGCAGCTGATCGAAGCCCACACCGGTGTGGCGGTCGCCCCAGGCCTTGGCGTTCTTCGGCTGGATATGCGCGTGCTGGCTGACCAGGTCGAGGACCATAAAGTCATTGCCGAGGCCGTGCATCTTGGTAAAGCGCAATAGCATCAGACTTACTCCGGCAGGCGGCTTTCGCCCGCAAAGAGTTCGCTGAGCGTCTCGCGGCGACGCACTTCGAAGGCATGGTCACCGTCCACCATCACCTCGGCGGCGCGGCCGCGGGTGTTGTAGTTGGAGCTCATGACAAAGCCATAGGCACCGGCCGAGCGCACGGCCAGCAGATCGCCCTCTGCCAGGGCCAGCTGGCGATCCTTGGCGAGGAAGTCGCCGGTCTCGCAGATCGGCCCGACGATGTCGTAGTTGCGCGTCGCGCCATCGCGCGGTTGCACGGCCACCACTTCCATCCAGGCCTGGTAGAGGGCCGGACGGATCAAGTCGTTCATCGCCGCATCGACGATGGCGAAGTCCTTGTGCTCGGTGTGCTTGAGGTACTCGACCTGGGTCAGCAGCACGCCGGCGTTGGCGACGATCGAGCGGCCCGGTTCGAACACCAGAGCCAGATCGCGGCCAGCAATGCGCTCACGCACGGCCTTGATGTAGTCGCCAGCCAGTGGCGGTTGTTCATCGCGGTACTGCACGCCGAGACCGCCACCCAGATCCAGGTGCTTGATGCGGATGCCGTCGGCGGCAAGTTGATCGATCAGCGCGAGCAGGCGGTCGAGGGCATCGAGGAACGGCGGCAATGTGGTCAGCTGAGAGCCGATATGGCAATCAACGCCCACAACCTGAAGGTTCGGCAGGGCCGCGGCGCGGGCATACACAGCTGGTGCCTGCTCGATATCGATGCCGAATTTGTTTTCTTTCAGGCCCGTGGAGATATACGGGTGAGTGCCGGCGTCGACGTCCGGGTTGACTCGCAGCGAGATCTCCGCCGTCTTGCCCAGTTCGGCAGCGACGATTTGCAGGCGCTCCAGCTCGTCGGTGGATTCGACGTTAAAGCAGTGCACGCCCACTTCCAGGGCGCGGCGCATATCGTCACGGCTTTTGCCGACGCCGGAGAAGACGATCTTGCTCGGCTCGCCACCGGCGCTGAGTACGCGTTCCAGCTCGCCACGGGAGACGATGTCGAAGCCAGCACCGAGGCGCGCCAGGACATTCAGTACGCCGATATTGGAGTTGGCTTTAACGGCAAAACACACCAGATGCGGCATGCCCTGCAGGGCATCAGCATAGGCGCGGTACTGCGCCTCGATGTGCGCACGCGAGTAGACGTAGGTCGGCGTACCGAAGCGTTGGGCGATGGCGGACAACGCCACGCCTTCCGCGAACAGCGCACCGTCGCGGTAGTTGAAGGCGTTCATAAGCTGTCCCTATTCGGTTTGCGCAGGCGCTGGCTGGCTTTCTTCCGGCAGGTACAGCGGGCCTTTCTGGCCGCAGCCAGCGAGCAGAGCGCTGACGGCAAGCATCGCGACAAAGGCAGTAAACAACCGCTTCATGGTGAAATCCTTGTAATAAAGCATGATTGCGCCGGAGTATACCGGCCCCCCGGCGCCTTGCCTATGCGCCGGGGTTCCCGTCTGGCGGGGCTTTGCCTGTATCTTTGGCGATGTCTTCGTACCCATTGCCAGTGATCAGGAGACTGGATGGACAACCCCGTACCCGTGAGTAGCTCGGTTTCCGTTGCCTATCTGCAAGGTTTGCTCGATTACCTGGCGCGCCAGGGCGTCGACAGCGCTGAACTGCTTGAGCGGGTGCAGCTCAGTCCGCAGCTTCTCGCCCAGCGAGATCAGCGCATCGCCGCCAGCACCTATCTGGAGCTGCTCGGCCATGGCGTAAGGCTGACCGGCGATGAGCAGCTGGGCCTGCATCTGGGCGAGGCGGTACGCCCTGGTTATTACGGCGTGCTCGGTTATCTGATCATGAGCTGCGCGACTCTCGCCGACGCGTTGCATCGTCAGGCGCGTTACGCCGCGTTGGTGGGTAATCTGGGCCAGGTCGATCTTGCCGATGAGCCACCGCGCCCAGGGCTGGAGCCGCAGGTGGCACACAGTTGGCAACCGTTGTTGCCGCAGCAGAAACGTCAGCTCAGTGAGGAGACATTGGCCGGCTGGGTAACCTTCGGCCACTGGATCAGCGGCCTGGATATTCCACCGACCGAGGTGCGCTTTCAGCATGCTGCCCCGGCGGATATGTCCGAATATCAGCGGATCTTTCGCTGTCCGGTGCTGTTCGATCAGGCCGATAACGCTCTGGTATTCCCCAAGCGCCTGCTCGCCACGCCGCTTGGCCAGGCTGATGCTCAGGTGCGCCTGACGCTCGATGCCTATGCTGATCGCCTGCTGGGCGAGATCCAGCAGGGCCATAGCGTGCTCGATCGCGCGCGCCTGGAGTTGTCCCGTCAGCTGCCGGAAGTAGGCGCCGACCTGCAGCAAATCGCCGCGCGTTTGGCGCTCAGTCCGCGTACCCTGCAGCGGCGTTTGCGCGAAGCCGGGTTATCCTTCAATCAGTTGGTGGATGAAACGCGCCAGCAGCTGGTGTTGCATTACCTGCGCGACCCGGCGCTGGAATTGGCGGAAATCGCCTTCTTGGTTGGCTTCAGCGAGCCTGGCTCGCTGGCCCGCGCGTTTCGCCGCTGGACCGGGCAGAGCCCGGGCGACTATCGCCGTAGTTTGAAAGAACATTAATCACTGCAGCCCTGGGAGCCTGTCGGACATAACACTGTTCTGCTGCGAAGAAGCCGGATTTGGCCATTTTTGCTGTTCTTTCTCGTTAAATAGCTCGCTATTCGCCTCGAAAGACCAACAAAACTGACTCGGTCCGGACTTTCCCTCGTCACGAACGGTCAAGCCCGACAGGTTCCTATACTTTTGCAGTCGCTGACTTTTTTGAGGTAAGTCGTAATGAGTTTGACCGAAGCCCGCTTTCACGATCTGGTCGATGCCACCCAGCAGGCGGTGGAAGATATTTTCGATGACAGCGACCTGGACCTCGATCTGGAAAATTCCGCTGGGGTGCTGACTGTGCGTTTTGAAAACGGCACCCAGCTGATCTTCAGCCGTCAGGAACCGCTGCGTCAGCTATGGCTGGCGGCGCGTTCGGGTGGTTTCCACTTCGATTATGACCAGGCCAGCGAGCGTTGGATCTGCGACAGCAGCGACGAGCAGCTGGGCGAAATGCTGGCGCGTATCACCCTGGAACAATCCGGTGCCGATCTTGAGTTCGAAGAGCTCTGACAGCGCGGGCCAGGAGGTCGCCTCGCCCTGTCGACGTCAGTGTTGTCTGGATGATCAGGATATCTGCCTGGGCTGCGGTCGCACGCTGCAGGAAATTCTCGATTGGGGCAAAGCCGATATGACGGGCAAGCGCAGCATCTGCGCGGCTGCCGACGCGCGCTTGCGACAGCGTCGCGCGGCACCTTGACCGGGCGGTCTTGTTTATTTGACTAGCTGTGGTACGGTCAGCTCAAGCCTTGCAAAACCCCGTCTTAGTGATGGGGTTTTGCTTTTTTCACGATCCGTAAAGGGGACATACCCGCACCATGACCAGCGCACCTTCGCTCACCATCACCCGTCTTGACCTGCAGCGTCTGGAGCATCTGCTCGACAGCCTGGACGACTTTGGTACCAGTGCCATCGCGTTGCAGGCCGAACTGGACCGCGCCGACGTGGTCGGCCATGACGAGGTGCCGGCCGGGGTGGTGACCATGAATTCGCGGGTGCATTGCCGTGAGGAAAGCAGCGGCAAGGATTACCACCTGACCCTGGTCTACCCGCAGGATGCCGGTGGTGATGGCTGTGTGTCGGTATTGGCGCCTGTAGGCACGGCCTTGCTGGGGCTGTCCGTGGGTCAGCATATCGACTGGGCTGCGCCTGGCGGCAAGGTGCTCAAGCTGACCCTGCTGGCGGTGGAATATCAGCCGGAAGCGGCGGGCGAATACAGCCGTGCCTAGTCTAGAGTAGAGCTACGCCAATCTCGGCATGGAGGCCGTATGTCCAGTCTACCTATGTACTTTCCCCAGGGTTTTGACCTCTCGCGCGCGCTGCAATGCGCGCAGTTGGTCGGTTTCGCCTACGACCAATACAGCCAGTGGCAAGCTCAGCAGCGTCCGCGACGGCCCCAGGATTTCACCTGGCTGCCGCCTACGTTGCCGGGCTGGGGCTTTTCCGCACCAATCTGGAGTGTGCTCAGCGAACTGCGCTTTCTTAACGAATCGGAGCCCTTTGGCTTTGCCGCGCGTGACCCGCAGGGCGAGGTCTATCTGGTGTTTCGTGGCACCGATACGGTGCAGGACTGGCTGGACGATCTGGATGCCGATCAGCGCGCGTACCCCTGGCAAGCTGGCCTGGGCAATGTGCATGACGGCTTTCTCAAGCTCTATACGTCACTGCGCGACCAGGCCTTGCAGGCCGTAGATACTCAGCAGCCCAACGGGCCGCTGTGGGTGTGCGCACACAGCCTGGGCGGTGCACTCTCCAGCCTGACCGTGCTGGATTTGCGTGAACGCTGGCCGGACTTGCCGCTGCAGCACTACAGCTTTGCCAGCCCGCGCCTGGCTGCCCCGGATTTCGCTGCACATTACAGCGGGCTGCAGGTGCCGACCTTCCGCGTGGTGAATGACAGTGATCTGGTGCCGCAAGTGCCACCGGGCGTTACCGGCACGTGGCTGTATCAGCACCTGGGGCTGGCGGTGACCTTCACGGCCAGTTATGCATCGGTGGGCGACAATCACAGCCTGGCTGACTGCTACCTGTATGCGTTGCAGAACCCGCAGGCGCCGATGCGCGGCTGATCAGGCCTTCTGCAGCGCTTGATTAAGCGCTGCTTCCAGGCGGCTCTTGTAGCGCAGGTAATGCACGCTCTGCATATGCCCTTCGCCGAGTACCGCCGACAGGTCGAGGTCGGTGATATAGCAGGGGTAGCGCGCGCCATCGCGGCGTTGCGCGAGAATGTGCTGGGCGACCGCGGCGAACAGGTCGCCTGCGTATTCCAGCTCGGAGAATTCGCGGTGATTGCAGTACAGGGTGACATGCGAGCGCTTGCCATCTGCCGGCTCGACGATGGCCTGCACGTCATAGAACGGGTGGCTGATCGGTGACAGCGGCGGTGGCCGGCGCTCCAAGCGCTGAGCGCGCTGGGGCGCGTCCGGCAGCACCTGGTAATACAGCACCTCCAGTGGCTGATGCGCCGGCAGGTTATCCAGCGGCAGCAGGGCGTTACGCCGGTACAGCACCGATTGCAGAAAGCGTTGCAATGGGGTCAGCAGGCTCTGTTCATCACGGAACGGCATCTGCTGGCGCCACAGCGCGTTGTGCTCGTCGAGCACACTCAGTTCGGCCGTGGCGCTGGCTTCGTTCAGCCGGTAGAACACCTGAATGCACTGCGGCCGGCCCACGGGCAGGATCAGCGCCAGGTCTTCGCCTTCCAGGGCGCTGCGGTCCAGATGCAGCTCGCTGTAGCCGGGCAGCTCCTCGCCTAGGTGCTCGATCAACGTGGGCAGGTCTTTCAGGCTGGTGTGGCTGACGTGGCCGGGTTTCAGTTCGAGCAGGTGGTAGTGCTGTTTGATCTGCAGCAGGTAGCGGTTGGCCTGTTCGCTGCTGAAGCTGCCGAGGGTTTCGCGGAACAGCTCTTCAACTCGCTCGGCAATCGCCGTGGCGCGGTTGCGACAGAAGCAACGCACCCGCAGGTTGGGCTTCTTGCCGCTGGCGGGCAGGCTGTTGAGAAAGTCGCGCAGGCAGTCGAGCAGCGCATGCGGGCCGTCATAGCGGGTCACCAGCAGTTCGTTCCAGCTGTTCAGGGTGACCTGGTCAATGGTCAGAATCAGGTTTTCGCGTACCCCGGAATAACCCAGGGCATCGGTGCGCTCGGTGGTCATGTGCATGTTCATCTGGCTGAACTGCTTGAGCGGATCGATGCCGACATTGACCAGTAGCATCACTTCACCGGGCACGCTGGCGCTGAGCAGCGCCGCTTCGTCAACTGCCGGCAGAGGCAGCGGCACCACCTGCTGCAGGCTGCTGAGCAGATTGGATAACTCGTATTCGCTCAGGTCGCTGCTGCCTGGGTGCAACGACAGCCGCGTGCTGTTGTCGATTACGCCGTTGCGCTGGCACCAGGCGAGCAGCTCGATCAGCTCGCGCGAGCGCTTGAGCGGCGAGAAGTCTTCCAGATCCTGAGCGTTGACGCTGCCGCTGTAGAGCGCCCACAGCGTTTCATTGGGTTCATCCGGGCTGGGGCTTTGCGCCAGTGTCAGAGTGTCTTCGGCGAGGTCCGGGGCGATGCCCGGGTTGATAAATTCGATCTTCCCGGCCTTGCGCTCGAAGGCGGCGTAGAGGCGGCGGCCGAGGATGCCCAGGTCGCGGCTGTTGAGCGAGCTGCCGGCATGTTCGCTGCGGGCGAATTCGGAGAGAAAGCGATAGCTGTAGGTCAGCTCGTTGACCAGCATGCGTCGTTCGGCGCTGACCTGGCGCACCTTCCACTGGCTGCGGCTGTCGAGCATCGCCAGCTGGCGGCTGTCCCAGTTCCAGTCGCGGGTCAGGCGCTCCAGCAGCAGGCGCTGCCAGCTCTTGCGGTTGTTGCGCGGCGGGCGGCTGAGCTTCTTGTCGACCTTGAGGTACAGGCAGCGGCGGATCAGCTCCAGGCGCTCGTGCTCGCCGCGGGCATTGAGGTACTCCTCCAGGCGCCGGTAGACCACGATATAGGGGTCGAGCTCATCGACGTCCAGGCGATTGGCGAACACCGCCTGCTTGAAGCGCAGCGACAGGCATTCGACCTTGGGGTGTTCACTGGCGTAGACCTCGGTAAGCAGCAACTTGAGCACCGACTTGTAGGGTGACTCGATGCCCTTGAACAGTTGCCACATACCGGCGCCGATAAATTCTTCCGGCGGGATGCGCGCCAGGTGGCCGAGGTCGAGCACGTCCTCGGCGCGGATAAAACGCTTGGCCAGCAAGGTGCTGGTGTAGTGCTGGTAGCGCTGCTCTTCATACACCGGCACCAGCCACCACAGTGGCGTGCGCCCGCCGAGCCAGATGGCGGTGCGGTAGAACTCGTCGAGCAGCAGGTAATGCTGGGTGGTGCCGCAGTCGTCCGAGGTCAGCTGCGCCTCGCGTTCGCCCTGGGTGAAGCGCGCCGGGTCGATCAGAAAGAAATGCGCCTCGGCACCGAAGGTGGCCGCCCAGTTTTCCAGCAGTGCGCATTTCTTGTTTAGTTCATGCAGCTGTTGCGGGCTCAGGTCGCTGGCGTGGCACACCCAAAAATCCATGTCGCTCTGTTCAGCCTGGGCCACGGTGCCCAGGCTACCCATCAGAAACAGGCCGTGGATCGGTAGCGCCTGCTTGCCGCGATAGGGTTTGTAGGCGAACGAGCGGGTCAGGCGTTGCACTTCGGACAACAGTTCGTCGTCCGGTTCGAAGCCGCTGAGGCCGGCCGGAGTCAGCCCGGAAACGTAGCCCGGCAGCAGCGGATGATTGACGTGAAACAGCAGCGGCAACAGTTTGAGTACCAGCTGCTGGCGTGTCGACAGTGCCTGCATGGCGCGTTGCAGACGGCTCTGGTTGAGTTTGAGGAAGCGTGCACGCAGCTGCGTCAGTACCTTGCGGTCGATACCGTCTTCAATGTCCGGACGAATTTCCTCGGTACGACTCATGCTCAGGCTCTGCAGGGCGGTGCGTGATCATGCCTTGCCAGATGGCTGGCGGATACAGGGTTATCGCCTGCGTCGCGGGCAGCTTGAGGAAGTCGCTGCAACGCAGGCTCGGTTGGCTTGGAAGCGGTTTCGATCGCGCTAGTTGGCGAGATTTGAGGGCGCTTCTCAGGCCGCTTCGGTCACATTGAGAATGGTCAGCAGAACTTGCGCGTGTTCGGCGGCGTCGAGCCCTAGGCTGGTCAGATAACCGCCGTCTGGCTGGTTGATCAGGCCTTTGTCGTGCAGGCGTTGGGCGGCGGCAATCGCCGAGGGGGTGGCAGTGTGGTGAACCTTGATTCCTTCCTGAGTGGTGCCCAGGTTGAACAGCGCGAGGATTTCCAGTTCGGCAATCAGTTCAGGGGTAAAGGCCATAAGTACTCCAGCTTCTTGTTTTAGTGAGCTGCGGCCGGCGGCGGCAGCACCCGCTGCGGTAAATCGGCTGAAACAACAGGCAGCCTGCGAAGGCAGTGTAGTGAAGCGCCAGGCAGTCTGCTGTGACTTGATGCTGCCAGAAGTTGGCGTGCTGTGGGGTAAATTTTTCCGCGCCGTTTACGGCGCCTGTTCGGGCAGCTCGGGCAGGGCGCGCAGGCCTTGCTCATAGCGGGCGAGATCGAAGGGACGCTCATCGCGCAGCATGACCTCGATTTCATCGGCCAGCACCAGGGCCATCAGCTCGATGATCTCTTCGCGCTCGTAACCGACCAGCGTCAGCTTGTTCAGTACAGCTTGGACAAAGGCCGGTTCGCCAGCTTCCAGTTGGTTTTCGATGGCCTGGATCAGGGTGTCCTGGGCGAAATCTTCGTCATCTTGCTCGCTCATATGCTGCTCCAAAAGAGTGCGGCTTCAGCCTTGGGCAAAGTCCAGCAAAGCCTGGCCGGTAAGGCGGTAGGTGGTCCATTCGTCCTGCGGGCGGGCGCCGAACGCCTGGTAGAAATCAATGGCTGGCTGGTTCCAGTCCAGCACGGCCCACTCGAAACGGCCACAGCCTTTGTCTACGGCCAGCTGCGCAAGGTGGCGCAGCAGCGCTTTGCCTGCGCCCACGCCGCGTTTTTCCGGGCTGACGTAAAGATCTTCAAGGTACAGCCCGTGCTTGCCCAGCCAGGTCGAGTAGTTGAAAAAGTACACGGCATAGCCAATGGGTTGGCCGTCATGCTCGCAGATCAGCGCGCGGGTGCTGCTCTCTGGGCCGAACAGGCTTGCCTCGATGCCGGCAGCGTCGGTCTGCACTTCATGTTCGGCTTTCTCGTAGATCGCCAGGTCGGTGATAAAGCGCAGGATCAAAGCCGCGTCTGCGGCGGTGGCGGGGCGGATATTCAGAGACATGGGTACTTAGCCGTAGAGAAAAAGCAGGACAGTCAGCGGCATGCCGACCACACAGAGAGCGCCGAAGGCGGTGATCCAGCTGCTGCGCGAGTCCATCGGGTCAGACACGTTTAGTGGCAGGCGCGGATAGCGGCCCAGCGTCAGTAGGCGCAGCACCAGCCAGCCGCTGGCGTAGAAGAGGTAGCCGAACACCAGCTCCAGTACGATCTCCGCCAGGACAGCCAGGCCGCGTAGCAGCAGCTCGAACATGGGACGTCCCTTTCCCTTGTGAGTTGATGATCAGCGCGTCGCCAGCAGTTCTTTGCCGCGTACAACCGCTGCGCGTACCTGGTTCGGTGCGGTGCCGCCGATATGGTCGCGGGCGTTGACCGAGCCTTCCAGGGTCAGTACGGCGAACACGTCCTGCTCGATCTGGTCGCTGAACTGGCGCAGTTCTTCCAGGCTCATCTCGGCCAGGTCCTTGCCGGACTCGACGCCGTACTTCACCGCATGGCCGACGATCTCGTGGCAATCGCGGAAGGGCAGCCCCTTGCGCACCAGGTAGTCGGCCAGGTCGGTGGCGGTGGAGAAACCGCGCAGCGCCGCTTCACGCATGATCGCGTGCTTGGGCTTGATCGCCGGGATCATGTCGGCAAAGGCGCGCAGCGAGTCGCGCAGGGTGTCGGCGGCGTCGAACAGCGGCTCTTTGTCTTCCTGATTGTCTTTGTTATAGGCCAGCGGCTGGCCTTTCATCAGGGTCAGCAGGCCGGTCAGGGCGCCGAACACACGGCCGCTCTTGCCGCGCACCAGCTCTGGTACGTCCGGGTTCTTCTTCTGCGGCATGATCGAGGAGCCGGTGCAGAAACGGTCGGGCAGGTCGATAAACTGGAACTGCGCGCTGGTCCACAGCACCAGCTCTTCGGAGAAACGCGACAGGTGCATCATGGCAATCGAGGCGGCGGCGCAGAATTCGATAGCGAAGTCGCGATCCGATACGCCATCAAGCGAGTTGCCGCCCACTGCGGCGAAACCCAGCAGTTGTGCAGTGATTTCACGCTGGATCGGGTAGGTGGTGCCGGCCAGGGCCGCCGAGCCGAGTGGCATGCGGTTGGTGCGTTTGCGGCAATCGACCAGGCGCTCGTAATCGCGCGAGAGCATTTCGAACCAGGCCAGAAGGTGATGCCCGAAGGTCACCGGTTGCGCGGTTTGCAGATGGGTAAAGCCGGGCATGATGGTCTCGGCTTCACGATCGGCCTGCTCCAGCAGACCCTGCTGCAGGCGGGTGATCTCGCCGAGGATCAGGTCGATTTCGTCGCGCAGCCACAGGCGGATATCGGTGGCCACCTGATCGTTGCGGCTACGGCCGGTGTGCAGCTTCTTGCCGGTGACGCCAATGCGATCCGTGAGTCTGGCCTCGATGTTCATATGCACGTCTTCCAGATCGACGCGCCAGTCGAACTGGCCGGCTTCGATTTCGCTCTGAATCTGCGTCAGGCCGGCGATGATGCTATCGCGCTCGGCGTCGCTGAGTACGCCGACCTTGGCCAGCATGGTCGCGTGGGCGATGGAGCCCATGATGTCGTGGCGATACAGGCGCTTGTCGAATTCGACGGAGGCGGTAAAGCGGGCAACAAAGGCATCGACTGGCTCGCTGAAGCGGCCGCCCCAGGATTGGTTGGTTTTTTCAGTGCTCATGGGCTTCGCTCGGCTGGTGCGCTAAAACGGGCTGGCCGCGCTGGGGCGGCCGGCAAGACGGAAAAGTGCGCCGATAATAACAGGCTGGCCGGCAAATTCGCCGCGTCGCTTTGTCGGTGGGCGCAGCTAGGCTGCAGTAGAGCAATGTTGCGCCGTTCACAGTTTTATCGCGGCGGGTGCATTTCGGTGCTTTATTTTGCCCGGTCGCAGCTGTCTATCTTGCTGCTAGAGCGGGTCACGCGGAAACTGCGGCGATGAAAATAAAAAGCGCTTTATCAGAAAAACAACCACCACTGGTCGATGACTTCTTCGTGCCCGAACTCTGCCAGCCAGAAGCCCTGCTGAGCATGGTGCTGCTGGCTGAGCTGCTGGTGCTGGTGCTGGTGCTGTCCGAACCCATGCTGCCGGGCTTCGACTGGGTACGCCTGGCGCTGACCTCATTATTCGTGCAGTGGATCGTACTGCTCTCGGCCGCCGTGCTGTGCCGCCTGCGCCCGTTGATGGCGCGCATGCCCGCAGCGACGGCCGGCGCCTTGTGCTGCGCGATTGTGGTTACTCTGAGCCTGATCTGTACTGCTGTGGCGGATTACTACGAGCTGGGCGGGCCGCTGCCGCGTACTGGCGAGGTCAACCTGTACCTGCGACATGCCTTGATCAGCTTGATCATGTCGGCGTTGTTGCTGCGCTATTTCTACTTGCAGAGCCAGTGGCGCAAGCAGGAGCAGGCTGAATTGCGTGCGCGCATCGAATCGCTGCAGGCGCGCATCCGCCCGCACTTCCTGTTCAACAGTCTGAACAGCATCGCCAGCCTGGTGGTAGTCGACCCGTACAAGGCCGAGCAGGCTGTGCTGGATCTCTCCGACCTGTTCCGCGCCAGTCTGGCCAAGCCCGGTAGCCTGGTGCCCTGGCGCGAAGAGCTGGAGCTGGCACAACGATATTTATCGATTGAGCGCTATCGGCTCGGCGAGCGTCTACAGTTGCAGTGGGAGATTGTCGATGTGCCGGACGATCTGCCAATTCCACAACTGACGCTGCAACCCTTACTGGAAAACGCCTTGATCTATGGCATTCAGCCGCGCATTGAGGGTGGTCTGGTGCGAGTCGAGGCGAGTTATCACGAGGGGGTATTTCAGCTGTGCGTGAGCAATCCATACGAACAACTAGGCGAGGAGCCGCCCTCGCGCGGTACGCATCAGGCGCTGACCAATATCGATGCGCGGCTGGTGGCACTTTTCGGGCCGCGTGCCAGTCTCAGCGTAGAGCGCCGTGACGGACGCCACTTCACTTGTCTACGCTATCCTTGTGCGAGACCCAAGCAGGAAGCCCGTGCATTATGAATGTCCTGATTGTCGATGATGAACCCCTGGCCCGAGAGCGCCTGAGCCGCATGGTGGGCGAACTCGATGGCTATCGTGTGCTTGAACCTGCAGCCAGCAACGGCGAGGAGGCTCTGAGCCTGATCGACAGCCTGAAACCGGATGTGGTGCTGCTGGATATCCGCATGCCGGGCCTTGATGGCCTGCAGGTGGCAGCCAGGCTGTGTGAGCGCGAGGCGCCGCCAGCCGTGATCTTCTGCACCGCCCATGATGAGTTTGCCCTGGAGGCCTTCCAGGTCAGCGCTGTGGGTTATCTGGTCAAGCCGGTGCGTGCGGAAAGCCTCAGTGAGGCGCTGAAGAAAGCCGAGCGGCCCAACCGTGTGCAACTCGCCGCCCTGACCCGTCCTGCCGTAGACAGCGGTGGCGGCCCACGCAGCCATATCAGTGCACGCACCCGCAAAGGCATCGAGCTGATTCCGCTGGATCAGGTGATCTACTTTATTGCCGACCACAAGTACGTAACCTTGCGTCACGCTGGCGGCGAAGTGCTGCTGGATGAGCCGCTGAAAGCCCTGGAAGACGAGTTTGGTGATCGCTTTGTGCGCATTCACCGCAATGCGCTGGTTGCTCGTGAGCGTATCGAGCGCCTGCAGCGCACGCCGCTCGGGCATTTCCAGCTGTTCCTCAAGGGTATGAACGAGGAAGCATTGATTGTCAGCCGTCGGCATGTGGCCGGCGTGCGCAAGCTGATGCACAACCTTTAAGGCTCTCGGGCAGCCCGGATGACTTCGGGTTGCAGGCCTGATCCGGGTCAGCCTGTTATTATCCCCGGCAGTTCGTTTTCTGGAATTGCCCATGTCTCGCGAAATCCGCATCGCCACCCGTAAAAGTGCCCTGGCCCTGTGGCAGGCCGAACACGTCAAAGCCCGTCTGGAACAGGCGCACCCTGGTCTTAAAGTCAGCCTGGTGCCTATGGTCAGTCGCGGTGACAAGCTGCTCGACGCGCCGCTGGCGAAGATTGGCGGCAAGGGCCTGTTTGTCAAAGAGCTGGAAACCGCGATGCTGGAGAATCAGGCCGACATCGCCGTGCATTCGATGAAGGATGTGCCGATGGACTTCCCCGAAGGCCTGGGCCTGTACTGCATCTGTGAGCGGGAAGATCCGCGCGATGCCTTTGTGTCCAACACCTATGCCAGCCTCGATGCCTTGCCTGCCGGTAGCGTGGTCGGCACTTCCAGTCTGCGCCGTCAGGCCCAGCTGCTGGCGCGCCGGCCAGATCTGAAAATCCAGTTCCTGCGTGGCAACGTCAACACCCGCCTGGCCAAGCTGGATGCCGGTGACTACGACGCCATCATCCTTGCCGCCGCCGGGCTGATTCGCCTCGGTTTTGCCGAGCGCATTCGCTCCTCGATCAGCGCTGAAGACAGCCTGCCGGCCGGTGGTCAGGGCGCGGTGGGTATCGAATGCCGCACAGCCGACAGTGAGATCCATGCTCTGCTGGCACCTCTGCATCATCACGATACTGCGCTGCGGGTGACCGCCGAGCGCGCCTTGAACAAGCACCTGAATGGCGGCTGCCAGGTACCAATTGCCTGTTACGCAGTGCTTGAGGGCGAGCAGCTATGGCTACGCGGCCTGGTCGGTCAGCCGGATGGCGGTTTGCTGCTGCGGGCGGAAAACCGTGCTCCGTCAGCACAGGCTGAGCAGTTGGGGGTGCAGGTCGCTGAAGCCCTGCTGGCCCAGGGCGCTGCGGCCATTCTGCAAGCCGTATACGGCGAGGCCGCTGCCGAGTGATGGGTTGGCGTTTGCTGCTGACGCGACCGGCCCAGGAATCGGCAGCGCTGGCAGCAACCTTGGCCGAGCAGGGCATCTACAGCAGCAGCTTGCCGCTGCTGGCTATTGAAGCCCTGAGCGAAAGTGCCGAGCAACGCGCCGCGCTTGCTGATCTGCAGCGCTACTGCGCGGTGATCGTGGTGAGCAAGCCGGCGGCTCGGCTGGCGCTTGATCTGCTGGATCGCTACCAAACCCCAGTGCCTACCGAACAACCCTGGTTCAGCGTCGGCGCGGCCACGGCGCAGATTCTCCGTGGGCATGATCTGCAGGTGTATTACCCGGAAGAGGCTGATGACAGCGAGGCGCTGCTCGCCCTGCCGCAGTTACAGCAGGCACTGACGGCGGCCGCCAGCCCACGGGTATTGATCCTGCGCGGTGAGAGTGGCCGAGAGTTACTGGCCGAGCGCTTGCGCGGCCAAGGCGTGCAGGTGGACTATCTGCCACTGTATCGCCGGGTACTGCCGGATTACCCGTCCGCAGCACTGATCGAGCGGATTCAGGCTGAACGCCTGAATGCGCTGGTGGTCAGCAGTGGACAGGGCTTTGTGCATTTGCGCGAGTTGGCCGCTGAGTCCTGGGCCGAACTGGCTCAACTACCCTTATTTGTACCCAGCCCGCGAGTTGCCGAAATGGCCCGTGCGGCCGGTGCGCAATTTGTTGTGGACTGTCGTGGCGCGAGTGCCGCGGCGTTGCTGGCAGCCTTGCAGACGCAACCTGCCCCGATCTCTGACGCAAAGGATGGATACGTGAGCGAAGCAACTACTCCGAAAGAGCAAGGCCCGAACGATCACGCCGTAAAACAACCCGAACAGGCACCGCTGGATACCGCCGCTGCGCTGCCGGCTACGCCGCCTGTCGCGAGCCAACCGGCTTTGCGTGGCAACGGTCTGGCGCTGCTGGCCTTGCTGGTCGCTGCTGCTGGCGCCGGTGCGGGTGGTTGGGGGCTTTGGCAGTTACAGGCACTGGACGCTCGCGAGCAACAACAGCAAGGCCAGTTGCAGGAGGCGCGCAGTGAAGCGCAAAGCCTGGCGCAGACTGGCAAGAAATTAGAGGTGCGCCTCGATCAGCTGCCAAGTGTCGAGGAGCTGGAAACCCGTCGTCGTCTGCTGGCCCAGCTACAGGGCGATCAGCAATTGCTCAATCAGCGTCTGGAAACCGTACTGGGTGCCAGTCGTCAGGACTGGCGCCTGGCCGAGGCCGAGCATCTGCTGCGCCTGGCCAGCTTGCGTCTATCTGCTTTGCAGGACATCAACAGCGCCACCGCACTGGTGCAGGCCGCCGATGAAATCCTCCATGAGCAGGATGACCCCGCCGCATTTGCCGCCCGCGAGCAATTGGCCAAGAGCCTGCAGGCACTGCGTTCGACCGCCAACCCGGACCGTACCGGGCTGTTTCTGCAGCTCGGCGCATTGCGTGAGCAGGTGGTGCAACTCAATGCGCAGGCGCCTAGCTTCAGCGCTGACGGTGGCGTACTCAGCGAGCTGGCCGATTCAGGAGTGGTTGAGCAGCAATGGTGGCAGCGTGGCCTGCAGACCTTGTCGGAATACTTTCGCATTGATTTCAACGCCGACCGCAATATCCGCCCCGTGCTCGCCGGCCAGAGCCTGACTCAGGTACGCCTGGCCCTCAGCCTGGCGCTGGAGCAGGCCCAGTGGGGGGCGTTGCATGGTCAGCGCGAGGTCTATCGCCAGGCCTTGCAGCAGGCACGTGAGGTGCTGGATGCACACTTCGATGTGGATAACCCCAATAGCCGCGCCCTGCGTGCGCGCATTGATGAGCTGGCCGAGCGGCCGATTGCGGTGACGCCGCCGGACCTCAGCCCGACGCTGAATGCCGTGCAGGCATACATACAAGCCAAACAGACCGCGCGCAGCCAGCAGAAGGTCGAGGCTGAACCTGCCGCCGCGCCCAGCGATGATGTCGAGGCGCAACTGCAGGAGGCGCTGCAATGAAGCGCATCTACTGGTTGCTGCTGGTTCTGGCGATTGTTGCCGGCGTCGCCAGCCTGGTGCTGTTCGGTCTGCCGCTGGCCGAGCACAAGGGTTATGTGCTGATTGCCTTTCAGGGCTTTCGTTATGAATCCAGCCTATGGGCCTTTGTCGCTCTGGTGTTGGTGCTCTGGCTGCTGGTTTATCTAGTGCGTTTGAGCGTCCGGCTGTTGGTCACATCCGGCGGCCTGCTTAATCCCTGGTCACGGCTGCACAGCCGTCGCCGCGTGCGGCTGGCGTCCGAGCAAGGCTTTCTCGACCTTGCTGAGGGTCGCTGGGCGCGCGCCCTGCGTCATCTCAAACAGGCGGCCAGCAGCTCGCCGCAGCCCTTGAGTTATTACCTGGGCGCCGCACGCGCTGCACATCAGCTGGGGCATCACAACGACAGCGACGACCTGCTGGAGCAGGCACTCAACCGACAGCCGCAGGCGGAACTGGCAATTGCCCTGCAGCATGCCGAACTGCAACTGGCGCGCGGACAGACCGATGCGGCGCTGGAGACTCTGCAAGCCATGCGTTCGCGTCATCCACACCATCACCTGGTGTTGCGTCAGCTGCAGCAGCTCTACCTGCAGTCGGGCGATTGGTCGGCGCTGCTTGGGTTGCTACCTGATCTGCGCAAGGAGAAAGCTCTGGGCAATGCCGAGCTGAGCGAGCTTGAGCGTCAGGCGTGGCGTGGACGCTTGCTGCAGGCTGCTCAACCGATTGACGGCGACGCGCAGGCGGCGCTGCTGGCGTTGCAG
Organism: Pseudomonas sp. 8BK; assembly: GCF_902506475.1. Taxonomy (NCBI): domain Bacteria; kingdom Pseudomonadati; phylum Pseudomonadota; class Gammaproteobacteria; order Pseudomonadales; family Pseudomonadaceae; genus Pseudomonas; species Pseudomonas sp. 8BK. The sequence goes on along the minus strand of NZ_LR733252.1, from coordinate 2,742,915 downwards.
CAAGTCTGGCAGGCCATGTCGACGGCGCAGCATCAGGTGCCCGAGTTACTGGCGGTGTATGCCGAGCAACTGCGTCAACTGGGTGCCGAAGGCGAGGCGGAAGAGCTGCTGCGGCATTTCTTGAAGCAGCATTACGACACCGCTCTGGTGCGTCTATACGGCTTGCTGCATGGGCGTGATCTGGGCAAGCAGTTACAGGCGGCCGAGGGCTGGTTGAAGCAACATCCACAAGATGCCGGCTTGCTGTTGACGCTGGGGCGGCTGTGTCTGCACAGTCAGTTGTGGGGCAAAGCCAAGGATTACCTGGAAAGCAGTTTGGTTTTTCAGCGTCATCCAGAAACCTGTGCCGAGCTGGCGCGTTTGTTGGCACAACTGGGCGAGCTGGAGCGTAGCAACAGCCTGTATCAGGAAGGCCTACGCCTGCTTGATGCGCGGTTGTGTACGCCAGTTTTGCCAGCAGCGATTTGATTTAGCCGCTTCTTGAGGTGCTTATGCGGACACTGTTGATCTGTTGTCTGGTAGCGCTGCTGGCGGGTTGTGCAGGCCCGCAGGTGAATGAGTATGTCAGCGAGCAGCCTCGCCTGGAGTTGAGCGATTACTTCAATGGCGAGTTGCAGGCTTGGGGCATGTTCCAGAATCGCTCCGGCGAGGTGGTCAAGCGTTTCCATGTGGCCATGACCGGCACCTGGGACGGTGATGTAGGCGTGCTCGACGAACGCTTTACCTACAGCGATGGCAGCACCGAACGGCGCGTCTGGACCCTGACCAGGCAGGCCGACGGCAGTTGGCGTGGTACTGCGGATGATGTGGTCGGGGAAGCCGTCGGTGAAGTTGCCGGCAACGCCTTGCATTGGCGTTACCAGCTACGGCTGAAGGTCGATGACTCAACCTATGTGGTTGATTTTGATGACTGGATGTTCCTGATGGATGGCCAGGTGATGCTCAATCGGGCGCGTATGTCGAAGTGGGGCATTGACCTTGGCCAGGTCACTCTGAGCTTTTACAAGCCTGCGGCGGCTGAGAAGGCTGAGTAGGCGCCGGTTAAACGCTTGTATGAAATTTTCTCCAACGCTACCTTGAAGGCCTAAGCCAGCGGGAATAATCTGGCCCTCAGATACCGCCGGAAAGTTGCCGTTTCACGGTTGTCTTCCCAGACCTTGCACGGACTGACAAAAATCTGTCTCGATGCGGGCGTACAACACTAATAGCAATAGGGAAGTAGAGGTCATCATGCTCGAGAGTTGTCAGAACGCCCAGGAGCGTTGGGGTGGAGTTCACCTGCTGATCGACCGTTGGCTGCAAGAGCGCAAAGAGCTGGTTCATGCGTATGCCGCCATCAACAATTCACCGCAAGCACCGAGCGCTAATGCCGAGGCATTGCAGCGTTTCTGCGAGATCCTTGTCGATTACGTATCCGCTGGCCACTTCGAGGTCTACGAACAGTTGACCAGCGAAGCCAAGGCCTTTGGTGATCAGCGTGGTCTTGATCTGGCCAAGCAGATCTACCCGCGCATCGAGGTGATTACTGAAGTGGCGCTGGCCTTCAATGACCGCTGCGATAATGGCGACTGCCACGACTCGGTATCCCTGCTGGATGAGCTGAAACGCCTCGGCCAGTTGCTGCACGAGCGCTTCGAACTGGAGGACTGCCTGATCGAAGTCCTGCATAACGCCCATCAGGAGCAGGCCGCACTGGCTCTCTGATGAACTGACTCGTTACTCCTTGGTGTCGAGCAATTCCAGCTCGAACACCAGGGGCGAGTAGGGTGGAATCAAATCCCCCGCTCCTTCTTCGCCATACGCCTGAGCCGACGGAATCACCAAGCGCCACTGCGCGCCCACCGGCATCTGCTGCAGCGCACTGCGCCATCCGGCGATCACACTGTCCAGGCGAAACCACTGCGCGGTCTGGCTTTCGTCAAACTGACTGCCATCTGCCAGAAAACCTATATAGCGCACCTGAATGCGGTCCTTCGCGCCAGGCTTGCGGCCGCTGCCTGCGCGCAGCTCCTGCATCAGCACGCCATCCTGCAGTACACGTACGCCGGCTTTGGCCTTCTCCGTGGCGAGAAAACGCTGCTCGGCTGTCTTGGCTTTTTCAATGCGTTCCGGGGCGCTGGCCAACTGCGCTTCATGTTCGGCCAGCAGGCTTTCGATGCGCTTGGCATCCAGCGCCAGCGACTCGTTGCGGTAGGCCTGGCGCAGGCCGTCGAGCAGGGCTTGCAGCTCCAGATCCGGTACTTCGTCACGTAGCCGCTCACCGAGTTTTACCCCCAGGCTATAGGCCAGGTCGTGGGAATGCTCATGCGCTTGAGGCAGAGGCGCGAGCAGGCAGAGCAGTAGCAAGGCGAAACGTGGCATGGGTGTTCTCCGGCCTAAGGTGCGCCAATAATGCCAGCCAGGCTCGCAAGCTCAATGCGTGAGGTGGCAAGGCGGGCAAAAGGAGGTCTAGTATGACGCCATCTTCATCCGCCAGGAGGCGAGTCATGTCGGCTACAAAGAATGCAAAGAAGAAATCAGTGAGTACTCCGCTGCATCTGCTGCAGCAACTTTCCAGCAGCCTGCTTGAGCATCTTGAAGATGCTTGCACACGCGCTTTGGTTGATGCCGAGAAGCTGCTCGCCAAGCTGGAAAAGCAACGCGGCAAGGCTCAGGAAAAGTTGCACAAAGCCCGCAGCAAAATGCAGGATGCCGCAGTCGCCGGCAAAGCCAAGGCCCAGGCCAAAAGCAAAGATGCCGTGGCAGAACTGGAGCAGCTGCTCGATACCCTAAAAGACCGTCAGAGTGAAACCCGCAGCTATATCGCCAACCTCAAGCGCGATGCACAGGAAAGCCTGAAGCTGGCCCAGGGTGTCGGCAAAGTTAAAGAAGCCGTAGGCAAAGCGCTGGACAGCCGTTCGGCCAAGGACGCTGCGGTCAAACCGGCTGCCAAGCCAGCCGCAACGAAGGCCCCGGCCAAACCCGCTGCCAGCAAGCCAGCGCCTAAACCTGCCACTAAAGCTGCTGCGCCAGCCGCCAAGGCCCCGGCGAAAGCGCCCGCCAAGCCGGCTGCAAAAGCGCCGGCCAAAGCTGTCAGCAAGGCTCCCGTCGCGGCAAAGCCAGCCGCCAAGCCGGCGGCGAAGAAACCAGTAGCCAGCGCAGCCAAGCCTGCAGCTAGCAAACCCGCAGCGAGCAAGCCGGTGGCACAGCCTGCCAAGGCAGCGGCTAAACCTGTGGTGAAAAAGGCTCCAGCGGCTAAGCCCAGCAGCAAGCCTGCGGCCAAGCCAGCTGCAAAACCTGCGGCCAAGCCGGTTGTGAAGAAAGCTGCCGCTAAACCGGCTGCCGCCAAGCCAGTAGTGGCTAACGCCCCGGTTGCCGATGCATCTGCTACATCTGCCGGCAGCAATGGCAGTACCCCGCCAAGTGCTGTTTAAGCGCTGAGGTGTGCCGCCGCGATGCGCAGCGTTTGCAGCGCATCGTGGTTGCTCGGCTGGGGAGCCAGGCTTTCCAGCCAATTCAGCGGTGCGTTCGCCGCGTTGCTTGGCCAGTCTTGAGTACAGGCCGCCAGGCGCTCCAGCTGCTCGCGTTCTGCGGCCAGCTCCAGCTGTTTGACCTGTTCACGTAACTGCGTCAGGGCGTTATCGCTCTGTGCTTGCTCGCGCCAGCTCTGGCGCAATTGGCGCAGCGGCACCACCACCTGCTGTTGCCAGGGCTGCGCGATATTGCGCAACGCTTCGCTGCGCTCGTTACTGCAGAGAATCTGCCGGCGTTCCAGCCAGGCAGCGCAGAGCAGCAGGCACACATCCGCTCCCTGCGTTTGCAGTAGCAGGCACGCGGCCTCGGTGCCAGGGCGTTGATACAGTGCTTCGGCGAATCGCCACAGGTCAGTAGGCATGGTGCTTTCCGGGTTTCTCTAAAGGGACTCTGGTAGACTCCGCCGCCATTATGATCCGACTCCAGAACCTGACTTTACAGCGTGGTCCTCAGCGTCTGCTAGAAGACGCCGAAATGACCCTGCACCCCGGCCACAAAGCCGGCCTGATCGGCGCCAACGGTGCCGGCAAATCCAGCCTGTTTGCCCTGTTGCGTGGCGAGCTGAGTGCCGACGCGGGCGATTGCCTGATTCCCGCCGATTGGCGCGTGGCGCATATGCGTCAGGAGATCGACGCGGTCGAGCGCCAGGCGGTGGACTATGTGCTCGATGGCGACGTACGGCTGCGCCGCGTGCAGGCCGAGTTGGTGCAAGCCGAAGCCGCCCATGACGGCGCCGCCGTGGCGCGGTTGCACACCGAACTCGATACCCTCGACGGCTACAGCGCCGATGCCCGTGCGCGCAAGTTGCTCGCCGGCCTGGGTTTTGACAGCGCGCAGATGGATCGCCGCGTCGGTGATTTTTCCGGTGGTTGGCGCATGCGTCTGAACCTGGCTCAGGCGCTGATGTGCCCGTCCGACTTGTTGTTGCTCGACGAGCCGACCAACCACCTCGACCTCGACGCGATCCTCTGGCTGGAAAGCTGGCTGAAAGGTTACCCCGGTACCTTGCTGCTGATCTCCCATGACCGCGATTTCCTGGATGCCGTAGTGGACCACGTTGCCCACCTCGATCAGCAGAAACTGACTCTCTATCGCGGTGGCTACTCGGCCTTCGAGCGCACCCGTGCCGAGCGTCTGGCGCAGCAGCAACAGGCGTACGAGAAGCAGCAGGCGCAGCGCGCGCACATGGAAAAGTACATCGCCCGCTTCAAGGCCCAGGCCACCAAGGCGCGCCAGGCGCAGAGCCGGATCAAGGCGCTGGAGCGGATGGAAGAGCTGTCGGCAGCGCACGTCGATTCGCCCTTCGACTTCAGCTTCCGTGAGGCGGACAAGATCTCCAGCCCGCTGCTCAGCCTTAGTGAAGGTCGCCTGGGCTACGGCGACAAGGTGGTGCTGGAAAAGGTCAAACTGAGCCTGGCGCCTGGTGCGCGCCTGGGCCTGCTCGGGCCGAACGGCGCGGGCAAGTCGACCCTGATCAAGAACCTGGCGAACGAGTTGCAACCGATCGGCGGCCATCTGCAGCGCGGCGAGAACCTGGTGGTCGGCTATTTTGCCCAGCATCAGCTCGATGCTCTGGATGACAAGGCCAGCCCGCTGCTGCACTTCCAGCGCCTGGCGCCGACCGAGCGCGAGCAGACACTGCGCGACTTCCTCGGCGGCTTCGATTTCCGCGGCCCGCGCTGTGACGAGCCGGTGCTGAATTTCTCCGGCGGTGAGAAAGCCCGTCTGGCCCTGGCGCTGATTGCCTGGGGCAAGCCCAACCTGCTGCTACTCGATGAGCCGACCAACCACCTCGACCTGGAAATGCGCCTGGCGCTGACCATGGCCCTGCAGGAGTTCAGCGGCGCAGTGGTAGTGGTGTCCCACGATCGCCACTTGCTCAAGAGCACCACTGACGAGTTCCTGCTGGTCGCCGATGGTCAGGTGCAGCCGTTCGATGGCGATCTGGAAGACTACGCCCGCTGGCTGGTGGATTACCGCACGCGGCAAACACCGGCGAGCAGTGGCGAAAGCAATCCGGACAAATCCGACAAGCGTGTGCAGCGCCAGGCCGCAGCGGCCTTGCGTCAGCAGTTGGCGCCGCACAAGCGTGAAGCCGACAAACTGGAGAAAGAGCTGGGCCAGTTGCACGAGAAGCTCGCCGCCGTCGAAGCGCGCTTGGGCGACAGCGGCATCTACGAAGCCGCGCGCAAGGACGAGCTGCGTGACGCCCTGGCCGAACAGGCCAAGCTGAAAAGCCGTGAAGCCGACCTGGAAGAGCGCTGGATGCTCGCGCTGGAAACCCTCGAAGCCCTGCAAGCTGAGCTGGAGGCCGCCAGTTGAACATCACCCTGCCGACGCTGGAGTGGCTGATGACCTGGCAAGAGCCGTTGCTGCGCGCCGGCCAGGTGATCCTGATTGTGCTGCTGGCCTGGTTGTTTCAGCGCATTCTCACCCGTGGCATCACCCGTCTCGGTAACCGCTACCCGCAATTGCCGGCCGAATTGCTGATGCCGCTGCGTGGCCTGCTGCGCTGGTTGGTGCTGGGTAGCGCATTTATGCTGGTGCTGGAGCGCCTGGGTGTTTCGGCGCAGGTGCTGTGGACGGCACTCACGGGTTTTGCAGCTGTGGCAGCGATCGCCTTTTTCGCTATCTGGAGCGTGTTGTCGAACATGTTCTGCGCGCTGCTGATCTTCGCTATGGGGCCGTTTCGCCTTGGCGATTGCGTCGAGGTGCTGGAAAGTGCCGATAAGCCTGGCGTACGCGGTCGAGTGGTGGCGATCAATCTGTTCTACACCACCCTGGAAGACCTCAGCGGTGATGCGCCGGGAGCCTGGGTACAGATTCCCAATAGCCTGTTTTTCCAAAAAGCCGTGCGCCGCTGGCGCAATGGCGAACTCCCTACGCCGCGTAATACCGAGGTTTAAGCAATTATGGAATGGCTGGCCAGCCCTGAACTCTGGGTCGCATTTCTGACCCTGACTGCCCTGGAAATTGTCCTCGGCATCGACAACATCATCTTTATCTCGATCCTGGTCAGCCGTCTGCCCAAACATCAGCAACCCAAGGCGCGCTTCTTCGGCCTGGCGCTGGCGATGGGCACACGGATTCTCCTGCTGCTGTCGATCAGCTGGGTGATGCGCCTGACGGCCGATCTGTTCCATGTGTTCGACCAGGGCTTCTCCGGGCGTGATCTGATCCTGTTCTTCGGTGGCCTGTTCCTGTTGTGGAAGAGCACGGCGGAGATCTTCCACAGCCTGGAGGGCGAAGAAGAAGCCCAAGCCGTTGGCGGCAAGACCTATGGCTTTATGGGCATCATCGTGCAGATCGCGATTATCGACATCGTGTTCTCCCTGGACTCGGTGATCACCGCGGTCGGCCTGGTCGACAACGTGCCGGTGATGGTTGCGGCCATTGTGATTTCGGTGTTCGTGATGATGCTGTCGGCCGGCACCATCAGTGATTTCATCGACAAGCACCCGAGCCTGAAAATCCTCGCCCTGTCGTTCCTGATCGTGGTCGGTACCGTGTTGATCGCCGAAGCCTTCGAGGTGCATGTGCCGAAGGGTTATGTGTACTTCGCCATGGCCTTCTCGCTGGCGGTGGAAGCCGTCAACATCCGTATGCGGATGGCGCGTGCCCGCGCGCGCAAGGAAGAAGAGCTGGAACCGGTACAGCTGCGTAAGGGTTCGCCGGACTGATGAGCCGGCTGGGCGAGTAACCCAACAAGGGGTAGGCTAGCGGCCTACCCCTTTTTATTTTCCGTTTGAGGTATCTGCCATGGCCCTGGAAACCTGGCTTGCGTTCTTTGTGGCCTGTTGGGTCATCAGCCTGTCGCCGGGCGCCGGGGCGATTGCCTCGATGTCGGCCGGGCTGCAATACGGGTTTGTGCGCGGTTACTGGAATGCCCTGGGTCTGCAGCTGGGCCTGGCTTTGCAGATCGCCATCGTCGCCGCTGGTGTCGGGGCGATTCTGGCGGCGTCGGAATTGGCCTTTAGCCTGATCAAGTGGTTTGGCGTGGTCTATCTGGTGTACCTCGGTTATCGCCAGTGGCAGGCGCTGCCCAGCGATATGACCACGCAGACCGAGCGCCCCATCGGTCGCCCGCTGACCCTGGTGCTGCGCGGTTTTCTGGTCAACTTCAGCAACCCAAAGGCCATCGTCTTTATGCTCGCGGTGCTGCCGCAGTTCCTCAACCCGCAGGCGCCGCTGCTGATGCAGTACTTGGTGATGGGCGTGACCATGATCTGCGTCGACCTGATCGTCATGGCCGGCTATACCGGTCTGGCTGCCCGGGTGTTGGGCGCGCTGCGTTCACCGCGTCAGCAGAAGCTGATGAATCGGACCTTTGGTGCGCTGTTTGTCGGCGCGGCGGCATTGCTGGCCAGCGTGCGCCGCGCGCCGGTCTGAACTGCGCGGGTATCGCTACCAAGGAATCGGTTGGCCATCCCAGCCCCAGAACGTGCCGGTCTGCGCTGGGCCGTGCCGTTCGATCTGCGCCAGCAGGCACTCGGCGGCATAGTCGGGAGTAAATAGCTTGTCGGTGGGCACATTGGCCTGAAAGGGTTTCGACAGTTCTGTGTCGGTGGTGCCAGGGTGCAGGCTGAGCACACAGCTGTTGGGGTTCATCCGGCTCAACTCGATGCTCGCGGTGTGTAGCAACTGGTTCAGCGCGGCCTTGCTGGCGCGGTAGCTGTACCAACCGCCGAGGCGGTTGTCGCCAATCGAACCGACCCGCGCCGACAGCGCCGCCACCGTGCAGGCATGCTGGCCGCGTAGCAGTGGCAACAGGTGCTTGAGCAGCAGAATCGGCGCAAAACTGTTGCGCTGAAAGGTCGCCAACAACCCCTCAAGCGTGATCTGGCTCAGGCCCTTCTCGGCCTTTGCCGCGCCGTCCTGCAGTACACCAACCGTGCACAGCAGCAGATGCAGGCGCGGAGTGGCAGCGCGCAAATACGCGGCCAGCTCGCTCAGCGCCTGTTCATCGCATACGTCCATATCCAGACAGTGCAGGCGTTGGCCATATTGCTCTCGCAACTCAAGCAGACCAGGCGCCTGACTGGCCTGGCGGGCGATGGCCCACACTTCAGCAATATCAGCGCGCTCCAGCAGCTGCGCGGTGAGGGCCAGACCAATCCCCCGGCTGGCGCCGCAGACCACAACATAAGCCGGTTCATCCAGGCTTTGCCAAAAACTCATCGCATCACTCCTGCGCCGTTGCGACGATCCGTCGCGGGCCATGGTCGATCAGAGGTTGAGGAAAGTCGTTAGGAGGGTAACAATCGAATGTCATCCATTCGTATTTGGGATCCACTCCTATATGACTTCCGTATTGCGTTTCTGCAGCTGGTTGCTGGTGCCCGTGTTGGCACTCTGCAGCCTGGCTGTTATGGCTGAGCCCCTCGAGGGCGCAGCGCAAGCTCTGCATCTGCTCGGTTACCTGGGCGCTGATTACCCGGCCACCGTGGCCAATGGTCAGGTGATCGACTCCAGTGAGTACCGTGAGCAGCTGGAGTTTATGACTGTACTGCAAGGTTTGATCGTTGCGCTGCCAGCGCGTAGCGAACAGGCTGAACTGGAGCAGGGCGTGGCCAATCTGCGCCAGGGCATTGAACAGCGTGTCGACGGCGGCCAGGTTGCGCAGCAAGCCCGGCAGTTGGCCGCGACCCTGGCCAGCGCTTATGGCGTTAGCCAGACCCCGGCCATCACTCCCGATCCCAGCCGTGGCGCGCCGCTGTTTGCCCAGCACTGCAGCGTGTGCCACGGCGACAGCGGTGCCGGCGACGGACCGGCGGGCATCGGCCTGGAGCCGCCGCCTGCCAACCTGCGCGACTTGGCGCGACTCAATCGCCTGAGCCTGTATGACCTGTTCAACACTATCGGCCTGGGCATCGATGGCACTGATATGGCGGCCTTTGCCGATCAGCTGGATGAGCGTCAGCGCTGGGACCTGGCCAGTTATATCGCAGGCTTCAGCACCGAGCCGGTTGCCGCCGGTTCGCCGTTCACGATGGCTGTGTTGGCCGGTACAACCCCGGATGAAGTAGCGGCAGCGCAGGGCGATGAGGCGGCTGCGCGCTTTCGCGTCCAGCGGGCTCAGCCACCGGTGCAGCAGCGCGGCCCGCTGCAGTTGATCGAACACACTCGCGCGACCCTGGAGCAGAGCCTGGCTGCCTACCGGGCAGGCGATCATGAGCAGGCCTATGACCTGTCCGTCGGCGCTTATCTGGAGGGTTTCGAGCTGGTCGAAAGCGCCCTGGATAACCTCGACTCGGTGCAACGCAAGACCACCGAGCGTGCGCTGATGGCTTACCGCCAGGCATTGCAGGATGGCTTGTCGGTGCCGCAGGCGGCGCAACGGCTGGAGCAGGCCAAGGCCGAGCTGGCGACCTCGGCCGCCTTGCTCGATGGCGATGGTCTATCGAGCTCGCTGAGCTTCTTTTCCAGCCTGCTGATCCTGCTGCGTGAAGGACTGGAGGCGATTCTGGTGTTGGCGGCGATTCTCGCCTTCCTGCGCAACACTGGTCAGCAGCAGGCGGTGCGCAGCGTGCACATCGGCTGGGGCCTGGCACTGTTAGCCGGGGTGGCCACCTGGGCGCTGGCGGCCTATCTGATCGACGTCAGCGGCGCGCAGCGTGAACTGCTGGAAGGCGTGACTGCGCTGTTTGCCAGCGTGATGGTGCTTTGGCTCGGGGTGTGGATGCATGACCGCCGGCATGCGGCGGCCTGGCAGGACTACATCAAGAGCAGCCTGGTCGGTGGCGGTGGTCGATTTGGCTTTGCTGTGCTGGCGTTCTTCTCGGTGTACCGCGAGCTGTTCGAGGTCATCCTGTTCTATGAAACCCTCTGGCTGCAGGCCGGCCCGCAAGGCCACGGTATGGTTTTGGCCGGCGCAGCCGCGGCGCTGGTGCTGCTGCTGGGCTTGGCCTGGGTGATCCTGCGCGGCTCACGCAAACTGCCGCTGGCCACCTTCTTCGGCGCCAATGCCGTGCTGCTCTGTGTGCTTTCGGTGGTGTTCGCCGGCCACGGTGTAGCGGCGTTGCAGGAAGCCGGGGTGCTCGGCACGCAACCGGTAGCCTTCTTCGAGTTTGACTGGCTGGGCATCCATGATGACGCCTACAGTCTGGCGGCACAGGCCACGGCCCTGGTGGCCATTACGCTGCTGTATGGGCATAGCTGGTTGGGCGAGCGTCGCCGTCTGATGCAGGCTTGACGCACAGCGGCTGCCGGCATGGCTTACCATGCCGGCTTTGTTGCGTCTGGAGAGTACCGGGTGATGCGAGTCTGGATTGATGCCGATGCCTGCCCCAAGGCGGCCAAGGATCAGGTGGTGAAGTTCGCCTTGAAGCGGCGCTTCGAGGTGCTGCTGGTGGCGGGTCAGGCGCAAATCAAGCCGGCGTACAGCTGCGTGCGGTTGATCGTGGTGCCCAGTGGCCCGGATGCAGCGGATGACTACCTGGTGGAGCATGCGCTGCCGGGTGAGTTGGTAATCTGCAGCGACGTGCCGCTGGCCGATCGCCTGGTGAAGAAGGGCGTGGCCGCGCTTGATCCGCGTGGTCGCGAGTTCGATGAGCGCAACATGGGCGACAAACTGGCCGTGCGTAATCTGTTTACCGAGTTGCGCGAACTGGGCCAGGTCGGCAGCGGTCAGCCGCCCTATGGCGAGCGCGACAAGCAGGCGTTCGCCAATTCACTGGATCGTATCCTCACCCGTTTGCAGCGGGCCTAGCCATTAGCCGCACAGATAAGTGCCGGTGCCGACGGCCACCAGGGTGCCGTCGTCGCTGTGCAGTTCGCTGCGCACCACCGCCACCTTGTTGCCGGTACGCAGCAGCACGGCGCTGGCAGTAAAACGCTGGCCTCGGCCTGGGCGCAGGTAGTCGATGCGCAGGTCGATGGTGCCGAGTTTGGACAGCCGCGTCATGCGTTCGGCACTGGACAGGTGCTGGTGTTTGTCGAATGCGCCGATCAGCGCCATGGCCCCGCCGGCTACATCCAGCAGCGAGGAAATCACCCCGCCATGCAGAATGCCGTGAACGAAATTGCCGATCAGTTCGGGCTTCATCGGCAGGTGCATGGTTACGCGCTGGGCGCTTAGCTCATCCAGCTCGATACCGAGTACCTGATTGAAAGGAATGCGCTGGAAGAAGCTGCTCACTGCTTGTTGCAGCTCGGCGGTCAGCTCGAAAGGGGAGTTGCTCATGGGAGTCGTGCCTGGGCGGATGGATGATCAACCTGCCGCACTGGGGCCGCTGTGACCAGTGGCGCGGCTGGAGTGCCGCGCGCATTGGCATGATTGGCGTGCTATCGGTCGGTTGATCAGGCCGCAGAGTTAGGCCGGGTGGCTAAGCTCCAGCACCCGATCCACCAGCTTGTTGATCCCCGATGCGGCTTCACTGATCGATTGGGCGAGCATATAGGCCGGGGTGGTCACCAGCTTGCGTTGAGTATCTTCGACAATTTCGCTGACTTCGCACTCGTGATGCACCGCGCCCATTTGGGTCAGTGCGGCGGCGGTGTCGTGATCGTTGCCGATGGTGCAGACCACGCCTGGGCCGAAGATTTTCGCCGCCAGCGCCGGGGCGATGCAGATCAGGCCGACCGGTTTGCCCGCCTTGACGAAGGCCTGGGCGGCTGCCAACACATCCGGCTGCACCGTGCAGTTGGCGCCGCTGATGGCGAAGTCGGAGAGGTTTTTCGCCGCACCGAAGCCGCCGGGCAGGATCAGCGCATCGAAGTCGCCGACATGTAGCTCCTTGACGTCCTTGATCTGGCCGCGGGCAATGCGCGCCGACTCCACCAGAACGTTGCGCGTTTCATCTGTCTCGTCGCCGCTGTAGTGGTCGACCACATGCAGCTGCGGCACGTTGGGGGCAAAGCACTGCACCTGCGCGCCGCGCTGATCGAGGCGCAGCAGGGTGATCACGCTTTCATGGATTTCCGCGCCGTCATAGACGCCACAGCCGGAAAGAATCACCGCGACTTTCTTGTTCATCAAGTTCTCCTGAATTACCAGCCGTATCGGGTTGAGTCATGTCCTTTGAGCCTGAGCTCTGATGTCGTCATATGCCACCTAGGTTGGCATGGTGCGCCGCGAGGCGGATGCGGCGCTGGGCTAGGATTTATTCAGCAATCCTAGCCGTTAGCCTCGTGCAGCGATATGGCGATTCTATGCAACCGGTGAAACCATGAATTACATCCTCTATGCCGTACCGTTTTTCTTTGCCTTGATCGCCCTGGAGCTGCTGCTCGACCGCTGGCGCGGGGTCAGCACTTACCGTTTCTCCGACGCCGTCAACAGCCTCAGTGCCGGGGTGCTGTCGACCACCGTGGGCCTGCTGACCAAGGCCGTCGGGCTGCTCACCTACACCCTGGCCTGGCAGCACATCGGCCTGTTCGAGTTGTCGGCGAGCAGCCTGTGGGTCTGGCTGTTCGCCTTTGTTTTCTACGACTTCTGCTACTACTGGAACCACCGTCTGGGCCACGAGCGCAACGTACTCTGGGCGGCGCACTCGGTGCATCACCAGAGCGAGGACTACAACCTCTCCACGGCGTTGCGGCAGACCAGCACCGGTTTCATCTTCGGCTGGGTCTTCTACTTGCCGATGGCGCTGATCGGTGTGCCGCCGTTGGTATTTCTCACTGTGGCGGCGCTCAACCTGCTCTATCAGTTCTGGGTGCATACGCGGCATATTCCCAAGCTGGGCTGGTTCGAGTGGTTCTTTATCACGCCGTCCAACCACCGCGTGCACCATGCGCAGAATGCTGTGTATATGGATCGCAATTACGGTGGCGTGTTCATTCTCTGGGATCGTTTGTTCGGCACCTTTCAGGAGGAGCTGGATGAAGAGCCGGTGATCTTTGGTGTGACCACGCCGTTGGCCAGCTGGAACCCGCTGTGGGCCAATGCGCAGTTCTATGTCGCGCTGTGGCGTGACGCGGTGCGGGCCGAGTCCTGGTGGGACAAGCTGCGCATCTGGTTTATGCGTACCGGCTGGCGCCCGGCTGATGTTGCGGCCAAGTACCCGCAGAGCAAGTCGGACCTCAGCCAGTTCGTCAAATTCGACGTGCCGCTGAGCCTGGCGCAGAAGCTCTATGCCGGTGTGCAGTTCAGCCTGTATGTGGTGGCCGGCACCGTGCTGCTGGGTATGGGCGAAAAACTTAACCTGACGCAGGCGCTGCTGGGCATCGTCTGGATGGCCGTGGGGCTGACGGTCATCGGCAGCTGGCTGGAAAACCGGCCAACGGCCAGGCGTTGGGAAATGCTGCGTCTGCTGCTCAACCTGCCCACGGTCTGGCTGGCCCTGCAGCTTGGCCTGCTGACCGCTCAGCCGCTGCTCTGGGTGCTGCTGCTCGGTTACAGCCTGCTCAGTGCCGGTGCGCTGTTCTGGACCCCGCGCGGACATACTCCCGTGCCTGCTTAGGCAGAGACCGCAGCTGGACTCGATAACGGTGGACAGGCGCAGGCCTGCTCCACCGTTATGCGTTTAAGCCTGGCGACTCGGGCTACCTGCCTGCTTTTCCGGCATATCCTCGCGTCGGTCGCGGCGCTATGCTTGCTGGGCTTGCGGCAAGCGGTCGCAGCGCTGTCGTGCGTTGTCATACTTTGGTCATAATGGCCGCTTATAACTGTCACACTTGCCCGTTGCTACGGGCTTCGGAGCCTGCCGTGAGCTTTACCCCCGCCAATCGCCTGTTTCCCGCCACTCGCCTGCGTCGCAACCGCCGTGATGACTTTTCCCGACGTCTGGTGCGGGAAAACCGCCTGAGTGTCGATGACCTGATTCTGCCGGTGTTCGTCCTCGACGGCGAAAACCGCCGCGAAGCGATTGCCTCGATGCCCGGTGTCGAGCGCCTGTCCATCGACCTGCTGCTCAAGGAAGCCGAGCACTGGGTGGCCCTGGGCATTCCGGCGCTGGCGCTGTTCCCGGTAACGCCGCTGGAGAAGAAATCCCTGCTGGCCGAAGAGGCCTGGAACCCGGACGGCATCGCCCAGCGTGCAATCCGTGCCCTGCGCGCCAAGTTCCCCGAACTGGGCGTGATCAGCGACGTGGCGCTGGATCCGTTCACCACCCATGGCCAGGACGGCATCCTCGACGAATCCGGCTATGTGCAGAACGACATCACCGTCGATGCCCTGGTCAAACAGGCACTGTCGCATGCCGACGCCGGTGCCCAGGTGGTCGCGCCGTCGGACATGATGGATGGCCGCGTGCAGGCGATCCGCGAAGCGCTGGAACTGGCTGACCATAGCAATGTGCGGATCATGGCCTACTCGGCCAAATACGCCAGCGCCTACTACGGCCCGTTCCGCGATGCGGTGGGTTCGGCAGCCAATCTGGGTAAGGCCAATAAGGCCAGCTACCAGATGGACCCGGCCAATGGCGATGAAGCGCTGCATGAAGTAGCCGCCGATCTGGCCGAAGGCGCGGATATGGTGATGGTCAAGCCGGGCATGCCCTATCTGGACATCCTCTGGCGGGTCAAGGCGGAATTCAAGGTGCCGACCTTTGTCTATCAGGTCAGCGGTGAGTACGCCATGCATATGGCGGCGATCCAGAATGGTTGGTTGGGCGAGGCGGTGATTCTTGAATCACTGACTGCCTTCAAACGTGCGGGTGCCGATGGCATCCTGACTTATTTCGCCGTGCGCGCGGCAGAACTGCTGAAGCAGGGGCAATAGCCCCGCCAGGACTTGGTAATGAACACCGAAGGACTCAGTACCCCTGAATTGCAAGACGCCCAGCCGGTCGTCGACGAGGTTGTAGCCGTGGAAGTGCCTGTCATCGAAGCCCCCGCGCCGGTCGCTCCAGCGCCTGTGGTGATCCATAACCTGGATGACAGCAGCCTGTATATCCACCGCGAGCTGTCCCAGCTGCAATTCAATATCCGCGTGCTAGAGCAGGCGCTGGATGAGTCCTATCCGTTGCTTGAGCGGCTGAAGTTCCTGCTGATTTTCTCCAGCAACCTCGACGAGTTCTTCGAGATTCGTGTGGCCGGGCTGAAGAAGCAGATCAACTTCGCCCGCGAACAGGCGGGTGCCGATGGCCTGCAGCCGCATCAGGCGCTGGCGCGGATTGCCGAGCTGGTTCACGAGCAGGTGGATCGCCAGTACGCGATCCTCAACGACACCCTGTTCCCGGCACTGGCCAAGCACAACATCAACTTTATCCGTCGGCGCTTCTGGACGGCCAAGCACAAGGCCTGGGTACGCCGCTATTTCCGCGACGAAATCGCGCCGATCATCACTCCGATCGGCCTCGACCCGACGCACCCGTTCCCGTTGCTGGTGAACAAGAGCCTGAACTTTATCGTCGAGCTGGAAGGCATCGACGCCTTCGGCCGCGACTCCGGTCTGGCGATCATCCCGGCGCCGCGTCTGCTGCCACGGATCATCAAGGTGCCGGAGGATGTCGGCGGCCCTGGCGACAACTATGTGTTTCTCTCGTCGATGATTCACGCCCATGCCGATGACCTGTTTCAGGGCATGAAGGTCAAGGGCTGCTACCAGTTCCGCCTGACCCGTAACGCCGATCTGTCGGTGGACACCGAGGACGTCGAAGACCTGGCCCGCGCCCTGCGTGGCGAGCTGTTCAGCCGCCGTTACGGCGATGCGGTGCGCCTGGAAGTGGTCGACACCTGCCCACGGCCGCTGCTCGATTACCTGCTCAAGCAGTTCAGCCTGACCGAGGCCGAGTTGTACCGGGTCAATGGCCCGGTCAACCTGACCCGGCTGTTCAGCATCACGGGTCTGGAAAGCCATCCGGAGCTGCAGTACACGCCCTTCACCCCGGTAATCCCCAAGCTGTTGCAGAACGCCGAGAACATTTTCAGCGTGGTCAGCAAGCAGGACATCCTGCTGCTGCACCCCTTCGAGTCGTTCACCCCGGTGGTTGACCTGCTGCGCCAGGCGGCAAAAGACCCGCACGTTCTGGCCATCAAGCAGACCCTGTACCGCTCCGGGGCCAACTCGGAGATCGTTGATGCGCTGGTCGAGGCTGCGCGTAACGGCAAGGAAGTCACCGCAGTGATCGAGCTGCGTGCGCGCTTCGATGAAGAGTCCAACCTGCAACTGGCCAGTCGCCTGCAGGCCGCCGGCGCGGTGGTGATCTACGGCGTGGTGGGTTTCAAGACCCACGCCAAGATGATGCTGATTCTGCGTCGTGAGAACGGCGAGATCGTCCGCTACGCCCACCTCGGCACCGGCAACTACCACGCCGGCAACGCCAAGCTGTACACCGACTACAGCCTGCTGACCGCCGATGTGGCGCTGTGTGAGGACGTGTCCAAGCTGTTCAGTCAGCTGATCGGCATGGGCAAGACCCTGCGCATGAAAAAGCTGCTGCATGCGCCGTTCACCCTGAAGAAGACCCTGCTCGACATGATTGCCCGCGAAACCGCGCTGGCGGCTGAGGGCAAACCGGCGCATATCATCGCCAAGTTCAACTCGCTGACCGATCCGAAGATCATCCGCGCGCTGTACAAGGCCAGTCAGACCGGAGTGAAGATCGACCTGGTGGTGCGTGGCATGTGCTGCCTGCGTCCGGGCATTGCCGGCGTCTCGCACAATATTCAGGTGCGCTCGATCATTGGCCGCTTCCTCGAACACACGCGGGTGTTCTATTTCTCCAATGGCGGCGAGGAGAAAATCTACCTGTCGAGTGCCGACTGGATGGAGCGCAACCTCGACAAGCGGGTCGAGACCTGCTTCCCGGTGGAAGGCAAGAAGCTGATTCTGCGGGTCAAGAAGGAGCTGGAAAGCTACCTCACTGACAACACCCAGGCCTGGGTGCTGCAGCCGGACGGGCGTTATCTGCGTGTCAGCCCAAGCGGCAACCAGAACCCGCGCAGCGCGCAGGCTGGCCTGCTGGAGAAGCTCACCGCACCGCTGATCAGCGCCCGCTAAGCCGGGCTGCTGACATCTCGCTGAATTGCCCTCTACCAGTATGGGGGAGGGACGTGAGCTTCAGCTCACGCTCAGTTCGATACCGATACGCTTGAGCCACTCCGCTTCCTGGGTGAAATCTGCCTGGGTTAGCGGGTTGCTCTGCAGCCAGCCTTCAGGGAACTGAATCTCCAGGCGTTGCTCGGCGGCCTTGAGCTGAACGTTGGGCATTTCCTGAGTACCACGGATGTGGTGGAACAGGATGGCAAAGCGCAGCAGCACACAGAGGCGGATCAACTTGATGCCTTCGGCGCCGAACTCGGCAAACTTGTCCTTGGGAATATTGCGTCGATGGCCGCGCACCAGTAGGGCGAGCATCTGCTGATCCTGACGCGAGAACCCGGACAGGTCCGAGTGCTCAACCAGGTAAGCGCCGTGCTTGTGGTACTGGTAGTGGGCGATGTCCAGGCCCACTTCGTGCACCTTGGCCGCCCAGCTGAGCAGCTCGCGGTGCCAGTCGTCTTCCAGCTGCCAATCCTGAGCGACTTTCTCCAGCGCCGCGAGCGCCTTGCTCTCGACCCGTGCGGCCTGCTCCAGATCGACGTGGTAGCGCTCCATCAGCGAGCTCAGGGTGCGTTCACGCACGTCCTCATGCTGATGACGGCCGAGCAGGTCATACAGCACGCCTTCGCGCAGCGCGCCTTCGGAATGACTCATGCGCTGGATATCACAGGCATCGAAGATCGCTTCGAGAATCGCCAAGCCCGCCGGGAAAATCCCCCGGCGATCCGGCTTGATGCCATCGAGGTCGAGCTTTTCCACCTCGCCGATCTTGAAGACTTTGCGCTTGAGCCAGGCCAGGCCCTGGGCGTTGACCTCGCCCGTGCCCAAGCCGGCGGCTTGAATGGTCAGGCCGATGGCCTTGATGGTGCCGGATGCGCCCACCGCATCTTCCCAGCCCAGGCGGCGCAGGGCGTGCTCGATACCCATGATCTCCAGGCGCGCCGCCGTGTAGGCCTGGGCGTAACGCGCCGGGGTGATCTTGCCATCCTTGAAGAAGCGCTGGGTGAAGCTCACACAGCCCATCTGCAGGCTTTCACGCAGTAGCGGCTCGAAGCGCTGGCCGATGATGAATTCGGTACTGCCGCCGCCAATATCGGCGACCAGGCGCTTGCCTGGGGTGTCGGCAATGCTGTGCGACACGCCGAGGTAGATCAGCCGCGCTTCTTCGCGCCCGGAGATGACTTCAACCGGGTGGCCGAGAATTTCCTCGGCGCGGCGGATAAATTCGCCACGATTGCGCGCCTCACGCAGGGCATTGGTGCCCACCACGCGCACCGCGCCTTCCGGCAGGCTGGCGGTCAGCTGGGCGAAACGGCGCAGGCAATCGAGCCCGCGCTGCATGGCCTCTTCGCTAAGCAGGCGCTGCTCGTCGATACCGGCGGCCAACTGGACCTTGTCGCCGAGGCGTTCGAGGATGCGGATCTCGCCGTGATCGGCTTTGGCCAGCACCATATGGAAGCTGTTGGAGCCCAGGTCGATAGCTGCAATCAAGGGAAAAGACTCGGCAGGGGTATGCGGCATGGCAGAACCATCTCAATGCGGAACCGCGTCATCGTGCCACGATAGGCTGGCCCCGCCAACGCATACTGATGTCGCAGGTACCGGCCAAACCGGCTGTTCTCTGGTTCGTCCGGTGGCTGGCCAGGGTTTGCCGGCCGTCTGAATAAATTGTGACGCAGGAAGTTGCGTGGCTGGCTTGTGGTCAGGCCATAGAGAAGCTCAATTGCCATCGCCTTCCTGTGAGGGAAAAGCCGGGCTATGATGTCGGCCATCTTTTGCTTACGAACTCGGAGACTTTCCATGAGCGAATTCATCACCAATGTCAGCGATGCCAGTTTCGACCAGGATGTTCTCCAGGCCGAAGGGCCGGTGCTGGTCGACTACTGGGCTGAGTGGTGCGGCCCGTGCAAAATGATCGCCCCGGTGCTCGATGAGATCGCTCAGACCTATCAGGGCAAACTGAAAGTCTGCAAGCTGAACATCGATGAAAACCAGGACACTCCGCCGAAGTTCGGCGTGCGTGGCATCCCGACCCTGATGCTGTTCAAGAACGGCAATGTTGAAGCCACCAAGGTGGGCGCACTGTCCAAGTCGCAGCTGGCAGCCTTCCTCGACAGCAACATCTAAGTTGCGCTGAGCCGGCAACAAGCCCTCGAGCCCTGCACATTGCGGGGCTTTTTTCTGTCTGGGCGCTGGACGTATGAATAAACCCGGTGTTACATTCGGCCTCGCTGCATTTTCTATGCAGCCCCCTGCAAGCCGTCGCCGACGCATTCCTATTCGAATCTTTCGATATACAAGCAGGCGATCAAGTCGCCTTCTCAGCGGCGCGGCCTCCCAAGCTAAATAGCTTATTCCCCTCCTTCATGATTACGTCATTCCTATGAATCTGACCGAACTCAAGCAAAAGCCGATTACCGAACTGCTGGAACTCGCTGAACAACAAGGCCTGGAAAACATGGCCCGTTCGCGCAAGCAGGACGTGATTTTCTCCCTGTTGAAAAAACACGCTAAAAGCGGTGAGGAAATCTCCGGTGATGGCGTGCTGGAGATTCTCCAGGACGGTTTCGGCTTTCTCCGCTCTGCGGATGCCTCGTACCTCGCTGGCCCCGATGACATCTACGTCTCGCCGAGCCAGATCCGCCGCTTCAACTTGCGTACCGGCGATACCATCGTCGGCAAGATTCGCCCGCCGAAAGAAGGCGAGCGTTACTTCGCGCTGCTCAAGGTTGACACGATCAACTACGACCGCCCGGAAAACGCCAAGAACAAGATTCTGTTCGAAAACCTGACGCCGCTGTTCCCCAACAAGCGTCTGGTCATGGAAGCCGGTAACGGCTCCACCGAGGACATCACCGGCCGGGTGATCGACCTCTGTGCCCCCATCGGCAAAGGCCAGCGCGGCCTGATCGTTGCACCGCCGAAAGCCGGTAAGACCATCATGCTGCAGAACATCGCCGCAAACATCGCGCGCAACAACCCCGAGTGCCACCTGATCGTTCTGCTGATCGACGAGCGCCCGGAAGAAGTGACCGAGATGCAGCGCACCGTGCGCGGCGAAGTGGTTGCTTCGACCTTTGATGAGCCGCCAACCCGCCACGTGCAGGTTGCCGAAATGGTGATCGAGAAGGCCAAGCGCCTGGTTGAGCACAAAAAGGATGTGGTCATCCTGCTCGACTCCATCACCCGTCTGGCGCGTGCCTACAACACCGTGATCCCAAGCTCCGGCAAGGTGCTCACCGGTGGTGTCGACGCCCACGCTTTGGAGAAGCCGAAACGCTTCTTCGGCGCCGCGCGGAACATCGAAGAAGGCGGTTCGCTGACCATCATCGCTACCGCGCTGGTGGAAACCGGCTCGAAGATGGATGAAGTGATCTACGAAGAGTTCAAAGGCACCGGCAACATGGAGCTGCCGCTGGACCGTCGTATCGCCGAGAAGCGTGTGTTCCCAGCCATCAACATCAACCGTGCCGGCACCCGTCGCGAAGAGCTGTTGACCGCCGATGACGAACTGCAGCGCATGTGGATTCTGCGCAAGCTGCTGCATCCGATGGATGAAATTGCCGCCATCGAGTTCCTCACCGACAAGCTGAAAGCGACCAAGACGAACGAAGAGTTCTTCCAGTCGATGAAACGCAAGTAAGGCGCTCCCTAGCCTTACAACAAAAGCCGGGTCAGCCCGGCTTTTGTGTGTCTGGGTACTGGCTGTCCCTTCTGAAAGACCCAGTTCGGCGCTAAACTTTGCGCCCTTAATGTCCGGCCCGAAACGAGGCATCTGCATGCAATATCGTGACCTGCGCGACTTTATCCGCGGTCTGGAAGAGCGCGGTGAACTCAAGCGCATCCAGGCGCCAGTTTCTCCAGTGCTGGAGATGACTGAAATCTGCGACCGCACCCTGCGCAAGGGCGGGCCGGCGCTGTTGTTCGAAAACCCCACGGGTTTCGATATACCGGTGCTCGGCAACTTGTTCGGCACGCCCAAGCGCGTAGCCTTGGGCATGGGCGCAGAAGAAGTCAGCGAGTTGCGCGAAATCGGCAAGCTGCTGGCGTTCCTGAAAGAACCCGAGCCGCCGAAAGGCCTGAAGGATGCCTGGAACAAGCTGCCGATTTACAAAAAAGTGCTGTCCATGGCACCCAAGGTGCTGAAGGACGCACCGTGCCAGGAAGTGATTGAGGAGGGCGACGATGTCGACCTCGGCAAGCTGCCCGTGCAGACCTGCTGGCCGGGCGATGTCGGCCCGCTGATCACTTGGGGTCTGACCATCACCAAAGGGCCGAACAAGGAACGACAGAACCTCGGTATTTATCGTCAGCAGGTGATTGGTCGTAACAAGGTGATCATGCGCTGGCTCAGCCACCGTGGCGGCGCTTTGGACTTCCGCGATTGGTGCGAAAAATACCCCGGCCGTCCATACCCTGTTGCAGTGGCGCTTGGCGCCGATCCGGCGACCATTCTGGGTGCGGTAACGCCGGTGCCGGATAGCCTTTCGGAATATGCCTTTGCTGGTCTGCTGCGCGGCCACCGTACCGAGCTGATCAAGGCGCGTGGCAGTGATCTGCAGGTACCGGCTAGCGCTGAAATCGTCCTCGAAGGGGTGATTCACCCCGGCGAGATGGCCCCAGAAGGCCCTTACGGCGATCACACCGGCTATTACAACGAAGTCGATAGCTTCCCGGTGTTCACCGTTGAGCGCATCACCCGTCGACAAAAGCCGATCTATCACAGCACCTACACCGGTCGGCCGCCAGATGAGCCGGCGATCCTCGGCGTGGCGCTGAATGAAGTGTTCGTGCCGATCCTGCAGAAGCAGTTCCCTGAGATCATCGATTTCTACCTGCCGCCGGAAGGCTGCTCGTATCGCATGGCGGTGGTGACCATCAAGAAGCAGTACCCCGGCCACGCCAAGCGCGTAATGCTCGGTGTGTGGTCGTTCCTGCGACAGTTCATGTACACCAAGTTCGTTATCGTCACTGACGACGATATCAACGCACGGGACTGGAACGACGTGATCTGGGCGATTACCACGCGCATGGACCCCAAGCGTGACACGGTGATGATCGACAACACGCCGATCGACTACCTCGACTTTGCCTCGCCGATCTCCGGCCTCGGCTCGAAGATGGGGCTGGATGCCACCCATAAATGGCCTGGGGAAACCAACCGCGAGTGGGGCCGGGCTATCGTTCAGGATGAAGCGGTCAAACAGCGCGTCGATGCGCTGTGGTCTGAGCTGGGAATTGATTGATGAAAGTCACCCTGAACCCGTCAGGTGCCGTACTGGACGTGCAGCCCCGCGAACGCATTCTCGATGCGGCGCGGCGGCTGGGTTACGACTGTCCGCAGAGCTGCCGCAATGGCAATTGTCATATCTGTGCGGCGCTGCTGGTTGAAGGGCGTGTGCAGCAGGGTGGGGTTGAGCTGACTCACGGTGAGCTATTCACCTGTCTGGCCGAGCCGCTGCAAGACTGCGTGCTGCACTGGGATGGCGTGCTCGCGCCGGGCGAGCTGCCGGTGCGTGAGCTGGCTTGCCAGGTTGCTGCGTGTGATGAGCTGGGCGGTGATGTGTTTCGTCTGCGCCTGCAGGCACCGGCCGGCAAGGCGCCGCGTTACCACGCCGGACAATACCTGCTGCTGCAGCGTGATGGTGACGATTACGCGGCGTTCTCCCTGGCCTCGGCGCCGCATCGCGGACGCGAGCTGGAGCTGCACGTGCTGGCCCGCGATGAGGCCACTGTCGAGCTGATTGCCCAGTTGCGCCGTGCCGGCCTGGCGCGAGTGAAAGTGCCCTTCGGTGATACCCATCTGGCCGAGCTGCCGAATGGGCCGCTGGTGCTGATCGCCGCCGGTACCGGTATGGCGCAGATGCACAGCCTGATCGAACACTGCCGCGCTGCTGGTTTCGCCCACCCGGTGCACCTGTACTGGGGCGCGCGTCGTCCGGAAGATTTCTACGAGCTGGAGCATTGGGCGCAGTGGCAGCAGGTGCCCAACCTGTTGCTGCATCAGGTGGTCAGCGACCAGTGCGGCTGGCAGGGCCGTTGCGGCCTGCTGCACGAAGCGGTGCGCGAAGATTTTCCTGACCTTAAGGCGCTGCATGTCTACGCCAGCGGCTCACCGGCGATGGTCTACGCCACCTTGGATGCATTGGTCGAGGCGGGCATGGACGCCCACCAGATGCGCGCGGATGTATTCGCCTACGCGCCGCGCGTGCCCGCTGAAAAGTCATAATCGCCCTTCGGGTAATCACGGTCTTATTTTTCTAGCTGATACGAGCGCCCCATTTGAGGGCGTTCACCAGGTGTGCTGCCCGCTATTCGGCTAAAGGGTGGTGCGTGCCAGTTGTTTGCGAATTATTTATTAGTGATCGATACGAAATTATTGAGCCTGGAGACAATCCTGCGCTAGCATCGGCTCGTTCGGCGAATTTGCGCAGCCTTCGGGTGCGGCATGTCGGCTTATTTTTTCGATGAACAGCGAATATCGATTGGATAGCAGGGAGGCAAATGCGTCATGGTTAGCATGTTTCATTCGCGTAGCGACCTGGTAAAACTGCTCGAACTAGCACAGTGCTGCATCAAGTCCAGTAGCGACAAAGAAGAGGTCGATTACGTTATCGAGCTTGCCAAGAGCATCATCCCGTTCACGTCTCTGGTCATCTGTCTCGACAACTTCGCCACGCTCGACCCCCAGGCCAGCCGACGACTGCTCAACTATGGCTATAGCAGTGAGTGGGTCGACATCTACTTTCGCAAATCCTTTCATCTGCAAGATCCGGTCCTCAAGCTTGCCGAGCACGAAACCCATGCATTTTCCTGGGGGGCGGGTTATGCCAACGAAGCGCCGAGCAAGGAGTTTCTCCATCTGTCACGGCAGTTTGTTGGCAACAATGGCATCGCCTGCTGCGTCAGTGGTCGCTCGCGTACCAGTACTACGCTGATCTCCATGACACTGCCGGAGCGTGAGCAAGCGCAGGATTATGTCGATGCCCTAGATTATCTGGCCCCGCACCTGCACGAGATATTCAATCGGCAGGGTAGTTTGAATCGTCACAGTCTGATGGCGCCGGAGATCTCACAACGCGAGATAGAGGTGCTGCACTGGGCCAAAGAAGGCAAGAGCACCTGGGACATTTCCAATATCCTGAGCATTTCCGAGCGGACGGTGAAATTCCATTTCGGCAATATCTTCCGCAAGTTAGACGTGCTCAACCGCTCTCAGGCGATTGCCAAGGCCATTCATTTTGGCGTGATCGCGGTTTAGTCTGCGACGGGTTGTGTGAGGCCGCAGCAGTTTAGATGGCCAGGGCCTTCGCCAACACCGGGCGATCCAGTTCGCGGGTGAAGAACTGCGGAGCCACTGCGAGAAAGGCTGTCAGGTCGATGCGCACCGCCAGGGTCTGTACACCATCGGGCATCTGCACCAATGGGCCGAGGCGTTCGCAGGGTAGGCCCTTGCTCAGCAATAAACGATGGATGGGTTCGGCGACCACCACGTACCAATAGCGCGTCGCAGTGTTTAACGAGTGCTCAATTATGCCTTTGATCAGCAGATCGAAGACGCCAAACGCGCCCAGCTGTTTGTGCCCTCGGTATTGGCGTTCGACCGCCAGGCGCGAAACTTCCAGGCTGTCGGGTTCGAAACGCTCAGATATCCCTGGTTCGAGCAGAAAGTCGAAGCATGCGCTGAGCATCCAGGGTGAGCCGTAAGGCGTAATACGTAGGTAACCGGCTGGCCGCCAGCGATGGATGACTGCCACATGCACGCTGAACGGGTCGAATACATCGCGCTCCTGGCCGTCAACGCTAGTCGCTACCCAACGCAATTCACGAGCGAAAACCGCCTCGCGCAGTTCCAAGCAGGCGGTTAACTGGCTCAGATGTGGATCGACAATCAGGCGGAAATCCCGCGCGTTGTCGGTTTGCGTAGATGCGTGCATCGGTGTTTCTCCCGGAGCGACTGTGCTTGGGAGGGGACTGTAGAAGTGTGATTGGCGATCCGGCAGCTGTCTTATTGGGCAGTTGCCGGATTGTTCCCGATGACGCTATTGCGGGGTTAAGGGCGGTCGATGGGGTAGTGCGGGAAGGGGTCTTTGAACTGGATGTTCGGGCTTAACTGGGTCAGCAGCGGGTTGACCTTGAGCAGGGTGATGCGCCAAACACCGGGTCGCACAGCTTTCAGTCCTAGGGTGTTGTTGCTGACGAACAGTTGTGGGCCGGGGGTTGGGTCGAACGGCTTGGGATCACCGGAAACTGCGGTGATGTTCTGATGCACCATGACATTGAAGTTCAACTCGATGGTGCCGGTGCCAGCCAGGCGGCCGCCTTGGTATTGGCTCATATAGGGCGCGCTCAGGGAAAACGATGCGCTATCGCGAATGCTCGCCAGGCCCTGAGTGGCGATGGCCAGGGCCGCAGCTCGGCCGTCGGAGAGATTGCCGCCGATATTGATATGGATGTTGTCGTCGACGGTTTCGTTAAAGCACTTCTCCACGTTCTCCAACACGCCAGGTTCGAGCTTGTGATTGGAGGCTTCCGGAATGCACAGGAAGAAACGGCGCACCACCTGATTGGCTTCGAAATAAGCGCTTTGCTTGATCAGGCTGGAACTGACGAATGTCAGGTTGGCCAGTTGTTCCAGCAGTGGTGGGTTGGCCTGTAGCGGTTTGGCTTGGGCCAGCGAGTGGCTACCCAGGCCAACGGCTAAGAGTACTAGGGTGGCGCGCAGTGTCTTGTGCATGGTGTCTCCTTCTTATGGTTGTGTTGTAGGTGAATGGGCAGACGTGGGCAGGCTGGTACTAGCTGTGACTGGCTCAGCAACATGCTGGGCCCAGCCGCGCACGTCCTGCTCAAGGCTGGATTCTTTGTAAATAGTGAAATCCGGGCAGGCGAAGCGAATGCTGCCGACCCTGGTAAGAACGGGCTTGTAGCTCGGTAGTCCGACACTGCTGAAAGCGCAGTTGATTTGCTTGATAGCGCGGAAAACCTTGACGTTGAGCTGTGCCTGGCTGTCGCCGATCATCTTGTGCAGGTGCTCGCGCTCGATCCAGCCGAGGCTCATCGGGTCTGTCGTTGCAGGGCTACTGGCGGTTTGGCGTGCCTGCAGTTGCTGGCAGAACTCGCGGGCTAACAGCAGTAAAACGTAGTGGTGTACACGTTCGCCGAGGTCGAGCTGTTGATTGCCTACTTCGATCAGCAGCTGCACATGCCAGTCGTCGGCGCTGACTTTGAAGATAAAGCGTGGTGTCTCGTTGCGGCTACCACTTGGCCTGGCTGAGCCTTCCGCTGTGTGCAAACGCTGTTGATTAAGCGGGATGAGTCTGTCGAACGCTTGACTAGGCTGCGGCGGGCTACTCTCGATGGGCAGACCGGTAAGCTGGCCAATAAGCTCGGCATAGTGGTTGGCTTGCTGCGCCTGGGGGATGGCATAGTTGCTCAGCAGCTGATTGAGCGCCAGTGGGCTTTCCTGGGTTGCTCGTCCCAGAATCGCGCCATGCACGAAGTGTATGCCATTGGCGATCGCCGACATGCTATTAGCCAGGGCGAAACCGTGTCTGTCGTTGCCCTTGAATGCCAGGGCCGGGCCGCTGCTTGGCAATTCTGGAAACTGCTCAAGCAGGTGGGTCAGCAGGTTGCGCACGCCTAACGGTGTCAGGCGCGCCTGCTGGTCGCAGAGGGTGATGCGTTCGATGGCAAAATGCTGGGCGAACTCGATGCAGGCCTGCAATTGTGCGGGCGAGGCGCCAGGCGCGTCCTGCAGCACCAGGCACAGCGGCGCGCCCCGTAGTGCTTCGACCACCTCAATCAGTGCGATCAGTTGTTCGCCAATCTGTTCGCAGGTGTGCCCGCCGAGTTGCACGCGTAGCTGGATACCGCACTGCGGATGCCGCGAGATTAGTCGGGTTAGGGGGTCAATGTCGGCGGGCTGTTGCGCGTCCAGCCAGGGGCGCAGTTGCGGAGCGCAGGCGCGCAGCTCAGCCAGGGCCGCATCCAGCACGGGTTCGTCGGCATGCAGCCGGCCCAAGCAGAGATCGCCGAAGGGTGTCTGCGCCAGTTGCTCGATATAGCGCTTCCAGGCCTGGCTGCCGTTTTCATCTTCCAGTAGGCAGGGGGTGTGATCCACACAGCCGCGAAACGAGGCGGGCAGCGGAAAGCGGTTCCAATCGCTGGAGGCGACCAGTGGGGGCGTGGGGGCGGTTTGCTGGTTCATACCGTCTCCTTTGGGCGAGTCAGACAACACGGGTGGTTTGTGGCAGAGCTTGCGGCTTGTGCTGCCAAGTGCTCAGGGCTCTGCTCAACAGCAGGCCGAGCAGGGCACACCAAATCAGGCTGAATCCTGTCAGTTTGAGTGCGCTGACGGTTTCGCCGAAGAGCAGTACAGCGAGCAGAAACATCAGGGTCGGGTTGAGGTATTGAAGGAAGCCCAGCGTGGTCAGCGACAGGATTTTTGCCGAGGCGATATACAGCCACATGGGCAAGGTGGTTATCAGTCCGAGGACAAGCAGCATTACCCAATCCAGGCGGCTATAGCTGACCGCAGCGCCGGCATTGAAGCTGCCATAAAGCAGCAAGGCGCTGGCGGGGATGGCGGCCAGCGTGGTCTCCAGCCCCAGGCCAAGCAGCGGCGACACAGTCGAGCGTTTCTTTACCGCGCTGTAGAGCGCGAAAGTGGCGGCAATGGTCAGGCCGATCCAGGGAATCTGCAGGTTCTGTTCACCCGCCATTATCAGCATCACCCCGGCCAGGCACAGGGCGCTGGCGAGCCACTCGCGGCGGCCGCTGGCTTCGCGGAACAGCCAATGGGCCAGCAATACGCTGAGCAGCGGCGATAGGTAGTAACCGAGGCTGGCGTCGAGTAGGCGATCGTTGGCTACGGCCCAGATCACCAGAAACCAATTGCAGGCGATCAAGCCGCTACTGAGCAGCAACAGGCCCAACTGACGGGGCGAACGCAGGATCTGCCAGGCCTGGCCCAGTACGCCGCCGAGGGCGAGAAAGAGCATGCACCAGCCCAGCGAGCCGATCACCCGGTAGGCAAATACCTCCCATACCGGCAAGTGCGTGAGCAGCTTGAACAGCAGGGTGGCCGAGGCCCAGAGGGCAAAGGCACTGATATTCAGCAGCAATGCCTGTTGTGGGCATAAGGGGGCGGCGAAGGGGATCCTGGGCATGCTCGGCTCACTCAGTCGCGGGTCAGGCTGACCTTGCCCAGCGCCTGGCCGGACTCGGCATAGACGTGGGCGGCGGCGACTTCGCTGAAGCTGAAACGCTGGCTGTCGAGCAGCGGACGGAGCTTGCCACTTTCGGCCAGCTTGGCACCTTCGCGCAGGATAAAGCCGTGATGCTCCATGCCGACGCTGGTAGCCATCGGCCAGGTCATGTTGACGCAATGCACGGTCTGCTTGCGTGCCCAGGCGACGGTCATATCCAGCTTGCCCATGGCCAGCACTGTGATGATGCGGCCGCCTACGCGGGTCGCCAGTAGGCTCTGTTCGAAGGTCTCGCCGCCAACGGTATCGACCACCACATCGAAGCCGACACCATCGGTGTAACGCTCGACGTAGCTGGCGACGTCCTGCTCGCGGTAGTTGATGACCTGGTCGGCACCGTATTCACGCGACAGCTCGGCTTTTTCTGCCGTGCCGACCGTGGTGTAGACCTTGGCACCCTGCCATTTTGCCAACTGCGCCGCGATATGGCCGACCCCGCCAGTGCCACCGTGTACCAGGACGCGATCACCTGGTTTGATCGCCGCTGTGTCGATCAAGCCTTCCCAGGCAGTGAGCAGCACCAATGGCATTGCCGCAGCCTCGGCCATGCTCAGGTTCTGCGGCTTATGCGCCACCAGGGCGGCATCAGCGAGCATATAGTCGGCCAGCGCACCTTGTCGGCCGCGTACCCCGCCGGCGCAACCATAAACCGCATCGCCCACGGCAAAACCCTGCACACCCGCACCTACGGCGCTGACGATGCCAGCGAAGTCGCCATGCAGAATCGCCGGGAAATCATGAGTGAAGGCGGGGATGTCGCCGCGCCGCAGTTTATAGTCCAGCGGATTGATGGCAGTTGCCGCAATCTGGACCAGCAACTGGCCAGCAGCGGCCTGAGGCGTTGGCATTTCGACTTTTTCGAAGACGTCGGCGGGGCCGAAGGCATTGATCACAAAGGCTTTCATAGCGTGTTCTCACAGGTGTGGGTGATGAAGGTGTCCAGCAGGTCGTTGAACCGGGCGGGGTCTTCCAGATGTGGGCAGTGACCGCAATCGTCGAACAGCACCACCGACAGCTTGGCCGGGGCGAAGACGGCGGCTTGCGTGCAGGCCCGAGCGTCGATAAACGCGTCGGCAGTGCCTTGCACCAGCAGCGTTGGTACGCCGCTGGCAGCCAGCAACGCCACTTCGTCGGCGAAGGCTCCGCTGCTCAGGCTTGCACCCAGGGCGGCACGAACCTGCGGGTCGGTGGCGCGGATATAACGTGCCAGGCTAGCGAGCTGCCTTTGCTCCAGGTGTTCCGGGTTGACAAAGGCGTTGGCTAAACGGGTGACCTGCTGATCGTCCAGTTCGGCCTGGAACACCAGGCCGCCGGTGGGTTCGGTGCAGAACAGCTGGCCGGCATTGCCAGAGTTGAACGGCGGTGCGCCGATTAGGCAAAGCCCGCGCAAGCCGGGTAAGCGTGGCAGCGCTTCGAGTGCAGCATGGCCGCCCAGGCTATGGCCGACTATCAGGTAATCCTCTAGCTGCAGGTGTTCGATAGCCTGCACCAAGGCATCGGCATAGCCGGCGAAGCTGTAGTGCTTGGGCGTTGCCGCCGCCGACTGTCCATGGCCGGGTAAGTCCAGGGCCAGTAGGCGGTGGCGCCTGCCGAGTGCGGCGAACTGAGCGCCGAAAGCCTCTGCGGCTGATGAGTTGCCATGCAGCAGCAGGACCGTGATGCCCGAGCCTTGGCTGTCGAAACAGTGCACAGGGCCGTTGGCTAACTGGATATGTAGGGCGTTCATTGATCCACCTCTGAGGCTGATATGAAGTCGAGCAAGGCCTGGTGCAACTTGTTCTGGAGCTGCCGGATACGCGTCTCGTCCATCAGGGGATCCGGGAAGGTGAAGCACAGCGATAGCGCGGTGGCGAATCCGGTGACGTGCAAAGCCACGGCGAAATTTCCGGCTACCCGCGAGGCCGCGTTGGCGTAGTCGAGTAGTTTGAAATGCCGGTATTGGGGGAATTCGATGACGCCGTGGTTGGTCAACGCGATGCCATGAACGAAACTTTGGTGCGAGCGTAGCGAGTGGATGCGCGTGCGCATGCTGTCGAGCTCCTGCGCTGGCAGGCACTTGACTAGGTGCGGCAGGCTGGCCTGGAGCTGACGCTGGTAATCGATGGCGATGCTGCCAAGGCTGCGGGCGGTCACCGGCAGGCAGTGGTTGGCCACGCCGATAAAGCAGCCAATAGCACTCTTATCGATTGGTGTAGCCGCACGCTGGCGCAACGACACTGCGGTGCTGATACGGATCTGGGAGCCCAGTGCCAACTCGCCTGAGGCCTTGAGCAAGGCGGCTGCCAGCAGTGAATTGAGCGTCAAACCCTGGGTTTTGGCTAGGTGCTTCAGCTTGCTGCTGATCTTGCTGTCGAGCAGCAAGCGGCGTATTCCGGTGCGTCGCCGCGCCAACGGCATGCTTTGCAAGAAACGTACTGGCGCTGGGTTTTCGCAGGGCGGCTGGGGCGCTGTTTCCGGAGTCAGGTAAGTTTCCAGGGCTGCGGCCAGTGGGGCTTGCTGAACCTGGAAGGGGCCGCCGATCTGTTGGCTTTCGCACAGGCTAAGCAGCTCGCCAAGCAATTGTGTGAGGCTGATGGCGTCGGCAATCGCGTGATGACAGGTCAACAGCAGATGGTGCTGGCTGCGATCTGCGGTTGATAGCAGCAACACGCGCCACAAGTGACGCTGTGGATCGAGCACGCTGTCGAGCTGATGCTGCAACATCTGCGCTGGTGTTTGCCCGGAAAGCAATGGGTGGTTATGCACCTTGATCTGCGCAAAACTCACATCGCACTTAAAGTGCAAGGCACCCGCCCGCTCGACGATACGACTGTGCAACAGTGGATGGCGCCAATGTAACTTTTCCGCTGCGTGCAGCAGGGTGGATGCCGATAGCGGGCCGGCAAAGCTCAATAGGCTGGCGGTTTGCGTGCTGCCGTTGAGCTCATGCATCAAGGCCATATTGGTTTCGATCTGGCCGAGTGGCCGGCCCTGGTTCTTTAACATCACGGCATCCCTCATCCGGCCAACTGCTCGGCAGTGACAAGGTCATGCAGATAAAAACGTTCAATCAGATTGGTAAGGCTGGATGGATCATCCAGGCGGCCTCGGCAATCGATAAACAGATCGGGGCGCACCAGCAGAAACTCGCCCTCACCCAACTGCCAGGCTTGGCGCAGCCGCTGCTGCGGGTCGGCTAGGTGGTTGGCGGCGGGCAGGCCCTGGCTATGCTCGCCCAGCCAGTGAATGCGTAAGTGCGCGCGCAAGGGCTCGAGCAGGGCGAGCAAGCGTTTGACTGCCGCAGGGTTGGTCTCACTCGACGGCACCATCAGCAGGCTGTGCTTGGCCTGGCCGAGTGCTTGCGGTAGCTGCGCCAGGGTGGCCACGTAGGGCAACTGACAACCAGCCTGCAATTCATGCAGCGGGGTGCCGTAGCGCAGGGTCAAACCGGCGGTTTCCAGGGGGAAGCGGCGGATGAATCCGCGGTTGCACAAGCGCGGCAGGTAGGCTTGCTCTTCGGCCGGCAGGTGACGGTGGAGGCGGGCGATCAACGAGGTGGACTTGTCGGTCTTGGCCAGCAGCGTGCGGGTGGTTTGCTCGCGCTCGTCGGCGTAAGACTGCAGCAGATGGTCGTTGCCCAGGCCTTTGAGGCTGTAGCCGAGTTTCCAGCCGAGGTTGAAGGCATCGGCGATGCCGGAGTTCATGCCAAAGCCGCCGATCGGGCTAAACAGATGGGCAGCGTCCCCGGCGAGAAATACCCGTCCCCGGCGAATGGTGCTCGCCGAGCGGTTGTAGAATGGCGCGCTGGACAACCAGATGGGGTCGCTGACCTGTAAGCCGGAAATCTCGTAGCGCTCGATATAGCCACGGATTTCTTCCAGACTCGGCTTGTAGCCTGGCGGACATTGTTCGTTGACCTTGATAACGATCCGGTGAAAGCCGTCCTTGAGCGGCAGCAAAATCAGGAAACCATCGTCGCGAATAAAGTAGAAGCCTTGTTCCTTGGCGCCCGGCCACTGGATGCGCAGGTCGGCGAGGATGAAATGCATGTTGTAGTCATAACCGCTGAAGTCCAGCCCCAGCTCGCTACGCACCTTGCTCAGGCCACCATCACAGCCCACGACATAGTTGAAGCGCTGGCGCTCAAGGCCCTTGCTGGTGCGCAGCTCGGCCTCTACATGGCCATCGAACTGGCGCAGGCCGATCAGTTCGCATTCGCGCTCAATCTCATGGCCCAGGTGACTTAGGCGCTGCTCCAACACCGCTTCGGTTTCTGGCTGCGGCAGCATCAGAAAGAATGGAAACTTGCTGGGCAGGCTGGCGAAACGGGCGCGCATCAGCGTCTGGTTGTCATATACCAGGTTGATCACTTCAGTTTTATGGCCCATTTCGATCAGGCTGTCGGCGACGCCCAGGTCGTCGAGCAGGTTCAGCGAGGCCGGGTTGATGCTTAGGGCCTTGGAGCCGGAAGCTTGCTTCGGGCGTTTCTCGATAAGGCGAAAGCCGATGCCGAAGCGTTGCAGTTGCAAGGCCAGGGTCATGCCGGTGGGGCCGCCACCGACTATCAATACGTGCGGTTTCATCTGCGCTATTCCTCATTGCCAATAGGTGGCCGGCGGCTCGAACTGAGCCGCGCGACTCCCTGTGACTCAGATGTTGGTGCCTTTGAGGATGGCGTCCGGGTAGCGTTTGCCGGCGATCGCCTGAGGCGCAAAGATCTGGCCGAGCATGGCCGAGGCGGCAACGTCCAGCTCCAGTGCCTGGGCTGCGAAGTTGCCGGCCAGGTACTTGATGCGCTTGGTGCCGGGGATTACATGCAGGTTCTCGTACTGCCCCAGCAACCAGGCCAGAGCCAGTTGCGCCGGGGTGCAATCCAGTTGACTGCTGAGCTGTTCCAAGGCTTTGACCAGTTGCAGGTTGCTGTCTAGGTTGTCGCCTTGGAAGCGCGGCAGCTTGGCGCGGAAGTCGCTCTCGGCGCTGGCCTGTTCGATGTGCTGCTTGGTGATGGCGCCGGTGAGGAAGCCACGCCCCAGCGGGCTGTAAGCGACCAGCGCAATATCCAGCTCTTCGAGGGCTGGCAGGGTGTGCTCTTCGAGATCGCGACTCCATAGCGAGTACTCGCTCTGCAGGGCGGCGATCGGGTGTACTGCGTGGGCTTTACGCAGGGTCTCCAGGGACACTTCGGAGAGACCGATGGCCTTGATCTTGCCCTCTTGTACCAGCTCTGCAAGGGCTTCGATGGTTTCCTCGATTGGAGTGTTTGGATCGCGGCGGTGCACGTAATACAGATCAATGCAGTCGGTTTTCAGGCGCTGCAGCGAGGCTTCGCAGGCTTTCTTGACGTAGTCGCGGGAACCGTCGATCAGCAGGTTGTACTTGTCGGCAGGGTCGCGGTAGATGCCAAATTTGCTGGCCAGAAGGATTTCGTCGCGACGGCTGCCGAGTTCGCTGACAAATTTGCCCAGCAGCTCCTCGTTGTGGCCGCGGCCGTACATGTCCGACGTGTCGAAGTGGCGGTAGCCGAGGTCGAATGCGGCATGCAGGGTTTCTAAGGATTGCGCGTCGTCGGTCTCGCCGTAGAACTCGCTCATACCCATGCAGCCCAAGCCTACTGCCGGGACGCTTTTGTTCGCCAGGGTTCTGTTCATGTCGCTCTCCAAAAAACGGTGGATACAAGCCGCGCTATCTGCGGCCAATGATTGAGGCTGCACGTTACTCAGCCCGCTGCGCGGGCATCACTGTTCGAACGGACAGGTAGGTTTCACCTCAGCTTGAAAAGCCACAGCCTTCGGCTACGTGTCGGGAGTTCCGGGGCATGGTGTGCGGGCCGCCAATGGCGCGGCCGCAAGCAGCGCTGACCTGCTGCATTGCTCGGCAGAAAAATAAGTGAGGCAAGGCCCCCTTCAAGAGGGGGCAAGAGACTGGGCGCGGTTAGGCCGCCTCGATAATGTTCCAGTTGCGCTGCTGGCAGAGACTGCGGCTATTGGCGTCGGGGTTGACCATGACCGGATAACCGACCTGTTCGAGCATCGGAATATCGGAAATATCGTCGCCGTATGCATAGCAGCGCTGCGCCAGCAACTGGTGTTCGCGGATAAACGCCTGCACGCCGTCAGCCTTGCCCTGACCGATGCTCGGGTGGCCGGTCAGGTGCCCGGTATAACGGCCGTTGAGAATTTCCAGCGGCGCGGCAATCAGAAAGTTCGCGCCGAGCTCCTCGGCCAAGGGCTCGAGAATCGCCGCAAAGGAGCCAGAGACCAGTACGATGCTGGCCCCCTGACGCTGATGCCAGCTAATTTCTTCACGCATGCGGGCGAAGAACAGGTTGTTATCGCGACTGACCTGGGCATACCAGTCACGTCCCAGTTCGCGTACCCGCTCAACATCGAGGCCTTCGTAAATGCGGTAGTAGAAACTGTTGATGGCCTCGCGCGGCTGCTCATTGGCGATCATCTGGCGCAGCGCTGTTTGATACTCCTTGACCCGTGGCGAGTCGGTGATGAGCAGCGCTTCGATCAGGTAATCGAGGAAGCTGAACATGCTCTTGATGCTGATCAGGGTGCCGTCCACATCGAAGAACGCTGACCAGTTACCGGCGTTGTCAGGCGCTTTTTTCATGGACGATCTCCGGGTTCAGTTCGCTGAGAATTGCCTGCTTGGCCAGGCCGGCTTCCTTTTCCGCGATCAAGGCGTCGGGATAGGTGGAGAACTTGGTTTTCACTACGCAGCAAATTTGTTGCGCCTGGATCACTGACATGCGCACCTCGAAGCGCTGTGAGCGGCTGCGCTCGCTGATCTTGTGATCGAGCACCTGATACAGAATGGTCATAGGCAGGGGGAAGACGAAGCGCAGGTACTCGACATCCATGTTGTTAATTACGAAGTAGCTGCTATGGGACTCGTTGTGCAGGTAGAACTCTTCGCTGACGGCCAGGAAGGTCTGCCGCGCCGCTTCGGTAAGCACCATGCCCTGGATGTGTTGGCCGGTCATGTGGTCGCTCATCTCGGCGCAGCGATCATCGAGTAGCACATCCACCTCGAAGCTGTCGTGGCTCAGGCGACGCGGCATGCTGATCATCGAATTGTGTTGTTGATGTTTATGCGCGTGCTGGCGGCCAGCCTTGA
The DNA here is from genome assembly GCF_902506475.1 of Pseudomonas sp. 8BK. Taxonomy (NCBI): domain Bacteria; kingdom Pseudomonadati; phylum Pseudomonadota; class Gammaproteobacteria; order Pseudomonadales; family Pseudomonadaceae; genus Pseudomonas; species Pseudomonas sp. 8BK. The sequence continues at coordinate 2,707,104 of NZ_LR733252.1, read as the reverse complement.
GCGGCTTGGAAAAGTCAGTGAGCCAGGGTTTCTTTAAGCTAGCGGCCTTCTCCAGGAGGCGGGCAACTAGCTCTTCGGAGACGCCCTGGCCCAATTGGAAGCGCAGGTTGTGTTGGTGCAGCAGGTCGCCATCGAGGATGGCCTCTAGTTTACTAACTGCCATTACATGGGCGTTTTCGGCGAACTGTGCAAACTTGTCGCCCACGATAAAAATTCTTTCCACAGACATGGCGGATTCCCTTTAGCTGATGACTTGAAAAGCATTGGTGCCGGATGGTTTAAAGCGGCAGTCAAGAAACCGTGCGGATCGGCTCGCCTCTGTGGGCAAGCGCTAGGCGCGCACGGCACTAGCGGGAGCTGCAAGGCATTGGCTAGTGATCGCTAAAGTAAGTGTCCCAATCGGTCGCTGTATATTTCAGCGCATATCAGCGCATATCAGCGACTCGGGTGTGCTGCGGGAGAGAGGGGTTGGTCAGGTCTGCGGCCAGCTAGCCATGGCCTGGTCGGCCATGGCCTGCAGTTCGCTGGCTAGAGCACCGTCACGGGCCTGGATCGACATACCTTGGATCACTGCACCGAAGAAACGCGCCAGCGTCTGGCAGTTGATATGTGCTGGGAGTTCGCCATTGTCTTTGGCTTCTTCGAAGCGTTTGCTGATCAGGCCCAGGGTAGCGCTGCGCAGTTCGCGCATGTTGTGCGCCATACGATGGTGCAAGGTGGCGCTCGCCACCAGTCCGGTGGAAACGATGCAACCAGGTGGGTGGTTATGCGCGGTGAACTCATGCGCGGCATTGCTGAGGATCTGTCGGGTAAAGCTTTGCGCATCGGATGACTGCTCAAGGGCGTGGTTGATGAAGTTACCTGGCCCTTTTAGGTAAAGGTCGATGACTTCGAGATAGAGCTGTTCCTTGGAGCCGAAGGCGGTGTACAGGCTCGGTGGTGCAATACCCATGGCAGCCACCAGATCGGCGATCGACGTCCCTTCGTAACCTTGTTGCCAGAACAGCTGCAATGCAGTGTGCAGCGCCTGTTCGCGGTTGAAGCTAAGAGGGCGGCCGCGCCTGTTTTTTTCGTTGGTTTTTTTCATAGTGGTCATTATTTAAACCGCGGATATGACTCGTCAAGACCACGGCGCCCGGGCCTCGCTGAGTTGGTTGTTCTGCAGGTAGCTTGATGTGGGCGGGAAAGCTGGACGGCGCAGCATCGCGCTTGAGCATCCGCGTGGCTGGGCTGTGGGCTGGCAGGCTTTCGGCATGGCGTGCGGGCACGCCATGCTTCACTCAGAGGATTTCGTCGATCTGGATAATAGGTTGTAGGTTGGTGTAATTGGGGATGTCGCCGAGTACCCGCGCGCTATGTTCGGCCATCACCTGGGCAAACTGTTCCGGGGAGCGGATATGGGTATTGAGCAGGCATAGATAAGGCGCGCTTGAACCATCAACTGCCTGGATGCCGCGGCGTACCTGGGTGCTGAGTACGTTGTTGCCGAGCAACTCAAGCATCATGGGGATATGGCGTTCGCGATAGTAGGTGAAGTCAAAACGAGCACCTGGCTGATTCGGATAGAGCACAGTAACGCAGTACATGGTGGGCACCTAGAAGAGGGGGTGCAGGAGTGTGAAGAAAATTTGAAAAGACTCGCCAGTGTCCGAATGGGCAGCTGGCGAAATGACTGGGTTGGTTATCGCATCAGCACCACTACCTTGCCGACCGCCTTGCGCTGACCGAGGGTGTTGATCGCCTCTGCCGCCTGCTCCAGCGGAAAGGTCTGCGACACCAGCGGCTTGAGCTTGCCTTCGGCGTGCCAGGCAAACAGTTGCTGGAAGTTGGCGGCGTTGTCCTGCGGTTGGCGTTGGGCAAACGAGCCCCAGAACACCCCGACCACGGCCGCGCCCTTGAGCAGGGTGAGGTTGACCGGCAGTTCGGGGATGCGCCCGCTGGCAAAGCCCACCACCAGCAGGCGGCCATTCCAGGCGATTGAGCGAATGGCGGCATCGAACAGGTCGCCACCCACCGGGTCGTAGATCACGTCCGCGCCCTGGCCGCCGGTCAGACGTTTCACTTCGTCCTTCAGGTTGCTTTCGCTGTAGTTGATCAGTTCATCCGCACCGGCAGCTTTGGCCACTTCAAGCTTTTCCGCGCTGCTGGCGGCGGCAATCACCTTGGCGCCCATGGCTTTGCCGATTTCCACCGCGGCCAGGCCGACACCGCCGGATGCGCCGAGCACCAGCAGGGTTTCACCTGGTTGCAGGTTGGCGCGCTGCTTGAGGGCGTGCATCGAGGTGCCGTAGGTCATGCCGAATGCGGCGGCGCTAGCGAAATCCATGCTCGCCGGGATTGGCATGACGTTGTAGCCAGGCACTGCCACTTCTTCGGCAAAGCTGCCCCAGCCGGTCAGGGCCATCACCCGATCGCCGACTTTAAGGTGGCTGACTTTCTCACCGACAGCGGTTACCACGCCAGCCGCTTCGCCACCCGGAGAGAAGGGGAAGGGCGGCTTGAACTGGTATTTGCCCTCGATGATCAGGGTGTCGGGGAAGTTGACCCCGGCCGCATGAACTTGGAGCAGTACTTCATTCTTCTTCGCTTCGGGGCTGGCGATTTCTTCCAGTACCAGGGTTTCGGCGGGTCCGAAGGCTTTGCACAGCATGGCTTTCATCGGGCTTTTCCTCTGCGGTTGATGGCCATGCAGTGTAGGTGCGGGTGATGACCGGTCAACGAGCATGCCTGTGCCTGATGGCTAAGCATAAGCTTGGGGCTTGGGCCGTCGCCTGACTGTGGCTATGCTAGGGGCTGAACTCTTGAGGAATACCGCCTGTGAAAGCCTGGATCGCATTGTTGTTGGCTCTGTCCCTGCCCTTGGCGGCGTACGCCTCGGAAGATAAAGAGGCTAAGGAGGGTGAAGGGGCCGCTCCGGTGGTGGCTTATGTCTCTCTGTTTCCTGCGCTGGTAGGGAATTTTGGCGAGGGGCCGAAGCTCAAGTTCTTCAAGGCCGATATTTCCCTGCGGGTAACTGGCGCGGATGTCGAGGCCAAGGTCAAACACCACGACCCGCTGATCCGCAATCAACTGGTTATGTTGTTCTCCCAGCAGACCGAAGAGGCCATGTCGGCCCCGGGCGCTCGCGAAACCTTGCGTGCCGAGGCGCTCAAGCAGGTGCAGGAAGTGCTCACCCAGGAAGAAGGCAAGCCGCTGGTGGAAGACCTGCTATTCAATAACCTGATTATTCAATAAGCCGGCATGGTGCAGGCACTGCGCCATTTCAGCGCAGCGCCAGTACGGCTGCCCATTCCTCGGCGCTGACAGGCATCACCGAGAGGCGGCTGCCCTTCTGCACCAGCGGTAATTCCAGCAGCGCACTCTGCGCTTTCAGCTGCGCCAGCGGGATCACCCGCTTGAACGCCTCGACAAACGCCACATCGACCGCGCTCCAGGGATTCTTGTCTGCGCTGGCCTTGGCGTCGAAGTAATGGCTGTCAGGCTCTAGCGCTGTAGGGTCGGGGTAGTGCGCCGAGGCGATACGGGCGATTCCGGCAATGCCCGGCTCTGGACAGCTGGAGTGATAGAAGAAGAACAGATCACCCGGCTGCATGCTGCGCAGGAAGTTGCGCGCCTGGTAATTGCGTACGCCATCCCAGCGTGCTTGATCCAGGCGCTGGAGGTCGTGAATCGAGAGTTCGTCGGGTTCTGACTTCATCAGCCAATAAGGCATGAACTTTGCTCCTGTGATTCAGTCCGTTAGCGGGCAGGTGCTATTTACACTGGTAGTGCCCGGCGTATTGCAGTGTTGCCGCCGGTGCGTGTGGATGGCTGCCGCTGTTGGATCTATAAAAATAATTGCCGCGAATACAGCGTGCGCTATGCCTTTAAGGGGGAGGCATTCGATGAAACGTAAACCCGATGTGTTGTTGATTTTGGTAATACTGTTCAGCCTGGGTGTGGTCACTACCGGTTATACCCAGAGTTTGTGGGATCGCCAGGCTGATACGCCGGTCACCCAGTCGCAAGCGGCAGGTTGAACCTGGTACGTACCGCAGGGAGTGCGGTACAGCCTTTAAGTGGCTTGATTCAATACCACGCCTTGTCAGTCACTGTGCCTTGCAGTGGCACATCCCAGCTGGCCATGGTCAGTCGATCTACCTGCTGACACTCATGCGCCAAGCCTAATAATGTCGGTTTGTGCCAATTTTTGCGCAGTGCGCGATACGCCAGACTGCGATCATAAAACCCACCGCCCATGCCCAGGCGCGCGCCGTGGCGGTCGAAACCGACCAGTGGCAGCAACACCAGGTCCAGTGTCCAGACCTTGCGTTGTTGTTTGCAGTTGCGCCGAGGCTCATCAATGCCGAAGCGATTCTTCTGCACACACTCATTGGTGCGGATGCGTTGAAATACCATCTTGCTGCGCGGCCAGGGGCTGAGCACCGGCAAGTAGGTCGCTTTGCCCCGTTGCTGGGCGGCACGCAACAGGGGGCCTGGGTCGATCTCGCCATCATTGGGCAGGTACAGGGCAATGTGTCGTGCGCGGCGAAACAGCGGGTGCTGTGCCATCTGTTTATACAGCCCCTTAGCGGCTTGGCGTTGAGCATGGCGGCTGAGGGCGCGCCGCTGTACGCGCAGATGGCGACGTAATTGCGCGCGGCTTAGTGCTGAGGTGTCGAGCATGGGCTGTTGCGGTAGCGATTGCCGCAGAAGGGCAATGGGCTGGAAGAGGTGACTCCCCGACGTGCCGCTGTCGGCTTAGCCCTTGAACCCGAAAGTTCAAGGTGGAGGTTGCAGGAGGCGTTAAGGCTTTCCGTCAAGCGGACATGCACACCGGCTTCAACGTGCAACCTCCGGGGTTGTGCGAATCGGCTCAGGGACATCACCAACTGGCGCACACTCCAGGGAGCGGTGGCCAGTATACCCGAAAGCGCCGGCGTGCAATCAGCTGCCTTGCTCATCGGCATCCCGAGCCAGAGCGCTGTCGACCCGATTGAGCAGGCTACGCACCTGATCACGGTTAGCGCCGGCCTGTTGATCAAGGTGTTGCTGTTTGTGTAGCAGGTCGTGGGTGATGTTCAGTGCAGCCATAACGGCAACGCGGTCGGCACCAATCACTTTGCCGCTTGAGCGGATCTCCCGCATCTTGCCATCCAGATAGCGCGCAGCGCTTTCCAGGTTGCTGCGTTCATCGCTCGGGCAGGCGATGCAATATTCTTTGTCCAGAATCTGGACGGTCAAGGTATTCGACTGGGTCATTAATCCTGCTCCAGGGCTTTGAGGCGCGAAATCATGGATTCGACCTTGTGCCGGGCCATTTCGTTCTTTTCAATTAGATGGGCACGTTCTTCGCGCCAGGCCTTTTCGCTCGTCAGAAGCTGTCGGTTTTGCGCCTTGAGCTGTTCGACCCGCTGGATCAGCAAGTCCAGCTTGGTCGTAAGAGCCTGCAGGTCGACGTCTTCCATGGTTCTCTACTCGTACTTGGTGAGTGGGCTGGCAGGTGAAAAATAGCGTCTTTAAGGCGACTTCGACAGTGTCGGGCGGTGCGCGGTGCTTGTTTGTCAGTGTGGAGCAGATCAGCACGCCAGAGGTTGATGTATTTCACCCGCGGATCACGTGCGGCAATTTTTGCGCTGGCAGGCGGGCTCCGTCGAGCCGCCTGCATAGTCTTGGCACGTCTGCCGGTGCTAGGATACAAGGCCTCCATTCTAGTGATCGCGCAGCTTTGCGCCTAGTTATCTATGCCAACTTCAAATTCTCCGTACTCCGCGTTTGCCGCCCTGCTAGCCAGCAGCGGTCATACCATTTCCCCTGCCGAGTTGCATGGTCTGTTGCTCGGTCGCAGCTGTGCTGGTGCGGGCTTTGATATCGACGCCTGGCTGGTGGATGCCGCCGAGCTGCTCGGCGCGGCACCGGAAGACACCGTGCGCCAGGCGTTGATCGGCCTGCAGGAAATGGTCAAGAACGAGCTGTCCAGCAATGACGTCACTGTGGTGCTGTTGCTGCCCAGCGACGATGCGCCGCTTAGCGAGCGCGCCGTGGCTCTGGGACAATGGTGTCAGGGCTTCCTCGGCGGCTTCGGTCTGACTGCCCGTGACAGCGCCCTGAGCGCTGAAGCCATGGAAGTGCTGCAGGACCTCTCGGCGATTGCCCAGGTGCAGAACGCCCTGGATGAGTCCGATGATGGCGAGAACGACTATATGGAAGTGATGGAGTACCTGCGCGTTGCGCCGCTGCTGCTGTTCAGCGAGTGTGCCAAGCCTGTAGTCGCCGCGGCGAAACCGTCGCTGCATTGATTTTCATGCAATAGAAGTGGACTCAATCTGCCCATGATCAGCATCCCCAAGTCGGAATACGCCCGTCGGCGCAAGGCGCTGATGGCGCAGATGGAACCCAACAGCATCGCGATTCTGCCGGCCGCGCCGGTGTATATCCGCAACCGCGATGTCGAGCACATCTACCGCCAGGACAGCGACTTCCAGTACCTCTCCGGCTTTCCCGAGCCGGAGGCGGTGATTGCGCTGATTCCCGGCCGCGAGCATGGCGAGTACGTCTTGTTCTGCCGCGAACGCGACCCGCTGCGCGAACTGTGGGACGGCCTGCGTGCCGGCCAGGATGGCGCGATCAGCCAGTACGGCGCAGACGACGCGTTCCCGATTGGTGATATCGACGACATTCTGCCGGGGTTGATCGAGGGCCGTGATCGGGTCTATTCCTCCATGGGCACCAACCATGAGTTCGATCGCCAGCTGATGGAGTGGATCAATGTGATTCGCTCCAAGGCGCGCCAGGGGGCCACGCCGCCGAACGAATTCATCACCCTCGAACACCTGCTGCACGACCTGCGCCTGTACAAGTCTGCAGCCGAAGTCAAAGTCATGAAGGAAGCGGCGGATATTTCCTGCCGCGCCCACGTGCGCGCCATGCAGGCCAGTCGCGCCGGGTTGTTCGAGTACCACCTGGAAGCCGAGCTGGATTACGAGTTTCGCAAGGGCGGGGCGAAGATGCCGGCCTATGGCTCTATCGTCGCTGCGGGCAAGAACGCCTGCATCCTGCATTACCGCGAGAACGACGCACAGTTGAAAGACGGCGATCTGGTGCTGATCGACGCCGGTTGCGAGATCGACTGCTACGCCAGCGACATCACCCGCACCTTTCCGGTCGGCGGCAAATTCTCCCCTGAGCAGAGAGCCATCTACGAGCTGGTGCTGGCTTCGCAGGAAGCTGCGTTCAAGGAGATCGGCCCCGGCAAGCACTGGAACCAGGCGCACGAGGCCACGGTGCAGGTGATTACTGCCGGGCTGGTGGAGCTGGGCCTGCTGCAGGGTGATGTGGCCGAGCTGATCGCCACTGAAGCCTACAAGCCCTTCTATATGCACCGCGCCGGCCACTGGCTGGGCATGGATGTACACGACGTCGGCGAGTACAAGGTCGGCGGCGAATGGCGCGAGCTGGAAGTCGGCATGGCCATGACCGTCGAGCCGGGCATCTACATCGCCGTGGACAATCAGGACGTGGCGAAGAAATGGCGCGGCATCGGTGTGCGCATCGAGGACGATGTGGTGGTGACCAAGACTGGCTGCGAGATTCTCACCTGCGGCGTACCGAAAACTGTCGCCGAGATCGAAGCGCTGATGGCCGCCGCACGCAGCGTGGCGGCCTAGAGCATGCCACGCGTCGACATTGCGATTATTGGCGGCGGCCTGGTCGGCGCGAGTTTGGCCGTGGCGTTGCAGGCCGAAGCCAAGCTGCGCGGCTGGCGCATCTGCCTGATCGAGCCATTCACTCCGGGCAGCGGCTATCAGCCCAGCTATGACGCACGCTCCACTGCGCTGTCGTTTGGTTCGCAGCAGATTTATCAGCGTCTCGGCCTGTGGCCACAGATCAGCCAGCGCGCCGAGCCGATCAAGCAGATTCATGTTTCCGACCGTGGTCGCTTCGCCGCCGCGCGCCTGAGCGCCGAAGAAGAAGGCGTGCCGGCGCTGGGCTATGTGGTGGAAAACGCCTGGCTCGGCGAATGCCTGTGGCAGGCGCTGGATCAACAAGTGGTGAGCTGGCGCAGCCCGGCACATGTCACCCGTATGCAGGCCCTGGCCGATGGCTACCGCCTGACCCTGGACGATGGCTGCGAGCTTGAGTGCAGCCTGGCGATTCTCGCCGAAGGTGGCCGCTCCGGTTTGCGTGAGCAGCTGGGCATTGCCGTTAGCACTACGCCATACGGGCAGAGCGCACTGATCGCCAACGTCAGCCCTACGGATGCGCACAACGGTCTGGCCTTTGAGCGCTTTACCGAAGAAGGGCCGATGGCCCTGCTGCCGCTGGCGGATAACCGCTGCGCACTGGTCTGGACCCGTGCCACGCAAGAGGCGGAACGCCTGTTTGCGCTGAGTGATGCGGCGTTTCTCGCCGAGTTGCAGCTGGCCTTCGGCTATCGCTTGGGTAGCTTGCGGCAGGTTGGTGCGCGGCACCTCTATCCGTTAGCCTTGACCGCCGCCAAGGAGCAGGTGCGCCAGCATCTGGTGGTGCTCGGCAATGCCGCGCACAGCCTGCATCCGATTGCTGGGCAGGGTTACAACCTGTCACTGCGCGACACCCTAGTGCTGGCTGAAACCCTGCTGGCGAGCAGCGCACCTTTGGGCGATCTGGCCACTCTGCAGCGTTATCTGAGCAGCCAGCAGGTGGACCAGCAACTGACCGTCGGTTTCTCCGACCAGGTCACCCGCCTGTTCAGTACCGGCCAGCCGCTGCTGGCGGCCGGGCGCAATCTCGGTTTGCTCGGCCTGGATCTATTACCTCCGGCGAAACGCTGGTTTGCCCGCCAGGCCATGGGCCTCGGCACCCGTACTTTATGAGAATGCTCGATGAGTGACCGTAAACTGGCGCGTCGCGCCCGCCTGCTGCGCCTGGGCTTGAACCTCTATCCGCCGTACCTCGGGGCGGGCATCAAGGTGCAGCGCATTTCCCCCGATTGCCGCGAGGCGCGGGTGCGCATGGCGTTGCGCTGGTACAACCGTAACTTCGTTGGCACTCAGTTCGGCGGTTCGCTGTACAGCATGGTTGACCCCTTCTACATGCTGCTGTTGATGCCGTTGCTGGGCGACGACTACATCGTCTGGGACAAAGCCGCCAGCATCGACTTCATCACGCCGGGCAAGGGCCCGGTGTATGCCGACTTCCGCATCGACGACGCCTTGCTGGCGGATATTCGCGCGAAGACCGCCGGCGGCGAGAAATACCTGCCTGAGTTGCAGGTAGACATCCGCGACGCGACCGGGACTCTGGTGGCCATCGCGCACAAGACCCTCTACGTACGCCTCAAGCCGCGCGCGCGGCAGGCTGGATAAGGAAGCTCATGCAAGCGGACCTGATCATCGTTGGTGCCGGTATGGTCGGCAGTGCCCTGGCGTTGGCGCTGCAAGACCAGGGCCTGGAGATTCTGCTGGTCGATGGCGGCCCGCTGAGCGTCAAACCCTTTGATCCGCAAGCGGCCTTCGAGCCGCGAGTCAGTGCGCTGTCGGTGGCCAGCCAGCGCATTCTCGAGCGCCTCGGTGTGTGGGACGGCATCGCCACGCGGCGCGCCTGCCCCTATGCCGAGATGCAGGTGTGGGACGGCTCGGGCACCGGGCAGATTCACTTCAGTGCGGCCAGCGTGCATGCCGAAGCGCTTGGCCATATCGTCGAGAACCGCGTGGTGCAGGACGCCCTGCTCGAACGGCTGCACGATAGTCCGATTGGCCTGCTATCAGGTGCGCGTCTGGAGCAGTTGCGCCGCTCCGGTGATGGCTGGTTGCTCAGCCTGAGCGACGGCCGTGAGCTGCGTGCGCCACTGCTGATTGCCGCAGACGGGGCCAACTCGGCGGTGCGTCGTCTCGCCGGTTGCGCCACCCGTGAGTGGGATTATTTGCACCACGCCATTGTCACCAGCGTGCGCTGCGCCAAGCCGCACCAGGCTACTGCCTGGCAGCGTTTTACCGATGACGGCCCGCTGGCCTTTCTGCCGCTGGCCGGTCCCGAAGGTGAGCATTGGTGCTCGATTGTCTGGTCGGTTACCCCAACTGAAGCCGAGCGATTGATGGCGTTGGACGATGCGGGTTTCCGCCGGGCGCTGGGCTTTGCCTTCGAGCATCGCCTGGGCGACATCCTTCAGGCCGATCCGCGTCTGTGTATTCCGTTGCGTCAGCGTCACGCCAAGCGTTATGTCGAAGACGGCCTGGCACTGATCGGCGATGCCGCGCACAGCATCCATCCGCTAGCCGGGCAGGGGGTCAATTTGGGCTTTCTCGATGTCGCGGTGCTGGCAGAGGTGTTGCTACACGCGACGCAGCGTGGCGAACGCTTGGCTGGTGTGAAGGTGCTCAGCCGTTACGAGCGCCGGCGCATGCCGCACAACCTGGCAATGATGGCGGCGATGGAAGGCTTCGAGCGGCTGTTCCAGGCTGATCCGCTACCGCTGCGCTGGTTGCGCAACAGCGGCCTCAACTGGGTGGATGATTTGCCGGAAGCCAAGGCACTGTTTGTCCGTCAGGCGTTGGGGCTGTCCGGTGACTTGCCGGAATTGGCGCGGGTTTAACGGGCTATCTAACTCAGTGAAGTGTGCTGCGCCGATGGTGGCTTAGGCCGCGTTTCGAGCGGCGTGATACCAGGTAATGGAGGTATGCGGCTAACCTGCGCGGTCCGACCCTCCCTACAAAAGCCACAGGCAAAAAAAGCCCGGCACTAAGGCCGGGCTGAAAGTGTGTAGGGAAGTACACACGGAGTTGCTGTCAGGTCATGCCCAGCCAGTTCGGCAATGCCATGGAGACGGCAGGCACGTAGGTGATGATCATCAGGAAGCTGAGTAGCAGCATCAGCCACGGCCAGGCGGCTTTGATCACCGAGGTCAGCGGCATACCGGTCACCGCCGAGGTGACGAACAGGTTGAGCCCCACGGGTGGTGTGATCAGGCCGATTTCCATGTTCACCACCATGATGATGCCCAGGTGGATCGGGTCGATGCCCAGTTGCACGGCAATCGGGAAGAGGATCGGTGCGAGGATCAGGATGATCGCCGATGGCTCCATAAAGGCGCCCGCCACCAGCAGCACGATGTTTACCACCAGCAGGAACTGCCAAGGTTGCAGGCCCATCTCGATCACCCAGGCGGTGATGGTTTGCGGGATCTGCTCGGTGGTCAGCACGTGGGCGAAGAGCATGGCGTTGGCGATGATGAACATCAGCATGATGGTCAGCTTGCCGGACTCCAGCAGCACCTTGGGGCACTCGCGGATGGTCATGTCCTTGTACACGAACAGCGCCACAAAGCCGGCGTAGACTGCTGCCACTGCAGCGGCTTCGGTTGGGGTGAACATGCCTGAGTAGATGCCGCCGAGGATGATCACCATCAGCAGCAGACCCCAGATGGCCTTGCGTGCCGCAGTGATGAACTCACGGAAGCTGGCACGCGGCATGGCTGGCAGATTCATCTTCCGCGCGACGATATAGATCGCCACCATCAGTGCTACGCCCAGCAGCAGGCCGGGTACGACACCAGCCATAAACAGCTTGCCCACCGACTGCTCGGTCGCGGCGGCGTACACCACCATGACGATCGACGGTGGAATCAGGATGCCCAGGGTGCCGGCGTTACACACGATCCCGGCACCGAATGCCTGCGGGTAACCCGAACGCACCATGCCAGCGATGGCAATCGAGCCGACGGCCGCCACGGTGGCAGGCGACGAACCGGACAGCGCGGCAAACAGCATGCACGCCAATACCGCCGAGATGGCCAGGCCGCCACGGATATGCCCGACGCAGGCGTTGGCGAAGTCGATCAGGCGCTTGGCCACGCCGCCAGTGGTCATAAACGCACCGGACAGTAGGAAGAACGGGATCGCCAGCAGGGTGTAGTGTTCGCTGGTTTCGAACAGCTTGATCGCCAGCGAACGTACCGAGTCCGGGCTGAACAGCATGATGGTCACCGAGCCGGCCAGGCCCAGCGAGGCAGCAATCGGCACGCCGATAAACATCAGCAGAAACAGGAGAATAAAGAGGAACAGGATGGTCATTACTTGTGCTCCCCGTGCTCATTGATCTTCAGTGCGTCGGCGGCTTCATCAGCCAGCCCCAGTCCAGTCTGCTGGTTGCGCAGAATGCGTACGAAGATTTCAAAGAAACGGATAAAAACCATGGCGTAGCCGAACGGCACGATCAGGGTGATATGCCATTGCATGATGCCGTAGTGACCGAGGTCTTCAGCACCGATGCCGGCGGTGAACAGGGTCCTCACCCAGTCGAAGCTGGCGACGGTGATCAGCCCGGCATAGCCCAGGCAGGCCAGGCAGGCGATCAGGCCGATAACCCGTTGCACCGGTTTGCTGGCCAGCTTGACCAGTGCATCGACGCCGATATGCCCGGCGGTGCGCACACCGTAGGCCAGGCCGAAGAAAATCAACCAGGCGAATAACGCCTTGGTCAGGGCAATGCTCCAGGTCATCGACTGGGCCATGCCGAGAATGCTGTCGCCAATGGCGAAGAAAAACTCACTGCTGCCTTCCCAACGATCCGCCAGGTTGTAGAACAGTGTGTAGAGGTTGTTGAGGATCACGTAGACGAAGGTCACCAGCGTCATGGCGGCCAGCAGGAACGCGATAAAGCCTTCCTCGAAATGGTCCCAGACGCGCCGCAAGGCGTTCATCAATAGAGTCTCCAGTGGTTGGGGGCGGCGTACCCAGGCAGCCCGCGAGGGTTGCCTGGGTATTCGGGCTATCGCGCAGCGGCAAGGCTGTGCTGTGGTTGGGTGCAGGCCGAGGCCTGCTCCGCCTTACTGGTTGGCTGCGTCGGCAGCTTTGATCAGGTCAGCACCGATTTCAGCTTCGAACTTGCTCCACACCGGCTTCATGGCATCGCGCCATTCATTACGCTGCTCTGGGGTCAGGGTAATGATTTCGGTGGTTTTCGCGTCGATGATGCGCTGCTTGTCGCCATCGTTCAGCGCGCCAGCCTGCTTGTTCACTTCGGCGGTCACTTCCACGATGATCTTGTCCAGCTCGCTGCGTACGTCTTCCGGCAGGCCGCTCCAGAACTTGGTGTTGGTGATCAGCATGTAGTCCAGTACACCGTGGTTGGATTCGGTGATGAACTTCTGCACTTCATGCATCTTCTGGCTGTAGATGTTCGAGTAGGGGTTCTCTGCACCGTTAACCACGCCGGTCTGCAGGCCCTGGTAAACCTCGGCGAAGCTCATCTTGCGCGGGTTGGCGCGCACAGCCTTGAACTGCTCTTCCAGTACGGCGGAAGCCTGTACGCGGAATTTCAGGCCACGGGCATCCTTCGGCTCACGCAGCGCCTTGTTGGCGGACAGCTGCTTGAGGCCGTTGTGCCAGTAGGCCAGGCCAGTGATGTTTTTCTCTTCCATGGACTTCAGCAGCGCCTGACCTTCTGGGCTCAGCTGGAAGCGGTCGACGGCGGCCATGTCCTTGAACAGGAACGGCAGGTCGAATACCTGGATTTGCTTGGTGTACTGCTCGAATTTGGCCAGCGATGGGGCGATCAGCTGCACGTCACCGAGCAACAGCGCTTCCATTTCCTTGCCGTCACCGAACAGTGAGGAGTTCGGGTAAACCTCGACCTTGACCTTGTCGCCCAGACGCTCTTCGGCGAGCTTCTTGAACAGCGCGGCACCCTGGCCTTTAGGGGTGTGGTCGGCGACCACGTGGGAGAACTTGATCACGATCGGGTCGGCCGCTTGGGCCATGCCGGCGATGCTCAGCGACAGGGCGCACGCGAGCGCCTTGGCAGTCAGTTTGAACATGGAGTCTTTCCTCTTGTTTTTGTATAGCGTGATGCGCCGCAGCGCTACAAGTCGGGCGAACAGGCTCAAGTCTAGGCGGCCTGTCAGAAAATGACGGGCGTCGGGCAGATTGCCTAGAACTGTGCATTGTGAAGTCGCCTGCAGGAGGCTAGAGCAACCGCCATGCCAGGCACTGAAATGGCTGCTGTGAGCAATGTGAAACGCAGCAGCGACAAGGCCTGGCAGGTTGTTGCAGGAAATTTCGCGAGCTGCTGCGCAGGCCGCTCGCGCAGCTTTTGGCGGAAATCCGCCTGCTAATCGAGGCTGTCTGGCGAGCTTCCGCCAGCGTCGGCAAAGCTCAGTCCGTGTTTACGCAGTTTGTCGTGCAGGGTTTTGCGCGGCACGCCCAGCGCTTCGGCCAGGCTGCGCAGCGAGCTGTGTGCGCGGCTCAGTTCGGCGCTGATCAGGCTGCGCTCGAAGGCTTCCACCTGGGCGTTCAGGCCGCCGCTATTGCCGTCTTCATCGGGCACGGGTGCAGCGGCCTGGGCTTGCAGGTCGAGATCCAGCTCCAGGCCTAGGGCAAAGCGTTCGGCGGCGTTTTGCAACTCGCGCACGTTGCCCGGCCAGGGGTGGCGCAGCAGCGCCGCGCGCTGGCCCGGTTGCAGGCTGCGCTCGGCCAGGCCGTGGCGGCTGCTGGCGGCTTCGGCAAAATGCTGGAACAGCAACAGGGCATCTTCGCCGCGCTCGCGCAGGGCCGGGATACGCAGCGGTGCGACGTTCAGGCGGTAATACAGGTCGGCGCGAAAGCGGCCCTGATCGGCAGCCTGGCGCAGGTCTTCCTTGGTGGCGGCGATCACCCGGATATCCAGCGGGATCAGCTGATTGCCACCGAGGCGTTCGACCACCCGCTCCTGCAACAGGCGCAGCAGCTTGACCTGCACTTCCAGGCTCATGCTTTCGATTTCATCGAGGAACAGGGTGCCGCCATTGGCGAATTCGAATTTGCCGATGCGGCGCTTTTGCGCGCCGGTAAAGGCGCCTTGTTCATGGCCGAACAACTCGCTTTCCACCACCGATTCGGCAAGGGCGCCGGCGTTGATTGCCACAAACGGCCCGGCGCGGCGGCTGGACAGATCGTGCAGCGCGCGCGCCACCACTTCCTTGCCGGCGCCGGTTTCGCCGAGGATTAGCACGTCGCTGTTGATCCCAGCCAGGGCGCCGATCTGTTCGCGCAGGCGCAGCATGGCCGGCGATTGGCCGACCAGACGTGCCGACAGGGTGTGGCGATCCGCCAGGGCCATGCGCAGGCTGCGGTTATCCAGCACCAGGCGGCGCAGAGACAGGGCGCGGCGTACGCTGTCGAGCAGGTCGTCGCTGGCAAAGGGCTTTTCCAGAAAGTCGTAGGCGCCAGCGCGCATAGCTTGCACGGCCAGGGGCACATCGCCATGGCCGGTGATCAGCAGTACCGGCAGTTCTGGGTCCTGTTCCTGTAGTTGTTGCAGCAGCTGCAGGCCGTCGATGCCGGGCATGCGGATATCACTGACCACCACCCCCGGCCAGTCGCGTTCGATGCGCGCGGCGACACCATGGGCGTCGGCCAGGCTGCTGACCTTGAGCCCCGCCAGGTCGAGAGTCTGGCTCAGCGCCTGACGCAGATGTGGGTCATCGTCGATCAGCAGCACCTGGGTGCGGGAGTCGATCATGCTCATACAACAAAGTCCTCTGGCGACTGGGTTTTGATGCCCTGATCCACGGCGCGCAGGCGCAGGGTCAGCTGGGCGCCGCCGTCAGGGTGGTTGGCGAACAGCAGTTCGCCGCCCAGGGCGCGCATCAGGGTATCGCAAATGGCCAGGCCGAGGCCGAGGCCCTGAGCGCTGGTCTTGGTGGTGAAGAATGGCTCGCGGGCGCGTTGCAGCGCCTCCTGGCTAAAGCCGGGACCATTGTCCCTAAGGTGTAGATCGACGCCTTCGGCGGTCAGTTCGGCACTCAGCCATAGACGGCGCGGCTGCGGTACTTCGCTCAAGGCATCGAGGGCGTTGGCCAGCAGGTTGCCGAGCACTTGGCGCAGGCGGGTTTCTCCGGCCTGCACCCACAGGGTGGCGTTCGGCAGGTCGCGAATCAGCTCGACCTGCATGGCCTGGCGGCGCTTGGCCAGCAGGGCCAGGGCATCGTCGATGGCCGGCTGCAGGGCCACGCTTTCCGGGGCATGGCGGTCACGGCGAGCGAAGGCGCGCAGGTGCGCGATGATCGAGGCCATGCGCTCGGTGAGCTGGCTGATCAGCTTGAGATTGGCGCGAGCATCATCGCCGCGCTGGTGGTCGAGCAGCACACAGGCGTTGTCGGCGTAACTGCGAATGGCCGCCAGGGGCTGATTGAGTTCATGGCTGATGCTCGCGCTCATGGTGCCCAGGGCCGAGAGTTTGCTGGCCTGCACCAGTTCATCCTGGGCCTGTACCAGCTCCTGCTGGGCCTGTTCGCGCTCCAGCACTTCCTGCTTTAGTCGGCTATTGAGGCGTTCCAGATCGAGGGTGCGCTCCAGCACGCGCTGCTCCAGCTGCTGGCGGGCCTGGCTGGCGAGGGCGATACGTTCCAGGTAGTGACGGCGCCGCTGCATCAGCAGGCCGAGCAACAGGATCAGCGCCAGCAAGGTGCTGCCGCCGACTGCCATGGTGGTACGCACCGGCTGGTCGAGCTGTGAGCGTGGCGTGAGGATGCTCACCGTCCAGCCGATTTCATCGAGTTTTTGTCCCTGGCGTAACCAGGCGTCGGCGTTGAGCTGCAGCGGTGGTGGCGACTGGATGCGATAGGGCTGGGTGTCGGCAATGGCTGCCCGCTCGGCATTGTCCAGTTCGCGGGTGGCGTGAAAGCGCCACTCGGCGTTTGAGGTGAGAATCACCACGCCGTAGTTATCGGTAACCAGCAACTGCTCGGGACGCTTGCCCCACAGGGTTTCGGTGTGGTCGAGGTCGACCTTGACCACCATCACGCCGAGAATCTGCTCGCCGTCGCGAATCGCCGCCGCGAAGAAGTAGCCGCGTTTACCCGAGGTGGTGCCCAGCCCGAAGAAATGCCCAGGGCGGCCCTGCATGGCTTCGCGAAAGTAGGGGCGATAGGAAAAGTTGCGGCCTACAAAAGAGTCTTCCTGCGTCCAGTTCGAGGCCGCCAGGGTGGTGCCGTCTGCGGCCATCAGATAGATGACATCGGCCCCGGTTTGCTGGCGAATCTGGCTGAGCAGGTGGTTGGCCGCTGTGCGTTGTGCCGCCTGAGCAGGGTTTTGCAGAGCGCTACGCACGTCGGGTAAGTCCGCAAGAATGGGCGGCAGGACTTCGTAGCGGCGCAAGGTGCCCAGCAGGTTGGCCACATAGAGATCGAGGGTCTGCCGGTTCTGTGCGGTCAGCACGCCGCTGTAATAGCGCTCTGTCAGGTGTTGCAGTGGCCACAGCAGCGGCACCAGCAGTAACACAAGGACTGCCAGGCTTCTCCAGCGTGGGCGACGAGGGTGGGATGACGGGGTGGACATGCGCTTACTCGGGCAGGGTGATCAGTTCAGAGTGGCGGTTATGCAATAAGTGGGCAAGTTCGCCGATATGGGTCAATACTCAAATCGTTCGGCATCGCCCTGGAGTAATGGTGTCGCCCGCTTGCGCCCTGCATGGACGGCTGCGCTTTAGTCCCTGGAGGTGTCCGATGTTGGCTCAATTGACGGTAAGGGCGAGGTTGCTGTTGTTGGCGGTGGTGCCGCTGCTGGTGCTGATTGTGGTCATCGGCATGGCGTTGTCCAATGCCAGCAAGCTGAATGACAGTTTTGATGAGTTGTTTACCGATCGCATGCGGCCGATCAGCCAGCTCAAGGTGGTGTCCGATGCCTATGCCGTGGCGATGGTCGATGCGCTGCATAAGTACCGTGCCGGGGTGTTCGATGAGTCCACATTGCGCAAGGCGTTCAGTGATGCCCGCAGCCGCGGGGACAACGCCTGGGCTGAGTACATAGGTACCCGCCTGACCAGTGATGAAAGCAGCCGGGTCGAGCGCACCAAGCCGCACCTGCTGCGGGTGCAGCAACTGGCCGATCAGTACCTGGGGCAGATCGGTAATGGTCAGTTGCTGGCCGCCGAGGCCGGCCCGTTCAATCGCACCCTGTATGACACCTTCGACCCGCTGGGTGGCGAGCTGGAGGGCCTGATCAGCCTGCAGCTGAGCGAGGGCGAGCGGCTTAATGTCGAGACCACGACGCAGTACCAGGCGATCCGCAACACCTTCGTGCTGATTGGTGCCGTGGCGCTGGTGCTGGTGCTGGTGGCCGCGTTGTTGATCAGCCTGTCGATCATTCGCCCGCTGGCGGGGTTGCGCAACCTGATCAGTGAAGTGCAGGAGTCTTCCAATCTGACCCTGCGCGCCGATGCCCGTGGCCGTGATGAGGTGTCTGATACCGCCCGCGCCTTCAATACCATGCTTGAGCACCAGCAGGCGCTGATTCGTCATCTGACTGATACCGCCACTCAGCTGGCCGCGGCGTCCGAGGAGATGAGCGCGATCAGCGCCCAGGTCAGTCAGGCCGCCACGGCTCAGGGTGACCAGACCAGCATGGTGGCCACTGCCGTGCATCAGATGAGCGTGGCGGTGCAGGAAGTGGCGCGCAATGCGCAGTCCACCGCCGGTAATGCCGCAGACGCGAATAAGGAGGCGCGTCAGGGCAGCGAGCTGGTGCAGTCCAACCTCTCGTCGATTCAAGGGCTGTCGGTGTCGGTGGAAAAAGCCGGCGAGGTGATCGACACCCTGCACAGCCAGAGCGACGAAATCAGCAAGGTGCTAGGGGTGATTCAGAGTATTGCCGAGCAGACCAACCTGTTGGCGCTCAACGCGGCTATCGAAGCTGCGCGCGCCGGTGAGGCGGGGCGCGGCTTTGCCGTGGTGGCTGATGAGGTGCGCAGTCTGGCGAGTAATACGCAGAAAGCCACCGAGTCGATCCGCGGCATGATCGATGCCCTGCAAGGCGGTGCGCGCAGTGCGGTCAGCGCCATGCAGCTGTCGCGCGAACAGGCGCAGAATAGTGTCAGCCATGCCCGTGAAGCGGGTGAAGTGCTCAATCATATTGCCCATGCCATCGAAGGCATTGCCGACGGTAATGTGCAGATTTCCGCCGCTACCGAGGAGCAGACGGCGGTGGCCAATGAGATCAGCCAGAACATCAGCAGTCTTAACGACAGTATTGGTGAAGTGGTCAATGGCGCTGAGCAGAGCTCGATTGCCAGCCGCGATCTGGCGCAGCTAGCCACCGGTTTGCAGCAACAGATTCAGCGCTTCAGGGCTTAGTTGTTTAGTGATTGAGTCGCTAGGCAGTCGGATAGTGCCTGTTGCCAGGTCGGCAGTTGCACCTGCCAGTCCTGCTGCAGGCGGCTGCAGTCCAGGCGCGAATTAAGTGGGCGCTGCGCGGGGGTTGGATAGGCGCTGCTGGGAATGGACTGCAGTGTCGCCACGTTTTTGCCCTGGCTGCGCAGGTGCCTGGCAATCGCGCTGGCGAAGCCAAACCAGCTGGTTTCGCCCTGCGCGGTCAGGTGATACACGCCCCAGGGGCCGGCATGGCCGCTGCGCCATTGCTCGACCAGTCGTGCCGTAGCCTGCGCAATGGTGCCGGCCCAGGTCGGCGCGCCGATCTGGTCGTCCACTACGGATAGGCTTTCGCGCTCCTGCAGCAGGCGTTGCATAGTCAGCAGAAAGTTTTTCCCGTGCTGTGAATAGACCCAGCTGGTGCGCAGAATCAGGTGCATGCCGCCCACGGCCTGAATCGCTTGCTCCCCAGCCAGTTTGCTGCGTCCGTAAACACTTAGCGGGTTTGTGCTATCGCTTTCGCGGTAAGGCTCAGTGTGGCTGCCGTCGAACACATAATCGGTGGAGTAATGGACCAGCGGAGCGCCCAGTTCGGCCGCTAGCTCGGCGAGGATGCCCGGCGCCGTGGCGTTGATTGCGAAGGTCAGTTCCGGCTCGTTCTCGGCCTGATCCACAGCAGTATGCGCGGCAGCATTGATGATCAACTCGGGACTGAGGTTTTGTACCTGCTGGCGAATCAGCTCGGGCTGAGCCAGATCCAGCTGCTCGCGACCCAGTACCGTCAGCTCGCCTGCGCCTTGCAGGGTGCGCTGTAGTTCCTGGCTGACCTGGCCATGCTGGCCGAGCAGGAGAATCTTCATGGGAAAACCTGAGCTTCAGCGAAGCTGAGCCCGGACTGATCCTTTGGCGAGAGCTGCGGCGCGCCATCCAATGGCCATTCGATGGCCAGGGTCGGGTCATCCCAGCGGATGCAGCGCTCGTGTTCCGGTGCGTAGTAATCGGTGGTCTTATAGAGAAATTCGGCGAACTCGCTAAGCACCAAAAATCCATGGGCAAAGCCTGCCGGCACCCACAGCTGGCGCTTGTTTTCGGCGGACAGGTGCACGCCGACCCAGTGGCCAAAGGTCGGCGAGCTGCGGCGTAGGTCCACGGCTACGTCATAAACTTCGCCGGCGGTGACCCGCACCAGTTTGCCTTGCGCCTGTTGAACCTGGTAATGCAGGCCGCGTAATACGCCGAGTTGCGAGCGTGAATGGTTGTCCTGAACGAACTCACACTGCAGGCCGGTGGCCTTGGCAAATGCGCGGGCGTTGAAGCTTTCGAAGAAAAACCCACGCTGATCGCCGAACACCTTGGGCTCGAGAATGAGCACACCGGGCAGCTCAGTATTGATTGCCTGCATGCTTACTCCTCGGCCAGTTTGAGCAAGTACTGGCCGTAGCCAGTTTTGCCGAAGGCTTTGGCCTGAGCTAATAGCTGCTGGCGATCAATCCAGTCTTGCTGATAGGCGATTTCTTCCAGGCAGGCGACTTTCAGGCCCTGGCGG
This sequence comes from Pseudomonas sp. 8BK, assembly GCF_902506475.1. Taxonomy (NCBI): domain Bacteria; kingdom Pseudomonadati; phylum Pseudomonadota; class Gammaproteobacteria; order Pseudomonadales; family Pseudomonadaceae; genus Pseudomonas; species Pseudomonas sp. 8BK. Next base: position 2,686,477 of record NZ_LR733252.1, on the reverse strand, counting down.
TGTTCGATGGTCTGCACGTATTGTGATGCTTCCAGCAGGCTGTCGTGAGTGCCGGTATCGAGCCAGGCAAAGCCACGACCGAAGCGTTCGACCCGCAGATCGCCACGCTGCAGATAGGCATTGTTGACGTCGGTGATTTCCAGCTCGCCGCGCGCCGAAGGTTTGACCGCTTTGGCGATTTCGACCACATCGTTGTCGTAGAAGTACAGGCCGGTCACCGCATAGCTGGACTTCGCGGCTGTGGGCTTCTCCTCGATGGAGATGGCTTTGCCTTGCTCATCAAACTCGATAACGCCATAGCGTTGCGGATCACTGACCCAATAGCCGAAGACAGTGGCGCCAGAAGGTTGGGCTGCGGCGCTCAGAAGTTTCTCGGTGAAGTGCTGGCCATGGAAGATATTGTCGCCAAGGATCAGGCACACCGAATCTGTGCCGATAAAGTCTTCACCAAGAATAAAGGCCTGGGCCAGACCGTCCGGCGAGGGCTGCTCGCAGTATTCGAAGCGCACGCCGAACTGGCTGCCATCGCCGAGCATCTTGCGGAAATTCGGCAGATCCTGTGGGGTGGAAATGATCAGGATTTCGCGAATTCCAGCGAGCATCAGCACCGAGATCGGGTAGTAGATCATCGGTTTGTCATAGATCGGCAGCAGCTGCTTGGACACGCCCAGAGTAATCGGGTGCAGGCGGCTGCCGGAGCCGCCTGCGAGAATGATGCCTTTCATTGTGCTGCTCCTTGGGACGTGCCGAGACGTTCGCGGTGGTAGCTGCCATCCTGTACGCGGCGACACCAGTCGAGATTGTTCAGGTACCAGAGCACGGTTTTGCGCAGGCCGCTGGTGAAGGTCTCGGCGGGTTTCCAGCTGAGCTCACGTTCGATCTTGCTGGCATCGATGGCATAGCGCAGGTCATGGCCGGGGCGGTCGCTGACGAAACTGATCTGCTCCTTATACGAGCCATTCTGGCGTGGGGCCAACTCGTCCAATAGCGCGCAGATACTCTCCACCACATGCAGGTTCTTCTGCTCGTTGTGTCCGCCGATATTGTAGGTCTCGCCAACCTTGCCTTCGCTCACTACCTTTAGTAGCGCGCGAGCATGGTCTTCCACATACAGCCAGTCACGCACCTGCTGGCCATTGCCGTAGACCGGTAGTGGCTTACCATCCAGGGCGTTGAGGATCACCAGCGGGATCAATTTTTCCGGGAAGTGATAGGGGCCGTAGTTGTTCGAGCAGTTGGTGATCAGTACCGGTAGGCCATAGGTGCGCTGCCAGGCACGCACCAGATGATCCGACGCGGCCTTGCTCGCCGAGTAGGGCGAGCTGGGTGCGTAGGGCGTGGTCTCGCTGAACAGGTCGTCCACGCCATGCAGATCGCCATACACCTCGTCCGTGGAGATATGGTGAAAGCGAAACGCTGCCTTGCGCGCTGGCTCCAGCTGCAACCAGTAGCGGCGCGTGGTTTCGAGCAGCGCGTAGGTGCCGACGATATTGGTCTGGATAAACGCCGCTGGGCCGTCGATGGAGCGGTCGACATGCGACTCGGCTGCCAGGTGCATGATCGCATCCGGCTGAAACTCGGCCAGCGCCTGGCTGACGGCGGCGCTGTCGGCAATATCCGCCTGCACAAAACGATAGCGTGGGTTATCGGCAACGCTGGCCAGCGACTCGAGATTGCCGGCATAGGTCAGCTTGTCGAGGTTGAGCACCTGATGTTCGGTGTGATTCAGCAAATGGCGAATCAGCGCCGAACCGATAAAGCCGGCGCCGCCGGTGATAAGGATATGCACGGATCCACACCTTCCTTTCTTATATGCTCGGTGAACATTGCTAGGCAGTGTTACAAGCCGTGCAGGATGGGGGCAAGTGCAGTATTTTCTGCATAAAAAAGCCCCGCATCGCTGCGGGGCTTTCTTTATATGGTGCCGGCACCAGGAATCGAACCCGGGACCTACTGATTACAAGTCAGTTGCTCTACCAGCTGAGCTATACCGGCCTTTGAGGGTCGCCATTATATCCATTCATTTGGCTGAGTAAAGCCGTCTGAGCGTAGTTCTGTGAAGGCATTGTTATCAGCAGCCAAATCGTTATGCACATAAGCAGGGCATCTGGTACGAGCGTGCGCAGACTTTGTGCGCTGGTTCGCGGTATTGGCTAAGTGTCTGTTTTTACAAGCTATATTTACAGGCTGAAAAATGCGCAGATCAGCGATCTGTAGCTGGGGCGGGCTTTTGCGCGGTTTGCTCAGATTCTGTCAACAGAGTTATCCACAGAGTTTGTGGGCAACTTTCATGGGCGTTCGGCCAGTAGCAGCAGATTTCGTGGGCTCTGTTGGTGGCTGCAGAAGCGGCCAAGGCGCGTGCTGTAGCCTTGCTCTTGCAGGAAAAGTGCACGGTCGAGTGATAGCCAGAGCTCCAGTGGGCGGCGAAACAGGTTGCGCAGCAGTTCCAGGTTGCGGACTTCGGCCAGACGTTGCCAGCCTTGTTGTTCAAGCTGCTGCCAATTTTGCGCGGTAGGTGTGGGCAGCTGCTTGAGTGCCGCGAGGTCTTTGCAGTAGTCGGCAAAGGGCTTGTTCAGCCAGGCCGCAGGTAGGGATGGGGTTGGCAGGTATTCATTAATGCCGCGCAACTGGCGCTGCAGCAAGTCGAAGCCCAGGCGTCTGGCCATGGACTGGTCGCGCTGGCGGCGCACCCTTGCGCCAGCGGTGACGGTTTCACTCAGCGGGAGGCCAAGATCGTCGATGGACAGCTGCAGTGTCGAGGCCTGGGCGCTTACCGAGAGTGGCTGATAGGTCGCTGTGTTGATGCGGTTGTAGCAGCAGGGCGCCACGGCCAGTTGCTGGCAGCCGACATGGCTGGCCAGTTGCAGCAGGCGCGTGTGCAGTTCGCCGCAGGCATGCAGCGCCACGGGAGTGTGGTGCGCCTGCAGCTGCGTCACGGAGTTGTCGGCCAACACATCCTGCTCGATATGCTGTGCGGCGATGCCGAGTTTCTGGCTGAGTTGCTGGCCGCTGCTGACCAGCTGTGGATTGCATTCCAGGCAGGTCAGGCTGCTGCCGCCGTGTGCGAGCATCCGCCCGAGGTGGCCTTTGCCGGCGCACCAGTCCAGCCAGTGTTGCGGTTTCTGGCTAAAGCTCAGGCTGCGGGCGAACGCGTCGATCTGTTGCCACTTGCGCCCAGGCACATCGCTGCTAAAACGTGCGGGCAGAGCTGTCGCGGGTAACCGTGGCAGTTCGCCAATCAGGCTTAGCTCGTCAGCCTGAGCGGCCAGTTGTGGGAAGGGCACGGGTGCTGGCAGCAGGTACGGTTGGTTATGCGCAGCTTCAGCATGCTCCAGGCTTTGTGCTCTGAGCCAGGCGGCCAGCTGTGGGTGCTCGGCTTCCCAGGGCAATACCGGGTAATGCACAAAGGGCCGTGGTCGCCACAGCGCCTGATGCTCGATAAGAAAACTGTCGAGTGCTTGAAAACGCTGCAGCAAGGCAGCGTCTTGCAGGATCTGGGCAGGTAAGGTGGTTGGCATGATGGCGGTGCCTGAGGGTGCGAGCCCTCAGGCAATCAGCGGCCCTGGCAGGCGTCGACGCGCAGCCAGCGTTCCAGCAGTTTGAATCCGCGCACCAGCAGGAAGGCGATCAGCAGGTAGAACATCCCCGCCGCAAAGAAGATTTCCACCGGCAGGTAGGTGCGAGCGATGATCGTGCGAGCCATGCCCGTCAGCTCCAGCAGGGTCACGGTGCTGGCCAGGGCGCTGGCCTTGAGCATCAGAATCACTTCATTGCTGTAGGCCGGCAGGCCGATGCGCGCGGCGCGTGGCAGGATGATGTAGAACATCGCCTGTGCCCGTGACATGCCCAGCGCGCGGGCTGCTTCGATCTCGCCCGGTGGCACGGCCTGAATCGCCCCGCGCAGAATTTCGGCGATATAGGCGGCGGTGTGCATGGTCATGGTCAGCACTGCGCACCAGTACGGGGAGCGCAGGTAGGGCCAGAGCGGGCCTTCACGCACCGCATCGAACTGCGCCAGGCCGTAGTAGACCAGGAACAGCTGCACCAGCAGTGGTGTGCCACGGAAGAAGAAGATGTAGCCGTAGGGCAGAGCGCGCACATACCAGTGCCGCGAGGCGCGGGCGATGCCCATCGGCAGGGCGAGAATCAATCCGGCGAGAACCGCGATGGCTACCAGCTCCAGGGTCAGCAGGGCGCCTTCAGACAGGCGCGGCAGCCATTTGATGATCACGTCCCAGTTGAGGGCGGTCAGGCCGCCCCACAGCGCATAGGCAATCAGCGCAACGCCAACCGACCAGGCTGCGATTTCAGAGATCTTTCTCATGACGCGCTCCTGACAAAGCCACGGCTGGAGCGTTTTTCAAGGAAGTGCATGCCGATCATCGCCAGCACGGTCAGGCCCAAGTAAATAAAGGCCGCCACCATATAAAAGGTGAAGGGCTCCTTGCTGGCGGTCACGGCGATTTGCGAGCGGCGCATGATTTCTTCCAGGCCGATCACCGAGACCAATGCGGTGTCCTTCATCAGAATCATAAACAGGTTGCCCAGGCCGGGCAGGGCGATGCGCCACATCTGCGGCAGGATCAGCCGCCAGAATATCCGTGGTTTGGACATGCCCAGCGCTTGGCCGGCTTCGCGGTGGCCCTTGGGGATGGCCAGAATGGCGCCGCGAAACACCTCGGTGGCATATGCGCCGAAGCAGATGCCGAGGGCAATGGTGCCGGCGGCGAAGGCGTTCAGCTCAAGGCTTTCGATGCCGAGCAGGTCCGCCAGGTTGCGCATCAGCTGTACGGTGCCGAAATAGATCAGCAGCACCCAGAGCAGCTCGGGAATCCCGCGCACGATGGTCGAGTAAGTGCCGCCAAGCCATTGCAGCGGCTTGTACGGGGAAGTCTTGGCGAGGGCGCCGAGCAAGCCGAGCACCAGACCCAGGCACAGCGCGCTGAGCGCCAGCTTGAAAGTCATCAGGGTGCCAGCAGCCAGGGCCGGGCCGAATCCGTAGAGGTCGAAATTCATAGGGGCTCAGAAGCCTGCGCCGCCCGGGCGGGCGACGCAGTGCCGGCAGCTTAGTAGATGCTGAACGGGAAGTACTTGTCGTTGATCTTCTTGTAGGTGCCGTCAGCCACGATCTCGGCCAGTGCGGCGTTCAACTTCTCGCGCAGCGCGTCACCCTTGCGTACGGCGATGCCGATCTTGTCGTTGTCGAATACCGGGTCGCCCTTGAACTCGAAGCTCTTGCCGGCGTCGCTCTTCAGCCATTCCCAGTTGACGAAGGTGTCAGCCAGCACGCCATCGAGGCGGCCCGAGGCCAGGTCAAGGTAGGCGTTTTCCTGGGTGTCGTACAACTTGATGTCGACCACGCCATTGAGGTTGTCTTCCAGCCAGGTGCCGGCGATGGTAGCGCGCTGAGCGCCGATTACTTTGCCTTTGAGGCTGGCTTTATCGGTTTTGAAGTCGCTGCCTTTCGGGGCGATAAACTGCAGTTTGTTGGTGTAGTAGGGCTCGGTGAAATCCACTGCGGCCTTGCGCTCTTCGGTGATCGACATGGAGGCAATCAGGAAGTCGAATTTCTTCGCGTTCAGGGCCGGGATGATGCCGTCCCAGTCGGAGGTGACCACTTCGCACTCGGCCTTCATCTTGGCACACAGGGCCTGGCCGATTTCCACGTCAAAACCGCCGACCTGGCCACTGGCGTCAATCAGGTTGAACGGCGGGTAAGCGCCCTCAGTACCCAGTTTCAGCTTGTCCGCCGCGACGGCGCTGGTGCCGAAGGCCAGGGTGGCGACAGCGGCCAGCAGGATATTCTTGTAGTTCTGCATGCGTAGTTGCTCCGTGTTTTAGTGATTGCTGGACATGAATTGTTTGCAGCGCGCCGAATTCGGGTTGTCGAATACCTGCTCCGGGGAGCCCTGTTCTTCAACCAGGCCCTGATGCAGAAACACCACTTCGCTGGACACCTGACGGGCAAAGCCCATTTCATGTGTTACCAGCAGCATGGTGCGGCCTTCCTCGGCGAGTGCGCGGATCACATTAAGCACTTCTTGTACCATTTCCGGGTCGAGGGCTGAGGTGGGCTCATCGAACAGGATGACTTTCGGCTGCATGGCCAGCGTGCGGGCAATTGCCGCGCGCTGTTGCTGGCCGCCGGAAAGCTGATTCGGGTAAACGTGGCGCTTGTCGGCAATGCCGACCTTGGCCAGCAGCGCTTCGGCTACCTCGATGGCCTCAGCCTTGCTCTGCCCCAGCACGCGGCGCGGCGCCTCGATGATGTTGTCGAGCACGCTCATGTGCGGCCATAGATTGAAATTCTGGAAGACAAAGCCGATCTCGCTGCGAAGGCGATTGATCTGGCGATTGTCTGCGGCGACCAGGTCGCCATTCTTCGCGGCTTTGAGCTTGAGTTCTTCGCCCGAGAGGATGATCTGCCCCTTGTGCGGGTTTTCCAGCAGATTGATGCAGCGCAGAAAGGTCGACTTGCCGGAGCCGGAAGAACCGAGGATGGAAATCACATCGCCGTCGCGAGCGGTGAGGGAGATGCCCTTGAGCACCTCAAGGTCGCCGTAGCGTTTATGCAGGTCGCGTATTTCCAGCGCGGGCGTGGCCTCGGCCATGGGGGGTCCTCTTATTGTTCGATTGCGCTCAGGCGTTGCGTGGCCTTCCTGGCGAGGCGTCAAGCTAGCATAGCGTTTCGCTGACCGCCAAGCCGTTTACCGGCCTGGGGGCGCTCACCCGGTCATGCTGTCGCTTGGCTGCAGTTGGCTGTCGCGCGTGCGCAATATTGGCCTTTCTGGCTTGGTGTGACTCATTGCGCTGCCATTTGATACAGCGCCTGCGTCCGCGCTATGGCTAGTCAAGGGTCGCGCCTGTGATGCGTCGTCCATGGGCGATCAGGCCCATCTTCAGGGGGCTGACCATCTCGGCGACGGCGTAGTTGCTTCTGGCTGGAAAGCGTAGCGCTTCGCCCTTGGTCAAGTCGATCAGCTCCACCTTTCCGGCTTTGCCCCCGCTGGGGTCGAGAGTTCCAGCCAGGCTCAGCCAGGGGCTGTGCTCGGAAAACGTCGCCTGATGTACCCATCTTAGGGTGCTTGGGATGTCGCGCAGTTTGCTCAGGTTTGCAATGCGCCATTCGCTCACGGTGCCTTCGCGGTTGGCACTGATAAGGTTTTGCCCGTCTGCGCTGAAGCGCAGTGCCAGTAGCCAGTTGCCGGTGGCGTAGGGTTTGATCTTCTGTTTAAGCACAGCTTGCAGTTGCCCCTGTTGCTCGTTGAACTGCCATAGCTGAATCGAGCCGGAGGCAGTGCCCACAGCAATCAGGCTTTTTGTTGAGTTGGATGCCAGTGCAGTGATGCTTTCTCCGGTCTTGTAGCGTTCAGGCAGTGCCTGGCGCTTGTGCAGGTCGTACAAGATGAATTCATCGTCATTCGCGATCAGGTAGAGGTTCTTATGGGGCGCCTGGGCTACTGGGCCGCGGGCGTTGGCTATTGATGCTAAATGCGCGCCGCTTTTACTGTCCCAAAGCTGTGTGACGCTTTCGAAATAGGAATTGCTGAAAAGCTGCTTGCCGTCGCGGCTGAACTGCAATTGCGAGACCCTGTATTGATGGGCCCGCATGCTCAGGCGCGTCTCGCGCTGGGTTGCGTCCCATAGGTGGATTACGCCGGACTCCATGCCGATCGCCAGGTATTTGCCGCCATCGTGGTAGCGCATTGAGGTGGCTCGGTCTTCGCCAGCAAAGCGTTGCTTGAACAGTGTTTGGCTGAATTCGCTATGGATGGGTGGAAACAGCACGTAGTGCCAAAGCAGATAACCGGCGCCCAACAACAAGCTAGCTGCTGCAATGACGAACAGCTGTTTTCGGTTGGTGTTTTGCATTGGCGCGTCCTTGCGAATGATTTTTTTCTGAAAAAAAAAGGCCCGCCAGATGGCGGGCCTTTCTATGTTAGTGGTGCCCGGGGACGGAATCGAACCGCCGACACGGGGATTTTCAATCCCCTGCTCTACCGACTGAGCTACCCGGGCTAACGGGGCGCTATTAGACGGATTTGAAGGGTGGGTGTCAAGCGTGAGTTTGAAAAATATTTAAATATTTCGGGCGCTTAGGTTCGGGCGAGGGCAGAGCGGCACATTGCGATATGGTGGGTGGATAAGGCGTCATCCACCCTACGGGCTGGTCGGTGCGCGTGGGAGGGGCTTTAGCCGTGACTGCTGTTAGAGCATTTCGCCGCTAAAGCGGAATGCCGCCTAACGCCTCCCACGAGGTGTGCGTACGGTTTACTCGCTCGGTGGTACGTAGCCTTCGGCCTGGGCGTATTCTTCGCCGGAGAGGAATTTATCCATCTCGGCCTGGAGGAACTTGCGGTCTTCGGCGTTCATCATGTTCAGGCGACGTTCGTTGATCAGCAGGGTCTGGTGCTTTTGCCATTCGTCCCAGGCCTGCTTGGAGACGTTGTTGAAGATGTCCTCACCTTTGGCGCCCGGATACGGTGGGCGGTCCAGGCCGGGGAGTTCCTGCTTGTGTTTGCGGCACTGTACGGTGCGGGTCATGGCGTTTCTCCAGTATTTGCTGCGAGTGCTTCGGCCGCTCGCTTCAGCAGTTTTTTCACCGGGGCGGCGAGGCCCAGGCGCGGCGGGGTGGCGAGGTTATACCAGAGCCAGTCAGCCTCGGCCACGGCAGCAGGCGCGGCGTCGACCTGGATCAGCCAGGGCTCGATGGCCAGCTGGAAGTGGCTGAAGGTGTGGGTCAGGCCGCTCAGTTCGCGCTGTGCGCCGAGTTGCAGGCCGTGCTGGCTGGCCAGGCTGCTGATGGCATTGGCTTGCTCCAGCTCCGGCAGACTCCACAGGCCGCCCCAGAGGCCGCTGGATGGACGGCGATAAAGCAGCACCTCGCCGTGGCGGTTGGCGAAAATCGGCATCAGCGTGCGCTTCTGCGGCAGCGCCTTGCGCGGTTTGGGGATTGGGTAGCGGATTTCCAGGCCCAGCAGGTGTGCCTGGCAGCCGCTCTGCAGTGGGCAGAGCAGGCAGCTGGGTTTGCTGCGGGCACACAGGGTGGCGCCCAGATCCATCATCGCCTGGGTGTAGTGGTTGACTCGGGCGTGCGGGGTAAAGCGCTCCGCCACATCCCACAACTGTTTCGCCACCTTTGGCTCGCCTGGATAGCCTTCCTGGGCCACGTAACGCGCCAGTACGCGTTTGACGTTGCCGTCGAGAATTGGCGCACGCAGGCCCATGCTCAGGCTGGCGATGGCGCCGGCGGTGGAGCGGCCGATGCCGGGAAGTTCGGTGAGTTGGTCGACATCGCGGGGAAATTCGCCGGCATGTTCGCGTATAACGATCTGCGCGGTTTTTTGCAGGTTGCGCGCGCGGGTGTAGTAACCGAGGCCCGTCCACAGGTGCAGCACTTCGTCTTCCGGTGCGGCGGCCAGGTCTTTTACCGTGGGCAGGGCGGCCATAAAACGGTCGAAATAGCCGAGCACGGTGCTGACCTGAGTTTGCTGCAGCATGATCTCCGAGACCCACACGCGGTAGGGGGTGATGCCCTGTTGCCAGGGCAGGTCCTTGCGCCCGTGGCTGTCGTACCAGTTCAGTACTGCGTCAGAAAACTGCTCGGGTCTCATCGGTTGAACAGGCCCTTGAGTGCGTCTTTCAACTCTGGACTGACCTTGTCGCCGAGTTTTTCTTCGATCTTCTCGTTGAGCTTGTTGCCGGCCAGCTTGGCGGCAACTTTACCCAGGCCGTCCTGATCCAGGCGGCAGGCCTTGCCGCCCATTTCCAACGGGCCGCGGCAGCGCACAGGCCATTCGATGCCGACATAGCGTTCGTTGACCTGGCAGGCTGGATCGGGCATTTCGCGCTGGTCACCAATGACGGTGATGCCGACGCGGTAGTCGAGGCCGAGGATGCGCAGGTCCAGATCACCCTTGCCGCTGACGGCCAGGCCCGGAATAAAGGCCTTGAGGTCGGGGTTGTGGGCCACGCCGTTGCGCAGGGTCAGGCTGCCTTGCAGGGTTTCGAAGGGTGTGTCCTTGCCGCGTGGGTCGCTGCTCAGGGATTTGCGATTGAGCGTGGCGATGCCGCGGCACAGCTGTTGTTCCAGGTTGGCGTCGAGCAGTACGCCGTCATTCAGCATAAAGCTGGCGTCGCCCGTCAGCCCATCGACCCAGGCACGCTGGCTGTTGCCGCTGGTGGTCAGGTTGGCTTTGAAATCCAGCAGACCTTTTACCGGCGAAGGCTGGTCGGGCTTTTTCAGGAACGGCTCAATCGGGATGTTGTTGAGACTCTTCTGCACGCTGAGCAGTGGGATAGCCGGGCGTACATCGATGCTGGCCTTGGCATTGAAGCTGCCGTTGCCGATAGTGCCTCGCACATCCTGCAGGGTCAGCAGGCCGCCCTTGCTCTGCGCCTTGGCGCTGAAGGCGCTGATCACCTGCTGTTGAGCGGTGAGCTGATCCAGGCCGAGGTCGAGCCGTACGTCGAGCTTACGCAGCGTCTCGATCGGCAGCACTTCACTGTTGCTCCAGGCGTGCTGGGTCGGTGCATCGGGCAGCGGCGTACTGCCGCTCTGTCCGGCGCTGGCGACGCTGGCTTTGACCTCGGCCTGGCGCGCGGCGCCAGCGTCCTTGGCGTCTTTAGATGGCGCGGGCAGGTAGCGGTCGAGGTTCAGCTGGTCGCCCTTGAGCTGCACGCGCAGGGCCTGTTTGGCAAAGTCGGCTACCGCCATCTGGCCGCTGAAGTGGCTGTCATCCAGGGTTAGCTTGAGGTCTTCGAAGGTCAGGCTGTTGTCAGTGCCGCTGAGGCGGGTGACCAGCTCGAACTGGCTGAGGGTCTTGTCATCGTTCATCGGCGGCAGTTTCTGGCCGATGGTGGCGAGGAACTCACGCAGGTTGAGCGGTGCGATGGACAGGCCGCCGCTGAGTTTTGGTTGCTTGTCAAGGTCGCGGACTTTCAGCTCGCCCAAGGCGCGCAGCTGGTTGCCGGAGAGTTTCAGGCTGTTCCACTCGGCGACCTGGGCGGCCAGGTCGAGCAGCAGTTGGCCCTGGGCCGAGTAGGTCAGGGTCTGGCCATCGAAGGGCTCGCCGGACACTTCACCAGAAAACTTGGCGTCTTCCAGTTGGTAGCGCTTGAGGGCGCGGTCGAAGCGCAGTTCACCCTGCAGCTCGCTGCGGGCGCGCAGCACCGGCTTGTTGAGGCCGAAGAAGGCGCTGAGTTTGACCGGTATGCCTGCGCCTTCGCGGATCGCTCCGGTGGTCAGTTGAATGCTTTCGGCGCTGAATTGCTGGCCTTTCTGTACGTCGTGGTAGTCGATGCGCGCGCTGTTGACGATCAGGCTATCGATATCCAGTTTCAGTGGCTGGCTGCTTTCGCCGGGTTCGGTGGCTGGGCTGTCGGTCTGCGTGCTGTCGGTGCTCGCTGCTGGTGCGTCGGTTGTTGCGGTCGCGACGTTGGCCGGTTTGCCGACATCTTCCCAGTTGCTGCGGCCTTTCTCGTCGCGCTGCAGGTTGAGGTTGAGACCGTCGATGCGGATGTCGCTCATCTGTACTTCTTTACGCAGCAGCGGCAGCACGCGTACCGAGAGGCCAAGCAGGCGCAGGTCGGCGAACGGCTTGTCCGGGGTGCTGGGACTGGCGAGGGTGGCGTCGGTCAACTCCAGGCCGAGCCAGGGGAACAGGCTCCAGCCGATGTCGCCCTTGAGGGTCAGCTCCAGATTGGCCTTGTCGCGGGCCAGCTGACGGATTTCGTCTTTGTAGTCGTTGGGATCGAACAGGTGGGTAAGGGCAAAGCCCAGTGCCACGATGATCAGCAATAGCCCGAGAAAAAACAGGCCGAGAATTTTGCCGAGCGCTTTCATGTGCGAATCCTTGTTTCGAAACTGGATGGTGAAGTGCAGCAATTCAAGCCGGCGAGTATAGCGCCAGCGTTTTTACCTTGACCGCCGACAGTCCCGTTTACGCGGTGATTTTGCAAGCGGCTTTTACAGGGCCTGCGCCACGCGCTCGGCAATCGCCAGGCTGGCTGTGAGGCCGGGCGACTCGATGCCGAACAGGTTGACCAGGCCTGGCAGGCCGTGATCATTGGGCGTTTGGATAATGAAGTCGGCGGCCGGTTCCCCGGGGCCTGCGAGTTTCGGCCGGATGCCGCTGTAGCCAGGCACCAGGCGCGTGCTGTCGATGGCGGGAAAGTAGCGGCGGATGGCGTCGGCGAACGGCTCGCGCAGGCTTTCCTCGACCTGATAATCGATCTGTGTGAGGTAGTGGGTATCCGGGCCGAAACGCAGCTGGCCGCCAAGATCCAGGGTGGCGTGGATGCCAAGGCCGGCGGTATTGGCTTCCGGCATCGGGTAAATCAGGTGCTGGAAGGGTGAGCGACCGCTGTAGCTGAAGTAGCGGCCCTGGCACAGGTGTAGTTGCGGCACGTCCGTCAGGCCCAGGGTGTGGCTGGCCAACTGCTGGGCGAACAGGCCGCCGGCATTGATCACCCGTTGGGCTTTGAGCTGGAACGGCTCGCCGTTGCTCTGGCCGTGGGCTATCCAGCCATCGCCATTTGCCTCGAGCTGTTCGACGCGGGTGTGTAGAACCAGCTGCGCGCCACGCTGCTCGGCTGCTGCCAGCAGCGATTGCAGATAGGCGTGGCTGTCGATAATCCCGGTGCTGGGTGAGAGCAGGGCGCAAACGCCGCGCACGGCGGGCTCCAGTTCGTGCAGGCGGTTCTGCTCGATAGGCTGCAAGTCATGCACGCCGCAGGCTTGGGCGTTGCATTGCAGCTGTTCGAGTTTGGCGATTTCTGCGCTTTCCACTGCCACCAGCAGTTTGCCGAGCCGGCGGTGCGCCACCTGATGGCTGTTGCACCAGGCATACAGGCGTTCGCGGCCTTCCAGGCACAGTTCGGCCTTGAGCGAGCCAGGGGCGTAGTAGATGCCAGCGTGGATCACCTCGGAGTTGCGACTGGAGGTATGGCTGCCGATCAGGCTCTCGGCTTCGACTATCAGGGTGCTCTGCTCCGGTCTAGCCAGGCGTGCGGCGCAGGCCAGGCCGAGGGCGCCTGCGCCAATAATCAGGGTGTCGATACTGTCCATATGCATTCCGTTCGTTGTCTGGTGTGAGGCCGTGTGCTCGATAGCGGTGCCTCTGATCGCCGCTGGTAGCCGCCTGGGTGGATGCCCGCCTATAATGCCAGCCTTTTTCCGTGGGCAATTTCTGGAGCTGGTGATGGCCGAACGTACGGCATCCGTCGAGCGCAATACCCTGGAGACCCAGATCAAGGTCTCGATCAACCTGGATGGCACCGGCAAGGCCAAGTTCGATATTGGCGTGCCGTTCCTTGAGCACATGCTCGATCAGATTGCCCGTCACGGCCTGATCGACCTGGATATCCAGTGCAAGGGCGACCTGCATATCGATGACCACCACACCGTGGAAGACGTCGGCATCACCCTCGGCCAGGCTTTTACCCAGGCCATCGGCGACAAGAAGGGCATGACCCGTTACGGCCATTCCTATGTGCCGCTGGACGAAGCGCTGTCGCGCGTGGTGATCGACTTCTCCGGGCGCCCAGGCTTGCAGATGCACGTGCCGTTCACCCGTGCTGTGGTGGGTGGCTTCGATGTGGATCTGTTCCAGGAGTTCTTCCAGGGCTTCGTCAACCACGCGCTGGTGTCGCTGCATATCGACAACCTGCGTGGCACTAACACCCACCACCAGATTGAAACCGTATTCAAAGCCTTCGGCCGCGCGTTGCGTATGGCCGTGACGCTGGATGAGCGCATGGCCGGGCAAATGCCGTCGACCAAGGGCTGCCTGTAAATGCAGACGGTTGCAGTAATCGACTATGGCATGGGCAACCTGCACTCGGTGGCCAAGGCCCTCGAGCACGTAGGAGCCGGCAAGGTGCTGGTGACCAGCGATGCTCAGGTGATTCGCGAGGCTGACCGTGTGGTATTTCCCGGCGTTGGTGCGATCCGCGATTGCATGGCCGAGATCAAGCGCCTGGGCTTCGATAGCCTGGTGCGGGAAGTCAGTGCCGATCGGCCGTTTCTTGGCATCTGCGTGGGCATGCAGGCGCTGCTGGAGCGCAGTGAGGAGAACGACGGCGTCGATTGCATCGGTCTGTTCCCTGGCCAGGTGCGCTTCTTCGGCAAGGACATGGTCGAAGATGGCGAGCCGCTGAAGGTGCCGCATATGGGTTGGAACGAGGTGGCGCAGTCGGTCAAACACCCGCTGTGGCACAACATTCCGGATCTCGCGCGCTTCTACTTCGTGCACAGCTATTACATCGAGGCCGGCAACCCCAAGCAGGTGGTCGGTCGCGGCCATTACGGCAAGGATTTCGCAGCGGCGCTGGCTGAAGGCTCGCGCTTTGCCGTGCAGTTTCACCCGGAAAAGAGTCACACCCACGGTCTGCAGCTGCTGCAGAACTTCGCCGCCTGGGATGGCCGCTGGTAAATGAGCCGGGTGAGAAAGGATGCACCACCGCTTTTTCAGTTCAGCGTTGAGCAGCGAGCAGGTATTGCCCGTCAGCTAAAGCATTTCATGGCTGAGCGTTTCGAATTAGAGATAGGCGGTTTCGAGGCCGAGGAGCTATTCGATTTCTTCGCCTTGAAATGTGGCCCCTTGTTCTACAACCAAGCAGTGCTCGATGTGCAAACGGTGCTAAAAGACCGGTTCGAGAGCATCGAAAGCGACCTCTGGGCACTCGAAAAGAGCTGACCCACCGAATTCACACGACTTGAGCAGGTTCAACCGATGCTGATTATCCCCGCTATCGATCTGAAGGACGGCGCCTGCGTGCGTCTGCGCCAGGGCCGCATGGAAGACTCCACGGTGTTTTCCGATGACCCGGTGAGCATGGCGGCCAAGTGGGTCGAGGGCGGCTGCCGTCGCCTGCACCTGGTCGACCTCAATGGCGCCTTTGAAGGCCAGCCGGTCAACGGCGAAGTGGTCACCGCCATCGCCAAGCGCTACCCGACCCTGCCGATCCAGATCGGCGGCGGCATCCGCACTCTGGAAACCATCGAACACTACGTGCGCGCCGGCGTCAGCTACGTGATCATCGGCACCAAGGCGGTGAAGGATCCGCAGTTCGTCACCGACGCCTGCAAAGCCTTCCCCGGCAAGGTGATCGTCGGCTTGGACGCCAAAGATGGTTTCGTTGCCACCGACGGTTGGGCGGAAGTCTCGACCGTGCAGGCCACCGACCTGGCCAAGCGTTTCGAGGCCGACGGCGTCTCGGCCATCGTTTATACCGATATCGCCAAAGACGGCATGATGCAGGGCTGTAACGTCGAGGCCACCGCGGCCCTGGCTGCTGCCAGCCGTATCCCGGTGATCGCCTCTGGCGGCATCCATAATCTGGGCGACGTCGAAAAACTGCTGCTGGCCCGCTCGCCCGGCATTATTGGTGCCATCACTGGCCGGGCCATCTACGAAGGCACCCTGGATGTGGCTGAAGCGCAGGCCTTCTGCGACAACTTCAAAGGCTGATTCGCCTGCTCTGGCGGTGCGCGCCGCCTGGGCGGCCCCGCGATACCCTACGGGAATACCGATATGGCACTGGCTAAACGCATCATCCCCTGCCTCGACGTGGACAACGGCCGCGTGGTCAAGGGTGTCCAGTTCGAGAATATCCGCGACGCCGGTGATCCGGTGGAGATTGCCCGTCGTTATGACGAGCAGGGCGCAGACGAGATTACCTTTCTCGACATCACCGCCAGCGTCGATGGTCGCGACACCACGCTGCACACCGTT
This sequence comes from Pseudomonas sp. 8BK, assembly GCF_902506475.1. Taxonomy (NCBI): domain Bacteria; kingdom Pseudomonadati; phylum Pseudomonadota; class Gammaproteobacteria; order Pseudomonadales; family Pseudomonadaceae; genus Pseudomonas; species Pseudomonas sp. 8BK. The sequence goes on along the minus strand of NZ_LR733252.1, from coordinate 2,670,740 downwards.
GAGCGCATGGCCAGCCAGGTGTTTATTCCACTGACCGTCGGTGGTGGCGTGCGCACCGTGCAGGACATCCGCAACCTGCTGAATGCCGGTGCCGACAAGGTGTCGATCAACACCGCAGCAGTGTTTACCCCGGAGTTTGTCGGCGAAGCGGCGGACCGCTTTGGCTCGCAATGCATCGTTGTCGCGATAGACGCGAAGAAGGTTTCCAAGCCAGGCGAAACTCCGCGCTGGGAAATCTTCACCCACGGCGGGCGCAAGCCGACCGGCCTGGATGCGGTGCTCTGGGCCAAGAAGATGGAAGACCTCGGTGCCGGCGAAATCCTGCTCACCAGCATGGATCAGGATGGCGTCAAGAGCGGCTATGACCTGGGCGTAACCCGTGCCATCAGCGAAATGGTCGGTATTCCGGTGATCGCCTCTGGCGGCGTTGGCAACCTGCAGCACCTGGCTGACGGCATCATCGAAGGCAAGGCTGCGGCCGTGCTGGCGGCGAGCATCTTCCACTTCGGCGAATACACTGTGCCGGAAGCCAAGGCCTATATGGCCGCTCGCGGCATCGTCGTGCGCTAAATCTCACCCGCAGCAGTGGCCAGCAGTCCTGCCGGCCACTGCTGCGGGCGAGTCGACAGCAAAATGTCGACTGGCCCGCTAAAATCAGAATGTTTGCGCTCAGGTCGATGCATTGGGCACCCCTTTGAGCGCTCCTCTTTCTAATAAATGGTTTTTCCATACACGGAGTTCTTATGCCTGCTATCCGGCTATTCACCGCGGTTTGGCTGTTGTGTGCTGTCAGCCTGGCTCGCGCAGAGCCTCTGGTTCTGCTTACCGAAAACCTGCCGCCGTTCAGCATGGCGGCCAGTGGTGGCAATTTTGCCAAGGATGCTGATGTGCAGGGCATTAGCAGCGATACGGTGCGTGCGCTGTGCAGTAAGGCGCAGCTTGAGTGTCAGATGATTCTGCGTTTCCCCTGGGATCGCCAGTACAAGCAGGCGTTGGAAAACAAGGGCTACGGAGTCTTCTCCACTGCTCGTACGCCGGAGCGTGAGTCGCAGTTCAAGTGGGTTGGGCCGATTGTAGTGAGCGACTGGGTGTTGCTGGCCAAGGTCGATAGCAACATTACGTTGAACAGCCTGGATCAGGCCGGTGCGTACAAGATTGGCGGTTATCGCAATGATGCGATTTCACAGTTTCTGATCGACCGTGGCGTGACGGTACAAACCAGCCTGCAGGACAAGGAAAACCTCAACAAGCTGGAAAAGGGCTTGATTGATCTATGGGCCACCGATGAGGCCGGTGGGCGCTATCAGGCCAAGTTGTCGCCACTCGGCGCGCTCAAGGTGGTGCATCGCTTCAACAGTGCTGACCTTTATCTGGCGATGAACAAAGAGACGCCCGATGATGTGGTGCAGAAGTTGCAGAAAGCCCTGGACGATATGCGTGCTCAAGGTGAGCTGGGTAAGATCAAAGACGGTTATCTGTAAGCCTCTTGCGTCCCTACCAGCGTAAAACCTGGGCTGGGCATAGTCGGACGTGCTGGGTATGCTTGCATGCTCAGCCCAACTATCGATGTGAGACAGCATGTTAAAACAACTACTAGTCGCCCTCGCTGGCACAGTTATGGTGCTCGCGGGCAGTGCTCGGGCCGAAATTGACCCGAACTACCGCATGGTCTTGCTGACCGAGAATTTCCCGCCGTACAACATGGCGATCAACGGCAAGAATTTCGCTCAGGAAGACAATATCGACGGTATTGCCGTGGATATCATCCGCGAGATGTTCAAGCGCGCCGGCATTCAATACAACATGACCCTGCGTTTCCCCTGGGATCGTATCTACAAGCTGGCGCTGGAAAAGCCAGGTTATGGTGTATTTGTGGCGGCGCGTCTGCCGGAGCGTGAGGCGCTGTTCAAATGGGTCGGCCCAATCGGTCCGGATGACTGGGTATTGCTTGGCAAGGCTGATAGCAGCATTACCCTGAACAGTCTGGAAGACGCTAAGCAATACAAGGTCGGTGCCTATAAGGGTGACGCGATTGCCGCGCATCTGGTGGAGAAAGGCCTGGAGCCGATTACTGCCTTGCGCGACACGGAAAACGCCAAGAAGCTGATGGCTGGTCAGATTGATCTGTGGGCCACCGGTGACCCAGCGGGGCGCTACTTGGCAAAACAGGATGGCATTTCCGGTCTAAAAACCATTCTGCGTTTCGATAGTGCAGAGCTGTATCTGGCACTGAACAAAGAGGTGCCGGACGAGGTTGTACAGAAGCTGCAAGCTGAGTTGGACAAGATGCGCAGCGAAGGCTTTGTCGAAGATATTCTGAACAACTACCTGTAATAAGTAGCAGCGGGTCGGCAATAAACCGGCTCGCGGCCATGGATGGTTGACGCCAAGTACCATACGTCGCCGGGCATCGCCCGAGCAGGGATGCCGCTAGCCATAATCACAATTCATGCGAGCGGAATGACTTATGTTGAAAACCCTGAAAGCCGGCCTGTTGTTCGGGCTTGTTCTGAGTGCCTGCGCAGCCCGTGCAGAGCTGCCAGCCGATTACAAAGTGGTGTTGCTGACCGAGAACTTCCCGCCGTTCAACATGGCGGTGGATGACAAGAACTTTGCCCGTGACGACGGCATCGACGGCATCAGTGCCGAGGTCGTCCGAGCAATGTTCAAGCGTGCCGGCATCAATTACACCCTGACCCTGCGCTTCCCTTGGGATCGCCTGTATCGCCTGACCCTGGACAAGCCCAACTATGGCCTGTTCTCCACTACTTTTACGCCCGAGCGTCAGCCACTGTTCAAGTGGGTGGGGCCATTGGCGAAAACCGGTTGGGTGCTGTTGGCTGCGCCGGGTAATAACCTGAGCGTCGCCAGCCTTAAAGATGCTGGGCAGTATCAGATCGGTGCCTATAAGAACGACGCGGTCAGTCAGCACCTGGAAAGCCAGGGCCTGAGTCCGGTCAACGCACTGCGTGATCAGGAGAACATCAAAAAGCTGCTCAGCGGCAAGATCGACCTGTGGGCTACCACTGACCCGGTGGGGCGCTACCTGGCCAAGCAGGAAGGTGTCAGTGGCCTGAATACCGCATTGCGTTTCAATGACGCCGAGCTGTATCTGGCGCTGAACAAGGACACCCCGGATGAGGTGGTGCAGCGTCTGCAGAAAGCGTTGGACGAGTTGCGTGCCGAAGGCTTTATCGACGAAATGACCAATAACTACCTGTAACTTCAGGCGTTATTAAAAAGCCCGACCTTGAGTGATCAAGGTCGGGCTTTTTCTTGCTGCAGTTTTACCGGCATGCCTGCACCTGCAAGCGCATTCCTAGTCGCCGCGGGTAACGCTCAGCCCTTTGAGCAGGTTGAGGGCCTGGCTCAACTGATAGTCGTCATCCTGTGGGCGTGCCGGGGTGCTGGTCTTGCCTCTGCTTGGCCTGTCTGCGCCGCCGTTGCCATTGCCCAGGTGACCTTGCAGGTCGGCTTCCTTGATGGTTTCGTCGCCCTGTTCGCGGGTCAGCTTGGCGCGCGCCACTTCGATGTCCGGGACGATGCCCTGAGCCTGAATCGAGCGACCGTTGGGGGTGAAGTACAGCGCGGTGGTGAGTTTCAGGGCGCGATCGTTGTTCAGTGGCAGCACGGTCTGCACCGAGCCTTTGCCGAAACTGTCGGTACCCATCAGCACACCGCGTTTGTGATCCTGCAGAGCGCCAGCAACGATTTCGGAGGCCGAGGCGCTGCCGCCGTTGATCAGTACTACCAGCGGCACGCCTTCACTGGCGTCAGCCGGGTCGGCATTGAAGCGCAGCTCGGAGTTGGCGATGCGTCCCTCTGTGTAGACGATCAGGCCTTTCTTGAGGAAGTGGTCGGTGACTTCCACCGCCGCCTGCAGCACGCCGCCGGGGTTGTTGCGCAGGTCCAGCACCAGACCGCGCAGCTTCTTGCCATTTTCCTTGCGCAGTTTGGCCAGGGCCTTGCCGACTTCTTCGCCACTGTTGACCTGGAACTGGGTGATGCGCACGTAGCCGTAGCCATCATCGAGTAGCTGGCTTTTCACGCTCTTGACCTTGATCACGGCGCGGGTCAGCTCGACATCGAAGGGTTTGCCACCTTCACGCACCAGGGTCAGCTCGATGTCGCTGCCAGCTTTGCCGCGCATCTTCTCCACGGCTTCCATCAGCGACAGGCCCTTGGTTGGTTGACCGTCGATCTTCACGATCAGGTCGCCTGGCTGGATGCCTGCAGCGGAAGCCGGGGTGTCATCGATCGGCGAGACCACCTTGAGAAAGCCATCTTCGGTACCGAGCTCAATACCCAGGCCGCCGAATTCGCCGCTGGTGCTTTCCTGCAGGTCGCGAAAGGCTTCCGGCTCCAGGTAGGCCGAGTGCGGGTCAAGGTTGCTGAGCATGCCCTTGATCGCGTTTTCCAGCAGGGTCTTGTCGCTGACCGGCTCGACATAGGCGGACTTGATACGGTCCATCACCTCGGCAAAGGTGCGCAGGTCGTCCAGCGGCAGTGGCGCGCTGTCGTTGGCGGTGGCCGGTGCTTCGGCGGGCGCGGCAAAGGCGGCAGTGCTGCTCAGCAGGGTAACGGCCAGCGCGAGGGCGGTGAGGCGGAACAGATGCGGCATGTCGAACTTACTCCTGTCCTAAATCGGTAATCGCAACACTTATCCTTGTGCGCGGCACCATTGAGCAGGGTCGGTCGGGCGGCCCTGCTGGCGAATTGCGAAATACAGTGCTGGGGTGTCCTGGCCGCCGCTGTTGCCAACGGTGGCGATGGCTTCACCGGCCTTGACCACGTCGCCGGCGTCCTTTAGCAGGCTCTGGTTATGCCCATAGAGGCTCAGGTAGCCGTTGCCATGGTCGAGAATGACCAGAAGCCCGGCGCCACGCAACCAGTCGGCAAATACCACGCGCCCGCCGTGTACGGCGTGCACCTGGCTACCGGCGGAGGCACCGATCAGCACACCATCCCATTTTGTTCGTGCATCGCCGCCACGCGGTGTGCCGTAGCGAGCCACCACGCGACCGTTAACCGGCCAGGGTAATTTGCCGCGGGCTTTAGCGAACGGACCGCCAAAGCTGGCGCCGGAACTCACCAGTGGACCCGTCGGCGCGGGATTAGTGCTGCTACGCGGCTGCTCGCGTTCAGCGAGCAGGGCTTGCTGACGCGCCGCTTCAGCTTCGCGGGCCTGGCGGGCGAGGGTTTCCTCGATGGTTTTCAGCACGCGCGCCAGGTTGGCTTGTTCCTGTTGGCGGGCCTTGAGCTTCTGGTCGCGGGCAGAGAATTCCTTGTTCAGCTTGGCCAGGGCCCGCTGGCGCTCCTTGCGTACGCTGGCGAGCTGTTCGCGGCGGCCATCCAGTGCGCTTTTCTGCTCCAGCAGCTGGCGTTGCTGGTTGGCAATGTCCAGCTCGACGTTGGCCAGCTGGCGCAGGGTTTCATTGAAGGCGGCAAGCTGTTCCATGCGCGCTTCGCTGAGGTAGTCGTAGTAGGTCAGGGTGCGCGAGAACTTTTCCGGGTTTTGCTGGTTGAGCAGCAGCTTGACGTATTCCTGGCGACCGCTCTGGTAGGCAGCACGGGCCTGGATGCCGATCAGCCCCTGCTGTTCAAGGCGCGCGCCCTCGAGTTTTTTTTTCTCCCTATCGAGGCTCTGAATCTCTTCTTCGCTTTTTTTCAGGTCCTGCTGCAGGCCTTTGACCTGTTTCTCCAGCTGGCCCATCTCGCTTTCGGTTTTCTTCAGGTCTTTCTGCACGCCGGATTTCTCCTGTTGCAGCTTTTCCAGCAGTTGCTTCAGCTCGGCGATATCGGCGCGCGCGGCATCCAGTTGCTTTTGCGCATCGCTCTTTTCATCGGCGATCGCAGGCGTCAGCAGGAGGGTCAGGAAAATAAGGGCGAGGGCACGAAACATGGGGCTGGCAGCACCTGAATTAAGAACGCGCCTAGTATGCCTAAAAAATGGCCGGGAGCCATGGTTAACGTCACGTTGCGACGGCCCGCAGGCCAGGCATTGCACCTGGCTTGCGGGCAGCTGCTTAGTTCAGCTCGACGATGCTGGTGCCGGTCATTTCCGCCGGTACTGGCAAGCCCATCAGGGTCAGCAGGGTCGGCGCCACGTCGGCTAGCACGCCGCCTGGGCGGATAGTCGCTGAGCGCTTGCCAACATAGATAAACGGCACCGGCTCGCAGGTGTGCGCGGTGTGCGCCTGACCGGTGCTTTCATCTTCCATCTGTTCGACGTTGCCGTGGTCGGCGGTGATCAGTGCTTCGCCGCCGACCTTGTCCAGTGCTGCAACGATGCGGCCGACGCAGCTGTCCAGGCATTCCACCGCCGCCACGGCGGCGGAGAACACGCCGGTATGGCCAACCATGTCGCCGTTGGCGTAGTTGACGACGATTACGTCATAGCGCTGGTTTTCGATGGCGTCGACGATCTTGTCGGTGACTTCCGGCGCGCTCATTTGCGGCTGCAGGTCGTAGGTGGCGACATTCGGTGACGGAATCAGGATGCGTTCTTCGCCGGCGAAGGGCTCTTCGCGACCGCCGGAGAAGAAGAAGGTGACGTGGGCGTACTTCTCGGTTTCGGCGATGCGCAGCTGGGTCTTGCCGTTGTTCGCCAGGTATTCGCCGAGCACGTTGGTCAGGGCTTCCGGCTTGTAGGCGCTGGGCGTCGGGATGCTCGCGGCGTACTGGGTGAGCATGACGAAGCCGGCCAGTTGCGGCACGCGCTTGCGCTCGAATTCCTTGAAGCCCGGCTCGACAAAAGCGCGGGTCAGTTCACGGGCACGGTCGGCGCGGAAGTTCATAAAGACTACGGCGTCGCCGTCTTCCATGCGCACGGGCTCGCCAATGCTGGTGGCTTTGACGAACTCGTCGCTTTCGCCGCGTTCGTAGGCGGCCTGCAGGCCTTCGATGGCAGTGGTTGCATTGAACTGACCGTTACCTTCAACCAGCAAGTCGTAGGCCTGCTCGACGCGCTCCCAGCGGTTGTCACGGTCCATGGCGAAGTAGCGGCCGATCAGGCTGGCGATGCGGCCCTTGCCCAGCTTGGCGAAGGTGGCGCCAAGCAGTTCGATGGACGGCTGGGCGCTTTTCGGCGGGGTGTCGCGGCCATCGAGGAAGGCGTGCAGGTAGATATTCTCGGCGCCGCGCTGGGCGGCCAGTTCGGCCATGGCTACCAGGTGGTCCTGATGGCTGTGCACGCCGCCGTCGGAGAGCAGGCCGAGGATATGCACGGCTTTGCCAGCGCTGACGGCTTTATCGACTGCAGTGGTGATGGTCGGGTTGGTGAAGAACTCGCCGTCGCGAATGGCTTTGGTCACCCGGGTGAAGTCCTGATATACCACGCGGCCCGCGCCGAGGTTCATATGACCGACCTCTGAATTGCCCATTTGCCCGTCCGGCAGGCCGACATCCATGCCCGAGCCCGAGATCAGGCCGTGGGGCTGGGTGGCGCGCAGGTGGTCGTAGACCGGCGTATTGGCGGCCATGATTGCGTTGGATTCGGGGCTGTCACTGTGGCCGAAGCCATCGAGGATGATCAGTACCAGGGGTTTGGGCGTGGCGCTCATAAAACTGGTTCGCTCTGGGTCGATGGGCGGAAAACAAAGAGGGGCATTTTACGGCCAAGTGGCGCAAACGTCACCGCCGGGCGGGGTTTGGCCGACCTGTGTGGCTGTGTATACTGGCCGACATTTTACCGCCCCGGAACTGCACAATGCTTGCCAACTTGATTGAATTTGCCACTACCCACTATGTCCTGAGCGGTTTGTTCGCAACTCTGCTCGCGCTGCTGATCTTCACCGAAGCGCGCAAGGGCGGGCAGAGCCTGAGCAGCCGCGAGCTGACTGCACTGGTTAACAGCGAGCAGGGCGTGGTGCTGGATATTCGCGGGCAGAAGGACTTTTCTGCTGGGCATATCGTGGGCGCATTGAATATTCCCTTTGAAAAACTCGCTAGCCGCATGGTCGAGCTGGACAAGCACAAGGCCAAGACCCTTATCGTGGTCGACGCCATGGGCCAGCACGCCGGCGCTGTCTGCCGTGATCTGAAGAAGGCCGGTTTTACTGCGGCCAAGCTGTCTGGCGGTGTCGCCAGCTGGCGCGGTGACAATCTGCCGCTGGTGAAGTGAGATGCAACCTGTCGTCATCTACTCCAGCGATTGGTGTCCGTACTGCATTCGTGCCAAGCAGCTGCTGACTCATAAAGGCGTGGCCTTTAACGAGATCAAGGTTGATGGCAAGCCGGATGTGCGGGCAGAAATGACCCGCAAGGCGCGGCAGACCTCGGTGCCGCAGATCTGGATCGGTGACACCCATGTGGGTGGTTGCGATGACCTTTACGCCCTGGAGCGCGCCGGCAAGCTCGACGCGCTGCTCAAGGCTTAATTCCCTGTTTACCCGTACCTAACGACAAGAAGGCTTTGCCATGACAGAACAAGCTAGCAACGGCGCCGCTCAGGGCGAACAAAACCCGCAATTCTCCCTGCAGCGTATCTACGTACGTGACCTGTCCTTCGAAGCGCCGAAGAGCCCGGAAATCTTCCGTCAGGAGTGGGCACCTAGCGTCGCCATGGACCTCAACACCCGCCAGAAGGCGCTGGATGGTGACTTCCACGAAGTCGTGCTGACCCTCTCGGTGACCGTGAAGACGGGCGAAGAAACCGCTTTTATCGCTGAGGTTCAGCAGGCTGGTATCTTCCTGATCAAGGGCCTGGACGCAGCGTCGATGAGTCATACCCTGGGTGCGTTCTGCCCGAATATCCTCTTCCCCTATGCCCGCGAAACCCTGGACAGCCTGGTTGTGCGTGGCTCGTTCCCGGCGCTGATGCTGGCTCCGGTGAACTTCGACGCCCTCTACGCGCAGGAGCTGCAGCGTATGCAGCAGGCTGGCGAAGCGGCCACCGCGCACTAAGATTTGCGGCTGGAACAAAAAACGCCCTACGGGGCGTTTTTTTTGGCCGCAGGTTTCTACAGCTGCCCGGTTTAATTGGCGTCGGCAAAACCCTGCTGGCGCCAGGCTTCATAGACCGCCACCGCAACGGTATTGGACAGGTTCAGGCTGCGGCAGCCTTCGCGCATCGGCAGACGCAGGCGCTGCTCGGGCGGCAGGCTGTCGCGAATCTCCTGTGGCAGGCCACGACTTTCCGGGCCGAACAGAAAGGCGTCACCAGGCTGGTAGCTGACCTGGTGGAACGCTTGCGATCCCTTGGTGGTAAAGGCAAACACGCGTGGCTGGCCGATGCTCGCCAGGCAGCTGTCGAGGTCGGCGTGGCGCTGCAGGGTGGCGTATTCGTGATAATCCAGGCCGGCGCGGCGCAGGCGTTTGTCATCCAGTTCGAAGCCCAGCGGCTCGATCAGGTGCAGGTGGCAGCCGCTGTTGGCACAGAGCCTGATAATGTTGCCGGTATTGGGCGGAATTTCCGGTTGAAAAAGGATGACGTGAAACATGCGCGGCTCCGAGCTTGAAGACGAGCAGCATTCTACAGACCCGCGCCCCCGTCCGTGGGTGCGGGTGATTGCTTCATTGGCGGTGTTTGGTTTTTTAATCGGTTTGATGATTGGCCGGCTGCTGCAGCCTGACCCGCTGTGGCTTGACCGCGTGGAGGTGCTCGATGATGGCCTGGTTCTATGGTTTAACGTCGAGCCGGTGCCGCGCGAGGAGCATGCTGCTGGGGTGTTTATCCTGCGCCTGCAGAGCTTTGGTCGCCAGCAACACGGTCAGCTGCAAGTACAAGGGAAATTGGCCAATTGGCGTTTGCAGCGTGAAAGAAGGGATTTACTGCTGAGAGTGGTGGCAGCCCGTCCATTGCGCGGCGAGTGGCGCGCTGAGGAGGTGGACGGGCGCTGGCGGCTGGTGGTCAGCCTGGTGGAGCAATAAAAGAGGGGAATCCCCGGCCTGCCTGTACCAAGGTCCCCAAAACTGGGATTGCTTGAGTCTATGCAGGCTGTGTGCCAGTTTTATTACGTTGGCTGCGGGCCGCGTAAATGCTGGGTTCCAGCGGTTGTCTAGGGTGCTGCTGGCGCTGGTATGTGAACCGCCGCTGTGCACTGGGTCGATGCCGGTGCATTGCTCTGGCGCATTCTCAGGTTGTTTACCGGTGTAAATAAAAACGGGCCCAGGTGGGCCCGTTTTGCATTTGGCGCCGCGTCAGCGGTTTAGTCGTCGCTGTCCTCGTCATCGGCGCTTTCGACGTTCATGCCCAGTTCTTTGATCTTGCGCGTCAAGGTGTTGCGGCCCCAGCCCAGCAGCACGGCGGCGTCGCGGCGGCGACCGGCGGTGTGCTTGAGCGCGGTTTCGATCATGATCCGCTCGAAGGCCGGCACGGCGGTATCCAGCAGGCTGGATTGACCGCGCCCCAGCGCCTGATCGGCCCACTGGCGCAGCGCCTGCTCCCAGTTGCTGACAGGCGCGCTTTCCTGCGGTTGGCTGAGCAGCTCGGGCGGCAGGTCGTCGACATGCACCTCACGACCCGAAGCCATGACGGTGATCCAGCGACAGGTGTTTTCCAGCTGGCGCACGTTGCCCGGCCACGGCAGCTGCTGCAGGTAGTCTTCGGTTTCGCTTTTCAGCAGCTTGGGCTCGACCGCCAGTTCCAGCGCGGCGCGGCTGAGGAAGTGCCGAGCCAACGTGGGGATGTCTTCGCGGCGATCCGACAGGCGTGGAATATGAATGCGGATCACGTTGAGGCGGTGGAACAGGTCTTCGCGGAACTTGCCGGCCTGCACCAGGCTTTCCAGGTTCTGGTGGGTGGCGGCGATGATGCGCACGTCCACTTTGACCGGGGTGTGGCCGCCGACCCGGTAGAACTCGCCGTCGGCCAGTACGCGCAGCAGGCGGGTCTGGGTGTCGGCCGGCATGTCGCCAATTTCATCAAGAAACAGCGTGCCGCCATCGGCCTGCTCGAAACGTCCACGACGCTGGTTGGCCGCGCCGGTAAACGCGCCTTTTTCGTGGCCGAACAGCTCGGACTCCATCAGGTCCTTGGGGATCGCTGCCATATTCAGTGCGATAAACGGCGAGGCCGCGCGTGGGCTGTGGCGGTGCAGAGCGTGGGCTACCAGCTCTTTACCGGTACCGGATTCGCCGTTGATCAGTACGGTGATATTGGAGTGCGACAGGCGCCCAATGGCGCGGAACACCTCCTGCATGGCCGGCGCTTCGCCGATGATCTCAGGTGTACGTGGCTGCTCGACCGGCACGTCCAGGCTCTGCTGCTCCTGCGCATGCATATTGGCGCGCTTGACCAGTGACACCGCTTCATCGACGTCGAACGGCTTGGGCAGGTATTCGAACGCGCCGCCCTGGTAGGACGCTACCGCGCTGTCCAGGTCGGAATGGGCGGTCATGATAATCACCGGCAGACGCGGGTACAGCTCGCGGATGCGCGCCAGCAGATCAAGGCCGCTGGCCCCCGGCATACGAATATCGGAAATGATTACATCGGGTTGTTGGCGGCTCAGACGGCTGAGCACGCCATCGGCGCTGTCGAAGCTCTGGGTGGTCATGCCTTCCTGTTGCAGGGCCTTTTCCAGAACCCAGCGGATGGAGCGGTCGTCATCGACAATCCAGACGGTTTCACTGCGACTCATGACGGCGTTACTCCTTGTTCCAGCGGCAGGAAGATCGAGAACACGGTGTGGCCAGGATGGCTCTCGCACTCGATCAGACCTTGGTGCTGACTGATGATGTTCTGGGTAATGGCCAGGCCCAGGCCGGTGCCGTCGGCACGCCCGCTGACCATGGGGTAGAAGATGGTTTCCTGCAGCTCGGGCGGAATGCCGGGGCCGTTGTCGATAATCTCGATCTTGGTCACCAGGCGATGGCGGCAGTGACCAATGGTGAATTGGCGCAGAGTGCGGGTGCGCAGGGTGATACGGCCCAGGCGCAGATCGCTTTGCCCCGACAGCGCCTGCATGGCATTGCGCACGATATTCAGCACCGCCTGGATCATCTGTTCGCGGTCGATCAGCACATCTGGAATGCTTGGGTCGTAATCGCGCACCAAAATGATGCTGCCCTGGCTTTCCGCTTCCACCAGACTGCCGACACGTTCGAGCACTTCATGCACGTTGGTCAGTGCCAGGGATGGCAGCTTGTTCGAACCGAGCATGCGGTCGACCAGGTTTCTTAACCGGTCGGCTTCCTCAATGATCACATTGGTGTAGTCCTTGAGGCTTTCTTCGGGCAGCTCGCGCGCCAGCAATTGCGCCGCGCCGCGAATGCCACCCAACGGGTTTTTGATCTCATGGGCCAGGCCGCGCACCAGCAGTTTGGTGGTTTCCTGTTTGGACAGCTGCGCCTCTTCCTTGGTGATACGCAGCAGGCGGTCACGCGGATGCACTTCCAGCAGTAGCAGGGTTTCACCACGGCTGAGTACTGGCGTCACCGCGTAGTCGACGGTCAGGGTCTGGCCGCTGACCGACGTCACCACCGCTTCACGCTTGTTGAACGGGTGGGCCTGTTGGACGGCCTGGCGCAGGGCGCTCAGCGCCTCGCTGGATTCGGTGAACAGCTCGCTGATGAATTGCCCGTGGCTGCGCTGGCCGCTGACGGCCAGAAGCATCTCCGCTGCCGGGTTCATGTACTCAAGACGCAGGTCGTCGTTGAGCAGCAGCGTGGCAGTGGTCAGGTTGTCCAGCAGCAGGCGGTGCAGTGCGTCGTTGATGATCATATGGAATGTCAGCAGACCCTTGGTTCCAGCAATGCAGCTGGAAAATGCAAGAAGCAAACCAAAGCCCCGAAAAGAAGCGTGTTTGGCCGTGGGATGCCGCGAATTAGCTGCTTTTCAGCGCAGCCGGGTCGTGCATGGCGACCCAAAACAGGGAGAGTATAGAAATGCCGGACAATAAGCGCACTGCTTTGGTGCGTGGTGCCGGTTTAGATAAATGGAACGAAAGGAATGTCCTTCTTTTCCGGTGGCTTGTCCTTCAGTGGACACTCCGGGCGCACGCCGTAATCGGCTTTCTTGCAGGGGTTGACCTTGCGCTTCTGCGCCAGGGATATGCGCAGCATATGGAATGGCTGAGTGGGCGTGCGCTCGATGATGCGCCCCTGCTGATCGACGATTTCTACCGCCAACTGATGGGTGCCGCGGTCGATATTCTCCAGTGGGAACACTGGGCTAGTACCCACTTCGCCCACCTGTACACCGTCCAGCAGCAGACGATAGTTGTGTTGGGGGAAAAGCTTTGGCTCGCTGTTGACGCTGACAATCAGGTTGCCGGCGCTGTCGCGGATGGTCGCGTCGGGCTGTGGTACCAGAATCCGCAGCAGGCTGTAGCGCTGGCTAGGCTCGGGTGGCGCTTCAATGACGGGCGCCGTTTGCGTCTGGATGGTCGGCATCGAGTTGCTGGGCGCCAGCTCGACGCGTTCGGCATCGCCCGAGCGGGGCTTGTCGGTGAAGACGCGATTCCCTTCGGCATCTATATAGGTGTAGACCTGCGCAATGGCAGGTAGAGCGAGCAGCATCAGGCCGCAGAACAGCAGATTGCGCATAGTCAGGGGGCTGGCTTGGGTTTTGGTGGAGGCGGACGCAGGGCCGGGCTGCTGGTGTTGACCCGCTGTACGGTAAAGGTGGCCGTGGCGCTCTGCTGGATCGCTTGCTCGCCGCTGAGCACTTCCACAGCCAGGCTGTGTTCGCCACGATCGGCATTGCTTATCTGCAGGCGCGGTACGTTGCTTGGCTGGCCGTGTGGCTTGCCGTCGAGCAGCAGGCGCAGGCGATGGTTGGTGGCCAGGCGCGGCTGGATATCCACGCCAACGCTGAAGGTGCCGTTGTTGGCACGCATGGCCTCATCGTCGGGGATGCCGGTCAGCTGCAGGGTGCTGTAAGGCGCGGTGTTGTCGACGGGGTCGGGGGTAGTTGCTGCGGGCAGGCTGGGTACTGGCATCGACACGCTATTGGTTTTCGGCAGCTCGACATTCTGCGTCGCCTGGCCTTCCGGTGGCTGGTCGGTGAATACCGTGTTGCCATTGGCGTCGGTGTATTTGTAGATCTGCGCACTGGCCGGCAACGCCAGACCCAGCAGCAGGCAGATAAGTAGAGGGCGCATGCCTGACTCTCCCTAGTAATGTGCCCTAAGACTTGCACTGGTGAAGCGCTCTGGCAAGCGTGTTGATGGCCGGGCGTGTACCAGCGCAGAAAACTGCGGGGTGAAAGGTGGCTTGTGCCAGGTGCCAGACGCAAAAAGGCCACCCGAAGGTGGCCTCTCGTGTTGCGTGCGGGATTAGACGCTGTAGTACAGGTCGTATTCCAGCGGGTGTACGAAGGTGCGTACTTTGATTTCTTCTTCGCTCTTCAGCTCAAGGTAAGCGTCGATGAAGTCGTCGGAGAACACGCCGCCTTTGGTCAGGAACGCACGACCTTTATCCAGCTCTTCCAGGGCTTCTTTCAGGCTGCCGCACACTTGCGGGATCAGCTTGCCTTCTTCTGGTGGCAGGTCGTACAGGTTCTTGTCAGCAGCATCGCCAGGGTGGATCTTGTTCTGGATACCGTCGATACCGGCCATCAGCAGAGCAGCGAAGGCCAGGTATGGGTTGGCAGCTGGATCCGGGAAGCGTGCTTCGATACGGCGAGCTTTCGGGCTGGAAACGTAAGGAATACGGATCGAAGCCGAACGGTTACGCGCCGAGTAAGCCAGCATTACTGGAGCTTCGAAACCTGGGACCAGACGCTTGTAGGAGTTGGTCGACGGGTTGGTGAAGCCGTTCAGTGCCTTGCCGTGCTTGATGATGCCGCCAATGAAATACAGGGCGGTATCGGACAGGCCGGCATAGCCTTCGCCGGAGAAGGTGTTCTTGCCATCTTTGGAGATGGACATGTGTACGTGCATACCCGAACCGTTGTCGCCGTACAGCGGCTTCGGCATAAAGGTTGCGGTCTTGCCATAGGCATCGGCCACGTTGTGTACGCAGTACTTCAGGGTCTGAACTTCGTCAGCCTTGGCCACCAGGGTGTTGAACTTCACGCCGATTTCGTTCTGACCGGCGGTCGCCACTTCGTGGTGGTGAACTTCGATGACCAGGCCCATTTCTTCCATGGCATTACACATGGCAGTACGGATTTCGTGGTCGTGGTCGCACGGCGGAACCGGGAAGTAGCCGCCTTTGACAGCTGGGCGGTGGCCCTTGTTACCGCCTTCGATGTCGGCGTCGGTGTTCCAGGAACCCTGTTCGGAGAAGATCTTGAACATGGAGCCGGAGATATCGGACTTGAACTTCACTTCGTCGAAGATAAAGAACTCAGGCTCCGGGCCGACAAATACGGTGTCGCCGATGCCGGTGGTTTTCAGGAACTCTTCGGCGCGCTTGGCGATCGAGCGCGGGTCGCGGTCGTAGCCCTGCATGGTGCTCGGCTCAACGATGTCGCAGACCAGGATCAGGGTCGGCTCTTCGGTGAACGGATCCAGTACAGCGGTTTCGTCAACCGGCATCAGGATCATGTCGGAGGCTTCGATGCCTTTCCAGCCGTGGATGGAGGAGCCGTCGAACATTTTGCCGTGCTCGAAAAATTCGTCGTCCAGGGCGTCGCGTGCCGGCATGGTCACGTGGTGCTGTTTGCCCTTGGTGTCGGTGAAGCGCAGGTCAACCCACTTCACGTCGTGTTCTTTAATCAGTTGAATCGACTTCGACATGCTGTCCTCCAGGTGGATAAGGCTCGAATCATGAGCCCTCAATAGTTCGGTACGGCCGCGGCATACTCCGCCAGGGCATCCTGCCTCACAAGGGAGCAAATTGCATGCCAGTGCACAGGAATGGGTGAGGGCCCTGAAACTCAGGGTTGGCGGGGGCTGCGCGGTGCTGCCTGATAAATATTCGCACTGTTATGGGTCGCCGCATTTAGTGCGTGCACTTAAATGGTGCTCGTTTTGATCGGGTAAGGATTTTTGATCAAAGCGTGAGCAATTTCCGCTATAATCCGCGCCCCTGTTTTTTCGCGGCCTCGGCACCCCCTGTTTTCATGAAACTGATCGTTAAAGTCTTCCCGGAAATCACCATTAAAAGTCGGCCGGTGCGTAAGCACTTTATCCGGCAGCTGGCGAAGAACATTCGTTCGGTTTTGCGTGAGTTTGATCCACAGCTGCAAGTCAGCGGTGTGTGGGACAACCTGGAAGTCGAAACCCAGATCAGTGAGCCGAAAACCCTGCAGGCGATGATTGAGCGCCTGAGCTGCACGCCAGGCATCACCCATTTCCTGCAAGTTGATGAATACCCGCTGGGTGACTTCGACGATGTGCTGGAAAAGTGCAAGCTGCACTTCGCCGACCAACTGCCGGGCAAGATCTTCGCCGTGCGCTGCAAGCGCGCCGGCAAGCACGCGTTCAGCTCCATGGATGTCGAGCGCTATGTCGGCAGCCAGTTGCGCCAGCAGTGCGGCGCCGCCGGCATCTCGCTGAAAGATCCCGACGTTATTGTGCGTATGGAGATCCGCGACCAGCGCTTATTCGTTATTCACCACCAGCACGAAGGCCTGGGCGGTTACCCGCTGGGCTCGCTGGAGCAGACCCTGGTGCTGATGAGCGGTGGTTTCGACTCCACCGTCGCTGCTTATCAAATGATGCGCCGCGGCCTGATCACCCACTTCTGCTTCTTTAATCTTGGCGGCCGCGCCCACGAACTGGGCGTGATGGAAGTGGCGCATTACCTCTGGCAGAAGTTCGGCAGCTCGCAGCGCGTGCTGTTTATCAGCGTGCCGTTCGAAGAAGTGCTGGGCGAGATTCTCGGCAAGGTCGACAACAGCCAGATGGGCGTCATCCTCAAGCGCATGATGCTGCGCGCCTCCACGCGCATGGCCGAGCGCCTGCAGATTGATGCGTTGGTTACCGGTGAGGCGATTTCTCAGGTATCGAGTCAGACCCTGCCGAACCTCGCGGTGATCGATTCGGCCACCGATATGCTGGTGCTGCGTCCGCTGCTCGCCAGTCATAAGCAAGACATCATCGACACCGCTACGCGCATCGGCACCGCCGAGTTCGCCAAGCATATGCCGGAGTATTGCGGGGTGATTTCGGTCAACCCGACCACCAAGGCGAAGAAGCTGCGCATTGAGCACGAGGAAAGCCAGTTCGATATGGCCATTCTCGAGCGCGCCCTGGAGCGTGCGACCTTGCTGCCGATCGACAAAGTGATCGATGAGCTGGGCAAGGACGTACAGGTCGAGGAAGTCAGCGAAGCCCTGGCCAGCCATGTGGTTATCGATATTCGCCACCCCGATGCCGCCGAGGACGAGCCGCTCGCCCTGCCTGGTGTCGAGGTCATGGCGCTGCCGTTCTATGCCTTGAATAGCAAGTTCAAGGAGCTGGATGAGGCGCGCCAGTACCTGTTGTATTGCGATAAAGGTGTGATGAGTCGTTTGCACGCCCACCACTTGCTGAGTGAGGGGCATGCCAATGTGCGCGTTTATCGTCCGACATAAGACGCCCGGGTTGAATGGCGGCAGTATCCGCCATCGCCCTCCCGACCTACAGGCGGCGTGAATAACACGCACGCCGCCTGGCAGAAATCGCAATTAGTTAATACTCGCCGCCTAGACTAAGCGGCACACCGAATCCTCTGATCGAGATACACACGTGATCGAAAATCTACGCAACATCGCCATCATTGCCCACGTTGACCATGGTAAGACCACCCTGGTAGACAAACTTCTGCGTCAGTCCGGCACTCTCGAGCGCGGCGAGCTCAACGACGAGCGCGTGATGGACAGCAACGACCAGGAAAAAGAGCGCGGCATTACCATTCTCGCGAAGAACACCGCGATCAACTGGAACGGCTACCACATCAACATCGTCGACACCCCCGGTCACGCCGACTTCGGCGGTGAAGTTGAGCGCGTAATGTCGATGGTTGACTCCGTGCTGCTGCTGGTCGACGCCCAAGACGGCCCGATGCCACAAACCCGTTTCGTGACCAAGAAGGCCTTCGAAGCCGGCCTGCGTCCAATCGTGGTGATCAACAAGGTTGACCGTCCAGGCGCGCGTCCGGACTGGGTTCTGGACCAGATCTTCGATCTGTTCGACAACCTCGGTGCTACCGAAGAGCAGTTGGACTTCAAAGTCGTCTACGCCTCGGCCCTGAACGGCATCGCCGGTCTGGATCACACCGACATGGCTGAAGACATGACCCCGCTGTACCAGTCCATCGTCGACAACGTGCCGTCCCCGGCTGTTGACGTTGACGGTCCGTTTCAGATGCAAATCTCCGCACTGGACTACAACAGCTTCCTCGGCATTATCGGCGTTGGCCGTATCGCCCGTGGTCGCGTCAAGCCGAACACCCCAGTGATCGCTATCGACGCCGACGGCAAGAAGCGCAACGGTCGTATCCTCAAGCTGATGGGTCACCACGGCCTGCATCGCGTTGACGTTGAAGAGGCCACCGCCGGTGACATCGTCTGCGTCAGCGGTATGGACGCGCTGTTCATCTCCGACACCCTGTGCGACATCAACCACGTTGAAGCGATGAAGCCGCTGACCGTCGACGAGCCGACCGTATCCATGACCTTCCAGGTCAACGATTCGCCGTTCTGCGGTAAAGAAGGCAAGTTCGTTACCAGCCGCAACATCAAAGAGCGTCTGGACAAAGAGCTGCTGTACAACGTGGCCCTGCGTGTTGAAGAAGGCGACAGCGCTGACAAGTTCAAGGTCTCCGGCCGTGGTGAGCTGCACCTCTCGGTACTGATCGAAACCATGCGTCGCGAAGGCTTCGAAATGGGTGTAGGTCGTCCGGAAGTGATCATCCGCACCGTTGACGGCGTGAAGCAGGAACCGTTCGAAAACGTCACCATCGACACCCCTGAAGAATCCCAGGGCAAGGTCATGGAAGAGATGGGCCTGCGTAAGGGCGACCTGACCAACATGGTGCCGGATGGCAAAGGCCGTGTACGTCTGGAATACAACATCCCGGCTCGCGGTCTGATCGGTTTCCGTAACCAGTTCCTGACTCTGACCAACGGTGCTGGCATCCTGACCTCGATCTTCGATCGCTACGACACCATGAAGTCCGGCGACATGTCCGGCCGTCAGAACGGTGTGCTGGTATCGGTAGAAACCGGCAAGGCGTTGACCTACTCCCTGGAAACCCTGCAGGCACGCGGCAAGCTGTTCGTCGAGCACGGCCAGGAAATCTACAACGGTCAGATCGTCGGCCTGAACAGCCGCGACAACGACATGGGCGTAAACCCAACCAAAGGCAAGAAGCTCGACAACATGCGTGCTTCCGGTAAAGACGAAACCATCGCCCTGGTTCCACCTGTTCGCTTCACCCTGGAGCAGGCTCTGGAATTTATCCAGGACGACGAACTGTGCGAAGTCACGCCGAAGTCGATCCGTCTGCGCAAGAAGATCCTCGACGAAGGCGAGCGCACCCGCGCTGCCAAGAAAGCCAAGAACTGATCCAGTTCTAGCTAACTGAAAAGCCCCCGCCGGCGCGAGCCTGCGGGGGCTTTTTTATTGGGCTGTCGCCGCGTGTGGCCACTCCCCTGTGCGACGATTAAATAATGCTCTCAACGATTTTATGCTTGGCATTTAGCTGCGCTGCTTCTCAATCGTGGGCGCCTTGTGTAAGGTTCGCCGCGACAGTAACCGGTGGTCAGAAGTTCAGGATGAGCGGCCGGTTCTGTGATGTGGTTCGCGCGTGACGTGAGTGATGGCAACTCGCCATGTGTTCTAATGCGCGCCGCATTTTCCTCTGTTAATCCGCTATTCAAAGGATTGAAGGCATGTCCCTTCGTAGTAAACCTTTATGGCCTGCCATCCTTGGCAGCCACCCTGCGTGCCGTCGCCGCGCGACGTTAAAAATGGCTCCAGGCCATTTTTTGGCCGTTTGGCTGATGTGTGCCCTTATTCCTGCTGCTGCGCTGGCGCAAACGCCAGGTGATCGTGACCTTATCCGTGAACGTCAGGAGCGTCTGCTGCAAGAGCAGGAGCGCCGCCTGGATGAGTTGCGCCAATTGCCTGGCAAGGTCGAGCAACTACCCGCGCAACTCGTTGCTGAAGACCAGCGCTGCTTTGCCATCGAACAGATCAATCTGGTCGGCGCCACGCTGCTTAGTCCAGCCGATCAGGCCAGCATTCTCAAGCCCTACAACGGCCAATGTCTGGGCGTTGGTCAGCTCAATCAGCTGCTTAAGGACATCACCAATCACTACCTCGGTCGTGGTTATGTCACCACACGCGCCTACCTGCCGCAGCAGGACCTAGCCAGCGGCACGCTGCAGGTCACTGTGGTCGAAGGTCGGCTTGAAGGCTTGAACAGCTCGGAGCTGGCTTCGGATCGGGAGTTGGCCATGAGTTTTCCCGGTGCCACCGAGCGCGTGCTGAACCTGCGCGAGCTGGAGCAGTTGGTCGAGCAGCTCAATCGTTTGCCGTCGCGTCAGGCACAGCTGGAACTGGTACCCGGTGAGCAGGTTGGTGGTAGCCGTGTACAGCTGCAAGGTCAGCGCAGCAAGCCATGGCGTGTCAGCCTGGCGCGGCATAACGATGGCCAGTTGAGTACCGGTGAGCAGCAGTGGGGGCTGGGTCTGGATTGGGACAGCCCGCTGGGCCTGGCGGATCAGTTGAGCCTGCGTGCCGGCCGCGATGCAGTCAGCGACAGTTACCGCCATTCTCACAACCAGAGCCTCAACTACAGCCTGCCGTATGGCTGGTGGACCTTCAATTACAGCTACAGCCAGAGCTACTACCGCACCGAAAGCGAAGCCAACGGTTTTGCCTTTGATCAGGATGGCGACAGCAAAACCCACGCCTTGCGTGCCGAACGTGTGCTGCACCGCGACAGCCTCAGCAAAACCGCCGCCAGCCTGGGCGTCAGTCACCTGCGCAGCAACAACTTTATCCTCGGCAACCTGATCGATGTCTCCAGCCAGCGTCTGTCCGAAGCGCAGTTGGGCTTTAACCATGGTCGGCGCATTGGCACTGCCTTTGTCAACGCTGACCTAGGTTGGCAACACGGCACCGGCGCATTCGATGCGCAGCGCAGCGGCAGCCCACAAAGCGGTCAGCCGGTGGCGCGGTACAACAAATACAGCCTGACCCTGAGCTACCTGCAGCCGTTTCAGCTGTGGGGCGAGTCGTTCAGCTTCGACAGCCTGGTTAACGGCCAGCGCAGTGAAGATGTGCTGTACAGCCCGCAACGCATCAGCGTCGGCGGCCTGAGTTCGGTGCGCGGTTTCAAGGAGCAATCGCTGTCCGGCGACAGCGGCGCCTACTGGCGCAACCAAGTGCGCTGGCGCAAGGCGGTGAGTTGGCAACCGCTGCAGCCCTTTGTCAGTGAGTACGGCGTGGCATTCGCCTACGACATGGGCGTGATCAGCGGCGGGCGTTACAACCCGGACCAGCATGGTCGCCTCTCCGGCAATGCCATCGAGCTGAGCGCCCGCGGCCAGCATCTGGCCGCATCGGTGACCTTCGCCCGTTCACTGGAACGCCCAGACGCCATCGAGCGCCAGGAGCATCCGGTGTATTTCCGGGTTGACCTGTTCTTCTGATTTTTTGCTGATTTCTGATTTAGAGCCCTACGGGTTGGAGTTATTACATGGACGTTCGCACGCCATTTTTCCAAAACATTGCCTGTGTCCTGATCGGCGTATTGTTCCTTAATCCGATCGTCACCACGGCGGCCGAACTGGCGCTGGATGCCCAGGCCGGCAGCAACGCCGCGGTAACCCAGGCCGCCAATGGCGTGCCCATGGTCAATATCGCCACACCCAATGGCAGTGGCCTGTCGCACAACAAATTCACCGACTTCAACGTCAGTCAGCAGGGCTTGATTCTCAACAACAGCGCCCAGGCGGTGGTGCAGACGCAGTTGGGCGGCTATGTGATGGGTAACCCCAACCTCAAGGGTGGGGCGGCGAATATCATCCTCAATGAGGTCAACGGCGGTAGCCCCAGTCAGCTCAAGGGCTACACCGAAGTGGCCGGCAAGTCCGCTGCGGTCATCGTCGCTAACCCGCATGGCATCAGCTGCGACGGTTGCGGCTTTATCAATACACCGCGCGTGACCCTCAGCACCGGCAAGCCGATTATCGAAGGCGGGCGTCTGGATCGCTTTGATGTCGAAGGCGGGCAGATCAGCATCGAAGGTGATGGCCTCAATGCGCGCAATGTCAGTCAGTTCGACCTGATCACCCGCAGTACGCAGATCAACGCCAAGCTGCATGCCAACCAGCTGAATGTGATTACCGGGCGTAACGAAGTCGACGCCGCCACGCTCAACGCTAAGGCCAAGGCAGATGACGGCAGTGATAAGCCACTGCTGGCCATCGACAGTTCAGCGCTGGGCGGCATGTACGCCGGCGCGATTCGTCTGGTCGGTACCGAAGCCGGTGTGGGCGTGAAACTGGCCGGTGATATGGCCGCCAGTGCCGGGGATATTCAGATCGACGCCAATGGCCAGCTGAGCATGGCGCGCACTGCTGCTAGCCGTGATTTGCAGCTCAAGGCCGAGAACATCGAACTGAATGCCGACACCTTCGCCGGGCGCAATGCCGTGGTGGATGCCAGTGGCCAAACGGTGGTCAAGGAAAGCCTCGCAGCAGCCCAGCTGCTAACCGTCAAAGGTGGCGAGCTGCTCAACCAGGGCGTGGTAGAGGCGGGCGTACGTGCCGATGGCAGCCTGAACAACACGGCCACCCTTAGTCTGCAAACCAGCACGGTGACAAACCCTGGGACCATCACCTCCCACGGCAGCCTGAACAGTGATGTGCAGACCCTGGATAACCGCACCGGCAAACTGCTCAGCGCCAGCGACGCAACGCTCAAGGCGCAGACGCTGGAAAACAGCGGCGGGCGTATCGTCGCGCAGCAGAGTCTCGACCTGAGCGGCACCCAACTGAATAACCAGGGCGGTGAAGTTCTAGCACAGCAAGACATCACCGTGACGGCGGCTAACCTGGATAACCAGAGCGGCACCGTGGCCGGCGGCGCGCTTGATCTGCAACTCAGCGCGAGCCTGAACAACCAAAGCGGGTTGATTGAATCAGCCAGCGATCTGCAACTGGCTGCCAATACCCTGAGCAACAACGGCGGCAAACTGCGCGCCCTGGGTGGTGAGGGCGATAGTCGTTTTGTCCTGGGGGGGCTGTTTAATAACGATGCCGGCCTGGTTGAGATTGGCAGTGGTGCATTTGCCTTGAGCAGCGTGGGCTTGAGCAACCTCGGCGGTACTGTGCGCCACACTGGCAATCAGGGCTTTAACCTTGATCTTGGCGACATCGGCCTAGCTGGCGGTAGTTTCAGCACTGCAGGCGAATTGACCGTGCAGGCCGATGCCTGGAGCAACAGCAGCCAGTTGCAGGCTGAGCGTTTGACCCTTGCCGTCGGCGAGTTCACCCAGACGGCCAGCGGTAAATTGTTATCCCGCCAGAGCATCGTGGCGACGGGAGATAACTGGACCAACCACGGCAGTATCGAGACCGACGGCGAGCTTGAACTTGATCTGACCGGTAGCTACAGCGGTAACGGTTCGCTGTTGAGTCAAGGAGACCTGATTTTCACTGCCGCCAGTGCCAGCATTGGCGCTGCCGCCAAAGTGCGCAGTGGTGGCCAGGCGGATTTCAGTCTGACTTCTTCCTTCGAAAACCGCGGTGTTATTAGCGCCGCTGACGCACTGCTACTGAGTGCAAACAGCCTCAATAACTTCGGCACACTGGGGGCAGGCGCAGCATTGCTGGTGCAATCCAACAGCATGCGTAATGAAGGTGGTCTGCTGTTCAGTGGTAGCCAGATGCAGCTACGTGGCGATAGCTTGGTTAATCAGCGCGGTGACCTGTACAGCGTCGGCAACTTCAGTTTTGCCGCTCTTGCACCGAGCGATCAAGCCGCGCGTTTCAGCAACGTATCCGGCACGCTGGAAAGCGAAGCTGATGTCAGCATCCAAGCCAAGTTGATCGAAAACATCCGCGAAAGCCTGGATATCGTCACCCGCAAGGTGGCTGTGCAATTTTATGATCGCGACTGTACCGATTGCAGCGGCGACAAGGAAAACGTGCGTTATCGCCTCCGGGAAATCGAGCGCACCGAAGGGCTCAATGTCAGCCCACAAAGCAGCCTGCTCGCGGGCGGCAATCTGCTGCTAAACAGTGATGACCTGGCCAACCACTCCAGCCTGATTTCAGCCAATGGCAATGTACAGATCGACACCACGCGCTTCGATAACAAGGGCGCGCAGACTGGCGAATACCTGATCACTCGTCGGGCTACTAGCGAGCGTGAGAAGTCGACAGGTTTTATCGTCGATGCTGTCAATGACTTCAATGCGCAGAATTGGCCAAACGCCAGTGCCAACGTTAATGCGCAACTCAACCATATTCTCAGTAAGTATCTGCCCAGCCATACAGGTCCAAGCGTCACGTTCACCCCCGATGCTGTACAGGCCTATGCCGCCATCATTCAGGCCGGTGGTGATGTCCAGATCAAAGCCCCTGAGCAGCTAAACAGTGGCGTCATTCGCCCCTCATTTAGCTATGTCGCGGGCGGTAGCCGTGACCCAGGCACCAGTGCGCCTGGTACCTCGATCGCTACCGTCGTTACCCTCAATACGCAGCTACCGCCTGATCTTGCTCAGCAGGCCGTTGACCCTTTGGCTTTGCCGGGCTTTAGCCTGCCGCAGGGGCAGAATGGTCTGTTCCAGATCAACACTCAGGTGGGCCATCGCTACCTGATCGAGACCAACCCAGTCTTCGCCAGCCTGAAGAATTTCCTCAATTCCGATTACATGCTGGGCAAACTGGGCTACGACCCGCAGACCGCTCAGAAGCGTCTGGGTGATGGTTTCTATGAGCAGCGCCTGATTCGTGAAGCCGTGGTTGCTCGTACCGGTCAGCGCTACCTGGCTGGGCTGGACAGTGACGAGGCGCAGTTTCGTTACCTGATGGACAACGCCATCGCCAGTAAAGAGGCCTTGAAGCTCAGCCTGGGCGTTAGTCTGACGGCCGAGCAAGTGGCGGCACTGACCCACGATCTGGTGTGGATGGAAGAGCGCGAAGTGGCCGGGCAGAAAGTGCTGGTGCCGGTGCTTTACCTGGCACAAGCCGAAGGCCGTTTGGCGCCCAATGGTGCCCTTATCCAAGGGCGCGATGTTGCGTTGATCTCCGGCGGCAACCTCACTAACCAGGGCACCCTACGCGCCAGCAACAACCTCAGCGTCACGGCCAGCAATATCAGCAACAGCGGATTGATGCAGGCCAGCGAGCGCCTGACGCTGCTGGCTACCGACAGCATTCGCAATGCCCAGGGCGGGATTATCGCGGGCAAGGATGTCACGGCGATTGCCCTGACTGGCGATATCGTCAACGAGCGTACCGTCACTCGTCACGAATCAGGCAAGCGCGGCTATCAGCACCAGCAGGACTTCGTTGATAGCGCCGCGCGCATCGAAGCCAGTGGCGATCTGACCCTAGCGGCTGGTCGCGATATCCAGAATATCGGCAGCGCGCTCAAGGCCGGTGGTGATATGCAACTGGATGCCGGACGTGATCTGGTGATTGCTTCGGCGCAGGAGCATGACCTGACCACCCGCAAAGACCGCAAAGGCAATAGCCGCAGTGAGCAGATCACTCAGTACGGCAGTGAAGTTGAAGCCGGAGGCAATATTGAATTGAGCGCCGAGCGCGACCTGGCAGTAATCGCCAGCCGCGTCAGCGCTGGAGAAGACCTGGCCGCATCCGCGGGCGGTGATGTACTGATTGCCGCCGCCGCCAATGAAGACCACTACGAGTCGCACCGCAAAAGCGGTGGCAAGAAGGTCGACAAGGTAGAAAGCCATGTTAGCCAGCAAGCCGCCGAATTGACCGCAGGTGGCAAGCTGACGGTACTGGCTGGTAACGACCTGACGGCGGTTGCCAGCAAACTCAAGGCGGGCGATGAAGCCTACTTGTATGCCGGTAACCAGCTTTCATTATTGGCTGCGCAAAACAGCGACTACTCGCTGTACGACAAGCAGAAAAAAGGCGGCTGGGGCAGCAAGGAAACCCAGCGCGACGAAGTGACCACCATCCGCAATATCGGCACCAGCATTACCACGGGTGGTGACCTGACCCTGGTCAGCGAAGGTGATCAACTCTATCAGCGTGCCCGCCTGGAAAGCGGCAATGACCTAACCCTGGATAGCGGTGGCAGCATCACCTTTGAGGCGGTTAAGGATCTGGATCAGGAGAGTCATGAGAAGAGCAAAAACAGCTGGGCTTGGACATCTGCCGAAGGCAAGGGCACGACCGATGAGACCCTGTTGCAAAGCCAGTTGATTGCCCAGGGCGATATCGTGATTCAGGCCGTTGAAGGGCTGAAAATCGACGTCAAGCAGGTCAACCAACAGAGCGTAAGCCAGACAATTAACGCTATGGTTGCCGCGGATCCGGAGCTGGCCTGGCTGAAGGAAGCCGAGCAGCGCGGCGATGTGGACTGGCGGCAAGTGAAGGAGGTGCATGACTCCTTCAAGTACAGCCATTCGGGGTTGGGTGGGCCGGCGATGATCATCATTGCAATCATCGTAACGTACCTGACTGCCGGAGCGGCAAGCGGCCTGGTGGCGGGGGCGACGAATGCCGCCGCAGGTTCGACCATGGCGGCCGCGACAGCAGCAACGGCGACCACGGCAGCGACCACGGCGGGAGTGGGCAATATTATGGCCACCGCAGTGCTGACCTCAGCGGCTAGCAATGCGGTCATTAGCACTATCAACAACCGGGGTAACCTGGGTGCCGTGGTTAAGGACGTTACCTCCAGCGACAACCTCAAAGGCTATGCCACCTCGGCCATAACCGCAGGCGTTACCGCTGGAGTGCTGGACAGTGCCTTTGGCGTAACCGGCGACAACGTCAACAAGGTCACCAAGGGCTTCGACCTGAGTAAAGCCGGTGATCTGGCCAAGTTTGGTACTTATCTAGGTGCGCAGGGTGCGGTTCATGCGGTGACCCAAACTGCTGTTCAGGGCGGCAGCTTGAGTGACAATCTGCAAATTGCGCTTACGGGACAAGTTCAGCACTTGTTGCAGGCGGGTGTCTTCAATGGCGTGGGCAATTTCGCAAAAGACCTAAACTGGCTCGACGGTAGCCCGGAAAAGATCGCCCTGCATGCCGTGGTGGGTGGCTTGCTTAGCGAAGCCACCGGTGGCGACTTCAAGACCGGCGCACTGGCTGCCGGTGCCAATGAACTGCTGATTGAGCGTCTGTCCGGGGTCATCAAAGGCGACAAGAACCTAGAGCTGACGGTATCGCAAATCATCGGTGTGGCCGCGGCAACGGCGACTGGCGGCGACCCGACCAAGGCGGCGGAGCTGGCGAAGAATGCGACGGCGTATAACAGGCAGTTGCATCCGGAGGAAATCAAGTTCGCCTCTGATGTAGAGCGTGTCAAACGCTATGCCGAACAAGCTGGAATATCGGAAGATGCTGCGCGCCAAGAATTGTTGCGCTCCGCTGCAGCGATGGTGGACAGAGGCTGGGACGAAGCGCTGAGCGTTCAAGATGGTAATACCTTGCAGGCTGTTAGTTTCTTGAGAGCTGAGTTGTCACAGAGTCAGTCGGGTCTTTTTCACGTCACCTTGGCGGAATACAACAACGAACGATTGGGGTTGAAAGAGCTGTTCAGTGATCGGGAGGCACTGAATACGCTGGTGAGGGACGTCGCGCTGGTTGATCCACTAGCTTACAAAACCGACCCTAAATACTTCCAAGAGGTGCTGAATGCTAAGGGGCTTGGTAGTCAGGAAGGGTTTGGAAATGCGGTTGAAGGTGCAGTTTCGGGGCCGTCAAAGGCTGCCATATGGCTTATGGGTGCCGCGAATTGTCCTTCGTGTGCTTTGGGTGACATCCAGAGCGCTTGGGATGCGGTTAGTACTCTGCCGGAGGAGCTGAGCTACAAAGCTTATCTGGATAACCTGCATATCATGCAGGGCAAGGGTGCAGGGGTTTTGCAGCAGAATGCGGCGTCCTCGACTGAGCTAGGAGTCGGTATCGGGCTTACAACGTCGCCAGTATTTGGGGGTGCAAAAGCGACAGCAGGTGCTTCTGTTGATGGCGCAGGCGGTATTGCTGTTGCGCCTAAAACGATCCCATATGAACCAAAGGGCTCGGTTGTTTTACAAGGTGACGCCCCTGTATGCGGACCAGCCTGCGCTGCAATGACAATTACTGACAAAACGGGTGCGGCTATTAGCCTTGATAATGCAATTGGAAACTTTGTAAACGGAGTCAGGCCGACCGGCGTTAACACTCAGGAGTTGTCAGATGTGATATCTAAGGCGGGAGTTAAAAATACTGTAAACACTACAATGCTTCCTGATCAGTTAAACAAAGCACTGCAAGAAGGAGCGAGTGTTATCGTTCAGGTTCCCGCTGGCCAAGGAAAACACTTCATTATTGTTGATGGTGTTAAGTCTGTTGATGGCGTGAATTACTATATGACACGAGACCCGTATGTCGGGCCAAGAGGTGTTCAGCAAGGGTTGTTAGATGGCGCAATGTCAACAGGCGTTAATGCCATTGTGATAGGAGGGTGATAATGAATGTCGGCGATATTGTTGAACTAGAGGGTTGGCTGGTTATTATTGATTATAAACTTTTCCTCATACCAGAAAACTATTCAGAAAATTATGAGGGTGGTGAGAAAATTGAGATGTCTAACCCTGAAATAATGTTTTCTGTGATGGATGAAATCCTTCCCTTGGCCGGAGGGAAGAGCTTTATATTTCATAGGTCTAAGGTTTCAGGGGTCTTGATAGAACTTTCGCCGATGAAGATTAAGCCAGCAACTTTGTCTGTAGAGGAAAGAGGGCGTGATTTTATTTCTATAGATATTCATGGGGATGTTGAAAAACATAAAGCTCGGTACGAGGATTTCCTTAAGAAGAGGCAGAAGATTAAGTCCGGTGACTGGCTAGATTACTTGTAAGGAGCAATAGGGAAAGGAGCAATAGGGGACAGACCACGATTATCCCCGTCTGGTCTAATCTTCTGGCGCTACTTCATGGAAAAGGAGTTTCCATATGCCACGTCGAGCGCGTGTGCTGTTGACGGGAGTCACGTTGCACCTGATTCAGCGGGGGAATAATCGTTCGGCCTGTTTCTTCGCGGAAGAAGATTACCTGTTCTATTTGGAGCACCTTGCGGATCAAGCCAGAAAGCATGGCTGCGCAATCCATGCTTGGTGTCTGATGACCAACCACGTTCATCTGCTGCTGACCCCAGCCAAGCCGGAAAGCGCCGGAATGCTGATGAAGGGCCTTGGCCAGCGCTATGTGCAATACATCAATCGTACTTATCGCCGCAGCGGCACTTTGTGGGAAGGTCGCTTTCGCTTTCGCTTTCGCTCTTGCTTGATGCAGGAGGACAGTTATGTACTGGCTTGCTATCGATACATTGAGATGAACCCGGTGCGGGCTGGAATGGTGGAGCATCCGGCGGAATATCGTTGGTCGAGTTATCGGGCGAATGCCCAGGCTGAACAATCGGCATTGATCACGCGACATTCTTTGTACCAAGCGTTGGGCGAGGCGACTGGGGCACGGTCGGAGGCCTATCGCGAGCTGTTTCGGCATCAGCTTGAACTTGGTTTGATAGATCAGATCCGTTCAGCTACCAACGGGAACTATGCACTTGGCAGTTCAAGGTTTACGGCAGAGGTGGAGCGCGTGCTGGGTCGAAGGGTGACCCGCGGGAAGCCGGGGCGACCGAAACAAGCAGCTGAGGCTGACTGAAACCGTGGTCTGTCCCCTATTACGTACGTGTGTCCCCTATTACGTGCTATTACGTGTCCCCTATTACGCGGCACAATAAAGCAGTCCTTTTCAGGCCAACTTTTAAGTCTGAATTTTAAATATAACTCGAGGTTATTTATGTTGGTTCGTTTTCTGCTGGTCGCTGTGCTGGTTTCCTTAGTCGGTTGTTCTACGATTAAGCCAAAAGAGCTGGCTGGTGCTGATGCTGGTCAGCTTCAGGGTAAGACATTGGGCTATTCGCGCTATAGCGAGCTGCCAGATTTTATTGCACAAACACCGGTTAATGTGCAGTTTGGTTTGTTGGGTGTGGCGACAGCTATCTCCAATGGCAATAGCATGATTCGCGATAACAAGATTGAAGATCCAGCGTTGGATATGGCCAAGCAGCTAGCGGATGAATTGGCTGCTGCACAGAAGATGACGGTTGCTCATGCCGCTGCAGCGGTTGAGTCTGCTGACCTAGATAAGGTCATCGCTGCATACCCGCAGGCTGACTATATTCTGGATATGCGTACCAGTGGGTGGGGCAGTATTTACTACGTATCCGATTTTAATAACTATAAAGTAGCTTACAGCGTGCACGCACGCCTGATAGATCGCAAGGCGAAAACGGTGTTGGCTGAAAAGGCCTGTTCATACACGCCGGTCTATGAAGACACCAACAAAGCACCGTCTTATCGTGAACTTAAGCAAGGCGTTGGTCTTCGCTCTCAACTGTCTCAGTCGGTTGAATACTGCTTGGCTGATGTGCGTAAAGTTATGGGTTTGGATTTGCCAGCAGCACTCGCTAAAACTCCGTAGTAATTAATCTAGTTATTAGTTCAGGCCGCGTAGCGGGCCATTTAATAATGGCTCGTTGCGGTCTGTGTTTTTCATCGGTTTGAGGTCTTATATGCTTTCTCGTT
Source organism: Pseudomonas sp. 8BK (assembly GCF_902506475.1). Lineage (NCBI taxonomy): Bacteria > Pseudomonadati > Pseudomonadota > Gammaproteobacteria > Pseudomonadales > Pseudomonadaceae > Pseudomonas > Pseudomonas sp. 8BK. Next base: position 2,640,129 of record NZ_LR733252.1, on the reverse strand, counting down.
TTTTGCTTATTTCTCTGGCCGCTGCATGTCTTACAGGTTGTGCTTTGGGTAGCAAAGTCGATTATTCCCAGATATATCCGCAAGTAGGCGCTAAGCCGGCCAAGCTGATTGAGGTGGCAGTAGTAGATGAGCGAGCTTACGTTTTGAATGGCAGCAAGACCGCCAACTATGTAGGGCTTATTCGCGGTAGCTATTACATTCCCTATGACGTTAAGACCCGTAGCGGTGAGTCCCTGGCGCAGGACCTGCAGCAATCCATCATCGGTGGGATCAAGCAGGCTGGTGGCATGGCCGAGCCTGCGGCCTCACCAAGTGCTCAGGCCTCCAGCACCGGTCGGCAGCTGCTGACGGTGCGGATCAAAGAGTGGAAGAGCGAAGTTTTTATGGGAACGGTGCTGACCTACGTTCTGGCGGCCGATGTGTACGATGAGGCGGGTCAGCGCTTGGCATCGTCGCCTGTTTCAGGCTCAGAGGGTGTCGGCGACTATACGATGACAGGAAAGTCCATCTTGACGCGCCTGCTGGCCGCCGAAAGTGTTGTCTCTGCGCTGTCCGGTTCGGTTGCGGCTGTTGACGTGCCAGCGGCTGAGCTACCTGCTGCTCAGCGTGCGACGCTACCGTTGTTCGCTCCACGTGGCGTGGGTGACGGTGTTTTCTGACCGGTGTGAAAACAAGCAGTCGTGCCCACGCGTTCACGACTGCGTTCTAGTTATCGATGTTCAATTTTCAATTGCTTGAACGTCGCGCCGCCTGCTTCGGTTTCGTAGCCGCTGTTGTCCAGGGTGTAGATGCCGGCTTTGAAATACAGCTGGTGGCTTTTCCACGCCGTGTTGAGCTTTCTCTGCCAGCGTTTAATCGCTCCGCCGGGCTCTATCAAGCCGATGGTCAGTGTGCCGTTTTTGGCTAGGTGCACTTCGTAGCTGAAGTCCTGGTTCAGCCTGATCTTGCTGGAAAGTACGATCTTTTGTGAGTCGCTATCGGTGGGTTTGTCGCGAAAGGCAATCACCACATTGCCGTAGCCTGTTTGCGCCACATATTGGTAGCCCAACATCAGGGGTGGCGCCGAGCTCTGTTTGGTGTGTATCTGGGAGAAGGCGACCAGGCCGGTTGATGGCACTTGGGTGATCCTGGCTGTGGCGCTGAGAATGTTGGTGGCGGCGGTGTAGGTCCAGTTACGCAACGTGCCATTGGCGAAGGTTTCACGCATTTCGCTACGCGGGAACTCGGAGTTGGGCGTGGTCGTGCCGTTGACCGGCGCCCAAAAGCTGATCGTGCCGTCTTTCGATTGGAAGTAGTGATCCTGATAACCGCCAGCCAGCGCTGGTGTCTCAATAGTGGTCGCAGGCACGCCGACAGGGATGGTCAGGTTCCAGGTGGTGAGGTCGATCATGGTGGCTACTCCGATGGCAGAACGGCAGTCGGGGCACCTGGCATTTCCAATTACATACAGCTCCATTAGCGACGTTTGTCGCGATACCTGTCGGGTGCTTGGGCCGAGAGTATCGAGGTGTTGATCGCTCAGTAATTACCGCTCGTCATTGTTTTGTCGCCGTATTTTTGGCGGCTTTTTGAAGGGCTCGTTGCGAAATCTATCTACCAGCTGTTGCGTAACGGTTTTCCCGTTTTACGCTGTGATGGGCTGTGCGATGCACTGGGTTTTTACCGGTGAGGGCATATTGCAAGGATGTGCGCGAGGTCTCGAATGGCAGCCGCTGCAGTTCGTTTGCCAGCCCGGCGTTTCTCCTGCGAGGCCCAGCAGGTGTGGCATGCCTCGTTGAGCTTCGCCGCTTTGCTCTTCAACAAAGCACCGCTTGCCGCGCAGTGCACAATTGCTACAGGGCCAAATAAATCTGCCATTTTCTTCTTTTGCAATTCACGTCGGTGCATTTACTAAACGTCGCGGCACGTTTTTTTTACAAATATTTCAACCTAACTATTAGTGCAAATGGTTTTAGTTATGCCTCGTCTTATTTCTTGCTAGTTAACTTCTGTTGTCTACTCTCCCGGTGCCTGTGTTGTGTTTGGAGATACGAGCGCTGCATAAGTTTTCATGTGGGCCGCGTGCGTAGTTGGATGCATGGGCGTGGTGATTTTATGGAGTAACATTGGATTATTACCATTGAGGGATAGGTGATGAAGGGACGCACTTGTATAGCTTCTAACTTTGTAATTTTTTCCTGCTTGGGCTTGGGCGCAATAAATACGGGCGCTATTGCCAGTGAAATAAATCAGCCGGCCTTTAATTATTCAGCGCAAGAGATACAGCGCTTGCTGCCAGCCAGCGGCGATGTGCTTTTTAGCAACGAGCTGTTTCTGTATGGGCGAGATGCCGAGGCGTTTGACCTTGCCGGTTATCTCGCGGTGCATGCGCCTCTGCTACGTGACAAGCAGGAGCTGATAGCCCACTGGAGCGGTTACTACAGCATCAACCCTAAAGTTGTGCTGGCGCTTATGGAGCTTAAAAGCGGGCTGATGTCTGCACCCAGCCAGGAGAAGTTGCAGGCACCTTTTGCGGAGTTGTCGACGGCGAGTGGTTTTGCCGGGCAGTTGCGCGATGTCTTGCAGCAGCTATCGCAACGGTTCTACGGCTTTGAGGCCTACCAACGGCGACACGCTCATCCTGGTGTTAAGGATATAGGGGATTTGAATGCTGCCAGCGCAGCGCTGTTAGGGGTACTGCAGGCCGCCAATAGTGAGCCTGTGGTGCTCAAGAAAGCACCTTCGCTGCAAGTCTTTACTCAACACTTTGCCCAGCTGTTTAGTACGCCTCCTGAACAGTTGCGCAACGTTGAATCGAGTCGAGAAATGGCGCTAGCGGCTAATGCGCTGCCGCCGAGCAACATGCTGCAGTTACCCTGGTATCAAGGTTATTCCTGGCAATCAAATGGCGCGCATTCTCACACTGGCTCGGGCTCGCCGTACTCCTCCATCGATGTGTCCTACGACTGGCCGGGTTGGGGCGCCCAGACATACAGCGTGGCGGCGGCACATGGCGGTCGCGTCAGTGTATTGTCGCGTTGTCAGGTAAGGGTCACTAACGCAAATGGATGGTCGACCAACTATTATCATATGGACAATATTCGGGTGAGTAATGGGGAAACTGTTACGGTAAATACCAAGTTAGGGGTGTATGCGGGTAACCGAAATACCGCACTTTGCGAGGGCGGAAGTTCAACAGGGCCGCATCTGCATTTTTCGCTTTTATACAATGGCAGGTATGTCTCATTGCAGGGCGTTAACTTGGGAGTGTTGCGTGTATCTGTAGGCTCCTACAATTACGACAATCAATGCAGTCGCTTCAATTTCTACAATCTAAATACGGGGGATTATCAGTGCGCATGGAGTGGGCTGTATAACGCTGGGCCGTTGAACTAGCCATATTGACGGTATGTCTTTGTGGCTATTGCCAAGAGTTAGTGGCGTAGCGCGGTTGAAGAGCCCCTGCAGGTGAGTGCCGTGGGGGCTTTTTCTTGGGTGGGCAAAAAATTGCTCACTCCGGCAGTGTGTTTGACGGAATTTTCACAGGCTGGCTGGCATAAGGGTGACGGATATTTAGGTGTCATGAGGTCGCCATGTCAGCAGCATTGCAAGTGTCGCCACGTCAGCGCGTGGATTGGGCCGGTTTAGGTTGGGCTTTTTTGTTCTTTTGGTATTTCTCTGGCGTTACCCAGTTACTGATCCAGCTGACCGGTACCGCTGGTTTTTCCGGTTTCCGTCAGGCCTTGCTGGCCAGTGCGCTGTGGCTGGTGCCGTTGTTGCTGTGGCCGGCCCGCGCCCGCCAGTTGGCTGCGGGTATTGGCGCGCTGCTGTGGCTTTGCTCGTTAGGCAGCTTTGGCTATTTCCTGGTGTACGGTCAGGAGTTCTCGCAGAGCGTGATTTTCATCATGTTCGAGTCGAACCTGAATGAGAGCCGCGAATACCTGATCCAGTACTTCTCCTGGTGGATGCTCCTGGCATTTGCCGCCTACGGCCTGGGTGGCTGGTTGCTGTGGCGCAAGGTGCGTCCGGTATATCTGTCGCGCCCTGGCGCATTATTCGCCGCGGCCTTGGCAATATTTGTGTCTGTGGGTTATCCGGCGCTACGCCAGTTCAGCAAGCATGACAGTTGGCAGGCGGGGTTTGATGATTTTGCCCAGCGCATCGAAACAGCGACGCCTTGGCAGCTGGCTGTGGGTTACAAGAATTACCGCGAGCAGTTGGCCAATATGCAGGTGCTGTTGGCGGAGAACGCCAGCATTCCACCCTTGGCCAACTTGCAAGATGCGCATGCCGGGCAGCCGGCCACGTTGGTTTTGGTGATCGGTGAATCGACCAATCGCCAACGCATGAGCCTGTATGGCTACCCGCGTGAGACCACCCCGGAGCTTGATGCACTGCGTGATCAGTTGCAGGTGTTCGATAACGTGGTCACCCCGCGCCCTTACACCATCGAAGCGTTGCAGCAGGTTCTGACCTTTGCCGATCAGGAGCACCCGGATCGCTACCTGACCACGCCATCGGTGATCAACCTGATGAAGCAGGCGGGCTACAAGACTTACTGGATCACCAACCAGCAGACCATGACCAAACGCAACACCATGCTCACCACGTTCTCTGAGCAGGCTGATGAGCAGTTCTACCTGAACAACAACCGTGAACAGAACGCCCGCCAGTATGACGGTGACGTGCTGGCGCCTTTTGCCAAGGTGCTGGCCGATGCGGCGCCGCGCAAATTTATCGTGGTGCACCTGCTGGGTACACACATGAGCTATCAGTATCGCTATCCGCCTGAGTTTGAGCGCTTTACTGATCGCGCCGGTGTGCCGGCAAATGTAACGGGCGATCAGTTACCCACTTACAACAGCTATGACAATGCGGTGTTGTACAACGACCATGTGGTGGCCAGCCTGATCAAGGGTTTGGCGGGGCACGAGCCAAACGGCATGTTGCTGTACTTGGCGGACCACGGCGAAGCGGTATTCGATGCATCCAAGCCCGATGTGTTGGGGCGTAATGAGGCCGCACCCACCAGTCCGATGTATACCGTGCCGTTTATTGTCTGGAATTCGCCGCAGTGGCAGGCGCAGCAGCCCCGGGATTTCACGGCCACACTGTCGCGGCCTTACAGTTCGGCGCACTTTATCCACACTTGGGCTGATCTTGCCGGGCTGCGCTTTGATGAATATGACGCGCATAAAAGCCTGGTCAGCAGTGACTTTCAACCAATGCCGCTACTGATTGGCAATCCCGCGCAACCCAAGAGCTTGATTGATTTCAGCCTGATCAAGCCCAAGACCAGTGCGGGGAGCTTGGCTCAGCGCGAGAGCACCCAGGCAGCCGAGCTTTAATTACTGCCCATGGCAAACAAAAAGCCCCCGTCAGCCAATGTTGACGGGGGCTTTGTTTTGGCCGTGATGCAGCCTCTACGAGGCTTAAATCCCGCTTTTGACCTTGCTCCAGATGCGTGTGCGCACGCGGTCGATCTTCAATGGCATGGCCTCCAGGGCGTAGAGGTTATCCATCGCGTCCTGCGGCGGGTAAACCGTGGCATCGGCTTTCAGTTTGGGGTCAACCAGGTTGTCGGCGGCGCTGTTGCCGTTGGCGTATTGCACGTGGTTGGTGATCTGCGCGATTACCTCGGGTTGCAGCAGGTAATTCATAAAGGCGTAGGCCGCTTGTTGGTTGTTGCTGTCGACCGGCATGGTGACCATGTCGAACCAGATGGGCGTGCCTTCCTTGGGAATGACGTAGTTAATGTTGATGCCATTGTTGGCTTCAGCGGCGCGGTTGCCGGCCTGCATGATGTCGCCGGAGAACCCCACGGCCATACAGATATCGCCATTGGCCAGGTCGCCGACGTATTTTGAAGAGTGGAAATAGCGCACGTTCTTACGCATCTCCATCAGCAGGGCTTCGGCTTTTGCATAGTCCTCTGGGTTCTTGCTGTGGTGCGGCAGGCCGAGGTAATGCAGGGCGATCGGCAGCAGCTCGGGGTCATTGTCGAGAATCGCCACGCCGCATTGGCTGAGCTTGGCCAGGTACTCAGGCTTGAAAATCAGGTCCCAGGAGTCGAGCGGTACATCCGCGCCAAGCACTTCGCGCACCTTGGCGACGTTATAGCCGATCCCGGTGCTGCCCCACAGGTAAGGGAAGCCGTACTGGTTGCCAGGGTCGTTGGTTTCCAGCGCCTTCATCAGCACCGGATTGAGGTTGTTCCAGCCCGGTAGGCGGCTCTTGTCGAGCTTCTTCAGCGCGCCGCCCTGGATCTGCCGAGCCATGTAGTGGTTGGACGGAAACACCACGTCATAGCCGGAGCGCCCGGCCATCAGTTTGGCATCCAGGGTTTCGTTGCTGTCGTAAACGTCGTAGTGGCTGGCAATCCCGCTGTTTTGCTCAAATTGCTTGAGGGTGTCAGGCGCGATGTAGTCGGTCCAGTTGTAGATACGCACAGTTTCTGCGGCCTGACTGACGCTGCTTAACAGCAGCAGAGGAAGTAACTTCTTCAGCATGGGAATACCTCATCGTTTTTATCGGTGTTGTCGAAGTGGCAGTAGCAAGTGAAAGGCGTTGGCCTGCGCTGGGCCGGGTTATTTCAGGAGGACGAAGCTCTTGCGTACGGTTTCCTCGATATCCCAGATGCCGAAGGTGTTGGCGGGCAGCAGCAGGGCATCGCCAGCCTGGATGTGCATGGGCTCGCCGCCATCTGGCGTGAAGGTGCAGCGCCCAGTAATGAAGTGACAGAACTCCTGTTGGGCGATTTGCCGCCGCCAGCGGCCCGGTGTGCACTCCCAGATACCGGCGGCAACGCCATCGGCGTGTTCGATGTCATGGCTGCTGGTGATAGCGATAGGTTCGCCGAGCGGCACGGCTACCGGGTTGCTGTCTGGCAACGCTAGCTGCGCGGTGTTCTTGAAGTGTTCGATGCTCATGAAACTCTCCGGGGGTTAACGCATGAATTTTTCCATGGTGCCGGCCAGGTTGCTGGCCAGCTTGCGCCGCCAGGGCGGGCTGTGGGGGTTGGCGAGTACGCGGTCTTCATGCACGAAGCTCTGGATGATCGCGTTGTAGCCGAGCCAGCGCAGCGGCTCCGGCTCCCAGCGCGGCAGCTGGTTGAGGGGCAGATTACCGAGCACCCAGGGCTGGCGGGTCAGTTCGCTTTGCTGATCGAGAATCAGGTCAGCAAGAGTGCGCCCGCCGAGGTTGCTGGCGCCTACCCCTTCGCCGCCGTAACCGCCGGACAGGGCGATACCATTGCGCCGGTCCACCAGCATGTGTGGCCGAAAGCGCCGGGCCATACCCAGGTTGCCGCCCCAGGCATGGGTGATACGCACCTGCTTGAGTTGCGGAAACAGTTCGCTGAACAGATAGCGGCGCAGGTCGCGCTCATCCTCGCTGAGGTTGAAGTCGGTGCGTAAGCGGCCGCCAAAGCGGTAGCCGCCACGGGCGCCGAACACTAGGCGGTTGTCGGCGGTGCGCTGGCCGTAAGTAACCTGCCGGCTGTTTTCGCTGAAGGCCTGGCCGCGCTCCAGGCCGATGTCGGCCCAGACTTCTTTGGGCAGCGGCTCGGTGGCCACCAGCAGACTTTGCACTGGTAGTTGGTGTTTACCCAGGGGCGGCAGGCTGGCGGCGTACCCCTCTACGGCGGGCACTATCCAGTCAGCGCGGACGCTGCCGCTGTCGGTGCGCACCAAGCCGGTTTGCCAGTCGATCACCCGGCTTTGCTCATACAGCTCGACACCCATGGCTGCTACACAGCGGGCGAGGCCGCGTACCAGCTTGGCCGGTTGGATGGTGGCGCAATGCGGTGTGTGAATCGCGCCGAAGGCGTTGGCCAGCTGCAATTGCTTGCCGAGGTCAAAGGGGGTCAACCAGCGGTAATCGTTTTCATCCAGGCCCAGGGCGCGCAGTTCGGCCAAGTGGCTGCGCAGGCTGGTGAGTTGTTCGGGGTAGCGCGCGGCGCAATACAAGACGCCAGCTTTGCGGTAATCACAGGCGATCTGCTCACGCTGCAGCACACTGGCGACTTCATCAGGGATGCCATGCAGCAATGCATAAGCGCTCTGCCGAGCGGTGGGTGACTGCTTGGCGAGCATGCTGTCCTGGCCGAGCAGGTTGCCCATCAGCCAGCCGCCATTACGCCCGGAGGCGCCGAACCCGGCAATCTCACCTTCGAGGATGACGATGCGCAGGTGTGGCGCCTGGCGCTTTAGGTAATAGGCGGTCCACAGGCCGGTATAGCCGGCACCGATGATCGCTACATCCGCGTGCAGGTCTTCGGTCAGCGCAGGGCGGGCGGTCAGCGGTTCGTCCAGCTGATCCATCCATAGGCTGAGGGAGCGCCATGGGCTCATCGTGATCTCCGGCAAGTGAGTAGCGTTGCGCAGAGAGTAGGAGAGCGATCAAGGCGTGTCTTGTGTGCGTGCCCGCAAGGAAATTTGTTTGAGGTAAGCCTTGGGTGACAACCCGGTATGTCGGCGGAAGCAACTGTAGAAGGCTGATAGCGAATTGAAGCCGGCGGCGAACGCCTGTTCATCCATGCGCTGTAGGTCGTTGCCCGCGTCTAAACCCGCCAGCAGGTGCTGCAAGCGCTTCTGGTTGATATAGCGGTAGAAGCTTTGGCCGAGCACCTGGTTGAGCAGGTGGGAGATCTGGTTGCGGCTGTAACCTGTGGCGGTGGCAACCTGTTGCAGGCTGAGCTGCGGATCGAGGTAGACCTGGGCGCGCTGCATGTAGTCTTCCAGGTCCTGGGCCAGCAGACCCAGCTGGCGGGCGCTGAGGCCGAGGCGGCTGAGTGCTGGGCGGGAGTCACCGGCGGTAATCTGTTCGCGTTCTTCGCGCATCAGCGTGGCGTATTCATGGATGCGCCAGATCAGCCCGTCACGCACGGTGATGGCTTCGCCAGTGTGGAATGCCAGCAGTCCGCCACTGCCCTGCAGGCTGATGCGGTACTGGATAAATGCGGTATGCCCGTCGATGCGTATGCGGTCGGTGTGCTCCAGCGCTTCACCAGGCTGGCGCGGCAGGTTGTTGCGCACGTACTCGCGCAGCTCGGCAAAGCCCATGCAGCGCTGCTGAAAGAAGTCGTGGTACTGGATATCCGGGTGATACAGCGCCATCACCGCGTCGAGGTCGCGGTCTTTCCAGCTGAAGTGATAACGCATCACCGTAGCGCGGGTGCGCTCGGTCTGCTGGGCGTCATCGGGGAAGTCGGAGTTGTCCATGCCGCCCAGCTTGCCCGAGGCCTGGGCGCAGCTCAATCCTGCTGTCGCTGCGCCTTTACCTCAGGCACTTAGTTGTTGCAGGTGGGCGCACCTGAGGTGTCGGCTGCCCCGGCCAGGCTCTGGGAAATCTGCAGGTGACAGTTACGCCGCACCGTGCTGTCGAGCACCTGGCTTTGCAGGGGGAGCAGATCGCCGGTCAGCAGGTTCTGCAGCAGCGGGTTGGCGCGGTAGTGATTGTCCCCGAGCACCGTATTCTGCATGCCTTCCACACGGATCATGGCCTTGCCAATGCCTTCCAGCGTATTGCCGGTGATCACCAGTTGCCCGGCAGTCAGCTTGGCGTTACGCAGGCTGATGGCGTATTCCGGCGTAGACAGGATGCGGTTGCCGAGGATGAATGCGCCGTTCAGCTCGCCGGCATCGATGGCACTCAGCCGGCTATTGGCGATCAGGTTGTCCTCAATCAGCAAGGCCGCGCTACCGTTGAGGCGGCGCAACATCAGGCCATAGCCATTCGAGGCGCCCAGGCGGTTGCCTTTGATCAACAAGGCTCCTGCTTGATCACTGACTTCGATTGCGCTTTTACCGGAGTGCAGGATCAGGTTGTTCTGAATACGCCCGCTACTGCTGCCACTGATGCGGATGGCACTGTTGTGCTGCACGCCGTCTATACGGTTGTCGGCGATCAGGAAGCGGCTGTTGCCAAGATCGATAGCGTATTGCTGTTGCTTGTTGAACTGGTTATCGCGGATCAGCGCATCGCTGTGGCGCAGCTCCAGTGGGGTCGACATGCCTTCGAAGTGGCTATTGCTCACCTGGATGCGGGCTACCGGGCTGGTTGGCGATTGCTGAGTGCTCAGACCACTGCTGATGCCCCGCGAGAAGTTGGCGTTATAGCCGATTTTTACCAGCTGCGAATTATCGACCTGCAGGCGGCTGCCGGCCCAGTTCATGATAAAGGGGCGGGTTGGCCGGTCGGTGGCCGGGGCGCGTCCGTCGCTCCAGCTCTCCAGGCGCGATCCTTGTACACGCAGCACGCCCTGGTTGATCAGCGCAGTGCCGGAGGGGCCAAAGAGGTACAACACCTGATTGTCGATCAGCAGGGCAGCGTCTTCGGCAATCATCAGCGGGTAGCTGAGCAGGTAGCCATCTTCATGTCGGCGCAGGGCCTGCGGGTTGTTCAGCTGGGCCTGCAGCTGCGCCAGGGTCACGGCACCACCACGAATCACCACGGCACGTGGGTGTTGCGCCTGGTAACCGGCAATCGCGCGGAACAGGCCGTTATGCACAAAGGGTTCGAAAGGCCAGCTGCCAGCCTGTGCCGAGTACATCGGCTCCAGGCTGGCACTGCCGCGCGCGGTAGGCGCACGCAGGTCGAAGGTCGGCGGCTGGCTTTCATCCAGGGTGCGCTGGCGAACCTCTTGCTGTTGCTGTTGCTGCCATCGCGGGTCCAGCGTGTGCAGTGTGGCCGGGGCGGACTGGGCCGCCAGGCTGCAGCCGAAGCTGGTCGCCAACAGCAGGAAACGGCAGAAGGACAGTGCCTGTGACATGGGTTCCATCCTGGGTCAGTTGAGCTGGAGGTAAAGCGGCCTGAGGTCGCCGCCTACCTGGCTGTAGTGGTTTATGTCTTCGCCGTACTCCTGGTACAAGCGTCGGGCCCACTGGTGCTGCGGGTAGCGGCTGAGGAAGGGCAGTAGCCAGACCATCTTGTGTTCGCCGACATCCTCCTGACGCGTCGTCAGTTCCGCCAGGGTGTCAGGCTCAAGTACGGCGCGGGCGGCAAAGTTGGCAAGGCGGGCGAATTTCTCGCGCTCCTGCACCGTCAGCGCGCGGTTGTTCAGTTCGGCGGCTTCCACCAACAGCACCAGAGGTACCAGCGCGTAGTGGCTGTAGTCGGCCGCCAAGCGGCCCCGTGCGACTTCCAGTGGCAGGTAGTCGTAATCGCCCTGGCCTGGGGTGAGCTGGGTAAAGGCGCGGCGCAAGGCAACATCGGCCCATGCCAGAGCCTTGTCATCGTTGAGCAGCATGCCCGTGGCCGCGACAGCCCATGCCGCCCAGTAGTCGTGGTTGTTGAAGTAGATGCCAGGGTCATAGCGGCGCGGTTCGTATTCCGCGACCACTTTGTCCGATAGCTGGCCAAGCCAGCGCGCCTGGGCCTCGCTCAGCTGGTAGCGCTGATCACTCAGGGCCTGCACCTTGAGCAACGTCGAGGCGATGGCGGCCAGGGCCCATTTGCGCGAAGCGACGCCGGTCTTGCTGGCATCATCGCTGAGCAGCGCGGATTGGTTGGCCCAGGCATCCAGCCACTGATCCAGGCAGGCCAGTGCAGTATTCGCCTCGCTGGCCTTGCGGGTGCGTTGGAACACCTGGCCGGCTTTGACCAGGCCACCGATGTACTGTTGCACCTGTTTGCGGATGCGCTGGGTGTCCTTGCTCTGGCGCTGAACCAGCTTGGTTTTGCTCGCGTCGCTCTGGTCGTACTTGCTGTCGAGTTGCAGGTGTCCGGTATAGGCAGCAGGTGGTTTTTTCGGGCACTGCTCGCTGCGGTAGTCTGTGACCAGTTGCGCCGCTGCGGTCGATTGGTTAGCCCAGATCGGTTGTGCTGCACTGGCACTCAGCGGGCTGGCGAGCAGCAGCAGGGCTGCCGCCATGCGGCGGGTCGAGGTGCTCAAAGGCATAGCTTGGTCTCAACCTGGAAGGGCTGCTCGACGACCTGGGTTGGCTCTAGGAACACCGACAGCAGGTTGGCATCACGAAACTCTGCCGCGCGACTGAGCTCCAGGTAGTACTGGCCGCCCGTGACGATGGCTTCACGGCGGAACCACACCTTGTCGCGTGCGCCATTGTCGTAATAGGCAATGATGTAGAAATTCTTGATGTTGGGGTCGCTGATGCGGATGTCGAGCACGGCGTCCAGGCCTTTCAGGGCCTTGCGCCCTTCACCGGCGTTACTGAGCAGTTCCAGGCGATCATTGAGGGCCATGCCCGGGCGCTCTATCTTGCCTTCCAGTACGTTCTCGCTGGCTTTACAGCCGCCATTCACCGCCGGGATCAGCTGGCGGTAGGTCAGCTCGCCATCCAGACGGTAGTTGGCGGGCAGCTCCCAGACGATCAGCTTGGGCGCCTTGTCCGGGCTGTAGTTGGCCGAGAGCAGGTATTCCAGCAGCGAGCCGTCCTGGCCGGCACCAGGCAGGGCGTAGTTGATCAGGTCGCTACCCAGGTAGTCCTTGAGAAAACCATCGAAGTTGAATTGCTTGGTTTCATCTTCACGGGCGGCGGAGTTACTGGTGCCGACCAGGACGATTTCCGGGTCTGGCTGCTCTTCGAACAACTGGGCCGCATCGTTGCTTTCCGGCACGGTCTGGTAGCCAGGCACAAACTGGTAGCCGAAGTGGTTACCGCAAATGCTCGATAAGCCCAGGTTGAGGGTGCCGTCTTTGTACAGGGTCAGGCTTTGCTCGGTTGTATAGCCCTTGCGCGGTAGCTGGGCATAGACCGGGTGCTGGCGAATGGCATCGGCGGTGACCTTGGCGGTGGTCTGTGCGCCAACGGGGGTCCAGTGGTGGTCACGGCGGAAGAAGAAGTCCTTCGGTGGTTGTTCCACCAGGCTCATGATGTCCGGGACGATGGCGCCGGCATCGCGCATCTGCTGCAGGAACCGACTCAGGTTGGCGCTGGCCAGTTGATAGTCAAAGCCATGAGTCTGCCCAGGCAGCAACTGGACGCGGTGCATCAGGCCACGGGTCGGTTGTATTGCCATGGCGACCTGTGTGCCGTGGCTGGCAAAGGCGCGCATCAAACGAGCGAACTCCGGCTGCATCGCTGCTGGGATGCCGAAGTCGTTAGTCAGGTCGACTTCCGAGCGAAACAGCCAACGATCCCGCCCCGGCACGATTTGCTTGAGCAACTTCATGTTGCCTTCGGCGTACTCGGCCGGCGAGCTTAGCCCAGGGCAGATCAGGCACTGCAGATCCGTGCATTGTTCCCTTTTCTCCGCCGGAGCGGCCGCCAAGGCGACTTGCGCACAGGTTGCGAGCAGGCTGCCGAGAGCCAGCGAGAAATAGCGTTTCATGGTCGTCGGGTTCATCGTCCGCTCACTTGTATAACCGCCAGGCCAGGGTTCATTCGGTGGGGTCGATACTGTTGGCCAGGGTAATCGCACGGTAGCCATTGCCTGCGGGCAGCAGGGCATAGCTGTAGGAACGGCCCTTCTTCAGGAACAACTCATCGAAGCTGGCCAGCTTGTCAGCCTCGGCATAAGCGGCGAAAGCGATCTTCAACTCATTGACCATGCGGCTGCCGGTCTGATCGCGGGTGATCATCTCCACCACCACGTGTTGGCCGTCGACCGTCTTCAAGGCCGCTGGTTTCTCGGTGAGGTTGTAGAAAGCGATCTGCGCCTTACGCGGTTCATTGACGAACTGGTCGGCGATCAGCAGCAGTGTGCCGTCACGGTAGATTACGGTGCTTGCGGTGTTGGCTTTCAGCTCGCTTTCCAGTGCCTTGTCGCCCACGGCAATCCGCTGCTTGCCCGGTGCGACGAAGCGATAGCCGCCAAATTGGCCGCTGGTGACAGCCTGGGGTTTGTTCTTACCGCTGAGGGTGACCTCGATATTGCGCTCGCTCAGGTTCAGCACACGGACAAAAGCCGAGTTCGCTGGAGCTACCGCGTCGTAAAGGTCGGCATTACCGTCCTGAGCCGCCTGGCTGATGCTCCAGCTGAATGTCAGTAGCAGTACGCTTAACGCGCGAAGTATGGAAGCCGGCATGAAAACACCTCGTTAATGTTGTGCAGTGGTTGGAATGGCCAAGGCCGAGGGCATCTGGCGCTGGGCGAGTAGGGTGCGCAGGGGGAATTCCCAGATGATCGTTTGCAGGTCGCTGCTTGCGGCCGCCGGGCTGGCGAGGAATTCGTCCATGGACTGGAACGGCCCGCGTGCTTCCAGCGCAACGCTGATCAGGTCACGTTGCAGCGCCTGTTTGAGAAAGCCGATGAAGTTCCAGTCGTCGATGCGGGTATAGCTGGTGCCCACCAGCGCCAGGGACAGGCTTTCGTCACCGAACAGGCTGTCTGCCGCCAGGGGTTGGTTCTGCTTCAGCGTCTCGTAGAGATTGATATGCACCGGTTTGAAGTAGCTTGGATCAAGCCGAGGATCGAATTTCAGGTAGTTGAGCAGGTCACCTTCCACGGCTTTTTCGCTGACCGCACGGGTGACATAGGCTGTGTCTGCGTGTAGCTCAGGGAACTGCAGTGCCAGGGTTTGCGCGGCAAGCTCAGCGCCCTTCGGGCTCCAGTGGGTGTCGTTGCGCAAGAACAGTTGTTCATCTGCCGCAGCTGTCAGATAGGCGCTGCGCAGGTTCACCGTAGCGATGCCACGTTCGCGCAGCGCTTCGCTGAAGCGCTCATACAGGCCGGTGATCTGTTCTGTAGGTGCGTAGGCCGAATGCTGAGCGTAGGTGTCCAGCTTCATCGGGATGGGCAGCAGAATCAGGCGTTTGCCTTGCTGCGCCAGTTGCTCTTGGACTTTGCTGATCTGTGCCAGCTGCTTGTCCAGGTTGCGCTGCAGATTGTTGGGTACCAGATATTCCTGATTGGTAAACAGCCAGCCATCGCGCCCGAGTACGACGCCGCTGGTGCCTTCACGGAATATCGTGTGCTGGATATTGGCCCACAGCTTGACGGACGGGTCGCGCAGAAACAGATTCTTGTCATAGAACTGCTCGAACTGGCGCACCAGCTTGCCGTCGAGAAACAGTGACATGGCTTGGGTCTGGGTGCCGGCGAAGCCGAAAACCGCAGGCAAGGAATACAGGAACATGCCGATTAGCATTACGCAGAAGAGGATGCCATTGACCTTGCTGGCCGAGTTCATCACGGGAAACATGGGGCGTCCTCAGAACTGGAAGTACAGAAAGGGTGAGAAGGAATTGGCTGCCAGACGGCTTAGCGTCAGGATGAAACCAGCCCACAGCAGCAGTGCGTTGACTCCGCCGACATGCTGCATGAAGTACTGATCCTTGTTGGCTCCGGCGTAGTAGCGGATGTTGATGCCGCCGGCGATAACGATCCACAGCAAGGCAATCAGGGTGAACGACAGGGTCATGGCTGAGGTGCCAAACCAGTACATGTCCAGCGAACCAAAACCGTTCAGGCCGATCATGGCCTGGTAAATCTCCAGGCTGTGCGGCAGGTTGCCGGTAAAGAACAGCGGCATGCTCGACAGCAGTAGTGTGCAGGCCCGCACATTGCGCCAGAAGTTGTAGGGCGTGCTGACCTTGGTGGCGATGCCCAGCTTTCGCTCGACCACCATGGCGATACCGAAGAACAGCCCCCAGAAGATGAAGGCGAAGCTCGGCCCGTGCCAGAGCCCGGACAGCAGCATGGTGATCACCAGCCCGGTGAGCATGCCGACCAGGCGTTTGCGCACCAAGGGCATATACACGTAGTCGCGCAGGAAGTCGGCCAGGGTCATGTGCCAGCGTTGCCAGAACTCGGTAATGCTCTGTGCGATATAGGGCTGGTTGAAGTTCTCCGCGAAGCGAAAGCCCATCATCATGCCCAGGCCGATGGCCATATCGCTGTAACCGGAAAAGTCGAAATACAACTGCAGGGCGGAGATCAGCAGGCCGAACCAGGCATCGGCCATCTGCAACTCGCCGCCCCCGCCGATAAACAAGGTGTTCATCGGCGCGAGGGAGTCGGCTATCAGCACTTTCTTGATAAAGCCGAGCATGAAACGACAGGCCCCGAGGGAGAACAGCTCCATGGAGTGGGTGCGGTTTTTCAGCTGCTTGTCGATCAGGCTGTAACGCAGAATCGGCCCGGCGATGAGTTGCGGAAAGATCGCAATGTAGGCGGCGAAGTCGACAAAGCGTTCGGTGGGTTCTGCGTTGCGCCGATAGATGTCGACGATATAGCTCAGCGCCTGGAAGACGTAGAAGGAGATCCCCAGCGGCAGGATGATGTGCTCAAGGGTGAAGGTATTGATGCCCAGCGGCTCCAGTACCGCGACGAGCACATCCGCACCGAAGTTGGCGTACTTGAAATAGCCCAGAGTGGCCAGGTTGCCGGTCACCCCAACGGTTAGCAGACGAAAGGCAATTGTCTTCTCGCCAGCATCCATCCGAGCCTTGATGCGCAGGCCGAACCAGTAGTTCCAGTACGAGATGGCAACGAACAGCAGGAGGAAGTCCGGCCGCCACCAGGCATAGAACAGATAGCTGCCAAGCATGATCACGTACGAGCGCCAGTGATCCTTGGCTGCGTAATAGCAGAGCAGGAACACCGGCAGAAACAGGAACAGGAATACGTTGGAGGCGAAGATCATGCTGGCGCTTCTCTCGGTCAGTAGCTCAAGGTGACGCCAATGGTCAGCTGGTAGTCGTCACCGATCTCCAGCGCACTGCCGGCCCTGAAGTAACTCAGGCTGGTCAGGGTGTTGAGTTGCACGCGCTTGCCGTCATAGGCCAGCGGGAACATGCGCCAGTAATGGTTGATGTCCAGTGCCTGGCCCAGGTGGGAAGAGCGCGTATCGCGGACCTCGCCTTCGGTGGTGGTACGTAGAGGCAGCTGGGCGGTGCTGTTGCGCAGGCGTAGGTCACTCAGGCGGAAATCCAGCGCGGTACGGTCAGTAGGCTGGGTTTCCAGCGCCACGCCATAGAACGCCAGGTTGCTCAGGTTGACCCCGACCAGATTACTGACCAGGCGGCTGCTGTAGCTGAGCGGATCATTGCGCCGATCGGATTGAATGCGATTGAGGTTGAACCCATCGTTGCCGCTGTCATCCGGACGATCAGTGATGCCTGCCGTGAGGGCAAACCGAGGGGTCCACGGCAGAGTGTCAAAGCGCTTGCCGATGTCACCCACTACGGCCCAGCCTTGTTTGTCGCCGCTCTCGCGCAGGCCATTGCTTTGCGTGGTTTCAAAATCGCCGTCGAGTGCGGCAACTTCCAGGTGGTAATCGCTGATCAGGGGCGTCAGCTGGCGAGTATCGCCGCGTAGAAATACGCCGTAGCGCAGGCCGTCGAAGTCCTGGCGATCATCCCGTGAGCTGCCCGAGTAATCATCTTCGTGCAGCAGACGAGCGCCGAGCCAATGGTCGGCATGCCAGCGCCAGGCGTACTCGGCCATCAGATAGCGAATCTTCTTGTCGCGCGGGTCGAGTCGGTTGTCGTCCGAATTGTAGTAGTAGAATTTTTCGCCAACCGCGACAAAACCACTGGCGAAAGTGTCGTTGTAGTCCAGGCGCAGGGCTTCCAGGCTGTCGTCCCACCAGATGCCAAAGCGATCACTGAAGCGCTGACGGCCGAAGGTCAGCGAGAAGCGTGGATCGTCGCCCAGCAGGTTACGCCGCACATAGAATTCGCGAGCTTCGGCATAGGCGTGGCGCCGGCTCGACTGGCTGTCACTGTTGCCCTCGGTGTCCTGCAGTGCATTCGGGTCGGTGTCGTAGTTCAGCCACAAACGGCCGAACGCTTCCCACTTCGCCCAGCGTTGTTCGGGCGAGTACCAGCGGTAGGAGGGTTCATAACGCAGGCTGAAGAAGCTGCGGCGATCTTCGCCCAGGCGTGTTTCGTCAGGGCCGTAGCCGCTGCGCAGGAACAGTTTGTGGGTCACCAGCGAAGTAACGGGCTCCAGCTCTGGTGTGGGTGCGACGGCTTCTTCGGCATGCAGCGTGGCCAGCGGTAGGCATGCAAGCACCAGTGTCACGGGGCCGAAAGTGATGTTGAGTCTCACAGTGCTGATTCCTCGATAAGGCGATTGCCGTCGGCAGTGGCTACATCGCGCTGCAGCGGGGTGATGCGCGTCTGCAGGGCCAGCATCAGGTCTGTGGCGCGTTGGTCACCCAGTTCGTGGGCGGCATAGGCGAAGGTGTAGGCCTTGGCGTTATCGCGACAAATGGCGCGGCCGTAGGTGTACAGCCGGGCGATGCGTAGCAGGGCGTTGACGGAGCCTTTTTGTGCTTCCTGCATGTACAGCGCCAGGGCGCGGTCCTGGTCGGGCTCGTCCAGCCCGCCCTGGCTGTACAGGTCACCTTCGAGCAGCACGGCTTCTTCGTAGTGTTCGGCCTGTAGCTCGGCAATCAGGCGTTGGCTCAACAGTGGGTCGAGCGTGCGCCATAGCACCAGATGAAAACTGGCGCGCAAGGCTTTTATGCGCTGCGGGGTGATCGGTTGCTCCCGCTCGGCCATGCTCAGGGTCAGGTTTTCGCCCTGGCGTTGCTCCAAACGCTGGATCAGGGCTTCGACCGGCTCAGGGCCATAGCGGTCCGGGGCGGTCATCAGGAAGCCGGCTTTGCTCAGCATGGCCGGGCCGAAGTCGCGCTCAATGGCATTGTCCAGCCATTGCAGGACTTCACGATCGAGTTGTTCGACCAGGCTGGCGTGTGCCTGCGCCTTGAGGTCGCGAGCTTTCACTTCCTCGGGTGTATCCGCACGGTTCTGCGGGCGGCTGTTGTTGTAGGCGCTGATTTCGGAGTTACGCACGTTGGTCAGCTGTTGGCCAATGCGGTGCACCAAGTCAACCGGTAGCGCCTGCATGCGCAGGCTCAATTCGCTGGCGAAAGCGCGAAAGCGCGCATTGCGTTCTTCCCCGAGGAATTCGTAGTAGCGATACACCGCGCGGGTATCGCTTTCAATGGCCTGCTTGAACCACTTATCGGCATTCGTCCGATCACCGTTATGCACCGCTGCAACCGCGCGATAGAGGGGGGCGTGGCAGTAGATCAGGCAAGCGCGGTCATACAGCTCAATCAGCCGTGCGACCTCAGCCTGCTGAAACAGCTCGGGGTAGACCAGGAACACTTCGAGGCGCGTATCAACGGCAATAAAGTCACGACCTGTAGCGAAGCGCTCAAGCGCTTGGCGGATATAGTCTCGATTGGCCTCGCGTAAACGTGGCTTGTAGTCCACCAGGCGTGCCAGCGGGATCAATGCGCCGATATCACCGCGGCCGTCGGCAAATGCCTGCTTGAACAACCTGATGGCTTGCGCTGCATTGCTCGGGCTGCGGCCGATCAGCACCTCGCCAAGCAAGCGTGTGGCGCCCAGGTCGCCACGCTCTGCCAGATGACGCAGGTCTTCTTCGACCTGCGCCTGGCTGTCCTGGAATAGCGCATAGCGAACTTGCTCAAGACTGCGGGCTGCTTGCACGCCGCCACTCAGTGACAGCGTCAGGGCGGCGGTGCAAATGAGGTATCTGACCTGCATGGGCAACCTCAGTATGTCCAGCGCAGGGGTAGGCCGAGCCCGAAGTCGACAGCTGCCGGCAGCTGATAGGCACTGAGTGGCAGCTCGCTTTCCGGTTTGATGGTCAGTTCGACCATCTGGTTGACCTCGTCCAGGCGGCTGGCCACGATTTCCCCGGCGATGCTGTCGTGGCTACCCAGTACGCGTAGCTCAACCGAGTGCACGCGCTCCAGCTTGTCCAACTTCTCGAAGGGCACGCTGGCCTTGATATGCAGCGGCTGATCCTGCGGCAGCAGATGCATCAACGCTTCCTGCTTGTAGGCAAAGCCATCCATGCGCGGCTTGGGGAAGTACAGGGTGCAATTGCACGGGCTGGCGATCACGGTTTCCACCGTGACGCGGCCGAGCAGTGCCGCCACGTCCGGTGCCGACAGGTCGGCCAGTGCCGCAACATCGGCCGGGCTGGTCAGGCTGCTGGCCAGTTGGGTAGACACGCTGGCCAGCGGCTGGCCGCTGGTAACGCTGGTTTGCTCGGCGTTAATCAAGTATTTGAGGTTGCCGTTCTCCGGCATGCTGACGATGTAAGCATTGGCGCTGACCACGGCTTGTGCTGCAGGCATATGGAAGAACAGCAGATAGCTCTTGTAGAGAATCAGGCTGAGTGCTGCCAGGCCCGCGCTGAGGAACAGCAGGGTGCCCAGTGCTGCTTTCACTCGGTCGCCAGGCGTGCGTGCGCTGGCATGCTTGGTCTTGCGCTCCTTGATGTAGTTTTCGCGCTGCATCACGTTGAACAGGCCGTTGATGTCGGCGATCTCGCCGGACATATAGGCCGAAATGATGTAGCGCAGAATGTCGCGCTTCTGCCGATCCAGCTCGACGAACTCAGCTCCGACTTCCTGGCCGCGCTGTGAAACGATCTTCACCTTGGTGTCGATGTTCAGATCGATCTTGTTCAGCTTCAGTCGAATCGACGCGGTGAACAGGCTGCCGAGCTTCATGGGTTGTTCGATCAACAGGCCCAGGCCACCCAGGGAAATATCCTGTATGTCGCATTCCAGGCCTTTCAGGCCATTGCCTTCGAGGGTAATGCGGGCCGGTATTTTGGTGCGCACGAACTGACGTTCATCAATCGCTTCGTGAACAACATTTGCAGGTAAGACAGTGGTGCTACTCATAGCATTCGCGCCTTTACTTAAGGTTGCGTGATATCTAGCAGGACCGAAATGACCCCGAAGAAGATGGCGATGGAGGACAGCAGCATCGCCTTCGAGGTCCATCGGTTAAGGGCTGCATCGAAACTGACGCTGCCGTTGCTGAGTGTGGTTTTTTGCCGGGTCCAGCTCTGCCGGTCCATGTGGAACATGGTGTAAACCTTCATCACCGAGCCGACGATCTGGTTGTAATACAGAACGAAGGGGTAAATCGGGTCCACCGGGTGCTTGCTGAAGAAGAACAGCAGGGTCACCAGGGTGCGCGACAGCAACACCCAGAACAGGTACAGCAGCAGGTACTGGATACCGAACAGCAGGCCGGCGACGATTGATGCGCTCAACCCCATCAGGCAGGTCCACATGGACACCCGTTGGTCGTAGAGCACGTACATGGTGAATAGGCCGAGGCGCTCCATACCCAGTAATTTGGTGATGCGAAAATTCTGCCGCAGCGAGTTGCCATACCAGCGGTACATCAGTTGGCGTGTTGCGCGCAGGAAGCTGCTGTCTGGTGGATGCTCGACCGTCAGGGTGTGGCTGTCAGGCACGTAAAAAGTGTCCCAGCCCGAACGCATCAGGCTGAACCAGGAGGATTTGTCATCGCCGGTAAGGAACTGGAAGCGTCCCAGGCGCCAGTGATCGAGAAAGTCGGCTTCTACATCTTTGATGAACTCGGGGTCGGTCATCACGCTGGCGCGAAAGAATGACAGGCGCCCAGTCATGGTCAGTACGCGTTTGGAGAGCGCCATCGAGCACATGTTGATGTGCCGCTGGACGAAACGCATGGTGTGCCACTCCTGCATCAGCTTGCTGCCTTCCACCTCGCAGAATTCATTGGTGGTAAGGCCGCCGACGCTGGGCAGGTAAGCGAACATGGTCACTGCGCGCTCGACGCAACCGGGCAGCATCATGGTGTCGCCGTCGACCACACCGACGACTGCCTTCTCCAGCGGCATTTGCCGTGACAGGGCGCGGAAGGCATGGGCCAGACCGTCACGTTTGCCGGTGCCGCGGGCCCGCACGATGATCAGCTTGATGTCATCACGCTCGCGCACTTCCTGACGCATGATGTCCTTGATGAAGTTCTCGTCGCCTTTCTCCACGATCGAGGCAATGACCGTGCACGGCACCTGCAGGCGCTGAACTTCCTGAAACACCGACTGATAGACCTTGTAGGTGGTGTGCGTCGGGATACGGAAACTGGTGACGACCATGAACATATGTTCGGGCAGCGCCGCAGCGCCCATGCGCTCTACCGCTTTGCGCATGCGCGGGAAGCGCCAGTGCAGGAAATACATGCCGCGCATGTAGTGAATCGCCGCATTGCCGTAGCGCCACATGCCCAGGGCACCGATCAGAAAGATGAATTTCTGATGCGACGGATCCAGATAGCTCGGGTCGATCATTTCGGAGGCGAGTGCGATCAGTGCGATCAGGCAGACCCAGCCGCAGAGCTTGCCGAACGCTGGCGAAGTCTCGACCCACTTCAGTGCCCCTACAAAAAACCTAAGCATGCGTCATGCTTCCTCCATTGAAGCCGTTCTCTACCGCGAGGCGTTGTGCCATGCGGCCCTTGAACAGGGCCTTGATTAGTTGACCGTGGTGTCGGTACGGCCGTAGACGTCTTCGAAGCGCTCGATGTCGTCCTCACCCAGGTAGCTGCCCGACTGCACCTCGATGATTTCCAGAGGAATCTTGCCGGGGTTGGACAGGCGGTGAATGGCTGCGATGGGGATATAGGTCGACTGGTTTTCCCAGAGCAGAAATGACTTCTCGTCGCAGGTCACCCGCGCCGTTCCCGATACCACAATCCAGTGCTCGGCCCGGTGGTGATGCTTCTGCAGCGAGAGGCTGGCGCCCGGTTTGACGACGATGCGTTTGACCTGGAAGCGGTTGCCGCTGTCGATGGAGTCGTAACTGCCCCACGGGCGATAGACTTGGCAATGATTCTGCGCTTCCGTGCGGCCCTGGGTGGTCAGAGTGTTGACCAGCTGTTTGACGTCTTGCACGCGATCCTTGTGCGCGACCATGACGGCATCCTTGGTCTCCACCACCACCATGTCATCCAGGCCAACTAGCGTTACCAGCTTGCTTTGGCTGTGCACCAGGCAGTTGTGACTGTCATGCATCACTACATCGCCAGCATGACTGTTGCCGTTGCTGTCCTTGTCTCGCACGTCCCACAACGCTGACCAGGAACCGACATCGTTCCAGCCGGCGGCGAGTGGCACGACACAAGCGCGATCAGTCTTTTCCATCACGGCATAGTCGATCGAGTTATCCGGGCAGCATGCAAAAGACCCCGGATCGATACGGATGAATTCCAGGTCGGTCTTGCTGCGACTCAGGGCCAGTTGGCAGGTGTCGTAGATGTCAGGGTCATGGCGCTGCAGTTCTTCCAGATACCGGCTGCAGCGGAACAGGAACATGCCGCTGTTCCAGAAATAGTCGCCTTGTGCGACAAACGCGGTGGCGGTGGCCAGATCGGGCTTTTCGACAAACTGTTCAACTTGCAGCGCCCCGGCAGTCAGTCCGCTTTTGGCGCCGCCGGTTTTGATGTAGCCATAGCCTGTTTCTGCGCGCTCGGCCGGTACGCCAAATAGCACCATCTCGCCCTGTTCCGCCGCTTTGCGGGCCACGCCCAATGCCGTATGGAAAACCTGCAGGTCTTCAATCACGTGGTCGGCGGGCAATACCAGCAACAACTCGTCACGGCCTTCGGCGAGCAGGTGCATCGCAGCAATCGCTACGGCCGGCGCAGTGTTTCGACCGAAAGGTTCGAGCAGAATGCTTTGCGCCTTGCAGTCGATGGCAGCGAGTTGCTCGCTGACAATAAAGCGATGCTCTTCATTGCATACCACGATGGGTTTGCCCATGCCCTCAAGCGCCAGGCGCTTGAGGGTTTGCTGGAGCATCGTGGCGCTGCCGGTCAGGGCCAGGAACTGCTTTGGATAGAGTTTGCGCGAGAGCGGCCAGAGCCGGGATCCGCTGCCTCCGGATAAAATCAGAGGAATCATGTTGTCACTCCTTGTAACCATCGATTCAGATCGTCAGGGCAGTAGCGTTGGCAATGCGCCGCAGTCGAGCTGGCGGCACCTGTAACGGCGCCGCCTTTAATGTTGTTGATTGTTGGCTTACCAGCAGATGCCTTCCTTGGTCGCACTGGTGGTGTGTTCCATAAAACCGACCAGGTCGAGGATCTGTTTGTCGTCACCGGCGTTCTGCAGCACGTCAGCGAAACGTGCATCGCCGTTGCCGATGATCAGCACGTCGGATGCCGACACCACCTCGTCAAGTTCCTTGCACAGCAGTGAAGACACGTGGGGAATCTTCGACTCGATGTATTCCTTGTTCGCCCCGAAAACCCGGGCGTATTCGACGTTGCTGTCGAAAATTCGCAGCTCGTAGCCCTTGCCGATCAGCATCTCGGCCAGCTCAACTAAGGGGCTTTCGCGCAGGTCATCGGTGCCGGCCTTGAAGCTCAGACCGAGCAGGCCGATCTTGCGTTTGTCGTAGCTGGCGACCATGTCGTAGGCGCGCTGCACCTGGGCCCGATTGCTCGGCATGATGGAGGCCAGCAGCGGGTGCTCGACATCCATCTGGCCTGCGCGGTAAGTCAGGGCGCGGACGTCCTTGGGCAGGCAGGAACCGCCAAAGGCGTAGCCTGGGCGCAGGTAGTAGCGCGACAGGTTGAGCTTGTGGTCCTGACACACCACATCCATCACCTCACGGCCATCGACGCCGCATGCCTTGGCGATGTTGCCAATCTCGTTGGCGAAGCTGACCTTGGTCGCATGCCAGACATTGCAGGTGTACTTGATCATTTCCGCGACTTCGATCGACTTGCGGATAATGGGTGCATCCAGCTCGCTGTAGAGCTCTTGCAGCAGGTCACCGGACTGTTCGTCCAGTTCACCGATAACAGTCATGGCCGGGAAGTCGTAGTCCTTGATTGCCGTGCTTTCGCGAAGAAACTCAGGGTTGGTGGCGACGCCAAAGTCGATACCCGCCTTCTTGCCGGAAGCGGCTTCGATCAGGGGAATGACTACATTGTTGACGGTGCCCGGCAGGACGGTACTGCGTACAACGACGGTATGGCGGTCCTGCTTGTTGCGCAGCGCTTCGCCGATCTGTTTGCACACGGACTCCATATAGCCGAGGTCGAGATCGCCATTGCGTTTGCTTGGCGTACCGACGGCGATAAAGGACAGCTCACTGGCCAACACTGCAGCGCCTACGTCCGTCGTGCCGCGTAGCAGGCCTGACTTGACGCCAGCTTCGAGCAGCTCGGCAAGGCCAGGTTCAACAATAGGAGATTTGCCTTGATTGATCAGGTCGATCTTCGGTTGTGATACATCGACCCCTATGACCTCATGTCCGCGCGCCGACAAACAACCGGCACAGACAGCGCCCACGTAGCCCAATCCGAAAATACTGATTCGCATAGATCCCTCTCTCAATTAGTGAACAGTCGGCTTAAAGCATTGCCAACTTCCATATTCATTAGTACGCCGGGAAAGTTTCTTAATCATGACTGTTCGTGATTAAGGGGCGGTGATAACTGAACTGGCGCGGATACTAAGTTGGCTGTTTTGGCTCTTCAAGCAAAACATGAACCAATGTGCTGTTATTTTTAATATGCAACTTTCAAATTTATTTTTATGTTTAAAAACAATAACTTATAATTAGATGTTTTTAAGGCGCCAAAAAATAGTTATCAATATTGGTGTTAAATTTATGGCGCCATAAAAATAGCGCCGTTTGTGCGCGCTAATACTTCATTGCAAGTTTCGTTTGCGCGGAAGTTGTGCGTTTTCGCACTTTTCGGCGGCGCAGAGAGGCCTGAGCTGGTTAAGCTGGCAGTAGAGTGGTTGGAGGCGAGGCGAGGCGAGGCGTGCAGGGCTGGGGCGGCAACAGTTGTTGTCGCCCACGCAATCTGGGGAGGGGGTTAGTTCTTTGGCTTGTACGCGCAATAGCCCGGGCGTGGGCCGATCTTCGGGTGGTTGCGACAGGTGTCCGGGCGCTTGTCGTAGATGGTGCACAGGCGGGTTTTACGGTCGAGGTAATAGCAGTCGTTGTTGCTCATGCGGGTCAGGGTGAAGATGCCCGACTTCTGATGGAAACGTTCGACGATGCCGTCTTTCTGCAGGCGCTTGGCGATGTTCTTCAGCGGCTCGCTGCGTTCGAACTCATCAACCACGCCGATACGGATCAGGTCATTCAGCCGCGCCTCGACTGGCAGTGTGCAGCAGCTGGACATGCAGCTGTGGCACATATCGGCGGTGTATTTGGCCCAGGTTTCCAGGCGGTCGAGTTCGGCGGCGGCAATCAGGTTGTTTTTCATCGGAGCAGGCATGCATCAGTTATGCGGCGCGCGATGATAGCGGCCTTAGGGCGTTTGTGAGTGATTATCTGCCGGCTGGTCATAGTTTGTGCGGTTGGAGCCAGGCTGATTTCTTACTGTGCTGTGATGCGTGCGGCGTACGTCTCTCTGGGTATGCACCGGTCGGGCTCCTATACTGCTGCGCAGTTTGCGCCGGGTGCCGGGCAACGGGATGTTCGGGTTTAGCTGAATAGGAACGCGCTGCATGCAATGGATCTTCATGCTGGTCGGGTTGGTGCTCGGAGCCTTGGCGGATGAGACGCTGACTGCTTCGCTACTAGGGGCGCTGGTTGGTCTGGGCTTGGGCCAGGCGCTTAAGCTGCAGGGGCTGGAGCGTGAAAACGCTGAGCTTACGGCGCAACTCAAGGCGTTCTCGCAGCGCTTCGAGCAAGGCACTGCGGCGCTGTATGCGCGCTTGCTCAAGCTGGAGCAGGGCGCCACACCTGCTTCTGAAGTGCCGCCCGTGGCGGAACCGCTCGGTTCCGTTGCCGAGTCTGCACCTGAGCCCATCGTCACTGCCCAAGCGGCCCCGCCTGAGCTGGACTGGGCCCTGGATTTTGTCCTGCCCGAACCCGCTCCCGAGCCTGTCACTGCTATGCAGGCTGCGCCTGAGCCCGCGGCCGCGCCGATCGAAACGCCGGCCGCTACACCCTGGAAGCCTACTGAACCGCGTCAGCCAACCTTGCTTGAGCGAGGATTCACGGCGGCAAAGGACTGGCTGCTGGGCGGCAATACTGTATTACGTGTCGGCGTGGTGCTGCTGTTTCTCGGTCTGGCCTTCCTGCTGCGCTACGCCACCGAAGGTGTGGTGGTGCCGGTGGAGTTGCGCTACGCCAGTGTCGCCGCCAGTGCAGTGGCCTTGCTGGGCCTGGGCTGGTGGCTGCGTCTGCGTAACCCCAACTATGCCTTGATGCTGCAAGGCACCGGGATCGCCGTGCTGTACCTGACGGTGTTCGCGGCCATGCGCCTGCATCCGCTGTTGGACCCTGGCATGGCGCTGGGCCTGCTGGTGCTGGTGACGGTGTTTTCGGCGATTCTGGCGGTCAAGCAGAATGCCCTGGGGCTGGCCGCTGCAGCGGCGTTGGGCGGTTTTGCTGCGCCAATCCTGACGTCTACCGGCAGCGGCAATCATGTGGCGCTGTTCAGCTATTTCGCCCTGCTCAATGCCGGCATCTTTGCCATCGCCTGGTTCAAGGCCTGGCGCCTGCTCAACCTGATCGGTTTTGTCGGCACCTTCGGCATCGGCTTCGCCTGGGGTATCCGCTCCTACACGCCGGAACTGCTGTGGAGCACCGAGCCGTTTCTGATTCTGTTCTTCCTGATGTACGTAGCCATCGGCCTGCTGTTTGCCCGGCGCAAGCTGCGCGAAGCGCTGGATGCGCCTGAAGAGCGTGATCAACTGCTGCGCTGGGCGGCGCGCAAGGGCGACTATATCGACGCCACGGTACTGTTCGGCCCGCCGCTGGTGGGTTTTGGCCTGCAGTTCGCGTTGGTACAGCATATCGAGTTTGCCGCCGCCTTCAGTGCCTTGGTGTTGGGATTGTTCTACCTAGCACTGGCGCGGCTGCTGGTCGGTCGCACCGGTGATCGTGCGGCACTGCTGGTGGAAACCTGTCTGGCGCTGGGCGTGGTATTTGGCAGCCTGGCGATACCCTTGGGTCTGGATGCTCGCTGGACCTCGGCCGCTTGGGCGGTTGAAGGCGCGGGTATCTTCTGGATCGGCCTGCGACAGCAACGCAGCCTGGCCCGGGCGTTTGCCTTGCTGTTGCAGGTGGGTGCGGCGCTGGCGTTTGCCATCGGCTTGCGCGCTGGTGAGCTGACTCTGCTGGACGGCGCGCCGCTGGGCGCGTTGATGCTCGGCGTGGCCTTGCTGTTCAGTTACTGGCAGCTGCGCCAGGACACGCAGCACGCCAATCACTGGGAAGTGCGCGGCTTGCCGGTGCTGGCCTGCGCTGGACTGGCCTTCCTTTATCTGATTGCCCCCCTGTTGTTTGCTGCCCAAGGCACGGCGATCAGCTGGGCGCTGGCCGGTTTGCTGACCCTGTGGCTGGGCCTGCGCATACAGGCGCGCTGCTTCCTGTTCAGCGCCTTTGCCGTGCAGTTGCTTGGCGGGGTGGTGTTTATGCTGGATATGGCCGGCAATGCGGCCACCGGTATGGGCGGCTTCTCTGCCGGTTGGCAGGGCTTGCTGACCTCGTCCTTGATCGGTTTCGGGCTGATCGCCGGCATGCTGCTGGCGGCGCGTGATCCGCAGGTCGGCGCGGATCGCCGTCTGCTGCGGGGGCTGTCGGTGGTGCTGCTGGTCGGGCTGGTATTTCTCAATCTGGCGGTGCTGTTCGTCCTGCCCTGGGCCACGGCCAGCGCGGTATGGGGCGGTAGCGGGCTGCTGATCATCTGGCTCAGCCTGCACCTGCAGCAGCGTGCCAGTTTTGTCTTCGGTCTGTTGTTGCAGGTGCTGGCGGGGCTGGTGTTTCTCGCGGTCAGTCCGCTGCTACTCGGCCAGTTGTCGGCCGAAGGGCTGCAGCCACTGGCGCATATGGATTTCTGGACGCCGCTGGTGCTCGGTGTTGCCGCTTTGGTTGGCGCCTGGCGTTTGCAGCAATTGGCGCGGCGCGAAGCGCCCAGTGCCCTGGGTAATTTCAGTTTGCTTGGCCTGGCGCAGCTGCTGCTGGTATGGGGGGCGGCCTGGTGGGCGCTGGCGCTGAGCAGCGAAGTGCTGCGCTTTGTGACGCCTGAGTGGCAGAGCAGTGCCTTGCTCGCGGTGTTGGCGGCTAGCGTCGCCCTGGCGGCATTCCTTGCACCGCGTACACGCTGGGCCGAACTGGCGCTGCTGTGTTGCCTGCTGACACCGCTGGCTGGCGTGGTGCTGCTGCACGCCTGGCATCTGCACTATCACCCGGCGGCGCAGTTCGGCTGGCTGGCCTGGGCGCTGCTGTTTGCCGTGCACTTCTGGGCGTTGCGACGGTTGGCCGCGCAGCTGCCAGCGGGCGCGCTGAGCGCCGCCCATGTGCTCGGCTGCTGGTTGCTGCTGGGCGTGCTGGCGCTGGAGTTGCGCTACCTGCTGCTGGCCCTGTCTGAGCATTACAACGCCTGGCGTTGGCTAGGGTGGGCGCTGCTGCCGAGTGCCTATCTGTGGCTGATGGCGTTGCCGCGTCGTTGGCCTTGGCCGTTGTCGGCCTACCCTCGGGAATACCGCTTGCTGGCGGCAGCACCACTGGCGTTGCTGATGCTGGGCTGGTTCTGGCTGGCCAACGTCGCCAGCGCCGGGGATGCCGAGCCGCTGGCCTACCTGCCGCTGCTCAATCCGCTGGAGTTGGGTTTGTTGTTTGCTCTCGGCGCGGTGTTTGCCTGGGCGCGCATGGGCCTGGCTGAGCTGGGTGTGGAAGGCGTGCGTAGCCAGTGGCTGACTCAGGCTGTGGCGGGTGCTTCGCTGTTCGCTCTGCTGACTGCTATGGTCATGCGCACCGTGCATCATTGGGGGGGCGTGCCTTATCAGCTGGATGCGCTGCTCGATTCGATGCTGGTGCAGGCCGGTCTGTCGATCGTCTGGACGCTGATTGCCCTGCCGCTGATGGTGCTCGGTAACCGCCGTGGTCGGCGTGAACTGTGGCTGATCGGGGCGGCATTGATCGCGCTGGTGGTGGCCAAACTGTTCTTCGTCGAACTGGGTAATCGCGGTGGCCTGGAGCGCATCGTGTCGTTTATTGGGGTGGGTGTATTGCTGCTGGTGGTGGGCTATTTTGCCCCGCTGCCGGCACGCAAGGCGGATGCGGATCAGCCGCAGGAGCAAGCATGATCAGTCGTTTTATTCCTCGCGCATGCTGTGCTGCGTTTCTCGGTCTGCTGTGCAGCGCCCCAGTCCTGGCACAGGAGCAGCCGGGCGACTATGCCGTGCAACTGCCGCTGAACCTTAGCGGTGAAGGCCCCTGGTATCGCCTGGATGTACCGATGGCGCTGCATTTCGCTGCACGCTATGGAGATCTGCGTGACCTGCGGGTGTTCAACGGCGAAGGCCAGGCCCTGGCTTACGCGCTGGTGGCGGGGCAGGGCGAGTCGCGTGAAAGCCAGCAGGAGCAGGCGGTGAAGTGGTTTCCGCTGTATGCCGAACAAGGCGACAGCGGCGCCACGCCAAGCCTGCGGGTACAGCGCAGTACCAGCGGTACACTGATCGAGCTGCGCGATGAGACCGATAGTGCTGTCCAACCGGCCTTGCTGCGCGGCTGGCTGTTGGACGCCAGCGCATTGCAAGAGCCGCTGGTGCGCTTACAGCTGGACTGGAGCGGCGGCCAGGATGGTTTCCAGCGCTTCAACATTGAGGCCAGTGATGACCTGCAAGACTGGCAGCCCTGGGGCCGTGGTCAGCTGGCGCGCTTGTCTTTCGGCAGTGAGCGTATCGAGCAGCGTCAGGTCGAGTTGCCGGGGCGCAAGGCGCGCTACTTGCGTCTGCTCTGGCAAAGCCCGCAACAGGCGCCGCAGCTGACGGCCGCTAGCCTGCTCAGTCAACGCAGCGACAGCCTGCCGGCGCCGCTGGTGTGGTCGCAGCCGCTGGCGGCGACGCGCAGTCCTGATGGTGAATATCAGTGGCAACTGCCCCTGGCCTTGCCGCTGGAGCGTCTGCATGTAGAGCTCAGTCAGGCCAACAGCCTGGCGCCGATCCGCGTCAGCGGTCGCCGGGAAACCAAGGGTGCTTGGCAATCACTGGCTCAGGGTCTGCTTTATCGGCTGCCGGAAGAGGGTGTGGAAATCCGTCAGGATGAATTGCCATTACCCGGTTGGGCGGTACAGCAGCTGCGTTTACAGGTGGATGAACGGGGTGGTGGTTTGGGCGTTGAGCCGCCGCAGATCAAGGTGGCGGTGCGTGCCACTCAGCTGGTGTTCCTCCAGCGCGGCAGCCCGCCCTATAGATTGGCACTGGGGCGAGCAGGAGCGCAGTCGGCGGCTTTACCGCTGACCACCTTGATTCCTGGCTATCAGCCGCAGCGTCTGCAGCAACTGGGCACAGCCGAAGCGCAGTTGCAGGCTGAGAACCTGGCGCAGCAAGAGCAGGCCGCAGCGGGTGAGCGTGACTGGAAACGCTGGGGCTTGTGGTTGGTGCTGTTACTTGGGGTAGGCTTATTGGCACTGATGGCGGTCAGCCTGTTGCGTCGGCCGAGCGCCGAATAGAGCCTGCTAACAGAAATAAAGCCCAGCTGCCTAACGAATTTTGCAGTATGGTTGGCATCTTCAATTGATTGGCGTTTGAGGTCAGGAAGGCCCTTGCGTATTTCTACAACGCCCCGTATTCGGGTGATTCCCGTGTGTTTGCCAGGCTCGATTGGCAAACGCGCTGAGCCGTTTTCCTTGGCAGTGCCCTACCGATGAACGCTTGCGGTGATTCCGGCTGGGCGCTCAGTGGGCCGGTGATTCTGACCTCAGTGGTCTGCATCGGTGTGCTGCTGTTGGCCCACTGGGTTACGCGGCAACGCTATTTTCCGGGGCGCGAGAGTTTTATCGTGCTGCACTTGGCGAGCCTCTGGTGGTTGCTTGCCGCGAGCCTGGAAATGTCTGCGCAAGGCGCGCAGTGCAAGGTGTTCTGGGCCACCATGGCCTGGCCGGGGATTCTGGTGGTGCCCACCTTCTGGGCGGTCTTCCTCTGGCAATACGTCAACAGCGTGCGCCAACCGCTACCGCTGCGCAGCACCCTGAGTTTGGCCGTGGTGCCGGTGCTGATCTGGCTGATGGCCCTGAGCAATCCCTGGCACGGTCTGTTCTATGGCGCGGGTACGGCGCCACTGAGCGATGAGCCTGGCGCGCCGATTCGCTATCAGCACGGGCCGCTGTTCTACGCCGCCGCCGCTTACGTTTACCTGTTTATGACCTTCTGCATGGGCGTGGTGCTGCGTGCAGCCATAGTCAGCTATGGCGTGCATCGGCGGCATTACTTGGCCTTTGTCTTCGTCACGGCAGTGCCCTGGGTTGCCAATATCAGTTACGTGGTGTTCGGCTGGATGCTCTTTGGCTTCGATCCGACGCCGTTCAGTTTTGCCTTTACTCTGGTGGCCTTTGCCTGGCTGATTGTCGGTGTGCGTCTGTTTGACCTGCTGCCGGTGGCCCGCCATCTGCTACTGGATGCCTTGCTCGATCCGGTGCTGGTGGTCGATGCACAGTTGCGAGTGATCGAAGCGAACCCGGCCGCATTGAAACTGGCGGGGTTACGCAGTGGTTGGCAGGGCCGGCAGCTGGCCGACTGGCCGATTCTCGGCGCGGATTTGCAGCAGCTGCTGAGACAGCAGGTTCAGGGCGAGCATGAGCGCCTGTTGACCCTGGCCAACTCGGCGCGATATTTCGAGGTGCGCATCCGTGCCATTGAGCGGGTAACCCATCGCGGGACTCTGGTGCTCGGGCAGATGCTCTACCTGCGTGATGTCACTCAGCGTCATCTCAGCGAACTGAAGCTGGCCGAAGCCCTGGCCCTGAGTGAGGAGCGCCTGCGCACCATCACCACGCTGCATGAGAAGCTGCAGGAGCAGGCGCTATGTGACCCGCTGACTGGGCTGTACAACCGGCGTTATCTGGACGAATTCTTTGCCCGTGAGCTGGCCGTGGCGCAGCGCGAGCGCACGCCGATTTCCCTGGCGCTGATTGATCTGGATCATTTCAAGCAGCTCAACGATGAATATGGCCATCTGGAAGGCGACGATGTGCTCAAGGGCGTGGCCCAGCACCTGCTGGAGAACTTGCGCAGTTCGGACGCGGTATTCCGCATCGGGGGTGAAGAGTTCCTGTTGATCCTGCCGCGCGCCGATGCCCCTGAGGCGCGTGCGCGTCTGGAAACCATCTGCCGCGAACTGGCCGCACACCCTCTGCCGACCCGTGGCGGCGCACGCTATGTGACACTGTCTGCGGGCCTGGCGCTGTGGCCAGAACAGGGCTTGGTACTCGATGAGCTGATGCAGGTGGCCGATGCTGCGCTCTATCAAGCCAAACATGCGGGGCGCAATAGGGTCTGCAGTCTGGCTTGAGGGGCCGGCAACTCCTTCCATCCAGTGCTAAAGCGCTTTCCCCGCTAAAAGGGTAAACTGCGCGCGATTTTTCTTCCTTCCCGGAGCCATCCATGTCCCGCGTTACCCTCAGCCGCTACCTGATCGAGCAGACCCGTTGCAACAACACCCCGGCCGATCTGCGTTTCCTTATCGAAGTGGTCGCACGGGCCTGTAAGGAAATCAGCCATCAGGTCTCCAAGGGTGCTCTGGGCGGCGTGTTGGGCAGCATGGGCACCGAGAACGTGCAGGGCGAAGTGCAGAAGAAGCTCGACGTGATTTCCAACGAAATCCTGCTGGAAGCCAACGAGTGGGGCGGTCACCTGGCCGGTATGGCGTCGGAAGAAATGGACAACGCCTACCAGATTCCCGGCAAGTACCCGAAAGGTGCCTATCTGCTGGTCTTCGACCCGCTGGACGGCTCCAGCAACATCGACGTCAACGTTTCGGTCGGCACCATCTTCTCGGTGCTGCGCTGCCCGGACCGCAATGGTGCCGAGGGCGACCTGGGTGAAGAAGCCTTCCTGCAGCCGGGCACCGAGCAGGTGGCTGCCGGTTACGCGATCTACGGTCCGCAGACCATGTTGCTGCTGACCCTCGGTGATGGCGTCAAAGGCTTTACCCTGGATCGTGAACTGGGCAGTTTCGTGCTGACCCACGACAACATCAAGGTGCCGGAGTCGACCAAGGAATTCGCCATCAACATGTCCAACCAGCGTCACTGGGAGGCGCCGGTACAGCGCTATGTCAGTGAATTGCTGGCGGGTGAAGAAGGCCCGCTGGGCAAGAATTACAACATGCGTTGGATCGCCTCGATGGTGGCTGACGTGCATCGCATTCTCACCCGTGGCGGCGTGTTCATGTACCCACGCGACAGCCGTGAGCCTGAGAAACCGGGCAAGCTGCGTCTGATGTACGAAGCCAACCCGATGTCGATGATTATCGAGCAGGCTGGCGGTGTGGCCACCAATGGTACTCAGCGCATTCTCGATATTCAGCCGACTTCCCTGCACCAGCGCGTCGCAGTCTTCCTTGGTTCCAAGGAAGAAGTACTGCGCATCAGCGCCTATCACCGCGAGTAAGCGATGAACGCGCCCTGGCAGCCGTTACTCGAGTGGTGGTTTGGTGTGGCCGGCTGCAGCACCGGCATGACGGCTGCCGAGGTGGCTGCCAGTCGTACCACGTTGTGGTTCGGCAAGCAGGACCGTCAGGACGATCAGGCCCGTGAGCAGTTTGGCGCGCTGGTTGAGCAGGCTCTGGGCAACCAGCTGCAAGACTGGCAGCGCGAGCCTGAAGGCTGGCTGGCAAACTTGCTGTTGCTCGATCAGCTGCCGCGGATGATCTTTCGCGATACCCCGCGTGCTTTTGCCGGTGATCTGCTGGCTCGACCGTTGGCCCTGCACGGGCTGGCCCAGGGCTGGGATCAGCAATTGCCACCAATCCAGCGGGTATTTACCTATCTGGTGTTGGAGCACGCCGAAGATCTGGCGCTACAGGATCAGGCCGTGCAGCTGTTTCAGGTGTTGCGCGAGCAGGCCATAGTCGCCGAGCGCGAACTGTTTGCCGGCTATCTGGATTATGCCGAGCGCCATCAGCGAGTAATCGCGCGCTTTGGCCGCTTTCCCCATCGCAATCAGATACTCGGGCGCGTTTCCAGTGCGGAGGAATCTGCCTTTCTGCTGGAACCTGGCTCGCGCTTCTAGCATCCAAGCAGGCAAGCTCGGTATTGCTATGCCAAGCTGGTCTTGGTTCTTTCCTCAGGAGTTTCCCCATGTCTCTGCGTGTCGTCGCACTACTCGCCGGTTGCCTGCTGCTGGCTGCCTGCAACAAGATCAGTCAGGACAATTACACCCAGCTCAAGGCGGGCATGAGCAAGGATGAGGTCGAGAGCCTGCTGGGCAAGCCCGGCGAGTGCGCTGGCGCGCTGGGCATGTCCAGCTGTACCTGGGGCGATGAACAGCGCTTTATCAGCGTTCAGTACGCCGGTGACAAGGTCATGATGTTTTCCGGCAAGGGTTTGAAGTAATGCGCCTGCTGGCGGCGTTGGCCGCAGCGGCGCTGCTGGTGGGCTGCGCCAACTCCGGCACGGGTGTGGTGCCGCCGAGGACTGTCGAACAGGTCGATCTAACGCGTTATCAAGGCCTCTGGTACGAGCAGGCGCGTTTGCCGATGTTCTTTCAGCGCAATTGCGCGCAGTCCGAGGCGCTTTATGAGCTGCAGGAAGACGGCACTATCGGCGTGACCAATCGCTGCCGCACATACGATGGCGATATGCAGCAAGTACAAGGTCAGGCGGTGGCGCAGGTGCCGGGCAAGACCAATAAACTCTGGGTGCGTTTCGATAACTGGGCCAGCAGCCTGCTGCCAGGGCTGACCAAGGGCGAATACTGGGTGCTGTATCTGGATGATGGCTACCAGGCCGCGCTGGTTGGGCATCCCAATCGCAAGTACCTCTGGTTGCTGACACGTGATCAGGATGCCAGCGCGAAATACCTTGCGACGCTACTTGAAGAAGCGCGCAGCCGTGGTTATGACACCCGTGAGCTGATCTGGCGCCGTACGGCTGCTGAGATGGCTCTGCAGCGCTAGCTGCGGCTTATTTCTTGGCTTTCGGGCTCTGTAGGCGGATGTGCAGTTGAGTGTCCGCCGTACTGTGCTCGAATTGACTGTCACGCGGTGAGGGTTTGCCGTTGAGCAGTGGCGGGTTGGTCGAGAAGCCCACCGGCTCCAGCGGGATGCCGCGTCGCCCCTGATCGAGCTGGCCGTTGCCATTGCGATCCTGGTACAGCTGAATGGCATAGCGCCCAGGCGGTAGGTCAACCAGGCGCAGCTGGCCATCGTCATTTTGTTGCTGACGCAGCGGTTGTTCGGGCCAGCGTTTCTGCTCGCCGCTCACCAGTGCCGCATGTACGGTTCCCGTGGCTTGTATGCCCTCTACCGTGACCAGGATGTCGCCGGCCTGGGCCGATGAGCCGACCAGTAGCAGCAAGAGGCCAGTCTGATAGCCGGCCTTCTTTACGGTTTGAAGAATTCTCTGTGGCATAATCCGGGCATTTCGCAGGAAGTGGCTGGCGATGCGTCAGGTCTTGATCGTTCATTTTTCGCAAACTGGCCAGCTAGACAGGTTGGCGCAATCGGTATGCGAGCCTTTACAGCAATGCGGCGATATTCAGCTGGATTTTCTCCAGCTGCAACCCGCGCAACCTTACCCGTTTCCCTGGCCGTTTCTCGACTTTTTCCGGATTTTTCCGGAAACCGTGCTGATGCGTCCGCAGCCTCTGCTGCCGTTGGCGGTGGATGCGAGTAAACGTTATGACCTGGTGATCCTCGCCTATCAGGTGTGGTTCCTTTCGCCGTCGCAGCCAATGACTGCTTTCCTAGCCTCCCCAGAGGCGGCGCAGCTGCTCAAGGGCACGCCGGTGGTGACGCTGATTGGCTGCCGCAATATGTGGCTGATGGCCCAGGAAAAGGTCAAGAAACGGCTCACTGAGCTGGGCGCGCGGCTGGTGGACAATATCGCCCTGACGGACGCCTGCGGCACGGCGGCGAGTTTTCTGGCGACGCCCTTGTGGCTGTTTACCGGGCGGCAGAAGCCCTATAGCTGGGTGCCGCGTGCGGGTATCGATGAGGCGCAGATCGCTGCCGCCAGTCGTTTTGGCGTGGCCATGGCGCAACGTTTGACGGCCGATAGTCTGCCGGTTGAGCAGCCGATGCTCAGCGGCCTGGGTGCGGTGAAGATTGATGAAAAGCTGATCGCCAGTGAGAAAGTCGGTAATCGCAGCTTCCAGCTCTGGAGCCGTTTGCTGGCCGCTTTAGGCCCGCAGCAGAGCCGCCGCCGTGGTGCCGGGCTGGTCGTGTATATCCTGTTTCTGTTGTGCCTGATCGTCACTGTAGTGCCGCTCAGTGCCTTGCTTAAAAAGTTGTTGGCGCCGCTGCTAAAAGAGCGCACCCAGCGTGAGAAGGCTTACTTTGCCGGCCCGTCTGGCGAGTGAAGTGACCTGAGGAAGTCCCGTGGTACAACCTGTATTTATCAATCGCATTAGCGCCTTCCTGCCCCATGCGCCGGTCGACAATGAGCAGATGGAGGCGCGTCTGGGCCTGGTTGGCGGCAAGCCGTCGCGGGCGCGCAAGCTGATTCTGCGCAGCAATGGCATTCAGCAGCGCCACTATGTCATCGACCCGCAGACTGGCGCACCGAGCATGAGCAATGCCCAGGTCAGCGCAGCAGCGATTCGCGGCCTGCTCGGCGGCGATTTCCAGCTGGATGACCTCGACTGCCTGGTAGCCAGCAGCGCCTCGCCGGATCAGGTGATGCCTGGCCATGCGGTGATGGTGCAGGGCGAGCTGGGTAATCCGCCGTGCGAAGTGGTGTCCACCGCGGGTATCTGCCTGTGCGGCATGACCGCGCTGAAATATGCCTGGATGAGCGTGGCCAGTGGCGAAAGCCGCAACGCCGTAGCCTGTGGCTCGGAAGTGGCTTCGACCCTGATGCAGGCGAGCAACTTCAACGCTGAGTACGAGAGCCGTCTTGAGGAGCTGGAAACCCACCCGGAAATTGCCTTCGAGAAGGACTTTCTGCGTTGGATGCTCTCCGATGGTGCCGGTGCCGTGCTGCTGCAGGGGCAGCCGAACCCTACAGGCCTGAGCCTGCGTATCGACTGGATCGACATCTTCTCCTTTGCCGACCAGATGCCGCCGTGCATGTACGCCGGCGCGGAAATGGTCGACGGCCAGCTGCAGGGCTGGAGCCGCTATGAGGGCACTGAGCGCAACCGTCGCTCGCTGATGGCGATCAAGCAGGACGTCAAACTGCTGAACGACAATATCGTCAAGTACACCGTCGAAGAGACCCTGGCGCGGATCATGGCGCGCCGCGAGCTGCATGCCGAGGCGGTGGATTATTTCCTCCCGCACTATTCCTCGGAGTTCTTCCGCGAGCGGCTGTCCGTGGGCCTGGCCAATGCGGGCTTGCCGATTCCGCAGGAACGCTGGTTTACCAACCTGACCAGCAAGGGCAATACCGGCGCTGCGTCGATCTTTATCATGCTTGATGAGTTGTTCAATTCAGGTAGCCTGCGCAGCGGCCAGCGTTTGCTCTGCTATGTGCCGGAAAGTGGGCGCTTCTCCAGCGCCTTTATGCATCTGACAGTGGTTGGCCAGGACGGTGACAACACATGAAGCTTGATGAGGTTCCCCAGGATCACAGCTCTACTTACGGTGGCCACTGCAAACTGGTCTACGCGGTAGACGCCAGCGGCCATTATCAGGGCGCGCAGAGCGATGGCTGGGAGCCGGAAGCCTTCGCCACCCAACTGGCCGTAGCCGAGTTGCAGGAGCAGGAAGCCGAGGCCGAGGCCGGCTGGCAGCGCGGTGAACTGTCGCCGCTGAAGTGCCTGATGTATCGCTACCGCCTGGATGAACCGGCGCTGGCGCAGATTACCGGGCTGTGGCAGTGGCGCATTCGTCGGCATTTCCGTCCGGCGATTTACCGCAAGCTGTCGGCAGCCATTCTGGCACGTTATGCGGAGGCGTTCGGCCTGCCCGTTGAGCAATTGATTTCTTATCAGAAGGGCATGGCATGAGCAGTTTTCAGCATCAACAGAGCGCCCACTGCGAAAGCGGGGTGATGGCCAGCCTGTTGACCCATGCCGGTTTGCCGATGAGCGAGCCGATGGCCTTCGGTCTGGCCTCGGGCCTGGCATTTGCCTACCTGCCGATCGTCAAGCTCAGCGGTATGCCGCTGATTGCTTACCGCATGCCGCCCAAGCACCTGATCAAAACCCTGAGCAAACGTCTGGGTGCGAAACTGCATACCCGCACCTTCAGTGACCCCGAGCAGGGCCGTCGTGAGCTGGATGCGGCGTTGGACAGCGGTCGCCTGGCTGGGCTGCAGAGTTCGGTGTTCTGGCTGCCGTACTTCCCGCCGGAGATGCGCTTTCACTTCAACGCACACAACCTGCTGGCTTATGGCCGTGAGGGCAATGAGTACCTGATCAGCGATCCGGTGTTCGAAGAGCCGGTGCGCTGCGCCGCCGAAGACCTGCAGAAGGCGCGTTTTGCCAAGGGCGCACTGGCCGCCAAGGGGTTGATGTACTGGCTCGACGATGTGCCGCTGGAGCAGGACTGGAGCAAATTGATCCGCCAGAGTGTGCTGTCCACTACGCGGATTCTTGATGGCATGCCGCTGCCGTGGATCGGTATTCGCGGCATTCAGCATCTGGCGGGGCAGATCGACAAGCTCGATCCGGCGCAGAGCAAGTACAACCGCCTGTACCTGACCCATATCGTGCGCATGCAGGAAGAGATCGGCACCGGCGGCGCGGGTTTCCGCTTTATGTACGCGAGCTTTTTACAGGAAGCCGGCGAGAAGCTGGGTGACCACAACCTGCAGGACGCCTCGGCGCAGCTGACCGCCATCGGTGACAACTGGCGCCAGTTTGCCTCGGCCTGCGTGCGCGCCAGCCGCAATAAGGG
Source organism: Pseudomonas sp. 8BK (assembly GCF_902506475.1). Classification (NCBI taxonomy): domain Bacteria; kingdom Pseudomonadati; phylum Pseudomonadota; class Gammaproteobacteria; order Pseudomonadales; family Pseudomonadaceae; genus Pseudomonas; species Pseudomonas sp. 8BK. Next base: position 2,600,654 of record NZ_LR733252.1, on the reverse strand, counting down.
CGAGACGCCGAACTTCGCGCCCATCGCCGACAGCCTGCGCAACATCGCTCTGCAAGAGCGCGGCTTGATGAAAGAACTGGCGGCCTGGAGCAAGCGCAAGTAGCGGCGTAGGGTGGATCGCGCTTTATCGATCCACCGATCAACGCCCTCGGTGGATGAAAACGGCGTCATCCACCCTACAGCTTGATTCGCTGTACCTCGGTGCCTGCGCTCAGTTCGCTAAAGCTGTTGGCGTAGGCGCCGGTTATCGCGCCCTCCAACAGCAGCGCCTGCACACAGAAATCTCCGCGCTCATCGCAAACCAGCAACAGTGCCTGCTCAATCAGGCCATCCTGCAAATCCAGATTGGCCAGTGCCTGCAATTGTGCCCAGGCCTGCTCGCCAGCACCGATAAACAGATTCGGTCCGTCGATACCCAGTTGTTGGGCGATATGAAAGCCGGCGGCGTTGCTTACGCTGTTCACGAACTCGAAGGGCTTGGGCTGTTTGTGCTGCACGCACACCGCCTCCAGCAGCGCGCCCATGGTGGCGCGGGCCGGATGCGCCGAGGCCAGGTACAGGCCGCAGTTGTTGCGTACCTGGCTCTTCAGCGGTGCGGCGGCCAGCAGGCATTGCAGAATCAGCCTGTCGATACGCCTTGGCGGGCTGTCCAGCCACTGGCCCAGGGCCGCTTTCAGCTCTTTATCGCTGGTGGCTGCCAGGCCGTGGACCTCGCTGGCGGCGATCACTGGCATGTTGTTTCTCCCGCCGTGCAGCCTTGCAGAACCAGGCTGGCGTTATTGCCGCCAAAGCCAAAAAAGTTGGCCAGCAGCAGGCTGTCGGCCGTCAGGCTCTGCGCTTCTGCACTAAAGGGCAGCAGGGCTTCGCCGGCGTAATCCACGGGCGGAAGTGGGCCCAGTTGCAGGGCCTTGAGCAATAGCAGGCTTTCGCTCAGGCCACAGGCGCCCAGGGTATGCCCGAGCCAGGGTTTGAGCAGGCTCAGGGCCGGCATGCGCTCGCCGTAGAGCAGGCGCATGCCGTTGCCTTCGGCTTCATCGTTGGCGCTGGTGGCGGTGCCGTGCAGTTTCACCAGGTCGATCTGCGCAGCCGTGCAATCGGCGCTGCGTAGGGCTTGTTGCATCACCCAGTTGATATGGCTGCCATCTTCACGGGTGGTGGTCAGGCTGCTGGTGTCGCAGGCGCTAAAGCCGCCGAGCAGGCGTGCCAGCGGTGCGTCACCCGGCTCGCGGCTGAGCAGTACGGCGGCATAGGCTTCGCCCAGCAGCAGGCCGTCACGCTCAGGGTGGAACGGACGGTATTGGCCGCTGGGACTGGTCAGCATCAGTGCGCCGAAACCCTGCATGGCGATGGCGCTGGGCGTCTCGAAACTCAGCACCAGGGCGCGGGCATACTGACCGGCATTGATCAGACGGGCGCCGTAGAGCAGCCCGTTGGCGGCGCTGGTGCAGGCGGTGTTCAAGGTAAACGCGGCGGCAAAGCCCCAGCGTTGGCGCAGCTGGTTGGCGAGTAGATCCAGTGGCGTCGAGTCTTCCGGACGGAACCCCTGCTGCTGGCTGGTCAGGGTTTCCAGTTCGCTGATATCCAGGCTAGTGCTGGCGACGATCAACAGGCAGTCATCAAGGGCCTGGGGATGTTCACCGAAGGTTTCGCTCAGCAGGCGATCCAGTCGCTCGTGCAGGTTCTCGCTGGTTCTAGCCGCGTATAGATACCTGCGCGGCTCAAGCACTTCATGCAGTACAAAGGGCTCGCCCTGGGGCGGCTGATCGCTTTGCAGGGCGCGGGCGGCGCTGTGCAGGTCTTCACCGAGGGCGCAGTGCAGGGCGGCGCGTTGCAGGTAGATCGGGGTCACTGCTGCTGCCTGATATAGGCGGCGATGCTGGCGATGCTGCCGAGTATACGGCGTCCATCCTTGGCGCCCTCAATACGCACTCCATAGTGCTGCTGCAGGGCCAAGGAGACTTGCAGGGCATCCAGGCTGTCCATGGCGATGCGGCTTTTGCCGCCGAACAGCGGCTCGTCGTCGCTGATGCTCTGCCAGTCGATATCGTCTTCCTTGTCGCACTCGCGAATCAGCAGTTGTTTGAGTTGTTGTTCTAGTAGTGAGTGGTCCATTGCGTGCGCTGTACTCGTCGGGTGAACAGAAGCAGCCCGGCCATGCCGCACACGGCTGCAAACAGCAGCAGGCGCGCGCAGTAGGGGGCGATGTCGGCCAGTGAGCCGTGGCCCACCAGCAGGGTGAGAAAGGCATCCAGTGCCCAGCTCATCGGGGAAACTTCGGCCAGCTGGGCCATGGCGGCGGGCATGACGCTTTTCGGCACCATGATCCCGCCAATGGCGGCCAGCAGGATATTGATGCCGCCGCCGAGCAGCAGCGCCTGTTCGCTGCTGCGCGCCAACGCGGCGAGCAGCAGGCCCAGGCTGCAGGTGGCAAGTGCCACACTGATAGCCAGCAGCGGATAGGCTGCGGCGCTGCCCGGCAGGCTGAGCGCCGGCAGGCCAAGCAGCGGTAGGCCGTAGATGCCAATGCCGAGTAGCAGCACGAATTGCAACAGGTTGATAGCGAAGTACGGCAGCAGTTTGCTCAACACCAGGGTGCCGAGGTTCAGGCCCAGGCAGCGCAGTCGCAGCAAGGTGCCGCTCTGCTGTTCGCGCTGAAAACCGCCGGCCATGGGCAGCACCACGAAGAACATGCCGAAGATCAACCAGGCCGGCACGCTCAGCTGGGTGGCATTGGCGCGGCCGCTAAGGTCGCCGCTGGCCAGCTGTTCCTGCTCATCGATCTGGCTCTGGGTGCGCTGCTGCACCAATTCCAAGCGCTCAGCACGGCTTAGTTCAGCATCGATCACGCCGCTGTCTTCCAGATAGGCCAGCAGCCGGGTCTGCGCCAGGGCGATGTTCACCGCGCTGTGCAGGCGTTGGCGCGAGAGTTTGTCAAACTGCGCCGGGAAGCTCAGGCTCGGCCCCTTGTGTGGGCTATCCAGCAGCGTTTCGGCAAAGTCAGCGGGCAGGCGCACGCGGGCCAGACGTTCGTCGCTGTCTGCGAGCAGCGTGCTGTCCGCCAGTTGCGCCTGCAGAGCATCGTGGAAGAACTGGCTGGCGTCGTCCTGCGGCGCTTGGATAATCAGGCGCAGTGCTGGCGGCTTGTCCTGCATATAGCTGGACATGGCCCCGGCCATCAGCAGCAGAAACAGGGTCGGCATGATAAAAAGCACCGCCAGCGCATGGGGGTCGCGCAGCAGCAACCGCACTTCCTTGAGCACCAATGCCAAGAGCCCCGCCCAGAGCCTCATAGCCGGCCTCCGTTCAAGCGCAGGTAGAGCTGTTCCAGCGACGGGCGGCCAAAGCGCAGCAGGTTGGGCAGGCCATCCTGGGTGGCGATAAATTGGGTGATTGCAAGCAGCTGCTGGCCATTCAGGGCTGCGATACGCAGGCCCTTGGGCAGCGCTTCGGCCGTCAGTTGCAGGTTCGCGAGCAGCTGGTTAAGGCCGGTAGGGGGAGCGTCCGGCCATTCCAGCAGCAGGCCATGGTCGTCGCCGAGCAGCTGACGTTTGTCCAAGTCCAGGCGTACCTGGCCTTCGTGCAGCAGCAGAATGCGCTGCGCCACCCGCTCGACTTCTTCCAGGTAGTGGCTGGTGTAGATCACCGCCTTGCCGTCGGTGGTCAGCTGCTCGACGGCGGTCAGCAAGTGCTGACGACTCGCCGCATCGACCCCCACGGTGGCTTCATCGAACAGATAGAGCTCAGCCGGTTGCAGCAGGCCGATGGCGAAATTCAAGCGCCGCTGTTCGCCGCCTGAGAGTTGCTCGCTGCGCCGCGTCAGCTTGTCTTGCAGGGCACAGATATCGATGCATTGCTGCAGGCGCTGGCGCCGTTCAGCGCCGCGCAGGCGATACAGGTCGGCAAACAGGTCGAGGTTCTCGCCCACCTTGAGTCCGGCGTAGAAGGCCAGCTGCTGCGGTACCAGGCCGAGCCTGGGTTGGCCATCCCAGCGCAGTTCGCCCTGTTGCAGCGCCAGCACGCCGCTAAGCAGCGAGAGCAGGGTGGTCTTGCCGGCACCGTTGCTGCCGAGCAGGCCGAGGCATTCGCCGGCCTGCAGCTGCAGGTCGATACCCTGCAGCGCGGCGCGGTTGCTGCCTGGGTAACTGTGGGTGACGTGGCGGAGCTCAAGCATGGATCAGTACCAGTAGTAGTTTGCCGTCGAGCAGCAGGCGCTGGTCGCTGTGGATACTAAAGGCATACAGCGCCCCCGCCGGGCTTAGCGCCTCTTGCTGGGCGCTGACCTGCAGCGCGCCGCTACGTTGCGTCGGTTCATGATGCAGCTGCAACTGCGAGAGCTTGCCAACCAGGGCCATTTCAATGGCACTGTCATCGCCGTATAAGGCACCATGCGCGGCGCACAACTGGGCCGCCGCCTCGAACAGCAGGCAAGGTGAGGCATTGGCCCCAAAGGTCTCGAGAAAGCGCCAGGCACTCAGGCCTTGGATGCTCAGGCGGTCATGCGCCAACAGACCATCCAGCCAGAGGGCTGGGCCCTGGTGGGGCAGCAGGCTGTGCAGTTGAGTGCGATCCATTGCGGGCGGCCGAGGTAAACAGGCCGGCAGTGTAACAGAGGGGCTGCAGGTCGCGTAGCGCCTGGCTTTGACGGACTATCGGGCGGAGTTGGAGAGGATCTTATGGAGTGGTTGCAGGGGGTGGTTTTCGGGCTGGGGACGTTGCTGCTGCTGGCGTTGTCCTGGCGGGCAGTGCGCAATCCGCAGTCCCACGGCTTCTACCGATTCTTCGCCTGGGAGGCGATTCTGGCCTTGCTGGTGCTCAATGGGCCGGTCTGGTTTGTCGACCGGTTTGCCCTGCACCAGCGTCTGTCCTGGGCGCTGCTGTTTGCATCCCTGCTGCTGCTATTTGCCGGCCTCTATCAGCTACGGCGGATGGGGCGCCCCGATGGGCAGCGTACGGATGCCGAGCTGTTTGCCTTCGAGCGCACTTCGCAACTGGTGACCAGTGGCATCTTTCGCCTGATTCGTCACCCGCTGTATGCCTCGCTGCTGTTGCTGGCCTGGGGTGTGGCCTGCAAGCAGCCCAATGGCTTGAGCCTGGTTCTGGCACTGCTGGCCAGCCTCGCCCTCTGGCTGACCGCCAAGCGCGACGAAGCCGAGTGTCTACAGCAGTTCGGCGAGGCGTACCGCGACTATATGCAGCGCAGCAAGATGTTTATTCCCTGGCTGTTTTAATCAGTTGCTGGGCCGTTATTGCCACTTCAGGCGCGCCAGCTTCCAGTCATCACCCTCCAGCCACCACTCCATTTCAACGATAAAGTGACGGGCGCTGTCGGGGACCAGGCTTTCGGCGCCGACCAGGGCAACCTGGGCCTCGGTGAAGCCTTTCTCGCGATAGGTCTCGTGGACGTAGCTGGCTGTGCTCAGGGCCAGCACTTCGACGTTCTTGTGGCGCATAAACAGCAGCAACATGGTGCGCTGCGCCCACTCACGGTCAAATTCGCCCTGGGCCGAGAACTGCGGGTGCAGCTGGTCGAGTACCGCGCTGTTGTTCTTCGCCTCCAGGTTGTCCTGCAGTTGTTGCACGGCTGCTTCCAGCGCAGCCAGCGGATCATCCTTGGCGCCGCAACCGGCGAGTAGGGTGCAAAACAGTAGGAAAGCTAAGGCAAATATCCGTGTTGGCATGCTGAACTCCTTTTTCATGGTTATGATGCCCGGCAGAGCTTAAAGCGGTGCGTCCGTGGTTGTTCGGCGCAAGGCCGTCAACGTTACGCCGCGCATTATTCAGGTCAAGTCAGGAGCGTGCCATGCAGACCTTGTATCCGGAGATTAAACCCTACGCCCGTCATGAGCTGGCGGTGCAGGCGCCGCACGTGCTGTATGTCGACGAAAGCGGTTCACCGGATGGTTTGCCTGTGGTGTTTATTCATGGTGGTCCAGGCGCCGGCTGCGACGCAGCGAGCCGGCGCTATTTCGATCCCAACCTCTATCGCATCGTCACCTTCGATCAGCGTGGTTGCGGCCGTTCTACCCCGCACGCCAGCCTGGAGCACAACACCACTCAGGCGCTGATCGCCGACATGGAACAGATCCGCGAGCACCTCGGTATCGACAAGTGGGTGCTGTTCGGCGGCTCCTGGGGCTCGACCCTGGCGCTGGCTTACGCCCAGGCTCATCCGCAGCGCGTGCATGGGCTTATTCTGCGCGGCATCTTCCTGTGTCGCCCACAGGAGATTCAGTGGTTTTATCAGGAAGGTGCCAGCCGTCTGTTCCCCGATTATTGGGAAGATTACCTCGCGCCAATCCCGGCGGATGAGCGCGGTGATCTGGTACAGGCCTTCTACAAGCGCCTGACCGGCCCGGATCAGATAGCCCAGATGCATGCCGCCAAAGCCTGGTCGACCTGGGAGGGCCGTACCGCCACCCTGCGCCCCAATCCGCAGGTGGTCGACCGTTTCAGTGATGCGCATCGCGCGCTGTCGATCGCTCGCATCGAATGCCATTACTTCGTCAACAATGCCTTCCTCGAAAGCGATCAGCTGCTGCGTGATATGCCGAAGATCGCCCATCTGCCCGGGGTGATCGTGCATGGCCGCTATGACGTGATCTGCCCGCTGGACAACGCCTGGGCGCTGCACCAGGCCTGGCCGAACAGCGAGTTGCAGATCATTCGCGATGCCGGCCATTCGGCCGCCGAAACCGGGATCACCGACGCCCTGGTACGTGCCGCGGACGAACTGGCGCGGCGCTTGCTCAACCTGGCGCCGGACGAAGCATGAAGGCATTGATTCAACGGGTGCGTGGAGCCCGAGTGGAAGTGGCGGGTGAAGTGGTTGGCGCGATTGATCAGGGCCTGCTGGCGCTGGTTGGCGTCGAGCCGCAGGACACCCCGGCCAGCGTCGAGAAAATTCTGCACAAGCTGCTCAACTACCGCGTGTTCAGCGATGCCGCTGGCAAGATGAACCTGTCGCTCAGTGATGTCGGCGGCGGGTTGTTGCTGGTTTCGCAATTCACCCTGGCCGCCGACACCAAAAGCGGTTTGCGCCCCAGCTTCACCCGCGCCGCGCCGCCGGCACTTGGAGCTGAATTGTTCGACTTGCTGGTGGCGCAGGCCCGCGCCAAACACCCACAGGTTGCCACCGGCCAGTTCGGTGCCGATATGCAGGTGCATCTGGTTAACGACGGGCCGGTGACCTTTCTGCTGGAAGTCTGACCCCCTCTCGGCCAGGCTACGGTTTCAGTTGTAGGGTGGATGGGTAAAGCGTCATCCACCCTACGTCTGCTAGCGCGTGAGGGCTTCGGCGACGAAGTCGAGGCGATCCTGACCGAAGTGCATCTCGTTGCCGATAAAGAAGGTCGGTGCGCCAAATACCCCACGTTTGACCGCCTCTTCGGTGGTGGCCTTGAGGCGCTCCTTGACTGCTTCATCGTTGACCAGGCGCTCGAACTCGGCGGGATCGAAGCCGGCGGCGCTGAGCACCTCGGCGACTACTTCGGGCTTGCCGAGGTTCTTCTGCTGCACCCACAGCGCCTCGAAAATAGTTCTTACAAAGTGTTCGAAGCGCTCGTTGTCGAGGTAGCCGGCCGCGCCACGCATCAGCGTCAGGGTGTTGATCGGGAAGTGCGGGTTGAAGGCCATCGGCACGCCATAACGGCTGGCAAAGCGTGCCAGGTCCTTGAGCATCCAGGCGCCCTTGCTCGGGATCATGACTGGCGACTGGTTGCCGGTGGCCTTGAATACCCCGCCGAGCAACATCGGTCGCCAGATAAGTTGCGCGCCGGCTTCGCGGGCGATTCGCGGCACCTGGGTCCAGGCCAGGTAGCTGGCCGGGCTGCCGAAATCGAAAAAGAATTCCAGGGTTTTGCTCATTGCATGCTCCTTCGGGAGATCTTGTTATGGGGCGAGCGCGCAGTCGTTAGAACGTCTCAGACCATGGTCGCAGATCCAACTCATGCACCCAGCAATCGCGAGGCTGGCAGTGGATCTGCCAGTAGGTCTCGGCAATGTGGTCGGGGTTGAGGATGCCGTCCTGATCCTTGAGCTGGTACAGCTGCGGAAAGGTGTCGCGGATAAACGCGGTGTCGATGGCCCCGTCGATAATCGGGTGAGCGACATGAATGCCCTTAGGGCCGAGTTCGCGGGCCATGCTTTGGGCTAACGCACGCAGAGCAAACTTGGCGCTGGCGAAGGCAGAGAAGTTGGCCCGGCCGCGCAAGGAAGCGGTGGCGCCGGTAAAGATGATCGTGCCCTGGCCACGCGGCAGCATCACTTTGGCCGCTTCACGGCCGGTGAGAAAACCGGCCAGCGCGGCCATTTCCCAGACCTTGCGGTAGACCCGCTCGGTGGTTTCGGTGATGGAAAACTGCACATTGGCGCCGATATTGAACACCACCGCGTGCAGTGGCCCGACCTCGAGCTCGATGGTACTGAACATGTCGATGACCTGTTCCTCGACTCGAGCATCGCAGCCAAAGGCCCGTGCGCTGCCACCTGCCGATTCAATCTCCGCGACCAGCGGCTCGAGTTTTTCAGCATTGCGTCGTGCCACGCAGGCCACATAGCCCTCGCGAGCGAAGCGTTTGGCGATGGCGCCGCCAGTGGCGTCACCGGCACCGACTACCAAGATTGCTTTGCGTTCTGTCATCGTTGCTCTCCATCAGTTCTGTTTTGGAACCTGCCTCGATAGTCGGTTCCATTTTGGAACCTGTCAAGCTATGGTGAGCCACTGTTGATGGAGATCGGCTTATGCGTTGGGAAGAACTGGAGCAGCAACCCTGCTCGCTGGCCCGCACCCTGTCGGTGGTGGGTGATCGCTGGACCCTGCTGGTGCTGCGCGAGAGTTTTCTCGGTATTCGTCGCTTTGACGAGTTCGAGAAACGCCTGGGCATTACCCGCCATGTGTTGGCCGATCGCCTGAAAAAACTGGCTGAAGCGGGTGTGCTGGACAAGGTGGCTTATCAGCAGCGGCCGCTGCGTGAGGAATATTGCCTGAGCGCCAAGGGCCGTGATCTGTACTCGGCCATTATGGCCTTGGTGAACTGGGGCGACCGTCATATGAGCGGCACCGAGGGCGCGCCGATTCGGCATATCCATCGTACGTGCGGCAGGCCTATGCATGGCGTGCTGGTGTGTTCGGATTGTGGTGAGCCGCTGCAGCCGAGGGATGTACAGCTGGAGGAAGCGCCTGCGCTCAAGGGCCAGCTGCTACCGGCGCATTGGCACGAAAAGCAGGTTGTGTAGGGTGGATGACGCTTTAGCTAGTGGATGGATACGGTGCCACTACCCTAGGGGGCAGGGATGTCTGCTCAGAACAGTCGCGCCAGCAAGGCAGTCACCGCGGTTTCCACCCGCAGAATCCGCGCGCCGAGTTGCACCGGTTGCAGGCCGGCTTCGTTGAGCTTTTCCACTTCGTAGGGAATCCAGCCGCCTTCCGGGCCGATGGCCAGCGTCACAGGCTGTTCGACGGCCCGTGGGCAGGCCGGGTAGTCGCCAGGGTGGCCGACCAAGCCCAGGGTGCCGGCGGCAATGCCTGGCAGCTGGTCCTCGACAAAGGGCTTGAAGCGCTTTTCGATGATGATGTCCGGCAGCACGGTATCGCGGGCCTGTTCCAGGCCAAGAATCAGCTGTTCGCGAATGGCTGCGGGTTCGAGGAAAGGCGTCTGCCAGAAGCTTTTTTCCACCCGATAGCTGTTCAGCAGCACCAGCCGTGACACACCCATGCTGCTGACAGTTTGCAGCACGCGGCGCAACATTTTTGGCCGAGGCAGGGCGAGCAGCAGGGTCAGGGGCAGTTTCTCTGGCGGTGGTTGGTCGAGCTGTACAGATAGCTCGGCTTCTTCTGCATCCAGGCGTAGCAGCTGGCCGCTGCCCATCAGTCCATTCAGGCGGCCGACGCGCAGGCTGTCGCCCGTTTCGGCGCGGTGCACTTCGTGCAGATGCTTGAGGCGGCGGCCGCTGAGCAGCACGCGGTCGGCGGCGATAAAGTCGCCGTCTTCCAGAATCAGCAGGTTCACGGTTGCGCGGCAGGCGGCTGGTCGTTGGAGGAGCTGTCAGCTTCAGTCGCAGCCTCCTCCTCATCGGCGCGGCGCTTGACCAGGCCGCCGCACAGCAGGCCGGCTTCGAACAGCAGCCACATGGGCACGGCCAACAGGGTTTGCGAGAACACATCTGGCGGGGTCAGTACCATGCCGACGACAAAGCAGCCAACGACTACATAGGGGCGGCTTTTGCGCAGGGTGGCGACATCGACCACGCCGACCCAGATCAGCAAAAAGGTCGCGATGGGGATTTCGAACGCCACACCGAAGGCGAAGAACAGGGTCAGCACGAAATCCAGGTACTGGCCGATGTCGGTCATCATCGCCACGCCTTCCGGGGTCACGCTGGCGAAGAAGCCGAACATGATCGGGAACACCACGAAATAGGCGAAGGCCATGCCTGCATAGAACAGCAGGATGCTGGAAATCAGCAACGGAATGGCAATGCGCTTCTCGTGCTTGTACAGCCCTGGCGCAATAAAGCCCCAGATCTGATGCAGGATGATCGGGATGGCGAGAAACAGCGCGACCATCAGGGTCAACTTGAACGGCGTGAGAAACGGCGAGGCCACGCCGGTGGCGATCATCGTCGCACCTTCCGGCAGATAGGCGCGTAGCGGCGCGGCGACCAGCGCGTAGATGTCCTGGGAGAAGTAGAACAATCCGGCAAACAGCGCGAACACCGCCGCCACAATGCGCAACAGGCGTGTGCGCAGTTCGGTCAGGTGAGAGACCAGGGGCATTTCCTGATCGCTGTCCGGTCGTTGGCTCATGGCTGCGGGCTTTTATCCTGGCGGGTGTTATCGGTAGCGGCTACTGGCTCTGCGGCGGGTGCAGCGGCAGGGCTCGTTTCGGTGATGCTGCTAAGCGGCGCGCTGAGGCTCTGCTTCATCGCGTTCATTTCCCGTTCCAGCTCGAGGATCTGTTCGTTATGCAGCTGGCGACGGATTTCGTCCGCGCCGATCTCACGCTCGACCTCAGCCTTGATCGCGCTGAAGCTGCGCTTGATTCGGCCGATCCACAAACCGGCTGTGCGTACCGCGCCGGGCAGGCGATCAGGCCCCAGTACCACCAGGGCGACGATGCCGACCAGCAGCAGCTCGGTAAAGCCGATATCGAACATGGCTTAGTCTTTTTTCGCCGGTTCTTCGACCTTGCGCGCCTGGGCGTCGATGGTCTGACCTTTTGGCTCGTCCACGGCGGGGGCGGGCTTTTCGGCATCGCTGTTGTCCATCGACTTGCGGAAACCCTTGATCGCATCACCCAGATCGGAACCCAGGCCTTTAAGGCGCTTGGTGCCGAACAGCATGACCACGATCAGCAGGACGATCAGGAGTTGCCAGATGCTTATGCCACCGAATCCCATAACGCGTACTCCGTAAGTGAAGGTTTAATCAGTCTTGCGAGCGTGCGGCTTTTTCCGCATGCCCGGAGAGGCCAAAGCGCCGATCCAGTTCGTCCAGTACCGCCTGCGGGTGCTGACCGAGGGCGGCGAGCATGACCAGGCTGTGGAACCACAGGTCGGCGGTTTCGTAGATCACATCGCTGCAGTCGCCGCTGACGGCGGCATCCTTGGCGGCGAGAATGGTTTCCACCGATTCCTCGCCGACCTTCTCCAGAATCTTGTTCAGGCCCTTGTGGTACAGGCTGGCGACATAGGAACTGTCGGCGGCCGCGCCTTTGCGCGACTCCAGCACTTCTGCCAGGCGGCTCAGGGTATCAGTCATGGCCGTGTCACTCATGGTTGTGTCCTGCAGCATAAATGGCGTGCGGGTCTTTCAGCACCGCATCGACGGTTTTCCAGGTGTCGTTCTCGAACACCCGGTAGAAGCAGCTCTCGCGGCCGGTGTGGCAGGCGATGCCGCCCAGCTGTTCGACCATCAGGATGATCACGTCGGCGTCGCAGTCCAGGCGCAACTCGTGCAGTTTCTGCACATGCCCGGATTCCTCGCCTTTGCGCCACAGTTTGCCGCGCGAGCGTGACCAGTAGATGGCGCGCTGCTCGGTAGCCGTCAGGGCCAGCGCCTCACGGTTCATCCAGGCCATCATCAGCACGCGGCCGGTTTTGTGGTCCTGGGCGATGGCTGGTACCAAGCCGTCGCTGTTCCAGTTGATTTCGTCGAGCCAGTCAGTCATTGCAAGTTCCGCCCATTTCGGGCTGTCTGATTCAGAAAGCTAGTGTGCCAGTGCATACCCGGTGTGGCTATCGGCGCAGCACCAGATAGAGGCCGCCCGCCAGCATCAGCCAGCTGGGCCAGGCGATCAGGCTCAGCAGCAGACCCTGAGTAGCGGCTCCGCCGATCAGTGCTGCGCCAAGCAAGCGTGCAGGCCATTGGCGACGCGTGACGGGCTGTTCCTGGCGGCTGGCCGGCTGCTGGTTGAGGCGTTCGAGGGTTTCGCGGGCAATTTGCGACAGGTGCGGCACCTGCTCGGCCTGCAGCTGCAGGTTGCGCAGCAGCTGCAGCGGGCTGATGCGCTCACGCATCCAGCGCTCGAGGAACGGCTGTGCGGTGCTCCACAGATCGAGGTCCGGGTACAACTGGCGGCCCAGGCCTTCGATATTCAGCAGGGTTTTCTGCAGCAGTACCAGCTGCGGTTGCACTTCCATATTGAAGCGCCGCGCGGTCTGGAACAGGCGTAGTAGTACCTGGCCGAAGGAAATGTCCTTCAGCGGCTTCTCGAAAATCGGCTCGCACACGGTGCGGATTGCCGCTTCGAAATCATTGATCTTGGTTTCTGCCGGCACCCAGCCGGAATCGATGTGCAACTGCGCCACACGGCGGTAATCACGTTTGAAGAAGGCGATCAGGTTGCGTGCCAGGTAGTCCTGATCTTCGGCGGTGAGGCTGCCGATGATGCCGCAGTCGATGGCAATGTACTGCGGGTTCCACGGCGTGCGGGTGCTGACGAAGATATTGCCGGGGTGCATGTCGGCATGGAAGAAGCTGTCGCGGAATACCTGGGTGAAGAAGATTTCCACGCCGCGCTCGGCCAGCAGCTTCATGTCGGTGCGCTGATCGGCCAGGGTTTCCAGGTCGGTGACCTGAATGCCATAGATGCGCTCCATCACCAGCACTTTCGGCCGGCAATAATCCCAGTACACCTGCGGCACATAGAGCAGTGGCGAGCCTTCGAAGTTGCGCCGCAGCTGGCTGGCATTGGCCGCTTCGCGCAGCAGATCGAGTTCGTCGTAAATAGTTTTTTCGTAGTCGCTGACCACTTCCACCGGGCGTAGGCGACGCGCATCGGCCGAAGCGCGCTCGGCCAGTTTGGCCAGCAGGAACAGCCAGGCGATGTCCTGTTCGATAACTGGCTTCAGCCCTGGGCGGATGACTTTGACCACCACCTCTTCACCGCTTTTCAGCTGCGCGGCATGCACCTGGGCGACCGAGGCCGAGGCCAGCGGTTGCGTGTCAAAGCGGGCAAACACTTCAGCGACCTTGGCACCCAGCTGGGATTCGATCAGCGCCAGCGCCTTGGCCGGATCGAAGGGCGGTACCTGATCCTGCAGCTTGGCCAGCTCATCGGCGATATCGCTGGGCAGCAGGTCGCGGCGGGTGGAAAGCAGCTGGCCAAACTTGATAAAGATCGGCCCCAGCTCTTCCAGAGCCAGACGCAGACGTGCGCCGCGCGACAGCAGCAGGTCGCGGCGCGGCAGCCAGCGCCAGGGCAGCACATAGCGCAGCAGGCGTGCCCAGAAAGGCAGCGGCAGGGCGAATAACAGGTCGTCCAGCTGGTAGCGGATGACTACGCGCTGGATACGCAACAGACGACGAGCGGCAAGCAGCTTCATGCGATGGGCTTATGGCGTTGGGCGAGGCGCTCGATGCGCGCGTCGAGTCGGTCGAGGGACAGCTTGAGGTGGTCCAGTTCGGCGAAGCGCGCATCGGCTTCGCGCTGGCCGACCAGGCTGCGGGATTCTTCGCTGAGGTAATCGGCCAGATTCAGGCGCAGGCTGTCGAGTGCCTGGCTGCTCCAGTTCACCCGGCTGCGCAGATGGCCACCAAGCAGCTGGCTGCCGACCGGGCCGAGCCAGCGTGACAGCTCGTATTCCCAGTCAAGCTCAAGGTCCTGAAGGATTCCGGCCAGCTCCAGCAAAGCGGCGCTGTCGCCGTCCAGACTGACATCAGGGCTGTGCAGGACACTGGTTTTGTCCTTGCTGGTGGCCAGGCGTAGCAGGCTGGCGGCGGGGGCACGCAAGTGACAATCGGCTTCGCCGGCCCACTGCGCGGCCAGTTGCAAGCCACTGGCACTGGGCAGAATAAACAGCTGCAGGTTTGGCGCGGCGCACTCCATGGCAATCACTCGGCCGCTCAACCGGGCCAGGCGTGGCAGCGCCGTGCTGTCCATGGCCAATACGCGGTTAAGGCCGAGTTCGACGCCGGCCAGCAGCCCGGTGAGTAACATCAGGGCTTGATGCCGCGGTGCAGGGCGACGATACCGCCGGTCATGTTGTGGAAGGTCACGCGCTCGAAGCCGGCTTCCACCATCATCGCCTTGAGGGTGTCCTGATCCGGGTGCATGCGGATCGACTCGGCCAGGTAGCGGTAGCTTTCGGCGTCGTTGGTGATCAGCTTGCCGGCCAGCGGCATGAACTTGAACGAGTAGGCGTCGTAGAACTTCGACAGCAGGGGGCTGGATGGCTTGGAGAATTCCAGGATCAACAGGCGCCCACCGGGCTTGAGTACGCGCAGCATCGAGCGGATGGCATCTTCTTTATGCGTCACGTTGCGCAGGCCGAAGGCGATGGTCACCACGTCGAAATGATTGTCAGGGAACGGCAGTTTTTCCGCATCGGCCTGAACGAAGCTGACATTGCCGGCCACACCCTTGTCGAGCAGACGATCACGGCCGACGCGCAGCATCGATTCGTTGATGTCAGCCAGCACCACTTCGCCAGTTGGGCCGACCAGGCTGGAGAACTTGCGGGTCAGGTCACCCGTGCCGCCGGCGATATCCAACACCCGGTTGCCAGTGCGTACGCCCGACAGCTCAATGGTGAACCGCTTCCACAGGCGGTGCATGCCGCCGGACAGTACGTCGTTCATCAGGTCGTACTTGGCCGCGACCGAGTGAAAGACTTCGGCGACTTTCTCCGCCTTCTGGCTTTCCGGCACGCTCTGGAAACCAAAGTGCGTGGTGGGTTCGCTGTCGCTGCTCTTGCGCGGATCGTTCATCGTGGCCTTTCCCAAAACACAGAGGCTGCATCTAAAGTGGCGGCCATTCTAAACCCAAAAAGCCCGGCTGGGTTTGGGCCGTGCGGCGGCAAACCACAAAGTTGTGCCATGGCCTGAGCCCTGACGTTGCATGCAGCTTGCGCCTTGCAGCCTTGCTATAGTCGCAGCGACTTAAGGTCGCAGTTAACTGGCGAGGAGAAATGCCATGGCCAAGATCACCGTAGAACGTCCCCACTCCCTGGGCCGCGAGGTCGCCCGGGAAAAAGCCGAGCAACTGGCCGAGCGCCTGGCTCGCGAATACGACGTGCGTTACCGCTGGAGTGGCGACACGCTGGAGTTCAAGCGCAGCGGCGCGGATGGGCGTATTGAAGTGCATGAACACAGCGTGCGCGTGCAGCTCAGTCTGGGGCTGTTGTTGTCGGCAATGAGCGGCAGCATCAAGCGCGAAATCGAGGAGGTGCTGGACAAGAATCTGCAAGCATAAGGTGTCGCCTGACGGCACCTTGGCCATTTTATGGCCGGCCATTTTTGCCAGCCACTCTTCGGGCCGTTGCTGCGCGACGTTAAAAACTGCTCCAGGCAGGTTTTTCTTACGCTTAGTATGCGGTTTCTAATTTTCATCGATACCGTGCACCTAAGCCTGCATTCCGTGGGCGTTTCCTCGAAACACTTAGAGTGAGGTGCACCATGTCGAAAGTTGCCGTTAAAAAGAAAGCCGTCGTTGAAGAAACCAGCAGCGTGCTGAGCGACGCAAAAGTTTATGCCCGCAAAATCTGGCTGGCTGGTCTGGGCGCTTACGCCAAAGCCGGTCAGGAAGGTTCCGAGTACTTCAAAGAGCTCGTGAAAAGCGGCGAAGGTGTTGAAAAACAAGGCAAAAAACTGGTCAGCGAACAAGTTGAAGCAGCCAACAGCCAGATCGACAGCGTTAAGAGCACTGTCACCAGCAACGTCAGCAGCGTGAAAGGCAAGGTTGAGGTGCAGCTCGACAAGATCGAGAAAGCCTTCGACAACCGTGTTGCCAGCGCTCTGAACCGCATCGGTATCCCGTCCAAGCAGGATGTTGAAGCGCTCTCTGCTAAGCTGGATGAGCTGAGCGCGTTGCTCGAGCACGTCGCGCGTACCAAGTAAGGAGAGCAGGATGGCTGTCAAAAAGAAAACCGAAAAGCAAACCACTTCCTGGATCGGCGAAGTAGAAAAATACTCGCGTCAAATCTGGCTGGCTGGTTTGGGTGCCTACTCCAAGGTCAGCAAGGACGGCAACAAGCTGTTCGACACGCTGGTCAAGGATGGCGAGAAAGCTGAGAAGCAAGCCAAGACCGAAGTCGACAAGCAAGTTGGCGCAGTGAAGTCCACTGTGGGTTCGAAAGTGGACACTGCCAAATCGAAAGTTGATGAAGTCAAAGACAAGGCTATTGGCAAGTGGGGCGAGCTGGAAGAAGCCTTCGACAAACGTCTGAACAATGCCATTTCGCGTCTCGGTGTACCGAGCCGTAATGAAGTGAAAGCGCTCAACGCCAAAGTTGAAAGCCTGACCAAGCAGATCGAGCAGCTGACCGGTGTTTCGGTCAAGTCGGTAAAGCCTGCGGTGAAGAAAGTAGCGGCCAAACCTGCTGCTAAGCCTGCAGCCAAGCCGGCCGCTAAAGCAGCCGCCAAGCCTGCAGCGAAACCTGCTGCCAAGCCAGCGGCTAAACCGGCCGTCAAGGCTGCAGCCAAACCAGCGGCTAAACCTGCTGCCAAAGCTGCCGCTAAGCCAGCAGCCAAACCAGCGGCAAAACCTGCTGCCAAGCCAGCTGCTAAAGCAGCCGCCAAGGCGCCAGCCAAGCCTGCAGTTGCCAAACCCGCTGCTGCTCCGGTAGCCGCTGCGGCACCTGCACCGGCCGCTGCACCTGCTGCACCTGTGACACCTGCCGCCCAGTCGTAAGACGCGTAGCAGTAAACGCAAACGCCCGGCCTAGTGCCGGGCGTTTGCGTTTAGGCATTCGCGTTAATCTTCGAGGTAGCGCTGCGCCAGGTGTTCGGCGGCGTAGCGCGACTCTTCGGCCAGATGCGGGGCCACCAGCATCATTACCTGATAGACCACCAGGCGGCTTTCACCCTCACGGCCGATGATGCGCTGGTAGTCGAGGGAGAACAGCAGGGTCAGGGTGATCTGCTCGACCAGTTGGCCCAGTGACTGGGTATCGCTTTGCAACTGGCCATCGAGTTGCAGTTGTGCAAGCAGTTCGGCCAGTGCGCGTTTGAGGTTGTTGAGCCAGTGACGCATGCCACGTTCCAGTTTTGGCAGGCGGCTGGTCAGGTTGGACAGGTCCTGGAACAGGAAGCGGTAGTGCGCCAGGCGTTCGACAATCAGGTGCAGAAACAGCCAGTAATCCTCCACATCCAGCTGCACGTCTTCGGGCGGTGAGAGCAGCGGCGCGAGTTCCGCCTGAAAGCGCTCGAACAAACCGAGGATCAGCGGTTCCTTGCCGTGAAAGTGGTAGTACAGATTGCCCGGACTGATGCCCAGTTCGTTGGCGATTTCCAAGGTGGAGACATTCGGTTCGCCCTTCTGGTTGAACAGCAGCAGGGCGCATTCAAGGATTCTGTCGCGGGTTTTCATCCGGTCTTCTTATTCTGGCCGCGGGAAGGCTGACGATACCTGGCCGCAATGGCTTGCGGCCAGTCTGATCATGCGTGGCTGGGTGTTTTAGCGCACATGCACATAGGTGCCGGGCGCGGCTTCCATGGCCGGGTAGTTCTGGTTGCCCAGGGCCATTAGGGTGTCCTTTTGCTCGCCAGAACGCTCCTGCATCCAGTTCAGCCACACTGGCCACCAGCTGCCCTGCACATGTTCGGCGTCGTGGTACCAGGCGCGCGGGTCGCCAGTGAGTTTGGGGTTCTCCAGGTAATTGGATTTCGGATTACCCGGTGGGTTGAGAATGCTCTGGATGTGCCCGCTGTTGGACAGAATAAAGCGCCGGTCACCGCCCAGCAGCAGGGTCGAGCGGTACACCGCATCCCAGGGGGTGATGTGGTCGTTGATTCCGGCGACGCTGAAGCTGTCGACCGTGACCTTCTGCAGATCGACCGGGGTGCCGCAGACTTCCAGGCCGCGCGGGTGAGTCAGCGGGTTGTGCTTGAAGAAGTCGATCAGGTCGCCATGCAGGGCGGCCGGCAGACGGGTGTTGTCGTTGTTCCAGTAGAGAATGTCAAAGGCCGGTGGCTGCTTGCCGAGCAGGTAGTTGTTGACCCAGTAGTTCCAGATCAGATCGTTGGGGCGCATCCAGGCGAACACTCGCGCCATGTCGCGTCCATCCAGCACGCCTTGCTGGTAGGAGCGGCGCTTGGCGGCCTCGAGGGTCAGCTCGTCAGCAAACAGCATGGCCGGGCTGTCGATCTGGCTGTCCAGCAGGCTGACCATATAGGTGGCGCTGGCCACTTTGCGCAGCTGACGTTTGGCTTGCAGATGCCCTTGCAGCGCGGCGATGGTCAGGCCGCCGGCGCAGGCGCCGAGGAGGTTGACGTCCTTGCTGCCGGTGATTTCACGGCAGGCATCGATGGCGACTTCCAGCGCTTCCACGTAGCTCGACAGGCCCCACTCGCGGTGCCGCGGGTCAGGATTGCGCCAGCTGATGACGAAGGTCTGCAGGCCGCCTTTTAGTGCGTACTGGACGAAGCTCTTCTCGTTGGAGAGGTCGAAGATATAGAACTTGTTGATTTGCGGCGGCACGATCAGTAGCGGTTTGGTGTACTGCTTTTCGCTCATCGGCTTGTACTGGATCAGTTCCAGCAGCTCGCTGCGAAACACCACCGCGCCTGGGGTGGTGGCCAGGTTGCGGCCGACTTCGAAGGCGTGTTTGCTGACCTGGCTGGGCATACCGTCGTTGTTCACCAGGTCATCGAACAGATGCGTCACACCTTTGAGCAGGCTGCTGCCACCGCTGTTGAACAGTTCCTTGATCACCTGCGGGTTGAGCAGCGTGTTGCTGGGCGCCAGTGCGTCGCCCAGCAGGGTGGCGACAAAGCGCGCGCGCGCGCGGTCATCGGCGTCCAGATTGCTCTCATCGATCCAGCTGTTCAGCTGCTTCTGGCAAGCCAGGTAGGCTTGCAGGCTGCGGCTGTAGAGCGGATTGTCTCGCCAGGTGGGGTCGGCGAAGCGCGGGTCTTGCGAGTTGACTTTGAACGGCTTGTCGCCCATCAACACGCGACCCAGTTGGCCGCCTAGCGCAGCAACATGCCGGGCGCTGTGAATAGGTTGCTTGATCCCCTGCAAGGCCAGGCCGCGCAGGGTGGACAGCAGATCACGGCCGCGCAGACCGACCACTGCATTTTGCACGTTCATCACGCTTTTGTGCGCCGGCAAGGCGCGTTTGGCTGGTTGGTCTCGCATTGGGCAACACTCCGTCGTCAAACCATGAGACTTGATAAGCAGCAAGGCTTATACCAATGCGCGCGCATGGGCGTTCCAGACTGCCGCGCGTCAAGTCCCAGGTAATACAACGTGCCCGAAAGTGGGTCAAGCACTGTGCTTGCGGCACAGTCTCAGAGCGTGCAGTTGAGGCCTTTGCCCAACCAAGGTGCGGTTAGCTGAGCGTGCGGGCTGGCGCGGGCTGTGGGTGCATAATCGCGCGCTGACGTTCTTCCTCGAGGAATTTCATGATGATCGGTGCCACCGCTTCGGCACGGGTCACTAGGAAAAGGTGACCATCGTCGATCACGTGCAGCTCGGAGTTGGGGATACGCCAGGCCAGCAGGCGCATATTCACCAGAGGGATCAGCGGATCGTCGTCCCCAGCCATCACCAGCGTCGGTTGGCGGATCTTGTGCAGCCAATGGATGCTGGTCCAGCCGAGGCCGGCAAACAGCTGCCAGTAGTAGCCCATCTTGCCGCCCGAACGCACTTTACTGGCATGTGCCAGCGCCAGTTTCGGGTCGCGGCGGAAGGCACCACCGTAGATTTCCGGGGCAATCTGCACGCCGTAGGACGGCTGCACATAACGCCGCGGGCTGGCCATACACCAGAGCACCTTGGGTTTACCGGGTACCATCACCGCGCCGGCCGAGGTGGCGGCAAGGATCAGCTTCTTGCAACGCTCGGGGTAGTCGTGGGCGAATTGCTGCGCCAGGGCGCCGCCCCAGGACACGCCAATCGCATTGACCTGACCGTAGTCGAGATAATCGAGCATGCGTGCGGCGAGCTTGGCCAGGCCAGGAAAGCGATATGGCGTGCTGGGCGTGGAGGAACCACCAACGCCAGGCACGTCGAAGGCGATGACCTCCAGACCTGGATCCAGGGCGCGCACGAAGGGCATGACCAGCTCCAGGTTGGCCCCGATGCCGTTAAAGATCAGCAGCGGGGTCATCTTGCCGTTGCCGGGGCGAACCGCGGTACGGATGGTCTGGCCGTCCAGTTCAATGGTACGGAATACGAAAGGTAGCGACATGCGCAAAAGCCCTATCAATTA
The DNA here is from genome assembly GCF_902506475.1 of Pseudomonas sp. 8BK. Classification (NCBI taxonomy): domain Bacteria; kingdom Pseudomonadati; phylum Pseudomonadota; class Gammaproteobacteria; order Pseudomonadales; family Pseudomonadaceae; genus Pseudomonas; species Pseudomonas sp. 8BK. The sequence goes on along the minus strand of NZ_LR733252.1, from coordinate 2,580,002 downwards.
AAACGCTGGATCAGACCCTCCGGGTCTTTTCCAGAAACACCAGGGCAAAGCCTGGTTCGCCTCACCCGCATCAATGAGCGGGTGGGCGAGCGACACCTCCAGTGCCGCAGGCAGTATTGCGCAGTGCGCAGGTGATCAACGTTCGTGAACGTAGGTGCCGGGGGCTGCTTCGCCGGCCGGATGTTTCTTGTTGCCCAGTTGGCTCGGTGCCTTTTTCTGCGCGCCGGAGCGCTCGCCCAGCCAGACCTGCCAATGCAGCCACCAGGAGTCGGCGTGCTTGGTTGAGCTGGCTTGCCAGGTTTTCGGGTCCGCGTGCATCTGGGTGTTGGTCATGTAGCGTGCTTTAGGGTTGCCCGGCGGGTTGAGAATGCTCTGAATATGCCCGCTGTTGGACAGGACGAACTCGACATTGCCACCGAACAGGTTGGCCGACTTGTAGCACGACTCCCACGGCGTAATGTGGTCGGTAGTGCCGGCCACGCAGTAGAGGTCGCTGGTGACCTGCTTGAGGTCAATTGGCGTGCCGCAGACTTCCAGTGCGCCCGCGCGGATCAGCGGGTTGGACTGGAACATCTCGATAAACTCACCATGCAGGGCAGCCGGCAGGCGCGTGGTGTCGTTGTTCCAGTAAAGGATGTCGAATACCGGTGGCTCGTTGCCGAGCAGGTAGTTGTTGACCCAGTAGTTCCAGATCAGGTCGTTGGGGCGCATCCAGGCGAAAACCTTGGCCATGTCGCTGCCTTCCAGCACACCGGCCTGATAGGAACGGCGCTTGGCCAGCTCCAGGCTTTTCTCGTCGGCGAACAGCGCCACATCGGTTTCCAGGCGGTTATCCAGCACGCTGACCAGCAGGGTCAGGGCATGCACCTTCTTTTCACCCAGTGCGGCGTAATGGCCCAGCAGCGAGGTGGTGGTCAGGCCGCCGGAGCAGGCGCCAAGCATGTTTACGTCCTTGCTGCCGGTGACGGCAGTGACCACGTCGATGGCTTCTTTCAGCGCCTCGATATAGGTCGACAGGCCCCACTCACGGTGTGCCTTGGTCGGGTTGCGCCAGCTCACCACGAAGGTCTGAATGCCGTTGCGCAGCAGGAAGCGCGCCACACTTTTTTCCGGTGACAGGTCGAATACGTAGAACTTGTTGATCTGTGGCGGCACCACCAGCAGTGGGCGCTCGTGTACCTGTTCGGTGATCGGTTTGTACTGGATCAGTTCGAGCAGGTCATTGCGGAAAATCACTGCGCCATCGGTTGTGGCCAGGCTTTTGCCGACTTCGAAGGCGTTCATGTTGACCTGGCTGGGCATGCCGCCGTTGTTGACGATGTCCTGGGCCAGGTGTGACAGGCCGTCGAGCAGGCTCTTGCCGCCGGTTTCGAAGAAGCGTTTAACCGCGGCCGGGTTGGCCATGCTGTTGCTGGGGGCCATGGCTTCGGTCATCAGGTTGATGACGAAGTGGCCACGGCTGGCATCCTGTTCGGACAGGTTGCTGTGCTCGACCCAGTCATGCAGTTCCTTGCGCCAGGCCAGGTAGGTCTGCAGGTAGCGGCGGTACAGCGGGTTCTGGCTCCAGGCCGGATCGGCAAAGCGCCGGTCGCCTTCGGCGGGGGTGAGGTCGGATTGGCCGAGCATCACGTTCTTCAGCTCCATGCTGAAGTGGGCAAGGTGTTTGGCGCTGTGCAGGGGTTGCTTGAGGGCTTGCTTGAGTACGACTCGGGCGGAGCTAAGTAGGTCTTTACCGCGGATGCCGATCACCGGGTTAAGGCCCAACGTGTTCTCGGAGGCCTGGTGTTTCAGGTCATCATTATTCTTATCTGTCATCTACAACGCTCCATTGTCCTGAGACGAAATACCGGCGTACTGCTGTGCACGGCGACACAGGGCTAAGGGCCAGGTATTGCCCGGATTGCCAAGGGCGGATCGCTCCGCAATCTTCCTCGTCGCAGGGGCTGCCTGGCGCGAGAAACTTCCAACTACTTGGTTACCCGAGTTTGAGAATTTGTGCAAGCCGGCCGAGATCCAAGCCGAATGCGCGATGAGTATGCAGGGAAGGATTAGAAAATGCGCTCTAACCGGCCAGGATCAACGGGCTAGACGGGCTGCTGCGCTGCGGCAGATTGCCGCTTGGTGGTGCGTGCGTGAGGAAATAGCTGACGTGTCTGAGTCAATTCCTGACGGTATATCGCCTGGGCACTTCAGAGCATCAGTTTGACCACGCTCTCGCTGGGATCGCGGGACTTGCCTGCGGCGGCGAGGGTGGCGAGGTAATCGTTCCACAGCTCAGTCTGGCGCAGGGACAGCTGTTCCAGATAATCCCAGGTGAACAGACCGCTGTCGTGGCCGTCATCAAAGGTCAGTTTGAGTGCGTAATTACCCGCAGGCTCGATCTTGCTCAGGCCGACGCCTAGCTTGCCGGTTTGCAGAATGGGTTTGCCGTGGCCCTGCACTTCCGCCGATGGCGAATGCACGCGCAGAAACTCGGCGGGCAGGGTGTAGTGCTCGTCGGCCCCGTAGTGCAGCTCCAGGGTTTTCGAGGCTTTGTGCAGTTTTATTGCGGTGGGGATGCGCATGCTCGCTTCCTGAATGGATCCCGGGCCCGGAGAGCATCCGGACCCAGGAGGGACGCGTTACAGAATATAGCGCGAGAGGTCTTCGTCCTGCGCCAGCTCGCCGAGATGGCTGTTGACGTAGGCCGCGTCGATCACGATCGGCGTGCCATTCTGCTGGCCGGCCAGGTCGCCGGCGCTGAAGGACACTTCCTCGAGCAGGCGCTCGAGCAGGGTGTGCAGGCGGCGCGCACCGATGTTCTCGGTCTTCTCGTTGACCTGGTAGGCAATCTCGGCAATGCGCTTGATGCCCTCGGCAACAAACTCGATGCCCAGGCCTTCGGTGTTCAGCAGCGCGGCGTATTGCTCGGTGAGCGAGGCGTGCGGCTCGCTGAGGATGCGCTCGAAGTCCTGCGGGGTAAGGGCTTTCAGCTCGACGCGAATCGGCAGACGACCTTGCAGCTCAGGCACCAGGTCGCTCGGCTTGCTCAGGTGGAACGCGCCGGAGGCGATAAACAGGATGTGGTCGGTTTTCACCATGCCCAGCTTGGTGTTCACCGTGCAGCCTTCGATCAGCGGCAGCAGGTCGCGCTGCACACCTTCGCGGGACACGTCGGCGCCGCCGGTGTTACCGCGCTTGGCGACCTTGTCGATCTCGTCGATAAACACGATGCCGTTCTGTTCCACGGCTTCCAGGGCCTGGGCCTTGAGTTCTTCCTCATTGACCAGGCGCGCAGCTTCTTCGTCACGCACCATCTTCAGGGCTTCCTTGACCTTGAGCTTGCGGCTTTTCTTCTTGCCCTTGCCCATGTTGGAAAACAGGCTCTGCAACTGGTTGGTCATCTCTTCCATGCCCGGCGGGGTCATGATTTCGATGCCGGCCGGGCTGTCGGCCACTTCGATCTCGATGTCCTTGTCGTCCAGCCGGCCTTCGCGCAGGCGCTTGCGGAACAGCTGGCGGGTGTTGGAATCACTGGCCGGCGCGGCTTCTTCGTTGAATCCGGTGCGGGCCGGCGGCAGCAGGGCGTCGAGAATGCGCTCCTCGGCGGCATCTTCGGCGCGGTGGCGGACCTTGATCATCTCCTGCTCGCGCAGCATCTTGATCGCTGCATCGGCGAGGTCTCGGATGATCGACTCGACATCGCGGCCGACATAGCCAACCTCGGTGAACTTGGTCGCCTCTACCTTGATAAACGGTGCATTGGCCAGCTTGGCCAGGCGGCGGGCGATTTCGGTTTTGCCGACCCCGGTTGGGCCGATCATCAGGATGTTCTTTGGCGTCACCTCGGCGCGCAGCTCAAGCGGCAGCTGCATGCGCCGCCAGCGGTTGCGCAGGGCAATGGCCACGGCGCGCTTGGCGTCGTCCTGACCGATGATGTGGCGGTTGAGTTCGTGAACGATCTCGCGGGGCGTCATGGACATGCGGCGATACTCCAGAGGAGGACGCGCTTATTCAGCGCAATCCTCCTCCTCAATTGTCAGGGTTTGGTTAGTGAAGACGCAGATGGAGCCGGCAATGTTCAGCGCGGTTTCGGTGATTTCACGGGCGCTCAAGTCAGTTTTCTGCAGCAGGGCCATGGCCGCGGCCTGGGCGAAGCCGCCGCCGGAGCCCATGGCGATCAGGCCGTGTTCGGGTTCAACCACGTCGCCGTTGCCGGTGATGATCAGCGAGGCGTCCTTGTTGGCGACGGCCAGCATGGCTTCCAGGCGGCTCAGGGAGCGGTCGGTGCGCCAGTCTTTGGCCAACTCGACGGCCGCGCGCACCAGATGGCCCTGGTGTTTCTCCAACTGGCCTTCGAAGCGTTCGAACAGGGTAAAGGCGTCGGCGGTGGCACCGGCGAAGCCAGCCAGCACCTGGCCGTGGTACAGGCGGCGAACTTTTTTCGCGTTGCCTTTCATCACGGTATTGCCGAGGGACACCTGGCCGTCGCCGCCCATGACGACTTTGCCGTTGCGGCGTACTGAAACGATGGTGGTCAAGGGGAGAGTCTCCACGCAGCGGGGCGAAAGTGCCCAATGCCGAATGAAGTGGGGGCAGCGGTGGCCTGCTTCAAGCCCTGGGGTGTATCCCGTCCGACAAATAGTCGTCAGAACGGGCCGCAGGGCCTGAAGTCGCGCGGTTTATTGCGCCTGTCGCTGCTGTAACAACAGATTGCTAAAGCCGCTGGCCGCCAGGGATTTCTGTGCCTGGCCGAGCTGCTCACGGGTGGCGAAGGGGCCGACCAGTACGCGGTGCCAGGTTTCTTCGCGCACCGTGCCGGACTCTACCTTGACGTTCTGCCCGAGCAGGATGATCTGTGCACGCAGGCTGTCGGCGTCGTCCTTGCGGCGGAACGAGCCAGCCTGAAGGAAGAACTGTGAGCTGACCGGGCCTTTGGCGACCACTGGAGGTGGTGGCGGCACCTGGCCGTTGAGCGCAGCTTCGGCGCGGGCGGCGTCGATCTTTGCCGCTTCTTCCGGGCTGACCGGTTTCTGCGCGGGCGGAGCGACGGGCTCGATGCTTTGCGGCGGCAGGATCACTTCCGATTCCGGCAGCAAGGTGTAGAAGTCGTACTTGGGCTTGGCCGGCTGGGTCGCCGGCTTGGCGGCAGCAGCTTTGCTGGCCTGCGTGGCGCGGGCCTGTTCGACCTTGCTGCGCTTGATCTCGTCGCGGCCCGGTTCGAGGCTGAACAGAAACACCATAAAGCCGCCGATCACCAGGCCACAGACCAGCCAGAACCAGCCCGGTACCGGTTTTTTCGCTGGCGCCTGGTAACGGCTGGCGCCGCGTTTGGCGGCGGGTTTCTTTTTCGCCGCCACTTACATGCGCTCCAGGGTTTCCAGACCGAGCAGTTCCAGACCTTGCTTGAGTGTACGCGCGGTCAGTGCGGCCAGGCGCAGGCGGCTGTTGCGTACAGCCTCGTCCTCGCTGGAAAGGATCGGGCAGTTCTCGTAGAAGCTGGAGAACAGCCCGGCCAGGTCGTACAGGTAAGCGCAGAGCAGGTGCGGCTCGCCCTTGTCGGCAACGCTGGCGAGCACTTCGTTGAACTGCGCGAGCTTGCCGCCCAGTTCGATTTCGTGGGCGGCCTGCAGGTCGAGGCTGCCTTCGAGCTGCTCGAAACCCTTGCCCAACTTGCGGAACACGCTGGCCACACGAGTGTACGCATACAGCAGGTAAGGCGCGGTGTTGCCCTCGAAGCTCAGCATCAGCTCGAAGTTGAAGCGGTAGTCGCTGGTGCGGTGCTTGGACAGGTCGGCGTATTTCACTGCGCTGATGCCCACGGCGCGGGCGATCTGCCGCAGCTCGGCTTCGTCCAGCTCGGGGTTCTTGCCTTTGACCAGCGCGTAGGCACGCTCTTCGGCCTCATCGAGCAGGTCGACCAGCTTCACGGTGCCACCGTCGCGGGTCTTGAACGGGCGGCCGTCGGCGCCGTTCATGGTGCCGAAACCCATATGTTCCAGCTGCATGCTGGCAGGGACGAAACCGGCCAGGCGCGCGGCAGTGAAGACCATTTGGAAGTGCAGGGCCTGGCGCTGATCGACGAAGTACAGCGCGCGGTCGGCTTTCAGAACGCCTGCGCGGTAGCGGGTGGCGGCGAGGTCGGTGGTGGCGTACAGGTAACCGCCGCCGGCTTTCTGCACGATCAGCGGCAGTGGGTTGCCTTCGGCGTTCTTGAACTCGTCCATAAACACGCACTGCGCGCCGTCGCTTTCGCTGAGCAGGCCCTTGGCCTTGAGGTCGGCGACCACGTTGGCCAGGTCGTCGTTGTAGGCGCTCTCGCCCTTGACGTCGGCCATGGAGAGTTTCACCCCGAGGCGGTCATACAGCGCCTGGCAGTGGCTCAGGGAAATATCGTTGAAACGGTGCCACAGGCGCAGGCATTCGGCGTCGCCGGCTTGCAGTTGTACCACCAGCCCGCGGGCACGCTCGGCGAACTCAGGGGATTCGTCGAAGCGCTTCTTCGCCGCGCGGTAGAAGCCTTCCAGGTCAGCCAGCTCGCTTTCGGCGGCCTCCGGGTTTTCCTGCATATAGGCCAGCAGCATGCCGAACTGGGTGCCCCAGTCGCCCACGTGGTTCTGCCGGATCACGTCGTCACCGAGGAACTCCAGCACACGCGCCACGCCGTCACCGATGATGGTCGAGCGCAGATGGCCGACGTGCATCTCTTTGGCCAGGTTGGGTGCCGACAGGTCGACCACCACGCGCTGCGCCGGGCCGGCCTTGCGCACGCCGAGCTTGGCATCGGCCAGCAGGGCGTCCAGGCGCGCGGCCAGGGCTTGGGTGTTCTGATAGAAATTGAGGAAGCCCGGGCCGGCGATCTCGACCTTGCTGATCGCGGTATCGCTCGGCAGCGCGGCGATCAGCTTCTCGGCCAGGTCTCGCGGCTTCATACCGGCCGGCTTGGCCAGCATCATGGCGATATTGCTGGCGAAGTCGCCGTGGGTCTTGTCCTTGGTGTTCTCCACCTGAATGGCCGGGCTCAGGCCTTCCGGCAGCACGCCGTCGGCGGTGAGGCGGGTCAGGGCTTGCTGGATCAGGTGGCGAATGCTGTCTTTCATGGTCTGCTCGGTCGGCCGTGGGGGCGGCGGCGCACAAAGGCGCTGGTTGAAAACTGCGCATTATCGACGCCCTTCGCCCGCAGCTTCAAGCAGCGCGTGGTTTCTCCGGGCTAAAGGCCAGTGTTCTGGGCGGCCGATCACGCCACCAAGCCTGCATAAGAAAACGCCGCAGAGGCGAAACCGCTGCGGCGTCTGGGTACAGCGCGAAGGCTTAAGCGGAACGCTGCGCCGTGCCGCGCACGGCTGCATTACCGGCGACGAAATACGGCGCGCTGCTGCGCGGCAGCGGGGCGCGGCCACGGATTTTGTCGGCAATCTTCTCGGCCATCATGATGGTTGGCGCATTCAGATTGCCGGTGACGATCAGCGGCATGATCGACGCGTCCACCACGCGCAGACCCTCGATGCCATGCACCCGACCCTGACCGTCGACCACGGCCATGTCGTCTTCGCCCATCTTGCAGGAACACGACGGATGGTAGGCCGTCTCCGCATGTTCGCGGATAAACGCGTCCAGTTCGGCATCGCTTTGCAGTTCGATGCCCGGGCTCAGTTCGCGACCGCGATACGGGTCCAGCGCCGATTGCGCCATGATTTCACGGGTGATGCGGATGCCGTCGCGAAACTCGCGCCAGTCCTGCTCGTGGGCCATGTAATTGAAGAGGATGCTCGGGTGCTGGCGCGGGTCCCGGGATTTGACCTGAATGCGGCCACGGCTCGGTGAGCGCATGGAGCCCATGTGCGCCTGGAAGCCGTGCTCCTTCACCGCGTTGCTGCCGTTGTAATTAATCGCCACCGGCAGGAAGTGATACTGGATATTCGGCCACGCGAAGTCCGCGCTGGAGCGGATAAAACCGCCGGCTTCGAACTGGTTGCTGGCACCGATGCCCTTGCCGAGGAACAGCCAGTTGGCGCCGATCATCGGCTGGTTCCACCATTGCAGCGCCGGGTACAGCGACACCGGCTGCTTGCAGGCGTATTGCAGGTATACCTCGAGGTGATCCTGCAGGTTCTGGCCAACACCGGGCAGGTCATGCACCACGGGGATGTCCAACTCGCGCAGCAGCGCTGCTGGGCCGACGCCGGAGCGTTGCAGGATTTGCGGCGAGGCAATCGCGCCGCCACACAGCAGCACTTCGCGGCGCGCGTTGACGGTGATTGGCGTGTCGTTGTCGCCTTGCAAGTAGGCCACACCAGTGGCGCGCTTACCGCTAAACAGAATGCGATCAGTCAGCGCGTGGGTGACGATGGTCAGGTTTGGCCGTTCACGGGCCTGATCAAGGTAGCCGCGCGCAGTGCTGGCACGCCGGCCCTTGGGCGTGACGGTGCGGTCCATCGGGCCGAAGCCTTCCTGCTGGTAGCCGTTGAGGTCATCGGTGCGCGGGTAGCCGGCCTGCACGCCGGCTTCGACCATGGCGTGGAACAGTGGGTTATTGCCGTTCTTCGGTGTGGTCACGCTCACTGGACCATCGCCGCCGTGGTAGGCATTGGCGCCGATGTCACGGGTTTCCGCTTTGCGGAAATACGGCAGGCAATCCAGATAACTCCAGTCTTCCAGACCTTTTTCCTCGGCCCAGCCGTCGTAATCCATGGCGTTACCACGGATGTAGCACATGCCGTTGATCAGGGACGAACCGCCCAGGCCTTTGCCGCGCCCGCATTCCATGCGGCGGTTATCCATATGTGGCTCAGGGTCGGTCAGGTACGCCCAGTTGTAGCGCCGGCCTTGCAGTGGGAAGGCCAGGGCGGCGGGCATCTGGGTACGGAAATCCAGGCGGTAATCCGGGCCACCAGCTTCGAGCAGCAGCACGCTGACGTCTGCGTCCTCGGTCAGGCGGGTGGCCAGTACGTTACCGGCCGAGCCCGCGCCGATGATGATGTAGTCGAATTCTTGGGGCATAAAAGCTCCTGTAGCCCGGATGCACTCCGGGGAAAACGCGGTGACTGTTCCCGGATTGCATCCGGGCTACGGGGCGACGATTCAATCCGTGGCAAGGGTCAGGCGGCGTTCCGCTTTAGCCGCGAAAGGTGTCGCGGCTAAAGCCCCTCCCACAACACAGTGGTTAGAAAACCGAGGCGTAGTCGCCCATTTCCAGCTGTACCGATTTGATTCGCGTGTAGTGCGCCAGGGTGGTCAAGCCGTTTTCGCGGCCGACGCCGGATTGCTTGTAGCCGCCGACTGGCATTTCCGCCGGCGACTCGCCCCAGGTGTTGATCCAGCAGATGCCGGCTTCCAGCTTATGGATCACCCGGTGCGCGCGGTTCAGGTCGCGGGTTACCACGCCGGCTGCCAGGCCGTATTCGGTGGCGTTGGCGCGGCGGATCACTTCTTCTTCCGTGTCGTAAACCAGGATGCTCATTACCGGGCCAAAGATCTCTTCACGGACGATGGTCATGCCGTCGTTGCAGTCGGTGAACACCGTCGGCGCAACATAGGCGCCCTTGGCGTAGTCGCCTTCGGTTACGCGGTTGCCGCCGATCAGCAGGCGCGCGCCTTCCTTGCGGCCGGTTTCGATATAGCCGAGCACGCTATCCATATGCGCCGCGCTGACCAGCGGGCCGAAGTTGGTGCTGTCATTGAGCGGATCGCCGAGGCGGATGCGTTTGACTCGCTCAACCACCTTGGCCTCGAAGCGCGCCTGCAGCATGCGCGGCACAAACACGCGGGTGCCGTTGGTGCAGACTTGGCCGGAGCTGTAGAAGTTGGCCATTACCGCGATATCGGCGGCGCGGTCGAGGTCGGCGTCTTCGAAGATGATCAGCGGCGACTTGCCGCCCAGCTCCATGGTCACTTCCTTGAGCGACGAGCTGGAGGCGCTGGCCATCACCTTCTTGCCGGTTACGGTGCCGCCGGTGAAGGAAATTTTCTCGATGCCCGGATGCTCGGTCAGCCACTGGCCGACTTCACGGCCGCTGCCGGTCAGCACGTTGAATACGCCATCCGGCAGGCCCGCAGCGGTAAAGATTTCGGCGAGCTTCAGCGCGCTCAAGGACGTCACTTCGCTCGGCTTGAAGATCATCGCGTTGCCAGCAGCCAGGGCCGGGGCCGACTTCCACAGGGCGATCTGAATCGGGTAGTTCCACGCGCCAATGCCTGCGACCACACCCAGCGGTTCACGGCGGGTGTAGACGAAGCTGGTTTCGCGCAGCGGGATCTGCTCGCCTTCGATGGCCGGAATCAAGCCGGCGTAGTACTCCAGCACGTCGGCGCCAGTGACGATATCGACGTAGCGGGTTTCGCTCAAAGGCTTGCCGGTGTCGAGGGTTTCCAGCTCGGCCAGCTCATCGTTGCGCTCACGCAGGATGTCCACGGCCTTGCGCAGGATGCGCGAACGCTGCATGGCGGTCATCGCCGCCCACACCTTTTGGCCCTCGGTGGCGCTGGCTACAGCCAGTTCCACATCAGCCTTGCTGGCGCGCTGCACGCGGGCGAGCACTTCGCCGGTGGCCGGGTTGATGCTGTCGAAGGTCTCGCCGCTGCTGGCCGTTACAGGGCGACCACCAATATAGAGCTGCTGTTCGTCGAAGCGGGGCATGGCGCGTTCCTCGTGTGCGGTGGGCGACGCGAGCCGCCTGGTGCAGGTCGTCGGTGTAGACAATATAGACGCAAGGCTAAATTATCTTAATTGAACGATCAATCAATAAAAGCGACAGGGCGCAGCCAAACACGACACGCAGTGCCTGTCGGCGCTGGTATTCAGGCTGTTTAAAGGAAGGGCGCCTATTGCGCCTTGAGCAGTTGCAGGTCGAGGTATTCGTAGGCGATCTCAATCGCCTGGCGGGTGTCGAAACCTTCGCCGGACAGTGCCCCGCGCAGCCACAAACCATCGATCAATGCCGCCAGACCACGTGCCGCGGTACGCGCCTGCTCCTGCGGCAATATCCGGCTGAATTGCCCGCACAGGTTGGAATACAGGCGGTGATCGTTGACCCGCTGCAAACGCCGCAGCGCCGGCTGGTGCATGCTGGTGGCCCAGAACGCCAGCCAGGTTTTCATCGCCGGACCGTTGACCTGGCTGTCGTCGAAGTTGCCTTCAATCATCGCCCGCAGGTGTTCGCGCGGCTGGTCTGGCGGCAAGCTGGCGCGACGTTCGCGCACGGCATCGCTGAGCGCCTGCATCAGGTGGCGCATGGTGGCGTCGAGTAAGCCGTTCTTGTCGCGGAAATAGTGGCTGATGATGCCGTTGGAGACCCCGGCGATCCGCGCGATATAGGCGATGCTGGCATCACCCATGCCGACCTGATCAACCGCTTCGAGAGTGGCCGCGATCAATTGCGAGCGGCGGATCGGTTGCATTCCGACCTTGGGCATCTGCTTCTCCATCGATGGGGGCGTCCCCGGAATGCGCGCAGTCTAGGCCGGTTATTGTTGAACGATCAATCAAACATGACGTTCCAGAGATGACCTGTCGGTCAGGGGCATGCCGCTGCGCGAGTGCCGACGGCGCTAGTTTTCAGGCTGACCGGCGGTGGTTTTATCGACGCATGCGCCTTCGCGGGCAATCAACTGAACGGGTGGCATGCTAAAGCGGAAATCGCAGTACGCCGCACCACCGGCGAGGGTTTGCCTGCGCTGCAGCGTCACGCCCCAATCGCTGGCCATGCGGTAATCCAGGCTGCACACGGCAAAGTGAGTCAGCTCCGGCGCACCCTGGTCGCGCAGGTAGCTGGCCAGCGGACACACCTGCACATCAAAGGCCACGCCAGCGGTGGCAGGCAGATTGCTGCGGCGGAAAGGGCGGGTAAACACCAGGCTGAACAACGCATCGAGCAGCCACTTGACGCGCGTCTGCAAGCGGTTGCTGCGTAAGCGCGATGCCTTGAACGCCAGGGCGCTGGCCGGGGCGAATATCTGCCAGTTGATCTGCTCAATCCACTCGCCAGCCTGCTGCTGACCTATGCCTTGCCCCTGCAGGGCGCGGTACAGCGCGCAATCCCACTGCATATAGGCCAGCAGCAGATTTACCCCGGGCGAATGGCGCACACGCGTGCGTTGCAATTCGCTGTGCACGTTCAGGGTTCTGGCCCATACCGCTGCCGTCGTGGCCGCTGGCAAACAAGCACCCAGCTGCACCTGCGCCGCCCGGCGAAAGGCGATGCGCGGGAGATAAACCAGCAGCAGGGCCAGCGGCTTCATTGGCTGTCTTTGGCCCAGGCGATGGCCGCATTCAGCGCCGCCTTGGCCTGTGGGCTGTTCTTCCAGCAGGTGCTGCCGAGCATGGCCGCGACCATCTCGGCGATATCCTCGGCCCGGTACGTGGCCAGCTGCGCCAGGGAGTCGATGCCAAGCTCCTCGAAGCGTTTGATCACGGTAGGGCCAACGCCCTTGATGGCGAGCAGGCTGAGGCGTTCTGTTTGGTTAAAAGCCATGGTGTGACGTCCTGTCCGCTGGTTGCGGGTGTCAGCGCGGCTCAACGTCGGCGATTAGCGACAGTAAATCGGTCACGCCGATATCCTGCCCGGCCTGGTGCAGCAAGGTGCTAGCCTGGCCGCGATGGTGAGTCTGATGATTGAAGAAGTGCAGCATCAGGCTGGCGTACGGGCGCTGCGCCGGCACGCCCTTCATATTGCCGTAGGCCAGCACATATTCCAGGTCCGCCTCGGTCAACGTCGCCGCCCAATCGCTGATATGCCCATCCAGTCGGCCGCGCAAAGCATACAGCGGCGCGAAGGTGTCGAATAACAGCTGATCCAGCGCCACTGGCCGTTGCAGATCGCTGATCGATTCACGCAGCTCAGCGCAGGCCGGGTGCTCGGCAAAGCGCTTGAGCCAGATGATATCGGCCACCGCAATATGGTTGAGCGTGGCGAGGATCGACGGGAAAAATGCTCCGCGATCCTCACTCAGCGCCTGCGGCGACAGCTGGCCGGCGGCCGCGTAGAGCTTGTCATTCATCCACGCGTTATAGCGGGCCATTAACTGCAAGTGGGCTAGCTGGGACATGGCGCGTAACTCGGCAATTAAGGTTCAGTCAGGCATCGAATACCGGGCGGAAGAAGGTGCGCTCGTAGCTGAGCACGCACTGGGTCTCTTCCGCATATTTAAAGGCAGCCAGGCACTCGGCGTCGGCAAAGGATTTCAGCCGGTACTGCTCATACTCCGCCAGGCTGGGGAAGCTGAACATCGCCAGGCCAATATTGTTGGCACCTTCGGAGGGCAGAAAGTAACCGTGATGCGTACCGCCAAACTTCGCCACCAGGGCGATCCACAGCTTGCCGTAATGCTCGAATTCCTTGAGTTTGCGTGGGTCGAGTACGTAGCGGATATGGCAGGTGATCATGTGGGTCCCTCAATGATTGGAGTGGCTTGCTGTTCGGCTGAAGTTTGTCAGGCAAGGTAAACCTCTCGCCTTTATTTCTCTAGCGCGGGCACCAGGCGAACCAGCACCGGCAAATGATCCGAGCCCAACTGTGGGCCTACCTGGCGCGCCACCACCGCCCAATGCTGCGTGACCAGTACATGGTCGATAGGCAACCCGAGCACGCCCTGCAAGGCGGCCGGCCAGGTCGCGGCCAAACCGCTGGCGCGGCGCAAACCCAATTGCGCCAGCCCGCTAAAGGCCGACGACCAAGGCGTGGCATTCAGGTCGCCGGCTAAAACCGTCGGTCTGGCGCTTGCGGCTGCTCGCTTGGCCAGGGCCGCCAACTTGGCATTACGCACGCTGTGATACTGCGGCGAAAGCGGTGGCATCGGGTGCAGAGCGATAATCCCGATCGGCTGGCCGTGCCACTGCAACTGCGCCTCGATATGGGCAATCCCCTGCGCATCCTCGATCACCTCTATCTGCAGCAGCGGATGGCGTGACAGCACGGCAATGCCAAAGGGGCTGTCCTGGGCAACGATGTGTTGAAAGGGATAATCGCGCAGCGCTCGCAAGCCTTGCGCATAGGCCGGGGAAACCTCCAGCAGCACCACCACATCCGGCTTTTCCTGCGCCAACCATGCGGCCAATGCCTCGGTGTTGCGGCTATCTAGATGAACGTTGGCACTGGCCACGGCAAACGCCAGGGCTTGCTGATCGCCAGCCGGCGCCGGCGCGGATGCTGTCAGCCAGGGCAGCGGCAGCGCCAGCAACAAAACGGCCCAGCGCATATCGCGCCAACAAGCCAACCCGGTAAACACCACGAGCCCCAACAAGAACAGCCACTGCCAATGGCTGGCCAGATCGATCAGCCAGGCCAGCGTGCCCGCTACGCCAGCGAGCAGGTGTGAGAGCAGCGGCAACAGCAGGCCGAGTAGGCAGAGCAGCGCGAGCGTATAAGCGCGTCTGGCACCGATAGCGCTGTGGGCTGGCTTGGATCTATCGGGTTGGCTGGTTGTGGCCATATTCGATTATTCGCGCTGCCTGCAACGGTTTAAGGCTCATGGCTGAAATGGCCATGCTGCAGAAATAGCTTGATCTGACTGGCCACAACATCGGCATTGGTCATAAACGTATGGCTGTGCGGAACAGCAATAAAGTCCTTCATCTCGGCGAGCTTGGCGCTCTCAACCGAAACCTTGCCATCGTTTGGCTTGGGCAAGTCGCCAGCAAACCACGGGTCCAGACTTTCCGTGCCGGCAATGATGCCGATCTCCAGAGGGATCGATTTAAGCTGGTTAGGCGTGCTGTCGGCTTCAATGCCGAGCTGCTGTCCGGCTGGCCCGGTGGCCATTTTGTACCACCACTGGTCTTTCTTATTGGTTGCCACCTCGCTGCCGTGGTTGGGCGGGCCGAGCATAACCACACGTTTGGCTTCGGCAACGAGGTTGTCCTGAAAATATTGCCTTACCAAGATGCCGCCCAAAGAGTGGGTAACAAAGTGGATACTCTGCGCCCCCGTCTTTTTACACTTGGCAATGCCATCCCCAACCACTGACGCCAGCTGTTGAATGTCTTGTTTCGTAGATGGGTAGCTGTTGTTGATGACGGAGTAATGCTCTTTGGCTAACAAGTCTTCGATTGCATTCATCGAGTAGCTGGTGCGGCCCATGCCATGCAATAGCACCACGCACTCATTGGCCAGTGATATCGGTGCGACAAACAACAAGAGATAAAGCGTGAGGCGCATGTGGGTTAACCCTGCAAAAAAGTGCGCTAGATAAGAGGCTATTGGTCTTGCTACGAAGCTCTGGTCAGCACCAGGCTGGCCCCATTAGCTTGGTGTGTGGCGACTCATCTGAGTTGATGCTGAGCCAAGGCCAGCGCTGCTGATAGGACGCGGCTTTCTCGGCAAAAAGGCTTCTGTGCGGCGTCAGCGGGTTAGGCGTCAAGGTTCCCTTATACAAAAGCTCAAGGCCGTTTGGTGCGTAGACCTCATCGGGGTTAATGCCAACGCATGTTCCCGGTATCAGAAAGCGGTCGACGCCTTCCCTGGCGCTGCTCAGCGCTGTGTAGGAATGGCCAAAATGCGCTTCATACCACAGGTGAACCCGTGCCTGGTTGGCGACTTCCACGGTTATGCCGAGGTCTGCCAGTACGGTTTCTACATGGCACTGCACGGCGTTCTCAGCCGCTTCGCTCAGGTCGGCAGGGTCGAAATAAAAGAAGTCGTAATCCTTGATCTTGCTCTCCGGCGGTTGCCCAGAAAGCACATTCCACACCGTCTGAAACAGGCAGCCGGCGACTAGCCAGCCATCCGTGAGATTCAACGCATCCCAGCGATCGATGATCTGTGCGTTATGGCGGTTATGCAGTACGTCGGCGCGAAACTTTGCTTGCATGGTGATCTACACAAAAGGCGGCAGGTTTATCCGGGGTTGTTATGCCTTATACAAACCAGAATTCAACCTCATCGGTCTCGACCTCAAAGACAGCCGAGTGCTCAACGTATGCAGGCACGTGATACCACTCGCCGACGCCAACCCTGATCGTTTGGTTATTCATCGTCAGGATCAATTCGCCGCGCGTAATCACGCCATGGTTGTCGGTGTCATGGGTATGCGGCGGGATGGAGGTGCCGGCGGGGTAGGAGGCAAACAGAACAGTGCTGTCTTTGGCCTCAAGCTTATAGGCGTCAAAGCGGCCATCGAATAAGGGCAGTTGCTTGATCCGGTTTGGGTATTGGCCTGGCATATGAATGTTCTTCCTTGTGGTCCATCACGGGTTATTGAGCTGCGAGCTTTACCCATTAGTTGCGAATGAGTCGAGCAAGATTCGGCGTCGTCAGTCTGTTTTGAGTTGCTGCAGGAACCTCTGTCCTTCGGGCCAAGCGCCCAAGCCGCTAGCGCTATTGATATGGCCGGCCTCGCCGATGTTTACAAGATCGCTGCCCCAAATAGCTGCACATGCTTCAGCGTATGCAACTCCACCGTAGGGGTCGTTGGTGCTGGCGATAACCGTAGATTTGAACGGCAGACGCTGCACTGGTACTGAATCAAACCCAATTGCCTGGGCGGGGAATGTTGGGCCTTTCGGGTTTGGCACGGCGACCAGCAAGGCCGCTTTGATCTGCAGATTGGTTTGCGCCGCCCAGTGCACAACCAGCAGGCATGCCAGGCTATGTGCAACCAGAATAGTGTCTGCGCCAGAACGTTGGACGCTGTCTTCGAGTGCCGCAACCCAGTCAACGCAACTGGGGTTGTCCCAGTCCGATTGGTTGACGCGGATATAGTTGTTATTCGTCTGTTCCCAGTGGCTTTGCCAGTGATCCGGCCCTGAGTTTCCGATGCCCGGAAGAATAAGTACGTTCATATTGGCAAGTTTCCTTTTGCTGTCGGGCGAGACTATTGCTGTTCTCTAGGCGGTGCATGTTGGATAAAGCTAATGGTGACTCAGATTAATATGCAGAAATTCTTAGCGTTTATTTAACTTCAGAAATGGTTTCTGAGTCTTGGTTGGATTCGGCGGAAAGTTTTAAACGATCGGCTTTGCTGATGTAGGTGGATTTTTTCTTCGGCGCTTTTTTCGCGTTGGCCTTTTTGGCGTGTGCTTCGAGTAGCTGTTTGATTTTTTTGCGGCGGTTCATTGTTTAGCCCGGTTATGCACTAAGGAGAATGGACTCGTTTGAGTTGTTATCTTTTGGCTGAGCCGTGGTCTGTCCCCTAATATTTACGCTCTGGTGAAAAGCCGTATCGCACTCTGGTTCGTTGCAATACGGCTGTTCACCCTAGTCGGCTAACGCTGATCGACTGAGACGGGCTGATCCGAAAGCAGTGCTTGCAGTAACGCTTCAGCCAAATGGGTGTTGTCTTGCATCGTGTGGCCGTTAAAAACCTCGTTTTTCCAACTGCTCGGCGCTTCGGGGTGCGGGCCTGAAACGGCCACTTTGCCGTGACCGTAGGAATTCACGAGCGCTGCTGGCTGGCCGTTGTCATAGCTCGCGATAATCTGGGTGAACTCAGCGTCTGGCAGCAGCGTAAATTCGGGCCCTGCCTGATAGTACATGCGGCGTGTTTCGCCAAGCCATGTGATTGGGTAAATCTTGGGCGCAAAGTCTTCGTCATACGCATCAGACTCTGCCGGGGTAAGACCCAAGGCTGGGAAAAAATCACCTTCATCATGCCAGCCGGCAGATGCTAAAAACGCCCCGCCACAGACGCCCAAGTACCTGCCGCCGTTTTGCAGGTATGTCTTTAACGCTTGGCGCGCAGTGGGTGTAAAGGCTTCAAGCAATGGCTGTACATCATCATCCGTCCCGCCCAGGATAAAAACACGCGCATTATCCAGCAGTGTTGGCAATATGTTCAGGTTGCTCACGTACTGGATCTTCAGGCCGCTCTTACCTGCAATGTTAGCAATCGCCTCTGTGCTGTCAGGATCTGCACCTGCGCCGTTATAGATCAATGCATAGTTCCCACGTACTGGAGATTGAGCAGCAGCCTCCTCAACGAACGTAGGCGGAATAAAGATCGTTATAAGTGCAGCGGAGCAGAACATTCCTTTGAGTAAGCGCATTCAACAAACTCCCTGTTGGTTAACGTGCAAGTGGCTTTATGTGTATGCCTGCTTAACATAATGGCCGGGTCTTCTGGCTGATCCAAAACTGTCCCTATAAGGATGTATCTACAACGCGACTCACGCGCGTTGGCGGGCGTGCAGCAGCATAACTCGATCCATCCCCGTTCTAGAACATTCTCCCGCCACCATTTCGCGCCCACAAAAAAGCGGGCCGTAGCCCGCTTCTATAGTGAGGTGCAGCCTTGGCTTATTTAAGCCACTCGGCGACGCGCTCTGGGTTTTTGCTGATCCAGGCTTTGGCGGCGTCTTCCGGTTTGGCGCCTTCGCGGATGGCGAGCATGACAGCGCCGACTTCTTCACCGCTCCAGGAGAATTTCTTCAGGAAGGCAGCGGCTTCTGGCGCTTTGCTGTTGATGCTGGGGTTGGCGACGGTGTCGACGTGTTCGTCATCGCCGAAGACTTTTTTCGGGTCTTCGAGGAAGCGCAGGTTCCATTTGGCGAACATCCAGTGCGGGATCCAGCCAGTGACGACGATGGCTTGCTTGTTTTTCTCAGCGCGGGTCAGGGCGGTGGCCATGGCCGGGCCGGAGCTTGGCATCAGTTTGATGTCAGCCAGGGCGTATTCCTTGATGGCTTCTTCGCTGCGGCGCATGACGCCGGCGCCGGCGTCGATGCCGGTGATTTTGCCATCGAAATCCTTGGCGTAGGTTTGCAGGTCGGCGATGGTTTTGGCTTGTACGTAGTCCGGTACGATCAGGCCGATTTTCGCGCCAGCGTAGTTGGTGCCGAGCACTTCGACCTTGTCTTTGAGTTTTTCAAAGTATTCGCCGTGGGTGGCGGGCAGCCAGGCGGAGAGGGTGGCGTCGAGGTCGCCACGGGCTACGCCTTGCCACATGATGGCGGGCTCTACGGGCTTGAGTGCAACGCTGTAGCCGAGTTTGCTCTGGAGGATTTCCCCGGCGACAAAGGTGGCGGCGACGCTGTCGTCCCAACCGTTGACGTAGCCGATGGTCAGGGTGGGTTTGTCAGCCGCCATGGCGGTGCTCATGCCGAGGGCCAGGGCGGCGACGCCGAGACTTTGCAGGCAGAGGTTCTTCAGGTTTCGCATAGGTTGTGCTCCGTCAGTGAGAGTGGCAGTTCAGTGAGTTACTGGCGCGTTCTTCTTGCGGGCCTAGCTGGGTGTTACAGGTCTGCGTGGTATGGCTTGCTCGGGAGGGGTTGTGTGTTGCCCCTCTCTCCAACCCTCGGCTTTGGCATCCTGCGTCGCCCTACTTTCTGCATCTATGCAGTCGTTTCCCCAATGGGGTGAGGGGTGATCGGTGTTGCTCAGGTGCTGCGTGGTAAATCCGGGCTGCAACAAACCAGGCGATGGCCGTGTGGCCTCGCAGGTCGGGTGCTGATCAAGGTGTTTTAGCTAGCCGCGCCACCTGCAGATCACTGGGGCGGCGCGGTGTGGCTTACATGCCGAGGTGTTTCTTCACCGCTGCAACGCCGTCCTGGCCGTCATAGGTGGTAACGCCGGCCAGCCACTGGTCGAGGATCGCCGGGTTGGCTTTGATCCAGTCGGCCGCGACTTTGGTTGGGTTCTGTTTTTCCAGAACCTTTTCCATCAGCTGGCTTTCGATTTCCACGGTGAACTGCAGGTTGTTCAGCAGTTTGCCGACGTTAGCGCAGCGCGCTTCGTAATCCGGCGGCACGACGGTGTAGACCTTGGCGGCGCCGTAGTCGGGGCCGAACACGTCATCGCCGCCTTCCAGGTAGGTGATATCGAACTGGGTGTTCATCGGGTGCGGTGCCCAGCCGAGGAACACGGCAGGTTCCTGCTTTTTCACCGCGCGTTGCAGCTGAACGAGCATGCCGGCTTCGCTGGACTCGACCATCTTGAATTCGCCGAGGCCGAACTGGTTGCTTTTGATCATGCCGTCGATCAGCAGGTTGCCGTCGTTGCCGGGCTCGATGCCGAAGATCTTGCCGCCCAGCTGGTCCTTGAACTTGGCGATGTCGGCAAAGCTTTTCAGTCCGGCTTCTGCGGCGTAGGTCGGCACGGCGAGGGTGTATTTGGCGCCTTCAAGGTTGGCTTTGGGCAGCACTTTGACGCCGCCATCCTTGGTGAAGGGCTCGATCACGGCGTCCATCGAGGGCGCCCAGTAGCCGAGGAAGACGTCGATCTGGCCGCTTTTCACCCCGGTAAAGGCGATGGGCACGGAGGCCATGATCTTGCGGGTCTGATAGCCCAGGCCTTCGCTGAGGGTCATGGCGACACCGGTGGTGGCGGCGATGTCGGCCCAGCCGATTTCGGCGAAGCGGACCATTTTGCAACTCTCCGGCTCCTGCGCCCAGGCGCTTTGCAACATGGCCACGGAGAGCAGGCCGACACCTGCGAGCTGTTTAATCGTCTTCATCTGCGATTCCCTGTGATGGTTAAATTTAGATTACTGGCGTTGAAGCTTGCCGCTGAACCAACTGAACAGACTGCTGCGTTTGGCGGTTTGCGGGGTACCGAAACTTTCCGTGATGCGGTCGAGAATGATCGCCAGCAACACCACGGCCATGCCGCTTTCGAAACCGAGGCCGATGTCCAGGCGCTGGATACTCGCCAGTACGTCGTTGCCCAGGCCGCCTGCGCCAACCATCGAGGCGATGATCACCATCGACAGGGCCATCATGATGGTCTGGTTGACCCCGGCCATGATCGACGGCATGGCGTTGGGCAGCTGGACCTTGAACAGTAGCTGACGCGGGGTGCAGCCGAAGGATTGGCCGGCCTCGATGATCTCTTTATTTACCTGGCGGATGCCCAGGTTGGTCAGGCGCACCGCCGGTGGCATGGCGAAGATCACCGTGGCGATGATCCCCGGCACGCGGCCGAGGCCGAAGAGCATGGCGGCGGGAATCAGGTAAACGAACGCCGGCATGGTTTGCATAAAGTCGAGAATCGGCCGGATGATGGTCGCTACCCGCTCACTGCGCGCTGCCCAGATACCCAGGGGGATGCCGAGTAACAGGCTGATCAGCGTGGCGGAGAAGGTCAGGCCGAGGGTGACCACGGTCTGTTCCCAGAAGCCGGTGAGCACGATCAGCACAAAGGCCACGGTGGTGAAGATGGCGAACTTGTAGCCGATACGCCACAGGCCGAGGCCGACGAAGATGGCGATCAGCAGCCAGGCTGGCGGCAGCATCAGCAGCCATTCGATGCCTTCGGAAAAGCCGTTGACCACGGCGCCGATGCTGTCGAAGCCATCGCTGTAGTTGTCCAGCAGGTGCTGCACCACGTCATTGACCCAGCTGCCCAGGTCGAGCTGTTTCTCACTCATGGAACTCTCCCTGCAGGCGGGTCAGCAGGCGACCTTTGCTGATGGCGCCGCTGTAGCGGCCATTGCTGTCGACCACCGGGATCGGCCCTTCGTTGTCCACCAGGCGTTCAATCACCTGGTCCAGCGGCAGGTCTTCGGGGATCGGTTGGATTGGCTTGAGCACCTGGCCGTCGAGGCCGCAGGTGGTGCCGCCCTCGACCAGCAGGGCGATCCGCTCCAGGCTGATGGAGCCCTGGAAGGTGTTCTGCTCGTCGACGATAAAGGCGTAGTGCTTGTCCAGCGCCTGCAGCTCCTGGCAGACCGTTTGTGCGTCCGGTGCTTTGCCGTTGTGCACGTAGATCGGCACGCTGTCGGCCATCAATTGGCCGGCGGTGAGGTAGCGGTTGGTGTCGACAGTGTTGAAGAAGTTGCGCACGTAGTCATTGGCGGGGTTGTCGATCAGTTCCTGCGGAGTGCCGACCTGAACCAGCTTGCCGCCTTCCATGATGCCGATGCGGGTGCCGATGCGCATGGCCTCTTCGATGTCGTGGGAGACGAAGATGATGGTGCGGCGATCAGTCTTCTGCAGCTCCAGCAGCACGTCCTGCATCTCGCGGCGCTTGAGCGGATCGAGGGCGGAAAACGCCTCGTCCATGATGATCATTGACGGGTCAACCGTCAGGGCGCGGGCCAGGCCGACGCGCTGTTGCATGCCGCCGGACAGCTCATGCGGCATCTTGTGCGCAAAGGTGTCCAGGCCGACCTGCTTGAGTACCTGCATGGCGCGCTGTTCGCGCTCCTTCTTGCCCTTGCCGGCCACTTCGAGGCCGAAGGCGGCGTTGTCCAGCACACTGCGCGAAGGCATCAGGGCGAAGGACTGGAAGACCATGCTCATGTCGCGGCGGCGCAGATCGATCAGCTCCGCCTTGGGCATCTTGGCGACGTTCTGCCCGTCGATGTAGACGTTGCCGCTGCTGGGTTCAACCAGGCGGTTGATCAGGCGGATCAGGGTGGATTTGCCGGAGCCGGAGAGACCCATCAGCACGAAAATTTCACCTTCCTCGACGCTGAAGGACACGTCGCTGACGCCGATTACCGCGCCTTTTTCCGCAAGAATTCGTTCCTTGCTCCAGCCCTGTTTGAGCAGGTCGATGGCTTCTTGTGGCTCTGCGCCGAACACCTTGTAGAGGTTTTCGACGACGATTTTTCCAGACTGCATGGGATGATTCCCCTTCAGTAGACATCCAGATCAGTGCTGCGGAACCGCGCCTACGCCAGCTGGCGTACGTACGGTGATGCCGACTGTTCTTGCCTGTGTGGGTTTACTGGGTTCCGGGGTCGGGGCCGTGCCTTGCCGCGCAACACATTCAGGGTACTCAGGCACAACCGCTGCAACGCTCCAGTTGCCTTGTGGGCAATGGACGCTATGGGGGCGTACTGTCGAGTCAACCTTGCTGTGCCGTGCTGCAAACCGCGTTCCAAACCCTCTGGCAGTGTTACGAAGTCCCATCCTTGGGTTTTACACACCTCGACCCGAGGTGCGCGTACATCCGAAATTTCTTGTTGGGCTGGCACCCATCACGTGGTGAGCCAGCACTTATATATTCTTCGGTCCGGGGCTGTGGGCGCCCGGTCTGTCGACCCTGCTAAGGCGACAGCGACGAAATCGGCTGACTCAACGATATAGTCTTCGGCCTGTCGCAATTGTCGGTTTGCGACTCTGACGTGTTGCGCGGCGACAGACTCTTTAAAAACCATAACAGACTTTTTTGCTCCGTTGCCAAGGCTGCAAGCCACAGCGGCCGTGGTTTGCAGCGTTTCAAATGGCCACAGGCGCGATGAGCTGGGGGCTGCGCGCTGTTCGAAAAAAATGACAAATTAATTTCCATCGGCAAGGTTTTCGGCGGTTTTTATTGATTGACCGTTCAGTCTTGTTACGCCTTGCAGCCAATTCGCCCGTGCCTGCGGATTAGCCTTCAACCAGGCTTTGGCCTCGCGCCGTGGGTTGGTGTTTTTGTTGAGAATGGCGCCCATCAGGTAGCTTTCCATCTCCAGGCTGAAGCGCAGGTTTTTCAGCAGTTGGATGGCGTTCGGACACTCTTCGGCCAGGCCGGCACGCACATTGGTGTACACCGTCGCGCCGCCGTAGTTGGGACCGAAGAACTCATCACCGCCGTCCAGATAATGCATCTGCAGCTGGTTGTTCATCGGGTGCGGCGCCCAGCCGAGAAACACCACCCATTGCTTGAGGTGTTCGGCGCGTTTGACCTGGGCCAGCATGCCGTTCTCGCTGGACTCCACCAGGCTGAAACCGGCAAGGCCAAAGGCGTTCTTGTCGATCATTGACTGGATCAGCTTGTTGCCATCGTTGCCGGGCTCGATACCGTAGAGTTTGCCGCCAAGTTCCTTGCTGAAGCGCGCAAGATCGGCGAAGTTCTTCAATCCGCCGTCATAGGCGGCCTGATTCACTGCAAGGGTGTACTTGGCACCTTCGAGGTTGGCGCCGAGGGTCTTTACCGAGCCGTTGGCGGTGTAGGGTTTGATGTCGTTTTCCATGCTCGGCATCCAGTTGCCGAGGAACACATCAATCTTGCCGTCCTGCATGGCTTGGTAGGTGTCCGGCACGGACAGGCGTTTGACCTGGGTGCGGTAGCCCAGCTCGCTGAAGAGCTGGCGAGTGACCGCGGTGGTCACGGTGATGTCGGTCCAGCCCACATCGGCGAAGCGAATCAACCCGCACTGCGCCGGCTCTGCAGCCTGGGCCAGCAGTGGGGTGCACAGGGCGGCCGCCAGTAGGCCACGACGCATATTCAGTTTCATCAAGCCTCTCCCAGTTGCAGTGACAGGGCGCGCGTGCAAGCGCGCAGTCGGGCCACGGGTGGCAGGCGAATGCAGCTGGCCGATCCATGGGCGCGGCGATCATGCCGACAGATTTCCTCCGCTGCCTATGCGTGAAGTCGCAACTAGAACGCTGCTGTCGTGAATTGCTGCTGCGCCGCCTGAAAGTGTGAACCCGTAGCCCGGATGAAATCCGAGGGGGCAAACCGCGCTCCTACAGGGAATTACTGCATGGAGCAGGTCATCACGGCCTAGCCATTGATCTCCCCGGATTGCACCCAGGTATAGAAAGCCTCGCGCCCGCGATCCGCCGTATGGATGGCCAGCTGACGGATTTAGGCATGGGCAAGTCGGTGTGGGGCGACTGTGCGCTGGGGAAATCCTGATCATGGCCTGCACGTAGCGTCGTGCAGGAGAGAGTCGTGGCTATCAGCGTGTTTGACTTGTTCAAGATCGGCATCGGGCCGTCCAGTTCGCATACCGTTGGGCCGATGCGCGCGGCGGCGCTGTTCAGCGGCGCATTGGCCGAGCGGCACTTGCTGGAGCGCACGGCACGGCTGCAGGTGCGCCTGTACGGTTCGCTGTCGGCCACCGGTGTTGGTCACGGCAGCGACCGCGCGGTGATCATGGGGCTGATGGGCGAGTGGCCGGATCAGGTCGACCCGAGCAGCATCGAACCGCGCATCGCTGAGTTATTGGCCAGCGGCCAGTTGCCGCTTGGCGGGCGTGTCAGCATCGCCTTCGACTGGCAGCGCGATATGCTGCTGCTCGACGAGAATCTGCCCTATCACCCCAACGCCATGAGCCTCAGTGCATTTGCCGCCGATGGCAGCCTGCTGCACGAGAACACCTATTACTCGGTGGGCGGCGGCTTTGTGGTGGATGCCGAGCAGGCCGCCAGCGGTCAGCTGGATCAGGACCACACCGTGCTGCCGTATGACTTCAATAGCGCCGAGCAGCTGTTGCAGCTGTGCCAGCGCAATGACCTGCGGGTTTCCGAACTGATGATGGCCAACGAAAAGGCCTGGCGCAGCGAGGCGGAAATCCGCAGTGGGCTGATGCGCCTGTGGCAGGCCATGCGCGAGTGTGTCGAACAGGGGCTGCGCCACGAAGGCATTCTGCCTGGCGGGCTGAACGTTAAACGCCGCGCTGCCAAGCTGCACCGCAGCTTGCAGGAAATGAGCAAACCCAACGTGATCGGCTCCACCCTCAGCGGCATGGAGTGGGTCAACCTGTTCGCCCTGGCGGTGAATGAGGAAAACGCCGCTGGCGGGCGCATGGTCACCGCGCCGACCAATGGTGCGGCGGGGATCATCCCCGCGGTGCTGCATTATTACGTGCGCTTTAGCCCTGCGGTCAGCGAAGCCAATGTGGTCGATTACCTGCTGGCAGCGGCGGCGATTGGCATTCTGTGCAAGAAGAACGCCTCCATCTCCGGCGCTGAAGTGGGCTGTCAGGGCGAGGTCGGTTCGGCCTGCGCCATGGCGGCGGCGGGGTTGGCGGAAATTCTTGGGGCGACACCTGAACAGGTGGAAAACGCCGCCGAGATCGGCCTGGAACATAACCTCGGTCTGACCTGCGACCCGGTCGGTGGCCTGGTGCAGGTGCCGTGTATCGAGCGCAATGCGATTGCCGCGGTGAAGGCGATCAACGCCGCGCAGATGGCCCTGCGCGGCGACGGTCAGCACTTTATCTCGCTGGATCGGGTGATCCGCACCATGCGCGACACCGGCGCCGATATGCATGACAAGTACAAGGAAACCTCGCGCGGCGGGTTGGCAGTTAGCGCTGTTGAGTGCTGATGCGCACGTTCAGATCGCCGCGCACATTTTTGGTGCGTGGATGTGCGGCGCGGCGACAAAGGGCAGTGCAAGGCTGCTGAATCCGGCTTGACCATTGGTCCGTTACCGCGGTGTTTTTACCCTGCGTAGCGGGGTGACAACGCACCTGCCTGGCAGTGCTACCGAAATGCTCAAACGCCCGCCAGTTGGGCGCTTGCGGTCGTAATCAGAATGCTTCTGTCGCTCCTGCCAACGCCTAGTGGCACTAGCCGTGGAAAACAGCCGATATTTTTAATTGAACGCCCAATCAATTTAGGCACGGCCTTTGCGTTGTGCTGGTAGTCGATCTGGCGTTGTGCAGTCCCAGAACCATAAAAAGAGCCACCGCATAGAGGGGCTCACTACCGTGCTTTGCTTCGCGTGAGGGTTTACCTGATGTCACAGTTCACTCAAGGGGCACAACCCCAGAGCCGTGCTCCGCAGTCCATCGGCTTTCTCCTGCTCGACAACTTCACCCTGATTTCCCTGGCGTCTGCCGTCGAGCCATTGCGGATGGCCAATCAGCTGTCCGGCAAGGAGTTGTACCGCTGGCACACCCTCAGCCAGAGCGGCCTGCCGGTCAGTGCCAGTGATGGCCTGCAGATTACCCCGGACGCCGGCCTGAGCAACGCGCCGCGCCTGGATGCGGTAATCGTCTGCGGCGGCGTGGACATTCAGCACAGCGTTACCCGCGAGCATGTGCAGTGGCTGCAAAGTCAGGCCCGCCATGGTGCGCAGCTGGGTGCGGTGTGTACTGGCAGCTGGGCGCTGGCCAAGGCCGGGCTGCTCGACGGTTTCGACTGCAGCGTGCACTGGGAATGCCTGGCCTCGATGCAGGAAGCCTTCCCTCGTGCGGGCGTCAGTACTCGCCTGTTCTCGATTGACCGTAATCGCCACACCAGCTCCGGCGGCACTGCGCCGATGGACATGATGCTGCACGTCATTGGCCGCGAGCATGGCCGCGAACTGGCGGCAGCGATTTCCGAGATGTTTATCTACGAGCGCATCCGCAATGAACAGGATCACCAGCGCGTGCCGCTCAAGCACATGCTCGGTACCAACCAGCCGAAGTTGCAGGAAATTGTCGCGCTGATGGAAGCCAACCTGGAAGAGCCGATCGACCTCGATCAGCTGGCGCTGTATGTCGATGTGTCGCGCCGCCAGCTGGAGCGCTTGTTCCAGAAGTACCTGCACTGCTCGCCGTCGCGCTACTACCTCAAGCTGCGCCTGATTCGTGCGCGCCAGCTGCTCAAGCAGACCAGCATGTCGATCATCGAAGTGGCCTCGGTCTGCGGTTTTGTCTCCACGCCGCACTTTTCCAAGTGCTACCGCGAATACTTTGGCATCCCGCCACGCGATGAGCGCGCCGGCCAGCAGGGCGGCAATGTGGTGGCGCTGCTGCCAATGCCGGAAGACCTGATGCGCCCTTCGCCATCCTCGGCCATGGCCGCGTTGACCCGCGCGCAGGGGGAGTCGACCTTCGCCAGTGTCAGGTTGTAAGTGATCGATGGGAGGCGCTTTAGCGGCGAGCTTTTGCTTACAGCCGTCGCGGCTACGACTGCATGGATGCAGGAGGTAGGGCGAAGCAGGATGCCAGAGCCGAAAGCCCCTCCCACGGGATTGGTAGCACCAAACAAAAACGCCACACGGGCCTTGAGGGCGGGTGCGGCGTTTTGCTGTGTGTCGTGCTGCTGTAAGAGGTCTTAATACTCGATGGCCACATCACCCTGCGGCACGCTGCAGCAGGAGAGGATATAACCCTCGTCGACATCTTCGTCGGTAATGCCGCCGTTGTGCTCCATGCTCACTTCACCAGCGGTTTTCATCACCTTGCAGGTGCCGCAGATGCCCATGCCGCACGCCTTTGGAATATGCAGGCCAAGCTTGGCGGCGGCGGCGTGGACGGTTTCGCCCGGGTCGACGCGGATGCTCTTGCCGGTGCTGGTGAATGCCACTTGATGCTGCTCGGCAGCGGGTACGGCCGGCGCGTCGGCGGCTTCGGCAGCCAGTTCCTTGACCTCTGCGCGCACTTCCGGCGGCGTCGCGCCGAAAGATTCTTCGTGGTAGCGGCTCATGTCGTAGTGGTTGGCTTCGAGCAGGCGCTTGACCGCGTTCATATAGGGCGTTGGGCCGCAGCAGAAGATCTCCCGCTCCAGATAATCCGGGGCAATCAGCTCCAGCATCTTCTGATTGAGGTAGCCGCGATAACCGGCCCAGGCCTCACCCAGGCCATGTTTCTCGCAGATCACGTGCAGGCTGAAGTTGTTGATCCGCGCGGCCATATGTTCCAGCTCGCGGTGGTAGATGATGTCCTTCGGCGAGCGCGCGCTGTGCACAAACACCATGTCGACATTGGCGTTGGTGTCGTAGAACCAGCGTGCCATCGACATCACAGGTGTGATGCCAACCCCGCCGCTGAGGTAGAGCACCTTCTCGGCGGGAAAGTCGATGGCGTTGAACAGCCCGACCGGGCCGTGCACCGGCAGCTCGTCGCCTTCATTGAGGTTGTCGTGCAGCCAGTTGGAGACCTTGCCGCCCGGCACCCGCTTGATGGTGATGGAAAAGCTGTAGGGCACCGAAGGGGAGCTGGAAATGGTGTAGGAGCGCATCACCGGCTGGCCGTCGATCTCCAGCTCCAAGGTGACGAACTGTCCAGGTTTGAAGAAGTACAGCACCGGTTGATCGGCCATAAAGCAGAAGGTGCGCACGTCCCAGGTTTCCTGGATGACTTTGACGCAGCGCACCATATGCCGACCATTGCTCCAGGTCTGCGTGGTAACCGGGTTGAGGAAGTCGTTCGTCGTCATGGACGTCTCTCCGCGCGGCCGGACATCGGCCTTGTATGGGGCGGATTGTGCGTACTGGCCGGCACGCTCATTTATCTGCCAGCGACATTTACATGCTTATCGCGACCTGCCGCTCAGGCCTTGGTTTGCCGCGTCGGAAACGGATGTGGCCATGTCGCCCATAGATAAGGTTTCGCCCACGCCGAGCGCCACACTCGCAGCCAGCCGAAGCAAAAGGTCACGAGCGAATTCCTCTTTCATCCAGTCGCCATCGGCAGGCGCAGAACGGGGCAATGACGCCACCTTGCGTGAAGAGGGTCTGCTGACGCTTCGTCGCGGTCGCGGCGAAGGTCCGTTTGGTGCAGAACAAGGCACGAGGAGCGAAGTTTGGTGTTCCAAATCAGCTCCGAGAAACGCAGTGCTGCGCCAAACGGACCACGCCCTTTCGGGTTGCGCGGCAAATGGTGCCAGGCGGTGTTGCGAGACTTGGTAAGGGAATGGCCATTACCGGCATCCCGCGCCTTGCCTGGCACCATTTGACGCGGCAACGCGACTCGCGCCGAAGCGTTAGCAGACCCTGGTATTAGCCACTTTTACGGCCGTCGCACTAGACGATGAGCCATTGAGGAGTTACCGATGGACGTCACTTCCACCCTGAGCCTGGGCGATCCGCTGGAGCCCGCACGCAAGGCCGCCGCAGAGATGCTGCAGACCCGTGAGCGGACTTTTTCCCTGCCGCAGCCGTTCTATAACGACGAACGTCTGTTCAAGATCGACATGCAGGAGATCTTCCACAAGGAATGGTTGATCGCCGGCATGACCTGCGAGATTCCGGCCAAGGGCAACTTCCTCACCTTGCAGCTCGGCGACAACCCGATCATGGTGATTCGTGGCGCCGATGGTGTAGTGCATGCGTTCCATAACGTCTGCCGTCATCGTGGCTCGCGCCTGTGCACCAGCGACAAGGGCAAGGTGGCCAAGCTGGTATGTCCTTATCACCAGTGGACCTACGAGCTGGACGGTCGCCTGCTGTTCGCCGGTACCGAAATGGGCGCGGATTTCGACCTCAAGGACTACAGCCTGAAGCCGGTCAACTGCAAGGTGGCAGGCGGTTACATCTTTATCTCGCTGGCAGAGAACCCGCCGGCCATCGACGATTTCCTCAGCACCCTGGCTCACTATATGGAGCCCTACGACATGGAAAACACCAAGGTGGCGGTGCAAACCACCTTGATGGAAAAAGCCAACTGGAAGCTGGTGCTGGAGAACAACCGCGAGTGCTACCACTGCAACGGTTCGCACCCGGAACTGCTGAATACCCTGCTGGAGTGGGATGACGTCACCGACCCGCGCGCTACTCAGGCGTTCAAGGATCAGGTCAGTGAGTGCACCACTCGCTGGGACAAGGACAATATTCCCTACGCCCATGCCAGCTTCGGCCTGCGCAACCGCATCGTGCGCATGCCGCTGCTCAAGGGCACCGTGTCCATGACCATGGATGGCAAGCAGGGCTGCAAGAAACTCATGGGTCGCATCACCGATCCGGACCTCGGCTCGATGCGCATCCTGCACCTGCCGCATTCGTGGAACCACTGCATGGGCGATCATATGATCGTCTTCACCGTCTGGCCGATCAGCGCGCAGGAAACCATGGTCACCACCAAATGGCTGGTGCACAAGGATGCCGTGGAAGGCGTCGATTACGACGTGGCGCGACTGCGTCAGGTGTGGGACGCCACCAACGACCAGGACCGTCGTCTGGCTGAAGAGAACCAGCGCGGCATCAACTCCACCGCTTACCAGCCCGGCCCCTACTCGAAGACCTACGAGTTCGGCGTGGTCAACTTTATCGACTGGTACAGCGAGCGCGTGCTGCACAACCTTGGCGCGGCGCCGGCGCCGTACCTGCGTCAGGTCGGCGCAGAGTAAGCCGGCATGACGTTAGGCCTGTGGCTGCTGCTTGGCCTGACCGCCTACGGTCTGCTGGCGGCGCGGCGCAGGCCGGCGACCTCTGCAACACACTGAGACCCACCTCAAGGGTCACTTTGGCCTCTGTCGGATACCCCCGGGCAGGGGCTTTTTTTATTGGCGATGTATCAGAACTGTATGCAGGCTGCTTTTGTAGGGCGGGTTAGTGGCGCCGGGGCTAGTTATTGACTGCACCACGCAACTCGGGCGCTGCGTAACCCACCATTGCGGTTTGCCGGTAGATCGTCATGGTGGGTTACGGCGCGTTGATAATCGGTGGTATTTGCCTGATTCCGGTTCGCGCCTAACCCACCCTACGGGTAGTCGCTGCCTTGTACCGGCCCTCTGGCCTGCGCATATCTGCCTGCGATCCGGCTTTGACGCTTTCGGCAATACCCCAGTCGTTTTTGCACCGGGTCGCCCGAGCCCCCGGGGATATGCTCAGTCCAAAGCGCCAACAACGGGTTTGGCGACACCGCTAAAAGGGGACTGCCTGATGAGCCCAGCCGAATTACACGCCGACAGCATCGTTATTGACGGGCTGATCATCGCCAAGTGGAACCGCGACCTGTTCGAGGACATGCGCAAAGGCGGCCTGACCGCTGCCAACTGCACCGTGTCGGTGTGGGAAGGCTTTCAGGCCACGGTGAACAATATCGCCGCCAGCCAGAAGCTGATCCGCGAAAACAGCGACCTGGTGATGCCGGTGCGCACCACCGCTGACATCCGCAAAGCTAAAGAGCAGGGCAAGACCGGCATCCTTTTCGGCTTCCAGAACGCCCACGCGTTCGAGGACCAGATCGGTTACGTCGAGGTGTTCAAGCAGCTCGGCGTGGGCATTGTGCAGATGTGCTACAACACCCAGAACCTGGTCGGCACCGGTTGCTACGAGCGTGACGGCGGGCTGTCCGGTTTCGGCCGCGAGATCGTCGCCGAGATGAACCGCGTCGGCATCATGTGCGACCTGTCGCACGTCGGCTCCAAGACCAGCGAGGAGGTCATCCTCGAATCGAAGAAGCCGGTCACCTACTCCCACTGCCTGCCGTCCGGCCTGAAGGAGCACCCGCGCAACAAGTCCGACGAAGAGCTGAAGTTCATCGCCGACCACGGCGGCTTTGTCGGCGTGACCATGTTCGCGCCGTTCCTGGCCAAGGGCATCGACTCGACCATCGACGACTACGCCGAAGCCATCGAGTACGTGATGAACATCGTCGGCGAAGACGCCATCGGCATCGGCACCGACTTCACCCAGGGCCACGGCCAGGACTTCTTCGAGTACCTGACCCACGACAAGGGCTACGCCCGTCGCCTGACCAACTTCGGCAAGATCATCAACCCGCTGGGCATCCGCACCGTGGGCGAATTCCCCAACCTCACCGAGACCCTGCTGGGGCGCGGCCATTCCGAGCGCGTGGTGCGCAAGATCATGGGCGAGAACTGGGTACGGGTTTTGAAAGACGTCTGGGGCGAGTGATGAATACCTCCGGAGCCTACTGCGCCCACCGATAGCTGCGTCGCGTCCTCGCGACAAGCTCGCCGTACATGCGTACTGCTCTCGCTTGTCGCTGCGGGTCTCCTTGCTCTCGGCGTGCTCGCTACGGCTCCACAGGCATTCATCGGCACCTTTCAAATATGCAAGACAACGAATTCTGGAGCACTGAACACATGGCCACCCACGCACCCGAAATGCCTATCCAGGTCGACGACGAAACCGGCGTCTGGACCACTGACGCGCTGCCGATGCTCTATGTGCCGCGGCATTTCTTCGTCAACAACCACATCGGGATCGAAGAGGTGCTGGGCGCTGAGGCCTATGCCGAGATTCTCTACAAGGCCGGCTACAAGTCCGCTTGGCACTGGTGCGAGAAAGAGGCCGAATGCCACGGTCTGTCTGGCGTGGCGGTGTTCGAACACTACATGAAGCGCCTGTCGCAACGCGGCTGGGGGCTGTTCGAGATCGAAGTCATCGACCTGGCCGCCGGCACCTGCTCGGTTCGCCTCAAACACTCGGCCTTTGTCTACGTCTACGGCAAATGCGGGCGCAAGGTTGATTACATGTTCACCGGCTGGTTTGCCGGTGCCATGGACCAGATTCTTCAGGCCCAGGGCAGCGCTATTCGCACCGTGGCCGAGCAGGTCTATGGCGGCTCCGAAGAGGGCCACGACGATGGCCTGTTTGTGGTCAAGCCACGCTAAAAACAACCCTGTGTGGGAGGGGCTTTAGCCGCGACGGGCATACCGCTATCGCCGCTAAAGCGCCTCCCACAATCCTTAGTTCCGTGAGGGTGCCGTAATGGCTTTCGAAGCAATGTTCCAGCCGATCCAAATCGGCCAGCTGACCATCCGCAACCGCGTGCTCAGCACCGCGCATGCCGAGGTGTATGCCACCGACGGCGGCATGACCACTGAGCGCTATGTGCAGTACTACGAAGAGAAGGCCAAGGGTGGCATCGGCCTGGCCATCTGCGGTGGCTCCTCGGTGGTGGCCATCGACAGCCCGCAGCAGTGGTGGAGTTCGGTCAACCTGTCCACCGACCGGATCATTCCGCACTTCCAGAATCTCGCCGACGCCATGCACAAGCACGGCGCCAAGATCATGATCCAGATTACTCACATGGGCCGTCGCTCGCGTTGGGACGGCTTCCACTGGCCGACCCTGATGTCGCCGTCCGGCATCCGTGAGCCGGTGCACCGCGCCACCTGCAAGACCATCGAGGTCGAGGAAATCTGGCGGGTGATCGGCAACTACGCCCAGGCCGCACGCCGCGCCAAAGAGGGCGGTCTGGACGGCGTTGAACTGTCCGCCGTGCACCAGCATATGATCGACCAGTTCTGGTCGCCTCGGGTCAACAAGCGCACCGACGAATGGGGCGGCACCTTCGAGGGCCGCATGAAGTTCGGCCTGGAGGTGATCAAGGCCGTGCGCAAGGAAGTTGGTGACGACTTCTGCGTGGGTATGCGTATCTGCGGTGACGAGTTCCACCCGGATGGCTTGTCCCATGAGGACATGAAGCAGATCGCCGCCTATTACGACGCCACCGGCATGATCGACTTTATCGGCGTCGTCGGCTCGGGCTGCGACACCCATAACACCCTGGCCAACGTCATTCCGAACATGAGCTACCCGCCGGAGCCGTTCCTGCACCTGGCGGCCGGGATCAAGGAAGTGGTCAAGGTGCCGGTGCTGCACGCGCAGAACATCAAGGACCCGAACCAGGCCACGCGCATCCTCGAGGGCGGCTACGTCGACATGGTCGGCATGACCCGCGCGCATATCGCCGACCCGCACCTAATCGCCAAGATCAAGATGGGCCAGGTCGACCAGATCAAGCAGTGCGTCGGTGCCAACTACTGCATCGACCGCCAGTACCAGGGCCTGGACGTGCTGTGCATTCAGAATGCCGCGACCAGCCGTGAATATATGGGCCTGCCGCATATCATTGAGAAAACCAGCGGGCCGAAGTGCAAGGTGGTGATCGTCGGTGGTGGCCCGGCCGGGATGGAAGCCGCACGCGTTGCCGCTGAACGTGGCCATGACGTAACCCTGTTCGAGAAGAAAGACAGCCTCGGCGGGCAGATCAGCCTGGCGGCCAAAGCGCCGCAACGTGATCAGATGGCCGGCATCACCCGCTGGTTCCAGCTGGAGCTGGCACGCCTGAATATCGACCTGCGCCTGGGTACCGGCGCGGACGAGGCGAGCATCATGGACCTGCGCCCGGATATCGTGGTGCTGGCCAACGGCGGCCATCCGTTCCTGGAGCAGAACGAGCACTGGGGCGCGGCCGAAGGCCTGGTGGTCAGCAGCTGGGACATCCTCGACGGCAAGGTCGCACCGGGCAATAACGTGCTGGTTTACGACACCATCTGTGAATTTACCGGCATGTCGGTGGCCGACTTTATCGCCGAGAAGGGCGCCAAGGTGGAGATCGTCACCGACGACATCAAGCCGGGCGTGGCCATTGGCGGCACCAGCTTCCCGACCTATTACCGCAGCCTGTATCCGAAAGAAGTGATCATGACCGGCGACCTGATGCTGGAGAAGGTCTACCGCGAAGGCGACAAGCTGGTGGCGGTGCTGGAGAACGAATACACCGGCGCGAAAGAAGAGCGGGTGGTCGATCAGGTGGTGGTGGAGAACGGCGTGCGTCCCGATGAGCGCCTGTACTACGCGCTCAAGGACGGCTCGCGCAACAAGGGCCAGATCGACGTGGAAGCGCTGTTTGCCATTCAGCCGCAGCCTTGTTTATCCGAGGCGGGTGAAGGCTATCTGCTGTTCCGCATCGGCGACTGCGTGGCCCAGCGCAACACCCACGCGGCGATCTACGACGCGCTGCGGTTGTGCAAGGACTTCTGATCCAGACGCTGAACCGATGTGGGAGGGGCTTTAGCCGCGACAAGGTCAACAGCGGCGCGGCTAAAGCCCCTCCCACAGGAACCATGTCCAAGGTCACGATCATATTGGTCGCCCTATGTGGTCCCTTTAAGGAGACCAAAGAATGTTGAACACGATCCTCCCCATTCTGCTCTTCGCCGCCCTGGCCCTTGCGGTTATCGGCGCGGTGAAGCGCTTTCTGATGTGGCGCCGTGGCCGTCCGGCGCAGGTCGACTGGTTGGGCGGGCTGCTGGCTATGCCACGGCGCTATATGGTCGATCTGCACCATGTGGTGGCGCGCGACAAATATATCGCCAACACCCACGTGGCCACGGCCGGCGGCTTTGTTCTGGCCGCCGTGCTGGCGATTGTCGTGCATGGCTTTGGCCTGCAGAGTCGCATCCTCGGCTTCGCTCTGCTGGCGGCGACCGCGCTGATGTTCGGCGGCGCGCTGTTTGTCGCGAAACGGCGCCTTGATCCGCCATCACGCTTGTCGAAAGGCCCGTGGATGCGTCTGCCGAAAAGCCTGCTGATGTTTGCCAGCAGCTTCTTTATCGCCACGCTTCCTGTTGCCGGCATCCTGCCGGACGGCTTTGGTGGTTGGGTGCTGGCGCTGCTGCTAACCGTCGGTGTGGCCTGTGGTGTGTCCGAGCTGTTCTTTGGCATGACCTGGGGTGGGCCGATGAAGCACGCTTTCGCCGGCGCCCTGCACCTGGCCTGGCACCGCCGTACCGAACGCTTCGGTGGCGGTCGTTCTACCGGGCTGAAAGCGCTCGACCTGAACGATCCCAAGGCGCCGCTGGGGGTGGAGAAGCCTACGGATTTCACCTGGAATCAGCTGCTTGGCTTTGATGCCTGCGTGCAGTGCGGCAAGTGCGAGGCGGCCTGCCCGGCCTTCGCCGCCGGCCAGCCGCTGAACCCGAAAAAGCTGATTCAGGACATGGTGGTTGGCCTGGCCGGTGGCAGCGATGCCAAGTTCGCCGGTTCGCCGTACCCAGGAAAACCAGTGGGCGAGCACAGCGGCGGCCCACACCTGCCCATCGTCAATCTGCATGGCAAAGCCCTGGTCGATGCCGAAACGCTGTGGTCCTGCACCACCTGCCGCGCCTGCGTCGAGGAGTGTCCGATGATGATCGAGCACGTCGACGCCATCGTCGATATGCGCCGCCATCTCACCCTGGAGAAGGGCGCGACGCCGAACAAGGGCGCCGAGGTGCTGGACAACCTGATCGCCACCGACAACCCCGGCGGCTTTGCCCCTGGCGGACGACTGAACTGGGCTGCGGATCTGAACTTGCCGCTGATGAGCGACAAACAGAAGGTCGATGTGTTGTTCTGGGTTGGCGACGGCGCCTTCGATATGCGTAACCAGCGCACCCTGCGCGCCTTTGTAAAAGTGCTGAAAGCCGCTAAGGTCGACTTCGCTGTGCTTGGCCTGGAAGAGCGCGACAGCGGCGACGTGGCCCGCCGTCTGGGCGATGAAGCAACCTTCCAGCTGCTGGCCAAACGCAATATTGCCACCCTGGCCAAGTACCAGTTCAAGCGCATCGTCACCTGCGACCCGCACAGTTTCCATGTGCTGAAAAACGAATACGGCGAGCTGGGCGGCCGCTATCAAGTGTTGCACCACAGCACCTATATGGATGAGCTGATCAGCGGCCAGAAACTCAACCTCGGCCAGCACAAAGGCGGCTCGGTCACTTACCACGACCCCTGCTACCTGGGCCGCTACAACGGTGAATACGAAGCACCGCGCAATGTGCTGAATGCCATCGGCATCGAAGTGAAGGAAATGCAGCGCTCGGGCTTCCGTTCCCGTTGCTGCGGCGGTGGTGGCGGTGCGCCGATCACCGATATCCCTGGCAAGCAGCGGATTCCCGATATGCGCATGGTCGATATCAAGGAAACCGCCGCCGAGTTGGTCGCCGTGGGTTGCCCGCAGTGCACCGCGATGCTCGAAGGCGTGGTCGGCCCGCGCCCGGAGGTCAAGGATATTGCCGAGCTGGTGGCCGATGTATTGATCGAGGGCGTGGTCGAGGCGAAGCAGCCTGCGCCGGCCCCGCGTGAAGCAGCCGAGGTAAGCCCATGAGCGACTTGATCCGCCGTGATCCACGGGCCGAATGGATTGCTCGCAACCGTCTGCACCCGCTGCATGCCGCCACGCAGCCGGCGGTGGCCAGCTGGCTCAGCGCCGCCGGGGTGCTGCGTAAGAACCCGCATGCGGTGGGCTTTATCGGCCCCAGCGGACTTAAACGCATCGACCGTTCCGGCGCGCAGCAGGGCGGCGCGGCCAAGCGCTCGACGGCCAGTGCCGTGGTGCAATTGCCACTGCATGTGATCGAGCAACCGGCTTTCTATATCGCCGTGGTACCGGACATGGTTGGCGGCCGCCTGAGCGCCCATGACAAGGACCTGCTCGGTCTGGCGCACAAGCTTGCCGGTCGCGACGGCGCGGTGGTGGCGGTGATCTTTGGTGAGCACAAGGAAAGCGCCTTCGACAGCAACGGCGTCGATCGCCTGCTGCAGTTTGCCGGTGACGATTTCGACGGCTATGCCCCGGAAGCGCGGGTGCTGGCGTTGGGTGCGCTGGAGCGGCAATTGTCGCCGCGCCACTGGTTGCTGCCCGACAGCCGCAGCGGTGGCGGAGAGCTGGGCCGTCGCCTGGCCGCCAAGCTCGGCGAACGCCCGGCCACGCGGGTCTGGCAGGTGGCCGATGGCATGGCCAGTGGGCGTGCTGGTGCCGGCCGGGAAGACCTGGTGCAGGCCGCGCCGCGTTTGATCCTGGCGGCGGTTGAGTGTGCCGAGCCGGTCAGCGAGACCCGTCATGAAGTGCGGCCGCTGGTGCTGAGTGAAGCTCTGGTCAGCCACTTGCCACGTATTCAGGATTTGGGTGCCGTAGCAGTCGACCCTGCGCAGATCACCATGGCCGAGGCCGAATTTATTCTCTCCGGCGGTAACGGCGTGAAGGACTGGGCGTTGTTTCATCAAACGGCCGCCGCGCTGGGGGCGACCGAAGGAGCCTCACGCGTCGCGGTGGACGATGGCTTTATGGGCCGCGAGCGCCAGGTCGGCGCGTCCGGTATCTGGGTCACTGCGCGGGTGTATGTGGCGGTGGGCATAAGCGGGGCGATCCAGCACCTGCAAGGCATCGGTGCCTGCGACAAGGTGGTGGCGATCAACCTCGACCCAACCTGCGACATGATCAAACGCGCCGATCTTTCGGTGATTGGCGAGTCCGCCGCCATTCTGCAGGCGTTGATCGAGCGCGTCGCCGCTTATCGGCAAGGAGGCGCACGTGATGCGGCCTAACCCATTCGTAGGGTGGATGACGCTTCACCCATCCACCATTACCCACACCGACATGGTGGAAGAACACAGCGTCTTCCACCCTACGGAGCTGCGCCATGACTGATTTGCAGGTAGTTACGCTGGTCTCAGTCGGCGCCCATCCAACCTCCGGGCGACCGCGCCGCGCCGAGCAGGACGCCCGTGCGGTCGAGCTGGGCCTGCGCCTGGCCGGTGAGCGCTTGCAGGTGCTGCATGCCGGCGACCCGCAGGAGGAAGCGCTGCGGGCTTACCTGGGCATGGGCCTTAATCAGATCAAAATTCTCGAACAACCGGCGTACAGCGATGCGCTGCCGGTGCTGGCCGACTACCTGGCCGACTCCAGCGCGCAGCTGGTGTTGACCGGCAGTCAGGCGGAAACTGGCGAAGGCTCCGGCATGCTGCCTTACCTGCTGGCGGAACAGCTCGGCTGGCCGCTGGTGGTCGGGCTGGCGGCGGTGGAGCAGGTCAGCAATGGCGTGGCTCAGGTGCTGCAAGCCTTGCCGCGCGGTCAGCGCCGGCGCTTGCAGGTGCGTCTGCCGTTTGTCGCCAGCGTCGACAATGCTGCGCCCGTCGCCCGGCAAAGCGCCTTCGGTCCGGCACGCCGTGGTCTGTTGACAGCCGAGGAGGTGGAATTGGTTGCCGATCCGCTGTTTGCCAGCGCCCAGCTGCAACCGGCCAAGCCCCGGCCCAAGCGCCTCAAGGTGATCAAGGCCAAGACCGGGGCCGAGCGGATGAAGGCTGCTACGGCCAAGGCATCCGGCGGAGGCGGGCAGGTGCTCAAGGATGTATCGCCACAGGCCGGTGCCGAGGCTATCTTCAAGTTATTGCTGGAAGAAGGCGTGCTGCGCTAAGAGCCAGCTCTAACGTTCTACCACTAGAGGAATTGACCATGATGCACGCCGACCTGATCGATCAGGAGGATCTACGCGAACGCCTGGTGGCGCTTGGGTTGTCGATTCCACCCGGGGTCACTGCCGAGCAGGCGTGCGAGCATGCCGTCAGCGGGCTAAGTCCAGAACGCGCCGTGGCGCTGCGGCGGCTGGTGGAGGAGTTGCTGGGTGGCAGCGCCACACTGCTGCCGAATGTACGCGAGGCCATCTCGCGCACCTTGCTGCCGGCGCTGGTGCCGCGCTAGAACCGGCTCAAGGTCTGCTGCACGTCGGCCCTGCTGCGTTAAAAGCAGGTTCGGAATGCTCATGTACAAAAGTACACTCCGCTTCCTCACCTGCTTTTGCCTTGCATGGCTCTAGCTCGCGAGCCCTTGAGCAGGTTCTAGTTCGTTGCTGTCATCGCCTGGCGAATATCCCCTGCCAGCTGGCGCACCCGCGCTTCGTCGGTGTCCCAGGAGCACATAAAGCGCGCGCCGCCGGCTCCGATAAAGGTGTAGAAGCGCCAGCCCTGACCACGCAGGGTTTCCAGTGCGGCTTCCGACATCTGCAAAAACACGCCGTTGGCCTGCACCGGGAACATTAGGCTGACCCCCGGAATGTCGTTGACCAACTCGGCCAGCAGCTGCGCGCAGCGGTTGGCATGCTGGGCGTATTTCAGCCAGGCATCGTTCTGCAGGATGCCGACCCAGGGCGCGGACAGGTAACGCATCTTCGAGGCCAGCTGACCGGCCTGCTTGCAGCGGTAGTCGAAATCTTCGGCCAGGTCCTTGTTGAAGAACAGGATCGCCTCGCCCACGGCCATGCCGTTTTTGGTACCGCCAAAACACAGCACATCGACGCCGGCCTTCCAGGTCAGGTCGGCCGGGCTGCAGCCGAGAAAAGCGCAGGCATTGGAGAAGCGTGCGCCGTCCATATGCAGGTGCAGGCCCAGTTCGCGACACACCGCACTGATCGCGCGCACTTCATCGGGGCTGTAAACGGTGCCGACTTCTGTGGCCTGGGTCAGGGTGACAACGCGCGGTTTTGGGTAGTGGATGTCCTGGCGCTTGAGGGCGATTTCGCGGATCGCCTCGGGGGTCAGCTTGCCGTTCTCGGTCTTGGCCAGCAGCAGCTTGGAACCGTTGGAGAAGAACTCCGGCGCGCCGCATTCGTCGGTTTCGACGTGGGCGGTCTCCGAGCAGATCACGCTGTGGTAGCTCTGGCACAACGAGGCCAGGGCCAGGGAGTTGGCCGCCGTGCCGTTAAAGGCGAAGAACACCTCGCAGTCGGTTTCAAACAGGCGGCGGAAATGGTCGGCGGCGCGCGCCGTCCACTCGTCGTCGCCGTACGCTCGCTGGTGACCCTGATTGGCTTCGGCCATGGCTGCCCAGGCTTCCGGGCAGATACCGGAATAGTTGTCGCTGGCGAATTGTTGCGAGAGATCGGGCATGGGAGCTTCCTTGTGAGCGCTAACGCTAAGCCGTTTGGGATGCTTCTACTGTATCCGCGGTCACGCCCGCGTGCAGATACGGGGGCGACATCCTCTGCCATACAGGCGAAGCCGCAACGCGCTGTCGCGAGGCTCTGCGCAATTGCGACCTGTGCATGTCGCAAACGAAATCCCCCGTGGCGTGCCTAGGCATCTGACCGATCAGGGCCAGTCATACCATCGGCTCACAAGGGCTCAGCCCGCTATCGACACAGATGCGCTGCCCAGGCGCCGCAGGAGATCCGCGATGTTCAGCAAGCATGACCAGATTCAAGGCTACGACGACGAATTGCTCAGCGCCATCAACGCCGAGGAAAGCCGTCAGGAGCACCATATCGAGCTGATCGCCTCGGAAAACTACACCAGCAAGCGCGTGATGCAGGCACAGGGCAGCGGCCTGACCAACAAGTACGCCGAAGGCTATCCGGGCAAGCGCTATTACGGCGGCTGCGAGCATGTCGATGTGGTCGAGCAGCTGGCCATCGACCGCGCCAAGGCGCTGTTCGGTGCCGACTACGCCAACGTGCAGCCGCACTCCGGCTCCTCCGCCAACAGCGCGGTGTACCTGGCGCTGATCAATGCCGGCGACACCATTCTCGGTATGAGCCTGGCCCACGGCGGCCACCTGACCCACGGCGCCAAGGTGTCGTCCTCGGGCAAGCTGTACAACGCCGTGCAGTACGGCATCGACACCGCCACCGGTTTGATTGATTACGACGAAGTCGAGCGCCTGGCCGTGGAGTGTCAGCCGAAGATGATCGTCGCCGGGTTCTCGGCCTACTCGAAAACCCTGGATTTCCCGCGTTTCCGCGCCATTGCCGACAAGGTTGGCGCGCTGCTGTTTGTCGACATGGCGCACGTCGCCGGCCTGGTCGCCGCGGGTCTGTATCCCAACCCGATTCCCTTTGCCGATGTGGTCACCACCACCACCCACAAGACCCTGCGCGGTCCGCGTGGCGGCTTGATCCTGGCCAAGGCTAATCCTGATATCGAGAAGAAGCTCAACGCGGCGGTCTTCCCCGGCGCCCAGGGCGGCCCGTTGATGCACGTGATCGCCGCCAAGGCGGTGTGCTTCAAGGAAGCCATGGAGCCGGGCTTCAAGGAATACCAAGCGCAGGTGATCAAGAATGCCCAGGCCATGGCCAAGGTGTTTATCCAGCGCGGCTACGACGTGGTCTCCGGCGGCACCGACAACCACCTGTTCCTGGTCAGCCTGATCCGTCAGGGCCTCACCGGCAAAGACGCCGATGCCGCCCTGGGCCGAGCTGGCATCACGGTCAACAAGAACGCCGTGCCGAATGACCCGCAGTCGCCGTTTGTCACCTCGGGCCTGCGTATCGGCACCCCGGCGATCACCACGCGCGGTTTCAAGGAAGCGCAGAGCATCGAGCTGGCCGGCTGGATCTGCAACATCCTCGACCACCTCGGCGATGCCGATGTGGAAGCGCAGGTGGCCACGCTGGCGGCAGGGCTGTGCGCCGATTACCCGGTCTACCGATAAGCGCAATGTTCCACCCGGTTCGGTAACTGCCGCGCCCGGCGACAAGGTTCCAGCTTTCCGTTTCAGGAGCACCTTTATGCAACGTTATTCCGGCTTCGGCCTGTTCAAGCACGCGTTCAGCCACCACGAAAACTGGCAGCGCATGTGGCGCAACCCCACGCCCAAGCCGGTGTACGACGTGATCATCGTCGGCGGTGGCGGCCACGGTCTGGCCACGGCCTATTACCTGGCCAAAGAGTTCGGCGTAAAGAACGTCGCGGTGATCGAGAAGGGTTGGCTGGGCGGCGGTAACACTGCGCGCAACACCACCATCGTGCGCTCCAACTACCTGTGGGATGAGTCCGCGCACCTGTATGAGCACGCGATGAAGCTGTGGGAAGGTCTGTCCCAGGACCTCAACTACAACGTCATGTTCAGCCAGCGCGGCGTCTACAACCTGTGCCACACCCTGCAGGACATGCGCGACTCCGAGCGCCGTGTCAGCGCCAACCGCCTGAATGGCGTGGACGGCGAACTGCTGGATGCCAGGCAGGTGGCCGAAGAGATTCCGTACCTCGATTGCAGCAAGAACACCCGCTACCCGGTGATGGGCTCCACCGTGCAGCGTCGCGGTGGCGTTGCACGTCACGATGCCGTGGCCTGGGGCTATGCCCGCGCCGCCGACGCCTTGGGCGTGGACCTGATCCAGCAGACCGAGGTGATCGGCTTCCGTAAGGAAAACGGCGTATGTATCGGCGTGGAAACCAACAAGGGTTTTATCGGTGGCAAACGCGTCGGAGTGGTCACCGCCGGTAACTCCGGGCATATGGCGGGCCTCGCCGGCTTCCGCCTGCCGCTGGAATCCCATCCGCTGCAGGCGCTGGTGTCCGAGCCGATCAAGCCGATTATCGACAGCGTGATCATGTCCAACGCCGTACACGGCTATATCAGCCAGTCGGACAAGGGCGACCTGGTCATCGGTGCCGGTATCGACGGCTACAACGGCTACGGCCAGCGCGGCTCCTACGGCACCATCGAACACACCCTGCAGGCCATCGTCGAGATGTTCCCGGTGCTCTCGCGGGTGCGCATGAACCGTCAGTGGGGCGGCATCGTCGACACCTCGCCGGACGCCTGCCCGATTATTTCCAAGACCCCGGTACCGAACCTGTTCTTCAACTGCGGTTGGGGCACCGGCGGCTTCAAGGCCACCCCGGGTTCGGGCCACGTGTTCGCCGCGAGCCTGGCCAAGGGCGAAATGCACCCGCTGGCCAAACCCTTCGCCATGGACCGTTTCCACACTGGCGCACTGATCGACGAACACGGCGCTGCTGCCGTGGCTCACTAAGAGGGCTTACCCATGTTGCATATCTTCTGCCCTCACTGCGGCGAACTGCGCTCCGAAGAGGAATTCCACGCCAAGGGCCAGGCGCACATTCCGCGCCCGTTGGACCCGGCCGCCTGCACCGATGC
The DNA here is from genome assembly GCF_902506475.1 of Pseudomonas sp. 8BK. Taxonomy (NCBI): domain Bacteria; kingdom Pseudomonadati; phylum Pseudomonadota; class Gammaproteobacteria; order Pseudomonadales; family Pseudomonadaceae; genus Pseudomonas; species Pseudomonas sp. 8BK. The sequence goes on along the minus strand of NZ_LR733252.1, from coordinate 2,536,328 downwards.
CGAGTGGGGCGAGTACCTGTTCTTCCGCGATAACCCGCGCGGCATTCACCACGAGTTGTGGGTGCATTCGGCCGGTTGCCGCAAGTACTTCAACGCCACCCGTCACACGGTGTCCTACGAAATTCTCGAAACCTACAAGATCGGCGAGAAGCCCAGCGTCACTGCTGCCGGCACTGTCGAGAAAAAGGCCATCGACCAAGGAGTAACGGCATGAGCCAGGTCAATCGTCTTGCTACAGGCGGCCGCGTTGATCGCAGCCAGCCCCTGACATTCAGCTTCAACGGGCAGAGCTACCAGGGCTTTGCCGGTGACACCCTGGCAGCCGCCTTGCTGGCCAATGGCGTGGATATCGTCGGGCGTAGTTTCAAATATTCACGGCCGCGCGGCATCGTTGCTGCCGGCGCGGAAGAGCCGAACGCCGTGCTGCAGATTGGCAGCACCGAAGCGGCGCAGATTCCCAACGTGCGTGCCACCCAGCAGGCGTTGTATGCCGGCCTGGTCGCCAGCAGCACCAACGGCTGGCCGAGCGTAAACACCGACCTGATGGGCATTCTCGGCAAGGTCGGCGGCAAGATGATGCCGCCGGGGTTCTACTACAAGACCTTTATGTACCCGCAGAACCTCTGGCTGACCTACGAGAAATACATCCGTAAGGCCGCCGGTCTAGGCCGCGCGCCGACCGCCGTGGATCCGGACAGCTACGACTACATGAACCAGCACTGCGACGTGCTGGTGGTCGGTGCCGGCCCGGCGGGCCTGGCGGCAGCCTTGGCTGCTGCACGCAGCGGTGCCCGGGTGATTCTCGCCGATGAGCAGGAAGAGTTTGGCGGCAGCCTGCTCAGCACCCGCGAAACCCTCGACGGCAAACCCGCCGCCGACTGGGCCGCGCAGGTGATTGCCGAGTTGTCCGGCATGCCTGAAGTCACCCTGTTGCCGCGTTCCACGGTCAACGGTTACCACGACCACAACTTCCTCACCATTCACCAGCGCCTGACCGACCACCTCGGGGAAATCGCGCCTATGGGGATGGTGCGTCAGCGCATGCACCGTGTGCGTGCCACTCGTGTGGTGCTGGCCACCGGCGCCCACGAGCGGCCGCTGGTGTACGCCAACAACGACGTGCCGGGCAATATGCTCGCCGATGCGGTGTCCACCTATGTGCGCCGTTATGGCGTGGCACCAGGCAAGCAGCTGGTGCTGTCGACCAACAACGATTACGCCTACCGCGTGGTGCTTGACTGGCTCGACGCCGGTCTGCAGGTGGTAGCTGTGGCCGATGCCCGCAGCAACCCACGCGGTAGCTGGGTGGAAGAGGCGCGCAAGCGTGGCGTGCGCATCCTTACCGGCAGCGCCGTGGTGGAAGCGGCCGGCAGCAAGCGGGTGACTGCTGCGCGCATCTGCGCCATCGATGTGCACAGCCATAAGGTCAGCAGCCCCGGCGAGGTGCTCGATTGCGACCTGATCGTCAGCTCCGGCGGTTACAGCCCGGTGGTGCACCTGGCGTCGCACCTGGGCGGTCGGCCGACCTGGCGTGAAGACATTCTGGCCTTTGTGCCGGGCGAGGGCGGCTTCCAGAAGCGCCTGTGCGCCGGTGCGGTGAATGGCGTGTTTGGCTTGGGCGATGCCCTGGCTGATGGCTTCGAAGCGGGTGTTTCGGCGGCTGCCGAAGCCGGCTTCAAGGCGGTCTCCGCCAGCCTGCCGCAGGTCGCACCACGCTTGGAAGAGCCGTCCCTGGCGCTGTTTCAGGTGCCGCACGACAAGCCGACGGCGCGTGCGCCCAAGCAGTTTGTCGACCTGCAGAACGACGTCACCGCCGCCGGTATCGAGCTGGCCACCCGCGAGGGCTTCGAGTCGGTCGAGCACGTCAAACGCTACACCGCGCTGGGCTTCGGTACCGACCAGGGCAAGCTGGGCAATATCAACGGTCTGGCGATTGCCGCCCGTTCGCTGGGCATCAGCATCCCGCAGATGGGCACCACCATGTTCCGCCCGAACTACACCCCGGTGACCTTCGGCGCGGTGGCCGGCCGTCACTGTGGCGCGCTGTTCGAGCCCAAGCGTTACACCGCGATGCAAAGCTGGCACCTGCAAAACGGTGCCGAGTTCGAGGACGTGGGTCAGTGGAAGCGCCCGTGGTACTTCCCCAAGGTGGGTGAAGACCTGCACGCCGCCGTGGCCCGCGAGTGCCTGGCCGTGCGTAACGCCGTCGGCATTTTGGACGCCTCGACCCTCGGCAAGATCGACATTCAAGGCCCGGATGCCCGCGAGTTTCTCAACCGCGTCTACACCAACGCCTGGACCAAGCTGGATGTTGGCAAGGCCCGTTACGGCCTGATGTGCAAGGAAGACGGCATGGTCTTCGACGACGGCGTAACCGCCTGCCTGGCCGATAACCACTTCCTGATGACCACCACCACCGGCGGTGCCGCACGGGTGATGGAATGGCTGGAGATTTACCACCAGACCGAGTGGCCGGAGCTGAAGGTGTACTTCACCTCGGTCACCGACCACTGGGCGACCATGACCCTGTCCGGCCCCAACAGCCGCAAGCTGCTGGCCGAGGTCACTGACATCGACCTGGACAAGGAAGGCTTCCCGTTTATGACCTGGAAGGAGGGCCTGGTTGGCGGTGTGCCGGCGCGGGTGTTCCGCATTTCCTTTACCGGTGAGCTGAGTTATGAGGTCAACGTGCAGGCCGACTACGCCCTGGGCGTGTGGGAAAAGATCATCGAAGCCGGCAAGAAGCATGGCCTGACGCCTTACGGCACCGAGACCATGCACGTGCTGCGCGCCGAGAAGGGTTTCATCATCGTCGGTCAGGACACCGACGGCTCGGTCACCCCGGACGACCTCAACATGGGCTGGTGCGTAGGGCGAACCAAGCCGTTCTCGTGGATCGGCTGGCGCGGCATGAACCGCGAAGACAGCCTGCGCGAAGACCGCAAGCAGCTGGTCGGGCTCAAACCCGTCGACCCCAACAAGGTGCTGCCGGAAGGCGCGCAACTGGTGTTCGACCCGCAGCAGTCCATCCCGATGCAGATGGTCGGCCACGTCACCTCCAGCTATATGAGCGCGGCGCTGGGCTATTCCTTCGCCATGGGCGTGGTCAAGGGCGGGCTCAAACGCATGGGTGAGCGGGTGTTCGCACCGCTGGCCGATGGCAGCCTGATCGAAGCCGAAATCGTCAGCTCCGTGTTCTATGACCCGAAAGGGGATCGCCAGAATGTCTAATTTGATCAACGTTTATCAGCAACGCCCGGCCGCCGCGCATGCCGAGTCGCCGCTGTTCCACGCCGGCCTTGAACAACTGGCGGGTAAAGGTTCGGCCAGCGCCGGGGTGACGGTGCGTGAGAAGAAGTTGCTCGGTCACCTGACCCTGCGTGGCGATGCCAAGGATCCGGCATTTGCCGGCGGCGTGCACAAAGCTCTGGGCCTGGAGCTGCCGGTGGCGCTTACCCTGGTGGCGGCCGGCGACACCTCGCTGCAATGGCTGGCGCCGGATGAGTGGCTGCTGATTGTGCCGAGCGGCAGCGAGTTCGCGGTCGAGCAGAAGCTGCGCGAAGCGCTGGATGGTCAGCACATCTCGATCGTCAACGTCAGCGGCGGGCAGACCCTGCTGGAACTGCGTGGGCCGAAGGTGCGTGAGGTGCTGATGAAGTCCACCAGCTACGACGTGCACCCGAGCAACTTCCCGGTCGGCAAGGCGGTGGGCACCCACTTCGCCAAGTCGCAACTGGTGATCCGCCACACCGCCGAAGACACCTGGGAACTGCTGATTCGCCGCAGCTTCTCCGATTACTTCTGGCTGTGGCTGCAGGACGCCAGCGCCGAATACGGCTTGGCGATCAAGGCCTGACGGCAACAAACATCCTGTGGGAGGGGCTTTAGCCGCAACTGTTCTCGTGGTTAAAGCCGATCGCGGCTAAAGCCCCTCTCACGAGTTCCACCGAGGGACTGACCATGAGCCGCACCCCCGATACCTGGATTCTCACCGCCCACTGCCCGAGCGTGCTCGGCACGGTGGATGCGGTGACGCGCTTTCTGTTCGAGCAGCGCTGCTACGTCACCGAACACCACTCCTTCGATGATCGCCTGTCGGCAAGATTCTTTATTCGCGTGGAATTCCGTCAGCCGGATGACTTTGACGAGCAGGCCTTTCGCGCCGGTCTGAACGATCGCCTGAGCGCCTTCGGCATGCAGGTTGAACTGACCCCGCCGGGCTACCGGGCCAAGGTGGTGCTGATGGTCAGCAAGGCCGATCACTGCCTCAACGACCTGCTCTACCGCCAGCGCATCGGCCATTTGGCCATGGACGTGGTGGCGGTGGTGTCCAACCACCCGGATCTGGAGCCGCTGGCACGCTGGCACGACATCCCCTATTACCACTTCCCGCTCGACCCGCAAGACAAGCCGGCGCAGGAAAGCAGGGTGCTGCAGGTGATCGAGGACAGCGGTGCCGAGCTGGTGGTACTCGCCCGTTATATGCAGGTGCTCTCACCCGAGCTGTGCCGCCGGCTGGACGGCTGGGCGATCAATATTCACCACTCGCTGCTGCCCGGTTTCAAGGGCGCCAAGCCCTATCACCAGGCCTACGAGAAGGGCGTCAAGCTGGTCGGCGCCACCGCGCATTACATCAACAACGACCTCGACGAGGGGCCGATCATCGCCCAGGGCGTAGAGCCGGTGGACCATGCCCACTACCCCGAAGACCTGATCGCCAAGGGCCGCGATATCGAGTGCCAGACCCTGGCCAAGGCCATCGGCTATCACCTTGAGCGCCGCGTCTTCCTCAATGACGGCCGCACGGTGGTGCTGCACGCCTAAGCCGCAGCGCTGGAAGTTCCCGCTACGGGTGGATCACCGACTGCCAAGTCCTCGGCCTACCCGGCAACAGACTTAAACGCTCCAGTACAAGGCCGCGCGACCGTTGGCTGCGCCTTTGTATTCACAACAAGAAAGGAGAAATACGTATGTCTGGTAATCGTGGCGTCGTCTATCTCGGCGCTGGCAAGGTCGAAGTGCAGAAAATCGACTATCCGAAAATGCAGGATCCGCGCGGTCGCAAGATCGAGCACGGGGTCATCCTGCGTGTGGTCTCCACCAATATCTGCGGCTCCGACCAGCATATGGTGCGCGGTCGCACGACAGCGCAAGTGGGCCTGGTGCTGGGCCACGAGATCACCGGTGAGGTGGTCGAGAAGGGCAGCGACGTGGAAAACCTGAAGATCGGTGATCTGGTTTCGGTGCCGTTCAACGTCGCCTGCGGCCGCTGCCGCAGCTGCAAGGAAATGCACACCGGCGTCTGCCTGACCGTCAACCCGGCGCGTGCCGGTGGTGCCTATGGTTATGTCGACATGGGTGACTGGACCGGTGGTCAGGCCGAGTATGTGCTGGTGCCCTACGCCGATTTCAACCTGCTCAAACTGCCGGACCGCGACAAGGCCATGGAGAAGATCCGCGACCTGACCTGCCTGTCCGACATCCTGCCGACCGGTTATCACGGGGCTGTGACTGCTGGAGTGGGGCCGGGCAGCAGCGTGTATATCGCCGGTGCCGGCCCGGTGGGTCTGGCGGCCGCCGCTTCGGCACGCTTGCTCGGTGCGGCGGTGGTGATCGTCGGCGACGTCAACCCGGTGCGTCTGGCCCATGCCAAGGCCCAGGGCTTCGAGATCGCCGACCTGTCTCAGGACACTCCGCTGCACGAACAGATCGCCGCGCTGCTGGGCGAGCCGGAAGTCGATTGCGCCGTCGATGCGGTGGGCTTTGAGGCCCGTGGTCACGGCCATGCAGGCGTGCAACACGAAGCGCCAGCCACCGTGCTCAACTCGCTGATGGGCGTGGTGCGGGTGGCTGGCAAGATCGGTATTCCCGGTCTGTATGTCACCGAAGATCCGGGCGCGGTGGACGCGGCGGCGAAGATTGGTTCCCTGAGCATCCGCTTCGGCCTCGGCTGGGCCAAGTCGCACAGCTTCCACACCGGCCAGACCCCGGTGATGAAATACAACCGCCAGTTGATGCAGGCGATCATGTGGGACCGCATCAATATCGCCGAAGTGGTTGGCGTGCAGGTCATCAGCCTGGACGACGCACCGCGCGGTTACGGCGAGTTCGATGCCGGCGTGCCGAAGAAGTTCGTCATCGACCCGCACAAGCTGTTCAGCGCGGCCTGATTGCCCTCAGCGATGCAGGCGGGCAGCTAGTTTGCCCGCCTGTCGTGGTATGCACGCCCCTCAACCGAGGAGCGTGCTCGCGTTCTGCTTGTCTTCTGCTCCGTCCAAATAGAACCCGAAAAGTGGCTAAAGTAAGTGCACGGCACGGCTGCTCAGTGCTCACTTTCCAGGGCAGGATCTTATGCGGGCGATCTGCTTCATCCTCTGTTGGCTTTGGATCAGCTGCCAGGCATGGGCTACGGACTGGTACCCCGTGGAGGTGCTGGCCGATGGGGTATCGCAGCAGTATCAGCCTTTGTCGCAAGCGGCCAAACCCTGGCGGGTCTGTGCATTGTTGCCGCATGGCAAGGATCGCTATTGGTGGGGTGTGGCCTGGGGCCTGGATGAGGAGGCAGCGCGCCAAGGTGTGCGGCTAGGCATCTATGAGGCCGGTGGCTATGAAAACCCGCAGGTGCAAGCGCAGCAGTTGCGCACCTGTCAGCAGCTCAATGCCGATGCCTATGTAATTGCGGCGATTGATGCCCAGGCCCTCTGTGCGCCCATCGCCCAGCTGGTCGAACAGGGCAAGCCGGTGATCGATCTGGTCAATGGCATCGCCTGTCCGGGGCTGAGCGCCAGCTCCAGCGTGGACTTTGCCGATATGACCGGCGCTGCTCTGACCTATATCGATGACCATCGCTCGCCAGGGCCTTTCAGCCTGGGCTGGTTACCCGGGCCGCAAGGCGCAGGCTGGGTGCTGGATTCGGAAAAGGCACTGCGTCAGGCTGAGCAGAGCAAGCCGATGACCGTGCAACACGGTGGCTATGGCCCGGTGGATCGTGCCAGCCAGGCGCAACTGGTGCGCGAGCTGCTCAGGCAGCATCCGCGCCTCGACTACCTGCTGGGTAATGCTGAGGCTGCCGGCTTTGCCGCGCAGCTGGTGCAGACCTCAGGGCAGAACTACCAGGCCCGGGTTCTGGCTACCTACACCACGGAACGGATTGTCGAGCAGATTCGTGATGGCTTTATTGTTGCCGCGCCCACCGATTCCCCGGTGCTGCAGGCACGGATTGCGGTAGACCTGGCGGTGCGCGCGCTGGAAGGTCGTGCGCATGCACGGCGGGTCGGTCCGATGATCGAGATGCTCGATCAGGCCAGCCTGGAGCAGTTCGATATCAGCCGTCTGATGCCGCCGCCGGAGCATTGGATGATTCGCCGTGAGCTGCCGCAGTAGTTGATCAGCAGCGGTGCCTGGTCAGCAGGGCTGTTCGGCGCGAATCTGCGCGATCCGCGCATCCTTGTCTTGCCACATCTGCGTGACCCAGTTCTGCACAAACTGACGGAATACCGGGTCGTTTTCGTAGTCGCCCTGCCACAGCGCCGGGTCCAGTTCGCGGGTCTGGATATCGACGATCACCTTGTCCACCTGACCACTGACCAGCTCCCAGAAGCCGGGCACATGCGTGCCTGGATAGACCACGGTCACGTCCAGCACGGTGTCCAGTTGCTCGCCGAGTGCGGCCAGAACAAAGGCCACACCACCGGCCTTGGGCTTGAGCAGATACTGATAGGGCGAGCCTTGTTGGGCCTGTTTGGCTGGGGTGCAGCGGGTGCCTTCGAGGTAGTTGACCACGGTGACCGGCAAGTCCTTGAACTTCTCGCAGGCGCGCTTGGTGATCTCCAGGTCCTGGCCCTTGAGTTCGGGATGTTTGGCCAGAAATGCCTTGGAATAACGGCGCATAAAGGGGTAGTCCAGCGCCCAGAACGCCAGGCCGAGGAAGGGTACCCAGATCAGCTGCTGCTTGAGGAAGAACTTGAAGTAGGGCGTCTTGCGGTTGAAGGCCTGTACCAGCGCAGGAATATCGACCCATGACTGGTGGTTGCTGATCACCAGATAGGAGGTGCTCTGACGCAGGTCGGCACTGCCGCGAATATCCCAGTGCACCGGGAGCAGGCTGGCGAAGATCAGCTTGTTCAGCTCTGCCCAGGTTTCTGCTACCCACATCACCCCGCGTGAGCTGGTCGTTTTCAGTGCCTTGCCGGGCAGGACGAACTTGCCGAGGGCGATTAGCAATAGCGGGCCGATCAGTATCAGCGTGTTGAGGAGCAGCAGAATAATGACACAAAGACCGGTCAACAGGCGGCGCATGGCAACTCCTTAGGGTGCGCTTGAGCGGCAATGATAAGCAGTCGTGCCAAGGCTTCCAAGCCGCTGATCTGCAACTGATGTCCAATGGCCATTGGTTGTATCAAGTCAGCGTAATGCTGGCTATTGTTCATCTATTCTTGTCCGACAAGAGCCGGGTTACTTTCTCGTCTGAGGGCACCCATGTTGAAGTGCATTGCTGTGACCGATGTACGCGTCGGTATGTATGTTCACGAGTTCTGTGGCGCATGGATGGACCACCCCTTCTGGAAGTCCAAGTTTCTGCTCAAGTCTGAAAAAGACCTGCAGCGGATCAAGGCCAGCAGCATTGGTGAGCTGTGGATCGATGTCAGCAAAGGTCTGGATGTCGAGGACGGCACCGTCAGTGTCAGTCCCGAGGAGGTCGCAGCCCAAGCCGAGGCCGCTCTCTTGGCTGCGGTGCAGAGCCCGCCAGTCAACCTGGCGGTGTCGATGGAGGATGAGGTGCAGCGTGCGGCCAAGCTCTGCGACCGCTCCAAGGCTGCGGTGGTCAGCATGTTTGGCGATGCGCGCATGGGCCAAGCCTTGCAGTTTGAGCAGGCCGGGGAGTTGGTCGAGGAGATTTCCGCCTCGATCATGCGTCACCCCAATGCGCTGATCAGCCTGGCGCGGCTAAAAAACGCCGATGAATACACCTATATGCATTCGGTGGCGGTCTGCGCACTGATGATCGCCCTGGCGCGCAGTCTGGGCCTGAATGAGGGGCAGGTGCGTGAGGCCGGGCTGGCCGGTTTGCTCCACGACATCGGCAAGATGGCGATTCCAAATGATGTGCTGAACAAGCCCGGCAAGCTGACCGACAACGAGTTCGCTCAGGTGCGCGACCACCCCGAAGCGGGCTCGCGCATGCTGATTGATAGCAAACAAGTCAGCGCGCTGGTGCTGGACGTGTGCCTGCATCACCACGAAAAGGTTGATGGCAGTGGCTATCCGCACCGTCTGGTCGGTGAGCAGATCAGCCTGTACGCGCGCATGGGCGCAGTGTGCGACGTGTATGACGCGATCACTTCCAACCGACCGTACAAGCAGGGTTGGGATCCAGCCGAGTCGATCCGCAAGATGGCCGAGTGGAAGGGCCATTTTGATCCTGTGGTGTTCCAGGCCTTTGTCAAAACCGTAGGCATCTACCCGGTGGGTTCGCTGGTGCGTCTGGAGAGCGGGCGCATCGGCGTGGTCATGGAACAACAGGCGAAGTCTCTGCTCGCGCCGAGGGTCAAGGTGTTCTTCTCGGCCAAATCGAAAACCCCGATCCCGCAGGAAATTCTTGACCTGAGCAAGCTGGTTGGGCGCGACAGGATTGTCGGTCGTGAGTCTGCCGAAGAATGGGGCTTCCGCGATGTCGAGGAACTCTGGAGCGGTATTTCCCGCTAGGTTTTTCGACCGCTAGCGCTGCTCGCGACCGGGTAACGGGCCGTGGTCCGGCCACTCATCTATGCTCATTAAACATTACCGTCTGCAGGCGCGCTGCTTGGGCGTGCTTCTTGCTTGAAGTTTTGCTTTGGCGCGCCCCTGAAGTTGGCGCGCTCAACAGGTTGAGGTGTGTATGACTGGAGTACTCAAACCGGGTGTGCGGTTGCTGGAACGTTTCAGTTTCGCGCGCAAGTTTCAGTTGGTGTTTGTCCTGTTCGCTTTGCCGCTGGGCTTCTCTCTGTGGGTTATCAGTGGCAACTATCAGGATCGACTCAACGCCATCGATAACGAACTGGAAGGTATCAATGCCCTGCAGGGCATGGCTGACGTGCAGCAGGAGCTGATAGAGCAACGCACGTTGCTGTCACGCTGGAAGGGCACCGAGAAAGCCGCCGAAGCACTACTGCGTGAACAGGCCAATGGTCTTGGCCCAGTCCTGCAGGCTCTGCAGCAACCGCTTGAGTCCGAGCTGTTGAGTGATCAGGCGCGCCAGCATTTGCAGAGTCTCAGCGCCGGTCAGGCCGAGCTGAGTGTCGATGTACTGGGTAAGCTGGCCTTGCCCGATGCCCTCGAACGTTACCAAAAGAACCTGCTGAGCCTGCTGGCCCTGCGCGAGCAGGTAGCAACCGACAGCGGGTTGATCCTCGATCCGCAGCTCGACACCTACCTGATGATGGAGCAGCTGACCTACACCTTGCCGCGTCTGCTCGAACAATTGGGCAGCTTTACCAGTCAGGGCTACGGCGCGGTGGTGTCGCAGCATTTCACCTTGCAGAGCCGGGTGCTGATCCGTGATTTGCGCCGCAGCCTGGATGAGTCGCGCAGCCAACTGCTCAAGGCCCAGGCCACGCTCAAGCTGGAGGCGCCGCGTGCCATGCGCCAGCTGCAGGGGCCCTATGATGAGGCTCTGCAGGGTTACGAAGCCTTTCTCACGGGCATTGACCGCGACATGTTCGAGGCCAGTCCCATGGCCCTGACCCCGGAGCAGTTTGTGCAACGCACCGATGCCCTGCAGGGCCAATTGCTCAGTCTGCAGGCCGCGTTGTACCAGCAGTTTGCTGCCAGTCTTGGTGATTACCGGCGCAAGGCCCTGACCGCGATGATCGAAGTGGTCGGCGTGTTCAGCCTGCTGACCCTGCTGGCGCTGTATGTATTGTTCTGCCTCAACGCCTCGATCCGGCGTAGCACCGCTGGCATCATTGATGCTGCCGAAGGTCTGCGCGATGGTGACCTGCGCGTGCGCATGCAGGTGCATGGCGCGGATGACCTGGCGAGTATCGCGATGGCGCTGAATACCGCGGTTGGCCAGTTGCGCGACTCCATGCAGGGCGTCAATCAGCAGAGCCAGCAACTTGGTGACACGGTGCAAATGCTTAACGGCGAGGCGCGCAATGCCCTGGAATCGGTGGAACAGCAGCAGGCGCAGATGAGCCAGATTGCTGCTGCCGCCACCGAAATGGCCGCCACCGCGCAAAGCGTGGCGCAGAGCTGCGAGCAGGCCGCGGTGGAAGCCAGCCAGACCCGTGAGATCGCCAACCAGAGCAATCAGCGCAGCGCGCGTACCAGCGAGAGCATGCGCCAGCTCAGCAGTCGCCTGGGCGACAGCGCTACCACGCTGCAACAGTTACGCAGCCAGACCGAGCAGATCACCCGGGTGGTGGACGTGATCAAGGGCATCGCCGAGCAAACCAACCTGCTGGCGCTCAACGCGGCCATCGAAGCGGCGCGTGCAGGCGATCAGGGCCGCGGCTTTGCTGTGGTGGCCGACGAGGTGCGTTCGCTGTCGCAACGCACGCAGAACTCCACGGCGGAAATCGCCGAAACCGTGGCCAACCTGCACCGCGTGGTCGGCCAGTCGGTGACCCAGATGGAAGATGCCGTGCGTCAGGCAGAAGGTGATGTCGGCAGCGTGCTGGCCATGGGCGAGGACCTGAATGCCATTGTCGAGTCGGTGCAGCTGGTGACTGACCGCCTGGCGCAAATTGCCACTGCCGCCGAGCAGCAGGCGGCCACTGCTGATGAAGTCAGCGGCAATATCCAGCAGGTTGATCACGCGGCCAGCACCTTGCTGGAAGGGGCGCAGGCGGTGAGCAATGCCGCCGAACAGCTGCGTCAGGGCAGTCAGGCGTTGGAGCACAATACTGGGCGCTTCAAGCTGGACTGAGGCCGTAGGGTGGGTGAGGTTCTGCGTTCAGCCTTTACGCTGGCCGCAGTGTAGGTTGGGTTGAGTCGCGCAGCGGCGAAGCCCAACGATATGGCCGCCACTTGTTGGGCTTCGCTGCGCTCAACGCCAACCTACGAGTCGGGCTGCACCGGCGGCATGCTTGACGCTGGCAGCGGCCTGCCGCAGGCTCCTCGCCGAGTTGCCACGAGCAGGACGCCAATGCCGCATATTCTGATTGTCGAAGACGAAGCCGCCATCGCCGATACCCTGATTTTCGCCCTGCAGAGCGAAGGCTTTACCACCACCTGGCTGAGCCTGGCCGAGCAGGCTCTGGCCGAACAGCAGCGCAATCCGGCCGACTTGCTGATTCTCGATGTCGGCCTGCCGGATATCAGCGGCTTTGAGGCCTGCAAGCGGCTGCGGCGGTTCTCCGAGGTGCCGGTGATTTTTCTCACCGCGCGCAGCGAAGAAATCGACCGGGTGGTGGGCCTGGAAATCGGTGCCGACGATTACGTGGTCAAACCCTTTAGCCCGCGTGAAGTCGCGGCGCGGGTCAAGGCCATCCTCAAGCGCATGGCACCGCGTGAAGCGCCGGCCACCAACTCCGACAGTGGCCCGTTCCAGCTGGATATCGAGCGGGTGCAAATCCATTACCACGGCCAGCTACTGAGTCTCACGCGTCACGAGTTCCGTTTGCTGCAAAGCCTGCTGGCGCAACCCGAGCGGGTGTTCTCCCGCGAGCAGTTGCTTGACGGATTGGGCGTGGCCGCCGATGTCGGCTACGAGCGCACCATCGACAGTCATATCAAAAGCCTGCGCGCCAAGCTGCGTCAGGTGGCTGCTGCGGCTGAGCCGATCCAGACTCACCGCGGCCTGGGCTATAGCTACTCGCCGAGGCACGCCTGATGCCCTTGGGGATTCGCATCTTTCTGGTGTACTTCCTGTTTGTCGGGCTGGCCGGCTGGTTTGTACTGAGCACGGTGATGGACGAAATCCGCCCCGGCGTGCGCCAGAGCACCGAGGAAACCCTGGTCGACACCGCCAACCTGCTGGCGGAAATTCTGCGTGATGAGGTCAAGGCCGGGCGTCTGCAGCAGAGCCGCCTGCCCGCGTTGCTGCAAGCCTACGGTCAGCGTCAACCGCAGGCGCAGATCTGGGGTGTGGAGAAGACTCAGGTCAACCACCGCATCTATGTCACCGACGCCAAGGGCATTGTGTTGCTCGACTCCACCGGCGCGGCGGTGGGCGAGGACTATTCGCGCTGGAACGACGTGCTGCGCACCCTGCGCGGCGAGTACGGCGCGCGCTCGACCAAGGAAGACCCGAACGATCCCGACTCCTCGGTGATGTACGTGGCCGCACCGATCATGGATGGCGCACAGATTATCGGCGTGGTCTCGGTGGCCAAGCCCAATCGCACCCTGCAGCCCTATATCGAACGCTCCGAGCAGCGTCTGGCCTGGCTCGGCGGCGGCTTGATCGTGCTCGGTCTGTTGATCGGTGCGCTGTTGTCCTGGTGGCTCAGCGGCGCCTTGCGCAAGCTGACCCGCTACGCCCAGGCGGTCAGCGCCGGGCAGCGTGCCGAACTGCCCAGCGTGCGCGGTGGTGAGCTGGCGCAACTGGCCGAAGCCATCGAGCGCATGCGCACCGAGCTGGAAGGCAAGGCCTATGTCGAGCGCTACGTGCACACCCTGACTCATGAGTTGAAAAGCCCGCTGGCGGCGATTCGCGGTGCAGCGGAATTGCTCGATAGTGAAATGCCCGCGCCACAACGGCAGCGCTTTGTGGCCAATATCGAGCAGGAAAGTGCACGCATGCAGCAGTTGATCGAGCGCCTGCTGCACCTGGCTCAGGTCGAACAGCGCCAGGGCCTGGAAGAGCAGGTGGCGGTGCCACTGCAGGCGCTGGCCGACTCGCTGTTGCAGGCGCAGATGGCGCGTATTGAAGCCGCCGGCCTGCAGATTGAAAACCATATCGGTGCTGAATTAAGCGCGCGTGGTGAGGCCTTTCTGCTGCGTCAGGCGCTGGCCAATCTGCTGGATAACGCGCTGGACTTCACCCCACCAGGCGGGCTGATCCGCTTTAGTGCTGAGGCCCGCTCCGGGCAGGTTGAGTTGCGCCTGTTCAACCAGGGCGAGGCGATTCCTGATTACGCCCTGGCGCGCCTGAGCGAGCGGTTCTACTCCCTGGCGCGCCCCGGCAGCGGGCGCAAGAGCACCGGTTTGGGGCTGAATTTTGTTGAGGAAGTCATGCAGCTGCACGGCGGCGCATTACACATCGGTAATGTCGCAGGCGGAGTCGAGGTGCAACTGCGTCTGCCGCTATTTCCGGGCAATTGACGCGTTGCTTGGCACCGACCTTGCTGGCCTGCAATGGTTGCGCTGAGCCCGCGCAGATGCTCTGATCGGGTCATCGGGTTGGCCAGCAATGGCCGGCCTGCGCACTATCCTCAATGCCAATAAGAAACAGAGCAGGAGCCGCTGCATGAAAACAGTTGCCGAGATTCTTCGCGCCAAGCCCCAGGCCGCCGTGTACAGCGTCACGCCCAGTACTTCGGTGCTCGATGCTATCAAGCTGATGGCCGAGAAAGGCATTGGTGCACTGGTGGTGCTGGATGAAAAAGGTCGCCTGGCTGGCATCGTCAGCGAGCGTGACTACGCGCGCAAAGTGGCGCTGCTGGAGCGCTCCGCATTCAGTGCGATGATCAGCGAAATTATGACCGCAGATGTCCTGACCGTCGGCCTGCGCGACACCTCGCAGCACTGCATGCAACTGATGACCGACCGCCACCTGCGCCACCTGCCCGTATTGGCGGAAGGCGAACTGATCGGCCTGCTATCGATTGGTGACCTGGTCAAACACACCATCGCCGAACAGGCCAGCCTGATTCAGCAACTGGAACAGTACATTCGCGGCGAGTAAAGCCGCGTAACAGGGATAGGTTGATGGATATCCGCAGTGTCGGCGCCGGTGAGCTGGATGCGCTGCTCGCCCTGTATGAGCATTTACATCCTGAGGATCAACCGCTGCCCGCACGCGATCAGGTTGAGGTGGTGTGGCAGGCGATCATCGCCAACCCCGCCCAGCAGTGTTTTGGCCTGTACTGCGATGCGCAGCTGGTGGCCAGCTGCAGCATCAACCTGGTGGCCAACCTGACCCGCGGCTGCCGGCCCTTTGCCCTGATCGAAAATGTAGTCACCCATCGCGAGCATCGCGGGTGTGGCTATGGTCAGGCGTTGCTGGCGCACGCCAAAGCGTTTGCCTGGGGCCAGGGCTGCTACAAGGTCATGCTGATGACCAGCAGCAAGGACCCCGCCACCCTGCGTTTCTATGAGCGCGCCGGATTTGATCGGCATGACAAGCAGGCCTTTATTGCCAAGCCTCCGGTTTAGCTCGCTTCGCGGCGCTGCGGCTGATCCTGATGCAGAAAGCGCGTGTAGATGTCCCGTGGTGGTGCCAGTTGCAGTTGCGCGATGATCCGGCCGACGGCGCCACGGTGGTAGCCGCCGTGGGTGACGATATGCGCGAGCATTTCCTCGCGGCTCATGCAGCCGGTATCACCATCGACAAACGTGAAGCTCAGGCGCTCGGCCAACTGTTGGGCGCTTAGTCTTGCGGCATAGTCCAGATACCAGCGATCCGTCTCCTGCACCGCCTGCTGCAGTGCTGCCAGCGTGGGTGTTTCCGCTGTGTTGGTGGCGCTGTAGCTGTGGTTGATGCCTTGCAGGTTGGCGACAAATATCCGCTCGACCACGTGGATGTGATTGAGGATGCGCAGGGCGGCGTGCAGCTCGCTTTGTTGGGTGAGCGGATCAAGTCGCTGCAACTCAGCAAAGAGTTCCTGATTGGCCCAGGCCTTGTAATGCAGCAAGGAGCTGAGCAGGGCGTGGTTGCTCATTGGCGTGCTCCGGACGCAGCGTCGCTGTACGGCGAAGCGGGATTTGGCAAGGCGCGAAGCACCAGGTACAGCAACGGCCCTACTGATACGAAAACCAGGGTCAGGGCAAAGAATGGCAGCAGGTAGAGCAACGACTTGCCTCGCGCACGGCCATCTCGATACATCCACACACACGCCAGTGCCGCGAGGATATACAGATCGATCACCACCTGGGCGGTATCGGGTCTGGACATCAACTGCATGCCAAATTGCAGCAGCGAATGTTCTGCGTGCAGCATCACGTACAGGGTGTAGGCGCTGAAGGCCAGCAGGGTGATCAGCGGCAGTGCGAGCTTTTTCATGGTGCCATCCTTGGGTTGTTGTCAGTCGAGGGAGCCGGGGGAGTTATCAGCCTGGCACGCGGGTGGCTGAGCTATTCAGCTGCACCGTCGCCATCACGGCTTGAGCATTCTCCAGCAGGCAGGAGTAGTGCGCTTGTTCGGCACAACTGATCATCGTGTTGGCATTGCGCAGATGCTCCTGCAGGTAACTCGACATGGCAATGGGTGCCCAGTTATCTGCGTCGCCATGCCACAGGCTGACTGCTGCCGTGACGTTATCCAGTTCTGCCGCCCAGGGCTCGACGTAGAGTTTTACGTCACGCACATAGCTGCGAGTGCCATGTTTGAAACACGCGCGCTGAATATCTGCCAGCCAGGTCTGGGTGTCGGCTTGATGCAGTAACTCGGGGTCTTTGCCGCCAGCGCCGCTGAACAGCAACTTCAGCAGCAGGTGCGGGCTGACTTTCGCCAGCAGTGCCTGATACCCGGCAAAGGCCCGGAACAGCCATGGGTAATGCTGCGCCCAAAGGAAGGTATAACGGCCCGCGCCCATACCGACGCTATTGCTGGGAGTTTCCAGCGGTGCGGCGGCCGATAGCAGGTACACCTCAGCTACCCGCTCTCCCAGCAGCGCGGCGACCCGCAACGCCAGGCAGGCCCCAATGGAAAAACCGAGCAGGCGAATCGGCTGGCCCGCCGCGCGATCACTGATCTGTTGCGCCAGTTGTTGCAGATATGCCGTGCTGCCGAGTTCGCCGGGCAGATTGCGCTCCACCACCAGCAGCTGGATGCCGTGCGCCAAGGCAGCCTGATGCAGCATCACCGCCTCAACCGCTGCGCCCGGCACGCCATGGAAGTAGAACAATGGCTGTCCATCGGGGCAGCCGTATGCAGTTGGGTTCACGCCTTATCCCCTCGCATCAGCCGTTATGGTTAAACGGCATCTTCGCGTTGTAGTCGATGCAGCCTGTGTGGCGTTACTCGCTAAATCGCGGTTGGCAGCGTACTTCGGACTTTACCGAATTGGCGATAAAGCACTCTTCATGGGCCTGGTGGTGCATGTGCTCAATCTGTTCGCGGCTGGGTAGGCGTTCGCCAGAAAAGCTGACCGCAGGGCGCAGGGTGACCTGGGCGATAAACAGCTTGCCGGCAGCATTTTCCTGCATCAGACCGCTGGCACTGTCGCGGTAGTCATCGACGCAGAAGCGGCGCTTGGCGGCGATGGAGAGAAACCACAGCATATGGCAGCTGGCGAGTGAGGCGACAAAGGCTTCCTCGGGGTCGACGGCGTTGGCATCCGACATCGGCAGCGGCACCACATGCGGTGAGGACGAGCCGGCGACCTCCAGGCCACCATCAAAACGCAGCAGATGCTTGCGGCTGTAGCGGTTGCCGAGAAAGTCCTGCTCGCCGCGTTGCCAGATCACCTCAGCGACATACTCCGTCACGTTTATTCTCCTGATGCAGTTGGGTTAGCAGGCCGTTGAAGGTACAGGCAATAGCAATCCAGGTGGTTCCAGCAGGCCTGGGCACTTACCACCAGCCGTTATCGTTCAGCAGCATCTTCTTGTAGTAATCGATATTGGCGCGCGTGGCGAATACCGCGCTGATGCCATAGCCCAGCGCGTTGGCGACTTTGCTGTAGCCGAGATAGTCCAGGCCGATGCCGAGGATGATCACCACCGCCGCGCAGACGAAGAACAGCGCCAGACCCTTTTTCCACATGCCCTTGATGGCGTAGTAGATCGGCCCGAAGAAGAACGCCAGAAAGTTGAAGCTGAAGGCCTTGCGCCGCTCCTCGGCGGGAAGCTCCTTGAACTTGGGCATCTTGATGCCGCCGGCATGGTGGATCGCGCTAAAGCGCTGCTTCCATTTATCCGAGATGGGGAGTGCGGCGATCTGCTCGTCGGAAACCAGTGATTCTGCGTCGGCGACGCTGGCTTGCGGGGTGGCGTAGGGGTTGTGCTGGGTCATGGCCGTTCATCCTTAAGTGGCGATCAGCGGCACGCTACGCATTTCTTTAAATACTGTCCATTTGTGCCCTGGCGGTTTGTGTTGTTGCGCGACTATTTCTGCCTGGCTGAGTGACCTTAGCCGATAAAGGGCCCGGGGCTGCTGCCTGCCCCGGGATCAGGCGAATTACTCGTAGCGCCAGTAAAGGGTCACACCGGAGAAGCTGGAGTAGCCACGCACACCGATATGCCAAGTACCGGCGGCAGGGTTTTCCTGGGTGCAGGTTTCCTGGTTGCCGTCGAGGTAGGGCCTGCAGGTCCATTGGCTGGTGCTGGGTTGGCTGCCCAGGCGGGTGTAAAGGTCGGCATCACCGCTGCCGCCGCTGATTCGTACGGTCAGACGCTGGGCGCCGCTTGGCACGACCACGTTGTAACGTACCCAGGCGTCCCGCGCGCCGGAGAGGTTGGGGTAGGTCTTTTCCTCGCCATTGTCGCCACCCGTGGCATCACAGCCACGCTGGGCGATCAGGTCGCTGGCGCGTTTGGCTTTGACGATTCCGTAGCCGTAGTAGGGGTCGCGGCCTGGAGTGCCACGGTCTTCGGCGGTGCTGTTGACCACCTTGCGAATCTGCGCAGGGGTGCATTGACGGTGCTGACTCCACACCAGGGCGTAGACCGCTGAAACATGCGGTGTAGCCATCGAGGTGCCGTTGTAGCTCGCATAGTTGTTGCCAGGCAGGGTGGAGCGCACACCAACCCCGGGCGCGGCGACTTCGACCTGATTGTTATATTGCGAAAACGAGGCACGATTACCGCTGCTGTCGACCGCCGCAACCGATACGACAGAGTCGTAGGAGGCCGGGTAGGAGAGGGTGCTATTACCACTGTTACCGGCTGCTGCGACGACCAGTACACCGTTCTGGTAAGCCGCATCCATGGCATTACGCTCGGTTACCGACGAGGCGCCACCGCCCAGGCTCATGCTGATCACCGTCGAACCCGCCGCGCGGCACTGCTGGATGGCCATCACCAGATCAGAGCCGTAGGCCCAGTTGCCACTGTTATTGAATACTTTGACGATATGCAGGCCGAGGTTGCCCGATGGGCTGACGCCGACCACGCCGAGATCATTGCCACCCAGTGCGGCGATGGTCCCTGCAACGTGAGTGCCGTGGCCATCGCCATCTTCGTACCAGTTGCCACTGTCGACGCTGCCATAGCCGTCATTACCGGTGATGCCGGCTGATGGCAGATCCTGATGGCCGAGGTCGTAACCAGAGTCGACGATGCACACCTTCATATTGGAAATGGCGTTATCCGGTAGCAGATCGGCCTGCACCATGGGAATGCCATAGGGCACTTGTTCGGCCATCAGATAGCGGCGCGGGTCGAGCTCGATATAGTCGACGGCCGGGTTGGCCTGCAGTTGCTTGAGTTGCGCTGGGCTGAGGTGTGCCACGCTAGCGGCCTGACTGTCCAGGTGCATCAGCGGTTGTACCTGCGCCTGGCTGAGCAGGCGCTGCGCGGCGAGGCTTTCGAATTTGCCTGCGCTTAGAGGTTGCGGCTGGTTGGCCTGACTCATCGGCGAGGGCGTCAGCTCCTTGTATTTGATGATGTAGCGCGGTGACTGCTGATCATCGACGGCGATCTGCGCCTGGGCCGCGAAGCTGGGTTTTTCATCGGCCTGGGCGTAGGCCCAGCCTGCGCTGAGCAACAGCAGTAAGGCAGTGGTGCGTTGGAATCCTTGCATGGTTATCTCCCAATTGTGTGCCGCGTAGTGCAGCTGCCAGAACCCTAGGAGACTGTGTTGAAAAGCCAAGGCCGTTCGTCGCTTTTTATTTAAAAATAATCAATTAAATCAGATGCTTAAGTCGATAGCGTGCCGCCCGTCCAGCTGTCGAGACGGGGAGTGAAGCGCACTGTTTGCTAGCTGTCTCCGGGCGCCGCTATACCGGCCCAGGGTCAGTGTTGTGATGCGCGCAACGCGGGGTGAGCGCCTATACGTCAGTGTCTGGGCATACCTGCGGCTCCACAAAGACATACGCCAAGGCGCAGTGCATGCGCCTGTGTCGTACGTGTGTTCAGGGGGATGGGGTGTTCGCGCCGGCCAAACAGCCCGGCGGGCGCGGCGCTTATCTCAGTCGGCTATCCAGGCGTCTTGCCAATGGCTACCGATACCGGGCTCGAACTGGGTCGAGGCCGCTGACCATTGCGTGCAATAGCCACTCTGCGGAAAGGGACGACACTGATACAGCTGTCCCGTCTTGGGTTGCAGCACCCGGGTGCCGGCCGTGTAACTGCGCAGACCGTCCGGGAAGGTGAAGTCGTAGTTGGCGCTGCCATCGTCTGCGACGAACATCATGTCGAAGGTTTTCTGCAGCACTTGTTCGCTGCCAGCGACCTTGCCACTGACCACCAGTTGGTGATGACCGGGCACAGGGTTCTCGACATTGATGCTCAAGGGCTGGCTGCCGTTGGCCAGTTCGGTTGCGGCAAAGCCTTTGGCATTGCCGTCGTGGTCGTAGACGTAGCTGCTGATCTGCAGCGCGCCCACGGCGGTGACGTTGAATTCGAGGCGCAGCTGGCCGTTACGGATGCGGTAGCTGGGCTGCAGACCATCGACCAGCAGATCGTGGTCCGGTGCAGTAGCCTTGTCGATCTGCACCTCGATGCGCTGGATGCCGCTATCGGCGCGGGCGAACAGGCTGTTCTGGCCGTACACCGGCAAGATGGCACCGTCGCTGCCGCGCTGACCGGCCTTGAGCAGGCTCTGCTGCTGGTTGATCCGGCTGGCCAGCAGATAGGTCCACTGGTTGCGTTGGCCCTGCTCGCTGGTTTCAACCTGCAGCCGCGTCTGCAAGTCACTGCGCTCGCCGTTGGCATCGAAGACCCGGGTCATCGCCTGGTCGCCGACTTGCAGGTCTACCGAGGGGTAGAGCATGCCCTTGGCTTGCCATGTGGAGGGATCGGGCGGGGTGGTGACATCACCGAACATCACATCCATCACGTTGTAGAAACTCATCGGCGTGTCGCCAACTTCCCACACCCCGAGGATCACCTGGTAGCCCTCGCGCGGCGGTACATCGCAGTTATGGGTGACCTCCTGCGGCGGCTGTTGCATGCCGCCATCGACCACGCAGAAGGGTACCGGCTCGAACGCGGCACGGTTTAACGGCTGATTGGCCAGCCAGTCGGGGCGGGTGATGTAGTAGCGCCAGTTGCGTGTGACGTGGTTGGCGGTAAAACGCCAGGTGAAGTTCGTCGGGCCTGCAGTGATCGGGCGCTTGGCCCAGCGGCTGACGGTCTGTTCATTGAGGGGGGAGAATTGCGCTAGGCCGGCACTGGCGATCTGGCCATCGGCGGGGCCGTTTTGCGGGAAGCCGGAGTAGCCTTCCAGGCTTTGCGGTTCCCATTGCACGGCACCGCATTGGCTGTTTTCACCGAGCTTGCACAGATAGCCACGTGCTTCAGGCTGTTTGATATAACCGTGGGCGAATACGTTGCTGCTACCGAGCATTAATAGTGCGCTGGCCGCGCAAGTCCATTGGCGCTTATTCATGACTGTCCCTTATCAGATTGGATAAATCTTGGTGAAGCCGCTTACCGGTCGCCTTGTGAGCAACAAGTGAGTTAGCACTCTAGTGCAGAAAACTCTGGCTTCCAGTGGAATGGACGAACGGTCGCAGGTGTCTGCCGCCGAAGTCATTTACACGTTGTGGCAGACCGATCTCCACACACTCTCCATCTGCCCTCCATAAAGCCACCATTTGCGCTACCCAGACTCTGCCTACCTAAACCGTATCGGAGAGTTGCACCATGAGCCGCATTCTGGGTTTCAAGCTGGGCGCTATTGCCCTGCTGATTTTGTTATTGCTGGTCCCGCTGTCGATGATCGACGGGCTAGTGGACGAGCGGCAGTATCAGCGCGCAGAGGTGCTGCAGGACATCGCGCGCAGTTCCAGCTACCGCCAGCAGCTCACCGGGCCGATTCTGGTGGTGCCTTACACCAAGGTCTGGCATGTGTGGAAAACCCACGTGGCAACCGGTGAGCGCTACCAGGAAGAAAAAAAGCAGCACGGCCGTCTGTACTTCCTGCCGGAGCGCTTTGTGCTCAACGGTCATGTCTCCACCGAGGAGCGTGCACGCGGCATCTACAAGGCGCTGCTGTACCGCAGCGACAACCAGATCAGTGGCGCATTCAAACTACCGGCGCGTTTGGGATTGGGTGATGATCTGGGCCTGTATCAGTTTGATCGGCCGTTTCTCTCGGTCGGTATCAGCGATATCCGCGGTATCAGCAATGATCTGCAGCTGCGCTTCAACGGCGTGAACCTGAGCTTTGCTCCTGGCAGTGCCGAAGAGCGTTTCGGCGCAGGAGTGCATGCACCGCTGCCGGCACTGGATACCCAGGGTGGGCAGGTGCTGGAGTTCGCTTTCGACCTGAAATTGCAGGGTACCGAGCAGCTGAGTATCACCCCTGTGGGACGTGATAGTCAGGTCGAGCTGACCTCCAGTTGGCCGCATCCAAGCTTTGTCGGCGAATACCTGCCGAGCAGCCGTGAAGTGTCGGCCAAGGGCTTTAAGGCGCACTGGCAGACCAGTTTCTTCGCCACCAACCTGCAAGAAACCCTGAATGACTGCGTGCGCCAGGAGCACTGCGCGGTGCTGGCTAATCGCAGCTTCGGCGTAAGTTTTGTCGACGCGGTGGACCAGTACCTGAAGACTGAGCGGGCGATCAAATACGCGCTGCTGTTTATCGGCCTGACCTTCGCCGTGTTCTTCCTCTTTGAAGTGCTCAAACGCATGGCTGTGCACCCGGTGCAGTACGCCCTGGTGGGCATGTCGCTGGCGTTGTTCTACCTGCTGCTGTTGTCGCTGTCCGAGCACCTGAGTTTTGCCCTGGCCTACGGTATTGCCGCGACTGCCTGTGTGCTGCTGATCGGTTTCTACGTCAGTCATGTGCTGCACAGCGTCCAGCGTGGGGTGGGTTTTGGCGCCCTGCTGGCGCTGCTCTACGGCATGTTGTTCGGCCTGCTCGGGGCCGAAGATTACGCCTTGCTGATGGGCTCGGTGCTGGTGTTCGGCGTGCTTGCCGGGGTGATGGTGCTGACCCGCAAACTCGACTGGTACGGCGTCGGCCGCCTGCCACTGGCCAACCCAGCCAGCGACCTTTGACGAATCGCGGCGCGGGCCCAGTCTGCGCCGCTTCTTTACCTGTGCGGGAGTTGAGCATGATGCGTTTATTGATGCAGTTTTCTGCTTGTTTCGCCCTGGGGTTGGCGGTGGCCTTTATGGTGCTGCTGGGCCTGATGTTCTGTGGCCAGTTTGACCTGATCAAAGGCCTGCAACTGACCGGCCAACCCCTGGCGCAGATGAGCCTGGTGCTGTTGCCGGAGGCGTTCTGGGAGAGCCTGACTGGCCTGGCCAACGCCCCGCAGAACCGCGAGGTGCAGTCCTTTCTCAGTCTGTGCACGGCACTGGGTCAGGTGGGGCTGCTGCTGGCGTTTGGCTTCTTTCGTCTGTGGTATGTGCGATGAGCGGGCATATCGGCTTGCGCGAAGAGTCGCGCGCCGGGCACTTGCTGGCGCGGCGGATCGCGCGGTTGTTTGCTGCTACAGCGGGCCAGCAGGGGAAGCGCATAACTGGCAAGCCGGCAGGGGTTGGCGATGCGCTTGCGCGTTCTGGATCAAGGCGGCTTGAGGCGCGTGGCTAGGCGCTGTGCGAGGGCGTTTAGCGGGTCTTAGCTGTTATGTCGTTCGACTAACGTCCTAGGGCTGCTGTCGATTCTTTCGATTGGTAAGTTAACTAGTTGTTGCATAAGGATAAATTTTTAATTGAGGAGCATTGCCAGGCGGCTAATACCAATGTCTATCTGTCGGCCCTAGTGGCCTGCTGCTAGCTTGAAGGTGCACGAGAATAACAATAACCGGAGGAGTTTATGACTTCTGATCAAGCTAACGCTGCAGCGTACTGGAAGGCGAATGTTCGGTTGATTACCTGGAGCCTGATTATCTGGGCCCTGGTGTCTTACGGCTTCGCCATACTTCTTCGCCCGATGCTGGCAGGTATTTCTGTCGGCGGTACCGACCTTGGCTTCTGGTTCGCCCAGCAAGGTTCGATCATCACCTTTATCGTGATCATTTTCGTCTACGCCTGGAAAATGAACAGACTCGATAAACAATTCGGTGTCGAGGAATAATCCATGAGCCAGTTTGTAATCAATATGCTGTTTGTGGGCGCTTCCTTCGCGCTCTACTTCGGCATCGCTGTCTGGGCACGTGCCGGTTCGACCAAGGAATTCTATGTCGCCGGCGGTGGTGTTCACCCCGTCACCAATGGCATGGCAACTGCGGCCGACTGGATGTCCGCGGCATCTTTTATTTCCATGGCCGGTCTGATCGCCGCTGGCGGTTATGCCAACTCAACCTTCCTGATGGGCTGGACCGGTGGTTATGTGCTGCTGGCCATGCTGCTGGCGCCGTACCTGCGCAAATTCGGCAAATTCACTGTGCCGGACTTTATCGGTGATCGCTTCTACAGCAACGGCGCACGCCTGGCTGCAGTGGTCTGCCTGATCATCATCTGCGTGACCTACGTAATCGGTCAGATGGCGGGTGCTGGTGTGGCGTTCTCGCGCTTCCTCGAAGTGAGCAACTCCACCGGTATCTGGATCGCGGCCGGCGTGGTGTTCTGCTACGCGGTGTTCGGCGGAATGAAGGGCATTACCTACACCCAGGTTGCCCAGTACGTGGTGTTGATCATCGCCTACACCATTCCGGCGGTATTTATCTCCCTGCAACTGACGGGCAATCCGATTCCGATGTTCGGCATGTTCAGCGAGCACACTGAGTCAGGCGTGCCGCTGCTGCAGAAGCTCAATGAAGTCGTCGCGGGGCTGGGCTTTACCGACTACACCGCCGATGTCAGCAACAAGCTGAACATGGTGCTCTTTACCATGTCGCTGATGATTGGTACGGCCGGTCTGCCGCACGTAATCATTCGCTTCTTTACCGTGCCGAAAGTTGCCGATGCACGTTGGTCGGCTGGTTGGACCCTGGTGTTTATCGCCTTGCTGTACCTCACGGCTCCAGCCGTGGCGTCCATGGCGCGTCTGAACCTGCTGACCACTGTCTATCCTCAGGGTGCCGAAGCGCCAGCGCTGGCGTATGAAGAGCGTCCGGAGTGGGTCAAGACCTGGGAAACCACCGGTCTGATCAAGTGGGAAGACAAGAATGCTGACGGTCGCATCCAGCTGTACAACGATGCTGCGCCTGCCTTCACCCCAACCGCCGAAACTCGCGGCTGGAAGGGCAACGAGCTGACCGTGAACAACGACATTTTGGTACTGGCTAACCCGGAGATCGCCAACCTGCCGGGTTGGGTGATTGGCCTGATTGCCGCGGGTGCCATTGCCGCCGCGTTGTCGACGGCTGCCGGTTTGCTGCTGGCGATTTCCTCGGCGGTGAGTCATGACCTGATCAAGAACATGATCAATCCGAAGATCAGCGAGAAGGGGGAAATGCGCGCTGCACGCATCTCCATGGCCATCGCGATTCTGCTGGCGACCTATCTGGGGCTCAATCCGCCAGGTTTTGCCGCGCAGGTGGTGGCACTGGCCTTCGGTATTGCCGCGGCGACGCTGTTCCCGGCGTTGATGATGGGGATCTTCTCCAAGCGGGTAAACGACAAGGGCGCAATTGCCGGCATGCTGGTAGGCCTGGTATTCACCGTCGTTTATATCTTCCTGTACCTGGGCTGGTTCTTCATCCCTGGCACGGCGACCTTCGCCAACACCCCGGATAACTGGATGTTCGGCATCTCGCCGCTGTCCATTGGTACTGTCGGTGCTCTGATCAACTTCGCGGTTGCCTATGCCGTGTCGCTGGTCAGCGTTGCACCGCCGAAGGAAATTCAGGAGCTGGTGGAAAGCGTGCGTACTCCCAAAGGTGCTGGTGGCGCATTGAGCCACTGAGCATAATCCCCCGGATCATGTTTGATCAGGGTCTTATCAGCGGGCCTCCTTAGGAGGCCCGTTTTATTTCCAGCTATCCATGGCAGCCACACGTGGTTGCGTCGCGGCGCAAGGTTATCGACTGCGCCGGGTTTTTATTATCGGGAGTCATTCAATGCTGTGGACAATACTTGCCATCGTGGTGTCAGGGCTGGGGGCGGCTGGTATTGCCATGCTGCTGCGCAAACTCACGCGCAACCGCTTGCCGAAGTGGATCATTCCGGCGTTTGGCGGTTTGGGCATGCTGAGCTACCAGGTTTACTACGAGTACTCCTGGTTTGAGCACCAGCTGCAGCGTCAGCCGGCGGAGTCGGTGCTGGTAGCCAGTGAAAACGGCGAGGTGTTCTGGCGGCCCTGGACGTTTTACTGGCCGATGACCACGGCATTCACCGTGCTCGACAGCAAAAGCGTGCAGCGCCAGGAAACAGAGGCCGGGGTGATCAGCGCCTTTAACCTGTACCGCTTTGAAAAGCAGCACATCGACCATGTCAGCCATCAGGCGCATCTGCTCAATTGCAGCACGGCAGAGCTGCTGCCCTTGAGCGCAGAGAAAAAGCCGCTGCTGGATCAGTTGAGGGTCGTTGCCAAAGAGGATGCGCTCTACCGGCAGGTTTGCCAGTAGCACCGCTGCATCGTCAAATCCGCTTGCTAATCACCGGCTAGCCCTGGCTTCGTTCAGAGCTATGGGCGCCGGACTCGGCTGCGCGGTAGCAGCGGCCAGCACGCAATCGCAGCCGGCAGCCCGAGGCCAAGCCAGGCCATGGCATCCCAGCCGCTATCACCCAATAGCGCACTGATCAGACCGATGGCGCTGAGCAGGCCAATCAGCAGCGGCAAGGCGAAGGTCGATTGACGCCAGTTCATGCTGTTGCCTCCGCGCGCCCAGGTTGTGTCGCCGGGGGTCGCCGGCGTACCCACCAGAGGTAAAGGCCGCTGCCGAGGACGATGATGGTCAGCACGTCCAGCACCGCCCAGAGCACTTTCATCGGCATGCCGCCGTAGTCGCCAAAGTGCAGTGGCTGCGACATCGACAGCGCATCCATGTACCAGGGCCGTTGGCCGATTGCGGTGACGTCGAGGCTGCGCGCATCAATCAGCACCGGCGTCCACAGGTGGGCGGTGAGGTGCGTACTGCCCTTCATAAATACGCTGTAGTGGTGCTCGCTGGAAAAGCGAGTGCCGGGGAAGGCGATAAAGTCCGGCTGCATCTCCGGCGTGGCTTGCGCAGCAATAGTCAGCACCTGATTGACTGGTGCACGCTCGGTCAACGGCGGCGCATCGCGGTACGGCGCGACCATCGCAGCCAGGGACTCGGTGCGCCAGGCGCTGATCAGCAAGTCGGCGCAGGCGCTGATCACCCCGGTCACGCCCACCACCAGTGCCCAGGTCAGGGTGACGATACCGATCAGGTTGTGCAGATCGAGCCAACGCGTGCGGGTGGATTTCTCCCGGCGCACTTCGGCGAATTTCAGCCGGCGCATAAACGGCGCATAGAGCACCGCACCGGAGATGATCGCCACCACGAACAGCAGTCCCATAAACGCCAGCAGCAGCTTGCCCGGCAGGCCGGCGAACATATCCACATGCAGGCGCAGGATGACCATCAGGATGCCGCCATTGGCTGCCGGCATCTCAACCGCCTCGCCGCTGCGTGCATCAAGCATAAAGGCGTGTGAGGAATTCGGTTCGGTGCCGGCCGTGGCCGCGGTAATCGCCACCACGCCGTTGGGTTCGTCGTCCTCGAAACCGAAATACTGCACCACTTCGCCAGGACGATAACGTTCGGCAGCTTCGACCAGCTGTTGCAGGCTCAGATGCGGCGTGTCGGCTGGCAGCTCACGCAGTTCGGGCGCTTCGCCGAGCAGGCGCTCCAGCTCGTGGTGGAAGATCAACGGCAGGCCAGTGAGGGCCAGCAGCAACAGAAACAAGGTGCAGACCAGGCTGGTCCAGGTGTGCACGGCGGACCAGCGGCGGATGGTGGTGGCTTTCATCGGCATATCCAGAAATGCCTACGCCGCCCGGTATGGCGGCGCAGGGTTGCTGCGTGGGGGCTTACCAGGCGTAGTTGAGGCTGGCGGTCACGCGGCGAGGATCGCCGGCATAGCAGTAAAAACCGTCGCAGGTGGCCAGGTATTCCTTGTCGAACAGGTTGTTGGCGTTGAGCGATACGCTGGCACCGTGCAGGCCGGCATCGAGCTGGCCGAGGTCGTAGCGCACAGCGGCGTCGTAGACGGTGTAGGCGTTGGCGTGACCATCCGCGGTGTCACGCACAAAGCCGATGCTGCCGACAGAAATATTGTCGGTGGCGCCGACGTAGCGCGTGCCGAAGCCAACACCGAAGCCGGCCAGCGGACCCGCTGTCCAGTCATAGTCGGCCCAGATTGCCGCTTGATGCTCGGGGGTCAGCGGCAGCGCGCGGTTCTTGTCGCGTGGATCACCGACTTTGCTCATCTTGCTGTTGGCGTAGGTGTAAGAAGCGGTCAGCTTGAAGTTTGCGGTCACGTTGCCGATCGCTTCCAGCTCGAAACCGCGGACTTGCACTTCCTCCAGGGGCTGGGTGGCCCCCAGCGTGTTGGTGCTGACGATGTTCTGCCGTTTCAGGTCATAAGCCGCGGCGGTGAACAGCATGTCGCTGCCCGGCGGCTGATACTTGATCCCCAATTCATACTGTTTGCCCGTGCTCGGCTGGAATGCTTTGCCCTCACTGCCACCGGCTTCTGCCTGGAAGGATTCGGCGTAAGACATGTAAGGGGTGAAGCCGGAATCGAACACGTAGCTCAACGCTGCGTTGCCGCTGAATTGGCTGTCGCGACGGCTGTCTTGGGCGTCATTGGCGTTGTGGAACACCGAGTCGGTATCCAATCTGTCCCAGCGGCCGCCCAGGGTCAGGCGCCAGGCGTCGAGTGCCATCTGATCCTGCAGATAGAGGCCGGTGCTTGTGCGCTTCTGGTTGTAGTTCTGGTAGGCCGTGTAGGCGACACCGCTGAAGTCTTGGCCGTAAATCGGGCGAATGATGTTGCTGCTGGGAGCCGTGCCGTACAGCCAGCGGTAATCGGTGTTGACGCGCAGATAATCCACGCCGAGCAACAGCGTGTGGCCGATAGTGCCCGTGTTGAAGTCGGCCTGGAAGTTGTTGTCCACGGCGAAGTGGCTGATGTTTTCGTCGTACACGTTGGCGCCGCGCGCCACTGTGCCGTCAGCGGCCACCGCAGTGGCCCAGCCGCCAGCGGTGATGATCTGGTTATCCAGTTCGAGCTTGCTATAGCGCAGGTTCTGATTGAACTGCCAGATGTCGTTGATACGGTGCTCGAAGGCGTAGCCCAGGGCGTAGAACGTCTTGTCGTAGAACTCCCAGTCAGGGTCGCCAAGGTTCTTGTTGTAGTCGACCTTGCCGGCTGGGGTGTTCAGCCTGGTGCTTTGCAGGGGCAGGAACTGGCTGGTGCCGCCGGTATCGTCACGGTTGAACTGGCCGAGAAAGGTCAGTTTGCTGTCGTCGGCAATGTTCCACGTCAGGCTGGGCGCGAGGTTGAAACGCTGGTCGTCCATATGCTCGATAACGGTGCCACTGTCACGGCCGGTACCACTGAGACGGTAGAGAACGCGACCGTCATCGTCGATCTTGCCGGTGCTGTCGAAGCTGATCTGCTTGTGGTTGTAGTTACCGACTTGCACCTGCACTTCATGGCGGCTTTCGGCCTGCGGGCGGCGGCTGACGGCATCGACCAGGCCGCCGGGCGGAGTCTGGCCGTACACGGCTGAGGCAGGGCCGCGCAGTACGGCGACGCGTTCCAGGTTCCAGGTTTCCAGCTTGGCCATGGTGTAGCTGCCCTTGGGCAGCGGCAGGCCGTCGAGCATCTGGATCGGCTCGAAACCGCGAATCTTCATCCAGTCGGCACGGCTGTCGCTGCCGTAACTGCTGGCAACCACGCCCGGCATATAGCGCACGGCATCATCCAGGTTCTGCACCTTGCGGTCCTGCATCTGCTCGCGGGTGGCCACCGAGATCGAGCGCGGTGCTTCCAGCAGCGGTGTGTCGGTCTTGCTGCCTGCCGCGGTGCGCGATGCCAGGTAGCCGGGCGCAGGGCCCCAGGCGCTTTCCATATTCTGCGCGGCGGTCACCGTAACGTCCGGCAAGGCCACGGCTGCTTGCGGCACGGGCGCCAGGCTGTAGCTGCCGGCGCTGTTCTGTTGCAGCTGCAGGCCGCTGCCTTGCAGCGCCTGGTGCAGGGCGTCGAGGGCGTCGTAATCACCTGTCACCGGGGCCGATTGCTTGCCTGCGGTCAGCGCCGGGTCGATGCTCAGAACGATGCCGGCCTGGCTGGCGATCTGCGTCAGGGTGCTGGCCAGGGGCGCGGCTGGCAGCTGGTAGCTATCCGCCAGGGCCGGTGTGCAGACGCTGGCGAGGCTGATGGCAGCGGCCAGCAGGCCGGGGCGAAACAGGGGCAGGGCGCGGGTCATTACGAAACTCTCCTAAGCGGGAATGCATCTCAATGACCTGTTGCCGAAGCAGAATGGAAAAGTGACAGGGCCGGCTGAAATTATTTTTATGGCGATATTCCAGGGCGCTGTTATCGACCTCTAACCGGGCGCGGGTTCTCTGTGGGAGGGGCTTTAGCCGCGACATTGCAATGTCGCGGCTAAAGCCCCTCCCACGTCTGTCCCTGTCCGTCTGATTTTTAGGCGGCTCTTTACTGTGCGGCTGGGACGACCTTGGTCCACCAGTTACCAAAGCGTTCGATCTTCACCGGCAAACTCGGTGGCAGGGCGGACAAGGCCTTGTCGCTGTCGTGCAGGGGGAAGCTGCCGCTGATGCGCAGGTCGGCCAGGCTTGGATCGAGGCCCAGGTAACCGCTGCGGTATTCGCCCAGGGCGTCGAGCAGGTCTTCCAGGCGCAGGTTGTCCGCTACCAGCATGCCGTGGCTCCAGGCTGCAGCGCTGAGCGGCGCAGGCAGCACGCTGCCCAGGCGCTGGCGTTGCATCAGCACCTGTTCGCCGCTGTGGATAATCCGTTCGCTACTGCCTTCGGCCGGGTGTGCGGCGACGGCCGACTGCAGCACGGTCAGGCGTGTGCTGCTGCCTTCGCGGCGCACCAGAAAGCGTGTGCCGAGGGCGCGCAGGCTGCCGTGCTCAGTCAGCACCACGAAGGGGCGCGAATCACCGTGCGCGGTCTGCACGAGGATTTCACCGCTGTGCAGGCGCACCGCGCGTTGGCTATCGCTGAATTGGATATCCACGGCGCTGGCGCTGTTCAGGTGCACCAGGCTGTGGTCGCTGAGCAGCAGTTCGCGCTGTTCGCCACGGCCGGTGTGTTCATCGGCCAGGTAGTCGCCGAGCGGGCGCTGCTGTGCCAACAGGCCGAGCGCCAGCGCGCTGCTCAGCAGCAGGCCGAGTGCGGTGCCGCCTATGCGCCGCAGACCTCTGCTGCGCGCACTGTGCAGCAAGGCTTGGCGCGCCGGTGCGGCGGCGGCCGAAGCCAGGCGGATATCCAGGCCATTGAGCTGCTGCCAGACCCGCGTATGTTCGGGATGCGCCGCCAGCCATGCGGCGAACGCATGCTGTTGTTCAGCACTGACCGAGCCAGAGTCCAGGCACAGTTGCCATTCGATGGCGGCATCCAGTACCTGAGCTGATACCGCGCTCATTGCGGTGCCCCGTACAGGGCGATGTAGCACTGACGCAGGCCTTGGGCCAGGTACTGGCGCACGCGGGATACGGAAACGCCGAGGCGCTCGGCGATCTCCGCGTGGCCCATGCCGTCCAGGCGGTTATGCAGAAAGGCCGCGCGGGCGTTGTTCGACAGCTGGCCGAGCAGGCGGTCGATCTCGCGCAGTGCGTCCAGGGCCAGCGCCTGTTCTTCGGCGCTGGGTTGTACGTCGTGCGGTTGCTGGCCGAGTTCTTCCAGGTAAGCCCGTTCCAGCGCGCTACGGCGGAAGTGGTCGATCAGCAGCCCTTTGGCGATGGTGGTCAGCAGCGCACGCGGCGCGCGGGCCTGGTCCAGATCACTGCGGCCGAGCAGGCGGACAAAGGTGTCCTGGCTGAGGTCTTCAGCGCGTTCCGGGCTGTACAGGCTTTTGCGCAGCCAGCCGAGCAGCCAATCGCGGTGATCGCGATAGAACAGGCCAACAAGTTGCTGGTGGGTGGAATCGCCGGCCGACACGCGGACCTCGCAACAGGAGATAGGAAACAAATCGAGAATTATTCGCATATGATGACAGGGCCGCCCCCTGTGCTGCAATCAGCCGTTGGGCTGCTGCGATGGGTGGTTGCACCGTGCCATGCCAGCGCCATGGCATAGATGCAGATCAATATCTGCCGACAACTGGCGCGCTAGAGTGGTCGGCCCTGTTGGCTGAGCGCTTGACCCATGGCACCGACTCCGCGTTACCCCGAGCTGCTCTCGCCAGCCGGAACCCTGAAGAACATGCGTTACGCCTTCGCTTACGGCGCGGATGCGGTGTACGCCGGGCAGCCCCGTTACAGCCTGCGGGTACGCAATAACGAGTTCGACCACGGCAACCTTGAGGCAGGCATCCGCGAGGCCCATGCCCAGGGCAAGCAGTTCTATGTGGTGGTCAATATCGCGCCACATAACGCCAAGCTGAAGACCTTTCTGCGCGACCTGCTGCCGGTGGTGCTGATGGGCCCGGATGCGCTGATCATGTCCGACCCCGGTTTGATCATGCTGGTGCGTGAGCACTTCCCACAGATGCCGATTCACCTGTCGGTGCAGGCCAATGCGGTGAACTGGGCCAGCGTGCAGTTCTGGAAGCAGCAGGGCCTCTCCCGGGTGATTTTGTCGCGCGAGCTGTCGCTGGAAGAAATCGCCGAGATTCGTAGCGAAGTGCCGGGTATGGAGCTCGAGGTCTTCGTCCATGGCGCGCTGTGCATGGCCTATTCCGGGCGTTGCCTGCTGTCGGGTTACATCAACAAGCGCGATCCCAACCAGGGCAGCTGCACCAACGCCTGCCGCTGGCAGTATCAGGCCCAACCCGCCGGCGAGAACGAGTTGGGCGATGTGGTGCAGCTGGTCGAGCCGACCCTGGGCGTGGGGGCGCCAACCGAGCAGCTGTTTCTGCTGGAAGATGCCAGTCGCCCTGGCGAGCAGATGGCCGCCTTCGAGGACGAGCACGGCACCTACATCATGAACTCCAAGGACCTGCGCGCGGTGCAGCATGTCGAGCGTCTGGTGCGCATGGGCGTGCACTCGCTGAAAATCGAGGGGCGTACCAAGTCCCACTACTATGTGGCGCGTACCGCTCAGGTGTACCGCAAGGCTATTGATGATGCGGTCGCCGGCAGGCCCTTCGACAAGAGCCTGATGAACACCCTGGAATCCCTCGCCCATCGCGGCTACACCGAGGGTTTTCTGCGCCGTCATGTGCACGATGAATATCAGAACTACGAACGCGGAAGCTCGGTGTCGGACCAGCAGCAGTTTGTCGGCGAACTGACTGGCGAGCGCCGTGGCGAGTTGGCTGAAGTGCGGGTAAAAAACCGCTTTGCCGTGGGCGATGGCCTGGAGCTGATGACGCCTCAGGGCAATCTGCGCTTTACCCTCGAACAACTGGAAAACCGTCAGGGTCATGGCATGGCGGTCGCCCCGGGCGACGGCCACATCCTGTACCTGCCAGTGCCGGCCGAGGTGCAGCTGGACTATGGCCTGTTGATGCGCGATCTATAGGGCTATTGGCGGGTACGCAAAGCGTTATTCGCCCTGCAGATGCAGCGTAGGGTGGATGATGCTCTTTTCATCCGCCGCAGGGCAGCGCCGCAATCCCGGTGGATGGGTAAAGCGTCATCCACCCTACGAGGTGGAGGCTGAGGAACTACATCGAATAGGCGCGCTGACGGCGGCGGCTGTTGAGGGCCTGGAGCAGGGCCGGCAGGTTGTCCAGCTGCTGCTGGCGGGCCTTGCTCAGCAGGATCAGGGCCAGCTCGGCGGTGGCCAGTGCATCAGCGCTGGCGTGGTGACGCTGCTGAACCTGCAGGCCGAAATGCGCGGTCCAGTCATCCAGGCCGGCGAGGCCCGGTTTGGCCTGGGGGCAGACCAGTGGGGCGATCTCGGCCACATCGAAGAAGGCATGGCGCAGACGATAGCCCAGGCTCTGCCGTAGAGCGCGAGCAAGCATGCGCTGGTCGAATTCGGCGTGGAAGGCCAGCAAAGGGCTGTCGCTTACGAACTCCATAAAGTCCAGCAGGGCCTCGGCCGGTTCCACGCCGTTGGCGATCTGGCTGGGGGCGATGCCGTGGATCAGGGTGCTGGCGCTGGCCTGGTGGCCGTCGCGCTGCAGGGTGCACTCGAACTGCTGGCTAAGATCGATGGCGCCGTTGTCGATCACCACCGCGCCAATCGACAGCACCTGATCGCGGCGCATATTCAGCCCGCTGGTTTCCAGATCCAGCACCACAAAGCGCTGCTGGCGCAGGCTGCGTTCGTCCAGTGCGGCCGGCTCGTGCAGCAGGCGGCGGCGTTCCAGCTGGCGTTGGGTCAGTGCCGGGCCACGCCCGCTAAACCAGGTGAACTTGCTCATAGTTGATACCTCACAGCCAGGCTGCTCTGCAGCCGCTGCGCCTGGCGGAAAGATTCACGCAGGATGCGCCGGTCGAGGTGGTTGAGGTGATCGGGATCGACGCGGTTGGAATAGGCTTGGCCATTGCGTGCCTGCAGCTGGTGCTGCTGCATACGGGCCTGCTGAATGTAGTGGTATGCCTCTTCATAGGCCGCGCCATCTTGCGCTTCGATTACCCCATGCTGAATCAGCGCGCGCAGACGCTCGAGGGTGTTGCAGGTGTCTACGCCATGGGCCAGGGCCAGTAGGCGAGCGCCGTCGACAAAGGGTGTCAGCCCTTGCACCTTGAGGTCCAGAGTGTCCTTTTCGGCCCCTGTGCGCGCCACTACAAAGTCGCGAAACATGCCAACTGGCGGACGCTGGCGCAGGGCGTTTTCCGCCAGCATGCGTTGAAACAGGCTATTGCCGGCCACCTGCTGCAGCAGACCCTGGCGCAGCTGTTCGCAGCCCTGCGGCTCGCCCCATACTGCGCGCAGGTCGAAATAGATGCTCGACGCCAGCAGATTCTCCGGCGTGGCCTCCTGGACAAAGCTGCTGAAGCGCCGTGACCACTCCTGGCGCGACAGGCACAGCTCGGGGTTGCCGGCCATGATATTGCCTTTGCACAGGGTAAAGCCGCACTGCGCCAGGCGCTGGTTGATCTCTTGGGCCAGCGGCAGCAGGCGGCCGCGAATGGTAGCGGCCTCGGCTGCGTCGGCGGCTTCAAAGAGGATGCCGTTATCCTGATCGGTGTGCAGGGTCTGCTCACTGCGTCCTTCGCTGCCGAATACCAGCCAGGTAAATGGCACGCCCGGGTCGCCCAGGTCTTCCAGAGTCAGTTCGATCACCCGGCAAACCGTGTGATCGTTGAGCAGGGTGATCAGCTGGGTGATCTGCGTCGAGCTGGCGCCGTGGGCGAGCATGCTGTCGACCAGTTGGCGCACATCGCTGCGCAGCGCTGCCAGGGTTTCCACCCGTCCGGCGTGGCGAATGGTGCGCGCCAGGTGCACCAGATCGACCCGCTGCAGGCTGAACAGATCACGCTCGGAAATCACCCCGCACAGCTGGCCATGCTCAACCAGGCAGACATGGGCAATATGCCGTTCGGTCATGGCCATTGCCGCATCGAAGGCGCTGGCGTCTGGCGGCAGATGGAAGGGCGATTGGGTCATCAGGCGGTCGATAGGCTGGGTCAGGTCGACGCCATCGGCTACGACGCGGCGCAGGTCGCGAAGGGTGAAGATGCCCAGCGGTTTCAGCTTGGAATCAACGATCACGATGCTGCCGACCTGCTGCTCGTGCATCAGCTTGACCGCATCGCGCAGTGGCATGTCCGGGGCGCAGCTGATCGGGGGGCGCATGGCCAGTTGGCCGAGGCGGGTGTCGAGGGAATACTGCGCGCCGAGGGTTTCCACCGCGCGCATCTGCACCTGCTGGTTGACCTGGTCGAGCAGGCTGCTGACCCCGCGCAAGGCAAAGTCGCGCAGCGGGTTGGACAGCGAGAACAGCTTGATAAAGGCCGGCTTGTTCAGCAGCAGGCAGAAGGTGTCTTCGGCAGCCAGGTGCTCGGTACGGGTGGCACGTTCGCCGATCAGCGCGGCCAGCGGAAAGCATTCACCGGTGGTGATTTCGAACGTGGTTTCTGTGCCGCGCCGCGCGGAATGCGGGCGCTCGCCATGCACGCGGCCCTGTTTGACGATATAGAAGTGTTCAACCGGACCATCGGTTGGCTTGATGATGGTTTCACCTTCGCCATAGAAACGCAGCTGACAGTTCTCCACCAGATACGCCAGGTGCGCGGTATCCATCTGGTTGAACGGCGGGAATTTCTGCAGAAAGGCCATGGTGCCATGAATGTTCTGCAGCACCGCCGTCTTGCCTGCCTGGGCGATTGCGTCTGCGCTGCTCATGGGCGGCCTCGGGAGTTGGCTGTATAGACATGATCGGCCTTTGCTGTCGCCTGGGCCATTGGACATAAGTCTAGGACGCAGCCCCTGTAAGTCGTCGAGCCCGGGCCGGTTAATTGCCAACAATAAAAAACCGCCCGGGAGGGCGGTTTTTTAAGTGCTACAGCAGCGGGTTACAGGTCGTTGGCGGCCTTGAACTCGCGGCGGCGGCGGTGCAGGACCGGCTCGGTGTAGCCGTTCGGCTGCTTGGTGCCTTCGACCACCAGTTCCAGGGCAGCCTGGAAGGCGATGTTGCTGTCGAAGTTCGGTGCCAGCGGACGGTACAGCGGGTCATTGGCGTTCTGACGGTCAACCACCGGCGCCATGCGCTTGAGGCTGGCGACGATCTGCTCTTCGGTAACGATGCCGTGGCGCAGCCAGTTGGCCAGCAGCTGGCTGGAGATGCGCAGGGTGGCGCGGTCTTCCATCAGGCCGACGTCGTTGATGTCCGGCACCTTGGAGCAGCCGACGCCCTGGTCGATCCAGCGCACCACGTAGCCGAGGATGCCCTGGGAGTTGTTGTCCAGTTCGTTCTGGATCTCGTCAGCCGACCAGTTGGTGTCCTTGGCCAGCGGAATGCTCAGGATGTCGTCGATGGACGCGCGCTCACGCTTGGCCAGTTCTGCCTGACGGGCGAACACGTCGACCTTGTGGTAGTGCAGCGCGTGCAGCGCGGCAGCGGTCGGCGACGGTACCCAGGCAGTGTTGGCGCCAGCCAGTGGGTGAGCGATCTTCTGCTCGAGCATGGCGGCCATCAGGTCAGGCATGGCCCACATGCCTTTACCGATCTGCGCGCGACCTTGCAGGCCGGTGGCCAGGCCGATGTCGACGTTCCAGTTCTCGTAGGCGCTGATCCACTTCTCGGCCTTCATGGCGGCTTTACGCACCACGGCGCCGGCTTCCATGGATGTGTGGATTTCGTCACCGGTACGGTCAAGGAAGCCAGTGTTGATAAACACCACGCGCTCACTGGCGGCCTTGATGCACGCCTTGAGGTTGACAGTGGTGCGGCGCTCTTCGTCCATGATGCCGACTTTCAGGGTGTTGCGCGTCAGGCCGAGAACGTCTTCAACGCGGCCGAAGATCTCGGTGGTGAAGGCCACTTCTTCCGGGCCGTGCATTTTCGGTTTAACGATGTAGACCGAGCCGGTGCGGGTGTTCTTGCGGCTGGTGTTGCCATTCAGGTTGTGGATGGCGATCAGGCTGGTGAACAGCGCGTCCTGGATGCCTTCCGGAATCTCGTTGCCCTGGGCGTCGAGGATCGCCGGGTTGGTCATCAGGTGGCCGACGTTACGCACGAACAGCAGGCTGCGACCGTGCAGGGTCAGCTCGCTACCGTCGGTCTTGGTGTAGACGCGGTCCGGGTTCATGGTGCGGGTGAAGGTCTGGCCGCCTTTGACCACTTCTTCCGCCAGGTCGCCCTTCATCAGGCCGAGCCAGTTCTTGTAGATCACCACTTTGTCGTCGGCATCGACGGCGGCTACGGAGTCTTCGCAGTCCATGATGGTGGTCAGCGCAGCTTCCATCAGCACGTCTTTAACGCCGGCGGCATCGGTCTGGCCGATCGGGCTGTTGGCGTCGATCTGGATTTCGAAGTGCAGGCCGTTGTGCTTGAGCAGGACGGCGACAGGCGCATCGGCTGCACCCTGGAAACCGATCAGCTGCGCGTCGTCACGCAGGCCACTGTTGCTGCCGCCTTTAAGGCTGACAACCAGCTTGCCGGCTTCGATGCGGTAACCCGTGGAATCGACATGGGAGCCAGCAGCCAGCGGCGCGGCTTCGTCGAGGAAGGCGCGGGCGAAGGCAATCACTTTGTCGCCACGAACTTTGTTGTAGCCACGGCCTTTCTCGGCGCCGCCTTCTTCGCTGATCACGTCAGTGCCGTACAGCGCGTCGTACAGCGAGCCCCAGCGGGCGTTGGAGGCGTTGAGGGCGAAGCGCGCGTTCATCACCGGTACGACCAGCTGCGGGCCGGCCAGGCGGGCGATTTCTTCGTCGACGTTCTGTGTGGTGGCCTGGAAGTCTGCCGGCTCTGGCAGCAGGTAACCGATTTCCTCGAGGAAGGCTTTGTAGGCAGCGGCGTCATGGGCCTGGCCTGCGCGGGCCTGGTGCCAGCCGTCGATCTGCGCTTGAATCGCATCGCGTTTGGCGAGCAGCGCACGGTTTTTCGGGGCCAGGTCATTGATGACCGCTTCGGCACCTGCCCAGAACTTGTCGGCAGCAATGCCGGTACCGGGGATGGCTTCGTTATTCACGAAGTCGAACAGCACTTTGGCAACCTGCAGGCTGCCTACTTGAACGCGTTCAGTCATCACTTGCCTCACTCTGCTCAGCTCTACTCAATAGCCGCGTCGGACATGGGAAATACGTCATGTAGTCCGAGGCGCGGCATACTACATCAAGATCCGGGGAAAATCAGTGGGTGCGCGTCGCTCTGCGACCAAGAAGTGCTTTGCAGTCACTGTGTGTGGCGTATTGTCGCGGTAAACTTTGAATATTGTTTCATAAAAGTTAAAAAACAGTACACAGTTTATTGCGCATGTTTCTCGATCTACTGCTATAGGCGCGCCTGCCTATACTGCTGCTCCACCGTTTATGGAGTGCGATCACCATGCATATACAGGCAGCCACTGCCGTGGATCTGGATGAACTGGCCGAGCTGTTTGGCGCGTATTTGTGCTTCTATGAGGTGGGCAAACCTCAGCCGCAGGTGCGGGACTTTCTCGCTGCGCGCCTGCGCAACAGGGATTCGATCATCCTGCTGGCGCGCGATAAGCAAGGTGTGGCGCAAGGCTTCGTCCAGCTCTATGCCTTTTTCTCTTCGCTGGCACTACAGCCAGCCTGGCTGCTGAGTGACCTGTACGTTAGCGAGCAGGTGCGCCGCCAGGGTGTTGGCGAAGCGCTGATGAACGCCGCCCGCGCCCATGCCGAGGCCACAGGAGCCTGCGGTTTGCAGTTGGAGACAGCAAAGAGCAATCTGCCAGGACAAGCCCTCTACGAACGCCTGGGTTATGTGCGTGATGAGGTGTTCTATACCTATTGGTTGGCGCTCAAATAGGCCTCGTATAAGGAGTTGTTTATGGATCATCTGGTATTGACGGTTATTGCTCAGGATCAGCCGGGGCTGGTCGAGCGCATTGCCCAGTGCATCAGCGAACACGGCGGTAACTGGCTGGAAAGCCGCATGTCGCGCATGGCCGGGCAGTTCGCCGGGATCCTGCGCGTCGATGTACCTCTGGACGCACATTCCGGCCTGGTCACCGCGCTGGAAGGCCTGCAGGCGCAGGGCATCCGCGTGCAAGTCGCCGCAGGCGGCATTGAGCCGGCAAGCGCTTGGCAGGCTATTCGCCTGGAGCTGGTAGGCAATGATCGGCCGGGCATCGTGCGCGACATCACTCGCCTGCTTAGCAGCCACGGGGTCAACGTCGAGAGCTTGAACACCGAAGTGGTGCCGGCGCCGATGAGTGGCGAGTTGCTGTTCCAGGCCCAGGCTGTGTTGGGCGTGCCACAGAGTCTGAGCCTGGAGCAGTTGCAGACCCATCTGGAAACCCTGGCGGATGATCTGATGGTTGAGCTAAAGCTGCACGTGGAGGACTGACGCCGAGGTTTATCCACGATCGATGTGGATAACTCTGTGCGTAGCATGAGGAGCCCCGGAGCACCGCCTAGTGCCCCGGGGCTTTTTGCTAAGTGCTTATTTTTTAAGCACTTAGCGGCGGGTTGTGCACAAAGGCCGGGGATGCTTCTGTGGATAAGCCGGGGGCAACTGGCTGCAGGCCTGCCGCCTCGGGCGTTACAGTCCGCTGATTGTTTTTTAATCAGCCTGGCGTTTACGCAAACTGAGCCAGGCATCGACGCTGTAAATCGCCAGGCCCGCCCAGATGCAGATAAAGGCCAGCAGCTTGCTTGGGTCGAAATGCTCATCAAACAGAAAGATCGCCTGCAGTAGCACCAGGGTCGGTGCCAGGTACTGCAGAAAGCCCAGGGTGGTGTAGGGCAGATGGCGGGCGGCGGCGTTGAAACACACCAGCGGCACCAGGGTGATCGGCCCTGCGGCGATCAGCCAAAGGGCTTCCGGGGTACTCCAGAAGTCAGCCTGGGTGCTCATCGCTGCCGGGTGCAGCATTAACCAACCCAGAGCCAGCGGTAGCAGTAGCCAGGTTTCCACCACCAGGCCGGGCAGTGCAGCCACCGGCGCCTGTTTGCGGATAATCCCGTAGAAGCCAAAGGTCAGCGCCAGCACCAGGGATACCCAGGGAATGCTGCCGACCTGCCACAGCTGCTGCAATACACCCAGCGCGGCCAGGGCCACGGCCAGCCACTGCAGGCGGCGTAAGCGCTCACCGAGAATCAACATGCCCAGCAGCACGTTGACCAGCGGGTTGATGTAGTAGCCCAGGCTGGCTTCGAGCATGCGCTCGTTATTCACCGCCCACACATAGACCAGCCAGTTGCTGGCAATCAGCACGCCGCTGAGGGCCAGCACGGCAAAGCGTTTGGGGTTATTCAGCAGCTCGCGCAGCCAGCCGGGATGCTTCCACACCAGCAGCAACAGCGCGCCGAACAGCGCCGACCAGAGTGCGCGATGAACGATGATTTCCAGCGCGGGCACGCTCTGAATCGCTTTGAAGTAGAGCGGGAACAGGCCCCAGATGATGTAGGCGGTCAGGCCGAGAATATACCCGCGACGCGGGTTGGCGGTGGCCATGCAGGGTCCTTGCTTAGGCGGCTAACGAGAGGCTTGCGATTCTAGTCGGCGTAGCAGGGACTTGTCTGGGCGTTCAACTTTGTTATTAACGCCACATGACTAATTAGCGTAAGCCTGGCTTTACAGGGCCTTGGCAACTGTTATGGCGCGTGGTCGCACAACTCGGCTGTCGCGCTCTCCAGTTGCAGCGCCCCGCTGTAGCTGAGCAGGTTGCCAAGCAGGGGCAGGCTGAAGCCGACGTAGAAGTGATAGCGGCCATTTTCAATACGTTTGTAGGCCTCGGTACGTGGCAGTAGCCATAGTGGAATGCGCACACCGTGCAGCCAGGCCTTGAGCGGTCGCCAGTACCAGCCGCCTTGGCGAATATCTACCGCCAAGGCCAGTGTCAGTGCCCCGGTGGATTCCAGCCAATAACCGTCTGGCCAGCTGCCACTGGGCTGAAAGCGTGAGTAGAGCACGGCGGAGTCGGCGAAGCAGCGGTTCCAGTGCAGGCAGTCATCTGTACCATGGATATCCACTTGGAATGCCACAGGTGTGTGCTCCGTTGGAATGCCCAAGCGCATCGCCAGGCGTGCTCCGACGATTCCGGCAAGACCGCGACCTAGTTGCAGATCGACCTGTCCATGCAGCTTGCCGCCCTGCTGGTGTAGCTGTTGTAGCAAAGGGTTTAGTTGAACAAAGCCCGCACCAAACCAGCGTTCGACGATGGACATAGAGAACTCTTTTCTCGATTAGAGGTGTTGCCGGTTTAGAACAGCTTTAGCGGTTCTTCATCCAGTGCGGACAGCTGCTCACGCAGGATCAGAATCTGATCGCCCCAGTAACGCTCGCTGCCAAACCAGGGGAAGCTCATGGGGAAGGCCGGGTCGTCCCAGCGGCGTGCCAGCCAGGCGCTGTAGTGCATCAGGCGCAGGGCGCGCAGGCCCTCGATCAGTGGCAGTTCGCGCGGGTTGAAGTCGTGGAACTCCTGATAACCGTCCATCAGCTCCGACAACTGGCCGAGGCGCTCATGGCGTTCGCCGGCCAGCATCATCCACAGGTCTTGCACGGCCGGGCCCATGCGGCAGTCGTCGAGGTCGACCATGTGGAAGGTGTCGTCGCGGCACAGCAGGTTGCCCGGGTGGCAATCGCCGTGCAGGCGGATCGCCTGCACCGGATTGGCGGTGAACAGCGTATCCAGGCGCCCCAGCAGATCCCGCGCCACCGACTCGTACGCCGGCAGCAGGCTGCGCGGAATAAAGTTGCCATCCAGCAGGGTGGCCAGCGAGGCGTGGCCGAAGTTGCTGACCTGCAAGGCTTCACGGTGGGCAAACGGCTTGAGTGAGCCGACGGCGTGCAGGCGACCAAGCAGTTGGCCGAGGCGGTACAGTTGGTCGAGGTTGCCGGGTTCCGGCGCGCGGCCGCCACGCCGGGGGAACAGCGCAAAACGAAAGCCGGCGTAGCTGAACAGGGTTCCACCGTCGCGTACCAGGGGCGCCACCACCGGTACTTCGCATTCGGCCAGCTCGAAGGTGAAACTGTGCTCTTCGCGAATCGCCTCATCGCTCCAGCGGTCCGGGCGATAGAACTTGGCGATCAGCGGCGTTTCGTCCTCGATGCCCACTTGATAGACGCGGTTTTCATAGCTGTTCAGCGCCAGTACGCGGGCGTCGCTGAGATAGCCGATGCTCTCCACGGCATCCAGCACCAGGTCGGGTGTGAGTGCGGCAAATGGATGGGACATGGGCGACTCCGGGGTAATTGGTCGCAAAGTGTAACCCTTAACCGCTGTTGGCAGCTCAGTCGCCAGGCTTTGGCGTGCGCGCCAGGCAGTACACATCGATCCGCGCAGCGCCGGCCTTTTTCAGTAGTCGCGCCAGGCTTTCGGCGGTGGCGCCGGTGGTCAGCACATCATCGACCAGTGCCACGTGCAGGCCGCTGATTGCGCTACCCGGCGCCAGGGCAAAGGCCTTGCGCAGGTTGCGTTTACGCGTGGCGGCATCCAGTTGCTGTTGCGCCGGGGTGTCGATCACCCGTAGTAGCCAGTGCGTCTGCAGCGGCAGTTGTAGGCTGGTGCTCAGCCATTGAGCGAGCAAACCAGCCTGATTAAAGCCGCGCTGGCGTTGGCGTTTGTCCGCCAGGGGCACTGGCAGCAGCAGGTCGGGACGCGGCAACCCTTCATCGAAGGCATGCTGCAGATGGTGTGACAAAAGCTCACCGAGCAGACGTCCCAATGGCCACTTGGCCTGATGCTTGAAACGGGTAATCAGGCTGTCGACGGGGAAGGCGTAACGCCAGGGCACTTCAACCTTGCTGAAGCTCGGCGGCTTGTTCAGGCAGGCTCCGCAGACCAGGCCTTGACTGGGCAGCGGCAGGGCACAGATCTGGCAATGCCCGCCAAGCCAGGGCAGCTCGGCTTCGCAGCTGGTGCAGATGGCCAGCGCGGCATCTGCGGTTTCATCGCAAAGTAGGCAGGTTTGCTTGCTTTTTAACCAGTTGTAAACCGGGTGCTGTGGGTTGGGTTGACAGCGCATACGCCTTCCATAACTATGCCGAACATCCGTGTCGCGTCCGCTGAATCTAGCAGGGCGCAGCCAACAATAAGGAATTACCGATGAGCGCCACCACCGCCGCCAACCTGCGTCACGACTGGACTCTTAATGAGGTCAAGGCGCTCTTCGAACAACCGTTCAACGACCTGCTGTTCCAGGCGCAAACTGTGCATCGCGCGCATTTCGACCCGAACCGCGTGCAGGTCTCGACCCTGCTGTCGATCAAAACCGGTGCCTGCCCGGAAGACTGCAAGTACTGCCCGCAGTCCGGCCACTACAACACCGGCCTGGAAAAGGAAAAACTGCTGGAAGTGCAGAAGGTGCTGGAGGCCGCCGCTGAGGCCAAGGCCATCGGCTCGACCCGTTTCTGCATGGGCGCGGCCTGGAAGCACCCGTCGGCCAAAGACATGCCCTACGTGCTGAAAATGGTCGAGGGCGTCAAAGCCCTAGGCCTGGAAACCTGCATGACCCTGGGCAAGCTGGATAAAGAGCAGACCCAGGCCCTGGCCGCTGCCGGCCTCGACTATTACAACCACAATCTGGACACCTCGCCGGAGTTCTACGGCAATATCATCACCACCCGCACTTACGGTGAGCGCTTGGAAACCCTGGCCTATGTGCGTGATTCGGGGATGAAGATCTGCTCCGGCGGCATCCTCGGCATGGGTGAGTCGCTGGACGATCGTGCTGGCCTGCTGATCCAGCTGGCCAACCTGCCGGAGCACCCGGAGTCGGTGCCGATCAACATGCTGGTGAAAGTCAAAGGTACGCCGCTGGCCGATGAGCAGGATGTC
The DNA here is from genome assembly GCF_902506475.1 of Pseudomonas sp. 8BK. Lineage (NCBI taxonomy): Bacteria > Pseudomonadati > Pseudomonadota > Gammaproteobacteria > Pseudomonadales > Pseudomonadaceae > Pseudomonas > Pseudomonas sp. 8BK. The sequence continues at coordinate 2,491,711 of NZ_LR733252.1, read as the reverse complement.
GATCCGTTCGACTTTATCCGCATGCTCGCGGTGGCGCGGATCATGATGCCGCAATCCCATGTGCGCTTGTCGGCCGGCCGCGAGGCGATGAATGAGCAGATGCAGGCCCTGGCGTTCTTCGCCGGCGCCAACTCGATCTTCTACGGTGAGAAGCTGCTGACCACCGCCAACCCGCAAGCCAATCAGGACATGCAGCTGTTTGCTCGCCTCGGCATCAAACCGGAAGAGCGCGAAGAGCATGCTGATGAAGTCCATCAGGCGGCCATTGAACAGGCGCTGGTCGAACAGCGTGACTCCAAGCTGTTCTATAACGCCGCTTCGGCCTGACGCCGCGTTTGGTGGATGGATAAAGCGCCATTCACCCTACGTTGAACCTGACCTCTTCGTGGGGGGGTAACCCGCTTGCGGTTATCCACCAGCTGCCGGTATTTGTGCCCATGAGCTTCGATCTATCTGCTCGCCTCGCTGAGCGCCGCGCTGCCAACCTCTATCGCCAACGCCCGCTGCTGGAGTCACCCCAGGGGCCGCTGGTACAGGTCGATGGTCGGCAACTGCTGGCCTTCTGTTCCAACGATTACCTCGGCCTGGCCAATCACCCGCAGGTGATTGAAGCCTGGCGCGCGGGTGCGGAGAAATGGGGCGTGGGCGGCGGTGCCTCGCATCTGGTGATCGGCCACAGCACGCCCCACCACCAGCTCGAAGAAGCGCTGGCCGAGTTCACCGGACGCCCTCGCGCGCTGCTGTTCTCCACCGGCTACATGGCCAACCTCGGTGCGGTCACCGCACTGGTCGGGCAGGGCGATAGCGTACTGGAGGATCGGCTAAACCACGCGTCCCTGCTGGATGCCGGCTTGCTCAGTGGTGCGCGGTTTTCCCGTTACCTGCATAACGATGGCGTCAGCTTGGCCAATCGTTTGCGCAAGGTGACCGGCAATACCCTGATCGTCACCGACGGTGTGTTCAGCATGGACGGTGATCTGGCCGACCTGCCATCGCTGTGCGCTGAAGCGCGCCGCGCGGGTGCCTGGGTGATGGTCGATGATGCCCACGGTTTCGGCTCGCTGGGTGCTGCAACCGGCGGGGGCATTGTCGAGCACTTCGGCCTGGGCCTGGATGATGTGCAGGTGCTGGTCGGCACGCTGGGCAAAGCCTTCGGTACGGCCGGTGCCTTTGTTGCTGGCAGTGACGACCTGATTGAGGCCCTGGTGCAGTTCGCCCGCCCCTATATCTACACCACCAGCCAGCCGCCGGCGCTGGCCTGCGCCACCCTGAAAAGTCTGGAGTTGCTACGCAGCGAGCATTGGCGGCGTGAACACCTGAATGCCCTGATCAAGCGTTTTCGCGAAGGTGCGCAGGCCATCGGTCTGGAGCTGGTGGACAGTGAAACGCCGATTCAGCCGATCCTGATCGGCGACAGTGGCCGCGCCCTGCAGCTGTCACAGATGCTGCGCGATCGCGGTTTGCTGGTGACGGCGATTCGGCCGCCCACTGTACCCGCCGGCAGTGCTCGCCTGCGTGTCACGCTGTCCGCTGCGCACAGCCTGGCGCAGCTGGAACTGCTGCTGGAAGCCCTGGCCGAATGCTGGCCGGTGCTGACTGGCGAGGTGGCCGTGCATGCGTGATCGACTGATTCTGCTGCCCGGCTGGAGCTTGGGTACTGCGCCCTTGCAGCCGCTGGTCGAGGCTTTGCGCGGCCTCGATCCGCGCTTGCATGTCGACATCGAGCCTTTGCCGACGCTGGATTCCAGTGATCCGGACGACTGGCTGGATGAACTGGATGCCATGCTGCCTCAGGATGCCTGGCTCGGCGGCTGGTCCCTCGGCGGCATGCTTGCCGCTGAGCTGGCGGCGCGCCGCGGCGAGCGTTGCAGCGGCTTGCTGACCCTGGCCAGCAACCTGCGCTTTGTGGCGCAGTCAGATTGGCCTGCGGCTATGTCGGCTGAAACCTTTAGTGCTTTCCGTCAGGGCTGCGCCGCTGATGCGCTCGCCACTTTGAAGCGGTTTGCCCTGCTTTGCGCCCAGGGCGCGGTGGAGGCTCGCGGTCTGTCGCGGCAGTTGCTGGCGGCGGCTCCGCAGGTGCAGCCCGAGGTACTGCTGGCCGGGCTGGATTTGCTCGCCAATCTGGATACGCGGGCAGCGCTGCAGGCCTTTGTCGGCCCGCAGCTGCATCTGTATGCCGGCGCCGATGCGCTGGTTCCAGCCAGCGCCGCGCAGGCCTTGCTGGAGTTGTTGCCGGATGTCGAGATCGGCCTGATTGATAACACCAGCCACGCCTTTGTCCTTGAGCGACCGCATGAGCTTGCGGCGGCGATCCAGGCTTTTCTGCATGAGGCCGGTGATGACTAATCTGGCCCATGACCCACTCGGCGGCCTGCCGGATAAACGTCAGGTGGCGGCGTCGTTTTCCCGCGCAGCGCAAAGCTACGACAGCGTGGCGGCTCTGCAGCGCAACGTGGGGCAGCTGCTGCTGGCGCAGTTGCCGGCTACGATCAACCCGGCGCGTTGGCTCGATCTGGGGTGCGGCACCGGCTATTTCAGCCGTGCGCTGAGCGAGCGTTTTCCGCTCAGTCAGGGCGTGGCTGTGGATATCGCCGAAGGCATGCTGCAGCACGCTCGGCCGCTGGGCGGCGCGCAGCAGTTTATTGCCGGCGATGCCGAGCGCCTGCCGTTGCGCGAGGCGTCCTGCGACCTGCTGTTTTCCAGTTTGGCGCTGCAATGGTGTGCGGATTTCTCCGCGGTGCTCAGTGAGGCCGAACGGGTGTTGCGCCCTGGCGGTGTGTTGGCGTTTAGCAGCCTGTGTGTTGGCACCCTGCAGGAGCTGCGCGACAGCTGGCAGGCCGTGGATGGCTTTGTCCACGTCAACCGCTTCCGCCGTTTCGAGGATTACCAGCGCCTGTGCGGCGACAGCGGGCTGGCGCTGCTCTGCCTGCAAACCACGCCTGAGACGCTTTATTACCCCGATGTGCGCAGCCTGACCCATGAGCTGAAAGCCCTGGGGGCGCACAACCTCAACCCCGGCCGGCCCGGCGGTTTGACCGGGCGGGCGCGCATGCTGGCGCTGCTTAACGCCTATGAGCAGTTCCGCCAGCCACAAGGCCTGCCGGCGACCTATCAGGTGGTCTACGGCGTACTGCGCAAAAGTTGAGATAAGCGCAGCCTGTCCTGAGTGACCCCAGAAAGACGCCAATACTCCTTACCAGAGATCGTTATGAGCCAAGCATTTTTCGTGACCGGCACCGACACCGAAATCGGCAAAACCACCATCGCTGCCGGGCTGCTGCACGCCGCACGAATGGCGGGTCTGTCGACTGCTGCGGCCAAACCGGTGGCATCCGGCTGCATGCGCACAGCGGATGGTCTGCGCAATGATGACGCCCTGGCGTTGCTCGGCGAATGCACCCTGGCGCTGCGCTATGAAGAGGTCAATCCGCTGGCCTTCGAGCCGGCGATTGCCCCACATCTGGCTGCGCGCGAGGTCGGTGTATTGCTGGATGTTGCCGCGCTGCAGGGGCCGGTGCAGGCGATTCTGGACAAGCAGGCGGACTTCACCCTGGTCGAAGGGGCGGGCGGCTGGCGGGTGCCGTTGGCTGGTCAGGAAACCCTGTCGGATCTGGCGATTGCCCTGCAGTTGCCGGTGATCCTGGTGGTCGGCGTGCGTCTGGGCTGCATCAATCAGGCGCTGCTCAGCGTCGAGGCCATCCTGCGTGACGGCCTGCAGTTGGCGGGCTGGGTGGCCAATCTGGTCGACCCGCACACCTCGCGGCTTGAAGACAATCTGGCGACCCTGGCCGAGCGGCTGCCTGCGCCTAGTCTGGGTTATCTGCCGCGCCTGGCCGAAGCCACGCCGTCTGCGGTTTCTGGCTATCTCAATCTCGATCTATTGCACCGCGCGCTATAAGCAGGCCAAGTGCCATAGCCTTTTGCTTGTACGTTTTTCGAGCAAATTCTGCTTCAATTGAAGCCGTTAGTGGTTTGCTACAGCGGGAGCTTGGGCATGGAAATTTCAGGAAGCGCCTTCAACTCGGGCATCAGCACCATTCAGTCCGGCCAGCGCCGGGTCGATCAGGCTGCGGCGGATATCGCCAGCAATGCGGTTACCCAGCCACAACAGCCGACCTCCACGCCGCCGGCCAATCAGGTCAACCCTGCGCCGAGTTCGGCCGAGCAGACACGCCCTGATCTGGCGGAAAGCCTGGTTGCTCTGCGCCAAGGTCAGAATGAAGCAGAAGCAGGTGCCAAGGTGGTAAAAACCGCCGATGAAGTGCTCGGTACCCTGATCGATACAACGGCCTGAGTCGCCCGCCCCGAGCGTACTCATGCCTGGCAATGAGGCAGCAGTTGTGGGGCGAGGAGTCATTGCATGCAGATTGGCGGCGCAACGTCTTATCCTGCGCCTGCAGCAACCCTACTGCCGGCCCGGCCTCTTGCGTCCAATATTTCCCCTGATGTGTCCCCCGAGATCACCCGCGCCGCTCAGGCGCCGATAACCGCTGCCCAGCCGCTGGCCGATGAGCAATCGGCTTCGTCGCGTGAAGAAGCGGATAAACCAGCCGATTCCTCTGCCAATCCCGAGCAGGCCAAGAGCCGCGAAGGCGAGTCCAGCCCGCAGCAGCAACGTCTTGAGCAGCTGGAAGTCGCCAAGCTGGTCAGTCGTGATCAGGAAGTACGCACCCACGAGCAGTCGCATGCGGCTGTCGGTGGCCGCTATGCCGGTGCGCCGAGCTACACCTATGAGCGTGGTCCGGATGGTAAGCGCTACGCGGTGGGCGGTGAGGTGAGCATCGACACCAGTCCGATCCCGAATGACCCCGAAGCTACCTTGCGCAAGATGGAAATCGTCATCCGTGCTGCACTGGCCCCTGCTGAGCCCTCGGCGCAGGATCGGCAAGTGGCCGCGCAAGCGCAGTTAAAGATGGCCGAGGCCCGTGTCGAGCTGGCGCAACAGCAGCGCAGTGAGGTGGCGGCCGCCAGTGAAGCGCGTGCCGAGCAGCGTAAAAAAGAGGACGAAGAGAAGCCTGATGAGGAGGGAAAACCCACCAAGGCTGTCCAGCAGAATCTGCCGCCACCACCTAGTCTTGAACTGTACAGGCAGCTCAGCGGTTTGCAGACGCCGGCCCCGGTTGTCGATCTGGTGACCTGAACGGTGCTTGGGGTGCTTGACATTAAATAGGCATAAACGTATGTTTCAAACGCTTGTTTGATTAGCTCGATTGCCAAGGGGCAGGCGAGCGCCGGGATTGCTCCCGAAAACGACCGAATATCCGGTCACCTACACACTAAGAATCCACCGCAGAGGTTAACCGCTATGCCTGATTACAAGGCCCCCTTGCGTGATATCCGTTTCGTACGCGACGAACTGCTCGGCTACGAAGCGCATTATCAGAGCCTGCCTGGCTGCCAGGACGCTACTCCGGACATGGTCGACGCCATCCTTGAAGAAGGCGCCAAGTTCTGTGAGCAAGTGCTGTCGCCACTGAACCGTGTAGGTGACACCGAAGGCTGCACCTGGTCCCCGGAAGGCGTGAAAACCCCTACTGGTTTTAAAGAAGCCTATCAGCAGTACGTTGAAGGCGGCTGGCCGAGCCTGGCGCACGACGTTGATCATGGCGGCCAAGGTTTGCCTGAATCGCTGGGTCTGGTGCTGAGCGAAATGGTCGGTTCTTCCAACTGGTCGTGGGGTATGTACCCAGGTCTGTCGCACGGCGCGATGAACACCATCTCCGAGCACGGCACCGACGAGCAGAAGCACACCTACCTGACCAAGCTGGTATCCGGTGAGTGGACTGGCACCATGTGCCTGACCGAGCCGCATTGCGGCACCGACCTGGGCATGCTGCGTACCAAGGCCGAGCCTCAGGCTGACGGTTCGTACAAGGTTTCCGGTACCAAGATCTTCATCTCCGCTGGCGAACACGACATGGCCGATAACATCGTCCACATCGTGCTGGCCCGCTTGCCCGACGCGCCGCAAGGCACCAAAGGCATCTCGCTGTTTATCGTGCCGAAGTTCTCGGTCAACGCTGACGGCACTGTAGGCGCGCGTAACGCCGTTTCCTGTGGCTCGATTGAGCACAAGATGGGTATCCACGGTAACGCCACCTGCGTAATGAACTTTGACGGCGCCACCGGTTATCTGATCGGCCCAGCCAACAAAGGTCTGAACTGCATGTTCACCTTTATGAACACGGCGCGCCTGGGTACTGCTCTGCAGGGTCTGGCTCACGCTGAAGTCGGCTTCCAGGGTGGTCTGAAGTACGCTCGCGAGCGTCTGCAGATGCGTTCCCTGACTGGCCCGAAAGCGCCGGACAAAGCCGCTGACCCGATCATCGTCCACCCGGACGTGCGTCGCATGCTGCTGACCATGAAAGCCTTCGCCGAAGGCAACCGTGCAATGGTGTACTTCACTGCCAAGCAGGTAGACATCGTCAAGTACAGCAAAGATGAAGCCGAGAAGAAGCAAGCTGACGCACTGTTGGCTTTCCTTACCCCGATCGCCAAAGCATTCATGACCGAAGTCGGCTTCGAAGCGGCCAACCACGGTATCCAGATCTATGGCGGCCACGGCTTTATCGCCGAGTGGGGCATGGAGCAGAACGTTCGCGACAGCCGTATCTCTATGCTGTACGAAGGCACCACCGGTATCCAGGCACTCGACCTGCTGGGCCGTAAAGTGCTGCAGACTCAAGGCGAAGCGCTGAAAGGCTTCACCAAGATCGTGCACAAGTTCTGCCAGGCCAACGAAGCCAACGACGCCGTCAAAGCGTTCGTCGAGCCTCTGGCCAAGCTGAACAAGGAGTGGGGCGACCTGACCATGAAAGTGGGCATGGCTGCGATGAAAGACCGCGAAGAAGTCGGTGCCGCTTCGGTGGATTACCTGATGTACTCCGGCTACGTCTGCCTGGCTTACTTCTGGGCCGATATGGCGCGACTGGCTGCCGAGAAGCTGGCTGCTGGCGCTGAAGACGAAGCCTTCTACAAGGCCAAGCTGCAGACCGCTCGTTTCTACTTCGCGCGCATTCTGCCGCGTACCCGTGGCCACGTAGATGCCATGCTGTCCGGCGCCAATAACCTGATGGAAATGGACGAAGAGCACTTTGCTCTGGGCTACTAAGCCCTAGGTTCCACCGCAGGTCAAAAACCGCTGCCCCTTGGGGTGGCGGTTTTTTTATGGCCTGCCATCCATGGCAGCCACCCTTCGGGCCGTCGCTACGCGACGTTAAAAATGGCTCCCGGCCATTTTTTATGTTCAGCACATCGATGTGCTTCACCCCTTTGGGGCTTGCGCGCAAAAGCGCTCCCGGCGCTTTTGTGACCCGCCATTGCTGGCAGCCTCCCTTCGGGCCGTCGCTGCGCGACGTTAACAACTATTCCAGACAGTTTTGTTGGGCGAATAAAAAGTCCCAGGTAGCTTGTCGATTTGCCTGTCAGGTTCCGTGCGCAACGCGTTCGTTACAGGCAAACTGCGCGGCGTTGCCCACTTTTTATCGCTGTGTGGAGCCCGTCTTGTCGCGTCTTGCTGCTGTGCGCTTCAGTCATTTCCTGCCTTCGCTGCTGCTTCTGTTCGGCGGTTTGCTGTTGGCGCGGTTGGCGGTGTTGAGCGAGTTTTTCACCTCGCTGTTCAACGTATTGCCGACGCTTCTGCTGTTGCTTGGAGGGGCGTTCTGCCTGGTCTATGGCCGCCAGCGCGAAGTGTTTCTGCTGTTGACGCTGTACCTCGGCTACTTCCTGCTCGATACCCAGGTTGATCATTTCCGTGCCACGGGGCAGGTACGCAGTGATGCGGCGCTGATCTTTCATCTGTGCAGCCTGTTGCTGCCACTGCTCTACAGCCTCTATGCCGCCTGGCAGGAGCGTACCCACCTGCTGCAGGATCTGATTGCCCGGGCTGCTGTTCTGCTGGCAGTCGTTGCGGTCGCGGTGGGCCTGGCGCAGCGCTTTCCGCAAGCGTTGCTGCACTGGTTGTCGCTGGTGCGCTGGCCGGCGCTGCAGGTCGAGTGGCTGGCGCTGGTGCAGCTGGCCTATCCGGTATTTATCCTCGGCCTGATTCTGCTGCTGGTGCAGTATCTGCGTACGCCACGGCCGTTGCATGCGGCGCAGCTGCTGGGTTTGTGCGGCCTGCTGTGGATGCTGCCGAACACTTTTATTCTGCCCAATGCGCTGAATGTGATGAGTAGCCAGATCATGCTGATTCTGGTCGCTGCCGTGGCGCACGAGGCCTATCAGATGGCCTTTCGTGACGAGCTCACTGGCCTGCCGGGGCGTCGCGCCTTGAATGAACGCCTGCAGCGCTTGGGCCGCAGCTATGTGATCGCCATGGCCGACGTCGATCACTTCAAGAAATTCAACGACACCCATGGTCACGATGTTGGCGATCAGGTGCTGCGTCTGGTCGCCACCCAGCTGCGCAAGATCGGCGGCGGGGGCAAGGCCTACCGCTATGGTGGTGAGGAGTTCACCCTGGTGTTCCCCGGCAAGACGCTCGAGGAATGCCTGCCTCACCTTGAAGTGGTGCGCCAGGCTATCGAGGCTTACCGCATCCAGCTACGCGACAAACAGCAGCGTCCGCAGGACGACAGGCAGGGCCGCACGCGCCGAGCCGGCAGCGCGGCCAATCAGGTTTCGGTGACGGTCAGCATGGGCGTGGCCGAACGCGGGCTGGAGCAGCGCAGCCCGGAAGAGGTGCTCAAGGCCGCCGACCAGGCGCTGTATAACGCCAAGAGCGCCGGGCGTAACTGCGTGCGCAGTTATGGCCAGAAGCGCGGGGCGGTCAAGGTGGATACCGCGCGGGGTTAAGGCCGCCTGCTAATGGCAGTGTATTCAGCATCCGCACTGTGATTGTTGGGGGGCCGCGTGAGCCTTAGCGTAGAGCACTAACCCACGCTCTAGCTGACGGAGAAACCAGCATGCCCGAGTACAAAGCTCCCCTGCGCGATATGCACTTTCTGATCGACGAAGTCTTCGACTTTCATGCCGGTTACGCCGCGATGGGTGCGAGCGATGCTACCCCGGACATGGTCAGTGCGATTCTCGAAGAAGGCGCGAAATTCTGTGAGCAGGTGCTGGCACCGTTGAACCGCAGCGGTGATGAAGAAGAGTGCCAATTCAACAATGGCCACGTGACCACGCCCAAGGGCTTCAAGGAGGCCTTTGCCCAGTATGTCGAAGGCGGCTGGAATGGCCTGGCTGCTGATCCAGCATACGGCGGTCAGGGCCTGCCGCATTCCCTCGGTTTGCTGATCGGCGAAATGGTCGGCGCCAGCAACACCTCTTGGGGCATGTACCCGGGGCTGACCCACGGTGCGATGTCGGCCATTCACGCCCACGGCAGCGAAGCGCAGAAACAGACCTACCTGAGCAAACTCACCGAAGGCCGCTGGACCGGCACCATGTGCCTGACCGAAGCCCATTGCGGCACCGACTTGGGCCTGATCAAGACTCGCGCCGTGCCCCAGGCGGATGGCAGCTATGCGGTCAGCGGCAGCAAGATATTTATCTCCGCCGGCGAGCACGACATGAGCGAGAACATCGTGCACCTGGTGCTGGCCAAGTTGCCCGACGCACCGGCTGGCACCAAGGGCATCTCGCTGTTTATCGTGCCCAAGTTTCTGCCTGACGCGGCAGGCGAAGCCGGCGCGCGCAATGGCGTAAGTTGCGGCTCGATCGAACACAAGATGGGCATCAAGGCCTCGGCCACCTGCGTGATGAACTTTGACAGCGCTACCGGTTACCTGATCGGCGAGGCCAACAAGGGGCTCAACTGCATGTTCACCATGATGAACCATGCACGCCTGGGCACTGGCATGCAGGGCCTGTGTCTGGGGGAAACCAGCTTTCAGGGCGCGATCAAGTACGCCACTGAGCGTCTGCAGATGCGTGCGCTGACCGGGCCCAAGGCGCCGGATAAGGCCGCCGACCCGATCATCGTCCACCCCGATGTGCGACGCATGCTGCTGACCATGAAAGCCTTCAACGAAGGCAATCGCGCACTGGCCTATTTCACTGCGCAGCTGATTGACCAGGCGCACCGTGGCGACAGCGCCGAGCAACGCGAGGAGGCCGAGAACCTGCTGGCCTTCCTCACGCCGATCTGCAAGGCCTTTATGACCGAGACCGGCCTGGAGGTGACCAACCACGGCATGCAGGTATTCGGCGGCCATGGTTTTATCCGCGAGTGGGGTATGGAGCAGCTGGTGCGCGACTGCCGCATCGCACCTATCTATGAAGGCACCAACGGCATCCAGGCCCTCGACCTGCTCGGGCGCAAGGTGCTCGGCAGCCAGGGTAAGCTGCTGCGCGGCTTTACCAAGATCGTCCACAAGTTCTGCGAGGCCCAGGCCGAGCATCCGCAGCTCAAGGGCTATGTCGCCCAGCTGGCGACGCTGAACCAGCAGTGGGGCGCGCTGACCCAGAAGATCGGCATGGCGGCGATGAAGAACCCGGACGAAGTCGGCGCGGCGTCGGTGGATTACCTGATGTATTCCGGTTACGTCACCCTGGCGTACTTCTGGCTGCGCATGGCCCTGGTGGCCGAGCAGAAGCTGGCTGCGGGCGCGGGTGAGGCCGCGTTCTACCAGGCCAAACTACAAACAGCGCACTTCTACTTCGCACGTATCCTGCCACGCACCCTCAGTCATGAGGTGGCCATGCTGTCTGGGGCGGACAACCTGATGGCAATGAAAGCAGGCGACTTTGCCCTGGACTGCTAAGCACTGGCGTGATGTCGGCTGGGAAAGCCGCTGCCCGAGAAGGCAGCGGTTTTTTCTCTGCATTGTGCGTGCTTGAACTTGGCGTATTCCTACTTCGCGCGTGTTGCCCAATTGGATGGCGCTGTCGCAACCGATCTATGTGCGTCATGTCTATGCGACGAGTTTGTCGGCGCATCTTTGTCACCTGGTTAGCTTGTTCAAGATGCACTTGCAGGGTATGGCTTGTCTGCTCAGCTAACGCAGCAACGCCGGCTATGTTGCCGGCGTTGCGCGTGTGCCCTGGTGGGCTTATTGCTCCTGAGTGTTGGCGGCCTGTTCGATACCGGCCTGTACCAGGTGCCGGTCATTGTGACCGCCGACCCGTAGTACGCCGATATTGAACAGTTGCTCCTGCTGAGTGGCGGCGTCCTGTTGCTGGGTCAGCTCGTCCTTGATGCCGAACAACAAATCCACCGGTGACTTGGACAGGTTGAGGCCGAGGTCGGCGCGGTAGTCCTTGCTGTCGAGGGCGCTGCTGCTGACAGTCGAGCCGCCGAGGTCGACTGCACCGTTACTGGCTTTGAGGGTTGCGCCAGTCAGTTGGGTCGTACCGCCGACCTGTAGCTCGATCCCTTGGCTGGCGCTGATACCCGAGGCCGAGGTAACGGCATCCTTGTCGACATGGCTGACGTCCAGATACAGGGTCGGAGTGAGCGCTGCCGTGTTGCTCTTGTCACCGAACAGCACGTTGCCCACCTTGTCGGCCACTGTCTTGCCGGTACTGGTTTTGTCGTTCACCGCGTAGCTGCCTTCCTTGCTGCCGCCGAGTTTGTCCTTGAGCTTGGCCAAACCGTTGGTGGCGGCGCCGGCCTTGTCAGCCAGGTAGCCCTTGGCCTGATCCAGCTTGTTGCCCAGGGCGCTGCGCGGTTCTGGATTGACGTCGTAGCTGCCGCTGCGCGAGAGCGCGTCAGTCAGCTTGTCCTTGGCAATGCCGGCCTGGCTGACCAGGCTATCCTTGGCGTCACCCAGCTTGCCGGCGACCTTGTCCACTCCGTTTTCCAGCTTCCCGCGATGCTGGTCGAAGGCGGCTTGGCTCTTCTCCTTGAGCGGGTCGGCGAGGGGGCCGGTGGTTTTGCCGAGTTTCTCCACCAGACCGGGCTGGTTCTTCTCGCCGGCGAGGCGCAGGTCGATGCCCAGTTTGAGGCGCTGCTCGCTGTCCTTGCGGCTCTCGACGCTCAGGTTACCGCCGATCTGGCCCCCGACCCGATCCGCCTCGATGGTCGCACCGGCCAGGCGGGTATCGCCCTGACTGTTCAGCGTCACCCGCTCGGCCTGGATCTGGCTGTTGTGTTGGGTGGTGCTGTCGAGTTTGTCGACATCGATCTTGACCCGACCGTAGACGCCGTAGTTGTCCTGGTCAGTGTCCTTGCTGGCGCCCTGATTCTGATAGGTCTTGCCGCCGCTACCGCCCAGGCCGAGGCCAAGACCCCAGGTGTTGCGGTGCTCGGTTGACTGCGCCGACTCTTGCAGGATGTCACCCTGGCTGGCATTCAGGTCGACGCTCTGAGCGTTGATCCGGGTGCCTTGCAGATGCAGTGCCTGGGTGTCTGCGGCCGCCGCGCTCAGCTCGACCCGACCCTGGCTGTACAGCGTGCCGCCTTTGGCTGTCAGGCTGTTTTCCTGCACCCTGCCGATGGCGAACTGGCCGCCGACGCTGGCGCCTGAGTTGCTGGTCTCCGCCCCCTTGGTCTTGCTCGCGCCGAGGCTCAGACCACCGCCGAGGTTGCTGCCTTCGGCTCGGTGGCTGTTGGTGGCTGCTTGGAAGTCCAGCTGGCCGGCAGCGTTCAGACGAACGTCCCCCACCTGCTGCTCGGCGCTACCGAACTGGCTGCCTTGCAAGTGCAGATCGCCACCACTGTCCAGCACGATGGGGCCGTTACCGGCGAACGTGGCGACCTGGGCCTGGCTGTCCTGGCTACTCAGACGCTGGTCGTTGACCAGGAAGCTGGCCGAAACGCTACCGCCCTTGCCGCCCGAACCCTTGCTCATGCCAGCTTGCAGGCTGGCGTCGCCCTTCAGGCTGTGACTGTCGCTGGCTTGTCGGTCGTTGGCCTGGTTCAGCACCAGGTCGCCGCCGGCTTGCAGCTGCACGCCGCCCTGGCCGCCATTGAAACGGCTGCCTTCGTACGCGCCGTCGGTGCCCAGCTGGACCTGAATACCCTGGCTACCGCTGAGGCTGCCGAGCACTGCCTTACTGTCGCTGCTGCTGCTCTCGGCAGAGCCACCAATGCCGCTGAGACGGCCGTTGATGTCCTTGCCGGTGGTGGTGTAGACGCGCAGCGTGGTCTTCACGCTGAGGTTGTCGGCGCTCGTACTGTGGCTGTCGCTGGCGGCGTTCAGGGTATGGCTACCGGCATTGATCTGCAGTTGGCCTTGATCGGCGCGATACTGGGTGCCCTGGTCCTGTACATGTCCGGCGACGTCCAGCTGCAGCTGGCCGGCGCTGAACTGGCTGACCACGGCCGTGCTGCCTTGTTGCTGGCTATGGCTGTTCTGGTAGGCAATGTCAAGGTCGAGGCCGAGGTTGGGCTGCTCGAAGGCATCGAGCAGGCCTGGCTGATAGAAGTTGCGTTGGGCCACGCCTTCTACGGCTTTCTCGATGGGCCGCGTAATGCCCTTGTACTCAATGTTCGCCCCCAGATCGACGCTCCAGCCTTGCTCGTCGCGGGTGCTGCTATGGCTATTTTGTGCGGCCCGGTTATCCACCGTTCCGGCGCTGATGTGGAGGCTATCGCCAGCGCCGAGTTGCGCTCCTTGGCTGGTCAGGGTGCCACTGCCGTTACCGGCGTCGATGCGCAGTTGCCCGGCGGAAGCAATGCCGCTGGTCTTGGCCGTGCTGCCCGTGGCACTGCTGTCGAGCGTCTGTTGCCCACCCTCCCAGCCGCTGCCGGCGCGATCCAGTCCGCCGGTGTAGTAGAAACCCACGCCAGTGGTGGTTTGGCTGCTGTCGCTGTGGCTGCTGTCATGGGCCGCTAGCAGGTTGACGTCCCTGGCGGCCAGGCTGGCGCCGCCTTGGCCGGCGCCGATCTGCGAACCCTGCAAGGTCAGCTCGGCCTGGCTCGCTAGCGCTACCGTACCGCCCTTGAGCTCGCTGCCCTGATGGCTGGTGGTGTCGCTGTTGCGGGTTTCCTCGACCTGCTCATAGCGGATTCCCGCGCGATACTGCCGCGAGCCTTTCTGCGTGTCGGTCGCGACCTGGGTTTCCTTGGCGTAGGCGGAGAAGCCGTGGCTGTCGGTGGTGACGGTGGTTTGTTCGGTGTTTTTCGCCGCCAGCACATCGATGTTGCCCACCGCATCGAGCTTGAGCTTGTCGGCGGCCTCGACCAAGGCGCCGACCACGGACAGGTCGGCGGCACTCTTGAGCTGCAGGTTGCTGTCGGAGTTCAGCTCACTGCGCACCAGGGTGCTACTGGCGACCCGGCTGCGTTGCTCATCCTTGACCAGGCCGAACAGCTTGCTGTCCTTGTTATGCTGATTGCTCAAGGAGCTGTCCTGCACACCGTCGATGGTCAGGCTGCCCTGTTGGCTGATCACGCTGGCGTCGGTCTTGCCGCGCACCTGGCTGCCGCTGATGCGCACGTCGTCGGCGGCGATTAGCAGTTTGCCCTGGGCATTGACCTCGCTGCGCTGGTTGAGGGTCTGGGCCTTGTCGCCGCTGCCATTCTTGCCAAAGAAGCTGCCGCCGGTGAGGTCGCCGGAGTAGCTGCTGTTGCTGTTGCTCTGGCTGCGCGTGGCCGTGTCGATCTCGATTTTCTGCTTGCTGCCGAGGATCAGGTCGCCGCCGCTTTGTACCACGGCACCCTCCAGGCGCAAGTTGGCGCCGCTCTGGACTGCCGCGTCGCCGCCGGCCTTGAGCTGGCTGGCGATGCTGCGCTCGCTGCGGGAGCTGTTGTCCCAGTTGGCTTTCCACAGGTGCTTGCGATGGTTGCCGCGGTCACGGTGTTCGCTGACCTCGTTGGCTGCGCTGAGCGTCAGGTCGCCGCTACTGTCGACTTTGAGCTGTTTACCGGCCGTGACGCTGGAGCCTTGCAGGCGGGTGTCGGCGCCGGCCTGCAGGCTGGCATCGCGACTGGCCTTGATGGTGCTGCCGTGTTGGCGGGAGTCGCGGTCGGTGATGGTCTGGTCGTAGGTCTCGTAGGTGATGCCCCAGAACTTGTTGTTCCAGTTGTTGCGCGACTCGCGTAGCTGCTTGCTCTCCAGGCTGCTCAAGGTCAGGTTGCGCCCGGCGCTGAGTTGCACGTCGCGCCCGCTGACCTCGCTGGCGGCTAGGCCGAGGTCGGCGGCGGCCTTGAGGGCCACGTCGCCCTGGCTGCTGCGCACGTTGGCCAGGCGGCCGTTGAGGCTGTTGTCCTGGGCCGCTTGGCCGCTGATGGTCAGGTCGCCAGCCGAGCTGATGCTGACGCCGTCGCGCCCGTCGATCTGAGTCGGGCCAACCTTGACCCCGGCGCCTTCAGCGGTGCTGACGATATTGATGCGTCCGGCTTGCATGGCGCCGAACAGGCTGGCGTCGATGCGCTGGCCGGGGCCAGCACTGGCCGTGGCGCTGGCGTGCACCTGGCCATCGGTGTAGCCGACCTGGTTCCGTCCGGCGGTCAGGTTCAGCTCATCGCGGGCGCGAATTTGTCCCTGACTATCAATTTGGGGAGCCAGCAGGTCCAGTCGACCGTCGTCGTTGCGCAGCCCCCCGGCCTGGATGGTGAGCTTGCCGTTGGCATTCTGCGTGTTCAGCCCTTGCAGTTGACCGTCCTGCAGTTCGGGCTTGCCCACCACCAGGCTGGCGCGTGGTGCGTTGATAAAGCTGGCGCCGTTGACGCTGATGCCATTGGGGTTGGCCAGGACATAGTCGGCGGGGCGACCGAAGATCTCCTGGGCACCGTTGATCTGCGAGGCGTTGCGGCTGATCACTTCGTTGAGGATCACGCTGGCGGCCTGGCTCTGCAGTTGCGGGTTGGCCGCCAGCTGTCCGGCCAGGATTGATTGTCCATTGCTCAAGGCGTTGTTCAGCACCAGCCCCTGACGGTCGACGTTAAAGTCGAGGAACTGGTTGTGCGACAACCCGGAGGCGTTGGGGGCGACGATGTTGATCACCGGTACGCCTTGCTGGTTGTGAATCTGCGGCGTGCCGCCGGGGCCGTTAGCGGCAGCCAGGCCGGCGGCGAAGGCCGGTTGCAGCGATTGAAACAGCATCAGGCCGGCGATGGACCAGCGCAGCCTGCCTCTGGGCGAGAGCAGAAATACTTCCGTGTTGTTGGGCATAAACACCTTCATTTTGTGGAGAGGAATAGGAGTGCGCGTCTTCGTATGGCCACAGGCTTCGCGCGTAGACCCGCGGCTCTGTCGGGCGATGAGCTAGAGCGACAGGCTCAGGCGCATCAGCCAGATTTCTGGTTCGTGAGTGAAGGTTTGCGGGCGGTGCAGGCTGCGCTGGTAATCCAGGTCCAGCCGCAGGTCGTGCCAGTTCAGGCTCAGGCCAGCACTGGCGCCGGCCAGCTGCTCCGGAGCGACGCCGTGATCGGCCTTGACCCAGCCGCTATCCAGGCCCAGGCGCGGCGTTAGCAGCAGCCCATGCTCGAGCTGCTGTGGCAGTCGCAGGGTGTTGCGCCAGATGGCCGCGCTGGCGCCGGAGGCCGAGTTGCGGCGAAACCCCCGTACCGCCGAGTCGTCGCTGGCCAGGACTTGCTCGATGGCCGGCAGTGGGTCGGGGCTGTACTGCAGCGATAACTGGCTGTGCCACTGCCAGGGCTGAGTGGCGAGCAGGCCATTGCGCCATTGACCGAGGCTGGCGCGCCATTTGCGAAATTGCGGGCGTGGCAGGTCGTCGAACAGGCGTTCATCGTCGCGATCGGCACCGAACCAGGTCAGGCCTTGGGCATAGCCGAGATCAAGGTTCCACGTGGCGTTGTCCAGCCAGAATAGGCTGACGCCGGCCTCGGCCACGGTCAGGGTCGGGCTCTGGATCTGCAAGCGCTGGTTGAGGAACAGACTTTCGACACGCTTGTGCGCGAGCTGCAGGTTGCCGCTCAACTGATGGCGCTGGCCGCGCCACAGAACCCGGTCCAGACGCAGGCTGAGCTGGTCGGTGCGGCCCTCGCTGTCCACGGTCTGCTGGCTCAGGTGCACCGGCGCCCAGTATTCGGCGCGGCTGGCGAATAGAGCCAGGTTCCAGTAGCCATAGGGCACGCTGTAGTAAAGGTTGCGACTGCGACTGAAGCGGGCGTCGCTGTTGAGCGTGTCGCTCAGGCTCAGATTGAAGTAGTCGTTGAGCTCCAGTGGGCTGTCCAGACTTAGACTGAGCGTGGCTCGGTCGCGCCCGGTGCTGGCGCTGCCGAGGTTGTCCAGACCGACATCCAGCCCCCAGCGTTTCATCAGGGCGCGTGGGCGGATGATGATGCGCGAGCCGCCTTGCAGCGTGCCGGGGGCGATGTCGGCTGTGAGATCGAAGGCACGCAGACGATTGAGCTGGTCGAGGCCCTGTTCCAAATCGCGCAGATTCAGCGGCTTGCCGAGCATGCCGGGGAAGGCGCTACGCAGTGACACCGCTAGCGTTTGGTCGGCCAGTTCGATGGATTCGACGAAACCCTCTTCGACCAGAATATCCAGCGACTGACCGGCTGCCGGGGGGCTGCTGAGGTAAGGGCGGCTGGCGATATAACCGGCCTCGACATACGCCTGTGTGATGGTACTGAGCAACTGGTTGATCTGCCCGACGCCCATGCAGGGGGCGATCAGGGGTTGCAGTCGCGCATCCAGCTCGGAGCGCTCAAGCAGGGTGACACCGCCAATTCGGGTGCCACTCAAGGGCCAGCACTGGCTGTCTTGCTCGGCGTTCGTTGGCTGTGCCTGTACGGCGCTGTCGGTGGAAAAAGCGCCACGTTCGAGCTGGCGCTGGCGCTGCTGCTGTTGCAGTTGTCTGAGTTCGTGCTGTTGCTGTTGCTGCTGACGCAAGCCCTCAGTGTTCTGGGCAGGAGTTTCTGCCGCAAACAGCTGTGGGCTGGCGGCTAGCCACAAATTACAGAGCAGAGGCAGGTGCAAACGCAAACGGCAGGCGCCAAGAAAAGCTTTAAACACGCATACATCCTTGTCGTAATTGATTAAGCGGCGAAACGCTGACAATTGATGGATGGCAAACACTAATCTGGACTAGACCAGTATTGCCCCGTGCTTAAGTAGAGTTGACGTGAGCCTGGTTGTTACATCACGAAAGCTGCTCGAGGGGGGATTCCTGAAAATGAGAACTGTTTGGCGTATTCCAGGCCGCTTATGGGGAGTTATCCCGCTGGCTTAAGCGGGCTTCGCCGACATGTGTCGTTAAACTCAGAATTGGGACGGTGGAGTGGCGTTGCTTCTGACGAGTGGTAGTTAGCTCAGGGGCTGTGAGGTATCGGTGCTGCGGCTTTTGATACTGCTTGTGAATTAGCGGTCACGACGCGACCCTATGTGTCTGAAAAGTTGTTCGGGTAAACTCAAAACACTTCTGTATACCCGTTGGTTTGTTCGAGGATTGCCCCATGGCTGACTACAAAGCTCCCCTGCGCGATATGCGCTTCGTGCTCAATGAAGTGTTTGAAGTTTCCAAGCTGTGGGCCCAGTTGCCGGCCCTGGCTGAAGTGGTCGATGAAGACACTGCAGCGGCCATTCTCGAAGAAGCCGGCAAGGTCACCGGCGGCGTGATTGCCCCGCTGAACCGCAGCGGCGACGAAGAAGGCTGCTCCTGGGTCAACGGCTCGGTGAAAACCCCAGCCGGCTTCCCGGATGCCTACAAAACCTACGCCGAAGGCGGCTGGGTCGGCGTCGGTGGTGACCCGGTGTTCGGCGGTATGGGCATGCCCAAGGCGATCTCGGCCCAGGTCGAGGAAATGGTCAACTCGGCCAACCTGTCGTTCGGCCTGTACCCGATGCTCACGGCCGGTGCCTGCCTGTCGATCAATGCCCACGCCAGCGAAGAGCTGAAAGAAAAATACCTGCCGAACATGTATTCCGGCGTCTGGGCGGGCTCCATGTGCCTGACCGAACCGCATGCGGGTACAGACCTGGGCATCATCCGCACCAAGGCCGAGCCGCAGGCTGATGGCAGCTTCAAGGTGTCCGGCACCAAGATCTTTATCACCGGCGGTGAGCACGACCTGACCGAGAACATCATTCACCTGGTACTGGCCAAGCTGCCGGACGCTCCAGCGGGCCCGAAAGGCATCTCGCTGTTCCTGGTGCCGAAGGTCATGGTCAACTCCGACGGTTCCCTGGGTGAGAAGAACTCGCTGTCCTGCGGTTCCATTGAGCACAAGATGGGCATCAAGGCCTCGGCCACCTGCGTGATGAACTTCGACGGAGCCACCGGCTGGATCGTCGATGCGCCGAACAAGGGCCTCGCGGCGATGTTCACCATGATGAACTACGAGCGCCTGGGCGTTGGCATCCAGGGTCTGTCTCTGGGCGAGCGCAGCTACCAGAACGCCGTGGAATACGCCCGCGACCGTATTCAGAGCCGTGCGCCGACTGGCCCGGTAGCCAAGGACAAAGCCGCCGACCCGATCATCGTGCACCCGGACGTACGTCGCATGCTGCTGACCATGAAAGCGCTGAACGAAGGCGGTCGTGCCTTCTCCAGCTACGTGGCTATGCAGCTCGACACCGCCAAGTTCAGCGAAGACGCCGCCACCCGCAAGCGCGCGGAAGAGCTGGTTGCTCTGCTGACCCCGGTAGCCAAGGCCTTCCTCACCGACATGGCGCTGGAAACCACCACCCATGGCCAGCAGATTTTTGGCGGCCACGGTTATATCCGTGAGTGGGGCCAGGAACAGCTGATCCGCGACTGCCGCATCACCCAGATCTACGAAGGCACCAACGGTATCCAGGCACTCGATCTGGTCGGGCGTAAAGTGGTCGGCAGCGGCGGTGCGTTCTACAAGCACTTCGCTGAAGAGATCAAAGCTTTCACCGATTCCGCCGATAGCAGCTTGGCCGAGTTTATCGAGCCGCTGAAAGGCGCTATCGCCAATCTGGAGCTGATGACTGCCGATCTGCTGGAACGCGCCAAGGCCAACCCGAACGAAGTCGGCGCTGCCTCGGTCGAGTACTTGCAGGTGTTCGGCTACACCGCCTACGCCTACATGTGGGCCCTGATGGCACGCACCGCACTGGCCAAGCAGGACCAGGACGAGTTCTACGTCAGCAAGCTGGGCACCGCGCGTTTCTTCTTCGCCCGCCTGCTGCCGCGCATCCACTCGCTGACCGCATCGGTTAAAGCCGGTAGCGAGAGCTTGTATCTGCTCGACGCCGCGCAGTTCTAAGACACTGTCTCGGATCTGCTGCGCGTCGGCGATACTGCGTTGAAAACAGCCGCGGAATGCTCATTTACAGCCAGTAAACTCCGCTTCCTTGGCTGTTTTCGCCTTGTCTCGCTCTAGCTCGCGAGACCCGAAACAGTGTCTACGCCTTACTTGTAGCGCAAAAGCCCCGGCCCAGTGCCGGGGCTTTTGCGTTTAAGGGCCTGGATTTGTCTGGCGCTAAACCCAGTTGTCGCTTAGCAGATCAATTGCCTCCTGCCCGGCGCTGGCCAGCTCAAGTCGCGCCAGATAGAGGCCGCTACGGCCCTGGCTGGTCAGCCGCCAGGGGCCGACTTCGTCTTCCAGCAGCAAGCCTTGGCCGGCGTTCAGGCTCACGGGCGCGGTCTCGGCGCTGGCGCACGTCAGACCAGCGCCGCTGCAGCAGTAGATAAACAGCACGGCGCTGCTGTCGAGCCACTGCTGGCCCTGCAGTTCGCGGTATTCCAGGCGGTGTTGCCAGCGATTACGACGGCTCATCAGATTGAAGTCCTGCACCGGGCCATCAAGCAGCTCGGCCTGCACATCCAGCTCGCCGGGAAAGGCTACCACCGGAGTGTGGCTATCGAGTTCAAGGCTGATCTGCTCGGGCAGATTCAGGCGCAGGCCGGCGCCGCTGAGCAGGCCCAGGCTGCGGTCGATGCCGGGGTAATGAGAGAAGGGGCCGGCACTTTCCACCCGCGCGCTGCTGATACGCCACTCAAAGTTGCTTAGATCCGCGTCAGTCGGCGCGATGGCCAATTCCAGGGTCACGCCCTTACCGTTCTTCCACGGCAGTTGGCGGGCGGTGCTGCTGTCGATAATCCGGATGCTCATGGCGGTTGCTCATGCAGGCTGTTTGTATATGTATATACATTAACGTTTTGCGGCTGCACAGATCCAGCATGAGTCGAGCGCTGCCGTTGGTCTGCTGCAGGGCTTTGCTGTTGAACAGTATGCGCCGTCTATCTCGGTGATTTCTTTGGTTATGCCTTCGCGCGGGCACATGACGGTTGTAGCACGGCAGTGATTTTTCGGTGACGAACGGGGTTGACGACTGCATGGTCGAATTTTATTGTATATACAAGTTAGCTCAAGGAGAGTCCCATGTCCCCGTCCGCCCCGCGCCTGCTGTGGCGCAAGCTCTGCCTCTTTGATGGCCTGACCACGCTGGCTGAGCCGACCAATCTGCTGGTGGCGGATGGCAAGGTCGCGGGGCTGTGGCCTACCAGCGCGTTTCCTGAAGCTATGGCTGAAGGCGCGGTCGAAGCCGGGCGTGGCGGGGTAATGACCCCGGGTCTGGTGGATTGCCATACGCATCTGGTGTACGCCGGCAACCGCGCCGGCGAGTTCGAGCAGCGCCTCGAAGGTGCCAGCTATGCCGAGATCGCCAAGGCCGGCGGCGGCATTCTCAGTACCGTGCGCGCCACCCGGGCAGCCAGCGAGGACGAGCTGCTGGCGCAGAGCCTGCCGCGTTTGCAGGCGCTGTTGGACGACGGTGTGACCACCCTGGAAATCAAATCCGGCTATGGCCTGAGCACCGCTGATGAATTGAAGATGCTGCGCGTTGCCCGCCGCCTCGGCGAGTTGCTGCCGCTGCGCATCACCACCACCTTGCTCGGCGCCCACGCCTTGCCGCCGGAGTTCGCCGGCGACAGCGATGGCTATATCGCCTTGGTGTGCAACGAGATGATCCCGGCGGCCGTTGCCGAAGGTCTGGTCGATGCGGTGGATGTGTTCTGCGAAAACATCGCCTTTAGCCCGGCGCAGTGCGAGCTGGTGTTCCAGGCTGCGCAACGTCACGGCCTGCCGGTCAAGGTGCACGCCGAGCAGCTGTCCAACCAGGGTGCCAGCGCTCTGGCTGCGCGTTATCACGGCCTCTCGGCCGACCATATCGAGTTTCTCGACGAGGCCGGGGTGCAGGCCATGGCTGCCGCCGGCACCGTGGCCACCCTGTTGCCGGGGGCCTTTTATACCCTGCGGGAAACCCAGCTGCCGCCCATCGCGTTGCTGCGTCAGCACAACGTGCCGATGGCCCTGGCCAGCGATGCCAACCCCGGCACCTCGCCGATCTGCTTTCCGACTCTGACCCTCAACCAGGCCTGCACCCTGTTCCGTTTGACCCCGCGTGAAGCCCTGGCCGGTATGACCGCCCATGCCGCCCGCGCCCTCGGCCGCCCAGATCTCGGGCGGATTGAGGTTGGAGCTCCCGCCGATCTGTGCCTGTGGGATGTGCAGCAACCCGCCGAGCTGGCCTATGCGGTCCAGCCGGGCCGGCTGCGTCAGCGCATCTTCAACGGCGCCATTAGCTACAGCAAAGAGGTCAACCGCCATGCACGCTGATCGCAACTCCATGAACCTCTGGCAGGGCCGCATCGACCCGGAAGCCGACAGCCCGCGCTGGCATCAGCGCATTCAGGAGCTGAGCGCCGACAGCCAGTCTGGCGTCGCCCTACTCGGTTTTGCCAGCGACGAAGGCGTGCGCCGCAACCATGGCCGCGTTGGCGCGGTAAATGGTCCGCTGGCGATACGCAAGGCGTTGGCCAACCTGGCCTGGCATCGCCAGGGTGCGGCCTATGACGCCGGTGATGTGCTGTGCGCCGATGGCGATCTGGAGAGCGCCCAGGCGCGCCTCGGTCACAACGTCTGCGCACTGCTGGATGCCGGGCATCTGCCGGTCGTTCTAGGTGGCGGCCATGAGGTGGCTTTCGGTAGCTGGCAGGGTATCGCCGAACACTTGGCCGGCGGAACCACACGGATGGCCGCCCCACGCATCGGTATTATCAATTTCGACGCCCATTTCGACTTGCGCGACCCGGCCCATGCCCGCTCCTCCGGCACGCCCTTCGCCCAGATCGCCGAGCAGTGCGCCGCCCGTGGCTGGCCGTTCGCCTACGCTTGCCTCGGTGTCAGCCGCGCCAGCAACACCCGCGCCTTGTTCCAGCGCGCCGCCGAACTGAACGTGCTGGTGCGTGAAGACCGTGAAATTCGCGAAGGCAGCCTGGCGGCCATCAGCGCCGAACTGTCGGCCTTTATCGCCGCTTGCGACGCCATCTACCTGACCATCGATATCGACGTGCTGCCGGCCTGCGAGGCTCCCGGCGTCAGCGCCCCGGCAGCCCGTGGCGTGCCTCTGGCGCTGCTCGAACCGCTGCTGGAAACCGTGCGCGACAGCGGCAAGTTGCGCCTGATGGACCTGGCCGAACTCAACCCCGAACACGATATCGACAGCCGCACCGCCAAGGTTGCGGCGCGCCTGATCCACCTGTTGACCCTGACCGGCTAAACGCTACTTGGCCACTTCCCTGACAACAATAAATACAGAGGAATGCACAGATGACACCTTTCACCCAGCACCGCCACGGCGGCAGCCCGGCACTCCGTTTGTTGCGCGCGGAGAGCCGTCATGTCTGAACAGCTCGCGGCGTTCGCCAGCGTGTCCAAAGGCCGTGCCCTGGCCCGATTGCTCGGCTACAGCCTGATCGGTCTGTTGATCTTCTTTGTGCCGTTCGAGATCGGCGGCCGCTCGACCATTCTGCTCGACCATAGCGCCAGCGCCCTGCAAACCCATACCCGGCCGCTGGTGATCACTATTGCCATGCTGTTTATGCTCTACGGCGCGCTGCAACCCTGGTTCAGCGGCAGCTGGCGCGGCGACCTGACGCGCACCGTGTTTAGCGTGCTCAAGGTGTTCGGTCTGCTGATCGGCGTGGCCTATCTGTTCCGTGTCGGGCCTGAAGCGCTGTATCAGCCGGGCATGCTGCCGTTTCTGTTCGACAAGCTGGTGCTCAGCCTGGCGCTGATCGTGCCGCTCGGTGCCCTGGCCCTGGTGTTTCTGATCGGCTTCGGCCTGCTCGAACTGGTCGGCGTGCTGATGCAGCCGGTGATGCGGCCGATCTGGCGCACGCCGGGCAAGTCGGCAATCGATGCCGTGGCCTCGTTTGTTGGCAGCTACTCGGTGGGCCTGCTGATCACCGACCGCATGTACCAGCAGGGCCACTACAGCGTGCGTGAGGCGGCGATTATCGCCACCGGCTTCTCCACGGTGTCGGCGCCTTTTATGGTGATCATCGCCAAGACCCTGGGCCTGATGGAAATCTGGAACCTGTATTTCTGGAGCGCGATGCTGGTGACCTTTGCCGTTACCGCCGTCAGCGCGCGCATCTACCCGCTGTCGCGTCTGCCTACTGAAAGCCGTCCCGAGCCGCAGCTGCAAGCGGGCGAAAGCCGTATCGGCAGCGCCTGGCGTGCTGGCCTGAGCCAGGCGGCCAGTGCGCCCTCGCTGCTTAGCGCGTTGCGCGAGACCTTTGTCGATGGCCTGCGCATGACCGCCTCGATTCTGCCGAGCATTCTCGCCGTCGGCCTGCTCGGTTTGCTCGCCGCCAAATACACCCCGCTGTTCGATGCCCTGGGCGTGCTGTTCTACCCGCTGACCTGGCTGTTTGGCCTGAACGAGCCGATGCACGTGGCCCGCGCCATTTCCTCCAGTCTGGCGGAGATGTTTCTGCCGGCCATGTTGCTGAAAGACGCCGACATGCTGGTCAAGTTCGTCACCGCCATCGTCTCGGTGAGCAGCGTGCTGTTTCTCTCGGCCTCGATTCCCTGCGTGCTGGCCACGCGAATTCCCCTGCGTCTGCGCGACCTGTTGCTGGTGTGGCTGCAGCGCACGTTCTTAAGCCTGTTGTTCAGCATTCCGCTGGCCTACCTGGCGCTCTATATGGGCTGGCTATAAGCCGCCCGCACCTAACGATCTGTTGATAAGGAGCCTCTTATGAGCCGTTTCCGCGATACCGAAATCCGCGCCGCCCGTGGCACCACGCTGACCGCCAAGAGCTGGCTGACCGAAGCGCCGCTGCGCATGCTGATGAACAACCTCGACCCGGAAGTGGCCGAGAACCCCAAGGAGCTGGTGGTGTATGGCGGCATCGGCCGCGCCGCGCGCAACTGGGAATGCTACGACAAGATCGTCGAGGTGCTGACCCGCCTGGAAGATAACCAGACCCTGCTGATCCAGTCCGGAAAGCCGGTCGGCGTGTTCGAGACCCACAAGGACGCGCCGCGGGTGCTGCTGGCCAACTCCAACCTGGTGCCGCACTGGGCCACCTGGGAACACTTCAACGAACTGGATGCCAAGGGCCTGGCCATGTACGGCCAGATGACCGCCGGCAGCTGGATCTATATCGGCAGCCAGGGCATCGTCCAGGGTACCTATGAAACCTTTGTCGAGGCCGGTCGCCAGCATTACGGCGGCAACCTCAAGGGCCGTTGGGTACTGACTGCCGGCCTCGGCGGCATGGGCGGCGCGCAACCACTGGCGGCGACCCTGGCCGGCGCCTGCTCGCTGAATATCGAGTGCCAGCAGTCGCGTATCGATTTCCGCCTGAAGACCCGTTATGTCGACGAGCAGGCCAGCGACCTGGACGATGCCCTGGCGCGACTCGACAAGTACTGCAGCGAAGGCAAGGCCATCTCCATCGCCCTGTGCGGCAACGCGGCTGAAATATTGCCGGAACTGGTCAAACGCGGCGTGCGCCCGGATATGGTCACCGACCAGACCAGCGCCCACGACCCGCGCCACGGCTATCTGCCGATCGGCTGGAGCTGGGACGAGTACGTGGCCCGTGGCAAGACCGAGGAAACCGTGGTGGTCAAGGCCGCCAAGCAGTCCATGGCCGTGCATGTACGCGCCATGCTGGCCTTCCAGCAGATGGGCGTGCCGACTTTCGACTACGGCAACAATATTCGCCAGATGGCCCTGCAGGAGGGCGTCGACAACGCCTTCGACTTCCCTGGTTTCGTCCCGGCCTATATCCGTCCGCTGTTCTGCCAGGGTATCGGCCCGTTCCGCTGGGTGGCGCTGTCCGGCGACCCGGAAGACATCTACAAGACCGACGCCAAGGTCAAGGAGCTGATCCCGGACGACGCCCACCTGCACAACTGGCTGGACATGGCCCGCGAGCGCATCAGCTTCCAGGGGCTGCCGGCCCGTATCTGCTGGGTCGGCTTGAAGGACCGCGCCCGTCTGGCCCAGGCCTTCAACGACATGGTGGCGAGCGGCGAGCTGAAGGCGCCTATCGTGATTGGTCGCGACCATCTCGACTCCGGTTCGGTATCCAGCCCCAACCGTGAAACCGAGGCCATGCAGGACGGCTCCGATGCCGTGTCCGACTGGCCGCTGCTCAACGCCCTGCTGAATACCGCGGGCGGTGCGACCTGGGTGTCGCTGCACCATGGTGGCGGCGTCGGCATGGGCTACTCGCAGCATTCCGGCGTGGTGATAGTCGCCGACGGTACGCCGGAGGCCCGCGCCCGTCTCGGCCGCGTATTGCGCAACGACCCAGGCACCGGGGTGATGCGCCACGCCGATGCCGGATATGAGATTGCCGTAGAGTGCGCTCGCGAGCAGGGCCTTGACCTGCCGATGATCGCCGCTACCCAAGGAGCCCAAGCATGAGCCTGTTCACCCTGCACCCCGGCCAGTTGACCCTGGCCCATCTGCGCGCCGCCTACCAGGCACCGCTGCGCCTGAACCTGGCAGCGTCGGCCTACCCGGCCATCGAGGCCAGTGTGGCTTGCGTCAACGGCATCATCGCCGAAGGCCGCACCGCCTACGGCATCAATACCGGTTTCGGTCTGCTGGCCTCGACCCGCATTGCCACCGAGGACCTGGAAAAGCTGCAGCGCTCCCTGGTGCTGTCGCACGCCGCCGGCATCGGTGCGCCGCTGGACGACGCCATGGTTCGGCTGATCATGCTGCTGAAGGTCAACAGCCTGGCGCGCGGCTTCTCTGGCATTCGCCGGCAGGTAATCGAGGCGCTGATCGCCCTGATCAATGCCGAGGTTTACCCGCATATCCCCGTCAAAGGCTCGGTCGGTGCCTCCGGCGACCTCGCGCCGCTGGCGCATATGTCGCTGGTACTGCTCGGTGAAAGCCAGGCGCGGCACAAGGGTCAGTGGCTGCCAGCCACCGAAGCCCTGGCCATCGCCGGTCTGCAGCCGATGACCCTGGCCGCCAAGGAAGGTCTGGCGCTGCTCAATGGCACCCAGGTGTCCACGGCCTATGCCTTGCGCGGGTTGTTCGAGGCAGAAGACCTGTTCGCTGCGGCCAGCGTCTGCGGCGGCCTGACTGTCGAGGCCGCCTTGGGCTCGCGTGCGCCGTTTGATGCGCGCATCCATGCTGCGCGTGGTCAGCGCGGGCAGATCGACGCGGCGGCGGTTTATCGTCATCTGCTGGGTGACAGCAGCGAAGTGGGCCGCTCTCACGAAGCCTGCGACAAGGTGCAGGACCCATACTCGTTGCGTTGCCAGCCGCAGGTGATGGGCGCCTGCCTGACTCAGTTGCGCCAGGCCGCCGAGGTGCTGGCGGTGGAAGCCAACGCGGTATCGGATAACCCGCTGGTGTTCGCTGCCGAAGGCGAGGTTATTTCCGGTGGCAACTTCCACGCCGAGCCGGTGGCCATGGCCGCCGACAATATCGCCCTGGCCATTGCTGAGATCGCCTCGCTGAGCGAACGGCGAACTTCACTGATGATGGACAAACATATGTCGCAGCTGCCGCCGTTTCTGGTGGCCAATGGCGGGGTTAATTCCGGCTTTATGATCGCCCAGGTTACCGCCGCCGCCTTGGCCAGCGAAAACAAGGCCCTGGCCCATCCGCACAGCGTCGACAGCCTGCCAACTTCGGCCAACCAGGAAGATCACGTGTCCATGGCCCCGGCCGCTGGCAAGCGCCTGTGGGAGATGGCCGCCAACACCCGTGGCGTGCTGGCCATCGAATGGCTGGGGGCCTGCCAGGGCCTGGACTTCCGCGAAGGGCTGGAAAGCTCGCCGTTGCTGGAACAGGCGCGTCGGGCCCTGCGTGCGCAGGTGCCGTATTACGTGGAAGACCGCTTCTTCGCCCCGGATATCGAAGCGGCTAATGCCTTGCTCGCCGAGCGTGTGTTGACCCCGCTGTTGCCGAACGGGGTATTGCCATCGTTGGCGTGAGCCGTGCGGCCCTTTCCATGGTGGGAGAGGGCAGGTAAGCCGGTTATTATCCGCGCACCGGGACCACCCCAAGGAGCCGCTGTGAGCAGTACAACCCCGCGCTACAAGGCGATTGAAGCGTTTCTGCTGGAACGCATCCACAGCGGCGCTTATCCGGTCAATCATCAGATTCCGCCGGAAGAGCAGCTGGCGCGGGATTTCGGGGTCAGCCGGATGACCGCCAACAAGGCCATTCGCGACCTGGTGCAGAAGGGCTACCTGCTGCGCCAGGCCGGGCTGGGCACCTTCGTCACCGACCGCAAGGCCGAGTCATCGCTGCATGAAGTACTGAATATCGCCAATGAAGTGCGCGGTCGTGGGCATGCCTACAGCAACGACATCATTCGCTGTGAGGCGCTGGCGGCGGATGATGAGGTGGCACTGCGCCTGGGTCTGCGGCTGGGTGCGGAGGTGTTTCACAGCATTCTGGTGCACCGTGAGGATGGTGTGCCGATCCAGTTGGAAGACCGCTTCGTCAATCCGCGCTGGGTGCCGCATTACCTGGACAGTGATTTTTCCCGGCAGACGCCCAACGAGGTGCTGGTCAGCAGCTGCCCGATCTCCGATGTTGAGCATGTGGTCGAGGCGGTGTTGGTCGATCAGCAGGTGGCCGACTGGCTGGCTATCGAAGTGGCCGCGCCGTGTCTGAGTGTGATCCGTCGAACCTGGTCGGATGAGCATCTGATCAGCTACGCCCGGCTGATCCATCCGGGCGATCGCTATAAATTGCGTTCATCGCATAAGCCGCGGCACTAAAGCCGATCAGTTATTGATCTGCTGCTCGACCAGTTCGGGGTTGTCGATAAAGCGGTTGCGGGTGCCTTGCAGGCTGGCAATCTTGTCGTTGCGTTCCTTTTCTTCGGCGTCCGGTGGGTCCATCTGGTGCCACTTCTTGTACACCTGCACCTGGCCGACGATGGGCAGGTCGTACTCGACATGCATATAGAAGATCGCCCGTGCCACGTTGCCCTTGGCTTCATCGCGCGGTTCCACTAACTGGAAGCTGGTTTTCATGTCGCAGCCGATGTCGGCGAACTTGCTCGGTACGCTGTCATCCAGATCGCCGAACTGCGCATTGCGCCGCACCAGCTCGACGCGGGTTAGCGCCGGGTAAAGGTTGTGCAGGTCGGCGGCCATATAGACGTAGCGCGGGTTCATGATTCCGCACTGGCGGTCAGTGACGCAGCGCAGCGCGCTTTTCAGTTGTTTGCTGCTGTAGATCGGGCTGGCCTTGAGCTGGCCGCTTTCTTCAGTGAACTCTTTACCGCAGTACAGCGTGCTGCCGCCCTGGCCGTAAAGTTGGCTCCAGAACAGTTGCACGGCGGCTTTGGGATCGGAAAGCTGGTTCTGCCCGTTGGCCAGAGTGGGTAGGCTGATGCTGGCTGTCAGGCAGCCGATGGCAATAAGCAATGAGCGCATGTGTGGCCCCAATGACCGCCGTTGACGGGGTCTGTTGTTTTTGTAAGACAAGATCGAGTCTAACAAGACCTGCGTCACAAAATAAAGCCGAGCGTTTGCTTGGTTTTACTCGCAAAGGTGCTCTGTAGGCTATGGCTTACACGGCGTGCTGCAGATCGCCACTATGCCGGGTACCGGCCGGCGACTAATCTGCTCCCCATGGACGTCGCGCAGGAAGCGCACTTTAGCAACAAGGATACGTGGGACAGCTGCCAGGACGGCAAGCAGATCAAGGATGTCAACAAACAGTCTGCAAAGGCCCCGCAATGCGGGGTTTTCTTTTTTATGGCCTGCCATTCATGGCCGCCACCCTTCTCGATATATCGAAGTTATCGCGTTAGCACGCTGAATACCGCGCTCGCCCGAGCAATACGCACCGACTCGACGACAAAGTAGCAATTGGCAAACGCCAGGCTTTTGCCGACCCTCTGCACATCGCTTTCGATGGTTATCCAGTCGCCAAGTCTGGCAGTGCCGGCGTAATCGATAGTCAGGCTGGTGGTGACTATGGGGGTGGGCGGTTCCTCGGCGAAAGCGCTGTTATAGCCCAGGGCCACATCGGCCAGGCTGCTGAGCACACCGCCATGCACCAGGCCGCGGGCATTGCAGTGTTTCTCCTCGGCTCTCAGGCCAATTACCAGGCCCGTGGCGCTGCGCTGGTTGTAGATCGGCCCGAGCAGATCAAGGAAGGGGCTGCTTCTGAATAGCGGGCTAAAGCCTGCGGGAACCATGCTCATCAGCGAAACCTCCTGTGCTAGGGGCTGTTCAGGCAGCCTGGCGCTGGGTCTGTAGTTCGGCAAACCAGTTCAGGGTCTGCTCCCACAGCGACTGCGCGGCCGGGCGGAAATAACCCATATGGCCGATTGCGCCGAGGCCGCTGGCCTGCGAGTCGATATCCAGCGCCTGGTAGGGCGCGGCGCTGTAGGCGGCCATAAAGGCATCGCGCGAGGCGGGCGGGGCCCACAGGTCGTCCAGGGCGTTGGCGGCAATGATCGGCGTGCTGACCTGAGCGAAACGCTCGGCGAGGCCTGGCATCTGCGGGTCTTCGAAGAAGTAGCGCGGATAGCTGCACCAGCGTTTCCACTGCTTGTACACGCCCAGCGGTAAATCCTCGCCCATGCCCAGCTTGCTCCAGGCCAGGTAGCCTTTGTAACGGGTCAGCAGTGGACCGATCAGCCGCCACATGGTCAGCACACGCAGTTGTTCGGCCTTGGGCATCCAGCCGTGCCAGCCGGCACCGGTGCCGAAGGTGTAGAAGCCCTGGACCTGATCATGGTTCGGCAGCAGGCCGAAGGCATGCCCGCCAAAGGAATGGCCAACCATATACAGCGGTCGCTGCGGATGACGGTGCTGATCAACGGCCGCCGCCAGATCGAGATGTGCCCAGTCCAGATAATCCATGGCAAAGCCGCGCAGGCTGGCCGGTTTTGATTGGCCGATGCCACGGTAATCAAGGGTCAGGGTGCTGTAGCCGCGCTGCGCCGCGTATTCGGCAAAGCGTCGGTAGAAACCCTGGGGCACGCCGGTAGCGCCGGCAATCACCAGCTGCGCGACCGGCTCCGGGGCGTGATACAGGGTGGCGGTCAGCGGATAACCGTCGAGCGCCGGCAGCTGCACGGTCTCGCTAAGAATGGCAGGGGTATTCATGGGCGGACTCCTCCCGGAAACTGTTCGCGGGTCAGGTTGAACAGGGCAGTGGCGGCACGCTTGAGTGGCTCGCTGCTACCGGCCACGCGGGCTTGCAGCAGCCCGCCTTCATACAGCGCGACAAACAGCGCGGCGAGGTTATCCGCCTGTTCGCAGGGGTAGCCGTAGGCATGCAGTTGCGCACTCAACGCCAGGCGCACAGCGGTGAAGCTGCGCTGCAGGGCGGCGCGAATCTCCACATCCTCCGGGCCGCTTTCCAGGGCGATGGTGGCCAGCGGGCAACCGCGTTCAAACTGGCTGTTCTCCAGTTGCAGCAGCGCGCCTTGCAACCAGTTGTGCAGCGCCTTTAGGGGATCGGTTTGCTGAGTAAAAAGCTGGCTGAACAGGCTGTCGATATGCCGGCTGATATGGTCGATAGCCGCCACCGCCAGCTCGCTTTTACCGCCAGGGAAGTGGTGATACAGGCTGCCCTTGGGCGCGCCGGCAATTTCCAGCAGCTCACTCAGACCAACGCCGTGCAGCCCCTTGCGTTGCAGGGCGTCGGCCATGGCGTGAATCAGCTTGTCGCGGGTCGAAGTCTTTTTCATGGGCTAAATATATAGACCGGTCGGTCTATTTTGCCAAGCGGTTTTTTCCGTCATAGCCAGGTGGCATGACGCGACATAAGTTGGCTTTGCCGCCAAAGCAGCCTCTGGTGTGTTGCTAGGGTGCGCCGGTGAGCATTCGTTGCGGCGCTTTTCCGCTACCATCTGCTTCTCTCCCGCATGCGATAAGGATTTCCCCTCATGTCCATCTCCACGCTGATTTTCCTGGCGGTTGTTGCCGCGCTGATCTTTTACGTGATTGGTATCTACAACCAGCTGGTGACCTTGCGTAACCGCTTTCAGAACGCCTTTGCGCAGATCGAGGTGCAGCTCAAGCGCCGTTATGACCTGATCCCCAATCTGGTGGAAACCGCCAAGGGCTATATGGCCCATGAGCGGGAAACCCTGGAGGCGGTGATTGCCGCGCGTAACAACGCAGTAACTGGGCTCAAGGCCGCTGCAGCGCAGCCGGGCAATGCGCAGAGCATGGCGCAGCTGGGTGGTGCGGAAGGGTTGCTGAACAGCGCCCTGGGTCGCCTTAATGTCACGCTTGAGGCTTATCCCGACCTCAAGGCCTCGGCGAATATGCAGCAGCTCAGTGAAGAGCTGAGCAGCACCGAGAACAAGGTGGCCTTTGCCCGGCAGGCCTTCAACGATGCGGTGATGGCCTACAACACCTACAAGCAGGCGTTCCCGCCGGTATTGCTGGCTGCCAGCTTTGGCCACGCCCAGGACGCCAGCCTGCTGGAGTTCGCCGACAGCGCAGCGATTCAGGAAGCGCCGAAGGTGTCGTTCTAGGTTAAGGGCTCGGCACGATGAATTTCTTCGAGCAACAGGATCGCGCCCGGCGTAACAGCGGGCGTCTGCTGATTCTGATGGCACTGGCGGTGCTCAGTCTGATCACCCTGACCAGTCTGGTGCTGGGCTTGGTCTGGCAGCTCTTTGGCCAGAGCCACGCGTCGTTGTGGGTGGCCAGTGACGCGCCGAACAGCGTATTGCCCAGTTGGCCGCTGGTGGGTTGCGTCGCGCTGGTGGTGATCGGTGTGGTGCTGTTGGGCAGCCTGTACAAACAGCTGCAGCTGAGCCGTGGTGGCCAGGCGATTGCCGAACGCCTGGGCGGACGCCTGATCAACCTGTCGCCGCAGAACCTCGAAGAGCGCCGGCTGCTCAATGTGGTGGAGGAAATGGCGTTGGCCTCGGGCACCGCGGTGCCGCCGGTGTATGTGCTTGATGATGCCGGGATCAACGCCTTTGCCGCCGGCCTGACGCCGCAGGATGCGGTGATCGGAATTACCCGAGGGGCGATCTGTCAGCTCAGTCGCGATGAGTTGCAGGGGGTGATCGCCCATGAGTTCAGTCATATATTTCACGGCGATATGCGCCTCAATACGCGCCTGGTCTCGGTGCTGCACGGCATTCTGCTGCTGGGGCTGATTGGCAGTTTTCTGCTGCGCAGCAGCGGGCGCGGCAGCCGCTCCAGTCGCGACAACTCGGTGGCGGTCGTGCTCGCCATCGGCGTTACGCTGTGGGTGCTGGGTTATGCCGGGACCTTTTTTGGCAATCTGATTAAGGCTGCCGTGAGTCGCCAGCGCGAGTTTCTCGCCGATGCTTCGGCAGTGCAGTACACCCGCAATCCGGACAGCATCGCCGGGGCGTTAAAGAAGATTGGCGGCAACCTGTATGGCTCGCAGCTGCAGGCCGGGCATGCCGCCGAATTCAGCCATATGTACTTTGCCGCCGGCGTCCGTCAGGCGCTGGACGGCATGCTGGCCACCCACCCGCCCCTGGATCAGCGCATCCGCCGTATTACGCCGGGCTGGGATGGTCGTTATCCGCATGTGGCAGAAATCAGCGCGGTAACGCCGGCGACAGTGGCCAGCGATTCAACTGTGGAGATGCATGACCTGAGCGCCTTTGCAGCGGGCTTGAGCGCAGCTTCGGCGAGCGAAGCGATTGGCGCCATTGGCGATCCGCTGGCAACCCATCTGCAGGCCGCGCGCAGCACCCTGGCGCATTTGGATATTGCCCTGAGCGAGGCGGCGCACTGCTGCAGTGGCGCTCAGGCATTGCTTTACGGCTTGCTGCTCGATCCAATTGAGGCGCAAGCGACGCAGCAATTACAGCTGTTACAGCCGCGTATCGCTGGCGAGGTTGCCGCGCAGCTTGAGCAGCTGCGCGAACCGCTGCGTCAGCTGGCGCCTGGCATGCGTTTGCCGCTGTTGGACCTGGCCATGCCCGCCCTCAAGCAGCTGGCTGCCGATCAGTTCACCGCGCTCAAGGCCAACCTGGCTCTGTTGATTCGCGCCGATGGCCGGGTCGCTCTGCTGGAGTGGACGCTGCTGCGCATTGTCGAGCGCAACGTCGAAGGCGCGCGCGCGCAAACCAGCCGCTATCAGCTGCCGGAGCTGGCCGCTGAAGCCTGCGTGGTGCTGTCATTGCTGGCCCGTGCCGGCGGAGTGGATGAGTCAGCCGCGCAGCTCGCGTTCAAGCATGCCAGCAGTGAGCTGCCGTTCCCGCTCGAGCAACTGCTGCCGGCCAGCTCCAGCAATTTATCGGCGCTTGAACCTGCGCTGCGGCGCCTGAGCCTGCTCTGGCCGTTGCAAAAGCCGCAGTTGCTCAAGGCCATGGCGCGTTGCATTGAGCATGACGGCCAGATCAACGCCGCCGAAGCTGAGCTGATGCGTGCGGTGGCGGATATTCTCGATTGCCCGATGCCGCCTTTGCTCGCCACGCACGGCTGACCGCCTGGCGGTGCCGCTTGACCCTGCGCCGCTGCGGGTAGACTGTAAAACGGCGGCGCGCTGTCATGCCCCGGTCATCAAACCGGGCAATCCTGAACCTGCGCAATGGAATGCGCGGTCACTCTGTCGCCGGTCAATAACAACCACCTTCAGGGCGCTCGCCCCTTCATTGCACTGCCTCCTGACCCCGTCACGCCGCTGTTGAGCGGCAAGGAGAGAGCCATGAACCTGTTGCAACCTATCACCGCCGGGCTGTTTGATCCGCATCTACAGCTCGAAGCAGAGCCTGATACGCATGAGGCTGAGTTACGCGGTGCCAGCCTCCACGCGGAAATCATCCACGCCATCGCCGCTATCGACCAACTGACGGCACACTGGCAGCGGCCACCTGAACCACCGCAGTTGCGCTAAGTAGTCCCGCGCCAGGCGGTGTGCCTCTCGCCTGGCGCTTTAGCTCTCCGCCGTCACAAAAGCCTGCATCAGATCCTCACGAAACGCTCGCTGCGCATCGCTGGGGTGCTGGCCGCGATGGCCGGCCAGGAGAAACTGCACCTCAAAACTCAGCTCCTCGACCAGTAATGCGTGCAGGCGACCGCTGGCCAGCCAGGGCGCGGCGATATGTTCGGGGAGGTAGCCGATATGCCGGCCAGAGAGGATAAATGCCAGCGCACCGTCGAGTTGCTCGGTCTGCGCCGAACTGGGTGAGCTTTGAAACGGCTCGCGCACCTGCACAAAGCGGTAGGGGTGCTGCACCCGGTCAGCCTGCTGCAGATCGTCCAGGCTGATCTGCGCGCGCCTGAACAGCGCATGCCCTTTGGCGCAAAACAGCACCTGGCGTTCACGAAACAGCGGTTGATAATCCAGCGCGGTCTGGTTGCCGGAGAAATAGCCGATGGCCAGGTGCAGCTGGCCCTGCAACAGGCGCCGTTCCAGCTCGGCCGGCATGGCCGTGAGCAGCTCAATCTGCACCGACTGGTTGCGTCCGCGAAAGCGGCCAATGGCCTCGGCCATCTGCTCCAGCACGCTGGCTGCCAGGCCTTCGGACAAACCGATACGCAGCTCGCCCAACAGTTTGTCGGCCATGCCCTGGGCTTCGCCCTTGAAGGTGTCGATGGCGCTGAACAGTTTGCGCGTGGCGCTCAGCACTTGCTCGCCTTTGGGCGTCAGACGAAAACCGCCCTTGCCGCGCTCGCACAGGCGAAAACCCAGGCGGGTTTCCAACTTTGCCATCTGCGTGCTGATGGTCGACTGACCAATCCCCAGCTCGCCTTGCGCGGCACTGAAACCGCCGCACTCCACCACGGTGACAAACAGGCGCAGCAACTGCAGGTCAAGGTCACGTAACTGGCTGAGCATACCGGCTCCAAACATTGCTGATGGTCGATGCGCCAGTAGATCACTTGATTTTTCTTCAATGCAACTCGCCTAGCGGGTCATCTTCTTTACAAACACCACGACAAACAGCGCCATGGTAAAGCTGCCGGCAAAGGCCTCGAATGCGGCAATCGGGCGGGCCAGGCCGTGGGGCGTGATGTCGCCGTAGCCGAGGGTGGTGAAGGTCACCACGCTGAAGTAGAGGCAGTCGCCGAGGTCATCCAGGTTGGCCAGCCAGCCGCGTTCCAGAGCAAGGCCCAGGGTTTGCCCGGTGTGTTGTACGCCGACCAGAAAGTAAAGCAGGCCGCAGAAAACGATCAGTGCGATGGAGAACAGCACGACGTTCAGCGGCTTTTCGCCGTAGCCGCTAAACAAGTCGACCAGCCAGGACAGCAGGCGTCTACCGCCGTAGCGCGGCAGTTGCCTGCGGCGCATAACCATTTCGCGGTGGAAGAACAGCCCGGCCTGCTCGAACAGCCCGGCTTTCTCCAGGTGCAGGCGCAGGTTGCGGTAGGTTTCCTCGGCCTCTTCAAAACAGCGCCGGGCGGCTTCAGTGTCGCCGAGGCGCTGGTACGCGCTGCCCTGGCGCTCCTGGCGCAGGCGCCGATCCCAGATCACGTTGTCCAGGCGTGCGCCGTCGAGTTGCACGCCCAATAGGTTGCAGTCGCGCAGGTCACAGCAATGCAGATTGGCGCCGCGCAGATCAGCTTTCATCAGCGAGCTGCCGCGCAGGTCGAGGCCAAACAGGTGGGCTTTCTGCAGGTCGGCGCGGTACAGGTCGCTATCGCGCAGGTCGTAGCCCGTGCGCTGGTTGTGGTTGACCAGATCGATGCCGGCCAGCTGTGCGTACTTGAGTTGAAAACCACGCATCGGGGCGCCACTTTGCGCGCGCTGGTGCAGGGCGGCGCAGAGTCCTTCGGCGTCACGTTTGTCCTGCTCGGCATCAAGCCAGAAGCGTTCATCGACCTGCAGCTCGCTCATCGCGCCGCTCTCCTGGGTGGTCTAGCAAGACTAGTCGGCTGCTGGCGCAGCGGGCGCGTTCATCCGCTTAAACATTGATAGATGGCAATGTCAGCGTAGGCCACTTCATATTTATCCAAAGCAAACCGCGCGGCAGGATGACCTCAGCCCACTAACCGCCGATGAGGTTGTTCGCCATGCGTTCGCTCATGCCCCTGTTACTGCTGTGTTGCGCAGTCGCCGCGCAGGCCGAAGAGAAAGCCTTGAACCTGTACAGCTGGTCCGCCTACCTGCCGGAGCAAGCCCTGCAGCGCTTCAAGGATGAGACCGGGATTAGGGTCAAATACGACATCTTCGACAGTGCCGAAGCCCTGGACAGCAAGCTGCTCACTGGCGGCAGCGGTTATGACGTCGTCTTCCCGGCCTCCAGCGGCCTGGCGCGGGCGATTCAGGCCAAGGCCGTGCAGCCGCTGGACCGCACGCAACTGCCGCATCTGGAGAATCTTGCCCCGGCGCTGTTGGCCAAGCTCGCCAGTGCCGACCCAGGCAACCAGTACGGCCTGCCGTACACCTGGGGCACGGTCGGCGTCGGTTTCAACCGTCAGGCGTTGGAGCAACGCTTGCCAGGCGTGCCGTTGAACAGCCTGGATCTGCTGTTCAAACCCGAGTACGCCGGCAAGCTCAAGGACTGCGGCATCGCGGTGATCGACTCGCCGCAGGAAGTGATCAGCATCGTCCTCAACTACTTGGGCAAAGACCCTTACAGCAGCGAGCGCGCTGACCTCGATGCCGTGGCGCAGTTGCTAGCCCAGCTGCAACCGAACCTGCGCTATGTCGGCGCCGGGCGGCATATCAATGACCTGGCCAAGGGCGAAATCTGCCTGGCGCTGACCTACAACGGCGACGCTTACATGGCGGCGGCCAACGCCGCGGAGGCCAAGCAGCCGTTCGAGGTGCAGTACCGCATCCCGCGTGAAGGCACGCTGCTGTGGTTCGACACCATGGCCATCCCGGCCGATGCGCCGCACCCCAAGGCTGCCCATGCTTTTATCGACTACATGCTGCGCCCCGAGGCCATCGCCGAGCTGACCAACAGCGTGTTCTTCGCCAATGCCAACCAGGCCGCCACGGCGCTGGTCGACCCGGCGATCAGTGGCGATGCCGATATTTATCCAGGTGAAGCGGTGCGCGCGCGGCTGTTTGCCGAGCAATTGATGCCGCTGCGCCAACAGCGTGAGCGCACGCGCATCTGGACCACTTTCCGCAGTCAGTATTGAGGACAAGGCAATGGAAGCATTCAACGGCAACGACCTGGCCTTTACCCGCGACAGCCTCTACGGCACCTTCTCCGAACCGACCTATGCGGGCGTTACCAGCTTTATGCGCCGGCGCTACAGCCGCGATTTGCAGGGCGTGGACCTGGTGGTCAGCGGCGTGCCCTTCGACACCGCCACCACCAACCGCCCCGGCACCCGCTTCGGTCCGCGTGCGATTCGCGCGGCGTCGATCACCAGCGCCTGGGAGCGGCATTACCCCTGGGAATTCGACCCCTTCGACCACCTGGCGGTGATCGACTATGGCGACTGCAATTTTGATCACGCTCTGCCGCACAGGATTCCGGCGGCCATTGAGGCGCATGCCGAGCATATCGTCCAGGCCGGCTGCGCCATGCTCACCTTGGGCGGCGACCACTTCATCAGCTACCCGCTGCTCAAGGCCCATGCGCGCAAACATGGCGCGCTGTCGCTGGTGCACTTCGATGCGCACAGCGACACCTGGCCGGACAGCGACGACAGCGAGCAGGGCGTCAGCCACGGCACCATGTTCTACCACGCCGCCCGCGAGGGCCTGGTCGATCCATCACGCTCGGTGCAAATCGGCCTGCGCACCACCAATGACGACGTGATGGGCTTTCAGGTGCTGGATGCACGCCAGGTGCACAGTAGTACGCCGGAGCAGATCGCCGCGCAGATCCGCGCGCGCGTCGGTGATAACCCGGTGTACCTGACCTTCGATATCGACTGCCTCGACCCGGCCTTTGCCCCCGGCACTGGCACGCCGGTGTGCGGCGGCCTGAGCAGCCATCAGGCGCTGGAGATTCTCCGTGCCCTGCGTGGGATCAATCTGGTCGGCATGGATGTGGTGGAAGTTTCGCCGCCTTACGACCATGCCGAAGTCACCGCCCTGGCCGGCGCTACCGTGGCGATGGAATTGGTGTGCTTGTATGCCGCACGGCACAAAGTGGGCGAGCGTTGAGAGGGAAATACGTAGGGTGGAAATCGCTGTGTATTTCCACCACTGGCATTCGCCTCGGCCGCCAATGGTGGACCGGTAAAGCGGGGGCCCCCCCACGATTCTGATGGGGCCCGCACCTACAAGAACTGAGCATGTCGACCAAAGCCAATTCAGGCTTCGCGATAAAAAAAACGGGCCCAGCGGGCCCGTAAACTCACACTCAAACGTTAGTCAGCATTCAATCGCTCGCTCAGGCCCATGGCTGCCGGCAGAAACAGCCGCGCATCCATAAGCTGTGGCGCATGCACGATGGGGGTGAAATCCATGCGGTCGAGGATGTCGCGCTGGATATCCACGCCCGGTGCCACTTCGATCAGCTCCAGGCCGTCCAGGGTCAGACGGAGCACGCAGCGCTCGGTGACATACAGCACCGGCTGGCCGCGTTCGGCGGCCTGATGGCCGGCGAAAGTACGGTGTTCTACCTCTGCGACGAACTTGCGCAGCTCGCCGTCCTTGATGATGCGCAGTTGGCCGTCCTCGATGCGGATATCCTGCGGCCCGGCGCTGAAGGTGCCGAGGAATACCACCTGCTTGGCGTTCTGGCTGATATTGATAAAACCGCCGGCCCCGGCCAGGCGTGAGCCGAACTTGGACACGTTGAGGTTGCCCGCCGCATCGGCCTGGGCCAGGCCGAGAAAGGCGATATCCAGGCCGCCACCGTCGTAGAAGTCGAACTGATAAGGCTGGTCGAGCAGCGCGCTGTGGTTGCTGGCCGCGCCAAAATCCAGCCCCGAAGCGGGTATGCCGCCGATAACACCCGGCTCGGCGGTCAAGGTCAGGCGCTCGATCACGCCTTCTTCGGCGGCCACCGCTGCCACGCCTTCCGGCATGCCGATACCGAGATTGACCACCGCACCGGCCTGCAGCTCCAGTGCTGCACGGCGGGCGATCAGTTTGCGCACATCCAGCGGCATAGCCTTGAGGCTGTCCATCGGTACGCGGGTTTCACCGGCGAAGGCCGGGTTGTAGGCGGTGGCGAAGGTCTGCTGATGGTTCTGCGGCTCGGCCAGCACCACGCAGTCCACCAGGATGCCGGGGATTTTCACCTCGCGGGCATTCAACGAGCCGCGTTCGACAATGCGTTCGACCTGGGCGATCACCAGCCCGCCCGAGTTGCGCGCGGCCATGGCGATGGCCAGGCTCTCGATGGTCAGCGCCTCGCGCTCGAAGCTCAGGTTTCCGTCGGCATCGCTGCTGGTGGCGCGCACCACCGCCACGTGGATGGGGAAGGTCGGGTAGAACAGGTAGTCCTCACCGTCGATCGGCATCAGCCGTACCAACTCGGTGGTGGTACACGCATTGAGCTTGCCGCCGCCGTGGCGCGGATCGACATAGGTGCCTAGGCCGACCCGCGACAGCTGTCCCGGCTTGCCGGCGGCAATGTCGCGAAACAGCTGGGAGATCACCCCCTGCGGCAGGTTGTAGGCCTCGATGCGGTTTTCTACCACCAGCTTCTGCAGCCCCGGTACCAGGCCCCAGTGACCGCCGATCACTCGGCGCACCAGGCCCTCATGGGCCAGATGGTTGAGGCCGCGACTTTTGCCGTCGCCTTGGCCGGCGGCATACACCAGGGTCAGGTTGCGTGGGGTCTGTTCAGCAAGAAAGCGCTGCTCCAGGGCAATGGCGATTTCCTCGGCGAAACCGATGCCGACAAAGCCGCCAGTGGCCAGGTTGGCGTTATCGGGGATGCGCGCCACGGCAGCGGCGGCGGTCATGATCTTGCTCATGGCGGGTACTCGAAAAACGATTGAACAAATTGCACTACGGGGCTGCGAAGCGTGGTCAGCCTGCGCCCAGGCGAGGATGGCTGCGTGAGCCAGCCGTGCCTGAGTGCAGGTGCTTGAGCTGGCCCTGTCAGAAACTGCCGAACAGGGTGCCCAGGGTGATCACCACGGCCAGTGCCACCATCGGGAAGGCCACGGTGTTGACGAAGATAAATTTGTACGACTCGCGGTGGGTCAGTTTGCAGATCGCCAGCAGCGAGATCACCGCGCCGTTGTGCGGCAGGGTGTCCATGCAGCCGGAGGCCATCGCGGCAACGCGGTGCAGCAGCTCGGGGCTGATGCCGGCGGCGTTGGCCAGGGTCAGGTACTGCTCGCCGAGGGTTTTCAGCGCAATCGACATACCGCCAGACGCCGAGCCGGTGATGCCGGCGAGGATATTCACCGCCACCGCTTCGGAGATCAGTGGATTATCGGAGACGCCGAGCACCAGGTCGCGGATGATCACAAAGCCGGCCAGGGAGGCGATCACCGTGCCGTAGCCCACTTCGGCGGCAGTGTTGAGAATCGGCAGCATGGAGCCGAAGGCGCCGTCGTTTACGCTCTTTTTCAGGTCCATCCAGCGCTGCCAATGCATCGCGATCAACAGCAGGATGGCCGCACTCAGGGCGACGATGATCGACCAGATACCGATCAGCGATTTTGCATCCTGCAGGCCACCGAATTCCGGTTTGGCCAGGTAGCTGGTGTCGAGGCTCGGCAGAATTTGCTTGGCCATCAGGAAGTTCAGCACGATCACCACGAAGATCGGCAGCAGCGCCAGCCAGAAGCCCGGGATCGCCCGGTTGTCCTCGGCCACCGGCTCATCGCGGTGCTCGCCGTAGCCTTCGCCGGCGGCCATCAGCTTGCGCGACTGCGCGGTGAGCCACCAGGTGCCGAGGCCGAACATGATCAGCCCGGCGATCACGCCGAGACCCGGTGCGGCAAAGGCGTCGGTGCCGAAAAACGGGTTGGGAATGGCGTTCTGGATGGCCGGGGTGCCGGGCAGGGCGGTCATGGTGAAGGTAAACGAACCAAGGGCGATGGCGCCGGGGATCAGCCGCTTGGGAATGCCCGCCTCGCGGAACAGTGCGGCGCCAATCGGGTACACGGCGAATGCCACGACAAACAGCGACACGCCACCGTAGGTGAGGATGCCGCACGCCAGCACGATGGCCAGAATCGCTCGCTCGCTGCCGACCTTGGCGACGATGCCATGGGCGATGGCGCGGGCTGAGCCTGAATCATCCATCAGCTTGCCGAACAACGCGCCGAGCAGAAACAGCGGGAAAAATTGCATCACGTAGCCGCCCATGGCCTTCATAAAAACCTGGGTGTAGGTGGGCAGTAGCAGGCCGATATCGCCGGCAAACAGCAAGGCCAGCAACGCGAGCAGTGGGGCGAGGATCAGCACGTTGATGCCGCGGTAGGCGAGGTACATCAACAATGCGAGGGAAATCAGAATACCGAGGGTACCCATGGCTGGTTCCTTTTGTTGTTGTTTTAAGCAGCGCTCTATGGCGACGCTGATGAGCTTGCTCGTGAAATCAGGCAGCGAGGCAAAGCGTTAAGCAGACTAGAGCGAAAGCTGTGCCAGATAGCCCTACGACTTTGGTCGAAGTGGGTGAAAGGCTTGCAGTTGATGGATTGCCTGGGTTCTCGGGTGATTTGGCGAGGTTGCGGGGGAGAAGGGTGTGTCTTTATTTCTGGAATTAGTCCAGGAAAATGGATTGATAGAGTCGCAAAAATTCCAGGAATCTGGATTTGTGTTGTGTGCTGCACAGACCGTGGGAAGGGGCTTTAGCCGCGATAACAGTATTTAAAAGCTCGCCGCTAAAGCGCCTCCCACAGGTAATGCGTTCACATTAGGCGGGGCTGAGTCTGGCTTAGCCGTGCTTCCCCAACCCATGCAGCGCCAGTTTGGCGTACAGCCCCGCGCGGGAAATGCCCAGGTGTTCCGCTGCCTGTTGGCGGTTGCCTGCGGTGGCGTGCAGGGCTTCGATCAGCGCCTGGCGCTCGGCCTGTGCCAGTTGCTCCGCCAATGTTTGCGTCACGCTGGCCGCTGGCGGTGGTGCAGGGGTGTGTACCGCCGGCGTCACCGGATCGACCAA
Source organism: Pseudomonas sp. 8BK (assembly GCF_902506475.1). Lineage (NCBI taxonomy): Bacteria > Pseudomonadati > Pseudomonadota > Gammaproteobacteria > Pseudomonadales > Pseudomonadaceae > Pseudomonas > Pseudomonas sp. 8BK. The sequence continues at coordinate 2,448,712 of NZ_LR733252.1, read as the reverse complement.
CAATGCCCGCACGGTTTGTGCGTCCAGGCACCCGTCGACATCCAATTGCGCACGTTCCAGCAGGTTGCGCAGCTCACGCACATTGCCGCGCCAGGGCTGTGCGCTGAGCAGGGCGAGGGCGTCGTCGCCGACTTCCAGCGGGGCCTGGGCCGAGCGGTTGGCGATATCGTCGAGCAGGTGTTCCAGCAGCGCCGGAATATCTTCGCGGCGCTCGCGCAGCGGCGGCACGCGCAGGGCCAGCACGTTGAGGCGGTAGTAGAGGTCGTCACGGAACTGCCCGGCGGCGACTTTGGCTTCCAGGTCGATATGCGTGGCAGCGATCACCCGCACATTCAGCGGTTTGACCTGATTGGAACCGAGCGGCTCGACCTCCTGCTCTTGCAACACGCGCAGCAGCTTGGCCTGCAGCGGCAGCGGCAGGTCGCCGATTTCATCGAGAAACAGCGTGCCGCCGTTGGCCACCTCGAACTTGCCGATCCGCGCCTTGCGATCCGCGCCGGTAAAGGCGCCGGGCGCGGTGCCGAACAACTCAGCCTCGACCAGGGTTTCCGGAATCGCCGCAACGTTGACCGCGACAAACGGCCCGTTGGCCCGTGGCGACAGGTTGTGGATGCCCTGGGCCAGCAGCTCCTTGCCGGTGCCGGTTTCGCCGCGCAGCAGCACCGTGGCGTCCAGTTGCGCGGCGCGCCGGGCCTGGCGTTTGACCTCGCTGGCTGCGCTGCTGGCACCGATAAATCCGGCGATGGTGTAACGCGCGCGGCGCGCCCTGGCCAGCTCGTGCTGAGTGGCGACCAGTTGGCTCTGCAGGGTGTTGAACTTGGCCATCAGCGGTTTGAGGTGACGGGCGCGGTCGAACAGTACAAAGCCCAGTGCGCCGACCAGGGTGCCGTCCTCATCGCGCAGCGGAATACGGGTAACCACAAAGTGCTCGCTGCCGAAGGCCATCAGATCGAGCATGCTCGGCTGGCCGCTTTCCACTACCTCGCGCAGGCGGCTGGCCGGCAGCACTTCTTCGATCTCCTTGCCGAGCACGCTGCGTGGGTCGCTGATGCCGACCTTCTCGGCGTACTTGTCGTTGATCCAGACGATGCGCGCCTGGCGGTTGACCGCGATGGTGCCCTCGCATTGCGCGTTCAGGTGGTCGAACAGCAGGGGCATGGCTACGGCACGAAAACGCTCAGGCGAAACGCCGATGATCAGGCCGTGTTGGTCGAGGTCGTCGCGGGCAATGGCCATGGTGGCTGCGCATCCAGAATCAGGTGCGGCCGATTATGGGTGGCGCTGCGCGCAGGGGGCAACCGGCGGGAGGTACGCGAACTGCCGAGCAAGGCTCTATGAAAGGTTTGCGGGCCTATGCAGCAAGTGGCCCGCGATGCTTACGTAAGCCGATAGGCCGACGGTTCATGTCACGCTATCTGGTCAAGGCCCTGGCAGTTGAGGCACAGTGAGCCATCAAACCGCCATCTATGCAGTGCCGGGCCATGTTTTTTCGACCACGAACCAAACCGGGCAATGACAACAGTGCTGCCGTCGACGACTTGCAGGATGTCGGCCAGCGCTCGTTGATCCGCATGATCTTTGCCACCACCGGGCTGACTCTCGGGGTGTTCTGCGTGCTGCAATTCATGGCCGGCAACTACCTGTTTGCCAGCTTTGAACTGCTGGCCACTGGTGTCCTGTTGTGGGGCGCCTGGCGCGTTGTCCGGGTGCGCAACCTGCTGCCCTGGATCTACCTCTACCTGCTGCCGACCTTCAGCTTTCTGCTGTATATCATCGTTATTCCCAACGCCTCGAAAACCGCTTTTGTCTGGGTCTACAGCATCCCCGTGCTGTCCTACCTGCTGCTGGGACGCAAGCGTGGCAGCCTGCTGGCGCTGCCCTTCGTGATCGGCGCCTGCCTGCTGTACCTCTACACCTACCCGATCCAGCTGGATGCCGAAAGCCTGATCGATCTGGGCAACGCGGTATTCTGCGGTGTGATGATCATCATCTTCGTGCACCTTTATGAAACCCGCCGCGCCACCGCTCATCAGCAGTTGCAGCATATGGCGCGCACCGACGCGCTGACCGGCGTGGCCAGCCGTGGCAGCTTCCAACAGAGCCTGGAACAGAGCATCCGCGAAGCGCAGCGCAGCCAGGCCAAGCTGGTGCTGGTGGTGCTGGATGTCGATTATTTCAAGGCGGTAAATGACCAGTACGGCCACGATGCCGGCGACCAGGCCCTGCGCTATATCTGCAACAGCCTTAGCCAACGCTTGCGCGCCACCGACACCCTCGGTCGCCTGGGTGGCGAAGAGTTCGGCCTGCTGTTGCGCAATACCGATGGTCAGGGCGCCGAACCGCTGGTGGAAGGCCTGCGCGCGCAGCTGTGTAGCCAGCCGATGCGTTACGGCGATCAGGACATTGCCCTGTCGGCCACCTTTGGCCTGGCCGAATGGCCCGTCGATGGTCGCACCGCCGAGCAGCTGTACCGCTGCGCCGATCAGCGCCTTTATCGTGGCAAGGAGCTGGGCCGCAATCGCCTGGTGGGGCGCGGCAGTTCGCCGGACAAACACAGCGGCGAATAAGCCCGGCCAGCGTCGCGCGCAATCGCGCAGAGTGCCCCTGTTGCGCCGTCTACACTCAACTCGGCTTATCGATAAACCGCCGGGTTGGCATGCCCCGGCAACCTCCTTGGCGTTGCAATTGGTCACTCAAGGACTTTCCATGACCGTCCTTTCCGCCTTTTTCAAACAGGTCATCAAGCTCTGGCATTCGCCCGATCTGGCGCTGATCGGGCAGCGCCGCGAACGGCGCATGCGTATGCTCGCCAGCCTGGTACTGCTGCTGGTCGGCAGCTTCTGGGGCATCTTCTTCAGCCTGCGCGGCGAGTGGGGCATCGTGATGATGGATCTGCTGATGATCCTCTGCGGCCTTAGCGTATTTATCCTCACCCTGCGCAACCGCGTTCGCCTGGCCAACCTGCTGCTGTTCGGCGTGATCATCCTGGTGATTGTTGGCACCACCTTGTTGATGGACCCGCACACCGCCGCCGCGCCGCGCGCGACCCACCTGTATCTGCTGCCGATTGCCGTGGCGGCGCTGATGGCCTTTCGCGATGAGCGCCTGTGGCTGCGCTACGGCGTTGCACTGTTATGCCTTGGGTTATTTATCGTGCTGGCCTCCTCATCCTGGAGCCCGACCAGCGCCTACCACCTGCCGGATGAGGTGCGGGTGAGCGGTTCCTGGGTGCAGAGCGTGGCGGCCATGCTGATGCTGTTTGCCCTGCTGCACATCCTGCAAAGCGACGCCGCCGAGCGCTCGCTGCTCGACCGCGACCTGCATGCCGCGCTGCGTGAACAACAGTTTGTGCTGCACTACCAGGCGCAACTGCACAGCAGCGGCAAAGTCACTGGGGCCGAAGTGCTGATCCGTTGGCAGCACCCGCAACGCGGGCTGGTGCCGCCCGCCGAATTTATCGGCCATGCCGAGAAAACCGGACTGATTATCCCGATTGGCCAATGGGTGCTGGAGCAGGCCTTCACCCAACTGCGCGTCTGGAAGGACGACCCGCTGTATTGCGACATCAGCCTGGCGGTGAATATCAGCCAGAAGCAGTTTCGCCAGGCCAGCTTTGTCACCGACATGCTCGCGCTGATCGAAACCTACGGCATCGATGCGCGCCGCCTCGAACTGGAACTGACCGAAACCCTGATCGTTCACGACATCGACGACCTGATGTGCAAGATGGCCGTACTGGTCGAGCGCGGCGTGCGCTTCTCCTTGGATGACTTCGGCACCGGCTTCTCCTCCCTCAGCCACCTCAAGCGCCTGCCCCTCAACACCCTGAAGATCGACCGCTCCTTTGTCAGCGACCTGCTTACCGACGCCAACAGCCAAGCCATCGTGCGCACCGTAATCGCCCTGGCGCAAAGCATGGGCATGACGGTGATCGCCGAAGGCGTGGAGACCCAGGCGCAGCAGCAGTTTTTGCTCAGTAATGGTTGCATGCAGTTTCAGGGCTATCTATTTAGCAAGCCGCTGCCGTTGCAGGCCTTTACAGCGTTTGTGGAGAGGCAGAATGGCTGAGGGCTAGGTGTGGGCTGATTGGCCGCTTATGGGCAACAAAGCAAAAGCCGCGCAGTGCGCGGCTTTTTGTTTGGGTAATGCTCATGGCCTGCTGCAAGCCGCCTTCGTAGGGTGGGTTAGCCGCATCTGGCGATTGCCAGGCATCACCCCACTCGGCCTGCAGCGTAACCCACCATCGGTGCAACGCTTATTCGGTGACCACAAGGTTATAGACTCGGCTTGCTCTACGCCCAGTACATTGGGTGCCGTACGTACCAGCGGACATGTGCACTTCATAGGTGCCGGCCTTGAGCGGTGTACCGGTGATAAGGCCATGCGAGTCGCGGTCTTGGTGTTCGACCCAAAGCCCTTCAGGCAGGGCGTGGGCATCACTCACATAGATGCCATGAACGGGCGTCGAGGTGTTGATCACTTCGAGTCGCACGCTATAGGGCCTGCCCGCTATAGCTATTGGTAGGCCCTCGGGAAGTAGCGTGGGCTCGGGCTGCATGGCACAGCCCGCCAGCGTGTTGGCAAAGATACCTGCTTCGCAGCCAGCAAGCGGTAGCGTTAAACAGAGGGCAAAAAATAGTTTCCGCAGCATATGAGAGTCCTTCCTGGTCATGGGTTCGGCTGAATACGATGCCGCCGAATACGTCCTTGAGAAGCTGCTTGAGCGTATAGCCCGCGTTACCTGGTGCATGGATTGCCCCCAGGAGAAGAGTTTGGAATCGACGATGACTTCCACTGTTGCCATGCATTATTTGGGTTCAGCGGCGGGGTTAAATATGAAGGGCCTGGTCAGCAGCGCTCGCGCGAGCGCCTATTGACTGCGAGGAATAATCAGACACGCGACGGCAGTGTCAGTGCCGTCGCGTGCTTGGTTTAGCTGGCGAGGAAGTCGAAGTTCCACAGGCCGTTGTTGCGGGTCAGGGTGACATCCACTTCGGTGGCCGTGATGGGCGCGATGTACTGCGTCATGTCAGAGAAGTTCTGCACGATGTAGGTCTCTCCGACCATGGGCGGTGTCGCGACCATGAAGTAGAAGTGAGGCAGGTATTCGAAGCTGACCGTCATGCGTGCATCCACCTTGGGCATGGTGACTACGGGGCGGCCATTAACATACCAATTGCTGTCGAGCTGGATAAACGGATTGGTCTTGTTGATCACCCCACATTGCTGCGGGGTTAGCTTGTCCTGCGCCAGTGAGGTTGGCGCAGCTTCGAGAAACGGCGACAAGCCACTTGGGCTAACTGCTTGGATTAGCTCCCCCGGAGAAATAGTGCGGCGCCCCGAGACAATGGTATTGCCCGGTTTGTCCCCGAGCGTGGTGACATCGGTTTCAATCACTGCTTGATAGTCGAACGACTCGGTTGCACCGGCCGAACCCGTTAATACCTGCCATGCATGAATTTTGTAATCCCGCTGTGGTCGCTGAGGCTTGAGGAAGACCAATACAGTCTTGCCTTCCATATCGTCGACAGCGAAGTTCACGTTGAATACGGTCATGGTCAATCTCCTTTTGTTCCGATTGCAGCCGCAGCTGAACTGCTGGGGCTTGCTGCATTGACGAGGTAGAGCGGCGCTTGTGAAAAACGCAGTGCACTTCACAGGAAGGTGATGAGTGCCGTCTGGCCTGCGGGGGCTAATCCCCGCTTACCAGAAAGGATGCTCATCATGAACAATCGCAAGCTCAAGCTATTCCCTGCCGGTCTGCTGGTACTACTGTTCAGTGTGTCTGCGTTTGCGCAGATCGACTGTGTCAATGGTTCTGCCGCTGTGGCCAATGTGCTGCTCAACCCCGGTGCAGCTAACAGCAATCTCAACCCCTACATCAACCAGCGTCACGTGTTCTGTGGAGAGCTGAGGGCCAATAACACCGCAACGGGTTATCACTCACGGCCTGGGGGGCATGACCCAATTTTGGCTCCGGCGGTGCTCGCTGCGCGAGTGACCGGAGCCGTTGCGCAATCCGCTCACTATCCGGATGTGTATCGAGGCGTAGGCATTCAGGTGCGTCAGGTGCTAGGCGCCTGGTTTAACAAACAGCCGAATTTCTCGACGTTTTTTCCTGATCATTGCACTCAGGCGCAGGTGGTGGCCTCGATCGGTTATGCCTACAGCCAAGACCCGCAAGTCGCTAGCGCGCCGTTTCATGGGCCCTCTGCGCCCAATGCTGGCGCGCCGCTTTACTGCACCAGTAACGACGGTTCTCTATTGCAGGTGCAGGGTTATCTCAATTCGATTGGCGGCAACTGGATTGTGAACACCGCTTATCCGCAAATGTAGAGATAGTGTGCAGGGTAGGCGCTAAGCCGCCCTGCACGGTTTTAACCGCTTGATTCTTGTGTAGCGTTTTTACGCTTGAGGGGCCGTAGCCCCTAGGCAATGCACGCATATCGCATGTTGCAGGTGAACCATCCGTTTGGCGCTTTGCACGGGGGGATTCACAAAGCTTGCGGTACTCCGTCTGGAGGAAGGGACAGCCGTCCCTTACATCAGAAAGGAGTCTAACCATGCACATGTTTCCTACCTTCCCCCTCGGCGTAGCCGCAGTAATGTTCAGCGTGTCAGCTGCGGCGCAAATTAATTGCTCCGCTGGTGCGCCAGGGGTTAACCCTGTGCCGATCCAAGTCGGCAATGCGCCGATAGCCAACAGCCGGATCAACCCACAACTGAATCAACGACACATCTTTTGTGGCGAGATCAATGCTGGCGGCAATGCCGTTGGCTACCACTCCCGGCCAAACGGCCACGATGCACTGTTGGGCACACGACCAGGCTCGCCAGTCGCTGCGCAAATTACCGCGGGGCAGCGTTTTATCGTGCCACCGGGCAACAATCATCCCGCGCCGTATCGTTATGTTGGCAATGGCGTGCGGGTATTCAATGTAGCCACTAATGCTTGGGTGCTTAAAGCAGGTCCCTCGACCTTCTATCCGGACAGCTGTAGCCAGCAGGAGGTAGTGGCGTCGATTCGCTATGCCTATATGCACCCTTATAGCGCTGCCCCGGCGGGGCCGAATAATCCGTTTAGCGGTCCTTCAGCACCCAGCCTAGATGCGCCAGGCTATTGCACGGGGGCAGGCGGGCAGCCTTTTACCGTGGGTGGTTACTTGAATCTCATCGGCGGTCAGTGGGTGGTTAACTCGGCTTACCCGATTGCGATGTTTTAGTGGCCTTTATTGAGTTGTAGAAGGCTTTGTCGGGCGCACTTCTGCCGCAAGCTGCTATTCAGCGGTGTAGTGCGCCCTTATTAGTGGGGCTCGTGTGTGGTGGGGCGGAATGAGGGGCCCTCGGTAGAGGGCGATGAGCACCAGGTGTGTATGGCTTAAGTGCTGGAGGCGTTATAGACGGCGGGTGACATGCCGAATGTGGACAGTGACGGGGCTTAAATTGCGCGGATGAGAAAGTGCACGTATTGATTTTTGCCGCGACTTTCCTCGCTTAGGCGCACAAGTGCGGGCTCGCCGGTGGGGCTCTGTGGCGCTGAACTGTCCTGTGTTTGGTTTTGGCTTGAGCCTTGGCCGCCTTGCTGGGCAACTTGCAACGCTGAGCCGGCCTTTTGATAACTGTGTACGTGCGTTTGCAGGGCGTCGTATTGCACTGAACCTACCGCGTTGCCTGCCCAGCCACCGGCTTCTTGCGCGGGGCGCTTGTCAGCATCGGGGTCACGCTGTTGCTCGGCACCGTTCGGGCCAATGGGGTCGGTGGCTGCGCCGTTGACACCACGTAGCACTCGGCCACGGTAGTCCGGTAGCAGAAAGAAGCCTGCTTGCACCTGCCCTTGTTGGTCCAGCGCCTGGCCGTAGAGGTAACCAATTGCGCGAAATAGTCGTGGGTAACGCGCCACGGCAACACGCCTGCCGTCGCAGAGCAGCCAGCCGAGTCGGGCTAGGTGCAGTGCGTATGCCGCCAGTGCGGGTGGTGGATAAGTGGCATTGGTGGGCTGGTCTAAGCCCGTTGGCGCGGCATAACTGATCACGCTGCCGACTGGCAGTGTGCTGGGTGGTACCCACGAGGCGGGGCCGGGCGTTAAGGTGCTGAGCATGATGATTGCAGCTCCAACTGTTCGGCGAGATAGCGATGACAGGTTTCCACGTTGAAGCGCCAGCATTGATCTTGCGCTGGCGGCTGCGTGTGCAGGTCTTGCCAGAGGTTGTAGAGGGCAGCGTCCTCGGCAAATACCGGCACCTGCGTGTCGTCGCCCAGCCATAGCCGGCCACCGCTGCGCAGTAAGTAGAACAACCGTGCGGCGCTGGTGTTGTCGAGCGCTAAGGTCATGCGCAATTGCGCCGCCTGCAGCAGCGCGATACTGGCCTGCGGACGATTCGGCTCGCTGTGCAATGGCAGCCAGTCCGCCGGTTGTGTAGCGCTGGCGTAAGCCAATATGGCCTGCTGCCACGGCAGGGCGCGGCACAGCCAAGGCTGCAGTTGTTGCGCGCGGCGCAGGTTCAGGTCGTGGCTGTCCGGGTAATGGCTCTGTACTGCCTGCAGAATGCTGCCTTGTAGCCGGTTAACCAAGCAGCCAGCAACGCCGCCGGGTTGCTCGGCGCAGAAGCGTTGCAAGGTGATGGCCAGTTCGACCAGCGCTTCTTGGTAGGCTTCGAGTAGTTGGTTATAAGCCTGCGTTTGCCAGTCCGTCCGTTGCACCGCGTAATGCTGTGCGCTGCAGGTGAGTTGCAGGCTGATGGCTAGCGCGTCGTTGGCTGTGACCAGCGTGAAGGGAACCTCGCCACTCAAACCGATGAGCTCGACCGGCTGTGGTGTATCCAGCGTCAGCGCCTTGCCGGCAATCAATAGGCTGCCAGTGCTGCCGCTGGCGGCGGCAAACTGCAGGCTGTTGGACTGATAGCCCGGTGGAATCGTTAAGGTGCCGCAGGTCTTCGGTGGTGTGCTGCTCAAGTCTTGGCTGATGCGCAGGGTTTTCTGCGGGGCGGTGAGTAGACGCTGCAAATTGTAGCGTTGCGCCAGCGCCAGATAGCTCTGCTGGTTGAGCTCGGCGGGGCTGCTCACGCCCGGCACAGTATCTGTTGTCACCCAGGGCGGTACAGGAATGGTTTGGCGCTGCCCGTATTGGGCGTTGAGGGCCGTGAGCAATACTTGGCCTGGGTTATCTAGTGTCCAGTGGAACAGCAGGCGTGGCCCAAGATCACGCAAGCGCGCGTCACGCTGTTCTACAAGCCAATGATAAAAGCCCCGTCGGGCCTGCTCGCCTAGATTATTTAGTCGCTGCCAGCTGCTACTTTTCCATGCGCTGCGTAACAGCCGTTCGCGCCGCGTGCGCAGCGTGTGCTGGGTTTGGCTGAGCGCGCGCTCGAACAGCTGCTGAACCTCAGTACGCGCCTGCTGTACCGGTTGAAAATCAGAGCCATCGAGTGTGCCGGGGGCGACCAGATAGTTACCGTTGACGGTTACGCTGAGCCCATCTGCACCATACTGCTCGGCCAGGTCATTAAATTGAGTGCGGGTGACCAGTTGCGGCTGATCCAAGAGCTGTTGCTGCGTCGTGCTGTGCTGCTGTTGCTCGGCGTGCACTTGCGTGGCGTCGTGCTGCCGTTCGCTCAGGCTGGTTTGGCGGCTGACGCGTTTACCGAGCTGCTCCCCCGGCAACAGGTTGATCGCTTCGGCAATTGAGCCCAAGGCATAGCCGCAGATGCGTTCGGCGAATTGGTAGAGTTGCCCTGCCCCCAGCAGCAATCCCGGTGGGGCTTGCATCGTTTGGCCTTGGGGGAGTGGGAACACAGGCGTGGGCAGTTGAGCTTGCGCGTGTTGGGCCGCGCTAATCTGCGCACCAGTTAGCAAGGCCTGCGGTGCTGTGGTTAGCCCTTGCACCAGGGCCAGTACGCGCAAACCACGTAGCAGGTCATTGAGCGTTGGGGACTGGCTGTAGTCCAGTACCAGCAGGCTCAGATAACTGTTGGCCAAACGCTGCCACTGTATGGCGAAAGCGGGCTGGTTGAGCACATCGTCTGGCGGCATGCCGAACAGCTGGGTCAAGGCGGCGATCAGCGCATCACGACTGCTCAGTGGTTGTACCAGTACGGCATCGGCTTCAGGGCTGGCCAGGCATGCGAAAGGTGCTGGCAAGGTGTCTAAATCTGCGACGAACTGGCCTTCCCACGGGGCCTGGTTGGTGAAAAAGGCATTGGCTAATTGTTGTAAGGATTCCAGTGAGTGTTCATCTGCGGTGCTGAGTAGCTGTTGATAAAAGCTCGAGGTGTTGGCCAACGCTAGTAGTCGCAGTAGTGCGGGAGCTTGCGTGTCAGCCGCTGGCGGTACCAGCAGGGTGAGAAAGCCCAGCTGCCGAAATGGCGCTAGGCCACTCACCTGATTTTCGTCAGGCTGCTGCATTGCCTCTGCAGGCGGCGTGGGCGTGGGCGTTGGTGGTGCGGTGGGTGGCCAGCTGTCCAGCTGCTGTGTGATAAAGCTGCCGGGCAAGAGCGGCAAGTTGGCCGAGCAATGGTAAGCGCCGTCGCGGCCGATATCGAGCCGGTAAGCACACTCAGAACGGCTGAAAGGGGCTGGCAGATTTGTCGCCCATTCGGTGCTGCTCCCGCTTAGACTGGCTGTATCCAACCGCATGCCCGGTGCTTTCAGTGTGATGTCAATGACAGGCGAGGCGCTACCGTGTTGCCAGAGAGACCACTGACCTTGCCACGGTGTGGGTACTTGTAACTCGCCGTTACGCGGAGGCACCATTTGGTTGCCCGGCAAGGTTAGTAGTGGCCCCCAGCCGCTTTGTATAAAAGCATCAGCCGCGATATAGCTCGCACTGAACAGCCACTCCTTAGAACCTTGTTGCAGTAGGCTTAAGGCCAGCGACTGAGTGCCGCTCGGTACTTTCAATAGAAAGCCTGCTTGTGCATTGCTTTGGCTAAGGCTAAAGCCTAAACCATCATCTTCGGCGTTGACGTAACCCTCTAGACGGGGGCCGTCATCACTACGCAGCCAGCGCCAAGAAACCTCAAGTAGACCGACCTCGCAGTGCTTCAGCACGGTGGTTGTTTGGGATGTCATAGGTCACCTCCCTGCATATCGAACGGGCACAGCCAGCCACGCAACTGCTGTCGTGCGAGCTGTACACGTTTACGTGCGTTGGGCTCGCTGATCGCGAGTACCGCCGCCATGTCGCCATACTCAACTCCACCGATGCAGCGCTGCTCCAGTGCTTCGCTCAGTGGTTCGGGCAGCCGCTGTATAGCCGCGCTCAGCGCTTCCAGAGCTTCGTGCAGACAAGCAGTATGTTCTGGGCTGCCCTGTGCAGGGTGCAGCTGGGTTTCGTCAAACAGGGCGTTGTCGATCCAGTCGATGTTGCAGGTGGGTAAGGTTTGGCGTAATCGATCGATGCAGTGATTGTGCGTTACTCGGCGTAGCCATGCCGGTACGTTATGGATGTTGCTGAGACGCTCAGGCTCTTTTTCTAGTAGGTGAAACAAACGCAGTCTTAGCTCGCTAAGCGCATCTTCAGCGTCATGCGGGCTTTGAATAACCTGCTGGCAGCGCCGCTTCATGATCGTTTCATTGGCCATCAAGAATCTCCAAATGGCAGCCTGGGTTACGCGATGAGCCACGCGTGCGTCGATCTCCATGAGCCTCGTCATGATCATTCCTTGATTGCTCGTGACGTCGGAACCGGAATGCGCTTCGCGGAGCGGTTCTAGGTGCCGACCGAACATGAATGACGTAGCTGCGACTGAACTTGTGAAGAACTTAAGCGGTGCACGCGTAGTGCTAGGCCGCCGACAGTTTATGGTCGGCGTAAAGGAGCCATGTGCGACATTGAACGGCAGAGGAAGAAGGCCGGGCCGTATGGAGATTGAGCCGCTGTGCTTTTCTGCAGGCATGAAAAAGCCGCGCAGTGCGCGGCTTTAAGGTGGTGGGCCCACACGGACTCGAACCGTGGACCAAAGGATTATGAGTCCTCTGCTCTAACCAACTGAGCTATGGGCCCTCAGAGGCGGGCGGATTATACCGGTGCCTTCTCGGCAGCGCCAACCGAATGGCGCGGGGTGAGGAAGTTTTGTGCGAAGGCGTCCGCATGGATGGCGCGGCTGATGACGAAACCCTGGATTTGCTCGCAGCCTTCGGCGGCGAGGAACAGTTCCTGGGCTTTGGTCTCTACCCCTTCGGCGATCACCGTCAGTTGCATGCTGCGACCCAGGGCGATGATGGCGCGCACGATGGCGACGTCGTTGCTGTCATTGGGCAGGCCGCGCACGAAGGATTGGTCGATTTTCAGGGTGTCGACCGGCAAGCGCTTGAGGTAGCTGAGCGAGGAGTAGCCGGTGCCGAAGTCGTCGATAGCCAGTTGAATACCCAGGCTTTTCAGTTGATGTAGCAGGTTCAGGGCTTCTTCGGCCTGGTTCATGATGAAGCTTTCGGTGATTTCCAGTTGCAGCAGTTCCGGCGCCAGCTTGTGGTCTTCCAGCAGGCTGGAAATGCGTACCAGCAGGTGCGGCTGGCGCAGTTGCACGCCGGTCAGGTTGACCGACAGCGGGCCGAATGGGGCGTGCTGTTGTTGCCATTGCTGCATTTGCCAACAGGCCTGGCGCAGTACCCAGTCGCCGAGGGCGATGATCAGGCCGGTTTCTTCGGCCAGGGGAATAAAGCGATCCGGCGGGATTTCGCCGAAAAGCGGGTGATGCCAACGCACCAGCGCTTCGGCGCCGATCAGGCGGTTGCTGCTGAGGCTGCGTTTGGGTTGGTAGTAGAGCTGCAGCTGTTCCAGCTCAATGGCGCGGCGCAGTTCGCGCTCCAGGGCCATGCGTTCGGTGGCCTGGAAGGTCAGGTCGCGGGTGTACAACTCGACGCGGTTGCGCCCGCGCGCCTTGGAGCGGTACATGGCGGCGTCGGCATTTTTCACCAGGGTGGCGACATCATCGCCGTCATCCGGGTAGCGGCTGATGCCGATGCTGGCGCTGATAAACAGCTCCTGTTCGTCGAACCGGAAGGGCAGGCTGAAGCAGTCGAGCAGCTTGTGCGCCACCAGCTCGGCATCGTCATCATGTTGCAGGCCGGGCAGCAGGATGATGAATTCATCACCGCCGAGGCGGGCCACGGTGTCGATATCGCGCAGGTGGGCCTTCAGACGTTCGGCAATGCTCTTCAGCAGTTCGTCGCCGACCGGGTGGCCGAGGCTGTCGTTGATGTGTTTGAAGCGGTCCAGGTCGATAAACAGTACGGCGCCCATGCGTTTGTCGATGTGTGCATCTTCGAGGGCGGCGCGCAGGCGGGCTTCGAACAGCATGCGGTTGGGCAGGCCGGTGAGTGGGTCGTGATGGGCCTGGTGATCGAGGCTGGCCTGGGCGTGCTTGAGCGAGCTGATATCGGCAAATACGCCGACAAAGTGGGTGATCTGCTGGTCGCTGTCGCGCACGGCGCTGATGGTCAGCCATTCCGGGTAGAGTTCGCCGTTTTTGCGCTTGTTCCAGATCTCGCCTTGCCAGTGCCCGGAGGCGCTGAGGTTGTGCCACATGGCGGCGTAGAACGCGCTGTCGTGGTTGCCGGAGGCGAGCAGGCGCGGCGACTGGCCGAGGGCTTCGGCTTCGCTGTAGCCGGTGATGGTGGTGAAAGCACGATTGACCGCGGTGATGCGCTGCTGCAGGTCGGTGATCATCACGCCTTCGGCAGTGCTTTCGAAGACGGTGGCAGCTTGCTTGAGGTTTTCCTGCATCTGCTCGCGTTCGGTAATGTCGCGCGCGATGGTCAGCATGCAGGTATCGCCTTCGATGGGGATCGGTTGCACCGACATCTCGCAAGTGCGCAGTGAGCCGTTGCGGGTGCGAATAAGGGCACGGAAGTCGCGCACTGAACCGTGCTTTTGCACGTGCTCGAACATGCGGGTGCGGTCGTCCGGGTCGGCCCAGATGCCCAGCTGCAGGGTGGAGCTGTCGGTTGCCTCATTGATGCTGTAGCCGGTGATGCGGCTGAAGCCTTCGTTGACGTCCAGCAGCTGACCATCGCTCAGGCGGGTGATCAATAGACCGTCGGGAGAGGCGTGGAAGGCCTTGGCGAATTTGTCTTCGGACAGCTTGAGGCGCTGCTGGGTGTCTTTCAGCTCGCTGACGTCACGTACCGCTACGACCAGGGTGCTGCTGTCGTCCAGGCTGACACGTTGTGCGGAAATCAGTGCGGTGAACTGGCTGCCGTCGCGGCGGCGGAATGTGCCTTCGATGTTGTGCGCATTACCCTTGCGCAGCATTTCCAGAATGCGTGGGCCGATGCCTTGTTCGATCCACAGGTTCAGCTCCGAGCTGGTGTGGCCGATGGCTTCGGCGGCGCTGATGCCGAACTGTTGCTCGAAGGTGTTGTTGACCGCCAGCAGGCGGCCGTCCTGCAGGTTGAGCAGGGCGATGATGTCCGGGCAGTTGTGGAATACCGAGGCGAATTTCTGCTCTGACAGGGCCAGGGCCTGTTCGGTGCGCTTGGTTTCGGTGATGTCGATCAGCAGGCCGCGCAGCATCGGGCCGCCATCCTGCGACGACAGTGTGACAATGTCGCGTACCCAGACCTCGCGGCCGTCGGCGGCGAGCATGCGGTAATCCAGGCTGTGGTCGCGGCCCGCCTGAGTTTCGCTGCGGCAGTAGTCGAGGGTGCGATGCGCGTCGTCGGGGTGCAGGATGCGTTCGATAAAGCCAGGTTGCAGCCAGTCCTGCGGCGGATAGCCAAGCAGGCGCTCCGCCTGGGGGGCGACATAGGTGTAGCGGAAGTCGCTGGGATCCATCTGCCAGGCAACCGCGTTGAGGCTTTCCACCAGGCCGCGGTAGTGCTGCTCGCTATTGCGCAATTCGCCTTCCAATAGGGCGCGGTTGTGCATCTCACTGCGCAGGCGGTGATTGATGCGCAGGATGCTGAAGATGATCAGCAGGGCTGCCAACAACCCAGGCAGGCCAAACAGCAGCAGGCTGCGCCAGAACGGACGCTCGTCAAGCGGGTCGCCCACCCAGCGCTGCTGGATTTCTGCAATCTCGCTCGGGGTGAGTTCGCTCAACAGCTTGTCGAGAATGCCGGCCAGGATGGCTTGGTCCTTGGGCACGGCCATGGCCAGTTGGTAGCGATAGGGCGTCTGGCCGCTGATGACAATGCCATCGAGCTTGAGCTGGCGCAGATGCCAGACGCTGGAGGCAAGGTCCCCGACCATCGCGTCGGCTTGCCCAGAGGCCAATACCTGCAGGGCGGCGGCCACGCTGGGGCGCGGCCAGAGGCGCAGCTCGGGGTGTTTGTCGCGCAGCAGTTCGTGGGTGGCGTAGCTGTCAACCACGGCAACTCGCAGCCCCTGCAGTTCGCGCAGTCTGCGCGGTTGTGGGCCTTGTTCCTGGCTGAGAATAACAATCGGGAAGTCGAGGTAGGGGCGGGTGAACGTCAAGTACTGCTGGCGTTCGGGGGTGGCCATCAGGCTGGGCAGCAGGTGCAGCTTGCCGGTTCTGGCATCGGCCAGTACTTGGCGCCAGTTTTGTGCGGGGGCCGGACGCAGGCTGATCGACAGGCGCTCTTCGATCAGCCTTACATAGTCGGCGGCAAGGCCCTGGTAGAGGCCGTCGTCATCGATAAATTCGTAAGGGTGCCAGTCGCGGTCAACGCCCAGACTCAGTTGCGGATGCTCGGCCAGCCATGTTTGCTCGGCGGGCGTCAGCTCAAGGCTGAGCGCGGGCATGGCCCAGCACGCCAGACACAACAGGAGGGTGGCTGCAACACGCGGCATGAGCTGACTCGTTCGCTGGGCAATTGGGAAAAGTGTAGACCCGCCAGGCAGGCCTTGGTAGTTGCCCAGAATGCAAAACCCCCGGCAGGGCCGGGGGTTCTGGTGTTACTCGTCGAGGAAGGAGCGCAGGTGCTCGCTTCTCGTCGGGTGGCGCAGCTTGCGTAACGCCTTGGCTTCGATCTGACGAATCCGCTCGCGGGTTACATCGAACTGCTTACCGACTTCCTCAAGGGTGTGGTCGGTATTCATGTCGATGCCGAAGCGCATACGCAGCACCTTGGCTTCACGCGCGGTGAGGCCGGAGAGGACTTCGCGAGTGGCTTCTTTGAGGCTCTCAACAGTGGCCACATCGATTGGCGACTGCATGGTCGAGTCTTCGATGAAGTCGCCCAGATGGGAGTCTTCGTCGTCACCGATCGGGGTTTCCATGGAGATCGGCTCTTTAGCGATCTTGAGTACCTTGCGGATCTTGTCCTCAGGCATCTCCATGCGTTCACCCAGCTCTTCCGGGGTCGGTTCGCGACCCATTTCCTGCAGCATCTGCCGGGAAATACGGTTGAGCTTGTTGATCGTCTCGATCATGTGCACCGGGATACGGATGGTGCGCGCCTGGTCGGCGATTGAGCGAGTGATCGCCTGGCGGATCCACCAGGTGGCGTAGGTCGAGAACTTGTAACCGCGACGGTATTCGAACTTGTCCACCGCCTTCATCAGGCCGATGTTGCCTTCCTGGATCAGGTCGAGGAACTGCAGGCCACGGTTGGTGTACTTCTTGGCGATGGAGATCACCAGACGCAAGTTCGCTTCAACCATCTCTTTCTTCGCGCGACGGGCCTTGGCCTCGCCGATCGACATGCGACGGTTGATGTCCTTGATTTCAGCCAGGGTCAGCTCGCACTCGGCTTCCAGGGCGGACAGCTTCTGCTGGCAGCGCTGGATGTCGCCTTGCAGGTTGCCAATGGCTTCGGCGTACTTGGCTTTGCCTTTGGCCAGGCCAGCAGACCATTCGGCGTCGATTTCATTGCCTGGGAACAGGCGCAGGAAATCGGCGCGCGGCATACGTGCATCACGTACGCAGAGTTGCATGATGGCGCGTTCCTGAGCGCGTAGGCGCTCCAGAGAGCTGCGTACACGCACAACCAATGCATCGTACTGTTTAGGTACGAGCTTGATTGGCATGAACAGCTCGGCCATTTCTTTCAGCGCGGCAGTGCCTTGCTTACTGTTGCGGCCGTGCTTTTTCAGAGCTTTCTTGGCGAGCTCCAGGGCGTCACCGATCGCGGTGAAGCGGCGCAGGGCCTCTTCAGGATCCGGACCGCCGTCGCCTTCTTCTTCCTCGTCATCGCTGGCTTCGGCGTCGTCGTCGTCAGTTTCTTCGGCAGCGTCGCCGTCTTTAACTGGGACAGGCGCCGCGGCTTCAGCGGGAACAATGCCGTCATCCGGGTCGATATAGCCGCTGAGAACCTCAACCAGGCGGCCACCATCGGTGGTCACACGGTTGTACTCGGCCAGAATGCTGTCGACAGTGCCGGGGAAATGGGCAATAGCGCCCATCACTTCACGGATGCCTTCCTCAATGCGTTTGGCGATTTCGATCTCGCCTTCGCGGGTCAGCAATTCCACGGTGCCCATTTCACGCATGTACATGCGCACAGGGTCCGTCGTGCGGCCGATATCGGTCTCTACCGCTGCCAGCGCGGCAGCTGCTTCTTCAGCAGCTGCCTCGTCGGTATCGGCGTCGGCCAACATAAGGGCGTCCGCATCCGGAGCACTCTCGTGTACGGGGATCCCCATGTCGTTGATCATGCGGATGATGTCTTCCACCTGCTCCGGATCAGAAATATCTTCCGGTAGGTGGTCGTTGACCTCTGCGTAAGTCAGATACTTCTGCTCACGACCCAGGGTGATCAACTCTTTGATACGAGACTGCTGTTGCGCTTTTCCGGACATAACACCCTATCCACTGAAGGTCTTGGCGGGCAAAAAACAAGCCGCGGATTATACCCGAGTAACACCCCTAAGCGCCAGTTGGACTCGGGATTACCGGTGATGCATTACGGCTCAGCAAGCTGCGCAGCTGATCTTTCTCTTCTGCGCTCAACTCGCTTTGACGGGCTTTGCGCAGCAAATGTTCCAGGCTGCGCTCGCGTTGGCGGGCTACTAAACTAGTTATAGTGTCGAAAAACTGTTGTTCAAGGTTGTCGGCTGAAATCAACCATTCCTTTTCTGCCAGGGCGCGCAATAGACGGCCCTGTTCGGTGCCGTGCCAGCGTGCGATCAGTTGCAGTGAGCGCAGGTTGGGGCTCTTCTGCAGGGCGCCAAGCAGGGCGACCAGTAATTGGGCGTATGTATCGTCTTCGGCGGCGAAGTGGCTGACATCTTCGATCTTCTGCGCCAGTTGCGGGTGGTGCAGCAGGGTGCGCAGCGCGCTCAGGTGTGGCGATTCGACGCTGACGGCGGTGCGCGGTGCGCGTGGCGCGAATTCGCCCTGGCCCTTCTTGCTCCACTTGCCGCCGTCTTTCTTCCAGCTGCCCTTGCCTTTGTTGCGTTCAAACTCTGGCGCGGGGCTGGGGTTTTCGTATTCGTTGCGGCTCGGTTCGACATCGTAATAGGCGTTGTCGGGAATCTCGGGGTAATCCGGGTAGTCGCTGGGCGGTGCGCTGCTCTGGCTCGGTTGGCTAGTGCGTACGGCGGGAGCCATCTGTTGCAGGGCTTCGCCGGACAGGCCGGTGATTTCGCTCAGGCGCTGGCGCATCAGGGCGCGCAGGTTGTTGCCGGGGATCTTGTCGATCAACGGCGCGGCCAGGGTCATCAGATGCGCCTTGCCCTCCAGGGATCTGGGGTCGGCTTCTTCAGTGAGTTGCTGGAAGAAATAGTCGGCCAGTGGTTGCGCGTGCTGGTTGATCCGGGCGCGGAAGGCGTCGGTGCCTTCGCTGCGTACCAGGGTGTCCGGATCTTCGCCGTCGGGCAGAAATAGAAAGCGTGCACGTCGGCCGTCCTGCAGGCTCGACAGGGTTGCCTCCAGTGCGCGCCAGGCGGCGTTGCGACCGGCGGCGTCGCCATCGAAGCAGAACAATACGCTCGGCACTACGCGAAACAGGCGTTTGAGGTGCTCTTCGCTGGTGGCGGTGCCAAGAGTTGCCACAGCGTTACGCAGGCCTTGTTGGGCTAGGGCGATGACGTCCATGTAGCCCTCAACCACCATGATTTCGTCAAGGTCGCGGTTGTGCTTGCGTGCCTCGAACAGTCCGTAGAGCTCCTGGCTCTTGTGGAACACCGGGGTTTCCGGGGAGTTCAGGTATTTTGGCTTTTCGTCGCCCAGTACTCGCCCGCCGAAGGCGATTACCCGGCCACGGCTGTCGCGGATGGGGAACATGATGCGGTCGCGGAAGCGGTCGTAGCGCTTGCCACTTTCGGCGTTTTCCACCAGCAGGCCGGCGTCGATCATGGCCTTTTGCTGCAGGCTGTCGCTGGCCAGGTGCTTGAGCAGGTTATCCCAGCCGGGCGGGGCGAAGCCCATGCCGAAGTCGCGGGCGATCTCGCCGGACAGGCCGCGGCCTTTGAGGTACTCAATCGCGGCTTTGCGTTGCGGATGGTTTTTCAATGCCTGCTTGTAGAACTCGGCGGCGGCAGTCAGCAGCGGGTAAAGCGGTGAGTCGGTGGGCTGGCGCGGCTTGTTGTTACGTCCGCCTTCCTCGCGCGGCACTTCCATGCCGGCGCGCTTGGCCAGGTCCTCGATGGCCTGGGGGAAATCCAGCTGGTCGTGGTCCATGACAAAACCCAGGGCGTTGCCGCCGGCCCCGCAGCCAAAGCAGTAATAGAACTGTTTGTCCGGGCTGACGCTGAACGAAGGGGTTTTTTCTTTATGGAAGGGGCAGCAGGCGGTGTAGTTTTTGCCGGCTTTTTTCAGCTGGATGCGCGAGGCGACCACGTCGACGATGTCGGTGCGGTTGAGCAGGTCATCGATAAACGACTGTGGGATCAGGCCGGCCATAGGCACTCAGAATACTGTCATGCGCCGAGGCAGAACAGGTCGGGGCAAAAACTAAAAGACTCCGATCGTCACCCGAAGGTGGCGCGGAGTCTAAAAGCGAAACCCGGCCGAAGCCGGGTGTCAGGCGCTGCTTGTAGCTAATCGTCCAGGCGAAAGCCGTGGAGCTTAGTACAGGCGAACGCTGCGGCGCTGCTCGCGCTGCACTTTCTTGGCGTGACGCTTAACAGCAGCTGCTGCTTTACGCTTACGCTCGGAAGTCGGCTTTTCGTAGAATTCACGGCTGCGAACTTCAGCCAGAACACCGGCTTTTTCGCAGGAGCGCTTGAAACGACGCAGAGCTACGTCGAAGGGTTCGTTCTCTTTAACTTTGACGGCTGGCATCCAGGGCGTACCTTCTTTATTACCGGGGGGTAACGTTGCTCCTGGCAAATGGCGCTGGAGAACGTAGGTTTTTAAGGGTTGCGGATGTTACCGCCTCATCGCGCGGAATGCAAAGCCTCTGATCGAAAAGCGCTGGCCGGCTCGCGTCAGCGGCCATTATCATGCGCGCCTTCGAAGTTGCACACACTACTACAAGGCACTGCCCATGCTGGTTCTGGGATTGGAAACCTCCTGCGACGAAACCGGTGTCGCGCTTTACGACAGCGAGGGTGGCCTGCTGGCCGATGCGTTGTTCAGTCAGATTGATCTGCACCGTGTGTATGGCGGCGTAGTACCGGAACTGGCCTCCCGCGATCACGTCAAGCGCATGCTGCCGTTGATCCGTCAGGTGTTGAGCGAGGCCGACTGCGTTGCGACTGACATCGACGCCATCGCCTACACCGCCGGTCCTGGCCTGGTTGGCGCGCTGCTGGTGGGAGCGTCCTGTGCGCAGGCGCTGGCCTTTGCCTGGGACATTCCGGCGCTCGGTGTGCATCATATGGAAGGCCACCTGCTGGCGCCGATGCTGGAGGAGCAACCACCGGCTTTCCCGTTCGTCGCTTTGTTGGTGTCGGGCGGGCATACCCAGCTGGTTCGCGTCGATGGCATCGGTCAGTACCAGCTGCTTGGTGAGTCTCTGGATGATGCGGCGGGCGAGGCATTCGACAAGACTGCCAAACTGATGGGCTTGCAGTACCCAGGTGGTCCCGAGATTGCCCGCTTAGCGCTGAAAGGCACGCCGGGGCGCTTCAAGTTTCCGCGGCCGATGACCGATCGCCCTGGGCTGGAGTTCAGCTTTAGCGGCCTGAAGACCTTTACCCTGAACACCTGGCAGCAGTGCCAGGCTGCGGGCGACAACTCTGAGCAGACCCGTTGCGACATCGCCCTGGCGTTCCAGCAGGCGGTGGTCGATACCCTCACCATTAAATGCAAGCGCGCACTCAAGCAAACCGGGTTGAATAACCTGGTGATCGCCGGTGGGGTGAGTGCCAACCAGGCGCTGCGTCAGTCGCTGGAAAAGATGCTCGCTGAGTTGAAGGGCGGCGTGTTCTACGCCCGTCCGGCGTTCTGCACCGATAACGGCGCGATGATTGCCTATGCCGGCTGCCAGCGTTTGCTGGCGGGGCAGCATGAGGATTTTAGCATCAAGGTGCAGGCGCGTTGGCCTATGGAACAACTGCCGGCGCTGTAAGCCGGCCGGATCCACTCGTTCGATTTAGAAATGCCGCTCACGGCCGGCGAACAGATCGCGTAAATTGCCGCGATGGCGCCAGACGATCAGCCCGGTCAGTGCGCAGACGGGAAGCAGTGCGTCGGGTTGTTGCCAGGCCAGCAATGGCAGGGTCAGCGGTGTGGCGATCAGCGCGGCCAGCGAACTGGTGCGGGTCAGGACAAACGTCAGTAACCAGGCGGCAACGGCCAGCAGGGCGGCCGGCGGGTATAGGCCCAGGAGCATGCCGGCGGCCGTGGCAACACCTTTGCCGCCACGGAAGTTGAAGTACAACGGATACAGGTGGCCGACAACGGCTGCCAGGCCGACCCAGGCCTGCTGCTGCAGGCTGAAGTCGAGCAGGCTGGCGATCAGTACCGGCAGCAGGCCTTTGAGCAGGTCGCCGATCAGCGTGAGGATGGCCAGGCGTTTGCCGGCGACCCGGAACATATTGGTGGCGCCGGGGTTGCCCGAACCACTGGCGCGCGGGTCTGGCCCGCCGCTTAGGCGACTGAGCAGAATGGCGAAGGACAACGAGCCGAGCAGGTAGGCGAGGGACGCCAACAGCCAAAACATGGTATCCATTCCGGGGCAAGGGAGCCCTGATTCTAACTAGGTGCGGCAGCCTTGTCGTGCCACGGAGAGCGTGCTTGGACACAGTTTTTATCGAGGGTCTGGAAGTCGACACGGTGATTGGCGCCTACGACTGGGAGCGCACCATTCGCCAGTGTTTGCGTCTGGACCTGTACCTGGGTTGGGATAACCGTCCCGCTGCTGCCGGTGACGAGCTGGACAAGGCACTGGATTACGCCAAGGTCTCGCAGCGGATTCAGGCGTTTGCCCGCGAGTCGCAATTTATCCTGGTGGAAACCTTTGCCGAGCGGTTGGTCGAGTTGCTGATAGCTGAGTTCCAGATTCCCTGGGTGCGGCTCAAGCTGACCAAGCCCGGCGCGGTGCCGGCGGCCAGTGGTGGGGTGGGCGTGGAGATCGAGCGCGGATGTCGCTAACTCCCGTATTACTCGGTCTGGGCAGCAATATCGGCCGCGAAGCACACCTGTGTGCTGGCCTCGATGCGCTTGCTGGCCTGCTCAGTGAGATGCGCTGTTCGCCGGTATTCGAAAGCCAGGCGGTGGGCATCAAGAGCGGGCCGTTCTTCAATCTGGTGGTGGCCGGCTACAGCGACCTGCCGCTGGGTGAGCTGGACCGACGGCTGAAATTTATCGAAGCCGACAACGGCCGCTATGCGCCTGAGCGTAAGGGATTGCCGCTGGATATCGACGTGCTGCTGTATGGCGATCTGGTCGGCAACTTCGACGGCTTGATCCTGCCGCGTGCAGAAATCCTCAAGAACGCCTTCGTCCTCTGGCCGCTTGCCTTGTTGGTACCGGATGTTCTGCACCCGGCGCAGCAGCGCAGTTTTGCCGAGCTCTGGCAGTTAGCGCAGATTGACCAGCAGCTGTGGCCGGTGGCATTCAGCTGGCGCGAGCAACAGCTGACGCCGGCTGCTCTGTGCACCGAGTACCCGGCCGGGCACTGATCAAGGCGTGCTGACGATAATCGCCACGCGGCGATTTTCGCTGCGCCCTTCGGCGGTGTTGTTGTCGGCGATCGGTTTGCTCTGGCCCATGCCGTATGCTGTGATCAATCGAGCATCCATTCCCGCGCTTTGCATTACGGCCGCGACTGTCCTGGCGCGGCGCAGCGACAGCTGTTCGTTATAAGCCGCCTGGCCGACATTGTCGGTGTGGCCTTCCAGTCGTACCTGCTGAATGCCGACGCCCAGCAGTGCCTGGGTGATTTGCGTCAGTTGTGCGGTGCTGGCGCTGGAGACGACTTCCGAGTCGGTATCGAACAGTACTTTGCCGGAGAGGCCGAGTTCCCAGCCATCTTCGGTCCACTGGAAGCCATGGCTTTTGAGCAAGGCCACCTGCTCGGCACTGAGGCCTTTGGGTGTGCTCTGGCAGCCGCTGATGAGCAGTGCCGCGCCGAGCACGCCGATAAAGATCAAACGCATTAAGCTGCGCAAGATGAAGCTCCTTTTCAGTTGGTAAGTGAGTCCTGGCTTTTGGCCATGGTTCGCCCGCCCTGGCTGCGCTTAGCGTGGTACATGGCAACGTCCGCCTCGTGTACCAGGGCTTCGGGGTTGTCGGCGTGCTCCGGGTAGAGGGCGATGCCGATGCTCAGCGAGGTGGTGATGCTGCCGCCTTCGGGCAGTGCGATGGGCTGATGCATGCTGTCGATGATCTTGTCGGCGATCAGCACGGCATCGTCTTCCTGGTGAATGGGTTTGAGCAGCACGGCAAACTCGTCGCCGCCCAGGCGCGCAACGGTGTCGCCCTCACGCAATTGGGCGCGCAGGCGCTGCGCAATGGCGATCAGCACGGCATCGCCGGCGGCGTGGCCGAGCTGATCGTTGATTTCCTTGAAACGGTTACTGTCGAGAAACAGCACAGCCATTTGCGTCTGGCTGTCGCGGGCTTCGCGCATGCTGCCGAGCAGGCGGGATTCGAAGAAGGCGCGGTTGGGCAGGCCGGTCAAGGCATCGTGGCTGGCCTGATGCGCCAGCGAGGCGTTCTCGCGTTCCAATTGATGCTGCCAGGATTCCAGTTGATCGAGCAGGGCGTTGAAGTCTTCGGCCAGCTCGTTGAGGTCGGCGATATGGGTAGCTGGCACGCGCTGGTTGAAGGTGCGCTCCACGGAAATGTTGTGCGCCACCTGCGACAGGTTGCGTAGCGGTTGGGTAATCGCCCGCTGTATGCGTTTGGAGCCATAGGTGGCGCCCAGCGCACTGAGTGCCAGGCTAGCCAGCAGGCCAAGCAGGCCGCCGATCAGGAAGCGCAGCAGGGTGGTGCCTTGACCGCTTAGATGCAGTGCGCCGATCTGTTGGCCCTGGTAGGTGATGGGTTGAATCACCTCCTCGGGCAGCAACAGGCGGGCGATCGATTGTTCGGCGCTGTTGAGTACGGTGTTATTGGGGGCGTCGAGGCTGGCGAGCAATTCGCCGTCTTTATCGAAGACCGCCACCTGGGCGATTTCTTCGGTCTTGCAGATCTGTTCCAGGGCATCGCGCACCGCGGTGCGGTCGTTGAATACCACCGCGGCTTCCAGGGTATAGGCCAGAGAGCGGGCGATCAGTTGCAGGTTATGGCTGGCGTAGGTGCTGAGCGCGAGCAGGCTGACCAGGGTCAGCGACAGGCTGGTCAGGCTCATGGCCAGCAGGGCGACGCGCAGATGGGCGTTATGCAGCAGGCGGCGCAGGCTTGGGCGCTGCTGGCTGATTTCGGGCTTTCTGCGGTTCATTGATGCGGTCCTGCGCGCTTACCCAGCTGTAGTACATTCGGGTGAATGCGAATGCCACTGCGTGCGACGGCATCGAGGTTGACCTTGAACGCCACATGATCATCGCTGATATCGAGGCAGAACAGGCTGCCCTCGCTGCAGGCCTGGCTGGTTTCGCTGATGGTCAGAATCGGTTTGCCAACCAGGCGACTGAACAAGGTTACGCGCTGGCTCTCCTCGATCACCCCGAGGTAGACGGCTTCGCAGTCGGTTGCCAGCAGCGGGCTGTCGACCAGCAGGCGCTTGGCCTGTACTGGCTGGCTGGATTCCAGTTCGTGGTTCTGCCACAGCAGGTCGGCGTATTCGGTCGGTGCAATCACACATAGACGCAGCGCTTCTGGCTGCTGCGGCCAGCGCGCATAACTGAGGATGCCGTGTACCACATGGGCAACCTGAGTGGCACGCAGCGTGGCGCTGTCCGCATCGCTTGATTCGGCGCGGGCCAGCATTGGCAAGAGTGCCAGTAGGGTGCAGCAGAGAGCTTTTCGGTTGGCGCGCATAAACACTGGACGATTCAGGTACAAGGTATAGGTCTCCGGCGTGGCCTGTTCGGCGCTGAGGCGACGCGCGTTGGCGCGTGGCGAGGCAGGCTCTTTTAAGTAAAGCTCACACGCTTATATTTTGGCGTCAAAATTTATGCGTAATATGGCT
Source organism: Pseudomonas sp. 8BK (assembly GCF_902506475.1). NCBI lineage: Bacteria > Pseudomonadati > Pseudomonadota > Gammaproteobacteria > Pseudomonadales > Pseudomonadaceae > Pseudomonas > Pseudomonas sp. 8BK. The sequence continues at coordinate 2,423,347 of NZ_LR733252.1, read as the reverse complement.
GGAGGCCTAGTGCTGCAAGGCCTTCAGCCTATCAGTGTGCTGCGCGTAACGCTACGCTTGAGGACGGTTCTGGCGAAATTGCTGAAGCGCCTGCAGGCGTTCTTCCTGCAGTGCGTTGCCCAGTTCGGCCCCTTGCAGGCCTCGCTTGAGCAGCGGTTGCACAGCCACTGCACGGGCGGCGTGCATGGCGGCCCGCAAGTACTCAGCCTGCGGGTAGGTGCGTTGTTCCAGACCGAGACGGCCGCGGGCGTCCATTTCACAGGCCGCGATAAATTCTTCGAAGCGTTGCGGGCGGCGGAACACGTCGAAGCCCTGTAGCAGTTTGAGCAGGGTCGAAGCCTTCAGTTCCAGAGCGCGGTGGCCGTGGGTGTGGAATTCACCAACCTGCAAGGCCAGTTCCTGGCAATCCTTGGGTGCCTTGCAACGCTGGTTGATCGAGCGGATCAGCTTCAGCCCGGTGTGTTCGTGGGCGATATGTCGGGGCCATTCGGCCTCCGGCGTCAGACCTTTGCCAACATCGTGCAACAGACAGGCCCAGCGTACGGTAAGCGGTTGCTGGTGTTCGGCGCACTGGCGCAGCACGCTGAGTACATGTTCGCCGGTGTCGATCTCCGGATGATGGGCGGCGGGTTGTGGCACGCCGAACAGCGCGTCGACCTCGGGCAGCAGTTCACGCATGGCGCCGCAGTCGCGCAGCACCTGGATAAATACATCGGGGCGCGGCTCCATCAGCGCGCGGGAGATTTCCTTCCAGCTACGTTCCGCTGTCAGTGCGTTGAGTTCACCGGACTCACTCAGCTCGCGCATCAGCACCATGGTTTCAGGCGCTACGCTGAAGCCCAGTGGCGCATAGCGGGCGGCAAAGCGGGCGACGCGCAGTACGCGCAGCGGGTCTTCGGCGAAGGCCGGGGAGACGTGGCGCAGCAGTCGGGCTTCGAGGTCGCGCTGGCCACCGTAGGGATCGATCAGCGTGCCGTGATCGTCCTCGGCCATGGCATTGACGGTCAGGTCGCGGCGGATCAGGTCTTCTTCCAGGGTGACTTCGGGGCTGGCAAAGAAGGTAAAGCCGCCGTAGCCGCGTCCGCTTTTGCGCTCGGTGCGGGCCAGGGCATATTCCTCGCCGCTCTGCGGATGCAGAAATACCGGGAAGTCAGCACCCACCGGGCGATAGCCCAATTCGAGCATTTGCTCGGCGCTGGCGCCGACCACTACCCAGTCGATCTCGCTGACTTCACGACCTAACAGGCGATCACGTACTGCGCCGCCGACTTTGTAAATCTGCATCATGGTTCCTCCGCTAAGTGCGGAGAATAGCGGCTGGGCGCTGACGAGGGGTAGCCTGGATGCAGTTCTGAGGGGCCAGCGTGTTCCCAGATTGCATCCGGGTTACGGGCTGGCTAGGGGAATTTGCTGCAAGAGTGCTTGGGTGGCGCGCTCGAGTAGTTCGGCGCTGTCTTTGGCGGGGCTCAGGCCGGTGTTGACCAAGCCTTCCCAGAGGATGTGCTGTTCCGGGGTTGTCAGGCGGATGCGCAGGGTGCCGGTTTCATCGCGCAGGCGGTGGATCGCCTGGTAAGGGCCGAGCGGGGTGGGTGGGGCGGCCTCGACCTTGAAGTCCAGCGGACTGTCCTGCACGGCCAGCCAGTAATACACCTGAATCTGCGCCTGCGGACTGGCTTGGTAACCACGGGCGCTCAAGCCCGCGCGCAGCAACTGTTCAAGTTGCGCATAGCGCTCGGCAAAGGGGACGTCGCCTTCTACGGCCTGTTCGGCGGCGATCAGGCTGAAGCTGCGTTTGCCCGTCAGTTCGGCGCTGGCGGGTGTCAGTACCTGGGCGCGGGGCAGTTGGCTGCTGCAGGTGGCCAGTGCCAGGCACAGTAGTAATACGATAAACAGGCGCATCGGCAGATTCCCGGTTGGTCTGCTGCGCATGCTGGTGCTTGGCATCCTGGGCGCGCAACCGATCAAATGGGCGGGATCATCAGGTCGAGGCGTGGGTAGTCGCTGTCATGTTCGGTTTCATGCTTGGGCGGTACATGCTGGGTGCCGATCAGTTGTTCGCCCTGGTACATCTCCAGATGGATATTGAAACCCCACAGGCGATGCAGGTGTTTCAGCACCTCCTCGGTGGAGCTGCCCAGCGGTTTGCGATCGTGCTGCTGGTGGCGCAGGGTCAGCGAGCGGTCGCCGCGGCGGTCGATGCTCCAGATCTGCACGTTGGGCTCGCGGTTGCCCAGATTGTATTGCGCGGCCAGTGTTTCGCGAATGGCCTGGTAGCCGGGTTCGTCGTGGATCGCCGGCACAACCAGTTCGTCTTTCTGATCATCATCGAGAATGCTGAACAGCTTGAGGTCGCGGATCACCTTGGGCGAAAGGTACTGCAGGATAAAGCTTTCGTCCTTGAAGCTGTTCATGGCGAATTTCAGGGAACTTAGCCAGTCGCTGCCGGCAATCTCCGGGAACCAGCGGCGATCCTCTTCCGTCGGATCTTCGCAGATGCGGCGGATGTCGCGGTACATGGCAAAGCCCAGGGCATAGGGGTTGATGCCGCTGTAGTAGGGGCTGTCGAACGGCGGCTGGTAGACCACGCTGGTGTGCGACTGCAGGAACTCCATCATAAAACCTTCAGTCACCAGGCCTTCGTCATACAGGTCGTTCATCAGGGTGTAGTGCCAGAAGGTCGCCCAGCCTTCGTTCATCACCTGGGTCTGGCGCTGCGGGTAGAAGTACTGGGCGATCTTGCGCACGATGCGGATGATCTCGCGCTGCCAGGGCTCCAGCAGCGGCGCGTGCTTTTCCAGAAAGTACAGGATGTTTTCCTGCGGCTCGGCGGGGAAGCGCTTGTTGTCCTTGTCACCGCCCTTGCTGGCGTTTTTCGGGATGGTGCGCCAGAGGTCGTTGATCTGCTTCTGCAGGTGTTCTTCGCGGTCCTTCATGCGCCGCCGTTCTTCCTCGGCGGAAATCGGGTAGGGGCGTTTGTACCGGTCGACACCGTAGTTCATCAGGGCATGACAGGAGTCGAGCAGGTCTTCCACCGCGTCAATGCCATAACGCTCTTCACATTGCATGATGTACTGCTTGGCAAACACCAGGTAGTCGATGATCGAACTGGCGTCGGTCCAGGTGCGGAACAGGTAGTTGCCCTTGAAGAAGCTGTTATGGCCGTAGCAGGCGTGGGCAATTACCAGGGCCTGCATGCAGATGGTGTTTTCTTCCATCAGGTAAGCGATGCACGGGTCGGAGTTGATCACGATCTCGTAGGCCAAGCCCATCTGCCCGCGCTTGTAGCCCTTTTCGGTGCTGAGGAAGTGCTTGCCGTAGGACCAGTGGTGATAGCCCAGCGGCATGCCGACCGAGGCGTAGGCGTCCATCATCTGCTCGGCGGTGATCACCTCGATCTGGTTGGGGTAGGTGTCCAGGGCATAGCGTTCGGCGAGTCGACTGATTTCACGGTCGTACTGGCGGATCAGCTCGAAGGTCCACTCCGAGCCGGTAGAAATCGGCTGACGGCGCTTATCTTTGTTCGTGCTCATGTGGCTAGCCTCCGCTGGAACAGGTCGCGGAATACCGGGTAGATGTCGCCGGCCGATACCAGCTGCTGCTGGGCGAAGGTGTCGGCGAAGGCTTCGCTGACCTGCTCGTATTCGAACCACAGCGCCTGATGCTCGCGCGGGGTGATCTCAACGTAGGTGAAGTACTGCACGAACGGCATGATCTGCTTGATCAATATATCCCTGCAGATCGGCGAGTCATCATTCCAGTTGTCGCCATCCGACGCCTGGGCGGCGTAGATATTCCATTCGTTAATCGGGTAGCGCTCAGCCATGATCTCCTGCATCAACTTGAGCGCGCTGGAGACGATGGTGCCGCCGGTTTCGCGTGAGTAGAAGAATTCCTCCTCATCCACTTCCTTGGCGCTGGTGTGGTGACGAATAAACACCACCTCGATCTTGTCGTAATTGCGCTTGAGAAACAGGTACAGAAGGATAAAGAAGCGTTTGGCGATGTCCTTGGTCGACTGCGTCATCGACCCGGACACATCCATCAGGCAGAACATCACGGCCTTGGAGCTGGGGTTGGGTTGTTTGACCAGCAGGTTGTACTTGAGGTCGAAGGTGTCGAGGAAGGGCACGCGCTTGATCCGCGCGCGCAGTTTGCTGACTTCTTCTTCAAGCGCCTGGATATCGCCGAGGTTGTCCGGCTGTTCCAGCTTCAGGCGTTCCAGTTCGGCCTGGGCGCTCTTGAGTTTGTTGCGGCTGCTGCCGGACAGGGCGATGCGCCTGGCGTGGGCTGAGCGCAGGGTGCGCACGATATTGATGCGTGACGGGTTGCCTTCATTGCTGATACCCGCGCGCACGCTCTTGAAGGTGTCGCTGCCGGTCAGGTGGCGTTTGATCAAATTGGGCAGTTCCAGGTCCTCGAACATAAAGTCGAGGAATTCCTCCTGAGTGATCTGGAAGACGAACTCATCCATGCCTTCGCCGGAGTTGCTTGCTTTGCCGGCGCCCTGGCCACTGCCACCGCCTTGTGGGCGGGCAATCTTCTCACCGGTGGTGAATTCACGGTTGCCGGGGTGCACGGTGGTCTGGCGCCCGCCACGGCCGTGGTGCAATACCGGCTCGTCGATATCACGACCGGGGATGCTGATCTGTTCGCCGTGCTCCATATCGGTAATGGAACGGCGGCTGACCGCTTCTTCCACGGCCTTTTTGATGTGGTCGCGGTAGCGCCGCAGGAAGCGCTGGCGGTTTACCGTGCTCTTGTTCTTGCCATTCAGGCGTCGGTCGATCACATGGCTCATCACTGCCCTCCGTGCACTGCAGACATCAGGCGCAATCGCTGGCAGAGCGCTGTCCCGCGCTCTGCGCTGCTGCGTGGCCTGTTGCACCAGGCCGTTCTATTGCGATTTACGAACCCGTAGATACCACTCGGACAGCAGGCGTACCTGCTTGTCGGTGTAGCCGCGCTCGACCATGCGAGTGACGAAGTCGTTGTGTTTCTGTTGATCCTCCTTGCTCGCCTTGGCGTTGAAACTGATGACCGGCAGCAGGTCTTCGGTGTTGGAGAACATCTTCTTCTCAATCACCACGCGCAGCTTCTCGTAACTGAGCCAGGTGGGGTTCTTGCCGTTGTTGTTGGCCCGGGCGCGCAGCACGAAGTTGACGATCTCGTTGCGGAAATCCTTCGGGTTGCTGATCCCAGCCGGTTTTTCGATCTTCTCCAGCTCCTCGTTGAGGGCCACGCGGTTGAGGATCTCGCCGGTTTCCGGGTCGCGGTATTCCTGATCCTGAATCCAGAAGTCGGCGTACAGCACGTAACGATCGAAGATGTTCTGCCCGTACTCGCTGTAGGACTCCAGGTAGGCGGTCTGGATTTCCTTGCCGATAAACTCGATATAGCGCGGCGCCAGGTACTCCTTGATAAAGCGCAGGTAGCGCTCGCGTACTTCGGCGGGGAACTGTTCCTGTTCGATCTGCTGCTCCAGCACATAGAGCAGGTGCACCGGGTTGGCGGCGATCTCGTGCGGGTCGAAGTTGAACACCTTGGACAGGATCTTGAAGGCGAAGCGGGTCGATAGACCGTTCATGCCTTCATCGACACCGGCGCTGTCGCGGTACTCCTGAATCGATTTGGCCTTGGGGTCGGTGTCCTTGAGGTTTTCACCGTCGTATACGCGCATCTTCGAGTAGACGTTGGAGTTTTCCGGCTCCTTCAGGCGGCTGAGCACGGAGAACTGCGCGAGCATCTTCAAGGTGTCCGGGGCGCAGTGGGCCTTGGCCAGGGAGCTGTTGATCAGCAGCTTGTCGTAGATCTTGATCTCGTCGGAGACGCGCAGGCAGTACGGCACCTTGACGATGTAGATGCGGTCGATGAACGCCTCGTTGTTCTTGTTGTTACGGAAGCTGTGCCACTCCGATTCGTTGGAGTGCGCCAGCAGGATGCCACTGTAGGGGATCGCGCCGAGGCCTTCGGTGCTGTTGTAGTTGCCTTCCTGGGTGGCGGTCAGCAGCGGATGCAGCACCTTGATCGGTGCCTTGAACATCTCGACGAATTCCATCAACCCCTGGTTGGCCCGGCACAGTGCGCCCGAGTAGCTGTAGGCGTCGGCATCGTTCTGCGGGTATTCCTCCAACTTGCGGATATCCACCTTGCCGACCAGAGCGGAAATGTCCTGGTTGTTTTCATCGCCTGGTTCGGTCTTGGCCACGGCGATCTGATTGAGGATCGAAGGGTGGAGTTTGACCACGCGGAACTGGCTGATGTCGCCGCCGAATTCCTGCAGACGCTTGGTGGCCCAGGGCGACATGATGCTGTTGAGGTAGCGCCGGGGAATGCCGTAATCCTCTTCGAGGATGGCGCCGTCTTCGGCGTCGCTGAACAGACCGAGCGGTGACTCGAACACTGGCGAGCCTTTGATCGCGTAGAACGGTACTTTCTCAATCAGGTGCTTGAGCTTTTCCGCCAGGGACGACTTACCGCCGCCCACTGGGCCGAGTAGATAAAGGATCTGCTTCTTCTCTTCCAGGCCCTGAGCGGCATGACGGAAGTAGGAGACGATCTGGTCGATGCATTCTTCCATGCCATGGAAGTCGGCAAAGGCCGGGTAACGGCGGATCACCTTGTTGGAGAAGATTCGCGACAGCCGTGGGTCGGTTGAGGTGTCGAGCAGTTCAGGCTCGCCAATGGCCAGCAGCAGGCGTTCGGCTGCCGAGGCGTAGGCGCTGCGATCCTGTTTGCACAGTTCGAGGTACTCCTGGAGGGAGAGCTCCTCCTGGCGAGTCGCTTCGAAACGTTGTTGGAAGTGGCTGAAAATGCTCATGACTTCACCTCGCTCGATGCGCAGAGCCGGTGCGGGTTCGGTCAGGCGCTTGGTAGCCCCGGTGCGGATGCCGCCGGGATAAACCCCCAGAACACCTAATAATCCTAGAGCTTGTCCAACGTCTGCTGCGCGTCGATCCTGCTGCGTTAAGAACAGGCTCGGAATGCTCATTTACATCAGTAAACTTCGCTTCCTCGCCTGTTCTTGCCTTGCATGACTCTAGCTCGCGAGACCTTGAACAGGTTCTTACCGATGGCCCTATGCCGTTTGGCCGGCTCTACCTTGTTTTGGATGGCCTGAGCTAAAGGATAGTTCGGAATCGGCGAGGTCAAGGGCCGCGCAACGATAACAGGATATTACCGTTGGTCGGCAATGCCCGGCAGGCCACAGCTGGTGCGGCCTGGGCGATGAAAAAATTATTCTTCCGAACTGTGCGCGGTGTCGTTGGGAAAAGTGGCGCGCCACAGTTCAAAACCACCATCGAGGCTGTAGACCTCACTGAAACCCTGGCCAACCAGATAGGCCGCTGCGCTCTGGCTGGAGTTGCCGTGGTAGCAGGTGACAATCAGCGGCGCGTCGAGATCGGCCTGGGTGATAAAGGCGTGCAGTGAGTGGTTGTCGAGGTGCTGCGAGCCGCTGATGTGGCCGGCGGCAAAGCTTTGCGGGTCGCGGATATCGACCACCACGGCGCCTTGTTGGCGCAACGCCTGAGCCTGCTCGGGGGGGATGCGTTTGAATTCGCTCATGCTTGCTCCTTACAGTCGCAGCTGTATTTCTCGCCGCTATCGATATTCATCAGGGTCATGCTTGCGCCCCATACGCAGCCGGTATCCAGGGCGATCACGTCGGGCTCAGGGGACTGGCCTTCGAGTGCTGCCCAGTGGCCGAAGATGATGCGCTGACCTCGGGTCTTGCGCTGTTTGTAGCTGAACCAGGGGGCGTAGCCCGGTGGTGCGCTGCCGACGCCTTCCTTGCTTTTCAGGTCTAGGGTGCCATCGGCTTTGCAGAAGCGCATACGGGTGAAGTAGTTGGTGATTACCCGCAGGCGCGTTACACCGTGCAGGTCTCCGTCCCACTTGGCCGGCTCGTTGCCATACATGCCGTCGAGAAACAGCGGCAGGCGCGCGTCATCACGCAAGGCTTCTTCCACTTCAGCAGCGCGGCGAAGGGCTTTGTCCATGTTCCACTGTGGTGGGATGCCCGCGTGCACGAGTGCCATATCGCGGGCTTCATCGTAATGCAGGAGCTTCTGCCGGCGCAGCCAGTCAAGCAGGTCAGCAGCATCTGGTGCGTCGATGATTTCGCGCAGGGTGTCGCCTTTCTTCAGGCGCTCGATATTGTGCGCCACGGCCAGCAGGTGCAGGTCGTGATTGCCCAGCACGCAGGTCAGCGCATCACGGATGTTGTAGAGAAAACGCAGTGTCGCCAGGGATTCTGGGCCGCGGTTGACCAGATCACCTACCAGCCACAGCTTGTCGCGTGACGGATCAAAAGCCACGCGCTCAAGCAGGCATTGCAGAGGTTTCAGGCAACCTTGCAGGTCGCCGACTGCGTAGGTGGTCATTAGGGTCTGTTCCCGCTTCGTCGCGAGCCGCGTTGCTGCGAAAAATTGCGCCAGGCAAGGCGCGAGGCGCAGGTAATGGTCGCTCCCTTGCCAAGCCTCGAAACGCAGCATGGCGCAATTTTTCGCGCAACCCGAAGGGCCGGGCCAGTTTTTGCGCGGTGCTGCGTTATTCGTCGTTCATTTGGAACAACCAAACTTCTCTCCTCATGCCTTACTCCGCGCAAAAACTGGCTCCGGCGCGGTCGTGAACGAAACGGGAGCAGACCCTAGTGCAGTGAGCCCGGCACCGCCAGGCGGAAGGGTGCGATCACGGCGTCAAAGCGTTTGCCGTCTTCGGCGAGCATCTGGTAGCTGCCCTGCATGATGCCGACGCGGGTGGCCATCACCGTGCCGCTGCTGTAAGTGTGGCTGGCGCCGGCCTCGATCAGCGGCTGCTGGCCGATCACGCCGGCGCCGCGCACTTCCTGCACACGGCCATCGCCATCGGTAATCACCCAATGCCGCGAGAGCAGTTTGGCCGGCAGTTCGCCGTTGTTGCTTACTGTGACGGTGTAGGCGAAGGCAAAGCGGTTCTGCTCCGGCTGTGACTGCTCCGGCAGATAGCGGGTGACGACGCTGACGTCGATCTTGTAACGCGAATCGCTCATGCGTAATTAACTCAGTGGGCAGGTACCCAGTCTAGCCGCTGTCAGTCGGCGTTGGGCTGTTCAGCCAGTTTGTCTGCCAGGCGTACAAATGCAGCCAGGTCCAGTTGTTCGGGGCGCAGGCTGCCATCCACGCCGGCCTCTTCGATGGCAGCAGCCGGCAGCAAGGCCTTGAGGGTGTTGCGCAGTGTCTTGCGGCGCTGGTTGAAGGCTTCGCGCACCACGCGTTCGAGCAGGTGGTGGTCTTTAGCTGGATGTGGCAGCACCTCGTGCGGCACCAGGCGGACGATCGCCGAATCGACCTTGGGCGGCGGATTGAACGCGCCAGGGCCGACATTGAACAGATGCTCCACGCGGCAGTGGTACTGCACCATGATCGACAGCCGGCCCCAATCGCCACCGCCGGGCTCGGCAGCCAGGCGCTCGACCACTTCCTTCTGCAGCATAAAGTGCATGTCGCGAATCAGTGCGGCATTGCTCAGCAGGTGAAAGATTAGCGGCGTGGAGATGTTGTACGGCAGGTTACCGACCACGCGCAGGCTGCGTGGCGCGGCCTGCAGTTGGTTGAAATCGAACTTGAGTGCGTCACCCTGATTCAGGCGAAAGCGCGGATTGCTGCCGAACTGATGTTGCAGGATTGGCACCAGGTCGCGGTCAAGTTCAATCACGTCGAGCTGCGCGCCGCTGTTCAGCAGGCCTTCTGTCAGCGCGCCCTGACCTGGGCCGATCTCCAGCATGTGCTCGCCGTCACGGGCGTGGATGGCGCGCAGGATGCGATGAATCACTCCGGCGTCATGCAGGAAGTTCTGGCCGAAACGCTTGCGCGCGCGGTGTTGGTAATCGGACATGCAGCAGCTCCAGGCTTCAAAGCATCGGCTTGAAGCGAATGTAACGCGAGTAGAAAGCCCGGCAGTTTAACAGCATTGGCGGCGTTCGCCCTGTGCCGGGCTTAGTCTTCAGCGGCTTTTCACCTGGTTGGCAGCCATTTCATAGGCGGTTTGCAAGGCGACCTGCAGGCTGCCGCAGTCGATCTTGCCGCTGCCGGCCAGATCCAGTGCAGTGCCATGGTCGACCGAGGTGCGGATGATCGGCAGGCCCAGGGTGACGTTTACCGCCGCGCCAAAGCCCTTGTATTTGAGCACCGGCAAGCCCTGGTCGTGGTACATCGCCAGCACTGCATCGCAATGTTCGAGGTGCTTGGGGGTGAACAGGGTGTCGGCCGGCAGCGGGCCGATCAGGTCGATACCTTCGCTGCGCAGCTGCTGCAGGGTGGGCACGATCACGTCAATCTCTTCACGGCCCAGATGGCCACCTTCACCTGCGTGCGGGTTGAGGCCGCAAACCAGAATCCGCGGCCGTGCGATGCCGAACTTCGTGCGCAGGTCATGGTCGAGGATGCGCGTGACCCGGCTGAGGCGCTCGGGGGTGATGGCTTCGGCCACATCCTTGAGTGGCAGGTGCGTAGTCACCAGCGCCACGCGTAGGCCATGGGTAGCGAGCATCATCACCACCTGCTCGGTGTGGGTCAGCTCGGCGAGAAACTCGGTATGCCCGGAGAAGGTAATCCCGCCTTCGTTGATCACGCCCTTGTGCACGGGGGCGGTAATCATCCCGGCGAAGTGCCCGTCGAGGCAGCCTTGTCCCGCGCGGGTAAGCGTCTCTAGGACATAGCGCGCATTGTCTGCGTTCAGTTGGCTGGGGTTTACGGCGGCGGCCAGCAGGGTGTCCCAGACATACAGGCTGCCGGCGGGGGCAGCCTGGCTTGGCCAGGCATCGGGGCTGACGCTGACCAGGTCAATGCTTAATCCCAGCAGCTGGGCGCGCTCAGCTAGCAGGTCGCGGCTGGCAATAGCGATCAAAGCATGTGGCTGCGCTTCGCGGGCCAGCAGCAGGCACAGGTCGGGACCTATGCCGGCGGGCTCACCAGGGGTCAGCGCGAAAAGGCGGGCGTGGCTCATCGGTAGGCTCTCGCTATGCGTCAACGGGGCAGTGCATCAGTTGATCGGGGTGTAGGGCTATTATGCGTCGGGCCGGCGAGTAGTCGCCAGGCAGGGGCGGCCACAAAAAAGCCCGGTTTGCGTGCGCATAAACCGGGCTTGTCTGTTATCTCGCGTTAGGGCGAGACACCTGTCAGAGCTTGGTCTCGACGTAGGCTTCGTCGCGGATCTGGCGCAGCCAGGCTTGCAGCTCTTCATCGTACTTGCGATTACGCAGTACGGTCATGGCCTGCTGCTCGCGGAACTGGGCGCTGCTGTCAGTGGCACGACGGCCCATGACTTCCAGCACATGCCAGCCGTAAGGGCTCTTGAACGGTTTGGACAACTCGCCAGCTGGCGTGCTGTTCATTACTTCACGGAACTCTGGCACCAGCACGTTCGGGTCGATCCAGCTCAGCGTGCCGCCGTTCAGCGCCGAGCCTGGGTCTTCGGAGAAGCTCTTCGCCAGTTCGGCGAAATCTTCCCCGGCCAGGATGCGCTGGTGTAGGCGTTCAACCAGGCGTTTGGTTTCAGCTTCACTGCGGATTTCGCTAGGCTTGATCAGGATGTGGCGAACATTCACTTCGTCACGTACCTGGCTGTCGCCGCCGCGCTTTTCCAGCAGCTTGAGCATGATAAAGCCGCCAGGAGTACGCAGCGGCTCAGTTACCTGGCCAGCTGACAGGGCGCTAAGCATGGTGTCGAAGGGCGGTGGTAGCTGCCCGGCTTTACGCCAGCCCATTTCGCCGCCTTCCAGCGCGGTTTCACTGGCTGAGCGGGCAATGGCTAGTTGGGCGAAGTCCGCGCCTTGTTGCAGCTGTTGGTACAGATCGCGAGCTTGGCGGTCTGCGGCCTGGATGTCTTCCGGGGAAGCACCTTCGGGTACTGGAATCAGGATGTTGGCCAGGCGGAACTCTTCCGAAAGCTGCATCTTGCCCATGTCCGAAGCGAGGAAGTTCTGCACTTCCTGGTCGGTGACCTGGATGCGCTCAGCCACACGGCGCTGGCGCACACGGCTGATGATCATCTCGCGGCGTACCTGATCACGCGCATCGGTGTACGACAAGCCGTCAGCAGCCAGGGCGGCGCGGAACTGTTCGATGCTCATGCCATTGCGCTGAGCGATGGTGCCGATGGCCTGGTTCAGCTCTTCATCGGTAATCCGAATGCCGGAGCGTTCACCAATCTGCAGCTGGATGTTTTCGATGATCAGGCGCTCCAGCACCTGCTGGCTGAGCACATGCTCAGGCGGCAGGGCGGCGCCGCGCTGGGCAATGGTCTGCTGCACTTCACGCAGGCGTGAATCGAGCTGGCTTTGCATGACGACATCGTTATCGACAATCGCTACAACACGGTTGAGTGGCTGTACCTCAGCGTGTGCCGCAGTACCCAGAAACAGCGCGCCCAACAGCAGCGGGCGCACGCAATCAGAAAGCTTTGTCTTCACGTTCACGATAACCTTGAATGCCTTGGTCGAGGAAAGTCTCAACTTTATTGCCGACTACACCACCCAGACCTTTGAGTACGATCTGCAGAAAGATGCCACGATCAGCCTGGTCGTTCAGCGACGGGTTCAGGCTGACTTCGTCGTAGTCGATCCAGTAGCGGTTGATCAGGCGCAGTTTCCAGCAGCAGCTGTCGTATTCGAAGCCAGCGAAGGCCTCCAAGGTGCGGTCGCGACCGTAGTCATACTGCCAGCGGGAGATCACGCTCCATTGCGGTACGATCGGCCAGATCACCGAGAAGTCATGCTGACTGATCTTGTAGTAGTCCTTGATGTAGTTCGCGCTGCCGGGGGTGCCGTAGTCGCCACCGCCTACTACCCAGTTACCACTGTCTTGGTCGTAACGGATGGTGTCATTGCGGTAGCGATAGCCAGCGTTGACCACCTTGTTCGGGTTGTCTTCTGGCTGGTAATGGAACATCGCGCTACCCGAACGGGTGCTGCCGCTGTCCGGATCCCAGTTGAAGTCCGACGAGAAGCGCCAGTCGCGGTTAAAGCGATACATGTACTCGAGCGCATAAGGCGATACTGATGCCGTGGCGTCGCTGCGGGTGCGGTAATCAATGCCTGGTAGCTGCACTTGGCGATCTTCAAAGTAGAAGGCCTGGCCGATGCTAAAGCGTTGACGCTCAAAGCCGTTGGGCTCAATCCAGCGGTTGGTTATACCCAGAGACAGCTTGTTCTCGTCGCCGATACGATCCTTGCCGGAGAAGCGGTTTTCACGCCACAGCGAGGAGTAGCTGAATGTGCTTTCGCCGGTATCGAAGATTGGGATGTCCGTCTGGTCTTCTTCGGGAACATAGAGGTAGAACAGGCGTGGCTCCAGTGTTTGCCGATAGGACTTGCCGAACCATTGGGTATTGCGGTCAAAGTACAGGCCGCTGTCCAGGCTAAACATGCCGACGCCGCGGCTTTGGCTGCTCTTGTATTCCTGTTCGGCCAGCAGCGTGTTTTTGCCTTGCTGATCCAGGGTCAGGTCATAGTTGGTCTGCAGGTACTTGACCTGCGGCTTGATAAAGCCCCAGCTCCAGTTGAGCGGCAGGCTGACGCCTGGCTCGACATGCAGGCGCTCACCATTGGCGCGTGCCAGGCCTTGAACGACTGTGTCATACCAAGGCTGTTCAACTACCCCATCTTCATTGATGAAGTTGCCTTTGCGTAGGTTGCGGTCGAAGCGCACATATTCCGTGCCATAACTGAAGTTCACCCCAGCTGGTTTAAATGGCAGCACGCCATCCAGGGTCAGTTGTGGCAATCGATTGTACGGGGTGATGTCCGTGATATTGGCCAGCTCATAAGCGTGTGCATTCAGCCGTGCGGTATAGCCGTTGCCGCGATAGGTTAGGGTTCCGCGTTGGTTGATGTAGCTAGTGGAGCTGACTCCCAAGTCAGTGTCTAGGTCTTGAAAATAATACGGATCGCTGATGTCGGTGTAGTCGACTTCAGCCAACAAGCGCGAGGTCAGGCCTGTTTTATGCTGCCAACTGTACATCCAGCGCTGATCTTCGTAGTCCGACTGCAGTTTGCGGTCGTCGTTGCTGTCGTCGAGATACGCGCCGCCAACCTGGCCTTCGCTGTTCTTGGTGAGGTAGCGGAATTCGCCTTCCATCATCAAGCCGCGATCGCTCATATAGGTCGGGTACAGCGTGGCGTCGTAGTTCGGCGCCAAGTTGAAGTAATACGGCGTTTGCAGGGTCAGGCCGTTATCGCTCGAGCTGCCAATGCTTGGTGGCAGGAAACCGGACTGGCGACGGTCATCAATCGGGAAGTAGATATAAGGTGTGTAGAACACCGGAATATTCTTCACCCGCAAGGTGACGTTGGTCGCGGTGCCGAAACCGGTGGCCGGGTTCAGGGTGATGTTGTTGCCCTTCAGGTGCCAGGCGTTGCTGCCCGGTTCGCAGCTGGTGTAGGTGCCGTCTTTCAGGCGGATAATCGCGCTTTCTTCACGCTTGGCGTAAAGCGCGTTACCGCGAATATGGCTCTTGTGCAGCACATATTCGGCGTTGTCGACTTTGGCTTCGCCGTTGTCCAGTTGCAGCTCGGCGCGGTCACCCACCACCAGCATGCCCTGGTCACGCAGGCGCACATTGCCGATCAGCTCACCGCGGTTTTCCGCCTGACGCAGGTTGGCTTCATCCGCTTCAACCTGCATGCCGGCCTGGCGCAGAACCACATCGCCGGCGAGGGTGGCGACCTGTTCTTCCTGCTCGTAGCGCGAAGCTTTAGCCGATACGAACATCGGCGCTTCGTCCATAGGCGTCTTGTCGTCCATGCCCGGCCGCGTCGGCTCTATATAAGCACCTGCGCAATACGGGCCGGCTTCAGCCAGCTGGGCGGCGCTGAGGTTTTCTCGCGGCACCCAGTCCAGGTGGCTGTAGTCAGCGCTGCGCGAAGCGAGGCCTTTGCCACGGCTTTCAGTCACCAGGGTCGCTTGCGCGGCTTTTTCCTGAGGTGCTTCGGCGCTGCCTTCACCAGCTTTGTTGCTGGCAACCGAATCACGTTGTACTGGCCGTGCTGGCAGTGCAGCATTGCTGGTCTTCGGGGCGCATGCCCAGCCGCCGGTGGCGGAGACCTGGCAATCGTACTGCTCGGCAGCGATAGCAAAAGGAACGGCTAAAGGTTGTAGCGCCAGAAGGCTGCCAGTGACCAGTAGAGGGAATTTTTTACGAAACGCGGGGTATTTTACTGCCATCTTATTTTTTCCGGGCTTCCTGCGCGCCATTGGCCCTGAGGCCGCACGCCTCTCGATGGGCTTGAAAAGATGCTGGATAATAAAGCATGACCCGCGCAACGGCTAGCGCCGTCGGAGACCTTGTAATGCCTGATGAAGATGTACGCTTAAAACTTCTCGAAAACTGGCTGGATCAGCAGCTGCCTGAGCTGTTTGCCGAGCAGGGTTGGGGCGCTGTACCCGCCGCCACGCTTACCTCTGCCAGCAGTGATGCCAGTTTCCGCCGCTATTTTCGTTGGCAAGGCGCTGGGCGTAGCCTGATCGTGATGGACGCACCGCCGCCGCAGGAAGACTGCGCACCCTTCGTCAAGGTGGCGCATTTGCTGGCCGAGGCACGTCTAAATGTGCCGCAGATTCTTGCCGCTGATCTCGAACGAGGCTTTTTATTGCTCAACGATTTAGGTCGGCAGACCTATCTGGATGTGATTAACGCAGGCAATGCTGACGCGCTGTTCGCCGATGCGCTGCAGGCGCTATTGGCGTTTCAGCAGCTGCCGATGACTACGCCATTGCCCAGTTATGACGATGCCCTGCTGCGCCGTGAGTTGCAGCTATTCCCCGAGTGGTATGTACAACGCCACCTGGGTGTCGAGTTCAGCGAGCAGCAGCAGGCCCTATGGCAGCGCGTCAGTCAGCTGTTGATCGACAGTGCCCTGGCCCAGCCCAAAGTGCTGGTGCATCGCGACTATATGCCGCGCAACCTGATGCTCAGCGAGCCGAATCCTGGTGTGCTGGATTTTCAGGATGCGGTCTATGGCCCGGTGACTTATGACGTCACCTGTCTGTTCAAGGACGCCTTCCTTAGTTGGCCCGAGGTGCGCGTGCGCAGTTGGTTGGAGCAGTATTGGCAGCAGGCGCGTGATCTGGGTGTACCGGTACAGGCAGAGTTGGAAGACTTCCTGCGTGCCAGTGATTTGATGGGCGTGCAACGCCACCTCAAGGTCATCGGCATCTTCGCACGCATCTGCCATCGCGATGGCAAGCCCAAGTACCTGGGTGATGTGCCGCGGTTTTTCTCTTATATAGAGGCGGTTTTGGCGCGTCGGCCGGAGCTGGCTGAGCTGGGCGAATTGCTGGCCAGTCTGCCGCAGGAATCCGTATGAAGGCGATGATTCTGGCTGCCGGCAAAGGTGAGCGGCTGCGCCCGCTGACCCTGCACACACCCAAACCTTTAGTGCGTGCGGCTGGCGTGCCCTTGATCGAATACCACGTGCGCGCGTTGGCAGCGGCAGGGTTTACCGAATTGGTGATCAATCATGCCTGGCTGGGGCAGCAGATTGAGGATTACCTAGGTGATGGATCGCGCTTTGGCGTCAGCATTGCCTATTCCGCTGAAGGTGAGCCGTTGGAAACTGGCGGCGGGATATTCCAGGCGCTGCCGCTGCTGGGGGATCAGCCGTTTGTATTGATCAATGGCGATATCTTCACCGACTACCCCTTTGCCGAGTTGCGCCGTCCGTTATCCGGCCTGGCTCACCTGGTGCTGATCGATAACCCTGGCCATCACGTCAAGGGCGATTTCTGTTTGCAGAATGGACAGGTTACGGACGCGCGGGAAGGGCAGGACAGTCTGACCTACAGCGGCATGGCCGTGTTATCGCCTGGGCTGTTTGCTGGTTGTGAGGCAGGCGTGTTCTCGCTTGCGCCATTGCTGCGTGCGGCCATGGCGACTGGGCAGGTGAGCGGTGAGCGGTTTGACGGTTGCTGGGTGGATGTGGGTACTCATGAGCGGCTGGCTCAGGTCGAGCGTTTGCTTGAGGCGCGCGGCTAGGATGATCTGGCCTGTGACCTTTCTAGGGGCGGTTGCCGGGCTGGCGGTTGCCAGTATTCCAGGTGCCATGCTCGGCGGTTTGCTGGGCCAGGTTCTGGATCGGCGCTTGCGTCTGCAGTCCTGGGCGGCCTTGCGGGAACGCCTGGGCGGCCGTGCCGAGGTGCGTGACGAGTGGCTGCTATTCGTGCTTTTGGGGCGTTTGGCCAAATGCGGTGGTCGCGTGCTGCCGGCGCATATCCAGCAGGCGCAGGCGGAAATGCAGCGCTTGGGGCTGAATGCCGAGGGGCAGCGTCAGGCCATCGCGGCTTTTGCTCGGGGCAAGACCGGGCGCGACAGTTTGCGCGTGCCGCTGCGGCGCCAGCACGCGCGAAGTGAAATGCTGATGCGCGCGTGCTGGCGAATGGCCTGGGTGGATGGCCAGGTCGGTCAAACCGAGCGCGAGCTGA
Source organism: Pseudomonas sp. 8BK (assembly GCF_902506475.1). Lineage (NCBI taxonomy): Bacteria > Pseudomonadati > Pseudomonadota > Gammaproteobacteria > Pseudomonadales > Pseudomonadaceae > Pseudomonas > Pseudomonas sp. 8BK. The sequence continues at coordinate 2,405,891 of NZ_LR733252.1, read as the reverse complement.
TTATGCTCTGGGGTAAATGGCTGCAGGTTTCATCGGCTACCCAGGCGCAGCTAAGTGATGCTTATGCGCCGCAACGGGGGCCGCTGGTTTCGACGGCCAGCAATGCCTATCAGCGTGCCCTGAATCTGTTGAACGTGAATGCCGATGCCGAGCCGGCGCAGATCAAGCAGGCCTATCGGCGCTTATTGAGCCGCCATCACCCCGACAAGCTTGCGGGCAGCGGGGCCACGCCGGAGCGTGTGCGCGAGGCCACTGAACGTACCCGTGAGTTGCACCAGGCCTATGACCTGGTTCGCCAGCGTCACGGCTTTCGTTAGCAGGCTGTAGAAAGACTACCTGCGTTGCCATCGCGGCATTAAAAGCAAGCTCGGCAAGCCGCTTGCGGCTAACGCGCTTTAGCGCGACCCGAAGGGCGAGTGAAACGAGTAATGCTCATCCGCTTCCTTGCTGGCTTTTGCCTTGCGCTGACTGTCTCGTTAACGTTTTTCAACGGCCTGCTAGGGCTATTTCGCCTGCAATTTCAGCATCAGCCAGCCACGGATACGGCGGTAGAGTTGCTCCTGTTCGGCTTCGCGGTTGCCTGGCAGGGCTTTCATGGCGATCTGTATATAGCTGGGGTGCTTCTGTCGTTTGCTGGCTTGCGAGCGCTTGAGGGCGGCCTGGCGGTCGGCTGCCAGATCCTTGTAATAGAAGTCGCCAGTAGCCAGTTGCAGCTGCGGAATCAGCTCATCGAGTGGCGGTGTATAGCCAGCGGGCAATTGTGGGGCTACCAGCAGCAGGTTCTGAATCTTGGCTGGCTTGCGTTCGGCCAGGTAGCGTGCGGCCCAGTAGGCGCCGCTGCCGTGGCCGAGCAACACAATGGTGTTGGCCTGCCGTTGTTCGGCGAACGCGATGGCCGATTCGATGCGTGCCAATACGCGTTCGGCATGGGCTTTCTGCTGCTCCTCAATGTTTTTCACTTTGTTTGCCGCGGCTTCGGCACTGTCTAGCTGACTATTGCGGTTTTCCGTCGCGGCTTCATCTGTTGCTGGGCTGCTCTCGACGCTTTCCTCTGTCGGTGCTTCTGTGGTGTCGACAGCAGCGTCTTCTGCAGATTCTGTAGTGGGTAGCTCGGCGCTGCGCAGTGGTGGTGCATCGCTATTGGGGTCGGGCAAGGTCACGCTGAGACTATGCCAGCCGCCGTTTGGCAGTTTGCGGCGCAAGGGGCCGACACTTTGCGGCCAGTCGGCGGTTTCATCATCCCCTGGCAGAATGATCACTGCGCCGCTGGGTTCGCCGACATTGGCCGGCAGCCAGAGGGCCAGGAAGCGTTCATCGTCAGCCTGCAGTTGCTGCTGTTCCTTTTGCTCCAGTTGCTGCTCCAGCGCCGTGGCTTCCACTTCGCTGCGTTCGGCTAAGGGCGCACGTACTTCCTCTGTCGTCTCGGTTGAGGCGTCCGTAGCGGCGGGGGCTTCTTCTGCAGGAGTTTCTTCTTCAGCCTGTAGCGGGCTGATCGATAGCAGCAGGCTCAGGGCCAGGGCGGCAGGGCGCGAAAGCATGGGGTTCTCCGGTGAGCATCGGGTTTCAGCAGCCTAGCCTTTTCCGCTCAGCTTTGTCAGGTGTCGCTCATGCGCGCCAGGCCTTGGATCGGGCTGTTACAATGCGCGCCTTCCGTGAATGCCACCGAGGTGCGCTATGCAACCCTTCGCCATTGCTCCGTCGATTCTGTCTGCCGATTTCGCCCGTCTGGGCGAGGAAGTGGACAAGGTGCTCGCCGCCGGTGCCGACATCGTGCACTTCGATGTCATGGACAACCATTACGTGCCCAACCTGACCATCGGCCCGATGGTCTGTGCGGCGCTGCGTAAATACGGCATCACCGCGCCGATTGACGCGCACCTGATGGTCAAGCCAGTCGACCGCATCATCGGTGACTTTATCGAGGCTGGTGCCACGTATATCACCTTCCACCCGGAAGCGTCCGAACACATCGATCGTTCTCTGCAGCTGATTCGTGATGGCGGCTGCAAGGCCGGCCTGGTGTTCAACCCGGCTACCCCGCTGGATGTGCTCAAGCACGTGATGGACAAGGTGGACATGATCCTGCTGATGAGCGTTAACCCAGGTTTCGGTGGGCAGAAGTTCATTCCCCATACCCTGGAGAAACTCAAGGAGGCTCGTGCGCTGATCGACGCCTCTGGCCGTGAAATCCGTCTGGAGATCGACGGTGGGGTGAATGTGCAGAACATCCGCGAAATCGCCGCTGCTGGAGCCGACACCTTTGTCGCCGGCTCGGCGATCTTCAATCAGCCGGACTACAAAACCGTGATCGACGCCATGCGCGCCGAACTGGCTCAGGCGCGCGGATGAGTCTGCTGCGCGAGCTGTTCCGGGGTGAGGTGCCGCGCCTGGTGATGTTTGACCTGGACGGCACTTTGGTGGATTCGGTGCCGGATCTGGCCGCAGCCATCGACAAGACTTTGCGCGATTTGGGGCAGCCTGCAGCGGGTGTGGCACAGGTGCGCGACTGGGTCGGCAATGGTGCGCGGGTGCTGGTACGCCGCGCCCTGGCGGGCGGGCTGGCCCATGAGCATATAAATGAGACCCTCACCGAGCAGGCGCTGGAGCTGTTTATGCAGCATTACGCCGAAGACCATGCGCTGACCGAGGTGTACCCCGGTGTGCGGCCGGTGCTGGATTGGCTGCGCGAGCAACAGGTGGAGCTGGCGATTGTCACCAACAAGCCCGAACGCTTTGTCGCGCCACTGCTGGATGAAAAAGGACTCGGTGGCTATTTCCGCTGGATTGTTGGCGGCGACACCTTGCCCCAGCAGAAGCCTGATCCGGCGGCGCTGCTGCATGTACTAAAGCTGGCACGGGTGACGGCTGAGCAGGCGTTGTTTGTCGGTGATTCACGTAATGATGTGCTTGCCGCCAAAGCCGCCGGGGTGCCGTGCGTGGCGCTGAGTTATGGTTACAACCACGGCCGCCCGATTGCCGAGGAAAACCCGGCGTATGTGCTGGATTGCCTCAGCGGCCTGCTGCGTCCTGCCGAGCCCGCGCTTTTGCCGGGCCTTGCGGGTTGATTCGCCTCCGGCCCTGCGCTAGTGTGGCCGGAGTTCAATCCCGCCTGAATTAAGAGAGTTTCGTGGTGGTCACCTGCACGCGCTGGTCGGCAAGCACCGACATGAAAATCATCAAGGCCCTGGCCCGTTGGCGCTGGCGCCTCTGACCTGATCCTGGCCGCTACGGCGGCGCGCCTGCATTCGACCGTTTTAACCTCAAGCCACGAGGCTGCTCATGACCCGCGAAGAATTTCTGCGTTTAGCCGCTGCCGGCTATAACCGCATTCCTGTTGCCTGCGAAACCCTGGTGGATTTCGACACCCCGCTGTCGATCTACCTGAAACTGGCCGACGAGGCCAACACCTACCTGCTGGAATCCGTACAGGGCGGTGAGAAGTGGGGCCGTTACTCCATCATCGGCCTGCCGGCGCGCACTGTGCTGCGTGCTTATGAGCATGAGGTGACCATCAGCGTCGACGGTGTCGAAGTGGAGCGTCATCACTGCGAAGACCCACTGGCCTTTGTCGAGCAGTTCAAGGACCGCTACAAGGTGCCGACTCTGGCCGGCTTGCCGCGCTTTAACGGTGGCCTGGTCGGTTATTTCGGCTATGACAGCGTGCGCTACGTCGAGCCCAAACTGGCCAAGGGCGTTAACCCCGATGCCTTGGGTACGCCGGATATCCTGCTGATGGTGTCCGATGCCGTGGTGGTGTTCGACAACCTGGCCGGCAAGATGCACGCCATTGTGCTGGTCGATCCGAGTGAGGCCGAGGCGCTGGAGCAGGGCCAGGCGCGCCTGCAGGAAATTTTGCACAAGCTGCGTCAGCCGATCACTCCGCGCCTGGGCGTGGACCTGGCCGCGCCGGCCGCTGCTGAGCCGGACTTCGTTTCCAGCTTCAAGCGTGATGACTACGAAAATGCAGTCAAGGCGATCAAGGAGTACATCCTGGCTGGCGATTGCATGCAGGTGGTGATCTCGCAGCGCATGTCGATTCCGTTCAAGGCGGCGCCGATTGATCTTTACCGCGCGCTGCGTTGCATCAACCCGACGCCTTATATGTACTTCTTTAACTTCGGCGACTTCCATGTGGTTGGCAGTTCGCCAGAGGTGCTGGTGCGCCTGGAAGATGGTCTGGTCACCGTGCGCCCGATTGCCGGCACCCGCCCGCGTGGTGCTAATGAAGAGGCTGACCTGGCCCTGGAAGAGGATCTGTTGTCCGACGCCAAGGAAGTGGCCGAGCACCTGATGCTGATCGACCTGGGGCGCAACGACGTCGGTCGTGTGGCCAGCACCGGCAGCGTCAAGCTCACCGAGAAGATGGTGATCGAACGCTATTCCAACGTCATGCATATCGTCTCCAACGTCACCGGCCAACTGAAAGAAGGCCTGACCGCGATGGACGCGCTGCGCGCCATTCTGCCGGCCGGCACCCTGTCCGGCGCGCCGAAGATTCGCGCCATGGAAATCATCGATGAGCTGGAACCGGTCAAGCGCGGCGTCTACGGTGGCGCTGTGGGCTATCTGGCCTGGAACGGCAATATGGACACCGCCATCGCCATTCGCACCGCCGTCATCAAAGATGGCGAGCTGCACGTGCAGGCCGGTGCCGGCATCGTGGCCGATTCGGTGCCGGCGCTGGAGTGGGAGGAAACGCTGAACAAGCGTCGCGCCATGTTCCGTGCTGTGGCGCTTGCCGAGCAAACCGTTCCTGACCTGTCCACGCGCTGAGGAGTCCCGCCATGCTTTTGATGATCGATAACTACGACTCCTTTACCTACAACGTGGTGCAGTACCTGGGCGAGCTGGGCGCTGACGTGCATGTGATCCGCAATGATGAACTGTCGATTGCCGAGATCGAGGCGCTTAAGCCTGAGCGCATTGTGGTCTCGCCGGGGCCGTGCACGCCGACCGAAGCCGGGGTTTCCATCGAGGCCATCCTGCACTTTGCCGGCAAACTGCCGATTCTTGGCGTGTGCCTGGGGCACCAGAGTATCGGCCAAGCCTTTGGTGGCGATGTGGTGCGCGCGCGCCAGGTGATGCACGGCAAGACCAGCCCGGTGTTCCACCGCGATCTGGGCGTCTTCGCCGGCCTGAACAACCCGCTGACCGTGACCCGCTATCATTCCCTGGTGGTCAAGCGCGAAACCTTACCGGAATGCTTGGAAATCACCGCGTGGACGCAGCATGAGGACGGTTCGGTGGATGAGATCATGGGCCTGCGCCACAAGACCCTGCATATTGAGGGCGTACAGTTCCACCCTGAGTCGATCCTTACCGAACAGGGCCATGAGCTGTTTGCCAACTTCCTCAAACAACAAGGAGGCCAGCGCTGATGAATATCAAGGAAGCCCTCAATCGAGTGGTCAATCAGCTCGACCTTAGCACCGAAGAAATGCAGGACGTCATGCGCGAAATCATGACGGGCCAATGTACGGATGCGCAGATCGGCGCCTTTCTGATGGGCATGCGCATGAAAAGCGAGACCATCGACGAGATCGTCGGTGCCGTTTCGGTGATGCGTGAGTTGGCCAGCCATGTGTACCTGCAGACCCTCGATCATGTGGTGGATGTGGTCGGCACTGGCGGTGATGGCGCGAATATCTTTAACGTCTCCACCGCGGCGAGTTTTGTCGTCGCGGCTGCGGGCGGCAAGGTGGCGAAACACGGCAATCGCGCCGTTTCTGGCAAGAGCGGCAGCGCCGACCTGCTGGAGGCCGCAGGGATCTACCTGAGTCTGACGCCCGTGCAGGTCGCGCGTTGCATCGAGAGCGTCGGTGTCGGTTTTATGTTTGCCCAGGTGCATCACTCGGCGATGAAATATGCCGCCGTGCCGCGTCGTGAGCTGGGGCTGCGTACTCTCTTCAATATGCTTGGCCCGTTGACCAATCCGGCCGGGGTCAAGCATCAGGTGGTGGGCGTGTTCAGTCAGGCGCTGTGCCGACCGCTGGCCGAGGTGCTCAAGCGCCTGGGCAGTCAGCACATCCTGGTGGTGCACTCGCGCGATGGGTTGGATGAATTCAGTCTGGCGGCGGCGACCCATGTCGCCGAGCTGAAAGATGGGCAGATCACCGAATACGAGGTGTTGCCGGAAGACCTCGGGCTGAAGAGTCAGAGCCTGGTCGGCTTGGCGGTGGAAAGCCCGGAGGCTTCGCTGGCGCTGATTCGTGATGCTCTGACGAAGCGCAAGAGCGAAGCCGGGCAGAAAGCGGCCGACATGATTGCCCTGAATGCTGGTGCGGCGCTGTATGCGGCGGATCTGGCGAGCAGCCTCAAGCAGGGCGTGCAGCTGGCCCATGACGCCTTGCACACCGGCCTGGCCTGGGAGAAGTTGCAGGAGTTGGTGTCCTTTACCGCTGTATTCAAAGAGGAGAATGCCGGGTGAGTATTCCAACCGTTCTGGAGAAGATTCTGGCGCGCAAGGCTGAGGAAGTCGCCGCGCGCCGCGCCGTTGTTTCGCTGGCCGAGCTTGAGCAGCAAGCCCGTGCTGCCGATCCGGTGCGCGGCTTTGCCGAGGCACTGATCAGCCAGGCCAAGCGCAAGCAGCCGGCGGTGATCGCCGAAATCAAAAAGGCCTCGCCAAGCAAGGGTGTGCTGCGCGAGCATTTCGTGCCTGCCGAGATTGCCCAGAGCTATCAGGCCGGCGGCGCCACCTGTCTGTCAGTGCTGACCGATATCGACTTCTTTCAAGGCGCGGATCGCTACCTACAGGACGCCCGTGCGGCGTGCTCGCTGCCGGTGATTCGCAAGGACTTCATGATCGACCCGTACCAGATCGTCGAAGCCCGCGCCCTGGGGGCCGACTGCGTGTTGTTGATCGTCTCGGCGCTGGAAGACGCGCAGATGGCCGAGCTGGCTGCGACGGCCAAGGCATTCGATCTCGATGTGCTGGTGGAAGTGCACGACGGCGACGAGCTGGAGCGGGCGCTGAAGACCCTGGATACGCCGCTGGTGGGGATCAACAATCGTAACCTGCACACCTTCGAGCTGAGTCTGGAAACCACCCTCGACCTGCTGCCGCGCATTCCGCGTGATCGTTTGGTGGTGACAGAGAGTGGCATCCTCAATCGTGCCGATGTCGAGCTGATGGAAATCAGCGAGGTGTATGCCTTTCTGGTTGGCGAAGCGTTTATGCGTGCTGATAATCCAGGGGCTGAACTGGAGCGTCTGTTCTTCCCGGAGCGCAAGCGGGTGATCGCTGCCCCTGACGTGGACTGAAACCACGACACGTAAAAAAGCCGACGCATGCGTCGGCTTTTTTATGGCTGCAGCTGGGGGCTCAGCGCGTGCCGAACACCACCATGGTTTTGCCTTTGACGCTGACCAGGCCCTGTTCTTCCAGTGCTTTGAGCACGCGACCGACCATCTCGCGGGAGCAGCCAACGATACGACCGATTTCCTGACGGGTGATCTTGATTTGCATGCCGTCCGGGTGGGTCATTGCATCGGGTTGCTTGCACAGGTCGAGCAGGGTGCGGGCAACTCGGCCGGTAACATCGAGGAAGGCCAGGTCGCCGACCTTGCGCGTGGTGTTGCGCAAACGTTCGGCCATCTGGCTGCCGAGGGCGTAGAGGATGTCTGGATCCTGCTGGGTCAGCTCGCGGAACTTGGCGTAGCTCAGCTCCGCCACCTCGCACTCGGTCTTGGCGCGCACCCAGGCGCTGCGTTCTTTTTCGGTGCCGTCCTTTTCGAACAGGCCCATTTCTCCGAAGAAGTCGCCGGAGTTGAGGTAAGCGATGATCATTTCACGACCATCATCGTCTTCGATCAGGATAGTGACCGACCCTTTGACGATGAAGAATAGCGTTTCGCAGCGATCGCCCGCATAGATGATGGTGCTCTTGGCGGTGTAGCGACGGCGGTGGCAATGCGCGAGAAGCTTGTCGAGATTTTTTATTTTAGGTGTGAGGGTAATAGCTACCATGCCTGAATCCCGAATTTATAAAGGTAAGCCGTTGTGCGGCTGAAGTTCTAATAATAGTTATCTGTACAAGTGTGCCAGTAATTAGCTATCAGCTTAACCACCAGTCTAAGACTAGGTGTTGTTTTGCGACCTGGCTAACACTCAGCACGAGCTTTTGGCTCTCTTGGCACCCAAAGAGGTTGTAACGGTGCTGTGCTAAGCTGCCTTCCTTTTTAACAGCGGAGCCCGAGTAATGAAAGCGCGTATTCAGTGGGCAGGCGAAGCCCTGTTTATCGGAGAATCGGGCAGCGGCCATGCGGTGGTAATGGACGGCCCGCCAGAGAGCGGTGGACGTAACCTGGGTGTGCGGCCGATGGAGATGGTGCTGATTGGTCTGGGTGGCTGCAGCAACTTCGATGTGGTCAGCATCCTGAAGAAGTCCCGCCAAGCGGTAGAAAGCTGTGAAGTTTTTCTGGAGGCCGAGCGTGCTACGGAAGAGCCCAAGGTATTTACCAAGATCCACCTGCATTTCGTGGTCAAGGGCCGTGGTTTGAAGGAGGCTCAGGTCAAGCGTGCGGTTGAGCTGTCGGCCGAGAAGTACTGCTCGGCCTCGATCATGCTGGGCCGCGGCGGCGTCGAAATCACCCACGACTACGAGATTGTCGAGTTGGGCGAGTAAGCGGTTGTAGATACCTGGCGACATGAAAAAGGGCACCTCGGTGCCCTTTTCTGTGCCTGCGATTCAGTCTTACACGCGGTAGGTAGTACTGGTCATGACCTTGGCCAGCAGGCTCATGCCGAACTTCACTGGCGCCGGGAAGCGCAAGCCGCCGGCGTCCAGTGCGTTGCAGGCGTGTTGCTCTTCATCGACACGCATCTGCTCAAGAATCGCCCGGGACTTCTGGTCTTCCAGTGGGATCTGCTGCAGGTGTTCATCGAGGTGTTTGACCACCTGATCTTCGGTGGCGGCGACAAACCCCAGGCTGACCTTGTCGCTGATCAGCCCGGCCGCTGCACCAACGCCGAATGACAGGCCGTAGAACAGCGGGTTGAGAATGCTGGGCTGGCTACCGAGTTGACGGATGCGTTGCTCACACCAAGCCAGATGGTCGATTTCCTCATCAGCCGCATGTTCCATCGCCTGGCGCACCTGCGGCAGCTTGGCGGTAAGGGCCTGGCCCTGGTAGAGCGCCTGGGCGCAGACTTCGCCGGTATGGTTGATGCGCATCAAACCTGCAATATGCTGGGCCTGCTGTTCATCCAGTTCGGCTTCCGGTTGCACGATGGCCGGTGATGGCCGCGTCGGCTGGCCGCTGAAGGGCAGCAAGGTGCGCAGGGCGGCATCGGCTTGCAGCAGCAGGCGATCAACAGGTGAGAAGTGACGTTCGCTGGCCATAGGGACCTCCGGCGATGATGACGGCGCTCAGTTTACTCCACGCGCGGGAGAAGGTCTGTTGACGTTTCGTCGCAGCCTTGCCACGCGTTGACCTCAAGGCAATTCACGCAGCACGCGAAAACCCAGGGCGTAGTCCTTGTGTTGTGGCTGCTTCATATCGCGCTGGCTGCTGCGCAGGTAGGTCGGGCCGCTGTTCCAGGCGCCGCCGCGTACCACGCGCGGGCTTTGATCCAGCACCCCGGCGCTGTGTTGTTCACTGCCGTCGAAGGGGCTGGCGAAGCGCGAGGCGGTCCATTCCCAGACATTGCCAGCGGTGTCATGCAGGCCGAAGGCATTGGCGGTGAACTGGCCGACGCGCTCGGTCTTGCTCTGGATCAGGCGCGAGGTGGCGCAGCCGCGGCAATGCGCGCGCGGGCGGGTTTCCGGGCTGTCGAGCTGCTCGCCCCACCAGTAATAGCTGGTGCTGCCGGCGCGGGCAGCGTATTCCCACTCGGCCTCGGTGGGCAGGCGATAGCGCTGGCCGGTGACCTTCGACAGCCATTGGCTATAGGCCTGGGCCTGATGCCAGGACACATGGATCACCGGTCGCTGCGCCGACAGCCCCCAGCCCTCGTTATCCGGCATGGCCGTAGCGGTGGCGTCGGCATACTGCTGCCAGTCAGCGAAACTGACTTCGTAGCGGCCTATGGCGAAGGGGCGGTTGATCTTTATCGGCGTCAGCGGGCGTTCGTTATGGTTGCCGCGGCCACTGTGATCACCCAACAGATAGCGCCCGGCAGGCAGCACAACCAGCTGCGGTCCTTGCTTGCCCTTGGGCAAGGCGTCGCTGAATACGCTACCAACCGTATGCGCCTGCGTTGGATTGCCAATCAACAGAGCGAGCATGGTCAGCGCGCCGAGTAATGAACGACTCAACCCGGTGGCCATGCCATCTGCCTTTGACCCAGCACGTGCATATGGATGTGGTGCACCGTCTGGCCGCCCAGGTCATTGCAGTTCATCACCACGCGAAAGCCTTCCTCGCAGCCTTGCTCCTTGGCCAGACGCTGGGCGGTAAAGAGAATATGCCCGGCCAGCGGCTTATCTGCCTCACTCAGGTTATTGAGGGTGCTGATGTGTTTTTTTGGGATAACCAGAAAATGCACCGGTGCCTGCGGGCCGATATCGTGAAAGGCAATCACCTGATCGTCTTCATAAAGCTTGCGCGCCGGTATTGCACCAGCGACGATCTTGCAAAATAGACAGTCCATGGGCAGTCTCCTGGCCGGTATTTAACGAGGCCCGAGTTTAGTGGACAAGGAGCGTGGGTGAAAAACGATATTCATGATCTGGGCTTGGTATTGGATTCCAAGACCAAGCTGGTGCTGATCGAATCCTGGGATGAGCCACGAGTGCTGGAAACCCTGACCAGCCTGGCGGTGCGTCGTAGTCTTGGCCTGCAGGTGTGGTCGGTGACCGAGGGCATGCAGCGTGTGGGCTATTCCATCCAGGAGCCGGTCGACAGCACAACCTTGGAGCCTGAAACTGCTCTGCGTCTGATCAAGGCTGATACGCAGCCGACGCTCTATGTGCTGTGCGATCTGCATCCGTTTCTTGAGGACAACCCCAAGCTGGTGCGTCTGCTCAAGGAAATCGCCATGAACGAGTCGCCCAGCAAACCGACGCTGGTGCTGGTCTCCCATGCCTGCAAACTACCGCCCGAGGTGCAGCGCTATGCCTCGCGCTTCAGTCTGTCGCTACCTTCCGAGGAAGAGCTGCTGGCCATCGTGCGTGACGAGGCCACCGGCTGGAGCGCGCGTAACCGCAACGCGCGAGTGCGCACCGATAACCGCACCTTGCAACAGGTGGTGAAAAACCTGCGTGGTCTCAGCCATGCCGAAGCGCGTGCATTAGCGCGCAATGTGATTTGCGATGATGGCGCGATCACCCAGGAAGACCTGCCGGAGCTGAACAAGACCAAGTTCAAGCTGCTCGATCTCGATGGCGTGCTGAGTTTCGAGTACGACACCGCACGTTTCGCCGAGGTCGGCGGGCTGAGCAATCTCAAGCGCTGGCTGGGTGAGCGGCAAGGCATCTTCCTGGAGGGCAAAGGCGTCGATCTACCCAAAGGTGTGCTGCTGGTTGGGGTGCAGGGCGGTGGCAAGAGCCTCGCCGCCAAGGCCATCGCCGGCCTGTGGGGCTTGCCCCTGCTGCGTCTGGATTTTGCCTGCCTGTACAACAAGTTTTTCGGCGAGACCGAACGCAACCTGCGTGAAGCGCTCAAGCTGGCTGAGCAGATGGCGCCCTGTGTGCTGTGGATGGACGAGATCGAGAAGGGCCTGGCCAGTGGTGACCATGATGGTGGCGTCAGCCAGCGTGTACTCGGCACCCTGCTGACCTGGATGGCCGAGCGCAAGGCGCCGGTATTTATGGTGGCCACGGCCAACGCGATTTCCCGGCTACCGCCGGAGCTGATGCGCAAGGGGCGCTTCGATGAGCTGTTCTTTGTCGACTTGCCGGACGCAGCAGTGCGGGCCGAAATCTTCCGTATTCACCTGGCGCGGCGTGAGCTGGAGGTGACGGAGTTTGATCTGGCCCAGTTGGCCACCGCTTGCGATGGCTTTTCCGGCGCGGAGATCGAGCAGGCGGTGGTCAGTGCCCTTTATGCCGCGCAAGCTCAGCAGCAAACGGTCAACCAGGCATTGCTGCTGCAGAGCATTCAAGGCACTGCGCCGCTATCGGTGGTGATGGCTGAAGACCTTGCGGCCCTGCGCGCCTGGGCGGACGGCCGTACGGTCAATGCCGGCTAGCTAGGCTGCCGGCTTACCGAACTGGCGATTCAGTCGTGCGCTGATCCGGCGGACCAACCAGCGCGGTGCCAGGCGCGGGCTGAGGGCGAGCAGGCGGTTGCGCCAGCCCGGGATGATGATCGCGCGATTCTTCTCCAGGGCTTTAACCGTGATCAGTGCCACTTCTTCGCAGCTCATCATCAGTTTGCTGCCTTGCAGGGCTTTGACGTCCATGCTGGCGCTGCGGAAGAACGCACTGCGGGTCGGCCCTGGGCAGAGTACGGATACTTTGACGCCGTACGCTTTCAGCTCCTCGCGCAGGCCTTCGGAGAAGTGCAGCACGTAGGCCTTGCTTGCGTAGTAGTTGCTCATGCCAGGTCCCGGCTGAAAGCCGGCGACCGAGGCGACGTTAAGAATCTGCCCGCTGCCCTGGCCAGCCATGATGGTGCCGATGGCATGACACAGGCGCGCTAGGGCCAGGATATTCAGTTCGATCAGTTGCTGTTCGCGCGCCCAGTCCTGATCCACGTAAGCGCCTGAGCTACCGATGCCGGCGTTGTTTACCAGCAGGTCGATACTGCGTTCGCCCTGTTCCAGCTCATGCAGCAGGCCGCTGACCTGCAGCGGCTGGCTGAGGTCGCAAACGCGAAATAGTACTTCTACGGAAAATCGTTGAGTCAGTTCGCAGGCAATGCTTTCCAGCGCATCGCGCTGGCGCGCCACCAGAATCAGATTGCGGCCACGCCGGGCCAGGGCTTCGGCTAGGGCTAGGCCAATGCCACTGGAGGCTCCAGTGATAAGCGCGTAACGGGTCATAGGGTTCTCCGTGATGGGGCCTTTCGACCCCATGTACCGCGCAAGGTTGCGTAGTTTAGAGCCTGTAGAAAGGCACGCGAGCTAGAGTCCTACAAGGCGAAAACAGGCGAGGAAGCGGAGTGTACTTTTGTACATGAGCATTCCGAGCCTGTTTTTAACACAGCAGGGCCGACGCGCAGCAGGCTTTGAACAGGTTCTTACAGGCCGGCGTCGGCGTAGCCCATATAGGCAGGCAAGGCGATGGCCGCAACAATACCGATGACGATGATTGCCACCCAGAGCAGGGCGAGAATCTTCACTGCGCGGCTGTTCGGCGGTGGCGGCGGACCAAAGCGGTTGGCGGCAGTGCTGCCGGGAATGATAAACATCAGCAGGGAGAACACCCCGCCAACAACCGGCACCAGGGTGACCAGCAATAGCCAGCCCGACCAGCCGATGTCATGCAGGCGCTGCACGCCGAACATAATACCGACCACCGCCACGGCGATACCCACCACCACCATCAGCAGGCCACCAAGAATTTCCGATGCGGCGAAGAAGCCGCCGGCGATGCCGAACAGCGGCAAGCACGCCAGCATCAGCACCATCGACCACGCCAGGTAGCGCAAGCGGCCGATGCGTCCGTCGGTGGTAAAAGCCTTTAGCTCGCCGAACTCCGGCAGAGTTTCCGCTACGGCTGCTTTCGGCGTGGCATAGGGGGTGGCCGCAGCGCTAACCACTTCTGGCTGGCTTTCTGCGAGCATGGCCTGGCGGGCGATAAATTTCTCGATAACGATGCCGCAGGCCGAGCATTCGATAGCTTTGCTTTGCTGGTGGCCGCACTTGGGGCAGGTCATCTGTACGTTGCTTTCAGCTTCGCTGCTTTCCGTACGGTGATCATCGGTTTCCACCAAGCTCAGGCTGGCGGCCAGATCCTGTTCCTTGCGCACTTTGGCACCGGCGCTCTGCAAGGCCTTGAGGTACTGGTCGGCCTCGTTCTCGCTGAGGTCGCGCTTGATGTCGACATTGCCACCGCTAAACAGCGAGTTGATCCGGGTCAGGTCGCTCTTGAACAGGCGGGCGAGGTTTTCTTTGGCTGTTTCCAGGCTGACGTCGGGCATCAGTTCGCCGTTGAACACAATCTTGAAGCGGGCTTGGGTCATATCGGCGTCCTTGTCGGTGCCAGAATGGAGTTGCGCTACAGACTAGCCGGCCTGCAGGCCAGTAAACAAGCTGCCTACGCGCAAATGTGTAAGGGCCTAGAGACGGTTCACGCTCCGCTGGCCGACCAACTGCCGACCAGGCGGCCATTGCGCAGCAGCACCAACTGATTGAGCAGCTCGAACAGCCCTTCCGAGCGCTGCGGGCGCAGGAATACCCAGTCATCGACCTGCAAGCCTGTGCCGAGGGAGCCGATCAGCCGCTCCTGGTTGGCACTGCGGCCATACAGCGCGTCATAGCTGAGCCCGGCCGGTGAAACCGGAGTGGCTGGCCACTGTCCGCCATACAGGTAGTACGTCTGCTGACGGTTACGATCCCAGCGTTGCAGCAACGGCTGTGCCGAGTCGAGAAACGGCAACTGCCCAGGCAGTGCCTTGAGCACCGGGCTGGCGACCCACAAGGCTGGTTGCAGATCGCCGAGCAAGGGGCTGTCGAAGTCGCTGGGTTTGAGTAGCGCGGAGCCCACCGCCACCTCATTCAGCGGTGTGGCGAGGCGTGTGTGCAGGGCATAGGCCAGGCTGCCGGCACCATTGAGCAGCGGTTGCGCCGGCCACAGCTCGCTAAAGGTGGCAGCACTGGCAATAAAGGCCTGGTAGCGTGCTGCGCTCTGGGCGAAGGCAGTGTCTTGATTGACCCAGAAGGGCGTATGGGCCAGGTGCGCGTCATAGCCCATCAGGCCACGGATGCGCAGCAGATTCGGAGTGCTGCGCAGCCAGTTGAGTGCACTGCCGAGCGCTTCTGGTGTGGCAAAACCGCCGCGCGCCAGGCCGATGTCGATCTCGAAGGCAATTTGCAGCGGCTGGTTGAGGGCATTGGCCAGAGCGGCGTATTCCTGCAGGCGCGTTTGGCTGTCGATCAGCCAGGTCAGCTGCCTGGCCGGGACGAAAGCGCTGCCTTGTGGCAGTTGCTGGTAGAAACTCAGGGCCGCCGCCGCGGGCAAGGGCTTGCCGAGCAGCAGGTCGGCCTGGGGGAAGTTCACCGCGAGCTGATTGATCTGCGGTTGGTGAAACACCATAAAGCGCTGCGTACCGAGCTTCTTGGCCAGGTATTCCAGCAGGCCGATAGAGGCCAGGGACTTGGCCACCAGACGCAACGGCAACTGGTTGCCGAGCTGGTTGGCGAGCCTTTCGGCATTCTGATCCAGGCGCGCCAGGTCAACCACTAACAGAGGGATGCCGCCGCCCTCACGGCGCAGCAACTGGTTAAGCGCGGCGAAGTAGGGTGCGTGCGGCTGGCCAAGGTCGCTCGGGCGCAATGCCCAGCCGGCCAGCAGCCCGAGTGCGCCGAGGCCGAGCAGGCTGCGTCGCTTCATCGCGCCCAGCGTTGTTGCAGTTGCTGGCTGCTCGTGAGGGCCGCGCGGTATTCGCTGTCGAGGCGGGTGATCAACTGCTCGACGCTCGGCAGGTCGCGGATATTGCCGACGCCCTGGCCGGCCGACCACACGGTTTTCCAGGCTTTGGCTTCTTCATCCATCGGTTTGAGTTTCTCGCCGTAGTTGACCTCACCCTTGTTCTGCAGCTGCTTGAGGTCGTAACCGGCCAGCTCCAGGCTCTGGCGCATAAAGCTCGCCGGCACGCCGGAAACGGCTGGGGTGTGGATGATGTCGGCGGCTTTGGCGTCGAGGATCATCTGCTTGTAGGCGGGTGATGCGGCGTTTTCCTGGGTGGCGATCAGGCGGGTGCCGAGGTAGGCCAGGTCGGCGCCGAGCAGTTGCGCGGCGAGTATCTCGTGGCCCTGGTTGAGGCAGCCGGCGAGCAGCAGGGTTTTATCGAAGAATTGACGGATCTCGGCGATCAGCGCAAACGGGCTCCAGGTACCTGCATGGCCACCTGCGCCGGCGGCTACCGCGATCAGGCCGTCGACGCCCGCTTCAGCGGCTTTCTCGGCATGCCGGCGGGTGGTCACATCATGAAATACCAAGCCACCGTAACTGTGTACCGCATCGACCACTTCCTTCACCGCCCCGAGGCTAGTGAGGACGATAGGCACGCGCTGCTCGACGCAGATCGCCAGGTCTGCCTGTAGGCGCGGGTTACTGCCATGTACGATCAGGTTGACCGCATAAGGTGCTGCTGCGTGGGTCAGGCCGGCTTCGATTTCCTGCAGCCAATCCTTGAAGCCGCTGCTCTCGCGCTGGTTCAGGGCGGGGAAGCTGCCGACGATGCCGCTGTTGCAGCAGGCCAAGACTAGTTGCGGGTTGGATACCAGAAACATCGGCGCCGCGACGACAGGCAGGCGCAGGCGTTGTTCGAGCAAAGCTGGCAGCGACATGCAGTAATCCTCTTGATGTATTTAGAAAGGGCGCACCACGACCAGAATGACAATGCCAAGCAGAGCCAGTACGGGCGCTTCATTGAACCAGCGGTAGAACACATGGCTGCGCTGGTTCTCACCACTGGCAAAGGCTTTGAGTTGTGCACCGCACATAAACTGGTAGACCACCAGCAGTGCGACCAGACTTAGCTTGGCGTGCATCCAGCCCTGGCTGAAGTAGTAGCTCGGGTTGAGGCTGAGCAGCCACAGGCCCATGCCGACGGTAAGAATCAGCGACGGCCACATAATGCCGCGATACAGCTTGCGCTCCATGATGCAGAAGCGCTCGCGGCTGATCTCGTCGGTGCTCATGGCGTGGTAGACGAACAGGCGCGGCAGGTAGAACAGGCCGGCGAACCAGCAGACCATGGCGATGATGTGCAGGGCCTTGAGCCATAGGTAGAGCATTGTGCGCACTCGTTGCAGGAAAGTGCCCCGATAGTAGTGGGCATGACCGTCTCCGTCATCACTGGCGGCGCTCAAGTGTTGGCCCCTGGCCGAAGCGGCCGTATCATCGGCAGCTTTCCACTGCTGGTATTGCAAAGGGGCAAGTGATGATCAAGGTCGGAATCGTCGGCGGCACGGGGTATACCGGTGTCGAGTTGTTGCGTTTGTTGGCGCAACATCCGCAAGCGCAGGTCGAGGTGATTACCTCGCGCTCCGAGGCCGGCATGCGTGTCGACGAGATGTACCCGAACCTGCGCGGTCATTACGACAGCCTGGCGTTCAGCGTGCCGGATGTGGCTACCCTGGGCGCCTGTGATGTGGTGTTCTTCGCCACGCCGCATGGTGTTGCTCATGCCCTGGCCGGTGAGCTGCTGGCCGCCGGAACCAAGGTGATCGACCTGTCTGCCGACTTCCGCCTGCAGGACGCGGATGAGTGGGCCAAGTGGTACGGCCAGCCCCACGGTGCGCCGGATTTACTTCCTGAGGCGATCTACGGTCTACCGGAAGTCAACCGTGAAGCCATCAAGCAGGCGCGTCTGATTGCCGTACCAGGCTGCTATCCGACAGCCGCACAGCTGGCGCTGATTCCGCTGCTGGAGGCCGGTCTGGTTGATACCACGCAAGTGATCGCCGACTGCAAGTCGGGTGTCAGCGGCGCTGGGCGTGGTGCCAGCGTGGGTTCGCTGTTCAGTGAAGCCGGCGAAAGCATGAAAGCCTATGGGGTCAAAGGCCATCGGCATCTGCCCGAGATTCGCCAAGGTCTGCGCCGGGCTGCCGGTAAGGATGTCGGCCTGACCTTTGTGCCGCACCTGACACCGATGATTCGCGGTATTCACGCCACACTTTACGCCACTGTGGTCGACCGTTCGGTGGATCTGCAGGCGTTGTTTGAGCAGCGTTACGCCAACGAGCCCTTCGTCGACGTGATGCCCGCTGGCAGCCATCCGGAAACCCGCAGCGTGCGCGGCGCCAATGTGTGTCGGATTGCCGTGCATCGTCCGCAGGACGGCGATCTGGTGGTGGTGCTGTCAGTCATCGACAACCTGGTCAAAGGTGCGTCGGGCCAGGCGGTGCAGAATATGAATATTCTCTTCGGCCTCGATGAGTGCCTGGGGTTGTCCCACGCGGGCATGTTGCCCTGATGGCGGGCTGGGAGGTTCGTCCAAGCGATCCGGGGAGTACACGGCGGCGGCGCATGCTTGGGTTGCTGCTGGTGCTGTGCATTCCGTTGGCCTTCTATGTTGGTGGCTGGTGGCAGCAGTACAGTCAGCCTGCAGTGGTGGTGGGGCAGCCGGCCGCGCCAGTGCGTGATGAACAATTGGTGCGCGAGGTCGATGAGTTGCGTCAGCGTGTGGTCGTGCTCAGCAGTGCAGAAAAGCTCAGCCAGCAAGCCAACGAGCAGAACCGTTTGACTATCAAGCTGCTCGAAGAGCAAATCTATAAACAACAGCAGGATCTGGCCTTCTACAAAGGCGTGTTGGCCCCCGCCAGCCGTCGTGAAGGTTTGCGCATCAAGACCTTTGAGCTACAGGCCACGGACAGGCCTGAGCATTTCCGCTACAAGATACTCCTCAGTCGTGTGGGTAAAGGTGAGACGCCGCTGGAAGGCCAGTTGCAGGTGTCGATTGTCGGCAAGCAAGGCGAGCAGGATGTCACGCTTGAGCTGGTGGCATTGGGCGCAGACTTGCCCGCTGCCCTGCCTGAGCAACCGATTGCCTTTGCCTTCAAGCACTTTCAGGCCATTCCCGAGGCTGGGCGATTTGCCGAGCTAAAGTTGCCTGAAGGGTTTATCCCGCGCGAGATCAAGGTGCGTGCCGATGTAAAAGGCGAGAAGCCGTTGTTGCGCACATTTAAATGGAACAAAGAGGAGTAGCTGTTCCTTATGTGGAATAAAGATAAGGCGCGCACTGACGTGCAGCGTTTCGCGGGTAAGACCAGCCTGATTGCGGTGGGTGCCGAACTGCATGGCGATTTGCGTTTTCAGGGTGCGGTGCAGGTCGATGGCAAGGTCATTGGAAATCTGGTGGCCAGCGAAGGTATGGTGCGCGTCAGTGTGCAGGGTAGGGTTGAAGGTGAGATCCGCGCCCCCCATATAGTGATTGATGGTGAAGTAGTCGGCGATGTGCACGCCAGCGGTCATCTTGAGTTGGGCGCGCGGGCGCGGGTGCGTGGCAATCTGTATTACGCCCTAATGGAGATGGCCATGGGCGCGCAGATCGAAGGTCGTCTCTGTCGCTTGCAGGACGAGGCACGGCCGTTGGAATTGCCAGAAACGCTGGATGCCGCACAATAGTTGACCGCTTTTCTCGGGTAAGCGGATAATGCCGATCAGAATGCAGTATGGCGCGTAGCGCCGGGAGTTAATCAGCATGAGCGTCGAAACCTTCACCCCCAGTGCTATGCAATTTACGCAGGGCGCGGCGAACAAGGTGAAGAGCCTGGTCGATGAGGAAGGCAACCCGCGCCTGAAATTGCGCGTGTTTGTAACGGGAGGCGGCTGTTCCGGTTTCCAGTATGGCTTCACCTTCGATGAAGAAGTGGCCGAGGATGACACCATCATCGAGCGCGAAGGCGTGAGTCTGGTGGTTGACCCGATGAGCTTCCAGTACCTGGCAGGTGCTGAGGTGGATTATCAGGAAGGTCTGGAAGGTTCGCGATTTGTCATCAACAACCCCAACGCCACCACCACCTGCGGTTGCGGTTCTTCGTTCTCGATCTGAGTTGCAGGCTGTTCAAGCTAACGCCGTGCCTTGTGCACGGCGTTGTCGTTTTTGCACGTAGCAGACTGCACAGTTGATCAGGCGGGGTAGATCGCGCCAAGTACTCGCAGGCCGCGAGCACCGGTGACGCTGGGCCGGTTGGCGGGGATGCCTTCCAGGCAGCAGTGCGCCAGCCAGGCAAAGGCCATGGCTTCGACCCAGTCGGCGGGCACGCCATGCGCATCGGTGCTGCTCACCTGGCTATTAGGCAGCAGCTGCGCCAGGCGGCGCATCAGTGTGTGGTTATGCGCGCCACCACCACACACCAGTAGCACCTCGGTGTTCTGCTGAGCAGCCCTGAGTGCTGTGGTAATGCTGATGGCGGTCAGTTCCAGCAGGGTTGCCTGCACGTCAGCATTACCACACGTCGGCAGGTTCAGCAGGTGTTGATCCAGCCAGGCAAGGTTGAACAGCTCACGCCCGGTGCTTTTCGGGCCCTGGGTCTGGAAGTAGGGATCGCTTAGCAAGGCTTGCAGAAGCTGCGTCTGTACCTGGCCGCTGGCAGCCCACTGACCATCCTGGTCGTATGGCAGGCCCCGGTGGCGTTGAATCCAGGCGTCCAGCAGCACATTGCCCGGGCCGCAGTCGAAGCCATGCACCGGACTCTCAGGCTCAAGCAGGCTGAGGTTGCTGAAACCGCCAATATTCAGGATCGCACGGGTAGTGCCGTCGCTGGCGAATAATGCCTGGTGAAACGCTGGAACCAGTGGTGCGCCCTGACCGCCTGCCGCTACATCGCGGCGGCGAAAGTCACTGACCACGCTGATGCCGGTCATCTCCGCGAGCAGGGCGGGGTTGCCGATTTGAATGCTGAAACCGCGTGCAGGTTCATGACGTATGGTCTGGCCATGGCTGCCAATGGCGCGAACGCTGCGTGCGTGTAGGTCGTGCTGGATTAGCAGTTCATTGATGCCTTGCGCGGCGAGCGCGACCCACTGTCGCTCGGCTATTGCCGCACGGGCCAGTTCATCCGGGCCGGATGCACACAGGCTGAGTAAGCTGCTACGCAGTTCGTCTGGCATGGGCAGGTAGCGGGTGCCAAGCAGGCGGGTGGTGTGTTCCTGCTCGATCAGTGCGATGTCCAGGCCATCCAGGCTGGTACCGGACATCACGCCGAGGTAGAGGGGCATGGCTTAGCGCTGATTGTTGAGGGCAAGCATTGTGGACTTCTCTTTGTCCATTTGCGCCATCAGCGGTTTGCTCAACTGCATGAAGCGGGCTTTCTCGCTGCTGGGGATCGGATCGGCCATCGGCAGCTTCTGGCTCAGCGGGTCGACGTGCACGCCGTTGACCTGGAATTCATAGTGCAGGTGCGGCCCGGTGGACAGGCCGGTAGTGCCGATATAACCGATGATCTGACCCTGTTTGACGTTGCTACCACTGCGGATGCCCTTGGCAAAGCCGTTCATGTGGGCATACAGGGTGCGGTAGCGTTGACCGTGCTGGATAATGACCGCATTGCCGTAACCGCCGTGACGGCCTGCCAGAGTGATGCGACCATCGCCGGCGGCCTTGATTGGCGTGCCGCGCGGGGCTGCGTAATCAACGCCCTTGTGTGCGCGAATTTTGTTCAGAACAGGGTGGCGACGGCCTGTGGAAAAGCGCGAGCTGATGCGGGCAAAATCCACCGGGGTGCGAATAAAGGCTTTGCGCATGCTCTCGCCATTGGCGTTGTAATAGCTGCTGTTGCCTTGCTTGTTGGTGTAGCGCACGGCGGTGTAGGTCTTGCCGCGGTTGGTGAAGCGTGCCGATAGGATATTGCCGGTGCCGACCTGCTTGCCGTTGACCACTTTTTCCTCGTAAATCAGCTCGAACTCGTCGCCTTCGCGAATATCCATGGCGAAGTCGATGTCGTAGCCGAATACGTTGGCCAGATCCATGGTCAGGCTATGCGACAGGCCAGCACGCTTGGCTGAGAGAAACAGCGAGCTGTTGATCACGCCGTGGCTGTAGGTGGTTTGAACTTCAGGTTTGACCAGTTCGCGCTTGAAACTGAAGCCCTTATCGCTTTTCGTCAGGGCAATGCTTTCCAGATCACTGAGCTTACTGTGCAGGCTTTGAAGTTGACCGTCTGTGTTCAGATTGAATTCGAGCGCTTGGCCTACCTTGAGACGTGTCAGCTGCTTGGCTTCCTTGCTGCTATTGAGCACGTCATGCAGCGTGGTGGCATTCAGTCCGACCTTGGCAAATACCGTAGACAGCGTATCGCCGTTTTCCACGCGGAGGATGTGCTTGAGTGGGGCGATTTCTTCCTGCGGTTTTTCGACCTGCGCAGCCTTCAGCTCATCATCTGTAGGGCGTTCTGCGGCTGCCGTATTGGCGAAAGGTGATTGGCTTTTGTTGGGCGACGGTAGGGCGTCTAAGTTCTGCTCTCCCTGTAGCTCGGCGAACTCGGAGCCGTTGTCTAGCTCAAGATTGATGTAGGTTTTTTGGGCTTCAACTTCGCGGGAGGGAAATACCAGTAGGGCTAGGCTCAGTAAGGCGGCGACGCCACTGGCCGCCAGAATGTGGCTTTTCGGGTACAGGGGCGGCGCTTTAGCTGGAGAGGTCATAGGCTGCTTTTTGACTTTAAAAATGAAAAGAAATAGATAAACGAGATGATGAATATGCAGTAACTGTATAAAATATAACCAAATCGCTAACTAGGCAACCCCGGTTGTCGCGAGGTGGTCTTAGCGTAGGTGGGTGGCGGGCAGAACTTGTGATTTGTCTGCGATCTTGTATGGTTGGTTCCCTTTTGTTTTGAGTGGTCGTGAGTCCTGTCATGAAGTCGGTTGAAGAGCAGTTGGCGCTGATCAAGCGTGGCGCGGAAGAGGTTCTGGTTGAGGCCGAGCTGGTTGAGAAACTCAAGCGTGGTCAGCCACTGCGTATCAAAGCCGGTTTTGATCCAACGGCACCGGATCTGCACCTCGGACACACAGTGCTTATTAATAAACTGCGTCAGTTCCAGGAGCTGGGGCATCAGGTGATTTTCCTGATCGGTGACTTCACAGGGATGATTGGTGATCCCAGCGGCAAGAGCGCAACTCGCCCGCCGTTGACCCGCGAGCAGGTTCTGGAAAACGCGGAGACCTACAAGAGCCAGGTGTTCAAGATACTCGACCCGGCGAAAACCGAAGTCGCGTTCAACTCCACCTGGATGGATAAGATGGGGCCGGCAGATTTCATTCGTCTGACTTCGCAGTACACCGTTGCGCGGATGCTTGAGCGTGATGATTTTAGTAAGCGCTACTCGACCAATCAGCCGATCGCAATCCATGAGTTCCTCTATCCGCTGGTGCAGGGTTATGACTCGGTCGCTCTGCAGGCAGATGTTGAGCTGGGTGGCACTGATCAGAAATTCAATCTGCTGATGGGGCGCGAGTTACAGCGTTCCTATGGGCAGGCGTCACAGTGCATCGTCACCATGCCGCTGCTTGAGGGGTTGGATGGCGTGAAGAAGATGTCCAAATCATTGGGCAACTATATAGGTATCCAAGAAGCCCCTGGTGTCATGTACAACAAACTGGTGTCCATGCCCGATGCTTTGATGTGGCGCTATTTTGAGCTGCTCAGCTTCCGCTCCATGGAGGAGATCGAGCAGTTCAAGCGCGATGTTGAGCAGGGAGCCAATCCCCGTGACATTAAAATCAAGCTGGCTGAAGAGATCGTTGCACGCTTCCATGGCGAAGAGGCGGCGCTCAGTGCTCATCGCTCGGCGGGCAATCGAATGAAGGATGGTGAGCTGCCTGATGATCTGCCAGAGATTGAGGTGTTGTCTGTTGAGGATATGCCGATTGCCGCGCTCCTTAATAAGGCAGGTCTGGTGAAAAACGCTGCTATGGCGCGCGATCTGCTGGGTTCCGGCGGTGTGCGTGTGGATGGAGAGGTCGTGGATCGCTCCTTTATATATAAGATGGGAGCCGTGCATGTCTGTCAGGCCGGCAAGAAGGCGTTTGCACGTATTACGCTTAAGCTCGATTCGTGATGCGCTAGATGCAGTAGGTTCTACAAAGCCGTTGAAGCGTCAGCTTCAACGGCTTTGTCGTTTCTGCGGTCGGCGCATGGGTGTGGAGTCGTCGTGACTCTTGAGTTCGCGGCTTTTGAAACAAAAGCATAACAATCGATTGACCTTCGTTCGGCAGTCCCTATAATGCGCAGCTCTTGAGGCGTATGTGGCTCCTTAAACTTCTTATAAAACAAGAAGTTAGATTTAAATAAGGGGTTGCAAAGCAGCGAAAGCTGCGTAGAATGCGCCTCCTCTTCAGGTGGTAGTGTTTGAATCTGGAGAGTTGTTATTACGCCGATACCTATGTGTTCAACCTAGGTGATGGCGTGGACACGATCACCGAGAGTGCCAATGGCTCCTCGACTGTTTACACCGACATTTTGCGCTTCGGTGAAGGCATTGCGGCATCGGACATTCAGACCCAGCGGGTGGGTGTCGACTTCGTGTTCTCGCACAGTAACGGCATGGACAAGGTGGTGTTGAAGGGCATCTTCTCCGCAACGAGTTCGACGTCCAACTACCTAGTTAACAACGTGCTTGAGAAAGTTGAGTTCGCCGATGGCACGGTGTGGACTTGGGAGCAAATGATGTTGGCCGGCGTTAAGCAGGTCGGTAGCGATGGTGCAGAGACCATTGTCGGCTGGGCGGGTAATGACATCATCGAAGGCGGTGCTGGTAACGACATCCTCGATGGCGGCACGGGCAGCAATAAGCTGTATGGCGGTGCCGGCAACGACACGCTGAAGGTACATCTCTCCTCAAAAGACAACCTGCTCTCAGGTGGTACTGGCGACGACACGCTCGTCGGTAGTTATTACGCCGATACCTATGTGTTCAACCTGGGTGATGGCGTGGACACGATCACCGAGAGTGCCAATGGCAGCTCGACTGTTTACACCGACATTTTGCGCTTCGGCGAAGGCATTGCAGTCACGGACATTCAGACCCAGCGGGTGGGTATCGACTTCGTGTTCTCGCACAGTAACGGCATGGACAAGGTGGTGTTGAAGGGCATCTTCTCCGCAACGAGTTCGACGTCCAACTACCTAGTTAACAACGTGCTTGAGAAAGTTGAGTTCGCCGATGGCACGGTGTGGACCTGGGAAGAGATGATGCAGGCCGGCGTTAAGCAGGTCGGTAGCGATGGTGCAGAGACCATTGTGGGTTGGGCGGGTAATGACATCATCGAAGGCGGTGCTGGTAACGACATCCTCGATGGCGGCACGGGCAGCAATAAGCTGTATGGCGGTGCCGGCAACGACACGCTGAAGGTACATCTCTCCTCAAAAGACAACCTGCTCTCAGGTGGTACTGGCGACGACACGCTCGTCGGTAGTTATTACGCCGATACCTATGTGTTCAACCTAGGTGATGGCGTGGACACGATCACCGATAGCGGGGGCAATGATCAACTGCTCTTGGGTCTGTCCCCCGATCAGCTCTGGTTTCAGCGCAATGGCAATAATCTCGATGTCTTAGTTGAGGGCACCAGTGATCGCGTTACTGTGAGCAACTGGTATTCCAATGGCGCTTCGCGAATAGAGTCGTTGCAGAGCTCTGGTGGTCTTGCGCTTACTGCAGCCCGTGTCCAAACCTTGGTCGATGCGATGGCCTCGTTCGGTGTGCCTGCTGGTGGTGAGTCCAACCTCACTGCCGATCAGCGGGCGCAGCTGGATGTGGTGATTGCAGCCAACTGGCAATAGCTCTATGCGTTGATTGAAAGAAAGGGCTCGTTGAAAGGCGAGCCTTCTCTTTAACTGCAAGTCATCCCCTATGGGTAAGTGATAACTCAGGTAAGCCCTCCACGGAGTCCGTGCACTTCTAAAGCCAAGAGGCTGGAAAGGCCATCGTGGCCGCTTAGCTCACCAGTCCAATAGCAGGACACCTGTAAGTAACGCTGTATTAATGCGTATGTTTTCGTGTTTGTAGTGCTTTAGTCATCTCTCTAAGCGCTGCCAGGTGATTTGATTGCGGAGTTAGTAGGAGGATTGTTTTAACTCGTATTTAAAATTTGCTTGCGAAAGTTTTGTAGGGCAAGGCTGAGTTTTTGGTGCGGTGATATGAAAGTAGTTTGTCAGCTGGGCACAGTTGTACTCTGTTACAGCTAGTTGCTGGTATGCCATTGAGTTAATGGTATAGGCTTGACTCTCTATATCTATGCTCTTGGCGTTGGTGGTTTAGTAAGTTAAAAACTAACAAATATATATAAGGAGCTTGAATGAAACTCAATGGGACTGTGGGTAGCGAAATTTTGATAGGTGGTGCAGGAAATGACACCTTGGAAGGTGGAGACGGCGATGATCATCTAATGGGCATGGCCGGTGACGATCGCCTTTTCGGCGGCGATGGTAATGACCACCTGATGGACTTCGAAGGAAATAACCGTCTGCAGGGTGGTGCTGGCAACGATTGGCTGCATGCCGGCGAAGGTAACGACACTCTGGATGGTGGTACTGGTGATGACACCATGACTGGTGGCGCCGGTAACGATCTCTATATGGTCGATTCTTGGGGTGACCAGGTTATCGAAGAGGTTGATGGCGGTATCGATACCGTCAAGTCGAGTGTCGATTTTGGTTTGGGCGTGAATGTCGAGAATCTGACCCTGACCGGCAGCACGGCGATCATGGGGCATGGTAACGAGCTGGATAACACTATTCGCGGCAATAGTGCGGATAACCACCTATTTGGTGGCGATGGTAATGACCGACTCTACGGCGGTGATGGCAATGATGTATTGGACGGTGCTTCCGGTAACGACAGCCTTGAAGGCGGTGAGGGTTCCGATACTTATCTGTTCGGTATTGGCTCAGATCAGGACCGTATTACCAATAATGACAGCTCGCCGGATAGCGTCGATACCTTGTTATTTGGCGATGGGATATCACTGGAGCAGTTGTGGTTCCGCAAGGTCGGCTCAAGTTTGGAAGTCAGTGTCATCGGCACTGACGATAAAGCAACTGTGAGCAACTGGTATTCGGGCAGCAACTATCATCTGGATCAGTTCAAGACTGCCGATG
Organism: Pseudomonas sp. 8BK; assembly: GCF_902506475.1. Lineage (NCBI taxonomy): Bacteria > Pseudomonadati > Pseudomonadota > Gammaproteobacteria > Pseudomonadales > Pseudomonadaceae > Pseudomonas > Pseudomonas sp. 8BK. The sequence continues at coordinate 2,379,239 of NZ_LR733252.1, read as the reverse complement.
GTAGAACTTTGTTGGACGGGCAGGTGCAGAGTTTGGTCGACGCCATGGCTTCGTTCGGTGTGCCACCTGGCGGTGAGTCCAACCTCAGCGCTGATCAGCGAGCGCAACTTGATGTAGTGATTGCAGCCAATTGGCAATAGATCATAAGCGATAGTGTCCAAGCAAAGGCCCATCCGATGATGGGCCTTTGCTTTTCTAGGCTGTTAACCCGTTTCTGTATGTCGCTGCGTCTACCTGAGCGAATGGTTTATTCGATCGCTCAGGAGATGCCCCCATGTCTGCTTACCCCGTATTGCTTACCCGCCCTCTGCTTGCCGGTTTTACCGCAGGCGTACTGATCAGCCTTGGTGCTTGCAGCGCCGCCAACCCCGAAGCGCCGGCCACCGAGGCTGGCAGCCCACAGCTGAGCGATCAGGCCCATGAACGTGAACGGGCCGAGTTGCATGAACAGCTGGCCGCTGCCCCTGCGGAACTGCAACGCAAAAGCCAGGTGGCGGGCAGGGCGGTGATGCCCAGCGTGGCGTATGCGCCGATGCCGATGTCTGTGCAAGCCGATTTCTTGCCGCCGGGCTACCGCGACCAGAGTCGCGAGCAGTATCAGAAACTGGCTGACAACCCGGTGCATGCCGTGGCCGAGACTCCGGTGTCGACCTTCAGCATCGATGTGGATACCGGTAGCTACGCCAATGTGCGGCGTTTCCTCAATGGCGGGCAGTTGCCGCCGCAGGACGCGGTGCGCCTGGAGGAGCTGGTCAATTACTTCCCCTATGCCTATCCGCTACCGAAGGGCAATGTGCCGTTCGGCGTGCACACCGAGCTGGCAGCCACGCCGTGGAACCCCGAGAGCCGCCTGCTGCGTATCGCCATCAAGGCTTCGGATCTGCGGGTAGATGAGCTTCCGCCGGCCAATCTGGTGTTTCTGGTGGATGTCTCTGGCTCGATGGATCGCCGCGATGGCCTGCCGATGGTGCAGGGCACGCTGAAGCTGCTAGTCGAGCAGCTGCGCGCTCAGGACAAGGTGTCGCTGGTGGTTTACGCAGGCTCTTCCAGCGTGGTGCTGGAACCGACTGCCGGCAGTGACAAGGCCAAGATTCGTGCGGCTATCGACCAGCTGACGGCGGGTGGTTCCACGGCGGGTGAGTCGGGCATTCAGCTGGCCTATCAGCAGGCGCAGCAGGGCTTTATCGACGGCGGCATCAATCGCATCCTGCTGGCCACCGATGGCGATTTCAATGTTGGCATCAGCGACTTTGAAGCGCTCAAGCAACTGGCCGCCGACAAGCGCAAGACCGGCGTCTCCCTGACCACCTTGGGCTTTGGCACCGACAACTACAACGAGCGCCTGATGGAGCAGCTGGCCGATGCCGGCGACGGTAACTACGCCTATATCGACAACCTGCGCGAGGCGCGCAAGGTGCTGGTGGATCAGCTCAGCTCGACCCTGGCAACGGTGGCCAGTGACGTGAAGATCCAGGTCGAGTTCAACCCGGCCGAGGTCAGCGAGTATCGCCTGTTGGGCTACGAGAACCGTGCGCTGAAACGTGAGGATTTCAGCAACGACAAGGTCGATGCCGGTGAAATCGGCGCAGGACACACGGTAACAGCGCTGTATGAGGTGGTGCCTGTGGGCGGCAAGGGCTGGCTGGAGGCGCTGCGCTATCAGCGGACGGAAAAATCTGTCGGCCAGCAGGGCGAACTGGCGCTTCTGCGTATCCGCTACAAGGCGCCGCAGCAGAGCAGCAGCCGCTTGCTGGAAATCCCTATCGAAGCGCAGCGAAACACCCCTGCGATTGCTCTGGCCAGTGAGGATCTGCGTTTTGCTGCCGCAGTGGCGGCTTTTGCTCAGCAGCTCAAGGGTGGCCAATACACTGGCGCCTTCGGCGTGCCTCAGAGCATCGCATTGGCCCGCTCCGCACGCGGGGATGATCGCTTCGGCTTGCGTGGTGAGTTCATTCAACTGGCCGAAATCGCCCAGAGCTTGCAGCGTGGCGAATCGGCTGCGAGCCTTATTCCGGCGCAGTAGTGAACATAGCTTGCACGGATATTGTCGCCACCCAGCGGCGGCGTTGTTCGTGCAAGGTGATGCCGAAGCGTTCAACCCGTTGTAACCGCTGCAGTTTGATACTGAGGCCGGGCGCAAAACGCTGGCACAAGGACGCTGATATGATCCCAGCGCAATTTCCACCTGAGCCTTGGCAAGGAGAGCCGCGATGACCGTAAAAGGTGCCGAGTACGACTGCCCAGGGCATGATCGTCAGCTGCTGAAGGTGGTGTTGGCTCTATTGTTTTTTATCGTTCCGCTTATGGTAGGGGCTACCCAGCCGCCACTGCTCAGCGCCGGGTTGATCGGCCTGTTGGCATTTGGAATGGGAATGGCCGCCGTCCATGGACGTTCTGATCTCGCCAAGCACTTCAGGTTACCGCTGGTGTTTTCGTTTCTGGGTCTCAGTTTCTACTTGTGGACAGCGGTCTCGGGGTTCCTGGGTTTTTGCGTAGGCCTGTTTATTTTGGTCTTCAGTGTTATTGCCTTGACCCTCTGGACCTCTTACCTGGGGCTTGATAAGCACTTCAAGGCACCGACGGTAACAGCGGGCCGGCAAGCTTTGCTGCGCTTTCAAGGCCACCCAGTTGAGTGGCCTGTTGTTGCGGCGCAGGAGTACCTGCCGGCGAGTGGTTTAGCCTGGACGGAGCTGCTGGGCCGGCGATTTTCGCTGACAAAGGATTTGCGCCACAGCCTGAAACCAGCAGCCTCCAAAGCTAGCTGGTCGCGCCTTGCGGCACAGGTCATTGGGCCTTCGACTGCTGCCATTGATGAGATATCTGCCCCCTTAGTCGAGGAACATACTGGCCTGTGCAGCGGTGAGGTCGATGGCAACGGAACCCTGTGGTTCGTCGCCCCGCAGGCTGGGCATCGTCTGCGGGGTGAGCCTCTATGGCCGGATGGCGTCAACCAGGCAGAGCCGGCGCCTTGCTTCGGCCTGTGGCTGGATGATCAGCCCAGTGGCTTGCTGCTTGATGCCGGTGAAGCAGTGCTGTGGAGGGAGGACGGTGAGTCTCTGGTGTGTCGGGCCCGCCCGGAAAGCCAATCGCATATGGAGACAGGCTCGTCCAGTTGGCTCTGGCAAGCGAGTGTAGGCTGGCGCCTACTGAGTGAGCCTTGGCAACAGCTTGTGGGTGATCCGATGCTTGAGTGGCGTGGGCCGTCGCGCTTGGATGCCTGCCATCTCTGGTATGAAGGGCTGTTGCAACCGCTCAGCACTGAGAGTCTCGAGGGAGGCTACGAGTTGCGGGTGCGTCCTGATTGTCGTGCCGTCCTGCTTGGGCATGATGCCGGCGGGCGGGCACTTCTCGGCCAGCGACATCTGGCCCCGGTGCGACTCTGTACGCCTTTAGATGCTAAGGGGCGAGAAGGTTTATCGCTGGAATTAGCGCCTATGCAAGGTGGTGTGCGGCCCTGTTTGAGTTGGATGCGCACTAGTTTGGATGCCCGTCAGAGTGTCTTTAGCTGCCGCATCGGAACCTGGCAGCTGGAAGGCCAATGGTGTCTCGACCATCGGGTGTCTGATTGCGGTCGCTATCTGGCGCTGATCGCCTTTGCCGAGTTTCCGGCCGTGCCTCACCGTTTGTTCGTCGCCGATATTCTGGCCCAGCGGCTGCTTATGCTGGAGGAGGCGCCGCTGATCGCCTGCCTGGACAGCTTTCAGAGCGGAGTTGTCAGCTTTATCTGTATACGTGGGCGGCTGGCAGATGCAGTCGAGTCTACACCTTTGCAACGCTTCCAGCAGGCGGCGCCTGATCCGCAACAAGGTGACCGCTTCGTGGCCGCCACGGCTGCGGGTAGGCTCTATTACGAGCGTTTGCAGTTGACTGTAGACCCGCTTGGCCTGCGTTTACTGCCTACCTGGCGCCTGGCATTGCAGCCACCTGTAGCCAGTGCTCAGGGCGACTGCATACTGCCGGCTCCCGGAGGGCGAGACGCTGCCTGGATGTTCGCTAGCGCTGGCATCAGCGCGGATAAGCGGGCGAGCTGTACTGAGCCGTGCGGTGGAGCTTGTCTGATTACCGCGTCGGGGTGTGCTGTCCCTGATCTGGCACCTTCGATGATTTGGTCGGCCGATGGACGCTATCTGGTGCTGTCTCGTCTCAGCCACTGTGAGGCTGGGCAAGCGGGTGTGACCGAGGCGCCGCACTGGAATCTGTTGTTACTGGATACCCAGGATCGAGCCCTATACACGGCCCCTCAGGCTATTGGGTGCAGGCCATGCTTTGAAGGTTTCGATGCACAAGTGCTGCTAGTGCGTACCTTTGCCAATGATCAAGAAACAGCAGGGGATCTGGGGGAGCTCATGAGTCTGCCGCTTGCCAGTTTGCTCGCTTGGCCGAAGCAGATGCTGATTCGATCTGTGACCTTGTGGATGCCTAGCGAGGAGTTGCCGCGTGGCAAGCAGTGGGAGCGCCTAGATACTGGTCACCTGCGCAGCTGGAGAACAGTCGGCGATACGCCCGTTGGAATGGCGAAAAGTGTAAGAGAGGCTGCTGTGTGAAATGGCTACTCAAGGCAACAATAGGTGTGGAACTGGTGCAATTTTCCGTCAGTCTGCAGAATCCAAACGATAACCGTCATGCATGAGGGCTGCAGTGAATTCAGCTTTAAAGTATGAAAATGACGCCGCCTTGTTGCGGCGTTACCGCCGCGGTGATGCGGCGGCTTTCGCCGAGTTGTATCAGCGCCATCGCCTCGGCTTGTTCCGCTTTCTGCTCGGCCTGTGTGGCGACCACGCCCTGGCCGAGGAGGTGTTTCAAGACACCTGGATGAGCCTGATCCGCAGCCAGAGTGAACAGCGCGATAGCGTGCTGTTCAAGACCTGGCTATATCAGATCGGCCGCAACCGCTTGATCGACACCTGGCGCAAGCACGGTCGGCACCAGACGGGGCATGCTGAGTACGATGAACAGCAGCATGCCCCGCACGACCCGCAGCCGGGGCCTGAGCAACAGCTCAGCCTGAGCCGCGATCAGCAGCGTTTAGAGGCCGCCCTGGCGGATTTACCGGCAGAGCAGCGCGAAGTATTTCTGCTGCGCGCCCACGGTGATCTGGAACTGGCCGAGATTGCCGAGCTGACCCAAATACCCACAGAAACGGTGAAAAGCCGTTTGCGCTATGCCCTGCAGAAGTTACGTCGGCTGCTGGCTGACCCGGCCGCCGAGGAGTTGTCCGTATGAACCATGATCAACATAGGCTCGATGAGCAGGAACGGCAGATGCTGGAGCATTTCCGCCAGCACAGCGGCGGTGAGCCCAGTGCGCAGCTGGACGCTCAGATTCTCGCGGCGGCCAGTGCCGCCGTGCGCGATGTGGCCACAGATAAGGCTCAGCCCAGTTTGGTCGTGCGCCTGCACAGCTGGCTGTTCGGCGCAGGCGGTCGGCAACGCTGGTCGGTGGCGTTGGCTGGGGTCGCTTGCCTGGGGATTGGGGTGAGCCTGACCTGGCGCACCTTCGAGCAGGCTCCAGATGCCTTCGATGCCGTGCCCAGTGGCGCGCCCATGGCGCCGGCTGCGGCAAGGATGGCACCGCAATCCGCACCGATGCCCGCGCCACTGGCAGAATCCGCGGTGATGGCTGATGAGGCAGAGCGCTCACGTGCGGCGCAGCCTGCGCCAGTGATCCAGGGCTACAGCGCCGATGCCGCCAAACCCGAGAAAAAGCTTTCGGCCGGAGCGTCCAATCAGCTGCTACGTGAAGAACCTGCGGCCGATGCGTTGCATGAACAACAGCCACAAGCAGCCCGTGCGCCCGCTGTATCAGCCCCCGATAAAGCGGTAGAGGCTGCAGGCCGTCAGGCCGAGCAGCAACTGCGCAGCGAGTTGCAACGCTTACTCAAATTGCGCCGTGATGGCTGGACGGACGAGGCCGATGCCTTGCTGTTACAGCTGATGCGCGAGAACCCGGAGCTGGATATCGACGCGCAATTGCAGCAGCTGCAATCGGCTGAATAAGGCGGGGTAGGTCAGTCGCTGGCGGCCATCGATACGGGTGGCCGTCGGCTGATTCTTAGTACGCTGTTACCTGCCGTACCGATTACGCGCTTGCCAGTGCACAGGGCAGGGGCCAGCATAGCGACTTGTGTCACTGCCTTTGTAACTGCCCATGTTGCCTATTCGAAGCCTCGCATTGCTGCTGACACTGTTGTCACTGGCGGCCTGCGAGCAAAGCACCAACCCTCCTGCACCGTCCAAGGTTGAAACCGCCAAGGCGCAACCAGCACAAGCCGTGGTTACCAGCAAAGCGGCCAAGGCCGAGCATGCGCTCGTTGTGAGCAAGCTTGCGCAGCCCAAGGCTGCCGAAGCCAAACCGGTTCCAGCCAAGCCAAAACCCGCTGTGATTGCGAGCAAGCCCGAGCCGGCTGAGCCGAAAGCACCGTTGGATCTGAGCCTGCATACCAATGTGTTTGATCCCCTGCAGCCGGTGGCACCGCTCAGCGACCTGTCGACCCCGCTATTACCGCCTATGTTTGGCGAGAAAGTCGCGCCGGAGAGTCCTTTTCAACTCAATGGCAAGCTGATCACCAACGAGCGCGATGACGACTACTGGCAATCGGTGGAAGGCGCGCAACTGGAGTTCGAATTCAAGCAGTAGCAGGCAGGGCTGAAAGCCTGCCTGCTGGGGGCAATTAGAAGCGATAGGCTTGCTCGCCAATGGCGGCGAACAGGTTGGGGTCCAGTGGGGTAAAGCGCTGCTCGCCCGGCAGACGCACCCATAGCGGTTCTTGCACCCGCGTCAGATCGTAGGCGGCCTGCTTGAGGTCGGCCTTCTTGTATTTGAAGGTGCCGGTGGTTTCCACCTCGCCCAGCAGGCGGATAAACAGCGGTGAGGCGTATACCGGCAATTCGGCATCTAGGTGTGCGGCAATGGCAGCGCTGTCCAGCTGCTGGCCTTCACTCAGGCGCAGCGCAGCCATGCCACAGCGGCCGTTGGTGCCGGGGATTTCCACGCCATACACCACCGCATCCTCGACACCGGGGAAGGCGCCCAGAACGTTTTCCACTTCGGTGGTCGAGACGTTTTCACCTTTCCAGCGGAAGGTGTCACCCAGGCGGTCGACGAATTGCGCGTGCTTGCAGCCGATGTCGCGCATCAGGTCGCCGGTGTTGAACCAGGCATCACCCTTCTTGAACACGTTGCGCAGGATCGCTGCCTCGCTCTTGGCTGGGTCAGTGTAGCCGTCGAACGGCCACTTGGAGCTGATTTCGCTGATCAGCAAACCCGGCTCGCCCTTGTCGGCTTTCTGCAGAAAACCTTTGGCGGTGCGGATTGCGCAGTCGTTCTCCAGGTCGTAGCGCACAATGGCGTAGGTGGCGGGGGAGAAGCCCACGGTATTGTCGAAGTTGAACACATTGGTAAAGCCGATATTGCCTTCGCTGGAGGCATAGAACTCAGTGATCTGCTCGACTCCGAAGCGCGCCTTGAACTCGGCCCAGATCGAGGGCCGCAGGCCGTTGCCAATCATGCAGCGCAGGCTGTTGTTCTTCTCTGCCGGAGTCTCTGGCTGGTTAAGCAGATAGCGGCACAGCTCGCCGATATAGCCGAAGCAGGTCGCCTGATAGCGCTGCACATCTGGCCAGAAGGCGCTGGCGGAGAACTTGCGGCGCAGGGCGATGGCCGCGCCGCCAGCCAGCGCGGCGCTCCAGCACACGGTCACGGCGTTGTTGTGGTAGCAGGGTAGAGTCAGGTAGAGCACGTCCTGATTGTTCAGGGTCAGCCCGGAATGGCCGAAGCCGCCATAGGCCTTGATCCATTTGCCGTGGCTCATGATCGAGGCTTTGGGCAGGCCGGTGGTGCCAGAGGTGTAGATCAGGAAACAAGGATCCTTCATCTGCACCTTGGCGCTGTCCGGCGGGTTATCACTGGCCTGACTGCGTGCCAGCTGCATCAAATTGGTCCAGCCGTTGGGGGCCTGGCCGGCGTCCTGCAGGCAATCCTGATCGGCCACCCAGTAACGCGGCGTCTTTGGGTTATCGAGTTGCTCGGCGACCTCATTGAAGGCGGCGAGCAGCTCTTCGCCGATCAACATAAAACCCGGTTTGACCAGATTCAGACTGTGCGTCAGCACCTTACCGCGCTGAGTGGTGTTGACCAGCGCGCCGACTGCGCCGAGCTTGCTTAGCGCCGCGAGGATCGTCAGCAGCTCCAGGCGGTTTTCCAGCATCACCGCCACCACGCTGCCATGGCGCACGCCTTCGGCCTTGAAGGCCCAGGCCAGGCGGTTGGCCCAGGCGTTGAACTGGGCATAGCTGAGGCTGCGCGATTCATCCAGCAGCGCCGGGCGCTCCGGGTGCTGCTGCGCCGCACGTTCCAGCGCCCAGGCCAGCGACAGGTTCTTCTCGCGATTGCGAATACCGGCGTAATACAGACCGCGCAACATGCGCGGTACGCGCGGCAGGTGCTGGGGCAGGCGGGCAAGGAAACGCAGGGGGGAAATCAGATCGGTCTGGCTCATGGCGCTCGCGTTTAGGGTTGTTATACGGGGCGAAGCCCAACTCTAGTCGCCGGCATGCACCCCTGCCATGGCTCTGGCGCAAGCCGGGTAGGGCAGATCGGCAAATAGCGGGCAGCCCACGTATTGCCAGCGCGCTCGGCGCTGTGGCATTAGTTCGATACGCCAGTGCGATTAGGCGCTGAATCAGGAGGGTGGAATGAACCTGAACCAGATCACTGTGGCGGTCACCGATGTGCCGCGCGCGATCCGCTTTTACCAGCAACTGGGGCTGCAACTGATTGTCGAGAGCCTGCCGGACTATGCACGCTTCTGCTGCCCGGATGGCCAGGCGAGCTTTTCGTTGAGCAGGGCCGAACAGGTGCCGGCCAGCCAGACCCTGATCTACTTCGAATGCGCTGAACTGGATCAGACTGTCGCGCGCCTGCAGGCCCAGGGTATCGAGTTCAGCATGCTGCCGACCGACCAACCCTGGCTGTGGCGCGAAGCCTATCTGCAGGACCCCGACGGTAATCCGCTGTGCCTGTATCACGCCGGTGAAAATCGTCTGAATCCGCCTTGGCGGCTCCAGCCAGTCACCTGAAGCCGAAGGCCAGACCTGCGCCACGGTGAGCTGGCTCAGCGATTAGTCGACAAACAGATCGTTCATCAGTTTGCCGGCCGGGTCATAGCGGTACTGCTCGAAGTCGCTCTGGCCCTGCTCACGGAGAATGTCCTCGTCGATCAGCAGACGCCCGCTGATGCTGCGTTCGTTGCTGGACAGAATGGCGTGGGCGGCATCAGCCATGATCGCCGGCAGGCGTGCCGCCTTCATCACCGCGGGGCCGCCGGCTTCGAACTCGATGGCGGCGGTGGCGATTACCGTCTTTGGCCACAGTGAGTTGACGCTGATGCCGTACTTCCTGAATTCCTCGTGCATGCCCAGGGTCAGCATGCTCATACCGTATTTGGTGGTGGTGTAGGGGCCGTAGTTGGCGAACCACTTGGCGTCGAGGTTAAGCGGTGGCGACAGGCTGAGAATATGGCCACGGCTGTCCTTGAGGTAGGGCAACGCTGCCTGGCTGCAGACCATCACCGCGCGGGTGTTGATCTGGAACATCAGGTCGAAGCGCTTGGGGTCGAGTTTCTCCACACCCACCAGCTTGATGGCACCCGCGTTGTTGATCAGTGCATTGATGCCGCCAAAATGCGCGGCGGCTTTGGTCATGGCGGTTTTTACTGCGTGTTCGTCACGCACATCGACTTGCAGGGCCAGGGCCTTGCCGCCAACTTCCTCAACTTCTGCAGCTACCGAGTGGATGGTGCCGGGCAGTTTGGCGTGGGGCTCGGCGCTTTTCGCTGCAATCACGATATTGGCGCCTTCGCGCGCGGCGCGTAGGGCGATTTCACGGCCGATGCCGCGACTGGCGCCGGTGATAAACAGGGTTTTACCTTGCAGTGACATATGCGTGCTCCAGTTATTGTTGTTTTTGTAGGGTGGATGAGGCTTTTTTCATCCACCTTGGCGGCGTGATGGTGGATGGGGGACGCGTCATCCACCCTGGGCTCAGGCTTCGCGGGCTTCGATTTCCACCAGCAGCTGACGGTTTTTCACCTGATCGCCACGGCTGACGCCAATGCGGCGCACCACGCCGTCGATGCTGGCCTTGAGCGGGTGCTCCATCTTCATCGCTTCCAGCACCAGCAACAGCTGGCCCTTGCTGACGCTGGCGCCTTCTTCCACCAGTACTTCGACAATTGCCCCGTCCATCGGTGCTTTGACGCTGCCCGAACCGGCGCCAGCAGCGCTGCTGACGGGCAAATGGGTGATATCAGTTAGCTGCAGATTGCCGTTATGGCCGTATAGCCAGAGGTTTTGGCCGTCCAGGTGATAGGCCAGGCGCTGGCGAATGCCGTCCAGCTCCAGGGTGGTCCAGCGGCCGTCGCAGGCCAGCAACTTGAGGCTGACTTGCTGTTCGCCAATTTTGGCTAGCAGGCTGGGCTGTCGGCCGTCTTCCAATACTTCCAGCTCCACGCTGAATTGCTGTTCACCCTGTTTGAGCAGAAAACGCCAGGGTGCGCTGCCGGCATTGCGCCAGCCGGACAGGCCCGGTTGGTGAGCGCGGGTATTGGCCGATTGCTGAAACAGCAAGGCGGCGGCAGCGGCTAATTCGGCAGCTTTAGGCGGTTGCGGGCTAAGGCTCGGGTCATCGGCGAAATGCTCGGCGATAAACGCGGTGGTGGCGTTGCCTGCGGCGAACTCCGGGTGCTTGAGCAGGTTGGCGAGAAAGCGCTGGTTGCCGTTGACGCCCAGCAGCACGCAATCCTCAACCGCCCGCACCAATTTGCGTCGCGCTTCTTCGCGGGTAGCGCCATAGGCGATGACCTTGGCCAGCATCGGGTCGTAGAACGGGCTGATGGTTTGGCCTTCGACCAGGCCATGGTCGATGCGAATGCCGTCGCGTAGCGCCGGCTCCCAGCGCAGGGCTGTGCCGGTTTGCGGCAGGAAATTGTGGGCGGCGTCTTCGGCGTACAGGCGCACTTCCATGGCATGGCCGGTCAGACGAATCTCGTCCTGCTTGAGCGGCAGCGGCTGGCCTTCAGCCACGCGGATCTGCCAGGCGACCAGGTCCTGGCCGGTGATCAGTTCGGTGACCGGATGCTCGACCTGCAAGCGGGTGTTCATTTCCAGGAAGAAGAATTCGCCGCTCTGGTCGAGGAGAAACTCCACGGTGCCGGCGCCGACGTAGTTGACCGAGGCCGCCGCTTTCACCGCGGCTTCGCCCATGGCTTTACGCAGCTCGGCCGTCATCACGGGGCAGGGCGCTTCCTCGACCACTTTCTGGTGGCGGCGCTGCACCGAGCAGTCGCGCTCACCCAGGTAAACGATGCTGCCGTGCTGGTCGCCGAACACCTGGATTTCCACATGGCGCGGCTGGATCACTGCGCGCTCCAGAATCAGCTCGCCGGAGCCGAAGGCGTTCTGCGCTTCCGAACGGGCGGTGCGGATCTGCGCCAGCAGCTCACTGGATTCGTGTACCAGACGCATGCCACGGCCACCACCACCGGCGCTGGCCTTGATCATCAGCGGGTAGCCAATACGCTCGGCCTCGCGGCTCAGGGTTTCGTCGTCCTGGGCGGCGCCTTCATAGCCGGGAATGCACGGCACGCTGGCTTCGAGCATGGCGATCTTCGACAGGCGCTTGCTGCCCATCAGGTGGATGGCTTCCACGGTCGGGCCGATAAATACGATGCCGGCGGCTTCGCAGGCGCGGGCGAACTCAGCATTTTCCGAGAGAAAGCCGTAGCCAGGGTGGATCGCATCGGCGCCGCTTTTCTGCGCTGCGCTGATGATGTTCTCAATCACCAGATAGGACTGGTTGACCTGGGCCGGGCCGATGCAGATGGCTTCATCGGCCAGCTGCACATGGCGGGCGTCGCTGTCGGCTTCGGAGTAGACAGCCACGGTGCGGTAGCCGAGATCCTGGGCGGTACGCATCACCCGGCAGGCGATTTCCCCGCGGTTGGCGATCAGAATTTTGTTGAATGCGGGCATCTTCGTGCTCCTGTGAGTCGAGTCGCGGATTGCATCCGGCTACGGTCTCGGGTTTCGTAGGGTGGATCGCGCTTTATCGATCCACCGCTTGTTGTCTTTCATCACGCGGGTGGATGTGAAAAGCGATATCCACCCCACGGGGCCGTCCACCCGATCCGTTACAGCGCCCACGTGGGCGCGCGTTTCTGTACAAACGCCATGGTGCCTTCGATGCCTTCTGCGCCGGTTACCGCTGCAGCGAACTGCTCGGCGGCGCTGTCCAGCAGCGGGCCGAGGGCTTCCTGCTCGGCAGCCAGCAGCAGCGCCTTGGTCTGCGCATTGGCCTGCGGCGCGCATTGGCGTACTTGGCTGAGCACCTGCTGCAAGCGCACGTCGAGGTGCTCGCTGTCGGCTTCACTGAAATGCACCAGGCCCAGCCGTTCGGCTTCGCTGCCGTTAAAGCGGGCGGCGGTGAGGGCCAGGCGGCGGGTCTGGGTCAGGCCGATTCGCTTGACCACAAAAGGCGCGATCTGTGCGGGCAGAATCCCCAAGGTGGTCTCCGGTAGGCCGAACTTGGCGTCCTGCTGGCAGATGGCAATATCCGAGACGCAGGCCAGGCCGAAGCCGCCGCCCAGTACCGCGCCTTCCAGCACGGCGATCAGCACCTGTGGCGCGTTCTGCGCTTCTTCCAGCAGGCTGCCGAAGGCGCGGTTAAGGCTGCGGTAGGCGTCGCCACCGGCTGCTCTTGCACCGGCCATGTCCTTGATGTCACCGCCGGCGCAGAAATGACCACCGGCACCGCGCAGCACAATGGCGCGTACGTTCAGATCATTGCGCAGGCTTTCCAGCACGGCGCGCAATTCGCTGACCATGGCCAGGCTCATGGCATTGCGGCTGTCCGGGCGATTGAGGGTGATGTGCAGCACGCCGGCATCGAGGCTTAGCAGCAGGGTTTCGCAGTTCGGTAGGTCAGCCATGGCAGGCTCCTTGATGTATTCGCCAGGGGAGGTGGGGTAGGGTGGGGCACGTCTTATCGACCCACCGAGCGGTGCCACGGTGGACGTAGAAGCGACGTCCACCCTACGTTTTTCCGTTCTTAGCCCTTCTTTATGGCTCGCCATCCCTGGCGGCCACCCTTCGGGCCGTCGCTACGCGACGTTAAAAATAGCTCCCGGCTATTTTTTCTTCCCCGGCAGAATGCCCATCAGCTTGCAGATAATGCCCAGCATGATTTCGTCGGCACCGCCGCCGATGCTCACCAGGCGCACGTCGCGGTAGGCGCGGGCTACCGGGTTTTCCCACATATAGCCCATGCCGCCCCAGTACTGCAGGCAGCTGTCGGTGACTTCACGGCCAAGACGACCTGCCTTGAGTTTGGCCATCGAGGCCAGGTTGGTCACGTCGCGGCCGCGTACGTACTGCTCGGTGGCCTGATAAACCAGGGCGCGCAGGCACTCGACTTCGGTCTGCAGTTCGGCCATGCGGAAGTGGATGACCTGGTTGTCGATCAGCGCGTTGCCGAAGGTTTTGCGCTCCTTGCAGTAATCGATGGTGGCGTTGATGCAATGCTCCAGGCCCTTGATCATGTTGGCCGCGCCGAACAGGCGCTCTTCCTGGAACTGCAGCATCTGCATCATAAAACCCGCGCCTTCGTGGCCGATGCGGTAGCGCTGCGGCACGCGCACGTTGTCGAAGAACACCTGAGCAGTCTCCGAACTGCGCATGCCGAGCTTGTCCAGGTGCGGGCTGACCGAGATGCCTGGGGTCTTCATCGGCACCATGATTAGCGACTTGTTGACGTGTGGCTTGTCGTCCGAGGTATTGGCCAGCAGGCAGATAAAGTCAGCGGATGGCGAGTTGGTGATCCACATCTTGCTGCCGTTGATTACGTAGTCATCACCGTCTTTGCGTGCGGTGGTCTTTAGCCCGGCCACATCCGAGCCGGCGCCAACTTCGGAGACGCCGATACAGCCGACCATCTCGCCAGTGATTGCCGGCTTGAGGAACTCTTCACGCAGCTCATCGGAGCCGAAGCGCGCCAGCGCCGGGGTGCACATGTCGGTCTGCACGCCGATGGACATCGGGATGCCGCCGCAGATGATGGTGCCGAACTCTTCGGCCGCGATGATCGAGTAGCTGTAGTCCAGGCCCATGCCGCCGAATTTCTCTGGCTTGGAGATGCCCAGCAGGCCCAGGTCTCCGGCCTTCTTGAAAATATCGTGGATCGGGAAACGGCCCTCTTTTTCCCATTGCTCGACGTGCGGGTTGATTTCCTTGTCGACAAAGTTACGGACCGTGCGGCGCAGCTCTTCGTGTTCTTGGGTAAAGATCATCTTTTTATTCTCCGAAGGGTTACAGGCGGGCTACGCCAAAGGTGTTCGATTTAAGAGGGCGGGCGGCGGCCTCGGCACAGATATCCAGTAGGTAGCCGAGCAGCTTGCGTGTATCGCGAGGGTCGATCAGGCCGTCGTCCCACAGGCTGGCGGTGCCATAGAGTGCGGTGGACTGGCTGTCGAGTTTCTGTGCGGTGACGGTTTCCAGCATATCGAGCATTTTCGGGTCGGCTTCCTTGCCTTCCTTGAGGTGTTTTTCCTCGGTGACGATACGCAGCACCTTGCCGGCCTGGGCACCGCCCATCACGGCGGTCTTGCTGTTGGGCCAGGCGAAGATAAAGCGCGGGTCGAGGCCACGGCCGCACATAGCGTAGTTGCCGGCGCCATAGGAGCCGCCGACGACTATGGTCAGTTTCGGCACTGTGGCGTTGGCCACGGCCTGGATCATCTTCGAGCCGTGCTTGATCACGCCGAGCTGTTCCGACTCGGTGCCGACCATAAAACCGGTGGTGTTGTGGAAGAACAGGATCGGCGTGTTGCTCTGCTCGCACAGCTGGATAAATTGCGCCGCCTTGGCCGCGCCTTGCGGGGTGATCGGACCGTTGTTGCCGATAAAGCCGCAGGGCTGGCCTTCGATCTGCAAGTGGCCGCAGACGGTCTGGTTGTCGAACTCGTTCTTGAAGTCGAGAAAGGCCGAGCCGTCGGCGATGCGGGCGATGATTTCGCGTACGTCGTAGGGCTTCTTGGCATCTGCCGGGACTAGGCCGAGCAGTTCTTCAGCCGGGAACAGCGGCTCGCTGTAGACCTTGGCTGGGCGTGCCGGCAGTTGGGCGTTCCACGGCAGCATGGCGAGGATTTCACGAGCGATGCGTACGCCATCGGCGTCGTTCTCGGCCAGGTACTCGGCGGTGCCGGCGACCTGGGCGTGCATCTCGGCGCCGCCCAGTTGCTCATCGGTGGCGATTTCGCCGGTGGCAGCTTTCAGCAAGGGGGGACCTGCGAGAAACATCTTGGCCTTACCGCGTACCACCACCACATAATCCGACAGCCCTGGCTGATAGGCCCCGCCAGCGGTGCTGGAGCCGTGCACCACGGTGATCTGTGGCAAGCCCATGGCCGACATGCGCGCCTGGTTGGCAAAGCCGCGCGCGCCTTCGACAAAGATGTCGGCGGCATAGTTGAGGTTGGCACCGCCACTTTCGGTCAGCGCCACCACTGGCAGTTTGTTCTCGAAGGCGATCTGCTGCAGGCGCAGGGTTTTCTTCAAGCCGGTGGGGGAGATGGTGCCGCCCTTGATCGCGCTGTTGCTGGCGGTGACCAGGCAGCGCACCCCGGCGATATAGCCGATGCCGGAAATGATCCCGCCGCCGGCCTGGGTGCCGTCCTTGTCATCGTGCAGTTTGTAGCCGGCCAGCGACGACAGTTCGAGAAACGGCGCGCCGGGGTCGAGCAGCAGATTCAGGCGTTCACGCGGCAGCAACTGGCCGCGCTTTTCAAATTTGGCCTTGGCTTCAGCAGCCTTGTTCAGGCAGTTCTGTTCGATTTGGCGAAAGCTGGCCACGGCCGCGAGCATGGCCTCGCGGTTGTTGGCGAAGTCCTCGCCATGTACATCGATTTCGGATTGGATAACCGGCATGGCGTTACTCCTCGCCCTTGAACACGTCAGGCATATACGCCCGGTGGAAGCCGTTATAGGTCTCGCTGTTTTTCGCCTTGCCCAGGGTCCAGGCGCGGGTGCCCTGGCTGGCGGCGCCGTCGATGCGGATGGTGTTGCCGCTGATAAAGTTGGCACCCGGCGTGAGGAGGAAGACGATGGCCGCGGCCACTTCCGATTCGCTGCCGATGCGTTGCAGCGGCACGTGATCCTTGAGGTTGCGGATCATGTTTTTCATCGACTCGGGGTAGGTGTCCATGCCGCTGGAGGCGATCCAGCCCGGTGCCACGGCGTTGACCCGCACCCCGGCGTGGCCCCATTCGTAGGCGGCGGTCTTGGTGAAGTTCTCCATACCGGCGCGCGCCGCACCCGAATGGCCCATGCCCGGCATGCCGCCCCACATATCGGCGAGCATGTTGACGATGCTGCCGCCATGTTTGCTCATGCTTTGCAGGAAGACTTCCTTGGCGATCAGAAAACCGCCCACCAGGTTGGTGCGCACCACGGTTTCGAAGCCTTTCTGGTTGATGCCGATCAGTGGCGCGGGGAACTGGCCACCGGCGTTGTTGACCAGGTGATGAATCTGCCCGCGTTCGGCTACCACGGTTTTCACCATGGCCTTGACGGCCTCTTCATCTCGGATATCGCATACCTGAAAACTGGCGCTGCCGCCGTCTTCGATGATCTCGCCGCAGGTGGTTTCGAGCTTTTCCAGCTTGCGCCCGACCAGCACCACATGGGCCCCCAGATTGGCCAGTTCATGGGCGGTGCAACGGCCGATGCCGCTGCCGCCGCCGGTGACCATGATGGTCTGGCCGCTAAACAGGCCGGGTTTAAACACCGAGTCGTAGCTCATTGTTATTGTCCTTGTTCGAGGCTAGCGGCCAGCGCCTTGGGCACCGGTATCGGGAATTCCAGCAACTGTTGGGCGAAGGCCTTGCCTTGCGGGTCGATGCGCAGGGAGGCGACGCCGCCGCCGCCCAGGGCGTTCTCCAGCAGGAAGTTCAGGCTATGGCTGCCGGGCAAATACCAGCGGCTGACCTTGCCGGTTTGCGGGTCGAGCGCGTGCTGCATCCATTCGGCCACGGCTCCCTCGGTTAGCGCAGCGGCGATCCAGGCCAAGTACTCGGGCTTTCTGGCCATTACACCAATGTTGCTGTGGTTGCCCTTGTCGCCAGAGCGCGCTACGGCCAACTTGATCAGCGGTACGCAGGCGTCGGCCTGGCCGCTTGGCTGCGGGGCGGCGATATCGGCAGCAATCTGCGAGCTGTCCAGCACCGCGATCTGCGGCAGTGCGACCGAGGTACGTTCGCCGCCTATTTCCACTTCGAGTGCGCAGGCGCTTTTGTTGGCGAGAAAGCTGAACAGGCGGATTACCGGGTAAACCGTAGGGCGGCCGCCGACGATGCCAGTCAGACCCGGTGCCATGCCGGTGGCCGCCTGGGCGATTTCGCGGGAGAACAGCACCAGCGCTTCCTTCTTGGCATGGCGCACGGCGATCTTGATCACGACCTCGCGGGTGTCGGTGCGCTGGCCACGCGGGCCGTAGGTGGCTTCGCTGCCCAGTAGCTCGATGCTGACTTCCTTGTACGGACCCCAGCCGCGCTCGGCGAACATTTCTTCGGTCTTGCTGATGATCGCCTGGCTGACGCGCCGGGCTTTCTTCACTGCATCGATACCGGCCATCAGACAGCTGGCGGTGCAGCGGAAACCGTCCGGGTAGGTGGCACTGACTTTGTACTGATCAGTCGGCGGCAGGCCGCGTGCACCCTTCAGCTCCACGCGGTTGTCGCCGACCTGGCTTAGTTGCACCTGGGTGAAATCGCAGAGCACATCGGGCAGGTAATAGGCCCGTGGATCGCCGATCTCATAGAGCATCTGCTCGCCCACGGTAAAAGGCGTGACCAAGCCGCCGGAACCTTCCGGCTTGGTCACGACAAAGCTGCCGTCGGCCACCACTTCCACCACCGGGAAGCCGATGTGTTCGTAATCCGGCACGCTTTCCCAGTCGGTGAAGTTGCCGCCGGTGCACTGCGCGCCGCATTCGATGATATGCCCGGCCAGCGCGGCCTGAGCCAGCTGGTCGTAGTCGCTCCAGCTCCAGCCAAACTCATGCACTAGGGCGGCGCTGACCACGGCGCTGTCGACCACGCGGCCGGTGATGACGATATCCGCACCGAGCTTCAGGGCTTCGACGATACCCGGCGCGCCGAGGTAGGCGTTGACCGAGACGCAGAAGGGCGGCAACGGCGCGCCGCTGAACATTTCCACGGTGCCGGCCTTGGCCAGTTCGCCGAGTTTTGGTTGCAGGTTGTCGCCATGCAGTACGGCAATCTTCAGATTGACCCCGGCTTGTTCACAAGCAGTGGCCAGGGCAGCAGCGCAGGCACTGGGGTTGACCCCGCCAGCGTTGCTGATTACGCGGATGTTCTTGGCGGCGATGTCCTGCAGCAGCGGTGCGAGGGCTTCCACAAAGTCAGTGGCGTAGCCGGCGTCCGGCTTCTTCATCCGCGCCCCGGCCATGATCGACATGGTCACTTCGGCCAGGTAATCGAATACCAGGTAATCCAGTTCGGTGCCCTGAACCAGCTGGGCGGCGGCGGTGCTGGTATCGCCCCAGAAGGCAGAAGCACAGCCGATGCGTACGGTTTTAGTCATTTGAAGAGGTCCGCAACACATGAATAAGATGACTCAGAGGCTACCAAGCAAGCGCTTGGTTGAAAAGCCCTGCGGTGAATCTTTCTAACCGAAAGTGTGGCCAAGCGCTTGCTTGGTTGGCTGGCGCAGCATAAATTTCACTAATAACGACAAGCACTTGGGTAAACCAGTTGAGAGCCAGTGTGCAATGGCAGGCTGGATCGCCTGGCCCGAGGCATAAAGAGAGTTGGAGAGTACTTAGCGTGGATGATCAACAAGCGCAGGCGGTGATGCAGCAACTGGTGGCCAGCGGGCAGATCACCGATCCGGACAGCGCACGCGGCAAACTGCTGCAAACCGCAGCGCACCTGTTTCGCAGCAAGGGTTATGAGCGCACCACGGTGCGTGATCTGGCCAGTGCCGTGGGCATTCAGTCCGGCAGCATCTTTCATCACTTCAAGAGCAAGGACGAAATCCTGCGTTCGGTGATGGAAGAGACCATTCGTTACAACACCGCGCTGATGCAGGCCTCGCTGGCCGAAGCCAGCGATCTGCGCGGCCGCGTGCTGGCGCTGATCCGCTGCGAGCTGCAATCGATCATGGGTGGCACCGGTGAGGCCATGGCCGTGTTGGTGTATGAATGGCGTTCGCTGTCGGAGCCAGGGCAGGCGTTTATCCTTGAACTGCGCGACCACTACGAACAACTCTGGCTGCAGGTGCTGGACGAGGCGAAGGCAGCCGGTTACTTCAAGGCTGATCCGTTTATCCTGCGTCGCCTGCTGACTGGCGCGCTGAGCTGGACCACCACCTGGTTCCGCCCGGAAGGTCCGATGACCCTTGATCAGCTGGCCGAAGAGGCGCTGTCACTGGTGATCAAGGACGCCTGAGGAAATTAAGCTACTCTGAAGTGGCACATTGATAGTATTTTGGCGCCAAAGGATTACGAGCGTTTCAGGTTACGGAAGATGTCGCTGCGTTTTGCTCTGAGGTTCGCTGCTTGGCCACCCTGTTACGAGGTTTGCTGCTCGGGTTGATGCTTTCTGCGGTATGCGTTGCGCAGGCTGCGGAAGAAGTGCGAGTGGGGGCCTATCATTTCCCGCCTTATGTGATTAAACCGGAAAGTGAGCGCCCTGGTGGCCTGCTACCGGAGTTGTTGCAGGCGCTCAATCAACTGCAAAGCGACTACCGCTTTACCCTGGTTGCGACCTCGACCATGCGCCGCTACCGCGATCTGCAAAGCGGCCGTTTCGACCTGATCCTGTTTGAGTCTCCGGCCTGGGGGTGGCAGGACACTGCGCATGCCGCGCTGGATCTGCATATCGAAGATGCCGAAGTCTATGTTGCACGCCTGCAACCGGGACGTGACGAGCGCTATTTTGATCAGCTCCAGGGCAAGCGCATGGCGCTGTACAGCGGCTATCACTACGGCTTTGCCGGGTTCAACTCGGACAAGCAGTTTCTCACCGATAGATTCAATGCGGTGCTGACCTACTCCCACGACAGCAACCTGATCATGCTGCTGCGTGGCCGGGCCGATGTAGCGGTGGTCACGCGCTCTTACCTGCGCGCCTACCAACAGCGTTACCCGGAGCAGAGCAGCGCCTTGCTGGTTTCCCAGCGGGTTGATCAGGTTTACCAGCACCAGGCGTTGTTCCGCCCTGAGTCTGCGCTGCAGCCGCAAGCCTTTGCCGAACTGCTCAAACAACTCAATCGCGACAAGCTGCTGGATAAACTACTGGGGCGCTACCATTTGCGTGACGCATCGGTGCTGATAAAAGACTGAAAATGCTCTGTTCGGTCAGATTTGCCTGAGTTAGGCTGCAGTTACTCGAAAAATAGGGAAATTGGCGTCAAATGGGATTCATCAGGCGTGGGGTAAGCAGGTTTTTCGGCATGAGTCTGGCGCTGCTGCTGGCCGGGCCGCTTCTGGCTGCGCAGGAAGTGCGCGTGGCCGCTGTAGATTTTCCACCGTATGTGTTTAAAGCCGAGCAATCCCATACCACCGGGTTACTTGACGAGTTGGTTGCCGCGCTGAATCAGGCCCAGACTGACTATCGCTTTGTTTTGGTGCCAACTGCGGTTAAGCGACGCTTTCGTGACTTTGAGCAACAACGCATTGATTTGGCTGTCTTCGAAAACCCGGATTGGGGTTGGCGGGATGTTCAGCATGTTGCGTTGGATATGTACCTGGAAGATTCTGAAGTGTTTGTTGCCCGCGCTGAGCCGGGCCGTAATCAGCGCTATTTTGATTCGTTCGAAGGCAAGCGCTTAGCGCTCTACCATGGCTATCATTATGCCTTTGCTAATTTCAATGCCTCTCCGGAATACCTGAGCACGACCTTCAACGCCACCCTGACCCATTCCCATGACAGCAATCTGCTAATGGTGCTGCACAAACGGGCTGAAATTGCCTTGGTGACACGTTCTTATATTGGTGTCTTCCTCGAGCGCAATCGGCAATACGCTGGACAACTGCTGGTATCCGAACGCGTCGACCAGCGCTATCGCCATCAAGTCTTGTTGCACCCGCAGGCGCCTATAACGCCTGATCAGTTTATGGTTTTGTATGGAACGCTGCGCAATAACGGTCAGCTGGAGAAGATTTTCAGCCGCTATCAGGTCGCCGTCATCCCACCCGCAGCGGATAACTCAATAGCAGCAGATGTAGCAAATTGACCGCCCCATGGAGGGCGATAGCCAGGCTGATCCGCCCGCTGAAGTGGAAGATCAGCCCATAGCCCAGGCCAGCAATCCCGGCGACTACGGCAAATAACGGGCTGAAGGGCAGATGCACGGCAGCGAACAGCAGCGTCGTCATGCCAATTCCCGCACCGGCACCGAGCCAGCTGACCAGTCGGCTTTGCAGCAAACCACGAAACAGCAATTCTTCGGCCAGCACGGCCACTCCCAGATTGACCGCCAACCACAGCCAAAGCCCGTCTGGCCATTTCGGCTGCCAGCCGACCAAACCCAGCGCCAATGCCAGCAGCGGTACAACGAGCAACGTCAGTGCGGCGGTGAGCCAGACGTTTTTTGACAGTGCTTTGCTCGGTGTCTTCTGCCCCAGCCACCAGGCCAGTAGTGTGACGCCGACCAGCAGCTTGTCCCAGGACAAGCGCAGAGCGTAGGGTGCGGCATCGGCACTCAGTTGGCGCGGCGACCACAGCGGTGTAGCGCTAAACCCTGGAACCAGGTGCGCAGCAAAGCTGATGCAGGCCAACAGGCTTAGCCCAGCCCACAGCGCACTGGGCAGGTATTTGTCGGCAACCAGCAGTAATGCGCAGAGGGCAGCGCCGGCGGCCAGCCCCGCCAGCTGGATATAACCCAGGGCAAACCCACTGGCCAGGCACAGGGCAGGCAGCAGCAGGCGCAGATGCAATGGCATGGTACGTCCTTGTCGGTTGCGGTTAAGGCTCGCGGGCGTCCTTGGCTTCTTGCTCAAGCTGGCGTTGGCGGATCTTCTCCAGCTGTTCCTCGCTTAGCGGCAGCGGTTTGGCAGTGCGTAGCAGCACCATCAGGCCACCCACAATGGAGCCCAGCACCAGAAGCATCAGCAGCCAGATATACCAGGTCATAACACCGTCCTTGCAGAGTTGAGCGGCCACCATAGCGCGCGGCGGCCGGCAATTAAACGGTAACCGTGTTCCGGTGGGGTAGCCCAGCGCTCGGGCTCTGGAAATGAGTGTGACGACTGTCACACGGCAGCAACTTGGCGCTGGTTGAATGGCGGCTTTCCAACGCACAGGGAGTCTGCCCATGACCACTGCCAGCGCGCTTACGCGCTTGCTCAAGCCGGTTACGCCGTTGGCTGCGGACATGAGCATCGCAGATGTGGCGGATCGGCTGCTGACGCCGGAGCTCAAGGCTTTTCTCTCGCTGCCGATTGTCGATAGCGCCGGTCGGCCGCTGGGCCTGGTCAGTCGCACCACCTTGCAGGACATCTTTATGCAGCGCTTCGGGCGCGACTTGCGTGGCCGTCACGCGGTGCAAGAGGTGATGAATGCGGCGCCTCTGGTGGTCAGTCTGGACACCAGCCTGGAGGACGCCGCCAAGCAGATCACCGGGCAGCTGCAATACCCAATCACCGAGGACTTTATCCTGGTCGACGCCCAGGGCCTGTATCGCGGTCTGGGCACCGTGCTCGATCTGCTCAAGGCCATGGAAGCGCGCATCGCCCAGCGCAATCTGGTGCTGCGCAAGGCCTTGGTTGAGCTCAAGGAATCGCAGACTCAACTGGTGCAGTCAGAAAAGATGGCCTCGCTTGGGCAGATGGTCGCCGGCGTCGCCCACGAACTGAACACCCCGCTGGGTTATGTGAAAAACAACGTGCAGCTGCTGCGCGAACTGAGTACGCCGCTGTTTGAACTGGCCGAGGCGCAGGGCACACTGGGCGACTGCCTGAACGATCCGAGCTGTGATGAGGCGCGTCTGGCCATGGCCCTGGAGGCCGCCGCCGAGGCCCGCACCAAGGCTGCACCGGAACTGTTGGTGGAGGACTTTACCCAACTGTTCAGCGACACCCTGTATGGCCTAGAGCAGATTGCCGAACTGGTGGTCGGGCTGAAGGACTTCGCCCGCCTGGATCGCGCCATGAGCGAGGAGGTCGACCTCAATGAGTGCATCCGCAGCGCCCTGGTAATTGCCCGCAATGGCATCAAGGACAAGGCTGAAACCATCCTGCAACTGGGCGAGCTGCCGCGTATTCCCTGTGCGCCGTCGCAGATCAACCAGGTGCTGCTCAACCTGCTCAACAACGCCGCCCAGGCCATTGATGGTTTTGGTCAGATTCTGGTGAAAACCTGGGCCGAAGACAGTGCCGTGTGCATTTCCGTGCAGGATTCCGGGCGTGGCATGCCGCCTGAGGTGCTGGCGCGCATCTTCGATCCGTTCTTTACCACCAAGCCAGTGGGTCAGGGCACCGGGCTGGGGCTATCGATCAGCTACAAGATCATCCAGGACCACGGCGGACAGATCCGCGCAGCGTCCGAGCCCAGGCGCGGTACGCGCTTTCTGATCCGCCTGCCGCGCCCGCAGGCGCTGCCACTACAACGGAGTGCCTGATATGAGCGAGCCGATTCGTATTCTGTTTGTCGACGACGAAGAGCGCATTCTGCGCAGCCTGGCCCTGCAGTTTCGCCGCGAGTATGAGGTGCTGACCGAGAGCGACCCGCGTCGCGCCCTGGAACGGCTGAGAAGCGAGCGTGTGCAAATAATCGTCAGTGACCAGCGTATGCCGCAAATGAGCGGCGCCGAACTGCTGGCCCAGGCACGTGAGATTGCTCCCGATACCCTGCGCATTCTGCTGACTGGCTACTCGGACCTGGATGCAGCCGTGGAGGCGCTCAACAGTGGTGGCATCTTCCGTTACCTGACCAAGCCCTGGGACCAGCAGGAAATGGCCTTTACCTTGCGCCAGGCCGCGCAGATTGCCGCGCGCCAGTTGCAGACGCCGAAAGCGTCTGCAGCTATACCGCAGGCGGCGCTCAATGTGCTGCTCCTGGATGAGGATGCATCGACCCTGGATGTGGTGGCAGAGTTCTGCGTGGCCGGCGGTCATCGCCTGCTGCGCGCGGCATCGCTGAGCGACGCCGTGATGCTGCTTAACAGCCAGCCGATTGATCTGTTGATCAGTGACCTGCAAGTCGCCGGGGAGGACACCGCGCCGCTGCTGAAAAGCCTGGCCCAGGCCCATCCGCGTCTGCTCAGTCTGGTGGTGACGCCGTTCTGCGATACCCAGGCGCTGCTCAAACTGATCAACGAGGCGCAGATTTTCCGTTACCTGCCCAAGCCGATTCGTCGTGGCTTGTTCGACAAGGGCTTGTTGGCAGCGGCCGAACAGGCGCAGATCTGGCGTGCGCAGCCGGCGCAGGTGGTCACGCGACTGGCGCAGCAACCTGTTGATGATCGCGAACGTGAGAAAGTCGGCAGTTTGTTGGGCATGCTCGGACGTTTGCGTGAACGCCTGATTGCCTGAATGAATCCCGCTACTGCGCCTTTTGCGGCGTAGCAGCGGGGCGAGCCGCCGCCGTTAGCGGCGTACCTGCTTGAGGGTTTCGGCGATCAGGAAGGCCAGCTCCAGCGACTGGTCGGCGTTCATCCGTGGGTCGCAGTGGGTGTGGTAGCGATCCGACAGGCCGTCTTCGGTGATCGGTCGCGCGCCGCCAATGCATTCGGTGACGTTCTGTCCGGTCATCTCGATATGGATACCCCCGGCATAGCTGCCCTCGGCCTGGTGCACGGCGAAGAACTGCTTCACTTCGGCAAGAATCTGCGCAAAGTCGCGGGTCTTGTAGCCACTTGAGGCCTTGATGGTGTTGCCGTGCATCGGGTCACTGCTCCACAGCACCTGGCGGCCTTCACGCTGCACGGTCTGGATCAGGCGCGGCAGGCCGGCTTCGACCTTGTCTGCGCCCATGCGCACGATCAGGTTGAGACGGCCGGGATCGTTGTCCGGGTTGAGGATATCGATCAGGCGGATCAGCTCTTCGCTGTCCATGCTTGGGCCGACTTTTACCCCAATCGGGTTGCCGACACCGCGCAGGAACTCGACATGTGCGCCGTCCAGCTGACGGGTGCGGTCGCCGATCCACAGCATATGCGCCGAGCAGTCGTACCAGCCGCCGGTGAGGCTGTCCTTGCGCACAAAGGCTTGCTCGTAGTTCAGCAGCAGCGCTTCGTGAGCGGTGAAGAAGCTGGTTTCGCGCACTTGCGCCGCGCCGTCCATGCCGCAGGCACGCATAAAGGCCAGGGTTTCGTCGATGCGATCGGCCAGTTGGCTGTACTTCTCGCCGAGTGCCGAGTTGGCAATAAAGTCGAGGTTCCACTGGTGCACCTGATGCAGGTCGGCGAAGCCGCCCTGGGCAAAGGCGCGCAGCAGATTCAACGAAGCGGTGGACTGGTGGTAGGCCTGCAGCAGGCGCTCCGGGTCCGGTACGCGGCTGGCGGCGTCGAAGCCGATGCCGTTGACGATATCGCCGCGGTAGGCGGGCAGGGTCACGCCGCCGATGGTTTCATCGTTGGCCGAGCGCGGCTTGGCGAACTGGCCGGCCATGCGCCCGACCTTGACCACCGGGCAACCGGCGGCAAAGGTCATGACGATGGCCATCTGCAGCAGCACCTTGAAAGTGTCGCGGATTTTCGCCGCGCTGAACTCGGCAAAGCTCTCGGCGCAATCGCCACCCTGCAGGAGAAACGCGCGACCCTGGGTGACCTCGGCAAACTGGCGGCGCAGTTCGCGGGCTTCTCCGGCAAACACCAGCGGCGGATAACCGGCCAGGGTCTGTTCGACCTGAGCCAGTTGTGCGGCATTCGGGTATTGCGGTTGTTGCTGGATCGGCTTGGCTCTCCAGCTTTCAGGGCTCCAGGGTTGCGACATTGCGGCTCTCGGCTTCAGTCAATTTAGGCGGACGGGCATGGTAACCGATAAGCCGGACGCTTCAAGCCGATAGGCGCGATAGAGCCGCTGCATGGTGACGTGCGGCTCAGGTAGTGACAGGCCTGAAGCCGCTGACGGTGGCCGTGCGTGGCAATACGTCACGCCCCGGCAGAAAGCAGCCAAAGCCCTGCAGCTTGCCCAGCTCTTGCGGGAACTCGCTGCCGCGACGGTAGGCGATACGGCCGTTGATCAGCGTCGCCTCCACCGCCGCGTCGTTGCGCTTGACCACCCGCTCCAAGCCGAGCACCTCCATCGGTGCCTCATGCATCTCGTCCAGCTCAACGGTCAGCCCGGCCGGGTTGACGATCACCACATCAGCACGGTCGCCAACACGGATAGTGCCGGCGTCCACCCCGATAAAGTCCGCCAGCTCGCCACTCAGGCGATTGATGGCGCGACCCATGTCCATAAACGGCGTGCCGGCCAGTTCGGCGTCACGCACGTATTTAAGGAAGCGCAGCGGGAAGTTGTACTGAGCGATGGAGCGCAGGTGTGCGCCCGAGTCGGCGAACCCCGGCTGGGTCCAGGGGCTGGCCAGTAACTTGTGCATCACCGCCTCGCGCTGGTTGCCGTAGCAGGTGCTCCACTTCAGCGCCTCGCGGTACTGGCAGGCCAGCTCGAAATAGGCATCCACCGGATCCAGGCCACGGGTGGCGCCGAGCTGTTTGAAGTTCTGGCCGACCAGGCTGGCGTCCGGGCATTCGGTTACCCAGCAGTCGGAGAAGTCGCGGTGCCACAGACCCTTGGTCAGCACTGCTTTGACCTGCTTCTTGAACAGGGCGCGGAACTCTGGCTCCAGTACCTTGGCGTACAGCTCGTCCGGGTCTTTGATATTGCGCAGGATCTCGCCGGCACCGAACTCCTCGAAGGCGTTCACGTTCAGCCCTTCCAGGCGCAGGGTGAAGGGCGCCGGCAGGGTCTGCCAGCGGAAGTGGCCACGTAGAACCTTGTTGGCCAGCCAGCCGGAAAGGCGGGTGAAGCGGTGCAGCAGCGGCTGCGATTTCAGGTCCAGCGCGGTGAGCATCGAGCACTTCAGCGGATTTCTAAACCAGCCGTGAGCCTGATACAGGAAAGCGAACACGTTGACCTTGGTTACCGCGTCCGGCGCACCCTGGAGCACCGCGCCACGCCGGCGCAGCACCGCAAACAGGCGGGAGAACTCGGTCCAGCTGGCAAAGGTCGAGGGCAGCGGGCTGGACCAAGCGCGGTCGCCGTCCATCTTGTCGAGTTTGGTGGTCATCACCGAGAGGCCGATGCAGCCGGCGTCCAGCGCCTCTTCCAGCAGCTGTTCCATGCGCTGCAACTCGGCTTCAGTCGGTTTGATCTTGCTGGTTGCCCGTTCCAGTCCCATCACCGCCACGCGTAGTTCGGAGTGGCCGAGGAAGGAGCTGACGTTCGGTCCCAGCGGCTGCTGGTCGTAGAAGGCGCGGTAGCCGGCGGCGTCGCGCCAGGTCTTCTTCTCCTGCAGGATCGGTAGCACGTATTCGCGCGGCACCGCCTCGACGCGGGTGAACAGGTCCGAGCAGTCCTCGGCATCAGCCAGCACCATACTGATCGAGCAGGAACCGATGGTCACGCTGGTGACGCCGTGGCGCACCGATTCCTTCAAGGCGGGCGCGGCGATCACTTCGGCGTCGTAGTGCGAGTGGATTTCCAGAAAGCCCGGCGTCACCCACTTGCCGGCGGCATCCAGCACCTCGGGGCAGCCACTTTCATTCAGCGGGCTGAGGCTGAGCACATCGATCTTGCCGTCGCGAATACCAATATGCCGCAGCGTGCCCTGGGCACCGGTGCCGTCGAAATACAGACCATTCTTGATGATGATGTCGAAGCTCATAGCAGACTCCAGGGCGCGAGCAGCAGGCCGCCGGTGACCAGCAGCAACAGGTAGATGGCAATGCGGAAATGCTGTTCGTTGAAGCGCTGGTGCAGGCGCTCACCCAGCCACACGCCGATCAGCAGCAGAGGGGCGTAGCTGGCGACTTGCGGCAGCGCGGGGAGTAGGCGGCCGTCGAGCAGGAAGGCCAGGGTCAGCAGGCTGTTGAGGGTGAACCACACCGTGACCAGGGTGGCGCGCAGGCGCGCCTTGTCCAGTTGCGTACCGGCCAGGGCGAACACCAGCAGCGGCCCGCCGGAGGCAAACAGGCCATGGCTGACGCCAGCGCACAGGCTGAGCAGGCGGCTAAGCCACATGGGGCGCACGGGCTGCACGGCTGCGTGACGCAGGCGCCACAGTTCTCGAGCGGCAAACCACAGCACCAGTGCGCCAAACAGGCGCTTGGCCAGGGGCGCATCGAGGAAGGGCAGCAGGGCATAGCCGATCAGCGTGCCGACGACCATGCCCGGCAGGATCATGCCCAGCAACAGGCGCCGATCGATCATCTGCCGATGTCGCCAGACCAGGTAACCGGTCATGCAGATATTCAGCGGCACCAGCACTGGCAGCAGCTGGTCAATGGGCAGCAGCAGGGCGCCCAGTGACAGGGCAATCACGATGCTTCCGAAACCGGTGATCGCTTCCAGGGTGTACGCCAGCAGGATAAAACCGGCCAGGGCCAGCCAGACAATCTCCATCAGCCCATCTCCCCGGCGAAGCGCGCGCTCATCTTGCGGTAGTAGAAACCCGGGGCGATGCGCCAGAGCAGGCTGGCCAGCCAGCTGCCTCGGTCGGGAAACAGGCGCTCGCGGCCTTGCATTTGCGCCTGGAGAATCTGCGCGGCCATCCAGTCGGCGCCGCGTATCTGGCCAACGGTCGAGCGGCCGTGTTGCGCCTGCTTGCCGTCGCCGCCGAGGGCATTCTGTTCGATGGGCGTGTCGAGAAAGCTCGGGTAGACCAGCAGCATCTTGATGCCGTCGCGGGCGATTTCTGCGCGCAGTACTTCGAAGAACTGGCCCAAAGCGCTTTTCGCCGCGCAATAGCCGGCGCGGCCGAGCACCGGCATCCAGCCGGCCATGGAACCAATGGCGATGACCTGACCACAGCTCTGGCGCAAAAAGGGTAAGGCGCTCAGGGTCAGCTCCACGGGCGCCTGGTAATCGACGGCCATGACCTTGCGAAACACGGCGGGGTCGGTGTGCAGGGTGGGCGAGCGGTGGGTGATGCCGGCGTTGTTGATCAGCACATCGAGGCAACCGAAGCGTTCACGGCAGGCGTCCAGTAATTGCTGGTGTAATGTGGGGTCGGTGATATCACCGGCCAGGCCGATTACCCGCTCGGCGCCCAGTTCATTTACCCGCGCGCTCAGGCCGGCTGCATTGATGTCGGTGAGCAGCAGGTTGCAGCCTTGGCCGTGATAGGCGCGCGCAAGCTCCCAGCCGAGGCCGCTGGCGGCCCCGGTGATCAAGATGGTGTGCATTATTTTTCTCCAGCGCTGACCAGGGCCGCAGGTGTTAGCGGCAAGCTTGCGGGTGGCTGACGGGACCAGATAAAGGCCAGGGTCAGGCCGCTGACCAGGTGCCAGCAGCCCCAGAACGCGGCGATCAGCAACATGCCGCTGGCCTGTGGGAAGAAGGTGAAGATGATCACCAGGCCCAGGGCAGAGTTCTGGATACCGACTTCCAGGGTGATCGCCCGACGATCTGCTGCCGGCAGCCCGGACAGTCGCGCGCACCCGTAGCCCACGGCCAACGCCAGGGCGTTATGCGCCACCACCAACCAGAAGAACAGATGGAAATGCGTAATGAACTGGTCGAAATTGCGGCTGAAGGCCAGGGTGACGAAGGCCAGCATCACCAGCAGGGCAAAGACGCGTAGCGGCTTTTCCACCTTGAGCGATAGGCCAGGAAAACGCCGGCCAACCCACATGCCGACAATCAGCGGCAGGCCCAGTACCAGCAGCACCAACAGCAACAGGCTGACTGGGTCCATGGCGATCTGCGTCAGCAGGGGCCGGGTCAGCGGGTTAAGCCAGGCGTAGAAGCCGAAATTCAGTGGTGTCAGCACGCTGGCAGCGAGGCTGGATACCGCCGTCATGCTCACCGAGACCGCGACGTTGCCGCGTGCCATCCAGGTCATGATGTTAGAGAAGCTGCCGCCGGGGCAGGCCGCAACCAGCATCATGCCCAGGGCCAGCATCGGCTCGATGCGCAGCGCCCAGCAGGCCAGGCAGGTCAGCGCTGGCAGCAGAACGAACTGCGCGAGCAGGCCAATCACCGGTGCCTTGGGCTCGCGGACGATGCGCTTGAAGTCATCCAGGCGCAGGTCCAGCGAGACGCCGAACATCATCACCGCAAGGATGATGTTGATCAGCACCAGGCTGCTGGGGTCGAACTGGATATTTACCGGTTCCATCACAGGCTTCCTTCGGCAGGACGGCTGGCAGCCGCGGGCAGCGCAGCCAGGCCGGCGCGCAGGCTATTGCTGTGCTGCGCGATGCTCTGACGATAGCTGTCCTTGTGCACGTAGTAGGCCATGCGCTCCAGTTGCAGGTACTGGTAGCCGCCGTCCAGGCGTACGCCGGCGCGTTCGCGTTTGAGCGCCTGGAAGTCTTTGGCCGCCTGGCTGCCGGATTGAAGCCCTTTGATATACAGCGCCACCAGTTCGGCCTGCTCGTCGCGGCCCTGCCAGCCGAGACCCGAGGCTTCGACCATGCCCAACATGAACAGGTCGTCGTATTCGGGGTGGAACACGTTGAGGTAGAGCTGCGGCGCCCCGGCAGTGCTCGGCCAGTTAAGGTGCGCACGGTTGATAAAGGGGTAGTCGAGTTTGTAGCCGGTGCCTTGCAGAATCAGGTCGTACTCGGCCTGTTCGCCATCGCTGAAGGTCACCTGCGAGCCGTCGACCTTGGCCACATCGCGGCGCGCTCGGATATCGCCATGGCCGAGGTAGTGCAGTACCAGGGAGTTCATCACCGGGTGTGATTCGTAGAGTTTGTAATCCGGGTCGGGCAGGCCGTATTGCGATGGCTTGCCGACCAACGCACGTACCAGCAGGCCATCGAGGAATTGCTTGAGCGGGCGCGGCAGCTTGATCGCGCCGCCGAGGGTGTCGGTCGGACGACCCAGGGTGAACTTGGGCAGAAAGTAATAGCCACGGCGCACCGACAGGTCCACCGAGGCGGCGCGATGCACAGCATCCACGGCAATGTCGCAGGCCGAGTTGCCGCAGCCGATCACCAGTACGCGCTTGCCGTCGAACATCGCTGCCGAGCGGTAGTCGCTGGAGTGCATCAGCTCGCCGGTAAACGTGCCAGGCAGTGCTGGCTGGTTAGGCGTATGCAGGGTGCCGTTGGCCATCAGTACGCCGTCGAACAGCCATTCACGCTGTACGCCGTTGTGTTCGCTGATCAGCTTCCAGCCCTTGTCCAGGCGCTGAATTTCCACCACGCGGGTATTGAATTGGTAGTGCGTATACAGGCCGAAGTGCTTGGCGTAGTCACGGAAGTAACGGCGCATCTCACTGTGATGCGGGTAGGGGGCCACCTCGGCGCGCATCGGGAATTCGCTGAACTGGGTGGTGCCCTTGGAGGAAATCAGGTGCGCCGAGTCGTACATGGTGCTGTGCGGATTATCGATGTCCCACAGGCCGCCGACATCCACGTGCAGTTCGAAACCGACAAAGTCGATACCGTGCTTGTGCAGCTGACGTGCTGTACACAGCCCCATGGGGCCGGCACCGATAATGGCGTACATGGCAAACCTCGATAATCGTTTTTATTGTTGTAGTCGCAGAACGATAAACTCGGCGCCCCCGACTGCGGCAAATTATCGCGTGACCGGGGGAGGGTGCCTCAATGACAATTAGCGCCTTTCCTCTGGCCGAAATGGTCGGGGATGTCACGGTGGAGTGTGCGGGATGCCAGGTTTACCTCCGGTTGGGCAGATGCCGGATCCGCTGCTGATCGCCGAAGTGCACGATGCCTTCGGGGTGATTCAGGTGGTCGAAATGGGCGCGTACCGCTTTCTCGAATTTGGTGAGGCGATTGAGCAGAGCTGCGTCTATATGCCGGACCCCAGCTGGCTGGAATACGACTACACCCGCGCCATGCTGCTTGGCGCGCTGTGCCACGAGCACCCGGAAAGTGCGCTGTTTCTTGGCCTCGGTGCCGGCAACCTGACTCAGGCCTGCCTGAAGTTTCTGCCGCTGGATGATGTCGAGGTGATCGAGCTGCGCGCCGATGTGCCTCGTCTGGCCATGGAACATATGGGGCTGACCGATGATCCGCGCCTTACCATCCGTATCGGCGATGCGCTGGAACTGCTGGAAAGCGCGGAAAAGACCGACCTGCTGTTTGTCGACCTGTATACCGATCACGGTCCGGCGACTGGGCATCTGGCCTGGCGCTTTCTGGAAAACTGCCAGAAGCAGCTCAATCCCGGCGGCTGGCTGATCATCAACCAGTGGGCCGGCAACGACGGCAAGCCGCTTGGCGCGCCGCTGCTGCGCGGTCTCTACCATCGGCATTACTGGGAGTGCCCGGTGAAGGAGGGCAATGTGGTGTTGCTGGTGCCGGCGGATCTGGAGCAGGAAGTCGACTTCGACGAACTGCGCCGCCGTGATGCGCTATTGGCGCCGCAGTTCGGTTATTCGCTGGAGTCGTTGATTAAGGCAGTGCGGCCGGCGACCTGAGACCTGTTTACGGTCTGCTGCGCGTCGGCCCTGCTGCGTTAAAAGCAGGCTCGGAATGCTCATTTACGCCAGTAAACTCCGCTTCCTCGCCTGCTTTTGCCTTGCATGATCCTAGCTCGCAATACCGTAAATCAGGTTCTTAACAGCTCGCGGATTATGAAACTCAGCGTCCTTTGAAATCGCCCGGACGGCGTTCCAGCATCGCTCGCACACCCTCCTGCGCATCTTCACTGGCCATCAGGCGGGTCACGGTCGGGTGCAGGCTGGCGGCTGCGGC
Organism: Pseudomonas sp. 8BK; assembly: GCF_902506475.1. NCBI lineage: Bacteria > Pseudomonadati > Pseudomonadota > Gammaproteobacteria > Pseudomonadales > Pseudomonadaceae > Pseudomonas > Pseudomonas sp. 8BK. The sequence continues at coordinate 2,346,327 of NZ_LR733252.1, read as the reverse complement.
AGCCGGGCCTTCGACCACGGCCTGGCGCGCTGAGGCCAAGGTGGCCTGCACCCCCAGCGGCGCTTGCGCGGCAATGCGTTCAGCAAGCCACAGCGCCTTGGGCAGCAGCTCCTCACTGGCCACCACCTGCTGGATAAGCCCCAGGCGATAGGCCTCGTGAGCATCGAACTCATCACCCGTCAGCAGCCAGCGCATGGCGTTGCCCCAGCCGGCGGTTTGATGCATGCGCAAGGTCGCGCCGCCGAAGGGGAAGATCCCGCGCTGCACTTCCATCTGGGCGAAACGGGTATTGCTGGCGCACAGGTTGATATCCGAGGCCAGCATCAGCTCGATGCCAATGGTGTAGCAGTAGCCTTGCGCGGCGACGATCACCGGTTTGCTCACCCGTGGCCCGCCGAACACGCCCCAGGGATCGCAACCGCCTTCAGGTATCTTCCAGCCGGCGGCGAACTGCGCCGCCACATTGGCCAGGTCCAGGCCAGCGGTAAAGTGTTCGCCATGGGCAAATACCAGTGCCACCCGCGCCTCGCTGTCGCGTTCGAACTCACCATAGGCCAGGCACATGTCATCCAGCATGGGCATGTCGAAAGCGTTGCGTTTGCTCGCTCGGTCCAGGCCGATCAACATGATCTGGCCGCGTTTTTCACGGCTGACGCGGCCGCTGGTGCTTTGGGTCATGGCGGTGAGTCCTTGTGGCAGGTTATGAAAGTGTGCGCTGTGCTACTGCAGCGTGCCATTTGCAGGCTAACAGAGGATGACCATTCGGCACGGCACAGGCTCTATTTGTGGCTTATTTAGAGAAAATCAGGCACATCGGCCAGGTTTTCCGGTATAGTGCGCGCCGGTCAATTTTTGGCCACGTTCAGGTAGTGCAAATCGCCCGAAGCTTGACTTCGGCAGCCAGTCCGCAAAGCGGGCTATCCTTGACGATTCATTTATCACCATGTTTTCGCAAATCCCCGCCTACAGAGCTGCCAGGGTGACTTTCGGGTCTTACACGGCATGCGCAGCTTTGGAACATGGGTCTTTGCGGATGCACTAGAGGCAGACCCATGACCCAGGAAACCGGCGGCTTCGCCGCACTCGGACTCAATTCCAATATTCTTGCTGCACTGACCGCTGTTGGTTACGAAGAGCCGTCGCCGATTCAGGCCCAGGCCATTCCGGTAATTCTGTCCGGTCAGGATATGATCGGTCAGGCACAGACCGGCACCGGTAAAACCGCGGCCTTCGCCCTGCCGATCCTGTCGAAGATCGACCCGGCCAAGCGCGAGCCGCAGGCGCTGATCCTCGCGCCGACCCGTGAGCTGGCCCTGCAAGTGGCCACCGCCTTTGAAACCTATTCCAAGCAGATGCCTGGCCTCAACGTAGTGGCCGTTTACGGCGGCGCGCCGATGGGCCCGCAGCTGAAAGCCATCCGTCAGGGCGCGCAAGTTATCGTCGCCACTCCGGGCCGTCTGGTTGACCACCTGCGTCGCGACGAGAAAGTGCTGTCGACTATCCAGTATCTGGTGCTCGACGAAGCCGACGAAATGCTCAAGCTGGGCTTTATGGATGACCTCGAAGTGATCTTCGAAGCCATGCCGGCCAGCCGTCAGAGCGTGCTGTTCTCCGCGACCCTGCCGCACTCGATCCGCGCCATCGCAGAGAAACACCTGCGTGAGCCGCAACACATCAAGATCGCCTCGAAAACCCAGACTGTGACTGCCATCGAGCAGGCGCACCTGATGGTTCACGCTGACCAGAAGCACGCCGCCGTCCTGCGTCTGCTGGAAGTTGAAGAGTTCGATGCGCTGATCGGTTTCGTGCGTACCAAGCAAGCCACCCTGGACCTGGCCGCCGCGCTGGAAGCCAAGGGCTACAAGGCCGCTGCTCTAAATGGCGACATCGCGCAGAACCAGCGTGAGCGCGTGATCGACTCGCTGAAAGATGGCCGTCTGGACATCGTCATCGCCACCGACGTTGCTGCTCGCGGCCTCGACGTACCGCGTATCACTCACGTGATGAACGTGGATATGCCGTATGACCCTGAATCCTACGTACACCGTATCGGCCGTACCGGCCGTGCTGGCCGTACCGGTCGCGCGCTGCTGCTGGTAACGCCGCGTGAGCGCCGCATGCTGCAGGTGATTGAGCGTGTAACCGGGCAGAAGGTTGGCGAGGTCAAGCTGCCGAACGCTCAGCAAGTGCTGGACGCGCGCATCAAGAAACTCACCAACAGCCTGGCGCCGCTGGTGGCTGATGCCGAAGCCAGCCACGGTGATCTGCTCGATCGTCTGACTGCTGACATTGGTTGCAGCCCGCGTGCCCTGGCCGCAGCCCTGCTGCGCAAGGCCACCAATGGCCAAGCGCTGACCCTGGCTGAAGTTGAACGTGACCAGCCACTGGTTCCTGGTAGCAGTGGCCCGCGTGAGCGTAGTGAACGCGGTGATCGTCCTGAGCGTCCTGATCGTGAAGGCAGCCGTGAGCGTCGTGCTCCGGTGCCGCTGGCCGAAGGCCGTGCCCGTTGCCGCACCGCGCTGGGCGCGCGTGATGGTATTGCCGCGAAGAACCTGCTCGGCGCCATCCTCAACGAAGGCGGCCTGGTTCGCGAAGCCATCGGCCGCATCCAGGTACGCGAAAGCTTCAGCCTGGTTGAGCTGCCGGAAGAAGGTCTGGAGCGTCTGTTGGCCAAGCTGAAAGACACCCGCGTCGGTGGCAAACCGCTGAAGCTGCGTCGTTATCGCGAAGATTGATTCTTCGGTGAATAAAAAGCCCCGCCTAGTGCGGGGCTTTTTATTGCTGTTACGTGTTGGGCGTATGGCTTACGTGAAGCTGTAGATATCCATGCCTAGCGCGCCAAGCGTGAAACCGCTGTGCTCGACCCTGAACTGCCCGCCAGCGCCTGCGGCAAAGAACAGTGGCAGCAGGTGTTCGTCGCTGGGGTGGTTGCGTTCGGCGTAAGGGGCCTGCCGGCGGTAATCGTCGAGGGCGGCGTTGTTCGGCTCGGTCAGCGTGTTCACCACCCAGTCGCGGAAGGCTTGCGCCCAGGGTTTGATCTGTTCCGGTCCGGCTTGCCAGTCCAGTTCGCCCAGGTTGTGGGTGATGCTACCGGAGCCGATCAGCAGCACGCCCTGCGTGCGCAGGCTGACGAGGGCCAAGCCGACCTGGCGTTGCAAGGCTGGCCCCTGCTGGCTGGGCAGGGAAACTTGCACCACAGGAATGTCGGCCTGTGGGTACATCAGTGTCAGGGGTACCCAGGCGCCATGATCAAACGGCCTTTCAGGGGCGAGCTGCGTCGGCAGGCCGGCTTGCGTTAGCAGGCTGGCGATCTCTGCTGCCAGCTGCGGCTCCCCCGGTGCTGGGTATTGCACCCGATAGAGTTCGGCCGGAAAGCCATGGAAGTCATGCCAGGTTTGCGGTTGTGCCGCACTGCCTACCTGCAACTCGCGGCTTTCCCAGTGCGCCGAAACCACCACAATCGCGCGTGGCTTGGGCAGTTGGCTGGCTAAGCGGGCGAGGGCTGGACCGCTGGTGCCGGGTTGCAAGGCCAGCATGGGGGAGCCGTGGGAGATAAACAGGCTGGGTAATGACATGACAGACTCCTGATGGATTGCTTGCATTTTCCATCAGCCAATCTGTGCATATAAGCGCAAAAGTCTGGGTGTTTTTATCGTTTTAATAGATGGGTTTATACGGACTGAATTCCTTGGCCTTATTGGCTGTGTTACGGCAGGATCTTTGGCTGATTATCTACTGGAGGCGATATGCACGCAGAATTCTGGCAGGCGCGTTGGGCGCGCAGTGAGATCGGCTTTCATCTGCCTGAGGTCAATCCCTATCTGCAGCAGTACTGGCCGGCGCTGGGTTTGCCGATTGGTGCGCGGGTGCTGGTGCCGCTGTGTGGCAAGAGCCTGGATCTGGCCTGGTTGGCGGGGCAGGGCTATCAAGTCGTCGGTGTTGAACTGGCGCAGCGTGCAGTGGAGGACTTCTTCGCCGAGCACGAGCTGCAGCCGGAGGTCAATGAAGCCGGTGCGTTCAGGTTGTATCGGGCTGGCACTGTGGAGATCTATTGCGGTGATTTCTTTGCCCTGACGGCGCAGCAGCTTGCCGGCTGCGCCGCGCTGTATGACCGTGCGGCACTGATTGCATTGCCGCCAGAAATGCGCGCGCGTTATGTGGGCCATTTGACGCAACTTCTACCCAGCGGCTGTCAGGGGGTACTGGTGAGCCTGGACTATGAGCAGGCGCGGATGGACGGCCCGCCCTTCGCCGTTGCGGATGATGAGGTGCAGCGGCTGTTTACGCCCGATTGGCAGCTCGAGGAGCTGGCGTGCGGTGATGTGCTGGGTGACAACTGGAAGTTTCTCAAGCGCGGCCTTGAACGCCTGGATGAGCGGGTCTATCGCTTGCGTAAAGCCTGAAGCACTGAAAAGAAAAAGGCGGCCCGTGGGCCGCCTTTTGCGTTGCTGCTGAACTTAGCCGCGCTGGCGCAGGGCTTCGATGCGCACTTCCAGTGGTGGGTGGGTCATCAGCAGGCCAGCCAGGCCACCTTTGAGGCCACCGTTGATGCCAAAGGCGGTGAGGCTGTTAGGCATGGTGACCGGCACTTCCTGTTCAGCGCGCAGGCGTTGCAGGGCGGCGATCATTGCACCAGTGCCGGCCAGGCGTGCACCGGCTTCGTCAGCCTTGAATTCGCGCTTACGCGAGAACCACATAACGATGATGCTGGCCAGGATGCCGAGTACCATTTCAGCGAAGACAGTCGCCACGATGTAGCCAATACCATGGCCGTCTTCATTCTTCAGAATCACTTTATCGACGAAGTTGCCGAAGATCCGTGCGAAGAACATCACAAAGGTGTTCACGACGCCTTGGATCAGTGCCAGGGTGACCATGTCACCGTTGGCCACGTGGCCGATTTCGTGGGCCAGTACGGCGCGCACTTCATCAGGCGAGAAACGTTCCAGCAGGCCCTGGCTGACAGCTACCAGAGCATCGTTCTTGTTCCAGCCGGTGGCGAAGGCGTTGGACTCATAGGCCGGGAAGATACCCACTTCCGGCATCTTGATCCCGGCTTCGCGGGACAGCTCTTCCACGGTCTGCAGCAGCCACTGTTCATGACGGGTACGTGGCTGGGTGATGATTTCGGTTTTGGTGCTCATCTTCGCCATCCATTTAGACATGAACAGCGAGATGAAGGAGCCGATGAAGCCAACCAGGGCGCAGTAAACCAGCAGGCTGCCATAGTTCTGGCCGGTGAAGCGGTCGAGCCCAAGCAGCTTCAGGGTGATGCTGGCGATGATTAACACCGCAATGTTGGTGGCCAGGAACAGCATAATGCGCATCATGGTGTATTGAGACTCCTCACGGGAAAGATCTATCAGGCCGCTGAAAACCCTGTGTTGGCTGCTTCGCCTGGTTTTCAATGGCCACTATTGGTTATGACGGCTATATAAGGGCGCACCCCCAGGCACTTCAACCTGGCGACTATTTCAAACTATGTCGTTTGCGCTGTTCAGGCTGGATTCGAACAGCAGGCGGGTGAGGCGGGCGACGCGTTCGCCATGGCGCTGGCCCAGTGCTTCGCGCAGCTGAAAGGCCAGGGTCGCGTGTACGCGGCGCACGCTGGGCGGCAAGGCATCGCCCTCGCGCAGGGCGTGGGGTATGCCGCGAGTCAGGCGCAGAAAGCCTTTTTCGCTAAGTACGGCTTGATCAAGGGCGTCGTAACCGATGGTCGAGTCGAAGCGGATGTAACCTTCCTCGGCCAGCCACAGCAGGGCGCCCAGGCAGCTTTGATGGCGTGGCGTGGGCAGGCCGAACTCGTCCGGCTCTTCGCGGCCGATCAGGTCTTCGACATACAGCGCGACTTTGCTGGGGAACGCCTGGTACAGGGTCAGCATGCCGGCGGCGGCATCCTTGTAGAAGTCGTCGATCTGCAGGTCCATGCTTAGAGCGCTCTGGCAATCAGTGTGGTGGGTAACCAGGGCAGCAGGCGGCCAATCAATGCCCAGGGCCAGCCGGGGACGTAAGCGCTGCTACTGCGTTTTTCAATATGGCGGGCGATAAGTGCGGCGCCGCGTTCAACGTCGATCAGAAAAGGACGCGGGCCGGTGCCCTGATTGATCGGTGTGTCGATGTAGCCCGGCAGGATCAGGGTGGTATCTAGGGCGGTGCGGTACAGTTCCAGCTCCAGGGACTCCATGTAGCTGATCAGTCCGGCTTTGCTGGCCGAATAACCCGCAGAAGCGGGTAGGCCGCGCTTGCCGGCCACCGAGGCGATGGCTACCAGGTGGCCGTGACCCTGTTCAAGGAACAGCTGAGTGGCCCCATCCAGGCAGGCGATGGCACCTAGCAGGTTGGTTTCCAGCGTTTGCGGGTAGCGATCAAAGCGTCCGGTCCCGGCCTGACCGGCGAGACCAATGCCGGCATTGGCAATTATCCCGTCGAGCCCGCCGAGTGCATTGGCGGCCATGCCGACGGCGTCCTGACAGGCCGCGTAATCTGTTACATCCAGCGGCAACACCACCACCTTGCGCTGAAAGCGCGCCTGCAGCTCGGCGGCCAGCAGGTGCAGGCTGTCCTCGCGGCGTGCGGCCAGCGCCAGGTCGTAACCCTTGGCCGCCAACTCACGGGCCAGGGCAGCACCGATGCCCGAACTGGCTCCGGTCAGCAGATAGCGTTTGCCCTGGCTCATGGGTTGCTCCGATTACTGTTGGTAAGTCTTGAGGAAGCTACCGATGCGGCCGATGGCCATTTCCAGCTCATCCACCCGCGGCAGGGTGACCACGCGGAAATGATCCGGCCACGGCCAGTTGAAGGCGGTGCCCTGGACGATCAGCAGCTTTTCCGAGAGCAGCAGATCGAGGACGAATTTCTCATCGTTATGGATCGGGCAGACTTTCGGGTCGATCTTCGGGAAGGCATAGAGCGCGCCCATCGGCTTGACGCAGCTGACTCCGGGAATGTCGTTGAGCAACTCCCAGGTGCGATTGCGCTGCTCCAGCAGGCGGCCTTGCGGCAGCACCAGATCATTGATGCTCTGGTAGCCGCCGAGGGCGGTCTGGATTGCATGCTGGCTCGGCACGTTGGCGCACAGGCGCATGTTGGCGAGGATGTCGATGCCTTCGATATAGCTCTGTGCGCGGTGCTTGGGCCCGGAAATCGCTACCCAGCCGGAGCGGAAACCGGCCACGCGGTAGGACTTCGACAGGCCATTGAAGGTCAGGCAGAGCACGTCCGGTGCCAGCGAGGCTGTAGAAATATGCTGGGCTTCGTCGTAGAGAATCTTGTCGTAGATCTCATCGGAGAACAGCACCAAGTTGTGCTGGCGGGCCAGTTCGACGATATCCAGTAGCACTTCTTTGGAATACACCGCACCGGTGGGGTTGTTCGGGTTGATCAGCACCAGCGCCTTGGTGTTCGGGGTGATCTTGGCCTTCATGTCGGCGATATCGGGGAACCAGCCTGCCTGCTCGTCGCACAGGTAATGCACCGGCTTGCCACCAGCCAAAGCCACGGCTGCAGTCCACAGTGGGTAATCCGGTGCCGGGATCAGCACTTCGTCACCGTTATTGAGCAGCGCCTGCATGGCCATCACGATCAGCTCGGACACGCCGTTGCCCAGGTAGATATCCTCGATGCCAACGCCTTCCACCTGCTTCTGCTGGTAGTACTGCATCACCGCCTTGCGTGCGCTGAACAGGCCCTTGGAGTCGCTGTAACCCTGGGCGGTGGGCAGATTGCGGATCACGTCCTGGAGAATCTCTTCAGGCGCTTCGAAACCAAACGGTGCCGGGTTGCCGATGTTCAGCTTGAGGATGCGGTGACCTTCCTCTTCCAGGCGCTTGGCGTGCTTGAGCACCGGCCCGCGGATGTCGTAGCAGACGTTGGCGAGCTTGTTCGATTTGCTGAACTGCATGTAAGTGATCCCGAATGGAGAAACGTCGCTGAATTACCCTGTAAGCAGTCGCGATATGACGCGCCTTGGCAGGTTGTAACGCCGGTGACAGACTGGGGGCGAATGATACGTGGCAGCCCGACCTTGGCAAAGGTACTGGTTGGGCTTTTTTGTGCTCAGCACATCCATGTGCTTCACCCCTTCGGGGCTGCGCGCAAAAACGCTCCTGGCGTTTTTGTGCTGTGCCATCCATGGCCGCCACCTGTGCGTCGTCGTGGCTCCATTTGGGTCGTTGTCACGCGATATTGAATATCGCTTTTGGCGTTTTTATTGAGGATTCTGACCATGGACAAGCTGGAAAAACCCCTGGAAGCCTGGCGCGAAGAGCTTTCCGACGAGCAGTTTCATGTTTGCCGCCTGGGCGGCACTGAACGCGCTTTTACCGGGCAGTATCACGACAGCAAGGAACCGGGTATATACCGCTGCGCCTGCTGCCAGGCTGAGTTGTTCGACTCGGATGCCAAGTACGACTCCGGCAGCGGTTGGCCGAGTTACTTCCAGCCGGTCAGCAGCGAAGCTATCAGTAGCCTGGATGACTTCAATCACGGTATGCACCGCATCGAAGTCAAATGCGCCAAGTGTGATGCTCATCTTGGGCATGTGTTCCCCGACGGGCCAGCGCCGACGGGGCTGCGTTATTGCATCAACTCGGCATCGCTCAAGTTGGTGCCTAAGGCTTAATGCCATTGCACAGGGCCGCTATCAGCGGGCCTTATTTTGCAACAATTAAATTGCATGCAATTTAATTGCTCGCTACCTTGCATCCACTCTTACCTATCAGGATGACCAGCATGAGCAACGCACTCTTCGATATTCCGGTTACCACCATCAAGGGCGAGCAGAAGACCCTGGCCGATTTCGGTGGGAAGGCCGTATTGGTGGTCAACACCGCCAGCAAGTGCGGTTTCACTCCGCAGTACAAAGGCTTGGAAAACGTCTGGCAACAGTACAAAGATCAAGGTCTGGTGGTGCTGGGCTTCCCCTGCAACCAGTTTGGCAAGCAGGAGCCGGGCGATGAGGGGGCGATCAGCGAATTCTGCGAGATGAACTTCGGTGTGAGCTTCCCGCTGTTCAAGAAGGTTGATGTGAACGGCAGCGATGCTCACCCGCTGTTCGTCAACCTGAAGAAGAGCGCGCCGGGCCTGCTCGGTAGCCAGGGTATCAAGTGGAACTTCACCAAGTTTCTGCTGAGTGCCGACGGCACGGTGATCAAGCGCTTTGCCCCGACCACCAAGCCTGAAGACCTGACTGCAGAGATCGAAGCACTGCTGAAATGATCCAGGCCAGCCTGCACGTGGACGAGGGGCTACAGCTGGACAACCAGCTGTGCTTCAAACTCTACGCCGCTTCACGGGCGGTGATCCGCGCCTACAAACCGATGCTCGATCAGCTCGGCCTGACCTATCCGCAGTATCTGGCCATGCTGGTGCTGTGGGAGTGGCAGCAGCAACCGCCGGCGTTGCCGACGGTCAAGGCATTGGGCGAGCGCCTGTTACTGGATTCCGGCACGCTGACGCCGCTGCTCAAACGCCTTGAGCTGCAAGGCTTGTTGCAGCGTAAGCGGTCGGCCAGTGACGAGCGTGAGGTGCATCTGGCGCTGACTCCAGCCGGCGGAGCCTTGCGTGAACAGGTGCTGCCGCTGAAAAGCCAGTTGTTGTGTGAGCGCGGGATTGATCTTGATCAGGTTGCCGTGTTGCGCAGCCAGGTGGGCGTGCTGCTTGATCAGTTTATGGCGCTTAACCACTGATCGAGCAGGGCCGCCAGCTCATCCTTGCGGAAGGGCTTGGCCAGGTAGTCGTCCATTCCCGCAGCGCGGCAGCGCTCGCGCTCATCGGATAGTGCGTTGGCCGTCAGGGCGACGATCGGCAGCTCGGCGAACTCTGCTTTCTGGCGAATCCGCCGGGTGGTTTCATAGCCATCCATGACCGGCATATTGCAGTCCATCAGAATCAGATCGACCGCCTGGGTTTCCAGCAGGGTCAGGGCTTCGCCGCCATGATTGGCCAGCAGCACCTCGCAGCCGAGTTTGCCCAGCATGCCCTTGGCTACCAGCTGATTGACCGGGTTGTCTTCCACCAGCAGTACGCGAGCCTGGCGGTTGCGCTGCGGCTCGCTGTGCTGTTCGGCGGCGTGCGCCTCATCCTGGCCGAGGGTGTGGCGCAGGGCCTGCAGCAGCGCCTGGCGTGACAGCGGTCGGGCCAGTTGTTCGATGGGGGAGAGTTTTTCCACCTGCTCGCTGCTGAGAAAGTTGCCGTAGGCGCTGACCAACAGGATCGGCAGGTTGCAGAGTGTGCGCAGCTCATTCAGGCGCTGCGGGCAATCGCTGATCAGCAGGTCTGCATCAAGCGTGCCCAGCGCGGCATCGGCGTCCAGGTGCTGATACTGCAGGCCCCAGCTCGGCAGCAGGCTTGCCAGCTGTTCGCTTAGCCCCGAGCTGGCCGGGCTGAGTCCGATAACGCGCCCGTGTAACAGGGGAAGTTGCTTGGTACTGGTCTGGCCAGGCAGCGGCAGGTCGACGCAGAAGGTGCTGCCGAAGCCTTCCCGTGTTTCCAGGCTCAACTGGCCGTGCATGGCTTCGCAAAGGCGACGCGTCAGGGCCAGACCCAGGCCGGTGCCGCCAAATTGCCGGGTGATGCCAACTCCGGCCTGGGCAAATGGATGGAAAATCCGCGCCTGGGCGTCTTCAGCAATACCGATGCCGGTGTCGCGGACAATGATCCTGACGCCACTGACCTGGGCGCTGACGCTGATATCGACGCGACCAAAGCGGGTGAACTTCAAGGCATTGGACAGCAGATTGCTGACGATCTGCCTGACCCGCGTTGGGTCGCCGAGCAATTGGTTGGGTAGCAGTGGGTCGATCAGGCAGGTCAGCTCAACGCCCGGCGCGGCGTTTTGTGACAGCAGATTGGCGGTGTCTTCGACCATGCTGCCAAGATCGAAGGGGATCTGTTCCAGTTCCAGCTGCCCGGCTTCAAATTTCGACAGGTCGAGAATGTCGTTGAGCAGCTCGACCAGCACCTTGCCGGAGTCGTGGGCAATCGACAGCTGTTGCCGCTGTTCGTTATTCAGCGGCCCGTCCAGCGACAGCGCGAGCATGCCCAGCAGACCGTTGAGCGGGGTGCGAATCTCGTGGCTCATATTGGCGAGGAAGGCCGAGCGCGCCTGGGCCATATCCAGGGCCGTGCGTTTGGCTTGTTCCAGCTCGCGGTTGGAGTCGAGCAGGCGGCTGTTGGCGGCCTCCAACTGCTCGGTGCGAGCCGAGACCATGTCTTCCAGTTCAGCCAGGTAGCGGGTCAGCCGGGCTTCGGCTTGCTGGCGCTGTTCGATCTCGCTGGCGATGCTGCTCAGCTGGCGGTTGGTCACATCGACCAGTACGCCGATCTCGTCGCGTTCATGGTTGGGCGGGTAGGGCAGCTGGGCGTTGTTGGGGCTGCGCAGGTCTCGCTCGCTGAGGGCGCGGATAAAGCCGGTCAGCGGTTTGGTCAGCATGAAATAGAACAGCACCAGCAGGATCAGCGACAACAGCAGGCTGCGGGCGAAGCCGGTCAGCAGGGTCAGTAGCGAGCGGTTGAGGAAGTGGCTACCAAAGGCGTAGGTGTCGACTTCCAGGCTCAGTTTGCCGAGGGCTTCATTGGGCGAGTGACTGACGAACAGTGCGGTTTCGAAGTGCCGGCGCTTGCCGAACATAAAATCGCTAATGACTCTGTAACGGCTTTCCATGGCCGGGCGGCTGACGCTGGCCAGCGTCAGCTGGTTGTTGTCGATGATCTGTGCGCTGATCACCGCTGGAGAACGCAGCAGCCCCAGCACCAGTTCCTGGGCCAGTTCGGCGTCGATGTTGTAGGCGATGCGTGCAGCCGGGTTGTGGCTGATTTCCATCAGCGCGTTGATCTCGCGGTTGATGGAGGCATCTTCGCTGGCATAATCGATGCCCACTTGTATCAAGCTGAGCGCCGTGCCGAGGATAAAGGCTACCAATACGGTCAGGCCGGCCTGTTTGAATGACAGGCGTTGGGTTAGCGCTATATCCATATGGGCCGGTTGTTCTCGTGTTGAGTCGCTTGCCAAGCATAGCCCATCTGTTTTGCCGGGCGGCAGTGGCAGAACGGCTCGAAAACCCTGGAGTGTGTTGTGGATTCGCGTTTAAGTGATTTTTTGTTGCGCGCTGAGGCTGTACTGGCCCGCTTAGAGCCCTTATTGCCGGTACAGCGTCCGGTTATCGACTGGCAGCAGAGCCTGGCGGCACGTTGGCAGCGCGAGGGCCGCAGCGGTTTTCTCGCGCCGCTGCAGGTCAGTCTGGATGTGAGTCTGGATGATCTGATCGGGGTAGATCGTCAGCGTGCCCAGTTGGCGCGCAATACCCAGCAGTTTATTCAGGGCCTGCCGGCCAACCACGCGTTGCTCTGGGGCGCGCGCGGCACGGGTAAGTCATCGCTGGTGCGGGCGCTATTGGCCGAGCATGCGGCAGCGGGGCTGCGCCTGGTTGAGATCGAGCGTGATCATCTGGCCGATCTGCCGCGAATTGTCGAGCAGCTGAGCGAGCTACCGCAGCGTTTCGTGCTGTTCTGCGATGACCTGTCGTTCGAGGCCGGCGAGGGCGATTACCGCATGCTGAAAACCGTGCTCGATGGCTCCCTGGAGCGCGCACCGGACAATGTGCTGCTGTATGCCACCTCCAACCGCCGCCATCTGCTGCCGGAGAAGCAGAGCGACAACGAAAACTGGCAGCGAGTCGATGGTGAACTGCATCCCAACGAGGCGGTGGAAGATAAGATTGCGCTGTCCGACCGCTTTGGCCTGTGGCTGTCGTTCTACCCCTTCACTCAGGAGCATTTCCTCGACGTGGTCCGCCACTGGGTCGGGGTGCATGCCGCGCAGGCCGGTTTGGCCTGGCAGTGGCACGACGAACTGGAAAAGGCTGCCATACGCTGGGCCTTGGGGCGTGGCAATCGTAATGGGCGCTGTGCCTATCAATTCGCCCGCGACTGGGTGGGGCTGCAACTACTGAGCAAGCACGATGATTGATCTACAACAAAGCGGGCAGGGGCTCGACGGCTATCCACTGCTGGTGGCGCAACTTCAGGCGCTGTTGGCCGGGGAGCGCGACTTTATTGCCAATGCAGCGCAGTTTTCGGCGTTTCTGTTTCAGGAGCTGAGCGACCTGAACTGGGCGGGGTTCTATCTGGCCCGTGGCGAGGAACTGGTGCTCGGGCCTTTCCAGGGTAAAGTGGCCTGCGTGCGAATTCCGTTCGGTCGCGGTGTCTGCGGCGCCGCTGCGGCGACTGGGCAGACCCTGCGAGTCGATGATGTGCATGCCTTTGCCGGGCATATCGCTTGCGACAGTGCATCCAATAGCGAGTTGGTGGTGCCGCTGTTCAAGGACGGCCGCTTGCTCGGTGTGCTGGATCTCGACAGTCCGTCGCTGGCGCGGTTTAGCGCAGCGGATCAGGCCGGTATCGAGCGGCTGGTTGAGGTGTTTGTCGAGCTGACGGATTGCTGAGCCGCTCATCAACGCAAGGTAAAAAGCCCGGCAATTGCCGGGCTTTTTATTGGGGCAGCGATTACTCAGGCTTTGGCGGCCATCTTGGCGAGCATCTTCAGCTCGCCGGGCAACACGGTCTGCACCGAGTCCCGCGCGGTGATTCGCGCATAGTGCGCACTCAGGTTGGGCCAGCGCTGTGCATCCAGTTGCTCGCCGCCATGTTGCATATTGATCAGCTGGCAAGCCAGAGCCAGGTCGGCCAGGGTCAGGCTATCGCCGACCAGATAGTCGACTGAGCCGAGGGTCTGCTCCAGGTAGTCGAAATGCGTCGGCAGTTTTTCGTGCAGGGCTTTCTGCACTGCGGCTTCGTCGCAGCTCTGGCCCATGCTGGGCTTCAGTGCGCGGTTGCGAAATACACTGAAGGTGCACAGCGGAGCCAGTTCATAGTCGGCATACTTCTCCAGCCAACGTACCCGCGCGCGTTGTTCGGCACTCTGTCCAAGCAGGGAGGGGCGCTCGGGGTGTTTGTCGTCTAGGTATTGGCAGATCACACTGGAGTCGGCGAGGGTAAAATCGCCATCCCGCAGGGCCGGAATACGCCCTAGCGGGTTCAGCTCGCGATACCAGGTCGGCTGGCCGAACGGCAGGATGATTTCCAGCTGATAGTCCATGTTCTTTTCAGCCAGAAACAGGCGAACTTTACGGACAAAGGGCGACAGCGGGGCACCATAAACAGTCAGGCTCATGCACGGCACTCATAGGCAGGGCGATAGCGCGCAAGTTACGCGCTGGCAGGGTTAGTCGTAGATGTTCTTCTTCTTCCACTCGTCATCGCCGAGAGATTCAAGGCCTGCGTCCAGTTCGCTGGGTTGGTCGGGGGCGGGCTTGCTGCTTTCAAGAACCATGGCGTTGGCGCGTGCTAGCTGCTCTTCGAATTTCTTCAGGGCGTTCTGGTAAGGGGTGGGGTCGGGTTGTTTGCGCAGGTATTGCACACCGCGCTCGAACGCCAGGCGTGCCTGGCCTGGTTGGTTCTGCTGCAAGGCCTGCTGGCCGAGGTTACCGAAAAATTCGATGTGCACCTGGGTCAGCATATGGCGCACTTCTTTGAGCCATTGCTTGGCCTCGTTGGCCGGGATGATCCCGTCTTTGGCGCAGCGGGTCAGTTGGCCATGAAGGTTTTCCAGCTGAAAACGCACTTCCTTGGCTTTGGCTTCATTGAGGATGGGTTGCGGCGGATTGCTTACGGCAATCGATTCGCCCTGGGCGATCAGTTTGCGCAGTTCTTCAATACGCGCCTTGAGGGCGTTATTGCCCTTTTCCAAAGGCAGCATGCGTTCACTGAAGTGCAATTGCAGGCGACTGAGCATCAGCTTCAGTGCCGGGGTCATCAGCTGACCGGGGAGGGCTTCGGCGAGGTCCGTGCAGCGGCGCAGGCGATCATTGAGGTCAGCCTTGATGCGCGCCTTCTCCAGTTTGTTGTTCTCGACCATATGATTGATGTAGGCAATGGCGATCAACACGACGATGCCAGAAACAATCAATATGGTAATCACGAGTGGGGACATGGGTGGAGCCTCTCGATCACCAGTTTTCGTCCGAGTGTAGTGCCTTAGCCGGGAGGCTGATAGAGCTGCCTCACATTCACAGCTGAAGTCGTTGATTTATAAAAATTTTTACACAGAGGTTGACGGGCCTTTCAAGGCTCCATAGAATGCGCGCCACTTCGTAGCGCAATGCCTCACGGCAAAACGTGTAGAAGCCGGATAGAAGTTGTAGTTTCCGGGCTGCGTCCCCTTCGTCTAGTGGCCTAGGACACCGCCCTTTCACGGCGGTAACAGGGGTTCGAGTCCCCTAGGGGACGCCACTTCTTTATGAAGTGTGCTGCTAAAAACCAAGTTGTATGCGGGAATAGCTCAGTTGGTAGAGCACGACCTTGCCAAGGTCGGGGTCGCGAGTTCGAGTCTCGTTTCCCGCTCCAAATTAAGGTGATCTGCTCAGGCAGGTAGCCGAAAAGTTCCAAGGTCCCCTTCGTCTAGTGGCCTAGGACACCGCCCTTTCACGGCGGTAACAGGGGTTCGAGTCCCCTAGGGGACGCCATTTTTTGTTGTACCAAGTTGTATGCGGGAATAGCTCAGTTGGTAGAGCACGACCTTGCCAAGGTCGGGGTCGCGAGTTCGAGTCTCGTTTCCCGCTCCATTTTCTTTCGATAGAAAGCATAGAAAACGCCGCTCACTGAGCGGCGTTTTCGTTTCTGCTGTTTTTAGTGCCTACAAATTTTAGTGCCTACAAAAAAGCCCGCCGGTTATGCCGTGCGGGCTTTTCTATTTTGGGCTGTGGCTTAGTGTGTGCCGCCTTGAGCGGGCATGCTCAGCAGCTGCTTTTCCTGATTCCAGTCGAAGGGCTCGTCATTTTCTTCGGCGTAGAAGCGGCGTTCTTCGAGGGTCTGGTACATCTCGATCTCTTCGTCCGGCATGAAGTGCAGGCAATCACCGCCGAAGAACCACAGCAGGTCACGCGGTACCAGGTGGGCGATCTGCGGGTAGCGTTGGAATATCTGGCTGATCAGGTCCTGGCCCAGGTAGAGGCTGGCTTCCGGGTCGCTCGGCAGGTCGCTGAGCAGCTCGTCGTAGCGCTCCAGGTACATGGCGTGGCTGTCATCGAGAATCTGCTCGGCTTCGCCCAGGGCGACCAGGATGGTGCGCAGGTGCTGCAGCAGAGTGAGGTGATGGTCGATGTGGGTGTTGGCCATGGGGCAATCCTGTAGGTAAAACGGGCGCGCCAGTATAAGGCTCACGTCGCCCGCTGTCCCGTCGGTTTAACGGACCTTGCCGGAGCCCAAGGTCAGTTCCTCCTTGGCGAAATCGTCGACATCAATCACCACCCGGCGTGCGGCTTCGGCCTGTTGCAGGCTGTGCGCTTCATCGGCGCTGAGCACGCCAGCAGTCAGCGCGGCATCGATCAGGCTTTGGCCTGGCAGTTCCTGTACCTGGCCGGCCTTGACGGCCTTGTGCAGTTTCTTCTGCAGGCCCTGTACGTCTTGCAGCAGGTTCATCGCATATTGCAGAGCCCCCACGGGGTCCTGTTCAGCTTGTGGGCGGTAGCAGCCTTCGAGCAGTTCCTCCAGTGCGGGGTCGCCGCTGTTACGGCCGATAATGCTAGCCACTTCGGCGTCCAGTTCGTCGCTTGGGCCTTTATGACGGCGGCCCAGCGGCAGTACCAGCAGGCGCAGGGCGCAACCGAGCAGTTTGCTGGGGAAGTTGCTGAGCAGTTCTTCCAGCGCCTGTTCGGCTTTGCCCAGGCTTTCCTCCACAGCCCAGCGCAGCATAGGCTGTGAATGCTCGGGGTAACCGAGGTCGTGGTAGCGCTTGAGCGCCGCCGAAGCCAGGTACAGGTGGCTGAGTACATCACCCAGGCGCGCCGATAGGCGTTCGCGGCGTTTCAGTTCGCCGCCGAGCAACATCATGCTGGTATCAGCGAGTAGGGCAAAGGACGCGGCCAAGCGGTTGAGTGCGCGGAAATAAGGGCGGCTGATGCGATCGCCAGGTACCTGGCTGAAAACGCCAAAGCCGAGGCTGAGCAGCAGGCTGCTGGCGGCGTTGCTGACGGCAAAGCCGATATGCTGCAGCAGCAGTGCATCGAACTCCTGCAGTGCCTGATCCTGATCCTCGCGGCTGGCCAGGGCCATTTCCTTGAGTACGTAGGGGTGGCAGCGAATCGCGCCCTGACCAAAGATCATCAGGTTGCGCGAGAGGATATTGGCCCCTTCCACGGTGATAAAGATCGGCGCACCTTGCCATGAGCGGGCCAGGTAGTTGTTCGGGCCCATGACGATGCCTTTGCCACCGTGTACGTCCATGGCGTGGCTGATGCATTCGCGGCCGCGTTCGGTCAGGTGGTACTTGAGAATGGCCGAGAGCACCGAGGGCTTCTCGCCCAGGTCCACCGCATTGGCCGTGAGGATACGTGCGCTGTCCATCAGCCAGGCGTTACCGCCAATGCGCGCGAGGGCTTCCTGAATGCCTTCGAAGGCTGAAAGCGGCACATTGAACTGCTCACGCACCTGGCTGTACTGGCCGGTGGTCAGGCTGGTGAACTTGGCCGCGCCGGTGCCGACTGCCGGCAGGGAGATGGAGCGGCCCACGGACAGGCAGTTCATCAGCATCATCCAGCCCTTGCCGAGCATCTCCTGGCCGCCGATCAGGTAATCCAGCGGGATGAACACATCCTTGCCGGCGTTCGGGCCGTTCATAAAGGCGGCGCCAAGTGGCAGGTGACGGCGACCGATTTCGACGCCGGGTGTGTCGGTGGGCACCAGGGCCAGGCTGATACCAAGGTCTTCCTCTTCACCCAGCAGATGCTCGGGATCGTAAGCCTTGAAGGCCAGACCGAGCAGGGTCGCGACCGGGCCGAGGGTGATATAGCGCTTTTCCCAGTTCAGGCGCAGACCGATGACTTCCTCACCTTGCCACTGGCCTTTGCAGATGATCCCGGTATCCGGCATGGCGCCGGCGTCGGAGCCGGCCAGGGGGCCGGTGAGGGCGAAGCAGGGGATGTCTTCACCGCGGGCCAGACGTGGCAGGTAGTGATCACGTTGCGCCTCGGTGCCATAGTGCAGCAGCAGTTCGGCCGGGCCCAGGGAGTTGGGCACCATTACGGTAGAGGCTAGGTCGCCGGAGCGGGTGGCCAGCTTCATCGCTACCTGTGAGTGGGCATAGGCGGAAAAGCCCTTGCCGCCGTATTGCTTGGGGATGATCAGGGCGAAGAAGCCGTGCTCTTTGATATGTGCCCAGGCGTCGGCGGGTAAGTCCATCTGCTGGCCGATCTGCCAGTCACTGACCATGGCGCACAGCGCTTCGGTCGGGCCGTCGATAAACGCTTGTTCTTCCTCGGTGAGTTGCGCCTTGGGGTAAGCGAGCAGGGTGTCCCAGTCCGGCCGGCCGCTAAACAGTTCGCCATCCCACCACACCGTGCCGGCTTCAATGGCGTCGCGTTCGGTGGCCGACATCGGCGGCAGTACGCGCTTGAACCAGGCAAACAGCGGCGCAGTGAACAGGCTGCGGCGTTGCTCGGGCAACAGCAGTGGCAAGGCCACGGCCAGCAGCAACAGCCAGAAAATACCCATCAACCAGGCGGGGGCGTGGCTGAAGGTGCCCATCAGAATCAGAAAACCGGCCACGATGCCCATTGCGAGCAGGGGCGCGGTGCGGCGGTGAGCGAGAAAGGCCGTGCCAAGCAGCAGGGCGAGTAACCAGAGAGCGAGCATGCAGAATCCTCCATGATGACAATGCGCTATTTACGCACCATCACGAGCGTAGTCGTCATTGATGGCGACAAGAGCGGTGAGCTTGGCCGAATCGTCGTTACATTGGCCGGACTCGCGTGGTTAGACTGGTTTCTCAGTCATTGTTTGCAATCATGAGAAACCCTGATGCGTGAATACCTCGAGCCCGGCCGCTTCATCGATAGTGACCACCCCGCGCTGGTGGAGTTCGCAGAAAAGTTTCGCGGCGCCAGTCGCGATCCGCGCGAACAGGCCGTTAGCCTGTACTACGCGGTACGTGATGAAATTCGCTACAACCCCTATGTATTTAGCCGCGACGCTGACACCTTGAAAGCCAGTCACGCATTGCAGGCGGGGGAAAGTTACTGCGTGCCCAAAGCCACTTTGCTCGCCGCCTGCGCCCGCCATTGCGGTATCCCGGCGCGCATCGGTCTGGCCGATGTGCGTAATCACCTGGCCACTCCACGGCTGCTGGAAATGCTCCGCAGTGAAGTGTTCGCCATGCATGGCTACACCGAGTTGTTTCTCGACGACCGTTGGGTCAAGGCTACGCCGGCGTTCAATTTGGCGCTGTGTCGGGTATTCAAGGTGGCGCCGCTGGAGTTCGATGGCCTGAGTGACAGCGTATTCCACCCGTTCAACCAGCAGGGCGAGCGTTATATGGAGTACCTGCACGACCACGGCCAGTTTGCCGATGTGCCGGAGCAGCTGTTCTTCGGTCATCTGGCCGCCTGCTACCCACATCTGTTTGCCGATGACGCGCTGTCGATCAGTGGTGACTTCGCCGCCGAGGCCGTGCCTGGATGATTTATCGACAGGGTTGATAAGCACCATCGGCAACTGCCGGGTTTAATCTGCACTTGGCGCTGGTAGGCTGCTGCCCAGCCGCGGGGGGCGGCAGTTTTGCGCAAAGATGCTGTGGTGGAGAGGTTCCAGGCGCTAGACTTGGGCCACTTCGCGCGTAAGCGCAGCCCTCTCGAATTTCTTTTATCTGATCAGGTGTGCGCATTTTTATGAGTACCGCTCTGTCCATTCGCCAGTTGACCAAGACTTATGGCAACGGCTTCCAGGCGCTGCACGGCATAGATCTGGACGTGGCTGAAGGTGATTTCTTCGCCTTGCTCGGCCCCAACGGTGCTGGCAAATCCACCACCATCGGCATTCTTTCCACCCTGGTGACCAAAAGCAGTGGCACGGTCAATGTGTTCGGTCACGACCTGGACCAGCAGCCTTCTGCACTCAAGCGCTGCCTGGGTGTGGTGCCGCAGGAGTTCAACTTCAATCAGTTCGAGAAGGCCTTCGACATCGTCGTAACCCAGGCTGGCTATTACGGTATCCCGGCAAAAATCGCCAAGGAACGCGCCGAGCAGTACCTCAACCAGCTTGGCCTGTGGGGCAAGCACAATGTGCCGTCGCGTGAACTGTCCGGCGGGATGAAACGCCGCCTGATGATTGCCCGCGCGCTGGTGCATCAGCCGCGTTTGTTGATTCTCGATGAGCCGACTGCTGGGGTTGATATCGAACTGCGCCGCTCGATGTGGGGCTTTCTCAGCGAGCTGAACGAGCAGGGCATCACCATTATCCTGACCACCCACTACCTGGAAGAAGCCGAACAGCTGTGCCGCAATATCGGCATCATCGACCACGGGCGGATTGTCGAGAACACCAGCATGAAGGACCTGCTGAAGAAGCTGCATGTGGAAACCTTTCTGCTCGACCTCAAGGAGGCGCTGCTGGTTGCGCCGCAGCTGATCGGTTATCCGGCGCAGTTGCTCGATGGGCACACCCTGGAAGTGCAGGTGGACAAGGCCCAGGGCATTACCGAGTTGTTCCGTCAGCTGGCCTTGCAGAACATCGAGGTACTCAGCTTGCGCAATAAAACCAACCGTCTGGAGGAGCTGTTCGTCTCTCTGGTCGAGAAGAATCTGGCGAAGGTGGCAGTATGAGTACGGCTTATCTGAATTCCGAATTCACCGCCAACATGGTCGCGCTGCGCACCATCGTCTACCGCGAAATCCGCCGTTTTACCCGCATCTGGCCACAGACCCTGCTGCCGCCGGCAATCACCATGGTTCTGTACTTCGTGATCTTCGGCAACCTGATCGGCAGCCAGATCGGCGACATGGGTGGCTTCACCTATATGGAGTACATCGTGCCGGGGCTGATCATGATGTCGGTGATCACCAACTCTTACGGCAACGTGGTGTCGAGCTTCTTCGGCAGCAAGTTCCAACGCTCCATCGAGGAATTGATGGTCTCGCCCGTGTCGCCGCATATCATCCTCACCGGTTACGTGATCGGTGGCGTGCTGCGCGGTCTGGCGGTGGGGTTTATCGTCACCTTGCTGTCGCTGTTCTTCACTCACTTGCAGGTTCATCACCTCGGTGTGACGGTGCTGGTGGTGCTGCTGACGGCGACCATCTTCTCCCTTGGCGGCTTTATCAACGCCGTGTATGCGCGCAATTTTGATGATATTTCGATCATCCCGACCTTTGTGCTGACTCCCCTGACCTACCTGGGCGGGGTGTTCTATTCGATCAGCCTGTTGCCGCAGTTCTGGCAGACGGTGTCGCTGGCCAACCCGGTGCTGCATATGGTCAACGCTTTCCGTTATGGCATTCTCGGTGTTTCCGATATCCGCATCGGTGTGGCCATCGCCTTTATGTTGGTTGCCACCGCTGTGCTGTATGCCGTGTGCATCCGCTTGCTGGTTAGCGGTCGGGGCATGCGCCAGTAACCGGACAGCCAATATCGGGAAACATTTTTAACGGCTGATCTGTGCGGCTCGGCCGTTAGACTCGGCCTCTACAAAGAACTAGGGGTTGTATATGTTTGCCCGTGCACCTGCTCTGTTCGGTACAGCTGTTCTGTTGTGTTCGCTCATCAGTGGGCAGGTGCAGGCCAATGAAGGACCATTGGTCGAGGAGGTCAAACCCGAGCGCAGCCTGGTGCGTGATGAACTGGTGACTTTCGGTTCGCTGCGCCCCGACGAGTCGGTGATGATCCGTCCGGAAATTGCCGGGCGAGTGGCGCAACTGCATTTTCGTGAGGGCCAGCGGGTTGAAGCCGGTGCGCTGCTGGTCAGCTTGGATGATGCAGTTGCCCGCGCCGAACTGGCACAGGCGCAGGCCAACCTGAACCTCGCGGAAAAGAACTTTCAACGCGCGCAGATGCTGTTCAAGCGCGGCGCCAGTAACGCTCAGGCGCTGGATGAAGCCAGTGCTCAGCAGCAGGCCTCCCGAGCCAGCCTGGCGCTTTCCCAGGCACGCCTGGACAAGACGCGTATCCTTGCGCCCTACGATGGCGTGCTGGGTTTACGCGCCGTCAGCCCCGGCGATTACCTCAGCGAAGGTCAGGACATCGTCAATCTGGAAGTGCTTGATCCACTCAAGGTGGATTTCCGCATTCCGCAGAAAGCCGTCAGCCAGATCCGCCTCAAGCAGCTTATTGAAGTCAGTCTGGATGCTTACCCGGGCGAACGCTTTAACGGTGAGATTTTCGCCATCAACCCACGTCTGGATGAAGCCGGACGCAGCCAGGCGATTCGCGCGCATATCAGCAACAGCGATGGCCGCCTGAGCCCTGGGCAGTTCGTGCGGGTTTCGGTGATCCTCGCCGAGCGGCCGAATGCCCTGGTCATTCCAGAAGAAGCCATCATGCCGGTGGGCGACAAGTTGCTGGTCAACCTGGTGGTGGCAGGCAAGGTCGAAGTGCGCGAGCTCAAGCTGGGCAAGCGCCTGGTTGGTAAGGTCGAGGTGCTGGAAGGCCTGCAGGGTGATGAAACGCTGATCAGCGCTGGCTGGCAGAAGGTTCGCGCCGGCGCGCCAGTACGCACCAAGGTGGTGGAGCAAGCACCATGACCCTGTCGGATATCTGCATCCGCCGGCCGGTATTTGCCACCGTACTGTCGCTGATTGTGGTGTTGCTCGGTTTGATGGCCTATGACCGACTGGCCGTGCGCGAGTATCCGAATATCGATGTGCCGATTGTCACGGTCAATGTCACCTACCCGGGTGCCAGCCCGGAGATCATGGAATCGCAGGTCGCCCAGCCGATCGAGGATGTGCTGTCGGGCATCGACGGGCTGGATTTTGTCAACTCCATCAGCCGCTCGGAAAATACCCAGATCACTGCGCAGTTCCGCCTGGGCAGCAACTCCGATGAAGCCGCCAACGATGTACGCGATCGCCTGGGCCGGGTGCGCGGCCTGCTGCCAGATGAAATCGCCGAGCCCATCGTGCAGAAGGTCGAGGCCGATGCCCAGCCGGTGATCTGGTTGGCCTTCTACAGCGAACGCTACAGCGCCATGGAGATCACCGATGTGCTGGAGCGGGTGATCAAGGATCGCCTACAGACCATCCCCGGCGTTTCTGAAGTGCAGATTCGCGGCGCGCGCACCTTCGCCATGCGCATCTGGCTGGACCCGGAAAAGCTCGCCGCGCACAACCTTACCGTGCAGGACGTGGAAGACGCCCTGCGTCGGCAGAACGTCGAAATTCCCGCCGGGCGCATCGAATCGCAGCAGCGTGAATTCACCGTGCTCTCGGAAACCGACATGAATACCCCGGAGCAGTTCAACCAACTGATCCTCGATGATTCGCGCGGTTATCTGCTGCGCCTGGCGGATGTCGGTTATGCCGAAATCGGCGCTGCGGACGAGCGCAGTATCGTCCGTTACAAGGGCCAGCCGGCCGTGTCGATGGGCATGATCAAGCAGGCCACCGCCAATCCGCTGGACATTTCCGATGGCCTGGCAAAAGCCTTGCCGGATGTGCGCGAATTGCTGCCCGAAGGCATGCAGATGGCCGTGGCCAACGACAACTCGCTGTTTATCCGCGAGTCGATCGACAACGTGTTTATCACCATCTGGGAAGCAGTGGGGCTGGTCATCCTGATCATCTTTATCTTCCTGCGTTCGCTACGCGCTACCCTCATTCCGCTGGTGACCATTCCGGTGTCGCTGATCGGCGCATTTGCCCTGATGAGCCTGATGGGTTTCACCATCAACACCCTGACGCTGCTGGCCATGGTGCTGGCCATCGGTCTGGTGGTGGACGATGCCATCGTGATGCTGGAGAACATCCACCGGCATATCGAGGTGGGCATGCAGCCACTGCAGGCGGCGCTCAAGGGCAGTCGCGAAATTGCCTTTGCGGTGATCGCCATGACCCTGACCCTGGCCGCGGTATTTGCCCCCATCGGCTTTATGCAGGGCACCACGGGCAAGCTGTTTACCGAGTTTGCCTGGACCCTGGCAGGCGCGGTGCTGGTGTCGGGTTTTGTCGCCCTGACCCTGACGCCGATGATGTGCGCACTGTTGCTCATGCCGCATCAGGCCGGCGAGCGACATAACCGGGTGTACAACCTGATCGAGGATTTTCTCAACGGTCTGACCTACAGCTACAAGCACCTGCTGGCCAAGGCGCTGAGTGCCTGGGTGCTGGTGGTGGGCGTGCTGTTGCTCACCGTGGCGGCCTGCATGCTGTTGTTCTCCGGGCTTAAGTCCGAGCTGGCGCCCACCGAGGACACCGGCACCATTATCGGTGTGTTCAATGGCCCGGACGGTGCCACCATCAATTACACCGGGCGTTATGCGCGTCAGATCGAGAATGCCTACGCCAGCATTGCGGAAACCAATCGCTATATGGTCATCGCCGGCTTCCCTACGGTGGCCCAGGGCATTTCCTTTATGAAGCTGGAAGATTGGGCCGACCGTTCGCGCAGCCAGTTCGAGATTCGCAACGAGTTACTGCCCAAGCTGCAGGATATCGCCGGGGTGCGGGCCTTCCCGGTCAACCGGCCGCCGCTTGGGCAAAGCGCGCGTAACCAGCCGGTGAACTTCGTGATTCGCTCGTCGATGGAGTACAGCGAGCTGCAGGGTTATGTCGATGAATTGCTTAACTCGCTACGCGATTATCCGGGTCTGGAAAGCCTGGACAGCGATCTCAAGCTCAACGCGCCGCAGCTCAAGGTAGCGGTCAATCGCGAGCAGGCGGTGGCGGTGGGTACTGACGTGGCAACGATTGGCCGCAGCCTGGAAAGCCTGTTCGGCAGCCGTCAGGTGACGCGCTTCAAGCAGAACGGCGAGCAGTACGACGTGCTGGTGCAGTTGCAGGGTGTGGACCGCAGCAACCCGCAGGATCTTGACCGCGTGTATGTGCGCGGCCGCGATGAGAGCATGGTGCAGCTGTCCAACCTGATTGAGGTGCGCGAAACCGTGGCGCCGCGCGAGCTCAACCACTTCAACCAGCTGCGCGCGGTGACGGTAAGTGCCAACGTGGGCTCCGGTTACACCCTGGGCGAAGTTCTGACGCATCTGGAAAATACTGCGCGTACGGTGTTCCCGGCCGAGACCCAGTACGACTACACCGGCACCTCGCGGGACTTCAAGGAGTCCAGCGCTGGCATTGCGTTGATCTTTGCCCTGGCCCTGGCGTTTATCTTCCTGGTGCTGGCGGCGCAGTTCGAAAGCTTTACCGATCCGTTGATCATCCTGTTCAGCGTGCCGCTGTCGATGGCTGGCGCCTTGCTGGCCCTGACGTTATTCGGTGGCACCTTGAACATCTATTCGCAGATCGGCCTGGTGACGCTGATCGGCCTGATTACCAAGCACGGCATCCTCATCGTCGAGTTCGCCAACGTGTTGCTGCGTCAGGACCATGAACTGCGTGGTGCGGTGATCGAGGCGTCGGTGCAGCGCCTGCGGCCGATTCTGATGACCACTGGGGCGATGGTGCTGGGCTCGGTACCGCTGGCAATTGCCACCGGGGCTGGGGCGGAAAGCCGTCAGCAGATTGGTATGGTGATTGTCGGTGGCCTGCTGGTCGGCACCTTCTTCACTCTTTTTGTGATCCCGACTCTGTATATGCTGCTGCGCCGTTGGCGGCCGATTAGACAGGATGCGTTAGAGACAGCTGTGGCGTAGAGCATATGAACCTGTGGGAGGGGCTGGGCGGCGTTCCGCTTTAGCCGCGATAGGACGCATCTCGGCTAAAGCCCCTCCCACAAGTGTTACTCGACCTTCAGCACCAGCTTGCCGAAATTCTCGCCGCTGAACAGTTTCAGCAGGGTTTCCGGGAAAGTGCTCAGGCCCTCGACGATATCTTCCTTGGATTTCAGCTTGCCGCTGGCCAGCCAGCCGCCCATCTCCTGCGCCGCTTCGGCGAAGCGCGGGGCGTAGGTCATCACCACCATGCCTTCCATGCGCGCGCTGTTGACCAGCAGGTTGAGGTAGTTGGCCGGGCCTTTGACCGCCTGTTTGTTGTTGTACTGGCTGATCGCGCCGCAGATGATCACTCGCGCCTTGAAGGCCAGGCGGGTGAGCACGGCATCGAGAATGTCACCGCCGACGTTGTCGAAATACACATCCACGCCTTTCGGGCATTCGCGCTTGAGACCGGCGATCACGTCTTCGTTCTTGTAGTCGATGGCACCGTCGAAGCCCAGCTCATCAATCAGGAACTTGCACTTGTCCGCGCCGCCGGCGATGCCGACCACTCGGCAGCCCTTGAGCTTGGCGATCTGCCCGGCGACGCTACCGACCGCGCCGGCTGCGCCGGAAATCACCACGGTTTCACCGGCTTTCGGCGCGCCGACATCGAGCAGGGCGAAGTAGGCAGTCATGCCGGTCATGCCCAGCGCCGAGAGGTACAGCGGCAGCGGCGCACGCTTAGGGTCGACCTTGTAAAAGCCCTTGGGCTCACCGAGGAAATAGTCCTGCACGCCGAGGGCGCCGTTTACATGGTCACCCACGGCAAAGTCCGGGTGCTGCGAGGCGATCACTTCACCGACGCCGAGGGCGCGCATCACTTCGCCAATGCCGACCGGCGGGATATAGGACTTGGCATCGTTCATCCAGCCACGCATGGCAGGGTCCAGCGACAGGTAGGCGTTCCTCACCAGAATCTGCCCTGGGGCGGGTTCGCCGACGCTGGTTTCTACGTAGCTGAAGGTTTCTCGGCTGGGCAGGCCGACCGGGCGTTGGGCAAGCAGGAACTGGCGATTGAGTGGGGCAGTCATGGCAGGTACTCACTGAACGGAAAGCCTGTTGATAGTCCTTAGCTGCGTGATGGGCAAGATTTGCCAGCGGGACGAATGCTTGTAAATCGATTCGAGTGATAGCTGTGCTGGGGTGTTAATCACTCATTTCAATGAGGTCATCACCAGCAGTTTGATAGTGCTGCCTTGGAGTCATGGAGCTGATTAGACTCAATGCAGTTTTTAATCCTTGCGAGGACACGCAGATGAGCTTGAGCTTTTCCGGCCGGGTTGCCCTGGTCACCGGCGGTGCAGCGGGTATTGGTCGTGCCACTGCACTGGCATTCGCCAACGAAGGCCTGCAGGTGGTGGTGTCTGACGTCGATGTGGCGGGCGGCGAGGCGACTGTGGCGCTGATCCGTGAGGCCGGCGGCGATGCACTGTTTGTGCGCTGCGACGTGACCCGCGATGCTGAGGTCAAGGTGCTGATGGAGCGCACACTGGGCGCCTACGGCCGCCTGGATTATGCCTTCAACAACGCCGGTATCGAGATCGAGAAGGGCAAGTTGGCTGAGGGCAGCGAAAGCGAGTTCGACGCCATCATGGGCGTCAACGTCAAAGGCGTGTGGCTGTGCATGAAGCACCAGATCCCACTGTTGCTGGCTCAAGGTGGCGGCGCCATCGTCAACACCGCGTCGGTGGCCGGCCTGGGCGCTGCGCCGAAGATGAGTATCTATGCCGCGTCCAAGCATGCCGTGATCGGCCTGACCAAGTCGGCTGCAGTCGAGTATGCGAAGAAGAAGGTGCGGGTCAACGCGGTGTGCCCGGCGGTGATCGACACCGATATGTGGCGCCGCGCCGCCGAGTCTGATCCGAAGAAGGCCGAGTTTGTCGCCGGCATGCATCCGGTCGGGCGTATCGGCAAGGTCGAGGAAATCGCCGCCGCCGTACTGTACCTGTGCTGCGACAACGCGGCCTTCACCACCGGCCAGGCGCTGGCGGTAGATGGCGGCGCTACCGCCATCTGATTTCATTCAGCAATAAAAAAGGCGCCTATATGGGCGCTTTTTTTATACCTCGCCATTTCTTTCACACGATTGGCCACTAAAGTCACTGCAGTGTTCTACGCCGCTGTTCAAGATCGCCCTGCGCTTTGATCAAGGAGTAAAAAGCCGTGACTGCTGATCCGTTATTGACCCTGTTTCTGCCCATTGCCCTGGGCATCATCATGCTTGGCCTGGGTTTGTCGCTGACCCTGGCGGATTTTGCCCGGGTGGTGAAATTCCCTAAACCAGTGCTGATCGGCCTGGCTTGCCAGTTGTTGCTGCTGCCGCTGGTGTGTTTCTTCCTGGCCAAGGCCTTTGGTCTGGCTCCGGCGCTTGCGGTTGGTCTGATGCTCTTGGCCGCCTCGCCTGGCGGCACCACGGCCAATCTCTACAGCCACTTGGCGCATGGTGATGTGGCGCTGAATATCACCCTGACGGCGGTCAATTCGGTGATTGCTGTGCTGACCATGCCGCTGATCGTCAACCTGTCGTTGGCCTACTTTATGGAAGGCGATCAGGCCTTGCCGTTGCAGTTCACCAAGGTGGTGCAGGTGTTTGTCATCGTGCTCGGCCCGGTGGCCATCGGTATCTGGATACGCAGCCGCTTCCCTGGCTTTGCCGCACGTATGGAAAAGCCGGTAAAGATCATCTCCGCGTTGTTTCTGTTGATCATCATCATCCTGGCGGTGGTCAAGGATTGGCAGACCTTCGTCGATTACGCGCCGCTGGTGGGTGGGGCGGCGCTGGCCTTCAACTTGATCAGCCTGGCGGTGGGTTACTGGGTGCCGCGCCTGTGCAAGCTGAGCCTGCGCCAGTCGATTGCCATCGGCATGGAAATTGGCATCCACAACGGCACCCTGGCGATTGCCCTGGCACTCAGCCCGATGCTGCTGAACAACGCGACCATGTCCATTCCGGCGGCGATCTACAGCATCATCATGTTCTTTACCGCCGCAGCCTTTGGCTGGTGGGTGAACTTCGTCCATGGCAAAGAGCTCAAGGCGACCGAATAGGAATGTCCGAGCATAAAAATGACCGGGAGTCATTTTTAACATCGCGTAGCGATGGCCCGTAGGGTGGTCGCCATGGATGGCAGGACATAAAAAAGCCCGTCACGTGGACGGGCTTTTTTATGGCTTCTGGTTGGATCAGTGCAGCGGCAATTCAACGCCTTCGAACAGTTCTTCCAGCTCGACCTTGCTGTGGCATTGCACGGCTTTGGCCATCATGTCGCGGGTCAGGTGCGGGGCGAACTTCTCGATAAAGTCGCACATAAAGCCGCGCAGGAAGGTGCCGCGCCGGAAGCCGATTTTGGTCACGCTGGCTTCGAACAGCTCGCCGGCATCCAGCACCACCAGATCCGGATCGAGTTTGGGGTCGACCGCCATCTTGGCCACGATGCCCACGCCCAGACCCAGGCGTACGTAAGTCTTGATCACGTCGGCGTCGGCGGCGGTAAACACCACTTTCGGCGTCAGGCCGCGGTGGCTGAAAGCCTCGTCGAGTTTTGAGCGGCCGGTAAAGCCGAACACGTAGGTAACGATGGCGTATTCGGCCAGGGCTTCCAGAGTCAGCTTCGGCAGCTTGGTCAGCGGGTGGCCCTGAGGCACGACTACGCAGCGGTTCCAGCGGTAGCAGGGCATCATGATCAGGTCGTTGAACAGCTCCAGACCTTCGGTGGCGATGGCGAAGTCGACGGTGCCATCGGCGGCCATTTCGGCGATCTGCATTGGCGTGCCCTGGTGCATGTGCAGGGCTACGTCCGGGTATTGCTTGATAAACGCACTGATCACCGGCGGCAGGGCATAACGCGCCTGGGTGTGGGTGGTGGCAATCGACAGGGTGCCTTTCTTCTCGTTGGAAAATTCCTGGGCGATCTGCTTGATGCTTTCGACCTTGCGCAGGATTTCCCCGGCGGTGTTGATGATGCGCTCGCCGGCCGGGGTGATACGGGTCAGGTGCTTACCGCTGCGGGCGAATACTTCAACCCCCAGTTCGTCTTCGAGTAGGCGGATCTGTTTGCTGATGCCGGGCTGCGAGGTGTAGAGGCTTTGTGCCGTGGCAGAAACGTTGAGGTCGTGATGCGCGACTTCCCAGATGTAGCGCAGTTGCTGAAGCTTCATAGAAATCCCTCAAAGCAAAAAGACAGCCGTTCAGGTTACCGGCGTTTTATATAACCATAATGATGATTGAAGCATTAAATCTAGACCAAAAATTAGAAAGTGCAGCGCTTGTTTAAAGGTCACCGCGGCTGCGGTGTTGCAGCATTGGCACCAGGTACACCGGTACTTCAGACAACTGCACCAGGCGCGAGGCGGTACGCCCCAGTGGAATATCCATATCGGTGCCGTGGCTGTGGCTACCTAGGACCAGCAAATCCACGCCGAGTTGCTGCGCCTCATCGAGTATCACCAGCGGTGGATCGCCCTGTACCACGCGCACCGCCTTGATCAACTCCAGATCATGCAGCGCTTCGCCGATCTCATCGCGAAAGCCCTCCAGCACCCGCTGCTCGATGCTCGCCATCACCGTGCTCAGGCCGTTGGCGCGCAGGTCCTTTAGACGTTCTTCATCCAGATAGGTTTGCAGCACCGACTCGGCAAACAGGCCCATGGGCTCCACCGCGTGCACCACATACAGGCTGGCATTGAAGGAACGGGTGAGCGCCAGAGCGTGTTGCAGGATATAGGGGGCGTACAGGCCTAGATCAGTGGCATAGAGAATCGAGCGAATCATGCGGCCTCCTTGACTGCCTGACTGGCGGGCCTGATCTGAGCTTAGCAGCGCCATCGATAAGTCAAAGAAAGCCGAAGTTTTGAGGACGAATGGTTATAACGCAGGGAGATAGGGGGCTAAGCGGCGAGGGCAGTTGAGCGCCCTCGCGCGGGGGATTAGAGCTGCGGTTCGTTGCTGATGCCGTGTGGCACATGGCCGGTGGGTACGACCTTGTTGGCTTTTTCGCAGTGGCCGGTTTGGTCGTCGAAAAATACGTCGGCACCGAAGGTTTCCAGAATTGCGGATTTTTCCAGACCACCGAGGAAGAACGACTCATCCAGGCGGATATTCCACTCGCGCAGCGTGCGAATTACTCGCTCATGGGCCGGCGCCGAGCGTGCGGTCACCAGTGCCGTGCGAATCGGGCACTGCTCTTCGGGAAACTCCTGTTGCAAGCGGTGCAGGGCGGCGAGGAAGGGTTTGAATGGACCGCCGCCGAGCAGCTCGCGGGCCGACTGCCGCTCATGGCTCTGAAAGGCTTCCAGGCCGGCCTGCTGATAGACCCGCTCGGATTCATCGGAAAACAGCACGGCATCGCCGTCGAAAGCAATGCGCAGCTCGTTACTTGCCGCTCGCCGTGCGCCGCCGGAGAGGATGGTCGCCGCACCGAAGCCGGCCCGCAGCGCGCTGCGCACATCTTCGGCGTGAGTGGAGAGAAACAGGTGGCAGCCAAATGCAGCCAAATACGGATCGGGGCTGCGCCCGCCGACAAAGGCCGCGCGGGAGATGCCCAGGCCGTAGTGCTGGATTGAGTTGAACGCGCGCAGGCCAGTGTCGGCGCTGTTGCGTGAGACCAGAATCACTTCAACGCGCTGCTGCTTGAGGGTGGTATTGATCTGCAGCAGCTTCTCGACCAGGGGAAAGGCATCGCCAGGGGGGAGGATTTCGTCCTCATGCTCGATCTGGTATTGGCGATAGGCCTCGACGCCCTGGCTTTCATAAATCTGGTGGCTGTCGCGCAGGTCGAACAGCGCCCGCGAGGAGATCGCCAGCACCAGTTTGTCGCCTAATCCCTTGCTCATGACGGTGTCCTATTACGCGCGTTGTTGAAGAAAACGCAGGGTCTGATAAAGCATTTCGGTGCGCGGCATGGCGCAGCCGGCCTGGGCCGCAGCGGCTAATGGCGCGGCGTAGATGGCGTGCAGTTCCAGCGGGCGCTGCAGGGCATGGTCGTGGTACATGCTGGGCAGATAATCCGGCATGCGGTCGGTGGCCGCTAGCAGCTTGCCGGCAAAGCCTGCGGGTAACTGATAGCCACAGGCGCCGGCAGCATCCACCACTTCCTGCATGATCGCCTCAATCAGCGCGCGGCTGTCAGCGTTACTCATCAGCGCCGTGGTGGCGCTGTTCAGCAGCACGGCCAGGCCATTGTAGGGCACGTTCCATACCAGCTTCTGCCAGCGTGCCTGGTTCAGCTCAGCCATGGCTGTGGAGTCCAGTCCCGCTGCCTGAAACAGCGCGCAGCCTTGCTCAAGGATCTGCTGACGGCTCTCGGCATCGCTCGCCGGTCCTGAGTGATAGCCCAGGTTGACGTTACCCAGGGCCTGGTGCTCGACCACTCCCGGCGCGCTGCGATGGGCGCAGATATAACAGAGGCCGCCGAGCAGGTGCAGTGAGTCCGGCAGCAGCGGTCGCAGTTCATCTTCCACGGCCAGGCCGTTCTGCATCAGCACCACCTTGGCGCCTGGCGCTGCGGCTTGGCTGATCAGCGGAGCCAGTTCGATATTGCTGGTGGTCTTGGCGCCAATCAGCAACCAGTCGCACGGTGGCATATCGGCAACCGACTGGTAGGCCTGCACCGGTTGCAGGTGCAGCTTGCCGTGTAGGGCGCTGTTGACCTGCAGGCCCTGGCTGGCGACTGCGGTGAATTCGCTGCGCAGCAGAAAGTGCACATCAAAGCCGGCGCGGGCCAGCATCAGGCCATAAAAGCCGCCAATCGCGCCGGAGCCGATAATGCCGATACGGGGTGTTGCATTCATCAGGGTAATTCCTCTGCGGGGCGCGACAGGGCAGTCTCCAGCGCCTGAATAAGTGCGGC
This sequence comes from Pseudomonas sp. 8BK, assembly GCF_902506475.1. Classification (NCBI taxonomy): domain Bacteria; kingdom Pseudomonadati; phylum Pseudomonadota; class Gammaproteobacteria; order Pseudomonadales; family Pseudomonadaceae; genus Pseudomonas; species Pseudomonas sp. 8BK. The sequence goes on along the minus strand of NZ_LR733252.1, from coordinate 2,313,786 downwards.
GGGCTGCAGGCTGCTCTGCAATGCGCCATAAAATTGGCCATCCTGAACCACGAACAGCGCGGGTAGATGAAATACCTCATAACGCGTCACTAAACCGCCGCTGTTGGCCGCGTCGACCCAGGCCAGGCGCTGTATCGGCAGCGGCAAATTAGGCAGCTCACGTCGCGCCCAACGGCAACTGGCACAACCTGTGCTGGTAAATATCAGCAGTGAAGTGCCAGGCAAGTCGAGTAGATGGCGATCTGCATCTAAATCGGTCAGTTCCAGTTCAGTCACTATACTGGCCAATGTGGTATCAAATTGATGGCATCCGAGGTAGTCATAGATGCGTCACTTTCTGCGTCATCCCAGTGATATGCCGGTTGAATTAGTGCTGCGCAAACAGGCATTTGTACCCAAAGAGCGGCTCAACAATATCAGCCTCGGCGGTGTGGCTTGCAACTCCAACCGCGCTTTTCGCCGAGGCACAGCCATCGAGTTACGTATCCCGCTGTTCGGCGAGCATGCGCGTTATCCGGGCCTGGTGGCCTGGTGCCGCAAGCAGGAAGACAAATACCTGGTGGGTATCGCCTTTGTTGATGAGGACACGCTGTTTCGCGCACGCATGGTCGAGCAGGTCTGTCAGATCGAACATTATCGCCATCAGCGCGAGCAGGAGCTGGGCTGCAGTTTGCCGATCGAAACGGTGGCGCAGGAGTGGATCAGCCAGCACGCTGCCGAGTTTTCCCGCGCCAGCCTGAATTAGTTGAACCGTCCAAGTGACGTGGCTAAGCCGCCAAGCCCATTGTCGAGCCAGGCCTATACGCGCTAAGGTTCGGCTTCCCCGCTGTGCTCATATTGCTGTGCTCCGCCACACGGGGATCGCTGGCGGCCGGCACCCGTGACCTGATGACTCTGACTGATGAATAGCACGATGGCTGATTTACCGATTGATGACCTGAACGTTGCCTCCAACGAAACCCTGATCACCCCCGCACAGCTCAAGCGTGAAATTCCGCTGACCGAAGCTGCCCTGCGCACGGTTGCCAGTGGTCGTGAGGTAATCCGCAATATTCTCGATGGCAAGGATCACCGCCTGTTCGTGGTGGTTGGCCCGTGCTCGATCCACGATATCAAGGCCGCCCACGAGTATGCCGAGCGCCTCAAGGCGCTGGCAGCCGAACTGTCGGACAGCCTGTATCTGGTCATGCGGGTGTATTTCGAGAAGCCGCGTACCACCGTTGGCTGGAAAGGCCTGATCAACGACCCGTTTATGGATGACTCGTTCAAGATCCAGGACGGTCTGCACATCGGTCGTCAGTTGCTGCGTGACCTGGCTGAAATGGGCCTGCCGACTGCCACTGAAGCTCTCGATCCGATTTCCCCGCAGTACCTGCAGGACCTGATCAGCTGGTCGGCCATTGGTGCGCGTACCACCGAATCACAGACTCACCGCGAGATGGCCTCGGGCCTGTCTTCGGCTGTGGGCTTCAAGAACGGCACCGACGGTGGTCTGACCGTGGCGATCAACGCCCTGCAGTCGGTCTCCAGCCCGCACCGTTTCCTCGGCATCAACCAGGAAGGTGGCGTGTCCATCGTCACCACCAAGGGCAACGCCTACGGCCACGTAGTACTGCGCGGTGGTAACGGCAAGCCGAACTATGATTCGGTGAGTGTTGCCGTTTGTGAGCAGGAACTGACCAAAGCCGGCATACGCCCGAACATCATGGTCGATTGCAGCCACGCCAACTCCAACAAGGACCCGGCTCTGCAACCGCTGGTGATGGACAACGTCGCCAACCAGATTCTCGAAGGCAACCAGTCGATCGTCGGCCTGATGGTGGAAAGCCACCTGGGTTGGGGCAACCAGTCGATTCCCAAAGACCTCAGCCAGCTCAAGTACGGCGTGTCGATCACCGATGCCTGCATCGATTGGGAAAGCACCGAGAAAACCCTGCGCGGCATGCACGCCAAGCTCAAGGACGTGCTGCCGAAGCGTCAGCGCGGCTGATTTGATTTCAGCGGCTGTAACAAAAACGGGCTTATGCGTTGTGCATAAGCCCGTTTTTTATTGTGGGTGACCTGCGGTCTGCAGGAGGCGCTTTAGCGGCGAGCTTTTATCGCTGTTGTCGCGGCTAAAGCCCCTCCCACGTGGCACTCAAACGTCCCGCTTCCCCCAATTAAGAATCGCCAGGGTTAGCAGCCCCGCAACAATCCCCCAGAACGCCGAACCGACCGAGAACAGGGTCATGCCCGAAGCCGTCACCAAAAAGGTGATCAGCGCCGCTTCGCGTTCTTTCGGCTCGCTCATGGCCTGGGTTAGGCCGCCGATGATCGAGGCGAATAGCGCCAATGCGGCGATGGACAGGATCAAAGCCTTGGGTAGAGCGGCAAATAGCGCCGCCAGGGTTGTGCCGAAGATGCCGGCGATGCCGTAGAACACGCCGCACCAGATGGCGGCGGTGTAGCGCTTTTTCGGGTCTTCGTGGGCTTCTGGGCCGGCGCAGATCGCTGCGCTGATGGCCGCCATATGGATGCCGTGGCTGCCGAAAGGGGCCAGCAGCATGGACGTCAGTCCGGTGCTGGTGAGCAGCGGGCTGGCTGGCACGTCATAACCGTTGGCGCGCAGCACGGCCATGCCCGGCAGGTTCTGTGAGGCCATGGCGACGATAAACAGCGGGATGCCGATGCTGATGGCTGCCGCCAGGGAGAAACTTGGTGTGGTCCATTCCGGTACCGCCAGTTGCAGCTCGAAATGCTCGAAGTTGAGCAGGCCGAAGAGCGCAGCCAGCACGCTGCCGACAATCAGTGCCGCCAACACGGCATAGCGCGGCAGCAGGCGTTTACCAAACAGGTAAGCCAGCAGCATGGCCACCACCAGCACCGGTTGCTGCTCGGCAGCCACGCAGATTTCCAGGCCAATCTTGAACAGCACACCGGCCAGTAGCGCGGCGGCGATGGAGGCGGGGATGCGGCGCATGATGCGGTCGAAGGTGCCGGTCAGACCGATCAGCACAATCAGCCCCGAGGCGAAGATATAGGCGCCAATCGCCTCGCTGTAGGGCACGCCAGGCAGGCTGGTGATCAGCAGGGCTGCGCCGGGGGTGGACCAGGCGATCATGATCGGCGCGCGGTAGCGCAGCGACAGGCCGATGCAGCAGAGCGCCATGCCAATCGACAGCGCCCAGATCCACGAGGAAATCTGTCCGTTAGTCAGCCCGGCGGCCTGGCCAGCCTGGAACATCAGCACCAGCGAGCTGGTGTAGCCGGTGAGCATGGCGATAAAGCCGGCGACTACCGCCGAGGTCGAGGTGTCAGCCAGCGGCCGTAGGCGGGTTTGCGGCAGGTCGTGCATCAGAGCAGTCCGGTGTCGGCGAAGATGGGGTAGAGCGAGGCGACCAGCAGCAGGGCCATACCGATATTAAACACGCGCAAGCGACGTGCATCCTGCAGCCAGTTGCGCAACAGGCTACCGACGACAGTCCAGACACTCATGGTCGGGCAATTGACCAAGGCAAACAGCGCTGAAATCAGCAGCACATTGGTCACGAAATTTTCCTGCGGTGTGTAGGTGGTGATCGCGCCGATCGCCATGATCCAAGCTTTCGGATTGACCCACTGGAAGGCAGCAGCTTGCAGAAAACTAAAAGGTTTACCGCTGGCTGAGGCTTGGCCGTTTGGTGCGCCGGCATTGGCGATCTTCCAGGCCAGGTAGAGCAGATACGCCGCGCCCACATAGCGCAGCACGGTATAAAGCAGTGGCACCTGTTCGAACAGCTGACCGAGCCCCAGACCGACCGATAGAACCAGTAGCATCAGTCCCAGGCTGATACCCAGCATGTGTGGCAGGGTTCGGCGCAGGCCGAAATTTGCCCCGGAGGCGAGCAGCATGGTGTTGTTCGGCCCCGGCGTTACCGAGGTGACAAAGGCAAAGGCAATAAAGGCGAGCAGCAGTTCGGTGGTCATGGCGCAGCACTCAAGGACAGTGCTGCTCAGCCTAGGGGCAGATGCTCAAAGCGTCGCGGTACAGCAATGCTGGCAATGAGCAGTACAGTTTTAGGTGACTCGATCGTAGCGTCAGTACAGTTTTGTCGGGAGCGCTCTGTCAGCCTTCACTTGCACTGTTGTGCAGGGTTTGGTTGACCTGCAACCAACCGCTGACGGCGGTTTCCCCGGCTTCGCTGAACGCTCGCTGCAGCAGCTTGGCCTGTTCACGGCGCAGGGCCTGTTCCAGCTTTGCGCCTTCGGCAGTAAAGCCGAGCAGGCGTTTACGCTTGTCGTCTTCGGCGGCAAGGCTCTGTACCAGGTTCATTTCCAGTAGTTGGCGCAGTGGGGTGTTGAGCGCCTGCTTGCTTACACCCAGATAGCCGAGCAGCTCTTTCATGCTCAGCCCTGGGTATTTGGCGATAAAAAACAGAATGCGGTGGTGCACCCGTGACAGCCCCCGGCGCGCCAGCATTTCATCAGCCTTGGCGGTAAACGCCTGGTAGCCGAAGAAGAAGGCTTCCATGGCGGTCTGCTGGGTGGTTGTGTTCTTGAGGTCAAGCATTAAGGTCAAGCCTATTGACGTATTCGGGTTGATCGTCGTAGTTTCAGGCAAACAGAATTTCGGTCAAACAGTTTGACCTATTTTTATTTGCCTTTGCTACTGGTGATATCCATGGCCTTCTCCGAACGTGTTGCCCGCCTGAAAAGCTCCCTGATCCGTGAAATCCTTGCTGCGGCGCAGCGTCCGGAAGTGATGTCGTTTGCTGGTGGCCTGCCGGCCGAGCCGATGTTGCCGAAGGTCGAGTGGGCCGAGATGCCGGCGAGCATGGGCCAGTACGGCATGAGCGAAGGCGAGCCGGCGTTGCGTGAGGCGATAGCTGCCGAGGCCCGTACCCTGGGCGTGCCGTGCGATGCCAGCCAGGTGCTGATCGTTAGCGGTTCGCAGCAGACGCTGGACTTGGCCAGCAAGCTGTTTATCGATCCGGGCACCGAGGTGCTGCTGGAGGCGCCGACCTACCTGGCCGCGCTACAGGCCTTCCAGCTGTTCGGCGCTGATTGCATCGCCGTGCCGCAGGAAGCTGACGGCCCGCAGATTGATGCCCTGCGTCAGCGTCTGCAGAACCACAAGCCGGCTTTTGCCTACCTGATCCCGACCTTCCAGAACCCTTCGGCGGTGCGTTACAGCGAAGCCAAGCGCGATGCAGTCGCGGCATTGTTGGACGAGTTCGGTGTGACCCTGATCGAAGACGAACCCTATCGCGAGCTGGTATTCGATGACGGCAGCGCCACGCCGATTGTCAGCCGCCTGCAAAAGGCCAGCTGGATCTACACTGGCACTGTGTCGAAAACCCTGCTGCCGGGCTTGCGAGTTGGCTACCTGATCGCCACTCCGGATCTGTTTCCTTACCTGCTGCGTCTCAAACAGTCAGCGGACCTGCACACCAATCGCATTGGCCAGTGGCAGGCCCTGCAGTGGTTGGGCAGCGAGAAATACCGTGGCCACCTGGCCGAGCTGCGCGACTTCTATCGCATCCGTCGTGATGCCATGCAAGCGGTGCTGGAAGAGCATTTCAGCGACCTGGCCGACTGGCAGGTGCCTCAGGGTGGCCTGTTCTTCTGGCTGACCCTCAAGCAGCCGCTGGATACGCGCACGTTGCTGGCGCCAGCGCTGGCGCAGAACGTCGCCTTTATGCCGGGCGAGCCGTTCTTTATCGACCCGGACGCCAATCCAGGGCATTTGCGGCTTAACTTCAGCCACGTCGCACCGGAGCGTCTGAGTGAAGGTCTCAAGCGTCTGGCCGAGGTGATTCGTCAGGCGCAGGCAAGCTAGTCAACGCGTTCAAGCAGGTTAGGAGGAGGGCGATATGTACAAGGTTTATGGCGATTACCGCTCGGGCAACTGCTACAAGGTCAAGCTGATGCTGCACCTGCTGGATCAGCCCTATGAGTGGATACCGGTCGATATCCTCAAGGGTGAGACCCAGAGCGATGCCTTTCTGGCCAAGAACCCCAACGGCAAGATCCCGGTGCTGGAGCTGGAAGACGGCACCTGCCTGTGGGAGTCCAATGCCATCCTCAACTTCCTCGCCGATGGCAGCGCGTTTCTGCCCAGTGAGCCGCGCCTGCGCACCCAGGTGCTGCAGTGGCAGTTCTTCGAGCAGTACAGTCACGAACCCTATGTCGCGGTGGCGCGTTTTATCCAGCTGTACCAAGGGCTGCCTGAAGCGCGCCGCAGCGAGTACGAGGAGTGCCATGTGCGCGGCCACAAGGCGCTCAAGGTGATGGAGAAGCAGCTGCAGCGCACGCCGTATCTGGTAGGCGAGCACTTCTCGATAGCCGATATCGCCCTGTATGCCTACACCCATGTGGCGGATGAGGGCGGCTTTGACTTGACGCCGTATCCGGCCATCCGCACCTGGCTGGCGCGGGTTGCCAGCCACCCGCGTTATGTCGGCATGCTCGATTGATAGTCGCCGGGTGAACTGAGTGGTGAGAGGCCCTGCGCTTTCTCACCGCTCAGTCGCCTGCTCGCCGTAAAAAGCACTTATCATTCAACGATCTATCTTCTGCCTGGGTCGCGAATGCCATCTGCTGTTCAGCGTTATAAGCGGCTCTTGTCTGCCGCTCTGGCGCGTTATTTCCCCCATACCACAGCCTATCTGCGCGCCGAGCGTGATGCGGCTGCGCAGCTCAGCAAGCCAGCACCTCGGGCGAAAAAAGCGCCTGCCAAGGGCCAATCGGCTAACACGAAGCGGCCCGCTAAACCGCGCCGCGCTGCGAGCAAGCCGTGCACTCAAGGCATCTACGGACCGGCCATGCTGACGGTCGAGGCCGCGCAGGTCCAGGCCATGCACGAGCAGGTGGCGCGGGCGGTGACGGCCGGGCTGCTCAGTGCGCCTTCGGAAGAGCAGTGGGCGATGATTCTTAGCCATCATCCGCTGACGCGCATCTTCGCCGGAGCCGGCTCGGGCAAGTCCACCACGCTGGTGTTGCGGGTGGCGTTTATGCTCTGCCATCAGGGCATCAAGCCCGAGCAGCTGACGGTGATTTCCTTTACCAATGCGTCCTGCGCCGAGCTGCGCGAGCAGCTGCTCAAGGTATTGGGCTTCTTCAACTACCCCTTCGATGCCGGCCAGGCGCGCCAGTGCGTGCGGACTTTCCATGCGGCCATGGGCAGCGTGGCCAAGAGCGTGCTGGATAATCCGCGCTGGTTCGAACAGCTGGATGACCCGCAGGCGGCGAGTCGCGAACTGGATAACCCGCTGAGCGCCGGGCGGCTGCGACCTGCCCAGCAGCGTCTGCTCAAGCAGGCCTACCAGCAGTGCTATGTCGAGCAGCCGGTGTTTCGCCAGCGGGTGCATAGCCTGCTGCAATTGCCCATGCCGCCAGCTGAGAGCAAGCGTCTGCCGAAGGCGCCGTTGGATGCTTACAAGCTGCCGGGCGAATTCAGTGCTGCGCCGCTGTATGAGGCGTTCTACGTCCAGGCCGGGTTTGCCGAGAACATCGGCATTAATGTTGCGGCCCTGCAGCCGCAGGCACTGACGGGCCCGGCTGCTGTTCGTGAGTTTAGCGAAGCGCTGCTGCTGTTCTGGCCGTACGTCGAGCGTTGCCTGCAGGCGCAGGGGTTGATGACCTTTAATGGCGCCTTTGCCCAGCTGACGGCGCGGCTGAATGCAGGTATGCAGGGCGTCCCGCCACAGCTGCTGGCGCCTTTTGGTCATTTGTTGATCGATGAGTTTCAGGACATTTCGCCGCAGATCGTGCAGTGGCTGCAGGCTGTACAGCGCACGCTGGCCGCGCAGGGGGCTGCGGTCAGCCTGATGGCCATTGGCGATGACTGGCAGTCGATCTACGGCTGGCGCGGCAGCTCGCCGGAACTGTTTATCGACTTCGACCGACACTTTCCCGGTAAAGGCAAAGCCAAGCACAGCGCCGTACTGACCCTGGCCAATAACTACCGCTCGATTGAGCCGATTATCCGTGACGCCGAAGCGCTGCTGGGCGGCGTGCAGCACAAGCAGGCGAAAGTCAGCCAGGCGATCAAGGCTACCCAGCTGGGCGAGCATGGTGTGCGCCTGGTTCAGCGTTTCGACAGTAAGGCGCGTTTGCCGGAGCTGCTCAAGCAGATCCGCGAGCAGTGCGCATACGCCGCCGAGCGCAACAGCCGTGAACGCAATGCCGTGCTGCTGCTCAGTCGGCGTAATGAGTCGTTGCAAGCCATCTCCGCGCAGCTGGACAAGAAACTGCCGGTCAAGGCTTACACCATTCACCGCGCCAAAGGCCTGCAGGCCGAAGTGGCGATCATCCTCGACGACTGTTACCCGCCAGAAGCGCATCCGCTGCGTAATGCGCTGTACGCCTACTCGGGCTTTTTCAGCAACAGCTACGACCAGGCCATGCAGGATGAAAGCCTGCGCCTGGCCTATGTGGCTGTCACCCGTGGCGTCAGCCGGGTGTTCTGGTACTGCCAGAAAACCCAGGGGGCAACGCGCATCCTGGCAGGGCGGGGTAAGTAGAAGTTCCCGATCGGTGTCAGCGCTGCGATGTCGTTGGCAGATTGGCAATATCACCTTTGCTCATTCGCTCAGACGGGATCGCTGCACTTGTCGACCAAAGCCGCACGCGAGCTGCAGGTTCGCTGCGGATGGCTGCAAATCCCATCATTTCGTCTCAGTAACCCTCGTGCTAGAGCCTTAGAAATAAATTGACGCAACTTCTGCGAGTGGTTAGTTTTGCCTCCTTTCTATAAATGCTAATTGTTCGTATTAGCGTTAAATATGGAGGTTGGAGTGAATGCATTGACGCGTGTCGCTCGTGGGGGCTCCCCGTGGGGCGATATCTATGCACCCACTTATAGGTTCTATTCACCCGAAGGCGGGGTTGAGGCCGGCGGTTGTTTCAAGGCCATCGAGACACCGGCTGGTGAGGATGGCCACGGCGTTGAGCGGGCGGTAGAGGCGGCCTTTGCCGAGGCCAAGGCGGCTGGCTTGAGCCAGCCAATGGTGGTCGGGGTGATTCCCTTCGACAAGCAGCAGCCGTCCAGTCTGTTTGTCCCGCGCCATGTTTCGCGCCTGTTGCCAGTCGCGCCGCCGACCCGGGTTTGCGGTTTGCCCTGCGGCAAGGCCCGGCAATGTATCGAGCAGCCGGACCAAGCAGGCTTCAAACAGGCTGTCGGCCGTGCGGTCGACGTATTGCGTAGCGGTCAGGTGAGCAAGGTGGTGCTGTCGCGCTTGTTGCAGCTCGAGTTCGACAACGCACCCTGCGCCGCCACGGTATTCCAGGGGTTGCGTCAGCAGAACCCCGAGGCCTACCACTTTTCCATGGACTTGCCGGGTGGCGGTGTACTGATCGGCGCAAGTCCTGAGCTGTTGCTGCGTCAGCAGGGGCGGCACTTTACCTCCAATCCGCTGGCCGGTTCGGCCAAACGGCTGGCTGACCCGGCTGCCGACAAGCAGGTGGCGCAGGCGCTGCTGCAATCGGCCAAGGACCTGCACGAGCATCGCCTGGTGATCCAGGAGCTGGATCGCCAGTTGCGCCCGCTGTGCCGCAGCCTGAGCGTGGCCGATGCGCCATCGCTGCTGCAGACCGCGCGACTCTGGCATCTGTCGACGCAGATCGCTGGTGAGCTGGATACGCCTGCTTCCGCCTTGAGCCTGGCTTGCCGGCTGCACCCGACGCCGGCGCTGTGCGGCTTTCCGACGGCGGCGGCCAAACGTCTGATCGCCGAACTGGAGCCGTTCGACCGCGGCGTGTTTGGCGGCATCGTCGGCTGGAGTGATGCCGATGGCAACGGCGAGTGGGCGGTGGTGATCCGCTGCGGAATCGTCGAGCACACACGGGTCCGTCTGTTTGCCGGCGCGGGGCTGGTTACCGCGTCTTGCCCGGAATCGGAGTGGCAGGAAACCGGCAACAAGCTCGGCACCATGCTCTCGGCCTTCGGCCTGGAACGGGAGGCGCTATGAGTCTGGTGCCGTTCACGCCCTGGCCAGCGGAATTTGCCGCGCGCTATCGCCAGGCCGGTTATTGGCGCGGTGAGCCGCTGACACAACTGCTTGAGGCTCGGGTGCAGGTGCAGCCCGAGGCAATTGCGCTGATCTGTGGCGAACGCCAGCTGAGTTATGCCGAGCTGGATCGGCAGGCCGCTCATCTGGCCCAGCGTCTGGCCAATCAGGGTTTTGCTCCCGGTGATCGGGCGTTGGTGCAGCTGGGTAATCAGGCTGAGTTCTATATCGTTTTCTTTGCTCTGCTCAAGGCGGGAATTGCGCCGGTCAACGCGCTGTTCAGCCATAGCCGCCTGGAGCTAATGGCCTACGCCGGGCAGGTGCGTCCACGGCTATTTATTGGCAGCCGTCAGCATCCGCTGTTTGTCGATGATAGTTTTCTCGATGAGTTGCAGGCCGTTATCCCTGAACTAGATACGCTGCTGCTCGAGGGCGATGCCGATCCTGCGCGGTCACTAAACGCCTGGCTGCAGCCGGCCGCCGCGCAAGGTGCTTATGCGCCGACGCCAGCCGATCAGGTGGCGTTCTTCCAGCTGTCCGGCGGCAGCACCGGTACGCCGAAGCTGATTCCGCGCACCCATGACGATTACGCCTACAGCGTGCGCCGCAGCGTCGAGGTCTGTGGTTTCGACCGCGACACCCGCTACCTCTGCGCGCTGCCGGCGGCGCATAACTTTCCCTTGAGTTCGCCCGGCGCGCTGGGCGTATTCCATGTCGGCGGCTGTGTGGTGCTGGCTGCCGACCCGGGGCCGGCGACCTGCTTTCCGTTGATCGCCCGCCATCAGGTGAATGTCAGTGCGCTGGTGCCGCCAGCACTGTCGCTATGGCTGCAGGCCGCAAGCGAACACAGGGCGGAGCTGGCCAGCCTGCAGCTGTTGCAGGTCGGCGGCGCGCGCTTGCCTGAGGCGCAGGCCCGGCGCATCGGCAGCGAGCTTGGCTGTCGCCTGCAACAGGTATTCGGCATGGCTGAAGGCCTGGTCAATTACACCCGCCTCGACGATGACGAGGCGCATGTCTACGGCACTCAGGGTTGCCCGATGAGCCCGGCCGATGAAGTGCGCGTGCTCGACCGCGCCGGCAACCCGGTGGCGGTCGGTGAGGTTGGCGCGCTGCTGACCCGCGGCCCGTACACCATTCGCGGTTATTTCCAGAGCCCCGAACACAACGCCCAGGCCTTCGATGCCGAGGGTTTCTACCGCTCCGGCGATCTGGTGCGGTTGCGCGCCGATGGCTACCTGGAGGTGGTCGGGCGGATCAAGGATCAGATCAATCGAGGTGGCGAGAAGATCGCCGCCGAAGAAGTGGAAAACCTGCTGATGGCGCACCCGGCAATCACCCACGCGGCGCTGGTGGCCATGCCTGACACGGCGCTGGGCGAGAAGAGCTGCGCCTTCGTGGTCAGTCGTGACCCGGCGCTCAAGAGCGTCGCCCTGCGCAAGTTTTTGCGCGGTTTGGGCCTGGCCGATTACAAGCTGCCCGACCGTTTTGAACACCTCGACAAGCTGCCCATGACTGCCGTCGGCAAAGTCGACAAGACCCGACTGCGCCAGCGCATTGCGGCGCATCTGGCTCCTACTGAATCAGCCCTTACTGAATAAGGAAATCCTCTCCATGGCTATCCCGGCTCTACAGCCCTACAACATGCCCAGCGAATGGACGCCCAACAAGGTCAAGTGGACGCTTGATCCGGCCCGTGCGGTGTTGTTGATTCACGATATGCAGGCGTACTTCGCCGACTTCTGGGAGGCCGACAGCGCCTTCGTTCAGGCTCTGGTCGAGCAGCTGGCAGCAGTGCGTGCGCAGTGCAAGGCCTTGGGCATTCCAGTGGTCTACACCGCCCAGCCTGGCGTGCAAAGCGACGTCGAGCGGGCCCTGCTCAACGACATGTGGGGGCCGGGCATTACCCAGCACCCTGAGCGCCAGGCGATCATCGCCGGGCTGGCCCCGGAGCCCGACGATACGGTGCTGGTGAAGTGGCGTTACAGCGCCTTTCAGCGCTCGCCGCTGGAGCACATGCTCAAGGAGTTGGGGCGCGATCAACTGATCATCGGCGGCATCTACGCCCATATCGGCTGCCTGATGACCGCCTGCGACGCCTTTATGCGCGACATCCAGCCGTTTCTGCTGGCCGATGGCGTGGCCGACTTCAATCAGGCCGACCACCAGATGGCGCTGAATTATGTGGCGACCCGCTGCGGCCAGGTGATTCGTTGCGCCGATGTGTTCAGTCTGGGGCGCGCCGCCGCGCCAGCCTTGACCCGCGCCGCCTTGCAGGCACGCCTGCTGAGCCTGCTGGACGAGCTGGACGAACCCTTCGACCCCGACGAGAACCTGCTCGACTACGGTCTGGATTCGATCCAGGTGATGGCGCTGCTCAGCGAGTGGCGCGCGCAGGGGCTGGAACTGAGCTTTACCGACCTGGCCAAGACGCCGACGCTGAATGGCTGGTGGAGCCTGATCGAACAGCATGGCGGTGCCGCATGAGGCGCTTGGGAGTCGCCCAGCAGGGCCTGTGGCACGGCTATGTGCTGAATGAAGATCGCGCGATGTTCAACACCGCCGAATGCATCGTCTTTGCCGGCAAGATCCAAGCCGCGCAGCTGATGGCCGCGCTGCGCCAGGCGGTCAGCGAATGCGAAGCGCTATCCGGGCATTTTGTGGTCGATGGCGAGCAGCTGTGGTTCAACCCTGCCGAACTGCCGCTCAGTGTGGCGCAGGTGCAAATACCGGTCGGGGTCGATGCCCAGGCCTGGGTGCAGCAGTGGGGCATGAGCGAGATTCGCCAGCCGTTCGATCTGGAACGCGAGCTGCCCTGCCGCTTCACTCTGCTGCAGGGCGAGCAGGTGGATTTTCTCTACGGCTGCATTCACCACATCGCCCTCGATGGTTATGGCAGCAACCTGCTTTATCAGCGCGTTGCTCAGTTGTATGGCGCGGCAACGCGCGGTGAACTGGCCGCACCTTGCGAGTTCGGTAACTACGCCGCAGTACTTGCCGAAGACGCCGAGCGTGAAAACCAGGGGCGCACGGCTGCGGCTCGCGATTACTGGCGTGAACAGCTCGGTGCGTTGCCTGAGGCAGTCAGCTTCAGCGAGCGTGTCGCGCCGATTTCGGCGACCTTCCTTCGTCATTCGGCGGCGTTCCCGCCGGCGCTGTGGCAGGCGCTGAATCAACTGGCCGAGGCCAATAGAATTGGCTGGCCGGATCTGCTGTTGGCCGCGTTATCGGCGCAGCTGCGTCAGGTCAGTGGCAGCGCCGCTCAGGTGCTCGGGTTGATGGTGATGAACCGTATGGGTTCGGCCTCCTTCAACGTGCCCTGCATGCAGATGAACATCGCGCCGCTGTGCCTCGATCTAAGCGATCAATCCAACCTGCTTGAGGCCGCGCAGAGCATCGGCAAGCTGCGTCGCAGCAGCCGCAAGCATCAGCATTACCGCTACGAATCGCTGCGTCGCGACCTCGGCCGGGTCGGCGGCGAGCAGCGTCTGTTCGGCCCGCTGATCAATATCATGCCGTTCGACCGGCCGCAGACCTTTGGCGACTGCCCGGCGCGAACCTTGAGCCTGAGCGCCGGCCCGGTGGAAGACCTGACCCTGGAAGTGCACCTGGGGGCTGATGGTGTGCCGCTGCTGGATTACGACGCCAACCCGGCGTGCTACAGCCAGGCGCAGGTGCGCGCGCTGCAGGAGGAGTTGTTCAGCCTGCTGGCCGTCTGGTTGCAGGCCCCGCAACAGCCGCGTGATGAGTTGCTCAGCGCCTGGAGCGCGCAGTACCGCGCGCAACATTTGCTCAGCGCGCCGATCGCCGAGCAGACCGCGATGGCCGAGGTCGGCAGCGTGCTGCTGGCCATTCGCGCCCAGGCCGAACGTCAGCCACAGCACCTGGCGCTGTGCCAGGGCGAGCGCAGGCTTACTTACGGTGAGTTGCAGGCACAGGCCGAAACCATCGCCGCTGCCTTGAGTGAACGTGGCGTGCAGCCGGGCGAGCGGGTTGGGGTGATGCTCAGCCGCAGCCCTGAGGCGATTGTCGTGCAGCTCGGCGTGCTGTTGGCCGGGGCGGTGTATGTGCCGCTCGATCCGGAGCAGCCTGGCGAGCGTCAGCGGCTGATCTGCGCCACCGCGCAGCTGGCTCTGGTGGTCACCGAGGCGGCGTTCCGCCATCGCCTGGCCGATAGCTACAGTGGTCCGATCGAACTGGCTGGCGTGCTGCACAGCGCCACGCGCCTCTGCGCACCACGTCAGGCCGAGGCCGCGGCCTACCTGATGTTCACCTCCGGCTCCACCGGTACGCCAAAGGGTGTGGAAATCAGCCACCGCGCGCTGGATCACTTTATCCAGGCGGCGCGCCTGCGCTATGGCGTGGCTGCCAGCGATCGCATGCTGCAGTTCGCCCCGTTCAACTTCGACGCCAGTATCGAGGAGGTGTTTGTCAGCCTCAGCGCCGGCGCAACCTTGGTGCTGCGTACCGATGCGTTGCTGGAGTCGATCAGCGCCTTTGTCGAAGGTCTGGAACAGCTGGCAATCAGCGTACTCGACCTGCCGACCGCGTTCTGGAATGAATGGGTGGTGGCCCTGCGTGCTGGCCTGGTGCAGGTGCCGAGTGGGCTGAAGAGCGTGATCATCGGTGGCGAGGCGGTCTATCCCGAACAACTGACGGCCTGGCAGCACATGGCACCGCCAGCGATTCGCCTGATCAACACCTATGGCCCCACCGAAACCACGGTAGTGGCGAGCACCTGCGACCTGCAGCAGCTGACAGCGGATGGCGACAGCCTGCCGATTGGTCAGCCGCTGGCTGGCGTCACGGCGCTGGTGCTGGGCCGTGGCGAACGTCCGGCCGAGGAGGGCGAGCTGGTGCTGTGTGGTGCGCAGTTGGCCAACGGCTACCTGGGCAGTGATTCGCAAGCCTTTGCCAGCCTGCTGATCGGCGCGCAGCAGACTCCGGCCTACCGCACTGGTGACCGGGTGCGGATAGAGGAAGGCCGTCTGGTTTACCTCGGCCGTCTGGATAACGAATTCAAGATCAGCGGCTATCGCATCCAGCCCGGCGAAGTCGAGTCGCGCCTGCTGGCCTTGAGCGGTGTCGATGAGGCCTGCGTGCAGGGCCTGGAACTGGGTGGCGGGCTGCGTCGGCAGGTGGCCTTTATCAGTGGCCCGCGGGATGACCTGCGCGGCATTCGCCAGGAGCTGAGCAAGCTGCTGCCAGCGGCCATGGTGCCGACCGACTACCGGCACTACCCGGCGTTGCCGCGCACCGCCAGCAACAAGCTCGACCGCAAGCGCCTACACACCGAGTACCTGCAGGGCTCGCGCGAGCAGGCGCTGGACGATGAGACCCAGCAACGGGTGCGCAGCATCTGGCAGCAGATTCTCGGCGTCAGTGCGATTCAGGCCGCTGACAACTTCTTCGAACTGGGCGGGCAGTCGCTGCAGACCATCCAGATCGTCAACCGTCTGGCCAGTGAGTTCGGCACGGCGGTGAAGGTTTCCGATGTCTTCGATCACCCGCGTCTGGCGGACTTCTGCCACTTCCTCGACAGCCGCGTGCTGCAGAGTGAAGCGCAGGTGGAACAGGTCTGGTAAGGAAGCGTCATGCCAATAAACAGACAAATGGATTTCAGCGGTCAGACCATCTGGGTCACCGGTGCCGGCCAGGGCATTGGTCGCAGTGTGGCGGAGGGGTTTGCCCAGTTGGGCGGGCAGGTGGTCGGCTTCGATCTGAGCTTCCCCGAGCAGAATTACGGCTTTATCCGCTATGTGCTGGATATCGGCGATGCCCAGGCGGTGCAGCAGGCCTGTCACGAGTTACTGGGTACCCATGGGGTGATCGATGTGCTGGCCAGTGTCGCCGGCGTGCTGCGTCTGGCACCGATTGAGGAGCTGGCGCTGGAGGACTGGGACGCCTGCCTGCGGGTCAACGTATCCGGGCCGTTCTATTTGCTGCGCCAGCTGATGCCGCGTTTCAAGGCCTGGCGGCGTGGCGCAGTAGTGGCGGTAAGTAGCAACGCGGCGCATGTGCCGCGCATGCAGATGGCCGCCTACAGCGCGTCCAAGGCAGCCCTGAGCAGCCTGATCCGTACTGCCGGCCTGGAGCTGGCGACCCATGGCGTGCGCTGCAACCTGGTGTCGCCGGGCTCCACCGACACGCCAATGCAGCGCGGCATGTGGCACAGCGCCGATGCAGCGACGCGCACCATCGCCGGCTTTCCCGAGCAGTTCAAGCTGGGCATCCCGCTGCAGAAGATCGCCACCCCGGAGGAGGTCGCCAGCGTCGTGCTGTTCCTGGCCTCCAGTCTGGCCAGCCACATCACCCTGCAAGACATCGTGGTTGACGGCGGCGCAAGCCTGACCGACTGAGAGGATACGCATGAGCACTAATATCATCGGCCTGCTGAACCAGCTGGCCCGCCAGGGCGTGCAGCTGAGTCTGAATGCCCAGGGCCAGCTGGTTTCCCAGTCGAGCAAGGACGCCATCACCCCGGAGTTGGGCCAGCAGATTCGCGCCAACCGCGACGCCATCGTCACCTGCCTGGCTGCCGCCAACGCCTTTGCCGCGCCGATCCAGGCGCAACACGCCGAGAGCGGCCCGCTGTCGTCGTCGCAGAGCGGTTTGTGGTTTATCGAGCAGTACGAAGAAAGCTCGCACCTGTACAACATGCCGGTGTATTTCCGCCTGACCGGCGAGCTGGATGTGCCGGCGCTGGCGTTCGCCTTCGATGCGCTGGCGCAGCGTCACGCCAGCCTGCGCACGCGCTTTGTGCGTAATGCCGAGGGCCGTGGCGAGCAGCAGATTTTGCCGCAGCGGCCGCTGCAACTGGGCGTTGAGGATTTGTCCGCACTCGAGCTACCAGCCCGTGAAGCTCAGGTGGCACAACGGGTGCGCGAGGAAATCAACCGGCCCTTCGACCTCACCACGGGTGAGCTGACCCGTGTACATCTGCTGCGCCTCGGTGCGCGTGAGCACGTGCTGCTGATCACCCAGCACCACATCATCTCCGACGGCTGGTCGGTGAAGAACATGTTTGCCGACCTCAAAACCGCGTTTCTGGCTTTCCAGAATCGCCAGCCATTGAACTGGCAAGCTCCGGCGCTGAACTACATCGACTATGCCAGCTGGTTCAATTCGCCGCTGTTCCGTGACTACCATGAGCAGTTCAAACCCTTCTGGGTCGAGCGCCTGCGCGGCATCGCCGATGTGCACAGCCTGCCACTGGACAAACCGCGCCCGGCGCATCAGGCCAGTGGGGGCGAGCTGGTGTTTTCGACTATCGACAACGGGCTATGGGCGCGCTTTAAACAGCTGTGCCAACAGCACAACACGTCGCCCTTTATCGGTCTGCATGCTGTGTTTGCGCTGCTGCTGGCGCGTCACAGCGGCGAGCGTGACATCGTGATCGGCACGCCGCTGGCCTACCGCGAGCGCGCGGATATCGAAGGCCTGGTGGGCTTTTTCGTCAACACCCTGGTGCTGCGCACGCAACTGCCCGAGCAACAGCGCTTCAGCGATTATCTGCAGGCTTGCCGCAAGGACGACCTGGAAGCCTTCGACCATCAGCTGTACCGCTTCGAGGCGCTTAGCGAGGCACTCGGCATGGATCGCCACACGGCGATCAACCCGATTTTCCAGATCATGCTGGTGTACCAGGCGCGGGTCGATTTCAACGACCTGATTCCCGGTTGCCAGGCGGTCGAGGAAACCTCGCCGGTGCTGCCGGCCAAGACCGATATCTCGGTCAAGGTCACCGAATTGATGGACTCGGTGCGGGTTGACTGGCTGTACGCCACGGCGCTGTTCGAGCACGCCACGGTCGAACGTTATGCCGAACGCCTGTTGTTGCTGCTACAGGCCGTGGTCGAACAACCCGAGATGGATATCTGGGCGTTGCCGCTGCTCGATCCGCCACTGGTGCAGCAAACCGCAGCGCGCCTGGCCGCGCTGCCCCGTGAGTATCCCAACCGGCGTACGGCGCTGGGCCTGTTCGAAGATATGGCGCGGCTGCATCCGCAGCGCCCGGCCCTGGGGGTTGGCCATAGCGCTGTCAGTTATGCCGAGCTGGATGCGCGGGCCAATCGCCTGGCGCACTGGCTGCTTAGTCAGGGCTGCGGCCCGGGTGCGCTGCTAGGCGTCCTGGCGCGCCGCGAGAATGCCTTCGCCGTGGCAGTGATGGCCATCTGGAAAATCAACGCCGCCTACGTGCCGCTGGACCCGGCCTACCCGCGTGAACGCTTGCAACACATCCTCGGCGATGCCGGCATCGAGTTGATCGTCGGCCAGGGCGAGCCGCCATTTGCATTGAACACTGGCGTGCGCTGGGTCGATCTGCAGGATGCCAGCCTGCAGGCGCAACTGGACGGCATGCTGCCGACCACCCCGGCGCTCGGCCATGATCCGCAGCAGCTTGCCCAGGTGATCTACACCTCCGGTTCTAGCGGTTTGCCCAAGGGCGTGATGGTCGAGCAGGGTGGCCTGGTCAACCTGCTGCAGGACCATGCCCAGCGCCTGCAGTTGAGCTGCGAGGCACGCATGTTCAACTGCATGTCGCTGTCCTTCGACGCCGGCAATATGTGTGCGCTGCTGCCGCTGACCCAGGGTGCGAGTCTGGTTTGGGGGGAGCCGGATGAAGATCTAGTCGAGCAGATTGAGCGCAGCGCCAGCAGCCATATGATTTTCCCCACCGCCTTGCTCGCGACCTTGCCGGACTCTGCGCTACCGACTGTGCAGGCGATGGGCTTTGGCGGTGAGGCCTGCCCGAGCGGGTTGGTCGAACGTTGGACCGGGCGGGTACGCCTGATCAATATGTACGGGCCGACTGAGGCCACGGTGACCGCGCTATGCAAACACTTAGAGCCGGGCAGCAGTCTGAGCATCGGCACACCCATCGACGGCATGCAGGCGCTGATCCTCGATGAGTTGGGCAACCTCTGTCCGGTCGGGGTGCCGGGCGAGCTGTGTCTGGCCGGCCTCGGCCTGGCGCGCGGCTATCTAAATCAGCCAGAGCGCACGGCGGCGGTGTTCCGCGAGCACTGTGTGGCCGGCGTGACGCTACGTCTGTACCACAGTGGCGACCGTGCGCGGTTGTTGGGTAATGGTGACTATGAATACCTCGGTCGGCTGGATGAGCAGATCAAGCTGCGCGGCTACCGCATTGAGCCGGGGGAGATCGAAACCCAGCTGAGCCTTAGCTGCCCGGCGCTGCAACAGGTCAAGGTGCTGGTGCTGCGCGATGGCCAGCGCCAGGCCCTGGTCGCCTACGCGGCGCTCAAGCCCGGTGCAGCTCAGCCTGCGGTCGAGGCGATCCTGCATGATGTGGCGCAGCGCCTGCCGGAATATATGGTGCCGAGCAGCCTGGTGCTGCTTGAACAGATGCCGCTGACGCCCAATGGCAAGCTCGACCTGCGTCAACTGCCGAAGATCGATCTGGCGGCTGGCGGCGAGCATACGCCGCCAGCCAACCCGCTCGAGGCCGAGATACTCGCCATCTGGCAGGCCGTGCTGAATCAGCCGCTCGGTGTGCAGAGCGACTTCTTCCAGCTGGGCGGCGATTCGATCCTGAGTATCCAGCTGACCACACGCCTGCGCGATGCCGGCTATGCCTGCTCGGTCAAGGAGGTGTTCGAGGCCAAGACCGTGCGCCGCCTGTGCCGGGTGCTGGGCAGCAAGCGCGAAGATATCGCGGTGCAGGCCGAGCAGGGCGTGCTGATCGGTGAGTTTCCCTTGCAGCCGATTCAACGCTGGTTCTACGAGCAGCCTCTGGCCACCCCGCAGCACTGGAACCAGGGCGTGCTGCTGCGCTTGCCCGAGGACGTTGGCGCACCGCAGTTGCGCAGCTATCTGCAACAGCTGCTGCAGCATCACGATGCCTTGCGCCTGGCGGTAACGGAAAGTGGCCAGCGTTATCTAGAGAACCTGCCGCTTGGCTCACCCGCGTTGCTGGACTACCGCGAGCTGGGCGAAACGGGTTTGCAATTAGCCTTAACCAAGTTGCAAAGCCACTTCGAGCCGATGTTGGGGCGCACGCTCTGCTGGGGGCTGGTGGAGAACCTGCCGCAGGGCCGCGCACTGTTTATCGCCTGCCATCACCTGGTGGTCGATGCGGTGTCCTGGCGCATTCTCGCCGATGACCTGGCGCGGTTGCACCGTGGCGAAGCGCTGCCGGCCAAGACCAGCAGCTACCGGCAATGGGGCCAGGGCCTGACCGCCTATGTGCTGCAAGCCGGTGCGCAGCTGCGCTTCTGGCGCGAACGCATGGCGGCGATGGATTACCGACTCGCGCCTGAATGGGTCAGCGCCGAGCCGACCCAGGTGCATCTGCTCGAGCTGGAACCAGTGCTGACCCAGCAACTGAGCCAGCACGCTACTCAGGTATTTGCCAGCGAGATGCGCAGCCTGCTGTTGGCCGCCTTGACCCGCACGCTGAGCGAGATGGGCCTCGGTCAGCGCCAGTGGATTCTGCTGGAAGGCCATGGCCGCGAGGTGATTGACCCGAGCCTGGATGTCAGCCGCACGCTGGGCTGGTTTACCAGCATGTACCCGCTGGTGCTGGATGATCAGGCGGACTGGGCGCAGCTGATTGCGCAGTGCGCCGAACAGCTGCGCCAGGTGCCGGACAACGGGGTCGGTTATATGCCGCTGCGCGCCAGCCTGACGGAACCCAACCCCTTGCCGCTGCCACCGGTGGCGTTGAACTACCTGGGCAGCGCGCGCAGTGGCCAGGGTGATTGGCAACCGTTGCCCATCGCGCCGGGGCGGCCGAGTGCAGCGGACAATCGTTCGGCAGAGCTGATCAGCCTGCACGGCGGGATCTTTGATGGCCGCCTGACCCTGCGGCAGATCGGCTGCCTGCGTGGTGATCTCAGCGAGCAGTTGCTGCAGCGCCTACGTCAGCACCTGAGTGAATTGGCCAGGTTGGCTATGGAGGTACAGCCATGACGGTGATGCAGCACAACCTCGGCGTGCCACTGCTGGGTCCGCACCTGGCGCAGGTATTCGCCGAACAGGCGGATGCCATGGCGCTGGGCTGGGCAGGTCAGCGTTACAGCTACGCGCGCCTGGCCGCGCGTACGGCGGCGATTGCCGCGCAACTGACGGCGCGGGGCGTGCCGCCTGGCGCGCGGGTCGGCCTGTACTTGCAACGCTCGGCCGATCTCTTGGCGGCGACGCTGGCCTGTCTGCATAACGGGTTGTGCTTTGTGCCGCTGGATCCAGAGTTCCCCCTCGAGCGCTTGCAGGGCATTGCCGACGACGCCGAACTGGCGCTGGTGCTGCAGGATGCCGAGGGCCTGGGCAGCTTTGCCATGCCGAGCCTGCACCTGCGCGAAGGTGAGGGCGGCGAGCTAAACTGGCCGGCGCTGGATGAGCAACAGCCGGCTTATATGATGTTTACCTCGGGCTCCACCGGGCGGCCCAAAGGTGTGGTGATCAGCCGCCGCGCCCTGGCCAATTTCCTCAGCGCCGCCAGCCGCCGACTGCAGTTGGGTAGCGCCGCTCGCTGGTTGTTTATCACTACCCCGGCCTTCGATATCTCCCTGCTGGAAATGCTCGGCCCGCTATGGGGCGGTGGCGCACTGGAAGTGGTCGGCAATTCGGCGCACAAGGACCCGGATGCGCTGCTCAGGCTCTTGGCCGAGCATCCGGAAATCAACACCCTGCAGGCCACCCCTGCATTCTGGCGCATGCTGCTCAAGGCCGGCTGGCCGGGCCGCGCCGGGCTGACTGCGTTGTGCGGCGGCGAGGCGCTGGATGCGCCTCTGGCCGAGCGCCTGGTGCCATTGGTTGGCCAACTGTGGAATTGCTATGGCCCCACCGAAGCCACGGTCTGGTCGCTGATGGCGCAGGTGCAATTGCCGCTCGGCGAGCAGGGCGTGCTGCTGCACCAGTCCCTCGATGGCTACCGCCACTGGGTGCTGGATGAGGCAGGCGAGGCGTTGCCTATCGGCGGCGAGGGCGAGCTGTGCATCGAAGGGCCGTCGTTGGCCAGCGGCTACTGGGCGCGTGATGACCTGACTGCACAGAGCTTTATTAGCTGGCAAGGCCGCCAGCTGTATCGCACCGGTGACCGCGTGCAGCGGGTCGGTGAAGACGCCTACCGCTATCTGGGGCGACGCGACGAGCAGATCAAACTGCGCGGCTTTCGCATCGAGTTGGGCGAGATCGAAGTCTGTCTAAGGCGCATCGACGGCGTGCAGGATGCGGCGGTGCGCTTGCATGGCAGCGGCGATGAGGCGTGTCTGGTGGCGTACGTGGAGCTGCGTGAAGGCGCTGGATTGGGCCGTATGAGCATTCGCCGCGCGCTGCAGCAACGGCTGCCGCACTACATGATCCCCGGGCGCATTCTGCTGCTCGACAGCCTGCCGAAAACCGCCAGTGGCAAGCTCGATCGCAAACGTTTGCCGGTACCAGAGGGCATTTAATAGCCGCAGTGGCTGCGTGAGGTGTGTAGGAGGGGCTTTAGCCGCGAGCTTTCTGAGCAGCATTCGCGGCTAAAGCCCCTCCCACATTGCTGACGTGTCTCGCTGTTCAGTTCTTCAGCGGCTGAGCGTCGGCCTTGCCGAGCAGCTGTTCGATATCGGCAATCACCTGCAAGGCGGCCTGTGGGCCGCCGAGCGAGGTCCATAGCGAACCATCGACGGCGCCAAAGCGCTTGCCCTGGATCGCCGAGAGTTGCTTGAACGCCGGAGTCTGTTCGGCCTGTTGCAGGGCTTCCACAGCTTCACCGCTGGTGCTCAGGGTGCCGATCACCAGCCAGTCGGCGTCCAGCAGTTGCAACGATTCCAGGCTCAGGGCCATGGAGTGGGTGTGGCCGGGGTCCTGCTGATAGCTCGGGCGAACCAGGCCGACGTCGCTGATCACGCTGCTGGCGAAGGCATCCTTGAACATGTAAGACGGGCCTTTGGGGTTCCAGCGCACAATGCTGAAAGTCTCGCCCTGGTGAGCCTTCAAGCGTTCGCGGGCTTCAGCGGCGCGGGCGTTGTAGCGTGCCAGCAGCGCATCGGCGGCAGCACTCTGGTTGAGTGCATTGGCGGTGCGTTGCAGGCTTTCCTGCCAGGGCTTGGCCCAGGCGAAGGTGATCACCGTGGGGGCAATTTCATTGAGGATTGCCAGTTGTTCCGGCTTTACCGGGCCGGTAAGGATCAGGTCGGGCTCCAGTTCCAGCAGGGTTTCCAGATTCGGGTTGTCGATATCGCCGACCACCTTGATCCCGGCCAGGGCTTTACTGTCGAGGTAGCGCGGCGGCGCTGCCTGGCCACGGCCGTTAATCGTTCCAACCGGAGTGATGCCCAGGGCCAGCGCCGCATCCAGATCCAATTCGCTCAAGGTAATTACCCGTTGCGGCGAGCTGGGCACGGTGACCGAGTTACCGAAGGCGTCTTCGATCTGACGGGTGTCGGCCACGGCGGCCGTGCTCAGCAGTTGGCTGACCAGCAGCAGGGGCAGGCTCCAGCGCAATACAGTAGTCATTGGGTTAGTCCTGTGCAGAGGGGGTGGGTTTGCGCCGGCGCGGCACCACCACCGGGGCGCCGTCATCGGGCGCCGCAAGGATGTCCACGTCGGTGTCATAGAGTTGGTCGATCAGGGCCTTGTTGATCACCTCACGGGCCGGGCCCATGGCAGCGATACGGCCGTTATCCAGGGCGATGATTTCATCGCAGTAGCGCGCGGCCACGCCCAGGTCGTGAATCACGATCAGCACGGTGCGACCCTCGCCGACAATATTCAGCACCGCCTCCATGACCTCGGCCTGGTGGCCGATATCCAGGGCGCTGGTAGGTTCATCGAGCAGCACCAGGTCGGTGTTCTGCGCCAGGATCATGCCCAGCCAGGCGCGTTGGGCCTGGCCACCGGACAGCGAGGAGGCGACCTGTTGCCAGATGTCCTGCAGTTGCATGGCGTCGCGAGCACGGGCGACCTGGCGGGCATCTTCCGCGCTCCACTGGTTGAACCAGCCCTGGTGCGGATGGCGGCCGTATTGCACCAACTGTTCGACGCGAATGCCTTCGGCCATTACCGGGCGCTGCGGGAGAAAGGCCAGCTCGCGGGCCAGGGCCTTCATCCCGTAGCGCTGCAGCGGCGTGCCATTGAGTTCGACCTGGCCATCCTGCAATGGCAGTTGTCGCGCCAGCAGCTTGAGAAGGGTGGATTTGCCGCTGCCATTGGGCCCGACAATGCCGATCAGCTTGCCTTTGGGCAGTTCGAACGATATGCCCTGCAACACGCGCTTGGCCTGGTAGGCAAAGCTCAGGTTGTGCGCGCGCAGTTGCGCAGGTGGCGGCGGGGGTAACAGGGTCATCAATCGGAGCCTTTGCGGTCTTTGAGCAACAGGATCAGCAACAGAACGCCGCCGAGCAGGCGGGTCATGATCCCGGTGGGAATTTCTTCGGGCTGCGCCAGCAGGCGTACCAGAGTGTCGCTGCCCACCAGCAGCACTGCGCCACATAACGCTGCCAGCCAGATCGGCGCAAGGTGATCGCGGGCCAGACAGGATGCGATGATCGGCGCGGCCATGGCGATAAAGATCACCGGGCCGCCGATGGCGGTGCCCAGCGCCGCCACCAGAATCGCCACGCCAAGCACCGCCAGTTGCAACGCCGCGACCTTGATGCCGAGGTTCTGTGCGGTCGCCTCGCCGAAGCGCAGCAGCGCCAGCGGGCGGTTAATCCAGGCCAGCAGTGGGATCAGTGCCAACAGGATCAGGCTGATGGGGGCAACCGTCTGGTAGCTGGCTCCGGCGAAGTGGCCCATGGTCCACAGGTAGATGCTGCCCAGATGCACCAGTGGGCGGGTGGCCATAAAAAAATCGCCGATGGCGCCGAGCAGCTCCGACAGGGCGATGCCAATCACGATAAACAGATAACCCTGCTCGCCAGGCCTGCGGCACAAGACGAATAGCGCCACCGCAGCCAGCGCCGCCCCCAGGGGTGAGGCCCACCAGGGCCAGCTGCCAAGGGTGAGATAGAGGGCAAAGCCGATCACCGCCAGCGATGCGCCTTCGTTGACCCCGACCATATCCGGGGTGGCCAGGCGGTTGCGCACCAGGGTCTGGATCAGGCAGCCAGCCATGCCCATGGCCAGCCCTGCGACCACCACCGCGGCGACGCGTGGCATGCGGATC
Organism: Pseudomonas sp. 8BK; assembly: GCF_902506475.1. NCBI lineage: Bacteria > Pseudomonadati > Pseudomonadota > Gammaproteobacteria > Pseudomonadales > Pseudomonadaceae > Pseudomonas > Pseudomonas sp. 8BK. The sequence goes on along the minus strand of NZ_LR733252.1, from coordinate 2,288,709 downwards.
TTGAACACCATGATGTCGTCGAGCTTGCTGCCCTGGCCGCTGAGTGTGGCCAGTACATCGAGCACGCCCATGCGCCCGGAGCCGAGGCTGATGGCCACGATCACCAGCGTCAGTAGCACCGCCAGCACCAACAGGCTGATCAGCCAGGTGCGCCGGTGCAGCAGCAGATTGAGTGTGCCCAGACGCAGATGCCAGAGCCCGGAGGGTTGATGGCTGGGCATGTTTATTTCACCGCCAATAGAGAACGGAAGCCGCCACGCAGAACGATGGCGATCAAGGCCGGCGCACCGAGCGCAGCCAGCAAAGTGCCGACAGGCAGCTCATAGGGTTGCACCAGCCAGCGCGCGAGGATGTCGGCGGCGAGCAGAAACAGCATGCCGAACAGGCTGGAGAACAGCAGCTGGCGTAGCAGCGCTACCGGTTCCAACAGGCGGGCGCAGTAGGCAGCGAGGAAACCGACAAAGCCGATTGGCCCGGCCAGGGCGATGGCGCAGGCGGTCAGCAGGGTGGCGGCGAGCAGCACGCCAACGCGCACCCAGGTGGTCGAGATGCCTAGGGCGCGGGCCTGGCTGTCGCCCATCTGCATCAGCGTCAGTTGCCGACAGAGCAGGGCGGCAAGCACCAGACCGAGCAATGCCAGTGGGCTGACCGTGGTCACTGCCGACAGCTCGGAGGCCGATAGCGAGCCGAGATTCCAGTAGCGGAACTGCTCCAGCGCCACCCGGGTGGAGAGCAACAGAAAGTTGGCGATGCCGCCAAACACCGCAGCCAGGGCCATGCCGGCGAGGATCAGTTTGAGCGGGCTGGCCTGGCCGAGCATGACGCCGATGCCGAGCACCAGCAGGTTACCCAGCAGCGCCCCGGCACCGGCCCAGAGCAGGTAGCCCTGGGTCGATTCGACGCCAAAGTAGATCAGCCCGACCACCAGGCCGAGCACCGCGCCGGCATTCACTCCGAGCAGGCCGGGTTCGGCCAGTGGGTTGCGCGTTGCGCTTTGCAGTAGGGTGGCGGCCAACGCCAGGCTGGCGCCGACCAGCAGCGCGGCGAGGGTGCGGGGCAGGCGTAGGCTGTTGACCACCATGGCCAGTTTGTCATCGGCCAGGCTGCCGGGGTTGCCCAGTAGAAAACCGAGCACATCCGCCGCGCCGTATTGCCCGGCACCGGTAGCCAGGGACAGCGCCAGCAAGCTGAGCAGCAACAGGCTGCCGGCGAGCAGGACGTGGCGTTGCTGGATATGGAAGGTGCGGGTTAGTTGGCTCATGGTTCTACTGGACAGAATTCGGGTAACCCCGGCGACAGGTGCCGCCGGGGTACGGGTGTTACAGGTCGTAGCTGAAGCCTACGTAGACGGTGCGTCCCATCAAAATGTGGTCGATGGACTGAGCGACGTCATCACGCTTGGTGTTGGTCAGATTGTTCAGACCAGCTTTGAGAGTGAGTTCTTTGGTTGCCTGGAAGTTGCTGCCCAAACTGAGGGTGGAGTAAGCGCCCGATTCGAAGCTGGCCGATTTGGCTGGTACGACCAGCATCTGGCTGCCGGTGTACTGGTAGTCCAGATTCAGACCCAGTTTTGGTAATGCCTGCCAGTCGAAGCCGATATTGGCGATGTGCTGCGGGCTGTAGTTGAGCGGCTTGCCGGTATCGCGATCTTCTGCGTCGGAGTAGGTGTAATTAGCACGCGCGGCCACGGTGTCGGTGAAGGCGTAGCGGCCTTGTAATTCGTAGCCTTGTACGCGCGCTTTGCTGACGTTGGTGTAGGTCATCACCTTAGGACGATACCCGGCGCGCCAGCTATCGCTGACGATCATGTCTTCAATCTCGTTGTTGAAGAACATGATGCCGGCTTGCAGGCGCTCATTCTGATACAGGGTGCCCAGCTCATAGCTGACCGATGTTTCCGGTTTCAGGTCCGGATTACCGACGATTTGGCACATGCCCCGGCAGGCCAGCACGCTGTAGCTTTCGTCGGATTGGGTGATGTCTGGCGCCTTGAACGCCTTGCCGGCGCCGCCCTTGAGTACCCAGTTATCAGTCAGGTTGTAGATGCCGTAGAGGCGCGGGCTAAATGCGCCGCCGAACACTTCATGGTCATCCCAGCGTGCGCCAAGGGTAATATCGAGTGCGCCGATGGAGAATTCATCCTGCAGGTAGATGGCTTTCTGATCGACTTCGGTTTCCTTGCCGAGGTTCTGGTTATGCTCCAGGGTGGTACGGCGCAGCTCGCTACCGGCGGTCAGCAGGTGGCTACCGAGGGTGGTGGAAATCTGCCCGTCGACAGTGTGGTTGTTCTGCTCCACCTCACCGACGCGTTTGCGCAGAGCGGTCATGATCTCTGAATCGTCGGTCAGCTCGACCTTTTCGTAGTAGTAGCGCACACGGGAGTTGAAGCTGTCCCAATTACCGTTGTGGGCCAGGCCGAACGTGGTGCGATCCATGTCTTGGATATTGGTGATCAATGCACCGTAGTTGTTCCAACGCGCTTTGCGTGCTTCTTCGCGGTGACTGATGTCCAGATCGATGCTTTGCTGTTCGTCGATCAGCCAGCTGAGAGAACCCAAGATATTGTTGCCTCGGCGTTTTTCCGCAGCATCGGTGCCTTTCAGGGTGAGTTGTTCGGACTGCCAGGCTTCCTGGTCGGTGGACTCGAGTATCAGATTGCCCAGTACGGTGTCCTCAATCAGCGCACCGCTGAGGTAGCCGCTGGTCTTAAGGCTGTCACCTTCATCGCCCTTGCGGGGGCTCTCATAGCTGGCGGCTACGCCAGCTTTGGTGCTGCTGGTTGGCTGACGCAGGATCACGTTGACCACGCCGCCCAGGGCATCAGCGCCATACAGCGAAGACATCGGGCCACGGATCACTTCGATACGCTCGACGGCGGCCATTGGGATCGAGGACAGGTCGAAGTCGTTGGCGTAATTAGAGGTCAGGGCGTCACGCGAGTTGATGCGGCGGCCGTTGACCAGCAGCAGGGTGTAGTCCGAATCCATGCCGCGCAGTTTGATCTCCTTGCGGCCATAGGCCGAGGAGGTATTGATATGTACGCCGGGCAGGCGTTTGACCGCGTCGGCCAGATCGTAAACCGGCATTTTGTCGAGTTCGGCGCGGGTCACGACTGACACGCTGGCCGGGGCGCTGAGCTGACTGTGCGCGGTCTGCGAGGCAGTGACGATGCTGTCTTCCAGGGTGACGCTGTTGTCGGCCAGCGCCGCGAAAGGCAGCAGACCACCCAGTACGCCCACCGAGATGGCGCGACGGTGATTGATGTTTCTGACAAAAGACATGACAGGTTCCATTTGAGTAGGTGTTGACGCGTTTACAGCTGATCACTGGTGATCGGCGGTTTCAGCCCGCCTGTGTTGTTATGCCTGCGGTGTGGCTGGCGGCGTCGCGTCGCCGGATACCGCGTTGGAGCAACCACATACCCACCCCCGTGAGTATTCCGACGACCACATAAAAGCCGCTTAATTGGTTGAAGCCCTGAAGCTGGTTGTCTGCGCCGGTGCTCAGGTAGAGCGCCGAAAACAGGCTGCCGAGCCCGGCGGCGACGTTGCTGACGGTGCCCTGAAACGCCATAAATGCGGCGCGCTGGTGCGGCGGTGGGATCGCGGCGGCGATGGTCATGCTGCTGTTGGTGCGCACCGCGCTGGCGGCCATAAACAGCACGAAGACCAGGTAAATCGACAGGCCAATCGGCGCGGCGAAACCCAGCAGCGTGGTCAGTGCCAGACCGAAGCTGCTGAGCAGAATCACCGTCAGCGCCTGGCCTCGATCAATCCAGATACCGCCCAGGCGCATGGCCGCGAGGCTGGCCAGGCCGCCGCAGAGAAACAGCAGGCCGATCTGCTCGCGGGGGAAATTCAGGTTGAACTGGAAGTAGTTGGAAAAATGCGGCACCAGCAGAAAGTGGCCGAATATCTGTAGCGCGGTGATCGCCAGTGCACCTAGGCACAGCGGCGATTTCAGCAGTGGCAATACCGAGCCGCTGGGCCGCGAAGCGCTGGTCTGAACGTGTAGCAGCAGGTGACACAGCAACGCCAGCGCCAGGCCCAGGCCGCCGAAGACGATAAAGGGCGCTTGCCAACTCCAACGCAGCGCCAGCTCCAGAGCCAGGGGTACCACCACAATGGCTGCCAGAGAAAAGCCCATGCCGATATAGGCGAGTTTTCTCCCGCGTTCGGCCGGCGGGATGATGTCGAGCATGCTTGCCATCAACAGCGCGCCCATGGGCCCGGCAACCAAACCGGAGAGTACAAACAGCAGAATCAGCTGCTCGGCGCTGCTGGTCAGGGCACAGGCCATCAGCAGGGCGAAACGCAGGGTCAGAAGGATTACCAGCGCCTGCTTGCGCGGCAGGCGATCCAGCCAGGGCGCCGCCAGAGCCATGCTCAGGGCAGAGGCGAGCGTGGCGCCGCCACTGATATAGCCGACATGGCTGGCCTGCATGCCGAGGTGACGAACCAGATCTGGACCCAGGGGCATCACCATCATCAGGCTGCCGATGGAAAGCAGGTTTATCAGCATCGCCAGATGCACGGCTGCTTTCGACTGTCCAACATCATCCATGTGCATAACCGCTCTAGATTGGGCGCGGGCTGCATCTTAAGTAATGAATCAGTATTTCGCAAACGCTAATCGTTAGCGTTATTATTGGTTCTTTTGATGGATGACGGCATTGCACGGCAAGGATATTTCTAGGAAGAACGCTGCTGCTGAGGCGCCGATTTTGCCTGCAACCGCTGCTCTAGCGACCTCAACGGATACCGCCGTGGAAGAAGAGATGTTGTCCGGGCTGGCCATGCTGTTCAGTGGCGATCTGGCGCGTTACCGCAATGTTTTTGTGGCGGCGGATGATCCGCGCGAGGCCATCAGTGGTTCGCAATTCCTCCAGCCGCAGACGCTGAGTACCTTGATGGCGCGCTTCCGCCCGCAATTCGCGACGGCCGACCAGCGCGGCTTGGCGTCGATCTGGGCCAATCAGTACTTTATGCGCCTGTTTCCGCCGGTAATCAGTGCGGCGCTGCTGCTGAACCAGCGCATGCCGCTGCGGATGGAGCAGTTGGCGATCATCGTTGATGACGAAGGCTTGCCGCTGGTGTTCAAGTTGCCTGGGCCTTGCGAGCAGTTGCCGCCGCCGCAAAATCCCTTTGAGCGTTTCGCCCATCTGCTTGATGACAATCTGCAGCCCTTTATCCAGGCGCTCTGCGCTCATACCGGAGTGTCGGCGAAGGTACTCTGGAGCAATGCTGGCAACTACTTCGAGGCCTGGCTTGGACAACTGCAAAAACGCAGCGAGCAAGCAGAGTTATTGCTCGATGGCCAGCGCCTACTGAGCGCCGCGCAACGCCCGGATGGTTCGCGCAACCCGCTGTATGCGCCAATCCGCTATATCGATATCGAGCACGCTGATGGCCAGATACGGCCTTGGCGGCAGCGCCGTTTGTGCTGTATCCGCTACGTGTTGCCAGGGGTGGAGTTGTGCCCCAATTGTCCACGGCTCAAGCAGCCTCAGTAACTCGTGCTATGCATCGCGCAGCAGGCTGTGGGTGTAGTGAGTCAGGTCGGTTTTTGGGTAGAGCGATGAGCTGCTGTGAGTATCTGTAAGGGCTTATGTGTGTCCGCGTTCGTGGCGTAAAGCCGATTTCTGATCTGTGCCCAGGCGGCCTGAAATAGCCTGTGGCAAGGCGTGGGAAAATCAGCACTCAACGGATGCCAGAAGAACTCAAAGACATGTCCGCCATCATCATCTGTGTTGAAGCGCCACTGGTGGGGTAGCGACTCTGCGACCTCACAAAGCTGAAACGACCAAATCTGTTGCTCGTATCCGGCATTCCAGCTGCCTAGATCCCTTACTGCCCGGGCATTACAAATGCCCGATTCTTCAGCAAGCTCGCGCACGGCTGCATGGGCAGGCCGCTCAGCCAATTCAATGGTGCCCTTCACCAGTTGGTAACCCGCTAGCGGATGCTTGAACACCAACAGGTACTCCAAGCCGTCAATCATCCGCACAACCACAGGGCATGCTTTGGTCGCAAGCAGGTTGGGGCCATAAGCATCTTCCAAGTCAGCCTCCACCAGGGCGGTAGTAATGGGCGCTTTCGCTACCCGGAATGCCATGTGCCTGACCCTTGAGTTTGAAAATTGCGCCGTATGCCAACATTGTCTTAATTGGCATACGGCCAGCCTCGGCTACCGATGGGCTGTCACAACAGCGATGCTCGCTTGAGCAGGTCGTAGAGCCCTTCCGGTACCAGCGGCGATGCCGGGGTGAAGCTGGCGCTGGAGTGCCACGCGGCCCTGAACGGCGCGCCATCGCTTTCATGGCCGTCTAGCCAGGGTTGTTCATAGACCTCTGCGTCGTCAAACCTTGCATCGTAGACCTGGACAATCTCGTGCCCTGGCTTGCCTGCGTAGGTGAAGATGCTTTCCAGCGTGCCAATCAGGCGAATATCGCTGATCGAGCGCCCCAGTTCTTCCTGTACTTCGCGGACGATGGCCTCGTGGCTCCTTTCGCCGAATTCAATGCCGCCGCCAATGGGGCGAAAAAGCGTCCGGTTCTCATCGGCATCGTTGAATTGGTTGACCAGTATTTTCCCCCGATGATGAAAAATGCACAGCGCGAGCGGGCGAATGAAGTGTTTTGCCACGAGTAATAATCCCTTTCTTCTGGTGGTCAATTGATCAAGCTGGGCCGGGTTGCAGGTGTTACGGGCAGCCGATCAAGGAAGGCGGCAATCTGTCGACCGCCTCGTAAATGTACTGTAGGCACCGTCGGGCCTATGGCCATGCGCACTGCGTCGATACCTTGGCGGTAGCCATGGTCGAACTGCCAGACGAATTTAAGAAACTCCAGAAATGCCCGATCGAGTTTTTCTCTACAGCCTGCAGGAAGGTCGGGGCGCGGTCGGTTCAAGACGCTACGAACGATGACGCGCCTCAGGCAGGTCAGTCGCGGCGTATCCAGCCAGATAATCAGGTCGGCGCTGGGCAGGCGCAGGTCGAAGGTGCGTCGGGCGTAGTTGCCTTCACAGACCCAGGCATCCGTGGTGAGCGCATCGCGGACCCTTTCACGGAACTGCCCCGCATCGGGCTCGACCCAGCCGGGCTCCCAGAACAGGGTATCGAGATGCACGACGGGTACGCCGAGACGCTTGCCCAAGGCCCGCGCCAGAGTGGACTTGCCGCTGCCGGCATTGCCCAAAATCACAATCCGTTGCACGAGGGACTTCCATCCGTGGAAAAGGGGCGGCGATTCTGCTGATTTTTACCGGTCTGTCAACCGCGCGGTTTTCGGCACATGAGGTCGCCTGGGTTTAGCCCTGTTTACCAGTTCATGACCCTCTCACCCAGCGTCTAAATATCGCGAAACAGGTCATGGGCGTTCAGCAGGTCGTAGGCGATCTGCGGGCGTTTTTCCAAACCGCGGCGGATGGCGGTGGGAATGGCCTGGCGGGTTTTACGACACAGCCCCGGCAATTCATCGATCTGAACCGCTATGCCGCGCATGCTGCGTACTTCGTTAAAGCCGGGGGCGACGGTGACGCGCACACCAAGCTGCTCATAGATGCGCCGCTGCAGTTTTTCCAGATCGGCCAGGCTTTCAAGGTTCTCTAGCCGCTCTAGCAGGCGTTTTTCCTCGCTGCGGGTGAGCAGCAGGATGCGCATGTCGCTGCCGGCATTCTCCAGCAGTTGTTCGCGCCCGCAATCGCAGGCACCGGGTGGGCAGGGTTGACGCAATGGCGGGGTATTGGTCATGGGCTCCGATCATAGCCAGCTGCGAGCGGTTTTGCCCATGCTCAGGTGTGGACAAATGGTGTATTGGGTGGATAATCCGCCCCATCAACCGTGCTGAAGACAAACTCGCACCATGTGTAAAACCCTGCGTACCGCTCTGATCTGGATGCTAATGCTCGCCCTCCCGGCGCAGAGCATGGCCGCCCTCAGCATGCAGTTATGCGCGGTCACCCAGCAGAGCGGGGCGCTGGCCCAGGTTGATCCGCAAATGGCCGCGCATCATCCCGGCGCGATGGTCATGGCTCAGCCTGTCGAGGCTTCTGCCTATGGCGAGCATCACGTCAGCGACAACTCCAGCCAGTCTGCGTCTGCGGCCGATAACAGCCTGTGCAGCCTCTGCGCCTTTTGTGTTGGTGCGGTAGCCCTGAGCACGGTGGTCGCCAGCAATTCCCCACTGCAAGCGGTCGAGCCGTCCCTGGCACGACTGGATCAGTTTGTCGGCTTTATCGCCGAAACCCCCGAAAGACCCCCACGCCTGTTTCTCGCCTAAGCCAAACCGTGCGTTGACGCATCTGGCGCAGTTGCTGCCCAGGTCCGCGTAACGCGTATTTAGCTATTGGTCGGTGTTTGCCTGCGCGGTGCAGGCAGCGCCGCTGCACGCGAGACTATTCGATGATGCGTTTTCTCTTTGCCCGCCGGCAGGCGTTTATCTGCCTATGGCTGCTACCCGTTGGCGCCTGGGCCGAGTTGCCCGATCCGCTGGACGCTCAGGCCGCCACGCCAGCTCTGCACTATCAATCGCCGCTCAAAGCCTACCAGGGCTTTAGCGAGCAACCGTTGCATAACTGGCGCGAGGCCAACGACCTGGTCGGTCGTATCGGCGGCTGGCGCACCTATTCCCAAGAACCGTATGCCCAGGAGCCCGATACCCAGACAACCCCGGCGCAGCAGCCCGCCAAGCCGTCGACCAAGCCAACGGAGCCGCATCATGGCCATCACTAAAGCGAGTGGCATGACGAGCCGCGTCGGGCTTTGCGCAATGGTTGTTCTACTGAGCGGCTGCGCCAGCTTTAGCCAGGATGGTGGTTTTACTCAGGTCGAACAGGCCAGCCAGGCGCAGCTGGACAAGCAGGTGACCTGGGTGAAAATCCCGGAGCAGCGCAGCCAGGTGGCCGAGCGAGTCGCCGAGTTGCTGGCCGAGCCGCTAACGGTGGATGCCGCAGTGCAGGTTGCCTTGCTGAATAACCGCGACTTGCAGGCGAGCTTCGATGCGCTGGGTATCAGCGAAGCCGAGCGCGTGCAGGCCGGGCGTATCCCTAATCCGGGCTTTTCCTTCGGGCGTTTGGAGAAGGGCAGCGAGGTGGAATACGAGCGCGGCCTGCATATCAATCTGGCGCGGCTGATTGCCATGCCGCTGACCTCCGGCATGGAGGCCAAGCGCTTCGAGCAGGTGCAGCGGCAGACCAGCCTGGCGTTGTTCGAGCTGGCCAGCCAGACGCGCAAGGCTTGGTACCGCGCGGTGGCCGTGCAGGAAAGCCTGGTTTATATGCAGCAGGTGATGCAGGCGGCTGAGGTTTCGGCTGAGCTGGCCCGGCGGTTGGCCGCAGTGGGCAACTACAGCACCTTGCAGCGCGCTCAGGAGCAGAGCTTCTATGCCGAGGCCGGGCTTAACCTGATCCGTGCCGAACAGACCCGGGTGCAGAGCCGCGAGCAGCTGACCCGCCTGCTCGGTCTGTGGGGCGAGCAGATCGATTTCCGCTTGCCCGAGCGCCTGCCCGAGTTGCCGGCTAAGCCTGAGCAGTTGCCGGATGTCGAGCGCCTGGCCATGGCTCAGCGTCTGGACATCCAGGCCGTGCGCCTGGATGCCGAGCGGCTGGCCAGCAACTTGGGGCTGAGCAAGACCACACGGTTTATCAACGTGCTGGAGCTGGGCGTGGTGAATAACCGCTCCAATGAGGAACCGACCCAGCGTGGCTACGAGATCAGCGTCGAGTTGCCGCTGTTCGACTGGAGTGGCGCCAAGGTGGCCAAGGCCGAGGCGCAGTACCGGCAGATGCTTAATCGCGCCGCCGCCACGGCAATCAACGCGCGATCCCAAGTGCGCGAGGCCTATCTGGGTTACCAGGCCAGCCATGACTTTGCCCGGCATTATCGCGACGAGGTACTGCCGCTGCGCGCGCGTATCGCCGAGGAAAACCTCCTGCAGTACAACGGCATGTTTATCAGCACCTTCGAGCTGCTGGCCGATGCACGCAAACAAATCCTCGCGGTCGATGGCTATCTGCAGGCGCAGCGCGACTTTTGGATCGCCAAGGCCGATCTGGATATGGCCCTGTTGGGCGCGCCCAGCCTGTCATCGAGCACACCGGCTATGGCCGCCACCGACGAGCCCGCCGGGCACTGATCAAGGACTATTTCCCATGGTTTCACGACGTGATTTCTTTCTCGGTGCCAGCGCGATTACTGCCGCTGTCGCCACCTCGGCGGTCAGCCGGGTATCCCTGGCCGGCGTGCCAGAGGCGGTGTCCCAGGGCAGCGCCGATACCCAGCCGCCGCTGCAGCCGCAGAACGGCCGGCCCTATAACCCGGTGGTCACCCTCAATGGCTGGACCCTGCCGTGGCGGATGAACAACGGCGTCAAGGAGTTCCACCTGGTCGCAGAGCCGGTGGTGCGCGAGCTGGCGCCGGGCTACAAGGCCCATCTGTGGGGCTATAACGGCCAGTCCCCGGGGCCGACCATCGAGGTGGTGGAGGGCGACCGGGTGCGCATCTTCGTTACCAACAAGCTGCCCGAACACACCAGCATCCACTGGCACGGTCAGCGCCTGCCCAATGGCATGGACGGCGTCGCTGGGCTGACCCAGCCGGCGATTCCGGTGGGCAAGACCTTCGTTTATGAGTTCGTCGCCCGCCGCCCCGGCACCTTTATGTACCACCCGCATGCCGACGAAATGACCCAGATGGCCATGGGCATGATGGGCTTCTGGGTCACCCATCCCAAGGCGCATCACCCGCTGATCAGCGAAGTGGATCGGGACTTCTGTTTTCTGCTTAACGCCTATGACATCGAGCCCGGGGCGGCCACGCCGAAGATCATGACCATGCCCGACTTCAACCTGTGGACCTTCAACAGCCGCATCTTCCCCGGTATCGACCCGCTGGTGGTGCGGCATAACGACAAGGTGCGCCTGCGCGTCGGCAACCTGACCATGACCAACCACCCGATCCATCTGCATGGCCATGAGTTCGAGGTGACCGGCACCGATGGCGGGCCGACGCCGGTGGGCTCGCGCTGGCCGGAGGTGACCACGGATATCGCGGTGGGGCAGATGCGTCAGGTTGAGTTCCTTGCCGATGAGGAGGGCGACTGGGCCTTCCACTGTCACAAGAGCCACCACACCATGAACGCCATGGGCCATGACGTGCCGACGCTGATTGGCGTCGATCACCGCGAGATGACGCGCAAGGTCGCCAAGCTGATCCCTGACTATATGGTGATGGGCGAACGCGGCATGGCCGATATGGCGGAAATGCAGATGCCGCTGCCGGACAACACCGCACCGATGATGACCGGCGACGGTCCCTTCGGCTCGGTGGAAATGGGCGGCATGTTTACTGTGCTCAAGGTGCGTAAGGATCAAGCGCCCGGCGATTACCGCGACCCGGGCTGGTTCAAACACCCGGCCGGCACTGCGGCCTATGAATGGAAAGGGGAGCTGGCCAAACCGGCGCGTTCGAGCGAGGCCGGCGGGCAGTCGATGTCGCTCAAACAGCCGCCTGGCGAGCCGGTCGAAATGCAGGTGCGTAAACCTAGCGGCCATGCAGGCCATTGAGGAGGTAGACCCATGCAACAGACAGCTTATTTGCCGTTGGCACTCGCCCTGGCGGGCATGCTGCTTAGCGGCCCCGTGCTGGCCCATAGCGAACAACACGCTGCGCAGCACAGCGCTGCCGTAGTCAAAGAGCAGAAACCCTGGGGTATTGCCGGTGACCTTGAGCAGGTCAGCCGCACCATCGAAATAGGCATGAGCGACCAGATGCGCTTTAGCCCCGACCAACTTGAGGTCAAGCAGGGCGAGACCATCCGCTTTGTACACCGCAACCAGGGCAAGTTGCTGCATGAGTTCGTCCTGGGTACTCAGGCGGATCTGGATGAGCACGCGGCGATGATGGTCAAGTTCCCCGGTATGGAGCATGACGAGCCCTATATGGTTCATGTCGGGCCTGGGCAGAGTGGCGAGATCATCTGGACCTTCAACCGTGCCGGCGACTTCGATTTCGCCTGCCTGATCGCCGGCCACTACCAGGCGGGAATGGTCGGCAAGGTGCGGGTTGTGGCGAACTGACAGAGGCGTGTGAACCCAGGTCAGCCCGTGCTGGCTTGGGTAATAGCGGCAGCGCACTTCTTGCGGGCCGATAAATGATTAGGGCGGCCGCTGGGTCGCCTGACTTGAGGAGCAAGACCATGAAACAACTACTGATTGCCTGCCTGCTGGGCAGCCTGGCGTTTAGCGTACAGGCCAGCGATGAACAAAGCGGCCATAAGGGCCACGAGGTCGCGCAGGCCAACACCAGCATGAGTCAGGGCGAGGTGCGCAAGATCGATGCAGCCAACCTGAAAATCACCCTGCGTCACGGGCCGTTGGCCAATATCGGCATGCCGCCGATGACCATGGTGTTTCAGGTGCAGGACGCTGCTCAACTGGAGGGGCTCAAGGTGGGTGACAAAGTGAGTTTTGTTGCGCAGCAACAGGGCAGCCAGTTTGTCGCGAGCGAATTGCAGGCTGTACAGCCTTGAGCTGTTGGGGCCGCTAGGCGGCCCCGATTGCCTAATCAGGCAGCCGCGAAGCGCTCGTCGAGATAAGCGATGATCGCCTTGGACTCATACAGCCAGGTGCTCTGGCCGTTTTCTTCGATGCGCAGGCACGGCACTTTGATCTTGCCGCCTTGTTGTTCCAGCTCGCTGCGCGCCTGGGCGTCGTTCTTCGCGTCGCGTAGGGCCACTGGCACATTGAGTTTGTGCAGGGTGCGGCGGGTTTTTACGCAGAATGGACAGGCGTGGAACTGGTACAGCGCGAGGTTGCTGGCGCTTTGCTCGACCGCCGCCTGAGCTTCTGCGGTGCGTTTGAGTTTGGCCGGACGGCTGATCCAGTCGAGGAAGATGATCAACTGGCCGAGGCCGATGCGCAGTGCCTTGATAATCATGCGGGGACAAACCTTGGGTCGATAAACAGGGGCGCGCAGCTTACCCGAGTTTTTCCGCCTTGGCCTGGCCCTGGGCTGAACGGCATAATCCGTGCTCGATTGCTGAACCCTGGCGAGCCTGCGATGAAACCTGAAGACCTGCTGTTGCTGGTAACCCGTGAGATGCCTTTCGGCAAACACAAAGGCCGCTTGCTCGCCGATCTGCCGGGCAATTACCTCAACTGGTTTGCCCGTGAAGGTTTCCCCCAGGGGGAAATCGGTCGGCTGCTGGCGCTGATGCAGGAGGTCGATCATAACGGCCTGTCGGGTCTGCTCGACCCGCTACGAACCAAACCGCGGGTGCCGTTCAAAGGGCAGTAGGCTTTTCACAGGACAATAAAAAACCGGCTTGTGGCCGGTTTTTTATTGCGTGCCATCCATGGCCGCAGGGGTGTCGCCGTAGCGACGGTAAACAGTGCTTCGGGCAATCTGCATTGCCCAGCAGGCGCTTACTGCGCCTGGCTGAGCTCTGGGGTGAGGGCCAGCGGTGGCACTTCAACGAACTCCAGTTGCAGGCGTTCGCTGCTCCAGGCGCGGGTCTGATTGGTCAGCGCCAGGTCGTCGTTCAGCTTTTGGCCGTAGGACGGGATGATTTCTTGCAGCTTGGCTTGCCACTCTGGGCTCTGCATCTTGTCCTTGAAGGTCTTTTCCAGCAGCGAAAGCATGATCGGCGCGGCCGTCGAGGCACCTGGCGAGGCGCCGAGCAGGGCGGCGAGGCTGCCATCGGCGGCGCTGACCACTTCGGTGCCGAACTGCAGAATGCCGCCATGTTCGGCGTCCTTCTTGATGATCTGCACGCGCTGGCCAGCCTGGATCAGCTCCCAATCCTCCGACTGGGCATTGGGGAAATACTCGCGCAGCGAAGCCATGCGGTCTTCCTGGCTGAGCATCAGCTGGCCCATCAGGTAGGTGCTGAGCGAGAAGTTGTCGATGCCAGCGTGGGTCATCGGCAGGATGTTGTCGGTGGTCAGGGCGCTGAAGGTATCGAGCAGCGAGCCATTTTTCAGGAACTTGGTGGAGAAGGTGGCGAACGGTCCGAATAGCAGTACCTTCTTGCCATCGATCACGCGGGTGTCCAGATGCGGCACGGACATCGGCGGCGAACCGACCGACGCCTTGCCATAGACTTTGGCCTGGTGCTGGGCGACGAGCTCCGGGTTGCTGGTGGCCAGGAACGAGCCGCCGACCGGGAAGCCTGCATAGCCTTCGCCTTCACTGATGCCGGACATCTGCAGCAGTTTCAGCGCCGCGCCGCCAGCGCCGATAAACACAAATTTGGCGTTGATGGTTTTTTCTGCGCCGCCGTTGGCCAGGTCGGCCACCCGCACGTTCCAGGTGTTGTCAGCGTTGCGCTCGATGCCGCGTACTTCATGCTGCAGGTTGAGGCTGACGTTGTCCTGCTGGCTCAGTGAGCCGAACAGCTGACGGGTGATTTCGCCGAAGTTGACGTCCGTGCCAATCGATACGCGGGTCGCGGCGAGCTTCTGCCCAGGTTCGCGGCCTTCCATCACCAGCGGCACCCACTGCTTGATCTGCTGCGGGTCTTCGGAATATTCCATGCCGCGGAACAGCGAACTGGCCTGCAGGGCGGCATGGCGCTTCTTGAGGAACTCGACGTTGTCATCGCCCCAGACAAAGCTCATGTGCGGCACATTGTTGATAAACGACGGCGGGTTGTTCAGCACCTTGCGCTCAACCTGGTAGGCCCAGAACTGCTTGGAAATCTCGAACGCCTCGTTGATCGCCACGGCCTTCTTGATATCGATGCTGCCGTCGGCCAGTTGCGGGGTGTAGTTCAGCTCGCAGAAGGCCGAGTGGCCGGTACCAGCGTTATTCCAGGCGTTGGAGCTTTCATCGGCAACCTGATCCAGGCGCTCGTAGATATCGATGCTCCAGCCCGGCTCCAGCTCGTTGAGGTAGGTGCCCAGGCTGGCACTCATGATGCCGCCGCCTATCAGCAGAACATCCACGGATTTTTCCGGCTCGGGGTGCTTGGCGCAGCCGATCACGCTCAGGCACAGCAGGGTCAACAGGAGCTTTTTCATTAAACCAACCATTTCAATCGGTGAAGTCAGAGTGACGGCCTGCGCCGACACGGGGTCAGGCGTGTGGCAATAGCGTGCTGGCCCGTCGGCAGGCGACAGGCGCGGGGCAGGGGGGCAGGGCGTCGTGTGCATAACGGCAGCGGCCCAAGGCGCGGCGACTGGCGTTGCCTGGAGCAATCGCAAGAAGCATGCCCGCCTTAGCAATGTCTCAGACCGCGGCGCTCTGCCGCAGTGCAGGAGCGTGATGTGTCGCTGGCTGGTGGCGTGATCTCGCCACTTTTAAGCCGGAGTCTTGGGCTTTTTGGCGGATTGCCGCCGTGGTCATTGGTGTGAATAGGCATAAAAAAACCGGCGCTAGGCCGGTTTCTTCTGCAGCAAGGCTTGATCAGTTATTGACCAGACTAAGGAACTCGCTGCGCGTGGCGGCGTTTTCGCGGAATTCGCCGAGCATCACCGAGGTAACCATCGAGGAGTTCTGCTTCTCCACGCCGCGCATCATCATGCACATGTGCTGCGCTTCGATCACCACGGCCACACCGAGGGCGCCGGTGACTTGCTGGATAGCTTCGGCGATCTGCCGGCTAAGGTTTTCCTGGATCTGCAGGCGGCGTGCATACATGTCGACGATGCGCGCAACCTTCGACAGGCCGAGCACCTTGCCGTTGGGGATGTAGGCGACATGGGCCTTGCCGATAAAGGGCAGCAGGTGGTGTTCACACAGCGAGTACAGCTCGATGTTCTTCACCAGCACCATTTCGCTGTTATCGGAGCTGAACAGCGCACCATTGGTAACTTCTTCGAGGGTCTGCTGGTAGCCCTTGCACAGGTACTGCATGGCTTTGGCGGCGCGCTTGGGCGTGTCGAGCAGGCCTTCGCGGGATACGTCTTCGCCAAGTTGGCCAAGGATCGCGGTGTAGTTCTGTTCCAGGGACATGGACAATCTCGTAGGTCTTTCTAAAGGGCGCAGGTTAGGCCGCGAGGGTCGGGCTGGCAAGTGCGTAACCCGCCAGTGGCATGAGCTTATTCGTCGCGGCCATCCATCATGGTGCGCTTGAGCATCACGTATACCGCGCCGGTGCCACCGTGTTTGGCCAGGCAGGAGGTGAAACCGAGTACCTGCGGATGCTGGCGCAGCCAGGTGTTGACGTGGCTTTTGATCATCGGTTTGCGGCCGTCCATGCGCACCGCCTTGCCATGGGTGACGCGCACGCAGCGGACTTCCAGTTTGTTGGCTTCGGCGATGAACTCCCACAGGGTGTCGCGGGCTTTTTCCACGCTCATGCCGTGCAGGTCGAGGCTGCCCTCGAAGCTGATCTGACCCAGCTTGAGCTTGCGCATCTGGCCTTCCTGCACGCCGTTGGCGTACCAATACAGCGGGTCTTCAGCACCGACATCGATCACGAACTGGTCGGACAGGCCGTCGACCTTGACCGACTCCACGCGTGCCGTGGCGGCCTGGCGTAGGGTGGCCAGTTGGACGCGGTTGGGTTTCGGTTTGCCGGTGTCCGCGCGGTCATGTTTGATCGGTTTGACGCCGCGCAATTCGGCTTTAAATAGAGAAAAATCGTCGTCTTGCATTTAGGCCTCCACGAAGGCCGCTAGTGTAACCAAGCTGCCAGATCCGTGTTGCCTGGAAGCACTCAGTCGCGCTTTTTCATCAGATGCGGGGACATGCTCAGGTCGCTGGGGCGGCGCAGGCGACGTCGACAGCGGCGCCAGAGCAGCACGCCGAAGGTCAGCAACAGCAGCCCGATCACGACCAATACGCTGGCGGCGGCTGGCGATTCGTTCAGTGGGCCGAGCGCAGCAGGTTGGCCGAGCAGAGTGGCGACGCCTGCCATGCTCAGCAGTACGCCGAGTGTGGCAAACAATGCGGCCAAGCCAGCGCCCAGGCGCAGGCGCCAGTTGCTGGTATTGCGTGGGCGCAGGCGGCGTGCATCGAAACCATCGGAGTGTTTCATTCCGATTTCCTCATGCCAATTTCCTCGGTGGTTATCGGCGGTATGACCGGCCTGGGCTGGCGGGGTTCAACTACGCCGCTCAGCCTCTGTGCAAGTTGCGAACTACTGCGCGGCTGGCGGTGGCTCAGATCAAGGCGCTGGCGCGCGGTACCACGGCAGCAAAATTGTCGGCCAGGGCAATCATCTCGGCGCGGTGCATCTCGGCGGCGCTGATCACCTGACCGTCGAGCGTTGGCAGGTCGCGGGTGGCGCAAGCGGCATCCACCACGGTGCAGCGATAACCATAGTCCTTGGTGGCGCGCACCGTGGTGCTGATACTCGAATGGGTCATAAAGCCGCAGACGATCAGGTCCAGATGGCCCAGGGCCTGTAAGCGATCATGCAGTTCGGTGCCATTGAAGGCGTTGGGCATGCGCTTTTCTACGATGATTTCGCCAGGCAGCGGCGCTGCTTCCGGCAGGTGTAGGCCGCGTGGGCCGCGTGGGTCGAGCAGGCCATCGGGGATGCCCAAGTGCTTGACGTGAACGATGGCGCTGCCCAAGTGGCGGGCGGCGGCCAGCAGTTTGGCGATTTCTTCCAGCGCGGCATCCAGCCCCGGTAATTGCAGTACGCCGCTGCGGTATTCCTCTTGCGCATCAATGATCAGCAAGGTCGCATTGCTCAGGCTGGCGGGCGCATGGCTGCGGCCAGTGAGGGCGAACATCGTTTTAGGGGTGGTCATGGCAGGAACTCCAGGCTGGCATGGACAGTCCACCCATTGTCCGCCTGTGCTGCGCTGCTGTGAACCTTTGTGGCCGATGATCTTGCGTGTCGTCTATACGGCGAGCAGAATCGAGTGGCTGCCGAGGAACGGCGATTTCAAGCAAAGGAGCTGCAATATGAATCTGATTGCACTGTTTTCTGAGCATTTCTGGCTGTTGTTCGCCGTGGCGATTTCCATCGCTGTGCTGCGCGAACTGCACCTTAAACGAGACTAGCGGCGGCGTGGGTCACCATCGACAAACGCCAGGGCATGCCCTGGCGTTTGCGTTTCAGTACAGGCCAAACAGTTCGAACTGCAGGTACCAGATACCTAGCGAACCGAAGAAATTGACCAGAATGGCCGGCAGAAACTTCAGGTGAACGGCGAAGCTGTAGGTCTTGTCCAACGACATCGCCATCACCCCGGCGGCTGAGCCGACCACCGTCAGTGAGCCGCCAATCCCCACCATCAGCGCATTCAGCGCCCACTGATTGAGCCCTAGCTGCGGGTTGGACATCAGCGCAGCCGCTTCCACGGGGACGTTGTCCATTACCCCGGACGCGACGCCGAGCACCATGTTGACCGCAGTGGGGTGCAGCACTTCGAACAGCCGCGAGATATACGACAGCCAGCCGACATGGTTGAGGCAGGCCACCGAGGTGATGATGCCGATAAAGAACAACAGGGCGTTCCACTCGACCTTTTGCAGTTGATCCTGCCAGGGCAGCTCGATGCCGCGGTGCATCAGCAGCCAGGCATACAGGGCGACAATGCCCAGGCCAATGCCGATGGCAAACTCGATGCTGATTTTCAGCACGATATTGCACAGCACTGCGCCAAATACCGCGAAGAAACCAACGATCGCCAGGCCCGCACCGCCGGGTTTGAGTGCAGATTCGGCCTGGTCAGCCACCTGAATCAGGCTCTGGCCATCGAGTTTGCGCAGGTAGAAGAAATGCAGCGTGGCGGCGAACAACAGCCAGCCGACCAACGCCGAGGGAATCAGCAACAGCAGGCCGGCGATGCTGATCTTGCCGGCCAGCACCACCATCAGGCTGGTCGAGGTGCCGAGAAACCAAACTCCGGAGTTGGAGGCAACCACGATGTTGCATAGCGAAATATGGGTGTAGCGCTGATTGGTCGAGATGTTCTTCACCGTCTTGCCGAAGATCATCGCCGTGGTGATGTTGTTGAGAAACGGCGAGAGCAGCGCCGACAGTGCGCCGGTGGCCCAGAACATGCCGCGCGCGCCGAGCCCCTTGCGCATCAGATAGCCATTGAGCGCGGTGAACACGTTCCGCTCATTGAGCAGCTCGACCACCATCCACATAAACGCCATAAAGGCGATCAGGCCGAACAGCTCTTCCTTGATCTCGCTCTGCGCATGCAGGAAGAACTGAAAGCCATTGGGGTCGTAAAACGCGTAGTGGGCACCGATAACGATCAGGCCGGACATCATGAACATCGCCGGCTTGAACTTATCCATCTCCAGTTGTGCTTCAAAAACGATTAGCGTCATGCCAATCAAAAATATCGCCAGCACGAGCAAGCCCGTGATCGAGAAGGGATCTATGACCATTTTTAGGGAAGTCTTGAGAAAGGGAGGGAAGGGTTAGAAATTGGTAACAAAATTATACTGATGCGCATGAGGCTTGGGCAGGCCTACTTTGTGACTGTGGCGGCCTTTGTGGTCAGTAATGCGTCGTGCCGCTAAACCAGCACTGCGCCCGGCGCGGGCAAGCACGGCAGGCTGCTAGAATGGCGCACTTTTTCTGCGGAGAGCTGCCGTGACTGACGCCACACATACCTACCCAACCCGCCTGCGCAGCGTGCGCGATTACATTCGCTGGGCGGTCAGTCGGTTTCATGGCGAGGAGCTGTTCTTCGGCCACGGCACCGACAACGCCTGGGATGAAGCTCGCCAGCTGGTACTCGGCGCCCTGCATCTGCCTTACGAAATTGCCGATAGCTACCTCGAATGCCGCCTGGAAGACGATGAGCATGCGCACCTGCATGCCTTGCTCGCACGACGCATCGACGAGCGCGTACCGACTGCTTACTTGTTGGGCGAGGCCTGGTTCTGTGGCATGCCGTTTATGGTCGATGAGCGTGTGCTGATTCCGCGCTCACCGATTGCCGAGCTGATCGAGCAGCACTTCGAACCCTGGCTGGCCATCGAACCGGCGCGGATTCTCGATCTGTGCACCGGCTCGGGCTGCATTGGTATCGCCTGCGCCTACGAGTTTCCCGAGGCCGAAGTGGTGCTCGGTGATCTGTCGTTTGAGGCGCTGGAAGTGGCCAATCAGAACATCGAGCGTCACGGCCTGGAAGAACGTGTTTACACCGTGCAGGGCGATGGTTTTGCCGGGTTGCCGGGGCAGCGGTTTGACCTGATCGTCTCCAACCCGCCCTATGTGGATGCCGAGGATTTCGCCGATATGCCGGCCGAATACCAGCACGAGCCTGAGCTGGGCCTTGCCTGTGGCGATGATGGCCTGGATCTGGTGCGGCGGATGCTCGCCGAGGCGGCAGATCATCTGACCGAGAAAGGCGTGCTGATTATCGAGGTCGGCAATAGCCAGGTGCATGTCGAGGCGCTGTACCCTGAAGTTGACTTCACCTGGCTTGAGTTCGAGCGCGGTGGGCACGGCGTATTCCTGCTCGCGGCTGCGCAATGCCGCGAGCACCAGGCATTGTTCCGTCAGCGCCTTTAAGCAGGCGGTTACAAACTACCTGCGTTGTCATCGCTGCGTTAAAAACAGGCTCAAAGTGCTCATTTACACTCGTAAACTCCGCTTTTTCGCCTGTTTTTGCCTTGCGCTGACTGCCTCGCCAACGTTTTTAACGGCCTGCTAACGCAGGACGAGATGGCGGCTCAGAAGGGCGCGCAAGGCGGCCGGTTTGACCGGCTTGGCCAGGTAATCGAGGCCGGCGGCATGTACCTGAGCGATCAGCTCGGGGCGGCCGTCGGCGCTGATCACCACACCCGGTAGCGGTTCACCCAAACGCGTGCGCAGCCAGGCCATCAGCTCGGTGCCGGTTTCACCGTCATCCAGGTGATAGTCCACCAGTGCCAGCTGCGGGCGTACGTTTTCACTCAGCAAGTGTTCGCACTCCAGGCGGTTGCGCGCCGTCCACACCTGACACCCCCAGCGTGACAGCAGGCTGTGCATACCGGCGAGGATGCTGTCCTCGTTGTCGATGCATAGCACCTGGATGCCGACCAGCGCCTCGCCATGGTGCTCGGGTTGGCTGAGCAGTACGGGTGGATCGGCGTGCAAGGCCAGGGGAATGGTGACGCTGAATACGCTGCCTTTGCCCGGCCAGGAACGCACTTCCAGCTGGTGGCCGAGTACTCGGCACAAGCCATCGGCAATCGCCAGGCCCAGGCCCAGGCCTTTTTCGGCGCGGGTCTGATGGCTGTCCAGGCGTTTGAACTCCTCGAAAATCACCTTGCGCTTGTCCTCGGGAATGCCCGGGCCGCGATCCCAGACTTCCAGGCGCAGGTGTTGGCCTCGACGGCGTACGCCGAGCAGTACACGGCCCTTGGCGTAGCGGAAGGCGTTGGTCAGGAAATTCTGCAGAATGCG
Source organism: Pseudomonas sp. 8BK (assembly GCF_902506475.1). NCBI lineage: Bacteria > Pseudomonadati > Pseudomonadota > Gammaproteobacteria > Pseudomonadales > Pseudomonadaceae > Pseudomonas > Pseudomonas sp. 8BK. The sequence goes on along the minus strand of NZ_LR733252.1, from coordinate 2,267,396 downwards.
CCGCAGCAGTTTGATGTCGCTGTCGACCCGCAGACGGCTGCCGCGCAGGCGAAAATCCATGCCCTGTTCGGCGGCCAGCACCCTGAACTCCGCCCCCAGGGTGTCGAACAAATTGTTCAGCACAAAGGCATGTCGGTCCGGAGAGATGCGGCCGTTTTCCAGGCGTGAGATATCCAGCAGGTCGCTGATCAGGTCTTCGGCCGAGCGCAACGAGCTGTCCAGGTGGCGCACCAGTTCACGGGCGTCGGCGGGCAGGGCATCGTCCTGGTGGGACAGGGCGGCGGAGAACAGCCGCGCGGCATTTAGTGGCTGCATCAGGTCATGACTGACGGCGGTGAGAAAGCGGGTTTTCGACTGGTTGGCGGCCTCGGCCACACCCTTGGCTTCGGTCAGCTCCAGATTCAGTTGCGACAGCTCCTGGGTGCGCTCGCTGACCCGCTGTTCCAGGCCTTCATTGGCGTCCTTGAGCGCGCGCTCGGCTTCGCGGAACTCGGTGATGTCGGTGAAACTCATAACGAAACCGCCACCGGGCATGGGGTTGCCGATCAGCTCGATCACCCGGCCGTTGGGGAACAGCCGCTCGGAGGTGTGCGCAGTGCCCTGGCGCATCCAGTACAGGCGCTTGCTGACGTGTTCCTCGATATCGCCGCCGCCAAGCAGGCCGCGTTCAGCGTTGAAACGGATCAGCTCGGCCACTGGGCGACCGACATACACCTGGCCGTCGGGGTAGTTGAACAGCTCGATATAACGGTGGTTCCAGGCCACCAGGCGCAGTGACTGGTCGACCACGCTGATGCCCTGGGTGATGTTTTCGATCGCGCCCTGCAGCAGTGCGCGGTTGAACTGCAGCACTTCCGAGGCTTCGTCGACAATGCGCACCACATCCTCGACCTGCATCTCGCGACCTTCGATGGCCGCCTTGACCACCGCGCGGGTTGATGAGGCGCCGAGTACACCGGCCAGCAGGCGTTCGGTGTGGGCGATCCATTCACTGTTGGCGGTCTGGTTGGGGTCGAAGCCTTTGCCCTGGCGGTAGGCGAAACGCATAAAGCTCTGCCGCGCACGGTCTTCACCGACAAAGCGGTTGGCCAGCAGCAGCAGGTCGCCGACCTGCACCGCGAGCATGCTGCGGTTGCTGGGTTTGTTGCCCAGGTCATGGCCGATAAAGCGCCCGGCCTGCCAATGCTCGGCCACCCGGGTGCGCGAGAAGTAGGAAACCCAGGCAAACAACAGGAAGTTGCCGGCCAGCGACAGCACCACCCCACGGGTCAGCGGGTCGACCTGAAAGCCGATCGGGCCGTACAGCAGGGTTTGCACGCCCGGCAAGGCATCCGCTGGCCAGCCCAGGCCGCGCGCCACCAGCGGCATAACCAGGGTGTAGAACCAGATCAGCGCGCCAAAGAACAGCCCGGCAAACACGCCCTGGCGGTTGGCCTGCTTCCACACCAGCGCGCCGAACATCGCCGGAGCCAGCTGGCCGATGGCCGCGAAGGAGACCTGGCCAATGGTTGCCAGGCTGGCGTTGGAGCCAAGCAGGCGATAACACACATAGGCCAACAGCAGGATGACCACAATGCTCACCCGGCGCGCGGTGAGCATCCAGTGGCGGAAGGCCTCGAACGGCCGCTCGGTATTCTGCCGGCGCAGCAGCCAGGGCAGCAGCATGTCGTTGGAAATCATGGTGGAGAGCGCCACCGAGGCGACAATCACCATGCCGGTAGCCGCAGATGCGCCGCCGATAAAGGCCAGCATGGCAAGTGCTGGATGGGCTTCGGCCAGCGGCAGGCTGATCACGAAGGAGTCCGGGGTAACGCCGGCCGGCAGCAGCATCTGTCCGGCCAGGGCGATGGGCACCACAAACAGCGCGGCGAGTATCAGGTAGGCAGGGAACACCCAGCGTGCCAGGCGCAGATCCTTGGGCTCGATGTTCTCCACCACGGTCACATGAAACTGCCGCGGCAAGGCGATGATGGCGATCATCGCCAGGCCCGTCTGGGTCATCATCGCTGGCCAATTGACGGTTTGTTCCCAGAATTTCTCCAGCCCGGCGTTGGCTTTGGCCTGATCGAACAGGTCGGCAAAGCCGTTGTACAGGCCGTAGGTCACAAACGCGCCGACGGCGAGGAAGGCCAGCAGTTTGACCAGCGATTCGAAGGCAATTGCCAGAACCATACCGCGGTGGTGCTCGGTGACATCCAGGTTGCGTGTGCCGAACAATATTGTGAACAGTGCCAGCACCAGCGAGACGATCAGCGCGGTGTCCTGGGCACCGGTGCCGTTGGCGCCTGCACCGGCACCGCTGAGCAGGTTGACCCCGAGCACGATGCCTTTGAGCTGCAGGGCGATATAGGGCAATACGCCGACCAGGCAGACCAGCGCTACTACCACCGCCAGCGCCTGGGATTTGCCATAGCGGGCGGCGATAAAGTCGGCAATCGAAGTGATGTTTTCCTGTTTGCTGATCATCACCATCTTCTGCAGCACCCAGGGTGTGAAGACCAGAATGATGATCGGCCCGAGGTAGATCGGCAGAAATGACCAGAGCTGTTCGGCGGCCTGGCCTACCGCGCCGAAAAACGTCCAGCTGGTGCAGTACACCGCCAGTGAAAGGCTGTATACCCAGGCGCGAATTTTCGGCGGCATGGGCGCAGCGCGGCGATCACCGTAGAAGGCGATGGCGAACAGAATGGCCATGTAAATCAGCGCAACCGCGGCGATCAGCCCGCTAGACAGGGTCATGCAAACTCCGAAAACAAACTGTAGGGGGCTGCCAGGGTCTTATCTGGTAGCGCAGCGGCTGCCAAAGAACCTGTCTCGGAACGCGCGAGCTAGTGCGAGACAAGGCAAGAGTGGCCGAGGAAGCGGAGTTTACTGCTGTAAATGAGCATTCCGAGGCCAGTCTTAACGCCGTATCGCCGAAGCGCAGCAGCTCCGAGACTGGTTCTGAGCCTACTGCATATGATTTGTCTTAGTCTCGCAGCAAAGTGACGGTGCGTCAGGCACGACCAAGGTCGCACTGGCGTAGAACTTGTTGCTGTTGTGGATTGTGCACACTTGCCGGCCCTGTTAGCGTGTCGCGCCTGCGACTCTGTCCGAGGAGGGACCCTATGTTCAAGCCGCAACTAATTACCCTGCAACGTGGCGGATTGCGTATCGAACCCATGGTCGATGCCGATATTCCCGCCTTGATCAGTCTGGCCGAAGCCAATCGCCAGGAGCTGATCTATATGAGTGGCAGCCAGCGCCTCGACTGGTATCGCCAGGGCTTGCTCGAGCAGCGTGAAGGGCGGGCCTTGCCCTTTGTTATTCGCCTGGGCGACCAGCTAGTGGGCACCACCCGTTTCGGCGACTTTATGAATACTTTGCCGGCGGCGGAGATCGGCTGGACCTGGCTGGATCGCAGCCAGCATGGCACGGGCCTCAACACCATCATCAAATACCTGATGCTCAAGCACGCTTTCGAACACTGGGGGCTGGTACGTGTACAACTAAAAACCGCTGCCAGTAATCTGCGTTCGCAGCGTGCCATCGAAAAGCTTGGAGCGCAGCGTGAAGGTGTGTTGCGTAACCACCGCCGCCTGGCTGACGGGCGCCTGGACGATAGCGTGCTCTACAGCATCACCGATCATGACTGGCCGGCGATCAAGCTGCAGCTGGAGGCGCGTTTTAGCGGTTGAGGCATGGCGCAGGCAGATACTGAGCAAACACACTTTTTGGCAATCACGTGAGTTGGACGGCGTGGAGTTGCTCCACGCACACTATATCGAGCAGCGCTTCTCGCCTCATGTGCACGAAGGCTTTGTTTTTGCCGTAATTGAGCAGGGTGCCCACCGTTTTCAGCATCGCGGCAGTGAGCATCTGGCTCCTGCCGGCAGCATGATCCTGATCAACCCGGACGAGTTGCACTCCTGCTCAAAGGCTCATGATCAGGGCTGGCAATACCGCGCTTTCTACCCCGAGATTGAGCAGGTTTGCGAGGTATTGGCTGAGCTGGAGCTGGAGCGCGGCGGCCTACCCAGTTTTGCCGGCAGTGTGTTGCATGATGCGCCGCTGGGTCGGACGTTTGCCGACTTGCATCGTCTGCTGGAGAGTCCGGCCAGCGCCTTGCAGCAGCAGAACGCCTGGCGTGAAGCGATTTTGCTGTTATTTCAACGTCATGGCCGCGTTCCTGCGGGCCTCACCCCTGGTCATGAGCCTCAGGCTGTGGCGCTGGCCAAGGAGATGCTGGCCAGTCAACTGGCGGCGCCACCGTCATTGGAAGAACTGGCGCAGGCGGTGGGCTTGTCGCCGTTTCATTTCGCCCGAGTGTTCCGCCGCGCAACCGGCCTGCCGCCACACAGCTGGCTGATGCAGCGCCGTCTGGAGCAGGCTCGGGCGTTATTAAGGAATGGTTGTGCGCCGCTGAGTGTGGCGATGCAGTTGGGTTTTGCCGACCAGAGCCATCTTAGTCGGCAGTTCAAACAGGCCTACGGCGTGGCGCCGGGGCAGTATCGCCTGGCCCGTGCCATTCGCTAGCGCGTAGCAATCCAGATCAGTAGCCCCGCCTGAAACACGCAGAACGCCACCAGGCAGGTGATGGTAAAGCGCAGACCGCCGTCTTCGCGTTTGAACACTTCGATGCGTTCTTCCAGTTTGCGCACTTTCACTTCCTGTTCGCGCAGGCTCTGGTCGGCCTGTTGCAGCATGCTGGCGGCGTCCAGTAATTCAACGATCTGCACCTTCTCCGTGTGCCAGTCGCCATGCAGCGAGCTGACCCGTGGCGCGCCGCATTGCGCCTTGATCTGCAGCGGATCGAGGTATTCGACCACAAAGCCCTGGGCCTGCAGGCAGTGGTCGCGCCGCGCACGGGCTTCCTCGGTAAAGGCATCCTTGCTTGGCAAGGGGCTGTGCTGCACTTGATAGTGGGCGAAGTGCTGACGCGCCCAGGCAATCCCTTGGGCCAGCATAAAGCGTCCCAAACCGCGGTTTTCCGGCTGCACGTGCAGGCCTTTGTCCGGGCCGAAGCGCACCAGGCGTTGCTCATGATCGGCCCAGACTTCGAGAATGTTCTGCTCCTTGCGTACACGCTGACCGGGGAGCTGCAAGGTCAGACGCAGCAGGCTCTGCTGCTTGCCTAGGCGCTCGACGCGGCCTAACTGGATAAAGCGCAAGGGCCGCGCCCCAGTGTGGCGGTCGGTAGGCAGAGCGGCCAGGCGCAATAGGCGAAAGTGTTCGGGCGGCAGATCGGCCCAGGGATGGGCTTGCTCGGCGACTTCCTGGGCGGCGGTGTCGGTAGCGGTTTGTGGTTGTGGGTTGTCAGTCATACACGGCGATCCTGTGCGCGACATCTTCAGGTGTCGCCTGATGCGCTTATCGGCCGCCGCTCGGCTAACTGGAGGCTGGCTTTTTGCCGTTGCGCTGGATGAACTGGGCGATCTGCTCGCCCAATCCCTGTGCCAACGGTAGCCGAGGATTGTTGTAACTGGCCAGTTGCGCCGGTAAATCCAGCGCGCTGATGCGCAGCATATGGTTCATGCCAGGGATGATCAGCAGCTCGGCATCCGGCTTGGCGGCCTGCAAGGCGTGGGCATCGGCGACACTGACCTGAATATCGTGGCTGCCTTGTACGATCAGCGCAGGAATCTGCAATCGGGCAAAGGCCTGGCCTGGGTTCTGCCGCAACAGCGAGATCAGATAGGGCTGTACGCTCGGACGAAACAGCACTTGCAACTGCTTGGGTACCTTGGGGCTGAATTGCCCGGCCAGCAGGCGGTCGAGCACTTGGTTGCTTTGCGCCAGCAAATGCGGTGGTAGGCGGGATGCGAGTTGTTCACGTAAGAGTTGATCAATCGGCCGTGAGCTGCCGGCAATTGCCACCAGGGCATCGGCCTGGGCCTGCTCGGCAGCCAGGCTGGCAATCAGCGCACCTTCGCTGTGGCCGATCAAAATCAGCCTGTCAAATGCCGGATCAGCCCTGAGCAGCCGTGCCCAGGCCACGGCATCGCTGACATAACCCTCGACACTCAGGTCGCGTTCATCCGGGGTGGCCGCACGGCTGGCGGCCACCCCGCGTTTGTCGTAACGCAGGCTGGCGATGCCCTGTCTGGCCAGGCTCTGCGCCAGGCGTTTGAGACTGTCGCTCTGGCCGCCTTCAGGGTTGTTGCCGTCCCGGTCGGTGGGGCCCGAGCCGGCAATCAGCAGCGCCACGGCCACCGGTTTGGTGCTGCTGGGCTTGAGCAGCGTGCCATGCAGCGTGCCCTGGTCGGTCTGCAGGCGCATGGGTTGCTGCATGCTGCTATGCGCGATGTTGCTCTGTGCGACGTCGGGGGCGGCTTGCAGCAGGGCGCTGCAGAGAAACAGGGGCAACAGCAGAGCTCGGGTCATGGAAAGGAACTGCCAAGGATGAGCCTATTGGACGTTTATCCGCCCTGAAGGTTCGAGGATGATCTGGGCGAACGCCACGGGTATACTCGCCGCCTTTACTCAAATGGGGTTTTGCGCCGGCTGGCGTAGCCTCGGAGCTGATTTTCGCGGAGCGTTTTGCACATGTCCGGCAATACCTACGGCAAGCTGTTCACTGTCACCACCGCTGGCGAGAGCCATGGCCCGGCGTTGGTCGCCATTGTCGATGGTTGCCCGCCAGGCCTGGAAATCAGCCTGGAAGACCTGCAACGTGATCTTGATCGGCGCAAACCTGGCACCAGCCGCCACACTACACAGCGCCAGGAAGCCGATGAGGTGGAAATTCTTGCCGGGGTGTTCGAGGGCAAGACCACCGGTTGCTCGATCGGCCTGCTGATCCGCAATACCGACCAGAAGTCCAAGGACTACTCTGCGATCAAGGATTCTTTCCGCCCGGCCCACGCCGATTACACCTATCACCACAAATACGGCATCCGCGACTACCGCGGTGGTGGCCGCAGTTCGGCGCGCGAGACGGCCATGCGCGTGGCCGCTGGCGCCATCGCCAAGAAGTACCTGGCCACTCAGGGCATCGTGATTCGCGGCTATATGAGCCAGCTGGGGCCGATTGAAATCCCGTTCAAGACCTGGGACAGCGTCGAGCAGAATGCCTTCTTCAGCCCCGATCCGGACAAGGTGCCGGAGCTGGAAGCCTATATGGACCAGCTGCGCCGTGATCAGGATTCGGTCGGCGCAAAAATCACCGTGGTCGCTGAAGGTGTGATGCCGGGGCTGGGCGAGCCAATTTTCGACCGCCTGGACGCCGAACTGGCCCACGCGTTGATGAGCATCAACGCGGTCAAGGGCGTGGAAATCGGTGCGGGTTTCGCCAGCGTGGCGCAGCGCGGCACCGAGCACCGTGACGAGATGACCCCGGAAGGTTTTCTCTCCAACAACGCCGGCGGCATCCTTGGCGGACTTTCCAGCGGCCAGCCGATTGTTGCGCACCTGGCGCTCAAACCGACCTCGAGCATCACCACGCCGGGGCGCTCGATCGATATCCACGGCAACCCGGTGGATATCATCACCAAGGGCCGTCACGACCCCTGTGTGGGCATCCGCGCCACGCCGATTGCCGAGGCGATGATGGCCATCGTGTTGATGGACCACCTGCTGCGCCATCGCGCGCAGAATGCCGATGTGCGGGTCAGCACGCCGGTGCTGCCACAGCTGTGACTGCCCGCGTAGGTTGGGTTGAGCGCAGCGAAGCCCAACGGCGGTCGACTCGGCAGCGCAGAAAGATGATTTATCGCGTGTTGGGCTTCGTCGCTGGCTCCTCAACCCAACCTACGTCTGGGTAAACCATGCCTTCTGTGTTGCCCTATTGGCGTCTGTCCGGTTTCTACTTCTTCTATTTCTCGCTGCTCGGCGCTACCGCGCCGTTTCTCGCGCTGTATTTCGATCACCTGGGGTTTTCTGCTGCGCGAATTGGCGAACTGATCGCCATTCCCATGCTGATGCGCTGCATTGCACCGAATATCTGGGGTTGGCTGGGCGATTACAGCGGGCAGCGGCTGGCTATCGTGCGCTTTGGCACGATCTGCACGCTGCTGTGCTTTGCTGGCATCTTTATCAGCCAGAGCTATGCCTGGCTGGCGCTGATCATGGCGCTGCATGCGTTCTTCTGGCATGCGGTATTGCCGCAGTTTGAGGTGATCACTTTTGCCCACCTCAAGGAGCAGGCCGCGCGCTACAGCCAGATCCGCCTGTGGGGCAGCATCGGCTTTATTGTCGCGGTGGTCGGTCTGGGCAAGTTGTTCGAGCTGCTCAGCCTGGACGCCTATCCCTGGGCGCTGATTCTGATCATGGGCGGCATCGTCCTGAGCAGCTGGTGGGTGCCCAATGCGCAGCCGCAGATGCGCCCCAACACTCTGGAGCAGGGCGGCTTTCTCCAGCAACTGCGGCGGCCGGGGATACTCGCTTTCTACCTTAGCGCCGGGCTGATGCAGTTGAGCAATGGCCCGTACTACACCTTCCTCAGTCTGCATCTGGAAGCACTCGGCTATTCGCGAGGGGTGATCGGCCAGCTGTGGGCGCTGGGTGTGCTGGCCGAGATCGTGCTGTTTATGTTTATGGCCCGCTTGCTGGCGCGCTATTCCCTGCGTACCGTGCTGCTGGCGAGCTTTCTGATTACCGCCGTGCGCTGGTTATTGCTGGGCAATCTGGCTGGGCATCTGCCGGTGCTGCTGTTTGCCCAGTTGATGCATGCCGCAACCTTTGGCAGTTTCCATGCGGCGGCCATGCATTTTGTTCAGCGCAGCTTTGCCGATCGCCAGCAGGGGCAAGGCCAGGCCTTGTATGCCGCGCTGGCTGGCGTCGGCGGGGCGCTGGGCGCACTGTATTCCGGCTACAGCTGGCACAGCCTCGGCGCGGCCTGGACCTTTGCCATCGCCAGCCTGATTGCCCTGGCGGCTGCGGTGATTACCGCGCGCTATCTGCGTGATGAGCGGCCCTAGACTTGATTATCTGAATTGAAACTGTACGAGAGCCTTGAGCATGAGCAGCCTGACCGTCTACCACCAGTCTTCGCCCGAGTACCCGAACAAGCTGCTGACTCACCTCGAGGACATTGCCAGCACTCTGGCTGCTGTTGGTGTGCAGTTCAGTCAGGTGCCGGTTCAACAGGCGGTCACGGCCGGTACAGTCAGTGATGAACTGCTGGCGGCCAATCGTGTGCAGATCGACCAACTGATGACCGCGCATAGCTACACCAGTGCCGAGGTGCTAAGCCTGTGTGATGAGCGCGGCGAGGGCAGTGAGCTGGCCCGTAGCCTGCGCGCGGAGCAACGCTGTCAGCCGGCTCACCTGCATTACTACTTGGCCGGACGTGGCCTGCTGGCGCTGCACATCGGCGAGTACGTCTACAGCCTGTTGTGCGAGAAGGGCGACCTGGTGCGGTTACCCGCCGGCACTGCGCATTGGTTCGACGGCGGCGAGCATCCGCGCTTTGCCGTTTTGCGCCTGTTTGACAGCCCCCAGGTGGCGGTTTTTACCCCACTAACCGGTGATTTTGCTGCCGCCTTTGCGGGGTTGGATGACTGCTGATAGGTAAAGCGCCTGAACTCTTTTGCCCAGCGTCTATCCTACGTAAGCGATCCCTTCGCATAGGAGCGACACCATATGGGTTCAATGTTCAACGGTTTACTGGGTTTGGTCATTCTGGCGCTGGATATCTGGGCGATTCTTAGCGTGATCAAAAGCAACGCCGAAACTGGCATTAAGGTGCTGTGGATATTGTTGATTGTCTTGCTGCCGGTGATCGGTCTGATCATCTGGGCGCTGATGGGGCCGCGTGGCACGGTCAAGTTCTAGCAGGCCGTTGAAAAACTACCTACGTTGGCGATACGGCGCGTGGTTGTTGGCGCTGTATCTGCTGAGCGGCGCGGTTCAGGCCAGCGATAAGTCCGCCTGGACCGCGTTGCGTGAAGGCCGCGCCGTGCTGCTGTTGCGCCATGCCACAGCGCCCGGCACGGGTGACCCGGCGAATTTCCAGCTAAGTGATTGCCGCACTCAGCGTAATCTCAATCAGCAAGGTCGTGAGCAGGCGCAGCGCTGGGGACAGTTGTTGCGTAGTCAGTGGATTGAACCACGTCTGCTTAGTAGCCGTTGGTGCCGAGCACAGGACACGGCCCGCGAAATGGGCATGGGCGCAGCAGAAACACTGCCAGCCCTGGACTCCTTCTTTCAAACACCCAATACCGCCCGTGAGCAGACCGCTGCGCTGATCGAACAGATCAATGCACAACCGCGTGGTGCGTCGCTGGTGCTGGTCTCCCATCAGGTCAATATCACCGCGCTGACCGGCATTTATCCGGCGTCTGGCGAAGGGTTGATTCTGGCGTTACCCCTAGAGGCTCCGGCGCGCGTGCTGGCGCGAGTTCAGCCCTAGGCTAAATGCTCAGCAACCGCTGTTCCGGCAGCTGCGCCCCTTCCAGTTTGAGCAACAGCGCTTTGCGCGGCAGGCCGCCGGCATAACCTGTGAGGCTGCCGTCACGGCCAATTACCCGATGACAGGGAATGATGATGGCTATCGGGTTGGCGCCATTGGCCGCACCAACGGCGCGCACGGCCTTGGGCCGCGCGATCTCGGCGGCGAGGTCGCTGTAGCAACGGGTATGACCAAACGGAATGGCCTGTAACGCTTGCCACACCGCCTGCTGAAATGCTGTGCCTTGCGGCGCCAGGCGTACTTCGAAGCGCCGCCGCCGCCCGGCGAAATACTCATCCAGTTGCCGGCACACTTCATCCAGTTCATCGGCAGCGCGGCTCCAGTGTTCGCCGATATCCCAGGGCTTGTCATCGATATCCATCAGCAGTTGCTGCAAGCCGGTTGCGTCAGCGACCAATAACAGACGGCCAATCGGGCTGTCGTGGTAGCGGTAGAACATTGGTTCAGCCCTCTGAATAGTTGTGCCACAGATGCGCGGCGGCATAGGCGCGCCACGGCCTCCAGGCTTCAGCGCGAGCCCTGAGCTGTTTGGCGTCGATGCCTTCTGGCCCCCACACCGGTGCCTTGAGTAGCCCCAGGTCACTGGCGGGAAAGGCATCGACCTCGCCGAAGGCGCGCAGCGCAATATATTCCGCCGTCCACGGGCCAATGCCGGGCAGGGCGCACAGCTGCTCAACAAAGGCCGTGTAGCCGTTCTGCAGATCCAGGCGCAGCGCGCCGCTGGCCACCTGCGCCGCGAAGTGCTGCAAGGTTTGCACGCGCTTGCCGGGCATGCCGATGCCGTCCAGGTTGGCTTCGGCGATAGCGCTCGGACTGGGGAACAGCCGTTGAATCGCTGGCGCATCGGCAAATTGCAGTGATTCACCCAAACGGGTAACCAGGCGGCCGGTGATGGTCACTGCCGCCTTGACCGTAACCTGTTGGCCAACAATGGCGCGCACCGCCTGCTCGAAGGGCTCGAAAGCGGTGGGCAAACGCAAACCGGGATGACGCGCAACCAGCGGGCCGAGCTGCGCATCGTTGGCAAAGTGCGCGGTGATCTGCTGCGGTTGGCAGTCCAGATCAAACATCTTGCGCACCCGCGCAATAAGCGTCGGCAGGCAGGGCTGCAGCGATTGGCTGTAGTGCAGTTGCAGCGCGTACTGATCATCCAGCGGTTGCACACGGAACCAACCGCGCACGCCGTCGAGCAGCACGCTGCGTGCGTAGCTGTGTGGCTGCAGGCTTTCCACCCCTGTCAGTGCGCGCAGGGCAAAGTGGCTATGGAACTGTTGCCACTGCCAGGGTGGTTGATAGCTCAGTAACAGGGTGTGAAGTGATTGGCTCATGGCCGAACAATAACCGCCGCTCGGCAGGCTGTCAGCGCAGAACTGACTTTCAAACTGGAAGGTCGAGGCTTTTACCCTCCCCTTGATGTAGGAGAGGGGCCTGCATAGTTAGGCGCTGGCGACCCGCTGATGCAATTGATGCGACAACTGCTCCAGTTGTTGGCCCAGCTGCACCAGTGACTCCTGGGCATCCAACAGTTCGGCACTGGCGGCGCGTTGGCGTTGGCTGGCGTCACGCTGTGCGGCACTGTTGTCGCGTACGTGCAGTAGCTGCTGGTGCGCCTGGGTAAGCGCCTGGCTGTGCTGCAGGATCGAGTTGGAGAGGTTGTCGGTCAACCCGGCGTTACTGCTTAGCGCACTGCTGACTTCACTGACCTGGGTCGCCCCGGTATCTATGATCTGCTGCGACTGACCGAGCACGTTCTGTACGGTGTCGGCGGTTTCGTTGCTGCGCTGTGAGAGGTTGCGCACCTCATCGGCCACCACGGCAAAGCCGCGGCCATGATCGCCGGCGCGGGCCGCTTCGATAGCGGCGTTAAGCGCCAGCAGGTTGGTCTGCTGGGCGATGGCGCTGATCATCTGCATGGATTCAGCGATGCGCTGGTTGCTCTGCTGGATGGCCTGCATGCTGGCTTGGGCATCTTCCATGCGCTGTGCGCAGGCATTCACCTGGCTGCTGCTGTGCTGGGTGTCCTGGCTGAGTTGCTGCATATGACCGGTGCTGTCAGAGAGGCTGTCCAACACGCCGTGCAGCGCCAGGTCCAGTTGATGCATGGTGTCGGCCTGCTGTTGCACATCGGTGTCGATGCTCTGGCAGCGCTGGCGAATGCCGCCAAGGGTCTGTTGCAGCTGACCGGCCATCTGCAGCAGGTCGCTGGCGGTGCTGCGCACTTCATTGACGATGCCGCCGAGCTGCTCCTGATTACGTGCGGCGCGTTGACCGAACTCGCGCGATTCGTTCAGGGCCTGTTCGGCATCGGCCAGGGCTTGGTTGCGCAGTTGCGCGCTGTACCACTGTGCCAGCCACACGGTCAGCACCGGCAGGATGTAGCCTGAGTAGGTGTTCACCGCAGCATCGCGCGGGCTCAGTTCAAATACCGGCAGGCTGGCGCCGTTGCGCTCCAGGCGAATAAGCCAGAACACGAACAGCACCTGCACCAGGCTCCAGACCATGGCGCTGCGGGCACCGGCCAGCAGATAGGCGAATACGATGATCACCGCCGGCCAGTAGATATGCGCCGAATGCAGGCCGCCCAGCTGATAGATCAGCAGCATCGAGTAACTGGCCATGCATGCCAGCGCCATGTTCGCGGCTACCGCCAGTGGCAGCACGGTGCTGCGCAGTACCAGCAGCATCAGCGGCATGCCCAACACCAGCAGCAACGAGCCATACATCAGCGCATCATTGCCCAGGCGTCCCCACTTGATGCAGCTGTACAGGCCGATGACCACGCTGCACAGGCCGCTGAAGGCCAGCGTACGGGCCAACAGAACGCTGGCCTGATCAGTCAAATCATGTGGCAGGAACTGCCCAAGAAAACCCTGTCGCATGAAAACTCCAGTCAATCGGTTGTTCAGCAGTATCGGCGTAAACGCCTGCCAGCTTGAAGGTGGAAACTGCTAATTTGGCGGATGAAATAGCAAAGTGCCATCTGTTTCGATGACTTGTCAGTCGCGCTTCAGGCCAATGTTTGTCGAAATTGCCCCGGCGTGAGGCCTTTCCAGCGTTTGAACGCATGCAGGAAGTTCGACACCTCGCTGTAGCCCAGGCGTTCGGCAATCTCCTCCTGACTCAGGCTGGCGATGGCCAGCAGCTCTTCGGCCAGGGCCTGGCGCACTTCCTCCTGCAGCTGGCGAAAGCTGCTGCCTTGCGCTTCCAAACGGCGACGCAGGGTGCGGCTGCTGATATTCAATTCGCAAGCGATCACTTCCATATCGGGTAGCCGGCCGGGTGTGCTCAACAGGCGATCACGAATCTGCCCGGCCAGGCCGCTGCGCACTTGTCGTTTGGCCAGCAGGGCCTGGCACTGCTGCTCACAGAGTTGAGCGCTGTGCGGATTGGCGCGGGGCAACGGCTGGTCGAGCAACTGACGCGGGAAGCTGATGCGGTTCGAGGCGCTGGCGAATTCCGGTAGCAGGCCAAACTGCTCAATAAAGCGCGCCGGGTCAGCCGGTGTCGGCATACTCAGCTGTACCCGGCTCAGCGGCACTTTGGCACCGGTCAATTCGCGCTGAATCACCATCACCGCCACGGCGTCGCGCAGCAGGAGAAAGTCGCGCACCTGATCCGGCAAATGGCTGCCGTCCAGCTGCAGATGGGCTTCGCTGGCGTCTTCGATCAAGTTGATGCGGTTAAAGGCAAAGGTCAGGTCCAGATAACGCAGGCTGAGGTCGGCGGCCTGACGGAAACTCTGGCTGCTGAGCAGGGCGTAACCCCAGATGCCGTAGGTGGTCAGCTGATAGCGCAGGCCGGCCTGCAGGCCGAGATCATCCAGATCGGGCAGTGCGTCGATCAGGTTGCGAACCAGCTGCAGTTCCTGCGCTCCTTCGATTTCACTGTGTAGTTCGGCCAGTTGCAGGGAGCTGAGGCCAGTGTCGCGCAGGCACTGCTCGACGCTCAGGCCATGGTCGAGGCCCAGCTGGGTTAGCAATTGGGCGCTGGTAATGCTGCGGCGTGGTGGCCAAGAAAAGGTGACTGACATGAGCTTGTCCGAAAGTCACAATGGAGGCATCGACTATGCCACAGCTCTGTGCAATTGCGCGAAAGTGATCCAGGCGACTATCAATACGTGCAGCAGCTACGCGCTTGATCTGCTAGTTGCAAAGAATTAGCGTACGCCGAAATTTGCGTTCGGCTTTAAGGGATGACGCACGTCGGATTTTAACGAAGTCAGGTAGGGATATAGGAGCTCAGGGGGATGCAGGAAGTAATCAAGGTATTCGTTGGCTGTGATCCCAATGACTGTGACTTGGAGCAGATGATGGTGCTGGATTACAGCATCCGCAAACACTGCTCTTTGCCAGTGGATATTCACTGGATGCAGCTATCACGAGACTCTCAGAGCTTCTGGCATTCCAATCCAGAACAACAGCAGGGCTGGCGTACTGAAGCCTGGACGACGCCGTTTTCGGGTTTTCGTTGGAGTATCCCGGCCTATTGCGGCTACCAGGGTAAGGCCATTTATATGGACACTGACGTCATTGTCCTGTGCGATCTGACCGAGCTCTGGCAGTTGCCTTTCGAGCCAGGCAAGGTGGTGATGGCTAAGGGCGGTCAGCAGTCCTGGCGTTTCTGCGTGTCGATGTGGGATTGTGCTGCGGCTGAAAAACACCTGCCTCCGATCGAGGAGATCAAAAGTAAACCGGAGATTCATCAGCAACTCAAAAAGTACTACAAGGTCAATACGGGGGTTATTCAATCGTTTGACACTGAGTACAACAATATTGATGGGGAGAATAGCCCTGTCGAGAAGATCAAGATTCTCCACTATTCGGATATGGGGACTCAGTTTTCTCACTACCTGGCGGTTCCTCGACTGGCCAGGGAAGGGCGTAAGCACTGGTTCGATGGCCAGGTCATGGTGCATCCGCGCAAGGACCTGCAGAGCCTCTTCGACCGCTATTACCAGGAAGCGCTGGATAAAGGTTACAGCCTGGACACCTACCGGCTGCCCGAAGTGTTTGGCGAGTTTCCCAAATTTTCGCAAAAGACCTATACCGGTAACCGCGTGACTCGACCCAAACGTTGGTGGAAGTTTTGGTAGCAGCTGTCGAAATGGTCGAAACCTAAGGGTGTTGAGCGACGTATTTCGTCATTCCTAATTCGTGCCTTATGGACGGCCTGGCTTTCCGTAAGACGCAGCTACCCTAGGATTTGGCTTTACTCGAGTAGTTTCAGACCCAACGATCAGAGACTCTGTCCGAAAGTCACAATTTGCTGTCCGGTTATGCCATAACCATGGCCTTCCCCAGCAAGTAGCATCTTGTGCAGTCAAGCAGATGCGGTTGGGGGGATATAACAATGCACAACACTTCCCAGAACCAGACCCGGTTACGCGTGCTGATTATCGGCAGCGGTTTTGGTGGTTTGGGCATGGCCATTCAGTTACAGAAGGGCGGTGTCGAGGACTTTCTGCTCCTTGAAAAGGCCGCAGAAGTCGGCGGCACCTGGCGCGATAACAGCTACCCGGGGGCGGCCTGCGATGTGCCGTCGCACCTGTATTCGTTTTCCTTTGAACCGAAAACCGACTGGAGCCGCAAGTTTGCGCCTCAGGCGGAAATCCACGGCTATATGCTGCACTGCGTGGCCAAGTACCAGCTGCGTTCGCGTATTCGCTGCAATGCCGAGGTGGCCTCGGCGGCCTTCGATGTGGCGGCAGCGTTGTGGCGGGTGACCCTGAGCAATGGTGAAGAGCTCTGCGCCGAGGTGCTGATCAGCGCCTGCGGCCAGCTCAATCAGCCGGCCTATCCAGCGTTGCCGGGAATTGAGCAGTTCGCCGGGGAGGCCTTTCACTCGGCGCGCTGGCGGCATGACCTGGACCTGACCGGCAAGCGCGTAGCGGTGATCGGCACCGGCGCCTCGGCGATTCAGTTTGTCCCGCAGATCCAGCCGCAGGTGGCCGAACTCAAGCTGTTTCAGCGCTCGGCGGCCTATGTGTTGCCCAAGCCGGATCGCGCCTACAAGCCTTGGGAGCTGGCGCTGATGCGCCGGCTGCCCTGGCTGCAACGCCTCGACCGTGGTCTCAAGTACCTGCAACACGAGGTGCGCGGCCTGGCGTTTATCAGCATGCCGTGGCTGATGAAGCTGTTTCGCTTCAGCTTCGAACGTCACCTCAAGCAGCATATCCGTGATCCGCAACTGCGCAGCCAGCTGCAGCCAAACTACCCCATGGGCTGCAAGCGCATCCTGATCAGCAATGACTATCTGTCGGCCCTGGCGCAACCCAATGTGACGCTAATCAGCGAGGTGATCAGCCGCGTCGGCGAGCGCGCCATCATGACCGCCGATGGCCGCGAGCACCCCTGCGATGTGCTGATCTACGGTACCGGCTTTGCCGCTACGGATTTTCTCGCGCCAATGCAGATTCGCGGGCTCGGCGGGCAAGAGCTGAACCAGGCCTGGCGCGATGGCGCCGAAGCCTATAAGGGCATCAGCGTCAGCGGGTTTCCCAACCTGTTTATCCTTTATGGGCCCAATACTAACCTGGGGCACAACTCGATCATTTATATGCTCGAAAGCCAGTTCCGTTATGTACTTGGCTGCATCGATTTGCTGCGCGAGCAGGGCGCCCGTTATCTGGACGTAAAAGCGCAAGTGCAGCAGCGCTACAACCAGCAGATCCAGGCCAGCTCACATCGAACGATATGGGAGCAGGGCTGCTCAAGCTGGTACAAAACCGCCTCCGGCAAAAGCACCAACAACTGGCCGGGCTATACCTTTACCTATCGCCTGCAGACCCGCGCACCGGAGCCCAATGACTATGAATGCACCCGCTGAATTTACCGCCCCCGCGGCCGATCAGGCGTTGCTGCGCAGCGTCTTGCGTACCAGCCTGCGCCTGCTGTTCCGTGGCCTGGTACGTCCACCCATGCCAATTGCCGGCCAGCGTGCGGTGTTGCGTCTGCTGACTGCCGCCAGCCCGGCGCCGCGCGGCATCACCCGCAGTACCGGCACCTTGGGTGGGCGGCCCTGTGAGTGGCATAAGCCGCAGAGTGGCCGTGGCATGGTGCTGCTGTATCTGCATGGCGGTGCATACCTGATCGGCGGAGCGAACACCCACCGCACGATCTGCTCCACCTTGGCCAAGCGCGGACAGATAGATGTGTGCGCGCTGGATTACCGCCTGGCGCCGGAGCACCAATATCCTGCAGCTCGCGACGATGCGTTGGCCGCGTTTCAGGAGTTGCTCACGCTGGGTTACACGCCCGAGCAGATCGTGATTGGCGGTGATTCGGCTGGCGGCAACCTGAGCCTGATCACCAGTCTGCGTCTGCGTGATTTGGGCTTGGCGCAACCGGCGGCGCTGGTGTGTTTCTCCCCGGTCACCGATTTTTCCTTTACGCAGGTACACGAGCCGCCAGCGGGCGACCCACTGCTTCATCCTAAATGGGCGGCGCAGGCGCTGGCGCTGTATTGCCCTGCCGGATTGGCGCATGACGATCCCGGTTTATCGCCGCAGTTTGCCGATCTGCAGGGGCTGGCCCCTGTATTGATCCAGGTCGGTGAAGACGAGATTCTACGTAACGACAGCCTGCGCTTTGCCGACAAGGCCAGGGCAGCCGGTGTGGATGTGCGCCTGCAGCGCTATCCGGACCTGTGGCACGTGTTTCAGGCTCATGCTGGCATGCTCAAGGCCGCCGATTTTGCCCTGGCCGAAGTGGTGAGTTTTCTGCGTGAGCGGGGCTGCTGAGTGAACAATATTCTGATAACCGGCGCCGCCTCGGGAATCGGCGCAGCCACCGCCAGGCTGTTTCATCAACACGGCTGGCAGGTCGGCTTGCTGGATATCAACCACCAGGCACTGGCCAAGCTGGCGGGTGAGCTGGGTAATGTCTGGCATGCCGAGCTGGATGTGGCCGACCCAGCGGCAGTCAAGGTCGCCCTGGCGGACTTCTGCGCCCTGCATGGCGGTCAGTTGCGCCTGCTGTTCAATAGCGCCGGGATTCTGCAGTGTGGGCACTTCGAGGATATCGAGCTGAGTGAGCATGCGCGCATCCTGCAGATCAACGTGCAGGGGCTGCTGAACATGACCCACGCGGCTTTTCCCTATCTGCAAGCCACGCCCGACGCCCAGGTGATCAATATGGGCTCGGCTTCGGGTGTTTATGGTGTGCCGCATCTGGCCAGCTATTCGGCCTCCAAGTTCGCTGTGCGTGGGCTGACCGAGGCGCTGGATCTGGAATGGGCCAAGCACGGCATCCGTGTCGGCGACCTGATGCCGCCGTTTGTCAGCACGCCGATGCTTAACAACCAGCGTTTCCAGGCCCCGGTGCTAAGGCGTCTGGGGGTTAACCTTGAGGCCGAAGCCGTGGCCCAGGCCGCTTGGGCGCAAACCTGCAGCCGTGCGGTACACCGGCCGATCAGCCGACAATTCAAGCTGCTGTACTGGTCTGGCCAGCTGACGCCCGTCTGGTTAACCCGGCGCATCATGGCCTGGCTAAGCCGTGAATAATTACCTGGGCGGAGCTCAGGGCTGCCCATGAACCCTGGTCGCCCGCAAGCCCGCCGCTAAAGCGCCTCCCACAACAGGGTGCCGCGGCCTAGTCTGGCTGGCCGATGCCATCTTGGAGCTAAACCGTGGGAGGGGCTTTAGCCGCGACAATTGAGACTGGCTGAGTTGGATATTTCGCTGGGCAAACCGCGCAGGATGGGACTAGTCTGCAACTAACGCTTCTGACTTGTTCGTTCTGAACAAGCCTGCGTTGACCAGCCCTGGTTTCAGGTCTGGCTTATGACATATCAAGCAGCACATCGCTTGATTCTCGGGCGGCACTGCAATCGGTGCCGCAACACCGCTGAAGCTCTGGCGGTAGCAATGGGAAAGCGTTTATCAGGTCGTAGCACTGCAGTATCGACACCTAGTTGGTTCTTTAGCGTCCTGTAAATATGTCCATCGCCTGAGGAGGTCACTTCATGAGCACAGCCTTGCACGATGATGTCAGTAACGGGGTTTTACGGCGGATGAAGGAGGGTGGTTTCGACTTTGCCAGCTTCCATCCCATCGAGTTCTACGCCTTATTCCCGGATGAGGAGCGGGCCCGTCTGGCCACCCGCCAATTTCGAGGTGAATCTTTACACGCCCTGGTGACCGAGCGTGATGACGGCGTCTGGCACCTGCAAGTCAGTAAAGTAATGTTCGCGACATACCACGGCATTGACGACTTCGAGCATGACCTGGAGTCGGTCGTGGCGCCGCTTGGCGGCAAACTGGATGGGTGGGGCGTTACCCAGGAGGTAAGGCAGCCCTGAAGTCTGCACACTGGCCAGCCATAAGCTGGCCAGTGTCATTTCAACCCCCGCAAACTATCTCCAATCAATCGTCCCTCGACCCCAGCCTGCGCTTTGCTTCAGACTTGGCGCATGACCGATATCCTGATTCTTACCCATATTGATTACTGCCCACCGGCCCATCTGGGCAAAGTGCTGGAGCAGGCTGGCCACTCATTTAGCGTGCTGCGCGCGGATTTGGGCGAGCTGGACAGCATTGACCTCGACCGCCCCAAGGCCGTGGCCATCATGGGCGGACCGATGAGCGTGAACGACCCGCTACCCTGGCTGCAGACCGAAGTGGTCGCTTTGCAACATTTTATCCGCCGCGATATTCCGCTGATTGGCCACTGCCTGGGCGGCCAGCTGCTGGCCAAGGCTCTGGGCGCGCAAATCAGCCGCATGCCCTACACCGAAAGTGGCTGGCAGCCGCTGACCCGTCTCGACCAGGCGGCGCCCAGCCCCTGGTTGCAGCACCTGCCTGAACAGTTCCCGATCTTCCAGTGGCATGGCGACAGCTTTGCTATCCCCGAGGGCGCGCAGCCCTTGCTCAGCAGCCCCTGGTGCAGCAACCAGGCGTTTGCCTGGGGCGATAAGGTCCTGGCCCTGCAAGGCCACCCGGAAATGGACGAAGCCCTGGTGCGCCAGTGGCTCGGTGATTGGCATCACCTGCTGGATGAAAGCCAGCCGAGCCAGCAGAGCAGGGCACAGATGCTCGACCAACTGCCAACCAAAGTCGCCGAACTAAACCGCGTAGCTGAAGGCTTCTATCGTCACTGGCTGCAGCTGGCCGGACTCTGATACCTGGGTAGGGTGGATGACGTTTTACCCATCCACCATGCTTGCCTGTGGTGGATAACAAGAGCGTTATCCACCCTACGAAGCTTTAGCCCGGATGCCCGCCTTAAAATGGCGCGCCCTGCGACCTGTCGGTCACCATTGCGCCCTGGCTTGGTGCGTCGCTCCCATCGCCAATACCCAACTTACTGATTTAAAACATTTTTGTTGTATGGCGCGGGCCTTGCAGAGCTGTACCCATGTCCGGGTGACAAGGAGTACGGCATGGCCCGCACCTTTTATGACGAGATGTACGACGCGAGTGGCGCTGTCCGCCCGCACTACCAAGCCTTTGCCCGCTGGCTGGCGGAGACGCCGGATGAACTGCTGGCCCAGCGCCGCCGTGAAGCCGACCTGCTGTTCCACCGCGCCGGCATCACCTTCACCTTGTACGGCGACGATCAGGGCACCGAGCGGTTGATCCCGTTCGACATCATCCCGCGCAGCATCCCCGCCAGCGAATGGCGCATCGTCGAGCGCGGCTGCATCCAGCGCGTGCAGGCGCTGAACCTGTTTCTCGCCGACCTCTACCACGACCAGCGCATCATCAAGGCCGGCATCATCCCCGCCGAGCAGGTGCTGGCCAACGAGGGTTACCAGATCGCCATGCAGGGTCTCAACCTGCACCGCGACCTCTACGCGCACATCGCCGGGGTCGATCTGGTGCGCGACGGCGACGGTAGCTACTACGTGCTGGAAGACAACCTGCGCACCCCGAGCGGCGTCAGCTACATGCTCGAAGACCGCAAGATGATGATGCGTCTGTTCCCCGAGTTGTTCGCCGCCCAGCGTGTGGCACCGATTGATCACTACCCGAACCTGCTGCTCGACACGCTGAAGTCCTCCAGTCCGCTGGATAACCCCAACGTGGTGGTGCTGACGCCGGGGCGCTTCAACAGCGCCTATTTCGAGCATGCCTTCCTGGCCCGTGAAATGGGCGTGGAGTTGGTCGAGGGTGCGGACCTGTTTGTGCGTGACGACAAATTGTTTATGCGCACCACGTCTGGGGCCAAGCAGGTGGACGTAGTTTATCGGCGCCTCGACGACGCCTTCCTCGATCCGCTGGCCTTCAATCCAGATTCCATGCTCGGCGTGCCTGGCCTGCTAGCCTGCTACCGCAGTGGCAACGTGGTGCTGGCCAACGCCATCGGCACCGGGGTGGCGGACGACAAATCCATCTACCCCTATGTCGACGACATGATCCGCTTCTACCTCAGCGAAGAGCCGATCCTGAAGAACGTTCCGACCTTCCAGTGTCGCAAGCCGGCCGAGCTGTCCCACGTGCTGGCCAACCTGGAACAGCTGGTGGTCAAGGAAACCCAGGGCTCCGGTGGCTACGGCATGCTGGTCGGCCCGGCAGCCAGCAAGGCCGAAATCGAAGACTTCCGCGCCCGCCTGATTGCCCGCCCCGAGGCCTATATCGCCCAACCGACCCTGTGCCTGTCGACCTGCCCGACCTTTGTTGAGCGCGGCATCGCGCCACGGCATATCGACCTGCGGCCTTTCGTCCTGTCCGGCAAGGAAACCCGCATCGTCCCCGGCGGCCTGACCCGCGTCGCGCTGCGCGAAGGCTCGCTGGTGGTCAACTCGTCCCAAGGTGGCGGCACCAAAGACACCTGGGTGGTGGAGGACTAATCATGCTTTCAAGAACTGCCTCTGATCTGTACTGGATGTCGCGCTATCTGGAGCGCGCGGAAAACCTCGCGCGTATGCTCGATGTCAGCTACTCCCTGTCACTGATGCCGCAAGACGGGCAGGGCGATGGCCTGGAAGAACTGGCCCTGCCGCTGCTGATTACCGGCACTCTGGATGATTACCTGGAGCGCCATGGCCCGTTGCACGCCGAGCGCATGCTGCACTTCTTTGCCCTCGACGCGACTAACCCGGCGAGCATCTACTGCTGCCTGCAGGCCGCGCGCAGCAACGCCCACGCCGTGCGCGGGCGGATCACCGCCGACATGTGGGAGAACATCAACGCCACCTGGCTGGAGATTCGCGGCATCGCCGAGCAGGGCCTGGGCCGCTACGGCATCAGCCGCTTCTGCGAATGGGTCAAGGAGCGCTCGCATCTGTTCCGTGGCGCCACCTTCGGCACCATCATGCGCGGCGACCCGTACCGCTTTATCCGCTTGGGCACCTTTATCGAACGCGCCGACAACACCCTGCGCCTGCTCGATGCCCGCTATGAAATGCTCGGCGAAGACATCGACGAAATCGACGGTCGCCCGGCCCGTAGCTACTACCAGTGGACTGCACTGCTGCGTGCGCTGTCCTCGTTCGAGGCCTTTGCCGAGATCTACCGCGGCTCGCCCGGCACGCGCAAAGTCTCCGAGCTGCTGCTGCTGCGTCCAGATGTGCCGCGCTCGCTGCGCGCCTGCATGGACGAGTTGAGCCTGATGCTCGCCAGCCTGCCCGGCGACAACGGCCGCCCAGCCCAGCGCCTGGCCGCCGAACTGGAAGCGCGGCTGCGCTACACCAGCATCGAAGAAGTACTCGACGAGGGCCTGCACGCCTGGCTCACCGATTTCATCCTGCTGGTTCGCCAGTTGGGCCAAGCCATCCAAAGCTCCTACCTGGAGGTCGCATGAGACTGTCCATCAGCCACGACACTACCTATCACTATGAGGACCAGGTGCGCACCAGCATCCAGTATCTGCGCATGACCCCGCACGACAGCGAGCGTCAGCAGGTGCTCAGCTGGCAGTTGAGCCTGCCACGTCCGGTGCGCGCGCAGGTCGATCCCTACGGCAATATCCTGCATGTGTTGACCCTGGACGAGCCGCACGAATCCATCGTTATCGGCGCCCGTGGCCAGGTTGAGATCGACGAGGCGCGCGAAGCTGAGCACGAAAGCCAGTCGGCCCTGCCGTTTTTGCGCTTTACCCGCCTGACAGAGGCCGACGAAGCCTTGCGCGAATTTGCCAAGCTGCAAAGCAAAAACCGTCAGGATCGCACCGGCCTGATCGACCTGATGCATGCGTTGAATGCGTATATCCGCTATCAGCCAGGCGCTACAGCCGTGGAAACCAGCGCCAGTGAGGCCTTCGCCGGCGGCAAGGGCGTCTGTCAGGATCATGCGCATGCCTTCCTGGCCTGTGCGCGCAGCCTGGGCATTCCGGCGCGTTATGTCTCGGGCTATCTGTTTACCGACAGCGAAGACCACCTGGCCAGTCACGCCTGGGCCGAAGCCTGGCTGGATGACGCCTGGTACAGCTTTGACGTGACCAACTGCCTGGCCAAGCCGGAGCGGCACTTGAAGCTGGCCGTGGGCCTGGATTATCTGGATGCCTGCCCGGTGCGCGGCATGCGCCGGGGTGGCGGCATCGAGCAGATGCATGCGCAGGTGGAGGTTGTGCCGGTGATTCGGGTGCAACAGCAGTAAAGGCGCTGCGCTGGCTTTGTAGGGTTGGTTAGTCCGTAGGAGGGGCTTTAGCCGCGAGCTTTTGATGCTTTCTGTTCAGGGGCAGCGACAAGTTCATTTGCGTGGTGATTTCTGATTTTGGTTTCGCCCCTTACGGGCGAGTCACTTTTGCCAGTCGCCGCAAAAGTAACCAAAAACGCTTGCCCCGACATCCGGCCCTGCCTACGGCAGGGTTCGTGAACAGAATCATTGCGCCAGGGGCCCGCCGCGAAGGGCCATCCCTGGCCCATCGCGGCTCTCGCGACATCCATGTCGCTCAACCCCTTCCACAACAGCCACGGTCTTGGCCACTTTGTGTAAGTCGATCCTGCCGTCCTGGGTCATCAGTAGGTTCGCCGCCAGGAGGTCGAGTGAGGTGTTGCTAAGCCTTCAAGGCTGCACCTTCCTCCCCACCATATGCCCCAAATACTCTACCAACTCCCCCAATTCCTTATCACTCAACACCTCAACCGCAAACCCCGGCATCTTGCCCTGTGGCCAGCGCCGCAAGCTCTGCGGATCGCGAATATAGCGGGTTAGAAAGTCGCCGCTGAAATACTCCGTCGGGTTATGCGGAATATTCAGATCGGGGCCGAATTGCGAGTCGCCTGCGCCATTCAGGCGATGACAGGCCATGCAGTTCTTCTGGTACTGGGCAAAACCGGCCTGCACCGCCGGGCTGGCGTCTGCCGCTGGCAGCAGTTGTGGGAAGCGCTGCGCTACCGGGGCCAGTTTGCGGATGCTGGCCAGCTGAAAGGGCCACTGTTCTGGGCCGATCTGGCTGGCGGCTGGGTTTTGCCAGACCAGATAAAACGGCCCGGCGCTGGGTTTGCCGTTGCCCAGGGCGGGCCAGGGCTGCGCTGGGTCTTCGACGGCCAGCCAGGCCTGGCTGCCAGTTTGGCTAAGCGCGGGGGCAGCAGACAGTTCGGCGGCAAAGCCGTCGCTGGCCACCAGTTGCAGGTGATCACCCGGCTGCACACCTTCCAGCAGCGCGGCCAATGGCACGGCGTTGTAGCGCATGCTGCGTTTGTAGCTGACGTCGTCGCTGATCTCGACGCTTTGCGCCTGTGGGTGGGCGAGCAGTTGGGCGCTGCTCAGGCGCTGGCTGCCGTTGCCCAGTTCCAGGGTCAGTTCGGCGGCATGCAGGTGGCAGAAGGGTAAGAGGGTGAGCAGGGCGATACCTAGAGTGCGTATGTTCAATCCTGCGACTCCAGGGCCAGTTTCAGTTCGTCATAGCCGCCGGCGTTGATCAGGTTGTTGTAGCCCATGGCGCGCAGGCTTTCTTCGGCGATGCCGGAACGGCGGCCGCTGCGGCAGTAGAGGATGATCGGCGTGTCCTTGTCTGGGGCGATGGCGCTGATGCGGCTGGCGATCTGTTCGTGCTCGATCTGTTCGGCACCGGGCAATGCGCCGGCGGCAAACTCATCGGCGGTGCGTACATCGATCAGCACGCTGTCAGGCGATTGCAGGGCGACAACAGCGGCGCTGAGTTCGGCTTCGCCGGCCAACAGAGGCAGGCTGACCAGCAGGCCGAGGGTGGTAAATAGGGTGCGCATGGCGTGCTCCTTGGGGTGATTGAAATCACCCTAGCACAGGTGCCAGCTTTCAAGCGGTTGCGGGGTTGTGCTGCCGCTGCCGGCTCACTCCACGGTGGCAGGCAGGGCAGGAAATCAGGGAGTTAGCTGACCAAACGGGTCAGGTTGGGAAGAATCAGGATGACGGTGGTGGCAAACACGATCATGCCTGCCTGACGCATTTTCACTGGATTGAACATGGCGGTTGGCCTTGTTGTTTTTTGCGGGTGGTCGGCGCTGTCCTGCTCAATATGCGGATGCGACGCCACGCCTCGTGTTGATCATTCAAGCCGTCCCGGCAAAACCCGGCGACGACGCCTACAGCAGCCGACCTGCACACTATTTGCCGGTGGCTTGATTCAACTGTAGGGGCGTGCAGCCCCTGGCTATAGACGCCTTGATTACTAAGGTGCTTGGGTTAGTTGCCTGTGGTTATGACGCGGGCTCCGCCACAGGCAAGCAGACCTTGAACTAGACGCGCTTGTTGGCCTTCGCCCAGTGATTGACCGTTTGTCTGAGCTGAGCGGTCAATAGGCCTGAGCGCTTCGGTCATTGAGCCTGTCTGCGCTCGGCGTATGGTGACTGCACTCAACAAAAACAGGCGTGGGCCCCACCTGCGCCATCAGCCACCCTCCATTGGAGGTCTGAGGACGCCATGACCGAAGCATATATTTTCGATGCCGTGCGCACGCCCCGCGGCAAGGGCAAGAAGGACGGCGCGCTGTACAGCGTCAAGCCAGTCGACCTGATCGCCGGCCTGCTCAAGGCGCTGCAAGCGCGCAATAACCTGGACACCAGCCAGGTCGATGACATCGTGCTCGGCTGTGTAACGCCGGTGGGTGATCAGGGCGCAGACATCGCCAAAACGGCCGCCATGGTGGCCGATTGGGATGTCAGCGTGTCCGGTGTACAACTCAACCGTTTCTGCGCTTCGGGCCTGGAAGCGGTGAACATGGGCGCGATGAAGGTGCGTTCCGGTTTCGAGGATCTGGTGGTGGTCGGCGGCGTCGAGTCGATGTCGCGCATTCCCATGGGCTCCGACGGCGGCGCCTGGGTGATGGACCCGGCGACCAATATGCACACCCATTTCACCCCGCAGGGTATCGGCGCCGATTTGATCGCCACCCTGGAAGGCTTTAGCCGCACGGACGTCGACAGCTTCGCCCTGCGTTCGCAGCAGAAGGCTGCCCGCGCCAGCAAGGACGGCTCATTCAGCAAGTCGCTGATTCCGGTAGCCGACCAGAACGGCATCGTCCTGCTCGATCACGATGAGTTTATCCGTGGCGAATCCACCCTCGAAGGCCTGGGCAAGCTCAAACCGAGCTTCGAGATGATGGGCCAGATGGGCTTCGACAGCACCGCGCTACGCGTCTACAGCCATGTCGAGCAGATCAACCACGTACACACTCCGGGCAACAGCTCGGGCATCGTTGATGGCTCGGCCCTGATGCTGATCGGCTCCGAGGCCAAAGGCCGCGAGCTGGGTCTGAAGCCGCGTGCACGCATCGTCGCCACAGCAGTGACCAGCACCGACCCGACCATCATGCTTACCGGCCCAGCGCCGGCCACCCGTAAGGCGCTGGCCAAGGCCGGGCTGAACGTCAATGACATCGACCTGTTCGAGGTCAACGAGGCGTTCGCTTCGGTGGTGATGAAATTTATGAAGGACATGGGCGTCAGCGAGGACAAGGTCAACGTCAACGGCGGCTCCATCGCCATGGGCCATCCGCTGGGTGCAACCGGCTGCGCCATTCTCGGCACCCTGATCGACGAGCTGGAGAAGCGCCAACTGCGCTATGGCCTGGCCACCCTGTGCGTGGGCGGCGGTATGGGTATTGCCACGATTATCGAGCGCGTGTAGGAGCCAGGGGCACGCCTAGTGCTTGCTGGCGATTCGTCACGACCCTGATCGCGAGCAAGCTCGCTCCTATAGGTCAGACGGCACAAGAATTTACGGGAACAAGAAAAATGACTGACGCCATCCGTTACGAAAAAGGCCAGGACAATATCGTTGTTCTGACCATGGACATGCCCGGCCAGAGCGCCAACACCATGAACGCGTTGTACCGCGAGGCCATGGGCAAGATTGTCGACCGTCTGGAAGCCGAGAAAGATTCCATCGCCGGGGTCATCCTCACTTCGGCGAAGAAGACCTTCTTCGCTGGCGGCGACCTCAATGAGCTGATCAAGGTGACCAAGGCCGACGCGCCGGCCTTCTACCAGATGATCCTCAACATCAAGGGCCAACTGCGCCGCCTGGAAACCCTGGGTAAGCCGGTGGTTGCGGCGATCAATGGCGCGGCCCTGGGCGGCGGCTGGGAAATTGCCCTGGCCTGCCATCACCGTATTACCCTGAACAGCTCCAGCATCCAGCTCGGCCTGCCGGAAGTGACCCTCGGCTTGCTGCCAGGTGGTGGCGGGGTGGTGCGTATGGTGCGCATCCTCGGCCTGGAAAAAGCCCTGCCGTACCTGGCCGAAGGCAAGAAGGTTCGCCCTGATGCGGCGCTCAAGGCCGGCCTGATCCATGAACTGGCCAGCGACAGCGATGATCTGCTGGCCAAGGCACGTGCCTTTATCGCTGCCAACCCGAGCGCTGTGCAGCCGTGGGACGTGAAAGGCTACAAAATTCCCGGCGGTACACCGTCCAGCCCAAATGTGGCGCAGATGCTGGCCATCGCCCCGAGCGTGCTGCGTGACAAGACCAAGGGCTGCTTCCCGGCGCCGGAGAAGATCATGTGCGCCGCCGTTGAGGGTGCGCAGGTCGACTTCGACACCGCGCAGATCATCGAGGCGCGCTACTTCACCGAGCTGACCACCGGCCAGGTAGCGAAGAACATGATTGGCACCTTCTGGTTTCAGCTCAATGAAATCAATGCCGGCGGCTCGCGTCCACAGGGCTTCGCGCCTTACGTGACCAAGAAGGTCGGTGTGCTCGGTGCCGGCATGATGGGCGCCGGTATTGCCTACGTGTCGGCGGTCGCTGGTATCGACGTGGTGCTCAAGGACATCTCCATCGAAGCCGCTGAGAAGGGCAAGAGCTACTCGGCCAAGCTGCTGGAGAAAAAGGTCGGCCGTGGCCAGATGAGTGCCGAGAAGCGCGATGGCATCCTGGCGCGGATCAAACCCACCGTCAGTGACGCTGATTTCGAAGGCTGCGACCTGATTATCGAAGCGGTATTCGAGGATCGTGACCTCAAGGCTAACGTAACCGCCGCGGCCGAACGTGCGGCGCTGGCGGATGCGGTGATTGCTTCCAACACCTCGACCCTGCCGATCACCGGCCTGGCCACGGCGGTGCAGAAGCAGGACAAGTTTATCGGTCTGCATTTCTTCAGCCCGGTGGACAAGATGCCGTTGGTGGAAATCATCAAGGGCGAGCACACCAGCGACGAGACTCTGGCGCGCGGCTTCGACTACGTCATGCAGATCAAGAAGACCCCGATCGTAGTCAACGACAGCCGTGGCTTCTTCACCTCGCGAGTGTTCGGCACCTTCACCAATGAAGGCTTGGCCATGCTCGGCGAAGGCGTAAGTGCGGCGATGATCGAGAACGAAGCGCGCAAGGCCGGCATGCCGGTCGGCCCACTGGCGATCAGCGACGAAGTGTCGATGAGCCTGATGAACCATATCCGTCAGCAGACCATCAAGGACCTCGCTGCCGAAGGCAAGCAGATTCCCGCGCACCCGGCGTTTGCGGTGATCGACATGATGCTCAACGAGTACAAGCGGCCGGGCAAAGCCGCGGGTGCGGGCTTCTACGAATATCCGGCGGCCGGCGCTCCGGCGGGTGGCAAGAAGCACCTGTGGCCGGAGTTGAAAGCGCGCTTCGAGAAGAGCGAGGCGCAGATATCACAGATCGACGTGCGGGATCGCATCCTGTTTATCCAGGCCATCGAAACCGTGCGCTGCGTGGAAGAGGGCGTGCTCAAGTCGGTAGCGGACGCCAACATTGGCTCGATCATGGGCATTGGTTTTGCTGCCTGGACCGGCGGTGCACTGCAATTTATCAACCAGTACGGGGTGAAGGACTTCGTTGCACGCGCCCAGTACCTGGCTGAGCAGTACGGCGAGCGCTTCCTGCCGCCCGCGTTGCTGCTGGAGAAGGCGGCGAAGAACGAAAGTTTCTAACGCTGTCGCGTTAAGGCAGAGGTACTGAAAACCGGCTCCCTGTGAGCCGGTTTTTTATGGTCTGTGATTTATGCAAAACCAGCTTGTTTATGGCTACAGCACTAGACTGCTGCAATGGCCACGGCGGTGTGGCGCAAGGGAGGTGTTATGAAAATCGGGATAAGCAGTGCGCTGGCAATCAGCCTGGTGTTACTGGCCGCACCGGTGTGGGCGGATGACTGCGCCAATGCCATGGATCAGTTCAGCCTCAACCAGTGCGCGGCGGCGGACTATGCCACTCAGGATAAACGCCTGAATCAACTGTACGGCGATTACCGTAAGCGTCTGGATGATGGGCAGAAGCAGCAACTCAAGGAGGTACAGCTGGCCTGGATCAAGTTCCGCGATCTGGCCTGCGCGTTCGAGTCGGCGTCGGTGGAGGGCGGTTCGGCCTATCCGATGGTGCTTAACGGCTGCCTGACGCAAAAGACTGCCGCACGGGTCAAGGAACTGGAGCAGCTGGCCGTCTGTGAAGAAGGCGACCTCAGCTGCCCGATGCCAGCGCAGTAGCAGTCAGCAGACCTGACGGCCGCAGACCAGTTGCTGGATAGCCTGGCGTTCGCTCAGTTGGGTGGGCATGCGTAGGGTGGTCAGGCTGCCATCGCTGAGTTGGATGGCCAGCTCGGACTCGAAGTGGATGCCGCTGCCGTCGACCGTGGCGTAGGTCACGCCATAGACGTTCTGATTGCTCAGCGATTGGGCGATGCTCATGGCGTTCTCCTGATTGCGGGGCGCAGTTATTTAGCGGTGTTCTGGTCAGCCTTGAGTTGTGCTGCTTGCACTTTCTCGGCTTGGCGTTGGCTGCTCGCGCTGTGGCTGCTGGTAAAGGCGGAAGCGGCAAGCAGGCTGGCGATGGCGGAGAAACTGGTCATGCTGATGTCCTCTGGTTGGTTGGGCGCAGCGCCCGATGGCCAGATCATCTGCGCGTGCTGCTATCGACAGAAGTGAATGGTGCTTATGGTGACTATCGAGAGCGCTGATGGGCTCGGGTAATTGGTCGGGTTTGCCCTGTAGCTATTGCCTTGCAGCCTGTCAGCAGGCACGCTTGCGCGCTGGAAAAACAACCCTCCTGCGTCCTAGGTAACCGCCCATATGCCGCTGCAGATCTGCATTCTGGAAACCGATGTTCTTCGCCCTGAATTGGTCGACCAATACGACAGTTATGGTCGTATGTTCGAGCAGTTGTTCGCCCGTCAGCCGATTGCTGCCGAGTTCAAGGTGTACAACGTGATGGAGGGGCATTACCCGCCGGACAGCGAGCGCTACGATGCTTATCTGGTGACGGGCAGCAAGGCAGATTCCTTCGGCAGCGATGCCTGGATCCAGACACTGAAAACCTACCTGCTGGAGCGCTACAACCGGGGCGACAAACTGCTTGGAGTGTGTTTCGGTCATCAGCTGCTGGCGCTACTGCTGGGCGGCAAGGCTGAGCGTGCTGTGCAGGGCTGGGGTGTGGGTATTCATCAGTACCGTATGGCGAACAAGCCAACCTGGATGAGCCCTGATCTGGAAGACCTGACGCTGCTGATCAGTCATCAGGATCAGGTCACCCAACTGCCGGAAAACGCCACATTGCTGGCCAGCAGCGAATTCTGCCCGATTGCCTCCTACTGTATCGGCGATCAGGTGCTGTGCTTCCAGGGCCACCCCGAGTTCGTGCATGACTACTCGCGTGCGTTGCTCGACCTGCGTCAGCAACATATCGGTGAGCCGGCCTACTCCAAGGGCATTGACAGCCTGCAGCATGACCACCAAGGCCATATGGTCGCCGAGTGGATGATGCGCTTTGTCGCCCAGGGCCGTGCCGGTCTGGTTGAGTAACACGCGTTTGCACGGAAAAGCCCGGTCAGTGACCGGGCTTTTTTATGGCGTGCCATCCAGCGGACTGCCGCTACGCGGATTTAAAAATCGCTCTATAGCCAGCCGTAATGCTTGAAGCTGACGTAGAGCCCGACGCAGCCGGTGGTGATCAAACCGAGCACGCCGAAGTAGCCGTACTGCCAGGCGAGCTCTGGCATGTTCTGAAAGTTCATCCCGTAGATGCCCGCCACCGCCGTGGGAAAAGCCAGAATTGCCGCCCAGGCAGCAAACTTGCGCTGGGTGACGTTTTGCCGTGAGGACTCCAGCAGCAGGCCGATCTCGATGGCGTGGTCGGCCATCTCGCGCAGGCCGGTGAGGTCTTCCAACAGGCGGTTAACGTGAATCGCCACGTCGCGGAAGTAGGGGCGCATGTTCTTGTCGATAAACGGGAAGTCGAGGCGCTGCAACTCCTTGCAGATTTCCGCCAGCGGCCCGATATAGCGCCGCAGACGCAGCAGGTCGCGACGCAGGCCCTGAATGCGTTCGACATCGGCCTGACTCAGTGGGTTTTTCAGTACGTGCTGTTCCACGTCCTCAAGTTCGACGTGGTAGTTGTCCATCAGCGGGCGGTAATTCTCGATTACGAAGCTGAGCAGGGCGTAGAGCACGAAATCTTCGCCGTGCTCAAGCAGCAGCGGACGCGCCTCGCAGCGTTGGCGCACTTGGGAGTAGGGCGCGGATTCGCCGTAACGGGCGCTAATGATGTAACCGCTGCCGGCGAACAGTTGGGTTTCGACAAAGGTCAGCTCGTCGTCGACCAGAATGGGTGAGTAGAGCACCAGAAACAGTGCATCGCCGAAGGTTTCCAGCTTGGGCCGGGTGTGCCGCTGCAGGGCGTCTTCCAGCGCCAGCTCATGCAGGTCGAACTGCTGCTGCAGGCTGGTCAGCTCTTCGGAGCAGGGGTCATGCAGGCCGATCCAGACGAAATGTCCCGGTTTCTTTGACCAGGGCTTGCCTTCGTCGAGGCTGATATTGGTGACTTTCTTGCCCTTGCTGTAAACGGCGGCAGCAACAACGCGACCCATAGTGCTTCCTTATTATCGGTGTCCTCAGCACGCAGCTTAGCGGCTTGCTCGCTGCCGGTGTGACTGAACGGCTGCTGTACGGGCCGCATCCGTCAATAAAAAGCCCAGCGCGTGGCTGGGCTTTTTATTGACGCACCGGTTAACTCAGGCGCTTTGGCTGAGCTGCTGATCCATGGCCTCGATACATTGCTGCATCTGCGTGCGGCAGGTTTCGACCAGCTGCGGCAGATCATCCTGGCTCAGGCCCGCAGTGGGGATGGCCGGCAGGGAGCGAATCATGATTTCGCCGCTGTTCCAGCGGTTGAGCTGAATATGGTTGACGTAGGTGCTGACGCACACCGGGATAATCGGTACACCGGCGGCAATCGCCATCTGGAATGCGCCTTTCTTGAAGGGCAGCAGGCCCTTGCCGAGGTTGCGCGTGCCTTCGGGGAACACCCAGATCGAGGTGTCCTTGTGTTTGAGGGTGTCTGTAGTGGTGAGCATGGACTGCTTGGCACGAATGGCGTTGCCACGGTCGAGCAGCACGTTGCCGGCCAGCCAGTACAGCTGACCGAAGAACGGCACCCACTTCAGGCTCTTCTTGCCGATGCTCACAGTCCGCTTGGGTACTACGCGGCCGAGCACGTAGAGGTCATAGTTGGATTGGTGGTTGGCGATGATCACACAGGAGTGCTGGTGTTCCAG
Organism: Pseudomonas sp. 8BK; assembly: GCF_902506475.1. Lineage (NCBI taxonomy): Bacteria > Pseudomonadati > Pseudomonadota > Gammaproteobacteria > Pseudomonadales > Pseudomonadaceae > Pseudomonas > Pseudomonas sp. 8BK. Next base: position 2,234,141 of record NZ_LR733252.1, on the reverse strand, counting down.
AGTGTGCACGTCGGTCTTCAGCTTCCAGCGCAACAGCCATTGCGCCGGGACACTGTAGAGGCGTGCGCACAAGCGGCTGTTATCCGGGTTGAACGGGCGGCAGAGGCCTAGCAGCAGGCCCAGGATGCCGGCGAGGATAAAGTGCACGCCCATCGCCAGCATGCGCAGAAGAAAAAGCATTTGGTACGCCCGTCATAGGAAAAAGGCGCGCAGTGTACGGGCGTGCACTGCTTTCGGCAATTGATGCTGATCAGAGGTCGTTACCGCTTGTTGCGTCCTCGCTAGAGCCGTTGCCGGTGGCGGGTAGCAGGTCAATCGAACTGTAGCGCTGGGCCAGGCGGGCGATGCTGCCATCCTGCTCAAGGGTTAGCAGGGCTTGATCCAGTTGCTGCATAAAGTCCTGCTTGTAGGGGTAGGCCTGTTCATTGACGCGGGTATAGCCCAGATGACCGTGCTCGCTGGACAACTTTGGTCCTTCAACCAGCCAGTCCAGGCCACTACTGGCCAGCAGGCCTTCGCTGCGCATCTGCTGCAGCTCCCAGAGGATCGACAGGCGGTCATTGATAAACACATCAATGCGCTTGCGCCTGAGCTGCAGCAGATTGGTGCGGTTGTCCGTGGCGTAACTCTGTTTGACTTCACCCGCCGCGAGCATGGTTTTGTAGCTTGGCGCGGCGATAACATTGAAGCCGCGGTTGAGGCCAATACGCAGGCCGGCGTAGGCGGCCGGAAAATCTTCAATGGCACGTTGCTGAGTCAGCTCGGCGCGTACGAAGGCCACCACACTTTCCTCCAGAATCGGCCGCGAGTAATCCATCCAGGGTCGTTCCACGGGGCGGTGGTAGGGCGGGAACAGGGCAAAGGCTGCGCCCTTTTCCAGCGCTGCCAGCCCGCGTGGCCAGGGAACTGGGCGGATGCTTACGCGATAATCCGGCATACGCGCGAAGGCCGCACGCAGAATGTCGCTGTACAGGCCTTTGGCTTCGCCGTTTTCGGCGTAGCTGTAGGGTGGATAACTGGCGTCACACAACACCGTAACACTGACGGGCGTTTGTGCCTGGGCGATGCCGTGCATGGCCAGGCACAGTAACCACGTTACGAGTATGCGCATGCCCAATCCCCTTAGCGGTTGGCGCTGGCTGCACGTGCAGGTGCAGCCCTATGTACGGAGCTTAGACTTTGAAGCGCCCGAGCAGATGGTCTTGCTGGCCGACCTGTTCGACCATGACGGCGCACTGGCGCACCTGTTCTTCGGCGCCGCCGGCTACCTCATGGCTGATGTCACGGATATTGGTGGTGTTGCGGTTGATCTCCTCGGTGGTGGCGCTCTGCTGCTCGGCGGCGGTGGCAATTTGCAGGTTCATGTCGTTGATCCGGGTGATCGCATCGCTGATGCGTCCGAGCATGTCGTTGGCCGCACCGGCTTCTTCTGCGGTTTTGCTGGCGGTATCGCGGCTCTGCTGCATGCGTGATTCGGCCTGCTTCACCCCGGATTGCAGCTGATCGATCATCTGGCGGATTTCCTGGGTCGACTGCTGGGTGCGCGAAGCCAGTGAACGTACCTCATCGGCCACCACGGCAAAGCCGCGCCCGGATTCGCCGGCACGGGCGGCTTCAATGGCGGCATTGAGGGCGAGCAGGTTGGTCTGGTCGGCGATGCTGGTAATCACCGAGAGGATCGACTCGATGTTGTGGCTGAGTTTGGCCAGCTCATTGATCGCATGGCTGGTTTCGTCCATTTCCTCGGCGAGGTGCTTGATCGCTTCGGTGGAGCGCGAGACCACGTGTACACCATTCTCAGTTTCCTGATTGGCCGCCAGTGCAGCCTGCGCGGCAGCTTGTGCGTTACGCGCCACTTCCTCTGCGGTGGAGGCCATTTCCTGCATGGCGGTGGCCAACTGGTCGAGCTCCTGCAGTTGTTGCTGCAACCGATTGGCGGCCTGGTTGGCTTCGCTGGAGGTCAGGGTGGTGCTTTCACGCACCTGCCTGGAGCTGCCCATCACCTCGCTGATCAGGCTCTGCAAACTTTGCAGAAAACTGTTGAACTCCTTGGAGACTAGGGCAATTTCATCGTTGCCAGCGGCGGGCAGGCGGCGGGTCAGGTCGCCTTCACCGCTGTTCACTTCATGCAACGAGTTATGCAGGTGATCGAGGGGCTTGAGCAAGCTGTTCATCAGCACGCCCAGCACGATCAGACTGATGATCACCCCCAGCACGGTGCCAATCACCGCGCGCCAGCTCAGGGCATTGGCTTCGGCCATGACGATGCCTTTGTCCAGCACCACGCCGATATACCAGTCCATGCCTTTGAGGTTCGGCAGTGGGGTAAAGGACACCAGCAGATCCTTATCGCCGCCGCTGGTTTCCTGCAGCTCCTTGTTCAGCGCAGGGCTCTGACCGTCGAATAGTTCGCTGTAGCTCTTGCCGTTCAGCTCGGTGTTGGGGTGGGAGATGATGTTACCGTTGCGCGTGAGCAGAAAGGCGTAACCGGCGCCGTTGAAGTCTAGGGTGTTGACCGCGTCGGCGACGGTTTTCAGGCGAATGTCGCCCCCCAGCACGCCGAGAAATTCGCCCGCATTGGTAATGCGGGTCACGGCGGAAATCAGGATTTCACCAGTGGTGGAGTCCACGTAGGGCTCGGTAAGCACGGCCTGACTGCCGGCTTTGCCAGTGGCATACCAGGGGCGCTGGCGACCATCCCATTCCGGTGCCGGCTGCCACTCGTCAGTGTTCTTAATCGGTTTTCCATCACTTTGCAGGGCGCCGAACACCAGGATGAACTCGTTCTTCAGCATGGGGGTGTTGACGATGCGTTGGGTTTCTTCGGGGCTGTAGTTGCTGTCGATGCCTTGCGCCATCAGATCCATCAGTTTGAGCTTGGCGTTGAGCCAGTTCTCGATCTGTCGGGCCAATGCGTTACTCGACTCTGCGATGCTCGCGGCCACCTGGTTATGCAGGGTTTCTCGAACCTGGCTGACTTGTGCCAGCGACAGCAGGCTGGTGGTGAGGAACAGGACGATGGCCGCGGCCAGACCAACCTTGTGGGCAATTTTCATAACACGCTCCCGACAGCAATTTCGAATAGATCGGTGAGTGCCTCTGCTCCCTGGCCTTACCTGTTAAAAGTAATACAGCCTGGGCAGATTGCTTGCAGGTTCGTCACTGTTTTGCCATTAAATGCAAAAAGCCCGGCTCATGGGCCGGGCTTCATGGTGTTGCTGGGTAGGTTTACCCCATGTGCTTCTTGTCCAGTTCGACCGCCTGGTCGAGGGCTTCGAGCAGCGCCTTGCGCACTTTCAGCTTGGTGTTCTTGTGCGCAGTCATGTTGATCTTCTTCATCTGCTGGGCAACCGCCAGGGCAGTGGCGTGCAGTTGCTCGGCCGGCACCACCTTGTCGAGGAAGCCTGCATCCACCGCGCCTTGCGGGTCAAACATCTCACCGTTGATGACCGAGCGGTGGAAGGCCGATTTGCGCAGGCGGTCACGGGCCAGTTCGATGCCGGCGTGGTGCATGGTCATGCCGATCTGCACTTCGTTGAGGCCGATGCTGAATGGGCCTTCGACGCCGATGCGGTAGTCCGACGAGAGCAGGATAAAGGCACCTTTCGCCACCGCATGGCCTGGGCAGGCGACGATGATCGGGAAGGGGTGAGCGAGCATGCGACGCGCCAGAGTGGAGCCAGAGGCCACCAAATCGATGGCATTCTGCGGGCCAGAGGTCATCACCTTGAGGTCGTAGCCACCCGAAAGAATGCCCGGCTGGCCGGTGATGATCACGATGGCCTTGTCCTGCACGGCGCGATCCAGAGCCGCATTGAAGGCGGTGATCACGTCCGGGGAGATGGCATTTACCTTGCCATTACATAGGGTCAGGGTGGCAATGCCATCGTCGAGTTGGTAGCTGATCAGGTCGCTCATGGTCGGGTTCCTTGTGCTGAAGTGCAGCAGACGTTACTCATCCGTATCGGTCAGGTAAAGCACGATGGCTGACTGGCTGGTCAGTGCGCGTTGCGCTTGCTGCCGTTAGCCTGTCTGTTTCCCCAGCTTTCTTCTATTTGGCTAACGGTGATCCGAGTAAGGCCGACAAATGTCACGACTGGTCCCTGCATTTGGCATAAGCGCATGAATCTTTTGAAAAAAGCTTTTGCCTTTGCGGGTCTGTTCGGCTAGATTAGCGCGCCTCGACAGACAGCAATGCCAGTCGAGCCCCGGTGAAGTGTCCGAGTGGCTTAAGGAGCACGCCTGGAAAGTGTGTATACGAGAAATCGTATCGAGAGTTCGAATCTCTCCTTCACCGCCATATTGATTGACGAAAAAGCTCGACCACGTGTCGGGCTTTTTCGTTTCTGACGTTTGCTGACAGCTCTGTCGCCTTTAAGGTGGGCTCGGCACATAACGGAGCAGCGCATGCGCGCAACCTGGGACATTTTCTGCAGCGTTGTCGATAACTACGGCGACATCGGGGTGACCTGGCGCTTGGCGCGGCAGTTGGTGATCGAGCACGGTATGGCCGTGCGGTTGTGGGTGGACGATCTGGCGGCGTTTGTACGCCTGTGTCCGCAGGCTGATGCAATGGCGTTGCTGCAAGTCCAGCAGGGCGTCGAGGTCTGTTTATGGTGCGCTGATTGGCAGGCTGTCGAGCCGGCGGATGTGGTGATTGAGGCGTTTGCCTGTGAGTTGCCAGCCTCCTATATAGCCGCAATGGCACAGCGTCCGCAGAAACCGCTTTGGCTCAACCTTGAGTACTTGAGTGCCGAAGACTGGGTGGAGGGTTGCCATGGCTTGCCTTCATTACAGTCCAATGGCTTGTCGAAGTTCTTCTTCTTTCCCGGTTTTACCGCAGGCAGTGGTGGCCTGTTGCGTGAGCGTGAGTTGCTGGTGCAGCGCCGGGCGTTTCAGGCCGATAGCGGCGTCCGTGAGATGTTTCTGCGCACTGTTGGTGTAACGCCTTTACCGGGGGCGCGGCTTATCTCCCTGTTTGCCTATGAGAATGCTGCGCTGGCCAGTTGGCTGGACGTTTTGGCTACCGATACGCAAATCAATCAGTTACTGGTGCCGGAAGGGCGCATTCTGGCGAACCTAGAGGCTTGGCTGGGTTGCACCGCTATGCGCGCAGGGGATATGCAGCGGCGCGGTCAGCTGCATATTCAGGTACTGCCGTTTATTCAGCAGGACCAGTACGACCGACTGTTGTGGAGCTGTGACTTCAATGCGGTGCGCGGGGAGGACTCTTTCGTCCGTGCGCAATGGGCCGGGCGGCCATTGCTCTGGCATATCTATGAGCAGGCGGACAACGCCCATCTGGAAAAGCTCGAGGCTTTTCTGGCTCTCTATAAGGAGGGCTTATCAGTCGATGGAGAGCGTGCCTTGGTCGAGTTGTGGCATGCCTGGAATACCGGTCAGTCGGTCAAGGAAAGTTGGAATCAGCTGCTAAATCACTGGCCGGAGCAGCAGGCACATGCCGAACAGTGGTGTCTGCAACGGGCCTCTCAGACCGATCTTGCCGAGGCGCTGGTGCAGTTTTACCTAAATTGGCTATGATACGCGGCCAAGAATTTTGTAATTCCATCCAAACCCGGATATTCGTATGAAAACCGCACAAGAAATGAAGCCCAACAGTGTGGCCCTGATTGATGGCCAACCTTGGCTGATCCAGAAGGCCGAATTCACCAAGTCCGGTCGTAACAGCGCCATCGTTAAAATGAAGCTGAAGAACCTGCTGAGCGGTTCCTCGACTGAAACCGTATACAAGGCCGACGACAAAATGGAGCCAGTTATTCTGGACCGCGTTGACGTGACCTACTCGTACTACAGCGAGCCGAACTACGTGTTCATGGACGCTGAATTCAACCAGTACGAACTGAACAAAGACGATCTGGAAAGCGTAATGCCGTACATCGTTGATGGCATGACCGACGTCTGCGAAGCCGTGTTCTTTGAAGGCAAAGTGGTTTCGGTTGACCTGCCGACCACCATCGTTCGCCAGATTACCTACACCGAAGGGTCCGCCCGTGGCGACACTTCCGGCAAGGTGATGAAGCCAGCCAAGCTGAGCAACGGTACCGAGATCAAAGTCGCTGACTTCTGCAACATCGACGACTGGATCGAAATCGACACCCGTACCGGCGAGTACAAATCCCGGGCTAAAGCTCCGGTCTAAGATCGGCTTTAACGGCGAGAAGAAAAAGCCCGACCTTGAGTCGGGCTTTTTTATGGTCCGCCATTCATGGCGGTCACGCTTCGGGGCATCGTTATGCGACGCTAAAAGTGATCTCTGATCATTCCTATGCCTGCTGTTTCAGCCTTTAACTACGTTGCAGGCCACTTTGCAGGGCTAGGTCCCAAGGCGCCACCGGGCCGAAGCGGGCCTTGAGAAATTCCAGCAACAAGCGGCTGCGTGAGTCGGTTTCCCGTTCCAGGCGCAGGGCATAGATGCCGCTGGGCTCGGGGGCGGGCAGGCCGGTTTCGCAGAACAGCGGCAGCAGTTCGCCGCGCAGCAGGTAATCGCTGATCAGCCAGGTCGGCAAATGAGCAATGCCCAAGCCGGCGAGGGCGCTGAACAGCAGTGCTTCGGCGTTGTTGGCGGTCATGCGCAAACGCTTGGGGCGGCATAGTTGCAGTTTGCCGTCTTGCTCGAAGCGCCAGGCATAGGGCGGGGCCAGGCTGTCCCAGTCGAGGCCGTCATGTTCCAGCAGCTCACCAGGGCTGCGCGGTACGCCGCGCCGCGCCAGGTACTCGGGGCTGGCGCAGACGACTCGGACCATAGGTGATAGCGCGGTGGCGACCAGGCGGGTGTCGGCCAGGGGGCCGATGCGCAACACTAGGTCGACCTCACCCAGGTGTGTGCCGTGCAGATCGACGAAACTGTCGATCAGGCGCAGTTGCACATCCAGTCCCGGATAGGCAACCAGAAACTCGGCAATCGCCGGAGCCAGATGGCGCCGACCGAAGGGGGCGGGTGCGTCGATACGAATCAGCCCCTCCGGCGCGCTGCTCAGCGATACGACTTCGGCGCGGGCCAGATGCAGCTCGGCGAGGATGCGCCGCGCGCGTTCGGCAAATGCCAGGCCGGCGGAGGTTGCGCGTACGGCATGGGTGCTGCGGCTGAACAGGTTGCTACCCAGCGAGCGCTCCAAGGCATCGATGCGCCGGGCCACTGCCGAGGGCGTCAGCGGGTGGCGCCTGGCGGCGGCGGAAAAGCTGCCGGTTTCCAGCACATCGAGAAACAGGCTGAGCTGGTCGGTCAGGCTATCGGGATTCATGGTCAGGGCCTGCTATGCGTTATATGCAAAGCCATTTTGCGTTGCTGTGCGTTTCGCGGCTAGTGACGAATGCCTAGGCTGTGCGGCATCACTTTGGAGCCCGCTGATGACCTTGCTCGATTTTGTCTTGAACCTTTTGCTCGGATTGATCCTCGGTACCCTGGGCGGTCTGTTTGGGATTGGCGGTGGGTTGATCGCCATTCCGGCACTTGGCGTGCTGTTTGGCCTGGATCAGCAGTTGGCCCAGGGCACGGCGCTGGTGATGGTGGTGCCCAATGTGCTGTTGGCGCTGTGGCGTTATCACCAGCGCAACCGTATCGACTGGCGGCATGCCTTGGCTCTGGCGGTGCCCAGCCTGATATGTGCCGTACTGGGTGCGGGCTGGGCGGTCACTGTGGATGCGGAGCGCATGCGTCTGGGTTTCGTGGTTTTCCTGGTGTTGCTGGCGGTCTACAACCTCTCTCGGCTGTACAGCAAGCCGGCCATGCTCTCGATTGGCCTGCGTTATCCCTGGCCCTGGCTGACGTTGCTAGGCAGTGGTGCTGGTTTGCTCGGCGGGTTGTTTGGTGTGGGCGGTGCGGTGCTGGCGGCGCCGGTACTGACCACGCTATTCGGCACCAGCCAGGTTATGGCGCAGGGGCTGTCGCTGGCTCTGGCCGCGCCGAGCACGGCCGTGACGCTGGCGACCTATGCAGCCCATGATCACGTCGATTGGCTGCTGGGTGCGCCTCTGGCGTTGGGCGGTTTGCTGAGCATCAGCTGGGGCGTGAAGTGCGCCCACGCGTTGCCAGAGCGCGTTCTGCGCGGGCTGTTTGCCGGTTTTCTGCTGCTTTGCGCGGTATTGCTTGCGCTTAAAGTCTGAAACCTTCGACGATCTGTTCGGCCAGGGTTTCGGTGACCTGCGACTGCGTCTGACTGTTGCGCAAGAGCACGATGCTGGCAGAGGGCATGGCTGGTAGGCCCTCTGCGGCGCTGATGATGCGTATGTCCGGAGTGATTAGGCTTTGTAGTTGAGCGGTAACCGCCAAGCCCGCGCTGACTACCGCCATGATCGCCGACAGGCTTGGGCTGGTGTAGGCGATACGGTATTCGCGCTCCATGGCGTCCAGCGCGTTGCAGGCCCAGGAGCGGCAGAAGCATTGGGCATTGAACATCGCCAGTGGTAGCGGCTCCTGCTCATGCGGGCTGAAGCCATGAGCTTCGGCCCAGACAATGCGTTCTTGGCGCAGCAGTTGGCCAATTTCGGTGCCTGGCTCGCGGGTGACGATGGTCAGGTCGAGGTCCTGGCGCTGCAACAGCTGGAACGACGGCTCGCAATGCAACTCCACCTGCACCAGTGGATAGGCCTGGGCGAAGCGCGAAAGGATGCCCGGCATAAAGCGCATCACATAGTCGTCCGGTGTGCCGATGCGCACGGTGCCAACCATATGTGGGGCACGCATGCTGGTCATCACTTCACTGTGCAATTTGAGAATGCGTCGGGCATAACCGAGCAGTAACTGGCCTTCGGCCGTTAGGCTGAACTGCCGGCCGTCGCGCACAAACAGCGGGCGCTGTACCACGTCTTCTTCCAAACGTTTCATTTGCATGCTGACGGCCGACTGGGTGCGGTTGACCATTTCCGCTGCGCGAGTAAAGCCACCGTGATCGGCAATCGCGACAAAGGTGCGCAGCAGTTCGCTATCGATGCTCGGGTAACTGGCCATACATCAATCTCCGAGATGCATTGCATAAGAAACATTCGTTGGATTGATCATAAGCCGAGCGCGAGACTGTCGCCAACCCCACAAGGAGGGCGACGAGATGAAAGGTCAAAAAGGTTATGCATTAGTCGGTGCCGGACGCTTACAGGGCCATCGGCCGTTTGAAATACTGCGTGCGCTTGGCCGCCAGTTTTCCCGTTGGTGGCAGCTGGCCGAACAACGGCGGCGTCTGGCCATGCTTGATGATGTGGCGTTGAAGGACCTGGGCTTAAGCCGTGCGGATGTTATCCAGGAAAGCGAGCGCTCATTCTGGGATGATCCCATGGCGCGCTGAGTCGCTGGCCGTGTGCATCGAGGCTGTGATGCGCTTGTAGGGTGCAGTCAGGGCAGTGGTTATTCAGGGATTTACATAAAAAGGAGAGCATTGATGTCTAGCTATCAACTCGCGCAGTTGAATATCGCCACGATGAAGGAGCCGCTGGAGTCGCCAAGCATGGCCGACTTTGTCGCCAATCTGGAGCGCATCAATGCGCTGGCGGAAGCCTCGTCCGGCTATATCTGGCGTCTGCAGGACGAGGCGGGCGATGCCACGGCGTTTCGCCCGTTTGGTGACAATGTGCTGGTGAATCTGTCGGTATGGCGCGATGTGCAGGCGCTCAGTGATTACGTCTACAAGTCCGCCCATACCGAGATGCTCAAGCGCCGCCAAGAGTGGTTCCGCAAGGTCGATGCGGCGCATATGGTGCTGTGGTGGGTTCCGGCGGGGCATCGGCCATCGGTGCAGGAGGCCGCCGAGCGCCTGACCTTGCTGCGTGAACAGGGCGCCAGCGCGCAGGCCTTCAGCTTTCGCCAGGCGTTTGCGGCGCCGGATGTGCTTGTGGCTGAGCCTGCCGAGTAGCGGCACGCTGTTATCTGCTGTGGCTTTGCATGCGCGTGGGCGCGGCGGGCGGATCGCCGGAGCGGCACGCGTGCGGCGCATCCGCTACAATGCGCGCCGAATTTGTCTTGCCCGAGAGCCCGCCCATGTCCGCCTGCCAGACCCCGATCATCGTTGCCCTGGATTTCCCGACCCGTGATGCCGCGCTGGCATTGGCTGATCAGCTCGATCCCAGGCTATGCCGGGTAAAAGTGGGCAAGGAGCTGTTCACCCGTTGCGGGCCGGAGATTGTCAACGTGTTGGCCGGCAAGGGCTTCGAGGTGTTTCTCGACCTGAAATTCCACGACATTCCCAATACCACCGCCATGGCCGTTAAGGCTGCCGCCGAAATGGGCGTGTGGATGGTCAATGTGCACTGCTCGGGCGGCCTGCGCATGATGGCGGCCTGCCGGGAAACCCTGGACACGTTCGCCGGGGTCAAGCCGCTGCTGATTGGTGTGACTGTGCTGACCAGCATGGAGCGCGAGGACCTGGCGGGCGTTGGCCTGGATCTAGAACCGCAGGCGCAGGTGCTGCGTTTGGCAGGTCTGGCCGCACAGGCCGGTCTGGATGGCTTGGTGTGTTCGGCCCAGGAAGCGCAGGCGCTTAAGGCTACCTACCCAGCGCTGCAACTGGTAACGCCAGGGATTCGTCCGGCCGGCAGTGCTCAGGATGACCAGCGCCGCATTCTGACGCCACGTCAGGCATTGGATGTCGGTTCCGATTATCTGGTGATCGGCCGTCCGATCAGTCAGGCTGCTGATCCTGCTCAGGCGTTGGCCGCTGTAGTGGCCGAGCTGGCCTGATGCTACGCGGCAAGCTCGGCTTCGCGCTTGCCGCCTAAATCCGTTTGAGAAATTGTATACAATCGCTGCATTTCGACCAGTCAGGTTTTCTCCATGCATCCCGCCGCCGAAGATTCGCCACTGGGCAAATCCAGTGAGTACATCGCTACCTACACCCCGTCTCTGTTGTTTCCGATTCCGCGTGCTGCCAAGTGGGCTGAGCTGGGCCTGAGTGCCGAAACCCTGCCGTATCAGGGCGTGGATTTCTGGAACTGTTTCGAGCTGTCCTGGTTGTTGCCATCCGGCAAACCGGTGGTGGCCATGGGCGAGTTCGCCATTCCGGCCGACTCGCCAAATATCATCGAGTCGAAATCCTTCAAGCTGTACCTCAATTCGCTGAATCAGTCGGTATTCAACAGTGCTGACGAGCTGGTGGCGGTATTGGTACAGGATCTCTCGGTAGCCGCCGGCAAACCGGTTGGCGTGCGCGTGCGCAGCCTGGCTGAGGTAACGGCTGAAGGTGTGCAGGCCGCGCCAGGCGTCTGTATCGACGAGCTGGATGTAGCCATCAGCAACTATGAGCAGCCTCAGCCTGAGCTGCTGCACTGTGATGCCGCGCGAGTGGTCGAAGAGAGCCTGCACAGCCATTTGCTCAAATCCAATTGTCCGGTCACCGGCCAGCCGGACTGGGGTACGTTGGTGGTGCAGTACCGCGGTCTGGCACTGGATCACGCCAGTCTGTTGGCCTATCTGGTGAGCTTTCGCCAGCATGCGGATTTTCACGAGCAGTGTGTGGAGCGAATCTTTCTCGACCTGCAGCGCCTGCTCAAGCCTGAGCATCTGACGGTGTATGCGCGTTATGTGCGCCGTGGCGGGTTGGACATCAACCCCTACCGCAGCAGCGGGCCCATCAGCCCTGATAATCAACGTTTGGCGCGCCAGTAATGCAAAACCCCAGCTAGGCTGGGGTTTTCGTTAGCGCTGCGGTGTTTAGATGCCCATGTTGGCCAGGCTCTGCACGATATTGCGCAGGGTGCCGGCGAGGGTTGGGTGACTGGCTTCGAAGCGCTCCACCGCGAGGTTGACCCCGTCGATCAGGGTTGCGTCAGGTGCAGCGGCAGCCTGACGGGCCAGCTGCAATTCAATTTCCTGGGTCAGTACAAACAGCTCGGCGCGTTCCTCTTCACTCAACGGTGGCTGTTCAGCCAGTTGGTCGCGCAGGTCTTGCAGTTGTTGCTGCAGGCGGCTTGCAGGCATGGAGTTCTCCCTTTGGTAGTCGACAGATTGACTGACCTTACGCAGGGGCGAAAGGTTCTGCATGCCTTCAGGTTAATCCAAGCCGGCAGGCTTTGCTTGCTTTGGATCAAGCGTGAGGCATTGATTCGAGCGGCATTCTGACGCTTGCTCAGGGCTTTTCGCTCTTGTGCCGACGCAGGCTGAGATCCGCCAGGCAGGTAGGCAGGTCGCTGAGCTGGTCGATGACCGAATGCACACCCAAACGATACAGGCTGAGGGTGGCCTGGCTACGCAGTCGATCGCGTTCGCTCATCGACAGACTTTGCCAATCGGCCGGTGCCAGGCCGCAAAGCGGGCCGCTGATGGCCAGGCCGATGGTCCAGATGCCGGCATTCAGAGCTGCTTGTAGCAGGCGCGGTTCGCCACTGACCAAGACACAGCCTTCAAGCTGATCAACCTGCAGCTCTATCAGGCTGCGCCAGATGGCGTCGGGTGCCGGCCATGGGCGAGTGCTATGACTGGGTGTGCCGGGTAGCCAGTCCGGGAGTGCGCCGGCCAGGCTGATGCTGGCGTCGCGCGGCAGTTCATCCAGCCAGGCGCAGGGCACGGTCTGTTGGTGCAGCTGTTCAAGCAGGGGCAGGGCAGCAGGCGTGGCTTCGGCATGCTCGCATGCGGTTTCGCAGAGCGCCTGCTGATAGGCCTGCCACTCTTCAGTCAAGGGTTCACGGCCTAGGGCCAGCTGCAGGCTCTGCTGATTGGCTGCCTTTGGGTAGAGGCGCTGCAGGGTCAGAGGGATGGTGCGTGCGCCGAAATCAACTAGGCAGCCGGACAGGCTAAATAGAATGGCGGTGAAGGCGGGCGAGTTGGCGGGCGTTTGCATGTGCCGTCCTTGAAAATGGTCTAGTCCAGGCTAACGCATGCAGGTTACAGGCAGATGAAGGCTTTATTTACGTTTGCACCGGCGACAATTACTGGGCTCTACGGCAACAGACAGTATGATTCTCAGCTATTTGTTCGTCCGCTATGCTGCCTATTTATAGAGCTGGCGCTTTATACTGCGCGGCCTGATTTGGCCGCCTGTGGCAGCCTGAGCATTTTCAAGGAGCGACTGTGATGCGTATGACCGGTGCGAGCTGGATTGAACGATTGAGCCTGTTGATTGCCTGTACCGGCGTGCTGTTGCTGCCTGCACTGGCGCAAGCCAACGAAGAAGACCCGTGGCAGGGTTACAACCGCTTTATGTTTCGGATCAACGATAACGTTGATACCTATACCCTCAAGCCTTTGGCCAAGGGTTATCAGGCGGTGACGCCACAGTTTCTTGAAGATGGCGTGCATAACGTCTTCCGCAACATCGGTGATGTCGGCAACCTGGCCAACAACCTGCTGCAAGGAAAGTTGCATGATGCCGGGGTCGACGGTGGCCGCTTGATCTTCAATACCACCTTTGGCCTGTTGGGTTTCTTCGATGTGGGCAGCGCTATGGGCCTGCAGCGCAGCGATGAGGATTTCGGCCAGACCATGGGTGTGTGGGGGCTCGATAGTGGGCCTTACGTCGTGCTGCCTCTGTTGGGGCCGAGCACCGTGCGTGATGCCTTCGGCAAGGTGCCGGACAGTATGCTGACTGCGCCTGCGTTTATCGATCACGTGCCGACGCGCAATGTGGTGAGCGGCGTTCAGGCGGTTGACCTGCGGGCCAGCTTGCTCAAGGCTGAGCGCATGGTCAGCGGTGACAAATACATCTTTATCCGTAACGCCTACCTGCAGAATCGCGAATTCAAAGTGCGTGACGGTGAGGTTGAAGACGATTTTTGATGTCGTTGGGTCAACAAAAAGGCGGCCGTTACGGGCCGCCTTTTTATTGTCCGAGCATTTCAGCTCATGGAAATAATCGCCAAGCCTAATGCTTGGCGGCCGTCTTCCATCGTGCTGACGCGCATCACTTCGGCTTGGGCATCCAGGCCGCGTAATTCGTTGTGATCAGAGGCGATGTGTACACGTACCTTGTCGCCCATCTTTACTGCGCTTTCAGCTTCCAGCTGCATGCCTGTGCTGGACAGGTCGAGGCACAGTGCGGGAATTTCCTTGCCGTCATGGTGCAGGGTGACGGGGGCCTCTAGCCGCATGCGGATGTAATCGCGTTTTTCACTGTAGGCACGATCATTTTGGCTCATGGGCTTTTTCCTCTTGTTATGGGGGCTGTCCTGCAGCTCTTATAACCTTGGCCGATTTGAGGTGTAAAGTCGTGCGGCGACGACCGGCACACGCTTGAATCACGTAGCGGATGGGAGTACCGTCTGCGCCTTGAAGCGAGCCGAGTTCGCGCGTCCAGGCGATTGCCCTGACGCATAAGCCAACCCATACCCGGCGCAGTTTGCCTGGATACCTCATGCACAAAACCAGTGCCACGCTGCTGATAATCGATGACGACGACGTAGTGCGTGCGAGTCTCGCAGCCTATCTGGAAGACAGTGGTTTTCATGTGCTGCAGGCTGCCAATGGCTTGCAGGGGCTGGAAGTCTTTCATGCCGAGTCGCCGGATCTGGTGATCTGCGATCTGCGTATGCCGCAAGTCGATGGTCTCGAGCTGATTCGCCGCATCAATGCCCTGCAAGTGGAAACCCCGGTAATCGTGGTGTCTGGTGCTGGTGTGATGAGCGATGCCGTCGAAGCTTTGCGCTTGGGCGCAGCCGATTACCTGATCAAACCCCTGGCCGACCTTGCCGTGCTTGAGCATTCAGTGCGTCGTGCGCTGGATCGCGCCAATTTGCGTCTGGAAAACCAGCGCTACCGCGACGAGTTGGAAACCGCCAACCGCGAACTGCAGGCCAGCCTGCACCTGCTGCAGGAAGATCAGAACGCCGGGCGCCAGGTGCAGATGAATATGCTGCCGGTAACGCCGTGGCAGGCTGATGGCTTGAACTTCGCCCACCAGATCATTCCTTCGCTGTACCTGTCGGGCGACTTTGTCGACTATTTCCGCGTCGATGACAGTCGTATCGCTTTTTATCTGGCTGATGTGTCCGGGCATGGCGCTTCTTCAGCATTTATCACCGTTTTGCTGAAGTTTATGACCACGCGCCTGCTGTATGAGTCGCGCCGCGGTGGCAACCTGCCGGATTTCAAACCCTCTGAAGTGCTCGGTCATATCAACCGTGGCTTGATCAACTGCAAGCTGGGCAAGCACGTGACCATGCTCGGTGGCGTGATCGATCAGGCAAACAACCGTCTGACCTACAGCATTGGCGGCCACCTACCGCTACCGGTGCTCTACAGTGAAGGCCAGGCGCGTTACCTGGAAGGGCGCGGCTTACCGGTTGGGTTGTTTGTCGAGGCCGAATATAACGATATGGAATTGGAGCTGCCAGAGGCCTTCAGTCTGACGCTACTCTCCGATGGCATTCTCGATCTGTTGCCGGGCGATACCTTGAAAGACAAGGAAACCCTGTTGCCGCAGTTGATCAGCTCTGCGGGTGGCACCCTGGATGGCCTGCGTACGGCTTTTGGGCTGGCCAATCTGGGGGATATGCCGGATGATATTGCCTTGCTGGTGTTAAGCAGGAACCTTGCATGAACCCTGGGATAAGCCCCGGTAGAATCCAGTTTGCCGAACAAGATGGCACCTTCATCTTGAAGTTTGTCGGTGAAGTGCGCCTGACTCTGTGTTCGGCGCTGGATTCGACCATCGAGAAAATCTTCACTGCGCTGAACTTCTCAGCCATCGTGATTGATCTGACCGAGACCCGCAGTATCGATAGCACGACTCTTGGGCTACTGGCCAAACTGTCGATTCTGTCGCGGCAGAAGATCGGTCTGTTGCCGACGGTGGTGACCACCCACGCCGATATCACGCGACTGTTGCAGTCGATGGGTTTTGATCAGGTCTTCAATATCGTCGATACACCGGTGCCGTGCCCGGATTGTCTGGATGACCTGCCGTCGCAGGATCAATCGGAAGAGCTGGTACGTGCCAAGGTGCTGGAAGCGCACCGCATACTGATGGGGTTGAATGACTCCAATCGCGAAGCTTTCCACGATCTGGTTAACGCCCTCGAGCATCATTGACTTGTGGTTAAACAAACGGGGCGCTCATTGAGCGCCCCGTTTGCTTTCAGGCCATTCAGGCTTGAGTGGTGAGCAGTTTTTCCAGCTTTTCCTGATCGCGGGCAAACAGGCGAATGCCTTCGGCAGGTTTTTCCGTGGCCATGGCGTCTTCATTCATGGCCCAGCGGAACTGGCTTTCGCTGAGGCTCTGCTTGGCTTCGGTAGCTTGGCCAGGGCTGAGCAGGCGCGCCAATGGCTGCTGATCATCAGCCAGTTGTTGCAGGAGTTCCGGGCTGATGGTCAGGCGATCACAGCCGGCCAATTGTTCGATCTGGCCAATATTGCGGAAGCTCGCACCCATCACCACGGTTGGGTAGGCATTAGCCTTGTAGTAGTTGTAGATGCGCGTGACTGACTGCACGCCGGGGTCTTCGGCACCAACAAAGTCGCGACCTTCAGCCTTCTTGTACCAGTCGTAGATGCGCCCGACGAAGGGTGAAATCAGAAATACGCCGGCATCGGCGCAGGCCTGGGCTTGGGCGAAAGAGAACAGCAGTGTCAGGTTGCACTGAATGCCGGCTTGTTCCAGTTGCTCGGCGGCGCGAATTCCTTCCCAGGTCGACGCGATCTTGATCAGCACGCGTTCGCGGCCAATACCAGCTTCTTCATAAAGACCAATCAAGCGTTCGGCTCGGCGCAGAGTGGCCTGAGTATCGAAGGACAGGCGTGCATCCACTTCGGTGGAGATACGTCCGGGGATGATTTTGAGAATTTCACCGCCCACCGCGACGCCAAAATGGTCGCAGGCCAGACCCAAGTCGCCTTGGCTGGTCTTGACGGCATGCTTTAGCTGCTCGCTATAGCCGGGCATTGCGGCGGCTTTGAGCAGCAGGGATGGGTTGGTGGTGGCATCGACCGGCTTCAGGCGGGCAATGGCGTCGAGGTCGCCGGTATCGGCGACCACCGTAGTGAACTGCTTGAGTTGATCCAGCTTGGAGGTCATGACACAGCCTTGTCGTTGCAGATGCACCGACCTTACCCGAGTCAGCGGCCTTGCAGCAATTGCGCCGCTTGATCGAACAGCGTTAGCGGCTCGCTGGTCTTGTGAATGTCCACCGAGAGCAGCTGGCGAAAGCGTCGCGCGCCATTGAAACCCTGGCCCAGGCCGAGCATATGGCGGGTGATGTGGTGCATGCTACCGCCTTCGGCGAGGTGCGCGGCGATATAGCCGCGCATACTCTGCATGGCCTCAAAACGGCTCATGGCCGTACGGGAGGAGCCGAACAGCTGCTGGTCAACCTGCGCCAGTAGATAGGGGTTATGGTACGCCTCGCGGCCCAGCATCACGCCATCGAAGGTCTGCAGGTGCTGTTGGCAGTCTTCCAGGGTCTTGATGCCGCCATTGAGGATGATTTCCAGCTCCGGGAAATCTTGTTTAAGCTGCGCCGCCACCTCATAACGCAGAGGTGGTACCTCACGGTTTTCCTTGGGCGAAAGCCCTTCGAGAATGGCGATGCGCGCATGCACGGTAAAGCTGCGGCAGCCGGCATCGCGCACGGTGCCGACGAAATCGCACAGCTCGGCATAGCTGTCGCGGCCGTTGATGCCAATACGATGCTTTACCGTTACCGGGATATCCACCGCGTCCTGCATGGCTTTCACGCAGTCAGCGACCAATTGTGGATGGCCCATCAGGCAGGCTCCGATCATATTGTTCTGCACCCGGTCACTGGGGCAGCCGACGTTGAGGTTGACCTCGTTATAGCCCGCTTCCTGCGCCAGCTTGGCACAGGCCGCCAGATCCGCAGGCACGCTGCCGCCCAGCTGCAGCGCGAGCGGGTATTCGGCAGCGCTATGGCGCAGAAAGCGTGCCACGTCACCGTGCAATATCGCACCGGTGGTGACCATCTCGGTATACAGCAGGGCGTGCTGAGACAACTGGCGTAGGAAAAAGCGACAGTGACGATCCGTCCAATCCATCATTGGAGCAACGGAGAAGCGCCGAGAAAGCATGGTTGGAGGCGTGTTGGCAGGTGCGCAGTTATCGGGCATTGGAATCTATCTGTTTGGTAGCGGGCGCAAGGGCGGTGGCCGTGATTCGGTGGTGGTGCCGGGTGAAGGCAGCGTTAGATGCAATGCTCGGCAGTTTATCAGCCTCGAGAGGGTTTTCGTTTGTGCGTATGACTTGGGCATTGCCTGTCGGAAATTCAGCATTTTTCGCAGGTAGGTTGGGGTATCGGCACTTCGTCGTTATGCTCTGCGCTACAAACAAGCCAATGGGTGAGTGATGTTTCAGTCTGTGCGCGTAGTAAAGCTTCTGCCGTTTGCTCTGTCATTTCTGCTCGTTGCCTGCGCCAGTGGGCCGCAGCTGCTGCCTGAGACCAAGCGCCTGCCTGAGCGGGTCGAGTTGGCCGATGTGCCGTTCTTTCAACTCAGTGATGCGCAGGGTGGGCCTTCGGCGTTGGCGGCGTTGCTCAATCATCATGGGGTGATCACCAGTCCTGGACTGGTGGGTGAGCGCATTCAGCAACTGACCAAAGGGCAAAGTGCGCAAGCCGGGCTTGAGACGGTGGCGCGCTCTTATGATCTGCTGGTCTACCCCTTGCCCGGTAATCTGGATGTACTGATGCAGCAGGTGTCGGCAGGGCATCCAGTGCTGGTGATGCAAGATCGTCTATTTGGCGGGCCGGGCGCGCAGTTTGCGCTGCTGGTGGGCTATGACCAGCGCGAGCGCACGCTGGTACTGCGTTCGGGCAATACCCGGCGTTGGTACACCAGCTTTGCCAGCTTCGACGATGCCTGGGGCGAGGCAGGGCGTTGGGCGGTATTGGTCATGCCGACCAATCAACTGCCGGCGCAGCCGCTCAAGCAGACGTGGTTGACGGCCGTGCAGGAGCTGCAAGAGCAAGGTCGTACGGCGGCAGCGCAGCAGGCGTTGCGTACGGCGCATCAGGCGTGGCCGGATGCGCAGCTGTAAACCGTCGGAAGATAGAATGGAAAACGGCACCTCTTGGGGTGCCGTTTCTGTTTGCGAGCTGTGCTTTAGACGCCCAGCTTGTCACGCATGGTGTAGTACCAGGCGCCCAGGGCGCTGAATGGCACCTGGAACAGGCGGCCGCCGGGGAAGGGATAGTGTGGCAGGTCGGCGAAGGCGTCGAAGCGTTCTGCCTGCCCGCGCAGGGCTTCGGCCAGTACCTTGCCAGCCAGGTGGGTGTAGGTCACACCGTGGCCGCTACAACCTTGTGAGTAATAGATGTTGTCACCCAAACGGCCGACTTGCGGCAGGCGCGAGAGGGTCAGCAGGAAGTTGCCAGTCCAGGCGTAGTCGATCTTCACATCCTTCAACTGCGGGAAGGCCTTGAGCATTTTCGGGCGAATGATCGCTTCAATGTTCGCAGGGTCGCGTGCGCCGTAGACCACGCCGCCGCCGAAGATCAGGCGCTTGTCGCTGGTCAGGCGGTAGTAGTCGAGCAGGTAGTTGCAGTCTTCAACACAGTAGTCCTGTGGCAGCAGGCTTTTCGCCAGTTCAGCGGGCAGCGGCTCGGTGGTGATCACCTGGGTGCCGCACGGCATCGACTTGGCCGACAGCTCCGGGATCAGATTGCCCAGGTAAGCGTTGCCGGCGACGACCACGAACTTGGCTTTGATTCGGCCGTTGGGCGTGTGTACGACAGGGTTTGCGCCGCGATCAATGCGAATTGCCGGGGATTGTTCATAGATCACGCCGCCCAGCGATTCGACGGCTGCCGCCTCGCCCAAGGCCAGGTTGAGCGGGTGGATATGGCCGCCGCTCATATCCAGCATGCCGCCCACGTAAACGTCGCTGTCCACCACTTCACGGATGCGCTTGGCGTCCATCAGTTCCAGCTGAGTGTGGCCGTAGCGCTCCCAGAGCTTTTTCTGCGACTCAAGGTGCTTCATGTGCTTGGGGGTATTGGCGGCGAAGACGCCACCGTCTTTGAGGTCGCATTGGATGTTGTACTTGGCGATGCGTTCGCGAATGATGCGGCCGCCTTCGAAAGCCATATCGCCCAGCAGTTTTGCCTGCTTGGGGCCGACGCTACGTTCGATCACATCAATGTCGCGGCTGTAGCTGTTAACAATCTGCCCGCCGTTGCGACCCGATGCACCGAAACCGACCTTGGCGGCTTCGACAATGCTGACTTTAAAGCCATTCTCGAGCAGGGCGATGGCCGTCGACAGGCCGGTGTAGCCGGCGCCGACGATGCACACGTCAGTTTCGACTTCACCATTCAATTCCGGGCGCGGTGGTACCGGGTTGGCGGAGGCCGCGTAATAGGATTGTGGATAAGCTGTGTGCGCCATTTTGCAACCTCTGTTCTTTATTTTTTACGAATGAGCAGATGCTACCTGAGTTAAAAATGCCCGGCTAGTGGCCTGTGTGAAATATTAAACGCGCTGCAGAACAGTAAAAAATTCAGTTATTCAGGCAGTTAGCGCAAAAAATAGGTTGACAGTTTTTTGCGTGGCCGTAGAATGCGCACCCATCGTAGGCACGTAGCTCAGTTGGTTAGAGCACCACCTTGACATGGTGGGGGTCGTTGGTTCGAGTCCAATCGTGCCTACCAGATTTGGTAGAAAAAGGGTCGCTTAGGCGGCCCTTTTTTATTGGGTTCTTGCCAGCAGGCCAGGCTTTCTGCAAGCATCCGTGCGGTTAATCGCTGTTTAAAACCTCCAGTGACCCCGGTTCGGTTTTTGGTTGGCTGAAAAGCTCCTGCCACTGTATGGCAGGTATACCGCTGAATCGCTTACTGGCTCATCCCAACCCATGTGGCCTTTGGTAGAGGTCACCACTAGGAGAGGAGGCGCCATGCCCATCATTACTCTTCCCGACGGCAGTCAGCGTTCGTTCGATCACCCGGTATCAGTGCTTGAGGTGGCACAATCTATTGGTGCCGGTCTGGCCAAGGCCACGGTAGCTGGCAAGGTCAATGGCAAGCTGGTTGATGCTTGTGACCTGGTTGATAGCGACGCAACCCTGCAAATCATTACGCCAAAAGATCAGGAAGGCCTGGAAATCATCCGTCATTCCTGTGCGCATTTGATTGGTCATGCGGTCAAGCAGCTGTTTCCCGCTGCCAAGATGGTGATCGGTCCGGTCATTGAAGAGGGTTTCTACTACGACATCGCCTCCGAGCGTCCTTTCACTCTAGATGATGTGGCGGCAATCGAGCAGCGCATGCAGCAGCTGATCGAGAAGGATTATGACGTCATCAAGAAAGTGGCGCCGCGCGCCGAAGTTATTGATGTCTTCACCGCCCGTGGTGAGGAATACAAGCTACGTCTGGTTGAAGATATGCCGGATGAGCAGGCTATGGGTCTGTACTATCACGAAGAATACGTCGACATGTGCCGCGGCCCGCACGTGCCGAATACGCGCTTCCTCAAGGCGTTCAAGCTGACCAAGCTCTCCGGTGCCTACTGGCGCGGCGATGCCAAGAACGAGCAATTGCAGCGGGTATATGGCACGGCCTGGGCTGACAAGAAGCAGCTGGCGGCTTATATCCAGCGTATCGAGGAGGCCGAGAAGCGCGATCATCGTAAGATCGGCAAGCGCCTTGATCTGTTCCATACCCAGGAAGAAGCGCCGGGTATGGTGTTCTGGCACCCGAATGGCTGGACCATCTATCAGGTGCTTGAGCAGTACATGCGTGGCGTTCAGCGCGACAGCGGTTACCAGGAGGTGCGCACGCCGCAGGTGGTTGATCGTGTGCTGTGGGAGAAGTCCGGGCATTGGGGCAATTACGCCGACAACATGTTCACGACTCAGTCGGAGAGCCGTGATTACGCGATCAAGCCAATGAACTGCCCGTGTCACGTGCAGATATTCAACCAAGGACTTAAAAGCTACCGTGAGTTGCCGCTGCGTCTGGCTGAGTTTGGCTCTTGTCACCGTAATGAGGCCTCAGGTGCGCTGCACGGCATTATGCGGGTGCGTGGCTTTACTCAGGATGACGCGCATATCTTCTGTACCGAAGAGCAGGTCAAGAGAGAGGCTGCGGATTTCATCAAGCTGACCTTGCAGGTTTACGCTGATTTCGGTTTCAGCGACGTCAAGATGAAGCTCTCCACGCGCCCAGCCAAGCGCGTAGGCGATGATGCGTTCTGGGATCGTGCTGAAGAGGCGCTGGCCAATGCGCTGAATGAGGCAGGGTTGCCTTGGGAGTATCTGCCGGGAGAGGGTGCTTTCTACGGCCCGAAGATTGAGTTCACGCTGCTTGATTGCCTTGGCCGTGCTTGGCAGTGCGGTACGCTGCAGTACGATCCGAACACGCCGCAGCGTCTGGAAGCCAGCTACGTTTCCGAAGACAACAGCCGCAAGGTGCCGGTCATGTTGCACCGTGCGATCCTCGGTTCGTTCGAGCGTTTCATCGGGATTTTGATCGAGCACTATGAGGGTGCGTTCCCGGCTTGGCTGGCTCCAACTCAGGCCGTGGTGATGAATATCACTGACAAGCAGGCCGATTTTGCCCTCGAAGTGGAAAAAACGCTCAATCAAAGCGGTTTTCGTGCCAAGTCCGACTTGAGGAACGAGAAGATAGGCTTTAAAATCCGCGAGCATACTTTGCTCAAGGTTCCCTATCTCTTGGTTATCGGAGATCGGGAGGTTGAGACGAAAACTGTCGCCGTGCGCACTCGTGAAGGTGCTGATCTGGGCTCCATGCCCGTCACTCAATTCGCTGAACTTATTGCGCAGGCGGTTTCCCGGCGTGGTCGCCAAGATTTGGAGTAATCATTATTAAGCGTGAAATGAGACAAGATAAACGAGCTGCACCGAAGGCCCCGATCAACGAGAATATCTCGGCACGCGAGGTTCGGTTAATTGGCGCTGAGGGTGAGCAGCTTGGGATTGTGTCAATTGAAGACGCGCTTCTTAAGGCCGAAGAGGCCAAGCTGGATCTGGTAGAGATTTCTGCCGATGCAGTGCCACCTGTTTGCAAGCTGATGGACTACGGCAAATCGATCTTCGAAAAGAAGAAGCAGATTGCTGCTGCAAAGAAAAACCAGAAGCAGATTCAGGTTAAAGAAATCAAGTTTCGTCCAGGGACGGAGGAAGGGGATTACCAGGTAAAACTACGCAACCTGGTACGTTTCCTTAGTGATGGGGACAGGGCCAAGGTATCGCTCCGATTCCGCGGCCGTGAGATGGCGCATCAGGAGCTGGGCATGGAGTTGTTGAAGCGGGTTGAAGCTGACCTTGCTGAATACGGCACCGTTGAACAGCATCCAAAGATGGAAGGACGCCAGCTGATCATGGTCATCGCCCCCAAAAAGAAGAAGTAACCACCAGGGCACGGCAGGCCTTGCGGTTATGTTTATCAACTGAATGCGGAGTATCCGAACATGCCAAAGATGAAAACTAAGAGTGGTGCAGCCAAGCGTTTTCTCAAAACCGCTAACGGCTTCAAGCACAAGCACGCTTTCAAGAGCCACATCCTGACCAAAATGTCCACCAAGCGTAAGCGTCAGCTGCGTGGCAGCTCGCTGATCGGGCCGTCGGACAAAGCTAAAGTCGAGCGCATGCTGCGCGTTCGTTAATTGGTCAAGATAGAGGAAGTTACTCATGGCTCGTGTTAAGCGCGGCGTTATCGCTCGCAAGCGTCACAAAAAAATTCTGAAACTCGCTAAAGGCTACTACGGCGCTCGTTCGCGCGTGTTCCGTGTTGCCAAGCAGGCTGTGATCAAGGCAGGCCAATACGCCTACCGCGACCGCCGTCAACGGAAGCGTCAGTTCCGCGCTCTGTGGATCGCTCGTATCAACGCTGGTGCTCGTGTTAACGGTCTGTCCTACAGCCGTTTCATTGCCGGCCTGAAAAAAGCGTCCATCGAGATCGACCGTAAGGTTCTGGCTGATCTGGCAGTGAACGAAAAAGCGGCGTTTGCTGCGATTGTCGAGAAAGCGAAAGCCGTACTGGCTTAAGTCCCCGACAATCACCGGGCTCGCCCGGTGCTAAACGTCACCAATAGGGGAAGAGCCTTAAAGCTCTTCCCCTATTTCGTATCTGGAGTCTGTAAATGGAAAATCTGGATGTGCTGGTCTCGCAAGCGCTTGAGGCCGTTAGCCACACCGACGATGTGAATGCCCTGGAGCAACTGCGGGTTCACTATCTGGGCAAGAAAGGCGAATTGACTCAGGTGATGAAGACCTTGGGCAATCTGTCGGCAGAAGAGCGCCCGCAAGTCGGTGCGTTGATCAATGCCGCCAAGGATCAGGTTCAGGATGCACTGAACAGCCGCAAGGCAACTCTGGAACAGGCCGCGCTGAGCGCCAAGCTCGCCGCCGAAAAAATCGACGTTACCCTGCCAGGTCGTGGTCAGGCTTCTGGTGGTCTGCATCCGGTAACCCGGACGCTGGAACGTGTCGAGCAGTTTTTCACCCGTATTGGCTACGGCATTGCCGAAGGCCCGGAAGTGGAAAACGACTACCACAATTTTGAGGCGCTCAACATTCCCGGCCACCATCCGGCGCGGGCGATGCATGACACCTTCTATTTCAATGCGAACATGTTGTTGCGCACCCATACCTCGCCGGTTCAGGTGCGCACCATGGAATTGCAGCAGCCGCCGATCCGCATTGTTTGCCCCGGCCGCGTCTATCGTTGCGACTCCGATATCACTCACTCGCCTATGTTCCACCAGGTCGAAGGCCTGCTGGTCGATGAGGGTGTGAGCTTTGCCGACCTCAAGGGCACCATCGAAGAGTTTCTCCGGGTGTTCTTCGAAAAACCTCTGGGCGTGCGTTTCCGTCCTTCATTCTTCCCGTTCACTGAGCCGTCGGCCGAAGTCGATATGCAGTGCGTGATGTGCAGCGGTAAAGGCTGTCGCGTGTGCAAACAGACCGGCTGGCTGGAAGTTATGGGCTGCGGC
Organism: Pseudomonas sp. 8BK; assembly: GCF_902506475.1. Lineage (NCBI taxonomy): Bacteria > Pseudomonadati > Pseudomonadota > Gammaproteobacteria > Pseudomonadales > Pseudomonadaceae > Pseudomonas > Pseudomonas sp. 8BK. The sequence continues at coordinate 2,209,306 of NZ_LR733252.1, read as the reverse complement.
ATGGTGCACCCGAACGTGCTGCGCATGTCCGGCATCGATCCTGAGAAATACCAGGGTTTTGCCTTTGGCATGGGCGTCGAGCGTTTGGCCATGCTGCGTTATGGCGTCAACGACTTACGTCTGTTCTTCGATAACGACCTGCGATTCCTGGCGCAATTTCGCTAGAGCCGCATGACCCAATCGAATTGTTGAGGAGAGCAGAATGAAATTCAGTGAACAGTGGCTGCGTAGCTGGGTAAACCCGCAGGTTTCCCGTGACGAGTTGGTGGCGCGCCTGTCGATGGCGGGCCTGGAAGTGGATAGCGTGACGCCGGCTGCCGGTGTTTTCAGTGGCATTGTGGTCGGCGAGATTCTCAGCGCTGAACAGCATCCGGATGCTGACAAGCTGCGCGTCTGCCAGGTCAGCAATGGCGTTGAAAATTTTCAGGTGGTGTGCGGCGCACCAAACGCGCGCCCGGGGATCAAGATCCCGTTCGCCATGATCGGTGCCGAACTTCCTGGCGACTTCAAGATCAAGAAAGCCAAGCTGCGCGGCGTTGAGTCCAACGGCATGCTTTGCTCGGCGTCTGAGCTGCAAATCAGCGAAGACAATGACGGTCTGATGGAGCTGCCAGCTGATGCGCCGGTGGGCCAGGATATTCGTGTCTATCTGGATCTGGACGACGCCAGCATTGAGGTAGATCTGACCCCGAACCGTGGTGATTGCCTGTCGCTGGCTGGTCTGGCGCGTGAGGTCGGCGCTTTGTACGCCGCCCAAGTTGCCCGGCCGGTAGTTGCGGCAGTTGTGCCGAGCCATGATGAAGTGCGCCCGGTTGAAGTTCTCGCTGCGCAAGCCTGCCCGCGTTACCTCGGTCGGGTTGTGCGCAATGTCGATCTGTCCAAGCCCGCACCGCTGTGGATGGTTGAGCGTTTGCGTCGTGCCGATGTGCGTAGTATCGATGCAGCGGTCGACATCACCAACTACGTGATGCTTGAGTTGGGTCAGCCAATGCATGCATTTGACCTCGCTGAGATCAATGGTGGCATCCGTGTGCGTATGGCGGAGGAGGGCGAGAAGCTTGTCCTGCTTGATGGTCAGGAAGTCAGCCTGCGGAGCGGTACTCTGGTGATCGCGGATCACAGTCGTGCCTTGGCCATTGCCGGCGTAATGGGTGGTGAGCACAGCGGGGTCAATGAAAAGACTCGCGATCTGTTCCTCGAAAGTGCGTTCTTCGACACCATTGCCATCGCTGGTAAGGCGCGCTCTTATGGTTTGCACACTGATGCTTCGCACCGCTTCGAGCGTGGCGTGGACTGGCAGCTGGCGCGCGAGGCGATGGAGCGAGCGACTGAGTTGTTGCTGGAAATCGTCGGTGGCGAAGCAGGGCCGATTGTCGAAGTCGTCAATCAGGAGCACTTGCCGAGCGTTGCACCGGTCACTCTGCGTGCTGAGCGCATCGAGCAGATGCTCGGACTGAAAATGGATGATGCGGAAATTGTCCGTTTACTGGCTGCTTTGGATTTGGATATTCGTGCCGATGGCGAAGGGAAGTGGCAGGTGGGGGTACCAAGTCACCGCTTTGATATCAGTTTAGAAGTTGACCTGATCGAAGAGCTTGCTCGTTTGTATGGTTATAACCGTTTGCCGGTCCGCTACCCGCAAGCGCGTCTGGCCCCTCAGGCCAAGGCTGAAGCCGCAGTCGAGCTGCCTGCGCTGCGCCGTTTGCTGGTTGCCCGCGGCTATCAGGAGGCAATCACCTACAGCTTTATCGATCCTAAGTTGTTCGAGCTGTTCAACCCAGGCGTTGCGCCGCTGATGCTGGCCAACCCAATCTCCGCCGACATGGCAGCGATGCGCTCTTCCTTGTGGCCAGGCCTGCTCAAGGCGCTTGAGCACAACCTGAATCGTCAGCAATCGCGTGTACGTCTCTTCGAAAGTGGTTTGCGCTTTGTCGGTCAGCTCGAAGGCTTGAAGCAAGAGCCGATGCTGACGGGTGTGATTTGTGGTGGTCGCTTGCCTGAAGGTTGGGCGCACGGTCGCGATGATGTCGACTTCTATGATGTGAAGGCTGATGTCGAAGCGTTGCTGGCCAGCGCAGGTGCGGGCGATAGCTTTGCATTTGTACCGGGCGAGCATCCGGCGCTGCATCCGGGGCAAACCGCGCGCATTGAGCGTGAAGGGAGTGTCGTCGGTTTTCTCGGTGCCATTCATCCCGAGTTGTCGAAGGCGCTGGGGCTGGATCAGGCTGTCTTTATGTTTGAGCTGGTGCTGGGTGAGATCACTCAGGGTGTTATGCCTAAGTTTCAGGAGCTGTCGAAGTTCCCAGAAGTGCGCCGCGACTTGGCTTTGCTGGTCGATCGAGACGTGCCTGCGCAGGATTTGCTCGGTGCGATTCGTGAAGCTGCAGGCGAGTGGCTGACCGACCTCAAGCTATTTGACGTGTATCACGGTAAAGGTATTGATCCTCATAGAAAAAGCCTTGCCGTTGGCTTGACCTGGCAGCATCCATCGCGCACTCTTAATGACGATGAGGTGAGTACCACAACGCAAAATATTCTCACCTCCCTGGAACAAAGGTTCAACGCCACGTTAAGGAAGTAGCGTATGGGGGCTCTGACGAAAGCTGAGATGGCGGAACGTCTGTATGAAGAGCTGGGCCTGAATAAACGGGAAGCCAAGGAGTTGGTGGAGCTGTTCTTTGAGGAGATCCGCCAAGCGCTGGAGCTCAATGAACAGGTCAAGCTCTCGGGGTTCGGTAACTTTGATTTGCGCGATAAGCGTCAGCGCCCCGGTCGCAATCCAAAAACAGGAGAGGAAATTCCGATCACGGCTCGCCGTGTCGTGACTTTCCGTCCAGGCCAGAAACTTAAAGCCAGGGTCGAGGCGTATGCTGGAACCAAGTCATAACGACGAACTGCCCGTTATACCCGGTAAGCGCTATTTCACCATTGGTGAAGTCAGCGAGCTCTGTGCTGTCAAGCCGCACGTACTGCGTTACTGGGAGCAGGAATTTCCACAACTCAACCCAGTTAAGCGGCGTGGTAACCGCCGCTATTATCAGCGCCAGGATGTGCTGATGATTCGGCAGATTCGGGCGCTCTTGTACGATCAGGGTTTTACCATTGGAGGGGCGCGACAGCGCCTTTCTGGTGATGAAGCGAAAGATGACAGCACCCAGTACAAGCAGTTAATCAAGCAAATGATTACTGAGCTTGAGGATGTCTTGTTAGTCCTTAGGAAATAGTCGCGCTACTGAAAAAGTTTCCACATTTCAGAAGCTTAATGTATAGTTTGTGACGTTTTCGGGTCTCTGAAAATGGATTCACGCCTAGTCGGGGCGTAGCGCAGTCCGGTAGCGCACTAGCATGGGGTGCTAGGGGTCGAGTGTTCGAATCACTCCGTCCCGACCATATAATTCAAGCATTAGAGCCTGGTCAGTGATGACCAGGCTTTTTTGTGTCAGGGACTTTTGCGGGACTTTTTTCATCCTGCCTTCCTCCTCAGTATTGTCAGCGCCGGCCCACGTGAGTCAGTAGCCGAAATCTTGTTGGCTTCATCAATCAACTTGCCCAGTTCTGCGCCCGAGTAGTGGCTGGTGATGCTGCCGTTTTTGTGGCCTAAAAGGGCCTTCCTGTCTTCCTCAGTGACCCCAGCAGCCCTTAACCTGCGCCCGAAGGTGTGCTTCAGGTCGTGGACGCGTATCGAGGCGAAGCCAGCGGGAGCGGGGCGCAGGAACTGCTCCTGAAACCGCTTAGCCGCTCGAACCCTGGCTTTCTTCCATGCCGAGTCGTTCATCCGATGAACTGGGTTCGCTGTGCCATCTTCGTCGGGTTTTCCGTAAGGGAATACCCAGACGGGGTCCAGCCCTCGTTGCCCTTCGATGACAGATCTCGCCACGTTGTTGAGCACCACCAATCGTTCGTCGCCATTTTTGACCCCAGAGTTCTCATGTCTTCCACCAAAGTCAGCAGGTATGAGAAACACGCTGGTCTTGAGCTCTAGCACCGGTATTTCCCAGTCCCAACGAAGTTTTACGACTTCCTGCTCGCGAGAGCCGCTGTTGACCTTGTACAGGGCCATGCGACGCAAATGATCGGGTAGCCACTTGCACAGGCGTGTTTTGCTATCTGCAAGCGTGGTGGAATTAGCTATGCGGAACGTAAGGATCGAGGTATGTCTTCTGTTGAGGTGCTCCAGCAATCTGACTCGAACCCGAGCGTGGCGGTGACTCGTGAACAACTGTATGAAGAGGTCTGGCAGTGGCCTATGACCAAAGTCGCCGAGCGATTGGGTGTTTCCTCAAGTTTTATGGCACGCGTTTGCACGCGAATGAATGTTCCACGTCCACCGCGTGGACACTGGGTGAAGCGGGAGAGTGGTAAGCACAGTCCCCAGCCGCCATTACCTGAGGCCGGCCCCGGTGATCTGCAGGTTTGGCATCGTGGTGTGGTCTTGGGAGCTATCTCTCAACCACTTCCGAAGGCACCGAGTCTTCGTGCGGCGCGTCCACAGAATCGGTCTGTGTCACGCTCTGGTTTCCATCCTGTTGTTGCGGGCGCTTATGAAGTTTTTGAGCAGGGACGGGTGATTGATCAGGGCTTTCTCAAGCCAGGGAAGCAGCGCCTTGTTGATGTCGTGGTAACCAAGCAGCAACTCAGGTCAGCCCTGAAACTGATGAGTAAACTGTTCCAGAAGCTTGAGGCCGCAGGTCATCGCGTTATGTTTGCGCCCAGCGATCGCATTTATTCGCGCGCTCCATTTGATGAGCATGAGCAGCCAGCCACTGCCACGGATACCGCGAATGAGGCCTCTATCATGGGGATCAGCCCTGCTGTGACGTATGACGCCATGCCGAGGGCAAAGGCGCCAAGCGCTATCAGGTAAATTGAGGATTGTTTATGTGGGTGCATGCTCAGGCTCGCTTGCGCTCTTGAGGCGCGCTAGTGGTACAGCTGAATGATGCGGCTCTGTACCAGAGCCGCATCTTTTGGGGGTTAAAGTTCGAGGCTGACGTCGTACTCGCTCAGCCAGGTGTTAAGGCCGACCGCCAACTCCATGCCCATGCGCTCATGCATCGGGGAAATGCTGCCAAGTGGTTTGGCCAGGGTCTGCTGGATACGGCTGCTGTCGAGTAGTGCTGTAACCGGCGCATTTCGATCTGCTTGAATGGCGGCTAGCGACTCGCGGAGGACTTTTTCGTAAGCCGGATCCTGGGTCGACGGATAGGGCACCGCCGAACTCCCGGTATTCCTCGATAAAACAGGCTATGTCATGGGCATGTTCGAGCCCGTCGTATTCACCGAGGCCATAGGCATCAAAACCCTCGAAATCATGGATGGCGTATTCCTCCGCTCCCTTGACCGGTGACGCCGCAATCATGATGTCGACCTGTGCTTGGATGTCCTCGAGATCCAGGGTGGCATCGATCCAGACTCCGTGCAGATAGCCTGCGTTGTAGGCGGCTAGATCGGCAACGTAGATCCTGATGTGTTCGCTCATGGCTTTCGCTCCTTCGTCTTCCGGGTTCTGCGCTTGCGCTGCGCATGAACCCCTGCCGACTAGGGCGACTAAGGCCGTCGTGAAAAAATCAAGATGAATCGCGGAGGCTCCACCCAGCGCAGCGGCCGGGAGGAAACCGTCTATTTATCTTGATTTTGAGGGGGCAAGGATCCCTGTCTTTGAATAACGGCGTATCACAGAGAAAGGGGAAGATCGGTTTTGAAAGGCAGCTGGCTTCTCTTCAAAAGCAGGCGCTGGCCGAGCGACGTTGATCGGATATCGACCTGGACTTTAGTTTGGGTTGAGCGCGTTTATCTCGCAAATGAGAACGTGTTCACAAACGATGCGGAAGCGTCTATCTCGCTGCTTTCGCCGCTTGCGGGGCAGCCGGTGATGCGCTAATTTCTCGATTCAAACGACCGTTTGCCTAACGGTATCTGTGCCAAGGATTGCTAATGACAGATGAACACCCGGGAATGGGTGCGACTCCCTCCGTGGATAGCGGCCTTGCCTGCCTGGTAATGCTTGCACGTTTTCATAACGTTGCTGCTTCTCCCGAACAACTCACCCACGAGTACGCCGAAGACGGCCGCCTGTTTGGCCGCGCCGAAATGCTGTTGGCGTCTAAGAAGTTGGGTCTCAAAGCCAAGTCTGCACGCAGCTCTCTTTCCCGTCTGAGTCATACACCTCTTCCGGCAATTGNCCAAGACATCACATACCCAATTCGGGATAGCGCCTAATCGCGACATCCCAGCTGAATCGCTTGACGACCATAGAGCATTGGAACCACCTGATCCCATCCCGAACTCAGTAGTGAAACGATGCATCGCCGATGGTAGTGTGGGGTTTCCCCATGTGAGAGTAGGTCATCGTCAAGCACCTATACCAAAACCCCCGATCAGGAAACTGGTCGGGGGTTTTACTTTGCGCACGATAAATTCAGAAATGGTCTTGCAGTAAAGCGCGCTCGCAAGAGCGCGCCAGAATACTCAGTTGATTGCGTCGCTCAAGGCTTTTGCTGGCACATATTTAACGACTTTTTTTGCGGCAATTTGCAGGGGGTGGCCTGTTTTAGGGTTGCGACCGGTGCGAGCTGGTCGTTCGCTTACTTTGAATTTGCCAATCCCCGGCAGGGTGATTTCGTCACTGTTTTCCAGTGCGTCACTGACTATTTCGCTCAGTTGTTCGAGTGCTGCGCGTACGGTGCTTTTGGGTGTGTCTATGGCTTCTGCAATATCACTGATCAGTTGGTCTTTGGTTATCGCCATGATGCTGCTCCTTGGGTCGGATATGGGGGCAATAGAGGTTGTGCTGCAAGTGTGCCATAAGCTGCAGAGCTGAAGCGTATCCACGGAGTAGGGCTTTATTCGGCACTTCGCTCGGTAGTCTATGCTGATGCTACTTGGCCATTGTCCTGGAGAGCCAGCATGCTTCGTGCCTTCACTGATTTAGGGTTTCGTTGGAAGATTGCGCTACCGATCATGCTGCTGGCGGTTTTGTTGGTTTCTATGGGGGGGCTGGGGATGCGGGGCATCACCCAGGTGGCAGATTCAAGCACGAGGCTGACAAATCGATTCTTGCCAGGTATCAGTCTGCTGCTGAATGCCGATCGTGATCTTTATCAAGCCTTTGTTGCGGAGCGCAGCTTGCTTGATGAGGGGGCGAGTGTGCATGCCGAATCTTTGGTTGCTGCGCATGCAGAAAACTTGCAGCAGGCTTATGACCGCGTACATAAATTTGCTGATATGCAACCTGGTAGCGAGGCGATGCAGTTAGTCGCGCAGTTCGATGTGGGTTTTGATCGCTGGAAGTCCACTTCACAAAAGGTCTTGCAGTTGGCTGTTAGTGACCCGCAGGCGGCCAGTGTGCTGAGCTTTGGCGGCAGTGAGGAGCAGTTCGAGGCGATGCGTACAGCTATCGATAAGCTCGGTGAGATGGATGATGCAGCGGCGAATGCTGAAGGGCTTGCGGCTATTGCGCTGGGGGAAACCTTGAGTTGGCAGCAGGGTGTGATTATTGCCATCGGTTTGGGTGTTTGCCTTGTATTGGTGGTTGGTTTTCCAATTCTGGTGACAGGGCCGCTGCATAATTTACTTAATCGTATTGAGCAGATTGCTGATGGTGATGGCGATCTGCGAGTGCGTCTGGATGTCTTGTCCAACGATGAGCTGGGGAAGCTCAGTCATGCGTTCAATCGCTTTCTTGATAAATTGCAGCCATTGATCAAGGAGGTTGGGCGGGTCACGGGGGAGGTCGAAAGTTCTGCGCAAAGTCTTGCTGGGATGGCGGCTGCAAATGACCGATTAATCAGCAGTGAGCATGCTGCAGTTGACCAGGTAAGCACTGCTGCAACGGAAATGAGCTCTGCCGTACATGAAGTGGCACGCAATGCGCAGAATGCAGCTGACGCTGCGCGTAGTGCTGAAGCGCAGTCTCGCGAAGGGGCGCAGGTTGTAGGTGCCACGATCAATTCGATCCGCCAGTTGGCGCAAGAAGTTGAAAGTGCATCGGCAACCATTCAGACCCTTGAGCAAGAGGCCGCTAATATCGGTGCGGTATTGGCTGTTATCAGAGGCATTGCAGAGCAGACCAACCTACTGGCACTAAATGCGGCCATTGAGGCTGCGCGTGCCGGAGAGCAGGGGCGCGGCTTTGCGGTTGTGGCTGATGAGGTGCGAGCATTAGCGGCGCGTACGCAGGAGTCGACAAAGGATATCCAGGTGATGATCGAGCGCTTGCAGATCGGTGTACAAAACGCCGTGAAGGCGACCCATTCGGGGAGCAGTAAGGCAAGGCAAAGCGTCGAGCAGGCTGCCGGGGTGGATCAGGCCCTCACTGACACCAGTGACTCGGTGCAGCGCATAAACGATATGACCGCGCAGATTGCGACAGCCTGCGAAGAGCAGAGCAGCGTGACCGAGGAAATCGCGCGCAATATCAGCGACATTCGTGATCTGTCCAATGAGGCGGCACAGACCTCCGAGCAGAGTGCTCAAGCCAGTCAGCGACTATCTGAGTTATCGCACGGTTTAAGCGCGCTGGTTGGCCGGTTTCGCGTCTGATGTGCGTTTCGATGAGCTAAGTGTTTGAAACGGTTGTAACTTCGATCCAAGCCGGTACAATGGCGCGGCTCGCTTCTGGCGAGTCGCGTTATGGTGGCCCTACCGGTCCCCTCGCAACGATCAGCCGTGAACCCGGTCAGGCCTGGAAGGGAGCAGCCGCAGCGGTGACATTGTGTGCCGAGGTGTGGCTGGTGGGGTTGCCTCCAGTCTTTTATCTGGTTGATTTGTAAAGGTTTTTCACTCCAAGCCACGCGGTGGTATAAGGAGTGATACAACCGTGTCGACCGTCCCAACCTACCTCCTGTTATCTCGCCACTCGGTCTATTACTTCCGAATCGTGGTGCCTGACGTCATTCGCCCGTTGTTTCGTCGCAGGGAGATACGGCGCTATCTTCAAGCCCGCTGCAGACGTGAAGCCCTGATACGTGGGTGTGAGCTATTGCTGCAAGTTCAGTGGCTATGCACCTGGGCGTTTCAAGGCATCAGGCCGTCGGTGGGCGCTTGGGTGGTGCGTGGGAGTCGGGCGAGGGCAGGCTCGCTAGCAAGGCGTCCTGTATATGTAGGCAATGGTGCAGGTGTTGGATAGCTGCCCTGCTGCTGGCAGGGCGCCGAACGATCCTAGCTTGTGTGGTAGCTAAGCACGCTGTCCTGTTCCTTCAAGGCTTTGCGCATATCCGCCGGGATGCTGCCGGAGCGCATGGCAAGTTCCAGGCGGATGTCTTCAAGGCTTTGAGCGAAGGCTTGCGGGTCTTGACGCTGAGCTGCGCTGAGCACGCGGCTGTATGCAGTGGCGTCGCTAGCATCCAGCAGAGATAGAACAACCCCGCCATCGGGGCGGGGTGGGCTGAATGTAGCGCGCAGCGGGGCAAACAGCTGTTCAACGAGTTCGCGGTTAATGTTGTCCATGACCATGCTCCATCCTGAGGGTGATAGCTTCAGACCTCGAAGATGCTTGATAGTTCGCGGGCTCCGTTAATCAGGCAGTTAGTGACTGTCGCGCGCGTTCGATGACCTGCTCTAGGTGTGCGCCGCTGTACTGGCCGGGGTACAGGCGCTGGCTGTGCTTGGCGATGCCGGCATCGTTGACGATAGTGAAGCTGAAGCTGCCTTTGCGGGCGGCCAGGATGCGGCAATCAAAGGGTGCAAATGCACTTGAAAGGGTGCGAATAGCATCCTGAATTTGGTGTTGAGTGTTCATTTTTTTGGTGTTTCCTAAAACAGCGGGCGCGTCATTGCGCTAAATAAAGCTCCAGGCTGTCGACCTAATATGTCGATTGCATGTGCAGATAGGAGCTGGACTGCACGCACAAGTTCCCTGATGGTTACGGTGTGCGGGTCGGTACGTCGGAGGCGGGCTTGAGTCAGCGCTTGCGCGGGACGGCCAGATCAGTCAGCAGGTTGGGATATAGGTTAGAGCTGTGCGGCATTACCCTTAGGTGATGCGCTCTTACCTGGAAACCATCGAGGGGGCCAAAAGGCCTGATTGACTTACAGCGTGGTACAAACGAGGCGGATGATACCTGTTTGGTTGATTTTTCGCCAGTTTATTTGCAGGCAATGCTGCAGCTTGGCCATTAGTGGGCTGCGCATCGGATGCATTTTGCCCCATGCTCCGTTAGGATTAGCCCCACTTTTGCTTTCCTCTCGTGACGGGTTTCGATGAGTTATCAGGTTCTTGCACGCAAGTGGCGTCCGCGCTCGTTCAACGAAATGGTTGGCCAGACGCATGTGCTCAAGGCGCTGATTAATGCGCTCGATAGCCAGCGATTGCACCATGCCTATCTGTTCACGGGCACACGTGGTGTGGGCAAGACCACTATTGCTCGAATTATTGCCAAGTGCCTGAATTGCGAGACGGGTATCAGCTCTACGCCTTGCGGTGTCTGTTCGATTTGTAAAGAGATTGATGAAGGCCGCTTTATTGACCTGATCGAAGTCGATGCTGCCAGCCGTACCAAGGTTGAAGACACTCGCGAGTTGCTTGACAACGTGCAGTACTCGCCGAGCCGTGGGCGCTTCAAGGTCTACCTGATCGACGAAGTGCACATGCTCTCCACCAGCTCCTTCAATGCGCTGCTGAAGACCCTGGAAGAGCCGCCGCCCCACGTTAAATTCCTCCTGGCCACCACGGATCCGCAGAAGCTGCCGGTTACCGTGTTGTCACGCTGCCTGCAGTTCTCACTGAAGAACATGCCGCCGGAGCGGGTGGTCGATCACCTCACTCATGTACTGGCGGCGGAAAATATCCCGTTTGAAAGTGACGCGCTCTGGTTGCTCGGTCGCGCGGCCGATGGGTCGATGCGCGATGCCATGAGCTTGACTGATCAGGCAATAGCCTTTGGTGAGGGTAAGGTGCTGGCCGCCGATGTGCGCGCCATGCTTGGCACCCTCGACCATGGCCAGGTCTACGGTGTGCTGCACGCCCTGCTGGAGGGTGATGCGCGCAGCTTGATCGAAGCGGTTCGGCATCTGGCTGAGCAGGGGCCGGACTGGAATGGCGTGTTGTCCGAGATGCTCAATGTGCTGCACCGCGTTGCGATTGCCCAGGCGCTGCCCGAATCGGTGGATAACGGCCAGGGTGATCGTGAGCGGGTGCTTGAGCTGGCCAGGGTTCTGCCTAGCGAAGATGTGCAGTTTTATTATCAGATGGGTTTGATTGGGCGACGTGATTTGCCGTTGTCGCCCGACCCACGTAGCGGCTTCGAGATGGTGCTGTTGCGTATGTTGGCATTCCGCCCGGCGGATGCCCACGATGCGCCGAGGGTGGCGCTAAAGCCGCTGGGGATCAGTCAGGCCACTGCTGATCCCGCGACGAACCCAGTGGCCGGTGCGGCTGTCTCGCCACCGGTAAGCATTCCTGTTGCTGTTCCGTCTACGCCGCCGACTCCTGTAGTTGAAGCTGCGCCTGTAGTGCCGGTAGCTGCGCCTGAAGCGGCTGTGGCAGTGCTGCCGCCCGCACCGGAAGCGGTCAGCGAGCCCGCCGCGCAGCCGTCACTGGCTGAAGCGACAGCTGCCCCTGTTGCATCCGCGCCCGTTGTGGATCTGCCCTGGGACGAGCAGGTTAGTGTGCCGGTTGCTCAAACACCTGAGCCTGCTATAGAAGTCGTAGAGCCTGCCGTTGCTGCGATAGAGTCCGTCACGCTAACTACCGAGCCGCCGCAAGCGGCATTGCCTGATCCGCAACTGATTGAGCCGCCAGCTCCGTCCGCCGATACGGATGACGATGAGCCGCCGCTGGGCGATTACGACTATGTCGAAATGGACGCCGAATCGTTTGATTACGACTTTGATGCAGTAGAGCGCACCGCGCCTGCCGAACCGGAAGTTTTGCCTGCGGCGCAGCCGGCGACCGGGCTGGCGGCTGACTGGCTGGAACTGTTCCCGAAGCTTGGTTTGTCCGGGATGACTGGCAGCATCGGGGCCAATTGCACCCTGATAAGCGCAGAGGGCGATAGCTGGTTGCTGCACCTGGACCCGGCGCATTCGGCGCTGTTCAACCTGACCCAGCAGCGGCGCCTGAATGATGCGCTCAATCAGTTTCATGGGCGTGAACTCAAGGTGCTGATCGAGTTGTGCAAGCCTGAGCAGGAGACGCCAGCGCAGGCGGCTGCGCGTAAGCGGGCCAATCGCCAGCGTGAAGCGGAGGCATCGATCCATCAGGACCCGATTATTCAACAAATGATTCAGCAGTTCGCCGCAATTATCCGCGCGGACAGCATTGAACCCCTGGACACTCCCGTTAACCCCTAATTACCGAGGACTTACACCATGATGAAAGGTGGCATGGCCGGCCTGATGAAGCAGGCTCAGCAGATGCAGGAAAAAATGCAGAAGATGCAGGAAGAGCTGGCAAACGCCGAAGTAACCGGTCAATCCGGGGCCGGGCTGGTCAGCGTGGTCATGACTGGGCGTCACGATGTCAAGCGTGTCAGCCTGGATGACAGCCTTATGCAGGAAGACAAGGAAATCCTTGAGGACCTGATCGCTGCAGCGGTAAACGATGCCGTGCGCAAGGTCGAGCAGAACAGCCAGGACAAGATGTCTGGTATGACTGCCGGTATGCAGTTGCCACCAGGCTTCAAAATGCCATTCTAAAAAGCATCGGATCAGCGCACATAGCTGCGCTGCAGGCAGGTGTGGGTATCCTCAGCTCACGCCTGCTTGAGCCTTGATTTCTCAGGGTTCAATAGCCCCGTAGGGTTTTGTTGGTAAGCGTTAGTAGTCATCGAGTATTTCCCATGAGTTTCAGCCCGCTGATCCGCCACCTGATTGATTCTCTGCGCATTCTTCCGGGCGTTGGGCAGAAGACTGCACAGCGTATGGCATTGCAGATGCTTGAGCGTGATCGCTCCGGCGCCTTGCGTCTGGCGCAGGCGTTGACGCAGGCGATGGAGGGGGTGGGCCATTGCACGCAGTGCCGTAGCCTGAGCGAGGACGAGGTGTGCCAGCTGTGTCTGGATCCGCGGCGTGATGACAACCTGCTGTGCGTGGTCGAGGGACCGATGGATGTGTATGCGGTCGAGCACACCGGATTCCGTGGGCGTTACTTTGTGCTCAAGGGGCATCTGTCGCCGCTCGACGGCTTGGGCCCGGAGGCCATTGGCATTCCCGAGCTACTGGCGCGAATCACTGCCGGCAGTTTTACCGAGGTGATTCTGGCTACTAACCCAACAGTGGAGGGCGAGGCTACCGCGCATTACATCGCTCAGCTGTTGGCGGGCAAGGGGCTGATTGCCTCACGCATTGCCCATGGTATGCCGCTTGGCGGTGAGCTGGAGTTGGTGGACGGCGGCACTTTGGCGCATTCGATTGCCGGGCGTCGGCCTATCCAGCTCTAAGCCCGCGCCTTGCGATCGGCTTGATCGCCCTTGTGCATGGCATAATCCTCTTCTTGTAAACCAAGCAAGCGCTTGGTAATTTCCCTGAAAACTCAGTGGGAATACCTCATGTCTGCCTTCCAGGAATACTTCGACGAATCGCACCAGTTGGTGCGCGATTCGGTCAGGCGCTTTGTCGAGCGCGAAATTCTGCCGCATATCAATGATTGGGAAGAGGCCGAGGAGTTTCCGCGCGAGCTTTATCTCAAGGCAGGGGCGGCTGGGATTCTCGGTATTGGCTACCCGGAAGCTTTTGGCGGTAGCCATGAAGGTGATGTATTCGCCAAGGTCGCGGCCAGCGAGGAATTGATGCGCTCGGGTTCTGGCGGCTTGGTGGCTGGGCTCGGTTCCCTGGATATCGGCTTGCCGCCTGTGGTGAAGTGGGCCAAGGCGGAGTTGCGTGAGCGTATCGTGCCGCAGGTGCTGGCAGGTGAGAAGATCATGGCCCTGGCGGTGACCGAGCCATCTGGTGGTTCGGATGTGGCTAATCTGAAAACCCGGGCAGTTCGCGATGGCGACTTCTATTGCGTCAGCGGCAGCAAAACCTTTATCACCAGCGGCGTGCGCGCGGATTACTACACAGTGGCCGTGCGTACCGGAGGCGAAGGTTTTGGCGGCGTCAGCCTGTTGCTGGTGGAAAAGGGCACACCTGGTTTCACCGTGGGGCGCAAGTTGAAGAAGATGGGGTGGTGGGCATCGGATACCTCCGAGCTTTTCTTCGATGATTGCAAGGTGCCGGTAGGCAATCTGATCGGTGCTGAGAACATGGGCTTTGCTTGCATCATGGCCAATTTCCAGAGCGAGCGGTTGTCGCTGGCGATCATGGCCAATATGACGGCGCAGCTGGCGCTTGAGGAGGCACTGAAGTGGGCCAAAGAGCGCGAGGCGTTCGGTAAGCCTATCGGCAAGTTTCAGGTGCTCAAACATCGTCTGGCAGAGATGGCGACCCAGCTTGAGGTGTCGCGTGAGTTTACCTATCGGCAAGCCGCGAAGATGGCGGCAGGTAAAAGCGTGATCAAGGAGATATCCATGGCCAAGAACTTTGCCACTGATATTGCCGATCGACTGACCTATGACGCGGTGCAAATCATGGGTGGCATGGGGTATATGCGCGAAAGTCTGGTGGAGCGGCTGTACCGCGATAACCGCATTCTGTCGATTGGTGGTGGCTCGCGTGAAATCATGAACGAGATCATCAGCAAGCAGATGGGTATATAGATAAGGTAGGTTTTACAACCGCCAGATAAAACAAACCCCGCGAGCGCGGGGTTTGTTTTAAAGCAGGACAGGGGCTTAGGCCACCTGTACCTCTTCAGCTTGCATACCTTTCTGACCGCGAGCGGCCACGTAGGTAACAGTCTGGCCTTCTTTCAGGCTTTTGAAACCGTCGCTTTGGATGGCTTTAAAGTGAACGAAGAGATCATCGCCGCCGTTAGTCGGGGTAATGAAGCCGAAGCCTTTCTCATCGTTGAACCATTTGACGGTGCCAGTTTCGCGATTTGCCATGGTGTGTCTCTTAAATCGATACGAAGTGCGGTGCCAGAGTGCTCATAGCACCTATGCGGTTTTGCTGATAACTACAAGTCAGCTCAGCCATAATAGGCCGTTTTCACGGGAAGTGTTGGGTTTAACGTTAATTATTCATATTTTTCTCTGCACATAACCTGCAACGTCCCTATTGGCCTGGGCTGCAGGGCGTTGGGCGTCTGTCAGATGTTGTGGCTGATAATGAAGTTTGGCCAGTTTTGCCTGCTTAAGCGCTAACTTGATTCCAAGTAAAACGCCCCGGTGCTCTTGAAAGGCGCCGGGGCGTTTGTTTTTCAGTCTGCGGCCAGAGATTTTTAGCCGTGTCATGCCAAGCTGCGTAAGCGGGCCAGGTCGCGTAGCGGCGGTGCACCGAACAGGCGGCTGTATTCACGGCTGAACTGCGAAGGGCTTTCATAGCCGACGCGGTAACTGGCTGAAGCCGCTTCCAGCCCTTCGCAAAGCATCAGGCGCCGCGCTTCTTGTAGGCGTAGCTGTTTCTGATACTGCAGAGGGCTGAGGGCGGTTACGGCCTTGAAGCGGTGATGCAGGGTCGAGGTGCTGAGGCTGACTTCACGGGCCAGATCCTCGATGCGTAGCGGTTGGTCGAAATTCAGGTTCAGCCATTCGATGGCGCGGTTGATGCGTTGGCCCTGGCTATCGACGATGGCGATTTCGTGCAGACGATGGCCAGTCCTTATTGAGCCTGTATCCCTGGAGGGCAAGCCGATGCTGAGTCATAGCGCAGTGCTGCATGCCAGGGCGGAACGCACCGAGCAGTTGGGGTTGTGTCTGCATGGCTTGGGGGAATCCATGCAGACCTTTCCCGGTTTGAGGTGCAGCAGCTGCCGGATGATGCGGCGCAGTGGCTGCTGCAGAGTCGCTGGCAATCGACAGCGGCGCTGCAGGCATTCTTCGCCGCACCGCTGTTGCAGCAGGTGCTCGGCCAGGCCTTACAGCAAGGTCTGTTGCGTAGCCTGCAATGCTAGGCCGCTTGAACAGCAGAACGCCCCGGCACGCTAAGCGCGTCGGGGCGTTTTGTTGTAACGCGGGTTACTTGAGGTTGGCTTTTAGCGCGGCAGCGGCTTGCTGCATGGCGCTTTGCGTGCCGGGTATCTGGCTGATCACGTTGAGCAAGCCGAAGTCATGGATCATGCCGTTGTAGCGCGCGGAGGTGACGTTGACTCCAGCCGCATCCAGCTTGCGTGCATAGGCTTCGCCTTCATCACGCAGCACGTCGAACTCGGCGGTTTGCACCAGGGCTGGCGGCAAGCCTTGCAGCTGTTTCACCGATGCCTGCAGCGGTGCGGCGTAGATTTCGGCGCGCTGTTTCGGGTCGGTGGTGTAGTTGTCCCAGAACCACTGCATCAGGCTCTTGCTGAGGAAGTGACCGTCGGCGAACTGGTTGTAGGAGGCGTTGTTGAAGTTGGCGTCGGTTACCGGCCACATCAGCAGCTGGAACTTGATCGCCGGGGAGCCTTTGTCTTTGGCCATCAGGCTGACCACAGCGGCCATATTGCCGCCCACACTGTTGCCGGCCACTGCCAGGCGCTTGCCGTCGACACCAATCTGCGCACCGTTTTGTGCCACCCATTGGGTTGCGACGTAGGCCTGGTTGATCGCAGTCGGGTACTTGGCTTCGGGTGATGGGGTGTAGTCGACATACACCGCCGCCGCGCCGGAGCCTACCACTAGGTCACGGATTAGGCGTTCGTGGGTCGGGTAGTCGCCCAGTACCCAGCCGCCACCATGGAAGAACATAAAGACCGGCAGCGTGCCTTTGGCATCAGTCGGGCGCACGACCTTGAGCTGGATCGACTGGCCATCGACCTCAATGGTCTTGTCGGCCACCTTGATGCCCGACACATCGACCTTGACCCCGGCCTGCGCGCCGACCAATACAGCGCGTGCGTCTTTCGGGCTCAGCTGTTCGAGGGGCTTGCCACCGCCAGCGGCGAGGGCATTGAGGAAGCCTTGAGTAGTACGCTCCACCCCGGAGCTACCAGCGGCAAACGCGCTGTTGACGGCAAGGGCGAGTACGGCGATCGACAAACCTTGTTTGATGTTCATGTGCAGCCTCCTGGGGCGGGCCGCTGACTGGCAGCGGCCGGATGAGTGGTGGGTTAGTCGAGCAGCGTCAGGGTGACGTCGATATTGCCGCGAGTGGCGTTGGAGTACGGGCAGACGATGTGCGCGCGGTCGATCAGGGTCTGTGCTTGCTCACGGTCCATGCCCGGCAGGCTGATGCGCAGCTCGACCTCGATGCCGAAACCGTTGGGGATCGCACCGATACCTACGACACCTTCAATCGAGGCGTCTGCTGGCATCGCCAGCTT
Organism: Pseudomonas sp. 8BK; assembly: GCF_902506475.1. Classification (NCBI taxonomy): domain Bacteria; kingdom Pseudomonadati; phylum Pseudomonadota; class Gammaproteobacteria; order Pseudomonadales; family Pseudomonadaceae; genus Pseudomonas; species Pseudomonas sp. 8BK. Next base: position 2,192,028 of record NZ_LR733252.1, on the reverse strand, counting down.
GTCGCGGCCGGCAACGAATTTCATTGCGCCGATAAAGCAGGCCGAGTAGCCCGCAGCGAACAGTTGCTCCGGGTTGGTGCCCGCACCGCCAGCACCGCCGAGTTCTTTCGGGGTGGTCAGGGCGACGTCGAGTACGCCGTCGGAGGAGATGGCACGGCCGTCACGGCCGCCGGTGGCTTCTGCATAGGCACGGTAAGCAATGGTTTGAATCGACATGGTGGTAATCCTCTGGAGCTGTTTGGGTTGGTTTGTTTAAGGCGTTGCGGTGTCAGGTGGCGATCAACCTTCGTGGCTGATCAGCCAGCTTGGGTAAAGGCCTTTGCCATCTGCCTGGCTGTCGTCAGCTAGAACCGGGGCGGAAAGAGCGAGCAGGGCGGTGAAAGCGATCAGGGTTTTCATAACGGTTCTCCACGGCTGTCAGGTTGTTGGGTTGGATGAAGATAACTGCAGGTCTATGCGGTCTTTTCGCGCTAATGTTTTGCGCGCTAATCAGTTCCATGAAGCGAACTCTAGTCCGCATTAATTTAGTGCGCAAGATATATTTTTTGAACATTTAGCGATAAGCGCTGCTGTATTCAGGCATAAGCCAGGCGTGGCGGGCGGTTGCGCGAGCTTCTGAGCGTGGCGGCTGGATGGAGATGCTGAGCCGAGCGGGAAAATAACCGCTAAGAGGGCGGGAGGTGGACGGCGAGGTTACCGGAGCGGGCGACAGCCTCGTCGGCCTGGTGCTTACACGGCCTGCTGCAGGCTGCTGCGCAGGGTGACCAGCTCAGCTTTCAGGGCGCCGAGTTCTGCCGCGGATTGCTGGGTGGCGGTGAGGATGCATCCGGGTATGCGCTTGGCTTGTTCGCGCAGGTTGCGGCCTTTGTCGGTGAGGAACAGCTCGACCACACGCTCGTCGACACTGCTGCGGGTGCGCTTGAGCAGTCCTTCGGCTTCCAGGCGTTTGAGCAGTGGGGTGACGGAACCTGGGTCGGTGAGCAGACGGTTGCTGATCTCGCCCACGGTGATGCCATCACCTTCCCAGAGCACCATCATCGCCAGGTATTGCGGGTAGGTCAGGCCCAGTTCCTGTAGCAGCGGCTTGTAGACCTTGGTCAACAGCAGCGAAGTCGAATACAGGGCAAAGCACAGCTGGTTATCGAGTAGCAGTTCGGCGCAAGGGGCTTGCGTAGCCATGGCGTTCTCCAGCGGCACAGGACAGGTGCCGACAATTTATCGCGCCAACTACTGTTATGCCAATTGAATGCGCGCGGTGTTCATCCTGCGCAGGCAAACGTTAGACGTAAAAAAGCCCCAGACACCTGCGGCGCTGGGGCTTGTGGGCTGGCCGATTACTCCACGGCCGCCTGGGCTTTCTTGCTTGAGCCTTTCGGCGCAAAGCGGGCGGCCAGGCGCATGGAGGCGGTCACCAGGCGTTGATAGAAGGCCGGCCATAGGCGTTGCATGCCATCCAGGGCGTAGGCGTCCGGGCCGATCAGGATGCGCCGCTTGTTCGCCAGCGCACCGCTGATGATCACCTGGGCGGCTTTCTCCGGCGTGGTGCGCAGCAACTGATCGTTGAACTGCTGGCGCGCCTTGTCGGCGTCCTGGCCGGTGACGTTGCTCAGGCTGGCATTCATCCGCGCGGTCTTGGCGATGTTGGTCTTGATTCCGCCCGGGTGCACGCAGCTGGCCGATACACCGCAGTCGGCCATGTCCAGTTCCTGGCGCAGCGACTCGGTAAAGCCGCGCACGGCAAACTTGCTGGCGTTATAGGCGCTCATGCCCGGTTGAGCGAACAGACCGAACACGCTGGAGACGTTGACGATATGGCCGCTGCCGGAAGCCTTGATATGCGGCAGGAAGGCTTTGGTGCCGTTGACCACGCCCCAGAAGTTGATGTTCATGATCCACTCGTAGTCGGCGTAGTCATTGCCTTCCACGGTGCCGCCCTGGGCCACGCCGGCGTTGTTGAAAATTGCATTAACCCGGCCGAATTCGCTCACTACCTGATCAGCCCAGGCATGCACGGCCTCACGGTCGGCGACGTTGACCAGGGTTTCGCTGACCTGCACGCCAAGCTTGCGCGCTTGGGCGGCGGTTTCCGCCAGCCCTTCGGCATTCACATCGGAGAGCGCCAGCTGGCAACCCTGGCGAGCCAGACCGAAGGCCAGGGCGCGGCCAATACCGGAACCTGCGCCAGTGATGGCGGCTACCTTGTTTTCAAACGACTTCATGCGCTGGCCTCCTGGGCAGTCAACTGGATAGCGCTGGTCTGCGCCGGGTGTGCCGCGTGCTTGCGACTGAAATGATAGGCCGCTGGGTCAAAGTTGCGCGTCAGCAGGCGGAAACGCCAGGTAAAGCCCGGCCACACTGTGCAGTTGCGGCCACTGACCGGATGCAGGTACCAGCTGGTGCAGCCGCCGGCATTCCACACGGTGTTGCCCAGGCTGCCCTGCAGCTTGCCGTTGAATTTATCCTGCACCGCCTGTTTGACTTCCAGGCTTTGCAATTCTTGCTCACCAACCAGCTTGAGCGCACCAAGCACGTAATGGATCTGCGACTCGATCATATAGACCATCGAGTTGTGGCCCAGGCCGGTGTTCGGGCCCATCAGGAAGAACAGGTTGGGGAAGCCGGCAGTCAGGGTGCCTTTGTAGGCCTGCGGGCCTTCTGGCCAGGTATCGAGCAGGTCGACGCCGCCCCGGCCAAACACCACGCCGCGCGGCAGCGGGTCGCTTGGGGTGAAGCCGGTGCCAAAGATGATCGCGTCAATCTCGCGCTCTTTACCGTCCACGGTGCGGATGCTGCCGCTGCGGATTTCCTCGATGCCATCGGTGATCAGGTCGACGTTGGGCTGGGTCAGCGCCGGGAAGTAATCGTTGGAGATCAGCACGCGCTTGCAGCCCATCAGGTAATCCGGTGTGACCTTGGCGCGCAGGACCGGGTCCTTGATCTGCTTGTTGATGTACCACTTGCCGACTTTCTGGGCGAGGGTCATCACCTTGGGCAGCATGGCAAAGCCGATCACCCGGCTTTCCAGCAGGGCATAGATGGCGCCGCGCCAGAGTTTTTGCAGCAGCGGGAAGCGCTTGAAGCGGTTGCGCTCGCGCTCGCTGATGGCACGGTCGGGCTTGGGCATGATCCACGGTGCGGTGCGCTGGTACAGATCAAGCTGGCTGACCTGCTTCTGGATCTGCGGCACAAACTGGATCGACGATGCGCCGGTGCCGATCACCGCAACGCGTTTGCCGGTAAGGTCATAGCTGTGGTCCCACTGCTGCGAGTGGAAGATCTTGCCGGTGAAGTCGCCCAGGCCCTTGAGCGCCGGAATCGAAGGGGTGGACAGTGCGCCCATGCCGGACACCACAAATTGTGCGGTGTAGCTGTTACCGGCACTGTCACTGATCTGCCACAGCTCCTGCTGTTCATCCCAGGCAAGGCGGGTGATTTCGGTGTTCAGCTGGGTGTGGTTTTGCAGACGATACTTGCTCCAACAGCCTTCCAGATAACCCTGGATTTCTGGTTGCTTGGCGAACATGCGCGTCCAGTTGGGGTTCTGCTCGAAGGAGAACGAATACAGGTGCGATTGCACGTCACAGCCGCAACCCGGGTAGTTGTTGACCCGCCAGGTACCGCCGACACCGGCTTCTTTCTCGAACAGCAGAAAGTCATGTTCACCAGCCTGCTTCAGGCGGATGGCCATGCCCAGGCCGGAGAAGCCCGTGCCGATTATGGCTACCTTGCAGTGGCGGGTGGCAGTTGGGGGTGAGACGGGTGCATTCATGGCCAAGCTCCTGTTATGTTTATTGCTGGCGTATACAGCTGTATACCAAGGTAGACAAATGTATACTCGCCAGCAAGCAGCATTCTCACAAGCCAACTTTTAGGTAGGGTTCGTTATGCAGGCAGACGCCAGCGAGCAGCAGCCAGCCGCAGAAAAAGCCACCGAGGCCCCAGGCAAGACTCTGTTACTGGAGGCCGCGTTACGTCTCACCTCAACTAGTCGCAGCTTGAGTAATCTGGGCCTGCGCGAGTTGGCGCGTGAGGCGGGGCTCAACCCCAATACCTTCTATAGGCACTTCAAGGATGTGGATGACCTGGGGTTGACGGTGATTCGGCAGATCTCCACCCAGCTGCGCCAACCGCTGCGCGACCTGCGCCGTGAGGCGGCCGAGCGAGCGGTGCAGACGAACCGCAAAAGCCTGCCGATGCTGTTTGGCATTGACTTGCAACGCGGCCGGCGGGTGTGCCACGAAACCGTGCAGCTGTTCTTCGATTTTGTTGCGCAGAACCCCGAAGCTTTCATCATCGGCGTGCGCGAACTGCATGGTGCTTCTGCGGTGCTGCGGGCGGCGCTGCAGGAGGTGATGGATGAGTTTGGCGCGGACATGGCCGAGGACATCATTGCCTTCAAGCTGCTGCCGGACATGGTCAACCCGTCAGTGGTACGGCAGGTGTCGAACCTGATCAGCCGCAACCTGTTCCAGCTGTCGCTGGACTATATCGAGCAGCCTGAGCGGCAAGCGGCGATCTGTGCACTGGCCGAAGAGCAGATCGTTATGCTGTTTACCGGGGCCAGCGTGTTGCAAAGTCTGGGGCAGTTGAAGTTGCCCGCCGAATAAACGCGGCTACAACTGAGGCGAATCAATGGCGGTGCCATCTGCGAGCGTTATGCTAGATCGGCATAGTGCTACCGTGCTGTTCCGACGTTTTCCCCATTAAGGATCCCCCATGATTGAAGCCACCTGGATTGCTTTTGCCTTTGTCATGGGGCTGGTGGCGCGGGGGATTGGTCTGCCGCCGCTGGTGGGCTACCTGGCGGCTGGCTTTGCTCTGGCCGGTTTTGGCGAGCATATCGGCGTTGGCCCGCGTGACAGTGTGGTGCTGGATCACGTCGCCCATCTGGGTGTGCTGCTGTTGCTGTTTACCGTGGGCCTCAAGCTGAAAATCGGCAACCTGGTGCGGCGTGAAGTGATCGGCGGCGGTCTACTGCATTTCGCTATTTCCAGTCTGATCTTCCTCCCGGCGATTCTGTTGCTGCTGGAACTACCCTGGCAGCAAGGGCTGCTGTTGGCCATTGCCCTGTCGTTTTCCAGCACGGTGCTGGCGGCCAAGGTGCTGGAGGGTAAGCGCGAGTTGCGCGCCTTCCACGGGCGCGTGGCGATTGGCGTGTTGATCATCCAGGACCTGATTGCCCTGGTGGTGATGAGCCTGGCCAGTGGCAAGGTGCCTTCGGCCTGGGCATTGCTGCTGTTCGGTTTGCCACTGCTGCGCCCGTTGCTGTTTAAGCTGCTCGATGTCAGCGGTCACGAGGAGCTGATGGTGCTGCTCGGCTTGCTGTTGGCGCTGGTGCTGGGCGGTTACGGCTTCGAGCAATTGGGGCTGAGTTCCGAGCTGGGCGCGTTGGCCTTCGGTGCCATGCTGGCCAAGCACAAGCGCGCCACCGAGCTGGCCAACTCGCTGTGGGGCATCAAGGAAATCTTTCTGGTCGGCTTCTTTCTGCAGATCGGCATTGCTGGTCTGCCGGATGCCGCCGCCTTGAAGTTCGCCCTGGTCATGGCGGTGCTGCTGCCGCTCAAGGGCGTGCTGTTCTTCTTCCTCTTTCTGCTGTTCCGCTTGCGCGCGCGCAGTGCCTTTCTCAGCAGCGTGACCCTGACCAACTACAGCGAATTCGGCCTGATCATGGCCAGCGTGGTGCTGCCTGAGTGGATGATTCCCCTGGCCATTACCGTGGCCCTGTCTTTTGTGATTTCCGCGCCGCTCAACCGGGTTGTTCACCCGCTATACGAGCGCCTGGCTAAACGTTTGACGGCCCTTGAACGCAATATCCGTCATCCGGATGAGCAGCCGGTTTCTCTCGGCTTTTCCCAGGTGCTGGTGATGGGCATGGGGCGTACCGGGCGTGCAGCTTATGACTACTTGCGGGAGAAGGGCTATCAGGTGGTCGGCCTGGATTCCGACCCAGTGGTGATCGAGCAGAGCAACAAGGTAGGACGTAGCGTGCTGTTTGCCGACGGTGAGGACCCGATGTTCTGGCAGCACCTGCAAATGCCCAATATCGACGCGGTGATCCTTGCGCTCAACGATGAAGAGGCCAAGGTGATTGCCACGCAGAAGCTGCGCGAGCGCGGGTTTAACGGTTTGGTGGTGTCCCATGCTCTGTACGAGGATATCGCCATGCGTATCCAGCAGGCCGGAGCCGACCGTACTTACCTGACGATGAGTGAGGCGGGTGCCGGCCTGGCCGAGCATGTGTTGCGCACGCTGAAAAGCCGGGCCGAAGCTGACGCGAATTAGCGGTCAGCCTCGGCAAGCTGGGCTTAGCTGAAGCCCAGACGCTGGCGCCAGCGTTTTTCCAGCGCCTTGCTATCGTGGTCCAGCGGATGGAAGCCCGGGCGGTAGTAGTCTAGGTACGGCAGGATCAGTTTGCTCAGGAAGCCGTTGCGTGGGCCGAACAGGGTCTTCAGGCCTTTGCCCCAGCTGCGCCAGTTGAACAGTTGGCCGTCCTTGCGCAGCAGGTGCAACTGGAACCAGCCAATCACGCCGAAGAAGATCACCGTGGAAATCGCCATCATGCCAACGCGGGTGAAGTAGCCGCCGTAGACCTTCTGGTATACGTCGTAGCAGACTGCCTTATGCTCGTTCTCTTCAATCGCGTGCCACATCCACAGTTGATACAGCTTGGGGTCGTTCATCTGGGTGGTCAGGTCTTCGCGCTGTAGCAGTTGCTCGGCCATGGTTGCGGTGAAGTGCTCCAGGGCGCAGGTGGCAGCCAGGCGCTGCTTCTTGGTGGTGATCTTGGTAACCCACTCCAGCAGCACCTTGATGCGCAGTTCCAGCAACTCCAGGTCGATATTGTGCTCGGCGGCGTAGTCGTTGTAGGCCGCGTGTTCCTTGGAATGCATGGCTTCCTGGCCGATGAAGGCGCTGATGTCCTTCTTCAGCTGCGGCTCGCTCACCTGTTCGCGCACGGCGCGCACGCTGTCGACGAAGAACTTCTCGCCATAGGGAAACAACGACGACAGGTTGTTCATGAAGTGGCTCATAAAGGGGTCGCCGGCAAACCAGAACTTCTGGCTTTCATCGAAGCTGAAGTCCATGCGACGCACGGGGAAACTGGCGGTTGGGGTGCTGGTTTTGGCTGTCATAAGGGCGACTCCTCGGCATCTTGATCGCGTTCGCGACCGCTCTTGTTATGGGGCTTGGGACGACAGGCTGGGCTGTCTTGGGCCGTGATTTATCTTTAGCCGAGGGCGTTTTAGGTGCGAGGTCATTCCTGGCCAGGGCGGCCGGAATTACGCCAACTTATGGATAGTTGTCGGACAGTTCGTCACGCCTGGCGCCTTGAGGGCGCGAGCTAGCAGCGAGTGGGCTGGTCGGTGCGGGGCGCTTCGATACAGCCCTGCCGCACGAGGAAGGCACGGCAGAGCTGCTGGTTATTGATTTTTAAGGGCGCTCAGCGTTGCTGGCGCAGCTCGGCAACTTCCGTGCGCAGGGCGCGCAGTTCATCGAGCAGCAATTGTTCGGTGGGCGAGGGCGGCGCCAGCTTGGCTTCCTGTTCATGGGTGGTCTGCATGGCATTGACCACCACAGCGATAAACAGATTAAGCATCATAAAGGTGGCAATCAGGATAAACGGCAGGAAATACATCCACGCCAGCGGGAACTGCTCCATTACCGGGCGCACGATGCCCATCGACCAGCTTTCCAGGGTCATCACCTGGAACAGGGTATAGAGGCTGGCACCGAGGCTGCCGAACCATTCGGGGAAGGCTGCGCCGAACAGTTGCGTGGCCATCACCGCCGCCACGTAGAACACCAGGCCGAGCAACATGGCGATGCTGCCCATGCCTGGCAGTGAGGACAGCAGTGCTTCGACCACTCGGCGCATGTTCGGGTTGATCGAGATCAGCCGCAGCACGCGCAACACGCGCAGCGCACGCAGCACGGCGAATGGACCGCTGGACGGCACCAGCGCTACGCCTACCACCAGGCAGTCAAATACCGCCCAGGGGTCACGCAGCAGACCCAGGCCGCGGGCAACAAAGCGCAGCGCCAGCTCCAGGATAAACACCGCGAGAATCAGCTGATCCAGCGTCAGCAGCAGCTCGCCCCATTCGGCCATCAGGCCTGGGTAGGTCTGGATGCCGAGAATGGCGGCGTTGAGCACGATCAGGGTGGTGACCAGGCGGGTGATGGCTTTGCTTTCCATCAGCGCGCCGAGGCGCAGACGCCAGTGGCTGGCTGTCGGGTTCATGGGTATTTCATTCATGGTCTGTGGGTACTTGTGTAGACGGTGGTCGAATCAGTTGGCGAGGGGCAGCCAGGCCCGGACAGGCAGCGCTGCCGTCAGGGCCGTCAAGCAGAGTTATTGGTCGGTGAGGGCGAAGCGGGTCAGGGCAAAGGTGGGAATGCCGCTGTCCTGCAGTTTCTGCGAGCCGCCCAGTTCGGGCAGGTCGATGATTGCGGCGGCTTCGATGATGCTCGCGCCCATGCGCCGTACCAGTTGTGCGGCGGCCAGCAGGGTGCCGCCGGTGGCGATCAGGTCATCGAAAATCAGCACCTTGTCGCCTTCGCAGAGGCTGTCGGCGTGCACTTCCAGTTTGGCTTCGCCGTACTCGGTCTGGTAGCTCTCGCTGAGCACATCGGCAGGCAGTTTGCCCTGCTTGCGGAACAGAATCAGTGGCTTGTTCAGTTCATAGGCGATGATCGAGCCGATCAGAAACCCGCGCGCATCCATGGCGCCGATATGGCTGAAATCGGCTTCGACGTAACGCTGGATAAAGCTGTCGGCGACCATGCGCAGGGCACGTGGCGACTGAAACAGCGGGGTGATATCACGAAAGATCACCCCCGGTTTGGGGAAGTCCAGCACCGGGCGGATCAGGGTTTTGATAGTGAATTCGTCGAAGATCATCGGCTAGGTCCTCAGGGCGGGTCGATCAGCCCTCGAGGTTACCGCCGGCCAGGGCGCACAGCTCGATGGGGTCGAGGATATGCACTTCCTTGCCTTCGGCTTCGAGCAGCTTGTTCTGTTGGAAGCGGGTAAATACCCGCGATACGGTCTCCACCGCAAGGCCCAAATAGTTACCAATTTCGTTGCGCGACATGGCCAGACGGAACTGATTGGCTGAGAAGCCGCGGGCGCGGAAGCGTGCCGAGAGGTTGACCAGAAAGGTCGCAATGCGTTCGTCGGCGGTTTTCTTCGAGAGCAGCAGCATCATCTGCTGATCGTCGCGGATCTCCCGGCTCATGATGCGCATCAGCTGGCGGCGCAGTTGCGGCAGCTGCACCGAGAGTTCGTCGAGACGTTCGAAGGGGATTTCGCATACCGAAGTGGTTTCCAGGGCCATGGCCGACACTGGGTAACTTTCGCTGTCCATGCCGGACAGGCCGACCAGCTCGCTGGGCAGGTGGAAGCCGGTGATCTGCTCATCACCGCTGTCGCTCAGGCTGAAGGTTTTCAGTGCGCCGGAACGCACGGCGAACACCGAATTGAAGGCATCGCCCTGGCGGAACAGGAACTCGCCCTTTTTCAGCGGGCGGCCGCGTTTGACGATTTCGTCGAGCGCGTCCATGTCCTCCAGGTTCAGGGACAGCGGCAGGCACAAGCTCGCCAGGCTGCAATCCTTGCAATGGGCTTGATGTGGGGTATGCAACTTGATGCTTTCGGACATCGCTGGCGATCCTGGTTAAACACACAATAGCCGTAAGGTTACAGCAGGGCGCAGAACAGAGCCACTAAGACGCAAGTCTGATCGAATGTTCAAGTTTTATCCTGGCTGGCCGATAACCCAGGCGGCTTTCAATACCTGCAAGGAGCATCGCTATGCGTCTGGAATCGACTCAGTTGAGCACCCGTATGAACCTCGCGCTGGAGCGCAAGAGTGCTGCGGCCGAGGGCGTTGTGGCGAGCAGCGAAGGGGATGAGCAGGCACTGCGCGACAGTCTACGAGTTAGTCTGTCGGAGCTGGGCAAGGCGCGCTCCGCCGCCGCGCAGAAAAACCGCGATATTGATGAGAGCAGCCTGCCGGATGTGGTCAAGGATCTGCTCAAGCGAATCCGTGAGCTCAAGGTGCAGATCGAGGCGAAGAAAGACGAGCTGAAAGAGGTCATGCAGGACCAGAGCCTCGACCCCGAGGCCAAACGTATGAAGATCGAAATGCTGCAGGGCGAGCTGGCTTCTCTGCAGGGCGCCTTGATCAGCGCCAATGCGACGCTGATCAAGGTTATGCGCGAGCAGGATCTGAGTGATCAGCAGATGCAGGAAGTGGCCAGCCTGATCATGAAATAGAGCTGGCCTACTAAATCACTCGGGAAAAACGCTGCCTGCTCAGCTCGGTCAGGTAGCGATCAAACAGCATGCACAGCGAGCGCACCAGCAGGCGACCCGCGGGCCGCACTTCGATGCCCTGGGCATTCAGCTCGATCAATCCATCACTGGCCATCTGCTGCAGTTGCGGCCAGATATCGGCAAAGTAACTGCGAAAATCGATGGCATAAGCCTGCTCGATATCAACAAAGCGCAACTGGAAATGGCAGATCAGCTGTTGAATGACCGCCCGGCGCAGACGGTCGTCGGCATCACAATGCAGGCCGCGTAGGGTGGCCAGTTCGCTGTGGCCGAGGCAGTCCTGGTATTTGCTCAGGTCGCTGTTGTTCTGGCAGTACAGATCGCCAATCTGGCTGATCGATGACACGCCTAGACCGATCAGGTCGCAATGGCCGTGGGTGGTGTAGCCCTGGAAGTTGCGTTGCAGGCTGCCGTCTTCCTGGGCGCTGGCCAGTTCGTCGTCAGGCAGGGCGAAGTGATCCATGCCGATATAGCGGTAACCGGCGGCGCTCAGTTGCTCGATGCTGGCCTGCAACATGGCCAGCTTGTCACCTGGGCTGGGCAAGTCGCAGGTGTTGATCCGCCGCTGTGGCATAAAGCGCTCCGGCAGGTGGGCGTAATTGAACAGCGACAGGCGATCCGGCTGCAGGGCAATCACTTCAGCCACGGTGCGGGCGAAGCGCTCCGGGGTTTGCAGCGGCAGGCCGTAGATCAGGTCGATGTTTACCGAGCGGAACTGCAGGGTGCGCGCCGCTTCGACGATGGCGCGGGTTTCTTCCAGGGTTTGCAGGCGATTGACCGCCCGTTGCACGGCCGGGTCTAGGTCCTGCACACCCAGGCTGACCCGGTTGAAACCCAGCTCGCGGAGCAGGCCCATGGTCGACCAGTCGGCTTCGCGCGGGTCGATCTCGATGCTGTAATCGCCGCTGTCGTCATCCAGCAGGTTGAAGTGCTGGCGCAGGTGGCCCATCAGATGGCGCAGTTCATCGTGGCTGAGAAAGGTCGGGGTGCCGCCGCCGAAGTGCAGTTGCTCGACTTTCTGCTGCGGGTCGAGGTGACGGCTGATGATCTCTATTTCGCGTTCGAGCTTTTCCAGATAGGGCTGAGCGCGGCCGCGATCCTTGGTGATCACCTTGTTGCAGGCGCAGTAGTAGCAGATGTGCGCGCAGAACGGGATATGCACATACAGCGACAGCGGCCGCAGCGCTTTGCGACTTTCGCGCAGGGCGTGCAGCAGGTCGAACTGGCTGATGCGCTCATGGAATTGCACCGCGGTCGGATAGGAGGTGTAGCGCGGGCCGGCCTGGTCGTAGCGGCGGATCAGGGTGCTGTCCCACTGGATGGCGTTGAGCATGCGGGTATTCCCGGTTTGGCTTTCAATACCGGGCAGTCTATGAGCGCTGCGTCTGGGGTGTTTTGACCTGTATCAAGCGGCCTGCTAGTGACCCATCAGCCAGTGCTGGTGCGGGCCGGGCATTGTCCACAGGCCGAAGAGGATCACCAGAATACCGCCGGCCGTGCGCACACCCTGTTTGCGCAGCAATGCGGTCAGGCGTTCGGCGGCCATGCCGGTGGCCAGCAGCACAGGCAGGGTGCCGAGACCAAAGGCCAACATCAGAGCAGCGCTGTCGACTGCACTACCTTGGCTCGCGGCCCATAGCAGGGTGCTGTAGACCAGGCCGCAGGGCAGCCAGCCCCATAGGCCGCCGAGTATCAAGGCATGCGGCAAACTGGTGACCGGCATAAAACGCCGGGTCAGTGGCTGGATATGCCGCCAGAGACCACGACCGAGGGCTTCGATACGGGTCAGACCACTCCACCAGCCGGCCAGGTAAAAGCCCATGGCAATCAGCAGCAGCGCGGCAATCACCCGTAAGCCCATGACCAAAGGGCTATTGGCCACTGCCCAGCCGGCCAGGCCAAGCAGCAGGCCGGCCAGGCTGTAGCTGAAAATGCGCCCCAGGTTATAGGCCAGCAGCAGCTGAAAGCGCTGCGCGCGCTGTTCGGGTGGAATGGCCAGGGTCAGCGCACCCATCAGGCCGCCGCACATACCCAGGCAATGGCCGCCGCCGAGCAGGCCGAGGATCAGTGCCGAGATCAGTAGCGGCAGTAGCTCAAGCACCGGGCTTGTCCTGTGGGGCCTGATCGGCCTGAGGCTCGTCGAGTTGTTGCACCTGGCTTACGGCTGCAGTGTGCTTGGGGTCTTCGTCGTCGAACAGGATGCTGTGCGCCGGGCCGTCGAGGTCATCGTACTGACCGCTGTCCACCGCCCAGAAGAACAGCCAGATGGCAAAGGCCACCAGGGCGATGGCGACCGGGATCAGGATATAGAGGGCGGGCATGGCTTAGTGGCTCCGGCGCAAGAATTGCCGCAGATCGAGGCTGGCAACTGGGAAGAGTCTGTCCGGGCTGCGACCGGTCAGTGCGACGAAGGCAAACAGAGCATTAAGGAAAAGCATGATCAGGGTGTCCGGCAGGCTGTCAGTAAACAGGCTGCTGAGTGTGGTCTGCTGGCTGATCAGCGCGGTAGCAACGTGGTAGGCCATAAACAGCTGCAGGCTGAACAGCGCTACGGCCAGTAAGCGCACCCACCCGGCAACCTTGCCAGTCATGTTGTTTCGCATAGGACCTCGCCGAGCGTATTAGTGGACTGTTTGACCTGTGCATGTCGGTTATCACTTCCACCCCCGACGGCGCGGTAGCGGATCGGTGAGACGTGATCCACCTTACGTGCGAGTCAGGCGCAGAGCGTTGACCACCACCAGCAGCGAACTGACCGACATACCCAGCGCCGCCCAGATCGGGGTAATCCAGCCGATAGCGGCGAAGGGCAGCACCAGGCCATTGTACAGGCTGGCCCAGGTGAGATTCTCGATGATGATGCGCCGGGTTCGTTGCGCCATGTGTAGCGCCTGCACCAGGCTGCTCAGGCGGTTGGACAGCAGCACGGCATCGGCGCTGGTTTTTGCCAGGTCGGTGGCGCTGCCCATGGCCACGCTGATATCGGCGGCGGCCAATACCGGCACATCGTTGACCCCATCGCCGAGCATCAGCACCCGGCGGCCCTGGCTATGCAGCTGCTTGAGCACCTCCAGCTTGGCATCCGGAGTCAGGCCGCCACAGGCATCATTGATGCCCAATTGGCGCGCCACTTCACCGACCATGGGCGAGCTGTCGCCGGACAGCAGCATGATTTGCCAGCCTTTGGCCTTGGCCATGTCGATCAGTTGCGGCGCGTCTTCGCGCAGGCGGTCATTCAATACAAACCAGGCCAACGGCCCTTGCTCATCACCCAGCAGCAGCCATTGACCGTGTTCACCGCTGATCGCTGGCTTTGTCTGCGCACTCAGTGCGCAGACAAAGCCAGCCTCACCGATGCGCAGCAGCCGGTTGCCAACACGCCCCTGCAGGCCTTGGCCCGGATGGCTGTCAACTGCATCTGCAGCTTCTGGTGCCTGACCGAAGGCGCGGGCAATCGGGTGTTCTGAGCGGTTTTCCAACGCCGCGGCCAGGGCCAGACAGGCGTCGGCATCCAGCTCGCGCAGGGGGTGGATGGCGCTAAGGGTCAGGCGACCTTCAGTGAGGGTGCCGGTCTTGTCCAGCACCAGGGTGTCGATTTGGTTCAGACCTTCCAGCACGTGGCCACGGGTCAGCAGCATGCCCAGTTTGTGCAGTGAGCCGGTGGCGGCGGTCAGTGCCGTGGGGGTGGCCAGCGCCAGCGCGCACGGGCAGGTGGCGACCAGTAGGGCCAGGACAATCCAGAATGCGCGGGAAGGGTCGAGTTGCCACCAGACCAGGCCGACGACAGCGGCCACTACCAGGACAATCAGCAGGAACCACTGCGCAACCTGATCGGCCAGTACCGCCAGGCGCGGCTTGTCGCTCTGCGCACGTTCCAGCAGGCGGACGATGGCCGACAGTCGCGTGGCATCACCGAGGGCCTGCACTTGAATTTGCAGCGGCCCTTCAACATTGAGTGTGCCGGCGGTCACGCTGTCGCCGACGTTGCGTGGTTGCGGCAGGTATTCGCCGGTCAGCACGGACTCATCCACGCTCGACTGGCCCTGGATGATGCAACCATCGGCGGGCAGCAGGGCGCCGGGCGGCACCAGCACTTGATCGCCGACCTGCAGTTCATTGAGCAGAATGCGCTGGCTCTGACCTGCTGCGTCCAGGCGTAGACAGGAGGCGGGCAGTAGATTGACCAGCTGTGCGGTGGCGGCAGCTGTGCGTTCGCGGGCGCGGCGCTCCAGATAGCGGCCTGCCAGCAGAAACAGGGCGAACATGCCCACCGCATCGAAATACAGCTCGCCCTGGCCGGTGACGGTTGACCAGATACCGGCGATGTAGGCGCCGCCAATCGCCAGGGACACCGATACATCCATGGTCAGGTGGCGGGTGCGCAGGTCGCGCAGCGCGCCACGGAAGAACTGACCGCAGCAATAGAAGACAATCGGCGTGGTGAGAAACAGGCTGACCCAGCGCAGGATCTTGTCCAGCTCGGGGCTGAGGTCGATGTTGAATTCCGGCCAGGTGGCCATGGTCGCCATCATCACCTGCATCCACAGCATGCCGGCTACACCGAGCTCGCGCATGGCGCGGCGGTTCTCGCTGTGCAGCTGTTCGGCGGCGGCATCGGCCTGCCAGGGGTGAGCGGCGTAGCCGATCTTGCGCAGCGCCTTGAGCAGGCTGCTGAGCGGCAGTTGGCTGTCGGCCCAGCGCACTTGCAGGCGGTGGTTGGACAGGTTGAGCTGCGCCTCGGCAACGCCGGGTAGGGCGCGCAGGTGTTTCTCGATCAGCCAGCCACAGGCCGCGCAGCTGATGCCCTCGATCAGCAGGCAGGTCTCGCTGAGTTCGCCGTCATGTTCGACAAAGGGCTGCTGTACATCGCTGCGGTCATACAGCGCCAGCTCGTCAGGCAGCGCCTGAGGCAGGCTTTGCGGGTTGGCGGCGCTTTCGCTGCGGTGCTTGTAGTAGTGTTCCAGGCCGCCGCTGACAATGGCTTCGGCCACTGCCTGACAGCCCGGGCAGCACATCTCGCGGGTTGCACCCAGTACCTGGGTCTGAAAACGGCTGCCGGCAGGAACCGGCAGGCCACAGTGATAGCAGGGAGTTGGACTGGCCATCGGTGTGCTTATTGGGCATCCCCGAGGTTGATCGTCTGTCCGCTCTGCACATTTTCTTCTTCGAACAGGCGCCAGTCCTTGCCGCCTTCCTGGCCGATCAGCTCGACAAAGCGGCGGCCCTTGACCGCGTCGATCATCTGTCCGCTGTAACTGCCATCGGCCTGCGGCTGCAGGATCACCCGGCGGTCGCGCTCGGGTTGGGTTGGCGAGATCAGGTTGAGCACCAGTTGCTGCGGACGGCTATTGCCGCTCAGCTGCAGGGTGGCGGTGCCGTTGTCATCGTTGAGCAGCAGGCTGGCGTGCAGCTTGAGGCGAATGGCGTGGTTTTCCCGCTCCAGCGACTGGTTGATGCCTTTGCCGACATCGTAATAGTCATCGGAAATCAGCCCCGGTGGGTTCTTCGTGGCGATGGTCAGCAGGGTCAGCCCCTGGACCACTGAATAGGCCAGCAGGCCAATCAGGAACCAGGGCCAGAATTGCTTGTACCAGGGCTTGACGATTTCGGGGTTCTTTTCAGTTATGGGTTCAGACATGGGCTTCTCTAATCAGCGCACGCTCGGGCCGATAAAGCGGCTGGCGGCGTCGGTTTTGATGCTTGGGTCATCCGCCGAGTGCAGGCGGAAGGTGATTTCATTGGTGCTCGAAGGTAATTTTTCCGGCTCGATGGACAACTCGACTGGCAGCGACAGCACCTCGCCAGCGATTGCCTTGATCTCGCGCTTGCCTTCGTACACCAGACCGTCGAGGCCATCGGCTTCGATCAGGTAGGTCACGTCGTGCTGGGCCTTGTTCATGATCTTCAGGGTGTAGACGTTCTCGATCCGGCCTTCTTCGTTTTCGCGGTAGAGCACGCGGTCCTTGAGCACATCCAGTTCTACCAGCGAACGGTCGGCGATGGCCCAGGCGAAGACGCAGAACATGGCGGTCAGCGCCACTGCATAACCGATCAGGCGCGGGCGCACCAGATGGGTTTTCTGTCCGGAGAGATTGTGTTCGGTGGTGTAGCTGATCAGCCCTTTCGGGTAGTTCATTTTCTCCATGATGCTGTCGCAGGCGTCGATACAGGCGGCGCAGCCGATGCATTCGATCTGCAAACCGTCGCGGATATCGATGCCGGTAGGGCAGACGTGTACGCACATCTTGCAGTCGATGCAGTCACCCAGGCCCTGGGCCTTGTAGTCGGCGTCCTTCTTGCGCGGGCCACGGGATTCGCCACGACGAGGGTCATAGGAAACGATCAGGGTGTCCTGGTCGAACATCACGCTCTGGAAGCGTGCGTAGGGGCACATATAGATGCACACCTGTTCGCGCAGGTAGCCGGCGTTGCCATAGGTGGCCAAGGTAAAGAAGCCGACCCAGAACAGTGCCCAGCCACTGGCCTCCAGGGTGAACAGCTCCGGGATCAGTTCGCGAATCGGCGTGAAGTAGCCGACGAAGGTAATCGCGGTGACCAGCGATACGCCGACCCAGATGCCGTGCTTGGCCAGCTTGCGCAGAAATTTCTGGGTGGTCATCGGTGCCTTGTCGAGCTTCATGCGCTGGTTGCGATCACCTTCGGTGACCTTTTCCGCCCACATGAAGACCCAGGTGAACACGCTTTGCGGACAGGTGTAGCCGCACCACACGCGGCCGGCGAACACAGTGATAAAGAACAGGCCGAAGGCGGCGATGATCAACAGCGCCGAGAGCAGGACGAAGTCCTGCGGCCAGTAGGTGGAGCCGAAAATATAGAACTTGCGCTCCGGCAGGTTCCACCAGACGGCCTGACGGCCATTCCAGGTCAACCATACGGTGCCGAAGTACAACAGGAAGAGGGCTGCGCCACCGAGCATGCGCAGGTTGCGGAAGATGCCGGTGAAGGAGCGGGTGTAGATTTTTTCGCGGTTGGCGTACAGGTCGACAACTTCGACCTTGGCCGGGGCAGGGGTGACGTCTTTAACTGGAATCTGTGCACTCATCAGTTCGTACCACGGCGGTTGATTGGCTGCCCTGGTCGATACGTGCCGGCCGGGGTCATACGGGCTCTTGCGCTATGGTACGCCTGACGATTGCTCGGCAGGTGCGACCAGCGGTCGCGCCTGCCAGAGCCGGAGAATTACTTCTCGGTTTTACCTTGCGACAGGCTGTACACGTAAGCCGCCAGCAGATGCACCTTATCGTTGCCCAGGAAGTCAGCCTGGGCTGGCATCTTGCCGTTACGGCCATAGCGCAGAGTTTGTTGTACCTGAGCGAAACTGGAGCCGTAGAGCCAGGTTTTGTCGGTCAGGTTGGGTGCGCCCATGGCCTGTTGGCCCTTACCTTCAGCGCCATGACAGACTGCACAAGTCGTCGCGAAGATGTCTTGACCTGCGGCAAGGTCAACCGCGATACCTTCCGGGTTTTTCAAACCGGAGAGGCTGCGGATGTAGCCAGCCACGTTGCGGATACCTTCCTCGCCCAGTGCATCGAGCTGCGCAGGCATCATACCCTGACGACCAGCCATGATGGTGGTCTTGATGGTTTCCGGCTCGCCGCCGTGCAGCCAGTCGTTGTCGGTCAGGTTGGGGAAGCCATAGGCACCTTTGGCGTCGGAGCCGTGGCAGACCGAGCAGTTGGAGGCAAACAGGCGGCCGCCCATTTTCAACGCTTGCTCGTCCTGGGCCACTTGTTCGATCGGCATGGCGGCATATTTGGCGAAGATCGGGCCATATTGACCTTCAGCCTTGGCCATTTCCTTTTCCCACTGGTGCACGCCGGTCCAGCCTGCGTTGCGCTCTACACCACCAGCAATTTCGATATTGGTGGCGAAGGGCGTTTTGGCTTCGGTGTCGAGGTAGTCGTAGCCTGGCAGCAGACCTTTCCAGTTACCCAGGCCCGGGTAGAGCGCCAGATAGCCAAGGGCAAAGATGATGGTGCCGACAAACAGCATGAACCACCACTTGGGCAGCGGGTTGTCGAACTCTTCGATACCGTCGAAGGAATGGCCGACGGTTTCTTCGGTGGTTTCTTCGCGCTGGCCCTTGCGGGTGCCGAAGATCAGCCAGGTCAGGGCAAAGATGGTGCCCAGAGACAGAATGGTTACGTACCAACTCCAGAACGTGGTCATTGGTTATTGCTCCTGGAAGATTGCTCGTCACGCTCAGTGGGTTTGGGATCGTCGGCGAAGGGCAGGTTAGCGGCCTCGTCGAAACTGGATTTACGCTTGCTGCTGTAGGCCCAGAGCACCACGCCAATAAAGGCGACGAATACCACTGCTGTGCCTATGCCGCGAATCATCCCGATATCCATGTGCGTTACCGTTTGTTCTTGATGGATGTGCCGAGAACCTGCAGGTACGCAACGATGGCGTCCATTTCGGTCTTGCCTTTTACTGCGTCCTGGGCCCCTGCGATGTCTTCATCGGTGTAGGGGATGCCAAAGCCACGCATGATTTCCATCTTCTTGGCGGTGTCCTTGCCGTCGAGCTTGTGCTCGACCAGCCATGGATACGCCGGCATCTTCGACTCAGGCACCACGTTGCGCGGGTTGTACAGGTGCGCACGCTGCCATTCATCCGAGTAGCGGCCGCCAACACGGGCCAGGTCCGGGCCGGTACGCTTGGAACCCCACAGGAACGGGTGGTCCCAGACGCTTTCACCGGCTACCGAGTAGTGGCCGTAACGTTCGGTTTCAGCACGGAACGGACGAATCATCTGCGAGTGGCAGCCGACGCAACCGTTGGCGATGTACACATCGCGGCCTTCCAGTTGCAGCGCGGTGTAAGGCTTGAGGCCTTCCACCGGCTCATTGGTAACGTCCTGGAAAAACAGCGGAACGATTTGAGTCAGGCCGCCGATGCTGACGGCCAGAACCATCAGCAGCGCCATCAGGCCGATATTCTTCTCAATGATTTCGTGTTTCATCAGTGCGCTACTCCGGCAGGAATCTGTGCAGCCGCTTCGTATTCAGAAGCTTTGGCGGCACGCACGGTGCGGTAGGTGTTGTAAGCCATCAGCAGCATGCCAGCGACGAAGAAGGCGCCGCCGATCATGCGCACCACGTAACCGGGGTGGCTGGCTTCCAGCGCTTCAACGAAGGAGTAGGTGAGCGTGCCGTCTTCGTTGACTGCGCGCCACATCAGACCCTGGGTGATGCCGTTGACCCACATCGAGGCGATGTACAGTACGGTGCCGATGGTAGCCAGCCAGAAGTGGGCGTTGATCAGGCCAACGCTGTGCATCTGCGGACGACCAAAGACTTTCGGCAGCAGGTGATACAGGGCGCCGATGGAGATCATCGCAACCCAGCCGAGAGCGCCGGCGTGTACATGGCCGATGGTCCAGTCGGTGTAGTGGGACAGGGCGTTGACGGTCTTGATTGCCATCATCGGGCCTTCGAAGGTCGACATGCCGTAGAACGCCAGCGATACCACCAGAAAACGCAGGATTGGGTCGGTGCGCAGCTTATGCCAGGCGCCCGACAGGCTCATCATGCCGTTGATCATGCCGCCCCAGCTTGGTGCCAGGAGAATGATCGACATCGCCATGCCCAGGGACTGTGCCCAATCCGGCAGTGCGGTGTAGTGCAAGTGGTGCGGACCGGCCCAGATGTACAGGGTGATCAGTGCCCAGAAGTGCACAATGGACAGACGATAGGAGTAGATCGGACGCTCAGCCTGCTTGGGTACGAAGTAGTACATCATCCCCAGGAAGCCGGTGGTCAGGAAGAAGCCCACGGCGTTGTGGCCGTACCACCACTGAATCATCGCGTCAGTCGCACCGGCGTAAGCCGAGTAGGACTTGAACAGGCTGACCGGAACGGCAGCGCTGTTGACGATGTGCAGCATCGCAGTAACCAGGATGAAGGCACCGTAGAACCAGTTGCCCACATAGATGTGCTTGGTTTTACGCTTGACGATGGTGCCGAAGAACACCACGGCGTAAGTGATCCAGACGATGCCCAGAAGGATATCGATTGGCCACTCCAGCTCAGCGTATTCCTTGGAACCGGTGAAACCCATTGGCAGGGTGATCACCGCAGCAACGATCACTGCTTGCCAGCCCCAGAAGGTGAAAGCAGCCAGACCATCGGAAACCAGGCGCGTCTGGCAGGTCCGCTGGACCACGTAATAAGACGTGGCGAACAGCGCGCAACCGCCGAAGGCGAAGATTACCGCGTTGGTGTGTAGCGGACGCAGACGGCCGAAGCTCGTCCATTCCATGCCCAGGTTGAGTTCAGGCCACACGAGTTGCGCGGCGATGAAAACACCTAGAGCCATGCCAATGACTCCCCAAATCACCGTCATTACGGCGAACTGGCGAACCACCTTGTAGTTATAAGCAGTCTGACTGATTGCTGTGCTCATTATGGGTTCCACGGTTAATGGATTTTTTAGGGGCAAAAATCGGCGGCAAGTATGGAGAAAGCGGGTAGCCATTGCAACGACACAAGCCGGCGCGATAAGGCTTTCAGGGCTGTTGGCAAGCATGCATGGCCGCTTATGCAGGGCATTGCCGCGAGCATAAAACGCCTTAGACAGGCGTAGCGCAAAGATGGGAATCGCCTTGGAGTTATGACAGGTGGCGACTGTCGACAAGATTAGCTCAAGTCAAACATCGCGCATGCACTTGGTCGGAAGGGTGCGACCTTGGGTCGCATGGCTCGGGCGGCTGTCCGGGCGCGGAAGAGGCTTGCTTGAGTGGCTGACGACCTGGGGTCGCCAGCCGGATGCTGCGGTTCTAGTGATTACTGTGCGGCGGCGTTCTGTTGTTTCTGGCTCAGGCTCAGTACATACGCGGCCAGCAGATGCACCTTGTCGTTGCCCAGATACTGTTCTTGCGCCGGCATCTGGCCGTTGCGGCCGTGGCGAATGGTCTGCTGCAACTGCACCAGGCTGCTGCCGTAGATCCAGCCAGCCGGGCTGGTCAGGTCGGGCGCGCCGAGCATGGCCATGCCTTTGCCTTCTGCACCGTGGCAGGCCAGGCAGTTGGCGGCATAGATGGTGGCGCCTTGTTGCAGGTCGAAGCTCTTGTCGGCTGGCAGTGGCAAACCGGCCAGATCCTTGCGTACATAAGCGGCAACCTGCTGCACGCCTTCTTCGCCAATCACGGCGACCCAGGCCGGCATGGCACCAATGCGACCATTGAGGATGCTGGTCTTGATTACATTAGGCTCGCCGCCCCAGCGCCAGTGGCTGTCGGTCAGGTTGGGGAAACCCACCGCACCCTTGGCGTCGGAACCGTGGCAGACCGAGCAATAGGTGGCAAACATGCGGCCGCCCATTTTCAGTGCTTGCTCGTCTTTAGCGACTTCTTCCAAGGGCATGGCCGCGTATTTGGCGAAGATTGGCCCATATAGCTCGTCAGCCTTATCGACTTCGCGCTGCCATTGCTTGACTTGAGTCCAGCCGTCTTCATAGCCCGGCAGTACGCCTTTCCAATTGCCCAGGCCGGGGTACAGCACCAGGTAGCCAATCGAGAAGATCAATGTGCCGAGAAACAACATGAACCACCACTTGGGCAGCGGGTTGTCATACTCCTCGATGCCGTCGAAGGCATGGCCCATGGTCTGCTCGGTGGGATTCTTGTGAACCTCACTCTTGCGGGTGGCGAATATCAGCCAGAACAGCGCAAGCAGGGTGCCGACGGTCAGCAGGGTGATATACCAGCTCCAGAACGTGCTCATGGGGTCTTGCTCCTTGGTGCAGCCAGCTTGGGTTCATCGGCAAAGGGCAGTAAGGCGGCCTCGTCGAACGCCGGGCGGCGCTTGCCGCTGTAAGCCCACAGGGTGACGCAGACAAACGACAGCAGAACCAGTGCCGTGCCGATGCCGCGCAGGGTGCCTATATCAATAAAGTCGAATGACATGGCTCTACCTCTTGTTCTTTACGGCAATGCCGAGCACTTGCAGGTAGGCAACCATGGCGTCCATCTCGCTTTTGCCTTTTACAGCTGCGGTGGCGCCGGCAATGTCCTCATCGCTGTAGGGCACGCCTAGCAGGCTCAGGGCCTTCATCTTGGCCGGGGTGTCTTGGCCATCCAGGGTGCTTTCCACTAGCCATGGGTAAGCGGGCATTTTCGATTCCGGCACCACGTTGCGCGGGTTGTACAGGTGTGCGCGGTGCCATTCATCCGAGTAGCGGCCGCCCACACGGGCCAAGTCCGGCCCGGTGCGTTTGGAGCCCCAGAGGAAGGGGTGGTCATAAACGCTTTCACCGGCTACCGAGTAATGGCCATAGCGCTCGGTTTCGGCGCGGAACGGGCGAATCATCTGCGAGTGGCAGCCGACGCAGCCTTCGCGGATATAGATGTCGCGGCCTTCCAGTTGCAGCGCGGTGTAGGGCTTGAGACCGGCCACCGGCTCATTGGTAACGTCCTGGAAGAACAGCGGGACGATCTGCGTCAGGCCGCCGATACTCACGGCCAGCACCATCATCAGCGCCATCAGGCCGATATTCTTCTCGAGTATTTCGTGTCTCATCAGTGGGCTCCCTCAAGCGAAAACTGCGCGGCGGCGTCCATCTCAGCGGCCTTGGTATGACGCACGGTCTGCCAGACGTTCCAGGCCATCACCAGCATGCCGGCGAAGAAGATCGCACCGCCGATTACCCGCACCACAAAGCCCGGGTGGCTGGCTTCCAGCGCTTCGACGAAGGAGTAGGTGAGGGTGCCGTCTTCGTTGACTGCACGCCACATCAGGCCCTGGGCGATACCGTTGACCCACATCGAGGCGATATAGAGCACGGTGCCGATGGTGGCGAACCAGAAGTGCACGTTGATCAGGCTGGTGCTGTGCATCTCGTCGCGGCCGAAGACTTTCGGCAGCATGTGATACAGCGAGCCGATGGACACCATGGCCACCCAGCCGAGTGCGCCGGCGTGCACGTGGCCGATGGTCCAGTCGGTGTAGTGGGACAGGGCATTGACGGTCTTGATCGCCATCATCGGGCCTTCAAAGGTCGACATGCCGTAGAACGCCAGGGAGACGACCAAGAAGCGCAGGATCGGGTCGGTACGCAACTTATGCCAGGCCCCCGAGAGGGTCATCATGCCGTTGATCATGCCGCCCCAGCTCGGAGCCAGGAGGATCAGCGACATCACCATGCCCAGGCTCTGCGCCCAATCTGGCAGCGCGGTGTAGTGCAGGTGGTGCGGGCCGGCCCAGATATACACGGCGATCAGCGCCCAGAAGTGCACGATGGACAAGCGGTAGGAATACACCGGGCGCCCAGCCTGCTTGGGCACGAAGTAATACATCATCCCCAGGAAGCCCGCGGTGAGGAAGAAGCCCACGGCGTTGTGGCCGTACCACCACTGGATCATCGCGTCTGTCGCCCCGGCGTAGGCCGAGTAGGATTTGGTCAGGGTGACTGGCACTTCCAGGTTGTTGACCAGGTGCAGCAGCGCCACGGTGAGGATAAAACCACCGAAGAACCAGTTGCCCACATAGATATGGCTGACGTTACGCTTCATCACTGTGCCGAAGAACACGATGGCGTAGCTGACCCAGACAATGGTGATCAGAATGTCGATCGGCCACTCCAGCTCGGCGTATTCCTTGGAGCTGGTCCAGCCCAGTGGCAGGCTGATGGCCGCCAGGAGAATCACCAGTTGCCAGCCCCAGAAGGTGAAGGCCGCCAGTTTGGGGGCGAACAGTGTGGTCTGCGAGGTGCGTTGCACCGCGTAATAGCTGGTGGCGAATAGCGCGCAACCACCGAACGCGAAGATCACCGCGTTGGTATGCAGCGGGCGCAGACGGCCGAAGCTGGTCCACGGCAGGTTGAAGTTGAGTTCGGGCCAGGCCAGTTGCGCGGCGATAAATACGCCGAGTCCCATCCCGACAATGCCCCATACCACCGTCATGATGGCGAATTGGCGAACCACCTTGTAGTTGTAGGCGGAACTGGTTGCTGTGTTCCCGGTTATGTTCATTTCAGGGGGCTTCCATCCACGGTTAAAGGTCAATCATCGAAAACCCATGGCTGCGCGCCTGTACGATCTGCGTCGCAGTCCAACGGATTCTTTAAGCGAGGCAAGCATGAGCAAAGGGCAGGTTGCGGGTATTGACGGGGATCAATGCGGGCAGGGGCAGGGTGATGGCACGTGGCTGTGGGATCGCCCGCTTGGCGAGACGCATGCCACCTTGATTCTGGCCCACGGTGCTGGTGCGCCGATGGACAGCGAGTTCATGCAAGACATGGCGCAAAGCCTTGCTGCGCGTGGGATTGCCGTACTGCGCTTCGAGTTCGCCTATATGACCGCACGGCGTCTGGATGGCAAGAAACGCCCCCCCAATCCCCAGGCCAGACTGCTTGAGCAATGGCGTGAGGTCTATGCGCAGGTGCGCCAACAGGTCGCAGGGCCGTTGGCCATCGGCGGCAAGTCCATGGGCGGACGCATGGCCAGCCTGCTGGCCGACGAGTTGGGCGCCGATGCGCTGGTGTGCCTGGGTTATCCCTTCTACGCCGTCGGTAAGCCGGAAAAGCCGCGTGTCGCGCACTTGGCCGAGCTACGCACACTGACGCTGATCATTCAGGGCGAACGCGATGCCCTGGGCGATCGTCAGGCGGTGGCGCGCTACGCGCTTTCTGAGGCGATCACGCTGCACTGGCTGACTGCCGGCGACCATGACCTAAAGCCGCTGAAAAGCTCGGGCTTCAGTCATCAGCAGCACCTGCAGGCGGCAGCCGATGCGATTGCACAGTTTCTCTGTGCATAGCCGGTGATGGCTGGCGTTGGGTGAATAAGTTCTATTCCTACTAAAACACTAGGACTTTGCCGGCGCTGGTGAGTGGCGTACACTGCGCCCATGTTTGCGAGGAGTTGCCATGAGCACCATTACCATTACCGACGCTGCCCACGATTATCTGGCTGACCTGCTGAGCAAGCAGAACACCCCGGGCATCGGCATTCGCGTGTTTATCACCCAGCCGGGCACCCAGTACGCTGAAACCTGCATTGCCTACTGCAAGCCGGGTGAGCAGAAGGCTGAAGATACTGCGCTGGGCCTGGCCAGCTTCACCGCCTGGATCGACGCCGTCAGCGAGCCGTTTCTCGAGGACGCCGTGGTCGACTACGCCACCGACCGCATGGGCGGCCAGCTGACTATCAAGGCGCCAAACGCCAAGGTGCCGATGGTCAACGAAGACAGCCCGATCAACGAGCGCATCAGCTACTACCTGCAGACCGAAATCAACCCCGGTCTGGCCAGCCATGGCGGTGAAGTCAGCCTGATCGACGTGGTCGACGACGGGATTGCCGTGCTGAAGTTCGGCGGCGGCTGTCAGGGCTGCGGTCAGGTTGATCTGACGCTCAAGGAAGGCATCGAGAAAACCCTGCTTGAGCGCATTCCCGAGCTCAAAGGCGTGCGTGACGTGACCGACCACAGCATCAAGGAAAACGCCTACTACTAAGTAGATGGCCAAACAAAAATGCCCGCGATCTGCGGGCATTTTTTATGCTGCTTTCTTGGCGTGGGAGCGGCTTTAGTCGCGACGCAGCAGTGCAGTCATCACTTATGCACGGCTTTTGCGTCGATCGAGCACCTCGGTCGCCCGCGCGCGCAGTTGTCCGCAACCGCCATCGATGTCCTGACCCGCCGAATTGCGCACCTTGGTCAGTACGCCGCGGCTGTGCAGGTAGCGCACGATCTGCACGATACGGTCGCCATCAGGGCGCTGGAATTCGTCGGCCTCCAGGCTGTTGTAGGGGATCAGGTTCATGATCGCGTACTTGCCCTTGAGCAAACGCAGGATGCCGTCCATTTCTTCCTGGCTGTCGTTGATGCCCTTGAGCAGCGTCCACTGGTACTGAATCGGGTAATCGATCTGCCGCGCGTAGGTTTCGCCTAGCTCGACCAGTTCTTCAGGATCAATACGCGGCGCGCGCGGCAGCAGCGTCTGGCGCAACTCGGCATCGGTGGTATGCAGCGACAGCGCCAGGGCAGGTTTGATCTGCTGTTGCGGTAAGCGCTCGAACACCCGCGGGTCACCAACGGTGGAGAACACCAGGTTGCGTTGGCCGATACCACCTTCGGTGCCGAGCAGGTTGATCGCTTCGAGTACGTTATCGAGGTTATGCGCCGGTTCGCCCATGCCCATAAACACCACTTTCTTCACGGGGCGAAAGCGTCGGGCGAGCGCCACCTGGGCGACGATCTCGGCGGTGCTCAGCTGGCGCAGCAGGCCGCTCTTGCCGGTCATGCAGAACACGCAACCCACTGCGCAACCGACCTGGCTGGAGACACACAGGCCATCGCGCGGCAGTAGCACGCTTTCCACCATCTGTTTGTCGGCCAGCTCCACCAGCAAGCGCGCCGAACCGTCCGTCGCAGGGTGTTCAGAGTTCAGACGCGCCAGTCCATCGAGTGCGCTGCTTATCTCGGGCAGGGCATTGCGTACCGCCAGCGGCAGGAAGTTTTCGGTTTTCTGGTTGCGCGTACCGGTATCCAGCGGCATGCCGCGCAGCCATGCACGGGTAATCCGTCCGATGTGCATGGGCTTGGCACCGAGCTCGGTAAGGTGTTGTTGAAAGTCGTGAATATGCATGGGGCGCGCATGCTACCACCGGCCCGCTTGCGGTGGTATGTGTGACGGCGGGCAGGCGTCGGAGTGAGGCGGCAAAACCGCTTAGTCTTTGCTCAAGCTGCCTCAGGCACTCATACTAGCGACCTGATTGGCCTGACCCAGCTGTGCGGAGCGGTAGATGAAATTTATACACCAGCGCGAACACCTCAACGAAGACGACGTTGTTGTCATTGAGTGTTCGCAAACCTGCAACATTCGCCTGATGAGCGACGCCAACTTCCGCAGCTTCAAGAATGGCGGCCGGCACACTTACCACGGCGGCGCGTTCGACACCTTCCCGGCCAAGATCACCGTACCCAGCAGCGGCTTCTGGAATATCACCATCGACACTGTGACCCGTCGCCCCATTAGCGTCACGCGCAAACCGACGCTTAAGCACTCGATAAAGATTATTCGCCGCTCCAGTTCCAGCTTTAGCTGATAGGTTCTGGTTATTTACTGTGAACGTGCTTCGGGCTGTTTGCGCCCATGCGGTACTGGTTTTCGCCACTGCGCTTGGCTTCATACATCGCCAGATCTGCAATATGGATCAACTTGTCCAGGGACGCACCGTGGTCTGGGTAAGCTGCAATGCCCAGGCTGGCGCCAATCTGCTGTTGGCGGCCAGCGACACTGAGCGGCACCGTTAGCGCGGCGAGGATCTTCTCGCCGATATTTCGGGCTTCTTCGCTAAGAGGGCGGCTCAAGGGCAGGTTCTCGAGTATCACCACGAATTCGTCACCGCCGATTCGCGCCACGCTGTCCGACTCTCTGAGTGCGGTCTTGAGTCGCTGGGCAGTGGCCACCAGCACGTGGCCACCAGCACGTGGTCGCCGGCAATATGGCCGTGGGTATCGTTGATCGCCTTGAAGCCGTTGAGATCGATAAACACCAAGACTACACGCGTGGAGTTGCGTCGTGCCCGCTCCAGTGCGGTGCGCAAGTGATCCTCGAATAGCAGGCGATTGGGCAGGCCGGTCAGGGGGTCATGGTGAGCGAGTTGGTGCATCTGCCGGGCCCAGTTTTTTTCCTCAGTGATGTCGCGGACCACGCCCATCATCTTTATGGCCACGCCTTGTCCATTTTTCACCACATTGCCGGTTTCCCGCAGCCAGCGCACTGTGCCGTTGGGCCAGAGTACTCGGTACTCTTCGTCGTGATTCTCGCCAGTCCCTATGCAGCGCAGTTCACCGGCCCGAACCTGCGCGCGATCGTCCGGGTGCACGCTGGCGTAGAACAGTTCATAACTCGGCGTAACTGCGCCAACCGAATACCCGAACATGGCGTAGATAGCTTCCGACCAGTAGAGCTGGTTGGTGTCGATGTCCCAGTCCCAGGTGCCGATGCGGGCGAAGTACTGGCTGCGTTGGAAGCGCTCGGCCTCGTCCAGTATCGGACGAAGGAGTAGCAACGAGCCGGGCCCAGGGAGTGAATCAAGCTGCAGTGGGTAGGTTTGGCTGGCATCGAGCAACTCGTGCAGCTCTTGCCCCTGTAACGATTGCCCTGAACGCCCCAGCAGCTCGGCTGCTCTAGGGGTATGCCAGCGTATTCGACCGGCGGGCGTGGTCTGCAACGCGCCGACTTCAAGCTGCACCAGCAGCGCATTGCGCTGGGCCAGCAACAGGCGCTGACGCCACAGCACAAAGGTCAGTAGCAGGAGGGCAGAGAAAGTAGAAAAGGCAAGCAGTGGAATCATAGGATGTCTATGGTGAGTGCTGGGCCGTGATGTCCTCTGATGGGCCTCCGAGGTCTGAGAAACCTGGGCTGCTCGAACAGCCTAGCGTTGTCATTGGCTGAGGTAAAGGATTGGAACATCTGTCCCAATTGGATGCAACGCTGGCATCGCCTGGCGGCGAAGGTTTACCCCGGCTCCGTCAAGGTTGGACAGGCTCAGTGCGTAAGTACTTCTGTGTCCGCGGTCGCCCGGTTTTAGCATCAGGCCCGCATTGTGCGGGCCTGATAGGTGAGCCAGTGGTCAGCTGTCATAGCCCAGGCTAGGCGCCAGCCAGCGCTCGCTGACGTTCAAGTCCTGCTTTTTCCGGGCGGTGTAGCTTTCCACCTGGTCCTTGTCGATCTTGCCGACAGCGAAGTATTGCGCCTGTGGGTGGGCGAAGTACCAGCCGGACACCGCCGCCGCCGGGAACATCGCGTAGTGCTCGGTGAGGAACACGCCGCTGTCGCCGGCTTTGTTGAACTCGGCCGCCGGGTCGAGCAGGGCGAACAGGGTCTTCTTCTCGGTGTGGTCCGGGCAGGCCGGGTAGCCGGGAGCAGGGCGGATGCCCTTGTAGGCTTCCTTGATCAGCTCCTCGTTGGAGAGCTGCTCGTCCGGCTCATAACCCCAATAGGTGGTACGCACCTCTTTGTGCAGCCACTCGGCGCAGGCCTCGGCGAGGCGGTCGGCCAGGGCCTTGACCATGATCGAGTTGTAGTCGTCGCCGGCGTCCTGATAGGCCTTGGCTACTTCCTCGGCGCCGATGCCGGCGGTGGTGATAAAACCGCCGACATAGTCGGTAATGCCGCTGTCTTTCGGTGCGACGAAGTCGGCCAGCGAGTAGTTCGGCTTGCCGTCCGGTTTGATGGTCTGTTGGCGCAGGTGATGCAGGGTGGCCAGCTTCTCACCGTTATCGGCGTAGACGTCCAGGTCGTCGTCATCCACCTGGTTGGCGGGCCAGAAACCGAATACAGCGCGCGCTCTGATGAGTTTTTCGTCAATCAGCTTTTTCAGCATGGCCTGAGCATCGGCGTACAGCGCGGTCGCTGCTTCGCCAACCACTTCATCGGTGAGGATGCGCGGGAACTTGCCGGCCAGGTCCCAGGAGATAAAGAACGGCGTCCAGTCGATATATTCGGCCAGAACATTCAGGTCGATATTCTCCAGCACCTTAACGCCGGTAAAGCTCGGCACAGTCGGCTGATACGTTGCCCAGTCGAACTTGGGTTTGTTTTCCACCGATTTGGTGTAGCTCAGACGTTCGGTGCGGGCACTACGGTTGGCGGTGCGCTCGCGCACTTCGATGTAGTCCAGGCGGGTGCGTTCAACGAAATCAGCTTTCAGCTCTTTGGACAGCAGCTGAGTGGCCACGCCGACCGCGCGCGAGGCGTCGGTGACGTAGATCACCGCGTCGTTCTGGTACTTGGGCTCGATCTTCACCGCTGTGTGAGCCTTGGAGGTGGTGGCGCCGCCGATCATCAACGGCAGGTTGAAGCCCTGGCGCTGCATCTCGCGGGCGACATGCACCATCTCGTCCAGCGACGGGGTGATCAGGCCGGACAGGCCGATGATGTCGCACTTCTCGGCGATGGCCGTCTGCAGGATCTTCTCCGCCGGCACCATCACGCCCAGGTCGACGATGTCGTAACCGTTACAGCCTAAGACCACCCCGACAATATTCTTGCCGATGTCGTGCACATCGCCTTTCACCGTGGCCATCAGGATCTTGCCCTTGGCTTCGGGCTTGTCGCCTTTCTCGGCTTCGATAAAGGGGATCAGGTGGGCCACGGCCTGCTTCATCACTCGGGCGGATTTCACCACCTGCGGCAGGAACATCTTGCCGGCGCCGAACAGGTCACCGACCACGTTCATGCCGGCCATCAGCGGGCCTTCAATCACTTCGATAGGGCGCGCGCATTGCTGGCGGCACTCTTCGGTGTCTTCGACGATGTGTGTGGTCACGCCCTTGACCAGCGCATGCTTGAGCCGCTCGACCACGCTCCAGGTGCGCCACTCTTCGGTTTCCGCTTCCTTGACGCTGCCGTCGCCCTTGTAGTTGTCGGCAATCGCCAGCAGCGCTTCGGTGGCGCCGGCGTTGCGGTTGAGCACTACATCTTCCACCGCGTCACGCAGCTCTTTGGGAATCTCGTCGTAGATTTCCAGTTGGCCGGCGTTGACGATGCCCATGGTCAGGCCGTTCTTGATCGCGTAGTACAAGAACACCGAGTGAATCGCCTCACGCACCGGGTTGTTGCCACGGAAGGAGAACGATACGTTGGACACGCCACCGCTCGACAGGGCATAGGGCAGGTGGTCACGGATATAGGCGCAGGCCTCGATAAAGTCGACCGCGTAGTTGTTGTGCTCTTCGATGCCGGTGGCCACGGCGAAGATGTTCGGGTCGAAGATGATGTCTTCCGGCGGGAAGCCCACTTCGTTGACCAGAATGTCGTAGCTGCGCTGACAGATCTCGCGCTTGCGCTCGGCGGTGTCGGCCTGACCCACTTCATCGAAGGCCATGACCACCACGGCGGCGCCGTAGCGTTTGCACAGACGGGCGTGGTGCTTGAACTGCTCGACGCCTTCCTTCATCGAAATCGAGTTGACGATGCCCTTGCCCTGGATGCATTTCAGGCCGGCCTCGATCACTTCCCACTTGGAGGAGTCGATCATGATCGGTACGCGGGAGATGTCCGGCTCGCCGGCAATCAGATTCAAGAAGGTGACCATGGCCTTCTGTGAATCGAGCATGCCCTCGTCCATGTTGATGTCGATCACCTGGGCGCCGGCTTCGACCTGCTGCAGGGCGACTTCCAGGGCTTCGGTGTAGTTGTCCTCGCGGATCAGCCGGGCGAACTTGGCCGAACCGGTGATATTGGTGCGCTCGCCGACGTTGATAAACAACGAGTTGCGGTCGATGGTGAAGGGCTCCAGGCCCGACAGGCGACAGGCTTTGGGAATATCCGGGATGGCGCGCGGCGGGTATTTGCTCACCGCTTCGGCAATCGCCTGGATATGCGCCGGGGTCGTGCCGCAGCAGCCGCCGACGATGTTCAAAAAGCCCGAGGCGGCAAACTCTTCAACTACTACGGCCATTTCCGCCGGGGTTTCGTCGTACTCACCAAAGGCATTCGGCAGGCCGGCGTTGGGGTGCGCGGAGACAAAGGTATCGGCTTTGTTGGCCAGCTCTTCCAGGTACGGGCGCAGGTCGCTGGCACCGAGGGCGCAGTTCAGGCCCACGGAAATCGGCTTGGCGTGGCGCACCGAGTTCCAGAAGGCTTCGGTGGTCTGCCCGGACAGGGTACGGCCGGAGGCGTCGGTGATGGTGCCGGAAATCATGATTGGTAGCTCGAAGCCCTGCTGCTCGAAGACTTCCTGCACGGCGAAGATCGCCGCCTTGGCGTTGAGGGTGTCGAAGATGGTTTCGATGAGAATCATGTCCGCGCCGCCTTCGATCAGGCCGCGGGTGGCTTCCACGTAGTTTTCCACCAGCTCGTCGAAGGTGACGTTGCGGTAGCCGGGATTATTCACGTCCGGGGAGATCGAGCAGGTACGGCTGGTTGGGCCCAGTACGCCGGCAACGAAACGCGGGCGATCCGGAGTTTCCAGGGTCTTGGCATCGGCCACGCTGCGGGCCAGGCGCGCGCCTTCGACGTTCAGCTCATACACCAGGCTTTCCATGCCGTAGTCGGCCTGGGACACCTGGGTGGCGTTGAAGGTGTTGGTTTCCAGGATGTCGGCGCCGGCATCCAGATAAGCCTTCTCGATAGCGCCGATTACATCCGGGCGGCTGAGGATCAGCAGGTCGTTGTTGCCTTTTACATCCTGCGGCCAATCGGCGAAACGTGCACCGCGGTAGTCCTCTTCCTCCAACTTGTAGCTCTGGATCATGGTGCCCATGCCGCCGTCGAGGATCAGGATGCGTTCCTTCAGGGCTTGCTGAAGTGCGTTAGAGCGGGCGCTGCGATCGGACAGAGACATGGAGAAAACTACCTGGGACGCGTGAAAAAAAGATGCACGATGATAACAAAGCTGCACGCTTTTGCAGTGTACTGCGCTTTTACATGAATCTTACTCATGTTTGCGGGTTGGCCTTGGCCAGCCGGCGCCAGCTAGAATCGGCGCTTAAGCCATTTTAGAGATGTTTCCATGGTCTGCCGTTTACTGCTTGGCGTGTGTTTGTTGTTCATCGGCTCATTACAAGCGGCCGAACCCATCTCCTACAGTCGCGATATACAACCGATTTTTACCAAGAACTGCGTGGCCTGCCATGCCTGCTACGACGCTGCCTGCCAGCTCAATCTGGGCAGTGGCGAAGGTGTGCAGCGCGGCGCCAGCAAGGCCACGGTGTACAACGGCACGCGCACCGAGGCCCAGGCCACCACGCGCCTGTTTGTTGATGCCCATGGCGCAGAAGCCTGGCAGCGCAAGGGCTTTACCTCCGTGCTGGATGCGCAGGGCAGTCAGGCCGCGCTGATGGCGCGCATGTTGGAGCTAGGCCATCAGCAACCATTGGCCGCCAACAGCAAACTGCCGGCGGAGCTGAATATCAACATCGACCGGGTCAACCAGTGTCCGTTGCCGCCGGAGTTCGACGAGTTTGCCCGCAAGAACCCGCAAGTCGGCATGCCGTTTGCGGTGACCGGATTGAGTGAGGTCGACTACCAGACGCTGCAGGCCTGGATCGAGCAGGGGGCGCCGGTCGATCAGCAAGCGCTGCAGGCCAGCGCAGCCGAGGCGCAGCAGATCGCCACCTGGGAAGCCTTTCTGAACGCTCCCGGCGCTCGCGAGTCGCTGGTTTCACGCTGGCTCTACGAGCATCTGTTTCTTGCCCATCTGTATTTTGCCGGCGGCGAGCCAGGGCATTTTTTCCAGATGGTGCGTTCGCGTACACCCAGCGGTAAGCCGGTGGACATCATCGCCACGCGCTTGCCCAATGAAGACCCGGGTAACGAGTTCTACTACCGCCTGACGCCGGTGCAGGGGGTGATCGTGCACAAGACCCACATCACCTACGGGCTGAGTGCGGTCAAGCTGGCGCGGGTCAAGGAGTTGTTCTTTGCCAGTGACTGGCAGGCCGACGCCGTGCCCGGTTACGGCCTCCAGCGCCGGGCCAATCCATTTGAGACCTTTGCCGCGATTCCGGCGCAGGCACGCTATCAGTTCATGCTGGATAACGCCGAATACTTCGTGCGTACCTTTATTCGCGGCCCGGTATGCCGGGGGCAGATTGCCACGGATGTGATTCGCGATAACTTCTGGGCAGTATTTCAGGACCCGCAGCACGACCTGTATATCACCGACCCCGAGTATCGCGATCAGGCCAAGGAACTGCTGGCCATGCCTGGGCAACTGGACAGCATCAGTGATCTGCTCGGCCTGTGGCGCACCTACCGCGATAAGCGCAATGAGTACGAAGCCCTGCGTATGCAGCGCTATGCCGATGCGCCTGCGCCAAGCTGGTCGCATATCTGGGCCGGTAACGACAACGCATTGCTGTCGATCTTTCGCCAGCACGACAGTGCGTCGGTGCGCAAAGGCCTGATTGGCGAGGTGCCACAAACCATCTGGTGGCTGGACTTCCCGCTGCTGGAGCGCACCTATTACCAGTTGGTGGTGAATTTCGACGTGTTCGGCAACGTGTCGCATCAGGCGCAAACACGGTTGTACTTCGACTTGATCCGCAACGGCGCCGAGGTCAACTTCTTGCGGCTGATGCCAGCCGAATCGCGCCAGGGCTATCTCAGTGACTGGTACCAGAGCAGCGGCAAGCTGAAGATTTGGCTGGATTACCAGCCCATCGACAGCGAAAGCCCGAGCGCCCTGTGCCTGCCTGGTAGCGATCCCAAGCGCAGCTTTGTCGACGCTCTACTGGAGCGCTACGGCAGCCTGAATGCGCGACCCGATCCGATTAACCTCTGTACTGACGCACATTGCCATCGCCCGGGGCTGGACGTCGAGTTGCAGCGCGCCGAGCAGTCCCTGAGTCGGTTGACGGCAAAACCTGCGGGCACGCTCAAGGTGATCGAGCAACTGCCGGAGGCAACCTTGCTACGGCTGGAAATGGCCGATGGCCAACGTGAGGTATACAGCCTGCTGCGCAACCGAGCGCACAGTAACGTGGCATTTATGCTCGGTGAGGAACTGCGCTACCAGCCGGCGCTGGATACCCTGACGGTGTATCCGGGGGTGCTTAGCAGCTATCCGAACTTTATCTTCAATGTGCGAGTGGAGCAGGCGGCGGAGTTTGTCACGGCGCTGGAGCAGGCGCGTGACGCCGCGGCCTTCGAAAAAGTCGTCGAGCGCTGGGGTATTCGCCGCACTCATCCAGAGTTCTGGCGCTACTTCCACGACATGTCGGCCTATATTCAGCAGACCGAACCGCTGGAAGCTGGTGTGCTGGATATGAACCGTTACGAGAACTTGTAGCAAGCAGGCCGGCGCGCACTGCAGGGCGTAGGTTGGGTTAAGGCGCGCAGCGCCGAAGCCCAACATAGCTTGGCGTTCCTGCGTTGGGCTTCGCTGCGCTCAGCACCAACCTACGGTTTTAGCGATTGAAGCGTTCCACCAGTGCGTACTGACCATTGGCAGTGGCCGTCAGGGCTTCGCTGAGCAGGGCGGTGTCGTGCGCTTCGCCTGCGGTCTGGTCGGCCAGTTGGGCAATGGTGGTGATGCTGCGGTTGACCTCATCGGCCACCGCGCTCTGCTCTTCAGCGGCTGCCGCAATCTGGTTGGCCATATCGGTGATATTGGCCACCGCGTCGCTGATGCCGGCCAGCGCTTCATCGGCTTGCTGCACGCGCTCAACCCCTTCGTCGGCCTGTTTGCGGCCAACTTCCATGGTCAGCACCGCCTCTTCGGCGGTGCGCTGCAGTTTGGCGATCAGCTGGTGAATCTGCCCGGTGGATTCGGCAGTGCGCTGCGCCAGTGAGCGCACTTCATCAGCCACCACGGCAAAGCCACGGCCCATTTCACCGGCACGCGCAGCCTCGATGGCGGCGTTGAGGGCGAGCAGGTTGGTCTGGTCGGCGATGCCCTTGATTACATCGACCACGCCGCCGATTTCAGTGCTGTCCTGGGCCAGGCGGGTCACGGTTTCGCCGGTATCACCAACCGATTGCGACAGGCGCTGAATGGCCTGACGGGTTTCTGCTGCAATGCCACGGCCGGCGCTGGTCAGGCGGTTGGCGTCCTGGGTGGCGATGGCAGTGCGGGCGACGTTGCTTGCCACTTCCAGGGTGGTGGCGGCCATTTCGTTGATCGCGGTAGCGACCTGGTCGGTTTCGCTGCGCTGGCGTTCAAGTCCGGCGGAGCTGTTGTGCGCCAGGGCGTCGGCCTGTTTGGCTTGCAGGGTGAGCTGCTCGGCAGTGTCCTGCAGACGGGTCAGACAGGTTTTCAGACGCGCTTCCTGGCTGAGGATGGACATTTCCAGACGAGCCTGGGCGCCACGGCTGTCGGTGTACATCTGCGCGATCAGCGGGTCGGAGGTGGTCTGGTCGGCCAGGCGCAACAGACGCTTGAGGCCGCGTTGTTGCCAGTTCAACCCGGCCAGTCCCAGTGGCACCGACAAACCGGCGGCGATGGCAAAGCCCCAGCTGGAGTCGAGCCATACGCCGATCAGAAAGCCGACCTGGCTGACCAGGATAAACGGCAACCAGTCCTGCACGATTGGCAGCCAGCGATCACTGTTGGGGATTGCCGATTTACCACTGTTGATACGTTGATACAGCGCCTCGGCGCGACGTACCTGCTCGGCAGTCGGCTTTACCCGTACTGATTCGTAGCCAACGACCTGGTTGTTTTCTGTGACCGGCGTGACGTAGGCGTTAACCCAGTAATGGTCACCGCTCTTGCAGCGATTCTTGACGATACCCATCCACGGCCGGCCCTTCTTCAGGGTGTCCCACATATGCTGGAACACCGCTGCCGGCACGTCCGGATGGCGCACCAGGTTATGTGGCGCACGAATCAGCTCATCGCGGCCAAAGCCACTGATCTCGACAAAGGCGTCATTGCAGTAGGTGATCTGGCCTTTGAGGTCGGTGGTGGAGATCAGTCGTTGCTGCGCGGGGAAGGTGCGCTCGCGCTGAGTAATAGGTTGGTTGTTGCGCATGGCGTTCTTTATTCCTTTAAACGTTACCGGTACTTCGGCCGTTGCTGGCGGAAGTTTAGCCGTGAATCCAGGTGTAACTGGCAAGAGGCAGGTTGTGGTCGTTTACCCCGCTGTTTTGCTAGGGCGGCCGATGATCGATTGGCAGGGCCAGAGCCTTGCGCGATGGCGCCAGTCTAACCTGCAGATCAGGAAAAGGCCGATGCAAAGCAAGCATAGGCGGGTGACTCGGCTATGATGCGCGCCTTGAGGAGAGTCGCTGATGAATACGTTGTTGTTGCACTGCCGTCCGGGTTTTGAAAATGAGGTGTGCGCGGAAGTCGCCGAGCACGCTGCGCGTCTGGACGTTGCCGGGTATGCCAAGGCCAAGCCGAGTACCGCCTGCGCGGAGTTTATCTGCACCGAGGATGACGGTGCCGAGCGCCTGATGCATGGGGTGCGCTTCAATCAGCTGATCTTTCCGCGGCAGTGGGCGCGCGGCGTATTTATTGACCTGCCGGAAACGGATCGCATCAGTGTGCTGCTGGCTCACCTGGCCGACTCGCCGGTGTTTGGCAGCCTGTGGCTGGAAGTGCTGGACAGCAACGACGGCAAGGAACTGTCGAATTTCTGCAAGAAGTTCGAAGCGCCGCTGCGCAACGCCCTGAGCAAGGCTGGCAAGTTGGTTGACGATGCACGCAAGCCGCGCTTATTGCTGACGTTCAAAAGTGGTCGCGAGGTGTTTGTCGGCATGGCCGAGGCGAATAACTCGGCGCTGTGGCCCATGGGCATTCCTCGGCTGAAATTCCCCCGCGAAGCGCCGAGCCGTTCGACCCTCAAGCTGGAAGAAGCCTGGCACACCTTTATCCCCCGCGAGCAGTGGGATGAACGCCTGTCCGATGAAATGACTGGGGTCGATCTTGGCGCCGCGCCGGGCGGCTGGACCTATCAGCTGGTCAAGCGCGGCATGCTGGTCACCGCCATCGACAACGGGCCGATGGCGGAAAGCCTGATGGACACTGGCCTGGTCAATCACCTGATGGTTGACGGTTTCACCTGGACGCCCAAGCAGCCGGTGGACTGGATGGTCTGCGATATCGTCGAGAAACCGGCGCGAACTGCGGCGATGGTGGAAACCTGGATTGGCGACGGCCATTGCCGGGAAGCGGTGGTCAACCTCAAGCTGCCGATGAAGCAGCGTTACGCCGAAGTGCGTCGCCTGTTGCTGCGCCTGCAGGACGCGTTTGCCGCGCGCAAGATCAAGGTGTCGATCGCCTGCAAGCAGCTTTATCACGACCGCGAAGAAGTCACCTGTCATCTGCGCCGCTTAGGTAAATAGCCCCTCAGTGCCTGGCCAGTTGCGGTTGCAGCGGCAGCAATTGCGGCCACTCGATGCTGCCGTGCAGTGTGCTGCTAGCGAACTGCCAGGAGCCATTGAACAGGTATTGACCACTAAAGCCGCTGATACGCAGGCCCAAGGTGTCGCCCGGTTGCAGCTGTGCGCTGATGGCAGCCAGCTCTGTGCTGGCTTGCCCGTTGAGTGGGGTGACCTGTTCACTGAGCACTGCACTGCTGCCATCGGCACGCTTGACCACCATGGCGGCAAACAGTGTCGGCATTCCTTCGGCATTTTCCAGATGCACGCGTGGCACGCCAACCAGGGCGCTGCTCGTCTGCACCTGTTGCAACGGGATAAAGCGCGACGGTTGCAGCAGGCCGCTGCTTAACGGCCGAATCAGCGTGACCGGCAGTTCGATACGTTGACTGGCCGGCAGTTGTTGCAGGGCCACACCCTGGTCCAGATCGAGGCTGACGCAGAAATCGGGAATGCTCGCCGCCACGCCCTTGCGTCCGCGCAGCTTGTCTTCGTACCAGCTGATGATGCTCTGATACAGGTTGATCGCCCGACCGTCGCAGTTCAGCACCGCTTCGTTATTGAACGGCGGCAGGCCGCTCCAGCGCTGCATCGGTGGCGGCAGAATATGCCCACCCTGCATGCCGAGCAGGCGCACATCACGCGCGCCTTGTTGCAGGCAATCGCGAATTGCCAGGCCCTGGTTGAGCGGGAACAGGGTGTCGCGCATGCCCTGAATCAGCAGGGCATCGGCCTGTGGACGCTGGCCGCGTGCGCAGTAGCTGGTCAGGCTGTGGGCCTTGAGCTCGGCGCGCACCGGTTCGCGCATACGGCCGTCAGCGCTTTGCAGGTAAGGCGCCTGGACGAACTTGCCCAGGTCATAGCCGGTGGACAGGCCCAGGCTGAGCAGCACACCGGTCCAGCCAACTTTCATATGGCTGTCAGGGGCCAGGGCTTCGCTCAGGTCATACCAGGTGGCGATGGGCACAATGGCGTCGATGCGCGGGTCTGTCGCGGAGGCTAGCAGTTGCACCGCGCCGCCGTAGCTTTCACCGAGCATGCCGACCTTGGGGTCATTCGGCGCGTCCATGCTCAGGCGCGGCAGATTGGCAGCGGCCCAGTCGATCACGGCCAGGGCGTCCTGCACCTCGTACTTGGGGTCCATCATCTCGATATCGCCTTCGCTGCCGCCCCAGCCGCGCTGGTCGTAGCTGATTACCCAGTAACCGGCCTGCCAGGCTTTCACGGCGGCGCGCCCGGACATCATCTGCGTGCCGTAGAAACCGTTCGGCCGGGTGACGCGCCAGCCGCCCCAACCGTGGGTGTGCACGATCACCGGAGCCTGTTCGCCGGCCTTCAAGGCTGGCTGAAAGACCGTGGCTGATAGCCGTGTGCCGTCGCGGCCGTAGATCACTGCATCGAAATAGGTGGCTGGCAGATCCTGCTGCGCGGTGGCGCTGAAGTCCGGCAGTTGGTCACGGGCGGCACAACCGCTGAGCAGCAGGGCGGCGAGTAGCAAGGCAAGGCGCATAGATGGCTCTTATTGGAGTGATGGACGCTGCGCAGCCTGCCTGATCAGGGCGTGGCTGCCTGCCCATCCAAGGTTGTGTTGACCTGCTGTCGGGCCAATCTCGTTACGCAGGCGTTTTCCATCAAGCGCTAGATGACCTTTGGGTCAGCTTTGCGCGAGAATAGCGGCCTGCTACTGGAGCCAGCCGATGTCTTTGCAAACCACCGCCATTCCCGATGCCACCCTCGACGCCACTGGGCTCAATTGCCCCGAACCGGTGATGATGCTGCACAACAAGGTGCGCGACCTGCAGGCCGGCGGCCTGCTCAAGGTGATAGCCACCGATCCCTCGACCCGTCGCGACATTCCCAAATTCTGCGTATTTCTTGGCCATGAGCTGGTGGAGCAGGCTGAAGACGGCGCGACGTACCTGTACCTGATTCGCAAGAAATCTGACGAATGAATTGGTACTTCGCCTACGGCTCGAATATGAACCTTGCACGTATGCAGGCGCGTGGCATGACGGTGCTGGAGGCGCTACCAGGGCATCTGCCGGGTTACAGCCTGTGCTTTAACAAGCGGGCGGCGGATCGAGCGCCGGGGCGGGCTTATGCCAATATTCGGCATCAGCGCGAGGGGCGGGTGGAAGGTGTGCTGTATCGCCTGGCCGACGCTGGTGAGATCGCCAAGCTGGATCACTTCGAAGGCACGCCGATCTATTACAGCCGCGAGTGCCTGCCGATTGTCGCGGCCCATGGCGTGCAGCCGGCCTGGGTGTATATCGCCAACCCGGTGTTTCGCGAAGAGGGTCTGTTGCCCAGCGCCGATTACCTGGCCCACCTGCTGGCTGGGCGTGAGTTGTTGTCCGAAGCCTACTGGTCGACGTTGGCGGCCTGGTCGGTCCATCCCGACTGACCGGGCGCCAGGCCGCAGCTGTTCAGCACATCCTGCCAGCTGCGTACATGGCGCGCGGTGGCCTGCTGAAAGTCCGCCCATAACGAAGCCTCTGGGCCGCTCAGGTTGTGCAGATACTCCCGCGTCGCTGGCGGTATCTGCGCCACGCCACTGAGGCTGCGCAGGCTGCTGCTCCAGGCCTGGCCACGCTGATCTACCTGCGCCAGATAGGGCTGCAGGCCACCGGCGTAATACTTGATGAAGATGTTCTGCACAATGCGCGCACGTTCCGTGGCCTTGCCCGTGGGGCAGAGCGGTCGGTCCTGTTGGCGGCTTTGCAGCATGTCGCTGCCCTGGTTGAGGTTGTGGGTCAGGCTGGCCAGGCTGCTGATCAACTGACCGCCCTGGTCGCTGGCATGCAGGGCGAAAAACAATGGATCAAGCTGCTCTGCACTCGGTGGCAGCGCATCAGGCAGCGCGCTGCCGATGGCGGCCAGCTGCGCCAGGGCATCCAGCGCGGCATTATCTTCGCTGGCATTGGGCGGCAGGGACTGTTCGGCAAAGCGCAGGTAGCGTTCGACCTCCGGGCTGGCATTTAGGGCGTTCCAGAATACGCCGGGCAGTTGCGCACGTTTTTCCTGTGCCAGCTGTTCAAGGGTGTTGCGCAGGGGTTGCGGATCCTGACTGCGCAGGTGTGCGCTGCAGGCATTCAGGGCGCGCAGCAGGTCGCCTTCATAAGCCAGACGGCTGCTGGGTGTGAGTTGTTTGCCGAGGCTGTTGTTGCGCTGGCTGATTTGCTGTTGCAGGGCAGGGCAACGACGCACATCGACCAGCAGGTCGAGCAGGCTGATGCGCAGTTCGGCAATTTCTATCAAGCGTTTGCGGCGTGCTGGCAGGCGGTAGCGGGTCAGTTCGTTGAAGTCGAAAGCAGTTGCCGGTTCGACATCCAGAGCATTACTTAAACGCTGCAGGTAATCGGCCTGCAGCGCCAGGCCATCATCGGCGGGCGTGCAGGCGCACAGGCAAAGTGCAGCGAGCAGAAGCAGCAGGCGGGCATTCATCAGGCCATCTTAGCGGCTCGAATACGTTTGCGCGCGCTGCTGGCCAAGCGCACGGCGAGCATGCCGCCGGCGCAGGTCAGTCCGACCACCAGACCCTGCCAGAGCCCGCTGGGGCCGCTGGGTTCGCCGAACCAATCGGTCAGGCCGAGCACATAACCCACAGGCAGGCCGATACCCCAATAGGCGAACAGGGTCAGGATCATGGTCACGCGGGTGTCCTGATAACCACGCAGCGCGCCGGCAGCCGTCACCTGAATGGCATCGGAGAACTGGAACAGCGCCGAATACACCAACAGCGTGGTGGCCACCGCAATTACCGCGCGGTCCGGGGTGTAGATCTGCGCAATCTGTTCGCGTAAGAGCAGCATCAGACTGGCCGACAGGCAGGCGTAGCCCAGCGCCGCCGCCAT
The DNA here is from genome assembly GCF_902506475.1 of Pseudomonas sp. 8BK. NCBI lineage: Bacteria > Pseudomonadati > Pseudomonadota > Gammaproteobacteria > Pseudomonadales > Pseudomonadaceae > Pseudomonas > Pseudomonas sp. 8BK. Next base: position 2,150,034 of record NZ_LR733252.1, on the reverse strand, counting down.
GCTCACCCCCGCAGCAAAGCGCGCATCACGCGGCTCGCCACGGCCCAGGGCTTGGCCAACGCGCACGGTGGCGGCCATGCCAAGCGAATACGGGATCATGAAGACCATGGAGCTGAAGTTCAGAGCGATCTGGTGCCCAGCTACCACGGTGGCGCCCAGGCCGCCGATCAGTAGGGCAATCACTGCAAAAATGCTCGACTCGGCAAATACTGCAATACCAATCGGCAGGCCGACCGAGAGCAGGCGCTTGAGCACCGGCCACTGCGGCCATTCGAAGTGGCTGAAAATCTTGCTCGGCTGATAGAACGGCGCCCATTTCACCCACCAGAGCATGCTTAGGAACATAAAGCCCATCACCATTCCGGTGGCCCAGCCGCAGCCGACGCCGCCCATGGCCGGTAGACCGAGCTTGCCGTAGATAAAGATGTAATTGAGCGGAATGTTCAGCGCCAGGCCGCACAGGCCGATGACCATGCTCGGCCGGGTATGCCCCAGACCGTCACTGAAGCAGCGCAGTACGTGGTACATCGCTACGGCGGGGAAACCGCAGGCCACGGCGCGCAGGTAACCCATGGCAGGCTCGATCAGCGCCGGGTCGACGTCCATCAGGCTGAGGATGATTTCCGCGTTCCACAGCATCACCGCCGCTGTCATGCCCACCGCCAGCGCCAGCCACAGTGCCTGGCGCACCAGCGGGCCGATCTCGGTATGCGCGCCTGCGCCGAAGCGCTGTGCGACCTTGGGCGTGGTGGCCAGCAGAATGCCGGTCATCAGCAGAAACACCGGCACCCAGATCGAGTTGCCCAGCGCCACCGCGGCCAGATCCTGCGGGCTGACCCGGCCGGCCATCACGGTATCGACGAAGCCCATGGCAGTGTTGGCCAGTTGGGCAATGATGATCGGCGTTGCCAGCTTCAGCAGGCTGTAGAACTCGGTGCTGACGCGTTGCAAGCGGGTTTGGGCAAGCATTGAGGTGTATCCGGCTGTATATCAGGAAACCGCGCAGTCTACGCCTTGACGGCTTGGTCAGGAAACCTTGTTGCGCGATGTTTCGGTGCGAAGGGCGCATTACACGACTCAGCGTAGCCAAGCGCTGCCGGCAGGTTAGAATGCCGGCCTGATTTGCGGAGCACGGGAACAGACCCTCTATGCGCATCGTTGCTGACGAAAATATCCCTCTGCTTGACGAATTCTTTGCCGGGTTTGGTGAGATTCGTCGCCTGCCCGGCCGCAGTATTGATGCGGCGGCGGTCGCCGATGCCGACCTGTTGCTGGTGCGCTCGGTGACCCAGGTTAACCGCGCGCTGCTCGAAGGCTCGCCAGTAAGGTTTGTCGGCACCTGCACCATCGGCACCGACCATCTGGACCTCGACTACTTCCAGCAGGCCGGCATCACCTGGGCCAGCGCACCGGGCTGTAATGCCCGTGGTGTGGTCGATTATGTGCTGGGCAGCCTGCTGGTATTGGCTGAGCAGCAGGGCGTTGATCTGGCGGCGCGCACCTATGGGGTAGTTGGCGCGGGGCAGGTTGGTAGCCGTTTGCTCAAGGTGCTGCGTGGCCTGGGCTGGCGTGTGCTGGTGTGCGATCCGCCGCGTCAGGCGGTGGAGGGTGGCGATTTCGTCAGCTTGCAGCAGGTGCTGGATGAGTGTGACGTGATCAGCCTGCATACGCCGCTGGAACGTCTGGGCGATCACCCGACGTATCACCTGTTCGATCACGCGCGTTTGAGCGCGCTCAAACCAGGCAGTTGGCTGATCAATGCCAGCCGTGGCGCGGTGGTGGATAACCAGGCCTTGCGTGAGTTGCTTGTGCTGCGTAGCGATCTGCAAGTGGTGCTGGATGTCTGGGAAGGCGAGCCGCAGGCGGATGTAGATCTGGCCGCGTTATGCCGCATCGCCACGCCGCATATTGCCGGTTACAGCCTGGACGGCAAGCTGCGCGGCACGGCGCAGATCTACCAGGCGCTGTGTCAGTACCTGGGCGTTGCGCCCAGCGTTGAACTGCAGCAACTGATGCCTGCCGCCTGGCTAAGTGAGCTGACTGTCGATGCCAGCGCTGATCCGGCCTGGGCCTTGGCCAGTATCTGCCGTGCGGTGTATGACCCGCGCCGCGATGATGCGGATTTTCGTCGTAGCCTGCAGGGCGATGTGGCAACCCGGCGTACGGCGTTTGACGGGCTGCGCAAGCACTACCCGATGCGCCGGGAAATCGACGGTTTGCAGGTCGACGTGAAGGGGCATGCGCCAGGGCTGGTGAGCCTGGTGCAGGCGTTGGGTGCGAGGTTGAATCAGCTTTAGCGAAGGGCAGCGAATGCTGCCCTGGCAGAAAACTTACTTACGTTTGGCGGCTTGCTTTTGAGCTTTTTCCAGCGCGTTGCAGGCCTGTTGGATCATCTCTTCGGTGATCGGGATTTCGCGGCCCTGGGCGTCGATGACAAAGCCGCCAATCGGCATGGTTGTGGCTTTTTGCGAATTCTGTTGTTGGCTATGCATGGCGGGTCTCCTCATCGGTTAGCGCGATTTTATGAGTGTTAGATGAAGGCGCTATGACAACTGCGACGGCAGAAAACCGCCGCAAGACACAGGGCAAGTCAGCCGTTGCAGGCACTGTGCCAGGCCCGGCAGGTATTGAGCGGGCAGGTATTGAATTAGAGGGTGTTATGGGGCTTTTCCATATTGGCTTAATCATCAACCCATTGGCCGGGCTGGGCGGCCCTGCGGGTTTCAAGGGCAGTGACGGCATGGCCGAGCAGGCCTTGGCTTTGGGGGTTGAAGCCAAAGCAGCAGTGCGCACGCAAACGGCGCTTGAGGTGCTGCTGCCGCTACGTGAGCGTCTGGAGTTCGTCACCTTTCCCGGCGCCATGGGCGCCGATTTGCTGGCCGAGATGGGCTTTGCCCACCGCGAGGTTGGCGAGCTGGGCGAGGGGCCGAGCAGCGCCGCCGATACCCGTTTGGCGGTTGGGTTGTTGCAGGATGCTGGCGTGGCGCTGATTCTGTTTGCTGGTGGCGATGGCACGGCGCGGGATATCTGCGCGGCGGTACGCGAAGGCCAGCCGGTGCTGGGGATTCCGGCTGGGGTGAAGATTCAGTCCGGGGTCTACGCCATCAGCCCGCGCGCCGCCGGCGAGTTGACCGCACGGCTGATCGAGGGCGGCCTGGTGCGCCTGAGCAGTGGCGAGGTGCGCGATATCGATGAAAGCGCTCTGCGCGACGGCCGCGTGACCGCGCGCTGGTACGGCGAGCTGACCGTACCGCAGGAAGGCGGCTATGTGCAGCAGGTCAAGCAGGGCGGGGTGGAGTCCGAAGAGCTGGTGCTGAATGATCTGGCCGACTGGCTGCAGGACAGCTGGGAAGCCGATGTGCGCTATGTCTTCGGTCCCGGCTCGACCCTGCATGGCCTGGCGCAGAACCTCGGCGTGCAGACCACGCTGCTGGGCGTTGATGTAATCGAGAATGGCCAGCTGCTGGCCAGCGATGTAAGCGAAGCGCAGCTGTTCGAGCTGATTGATGGCCATCCAGCGCGGCTGCTGGTCACTGCGATTGGCGGCCAGGGCCATATCATCGGCCGCGGCAATCAGCAGATCAGTCCGCGAGTGTTGCGCGCCATTGGCCTGGATAACCTGCGGGTGGTCGCCACCAAGCGCAAGCTCGGCACGCTGGAAGGCCGGCCGTTGCTGGTCGACAGCGGCGATATCGCGCTGGACGATGCCTTTCCCGATGCCGTGCGCGTGTGGGCCGGTTATAAGGAAGAGCTGCTGTATCCCGTGGGCAAGTAGCAGCTGGGCGATTAAGGAGGCGTTATGCGGGCGATTCTGCTGTTTGCATTGACTATTATGTTGCTAAGCGACCAGGCCTGGGCGCTGCAGGCCGACGCCCTGGTCTCGGCTGCCCGCGAGCAGGTCGGCGTGACCCTGAGTTATGACCCGGCCTACCGCCGCCTGAGTTACCCCAATGGCGATGTGCCCCTGAATACCGGCGTGTGTACCGATGTGGTGATCCGCGCGCTGCGCCAGCAGGGGCTGGATTTGCAGCAAGCGGTGCATCAGGACATGCGCGCGAATTTTCGCCTGTACCCGAAGAACTGGGGGCTAAACCGGCCCGACAGCAATATTGACCACCGCCGTGTGCCTAACTTGATGACCTGGTTTAAGCGTCAGGGCTGGGCGCTGCCGCTTGGCCAGGATGCTGAGCGCTATCGGCCTGGTGATATCGTCACCTGGGATCTGGGAGGCGGCCTGACCCATATCGGCATTATCAGCGACCGCCAGGCCGGTAGCGGCGTACCCCTGGTGCTGCACAATATTGGCCGCGGCACCCAGGAAGAGGACATTCTCTTCGGCTTTAAGATTACCGGCCATTACCGTATCCCGGCCGCCTAGCAGTGCGTTGAAAAACGTAGGCGAGGCAGGCAAAACAAGGCGCTACGTAGTAACAGCCGAAGGCTGGTCAAAGCGCCGAGGAAGCTGAGTTTACGGCTGTAAATGAGCATTCCGAGGCCGTTTTTAACGCAGTATTGCCAACGTAGGTAGTTTTTCAAAGGAGTTGGGCATGCAGGAGCAAACACAAACACCTCCACCCCTTATCCAGCCCGGCGAGCGCGTGGTGCTGTTTGATGGGGTGTGCAAGCTGTGTAACGGCTGGGCGAAGTTTCTGATTCGCCATGACCCTGAGCAGCGCTTTTGCCTGGCCTCGGTGCAATCGGCCGAGGGCCAGGCGCTATTGGAATGGGGCGGTTTGCCGACCGATCATTTCGACAGCATGGCGCTGATCGATAACGGTCAGATGCTGTTGCGCTCGGACGCGGTGCTGCGCATTGTCGCCCAGCTGCCGCAGCCATGGCGCTGGCTGGCCTGGCTGCGGCTGATTCCACGGCCCATACGTGACTGGTGCTATGACCGTATTGCGCTGAATCGCTACCGGCTATTTGGTCGCTACGACAGTTGCCTGATACCAAACGCCGATCATGCCCGGCGCTTCTTGCATGACTGATCCCCGTTTACAGCAGATCGCCTGGGTCGCGCGTATCGCCCTGGCGCTGATGTTTATCTGGCACGGCCTGGTGCCGAAGATTCTCTGGCTGAGCCCGGATGAGCTGGCGATGATCCAGGCCCATAACCTGCCGGCTCCCGAATGGGTAGCGCGTATCGCCGGGCTGGCGGAAATTACTCTGGGTTTGTTGCTGCTGTGGCGGCGTCAGCGCTGGCCTTTGCTATTGGCCGGTGTTCTGTTGATTGGCTTGCTGCTTGATGTGGCGTTATTCAGTCCCCATCTACTGCTGCAGGCGTTCAATCCGCTGTCGACCAATCTCGCTGCTTTGGCGCTGTGTTGGCTGGCCTGGCGGGCGGAAACGCCGCAATCGCCTCCTCATTAATGGGCGTCAGCGCCCCAGCGAGCCTGCATGCTTTCGATTCTGTCTTCCCGTCAGCGCAATGCCCTGCGTATGGCCTGGCGCTTTATCGCGCCGTATCGCGGTCGCGTGTTTGGGGCCTTGCTGGCGCTGATGTTTACCGCCGCCATCACCCTGTCGATGGGACAGGGTATCAAGCTGTTGGTCGATCAAGGCTTGGCGACTCAATCGCCGGCGGCCTTGCAGCAGTCTATCGGGCTGTTTTTTGTGCTGGTGCTGGCGCTGGCCATCGGCACCTTTACCCGTTTCTACTTGGTGTCGTGGATTGGCGAACGCTTTGTTGCCGATATCCGCAAGCGCGTATTCAACCACCTGATTGAACTGCATCCGGGCTTTTATGAGAGCAACCGCAGCTCGGAGATTCAGTCGCGGCTGACCGCCGATACCACGCTGCTGCAGTCGGTGATCGGCTCGTCACTGTCGATGGCGCTGCGCAACCTGATCATGCTGGTCGGCGGCAGCATGCTGCTGGTGGTGACCAACGGCAAGCTCAGCGGCATCGTGCTGATGGCGCTGCCACTGGTGGTGGTGCCGATTCTGATCTTCGGCCGCCGCGTACGCACGTTGTCGCGGCAGAGCCAGGACCGCGTCGCCGATGTCGGCAGCTATGTTGGTGAGGTGCTGGGGCAGATCAAGACCGTACAAGCCTACAACCACCAGAATGAGGACAAGCGCCGCTTTGGCCTGTCCGCCGAGGCGGCCTTCGACACCGCGCGCCAACGCATTGCCCAGCGTGCCTGGCTGATTACTGTGGTGATCGTGCTGGTGCTCGGTGCGGTGGGGGTGATGCTCTGGGTCGGCGGTATGGACGTGATCGCTGGGCGGATTTCCGGCGGTGAGCTGGCGGCGTTCGTGTTCTACAGCCTGATCGTAGGCTCGGCCTTTGGCACCCTGAGCGAGGTCATTGGTGAGCTGCAACGGGCTGCCGGTGCCGCCGAGCGCATCGCCGAGCTGTTGCAGGCGCGCAATGAAATTACCCCGCCGGCGTCAGCTGCGTTGTATCTGCCGCAGTCGGTGCAGGGCCGTATCGAGCTGCAAGGGCTGCGCTTCGCCTATCCGTCGCGCCCTGGCAGCTTTGCCGTGGACGGCATTGATCTGCAGGTTGCAGCAGGGGAAACCCTGGCGCTGGTCGGGCCGTCCGGCGCAGGTAAATCCACGCTGTTTGATCTGCTGCTGCGTTTTTTCGACCCGCAGCAGGGCCGTATCCTGATTGATGGCGTGCCGATTCAGCAGCTTGATCCGCGCGAGCTGCGCAGCAGCTTTGCCCTGGTATCGCAGAATCCGGCGCTGTTCTTCGGCTCGGTGGAGGACAACATTCGCTATGGGCGTACCGATGCCAGCCTGGCTGAGGTCGAAGTGGCAGCGAAGGCCGCGTATGCCCATGAATTCATCATGAAACTGCCGAATGGCTACCAGACTCACCTGGGGGATGCCGGGTTGGGGCTTTCCGGCGGGCAGCGTCAGCGCCTGGCAATCGCCCGCGCGCTGTTGGTGGATGCGCCGATTCTGCTGCTCGATGAGGCGACCAGTGCGCTGGACGCCGAGAGCGAGCACTTGATTCAGCAAGCCTTGCCGCCACTGATGGAAGGCCGAACCACCCTGGTGATCGCCCATCGCCTGGCCACGGTCAAAAGCGCTGATCGCATCGCCGTGATCGAGCACGGCAAGCTGGCGGCTATCGGCAGTCACAGCGAGTTGGTCAGCAGTAGTCCGCTGTATGCGCGCCTGGCCGAGTTGCAGTTCAATAGCGACAGCGTAGAAACCGCCTGAGAAAGGAAATCGCACAGTGTCAGATAAGAACTTCAAGGTTGTGGTGCTGGGCGGTTATGGCAATTTCGGCACGGTTATCGTCAATCGTCTGTGCAGCATCACTGGCATTAGTGTGTGGGTTGCCGGCCGCGATCAGGCCAAGGCCGAGCGGTTGGCGGCCCAGGCGGGTTGCCAAGCCGTGCGTCTGGATGGCAATCAGGCAGATCTGGCCGAGCGACTGAGCGAATTGGGTACCGATTTGCTGATTTCCACCGCTGGCCCGTTTCAGGGCCAGGATTATCGCGTGGCCCAGGCCGCCATTGCTGCCGGCGTGCATTACCTTGACCTAGCCGATGCCCGCAAATTCGCCTGCGGCATAGGCGAACTCGATCATGCGGCGCGCCAGGCCAATGTGCTGATCAGCAGCGGTGCCAGTTCGGTGCCGGCTCTGAGCGCTGCGGTGATCGATCACTTGCTGCCGCGCTTCAGTCGCCTGGACAGCATCTGGCACGGCATCAGCTCCTCGGAGAAAACCCCAGGGGTATCGACCCTGGCGGCGGTACTCAACTATTGCGGCAAGCCGTTTCGCCAGTGGCGCGAGGGTCAGTGGCGTGAGGTCTATGGCTGGCAGGAGCTGACGGCTCATGACTTTCCCGCACCGCTGGGCCGGCGCTGGCTGGGCAACTGCGATATTCCCGATCTGGAGCTGTTTCCCGCGCGCTATGCGGGCGTGCGCAATGTGCGTTTTTCGGCAGGGGTAGGTTTGCGCGTGACCCAGTTCGGCACCTGGTTGCTGTCTTGGTTGGTGCGCGGCGGCTTGTTGCGCAGCGGCGTGCCCTTGGCCGGCTTGCTGCATCGCGGCGCGGTGCTGGTGGAGCCCTTCGGCGACCGCCTGAGCGGCATGTTCGTCAAGCTGCAGGGGCAGGGCGCGGATGGCCAGCCCTTGGGCCTGTGCTGGGAACTGATCGCCCGTGACAACCATGGGCCGAATATCCCCTGCATGGCGGCGGTGGCGCTGGCGCGCAAACTGGCCGCCGGCAACCTCGAACAACGCGGCGCCATGCCCTGTATGGGATTGCTTAGCGTCGACGAATATCTGGCCGAACTGGAGGGTCTGCAGATCGAAGCAGGCCTACGCCCATGCTCTACCTAAGCCTTAAATGGCTACATATCCTCAGTGCCACCGTGCTGGTGGGCGTGGGGTTCGGTACTGCCTTCTACAAATGGATGATCGACCGCAGCGGAGATGTGCGGGCCATCGTCTATACCAGTCGACTGGTGGTGCTGGCCGATTGGCTGTTCACCACCCCGGCGATCATCCTGCAACCGCTGACTGGTTTGTGGATGCTGCATATCGCCGGCTATTCGCTGAGCAGCACCTGGATCGCCTGGACTCTGCTGCTATATGTTCTGGCCGGGGTCTGTTGGCTGCCGGTGGTCTGGCTGCAGTACCGCATGCGAGCCCTAGCAGCGGCGGCGCTGGCGACCGATCAGGCGCTACCGGCGAGCTATTGGCGCTGTGCGCGTATCTGGTTCTGGCTTGGTATCCCGGCTTTTTTCGCCATGTTGGCGATCTATGCACTTATGGTGTTCAAGCCACAGTAAGCACCGATTGCGGGTCTCACACCTGCCAGGCTACTGCTCGCCTGCATGTCACAGTAGCGACTCAGAAGGTCTTGGTTTTCGGCCTGATCGTTGCCGCCGCACCGGCCGAGGCAAGGATGATGGCGCTGATCGCCAGCCATTGACTGAGGGTCAAGCGCTCGCTGAGGAACAGTAGGCCGGAAAGCGCGGCAATCGCCGGCTCCATGCTCATCAGGATGCTGAAGGTGCGCGCGGGCAGGCGGGTCAGGGCGACCATTTCCAGGCTGTAGGGCAGGGCTGAGGACAGCACGGCGACACCGAGGGCGATAGGCAGCAGGTCCAGTGAAAACAGGCCGCTGCCGGCTTGCCACAGGCCAATCGGGAACACCAGCAGGGCTGCGACTATGGTGCCAAGGGTCACCGTTTGTTTGCCATGTTCAGCCCCGGCTTTCTGCCCGAAAATGATATACAGCGCCCAGCACAGCCCTGCTGCCAACGCCAGGCCCATGCCGACCGGGTCCAGCGGTACATCGCTTTGCCCGGTGGGTAACAGCAGCCAGAGGCCGAAAACCGCCAGGGCAATCCAGATGAAATCCACCAGACGGCGTGACGATAACAGCGCAAGGCCCAGTGGCCCGGTAAATTCCAGGGCTACGGCAATGCCCAGTGGAATGGTTTTCAACGAGAGGTAGAACAGCAGGTTCATACCGCCCAGCGACAACCCGTAGGCCAGCAGCGAACGGCAGGACTTCAGCGTCAGCTTGGCCTGCCAGGGCCGCATCAGGATGCACAGGATCAGCGCGCCAAGGCTCAGGCGCAGGGCCGTGGTGCCGCTGGCACCAATCTCCGGGAAAAGTCCTTTGGCCAGGGACGCGCCGCTCTGGATCGAGGTCATGGCGATCAATAGCAACAGGATCGGCAGGATCACCAGAGAGAATTGCGTTGAGCGCGGCATGGCTGTTCCTTTGAGTGATCTATCCAGTAATAAAAAAACCGGCCACTGAGGCCGGCTTTTATGCACCACGGCTAAGGCTTAGCGGTATTCACACAGGTAGGCAGTATCAGCTGCCACCTTGAGCTGAAACTTGCTGTCGGCCGGTACGGTGAACTTGCTGCCGCTGGTGAAGGTTTCCCAGTTGTCGCTGCCTGGCAGTTTCACGGTCAGGGCGCCGGCGACCACGTGCATGATTTCCAGCTGGTTGGTGCCGAATTCGTACTCGCCTGCAGCCATTACGCCAATGGTGGCCGGGCCTTCAGCCATGCCGAAGGCGATGGATTTGACGGTGCCGTCGAAGTATTCATTGACCTTGAACATCTGCAGTTCCTCGAGAAGGGGATTAATAAGGCTGACCGCCAGTAGCGGCTGGCCATGGAAAAAAGGCCCGCCAGTATGCCCAAGCGGTTTTTCTTCGTCATCTGCTTTGCGCAGGCAAAACCAGTGGCAGCAGCCGGGCGGTATTGCGCGCATCGGTGAGGGCGCGGTGTTGCTGGCCCTGGAACTGTAAACCCGCCAGATTCAGCGCCATTTTCAAGCCAATCGGGCTGGGCAGCTGGCGGGCTTCGGCAAAGCGTTTTTTCAGGTTGATATGCGGGATCTGGCTCAGGTAACTGTTCAGCCCATGGGCATGCCATTCCTGTTCAAACTGACGGCGGTCGTAGTCGCCCCAACTGGCCCAGCCCACCAGTTGCGCTTGATGGGCCAGTAGCCAGCGTTCGAATTGCGCCCACACCGTACTCAGCGGCGCCGCGGCATCGACATCGGCCTGGCTGATCTGCGTGAGCTGACGGCAGAAGTGGGTCAGGTGCGGGCGCCGAGTGGGCCGCACAAAGCGTTGGAAATGCTCAATTTCATGGCCGCCAGCATTGACCAGGCTGGCGCCGATTTCGATGATTTCCATATCTGTGACCGGCCAACCGCCTTCTTCGGTGGTGGCTTCCAGGTCGATTACCAGCCAATGCTGCATAGGCCCTCCTTAGCGTGCCGCGAGTATGGAAGCAGTTTTAACTCTGGGTAAAGCCTGTTGGTCGGGTGCATCCATACAGTTTTGCCCTATGGCTGTACTGGCGCTGACCCCATGTGGCGGGCATGCTTGCAGCCGGGTTCGTATCTGCCGGGCAATGCGGATATGAGGTTAAGCAAAAACGCGTTGTGAATGGCGCTAGAAGGTAGAGGTGGATATGGCAAAGCTGGCGTTTATCGGGCTGGGCGTAATGGGTTACCCGATGGCCGGGCATCTGGCGCGCGCTGGGCATCAGGTGTGTGTGTACAACCGCACTGCTGCCAAGGCTGTGCAGTGGGCCGCCGAGTATGCCGGTAGCCACGCGCCGACCCCGCGTGAAGCGGCTGCGGGCGCTGAGTTTGTGATGGTCTGCGTGGGCAATGATGATGATCTGCGTGGTGTGGTGTTGGGTGAGCAGGGCGCCTTTGCCGGCATGCAACCCGGTGCGGTGTTGGTCGATCACACCACCGCCTCGGCGCAGGTCGCGCGTGAGCTGGCCGAGCAGGCCGCTGCCCACCAACTGGGCTTTCTCGATGCGCCGGTATCCGGCGGTCAGGCCGGTGCGCAGAACGGTGCGCTGACCATCATGGTCGGTGGCGAGGCTGCGACCTACGCCAAGGCTGAGCCGATCATTCAGGCCTATGCACGCATGACCCGCTTGATGGGCGCAGCCGGTAGCGGTCAGCTGACCAAAATGGTCAACCAGATCTGCATCGCCGGCCTGGTGCAGGGTTTATCCGAGGCCCTGCATTTTGCGGAGTGCGCCGGGCTCGATGCACATGGCGCGATGGACGTGATCAGCAAGGGCGCGGCGCAGTCCTGGCAGCTGGAAAATCGCCACAAGACCATGTTGGCTGGCGAGTTCGAGCACGGCTTTGCCGTGGACTGGATGCGCAAGGACCTGTCGATTCTGCTGGCCGAGGCACGCAGCAATGGCGCGCAGTTGCCGGTAACCGCGTTGGTCGATCAGTTTTACGCCGATGTGCAGGGCATGGGCGGCGGCCGTTGGGACACGTCCAGTCTGTTTGCCCGCCTGAACAAGCGCTAGCTGGCAGCTGAGGACAGCCGTCTATACTGGGTTCAAAGCCAGTATGGATTCGGCGCTGTTCTCACTTTTCAGGCAGGCGGGCACTGTTCATGGATGATCAATTTGCATTCAGTGACGACCTTCCCAGCACCACCAACCAGCCCGTGTGGCGCGTGCTGGCAGTTGATGATGACGCCGACTTCCAGCGTGCCACCGCCTTTGCCCTGAGCGAGCTGGAGCTACTGGGCGGACGTATTGAGTTGATCCAGGCGTTCAGCTGCCGCGAAGCCTCGATGCTGCTGGCCAAGCACCATGACATTGCCCTGGTGTTGCTCGATGTGGTGATGGAAACCGAAGACGCCGGCTTGCGCCTGATCAAGGCGCTGCGTGAGGTGATCGGCAATCGCGAAACCCGCGTGGTGATGCTCACCGGTGAGCCAGGCCTGGCGCCGGCCCATGAAGTGATGCGCGATTACGACATCAATGACTATTGGACCAAGAGTGAACTCAGTGCCGAGCGCTTGCTGACGGTGCTCACCGCAGCGGTGCGCGGTTATGCCCAGCTCAGGGCTGTAGCCAGCGCGCGGCGCGGTTTGCAGATGATCGTCGAGTCGAGCAATGCACTGTTCTGTTCGAAGAATACCCGCGAGCTATCGGCCAAGATTCTGTCGGAGATCACCTCGCTGCTTGACCTGCAGACCGAGGGCATTGTCTGCGTGCGCGCCGATGAGGGGGACGCCACGACTGAACCCAATGCGCGAATTGTCAGCGCCAGCGGTCGTTTTTTCGACTGTGTCGACGCCAATCTGGACGTGTTGCAGCCACAGGTCGCAGCGGCGGTGCGCCAATGCCTGCAGGCGCAGCAGACCCTGTGTCTGAGCGATTGCACGGTGTTGTTCTTTCCGCGCTTTCAGGCTGGCTCGGATTACGTTTGCTATATCGACAGTGCGCGGACTCTGGATGACACCGAGTTGGAGCTGCTCAAGGTGTTCAGTGTCAGTATCAGTCGTGGCCTGTACAACGTCGCGCTGTTCAGCCGCCTGGAGGAGATGGCCTATCAGGACGACCTGCTGAAGATCCCCAACCGCAATGCGCTGATTCGCATGCTGGATATGACCCTGAAGTCCGAGGCCAAGGATCAGCGCGTGCTGGTGCTTATCGATATCGATAATTTCTCCGGTGCCAACACCGCCTTTGGCACCGGTTATGGAGACTTTATTCTCGGCCTGGTGGCGAAGAAACTACGTGACGCTTTCACCCATGAGGTGCTGATTGCCCGGGTACGTGATGACCTGTTTGCCATCCTCGGCCCGCAAACCCAGGTTAATGCCGCGGACGTGGTGGCACTGTTCCGCCGGCATAAACGCCCTTATGAGCTGGGCCAGGTGCACAGTCTGAGCAGCGTGACCATGCACCTGGCTGATTTTACCGGCAGCGCCAGTGTGGCCCTGCAAGATGCGTTGTTGACCCTGAAACAGGCCAAGCGCCTGGGTCACGACCAGCATGGTGTCTATGATCCGCGCCTGCAGAGTGCGCATGCCGAGTCATACCGCATGCTGCTGGCTTTGCGCGATGCGGTGGAGGCCGGGCAGATCAGTGTCGAGTTACAGCCGCAGATCGACCTGCAAACCCGTCGTATTACCGGTGTGGAAGCGCTGGCGCGCTGGCGCAAGGCCGACGGCAAGATGGTTCCGCCGCTGAGTTTTATCCCCCTGGCCGAGGCCACCGGTTACATCCTGCCGCTCGGTGATCTGTTGATGCGCTTGGCCCTGCAGGCGGCGAAACAGCTGGCTGATGCCGGTTATCCGCATATTCGCGTGGCCGTTAACGTCTCCGCGCCGCAGCTGCTGCAGCATGACTTTATCGAGCGGTTCAACTCGCATCTGCAGGCGGCGGGGGTAATGCCTGAGCAGATCGAGGTGGAAATTACCGAATCGGTAGCCATGCGCACCTTTGATACGGTCTGTGAAAAGCTCCGTGCGCTACGCGCCATGGGCGTAGAGGTGGCCATCGATGACTTTGGCACTGGTTTCTCATCACTCAGCTACCTGCGACTGTTGCCAGCCGATCGCTTGAAAATCGACCGCAGTTTTGTTCTGGAAATCGGTGAGGTCAGCGATCAGCAAATGATCGCCGAGGCGGTGATCCAGATTGCTGCGCGGGTTGGCATGCAGGTAATTGCCGAAGGCGTCGAGACCCAACAGCAGGCCGACTGGATTCTCAAGCATGGCTGCCGGCAGGCGCAGGGCTATCTGTTTGCCAAGCCGATGGCCTGCGCCGATTTACTCAGCTGGCTGAGTGACTGGCCAGGGCGCATGGCCTGATGCAGCAATCCAAGCGCGACAGGCTGTTGTCGCAACCGGTCAGGCGCAACCTATTGCTGTTATTTGTGCCGTGGACGCTGCTGATTCTGCTGCTGATGGCGCTGCTTTACGAGCGCCTGTTGGATGTGCGACTTGATCCGTTGTTGCGCGATCAGCAGGTCAGCCTGAACGAGGGTGTTGGTGTGCTCAATCGGCACCTGGCGACCTTGCGTGGCAATCTGCAGTTTCTCACTCAACAGCCGCTTTTGGCTGAAGTGCTACAGGACCCTAGTACGGATAACCGGCGTGCCCTGAGTCAACTGTTTGTCGAGTTCGCCCGTAGCAGTATGGTTTATGACCAGATTCGCTGGCTGGATGAGCGTGGTGTAGAGCAGGTGCGGGTTGATTGGCGTGATGGCGAGCCACTGGCGAGTGATCAGGCGCAATTGCACAACCAGGCGCAGCACTATTATTTCGTTGAAACCATGAACCTGCCTCCGGGCGCGTTCTACCTCTCACGTTTTGACCTGAACGCTGATTTGGGCCGCGTCGAACAACCACTCAAGCCTACGCTGCGGGGTGCCGAGCCGATTTTCGATGGTGAGGGCAAGCGACGCGGCATTCTGATCCTCAATTACCTGGGGCAAGTGCTACTGCAGCGTCTGGCCGAGGTGTCCAAGAGTTACGGCAACAACCTGACCCTGGTCGACCATGAAGGCTATTGGATGCTCGCCGCTGATGCGCAAGATGCTTGGGGCTTTGCTCTGGGCAGGCCTGAGGCAACGCTGGCCAGTCGCTTTCCGGGTAGCTGGCGGCGTATGCAGGCTGCCCGCAATGGCGTGTTTAGCGACAGTGGTGGTTATTGGGCCTTCAATAAGTTCGATCCCTACCAGGGTAACGGCCAAGACGCGGCAGCGGGTGAGTACTGGTTACTGGTTTCACACCTGCCTCAGGAGCAGATTCAGGGGCTGCGTGGGCAAGTACTCTGGCAGGTTTTACTGTTTGTCTGCGTGATGCTCTCTCTTGGGTTATTGGTGGTGTTGCGCCTCGGCTTGGCGGAGTTCGAGCGTGATCAGGTGCGTGAGGCTCTGGAAGTCAGCAGTCAGGCGTTGCAACAGAGCAATACTGAGCTGCGCGACACGGTGGAACAGTTGCAGCGCACGCGTGGAGCCTTGATTCAGGCGGAAAAACTATCCTCGCTGGGCACCTTGGTCGCCGGCGTGGCGCATGAGCTGAATACGCCGATTGGGGCCGCCAGCATGGCTGCCTCAACCCTGGATAAGGGTAATCAAGGGCTGCAGAAGAGTCTCAGTGAAGGGTTGCAGCGTTCGGCGCTGGAGCGCTTTGTGCAGCGCAATGATGAAGGACTGGCGATTATCCTCAATAGCCTGTCGCGCATGGCGCAGTTGACCCGGGCCTTCAAACAACTGGCCAGCGACCGCGCGAGTACCGAGCGGCGGCGCTTTGATCTGGTTGAGCTGGTGGGCGAGGTCATGCTGCTATTTACCCCCAAACTCAAGCAGTCAAACCACCGGGTACAGCTGGAGTTACCGCAGAGTTTGATGCTCGATAGTTATCCGGGGCCCTTGGGGCAGATTCTGCAGAACCTGATCGACAATGCATTGATCCATGCCTTCGACTCGGGCATGAACGGCGAGGTCACGGTGCGGGTTGAGCACGATGAAGTGCGCCACGAGTGCGTAATTGAAGTCAGCGATAACGGCGACGGCATGAGCGAGGAGGTGCTGGGGAAGATCTTCGATCCCTTCTTTACCACGCGACGCGGGCGTGGCGGCACCGGGCTTGGTCTGCATATCACCCATCAGTTGGCCGTGGATATTCTCGGCGCTGAGCTGCAGGTGTGCAGCGCGCCGGGGCAGGGCACGCAGTTTCGCCTGCGCCTACCGCTCGCCTGAATCTGCACTTGGCTGGCTGCGAAGTGGTCTGCGTCCACGTAGAATCGTCGGCCTGTGCCCCGTGCTGTTGTGTCTGAGGTTCTCCTGCCATGAATTGCCGTGCCGGCTGCGGCGCCTGCTGCATTGCCCCCTCGATAAGTTCTCCCATTCCTGGTATGCCCGATGGCAAGCCGGCGGGTGTGCGCTGCGTGCAGCTGGATGCGAATAACTACTGCCTGATTTTCGGCCAGCCTGAGCGGCCTGCGGTATGTTCGGCGTTTCATGCCGCCGAGTATGTGTGTGGCAGCAATACCGCAGAGGCCCTGCAGTTGATTGGTTGGCTGGAGCAGAGCACGGCAGTTGCAGTCTGATACTGTGGGGTAAGGTTATCGACTGCCGGAGGCATGATGGTGCGGTTTACACGGCTGTTCTTGGGGGTTGCTGCATTATTGGCGATGAGTGGCGCGCAGGCGGCACAATGGCGTCTGGTCAAGGATGAGGCGGGAATCCAGGTCTATTTGCAGCAGATTCCTGGTTCAAGTTTTCAGGCATTTCGTGGGGTTACGCGCATGCGGGTGACAATGCCTAGGCTTTTGGCCTTACAGGATGATGTCAGTGCGGCATGTGCCTGGATTCATGCCTGCAGCGAGCAGAAGCTGCTCAAACATGACGGCGATCTGAGTTGGGCCTACAGCCGTTTTCATACGCCTTGGCCGGTACAGGCGCGTGATTCGATCCTGCAGGTGACCACCACGCGTGATGCCGATGGTAGCGTAACCCGCACCTTGCATGGCGTTGCTGATTATTTGCCGTTGCAGCAAGGCTTTGTGCGGGTCAGTAAGGTGGAAGGCTTCTGGAGCCTTACGCCGCGCGAGGACGAAATCGAAGTGGTCTATCAGGTGCATTCCGAGCCTGGCGGCAGTGTGCCGGCCTGGTTGGCCAACAGCTTTGTCGTGGATGCACCGTTCAATACCTTACAAGGGCTGCGTCAGTTGGCTGAACAACCTTATTCAGCGCAATAAAAAAGGCTGCTCAAGAGCAGCCTTTTTGTGCGGCGATAACTGAATTACTTCTTCATGTCGCGCTGCGTGTAGCCGGTGTACAGCTGGCGTGGACGGCCAATTTTGTACGGGCTGGAGAGCATTTCTTTCCAGTGCGAGATCCAGCCGACGGTCCGCGCCAGGGCGAAGATCACGGTGAACATGCTGGTCGGAATGCCGATAGCCTTGAGGATGATGCCCGAGTAGAAGTCGACGTTCGGGTACAGATTGCGCTCTTTGAAGTACGGATCGGTCAGGGCGATCTCTTCCAATCGCATGGCCAGTGCCAGCTGCGGATCGTTGGTGATACCCAGTTCTTTCAGTACTTCGTCGCAGGTCTGCTTCATTACGGTGGCGCGCGGGTCACGATTTTTGTAAACGCGGTGACCGAAGCCCATGAGTTTGAACGGATCGTCCTTGTCTTTAGCCTTGGCGATAAAGGTGTCGATATTGTCGACACTGCCAATCTCGTCAAGCATGGCCAAAACAGCTTCGTTAGCGCCGCCATGCGCCGGGCCCCAGAGGGCAGCAATACCTGCCGCGATACAGGCAAACGGGTTGGCGCCCGAAGAGCCTGCCAGGCGGACGGTGGACGTCGAGGCATTTTGCTCATGGTCGGCGTGCAGGATAAAGATCTTATCCATGGCCTTGGCCAGCACCGGGCTGATCGGTTTGATCTCGCACGGGGTGTTGAACATCATGTGCAGGAAGTTTTCCGCGTAGTTCAGGTCGTTACGCGGATACATCATCGGCTGACCCATGGAGTACTTATAGGTCATGGCCGCGATGGTTGGCATCTTGGCGATCAGGCGCATGGCCGAAACTTCGCGGTGATGCGGGTTCTTGATGTCCAGGGAGTCGTGATAGAAGGCTGAAAGCGCGCCTACTACACCGCACATAATGGCCATCGGGTGAGCGTCACGGCGGAAGCCGTTGAAGAAAGTCTTCAGTTGCTCGTGAACCATGGTGTGGTTCTTGATGGTGCTGACGAACTTGGCTTTCTCTTCTGCGTTCGGCAGTTCGCCGTTCAGCAGCAGATAGCAGGTTTCCAGGTAATCGGATTGCTCTGCCAGCTGTTCAATGGGGTAGCCGCGGTGCAGCAGGATGCCCTGATCGCCGTCGATATAGGTGATCTTCGACTCGCACGAGGCGGTGGACATAAAGCCAGGATCAAATGTGAAACGGCCCGTGGCGGTTAAGCCCCGCACGTCAATTACATCGGGACCAACGGTGCCGGTTAAAATGGGCAGCTCGACGGGGGCTGCGCCCTCGATGATCAACTGCGCTTTTTTGTCAGCCATGTTTGGCCTCCTAGTTATGCTTGAAATCATCTGACTGCCCCCCACGCAGGGCCCGCACCACTATAGTGAGATAAATTCGAATGTCAATTTGCGAAAACCCAGGCGGCAGAAGGGTTTGCGGGTTTTTTTCGGGCTTTTAAAGCGGTTCTTTACGCCATTTATTAGAGGTGTGCAATGCGCTTTTAGGTAGGGGGCTTTGCGTTGTCATTAGTAACCTAACTGTCTATACTCTGCGCCCAGCTACCAAGGGCTTTAGCCTGTCTTTTGGTGGCTGTCACTCCTTGGGTGATGGGTACCTGACCAGTGCACTTCCCGACAACTTTGCCCTGATAGTTAGGGGCTCTCAGTGTGATAAAAAAGCCGTGAATAGCCAAAGACCTGTAAACCTCGACCTTAGGACGATCAAACTTCCTATCACTGGCGTTACGTCATTCCTTCACCGCGTTTCTGGAATCATTCTGTTTTTCGGCATTGCCGTGCTGCTGTACGGGCTCGACAAGTCGCTGACATCTGCAGAAGGTTTTGCCGAGGTGAAAGAGTGCTTGACCAGCCCGCTGGCCAAGTTTGTGATTTGGGGGCTGTTGTCCGCTCTGCTGTACCACCTGGTGGCCGGTATTCGCCACTTGATCATGGACATGGGCATCGGTGAGACGCTGGAAGGCGGCAAGCTGGGTTCGAAAATCGTTATCGTCGTTTCGACGATCGTGATCCTGCTGCTGGGGGTGTGGATATGGTAACCAACGTCACGAACTTCTCGCGTTCGGGTCTTTATGACTGGATGGCGCAGCGTGTATCTGCTGTCGTCCTCGCGGCTTATGTGCTTTTCCTGCTGGGCTATGTGGTGTGCAACCCGGGCCTGGGTTATGCCGAATGGCAGGCGCTGTTCTCCAATAACGCAATGCGTATCTTCAGTCTGTTGACCCTAGTGGCGCTCAGCGTTCACGCCTGGGTTGGCATGTGGACAATTTCCACCGACTACCTGACGCCAATGGCGCTGGGTAAGTGGGCGACTGTTGTGCGTTTTCTGTTCCAGGCTGCGTGTGGCGTTGCCATGTTCGCGATGTTCGTCTGGGGCGTGCAGATTTTTTGGGGTAACTGATCCATGACAAGCATTCGCACTCTTTCTTATGACGCCATTATTGTGGGTGGCGGTGGTGCAGGCATGCGTGCCGCGCTGCAACTGGCTCAGGGCGGCCACAAGACCGCTGTAGTCACAAAGGTTTTCCCGACTCGTTCGCACACTGTATCTGCTCAGGGTGGTATCACTTGCGCCATCGCTTCGGCCGATCCGAACGACGATTGGCGCTGGCACATGTACGACACCGTCAAGGGTTCCGACTATATCGGTGACCAGGACGCTATCGAATACATGTGTTCCGTGGGTCCAGAGGCCGTATTCGAACTGGAACACATGGGGCTGCCGTTTTCCCGTACCGAACAGGGCCGCATCTATCAGCGTCCGTTCGGTGGCCAGTCCAAAGGTCCGAATAACCCAACTCAGGCAGCGCGGACCTGTGCTGCTGCTGACCGTACCGGTCACGCCCTGCTGCACACCTTGTACCAGGCCAACCTCAAGGCTGGCACCTCGTTCCTTAACGAGTGGTACGCAGTTGACCTGGTGAAAAACCAGGACGGCGCGATTGTCGGTGTCATTGCCATCTGCATTGAAAACGGCGAGACCGTTTACATTCGCTCCAAGGCTGTGGTTCTGGCCACTGGCGGTGCGGGCCGTATCTACGCCTCCACTACCAACGCCCTGATCAATACCGGTGATGGCGTGGGCATGGCCCTGCGCGCTGGTGTGCCGGTGCAGGACATCGAGATGTGGCAGTTCCACCCGACCGGTATTGCCGGTGCTGGTGTACTGGTTACTGAAGGTTGTCGTGGCGAAGGTGGTTATCTGATCAACGCCCATGGCGAGCGTTTCATGGAGCGCTATGCGCCGAACGCTAAAGACCTGGCTGGTCGCGACGTGGTTGCCCGCTCGATGGTCAAGGAAGTCATCGCTGGCAACGGCTGTGGCCCGGACAAGGACCACGTACTGCTGAAGCTCGACCACCTTGGTGAAGACGTGCTGCACAGCCGTCTGCCAGGCATCTGTGAGCTGTCGAAGACTTTCGCTCACGTCGACCCGGTCGTTGCTCCGGTTCCGGTCATCCCGACCTGCCACTACATGATGGGCGGCGTGCCGACCAACATTCACGGTCAGGCCATCACCCAGGATGCCAACGGCAACGACAAGATCATCGAAGGCCTGTTCGCCGTGGGCGAAGTGGCGTGCGTATCGGTGCACGGTGCCAACCGTCTGGGTGGTAACTCGCTGCTCGACTTGGTTGTGTTTGGTCGCGCTGCCGGCCTGCACCTGGAAAAAGCGCTGAAAGAAGGCGTGGAAGTCCGTGGTGCCAGCGAAACCGACATCGAGCTGTCGCTCAAGCGTCTGGCGGGCGTCAACGAACGCACCACTGGCGAAGATGTCGCGCCGCTGCGTAAAGAGCTGCAACAGTGCATGCAAAACTACTTCGGTGTATTCCGCACCGGTGAGTACATGCAGAAGGGCATCGCCCAACTGGCCGACCTGCGTGAGCGGATCGCGACTGTCAAGATCGCGGACAAGAGCCAGGCATTTAACACTGCGCGTATCGAAGCATTGGAACTGCAAAACCTTCTCGAAGTGGCAGAAGCCACAGCGATCGCTGCCGAGGTTCGTAAAGAATCCCGTGGTGCTCACGCTCGTGAAGACTTCGAAGAACGTGACGACGAAAACTGGCTGTGCCATTCCCTGTATATCCCAGGTGAAAAGCGCGTGAGCAAGCGTTCGGTCAACTTCTCGCCGAAGACAGTTCCAGCGTTTGAACCCAAGGTCCGGACTTATTAAGGGTGCCTGATATGTCGCAAGCCAATCTGTTGCAAGTAAGCGTTTATCGTTACAACCCGGAAAAAGATGCTGCTCCGTTTATGCAGGATTTCCAGGTCGACACCGGCGGCAAGGACATCATGGTTCTTGACGTACTGGCGCTGATCAAGGAACAGGACGAGGGTTTCTCCTATCGTCGTTCCTGCCGTGAAGGCGTGTGCGGTTCCGATGGCATGAACATCAATGGCAAGAATGGCCTGGCCTGCATCACGCCGATCTCGGCGGCTGGCCTGAAAGGCGGCAAGCTGGTAATTCGTCCGCTGCCTGGCCTGCCGGTCATCCGTGACCTGGCTGTTGATATGAGCATCTTCTACAAGCAGTACGAGAAGGTGCAGCCATACCTGCAGAACAACACGCCGGCTCCGGCCATCGAGCGTCTGCAGTCGCCGGAAGAGCGTGAGAAGCTGGATGGTCTGTACGAGTGCATCCTGTGCGCGTGCTGCTCGACCAGCTGCCCGTCGTTCTGGTGGAATCCCGACAAGTTCCTCGGTCCAGCTGCGCTGCTGCAGGCGTATCGTTTCCTGGCGGACAGCCGTGATACCCAGACCGAACAGCGTCTGGCGTCGCTGGATGATCCGTTCAGTGTGTTCCGTTGCCGCGGCATCATGAACTGCGTGAACGTCTGCCCTAAGGGTCTCAACCCGACCAAGGCGATCGGCCACGTACGTAACATGTTGCTGCAAAGCGGTACCTGATTCACGGTTGTTTGCTAGACCTGTAACACCTGCGGCGCTGCTTTCAACCCAGCGCCGTAGTTTTAGCCAGGGCTGCTGCTCACAAAGCGGTGGTTCTTAATTTGAAAAATATGACGACCAGCAGGGGCATCCGGGCTGGTGCCCGGACTATCTGCGGGATCCGTAGTGGCTTACCAGTCGCTGCTTCAGGACTGACAGCCATGCGGTTTCTTCGCCGGTGGTGTCCCCTTACCGAGGGTGACCAAGCATGCAAGAAAGCGTGATGCAGCGCATGTGGGACAGTGCCCACCTATCCGGTGGTAACGCTGCCTATGTGGAAGAGCTCTATGAGCTTTACCTGCACGATCCCAACGCTGTGCCAGAAGAGTGGCGCACTTACTTCCAGAAGTTGCCGACCGACGGCAGCGCCGCCACAGACGTATCGCACTCAACGATTCGCGATCATTTCGTCCTGCTCGCTAAAAATCAGCGCCGCGCCCAACCGGTGTCCGCTGGCAGCGTCAGCAGTGAGCACGAGAAGAAGCAAGTCGAAGTGCTACGCCTGATTCAGGCTTATCGCATGCGCGGCCATCAGGCTGCCCAGCTCGATCCGCTTGGCCTCTGGAAGCGTCCTGTGCCGGCTGACCTGGCAATCAATCACTATGGTCTGACCGATGCCGACCTGGACACTACCTTCCGTACCGGTGGGCTGTTCATTGGCAAGGAAGAGGCTACTCTGCGCGAAATTCGCGATGCGTTGCAGCAGACATATTGCCGCACCATCGGCGCCGAGTTCACCCATATCGTTGATTCCGAGCAGCGCAGCTGGTTCCAGCAGCGTCTGGAAAGCGTGCGTGGTCGCCCACAATTTTCAGTTGAGGTGCAGAGCCACCTACTTGAACGCCTGACCGCAGCTGAAGGTCTGGAAAAGTACCTGGGCACCAAGTATCCAGGCACCAAGCGTTTCGGTCTGGAAGGCGGCGAGAGCCTGATTCCGCTGCTCGATGAGCTGATTCAGCGTTCCGGTTCCTACGGCACCAAGGAAATCGTGATCGGCATGGCCCACCGTGGCCGCCTCAACGTACTGGTCAACACCTTCGGCAAGAACCCGCGCGACCTGTTCGACGAGTTCGAAGGCAAGAAAACCGAAGGCCTGTCCTCCGGTGACGTGAAATACCACCAGGGTTTCTCCTCCAACGTGATGACCGCTGGCGGTGAAGTACACCTGGCGATGGCATT
Organism: Pseudomonas sp. 8BK; assembly: GCF_902506475.1. Classification (NCBI taxonomy): domain Bacteria; kingdom Pseudomonadati; phylum Pseudomonadota; class Gammaproteobacteria; order Pseudomonadales; family Pseudomonadaceae; genus Pseudomonas; species Pseudomonas sp. 8BK. Next base: position 2,126,902 of record NZ_LR733252.1, on the reverse strand, counting down.
CAACCCGTCCCACCTGGAGATCGTTTCTCCAGTGGTCGAAGGTTCCGTACGCGCCCGTCAGGACCGTCGCAGCGATGCCAGTGGCGAAAAAGTGCTGCCGGTTTCCCTGCACGGTGATGCGGCCTTCGCCGGTCAGGGTGTGGTCATGGAAACCTTCCAGATGTCGCAGACCCGTGGCTTCAAGACGGGCGGCACCATCCATATCGTGATCAACAACCAGGTCGGCTTCACCATCAGCAACCCGCTGGACTCGCGTTCCACCGAGTACTGCACCGATGTGGCGAAGATGATTCAGGCGCCGATCCTGCACGTGAACGGCGATGATCCGGAAGCGGTGCTGTTCGTCACCCAGCTGGCTGTCGATTACCGCATGCAGTACAAGCGTGACGTGGTCATCGACCTGGTCTGCTACCGCCGTCGCGGTCACAACGAGGCCGACGAGCCGAGCGGCACCCAGCCGATCATGTATCAGCAAATTACCAAACAGCGCACCACCCGTGAGCTGTATGCTGAAGTGCTGACTGCTGCCGCGCGTCAGTCGGCCGATGAGGTGCAGGCCAAGATCGACGAGTACCGCACTGCGCTGGACAACGGTCAGCATGTGGTCAAGAGCCTGGTCAAAGAGCCGAACAAGGAGTTGTTCGTCGATTGGCGTCCGTACCTGGGGCACGCCTGGACCGCGCGTCACGACACGCGTTTCGAGCTGAAAACCCTGCAGGAACTGTCCAACAAGCTGCTGGAAATTCCGGAAGGCTTCGTGGTGCAGCGCCAGGTCGCGAAAATCCTCGAAGACCGCCAGAAGATGAGCGCAGGTGCACTGCCGATCAACTGGGGCTACGCCGAAACCATGGCCTACGCCACCCTGTTGTTCGAAGGCCATCCGATTCGCATGACCGGCCAGGACATCGGCCGCGGCACCTTCTCGCACCGTCACGCGGTGCTGCACAACCAGAAGGATGCCAGCACCCATCTGCCGCTGCAGAACCTCTACCAGGGGCAGCCGCGTTTCGACCTGTACGACTCTTTCCTTTCGGAAGAAGCCGTGCTGGCCTTCGAGTATGGCTACGCGACCACGCAGCCGCAGTCGCTGGTGATCTGGGAAGCACAGTTCGGCGACTTCGCCAACGGTGCCCAGGTGGTGTTCGATCAGTTCATTTCCAGTGGCGAGCACAAGTGGGGCCGTCTGTGCGGCCTGACCATGCTGCTGCCGCACGGTTATGAAGGGCAGGGGCCTGAGCACAGCTCGGCGCGTCTGGAGCGTTATCTGCAGCTGTGCGCCGAGCACAACATGCAGGTGGCGGTACCGACCACCCCAGCGCAGATCTACCACTTGCTGCGTCGTCAGGTGATTCGCCCGCTGCGCAAGCCATTGGTCGTATTGACGCCGAAGTCGCTGCTGCGCCACAAATTGGCCATCTCGACTCTGGAAGATCTGGCCGAAGGCTCGTTCCAGACCGTGATTCCGGAGATCGATGCCATCGATCCGAAGAAAGTCGAGCGTCTGATTCTGTGCAGCGGCAAGGTTTACTACGACTTGCTCGAGAAGCGCCGCAACGAAGGCCGCGAAGACATCGCCATCGTGCGTATCGAGCAGCTCTATCCGTTCCCGGAAGATGATCTGGCCGAGGCAATTGCCCCGTACAAGAACCTCAAGCACATCGTCTGGTGTCAGGAAGAGCCGATGAACCAGGGCGCCTGGTACTGCAGCCAGCATCACATGCGTCGCGTGGCGACAGCGCACAAGAAAGCGCTGTTCCTCGAGTACGCCGGTCGTGATGCGTCTGCTGCACCGGCCTGTGGTTATGCATCGATGCACGCCGAACAGCAGGAAAAACTCCTGCAAGACGCCTTTACTGTTTAACGCCTTCGCGCAACAGGCGGTCAACTGGGCCGCCTGCTAGAAGAAACCGAATTTAAGGAACCACACACAATGGCTATCGAGATCAAAGCCCCTACTTTCCCGGAATCGGTTGCCGACGGCACCGTGGCCACTTGGCACAAGAAGCCGGGCGATGCGGTCAAGCGCGACGAACTGATCGTCGACATCGAAACCGACAAGGTAGTGATCGAAGTGCTGGCCGAGGCCGATGGCGTCCTCGCGCAAATCATCAAGAATGAAGGCGACACCGTTCTGTCCAATGAACTGCTCGGTACCCTGGGTGAGGGCGGCGCTGCTGCTCCTGTGCCGGCTGTTGCCGCTCAGGCTGCTGCACCTGCCGCCGCTGCACCAGCTGCTGCCGCAGGCGACGACCAGATCCTCTCCCCAGCTGCGCGCAAGATCGCCGAAGAAAATGGCATTGACCCGAACAGCATTGCTGGCACCGGTAAAGGCGGTCGTGTAACCAAGGAAGATGTGGTTGCTGCCGTTGAAGCGAAGAAGAACGCGCCGGCTGCTGCACCTGCCGCCAAGCCTGCCGCGCCTGCTGCTGCTGCGCCGGTATTCGCCACTGGCGACCGCACCGAGAAGCGCGTGCCGATGACCCGTCTGCGTGCCAAGATCGCCGAGCGTCTGGTCGAAGCTCAGTCCTCCATGGCCATGCTGACCACCTTCAACGAAGTCGACATGACCGAAGTCATGGCGCTGCGTTCGAAGTACAAGGACCTGTTCGAGAAGAGCCACAATGGCGTGCGCCTGGGCTTTATGTCGTTCTTCGTCAAGGCCGCTACCGAGGCGCTGAAGCGTTTCCCGGCAGTCAACGCCTCGATCGACGGTAACGACATCGTTTACCACGGCTACGCCGACATTGGTGTTGCCGTGTCCAGCGACCGTGGCCTGGTAGTCCCGGTGCTGCGTAATGCCGAGCTGATGAGCTTGGCTGAAATCGAGAACGGCATCGCCACCTTCGGCAAAAAAGCCAAAGACGGCAAACTGTCGATCGAAGAAATGACCGGCGGCACCTTCACCATCACCAATGGTGGTACTTTCGGTTCGATGATGTCGACGCCGATCGTCAACCCACCGCAAGCCGCGATTCTGGGTATGCACAACATCATCCAGCGTCCGATGGCCGTGAATGGTCAGGTGGTTATCCGTCCGATGATGTACCTGGCGTTGTCCTACGACCACCGCCTGATCGATGGTAAGGAAGCCGTGACCTTCCTGGTGACCATCAAGAACTTGCTGGAAGACCCGGCGCGTCTGCTGCTGGACATCTAAAAGCCAGTTTCTCCCACGGCGGCCCTCTAATCAGGGCCGTCCGGTTTATTCGAGAAGGAATACGTTATGACCCAGAAATTCGACGTGGTAGTCATCGGTGCCGGCCCTGGTGGCTACGTAGCCGCCATCAAAGCAGCTCAGCTCGGCTTGAAGACTGCATGCATCGAGAAGTACCAGGATAAAGAGGGCAAGGTTGCGCTCGGTGGTACTTGCCTGAACGTCGGTTGCATTCCCTCCAAGGCGCTGCTGGACAGCTCCTGGAAGTACCACGAAGCGCACGAAGGCTTTGCCATTCACGGTATCGAAGCCAAAGGCGTAACCATCGACGTGCCAGCGATGATCGGTCGTAAGGCCAACATCGTGAAAAATCTCACTGGCGGCGTTGCCACGCTGTTCAAGGCCAATGGCGTGACCCTGCTCGAAGGTCACGGCAAGCTGCTGGCGAACAAGCAGGTTGAAGTCACCGGTTCCGATGGCAAGACGCAGATCGTCGAAGCCGAGAACGTGATTCTGGCCTCCGGTTCCAAACCAATCGACATTCCGCCAGCTCCGGTTGACCAGGACGTGATCGTTGATTCCACTGGTGCTTTGGAATTCCAGAGTGTGCCGAAGAAGCTGGGCGTGATCGGCGCTGGCGTAATCGGTCTGGAACTGGGTTCGGTCTGGGCTCGCCTGGGCGCTGAAGTGACTGTGCTGGAAGCGCTGGACAAGTTCCTCCCGGCTGCCGATGAGCAGATCGCCAAGGAAGCGCTGAAAACCTTCACCAAGCAAGGCCTGAAAATCCGCCTGGGCGCTCGCGTTACCGGTTCGGAAGTGAAGAAGAAGCAGGTTACCGTCAACTTCACCGACGCCGAAGGCGAGCAGAAGATCGTGTTCGACAAGCTGATTGTTGCAGTCGGCCGCCGTCCCGTGACCACCGACCTGCTGGCGGCCGACAGCGGCGTCGACATGGACGAGCGTGGCTTCATCTTCGTTGACGACCAGTGCGCCACCAGCGTACCGGGCGTTTACGCCATTGGTGACGTGGTGCGCGGCGCGATGCTGGCTCACAAAGCCTCGGAAGAGGGCATCATGGTTGCCGAGCGCATCGCCGGCCACAAAGCCCAGATGAACTACGACCTGATCCCGTCGGTTATCTACACCCATCCGGAAATCGCATGGGTCGGTAAAACCGAGCAGCAGCTGAAGACCGAAGGCGTTGCCGTTAACGTCGGCACCTTCCCGTTCGCTGCCAGCGGTCGCGCCATGGCGGCCAACGACACCGGCGGTATGGTCAAGGTGATCGCCGATGCCACCACCGACCGCGTTCTGGGTGTACACGTGATTGGCCCAAGCGCTGCCGAACTGGTTCAGCAGGGTGCAATCGGTATGGAGTTCGGCACCAGCGCCGAGGATCTGGGAATGATGGTGTTCTCCCACCCGACGCTGTCCGAAGCGCTGCATGAAGCTGCTCTGGCAGTGAATGGCCACGCCATCCACATCGCCAACCGCAAGAAGCGTTAAGACGTTGTTTGTTTGAGCGGATGCCTTCACCGGCGTTGTGTACCGGTGAAGGTGCAGCTCAACAGGAAGAACCACGGCCGACTGCCCGCGTACAGCTCAGGTTCTGCGCGGAACGTCAGCCGGATTGCTGCAGAAGCAGTCACAGGTGGTGCGGCATCACAAGTGCAGCACCGTATGCGCAATACCTAAACGAAGACGGTAGACAAGCATGAATCTCCACGAGTATCAGGGTAAGCAGCTGTTCGCTGAATACGGCCTGCCCGTATCCAAGGGCTTCGCGGTAGACACCCCGGAAGAAGCCGCAGCAGCCTGCGAAAAAATCGGTGGCAGCGAGTGGGTCGTCAAGGCTCAAGTCCACGCTGGTGGCCGCGGTAAAGCGGGCGGCGTGAAGCTGGTTAAGAACAAAGAAGACGCCAAAGCCTTCGCCGCCAACTGGCTGGGCAAGCGTCTGGTGACTTACCAGACAGATGCCAACGGTCAGCCAGTGACCAAGATCCTGGTCGAGTCCTGCACCGACATCGCCAAGGAGCTGTACCTGGGCGCGGTCGTTGACCGTTCCAGCCGTCGCATCGTGTTCATGGCTTCCACCGAAGGTGGCGTGGACATCGAGAAAGTGGCGCACGACACCCCTGAGAAGATCCTCAAGGCGACCATCGACCCGCTGGTCGGCGCTCAGCCGTTCCAGGGCCGCGAGCTGGCATTCCAGCTGGGCCTGGAAGGTGATCAGATCAAGCAGTTCACCCAGATCTTCGTTGGCCTGGCCAAGCTGTTCCAGGACTACGACCTGGCTCTGCTGGAAGTGAACCCGCTGGTAATCAAGGCTGACGGCAACCTGCATTGCCTCGACGCCAAGATCAACATCGACAGCAACGCCCTGTACCGTCAGCCGAAGCTGCGCGCCATGCACGATCCGTCCCAGGACGATCCGCGTGAAGCCCACGCTGCCAAGTTCGAACTGAACTATGTAGCGCTGGAAGGCAACATCGGTTGCATGGTCAACGGTGCTGGCCTGGCCATGGGCACCATGGACATCGTCAACCTGCACGGCGGCAAGCCAGCCAACTTCCTCGACGTAGGTGGCGGCGCAACCAAAGAGCGCGTGACCGAAGCCTTCAAGATCATCCTGTCCGACAGCAACGTGGCTGCCGTACTGGTAAACATCTTCGGCGGTATCGTTCGTTGCGACATGATTGCCGAAGGCATCATTGGTGCAGTGAAAGAAGTCGGCGTGAAAATCCCGGTTGTCGTCCGTCTGGAAGGCAACAACGCTGAACTGGGCGCTAAAGTCCTGGCAGAAAGCGGCCTGAACATCATCGCGGCAACCAGCCTGACCGACGCTGCTCAGCAAGTCGTCAAAGCTGCGGAGGGCAAGTAATGAGCGTCCTGATCAATAAAGACACCAAAGTTATCTGCCAGGGCTTCACCGGCTCGCAGGGTACTTTCCACTCCGAACAAGCCATCGCCTACGGCACCAAGATGGTTGGCGGCGTGACTCCGGGCAAAGGCGGCACCACTCACCTGAATCTGCCGGTGTTCAACACCGTGCGTGAAGCAGTCGAGCAGACTGGCGCCACCGCCAGCGTGATCTACGTTCCGGCTCCGTTCTGCAAGGACTCGATCCTTGAAGCGGCCATGGGCGGCATCAAGCTGATCGTTTGCATCACCGAAGGCATCGCGACCATCGACATGCTGGAAGCCAAGGTCAAGTGCGACGAGCTGGGCGTGGTCCTGATCGGCCCGAACTGTCCAGGCGTGATCACGCCGGGCGAGTGCAAGATCGGCATCATGCCAGGCCACATCCACCTGCCAGGCAAAGTCGGCATCGTCTCGCGTTCCGGCACCCTGACTTACGAAGCCGTCAAGCAGACCACTGACGCCGGTTTCGGTCAGTCCACCTGCGTCGGCATCGGTGGTGACCCGATCCCGGGCTCCAACTTCATCGACATCCTGAAGCTGTTCCAGGAAGACCCGAAGACCGAAGCGATCGTGATGATCGGTGAGATCGGCGGTTCGGCTGAAGAAGAAGCTGCTGCTTACATCAAGGCCAACGTGACCAAGCCAGTAGTGTCCTACATCGCTGGTGTAACCGCTCCGGCGGGCAAGCGTATGGGCCACGCCGGCGCAATCATCTCCGGCGGCAAGGGTACTGCAGACGAGAAGTTCGCAGCCCTGCAAGACGCCGGTGTGAAAACCGTGCGTTCCCTGGCTGACATCGGCAAGGCTCTGGCCGAGCTGACCGGTTGGGAAGTCAAAAACGCCTAAGCGTTGCTGACTGCTCATGAAAGGCCACCTTCGGGTGGCCTTTTTTATTGCGGCCAGGGATGAACTGTTGCTGATGCGACAGCTTTTTTCACCAGTCCGACAGCCTGACCTGTGCCAGTGCCGCTGTCGCGTCAATTTCGTTAGGCTTGCAACTATTAGCGCCTGCTCCGCCACAAGCGGTTCAGGGTGCTGCAGTGGCCCCGCTTAACCGGCTGGGTGACGTTTCCCCCGATCCATCGGGAAACCCTCGGAACCTTTAACTTTCTGCCTGTGGTATTCCCTTCTATGACTCGTTTGAAAGGCTCGGATCTCCTGGCCCTTGGTTTTATGACGTTTGCGCTGTTCCTGGGCGCCGGCAACATCATCTTTCCGCCTAGCGCCGGTATGGCGGCGGGCGAGAACATTGGCCTGGCGGCGTTGGGCTTTCTGCTCACCGGTGTCGGCTTGCCGCTGCTGACCATCGTTGCCCTGGCGCGTGTCGGCGGTGGTATGGCGTTGCTCACCGCACCGTTAGGCAAGCGCGCCGGCGTGCTGTTTGCCGTTGCGGTTTACCTGGCCATCGGCCCGTTGTTTGCCACGCCGCGCACGGCTGTGGTGTCGTTCGAGATGGGCGTCGCCCCGTTCAGCGGCAATAACAGCACAGCGTTGCTGCTCTATACCCTGGCCTACTTTGCTGCGGTGTTGTTCCTGTCCCTTAATCCCGGGCAACTGGTGGATCGCATCGGCAAGTACATCACCCCGGTGCTGCTGGCTGCGCTGTTGGTATTGGGCGGTGCGGCGTTGCTGGTTCCCGCAGGGGAGATCGGTCAGGTATCGCCTGATTATCAGAGTGCGCCCTTTGTGCAGGGTTTTCTGCAGGGTTACCTGACCATGGATACCCTCGGTGCGCTGGTGTTCGGCATCGTGATTGCCACCGCGATTCGTGACCATGGTGTGACCGACGGCAAGCTGATTACCCGTTACTCGGTGATTGCCGGCCTGATCGCTGCAGTCGGCCTGTCGCTGGTCTACCTGGCGCTGTTCTACCTCGGTGCGACTAGCCAAGGGATTGCCGGTGAGGCACAGAACGGCGTGCAGATTCTTACAGCCTATGTGCAGCACACCTTCGGCACGGCCGGCAGCCTGCTGTTGGCCGTGGTTATTACCCTGGCCTGCCTGACCACGGCTGTGGGGCTGTTGACGGCCTGTGGTGAGTTCTTCAGCGGCCTGTTGCCGGTTTCTTACCGTGCAGTTGTGATCACCTTCGGTCTGTTCAGTCTGTTGGTGGCCAATCAGGGCCTGACCCAACTGATCAGCTTCTCGATTCCGGTACTGGTTGGTTTGTACCCATTGGCCATCGTACTGGTGGCGCTGAGCCTGCTGGATGATCTGTGGTGCTCGTCGGCGCGGGTATTCCGCCCGGTTATGGCGGTTACTCTGGTGTTTGGTCTGGTTGACGGTATTGCTGCCGCGGGCGGCAAGACGCTGGTCCCAAGCTTCTTCAGCCAATTGCCGCTGGCTGACCAGAGCCTCGGCTGGCTGTTGCCGGTGCTGCTGACCCTGGCCGTGGCTGTTGTGGTGGACCGCGTACTGGGTATGCCGAAAACTGCGGCAGCTTAAGTTCGGCTGCTTAGCCTCTGCTGTTTACCCTAGGCCGCTCATTGAGCGGCCTTTTTGTTGGCCAGCTGAAAGCCAGGCCTGTCTATAATCGGCGCAGGTTAACAAGGAGTCTGCATGCCAATCAGTGACTACTACCTACCGCACCTGCTTGCCGTTCTCTGGTTTGTCGTCTGCTGGGCCGGTTACACCCGTTACGCCCAGGCCAAGGGTCGCACCACGCCATGCCTGGCCAGCGTGCTGCACCTGTACCGCGAAGACTGGATGCGTCGCATGCTGCTGCGCGACAACCGCATAGCCGATGCCAACGTGATCGGCAACCTGGAACGCAACGCCTCATTCTTTGCCTCGAGTACGCTGATCATCCTCGCCGGTATTCTGACCGTGCTTGGCGCCTCTGATCGCGCGGTATCACTGCTGGCCGATCTGCCGTTTGTCCAGGCGGCCAGTCGTGAGCTGTCCGAAGTCAAACTACTGTGCCTGGGGGTGGTATTTGTCTACGCCTTCTTTACCTTCAGCTGGTGCATGCGTCAGTACAACTTCGCCGCCGTGCTGGTGGGATCTGCGCCGATGGTGGGCGAGCGGCACGTGACGGAGCAGGAGCGCAAGGCCTTTGCCGAACGCACCGCGCGGGTGATCTCGATGGCTGCCAACCAGTTCAACCAGGGTTTGCGTGCCTATTACTTCGGCATGGCAACCCTGGCCTGGTTTATCAACCCATGGTTTTTCATGCTGGTCAGCGCAGGTGTGGTATTGGTGTTGTACCGCCGTGAGTTTCACTCCGATGTACTGGAAGTGATGGTCTACACCCAGACCCCGGCGTTCGAATCGCCCAAGGAGAAAAGCGAATGAGCATCCCATTCTGGTGCATCTTTACCAGTGCATTACTGATCTTTATCGCCAAGGCCCCGGTGGCCAAGGCCATGGCGAAGGAGGGTGACGGCCATTACGACAATCACCATCCACGCGCTCAGCAAGCACGTCTGACCGGCTTTGGCGCGCGAGCCCTGGCTGCGCACCTGAACAGTTTTGAAGCGTTTCCGCTGTTTGCCGTTGGCGTACTGATGGCCCATGTGACCAGTAGCCACGGCGTTCTAGTGGATGTCTTGGCCGTTACCTTCGTTGTGGCGCGGGTGCTCTATCTGTTCTTTTACTGGGCTGACTTGCACTGGCAGCGCAGTCTGGTCTGGGTGGTCGGGCTGCTGTGTAGCCTGCTGCTGATGCTTACCCCGGCGCTTTGATTGCGCCATAAACAAACAGGCCCGCATCAGCGGGCCTGTTTGATTCAGCTGGAAGGCTTATTGGCCATCGACAGCGTCTTTGACTTCATCGCCAGCGTCGTTGATGGCCTCAGCTGCATCATTGGCAGCGTCTTCGATTTTCTCGCCAGTGGTTGGCTCGGTGCCCATCACCTCATCAGCTTTCTGCTCGATGGCTTCGCCGGTTTCTTCAACGGCATCACCCAAGGATTCGATGGCTTCAGCAGCGGACTCCTTGGCCGACTCTACTTTGTCTTCCGGGGTTTTCTCGCAGGCTGCCAGGCCGAGCATGGCGGCGAGAAGCAGGGCATAGGTGAATGGCTTTTGCACGGTTAGTACTCCTTGTAATGTAGAAATCAATGCCGGGTCGCCCGGGCATAGCCATTAAACAGTGCAGTTTCGCCGAAGTTCCCTATTAATTTGCCGGCAGTTCTCGTCAGCAGGTCGGCTCCGTGGTGCCGGGCCTGGTGTCTGCGAGTATCATGCTCACCCTTTGTACAGTTGTCCTGAGTCTGAAGTCATGAGTGATTCTCCTATTGCTGCGCGGGCGCAGCGTTTTCTATCGGTCCTGCGTCATTGCCAGGTGCTCGGTATAAGTGTGCACCGCGCTGATGCGCAGGGGCTGATCCTGCGTTTGCCCTACAGCCCACAGATTGTTGGTAACCCGGAAACCGGTGTGATCCACGGTGGTGCGATCACCACACTGATGGACACCACCTGCGGCATTTCCACCGTGTGCGTGCTGCCTGAGTTCGAAATCTGCCCGACTCTCGATCTGCGCATCGATTACATGCGCCCGGCAGAGCCGAACAAGGATGTATTTGGTTTCGCTGAGTGCTACCGGGTGACCGAGAACATTATCTTTACCCGCGGCTATGCCTATCAGGACAATCCCGATGAGCCGATTGCCCATGTGGTCGGTGCCTTTATGCGCATGGGTAAACCTGCCGATCTGCAACGCACTGCCAAGGGAGCTGGCCAATGAGCACGCTGAACCTCAACCAGCTGGTGCGCGAAGCCCACGAGCAGAATAACTACGACTCGCTGATCAGTCTGATTCCCTACGCCAAATTGCTCGGTATCGAGTGCCTGCGCCTGGGCGATGACATGGTGTTTCGCCTGCCGGCCAACCAGGACAATATCGGTAACCCGACCTTACCCGCGCTGCATGGTGGGGTGATCGCCGGTTTTATGGAGCATTCGGCGATGCTTCACCTGCTGATGTTTATGGGCATTCCACATTTGCCGAAAATCATCGACTTCTCGATAGATTACCTTCGCGCCGGCCATTATCGTGACACCTTCGTGCAATGCCAGGTGTGGCGCCAGGGTCGCCGGGTCGCCAACGTGGCCATTACCGCCTGGCAAACCAACCAGACCGAGCCGATTGCCACGGCGCGGGCGCACTTTAAGGTCGATGAACCTTGAGGGCAGTTGGGTCTGCGGATAACCCCTTGTTTAACTATCACTAAGGATTACTGAATGGATGCGCTGCTGATTCTGGGTGGCTTGCTGCTGATACTCGCCGGGTTGGTCTGGCTGGTGATGCGCGCCTTTGCTACCAGCCTGCTGTGGGGCTGGGCCAGTTTCCTGCCGCCGTTCACCTTGCTGTATGTACTGCGTCATTGGCGCTCGGCGCGGCCAGCGCTAGCCTTGGCTAGTTTGGGGATTATTCCGCTGGTGGTCGGTCTGACGTTACTGGCCAATCATGATGCGCAACGTCTGGAGGCCATCCTCAGCCTCAAGTGGCTCAAGCCTGAGGTGCAGGCACCGGCCGAGCTGGCTATTGATCTGCGTGGTGAGTTGAATGGCCGGCCATTTGCGCCACAGCAGGCCGAGTTGCTCGACGGCGTATTGAGCTTGCGCGAGGGGCAGGATTTCTTCGCCCAGAGCGAACTGGTGATTCGTCTGCCGAAAGTCGACAGGGGCCCGGTACGGTTCGATGTGTTACCGGCCGATAAAGGCATACTGCCGGAGGTGGAAATCAGCTGGTTACTGCCTGAGCAGGAGTTGCCCGAAGCGCGGCGCTTGAGCCGCGGCTACACCTTGCATCTGGACCTGCAGCCGGTGCCGCCGAACAAGCTGGCCGGTGATTTCCACCTGGTACTGCCGCCGCAGTTCAAAACCACCCTGAGCGGCAAGCTTGAGCTGTTCCGCAATGGCCTGCGTTATCAGGGCGATACAGTCGATCGCCAGTTCGACTCGCTGGATACCGTCAGCCATGTGATTCAGGATTACTTGGAGCGCCGCTTTGCCACTCGCCGGGTGGAGTTGTTGCCGATCGGTAATTTGAACTTTCCACTGCAGAGGGTTGATCTAAACATCCAGGCACGGATCAACGGTGAGCTGCAGCAATTGCCGATTCTGTTGCAGAAGCAGGACAAGCGTGGCTGGCAGGTTGCTGCCGATAGTTTTCCGCCGTTACCTAGCGCCGTTGCGCCGCCTGTTGCCGAGGCCAAACCGGCTGCAGTGGCGGTAGTCGTTCCGGAGCGCGTCAGCCGGCCCCTGGATCGGCGCGTGCGCTTCAGCCTCGATGGCTTGCTGCGCAGTCCCAACCGTTATGAAAACCTCAGCATGCGTGCAACCACCGAGCGTGGTAACAGTGCCGAAGGGCGTTTCCATGGTATCGATCAGGACGGGCGGATCATTCTGCGTCAGCGCATGAGCGGGCAAGGTGAGGTCAGTTACAGCCTGCTGCCGGAAGAAATTACTCGCATCGAGTTGCTTGAGCCCTGAGCCAAGCACTTGAAATCTCACAACATGCCCCCACCTGTATGACATCCGCCGCACTGCGGCTTCGTCAACAACGTGGAGTAAGAGAGCATGAGTGTGGAAACTCAAAAAGAAACCCTGGGCTTCCAGACCGAGGTGAAGCAACTGCTTCACCTGATGATCCATTCGCTGTATTCGAACAAGGAAATCTTCCTTCGCGAACTGATTTCCAACGCATCGGATGCCACCGACAAGCTGCGTTTCGAAGCGCTGGCCAAGCCTGAGCTGCTCGAAGGCGGCGCTGAACTGAAAATTCGCGTCAGCTTCGACAAGGACGCCAAGACCGTTACCCTCGAAGACAACGGCATCGGCATGAGTCGCGAAGATGCGATCACTCATCTGGGCACCATCGCCAAATCCGGCACCGCTGATTTCATGAAGCACCTGACCGGCGATCAGAAGAAGGATTCGCATCTGATCGGTCAGTTCGGTGTGGGCTTCTACTCGGCCTTTATCGTTGCCGACAAGGTTGATGTGTACAGCCGCCGCGCCGGTAGCCCGGCCAGCGAAGGCGTGCACTGGTCGAGTAAAGGCGAGGGCGAGTTCGAAGTTGCCACCGTTGAAAAAGCCGAGCGCGGTACCCGTATCGTCCTGCACCTGAAAGCCGGCGAAGACGAGTTCGCCGATGGCTGGCGTCTGCGCAACATCATCAAGAAATACTCCGACCATATCGCCTTGCCGATCGAGCTGCCGAAAGAGTTCCATGGTGAGGAGAAGGACAAGCCAGCCGAAGTTGAGTGGGAAACCGTCAACCGTGCCAGCGCCCTGTGGACCCGTCCGCGTACCGAGATCAAGGACGAGGAATACCAGGAGTTCTACAAGCACATCGGCCACGATTTCGAGAACCCGCTGAGCTGGAGCCACAACAAGGTCGAAGGCAAGCTGGAGTACACCTCGCTGCTCTACACCCCAGCCCGTGCGCCGTTCGATCTGTATCAGCGTGAAGCGCCGCGTGGCCTGAAACTTTATGTGCAGCGCGTATTCGTCATGGATCAGGCCGAGTCGTTCCTGCCGCTGTACCTGCGCTTTATCAAAGGCGTGGTCGACTCCAACGACCTGTCGCTGAACGTATCCCGCGAAATCCTGCAGAAAGACCCGATCATCGACTCGATGAAGTCGGCGCTGACCAAGCGCGTGCTGGATATGCTGGAAAAACTGGCGAAGAACGAGCCTGAGCAATACAAGAGCTTCTGGAAGAACTTCGGCCAGGTGCTCAAGGAAGGTCCGGCAGAAGACTTCGCCAACAAGGAGAAGATCGCCGGCCTGCTGCGCTTTGCCTCCACCCGTACTGAAGATGGCGAGCAGAGCGTGGGCCTGGGCGAGTACATCGCGCGCATGGCCGAAGGTCAGGACAAGGTCTACTACCTGACTGGCGAATCCTATGCCCAGGTGAAGAACAGCCCGCACCTGGAAGTGTTCCGCAAGAAAGGCATCGAAGTGCTGCTGCTCACCGACCGTATCGATGAGTGGCTGATGAGCTACCTGACCGAGTTCGACGGCAAACATTTCGTCGACGTGGCCCGTGGCGATCTGGACCTCGGCAAGCTGGATTCGGAAGAAGACAAGAAGGCCCAGGAGGAAGTCGCCAAGGCCAAAGAAGGTCTGGTCGAGCGTCTGAAAACTGCGCTGGGTGAGCAGGTTGCCGATGTACGCGTTTCGCACCGCCTGACCGATTCGCCAGCCATCCTGGCCATTGGTGAGCAGGACCTGGGCCTGCAGATGCGCCAGATCCTCGAAGCCAGCGGGCAGAAGGTGCCGGATTCCAAGCCGATCTTCGAATTCAACCCAAGCCACCCACTGATCGAGAAGCTGGATGCCGAGGCCGATGAAGATCGCTTTGCCGACCTCAGTCATATCCTCTTCGACCAGGCTGCCCTGGCCGCCGGCGACAACCTGAAAGACCCGGCCGCTTATGTGCAGCGGCTGAACAAGCTGCTGGTCGAGCTGTCTGCCTGATCTGCGTAAACCCGAAAAAGCCCGCGAAAGCGGGCTTTTTTGTCGGTGTTTGATTGACACACCGGACAGCCTCGTTTGTCATGCTGTCATTGCGCCACTGGTGCGCATGCACAACCGATGCAGTCTTGGGGTGGTATGCAGTTTCTTGATCAGTTGTTTATTGCCGGTGCCGATCCCAGCGTACTGGTACTCAGCAATTACGACCCGTTACTGGTGCTGATGTCGCTGTGCATTGCCGTATTCACCTCAGGCATGGCCCTGCAGCTGGCAGGCGTGGCCCGCGACAGTGAAACCGCCTGGTGGCGACAGATCACCATTCTGACTGGCTCGCTGGCCCTGGGTGCTGGAGTCTGGGCTATGCACTTTCTCGGCATGCTGGCGTTTCAGCTGTGCGCCGAGGTGCGTTTTGATCTCGACGTCACCTTGCTTTCAATGTTGCCGAGCCTGGCGGCTTCATGGGTGGCGTTGACGGTGTTGGCGCGGCGCAACCTGAGCCTGCTGCAGTTGTGTATCGGCGGCGGGCTGGTCGGCGCTGGGATTGGCGCAATGCATTACAGCGGCATGGCCGCGATGCAGATGGCGCCGCTGCTGCGCTACGACCCCTGGATGTTTGCCCTGTCGATTCTGGTGGCGGTCGGCCTGGCCATTCTCGCCCTGTGGGTGCGCTTTGGTCTGGAAGGCCGTTTGCCGGCGCTCTGGGCCTTGCTGATTAGCGCGTTGGTGATGGGCCTGGCGATCAGTGGCATGCATTACACCGGTATGGAGGCGGCCCGCTTTGTTGGTGCGGCCGAGTCCGAGCAGCCGATTGCCGTGGTTGACAGCCTGTACCTGGGCAGTGCGATTTCGCTGATTACCGTTGCCCTGACGGTCTTTGTCGTGGCGGCTAATGCGCTGCTGCGCTATCGCCGCCTGAGCCTGCAGCTGCAGGCCAGCGAGCAGCATTTACGTTCAATCTTCGACACCGCACTCGACTCGATCCTGACGGTCGACCACCACGGCATTATTCGCTCGGCCAACCGAGCCGCTATCCGTCTGCTGGGCTGGAAGCCCGATGAGCTGGTCGGTTTGCCGATCCGCCGTCTGCTCAACGAGCATGATGGCAACGTCTATGCGGCGCACCTGCGCAACTACCTGGAGAACGGCACTCTGGCATTGTCGGGTGCCGAGCAGGAATTGCACTGCATTGCCAGCGATGGTCAGGCCAAGCCGGTACGCATCAGCGTCGGTGTGACTCGCTCGGGAAATCACCCGCTGTTTGTGGTGTTCGTCAACGACATCAGCGGGCGTATCCAGATGGAGCAGGCGCTGCGTGAGAGTGAACAGCAGTACCGTTCGCTGATCAGCAATATCCCTGGGGTTTCCTTCCGCTGCCTGCTGGATAGCGACTGGACCATGCTGTTTGTCAGCGATGCGGTACAGACTCTCACGGGTTGGAGTGCCGATGACTTCATCAGCAAACGCCAGTCGATTGCTGCGCTCTATCATCCTGACGACTATCAACCGGTGGCCGATCAAGTGCTGGCCGCCATTGAGCAGCGGCGCAATTACACCGTCGAATATCGTCTGTTCGACCGCGATGGCAAGGAACACTGGATCTGGGAAAGCGGCAGTGCTGTATGCGATGAGCAGGGCATACCGCGCTGGATCGACGGGGTGCTGCTTGATCAGACCGAAACCAAGCTGCGTAACGCCGAGTACGAAGGCAAGGTCAATGCCATCAGCAAGGCCATGGCACTGGTTGAATTTGATCTGCAAGGCCGTGTGCTGGAGATCAATGACAACGCGCTGGATCTGTTTGGTTACACGCGTGCCGAGGTGACCGGCCAGAATCACAGTCTGTTCTGCGATCCGCTGTATGCCGACAGTGACGACTACCGCCAGTTCTGGGCGGCCTTAGGCAATGGGCAGTTCTCTGCCGGGGAGTACCGGCGTATCGCCCGTGGCGGCCGTGAGGTGTGGATTCAGGCGACCTACAACCCGATTCTCGATACCGACGGCAAACCTTTCAAGGTGGTCAAACTGGCCACTGACCTGACGCCGCGCCGGCTTATGGAGCAGGAAACCCGTGCCGCGCGTGACCGTGCCGAAGCCGCGGCTGCGGCGCGCAGCAGTTTCCTGGCGAATATGAGCCATGAAATTCGCACGCCGATGAACGCCATCATCGGTTTTACCGAGCTGCTGATCGGCACGCCATTGGCCGATGATCAGCGCCGCCATCTGCAGACCGTGCAACAGGCCTCACGCTCGTTGCTCGGCTTGCTCAACGACATCCTCGATACTGCCAAGCTCGACCGCGGTGCGATTGAGCTGGAAGACCTGGACTTCTCCCTGCGCGAACTGTGCGAGCAGGTCTGCGCCACCCAGCGTCTGGCCGCAGAGAACAAGGGCCTGGCGTTGCAGCTGGAGTACTCGGCGCAGCTGCTGGAGTTCTACCGAGGCGACGCCCTGCGTCTGCAACAGGTGTTGACCAATCTGCTGGGCAATGCGGTGAAATTCACTGCCCAGGGCCGGGTCTGCCTGCGCGTGCAGGGCGAAGCCGGGGCGATCCGCCTGATTGTCGAAGACAGTGGCATCGGTATTGCCGCCGACCGTCTGGAGAAAATCTTCGAGCCCTTTGCTCAAGCCGATGCCTCGATGAGTCGGCGATTCGGCGGTACAGGCTTGGGCACCACCATCTCGCGGCAGCTGGTCGAGCTTATGGGTGGGCGCTTGCGGGTGGAAAGTACTTTGGGCGAGGGCAGCCGTTTTATCGTCGAGCTGCCTTTGCGCGCCGGCCAGCAGCTGGCTCCGCAGGTACGTCAGGCGCTGCCGCAACTGGCGGCATTGCATATTCTGGCCGCCGACGATGTACCGCAGAACCTGGAGCTGTTGCAGCTCAACCTGCAGCGTCTGGGCCACCAGGTTACCTGCGTTGCCGATGGGCAGGCGGCAGTCGAGGCCTTTATCAGCGGTCGTTTTGATCTGGTGCTGATGGATGTACAGATGCCCCTGGTCGATGGCCTGGAGGCCTCCCGGCGTATCCGTGCGCTGGAAGCCACTCAGCAGCGTGTGCAACTCCCGATCATTGCCTTGACCGCCAGCGTGCTGGATCAGGATCGTCAGGCCGCGCTGGATGCCGGGATGAACGGCTTTGCCTCCAAGCCCCTCGATTTGCCTGCCTTGCTGGCGGAAATGGCGCGCCTGCTGGGTACGACTCAGGAACCAGGCGCTGTCGAGCGTACTACCGCAGCAACGAGCGGGCTGTTTGACTGGCAACGCGGGGCCAGTCTCTGGGGTGGGCCGGTACAGATGAGCCAGGCGATTCAGCGCTTTCTGGCCGAGCAGGACGCGCTGGTCGAGCAACTGGGCAGCATGCTGGAGAAGAATGACTGGGATACCGGGCGCAGTCTGGCACACCGTTTCCGTGGTGCGGCGGCCAATCTGGCGCTGACCCACCTGTCCGGTCTGGGGCAGGCTATCGAGCAGGCGTTCAACCGGCGCGAGGGGCTGCATTTGCGCAGCCTGCTACAGGAGTTGTCGCGCGCCCTGGGGGCTGTTGTCGAAGCCTTGCCGCAGGTGCCAGAGACGACTACTGAGACGCAGACGCTGGACCTTGAGCAACTGCGTGCAGCGCTGCTGCGTTTGCAACACGCCGTCAGCCGTGGCGGGCTGGATGATCAGGCATTGGACTGTTTGAGCCTGGGGCTGCAGGGCGCGCAGCAGAAAAAGGTCTTGGCGCGTATCCGCCAGGCACTGGATGATTTTGACTTTGAGCAGGCGCAGCAAGCACTTAGCGAACTGCAGCAGCAGTTGCATGACGAGGAAAGCCAGACACCATGATTACCCCAGTCGATGCCCGCCCGTTGCTCCTGCTGGTTGACGATGAGGCCACCAACCTGCAGGTGCTGCGGCATATCCTGCAGGAGGACTATCGCCTGCTGTTTGCCAAGGACGGCGGCAAAGCCCTGGAGATGGCTGAGCGTGAGCGACCGGATCTGATCCTGCTGGATGTGATGATGCCGGGTATGACCGGCTATGAGGTGTGTCAGGCACTCAAGGCTCAGGCGCATCTGGAAGCGGTTCCGGTGATCTTTGTCACCGCCCTGGCCGATGTTGAGGATGAAGCACGCGGCTTTGCCGTGGGCGCAGTCGATTACATCACCAAGCCGGTCAGCCCGCCGATCGTGCGTGCCCGGGTGCGTACACACCTGTCACTGGTGCGCATGGATGAGTTGCGCCAGACCCGCCTACAGATCGTTCAGCGCCTCGGTATGGCGGCCGAATACAAGGACAACGAAACCGGCTTGCACGTGATTCGCATGAGCCATTTCTCCAAGGTGCTGGCCCTGGCCGCAGGCTTCAGCGAAGCGGCCGCCGAAGAACTGCTCAATGCCGCGCCGATGCACGATGTTGGCAAGATCGGCATTCCCGATGCGGTGTTGCGTAAGCCGGGCAAGCTCGATGAGCAGGAGTGGGTAGTGATGCGCCAACACGTCGAGATCGGCGCACGGATTATTGGCGAGCATGCCTCGGGCCTGTTGCGTACCGCGCAGCGCATTGCCCTGTCGCACCACGAGAAGTGGGATGGTACGGGCTACCCCAATGGCCTGAGCGGCGAGGACATCCCGCTGGAGGGGCGCATCGTGGCGATTGCTGATGTGTTCGATGCGCTGACCAGCGTACGTCCCTACAAGACCGCCTGGTCGGTTGAAGAAGCCGTCGGCCTGCTGTGCGAAGAGAGCGGCAAACACTTCGATCCGCAGCTGGTCGAGCTGTTTATTCAGCAGCTGCCGGCGATTCTGGAAATCAAGGAACGCTGGGCCGAGCAGGGTTGAGACGGTAACAGGCTGAAACCTTTGCAGCTGATCCAGGCAGCGTCCACGCTTGGTCATCACCCGGCTGCGGTCTATGGTTGTGCTGCGCTTAATCCATCCCGAGGAGCCTCGCCATGTCCACGAAAACCCTGTTGCCCCTGCTGTGTGCCGGCATGATCGGCTTTGCTGACGCCGCTGTGGTGGTAAAACCGGTGCCTTATGAGATCGATGGTGAAGCCTTCGAAGGTTTGCTGATCTACGACGATGCGGTGACCACGCCGCGGCCCGGACTGCTGATGGTGCCCAACTGGCTGGGCGTTACCGAGGATTCGGCGAAGAAGGCCGCCCGCGCGGCCAGCGATAAATACGTGGTGTTTATGGCTGACATGTACGGCAAGGCCGTACGCCCGAAAAATGCCGATGAAGCCAAGGCCGCCGCGACGCTGGTGCGTAGCGACCGGCCGCTGATGCGTAAACGTGCGCAAGCTGCGGTGGAGGTGCTCAAGGCGCAAACTGCGCAGGTGGCGCTGGATGTCAGCAAGCTGGGGGCGATCGGTTTCTGTTTTGGCGGCGGTGCGGTGCTGGAGCTGGCGCGTTCCGGCGCCGATCTGAAAGGCTTTGTCTCGTTCCACGGCAATCTGGATACCCCCAATCCGAATGACGCACAGAACATCAAGGCACCGGTTCTGGTGCTGCATGGCGCGGACGATCCGGCAGTGCCGCAGGCGCAGGTCGATGGCTTTATTGCGGAAATGAAAGCGGCGAAAGCCGATTGGCAGTTGGTCAGCTACGGCGGTGCGGTGCATTCCTTCACCAATCCGGTGGCCAATGTGCCGGGGCGCAATGAGTACCACCCGGTGGTGGCAGCGCGTGCCTTCAAGGCCATGGATGATCTGTTTGCGGAAACTTTCGCCCAGTAAGGCGTGAACGGGAAGGCCAGGCGGCCTTCCCGCATGTGGATTTACATACCTGGCAACACGGCGATATCGATGATATTGCCCGGCAGGTCGGCAACCTCTCCCAGAGTGGTCGGCTTACCCGTGGCCAGATCCAGGGTGTGCAACGTGGTGCCGGCCAGCAGGTAGGCAGTGTTGCCACCCTTACCGTCGCTGACGATGTCCATTGCCGCGCTCTTCAGGCCATCGGCGACCATGCCAACCACTTGCTGAATGCCATCGTTTGGCGGGTTCTGCAGCATCAGGCTGCTGCTGGCGATATCAAAGTTGTACAACGAGGTGGCCTGGGTACCGGCATAGGAGTTGGTATAGGCACCTGCCACCACCTGTGCACTTTTACCTGCAAAGGCGCCGTCAGCCGCGTAGGCCACTGAACCGTCGACTACCACTTCACCCGTTTCGACATTCACGCGGAAGTTAGTGCCGTCGGCGGCGAGCATGCGCAGTTTGTCGGCGACCGGATTGAAGTCGATCACCGCCTGACCGCTGCCTGGTAGCTGCTTGTTCAGGCTGGCGACCTTGCTGGCGGCGCCAGTAGCCTGGTCCAGGGTGTAGAGCTGATTGTCACCGCCCAGCGCATAGAGCATGCCGTTGGCCGGACGTACATCGATGCCGCGCAGTGGGCTTGGGCTGTTGGTAGCCATCGTGGCAGTGACTTTCTGACTGGCGCTGTCGACCTTGAACAGCTGGCCGTCGGCGCTAAGGGCCAGCAGCGTTGCCGCGCTGGCAGTGCCGGCGGCGAGGCTGAGGGTGGCAGTGGCAACGGCTGTTGTCAGCAGGGTATTGAGCCTGTTCATAAGCGTCCTCTCATCTGTGGTTATCCAGCATCGATACAAGGCCGAACATTGCCGGCCTTGCAGGTGCCTCGATGAAACACCTGATAGCTATACCCACGAGAGAACGTCTGGATGTCGCTGCCTGAAAATAAATTCAGTTATTTGCAAATGGCCTCAGTTGACCGAAGCCATCACCGCGCGGCCGATATACAGCACCTTGCCGGTTGGCCGATCCTTCGGCGAGCCGCCGGCCGGTTCCAGCGTCAGTTCGAACAGCTGGCCGGCTTGTACCGCGCCAATCTGTTCGGCTGACAGTTGTAGCGGCTTACCCGGTTCGACCAGGCCCAATGAGCGCGGACCGATGGCGGGGTCGATCAACGTCCAGAACTGCACGGAGCGATCGGCTGGAATCTGATCGTCCAGCAACGGCTGCAAACGCAGGCTGCCTGTGCCGTCCACATGCACCACCCAGCCGGGTTTGGCCGCTTCCCCGGGGGCTTGCAGCACCACGGTGTAGCTGTTGCCAGGCATATCCGTACGCCACAGATCAGGCATCAGCGCGACGATCAGGGCGAGTGCCAGAGCGGCGCTGGTCAGACGCCAGGTGGTCAGGCTCTGCCACCAGGCCAGCCAGGTACTCACCCGGCTAACGGCCGGCGTCAGGCCGAGGCTGTCCTGCAGGCGTTGCCACAGTTGTGCTGAGGGTGTTTGCGGCGGCAGCTGATCGCTCAGTTCGAGAAAGTGCTGTTGCCACTGCAGGGCCATTTGTGCGGCTTCGCTGTCGTGCTCGATCAGCTCGCGCACCTCAGCGGCTTCGGCCTCATCGAGCAGGCCCAGGACATATTCGCCGATCAAGGCGCGGCGTTCGGCAGGTTGCTGCGGAATCATGCTTGCAAACACTCCTGCAGTGCGCGCAGGCCAGCGCGAATACGGCCCTTGATGGTGCCCAGCGGGGTGGTCAGGCGGTTGGCGATCTGCTCATGGGTCAGGCCACGGTAGAAAGCCAGAAGAATCGGGTGGCGGCGGTTGCGTTCGATACTTTGCAGGCAACGACGCAGTTGCTGCTGTTCGCCCTGTTGTTCAAGCAGTTCGGCGGCCTGTGGGCTGTCATCGGCGGCGCGCTCGATAAAGTCGTCATCCACCTCCAGCGTACGGCCACGGCTGCGCAACTGATTCAGCGCGCGGTAGCGCAGGATGCTGTAGATCCACGCACGGCCGCTGCCAAGCGCCCGCTGAAAGCGCTGGGCGTTGCGCCAGATCTGCACAAAGGCATCGTGCACGCAGTCTTCGGCTTGATCACGGCGGCCGAGCAGGGTGATGGCCAACCCGAGCATCTGCGCGGCCTCCTGTTGGTAAAGCGCCTGGAATGCACGATCGTCCTGCCGGGCGCAGGCTTCCAGATGGCTTTCGTAATCAAACAGCGGCTGCGCCATGCACAGGGTTCCTGAATGTGTGAGCGTGCCAAGGGTTATACCCGAGCACCTGCGCTTTGGATGTCGTGCGAGTGCAACAAATCTTCTCCGTCAGCGCGGCAGCTCGATGCGTGCGGTTTCGCCAGGCACGCTTGGCCAGTCCTGTGCGGCCCAGCGCTGGCGGGCTTGCTCGATCAGCGCCGGATCGCTGGCGACAAAGTTCCAGTTGATTCGGCGTGGACCAATCGGTGCCCCACCAATCAACATCAGGTGGCTCTCGCTGCAGGCGCTGAGGGTGTAGGTCTCGCCGTCAGGCAGCACCAGCAGGCCACGCAATGGCAGTTGCTGGTCATCCAGGGTGGCCTCGCCATCAATCAGGTACAGCGCGCGTTCGGCATGCTCGGCAGGGATTTGCAGTGCGCTGCCTGCGGCCAGCTTGATCTCGGCGTAGATAGTGGGCGACAGCACCGGGACCGGTGATTGCAGGCAGAAACCGGTGCCGGCAATCAGGCAGATGTCCACGCCCATACTGCTACTGCGCGGCAGGCTGTCGGCTGCGTGATGGCTGTAGCGGGGTTCGCCTTGCTCCTCGGCGGTGGGCATGGCCAGCCAGACCTGCAGGCCATGCATGTGCGAGCCGCTTTCCCACAGCGTCTGCGGTGTGCGCTCGACATGCGCGACGGCACGGCCTGCGGTCATCCAGCTGACTTCGCCGGGGCTGACCAGCTGATTCGAGCCGAGGCTGTCCTTGTGCTGTAGTTGCCCCTCGAACAGGTAGGTGAGGGTAGACAGGCCGATATGCGGGTGCTGGTTGATATTCATGCCGCTGCCGGCCGGGTAGGTGTTTTCCAGAATATGGTCAAAGAACACGAACGGCCCAACGCTGCGGCACTTGGCCGAGGGCAGGGGGCGCAGGATAGGTTGCCCGCCGAGGTTTTCCGTGCGTGGCTGGATCAGCAGAAAGTTGTTCATCAGACGCCCTCGCTCAGCTGAGTGCTGACCTCGACCGTGCTGCTGGTCATCAGTTTGTGGATCGGGCATTTGTCGGCGATGCGCAGCAGCTGCTGGCGCTGTGCGTCGTCCAGCGCGCCGTGCAGGGTCAGTTCTACGTCCAGGTGGTAGATGCCCTGACGCTCCTGGCTGTCATCGCGGTTTAGCTTTACGTCGAGGCCTTCCAGCGGCAAACCACGTTGCTTGGCATACAGCGCCAGGGTCAGCGCCTTGCACGCGCCCAGCGCAGCATCGAACAGGTCATGGGGTTCGGGGGCCGACCCTTCACCACCCAGCTCCACCGACACGTCGCTATGCAAGGTGTGCGGGCCGATGCTGATGCGCTGCAGCAGGCCTTTTTCGTTGCTGATGCTGATCATTTGAGCTCCTTGGGCTGAAACCATAATTCTTTGCGGGCAAATGGCGTTGCTGGGGGCAGGTCGGGGTTGTGCAGTTCGATAATGCGTCGCTGATGCAAGTTGGCCTGGCGCAGGGTATCGCCGTGGTATTGCTCGAACAGGCGCTGAAAGCTGCCATCGGCAATCATCGCTTCCAGCCCGCGTTCGATATCGGCGGCCAGGTCCGCACGGTTGCGCGAGGTAAAAAAGTAGAACGCGGTTGGGTAATGCAGCAACAGGTGGTTGTCGATACTCAGCGCCAGCCCGTCTTCTACGGCTCGCGCCTGTTCCTGCCAGGCCACCACCACTTCGCGGGGAAACAGATCGAAGCGTCCGGCGGCGAGCATCTGGAACAAACCGCGGTAGTGCTGGCTGGTGACTACTTTCAGGCCATTGGCACGCAGAATCGCGGTGTCCGGCCAGTCGTGGCGTTGGCCGAAGTTGAAGCGCTTGAGCTCATCGAGGTTTTCTACCGAAGCCAGCTGCTCGGCCGCATTACCGCGCTGCATCAGCACACGCCAGCCGATCAGGCCACGGTAGATCGGGATACGGATTGGCAGCAGGCGGGCTTCACGCTCCCGGGTGGTCATGGTCCACATCACCTGCACGCTTTTGCTGTCGTGCTCGATGGCCAGCAGCGCGCGGCTTTGTGCCATGGGTACCGGTGTGGGTTGCAGCTGGTAGCGTCCGGGCGTGCGCTCCAGCGCTGCGCTCAGCAGCGCCAGGGCATAGGCTTCGGGATCAATGCCGTCTGAGTGCAATGGGTAGTTCAGGCGCTCTGTCGCATGGCTTGTGGGCAGCAAGAGAAAGGCAAGAACCAGCAGTGTCGGCAGGGAGTTTGGCCAGGTGCATGGTCGGTGTGTCGAAGCTGAAGCCATTGCTGCAATCCTGGTTTCTGAACTAGAGCTCAGTGTAGTGAGTCAATTGTGCTCACGTCTTCCGGAGGGTTGGGGTTTGAAGCGACTTGCGTTGAGTCTGGCTGTTCTCGTCACTGTCTGTAGTCCGTTGGTGCTGGCGCGCGATTACCGCTTTAGCGATGCTCATCTGCACTATGTCGACTTCTTTCAGGAAAGCGCGGGAATGACCGAACTGTTCGAGCAGATGGCCGCCGGCAATATCGAGCATGTGATGCTCTCGGGCATTCCGGTGGCGAAGAAGTGGCATGAAGACGAACCCAAGCGGCCACGTTACTACGCCGGCGACGATGCCAACGCCTATTGGTACAGCGCCACCGATGTACTGGTGGCGCATGCCTATAAGCAGGTGCCCGCCGAGCAGCGCAAGCGTCTGCATCCATTTCTCTCCGGCTTCAACCCGAATGACAAGAATGCCGATGCACATATCCGCCGCATGCTTGAGCTTGATCCTGGCCTGTGGCAAGGCATCGGCGAGATTTTCACCCGGCATGACGACCTCACCGCGCTGATTCATGGTGATGCGCCGCGGGCTAACAACGAGGCTTTGGCGCGGGTCTTCCATCTGGCTGCTGAGTATGACCTGCCGGTGATGCTGCACTCCAATATCACGTCCAAGCGCGAGCGCAATCCGCTCTACCTGCAGGAAATCGAGGACCCGCTGCGCAACCATCCGCATGTGCGATTTATCTGGGCGCATGCTGGTACCAGCATGGAAATTCATCGGCACCAGAAAAAGCTGGAATTCTTGTTGCCTACGCTTGAACGGATGCTCAAGCAGTATCCCAATCTGTATATCGATCTGTCCTGGACTGTGCTGCAGCCCTATCTGCTGGATGCTGACGGCAAGCCTGATCCTGCCTGGGTGAAGCTGGTCAGCAGCTATCCGGCGCGCTTTATGCTCGGCTCCGATGTGGTCGGACGCTTCACCAGCCTGGAGGACTATATGAGCGGTTTTAAGCCGTTTCTCGATGCCTTGCCTGAGGATGTCGCGCAGCAGGTGGCACGCGATAACTTTCTCGCGGTGCTGCCGCGCCGGGTTCAGACCGATATGGCAGAGTAGGGCTGTCATTGCTCTGTCATACGGGTGTCATAGGCTCGCGCCATCTAAAAAAGGAGCGCGACATGCAATACACCCGTTTTAGTGCCCTGGCCGCACTTGTGTTGATCAGCAGCCTGGTGCAGGCCGAAGTCCGGGTAGACGGCCCGGTCGAGTACGGCGTTTTCGCCAGCGATTATCAGGACTTTCAGGAAGGTGAGCGGGTGTTGACCCGCAGTAACCAGCAGATTGAGCAAGGCGAAGTAATTCCTGCCAAGCTCGGCACCAAGTTCGGCATGCGTTACACATTGGTTGGCAAAGTGGCAGAAGACTCGCCGCTGACGTTGCTGTACCTCACCCCTGGCGTGGTCACTCCGCAAGGCACCCGTCACGACAAATTCGTTGTGACGCAAAAGCTGGTTCCCGGGGCGCCGCAGGATGTCATGGCCTTTGAGTTCACCGAACGGCATGAAGTGGTGCCCGGTGAGTGGCACTTTATGGTGTTCCAGGATGATCGCAAGTTGCTGGAGCAGCGCTTTATCGTGCGTTGAAGTTAGCTGAAGTTTTCACGCTGAACCCGAGCCCAGGCTCGGGTTTTTTATGATCGATAGGTCAAGAAGGCTAAGAGTGAGTCGATAGCTGTATCTGTAGATATTGGCTGAAGGTCTTAAGGCATTCATAAGGATAATGGCCATACGCTATCGAATAAGCTGCTTCAGAACTGTAAAGGACTGCCGTGATGACCCTAAGAAATCTCAATATTGCGCCCAGAGCATCGCTTGGCTTTGGCCTGGTGGCGCTGCTGGTTCTGCTGCTCGGTAGCTTTTCGTTGCTGCAGATGAGCGAAATGAACAAGCAGTCGGAGCAGATAAATGGAAACTGGTTGCCCAGTATCCTGAGTCTGGCAGAGATGAATCAGGATCTGCTGCGGCTACGGGCACTGACCCTGCGCTCAATGCTCAACAGCGATGAGTCATCGACCAAGCAGAACATCGCCAGAATGGAAGAGTTCCGAGGCCTCTTACACAAAGCCCAACGTGAATATGAAAAGCTGATTTCCAGTGCAGAGGAAAAGACTCTTTACGGGCGCTTCAAGCAGGCTGAGAGCAGTTATCTGCAGGAGCAAAACAGGATCGTTGATGCGTTAAAGAAAAATGACTTGGACGCTGCACTAGCGGTCGCCCACGGCTCGCTCAACGGCCACGCCGACAGCATGGCCAAGGCCCTGGCTGAGCTGTCTGAGTTGAACCGGGTTGGCGCCACCGCCGCTGCCAAAAATGCCGATGAGGTATTTGAAAGCTCGCGTTGGTGGGTAATCGTGATGATTGCTCTGGCACTTGGCCTGACGGTGATCCTGGCACTGCTGCTGACCCGCAGTATCGTTGCGCCGCTGAGCGAGGCGGTACGGGTGGCCGAAGTGGTAGCAAGCGGCAACCTGACCCAACCCATCGAGGTGCAGGGCAGTGATGAGCCGGCGCGTTTGCTGAGTGCCTTGAAAAGCATGCAGCAGAGCCTGCGCAGCACCATCAGGAATATTTCCGACTCCTCCACGCAGCTGGCCTCGGCGTCAGAAGAGCTCAGTGCGGTGACCGAGGACTCGACCCGCGGCTTACACCAGCAGAACAATGAAATCGAGCAGGCGGCTACAGCGGTCAATCAAATGACCAGTGCCGTGGAAGAGGTCGCGCGTAATGCCGTCAGCACCTCTGAGGCTTCCAGTGAGTCCAACCGCACGGCCCAGCATGGCCGCGAGCAGGTGCGCCAGACTGTCGAATCGATCAGTAACCTGGCTGATGACGTGACCCATACCGCCTCCGAAGTTGAGCAGCTGGCCGGGCAGGTGCGCGATATCAGCAAGGTACTGGATGTGATCCGTTCGATTGCCGAGCAGACCAATCTGCTGGCGCTGAACGCCGCGATTGAAGCCGCGCGGGCAGGTGAAGCCGGGCGCGGTTTTGCCGTGGTAGCCGATGAGGTGCGGGCCCTGGCGCATCGCACCCAGCAGTCGACCCGTGAAATCGAGCAAATGGTCAGCGGCATTCAGCAGGGCACCGACAAAGCGGTGAGCTCCATGCAGAACAGCAACAGCCGGGCGCGCTCAACTCTGGATGTAGCCAAGGCTGCAGGCCTGGCGCTGGATGAGATTGCGGCTGCGATTTCGCAGATCAACGAGCGTAACCTGGTGATTGCCAGCGCTTCGGAAGAGCAGGCTCAGGTGGCCCGCGAAGTGGATCGCAATCTGGTGAATATCCGTGATCTGTCGATGCAGTCTTCGGCCGGGGCCAACCAGACCAGTGCAGCCAGCCAGGAGTTGTCACGTCTGGCGGTGGACCTCAATGCACTGGTAGCGCGCTTCTCTATCTGAGTGAGCTCCGCGTAAAGCACAATAAAAAAGGCCATCCCGAGGGATGGCCTTTTTATGCTGCAAACACAGGGCGAGGCTTATTGGCCTGCCCAGCGCTTGAGCACCAGAGTGGCGTTGGTACCACCGAAGCCAAAGCTGTTGCTCATCACGGTGTCGAGCTTGGCATTCTCGACGGTACTGCGCTGGATCGGCAGGTCGGCGATTTCCGGGTCGACTTCGTCGATGTTGACCGAGCCAGCGATAAAGTTGCCTTCCATCATCAGCATGCAGTAGATCGCTTCCTGCACGCCGGCGGCGCCCAGGCTGTGGCCGGACAGGCTCTTGGTCGAGCTGATGGCTGGTGCCTTGGCGCCGAACACTTCGCGTACTGCGCGGCTTTCCGCGACGTCGCCGACTGGAGTCGAGGTGCCGTGGGTGTTCAGGTAATCGATAGGGGTATCGACGGTGGCCAGGGCTTGCTGCATGCAGCGCACTGCGCCTTCGCCGCTTGGGGCAACCATGTCATAGCCGTCGCTGGTGGCGCCGTAGCCGACGATTTCGGCGTAGATCTTGGCGCCGCGCTTGAGGGCGTGCTCCAGCTCTTCGACCACCACCATGCCGCCACCGCCGGCGATAACGAAACCGTCACGCTTGGAGTCGTAGGCACGCGAGGCTTTTTCCGGGGTTTCGTTGTACTGGGTGGAGAGGGCGCCCATGGCGTCGAACAGGAAGCTCTGGCTCCAATGTTCTTCTTCACCGCCGCCGGCAAACACTACATCCTGTTTGCCCAGCTGGATCTGCTCCATGGCATTACCGATGCAATGGGCGCTGGTGGCGCAGGCCGAAGAGATCGAGTAGTTGACGCCCTTGATCTTGAACGGTGTGGCCAGGCAGGCGGAAACGGTGCTGCCCATGGTGCGCGGCACGCGGTACGGGCCAACGCGCTTGACGCCCTTTTCGCGCAGGATGTCCATGGCCTCCATCTGGTTGAAGGTCGACGCGCCGCCGGAGCCTGCAATCAGGCCCACCCGTGGGTTGGAAATTTCTTCCGCACTGAGGCCCGAATCTTTGATCGCCTGTTCCATGGACAGGTAGGCAAATGCCGCAGCATCACCCATAAAGCGATAGACCTTGCGATCAATCAGCTCTTCCAGGTTCAGGTCAACGGAACCGGATACCTGGCTGCGCAGGCCCATTTCGGCATAGGCAGGGTTGAAGCGGATGCCTGACTTGCCAGCACGCAGGTTGGCAGAGACGGTGGCTTTGTCATTGCCCAGGCAGGAAACGATGCCCAGGCCGGTAATCACGACGCGACGCATGCGATAAGTCCTTTAGAAATTGTCGGTAGAAGTGAACAGGCCAACCCGCAGGCCTTCAGCGCTGTAGATTTCGCGGCCATCAACGCTGACGGTACCGTCGGCGATAGCCAGGACCAGGGAGCGGGCGATGGTGCGTTTGATCTGAATGTTGTAGGTGACTTTCTTGGCGGTCGGCAGGACCTGGCCGAAGAATTTCACTTCACCCGAACCGAGGGCGCGGCCGCGGCCGGGATTGCCCTGCCAGCCGAGGTGGAAACCCACCAGCTGCCACATGGCATCCAGGCCCAGGCAGCCTGGCATTACCGGATCGCCTTCAAAGTGGCAGGCGAAGAACCACAGGTCAGGAGTGATATCGAGCTCGGCGACAATTTCGCCCTTGCCGTACTTGCCGCCGGTGTCGCTGATGTGAGTGATGCGATCGATCATCAGCATGTTCGGCGCGGGCAGTTGCGCATTACCTGGGCCGAATAGTTCGCCGCGACTGCAAGCGAGCAGTTCTTCCCGGGTGAAGGCGTTTTGTTTGGTCATGCGAGCTCCTCAATTTGTCCCATGCGCCAAGGCTGGGCGAATCATCCTGGCTGGCGACGCAGCCTCTGCGCCTGCCAACAGCCTAGTCATAGACTGTTGCGTTGTGGTGAAAGTCACAGCCTTGTGAGTACAGTTGTACTCCGCTCTTGTTGGCCTGTCATAGCCCATGGCTCTAGCCTGCAGCAGTTGAGCCTTCTTGACTACCCGTCGAAGGTCGAGAGGGCAGCCAGCGCTGCAGGATTCGCTGCAAATCTGCCCGTTTAAAGGGTTTTGCCAGGTAGTCATTCATGCCCGATTGCAGGCAGGCCTCACGGTCGCCCTGCAGGGCATTGGCGGTCAGGGCGATGATCGGCAATTCGGCGCAGCCCGGCAGGCGGCGGATCTGCCGCGTGGCCTCGTAGCCATCCATGATCGGCAGGCGGCAATCCATCAGAATTGCTGCATATCTCTGCTGGCTGACCTGATGCACGGCCTGGGCGCCATCGCCGACCAGGCTTACCTGATAGCCCAGGCTGCGCAGCATCGCCTCAATTACGGTCTGGTTGACCGGGTTGTCTTCGACCAGCAGCACTGGCTGGCCGTTACCCTGGTCTGCTGGCAGTGGTGCGTCGCTGACAGCAGGTGTGACCTGCTGGGAAAAGGGCAGTGGCACTTCCAGGGTAAATACCGAGCCCTGGCCTTCCTGGCTGACCGCGCGCAGGGTGCCGCCCATTCGCTCGGCAAGGGTGCGGGCAATGGGTAAACCCAGCCCTGTGCCGCCGTAACGTCTTGAAATAGAAGTGTCGGCCTGCTGGAAGGCATCGAACATATGTTCCAGGCGCTCGGGGGAGATACCGATGCCGCTGTCGTGTACCGAGCAGCTGAACCACAGTACCTGGTTGTCCAGCGCCTGCCAGGTGCTGTGTACGCGGATACTGCCGGTTTCGGTGAATTTCAGGGCGTTGCCGATCAGGTTGACCAGAATTTGCCGAATCCGCGTTGGGTCGCCCTGCACCTGCAGCTGCTCCAGCCCGCTCTGCGTGTCCAAGAGCAATTGCAGGCCTCGCTGCTGGGCGCTGTGTTGGAATACCTGAATTGAGCTTTGCAGCAGGTCGAGCAGGCTGAAAGGGATGCGTTCCAGTTCCAGCGCGCCGCGTTCGATGCGCGAGAAATCGAGAATATCGTTGATGACTTTCAACAGGTGTTCGGTGGACTCGGTGGCCAGGGCAGCGTATTCCGCCTGCTCCTGGGTCATCTCCGTGGTTTCCAGCAACTGCAGCATGCCCAGTACGCCATTCATCGGTGTGCGCAACTCGTGGCTCATCATCGCCAGGAAATCGGATTTGGCACGGTTGGCTAGCTCCGACTGTTCGCGTGCTTGAATCAGCAGGGCCATGGCCCGTTGTTGTTCTTCACTGGCGCTGGCCAGGCCGTGGGCGAGGTTGTTGATATGCCGCGCCAGCGCCTGCAATTCTCCTTCACCGACTTCGGGCAGAGTGGTCTGGTAGTTGCCGGCCTGAATCGCGCTAACCGCTTCGCCCATGGCGCTAAGCGGTTGTGACAGATGGCGGGCCAGGCGGCGAGCGAGAAGAAAGGTCAGTACCAGGGCAAACAGGGCGATCAGGGTGGCCTTGAAGAGGATTTCCTGTTGGCGGGTGTTGAAGGCATCGTTGGACATGCCCACGACGACATAACCCAGGTAGTCATCGGTCAGTGCTTGCTGAGTGGGACTGTTTAATGCCGCGCGTTGCAGATTAATCGGCGCCTGGAACACCTCGACCTGACTACTGGCGTGGCCGCTGCCAGGTGTCTGTTCGACGTAGACGAGAATCTTGCCAGTGTGGTCGCGTACTTCTAGAAAGCGCACATGGGGGGTCTTCAGTGTGGCTTGCAGCAGGGCATCGAGCACATCGAGGTTGCCGGAGATCACCCCGTAGGTACTGGCCGGGGCTAACTGGCTGGCGATCAGCTGTCCGTAGTGATTGAGTTCCTGGCGCAGGTCCTGCAGGCGGGCAAAGGTGAAGAACCCGGTGAGCAGTAGGGTCAGCAGCAGGGCGGGGCCAACACTGATCAATTGCGTGCGGGTATGGATATTCCAGCCACGGCGCAAGATCATCGGGCCACTCCGCTGTTGCGCAGACCTTGCGAGCGCTGGAGAGCTGGCCGATTTTTCACGACCTTAGGGTGAAGCCGGGCTTGGGTGCTATAGATCACGCCACAACCTTGTTTGCGTTTGAAAGGCTGCATGTTAACTGAGCTGCCTGGCTTTGCCAGTGCCAGGCAACCTGCTAAAAGCTGGCTGCATACAGGTGTCGCCGTATAATGCGAGCGATTCGCCACTTTCAATGGTTTACCACGGATGCGTTATGACTGATCAGCACCCCATCGCAGTGCTTGGCGGCGGTAGCTTCGGCACTGCGATTGCTAATTTGCTGGCCGAGAATGGCCAGCACGTCCTGCACTGGATGCGCGACCCACAACAGGCCCAGGCGATTCGGCTGACCCGTGAAAATCCGCGTTACCTCAAAGGCATCAAGATTCACTCAGGCGTTGACCCGGTAACTGACCTGAGCGGAACCCTGAAGGCTTGTCAGCTTATTTTCGTGGCCTTGCCCTCCAGTGCCTTGCGCCAGGCCTTGCAGCCGGTGGCCGAGCTGCTGAGCGGCAAGTTGCTGGTGAGCACCACCAAGGGCATTGAGGCGCAGAGTTTTCTGCTGATGAGCCAGATTCTCGAAGACATTGCTCCGCAGGCGCGCATTGGCGTGCTGTCTGGACCGAATCTGGCGCGTGAAGTGGCCGAGCATGCGCTGACTGCTTCGGTCGTCGCCAGCGAGGACGAAGATCTCTGCCAGCAAGTGCAGGCCGCGTTGCACGGCCGTACCTTCCGCGTGTACGCCAGTGGCGACCGTTTTGGCGTCGAACTGGGCGGGGCGCTGAAGAACGTCTACGCGATCATTGCCGGTATGGCGGCGGCCATGGACATGGGCGAAAACACCAAAAGCATGCTGATTACTCGCGCATTGGCGGAAATGACCCGCTTTGCGGTCAAACTGGGCGCCAATCCCATGACTTTCCTCGGGCTGGCCGGGGTGGGCGATCTGATCGTCACCTGCTCCTCGGCGAAAAGCCGCAACTATCAGGTCGGTTTCGCCCTCGGTGAGGGGCTGAGCCTGGAGGATGCTGTAACGCGTCTGGGTGAAGTGGCGGAAGGGGTAAACACCCTCAAGGTGCTGAAAGCCAAGGCTGAAGAGTTGCAGGTCTACATGCCGTTAGTCGCAGGTCTGCATGCCATTCTGTTCGAGGGGCGCACGCTAAATCAGGTGATCGGCGCACTGATGAGCGGTGAGCCGAAGACCGACGTCGACTTTATTCCCACCACCGGTTTCTAAGATTTAGCTTTCTAAACCCTGCAAGGAGATGAGCATGAGTGATGACAATCAGGAACTGCAGCGCGAATCGATTCTGCTGCGCATCCTCTGGATGGTGATCTTCACCATTGTCTGGCAACTGGCGGAAATCCTCCTGGGCGCCGTGGTGTTGCTGCAGCTGGGTTATCGCCTGTTTTACGGTGCGCCGAATGCCGGTCTGCTGAGCTTTGGTGACAGCTTGAGCCAGTACCTGGCGCAGATCGGTCGCTTTGGCACCTTCAATAGCGATGAAAAACCCTGGCCTTTTGCCGACTGGCCTACCCCGCAAGCACCACAAGGTGAGACTCCGCACAGCATTCCGCCGGCGGCCCACCCAGTGCGTGACGAAGAACCGAAGCTTTGACTGGTCGGTTGATGGGGGCAGGGCGGTGAAGCTGTGGCTGCTGCGCCACGGTGAAGCCGAATCGACTGCACGCACTGATGCCGAGCGCAACCTGACTGCCCATGGTCGGCAGCAGGTGCGTGAGGCAGCTGCGCACTTGCTGGACCGGCCATTGCAGGCCGTTCTGGTCAGCCACTATGTCCGGGCGCAGCAGACGGCCGATCTGGCCTGCGACGTTTTGGCCTTTAGCGGTATCCGGCAGACTGTGCCCTGGCTAACGCCGGAGAGTGACCTGCGCCAGACGCTGCGCGAGCTGGACGGCTATGCGTTCGACGAGCTGTTGCTGGTTACCCATCAACCGCTGGTTGGCGCCTTGGCGGGCTTGCTGATTCATGGCCATCGCCAGCAACCGCTGCCCATGAATACCGCCAGCCTGGCGTTGCTGGAAGGTGATGATCTGCTGGTCGGGTTAATGAAATTGTCGCTCCACAAGCACCCGACGCAGCGCTGACGGCTTACTACACGCCGAAACATTTCTCCTCTTGCGGGCCGCCTTTGTGCGTGGAATAGTCCGACCAAGCAATTGCTTGGTTGGCTCCACAAAAACAACAAAGGAGGAAGCCCTGTGGCTGATGCAATCCGTTTGCCGCTTGAGGTGTTTTATGAGCGCGAGGCTCGGCACCCGAATAAATGCTACATGGTGCAGCCGCTGCCGGGTGGCCAGCTGCAGGAACTGAGCTGGGCCGACGTCGGTGAGCAGGCGCGCCGTGCGGCCAACTGGCTGCGCAGCCGCGAACTGCCACAGGG
This sequence comes from Pseudomonas sp. 8BK, assembly GCF_902506475.1. Lineage (NCBI taxonomy): Bacteria > Pseudomonadati > Pseudomonadota > Gammaproteobacteria > Pseudomonadales > Pseudomonadaceae > Pseudomonas > Pseudomonas sp. 8BK. Next base: position 2,092,392 of record NZ_LR733252.1, on the reverse strand, counting down.
CAGCCGCATCGCGATCATTTCAAAGAACTGTGCGCACTGGATTGTCACCGACCTGGCGATCTGGATGGCCGGTCACGTTTCGGTGCCGTTGTATCCCAACCTCACCGCCGAATCGGTTGGTCAGGTGCTGCGCCACTCCGAGGCGGCGCTGGTGTTCGTCGGCAAGCTGGATGATTGGCCATCCATGTTGGCGGGTGTGCCTGAGAGCGTGCCTACTGTCGGCCTGCCGCTGCGCCCGCAGGGCGAATTCAGCTTTACCTGGGATGACCTGCAGGGCTGTACGCCGATTCAGGACAACCCCAAGGCGGCTGCCGACCAGCTTGCCACCATCATCTATACCTCCGGTACCACTGGCACGCCGAAAGGGGTGATGCATCACTTCAGCAATTTCGGCTTCGCCGCCAGCCACGCCACTGAGCTGTTTGGCGTTGGCGAGAATGACCGGGTGCTGTCCTACCTGCCGCTGTGCCATGTGGCCGAGCGTATGTTTGTCGAACTTGCGTCGATCTACGCCGGACAGACGATCTTCTTTGCCGAGAGCCTGGACACCTTCCTCGAAGACCTCAAGCGCGCGCGGCCAACGGTGATGTTTGGCGTGCCACGGATCTGGACCAAGTTCCAGATGGGCGTCTACAGCAAGATGCCGGCCGAGAAACTGGACTTCCTGCTCAAGTTGCCGATTATCGGGCGCATCGTCGGCAAAAAGGTACTGGTCGGCTTGGGTCTGGAGGCTGTGCGCTATGCACTGTCTGGCGCGGCGCCGGTGCCTGAGGCACTGCTCAACTGGTACAAGCGCCTGGGCCTGGATGTGCTGGAGGTCTATGGTATGACCGAGAACTGCGGTTACTCGCACGTATGCCGGCCAGGCAAGTTCAAACAGGGCTGGATCGGCCAGAATAGTCCCGGCGTCGAGGTGCGGATTGCTGAGGATGGCGAAGTGCAGGTGCGCAGCGGTGCGACCATGCAGGGCTACTACAAGGACCCGGAAAAGACTGCAGAAACCATCACCCCGGATGGCTTCCTGCGCACTGGCGACAAGGGCGAACAGGATGCCGAGGGTAACCTGCGCCTGACCGGGCGGATCAAGGAAATCTTCAAGACCAGCAAGGGCAAATACGTTGCTCCGGCACCCATTGAAAACCGCCTGGGCGAGCACTCGCGTATTGAACAGGTGTGTGTGGTCGGCGATGGCATGGCCCAGCCGATGGCACTCTGTGTGCTTTCTGATGTAGGCCGCAGCGAAGCCCTCAACGGCGCGCGTGGCGAGCTGGAAAGCAGCCTGAAAAAACTGCTGGAAGAGGTCAATCAGAATCTCGACAAGCATGAGCGCCTGCAACGTCTGGTGCTGATCAAAGAGGTGTGGGCGGTGGATAACGGCTTCCTCACCCCGACTCTGAAGATCAAACGCGCGGTGGTTGAAGGCACCTATGGTGAACGCTTCGACGAGTGGACCACTCGCAGCGAAGCGGTGCTCTGGCACGAGTGATCAAGAACGTGGCCGGCATACTTGGATGCCGGCCACGTTCTGGCTGAATCGACCTTAAAGGACTGACTATGGCCCTCTGGCAGCAAACCCCGAACCTGGCTCAGCTCAATGGCTTTCTGAAAAACACCATCGGCGAGCAACTGGATATCCGCTTTGACGCCTTCGACGACGAGTCGCTGACCGCCAGCATGGTGGTCGACTCACGTACTCACCAACCCTACGGCCTGCTGCATGGCGGCGCGTCGGTGGTGCTGGCGGAAACCCTTGGCTCCACCGCCAGCCATCTGTGCATCGATAGCAGCAAGTTCTACTGCGTTGGCCTGGAAGTAAACGCCAATCACCTGCGCGGCTTGCGCAGCGGCCGGGTGACTGCGGTCGCCCGCGCGGTGCATCTGGGGCGTACCACCCATGTATGGGATATCCGCCTGAGTGGCGAGGATGGCAAGGCCAGCTGCATTTCCCGGCTGACCATGGCCATTGTGCCGTTGGGTGAGAACGGCCCGGCGCAACGCTGAGGGCCGCCCGCGCTATTCGTTGGCGGGCCTCCCATCAGCTTTGGCTATAGTGCCGTTATTCACTGGCCGTTTTGTCATTGCTGCATCTCAAGCACTGCCGGACAATCGTTGGCAACTTCCCTGATAAGCCCGCCGCCATGACCCAGTCCGTATTCTTCGCCCATGCCAACGGCTTCCCCTCGGCCACCTACGGCAAGCTGTTTGCCGCGCTGGCGCCTGACTACTCGGTGCAGCACCTGGAGCAGCATGGGCATGACCCGCGTTTCCCGGTGAATGACAACTGGAGCAATCTGGTCGATGAGCTGATCCACCACCTCGAAGCCAGCCAGCAACCGGTATGGGGTGTTGGTCATTCCTTGGGGGGTGTGCTGCATTACCATGCCGCCTTGTTGCGTCCCGAGCTGTATCTGGGCGTGGTGATGCTCGACTCGCCAGTGCTGACCCTGGCCGACAAGATGGTGATTCGCGCAGCCAAACGCTTTGGCTTTATCGACCGCATCACCCCGGCAGGGCGCACGCTGGGCCGGCGTGAGGAGTTTGTCGACCTGGCCGAAGCACGCGGCTATTTCGCCGGCAAGGGCCTGTTCCGCCGTTTCGATCCCGAATGCCTGGATGCCTATGTGCAACACGGTCTGCAAGCGGCGGGTAGTAACCTGCGCCTGCGCTTTGATCCGGCTACGGAAATCAGCATCTACCGCAGCGTGCCGCACACCAGCCCGGGCCGGCCGCAGCAGTTGAAGGTGCCGCTGGCCATGGTGCGTGGCCGCCATAGCCGGGTGGTACTGCCGCATCACGCCCATCTGGTGCGCCGCGTGCCGAAGGGCGAATACCTGACCCTGCCCGGCGGGCATATGTTTCCTCTGGAACGCCCGCAAGATACGGCGGAGTTGCTGAAAAAGCTGTTCCATCGCTGGGCCGGGCAACCCGCGAGCGAGCAAAGCGCATGAGCCTGAATTTTGAAGAAGTCCGTCTGCGCCTGCCGCATATCGAGCTGGCTGCCCATCTGTATGGCCCGGAAGACGGCGTGCCGGTGATTGCTCTGCACGGCTGGCTGGACAATGCCGCCAGCTTTTCCCGCCTGGCGCCGCTGTTACCGGGGCTGCGCATTGTGGCCCTGGATTTTGCCGGCCACGGCCATTCTGAGCATCGTCCGCCAGGCGCCGGTTACGCCATCTGGGACTATGCCCACGATGTGCTGCAGGTCGCCGAACAGTTCGGCTGGCAGCGCTTTTCTCTGCTCGGGCATTCCATGGGCGCGATCGTTTCGGTGTTGCTGGCCGGGGCGATGCCGGAGCGGATCGAACGCCTGGCGCTGATTGACGGGCTGATTCCCTACACCGGTGAGTCGGACACGGCGCCACAGAAACTCGGCGAGGCGCTCAAGGCGCAGTTGGCCCTGGCTGGCAAGAGCAAGCCGGTGTATGCCGAGTTCGACCGGGCGGTGCAAGCGCGTATGCGCGGGGTAGGGGCAGTCAGCCGTGAGGCCGCAGAATTACTTGCTCAGCGTGGCCTGATGCCGGTGCCCGGTGGTTATACCTGGCGCACCGACAGCCGCCTGACGCTGCCATCGCCGCTACGCCTGACCCAGGCCCATGCGTTGGCATTCGTGCGCAGCCTGCAATGCCCGGCCAAACTGGTGATGGCGCAGCGGGGCATGTTGCTTGCTCAGCCGAGCATCACTCAGCTGGTCGAGGGCCTGGCCATCGAGGTGGCGCAGCTGCCTGGTGGCCATCATTTGCATCTGGATGACGACGCGGGGGCGGGCTTGGTAGCAGACTGTTTCAAAGCTTTCCTGGGCGCGCCTTGACTTGGTAAAGGCAACTGGGGAAAGGTGTGGGCGATAGCCACGGAGATTCGCATGATCGACCTGTATACCGCCGCCACCCCCAACGGCCATAAAGCGTCCATCGCACTGGAAGAGTTACAGCTGCCGTACACCGTGCAGGCTTTGAGTTTCGACAAGCAGGAACAGAAGGCTGCGGCCTTTCTCAAGATCAATCCCAATGGCCGCATTCCGGCGATTGTTGACTGCGCCAATGATGATTTCGCCGTGTTCGAGTCCGGTGCCATTCTGCTGTATCTCGCCGAGAAAACCGGGCAGCTGCTGCCCAGCGACGCCAAGGGGCGCTCGCGGGTGATCCAGTGGTTGATGTTCCAGATGGGCGGGATCGGCCCGATGCAGGGGCAGGCCAATGTGTTTTTTCGCTATTTTCCGGAAAAACTGCAGGGCCCGATCGACCGTTATCAGCACGAAACCCGCCGTCTGTATGAAGTGCTCGATACGCGCCTAGGCGAGTCGCAGTACCTGGCCGATGACTACAGCATCGCCGATATCGCCACCTATCCCTGGGTGCGCATCCACGATTGGGCCGGCGTCTCAATCGACGGCCTGGAGCATCTGCAGCGCTGGATGGCTGAGCTGGCTGATCGCCCTGCAGTGCAGCGCGGCTTGCTGGTGCCGCAGCGTGAAGCAGACGGCGACAAAATCGTTAAAGCGGCGCAAGCGATGCTGATCAAATGAGCCGCCTTAATCGTTATTGCCTCGCTCTGAGTCTGCTGCTGGGCAGCGCCGTTGTCTGGGCAGATGCTGCCGGTAGCCAGGATCTGGACGTGCTGCCGCGTTTCGCCGGGAGCAAGATTGTCAGCTTCAAGGATGTTGCCGAACAGGAGCGCATTTACCCGCAAGGGGCGATTCGCCGCATCAGCGGCACTCTGCGTTACGAGCGCGAAGTGGCTGCCCAGGGCCAGTTGACCGCCGTGACCTATGAGCTGCCGCGCACTCACACGGCCAATGAGGTGTTCGCCAAGGCCCGCGGCGATCTGCAAGTCCAGGACGCCGAGTTGCTTTACTGGTGCGTGGGCCGTGAGTGCGGCTCCAGCAGCCTGTGGGCCAATGCGGTATTTGCCAATGCCACCCTGACCGGCTCGGATGATCAGCAGACCTATGCACTGCTGCGCCTGGCCGAGCCGCGTCAGGACAGCCTTCTGGCTCTGTACAGCATCACCCGTGGCAACAAGCGCGCTTACCTGCATGCCGAGTTGCTGAACGCCAATGCGCCGTTGGGGGAAGTCTTGCCGACCCCAGCCACTCTGCAGCGGCAGCTGAAAAGTACTGGAGAACTGCGCTTGGCCAAACAGGTCGAACCCAGCGCTGCCTGGGTCGAACTGCTTGCGCGCAGCCTCAAGCTCGACAGCACCCTGCGCATCGTCATCAGCGGCGCACAGGCTGAAGCCTGGCGCGATGCGCTGGTAGAACAGCGGGTGCGTGCCAGCCGTCTGGAGCTGGGTGATGCTGATGTGAGCGGCGTACAACTCAACGTGCTGCGCTAAGACGCTACTGTCGGTACTCTTGCGGTGATTAATTGATCCGGCTCTGTCCCTTGCGGCAGAGCCTTTTTGCGTTGTGCAGGGAGCTGGTTGAATGGCCAATAACGATCGTTTGCTGGTGCAGATTCTCCTACTGGTCCTGTTGGGTGCCAGCCTGTGGGTATTGGCACCGTTCTGGTCGGCGCTGTTCTGGGCTGCGGTGTTGTCGTTTGCCAGCTGGCCGGTGATGCGCGTGCTGACACGCCTGCTCGGTGGCCGTCAGGCGCTGGCTGCGGGGCTGCTAACCCTGGTTTGGACCGTGGTGGTGGCCGTGCCATTGGTGATGCTGGGCTTCAACCTTGCGGATCACATCAAGGATGTCACCGCCTTGCTCAAGGACTTTCAGGTCGAAGGGCTGCCACCGGCACCCACCTGGTTGGCTGGCGTGCCGCTGGTGGGTGAGCGCCTGGTGGGCTTCTGGATGACCATCGACCAGCAGGGCGCGGCGTTTTTCGCCACAGTGCGGCCGTACCTGGGGCAGGTTGGCAACTGGCTGCTGGCGCGCAGTGCGCAGATCGGTGGCGGCATGCTGGAATTGGCCCTGAGCCTGATTCTGGTGTTCTTTTTCTACCGCGACGGGCCGCGCCTGGCGGCGTTTGCCGAAAGCCTGTTGCAGCGCCTGATCGGCGATCGCGCCGAGCATTACCTGGAGCTGGTGGCCGGCACCGTGCAGCGGGTGGTCAACGGGGTGATCGGTACTGCCGCAGCGCAGGCGATCCTGGCCTGGATCGGTTTCACCATCGCAGGCATACCCGGTGCGCTGGTGCTTGGGATTCTGACGTTTGGCTTCAGCCTGATCATGGTTCCACCGCTGATCTGGGGCCCAGCTGTAGCCTGGTTGTTCTGGCAGGGCGAAGTCGGTATGGGTGTGTTCCTGCTGATCTGGGGTTTCCTGGTAATCAGCGGCGTCGATAACATCCTCAAGCCGTACCTGATCAGTCGTGGCGGTAACCTGCCATTGATCGTGGTGCTGCTCGGGGTGTTTGGCGGCATCCTGGCGTTCGGCTTTATGGGCTTGTTCCTCGGCCCAACCCTGTTGGCCGTGGCGTATAGCCTGCTCAGTGATTGGGTTGGTAGCCCTGTTGTAAACACCGCTGCGAGCAGCGCGGAGCCGGCGGACAAACCGCTCAGCTGAGTTCGCAGTGCAACCGTGCTGGTGTTCGAGCAGGTTGGCATTCTCGGTAAATTTCCCCCGCGGCGCCTTGGTCGCCTGTAGCCAGGGTGGTAGCCTTGCTGCGCTTCGCCGGCTGATACACGGCTTGCGCAGTCTGGCGTTGTGCGCAAGCCCGACGCCGCGCCTCAAACCGCAACAGGCGGTAGCAGGGAAGCCCCACACCTATAACGGACACGCAGGATTACTCCTCCCATGAAGAAAATTGCAGGCAGCGCCCTTGGCGCAGTTGTCGTTCTCGGCGCATTGAGCACCGCAGGCGCCTGGTACACCGGTCAGCAGCTTCCAGCGGTGCTTGAAACCTCGATTCAGCAAGCCAACCAGGATATGGGCAAAACCCTGCCGGCCCTGGGCCTCAGCGCCAGCATCGAGTTGGTTTCTCTAGAGCGCCAGCTGTTCAGCAGCAACGCGCGCTATCGCATTCAGTTTGCCGGCAGCCTGGATGGCGAATCGCCGAGCAACTTCGAGTGGTTTGTCACCGACCGCATCGAACATGGGCCTTTCCCGCTTTCGCGGTTGCAAAGCCTGAAGTTGCTGCCCGTTATGGCCACCAGCAACTATGCGCTGGAGCGCAGCCCGGAGCTGGAGAAGTGGTTCGCCGGTAGCCAGGGCGGTGCGCCGCTGCAGGGCCAGGTCAGCCTCGGTTATGACCGTTCGATGAGCGGCAACCTGCGTGTGCAGCCGCTGCAGATGGCGCTGGATGAACAGAGCCAGATTGATTTCAGCGGCCTGGAGATCGACTTCGACAGCAGCGCGAATGTCGAGAAAATCAGCGCCAGTGGCGTGATGGACAGTTTCAAGGTCACCTCAACCCTGTCCACCGATGAAAGCATGCGCCTTGAGTTCAAGGGCATGAACCTCACCAGCAACACCCGCAAGGGCACCAGCGACTTCTACCTGGGACAGAACGAGGTGCGTCTGCAGCAGATCGAGCTGCAGATTGGCGAGAGCGCGCCCATCCTGTTCAAGGATTTCGTCCAGCGTGATGAGACCAGCGAGGCCAACCAGCAGCTGTCAGCACGTTACAGCTATGACGTCGGCATGATCAGCTATCAGGGCACTGATATCGGTTCCTCGCAAATGCTCTGGACCGTGAAAAACCTCGACGCGGCGGCTCTGCAGTCGATGATCGAGCTGTACGGCAGCCTGCTGCAGAGCGGCAAGGTCGACAGTGAAAGCGGTATGCCGCAGCTGACCGACGAGCAGACTGCGCTGTTCAAGACCGATCTGGAAAAACTGCTGGCCGGCAAACCGGGCCTGGCCCTGGAAAAACTGGCGTTCAAAACCACCAACGGCGAGAGCAGCTTCAGCTTCGGCTTGGACCTGAACAAGCCGGCATCATTCGACCTGCCGGCGCCTGAGCTGGCCAAGCAGCTGATCGCTCAGCTGGATGCAAAACTGCTGGTGTCCAAGGCGATGATTGCCGATGTAATTGGCGTGCAGGCCACTCTGGCCGGTGAAACCGACAAGGAAGCGATTGCCCAGCAGGCTGCGATGGTAGGTGACATGGCCAGTGGCATGGCGGTGGCCAGCGAACTGGCGGTGGTGCAGGGCGAGGACATCAGCTCCAGCCTGCAGTACGCCAACGACCAGGTGACTTTCAACGGCAAGCAGATGACCGTAGAGCAGTTCGTCGCACTGGCCATGAGCAGCGGCGGCGGTTTGGCGGGCATGGCCCCTGAAACCCCGGCTGAGGAAATGCTGCTGGAAGAAAGCGAGGCTGAAAGCACCCTTCAGTAGCGCTTTCAGCGCTACGCCCTCAGCGTAGCCAGCGCGTCACATACGGCCAGACGACCTGTAGAGCAGGGCGCCTGGCCGTTTTTTTGCCCATGGCCTGCGATCTTTACGCTTTCTTTATGCCGGGCGGCACCGCCCGCACTCGTTCCTTTACGCCCTGTCTGCCGACAATTTGCCCCACGCGGTAGCCACCGTAACAAGGAGCAAACACATGAGCATTCTCGACGGGGTGTCCCTCGGCCTGGCCTTGGGACTTTTCATCTATTTGTTGGTTGCGCTGCTGCGCGCTGATCAGGCGTAGGAGTGCATATGCACAGTTACGATTTCACTTTGATCCTGGCGTTCTTCGTCCTGGTTCTGCTGCCGGCGCCCTTTATCGGGCGTTACCTGTACCGCGTGATGGAGGGCGAGCGAACCTGGCTCAGCCCCGTGCTGCAACCGGTTGAGCGGCTGTGCTATCGGATCGCTGGGGTCGACAGCAGCCGCGAGCAGGACTGGAAAACCTACAGCCTGGCGTTGCTGGCCTTCACCCTGATCAGCCTGCTGACGCTGTTCACCATCCTGATGCTGCAAGGCCGTTTGCCGCTCAATCCACAACAATTGCCAGGGCTGGATTGGACGCTGGCGTTCAACACCGCCGTGAGTTTCGTCACCAATACCAACTGGCAGGCGTATAGCGGCGAAGCGCAGATGAGCTACTTCAGCCAGATGGTCGGCCTGGGCGTGCAGAACTTCGTCAGCCCGGCAGTTGGCCTGGCCGTGCTGGTGGTGTTCTGTCGCGGCATCGCCCGGCGTTCGAGTAACAGCGTCGGCAATTTCTGGGTCGACCTGACCCGCGCCACGCTCTACGGCCTGCTGCCGTTCTGCCTGGTACTGGCGCTGCTGCTGGTGTGGCAGGGCGTGCCGCAGACCTTCCTCGCATACATCACCGCGCACACCATCGGTGGCACCGATCAGGTTGTGCCACTCGGGCCTGCAGCCAGCCAGATTGCCATCAAGCAGCTGGGTACCAACGGCGGCGGTTTCTTCGGCGTCAACTCGGCGCATCCGTTCGAGAACCCCACGGCCTTGAGCAACCTGTTCGAGGTGGCCTCGATCATCCTGATTCCGGCTGCGCTGCTGTTTACCTTCGGCCATTACGTCAAAGACTTGCGCCAGAGCCGCGCGCTGCTGGCCTGCATGCTGATTCTGTTCAGTGTCGGTCTGGGCGGCACGCTGTATGCCGAGCATCAGCCGAACCCGGCGTTGGCCGCATTGCCGATTGAGCAAAGCGGTTCGCTGGAAGGCAAGGAAAGCCGCTTCGGCACCACAGCCTCGGCACTGTGGGCGGTGACCACCACGGCCGCCTCCAACGGCTCGGTGAATGCCATGCACGACAGCTTCAGCGCGCTGGGCGGGATGATCCCGCTGTTCAACATGATGCTCGGTGAAGTGATCTTCGGCGGCGTCGGTGCGGGTCTCTACGGCATGCTGCTGTTTGTGCTGATTGCGGTGTTTCTCGCTGGCCTGATGATCGGCCGCACCCCGGAATACCTCGGCAAAAAGCTCGAAGCTCGCGAAGTTCGCCTGCTGGTGGCCACCTTGCTGGTAATGCCGATTGGCGTGCTGCTATTCGGCGCCCTGGCGGCCAGCCTGCTGGGCCCTGCGGCCTCGGTCACCAACCCAGGCGCCCATGGCTTTAGCCAAATTCTCTATGCCTACACCTCGGGCACCGCCAACAACGGTTCGGCCTTTGCCGGCTTTGGCGCGGGCACCCCGTACCACAACCTGATGATTGGCCTGGCCATGCTGATCGGTCGATTCGGCTACATCCTGCCGATTCTTGCGATTGCCGGCAGCCTTGCCGCGAAGAAGCGCGCACCGCTGGGCAGCAACAGCTTCCCGACCCACGGCCCGCTGTTTGTCACCTTGCTGACCCTGACCATTCTGCTGGTCGGCGGCCTGACCTTCCTGCCGGCACTGGCCCTCGGCCCGATTGCCGAGCACATGACTCTGTTTCAGGGCTTCTAAGGGAGAACCATGATGAATGCCCGTATTGAACCGGCGCTGAACAGCGCCCAGCAACACCCGAAAACCTCGATCTCCGCGTTGTGGAAGCCGGCGCTGCGCCAGGCTTTCGTCAAGCTTGATCCACGTCAGCTGCTGCGTTCACCAGTGATGCTGGTGGTCGAGCTGACGGCCGTGGTGACCACCGTGCTGTGCTTTATTCCCAGCCCACAAGTCTCCACCGGCCTGGCCGTGCAGATCGCTCTGTGGCTGTGGTTTACCGTGCTGTTTGCCAACTTCGCCGAAGCGCTTGCCGAAGGTCGTGGCAAGGCCCGTGCCGACAGTCTCAAGGCCGGCAGTCAGGGGCTGAATGCGCGCCGGCAGAAAGGCCAGCAATTCGAGACCGTGGCGGCAAGCAGCCTGTGCCGGGGCGATATCGTGCGCGTCGAGGCCGGCGAACTGATTCCCGGTGACGGCGAGGTCATCGAAGGGATTGCGGCGGTCAACGAAGCGGCGATTACCGGTGAGTCTGCACCGGTGATCCGTGAGTCTGGCGGCGACCGCTCGGCGGTGACGGGTAATACCCGAGTGGTCTCCGACTGGTTGCTGGTCAAGATCACCAGTAACCCCGGTGAGTCGACCCTGGACCGGATGATCGCCCTGGTCGAAGGCGCCAAGCGGCAGAAGACGCCTAACGAAGTGGCGCTGGATATTCTGCTGATCGGCCTGACCCTGATCTTCCTGCTGGTGGTGGCGACGCTGCAGCCGTTCGCTCGTTTTGCCGACGGCGACCTGCCGCTGGTGTACCTGGTGGCGCTGCTGGTGACGCTGATTCCGACCACCATTGGCGGGCTGCTCTCGGCCATCGGCATCGCCGGCATGGACCGCCTGGTGCGCCTGAACGTGATCGCCAAGTCCGGTCGTGCGGTGGAAGCGGCGGGGGACGTGCACGTACTGTTGCTCGACAAGACTGGCACCATCACCTTCGGTAACCGCCGTTGCAGCGCGCTGTTTAAAGCACCGGGTATCTCCGGCAAGCAGCTTAGCGATGCCGCACTGCTGGCGTCGCTGGCGGACGACACCGCCGAAGGCAAGTCGATTGTCGAATACCTGCGTGCCCTGAGCACCCTGGTGGAGCCTGAGCGCGGTGCGATCAAGTCGATTGCCTTCAGCGCTGAAACACGGCTGTCCGGCGCCGACTACAACGGCCACAGCTACCGCAAGGGTGCGGTGGATGCGGTGCTGCTGTATCTGGGGATCGAGCGCAGTGACGTACCGCCGGTATTGGCCCGTGAGATCGAGAAGATCGCCCAGAGCGGCGGCACGCCCTTGCTGGTAGCCGGTGACGGGCAGTTGCTCGGCGCCATTCACCTCAAGGACGTGGTCAAGCCGGGTATTCGTGAGCGTTTCGCCGAGCTGCGCGCCATGGGCATCCGCACCGTGATGGTAACCGGTGACAACCCGCTGACCGCTGCAGCGATTGCCGCTGAAGCGGGAGTTGATGACCTGATCGCCGAAGCCACCCCGGAGAAGAAGCTGCAGCGTATCCGCAGCGAGCAGGCCGAAGGCAAGATGGTCGCCATGTGCGGCGACGGTGCCAACGATGCGCCGGCCCTGGCCCAGGCCGATGTGGGCCTGGCGATGAATGATGGCACCCAGGCGGCGCGTGAGGCGGCCAATCTGGTCGACCTGGACAGTGATCCGACCAAATTGCTCGACGTGGTGCAGGTGGGCAAGGAGCTGCTGGTGACTCGCGGCGCGCTGACCACCTTCTCGGTGGCCAACGATGTGGCCAAGTATTTCGCCATCCTCCCGGCGCTGTTCGCCGGCATCTACCCGCAGCTTGGCGCACTCAACCTGATGCAGCTGCATAGCCCGCAGAGCGCGATTCTCTCGGCCATCGTGTTCAACGCACTGATCATCGTCGCGCTGATTCCACTGGCCCTGCGCGGGGTACGCGTGCAGGCCGCCGATGCTGCCAGCCTGCTGCGGCGCAACCTGCTGATCTACGGCCTGGGCGGCCTGCTGGCGCCCTTTGTCGGGATCAAGCTGATTGATCTGCTGTTGGTGGCCGTCGGCCTCGTTTAAGCAACCGTGGGGTGACCATCCACCCCACAAACTGGAGAATCATCATGTTTAAGCAGATCCGCCCAGCCATTAGCCTGCTGGCGTTTATGACCTTGGTCACCGGTGTGGTTTATCCCCTGACCGTTACCGGCGTGGCGCAACTGGCGTTCCCGGCGCAGGCCAATGGCAGCCTGCTGCACAATCCACAAGGCGAAGTGCTCGGTAGCGCGTTATTGGCGCAACCCTTCGAGGGCGCGCAGTGGTTTCAGCCGCGCCTTTCAGCCGCTGGTTATGCCACCGTGGCCAGCGGTGCGAGCAACCTGGCACCGAGTAACCCGGCGTTGGCCGAGCGTATCGCTGCCGATGCGCAGCGCTTGCAGGTTGAAGCTCACGGCCCAGTGCCCATGCAACTGGTGACCACCTCCGGCAGCGGTCTTGATCCGCATCTGTCACCCGAGGCTGCCCGTTATCAGGTCGCGCGGATTGCCGCCGCGCGGGGAATTCCGGCCAGCCGTCTAGAACGACTGATCCAGCAGCATGTGCAAAGCCCGCTGGTGGGGCCGCCGGTGGTCAATGTGCTGGCGCTGAACCTGGCGCTGGCCGACAATTCGCCTCCCGCACAAGCTGAGTAACCTGCATGAGTGATGCCGTACGTGCCGATGCCCTGCTCGATGAAATGCCGCGAGAAGGGCGTGGCCGACTAAAGGTCTTTCTCGGAGCGGCGCCCGGCGTAGGTAAAACCTACGCCATGTTGCAGGCGGCGCAGGCGCAGTTGCGCCAGGGCGTCGACCTGCGCGTGGGTGTGGTGGAAACCCACGGCCGTGCGGAAACCGAGGCGATGCTCACCGGCTTGCCGCAACAGCCGCAGCAGCAGTTGGAATACCGTGGCGTGACGCTGAGCGAGATGGACCTCGACGGCATTCTGGCCAAGCCGCCAAAGCTGCTGCTGGTCGATGAGCTGGCGCACAGCAATGCTCCCGGCAGCCGTCACAGCAAACGCTGGCAGGATGTACAGGAACTGCTGGATGCCGGCATCGACGTGTACACCACGGTCAACGTGCAGCACCTCGAAGCACTGAATGATCAGGTGCGCGATATCACTGGGGTGCAGGTGCGCGAAACCCTGCCGGACTGGGTGCTGCAGGAAGCCGACGAGATTCTGCTGATCGACCTGCCGCCGCGTGAGCTGCTGGAGCGCCTGCGTGAGGGCAAGGTGTATGTGCCGGAGCAGGCACGTGCGGCTATCGATGCGTTTTTCAGCCAGACCAACCTCACCGCCCTGCGTGAGTTGGCGATGCAGACTGCCGCGGCGCGGGTCGATGCCGACCTCAGTCAACGTTACCGTCAGCAAGGCCAGCAGGCACCGGCAGTGCGTGGCCGCTTGCTGGTCGGTATCGATGGCGATGAGCAGGCCGAACGCCTGGTCCGGCATGCCTGTCGGGTGGCCGAGCGGCGTCATCTGCCCTGGTCGGTGGTCTATGTGGATACCGGCGGTGAGCGCGATGAAACCCGCCTGAGTTACCTGCAAGGCGCGCAGCAGCTGGCCGAACGCCTGGGCGGCGAGGTGGTCAGTCTGCGCGGCAGCGAGGTGGCGAAAACCCTGATCGAGCATGCCCGTGAACGCCGCGCCAGCCTGATTCTGGTGGGCCGCAGTCGACAACGCTTGAGGCGTATCTGGCGCCTGGGCCGTGGCCTAGCCGAGCGTTTGCTGCAACTGGGAAAGGGCCTGGAAATCAGCGTGCTGGACACTCAGGTAAGTCATGCGCCGGCATTGTCGCAGGCGCGGCAACCGCTGGTCTGGCGTCATTACCTGCTGGCGTTGCTGGCAACTGTGTTGGCGTCCGTTGTGGCGTTGGGTCTGTCCCGCGTGCTGGAACTGCCGAACATCTCGCTGATCATGCTTGCAGCAGTGCTGATGGTGGCCGTACGCAGCAGCTTTGGGCCGGCCATGGCCTGCGCCGGTCTTTCGTTTCTGGCGTACAACTTTCTGTTTATCCCGCCAACCTTGACCCTGACCATTGACCGTCAGCAGGACGTGCTGACCCTGCTGTTCTTTCTGCTGATGGCTGGCCTCACCGGTAACCTGGCCAGCCGTCAGCGTCGGCAGTTGCAAGCCTTGCGTGAGGCGCAGCGTGAGACCAGTGCGCTGCTGGAATTGTCACGCAAACTCACCGCCGCCACTGACCGGCAGGCGGTATTGGCCGCTGCGACGCAGCAACTGGAACTCTGGCAGGACGTGGAAGTTGGCCTGTTGTCGCGTAGCCAGGATGGCCTGTGGAAAGTCGAGGCGGGCGTACAGCGCTTGCTCACTGACCAGGAACGGGCGGCGGCGGACTGGTCGTGGCAACACGATCAACCGGCCGGGCTGGGCACCGGCACCTTGCCGGATGGGCGCTGGTGGTGGTTGCCGCTATCCGGTGAAGACGGGCCGTTGTTGCTGCTCGGTATCAGCCCTAAGGATGGCAGGGCCTTGTCGGCTGAACGACGGCGGCTGCTCACAGCGCTGGGCCAGCCCCTGGCCCAGGCGCTGGAGCGCGCGCAGTTGGCCGAAGACCTGGAGGCCGCACGCCTGCACGGCCAAACCGAGGAGTTGCGCAGCGCGCTGCTGGCCTCGGTGTCCCATGATCTGCGCACGCCGCTGACCGCCATGCGTGGCTCGATCGATAGTCTGTTGGCGCTGGGTGAGCAGATTCCCCTGAGTGATCGCCGCGAGCTGCTGGAAGGCACCCGCGATGAAGCCGAGCGCCTTGATCGCTATATCCAGAACCTGCTGGACATGACCCGCCTGGGCCATGGCGGGCTGAAACTGGCGCGTGACTGGGTGGCGCCGGCAGACATTGTTGCCAGCGCACTGCAGCGCCTGCGTCCCGTGCTGGCGCCGCTGCAGGTGCAATTGCAGGTGCCGCAGCAGTTGCCACTGCTCTATGTGCATGCGGCGCTGATCGAGCAGGCGCTGGTCAATGTGCTGGAGAACGCCGCACGCTTCTCTCCGGCGCAAGGGCGGCTGGCGGTGGCCGTTGCAGCGGATGCCACGGAACTGCGCTTTAGTGTCAGTGATCAGGGGCCGGGTATTCCCGAGCATGAGCGCACGAAGATTTTCGACATGTTCTACACCGCTGCTCGGGGTGATCGCGGCGGGCAGGGTACCGGCCTGGGGCTGGCGATCTGTCAGGGCATGCTCGGTGCTCACGGCGGTCGGGTGACGGTCGGTGAGGGCCTCGACGGCCTGGGCACAAGTCTGGTCCTGCACCTGCCATTGCACACTCAGCCGCAGATGGAAGAAGAACAGTGATGGATAGCCGATGAGCCAAAACCCCGCGACCATTCTGGTCATCGATGACGAGGCGCAGATTCGTAAATTCCTGCGCATCAGCCTCACGGCCCAGGGCTACAAGGTGCTGGAAGGCGCTACGGGCCAGGAAGGCCTGGCCCAGGCTGCACTGGGCAAGCCGGACCTGGTGGTGCTCGACCTCGGCCTGCCGGATATGGACGGCCAACAGGTGCTGCGCGAGCTGCGCGCCTGGTCGCCCGTACCGGTACTGGTGCTGTCGGTGCGCGCCAGTGAGGGCGAAAAGGTCCTGGCGCTGGATGGCGGCGCCAATGACTACGTGACCAAACCGTTCGGTATTCAGGAATTCCTCGCCCGCGTGCGCGTGCTGCTGCGCTTGTCCGGCGGTGTGGAGCAGGCCAGCGCGGCGGTCAGCAGCGGCCCGCTGCAGGTAGATTTCGCCTACCGCCGGGTCAGCCTGGATGGTGTGGAAGTCAGCCTGACCCGTAAGGAATATGCCGTGCTGGCGCAACTGGCCAAGCATATCGGCCGGGTGGTGACCCAGCAGCAACTGCTCAAGGACATCTGGGGTCCGACCCACGGCGAAGACAGCCACTACCTGCGCGTGGTGGTCGGCCACCTGCGGCAGAAGCTCGGCGACGACCCCACCGCACCGCGTTTTATTGTCACCGAGGCCGGGGTTGGCTATCGCCTGCGTGAATCGGCGTAAGGCTTACGATCTGCTGCGCGTCGGCCCTGCTGCGTTAAAAGCAGGCTCGGAATGCTCATGTACAAAAGTACAGTCCGCGTGATTCGCTACGCTCACCCTTCGGGCCAGGCTGCGGCTGTTACTTCGCTTCGCTGCGTTTCTCGCCTGTTTTGACCAGCCGAAGGCTGTTACTGGCGTAGCGCCTTGCAGGGCTCTAGCTCGCGAGATCTCAAACAGTTTTGTTTAGAGCAACCCTTAACGGTCGCCGCGCTCGTACTTATCCAGCGTATCGCTGGCGATCTGCCGGCCAAGCATGATCAGCTCCGGGGCCTTGTAGAACTCGAAGAAGCGGCACACGCGCTTGGGCACGTTGATCAGGATATCTGGCGGGTAGCCGGCGATCTTGTACTGCGCCAATGAGGTCTGCATCACTTCGAAGCTCTGGTTGATCAGCTCCAGTAGGGATGCCGGGCCGCTAAGGTCGGCCACCCGCGAGCCGCTTGCAGATTTCGGCGCGGCAGGTTTGTCCAGACTGCTGCGGGTGTTCTGCTGCCAGGGGTTGATGGCTTCTGGCTGTAGTGCAGGGCTCTGGTCTTCCAGTAAAAGCAGTTCGTCATCTTCCCCTGGCTTGCGTTTGAATGAGGGCAGGCGCGAGCCGAGCGAACTCATCAGCAGGTCGAAGCGGCCCTTGAGCGCGGGTGCGCGTTCAATAGTCGGCAGTTCGTAGTGTTGCTGATGGGCCGAGTTGAGGTTGACCGCAATAATCAGGTCGCAGTGCGCGGACACTACCGGGACGATGGGCAGGGGGTTGAGCAGGCCGCCGTCGACGAGCATGCGCTTGCCTTGCACCACCGGGGTGAACAGGCTGGGGATCGCCGCCGAGGCGCGCATGGCCTGGTGCAGGCAGCCTTCCTGGAACCAGATTTCCTGCTGGTTGGTCAGGTCGGTGGCCACGGCGGTGAAGGGGATGGGTAGCTCTTCAATATTGATCTCGCCGACTATTTCGCGAATTTTGCCGAAGACCTTTTCACCGCGAATCGCTCCTAGACGAAAGCTCACATCAAGCAGGCGCAATACGTCCAGATAATCCAGGCTCTGTGTCCATTCGCGGTATTCATTGAGTTTGCCGGCTGCGTAGATGCCGCCGACCACCGCGCCCATGGAGCAACCGGCGATGCAGGCGATTTCATAACCACGGGCTTCCAGCTCCTCGATTACGCCGATGTGCGCATAACCGCGCGCACCTCCGGAGCCCAATACCAGCGCAATGCGCTTACTCATCCTGACGTCCCCCATCACTATTTATCTAGCGAACATACGCGCCGTGTCGTACGCCGCCAAGGCGCGATTTGCTAGTATCCAGCACATTCGAGTTTACCCGCTGTGGCTTGCTAGAGCGGTTGCAAGGGTGTTGGCACTTTTACCTGTTCTACGCGTCTTAGTGGCTGTATTGATGCATCGCGAATATTGACGGCGATGCGTTGTGATGCCGAGTCAATCGTCTGTCTATTGCAGGAGTCACCTGATGAAACTGTGGATCGTGTTGCCCATGCTGCTGTTGGTGCTGAGCGGTTGTGCGGGGAAAACGGCTTATCGTAACAGCTGCGCCAATCAGCTGGACGCCGCCTGGCGCGAGCTGGACCTGGCCAAGGCTGAGGGTTTCGCCGGTACGGTGAGTTACTCCAAGGCGCTGTCGCTGCTGACAGCGGCGAAAACCCAGCAGCAGTTCGAGGGGTACAAAGGCTGTACGGCGAAGTCCGAGCGCGCCCGTTTCTATATCCGTGAGTCGCGAGCAGGCCGCTGATGCAACTGGACTTCAGCACACTGCAGCCGCTAGAACGCTACCGCTGGCTGGCGTCGACCATCACCCCGCGGCCGATTGCCTGGGTTTCCACGCAATCGGCTGAGGGTGTCAGCAACCTGGCGCCGTTCAGCTTCTTCCAGGTGATCAGTGATGACCCGCCGGCCCTGATGGTCAATATCAATCACCGCGCCGATGGCGGCCTGAAAGACACTCTGCTGAACGTACAGGCCAATGGCGAACTGGTGATTCAACTGGTGTCCTTTGCCCAGGCCGAGGCGATGAATGCCAGTGCGGCAGTTTTGCCTCATGGCATCAGTGAGTTCGAGCAATGTGGCATCGCCAGCCAGCCATCGCAGCGGGTTGCGCCGCCTCGGGTGGCTGGCGCAGCTGTGGCTTTTGAGTGTCGGGTGGCGCAGGTTCAGGCTTACCCGGCAGAAAAGCCCAATTGCCATCTGATCTTCGCCGAAGTGCTGTTGGCGCATATCGACGATGCGGTGCTCAATGAGCAGGGCCGTATCGATGCGCACAAACTCGATCTGGTCGGGCGTCTGGGTGGCATGGCCTATAGCCGCACCCGCGATACGTTCGAGATGCAGCGTCCCAGCTAGCTCTGATCGCGGCTGACTCCTGTTGGGAGCGGTCGGCGTGGCAATCAAGCCAAAAGCGACCTCTGTTTAGCTGTTAGCACCACGCACCAGCCTGCTGGCTTGTCGCCAGCACGGCTGTGCTCCTATGTTGCCAACCTTGAATGCAGGCAGCGCCGGGCTGTCTTGTGGTCGTTCGGCAGGGGGAGCTATGTGGACTATGGTGCAGCGGCAGGTCGCCAGTTTGAGCACGGCGAGCAAACTGGCCTCGGGCTTTGGCATCGTTCTGGCGCTCACCGCTCTGGTGGCGGCCACCGGGTTTCTGGCACTGCGTGATGTCAGCGCGCGTTCGACGCTGCTGGAACGCATGAGCGCGATCAATAGCCAGGTCATGCAGATTCGCCGCAGCGAGCAGGATTTTGTTCTCAGTAGCGACAAGCAGCACGCCACTCGGCTGCACGAACAGGCGCAGCAGATTCTCGACGTCAGTGCTGCGCTGCAGGCGTTGTTGCCGGAGGCCGAGCGGGCCGGGCTGGATCAGGTGGCCGAGGCTATGACAGCCTATCGTGCTGCCTTCGATCGCTATGTTGAGCAGAGCGACAATATGCATCTGTCGCTGGAGGCCGCGACCTGGTTGGTAGTCAGCGCGTCCAACAGCCTTGATCTGCTCAAAGACGGTTTGGCTGAAGACGGCGTCGATCTGCTCAAAAGCAGCCAGGGCCAGCAAGGCGGTGAATCCGTGTTGCAGGCGGGGCAGATCAGTCAGGTGCATCAGCTGTTGCTGCGTGCGCTGGATCAGGCTCGTGTGTTGCTGGAACAGAGCCGCAGCAGTGGCGAAGCGATTCCGACCCGTATTCAGGAAGCCGTCGACGCCCAGCAGTTGGCCGGTGAGCTGCGCGATGCCATGGCGGACCCCGGTTATGCGGCGGTATTGGCCGAGGTGATCGGCAACGTCAACTCCTTCAATGACCGGCTGGGCGAATACACCGGATTGTTGCAGCAGCAAAAACGCGAATACCAGAGCCTGGTGCAACAGGCCGAACGCATCCTCAGCCTGGTTGATCAGGCCCACGGGCGGCAGAAGGCAAGCCTGCATGGGCAGCTGCAGGCCAGTACCTGGTTGATTGTGCTGGCCACGGCGTTGGCGCTGCTGATCGGTCTGCTGGCAACGCTGACCATCACCCTGCTGATCGTGCGCCCGCTCAAACAGGTGATCGAGCAGGCGCGGCGCATTGCCGAGGGTGACCTCAGCGTCCAGGTCGAGGTGCAGCGCGGCGACGAGATTGGCCAGTTGCAGGCGGCCATGCAGGGTATGTCCAGCAATCTGCGCGAGATGGTGGGGCGGCTGCAGGGTGGGGTGCTGCAGATATCCGCGTCTGCGCAGTCGCTGTCAGCCAGTACCGAGCAAACGCGTCTGGGCGTGAATGGGCAGAAGGTGGAAACCGATCAGGTCGCCACCGCCATGAGTGAAATGACCGCCACCGTGCACGAGGTGGCACGCAATGCCGAGGCTGCGGCGTCGTCCACCGAACAGGCTGATCACCGCGTCAATAGTGGCGTAGCGGTGGTGCAGCAGACCCTGGAGCGAATCAACCAGCTGGCCAGTGCCATGCAGATCACCACCCAGAGCATTGAGCGGCTCAGCCAGGACACCCAGCGCATCGACTCGGTGCTGGATGTGATCAAGAGCGTGGCCGAACAGACCAACCTACTGGCACTCAACGCGGCTATCGAAGCCGCACGGGCGGGTGAGCAGGGCCGTGGTTTTGCCGTGGTGGCCGATGAGGTGCGCGCCCTGGCGCGGCGTACCCAGCAGTCCACGGCGGAAATCGAAGGGCTGATCGCCACCCTGCGCGAGGGCACTCGGCGCTCTGTAGAGGACATGCGTCAGAGCGGCGCATTGGTGACGCAGACCGTGGCAGATGCCAACCAGACCGAAGGCGCGTTGGCGGAAATCGCCGCTGCAGTCAGCCAGATCTTCGAGATGAACCAACAGATTGCCGCAGCGGCCGAACAGCAGACGGCGGTGGCGGAAGAAATCAGCCGCAGCGTTACCTCGATCCGCGATATTGCCGATCAGTCCGCGTTGGCCATGGATGAGTCCGCCAACTCCAGTATTGAGCTGGCTGAGCTGGGCCGCGAGCTGCAGGGTATGGCTGGGCGTTTCCGCCTGTAGCTGTGCCTGCGATGTATGTCGCAGATGAGGTAAAAGATTCGTGAGCAAAGGTTACTTTGCTCTTTGCCGACCCCGTGCAGCCCAGTAGCATCGGTTCACTTGCATAAGGAGTGAGCGATGCGCACGAAATTAGATACCTGCCTGGAATCGATCAATCAGGTGGTACTGGGCAAGGAGGCGCAGGTTCGCCTGGCCATGACCTGCCTGCTGGCGCGCGGCCACCTGCTGATCGAGGATTTGCCCGGCATGGGTAAAACCACCCTCAGCCATGCCCTGGCCAAAGTGCTGGGCCTGAGTTTCCAGCGGATCCAGTTCACCTCTGACCTCTTGCCGGGTGACATCCTCGGCACCTCGGTTTTCGACAAGGACACCGGGCAATTTATCTTCCATCCGGGGCCAATCTTCGCCGAGCTGGTGCTCGCCGATGAGATCAACCGCGCCACACCGAAAAGCCAGAGTGCGCTGCTTGAAGCCATGGAGGAGGGCCAGGTGACCATCGAAGGCGCGACCCGGCCGCTGCCTGAACCCTTCTTTGTAATTGCCACGCAGAACCCGGTCAGTCAGGGCGGCACTTTCGCCTTGCCCGAGTCGCAACTGGACCGTTTTCTGATGCGTCTATCGCTCGGCTATCCCGGCAAGGCGGCGGAAAAGGCCTTGCTGCTGGGCGACTCGCGGCGCTCCGTGCTGCCAACCCTGCCAGCACTGCTGGATCATGCTGAACTGGCCCTGCTGCAGGCCGAAGTACCGAAGGTGCGCGCCAGCGATGCACTGATCGACTATGTGCTGCGCCTGGTCGATGCCACGCGCACCCAGCCGCAGTTCGCCTGGGGCCTGTCACCACGGGCTAGCCTGGCCCTGCTGGCAGCGGCACGAGCCTGGGCTTTCCTCGCCGGGCGTGACTACGTGATTCCCGAGGACGTACAGGCCGTACTGCCTTCGGTGGTCGGTCATCGCCTGCGTGAGCGCGCCGACCCGGCTGGGCATGGCGCCGGCAGCCTGGTGCAGTGGTTGTTGCGTGAGGTGCCGGCGCTTTGATCGCCCAGCTCAGGCCGCGCTGGAACCGCTGGCTGGCGCGGCGCATTCCGGCTGCGGCCAGCGTGCGCCTGAACCAGCGGCGGATCTTTATCATCCCCAGCCGGGTCGGCGCGGCTTTTATGCTGGCGCTGCTGTTGATGCTGCTGGCGGCGATCAACTACCAGAACAGCCTGGCCTATGGCCTGACCTTCCTGCTGGCCTCGGTATTTATCGTTGCGATTCTGCATACCTACCGCAACCTGGCTGGCTTGATCCTCAAGGCCGGCAGTGCGCCGGCAGTATTCGTCGGCGAGCCAGCTGGTTTTCGCGTGCGTCTTGAAAGCAGCCAGCGGGCGCATCAGGCTGTCAGCCTGGGCTGGCCTCCGGCTGATTTGCAGACCCAGGATGTGCCCGCGCAAGGTGTGAGCGAATGTCAGCTAAACCTGCCGGCGCTGCAGCGCGGCTGGCTGCGGCCTGGTCGTCTGCGGGTTGAGAGCCGTTTCCCCCTGGGAATTCTGGTGGCTTGGAGCTGGGTCGATCTGGATCAGCAGGTGCTGGTCTACCCACGGCCATTGCCGGGTGATCTGCCGTTGTCTGCTGGTGCCAGTGAGGATCAGGACGAAGAGGGCAGTCGGCCCCATGGTCAGGGCGTGGATGATTATCAGGGGCTGAAGACCTACCAGCCAGGCGACTCCAAGCGGCGTCTGCACTGGAAAGCCTATTCCCGTGGTCAGGGGCTGCTGGTCAAGGATTTTGCCTCGATTACCGGACGTGACCTGTATCTGGATTTCGACGCCTTGGCCGGTGATGTGGAAACGCGCCTGTCGCTGCTCTGCCATTGGGTGTTGCAGCTGTCCGAGCGGCAGCAGCCGTTTGCCCTGAGCCTGCCGGGTCAGGTGCTGGGCGCCGACAGTGGCGAGCTGCACCGCGATGCCTGCCTGCGCGCCCTGGCGCTGTTCGGGCGTGCGCCATGAGTCGGGTTACCGCGATTCCGCGCATCAGCCTGACCTGGCTGCTGGTTGCGCAGGTACTGGTGATCATTCCTCATCTGACGCACTTACCGCTGTGGATTATCGGCCTGTGGCTGGGTAGCGCAGCCTGGCGCATCCAGATTTTCCGCATGCGCGCGCGTTACCCGAATGCCTGGGCCAAGGGCGGTCTGATGTTGGCCGCAGCGCTTGGGGTGTTTCTCTCCCGTGGCAGCCTGATTGGCCTGGATGCCGGAGTGGTGCTGCTGGTCGCCGCTTTTGTGCTGAAGCTGCTGGAGATGCGCACGCGACGTGATGCACTGGTGCTGATCTTTCTCGGCTTCTTTGTGGTGGTCACCGCCTACCTGTTCGATGACAGCATGCTGATGGCGTTTTACAGCCTGCTCCCGGTAACCGCCTTGCTTGCAGCCTTGATTGGCCTGCAGCAGAGCAGCCTGGCCGCGCAACCCTGGCCGACCGCACGCCTGGCCGGCGGGCTGCTGCTGCAGGCGTTGCCGGTGATGTTGCTGCTGTTTGTCTTTTTCCCGCGTATGGGCCCGCTGTGGTCGCTGCCAGTGCCGAATGACAAGGCCACGACCGGGCTGTCGGACAGCATGGCCCCGGCGGATATCGCCGACCTTAGCCGTTCTGCAGCGCTGGCGTTTCGCGCCAGTTTCAACGGTGAAACACCGCCGCGCAGTGAGTTGTACTGGCGTGCGCTGACCCTGGATCGCTTCGATGGGCGGCGCTGGTCGCAATCCAATTACGCCGAGTTTGGCCCCGGCGCACAGTGGCAGAAACGCGGCGAGGCGCTGAGTTACAGCATCGTTATGCAGCCGAGTTCACAGCGCTGGCTGTTTGCTCTGGATGTGGCGGAGACCACGTTGGAGCAGACCCGGCAGATGAGTGATTTCCGCCTGCAGCGGCGGCAGCCAGTGGACCGCTCGCTGATCTATCAGGCCACCTCCTGGCCGCAGGCGCTACGCGAGTCGCAACCGCCTCGGGAAACCTTGCGTCGCGCCTTGCAGTTGCCGGATCAGGGCGAGCCGCGCAGCCGCGCCTGGGCTGAACAGCTCAAACGTGAGTATGCGCAGCCCGAACAGCTGGTGCAGGCGCTGCTTAGTCATTTCAACCGCGAGCCCTTTGCCTACACCCTGCGCCCGCCTGCGCTGGGGCAGAACAATATCGATGATTTCCTGTTTGAAACCCGCAGCGGCTTCTGCGCGCATTACGCCGGAGCCATGACCTATGTGCTGCGCGCGGCGGGCATTCCGGCGCGGGTGGTGGCCGGTTATCAGGGCGGCGAATACAATCCGGCGGGCAACTATGTGCAGGTGCGCCAGTTTGATGCTCATGCCTGGGTTGAGTACTGGCAGGAGGGACGGGGTTGGGTCAGTGTCGATCCGACCTTCCAGGTGGCACCTGAGCGGGTTGAAATGGGCCTGGAGGAGGCCCTGGCAGGTGAGCAGAGTTTTCTCGAAGATTCACCCTTCTCCCCGCTGCGCTACCGCAACCTCAGTTGGCTGAATGAGTTGCGCCTAGCCTGGGACAATATCAATTACGGTTGGCAGCGCTGGGTGTTGGGCTACCAGAGTCAGCAGCAACTGGAGTTTCTTCAGCGTTGGCTGGGGCGGGTGGATGCCCAGGCGCTGGTGATCGGTTTGGTCGGTGGCGGGGCGCTGCTGCTTGGTTTGCTAGCACTCTGGCTGTTCAAGCCCTGGCAGCGTGAACGTGATGTGCAGCAGCGGCTGTTTCGCCGCTTTGAGGGTCTGCTGGCGCGCCATGGCGTGCCACGTAGAACCGGAGAAGGGCCGCGTGACTATGCCGTGCGGGCATCCCAGCAGCTGCCAGCTCAGGCGCAAGCGATTAGCAATTTTGCGGCGGCCTTCGAGGCGCAGCGTTATGCCGGGCAAGAACCCTCTACCGTGCAGCTGCGCCTGCACCTGAAGACTCTCAGACGCGCGCTGCCTTGGCGGTTTACTCGTCTGGAGCCGTAGTGCCGCGACCATTGGCCACTTGTGGCTAATCATCAAGCGCATAAGCTGGGGGCGATTTCACAGGAGTGAGGCGATGCAAGGCTTGATTTATGAGGTGCCACGGCACGTACTGCGCATTCAGATGCGCTTGTTTGCCTGTCGTGAACGGTTGCGGGTGGCCACCGATGACGAGGCCCTGCACGATCTGCGTATTGCCTTGCGCCAGTTGCGCAGTCTGCTGCGGCCGTTATCTTCGGTCGCCGTCTGTGAGACCTTGCAGCTGCGTGCGGCCGAGCTGGGTCGCCTGACCGGCCCGCTACGCGACCTTGAAGTGCTGCAGAGCTATCTGCAACAGCAAGGGCTCGATAGCGCCGCACAATCCCGTTTGCCTCTGTTACATCAGGGCTATCTGCAGCTGTTGGACAGTGCACCGTTGGCTCATCTGCTCGATGCATTGGATGACTGGCCGCAGCAGTGGCGTCAGGCCGCCAGCAACGGGCAACTGCGTGGCCTGCATAAACTGGTCAGGCAGGGCTTGCGCAAGGATCGCAAGCGTCTGGCGCAGGCGCTGCTTGACCCCGCCCATGATCGTCATCGCCTGCGCTTGCTGATCAAGCGTCTGCGTTATGTCGTCGAGGCCTATCCGCAGTTGGCTGATTTGTCCGGGCGTATGCGCATGCAGCTGAAACAGGCGCAGTCAGCGTTGGGTGATTGGCACGACCATTGGCAGTGGCTGCAGCGCGCTGAAACAGAAGTGGATCTGCAGCCCTGTGTGCCTGTTTGGCGTGACGCAATACTGAGTGCCGAGCAGCAGGCTGATCTGGTCCTGCAGGCATTGACCGCAAGTTTTGCTCGTAGCAGCGGCTGAGTTGGCGGAAAAGTCGTTATACCTTCGGCGTGTTTGGCCGAAATGTCGTGTCATCTGTGCTCGCCTTTGCCCTAAGATCAGCGGCATCTTCAGTGTTCGAGGTGGTTATGGGCTTTTCCGAATTACTCCAGGCGGTGCGTGAAAACCCTCAGGCGGTGCTGATTCCTGCACAGTGGGGGCAGGGCCGCGCCAGTTTTGGTGGTCTGGTGGCGGCGCTGGTTTATGAGGCCATGCGCGCCCAGGTACCGAGCGGGCGACCGCCGCGTTCACTGGCGATTACCTTTGTCGGCCCAGCCGCGCCTGATGTGCCAGTACGCTTTGAAGTGGAAGTGCTGCGCGAAGGCAAGGCTGTCAGCCAGGTGCTGGGGCGGGCGATACAGGATGGCCAGGTGGTGACCCTGGTGCAGGGTAGCTTCGGCGCCGGGCGTGAGTCGCGCATCGCCGTGCCGGCCGATCCCGCGCCGCAAGCCAAGGCGGTGGAGGAGTGCCAGGAGCTGCCATATATCCCCAATGTCACCCCAGAGTTCACGCGTTTTCTGGCCATGCGCTGGGCGTTTGGTGGCATGCCATTTACCAATAATCCGTCGCGGGACATGGGGGGGTGGGTACGCTTGCGTGATCAAGGCAGTGCCGAACCGGCGAATGAGGCCCATCTGCTGGCTCTGGTCGACGCTTGGCCACCCGCGGTGTTGCCACACCTCAGCGCGCCGGCGCCGGGCAGCTCGCTGACCTGGACCATCGAGTTTGTCCAGCCGATGAGCGAGCTGAATACTCTCGATTGGTGCCTGTATCGTGCGCAGATCGAACATGCCCGTGATGGCTATGGCCACATCGCCGCCGCACTCTGGTCGCCAGCCGGTGAGCTGCTGGCGATTAGCCGGCAGACAGTCGTCGTGTTCGATTAATAAGCCTGTTGCGCCGGCTCTATAACTTGAGCTGGCGAATCGCCTTGTTCAGCTCGCCGGCGAGGCTGGCCAGGTCGGCACTGGTTGTCGCCGACTGACCAGTCTGGCCGACGGTCTGCTCGGTGACATCGCGGATGCGCATCACCGCGCGGTTCATCTCTTCGGCCACCTGGCTCTGCTGTTCCGCTGCCACGGCGATCTGCGTATTGCTTTCACGCATATGCGCCACGGACTCGGTGATGGCGACCAGCGCCTGACCGGCCTCACCGGCCTGTTTGACGCATTCATCGGCCTTGATCGAGCTGTCCTGCATAAAGTCCACGGCATCGCGGGTACCGCTTTGCAGGGTGTTGATCATCTGGGTGATCACGTCGGTGGAGTCCTGCACGCGTTTGGCCAGGTTGCGCACTTCATCGGCGACCACGGCAAAGCCACGGCCCATTTCGCCGGCGCGGGCAGCTTCGATGGCAGCGTTCAGAGCGAGCAGGTTGGTCTGCTCGGCTATGCCGTGAATTTCACTGACCACGCCACCGATCTTCTGGCTGTCGATCGCCAGCTGCTCGATCATCTGTGCGGTCTGCTGCACGCCGCTGGACAGCCCGGAAATCGACAGGCTCACCCGGTTGACCGCCTGTTGACCGCTGCGCGCCAGGTGCTCGGCGTTTTGTGACTGGTCGCGGGTGTCGGCCGTATGCTCGGCAATATGGTGCACGGTGGCGGACATCTCATTGATCGCCGTGGCCGCCTGTTCGGTTTCGCTCTGTTGTTCGAGCATGCCCTGGCGTACATCGCGCATATTGCCGGCCAGATGCTCGGCACCTTCATCCAGTTGCGCGGCTGACTGGGCGACGATGCCAACTACGCGCTGGTAACCGGCCTGCATGGCATTAAAGGCGCTGGCCATCTGGCCCACTTCATCCTTGCTGTCGAGCGGTACGCGGGCGCGGAGGTCACCGCTTTTTTCCACCTGCAGCATCACATCCTTGAGGGTGTTGAGGTGGCTGAGCAGAAAGCGAATCAGCAACTGCGAGGCCGCCAGCAACAGCAGCATCAATAGCGCGACGACCAGGGCGTAACTAGGGGCACGGTCGAAAAACACCTCGGGCAGGCTTGGCGCCGAGGCGGTGATGGCCAGGCGCTGACCGTCTTCGCGGACGATGACTTCGGCGCCGATCAGCCCCGCGCTGCCATTTAAATCGACCCAGCCGAGTGCGTTGGCCAGGGCGCTGCCCTGATTGTCCGGCAGGCGCGGAGCCTGGCCCGTGGCAAAGCTCAACAGGTTGCTCGCGCTTGGCAGGGACTGCTCCTGTGGCCATTGGCTTAACAGTCGGGCTTGCTGCTGCGCGGCCTGCTTGGCGGCGGCGTGATGCACCTGTTGCTCCAGATGCAGTGCGTAGAGCACCAATAGCAGTGTGGTGAAGAAGGCCACGGCATTTACGGCCCAGAATTTGTACTTCAGGGAAAGGTCGCTGATCCAATGGCCCATGCAGGTGTCTCTGTGTGAGGTGAATACTTGGCAAAGTGCCAGTAGTGTCGCTCAGCCTCACGGTGGATCTATTGATCCTTATCAACAAGCCAGCCGGCACCGCGCTACTGGACGATTAGCTGGCGACACCCTTGAACGCGGGCAGTCTGAAGAAAGCCTGCGCTGCTGCGCTGGTATGGATCGCCACCACCTGCTCGGTTTCACCACGATGCAGCGCCACTTCACGCAACACTTCAACCAGAAAGGCGGGCTCGTTACGGCCGTTCTTCGGTTTCGGCCGCAGGCTGCGCGGCAGCAGGAAGGGGGCATCACTTTCCAGCATCAGGCGGCCACGGGGTATTTCCTTGACCAGTGGGTGCAGATGGCTGCCGCGGCGCTCGTCGCAGATCCAGCCGGTGATGCCGATGTGCAGGTCCATGTCCAGGTAGTTGAACAACGCACGCTTCTCCCCGGTAAAGCAGTGCACCACGGCCGCCGGCAACTGGTCGCGGAAATGCCGCAGGATGGCCAGCAGCCGCTCGTCGGCATCGCGTTCATGTAGAAACACCGGCAGTTGCAGTTCTACCGCCAGGGCCAGTTGTTGCTCCAGCACCTGCTCCTGTTGTGGCCGTGGTGAAAAATCGCGATTGAAGTCAAGCCCGCATTCGCCCACCGCGCGCACTCTGGGATCGGCCAGCAAGGCCTTGAGCTGCGCATGGCTGTCGCTGTTCCAGCTGCTGGCATCGTGGGGGTGGATACCGGCGGTACTGAACAAATGTTCTGCGCTGTTATCCAACTGCCGGCACAGTTCCAGGGCGTGCTGGCTTTCCGTCATGCTGGTGCCGGTTAGCAGCATTTGCTGGACGCCTGCCGCATAGGCGCGAGCGAGGAGTGCTTCGCGTTGTTCGGCAAAGCTTGGATGAGTCAGATTGACGCCGATGTCGATGAGTTGCATGGTGCTACCTGCTGAATTGATTGGGCAGCATAACAGAGCTTTTTTAATAGATTAAAAGTCAATAAATACAGCCAGTTAATGCCTATATGTGATGTTGCATATGATTGCTGGCTGGCGTCCGGAGGCGGGCTGTGCGAACCTCCGCGCCCCGCGCGAGGGGTCAGTTGCCTTGTCTGCAGCCTGTTTAGCCGGGTGGCGGTGCTGATCTGTCGGACGATTCTGCCCTGGAGCCTTGATGTCGCGAGTGCTGCTCACCTGCTGCCTATTGCTGCTGTCTTGCACAGCGGTAGCGCGCGTGGCTGGCCCGCTGGAAATCGAGCAACCCAAGGCAGCCCGTGACCTGGCAAGCATTCGCAGCAGTGGTGAATTGCGCGTGCTGGTCAACCAGAGCCGCAACAGCTCGGGTGAGGTCAGAGGCCAGAGCATTGGCGTCGAATATCAGCGCGTGCGCGCTTTCGAGCAGTATCTCAATCGCAACGCGGGCGATGGCCGCACGCTCAAACTGAAGATCATCCCGCGTGCCAAGGATCAACTGCTGGCCGCCTTGCAGCGTGGCGAGGGTGACCTGGTCGCCCCCGGTGAGCTGCTGAATATGCCGCGTGGCAGCAAACTCAGCGCCAGTGCGGCGATCCGCAACAACGTGCCGCTGATCATCGTCGCCAAACAGGGTAATCGGCGTTACCAGAACCTCGAACAGCTGTCGGGGCGCAGTTTGGCGTTGCCAGCAGGCAGTGTGGCGGGTGAGGCGGTGCGGGCGCTCAATCAACGGCTGATCGACAGCAAACGCTCACCGATTGTCGTCGAGTGGGTCGACCCGAGCCTGGCGGTCGAGGATGTGCTGGAAATGGTCCAGGCCGGCATCTTCAGCGTTACGGCGGTCGAGCAGCCGATTGCCGAGCGTTGGGCCAAGGTGATGTCCAAGCTGCGCCTGGACCGTCACCTGCAATTGGCCAGTGACGGTGATATGCGCTGGTATGTGCGCCGCGACACCCCCATGCTTGGCGCGAGCATCGACCGCTTCCTCAAGGGGTATCGTGACCCGGCAGATCAGGACGCGGCGTTCCAACGTGTCTACCGGCGCCTGTACAAGGTGCATTACCCGCTGGGCCGTACCGAGCGTCAGCGCCTGGAAAAAGTCCGCCCGGTACTGCAGCGCTATGCGACTCAGCATGATTTCGATTGGCTGGCGCTGGCTGCCGTGGCCTTCAAGGAATCCACTCTTAACCCGGCCGCGCGCGGGGCCGGTGGCGCGACCGGACTGATGCAGATCACCCCGGCGGCGGCGCGCAGCGTTGGCGTGAGCAATATCGGCGTGCTGGATAACAATGTGCAGGCTAGCGCCAAGTACCTGGCGATGATTCGTCGCAACTACTTCAACAGCCCACAGCTCAACGAGCGTGAGCGCATGGCCTTTATTCTGGCCGGCTACAACATGGGCCCGCAACGAGTGCAGAGCTTGCGGGCAGAAGCGCGTCGGCGTGGTTTGAACCCCAACCAGTGGTTCTTTCAGGTTGAGCGGGTGGCGATGGAGCAGATGGGTATGGGCGTGGTCAGCTATGTGAATAGTGTGAATAAGTACTACCTTGCTTATGACCGCGAGCGCTATCTGTTGGAGCCCTAGCGCGTAGGTTGAGAATGTCGATTTATTAATTTATTCGATACTTTAAAGCGATTTTATCCGCTTTAAATATTGGTTAATTGGTTTAATCTTCGTTCCATCAACTCCCCACTACAAGGACTGCTGCATATGAACGCTCTGATCAAATCTGTTGTTGCAACTCAAGCTGGCTATGGCCTTACCGTGCTGCGGATCATCGCCGGCATTACCTTTGCCGCCCACGGTGCGCAGAAGCTGTTTGGCTGGTTTGGCGGTTACGGTCTGGAAGGTGTAGGCCAGTGGATGGAAAGTATCGGCCTGGCGCCGGGCTACTTGTTGGCACTGATGGCCGGTAGCGCCGAGTTCTTTGGTGGCATTGCCTTGATTATCGGTCTGCTGGCGCGCCCAGCTGCAGCGGTGTTGGCAGTGACCATGGTGGTGGCGATTGCCACTGTGCACCTGGCTAACGGCTTCTTTATGAGCAACAACGGTTATGAATTTGCCCTGGCACTCCTGGCGATCAGCGTCGCGATCCTGATTGAAGGTGCTGGCAAGCTGTCGCTGGACAAGCGCATCGCCGGTTAATCGACACGGCAGCAGCCAGTAAAAAGCCCACTTCGGTGGGCTTTTTACGTTTCAGGGTTGGGGCTTGTTCTGCGTCGCCAGCTGTTCGGCGGCTTCCAGGCGCAGTTGTTCGCGCTCATCGAAGTTCTCTGCGGCCAGCTGGGCAATGGCGGCGCGTTTGTCGCTGGCGCTCATGCCTGGGTTGTTCTCGATGGCGGCTTTTTCAGTGCTGTACTGGGCAATGCGTTTTTTCCAGGTTTGCCGCTGCTGATCGAGCACTTCGAGGCGCTGGGTGGCTTCGGCGCCGACCAGTTGTTGACGCAGTTGGCGGATCTGTTCCGGTTTGGCGCCGGCCGCCTGCAGTTGCGCAGTCTGTTGGCGCAGCTCGTTCTGCAGTTGCGGCAGCACGGTGTCCTGCATCTCTGCAGGCAGACTGTTGCGCAGTTGGTCAACGGCGGCGGCTTTGCCGGCATCGTCCAGCTGGCTGTTCTGCAGAATCGCCAGACGTTGCAGAGTGAACTGGTTGTAGGCCTCTTCACGGGCAAAGAATGCCTGCTGCGTTTCACTGTCGAAAATCCGCGCACGCAGTGCCTGAACGGCGGTCTCACGCTGGCGCAGGGCATCCAGATTGGTCATCTGCGGCAGGTCACGTTCGAGCAGCACCAGCTCGCGTTTGTAGTCGAGGTATTGGTTGAGCAGGACCAGGGCCTGTTCGCGGGCATTGGCCGGCAGCTCTGCGGCGATATAGGCGCGCAGCCGTTCGACGCTGGCACGCAGCGGTTCTTCACCGGCTGCGGCAAGGAAATAATCGAAGATCCGCCGGATGTCTTCGCTGATCAGCAGGTTGCCGTTGGCGTCCAGGCGAAAGATGCCATCCACCGTGGTGCCGCCAAATGAAGCGGGCAGGGGTTTTAGTGGCTCTACCTTGGCCTGCATGCCGGTCTGGATTGGTATGGCGGCCGGCTTATCAGTGCGGTGAATCGGCTGTGGCGCATCGCCGCTGAGCTGCGCGGGAATATCCACAGGTTGCAGGTACAGCGCGAGAGCCAGGCAAGCGGCGAACAACAGCGGGGACAACAGCAGAATTTTTTTCACAGGCACTCTTCAGACGGACAGACGAATTCGGCGAGGCGGGCAGAAACGCCAGGGGCTGAGGGTAGCCCCTGGCGAAGCTGTTACAGGCCGTCGTTTTTCAGGCGGTTGGCGTGCTGGCGATAGACCGTGACCGGGTCAGTCTCGAACAGGCTGGTCAGCCCCAGCGTCTGGTTGACCTCATCAAGGTGGTTCATCCGGTAGTTATCGCGGATCACCTTGCCCATGCGTGAGCTGCAGCGACCAACCAGGCCATCGTTGGCTTCGCCCTTGAACGTCAGGGCAGTGGCGCCCAGCAGCAGGTCGCTCGGGTCGATGATATTGGTCACCGGGCTGGTGCCGCTCCAGGAGTAGTAACGCACGCCATTGACGCTGTAAGCGCCTTCACCGCAGGCGCTGGTCGGAATACCCTGCGGGAACTTGGCGTTGAAGCGCGCCGCGCCCTCGCTGTTGAGCGATTCCAGCGAGCCCAGAGCGTTCTGCGGGCTGGTGCTGGAGCTGCCGGAGAGAAAGTTGATCAGCGTGCCGAGGCCATTGACGATGCCGGCCAGCAGGGTTTCCCCGGCCGAACCTGGCGGTACCTGGCGGATAAAGTCGGCTGTGGCCGAGCCTTTGTGCGGTGCACCGACGCTGGTGGCCGAGGCAATCAGGTTGGGGCTGACGGCGGCGACATAGCGGATGGTCGGGCCGCCATGGCTATGGCCGATCAGGTTGACCTTGGGTTTGCCGCTGATGGCGACAATGTCTTCTACCTGGGCCAGCAGTTCTTCGCCGCGGGCTTCCGAGGTATTCAGCTGACTAACTTCGGTGATGTACACGCTGGCACCGTCGCGGCGCAGCGCCGCCGGAATGCCGTACCAGTAGTCGACCCCGAGGATGCTGTCGAAACCGAGCATGCCGTGGGCCAGTACGACCGGGTATTTGGTTTGGGTGTAGCCGGAGGAGCCGAACCAGAAGGCATGAGTGTTGCCGGAGGCCAGTAAACCGGCGCCCAGGCAGAGGGCGAGCAGGGTTTTATTGTTGTTCATTGGTGCTCTCGCTAGGGGTTATCGGGCAGTTCAAGGCAATCCATGCAGCCAAAACGCCCATCCCGTGGCGTGTACATCAGCCTAGGGGTATTGGCAGGAAGCATGCCAGTAGCTGTAAACAGCCGTGTAGCCCTCTGCTGCGGGCGCTACATCGAAGTTGTGCGCAACCCGCAGCAGGCGCAGTGCTGCGGGTTTGTTACGGGGTGAAACGGCGCGAACCTGGATTCAGGCCCCAGATGATGGAGCAGCGGCCTGCGCGCCGGCGGCAAAAAGCCAGGCTGACAGGCTGATAAGAAGTGCTACCAATCAAAGGTTGGGGTAGTTGGGTATGGCCGCAGCCGAGCGCCTTGACAGTGTTGCGCGGGCTTCTCTAGGATGCCGACCCATGCGCCGATTTAAACAGCTACTTGCGGGGCGCCGGGTTAACTGCTGATTGCAGTGCCCTGAGAAGTACTCTTCGGAGGCTTTGAAATTCCGCTAAAGCGCTGGTTCGGTGTCGCCTCTCACCGCTGCCCAGCGGACTCAATGAGGCGGAGACATATCGATGCACTGTCCCCAACCGCTTATTCGTCTAGCCCCGATC
Organism: Pseudomonas sp. 8BK; assembly: GCF_902506475.1. NCBI lineage: Bacteria > Pseudomonadati > Pseudomonadota > Gammaproteobacteria > Pseudomonadales > Pseudomonadaceae > Pseudomonas > Pseudomonas sp. 8BK. The sequence goes on along the minus strand of NZ_LR733252.1, from coordinate 2,058,508 downwards.
ACGTCCGGGCTGACCCTGCACAATCCGAAAATCCTCCTTGGCGGCAGCCACCAGCCGACCCTGTTGCGCTACCTTGATGGCTGGCCCAAGCGCTGGCCGGGGCCGCGTACCTTCCTGATCAACTTTGTGCATGACGGCGAATCCCTGGCGCGCTTTGCCAGCAATCATTTCGATATGGCGGTGATCCAGGCGCCAACGGCCGCGCAGCTGGATGAAACCGTGCGTCAGTTGACGCGCGTAGCCAAGCAGGGGCTGATTACCCGGCGCTGAGCGAATCCCACAACGGCTTGGCCACAGCCACTGCCGATCCGCTAGGCTCAAACGATATTGTCAGGGAGTGGGCTATGTTCGAATCCGCCGAGATCGGCCGCAGCATTGATAAAGAAACCTTTGAGGCCGAGGCCCCCGCGCTGCGCGAAGCGCTGCTGGAGGCGCAGTACGAACTGCAGCAGCAAGGGCGTTTTGCCGTGCTTATTCTGATCAACGGCATCGAAGGTGCGGGTAAGGGCGAGACGGTCAAGCTGCTCAATGAGTGGATGGATGCGCGACTGATTCAGGTCAGTACCTTCGATCAGCAGACTGATGAAGAACTGGCGCGGCCGCCGGCCTGGCGCTACTGGCGGCAACTGCCACCCAAGGGGCGCATCGGTATCTTCTTCGGCAACTGGTACAGCCAGATGCTGCAGGGGCGGGTGCATGGGCGGATCAAGAACGCCGTGCTCGATCAAGCCATCGACACTACGTTGGGGCTGGAGCGCATGCTCTGTGATGAGGGCACGCTGATCTTCAAGTTCTGGTTCCATCTGTCCAAGCAGCAGATGAAGGCGCGGCTCAAGGCACTTCAGGATGACCCCTTGCACAGCTGGCGGATCAGCCCGCTTGACTGGCAGCAGTCAAAAACCTACGACAAATTTGTACGCGTCGGTGAGCGTGTGCTGCGCCGCACCAGTCGCGATTATGCGCCCTGGTATGTGGTGGAAGGTGTGGATGAGTATTACCGCAGCCTGACAGTCGGACGCATCCTGCTCGATGGCTTGCAAGCCGCGTTGAAGGCCAAGGCGCGCCCCGTGCCCCATCCGCATGCCGCGCCGCTGACCTCCAGCCTGGATGAACGTGGGCTGATCGACAGCCTGGACATGACTCAGGCGCTGGACAAGGACAGCTACAACGAGCAACTGGTGCTTGAGCAGGCGCGGTTGTCCAGCCTGATGCGCGACAAACGTATGCGTCGCCATTCGTTGATTGCGGTGTTCGAAGGCAATGATGCAGCCGGTAAGGGCGGGGCAATTCGCCGGGTGATTGGCGCGCTCGATCCGCGCCAGTACCGCATTGTTCCGGTTGCCGCGCCGACCGAGGAAGAGCGTGCGCAGCCTTACCTGTGGCGCTTCTGGCGGCATATTCCACCCCGCGGGAAGTTCACCGTGTTTGATCGCTCCTGGTATGGCCGGGTGCTGGTGGAACGGGTCGAGGGATTCTGCAGCACTGGCGACTGGCTGCGCGCCTATGGCGAGATCAATGACTTCGAAGAGCAGCTCAGCGAAGCCGGCGTGGTGCTGGTGAAGTTTTGGCTGTCGATCGATCAGCAAACCCAGCTGGAACGCTTCAAGGCGCGTGAGCAGATCCCCTTCAAACGTTTCAAGATCACCGAAGAAGATTGGCGTAACCGTGATAAGTGGCCGCTGTACCGCGATGCAGTGGGCGATATGGTCGACCGTACCAGTACGGAAATTGCCCCCTGGACGTTGGTGGAAGCCAATGACAAACGCTTTGCCCGAATCAAGGTACTGCGCACCATCAATGAGGCGCTTGAGGCCGCATTCGCAAAAGACTGAGGCACATGGACAACAGGATGGTCGCGCATACGGCTGATGAATGATCATCGCTGAGTGAGATTGTCCGGCTTTATTCTTGTTGGCAACTCAACCCAATAACAATGAGGTGCGACATGCGTGAAGTGGTGATCGTTGACAGCGTACGGACTGGCTTGGCCAAGTCCTTCCGTGGCAAGTTCAATCTGACCCGTCCAGACGACATGGCGGCTCATTGCGTCAATGCACTGCTGGCGCGCAGCGGTATCGACCCGGCGCTGGTGGATGACTGTATTGTTGGCGCCGGCTCCAACGAAGGTGCCCAGGGCATGAACATCGGCCGTAACGTGGCCGTGCTGTCCGGCCTGGGCACCAACGTGGCCGGCATGACCCTAAACCGTTTCTGCTCCTCGGGTCTGCAGGCCATCGCGATTGCTGCCAACCAGGTGGCGTCGGGCTGCAGCGATGTCATCGTGGCAGGCGGTGTCGAGTCGATCACCATGACTCTGAAAAGCATGAACACGCAGAACCTGTTCAACCCACTGCTGCAGAAAGAGCTGCCGGGTATCTATTACCCGATGGGCCAGACCGCTGAGATCGTTGCGCGCCGCTACAATGTCAGCCGCGAAGCCCAGGACGCTTACGCCCTGCAGAGCCAGCAACGCACTGCGCGAGCGCAGGCCGAAGGCTTGTTCGACGATGAAATCGTGCCGATGCACGTGAAGTATCAAGTCGAAGACAAAGCCAGCGGCGAGAAGAGCATCGTCGACGGCATCGTCGCTCACGACGACTGCAACCGTGCTGACACCACCTTGGAAAGCCTCGCAGCGCTCAAACCGGTATTTGCCGACGACGGTTCGGTCACCGCTGGCAATGCCTCGCAGCTCTCCGATGGCGCGTCGATGACCCTGGTAATGAGTCTGGAAAAAGCCATCGAGCTGGGGCTCAAGCCGCTGGCGTTCTTCCGCGGCTTTGTTGCCGCTGGCTGCGAACCGGACGAGATGGGCATTGGCCCGGTGTTCTCGGTGCCCAAGCTGCTCAAGGCCAAGGGCCTGAGCATTGCCGATATCGACCTGTGGGAGCTTAACGAAGCCTTTGCTTCGCAGTGCCTGTATGCCCGCGACCGTCTGGAAATCGATAACGCTAAGTACAACGTCAATGGCGGCTCGATTTCCATCGGCCACCCGTTCGGCATGACCGGTTCGCGTCAGGTCGGTCATCTGGTGCGTGAGCTGCAGCGGCGCCAGCTGCGCTACGGCATCGTCACCATGTGTGTGGGCGGCGGCATGGGCGCAACCGGGTTGTTTGAAGCGGTGCGCTGATCGTCCTGCGCTAAATAAAAAACCGCGACGTGTCGCGGTTTTTTATTGGCTGGTCTTTGTGTTCAGAATGCGCGGCTTTCGATGATCTCGTTGGCCTGGATCATCCTGCGGATATAGAAGGCGATCTCGCGTTCGGCATCCGTTCGGTTGAAATAGGGACCTTCCAGAGTGCCCTCGCGGGTGGAGAAGAAGAACTGGCCGTTGACCGCGCTAACGCGTTCGCTGCGGTAGTGGGTGCCGGGGTTATGGTCGATATGGCGTTGACCGAACATAAATGAACCTCCCGCAAAGTGAGCTTCTGAGCTTCTGAGGTCAGTCTAAACGGGGTTTTTCTGGTTGCATCAAATAGCGACAAATGGTCGTTTTTGCCGAAAATCGGCATGATTTCCACGGGTTTTATATTTTTTGACGCCAGAACTTCGGCTTGATCTTGTACGGCTATCAGTACAGTTACCGTGAATAGCCGTTCATGGCTGTGGCTGTGCCGGTCTACAGGCGCGACCTAGAATGCTGCATGACCGCTCCAACTTGCATCGGGCAAAGGTTGCGGTGCTGGTTGTGAGGCGTTTATGCATATTTCTTCCGGTCGCTGGCTCTATGGTCTTTTTCTCGCGCTGCTGACTGCGGTGTTGTGGGGCGTGCTGCCGATCAAACTCAAGCAAGTGCTGCAGGTGATGGATCCGGTTACGGTGACCTGGTTTCGCCTGCTGGTTTCCGGCTCCATCCTGCTGGCCTACCTGGCGGCCAGCAAGCGTCTGCCGGCGTTCCGCCCATTAGGCAAGAAGGGCGCCTGGCTCCTGCTGCTGGCGATAGCCGGGTTGACCGCCAATTATGTGCTGTATCTGGTCGGCCTCAACCTGCTCAGCCCCGGCACGACCCAGCTGGTGATTCAGGTGGCGCCGATTCTGCTGCTGGTCAGTAGCATCTTTATCTTCCGCGAGCGCTTCAGCCTCGGTCAGGGGCTGGGTTTGCTGGTACTGCTGATTGGCTTTGCCCTGTTCTTCAACAAGCGTCTTGGCGAGCTGCTGACTTCGCTGACGGCCTACACCACGGGTGTGCTGGTCGTGCTATTGGCCGCTTTTGTCTGGGCCTTTTATGGCTTGGCGCAGAAGCAGTTGCTGACGGTATGGAATTCACTGCAGGTGATGATGGTGATCTACCTGGCCTGTGCTCTATTGCTGACACCCTGGGCACATCCGCTACAGGCGTTTGAGCTGAGCCCGCTGCAGGGCTGGCTGCTGTTTGCCTGCTGCCTGAATACGTTGGTGGCCTACGGCGCGTTTGCCGAAGCGCTGGCGCATTGGGAGGCTTCGCGGGTCAGCGCAGCATTGGCGATTACCCCGTTGGTAACCTTTACCTCGGTGGCGCTGGCTGCCAGCTGGTGGCCTGATCATGTGCAGCCTGAGCAGATCAATTGGCTGGCCTATGGCGGAGCGGTGCTGGTGGTGTTGGGGTCAGCGCTGACGGCACTTGGCCCATCGCTGCTCGCCAGTTGGAAAGCCCGTAGGAGTAGCGTGATGCCTGTAGGAGCCCTGAAATGAGCCAAGATGAACTGGCGCGAATCAACGCCAAGATACTTGCTGTCGGAGAACAATCTTTGCCGGCGGTGACCCTGCGTGATGGCAGTCGTGTCCAGACGGGCACGGTGGCCACCATGCTGCACAACATCGAACTGTATAACCAGGGTGAGCGCGGCGAGGTCGAGCGTGAGCTGGAACTGGCCGTACCTACACTTTGCCGCATTGGCCTGTTCCAGCTGTTTTCCCCGGAGGAGTGGAGCGCCAGTGAAGATAATCCCGGCCGTCGCTATGTCGGCCTGAAAGCCCGTGAGTACCTCGGCGACTAGGCTTTTACGCCCAGACTTTCCGCACGGCGCAACCAGCTCTGGCGTTGTTCTTCGCTGGAGGGGCGCACGGGAGCGAACTCGGCCAGGCGGCGGGTTTTGATGCCGCTGAAGCCGAGGATGGTACGAGTCATCTGTCGGTGCCCGGGTGCGCCGTAGATCCAGCGGAAGTACCAGGGCGGCGTATCCATGGTCACCAGCAGGTCGGCGGTGCGTCCGGTCAGCAGCTTGTCCCAGAGTTGCGAGCGGTTGCGGTACTTGAAGGCAAAGCCGGGCAGAAAGGTGCGGTCAAAAAAGCCTTTGAGCAGCGCAGGAATACCGCCCCACCAGACCGGATAGACGAATACTAGGTGTTCGGCCCAGTGGATCTGCCGCTGTGCTTCCAGCAGATCGGGTTCCAGTTGCTGGCTTTGCTCGTAGCCATCACGCAGCACTGGGTCATAGCTCATCTCTCCCAGCTTCAACTGGCGTACCACATGGCCCTTGCTGCGGGCACCCTGGGCATAGGCTTCGCCGAGGGCATGGCAGAAGCTGGTGCCCTTCGGTGTGCCGAGAATCATCAGGATGCGTTTGCCATCACCTTCCAGTGGTGTTGCGCCGCTCTTTGCCGCTTCACTCATGTTGACCCGCCTCCAGCATGTTTTCGGGACGCACCCAGGCGTCGAATTGTTCATTGCTCAGGTAACCCAGCTGCAGCGCCGCTTCTCGCAAGGTGGTGCCATCCTGGTAGGCCTGCTTGGCAATCTGAGCGGCTTTGTCATAGCCGATATGCGGGTTCAGCGCGGTTACCAGCATCAGGCCGCGCTCCAGGTGATCGGCCATTTTCACTGCGTCCGGTTGCAGGCCAGCGACGCAGTGCTGCTGGAAGTTATGGCAGCCGTCCGCCAGTAGACGTATCGATTGCAACAGGTTGTGAATGATCACCGGCTTGAACACGTTAAGTTGCAGATGGCCCTGGCTTGCGGCAAAGGCAATCGTGGTGTCGTTACCAAGAACTTGGCAAGCCAGCATCGACAGCGCCTCGCATTGGGTTGGATTGACCTTGCCCGGCATGATCGAGCTGCCCGGCTCATTGGCGGGCAAACGCACCTCGGCAAAGCCAGCGCGTGGGCCGGAGCCCAGCAACCGCAGATCGTTAGCCAGTTTCATAAGGGCCACTGCCAGGGTTTTCAAGGCGCCCGATAGCGCCACCAGCGGTTCGTGGCCGGAGAGGGCCGCAAATTTATTCGGCGCGCTGACCAGCGGCAGCCCGATCAATGCGGCCAGTTCGGCGGCCATGGCATCGGCAAAGCCCTGCGGCGAGTTCAAACCAGTGCCGACTGCCGTGCCGCCCTGGGCCAGTTCACAGGCAGCCGGCAGAGTGGCCTGGATGGCGCGTTCGGCATAGCCCAGCTGCGCGACAAAGGCCGATAGCTCCTGGCCGAAGGTCATCGGTGTGGCGTCCATCATGTGTGTGCGCCCGGTCTTGACCAGCCGCGCATGCTGTTCAGCTTGTTCCTGCAGTCCATCACGCAGTTCACGCACGGCGGGCAGCAGCTGCTGCTGCACGGCTTGCACGGCGGCGATATGCATGGCGGTGGGGAAGCTGTCGTTGGAGCTTTGCGCGCGGTTGACATGGTCGTTGGGGTGCACCGGCGTCTTGCCGCCACGGCCGTTGCCTGCCAGTTCGTTGGCCCGCCCGGCAATCACCTCGTTGACGTTCATGTTGCTTTGCGTGCCGCTGCCGGTCTGCCAGACCACCAGGGGAAATTGCTCATCATGCTGACCGGCCAACACTTCATTGGCGGCCTGCTCGATCAGCCGGGCCAGGTCTGCCGGCAACTCACCGATACGCTGATTAACCCGTGCGGCGGCTTTCTTGATCAGCGCCAGGGCATGCACCACCGGCAAGGGCATGCGTTCCTGACCGATAGCGAAGTTGATCAGCGAGCGTTGGGTCTGCGCGCCCCAATAGGCTTCATCAGGTACTTCGATGGGGCCCAGGCTGTCAGTTTCAGTGCGGCTCATGGCGGCTCTCCTGATGGTTGCGCGTGCAGCAAAGGAATTGCCAGGCCAGCAGCTGCCGCCTGGGCGTATCTCAGCTTAGGTCGCTGTGCATCAGCAGAGGTTCAACTGCCACAGGTAACTAACAGGTAACTACCAGCGGGCGCGGGTTTCACCGAGCCAGCCAAGGGCGTTGTTGACGGGTACGCGCTCACCTTCCGGGCCGCGTAAAACCCCCTCGAAATGCCCAAACCACTGCTGTGTGTCAGCATAGAACGGCCCAAGCCGACGGTAGGCCTGGTGACGCTGGCGTGGGGTGAAGGTCAGGTTGACGCTGTCAGTCGTGCTGCGCAGCTGCCAGGGTGCCAGCGGGTTGTGCGGCGCCTGGGTAATGGCAATGGGAGAGTCCATATGCTGCAGCTCGCCACCAAACCACAGGGTGTTTTCCGACAGGCCGCTGTGATCTGTCCAGCCAGCGCCGAAGTTGCCGGCGATTCCACCCGGCGCGGCAAAAGCGGCGCGGGTCCAGTGGCTGTTGAGCGGCCAGACGCCACGGCCGAAATCCAGCGAGGCAAAGCTTTGCCCGGTTACGCAGCTGTAATGCTGTTTACCCAGTTGCACGCTGCCGCTGCAGGGCAGGCCCAGCTGACGACTGGTGGCGTGAAAGCTATGTGGGCCAAGCGGAGCGACCAGGTTGACCGAGTCCAGGTGGGCAGGGCGTTGAATGTCCAGGGCGACTTGTAGCGGTTGCCCGCCAATATCCGGTGCATTGATGGTGATGCGCGTGCGCCCGGTATGTTCAGCCACGCGCAGTTGCAGGCGTGGGTGGTTGAATTCGTGGCTGGCCTGTGGCTGATCTGGCAGCTCGCAACCACGGCCGAATAGGCGGTACTGGCTGTAGGCGACGGCTTGGCCGCTTTGCAGATCAAGGAAGTAGGCGGCGGCGTAGCCCAGGTAGTCGAGGTCGGCCTGGGTGAAGGAGAGCATCCACTGCGGAGTGGTGATGCACCAATGGTTCCAGCGTTTGCGCCGGCCAAAGTGCCCGGGTATGGCGCAATCGATCATCGGCCTGGGCGACCAGCCGATGGCCTGCGGGTTGAGCAGGCCGCGGCTGTCGCATAGCGCGATGGCGGCCAAAGGCTCTGGGTGAGTGAAACTGTTCATCGACACGTCCATGTGTGTGCTGGCGCCTACCCTGTGGGCTAAAGGCGCGCTGAAGCAGAAGATGGCTTATCTCGCCGAGCATGCACACGCATTGGCCAGCTCGGCAAGTGCTGGCATTTTGGCCTTTATGCAGGCAGTGCGCCAGTGCACAGTTGTAGCGTGAGTTGATCGACGCTCTTACTGACTTGAGTGTGACCAGCGCTTGGGCACAAAATGCCGGCAATTGAGTCCAACAGCACTCATTACCTTCCTCAGGAGTAGTACATGTCACGTTTACCTGCCTTTTGCGCTGCCTTAATACTGACGTGCGGTAGTGCTCAGGTACTTGCCGATACCAAAAGCCACGCCGCCGATGCCGAGCGTTTCCTGCTGCTGGCTCGCGCCGACAAGCTGGCGGTCCCGGTCTATGCCCAGGTGCAGCAGATGTTTGCCCAGCGCTTTGCCGAGAGCAATGCGCCGCAGAGCGAGAAAGCTGTGCTGGAAACCTACCAGGCCCAGGCCAATGCAGCCCTTGAACAGGCTGTGGGTTGGGACAAGCTCAAGCCGGATATGGTCAAGCTCTACACCAGCAACTTCGACGAGCAGGAAATGAAAGACCTGATTCGTTTCTATGAATCGCCGCTGGGCAAGAAAGTCCTGGAGAAAATGCCGACACTGACCGCGCAGTCCGCGCAGCTGACCCAGGGCAAGCTGGAAGCCGCCGTACCCAAGGTCAATCAGCTATTGGCGGAAATGACCACCAAACTGACTCCAAAGAAGCCCTGAGTGACAGTCCCCATGCCGAAGATCGATTTATTGCAGGCTGCTCTGGCGAGTCTGCAGCCCCAGCAGCTTGAGGTGCTGGATGAAAGCCATATGCACAGCCGGGGGCTGGAAACCCATTACAAGGCGGTGATCGTCAGCGAGCAGTTTGCTGGCCTGAATGCGGTCAAGCGTCATCAGAAGGTCTACGCCGCTGTAGGCGAGCTGATGGGCCAGATCCATGCCCTAGCGCTGCATACCTATACACCCGATGAGTGGTCACACCAGGGCGTGGCTCCGGACTCGCCGACCTGCAAGGGCGGCCACTAACCGCATTTGCGCTGATTCTGTGGCAATTCGCCTCTACACGGCGCTTCTCAAGGACAGTAAACTGCCGCCCCCGCCGGCTCTAGGTGAACAACCTGGGCCGGCGTATTTTTTTGTATCCCGGTCCGCCCTTTACGTGGGCGACTACTGAAGGACATGCATATGACAGACAAGATCGTTGTCGCCGCGCTGTATAAATTCGTTTCCCTGCCTGACTTCCATGATCTGCGTGAGCCACTGCTGCAATGCATGCTGGATAACGCGATAAAGGGCACCTTGCTGCTGGCCGAAGAGGGCATCAATGGCACCGTCTCCGGTTCGCGCGCTGGCATCGACGGGCTGATGGCCTGGTTTGACCTGGACCCGCGCTTGGCCGATATCGACCACAAGGAATCCTATTGCGACGAGCAGCCGTTCTACCGCACCAAGGTCAAGCTGAAGAAGGAAATCGTCACCCTGGGCGTTCCCGGTGTTGACCCGAACCAGAAAGTTGGCACCTACGTCGAGCCCAAGGACTGGAATGCGCTGATCAGTGACCCTGAGGTACTGCTGATCGATACGCGCAACGATTACGAAGTGTCGATTGGCACCTTCGAGGGCGCGGTAGACCCGAAAACCAAGTCGTTCCGCGAGTTTCCCGACTACATCAAGGCGCACTTCGATCCAGCCAAGCACAAGAAAGTTGCGATGTTCTGCACCGGTGGCATCCGTTGTGAGAAGGCTTCCAGCTATATGCTCGGTGAAGGTTTTGAGGAGGTTTTCCACCTCAAGGGCGGCATCCTCAAATACCTCGAAGAAGTACCGCAGGAAGAGACCAAGTGGCAGGGCGACTGCTTCGTCTTCGACAACCGGGTGACCGTGCGTCATGACCTCAGCGAAGGCGACTACGATCAGTGCCATGCCTGCCGTACCCCGGTTTCGGTGGAAGATCGTCAGTCCGAGTTCTACACCCCAGGTGTCAGCTGCCCGCATTGCTGGGATTCGCTGCCGGAGAAAACCCGCGCCGGCGCCCGCGAGCGTCAACGGCAGATTGAGTTGGCCAAGGCCCGCAATCAGCCGCACCCGCTGGGCTACAACCCCCGACAAAACCGCGAGGCTTAAGCATGCACGCACGCCTGCTCTATGTGATGGACCCGATGTGTTCATGGTGCTGGGGCTTTGCCCCGGTGCTGGAGTCCCTCGCTGAGCAGGCTGCTGCCGCAGGTGTGGGGTTGGAACTGGTGCTGGGCGGCCTGCGCCGTGATGGCGTGGCCATTGATGCCGCCGCGCGAGTGCGTTACCTGGGTTACTGGCAGGCGGTCAATGCCAGCACCGGACAGTTGTTCAACTTCACTGCCGGTTTGCCTGAGGGGTTGGTCTATGACACCGAGCCGGCCTGCCGCGCGCTGGTGACTGCGCGCAACCTGGCCCCCGAACTGGTCTGGCCACTGGCCCAACTGATTCAGCGGGCGTTCTACACCGAAGGGGTGGATGTCACCCGCGCCATCGTGCTGGTGGAATTGGCCGAGCGCGCCGGGATTCCGCGCATCGTGTTTGCCGAAGCCTTCGACAGCGCCGCACAACGCGCCGCCACTGCCGCCGATTTCAGCTGGACCCAGGATCTGGGCATTGCCGGCTTTCCCACGCTGCTTGCTGAATGCAACGGCCAACTGGCCTTGCTGACCAACGGTTATCAACCCCTGGACGTGTTGCAGCCCTTGCTGGCGCGCTGGCTGGAGCGGGTTGCCCATGCCTGATCGGTTGAGTTGGGCGGAAGTTCGTCGGCTGGCCCTGAAGCACAAGAAGGCGTTGATCTGGGCCAACCTGGTTGCCGTGCTGGCGACCCTGTGCAGCGTGCCGATTCCGCTGTTGCTGCCGTTGCTGGTCGATGAGGTGCTGCTTAACGACGGTGATGCTGCGCTCAAGGTGATGGATAACTTTCTGCCGGCTCATTGGGAAACCGCCGCCGGCTATATCGGCCTGATGCTGGTGCTGACCCTGTTTCTGCGCGGTGGTGCGCTGATCTTCAACGTGCTGCAGGCGCGGCTGTTCGCCCGCTTGTCGAAGGACATCGTCTACCGCATCCGCATTCGCCTGATCGAGCGGCTCAAGCGGATTTCCCTCGGCGAGTATGAAAGCCTCGGCGGCGGCACCGTGACCACGCACCTGGTCACCGATCTCGATACCCTGGATAAGTTTGTCGGCGAAACCCTCAGCCGCTTTCTGGTGGCCATGCTTACCCTGGCTGGTACCTCGGCGATCCTGATCTGGATGCACTGGCAGCTGGCACTGCTGATCCTGTTGTTCAACCCACTGGTGATCTACGCCACGGTGCAGCTGGGCAAGCGCGTCAAACACCTGAAGAAGCTGGAGAACGACAGCACTTCGCGCTTTACCCAGGCGCTGACCGAGACCCTCGAAGCGATTCAGGAAATCCGCGCTGGTAATCGCCAGGGTTTCTTCCTCGGGCGTCTCGGTGGTCGGGCCAAGGAAGTGCGCGACTACGCCGTGGCCTCACAGTGGAAAACCGATGCCTCGAACCGTGCCAGCGGTCTGCTGTTCCAGTTCGGTATCGACGTGTTTCGCGCTGCGGCCATGCTCACCGTGCTGTTCTCTGATCTGTCGATCGGCCAGATGCTCGCGGTGTTCAGCTACCTGTGGTTTATGATCGGCCCGGTCGAGCAACTGCTCAGCCTGCAATACGCCTTCTACGCCGCCGGCGGCGCTTTGAGTCGGATCAACGAGCTGCTGGCGCGCAAGGACGAGCCGCAGTACCCCGGTCGCGTCGATCCGTTCAAGGGGCGCGAGACCGTGGGCATTGAAGTCAGCGGACTGACCTTCGCCTATAACGACGAACCGGTACTGGACCATCTCAACCTGAGCATCGCGCCGGGGGAGAAGGTCGCCATCGTCGGGGCCAGTGGCGGCGGCAAGAGCACCCTGGTGCAGCTGCTGCTCGGGTTGTATACGCCGCAGGCTGGAACCATCCGCTTCGGCGGCAGCAGCCAGGAAGAAATTGGCCTGGAAGTCGTGCGTGAGCATGTGGCAGTGGTGCTGCAGCATCCGGCGCTGTTCAACGACAGCGTGCGCGCCAACCTGTGCATGGGCCGCGAACGCAGTGACGAAGTCTGTTGGCAAGCCCTGCAGATTGCTCAGCTGGCCGATACCATTCGCGGCTTGCCGCAAGGCCTGGATAGCATCGTCGGCCGCTCCGGCGTGCGCCTCTCCGGTGGCCAGCGTCAGCGTCTGGCGATTGCCCGCATGGTGCTGGCCGAGCCAAAAGTGGTGATCCTCGATGAGGCCACCTCGGCCCTGGATGCTGCCACCGAATACGCCCTGCACCAGGCGCTCAACCAGTTCCTGCATGGCCGCACCACGCTGATCATCGCTCACCGCCTGAGCGCGGTTAAGCAGGCGGATCGGGTGCTGGTGTTTGACGGCGGCAGCATCGCCGAAGACGGCGGTCATCAGCAGCTGATCGCCGACGGCGGGCTCTACGCCAAGCTCTACGGTCATCTGCAGCACTGATAGCGGCAGTAGGGGGGATGACGCTTTTTTCATCCACCACTAGGCCGCGCGGTGCATGGGTGAAGCGTCATCCCCCTGCGCTCCCTGATAGAATCACACTTTTTCGCGGGTCATACCCCGGGATTTGCTGTGGGTTTCAGATAGACCAAGGCACACCTGGCAGTTAAATCGACCGCTTTGTAAATCTTTCGTTACGCGGTGCGGGTGGTTGTAGTCAGCAGGCACGCTGTTTTCCTGAGTGTATTAAAAACTTGCCGAAAGCCATGGCCAGGCCTGGAGCAGGCCGCTCTGGGCCCGCTTGTGAGCAGGGCTGCGCTCGGTTGTTATGAGGTCAGTCCGCGCCGTTGCATCGCGCAGTGGCTGATCAAAACAACAACGAGGAGGCGCAATGAACGCCGTGAACAAGATCGAACAGCACAACCCTATTGGTACCGACGGCTTCGAGTTCGTCGAGTACACCGCGCCGACCCCGGAAGGCATCCAGCAGCTGCGTGAGCTGTTCACCGCCATGGGCTTTACCGAAACCGCCAAGCACCGCTCGAAAGAGGTCTGGCTGTTCCAGCAGAACGACATCAACTTCGTCCTCAATGGCAGCCCCACCGGGCATGTGCGCGAATTCGGCCTAAAGCACGGTCCGAGTGCCTGCGCCATGGCATTCCGCGTGCAGAACGCCGCCCAGGCCGCCGCTTATGTGGAATCCCAGGGCGCCAAACTGGTCGGCAGCCACGCCAACTTCGGCGAGCTGAACATTCCTTGCGTTGAGGGTATCGGTGGTTCGCTGCTGTACCTGGTGGATCGCTATGGCGATAAGACCATCTACGACGTCGACTTCGAGTACATCGAAGGCCGCACGCCGAACGACAACGCGGTCGGCCTGAAAGAGCTGGATCACCTGACTCATAACGTCAAACGCGGGCAAATGGACGTGTGGTCGGGCTTCTACGAGCGCATCGCCAATTTCCGCGAAATCCGTTACTTCGACATCGAAGGCAAGCTTACCGGCCTGCTGTCGCGCGCCATGACCGCGCCGTGCGGCAAGATCCGCATCCCGATCAACGAGTCGGCCGACGACAAGTCGCAGATCGAGGAATTTATCCGCGAGTACCAGGGCGAAGGCATCCAGCATATCGCCCTGAGCACCGAGGATATCTACGCCACCGTGCGCCAGCTGCGGGCCAATGGCGTGCAGTTTATGGTCACGCCGGGCACTTACTACGACAAGGTCGATACCCGTGTGGCCGGGCATGGCGAGCCGACCGATGTGCTGCGTGAATTGAGCATTCTGATCGATGGTGCACCGGGTGATGACGGCATTCTGCTGCAGATTTTCACCAATACGGTGATTGGTCCGATCTTCTTCGAGATCATCCAGCGCAAGGGCAACCAGGGCTTTGGCGAGGGCAATTTCAAGGCACTGTTCGAGTCGATTGAAGAAGACCAGATCAAGCGCGGCGTGATCTCCGAGGAGTGATGCCATGAGCCGTAACTGGATCAGCTTTCCCCTGCGTGAAGGCGAGTGTTCGCGTCAGGCGCACTGCGACTTTCCTGAAGGCACCTATGAACGCGAGATGGGCCGCGAGGGTTTTTTCGGCCCTACGGCGCACCTGCACCACAAACATCCGCCGACTGGCTGGATCGACTGGCAGGGGTCGCTGCGCCCGCATGCGTTCAACTTCAATGATATTTCCAGCGAGCGTGACTGCCCGCTGGCTGCGCCGCTGACCCTGCATAACAGCGATGTGAAGCTGCGCGTGTGGAAAACCCACGGCGCCATGCGCCATCTGGTGCGCAACGCCGATGGCGATGACCTGCTGTTTATTCACGAGGGAGCTGGGGAGTTTTACTGCGACTTCGGTCACCTGAGCTACCGCGACGGTGATTACCTGCTGATCCCGCGTGGTACCGCCTGGCGCATCGAGGCCCTTGAACCGACCTTTATGCTGCTGATCGAAAGCACCGACGGCGCCTATCAGCTGCCGGACAAGGGGCTGCTCGGCCCGCAGGCGATCTTCGACCCGGCGGTGCTCGATCATCCGCGCATCGATGACGCCTTCAAGGCCCAGCAGGACGAGAACACCTGGCAGATTCGCATCAAGCGCCGCGGCCAGATCAGCACGGTGACTTACCCGTACAACCCGCTGGATGTGGTCGGCTGGCATGGCGACAACACCGTGGTGCGCCTCAACTGGCGCGATATCCGCCCGCTGATGAGCCACCGCTATCACCTGCCACCCTCGGCGCACACCACCTTCGTCGCCAATGGTTTTGTGATCTGCACCTTCACCCCGCGTCCGGTGGAGAGCGACCCCGGCGCGTTGAAGGTGCCGTTCTATCACAACAACGACGACTACGATGAAGTGCTGTTCTACCACCGGGGCAACTTCTTCAGCCGCGACAATATCGAGCAGGGCATGGTCACCCTGCACCCGTGCGGTTTCCCCCACGGCCCGCACCCCAAGGCGCTGAAGAAGGCGCAAGTCGACCCGGCGACCTTTATCGATGAGGTGGCGGTGATGATCGATACCCGCCGCGCCCTGGAAGTCGGCGAAGCCGCTGCTGGGGTGGATGTTCCCGAATACGTGAATTCCTGGCGTGCGCCGGGCAAGGACTCCTAATGAAACTCGCATCACTGAACCAAGGCCGCGACGGTGTGCTCGTCGTGGTATCGCGCGACCTCAGCCGCGCCACCAGCGTGCCGACCATCGCCGCCACCCTGCAGGCCGCTCTGGATAACTGGGCGGTGGCCAAGCCCAAGCTGGAGGCGGTGTATCAGCGCCTCAACGATGGGCTGGAAGAGGGCGCGTTTGCCTTCGATCAGGCCGCCTGCCACAGCCCGTTGCCGCGCGCCTACCACTGGGCCGATGGTAGCGCTTACGTCAATCATGTGGAGCTGGTGCGCAAGGCGCGCGGCGCCGAGATTCCGGAAAGCTTCTGGCACGATCCATTGATGTACCAGGGCGGCGCCGACTGTTTTATTCCGCCGCACAGCCCGATTCAGATGGCCGATGAGGCCTGGGGTATCGATTTGGAAGCCGAGATAGCGGTGATCACCGATGACGTGCCGATGGGCGCAACCGCTGCCGAAGCGGCTGAGCATATCCAGTTGCTGATGCTGGTCAACGATGTATCGCTGCGTAATTTGATTCCCGGCGAGCTGGCCAAGGGCTTTGGCTTCTACCAGAGCAAGCCGTCGTCGAGCTTCTCGCCCGTGGCCATCACCCCAGACGAACTGGGCGACACCTGGCGCGATGGCAAGGTGCATCGGCCGCTGGTGTCGCATATCAATGGCGCGCTGTTCGGTCAGCCCAACGCTGGCGTGGACATGACCTTCAACTTCCCGACGCTGGTGGCTCACGCCGCCAAGACTCGTCCGCTGGGCTGCGGCACCATCATCGGTTCTGGCACCGTGTCGAACTACGACCGCAGCGCGGGTTCTTCCTGCCTGGCCGAGAAGCGCATGCTGGAAGTCATCGAGAGCGGGGAGGCGAAAACTCCGTTCCTCAAGTTCGGTGATCGCGTGCGCATCGAGATGTTCGATGCCGCTGGCCATAGCCTGTTCGGCGCGATCGATCAGGCGGTGGAGCGCTATGAACACTGAGTTGACGCTCCACGGCTACTGGCGCTCCAGCGCCGCCTACCGGGTGCGTATTGCGCTGAACCTCAAGGGCCTGGCCTATCAGCAAGTGCCTGTGCACCTGGTCAAGGACGGCGGCCAGCAGCATTCGGCCGAGTATCAGGCGCTAAATCCGCAGGAGCTGCTGCCGTTGCTGGTAGACCGGGGCAACGGCGGGGTACGCATCGCCCAGTCGCTGGCGATTCTCGAATACCTCGACGAGGTGTTCCCCACGCCGGCGTTGCTGCCCAGTGATGCGGCACAACGCGCCCAGGTACGTGCCCTGGCCCTGCATATCGCCTGCGATCTGCACCCTCTGAACAATCTGCGGGTGCTGCAGTACCTGAGCGGTGAGCTGGGCGTTGGCGAGAATGCCAAGGACCTTTGGTATCGCCATTGGCTGCACAAGGGCCTGGCGGCGGTCGAGACGGGGCTGGCGGTGTTCAATGATCGCCTGTCGCTCGGTGAGCGGCCTGGATATCTGGAAGCCTGTCTGGTTCCACAGCTGTATAATGCGCGCCGTTTTAACTGTGACCTTGATGCGTACCCGCGCATCCTCGCCATGGCGGCGCGTTGTGAATCCCTGGAGGCCTTTAAACAGGCTGCGCCGGAGGTGCAACCCGACGCCCAGTGATCCTGCCGGCTTCGCCGCCGTCAGGCACAGGCGAATCCGGTTTTGCAGAGCGAGTCAGGTGGCCAGATCGGCTGCCTTCACACTCTGTGTGCCTTGCCACTCCGCCGCGCCACAAGCGCTGCGGGTTCTATTTCGTCACAGATAAAAACAAACAGGTGACGCATGACCCGTGAAAAACCGAAGAACCTCTGGCTCTCGCGCTGGGGCTTTATTCTTGCTGCAACCGGCTCCGCTGTGGGGCTGGGCAATATCTGGAAATTCCCCTACATCACCGGCGAATACGGCGGCGGCGCGTTTGTGCTGATGTACCTGGCCTGCATCCTGGCCATTGGTATCCCGGTGATGATGACCGAGATCGCCATTGGCCGCCGCGGCCGTGGCAGCCCCATCGATGCGATCGGTCGGGTGGTCAAGGAAAACAACGGCAACCCGCTGTGGAAGGCGGTCGGCGGCATGGCCATGCTGGCCGGCTTTATGATCCTGTGTTTCTACGTGGTGGTGGCCGGTTGGGCCTTTGCCTACACGGTGAAAATGCTCGACGGCTCCCTGGCAGCTACCAGCGTGGAAGCCCTTGGTGGGGTATTCGAAGCGCATAACGCCAACCCCTGGCAGCTCGGCGGCTGGAGCGTGCTGGTGGCGCTGCTGACCTTGTGGATCGTCGCCAAGGGCGTGCAGAAGGGCATCGAGAATGCCGTGCGCTGGATGATGCCGGGTCTGGCCTTGATGCTGCTAATTCTGGTGGGCTACGCCTTTACCAGTGGCGGCTTCAGCGCTGGCTTCGATTTTCTGTTTACCTTCGATGCTTCGAAAATTACCGGTGAAGCGTTGCTGGCCGCGCTGGGCCATGCCTTCTTTACCCTGAGTCTGGCCTCCGGGGCAATTCTCACCTACGGCTCCTACCTGCCGGACGGCCAGTCGGTGGCGCGCACCACCTTTGTTGTGGCCATCTGCGACACCTGCGTGGCGCTGCTGGCGGGGCTGGCGATTTTCCCGATTATCTTCGCCAACGGCATGAGCCCGAGCGCCGGGCCGGGGTTGATCTTTATGAGCCTGCCGCTGGCCTTCCAGCAGATGCCGTTCGGCACAGCATTCGGCGTGCTGTTCTTCGCCATGGTGTCGATTGCCGCGCTGACTTCGGCGATCTCCATGATCGAAGCCACGGTGGCCTACCTGAATGAGAAGTACGGTATCAGCCGCTTCAAGGCTGCAGCCACTTCCGGTGCGGTGCTGCTGGTGATCAGCCTGCTGGCGATGCTCTCGTTCAACCTGCTGGCCGGTTGGACGCCGCTGGGCAAGAACTTCTTCGACTGGCTGGATTACCTGACTTCACGCTGGATGATGCCGCTGGGCGGTATCTTCATGGTGTTGCTGGCCGGTTACGCCCTGCGCAGCGAGATCATGCGTGATGAGCTGAATCTGCCGCCGCTGGGCTATGCCCTGTGGCTGTTTATGGTGCGCTACGTCAGCCCGGTGCTGATCATGGTGGTGTTCCTGCACGCTCTGGGCTGGTTGATGTTTGACCCGATTGCCCAGTGGTACTGGATTGCTGGCGCCATCGGCCTGCTCGCTGTGCTCGGTGAAGTGCTCAGGCCACGAGTCGTACCGGTGCTCGCCGGGCGTTAATCACGCCACGTTGAGCCGCAGTAGAGAAGGGCGCACAGGCAAAAGCCGTGCGCCCTTTTTATTGGCGATGCCTGAATACCTTCTGCCTAAAGATATGCCGCTGCCTGCTGGGCTTTGTTCAACGCCAGCCTGCGATTTTTCGTCTCGCAACATGTGATGGGCTCATGGCCTTTCTTATGCTCGTCATATCCTTGGCGTGGACTTTCTGGCGATAACTCGCCATTCGCGATAAAGGATCAGCGGAAACCTGCCGATAAACCGGGTTGTCCGCAGTATTCGGCTTTTGGCTTTATCGCCCTGGTCCGCCGTCAACGGCTCTGGCTCGGGCCTTTGCGTTGTTGCCTAAACCCAGCTCAGGCCTCTGGCGCAAGGGTTGCAATAAAGCGGAGCTAAACTGCCATCAGTTGTTTATGTGCTTGCCTGGGCCGCCATCGTGCAGCCTTGCTGCGCTCGATAATAAAAACGGAGTTGTTATGTCCTCTTCTGCCGCGCGTCTGTTCGCCGATCTGTCTGTCGGAAAAAAGCTTATGTGTGGCTTCGGCCTGGTGCTGTTGCTTACAGTTGCCGTTACCGGCAGTGGCTTTCTGGCGGTGCAAGCCGTATTGGACGGGCATACCAGTACCAGTGGCTTATCGGCGATCGATGCGCAGGTGTTGCAGGCCCGCCGTGCCGAGCGTGATTTTGCTCTGCGGCAAACCAGCGAGGCTGCCGCCCAGGTGCATGAGCAACTGAACCGGGTCGGCGCGACACTTGTCCAGCAGTTGGCGGCCGCATCCCGTGCCGATCAGGCGCGTCTGAAAAGCATGCAGCAGGCCATCGACGACTATCGCCGGCAGTTCGACAGTTTTGTCGAGCAGCAGAACAATGCCCGCGCGGCGCGCACGCAGATGCGTGAAGCGGCTGGTGAGGCGCGTGATCAGTTCGATGTGATTGAGTTGGACATGTACGACGCGGTGCGTGAACTGCGCCTGGAAGGTGACAAATTGCGCGGCAGTGACCCGCTGACCCTGGCGGAAACCGCTTCGGGCCTGAGCAAACGCATGCTCGACCTGCGCGGCCATGAAAGTCAGTACATCATCGATGGCTCGGCCGAAGCCCTGGAAGAGTGGACCTATATCAACGACGACCTGCAAACCGTGGCGCGCAGCCTGATGGTCTGGCTGGACGACGATCAGAAAGGCGCCATTGAAACTGCCTTGAAGGCGCTGACCCTGTATCAGCAGGCATTCACTAATTACCAGCAGGTGCGTGGACAGAGCCAGCAGAGCGAAGTGGCCATGGTTGAACGTGCCCAGGCCGTGCTGGCGTTGGTGGATGAAGCCAAAGTTCAGCAAGAGCAGGCCATGGCCGCGGACAGCCGCCAGGCCATGCTGTTGCTCGGCGCGATGGGCATTGCTGCGGTGATTATTGGCATGTTGGCGGCGCTGATTATCTCCCGCCTGATTGTCGCGCCCCTGCAGCAGACCGTGGTGTTTGCCCAGCGCATTGCGGCTGGCGACCTGACCCACGACCTGCCGCAGGATCGCCGTGACGAGCCCGGTCAATTGATGGCTGCCATGCAGGTGATGAGCGTGAGTCTGCGCACCCTGGTTGGGCGTATTGGCGGTGGCGTCAGCCAAATTGCCGCCGCTGCCGAGCAGCTTTCGGCGATCACCGCGCAAACCAGCGCGGGCGTGCAGAACCAGAAGATGGAAACTGAACAGACCGCCACCGCCATGCATGAAATGGCCGCAACCGTGCAGGAAGTGGCGCAGAACGCCGAGCAGGCTTCTCTGGCTGCCCGCGCGGCTGATCAGGAAGCGCAGCAGGGCAATCAGGTGGTGCAGCAGGCAGTCAGCCAGATTGGTCACCTGGCCACTGAAGTTGAAGAATCCGCCGAGGCCATCGCCGCGCTGAATCAGGAAAGCGCGCGGATTGGTGGGGTGCTGGAGGTGATTCGCAATGTTGCCGAACAGACCAACCTGCTCGCGCTGAACGCCGCCATCGAAGCTGCACGGGCTGGCGAGCAGGGGCGCGGCTTTGCCGTCGTGGCCGATGAAGTGCGAGCCCTGGCCAAGCGCGCGCAGGATTCCACCGAAGAAATCGAAGGGCTGATCGCCAGTCTGCAACGCCTGGCCAAGGGTGCGGTGGAGAAGATGGACAGCAGCCGCAGCCTGACTCAGCGCACCGTAACGCTGGCGGGTGAAGCCGGCGCCGCGTTGGGTCGTATTACCCAGGCGGTAAGCACCATCGAGCAGATGAACCAGCAGATTGCCGCCGCCGCCGAAGAGCAGAGCGCAGTGGCGGAAACCATCAGTGAAAGCGTGACGCGGGTGCGTGATATCGGCGAGCAAAGCGCCAGCGCCAGCCAGCAGACCGCAGCATCCAGCGCGGAGCTGGCGCGCCTGGGGGTTGAACTGCAGGGGCTCGTGGCGCAGTTCCGCAGCTAGTCAGGAGTCACGCTCAAGTCTGAAATTGCAGCACTGCGCTCTGCATGCTGCGCGCCACGCGGTCGAGGCTTTGCGCAGCGTCGGCCAGTTCATGCACGGTGCGGCTGTTTTGCTGCGACATCTGCGCGATATGTTCGACCTGCTGCGCCACCTCGCTGCTGGCGCGGCTCTGTTCGTCGATGGTCTGCGATATCTCCTCCACCACCTCGGCCGCACGTTGTGCGCCGCCGCGGATTTCACTGATCGACTCGCCGGCCTGACGCGCCAGGGACACGCCATCGTTCACCCGAGTAACGCCGGTCTGCATACTGTTGACTGCCTGCTCGGTGCTGGTGCGGATGCGTTCTATCATCCCGGTGATTTCCTGGGTCGATTGCGCGGTGCGCGCGGCCAGGTTGCGTACCTCATCGGCCACCACGGCAAAGCCACGGCCGGCCTCACCCGCGCGCGCGGCCTCGATGGCGGCGTTCAGCGCGAGCAGGTTGGTCTGTTCGGCGATGCTTTTGATTACCTGGATAATCGAGTGAATTTCTTCCGATGATTCGCCCAGTACGGTGATGGTGGCGCTGGATTCGTTAACCGCTTCGGCAATCCGGCTCATGCCGTCAACCACACCCATGATCACCTGACCGCCGTTGCTGGCCAGGTGTTCGGAATGCGAGGAAATTTCCTGGGCATTGCGCGCGTGGCCGGCGATCTGTTCGATGTTCTGCATCATCTGCTCCATGGCCCCGGCCATGCTGCTGGCACTCTGCGACTCTTCTGTGGTGCTGCGTACGATGCTCTGCGAGGCGCCGTTAAGGCTGCGCGCGGTTTGCTGCAGCTGTTCACCTTCTTGGCGGATGCCGTCGATCATCTGCCGCAGATTGCTCTGCATGTCCGCCAGTGCCTGCTGCAGCTGCCCGGCTTCATCGTTGCTGTCGACACTGATGGTGCTGCGCAGGTTGCCCTGAGCAATGTTGCGCGCCACCCCGATGATCTTCTCCAGTGGGCGCAAGACGGCTTTCATCAACTGGGTGGTGAGCAGACAGAGCAGGCAGCAGACCAGCAGAATGCCGCCAATCAGCAACCAGGCTGCCTGTTGCACGGCAGCTTCGCCGTCGCTACGGGTTTTTGCCGAGTGCGCTTCGATCAGGCCGCTGAGGGCTTCGTTCTTTTCTTCCAGATCACCGAAGCTGGCATCGAAGGCGGCCATCTGTTGGCGTGCGGCCTGCGGGTCAGTCAGGGCCAGGTTGACGATGCCCTCGGCCTGCTGGATGTAACTGGCCAGGGCTGGCTGAGACTGGCTGATGGCCTGGCGAATATCCGCGCTGAGCGGCAGTTTGGCGTTGTCGTTGAGGGTGCGGGTAAACCATTCGCTGTGCTCGCGCAGGTCATCGCGTACCTGGGTTACCGCCGCGTTGTCGGCAGGGTCGATATAGAAGGCTGCGAGTACATCGGCGCGTAGGGCGTCATGCATCATGTCGCCTTCCAGGTGGTTGCGCAGAGCGCTGACACTCAGCTGATTTTCGTTAAGGGCGCTGGCCAGGCGGGTTTGCCCCCAGAAACCGATGCTACCCAGCAGGGTGGCTGCCAGTACGCTGATCGCGCCACAGGCGATCATTTTCTGCCGGATATTCATGGCTAGACTCCAACGGAGATAGGTTGGAATTCAGCCTAGACCATGCGCAGCATCGCTGTAGGGCCGGCCCATGCAGGTCGGCAGGTGTGGTTATGGCAAGTCGCTGCTGGCCAGCGGCACTTTACGTAACTCATCAGCCCAGGCCAGAAGCGGTACTTGCACCTCGGGCTGCCATATACGCGCCCACAGCAGCTGCAGGCGCGATACATCACCGCGTTCTATCGGCAGGCGCTGGATGTTGTCATGCACGTGCCACTCGCCGTCTTTCAGGGTGGCGAAGTCGAAGCGGAAGGGGTGGAAACCGGTCATGCCCAGGCGGATGTCGGTGACCACCAGCTGCTCGCCCAGTTGGTCATAGCGCAGCACGCCATTGGTAAACCAGGCCAGCCGCGCGTGCGCCGGCGAGTCGGCCAGGGCTGCAGCCAGGTGTGTGCCACGCGGGATGCGCGCGAGCTGCGGCGGTGCATCGTCAAACCAGCTGACCAGCGCCTCGTGGTAATCCTCACCATCGAGCACTATCACCCGCCACAGCAGACTGTTGAACGGCGTGGTGGTGCTGAAGATTTGCTGAGCTTCGATGCCCTGACGCGCCAGTTCGGTTTCCACGCGCTGCTCGGCCATGTATTTGCCGCCCAGGGTAGAGCCCAGGTACAAGGAGGAAATCAGCAAGGCTAGAGCCGGAGCCCTGGCCGCCTTGTTTTGCAGATTGTGGTCGCGCAGGCCATAAAGCAGCCCAAGGGCCACGGCGACGCAAAGAGGAATGGTGTAGAGCGGGTCGATGATAAAGATGCTCGACCAGGCGGTAGGTATGGGCGTCAGCGGCCAGAGCAGCTGGGTGCCGTAGCTGGTGAAACTGTCGAGCAGCGGATGGGTAATCAGCACCAGCCACAGGGTGATAAATAACCGCTGTGCTGAATAACCGGGGTTATGCCGGAAGCGTCGGGTCAGCCAGGTCAGAAACAGCGCAAGGCCGGTGAGAACAAACAGCGAGTGGCTGAAACCACGGTGATAGGTCATATCGGCCACGGCGTCGCCGTAATCGATGACCACATCCAGATCCGGCAATGTGCCGAGCATGGCGCCGTAAAGCAGTGCCTTGCGTCCTTGCCAGCGGCCGAGCAGTGCGCCCTGAATAGTGGCACCAAGTACCGCTTGGGTTATCGAATCCATGACTGATCTCTGAATTGAACAGGCGGCTAAATTAGCCGAGCTGCCGGCCGTTTGCTGCGAAAAATATCGAAGAAAGATTTCAGCCCATGCACCGCAAAGGCGGAGTTGGCTGAACGTAACAAGGCTCTAGAAGGAGGAAATAATCCGCCCCAGCACGGCCATGGCCTGTTCGCTCTGCGCATCCCAGGGGTGGCCGTAGTTAAGCCGTGCGCAATTGCCGAAGCGCCGGGTGGCCGAGAAGATCGGTCCTGGTGCCAGGCTGATGCCCTGGGCCAGAGCCAGTTGGAACAGGCGCAAGGCATCGACCTGTTCAGGGAACTCGAACCAGAGAAAGTAGCCGCCGCTGGGACGGGTGACCTTGGTGCTGGCCGGGAAATGCCGCGCAGCCGAGGCGAGCATCGATGCCTGCTGCGCCTCCAGGGCGTGGCGCAGCTTGCGCAGGTGGCGGTCGTAGCCGCCGTGCTGCAGGTACTCGGCCAGGGCGGCCTGGGCCGGCACGGAGGGCGAGATGGTGGTCATCAGCTTGAGCCGGCTGATCTGCTCGGCATAGCGCCCGCCAGCCACCCAGCCAACCCGATAACCCGGCGCCAGGCATTTGGAAAACGAGCCGCAGTGCATCACCAGGCCGTCGCGGTCGAAGCTTTTCACCGGTTTGGGCGGCTGGCTGCCGAAATACAGCTCGGCGTACACGTCATCCTCGATCAGCGGCACCTGATGGCGCAGCAGCAGTTCATACAGCGCGTGCTTCTTGTCATCGCTCATGCTCGCGCCGAGTGGGTTCTGCAGGCTGCTCATAAACCAGCAGGCCTTGATCGGCAGGCTGGCCAGACGCTCGCTGAGCACCTCCAGGTCGATGCCTTCACGGGGGTTGACCGGGATTTCCACCGCCTTGAGCTTTAACCGCTCCAGCACCTGCAACGTGGCGTAGAAGGCCGGTGCCTCGATGGCCACCAGATCGCCGGGTTGGGTCACCGTCTGTAGACACAGATTGAGTGCTTCCATGGCGCCGCTGGTGATCACCAGTTCTTCCAGGGGCAACATCACGCCGCTGACCATATAACGCAGGGCAATCTGCCGGCGCAGGTTGGGGTTGCCCTCGGTCATATCGGCGATCACCGCTTGCGGCGGCATATCACGCAGGCTGTGCGCCATAGCGCGGGCCAGGCGCGCCAGAGGAAACAACTGCGGGCTGGGGAAGGCCGAGCCGAATGGCACGGTGCCTGGGTCTTTGAGTGAGGCGAGGACCGAGAACACCAGCTCGCTGACATCCACTTCGGTGGTTTGCGTCGGCTGTTGGCTGGTTTCCGGTTCGGCCAGGGAATGCCGCGCCAACTCGCGGACGAAGTAGCCGGAGCGCGCGCGGGCCTGGATCAGGCCGCGGTCTTCCAGCAGGTAATAGGCTTGGAACACCGTGGATGGGCTGACCCCATAGGTACGGCTGGCGTGGCGCACCGAGGGCACCTTTTCGCCGGGAGCGAGCATGCCCGTGCGGATCAGTTCGGCAATCTGGTCGGCGAATTTCTCGTAGCGTTTCATCGTGTCCGTAGGGGCGGCCAGTGGATGACCGCACTCTACGTGGAGTTGCTTGGCCATGCGACTGTCAGCGCCCGCGCGGTGACAGAAAAACGCTCTGCGTCTGTGCCTGCTCGCTGCTATCGGCCAGGTTATGGATCGCGAAGCGCACGGGTAGGGTGCTGGTGGCGGCCTCTTCACGCTCCAGCACCACGGTCACTGGGACATCGAGGATTTCTCCGGGGTTGAGCTGCAACTGCTGCGGCGCATCCAGGCGCAGGCCGGGGCTGTCGACCAGCGCCAGAGCATAACGCTGCGGCTGCTGGGTCTTGTTGATCACCTTGAGCAGGTAGGTGTTCTCGATCTGCCCCAGTTGGTTCTCGCGGAACATGCTGCGGTCCTTGGCCGAGTCGATGGACAACATCGAACGCGCGCTCAAGGCCCAGACAAAGGCGGCAAGCATCAGCACCAGGGCTATGCCGTAGCCAACCAGCCGTGGCCGCAGCCAGTGGGTCTTGCCACCTTGCAGTTCGCGCTCGGAGTGATAGCCGACAAGGCCTCGGGCATAACCCATCTTGTCCATGATCGAATCGCAGGCGTCGATACAGGCGCCGCAGCTGATGCAGTCGATCTGCAGGCCATCGCGGATATCGATACCGGTTGGGCAGACCTGCACGCACATATGACAGTCGATGCAGTCGCCCAGGCCTTCGGCTTTGTGGTCGCTGTCTTTCCTGCGCGGGCCACGGCCTTCACCGCGCTTGGCGTCGTAGGCCACCAGCAGGGTGTCGTCATCGAACATTGCACTCTGGAAGCGCGAGTACGGGCACATGTGTACGCAGACCTTCTCGCGCAGCCAGCCGGCGTTAAGGTAGGTGGCGGCCATAAAGAACAGCAGCCACACCAGCGTACTGCCGTCCAGTTGCAGGTGCAGCAGGTCGCTGGCCAATGGGCGGATTGGCGTGAAATATCCGATAAAGGTCAGCGCCGTGAGCAGGCTGACGCCTAGCCAGATCGCGTGTTTGGCGCTGCGCCGCGCCAGTTTTTTCAGTGACCAGGGCGCAGCATCGAGCTTGATGCGCTGATTACGCTCGCCCTCGGTGACTTTCTCTGCCCACATAAATACCCAGGTCCACACACTCTGCGGGCAGGTATAGCCACACCACACCCGTCCGGCCACCACGGTGATGGTGAACAGGCCAAAGGCGGCAATGATCAGCAGCGCCGAGAGCAGGGTGAAGTCCTGCGGCCAGAAGGTCGCGCCGAAGATGTAGTAGCGGTGCTCGGCCAGGTTCCACAGCACCGCCTGACGGCCGCCCCAGTCGAGCCAGGCGGTGCCAAAGAAGATCAGAAACAACAAGCCCGCACCGTACAGGCGCAGGTTGCGATAAAGGCCAGTGAAGCTGCGGGTGTGGATCGGGCCGCCAGCCTGCGAAGGCGTCAGGCGGATAGGCTGGCGCGGGTCGATGGTCTCGATGATCTGCGCGGGAATACGTTCGCTCATTACGGGCCTCGTCGGGCTTTATCAGGCGAGGCGAATGATGCGAGCGCAGCTGTTTGGATAACAGACTCAGGTTTTCCAATAAAAAGCGGATCAGATGCTCTGAAAATTCATGGTGTGGGGGAGGCTGTGCTGAATGTTGCAGCAGGTGCATTGCCGACAGCAGTCAAGCAGCAGCCTCTGTAACGTGCTTTCTCGCTGATTTTGAGGCCGTCGTGTTTAGTGTCTACGCGGCAACGGCATGCGGCATAGAACGTTTGGCTAAGGGGCTGGCTTTAGCCAGTCCCAGTGAGCGCAACGAACGAATTGAACCACTAGTTAGGTGCTATGCACACACATATCAACTTGCTTTGAATGCGATTTTTCATTTCAAAGCCTCGTTGATCAGGCCTAACCCAAAACCTGTAGCAATTAGCAAGACGAAGTAACCAGTTGCCCTGAGGAATTTTGCACGGTGAACATTACCAGTTTCAGTAAAGAAAGTTGGCATGAACAATGAGAGCGGAATGAATCTTCCCCATTCTTTTTCGGACTTGAAATTGTTAGTTGTTTTGAATAAATGGTAAGCCGCAAATATCCAAACAACAAAAGCGGACATGCAGCATGCTAAAAACAATATTACGAATATGAGTCCGACACCGTCAGTATTCATATGCACCTAACTATTAGCTCGCGGGAGTAGCACTGGCACCGGTGGTACCAGACGAATAATCAATCCGGCTCCTGAAAGGCAGGAGTCGTTGCGCAGTAATCGATCAATTCTGCAGTTTCGCTGGTCAGCAGCTGCGATTCAGCATGCAGAGTCGCGCTACTCAGTCTTCCAGTGTTGCCAACTGTTCCAGGATGCGTGTGTAGTTTTCGACACCTTGCGCGCCGGTCACAAGGTGGCGGCGGTTGAAGATCACGGCTGGGACACCACTGATACCTTGGCTTATCCACGACTGTTCAGTCGCGCGCACTTCGTTGGCGAAGCGTTGGTCTGCAAGAACGGCCAGCGCGCCGTCACGATTTAGCCCAATCTCTGCGGCCACATCGGCCAGTACGTTGTTATCCGAGAGATTGCGGCGATGGGTGAAGTGCGCGACGAAAAACGCCTGTTTCAAGTCGTGCATGCGGCCCTGTTGATCGGCCCAATGCAGAAGCTGATGAACGTTGAAGGTGTTGTGCATGCGCATGTCGTCGGTAAAACTGAACTCGAAGCCCAGCTCTGCGCCGGCCTGCGTTATCCGTAGACGGTTCTCATGCGACTGCTCTTTGCTCGCCCCATATTTCTCCGCGAGGTGTTCGCGCAGGTTTTGTCCTTCGGGCACCATGTCGGGGTTTAGCTCAAACGGCTGCCAATGCAGCTCATAGTCGGTGCCGCTGGCTTGCAGGGCCTTTTCCAGCTGCCGGTAACCGACGATGCACCACGGGCAAACCACATCAGAAACGATGTCGATGTGCAGTTTTTTTGAGTTGAGAGTGGTCATGGACGCTTCCTCCGCGTGAATTCAATGCGTCGTAGGATAGCCCGGTGATAGGTTTCTCAGCGACCGCGTCGGGCTGAAAATAACCGATATGAATTTCCGTGCTGCGGCGTCCTGAGAGATTGACCGCAGCATCTGCTCCGTATTTTTTCGCTGAATCTGCCGCTGTTTCGGTATCAGAGCCACGGGCATAGTGCGGCCATCGACAATAGCCGAGGCCGCCGATGTACCAATACGATGAATACGACCACGCGCTGGTGCATGAGCGTGTGGCGCAGTTTCGCGATCAGGTTGAGCGCCGTATCAGTGGCGAACTGAGCGAGGAAGAGTTTCTACCACTGCGCCTGCAGAATGGTCTGTACCTGCAGAAGCATGCCTACATGCTGCGGGTGGCGATCCCCTACGGGACGTTGGCGGCACGGCAGATGCGTGCATTGGCCAATATCGCGCAGCAATACGACCGGGGTTATGGGCACTTCACTACCCGGCAGAACATCCAGTTCAACTGGATCGAGCTTGAGCAGGTGCCGGATATTCTCGAACACCTGGCCGAGGTGGAGATGCATGCGATCCAGACCTCCGGCAACTGTGTGCGCAATATCACCACTGAAGCCTTCGCCGGGGTCGCTGCCGATGAGCTGCTGGACCCGCGTCCGTTGGCGGAAATCTTGCGACAGTGGTCGACTATCAACCCAGAGTTTCTCTATCTGCCGCGCAAGTTCAAGATCGCTCTGTGCGCGGCTGAGCAAGACCGCGCGGCGGTGATGATGCATGACATCGGCCTGTACCTGTACCGCGACGAGGCAGGGGAGTTGTTGTTGCGGGTGATGGTGGGCGGCGGCTTGGGGCGTACGCCAATCCTCAGTCAGCAGATTCGCGAGGCGTTGCCCTGGCGGCATCTGCTGTCCTATGTCGAGGCGGTGCTGCGTGTGTACAACCGCCATGGCCGCCGCGACAACAAGTACAAGGCGCGTATCAAGATTCTGGTCAAAGCCCTGGGGATCGAGGCGTTCGCACGCGAGGTTGAGGCTGAGTGGCAGCACATCAAAGATGGCCCGGCCGAATTGACCCAGGAAGAGTATCAGCGCGTGGCCGATGCCTTCGTCGCGCCGGCCTATGAGCAATTACCTGAGGTTGACCTGGGCTTCGGTACTGCCATGGCGCAGAACGCTGAGTTTGCCCGTTGGGTGTCGCGCAATACCCTGGCGCACAAGGTGCCGGGTTATACCGCCGTGGTGTTGTCGACCAAACCGGGCATTAGCGCGCCGCCCGGTGATGTGACCGCGCAGCAGATGGACGTGCTTGCCGATCTGGCTGAGCGCTTTGGCTTCGCCGAGTTGCGCATTGCCCATGAGCAGAATGTTGTGCTGCCCGACATCCGTAAGACGGATTTGTATGCCTTGTGGCAAGCGGCGGGAGAGGCTGGCCTAGCAACGCCAAATATCGGCTTGCTCACGGATGTGATTGCCTGCCCGGGTGGCGACTTCTGCGCCCTGGCCAACGCCAAGTCGATCCCAATCGCTCAGGCTATTCAACAGCGCTTCGACGACCTCGATTACCTGCATGACCTGGGCGATATCAGCCTGAATATCTCCGGTTGCATGAATGCCTGCGGTCATCACCACATTGGCAACATCGGTATTCTCGGTGTCGATAAAAACGGCAGCGAGTGGTACCAGGTGACCATCGGTGGCTCGCAAGGCAAGAGCAGTGCGTTGGGTAAGGTGATTGGTCCGGCGTTCAGTGCTGAGCAGATTCCTGAGGTGATCGATGGGCTAGTGCGAACCTTCACCGATTACCGTGAAGCCGAGGAGCGCTTTGTCGATACCGTGCAGCGAATCGGCCTGGAACCGTTCAAGGAACAGGTTTATCGCAAGCAGCAGGTGAGCGCATGAACAATTTGATCAGGCTGATTGATGGTGTGCCGAGCATCGTCGAGAACGACCCTTGGTGCTTATTGGCTGACAACCTCGCGGCTTATTCTGCCACGCCGCTGATCTTGCCGCTGAGTACTTGGTTTGAACGGCAGGACGAGAGCATTTTACGGGGGGAGCGTTTCAGTCTAGAGGGCGTTTGCCTCGCGCCGGATGATGACGTGGAGAGCCTGCAAACTCATCTGCCGATCGTGCCGTTGATCGCTATCGACTTCCCCAGCTTTCGTGACGGCCGTGGCTACAGTCAGGCTTACTTGTTGCGCACGCGACTGGGGTGGCAGGGTGAGTTGCGCGCGGTAGGCGATGTACTGCGAGACCAGCTCAGCCATATGCGCCAATGCGGTTTCGATGCGTTCGCCGTGCGCGAGGATAAGTCGGTCGAGGAGGCGCTTAAAGGCTTGGCGGGCATGAGTGTGTTGTACGGTCGTTCAGCGATAGAGCCACGTCCTTTGTTTCGTCGGCGAGCTGATGGCAGCCAAGGATGATGCTCAAAGGCCTTACCTGGCTGGTCCTCCTGCAAATACTCGGAAGTCTTGTCAGTGAGCTGTTGCTACCCGCGCTGCCGGGTAGCGTGATTGGCCTACTGCTGTTGTTTGCCTATCTGCTGCTGCGCGGGCAGGTCAGTGAGCCGCTGAGCCAGGCAAGCAGCATCCTGTTGCAGTACCTGCCGTTGCTGTTTGTCGTGCCCGCTGCGGGAATCATGCTGGCCAGCGATGCACTGCTTGCTGACCTGCCGGCCATTCTCACTGCGTTGTGTCTGTCGTTACTGGTCACGTTGCCGTTGTGCGGCTGGATGATGCAGCGCCGGGCCACTCGTGTTGAGCAGCGGGAGGAGGGCCACCATGAGTGAGTGGTCGTGGTTGGCTGTGGGGCGATTGGTGGTTGATCATCCGCTATTCCCTGTTGGGCTGACGCTGCTGGCGTTTCAGTTTGCCCTATGGCTGTACCGGCGCAGCGGTTGGTTGGTGTTGCAGCCGGTGATGGTAGCCATGTTGCTGGTTGTGAGCGCGTTATTGGCCTGCGGCATGGATTACCCCACCTACCGTCAAGGGGCTGCGCCCATTGCCTTTCTCCTCGGTCCGGTGACCATCGCCCTGGCCGTCCCCTTGTACAACAACATCAAACGCATCCGCCTGCTGGCCTGGCCGGTGCTGCTGACTGTACTGGTCGGCGGCTCGTTGACGGTTACGCTGACGCTGCTGATTGCCCATGCAATGGGTGCACAACTGCCAGTATTGGCGAGCCTATCGGGTAAGTCGGTGACCATGCCCATTGCCATGCTGGCGGCGGAGCAACTCGGCGGCCTTGCTTCCCTGGCAGCGGTGTTCGTTATGCTGACCGGGGTTATTGGTACGGCATTGGGGCCTTGGTTGCTGGGCGTGTTCAAGGTGACTCACCCGGCGGCGCGTGGGTTGAGCTACGGCATCAATGCTCACGCAATTGGCACCGCACGGGCGCTGGAGGAGGGCTCCGAGTGTGGTGCCTTTGCCGCTCTAGGCATGAGTCTGCTCGGAGTAATCAGCGCCGTACTCTTGCCATTGCTGGCCGGCTGGGCGCTCGCCGGCTTGTGACATACAGTTTTAAGGTTTGGCGGAGTTGTGCGCCTGTCAGCCTTGCAAGGTACTTAGCTGGGCAGCGACCAAGCTCAATACAGCTCCAGCGCCAAGGGCAGGTTGATCCGGCTCATCGCTGGCTTCGAAGTCTTGTTCTTGGTTTTTGTGGAAAGACTTTATAGCGATTTGCTTGTTTATATGTAGACGGCCGATGACTGTTTTGGCCGTTTCCAGCTGCTTTCCACTGGCTGTGATGGGGCGACGACTGCCGGACGAGATCGGACCCGGCCAGAGGCATCCCCCATCGAGTGGTTACGAAACCTGGTGCAACTCCAGCTAAGAACACCTACTGAAGTTTTTAGTTCATGTGTTGCGTCAACGCGGTTGCGTTTCCAGCTCAAAAGGTATACTCGGAAAGCATGGACTGAATGTATGGTGTTGATTCTATGACCACCGAACGCTCCGCAGCCAACACAACAAAAGCTTTGCGACTTGAACAGATCCGAGTCGAACTTAATCAACGCTGGATTGAGCAGGAGCTCGAACGCGTTAATGAGGTTTTCTTCTCTGCACTCAAAGAGGCCGTAGAGTACTGTGAACAATTGCGTAGTGAACTTGCAAGCCAGCAACTGCTGGAGCAAGAGACCAAAGCCAAACTAACCATTGCTGACAAGTTACGCTTTAAGCTCGGTATTCCTTTTTCGTCTGCAAGTATGTCGGCAGCAGCACAACAACTATCGATAATTAGTGAGCGCATCGAGCAGCTGCAAAATGACATTCTGCTGAACAGCCCAGGCGCTAAAGCCTCCTCACCTGACACCAGTTCAAAGTTGCTCACAGCAATAGCGCAAAACGATAGGGCATTACGCCTAGCTAAAGCCAATAACAACAGCGCACGATCCGCCTGGGTAGAGGAACAACTGCAAAACCAACTCATTGATGAGCGTGTCCAATTAGACGCCCGACGTAAGCAGGTGTCTCAAACCAAAGCCGACCGCAAGGCATTGCGTTCTAACGTTGAGCTGATAGTCACAATCGAAGGCCAGCGTGGCATGTCGACAGGCGTGACCAGAGACATCTCCGATACGGGCGTATTCATTGAGTTAAAAGATGCCGACAAGATGTTCATTGAAGGTGAATTGCTTACCGTACAGGTCAAAGACCTACCTGTTGAATCGACGGCTGTTCGTGGGGTGGCGGTGCGCGTTAGCAGTAATGGTTTGGGCGTGCGCTTGATCTCCGCTAAGAACACCTTGCGCACGCATATTGAAAACCAAGATCACTCGCAGTAATCAATCCTTGCCTGTAGGTCACCCAGAACGAGAGTTCCACGTTCTGATTGCAGCTGACGACTGAAATGGCCGTTCTCAATCATTCACGACTGGCTGAAAACTACCCGTTAGAAGCTGCCGATAGCATTTGCTTTTCTGCGTCAGAGAAATTGAGCACATCAGTTGATCTGAGACTCTGCGGCGCAACGGCTAGCTCTGTTAAAAATTCTTAGGACGACTGGTAATGCGATCAGGCAACGGTCCTACGTTAGCGTTATCCTGACCCCCCCCCCTTTGCCGCACTGAAGCCCATCCATGCTGGCTATATCCAACAGCGTTCATCTGCCTGACGATGAAGTCGAACTAACCGCTATCCGTGCTCAGGGCGCGGGCGGGCAGAACGTCAATAAAGTCTCCAGCGCGATACATCTGCGCTTCGACATCCAGGCTTCCAGTTTGCCGCCGTTCTACAAGGAGCGGCTCTTGGTCTTGCGCGACAGCCGTATCACCGCTGAAGGCGTAGTAATTATCAAAGCCCAGCAGTACCGCACCCAGGAGCAGAACCGTGCCGATGCCCTGGAACGTCTGGCCGAGCTGATTCGCAGCGCCGTCAAAATCGAAAAAGCCCGCCGCCCGACCAAGCCAACCCTGGGCTCGAAAAAGCGCCGTCTGCAAGGCAAGAGCATTCGCGGCACGATCAAGGCGGGGCGCGGCAAGGTTGATTTTTAACAGCTGCTGTTGGGCTGTTCTGGGTGTTGGTTATTCATGAGGTAAATAGAGTTTTCTGAGTGGCATATTTGACTACTATGCACGAATGAAAACGACCCTTGATGAACTGCTGGCCTTTGTCAGCGTGGTGGACAGCGGCTCGATCAGCGCCGCTGCAGAGCAACTGACGCAGACTGCCTCAGGCGTCAGTCGCGCGCTTAGTCGATTGGAAGAAAAGCTCGATGTCACGCTGCTGCGCCGCACCACGCGGCGGCTGGAGCTGACGGAAGAGGGCCAGGCCTTCCTGGTTCAGGCGCGCAAGATTCTCGAGGCAGTGGAAAGCGCCGAAGAGCAGATGAAGGTGCGCCGGCAAAAGCCAGCAGGGCGTTTGCGGGTGAATGCCGCCGCGCCCTTTATGTTGCATGCAGTGGTGCCGCTGGTGGCGGGGTTTCGGGCGCAATACCCGGATATTCAGCTGGAGCTGCACAGCAGCGACCAGATCATCGACCTGCTGGAGCAGCGTACCGACGTGGCCATCCGTATCGGTGCGCTGCGCGACTCCACCCTGCATGCGCGACCGCTGGGCAGCAATCGCCTGCGTATTCTCGCCAGCCCGACCTACCTCAAGGCGCATGGCACGCCAAAAAGCGTCGAGCAGCTGAGCGGGCATAGCCTGCTCGGCTTTACCCAGCCAGACAGCCTTAACCAGTGGCCGCTGCGCCATGCGCAGGGGGATACCTACAGCATCACTCCGAGTCTTAGCGCCTCCAGCGGCGAAACCTTGCGTCAACTGGCGTTGAGTGGTGCAGGGATCGTTTGCCTGGCGGATTTTATGACTGCCGCCGACCGCGCCAGCGGCGAGCTTGTGCAGCTATTGTTGCGCGACACTGTCGAGGTGCGCCAGCCGATTCATGCGGTGTATTACCGCAACACCGCGTTGGCGTCGCGCATCACCTGTTTTCTTGATTACCTGAGCAGTCAGCTGGTTGAGTCTGTACAGACGGGCTAAGCGCTTTGCTGTTTGGGTAGCGGAGGGCTGGCCCGCGCATTGACTCAGCTAGCGCAATAGCCAAGACCGCTCCTGCCTTGTCACTGCAATCACTCGATCTGGATTTAATCCGATATTTTTTCGGGCGCCTGTCGATTTGCCATTCTGCCGTTCGACTACTTTATAGAACCCAGCTTTGGGTTTGCGGTCTGCCATTACATACCCGGACAACCCCCTGGCGGCAGGCTGATCAATCAATTACGCGAGGACAGCGGCATGCGTTTTATGGTGATAGTCAAGGCAACTGCAGATTCCGAAGCCGGCTTTATGCCCAGCGAGGAGCTGCTGACGGCGATGGGGCGTTACAACGAAGAGCTGGTTGAAGCGGGCGTGATGCTCGCCGGCGAAGGCCTGCAGCCCAGCAGCAAAGGCGCACGGGTGAAGTTCTCCGGCAGCCAGCGCAGCGTTACAGATGGGCCATTTATAGAAACCAAGGAGCTGATCGCCGGCTTCTGGATTTTCCAGGTGGCGTCTCTGGCGGAGTGTATCGAGTGGGTCAAGCGTTGCCCCAATCCGATGCCCGGCGACAGCGAAATCGAGATCCGGCAGATTTTCGAAGCCGAGGATTTTGGCGATGAATTCACCCCCGAGTTGCGCGAGCAGGAAGAACGCCTGCGTACGCGGCTTGAATCGTAAACCCCAGAAAACCGTACTAAGGAGAGTGCAAATGAAGATCCATGCCTATTTGATATTCGATGGTCAGTGCGAAGCGGCCTTTAATTACTACGCCGAGTGCCTGGGTGGCAGTCTGGGACTGATGCGTTTTGGCGAAAGCCCGGAAGCTGGCAATGTACCGGAGCAGTTTCACGACCGCGTAATGCATGTTTGCCTGACCATGGGCGACCAACTGCTGATGGCGTCCGACACCTTCCCGGGTATGCCGTATGAGGGCATCAAGGGCTGCTCGATATCCCTGCAGGTGGACAACGTGCCGGAGGCCGAGCGCCTGTACAAAGCGCTGTCGGCGGGCGGTTCGGTGCAGATGGAGTTGCAGCAGACCTTCTGGGCCACGCGCTTTGCCATGCTTACTGACCGTTTCGGCGTGAGCTGGATGATCAACTGCGATATTGACGCGCAGATGGGTTAGATGTGCAGGCTTGGCTCGGCGCAGCTGGCCTATGCAGCTGCGCCGTTGCCGCCTAGCCGACCAGCCCGAGGGCGCGGTCCAGTTGATCCTGCGGGTCGCTGACGGCGGTGAGAAATTCATCACCCCAGCGGCGGATGTCGTTGTAGTTGACGATATCGAACAGCTCACGCAGGCGTGCCTGGGCCTCCGCTTTGGGCATATTCAGCGCCACATAGCAGGTTTGCGTCATATCCACCGGGTCATGCGGGTTGGTCAGTAGCGCGCCTTTGAGCTCGGCGGCAGCGCCGGCAAACTCCGAAAGCACCAGCACGCCACGGCCATCCAGCAGGCCTTGAGCCGCGACAAACTCCTTGGCCACCAGGTTGAGGCCGTCGCGCAGTGGGGTAATCCACATCACGTCGGCCATGGCGTACCAGGCGCTGACTTCCTCAAATGGCAGGCTGCGGAAGAAGAACTGCAGCGGCGTCCAGCCAATGCGGGCAAAGCGGCCGTTGATGCGGCCCACGGCCTGTTCGATCTGCCCTTGCAGCTCGTCATAGATGGTCATTTCCTTGGCCGCCGGCACACAGACGGTGACCAGGGTGACCTTGCCCAGCAGCTCGGGGTTTTCTTCCAGCAGGCGCTCATAGGCGTTGAGCTTTTCCAGAATGCCCTTGGTGTAGTCGAGGCGTTCCACCGAGAGAATCAGTTTGACCCCAGCAAGTTCGCTACGCAGACGTTCCATCATTTCCCTGATCTTCGGTGCGGCCAGGGCGCTGCGTACTCGCTCGATATCCAGGCCCACCGGGTGGGCGCCGAGTTTGACCACGCGGTTGCCGGTATCCACGGCGGTGGTCATGCGCTCCAGGCCTACGGCGCAGCCATAGGTGATAAAGCGTGGCGCGCAGTTCTGCCTGCTGACGGTTTGCAGCGGCATCACGCCACGCGCGGCATCGACGAAGTTTTCCACCTGGCGCGGGATATGAAAGCCGATGTAGTCGCACTGCAGCAGGCTGCCGATGATCTGCCGGCGCCAGGGCAATACGTTGAACACATCCGCCGAGGGGAAGTAGGTGTGGTGAAAGAAGGCGATGCGCAGGTCCGGGCGCAGTTCGCGCAGGTAGCCGGGCACCATCCACAGGTTGTAGTCATGCAGCCAGACCGTGGCACCTTCAGCCGCTTCCAGGGCGGTGCGTTCGGCAAAGGCACGGTTGACCTTGAGGAACACCTGCCAGTCGTCCTCACGGAACTGCGCGCGCTCCCAGAAGGTGTGCAGGGTCGGCCAGAAGGCTTCCTTGGAGAAGCGCTTGTAGAAGATGTCGACCTCTTCCTTGCTCAGCGCCACGCGTGCGGCGGTCAGCTTTGGGTAGCGCTCGGCATCCACCGTGGTGTGGCTGTCGAAGGTCTCGCCGTTGTTAACGTCATGCTCGGCCCAGGCGACCCAGGAGCCGGCGCGACCGTCGCCGAAGAAACTCAATAGTGTGGGGATAATGCCGTTGGGTGAAGTCGGGCGGCGGCGTTGTAGCTTGCCATCTGCGCCACGGAACTCTTCATAGGGCAGGCGGTGGTAGACCATCACCAGATCGGCCTTGCCCGGGTCGGCGACTTGCTTGCCTTCGGCGGCGATGCCCTGTTTGCCGAGAAAGCCAAAGTGCACAAAGGCCTCAAGAATGCCGCCACACCCGGCGCGCTCGGCATGCAATACCCGCGAATATTGGCGGGTGGCCTGCAGCAGGCCGTCTTCGGATGCGCCTACACACACGCCCTTGAACTGGCCGTTGAGCATGGACAGGTCGTTGAGCGTGTCGCCAGCGGTCAGCACCTGGTCGTTGTCCAGTTCCAGCCAGTCGATCAGCGCCTGCAGGCTGCTGCCCTTGTTGACGCCCTTGGGCAGAAAATCCAGGTAGCGCTCGGCCGAATAGAGCAGATCGCAGCCCAGACTCTCTGCGACTTCCTGTAGCTCCGGGCTGGCCGCCTGTTCCGGGCTACAGAAGTACGAGCAGCGGCGCACCTGCGGTACGTCCTGGCGCTCCAGAGCAAAGCGTTCGATGGCGCTGGCAACCTGGCTGTCGCCGGGCCAGAGGGCGTCCACCGCGCTTTGCAGGGGCTGGATCGGCTGCAAGGTGTCGCCATGCACCAGGCTGGCGCCGACATCGGAGATGATGAAATCCGGTTGTGGCAGGGTCGGGTCTGCCAGCAGTGGCAGCACTGATTCCAGGCTGCGGCCAGTGACGTAAGCCAGGCGGATTTCCGGGTGGGCGGCGATGGTCTGATAGAGGCTCAGGCGATCCTTGGGATCGCCGCCGAGAAAGGTTCCATCGAGATCGGTGGCAAGTAACATGCGCTGTCTTCCTGTCCAGTTAAGTGGGTGCAGTGACGCGCCGACAAAGGCCGACGAGCTATGGGCGATTGCGCCATGGGGCGTTCGCCTCTTGGTTTACCCAGGCGTCTGCGGCGCCGGGTTGGGCGGGTCCTCATGTGAGTCAGGGGAGTCTGGGTCGTCTGTGGGCGGTGCATCGGGCATCAGTTCAAGCACCGTGTGGCTGGTACGCAGCATGGGCATAAAGTGCCCGGCGGGTGCACTGATCAGGTCACTGACATGGCGCAGGCGATACAGCGTGTAGGCCGCGAGCAGGCCGAGGGTGGCGGCGAAATACAAAGGCAGCGCCTGGGCGCCAAGGTGTTGCATCAGCAGACCGGCGAGCAGCGGGCCGCATACCGAGCCGATGCCATTGACCATCAGCAGGCTGCTGGAACCGGCGAGGACTTCATCGCTGTGCAGTTGGTCGATCAGCTGCGCCACGGCAATCGGGTAGATGGCAAAGGCCAAACCGCCCCAGATAAATATCAGCCCAAGCAGCAGGCGACCGGCCGGCAACAGGCTCATCAGCACGGCAACCACGACGGCCAACGCGACGACCCAGAACAGCACCAGGCGGCGGTCGTGTCTATCCGAATAGATACCAATCGGCCATTGCAGCAATGCGCCGCCGAGAATCGTGCTGCTCATCAGCAAACCCACGCCGGTGGCATCGAAGCCTTTCAGGCTGGCGTATACCGGCGCCATACCCCAGAACGCGCCGAGGGCCAGGCCGGATAAGCCCGCGGCGGCAATGGCCAGTGGTGCGATACCGACAATCTGGCGCAGGTTGGTGTGCAGGGTATCCGGCACACTGGGTTGAAGTTGGCGAGTCAGGGTAATGGGCATCAAGGCCGCGCTGATCAGAATCGCCGACAGCACGAACAACACGAAGTCACTTGGCGAGGCCAAGTTGAGCAGTTGCTGCGCGGCGGCCAGCGCACCGAGGTTGACTGCCATATACACGGCAAACACCTGGCCGCGCTTGTCGTTGGGTACCTGGGCGTTAAGCCAGCTCTCGATCACCATATACAGGCTGACCAACGCCAGGCCGTAGAGCACGCGCAGGCCCAACCAGACCCAAGGGTCGACGATCAGTACATGCAGCAGGGCGGTGATGGCGGCGAGGGCGGCGCAAAAGGCAAACGCACGAATATGCCCAACGCGGCGGACCAGCGGAATCGCCAGCCAGGTGCCAAGGAGAAAACCGACAAAGTACCCGGACATGATCAGGCCGAGCATCGAGGTGGAGTAGCCTTCGGCGACGCCACGCAGGGTCAGTAGAGTGTTGAGCAGACCATTGCCGAGGAGGAGTAACGCAACCCCACCGAGCAACGAGCTGATAGGGGCAATCAGGGACCACATGGCGACCTACCCTAGGGAACTATGCCGCTGAGTGCAAGCATGAAGGGTGCCAGTGCTTAGCCAGGTAACTAATTAAGTTATTGTTTTTAAATGGTTAATTTTATAGATAAACGGTCTTTTGATTTTTTCAGGTAGCGCTTGTGTGGGCACAAAGGGCGCTGAAAAGCCGTGTTGCACCAATACTGTTCGCGGCCAACGTCTAATTCTTCGCCGCTTTGCCAGGCTATCGCGAGCCGTTTGAGGGTTGCTTGTTGCTGTTTCAAGCGCTCGGTATGGCAAGCAGTGCGACAGGCTCCTGAGTTGAACCAGTCTGGTTGATCCGTTCCAGTAGTTGATTGATGGCTTGGCGATCACGGCTGTTGCTCAGATGCTGATCGGCAGTTTCCTGCACGCTGCGCACATGCCGCAGCAGATCGGTTTTCTGCGCTGCACGCAGTGGCTGGTAGAGCAGGTTCTTGAAGGCCTGCAGCAAACCGAGCAGCACACTGACATCACTGCAACCGTAGTGGCGAATGGGCCCGAACACCTGTTGCAGTAGCTCATCCAGCGAGAGTTCGTAATGCAGCAGGCGAGGCAGGTTATCGTCTGCCAGGGTGACATCCAGGTCCGGCAACGCCAGGCGCTTGCTGAACAACACGCTGAGCAGGTCGATGGCGGTAATCGCCGTGCCGGGGTCGTTGATGCCGGGACTGAGCGCCTTGACGGCGATTTCCGACATCTGTGTGCAGCCAAACAGGTAGTGGGTATGGGCGTATTCCTCTAGAAAGAAATCGAAGCAGTCGAGTAGCGCATCGCTGACTGTTGAATCGACCTCACGGTCGAGCTTGAACAGCGGCCGGCCACTCATCACGAAGAAACCGCGGTGGATCAGCACGGTCATGCGCAGATCGTGCTCGCACAGGATGCTGTTGATCGTGTTGACGTTGAGCTCTTTGAAATAACCGCTGCGTTGCGCGCAGACCTCCTGCCAGTTTTGTTCATCTGGCCAGTTGGGCAGATTGTCGATGGCGGCCAGCTTGGTTTCGCGCGCGGCGAGTTTGGCCAGGGTGGTGTGGTACAGATTGTTGAGGATGTACTCCACCTGAATCGAGCGGGAAATCGAGTGGATGAAATGCACAAACAGGCCGAGGCAGGCGATGCCCATCGCCAATGCCATCAGCACGCCGAGGCTGGGCACCTGGGTCGAGTGGTTCTGTTCAATTGTGGTGATCAGCAGCAGCGAGAAGAGGATGGTGCCGAGGTAGAAGCCCAGGGTCTTCTGATGGCTCTTGTCGCTGATCAGGCCTGGCACCACGCGTGGTGATAGCGCGGCGGCGGCATTATTGAGCACCACCATGACCATTGAGAAGCTGAACACCATCAGCGACAGGATGCCGCCGACCAGGGTGCCGAGAATCAAGCGAGCATTATCGGCATTGCGCACCAGGCCGACATCAATCTCAGCTTTGAGCGACATCATCCAGGGCTGGTACTCGATGCTCATGCTCAGCAGGCACAGAACGAAGAAGCCCGATGCGATCAGCGTCGGGTAGAGGGCCAGGCTGTGCAAGATGCGCTGGTACAGGCGAAAGGCGAAATTCAACAAGCGGGGCACGGTCGTCTCGGCGCGATGGGCGTGTGGCGACTATAGCAAGCTTGTCGGCACATGCTGCTACCTGAGCCCTGGAGCTACCGCTGCAGGGCTCAGGTAGGCGTCAGTCGCTACAAACGCGCGAAATGGCGCTGGCCAGCTGATCCAGGCGCTCGGCGTCCAACCCGGCCATATTCGCCCGGCCTGAGCCGACCATATACACACTGAACTCATCGCGCAGGCGCTGCACCTGAACCGGCGAGAGGCCGGTATAG
The DNA here is from genome assembly GCF_902506475.1 of Pseudomonas sp. 8BK. Lineage (NCBI taxonomy): Bacteria > Pseudomonadati > Pseudomonadota > Gammaproteobacteria > Pseudomonadales > Pseudomonadaceae > Pseudomonas > Pseudomonas sp. 8BK. The sequence continues at coordinate 2,017,095 of NZ_LR733252.1, read as the reverse complement.
GAAAACATCCCACGTTGCACTGCGATATGCGCAAAGCGCTCACTCAGGCCATACGGTTGCAGGGCTTCAATCAGGCCGGCGCGCAGGCTGGCGACACGCTGGCGCATGGCGTCCAGCTCGCTGACCCAAAGACTGTGCAGTTCACTGTCAGCCAGGATGTTGGCAACCACTGCCGCGCCGTGGGCTGGCGGGGTGGACCAGAGGTTTCGCGCGATAAACGCCAGCTGGCTGCGTACGTCCTGCAGCTTTGTCGCAGTCTCGGCGCAGACGATCAGTGCGCCAGTGCGCTCGCGGTACAGGCCGAAATTCTTCGAGCAGGAACTGGTGATCAGCAGTTCGGGCAGCTCGGCGGCAAACAGGCGCACGGCAAAGGCGTCCTGCTCCAGGCCGTCACCAAAACCCTGGTAGGCAAAATCGATCAGCGGCAGCAGCTCGCGAGCTTTGACCACTTCCAGCACGCGCTTCCAGTCTCGCGGGGTGAGGTCGAAACCGGTCGGGTTGTGGCAGCAGGCGTGCAGCAGCACCACGTCGCCTTTGGGTACGTGGGCGAGGGCGGCAATCATCGCTTCGACATTCAGCTGGTTGTCCGCGCCGACATAGGGGTAATGGCCAACCCGCAGGCCAGCGGCAGCAAAGATGCTTTCGTGGATTGGCCAGGTCGGGTCACTCAGCCAGATGCCACGGCCCGGCAGGCACTGAGCGATAAAGTCCGCGCACAGGCGCAGTGCACCGGTGCCGCCAGGTGTCTGGGTGGCACCCGCTCGTTCGGCCAGCAGCGGGCTGTCCACACCCAGCACCAGCTGGCTGAGCAGGCTGGCAAACAGTGGGTCGCCATGGCCGCCGATATAACTCTTGGTGGTTTCGCTTTCCACCAGCCGCTGTTCGGCGAGCTTTACCGCGCGCGGAATTGGGGTCAGGCCTTGGGCGTCCTTGTACACACCCACGCCGAGGTCGAGCTTGGCTGGGTTGCGGTCAGCGCGGTAGGCGTCCATCAGACCGAGAATCGGGTCGCCGGGTACGCTGCTGATGCTCTGGAAATGGCTCACTTGCGGCCCTCGGCATCAGCGGCCAGCACATCGGTGCGTGCGGCCATGATGAAGTCGTTACGGTGCAGGCCGCGCATCTCATGACTCCACCAGGTCACAGTGACTTTGCCCCACTCGGTGAGCAGTGCCGGATGGTGGCCGACTTCCTCGGCAATTGCTCCGACCGCGTTGGTAAAGGCCAGGGCATGACGGAAGGTGCGGAACAGGTACACCCGCTCCAGCTCCATATGGTCGCCGCGCACTTCGATATTCCAGTCCGGGATTTCGCTGATCAGTTCGGCCAGCTCTTCATCGCTGACTTTTGGTGCATCGGCGCGGCAGGCTTCGCATTGGGCTTGGGCAAGGCTCATGGGGTTCTCCTGAATATAAGATCTTGTAGGGTGGACATGCGTAGCTTGTCCACCGTGTGTGGGCGTGATGAGTGTGCCCTGCGGCATGTCCACGTTACGCCGCTTTCGGCGGAAACTTCGGCGCATGTAAACCCAGGCGCATGGCTTGCTGCGCCATGGCCATGATGTCTTCGTGGGCCAGTTCGAACAGGCGCTTGAGTTCGGGCAGTACGAAATACAGTGGCTGCAGGATGTCGATGCGATACGGCGTGCGCATGGCCTCGATCGGATCGAAAGCCAGGTGCTGCGGCGTATCGGACAGGCAGTAGAGGGTTTCTTTCGGTGAGGAGAGGATGCCGCCGCCGTAGATCCGCTGACCCTGGCTGGTGTCGAGCAGACCGAACTCGATGGTCAGCCAGTACAGGCGCGCCAGGTACACGCGCTCTTCCTTGCTCGCCGCTAAGCCGAGTTTGCCGTAGGTGTGGGTGAATTCGGCGAACCAGGGGTTGGTCAGCAGCGGACAGTGGCCAAAGATCTCGTGGAAGATGTCCGGTTCCTGCAGGTAGTCCAGCTCCTCAGGCGTGCGGATAAAGGTCGCGACCGGGAATTGCTTGCTGGCCAGCAGTTCGAAGAAGGTCTGGAAGGGAATCAGCGCCGGCACCCGGGCCACGCGCCAGCCGGTGGTGGCTTGCAGTACCTGGTTGATCTCACCGAGCTGCGGAATACGCTCATGGGGCAGGCCGAGCTGCTCGATGCCATCCAGGTATTCCTGGCAGGCGCGACCCTCGATCACCTTGAGCTGGCGAGTGATCAGGGTATTCCACACCTGATGCTCGGCCTCCGGGTAATGGATAAAGCCACTGTCATCCGGTTCGCGAGCCAGGTATTGCGTGCTCTTCATCGCTGCCTCCTGCTGGGGCTTTGTTGTTTTATTTGATTCAGAAATACGCCAGCCCGTGCGGTTATGCAGCCCAGGCCTGGATCAGATGCGGGAGGAAAGGGTCGTTATTTCGTAAAGAAATGGTTACGTGGTCGGCGGCGCGGCGAACTATCGTCTTGCTGCTGCGCTAATCTGTCACATATTCTTGACGAATAATCCGCCGCCAGTGTCGATTTTTTCGCGCAACGGCCCAATAAGAAGCCTGATCAGAGCCCTGCCATGCGTATCAAAGTCCACTGCCAGAACCGAATTGGCATCCTGCGCGACATCCTCAACCTGCTGGTCGAATACGGCATCAACGTCGCCCGTGGCGAGGTCGGTGGCGAGCAGGGCAACGCCATCTACCTGCACTGCCCGAACCTGATCAACCTGCAGTTCCAATCGCTGCGGCCCAAGTTCGAGGCGATTTCCGGGGTGTTCGGCGTCAAACGTGTCGGCCTGATGCCCAGTGAGCGCCGCCATCTGGAACTGAATGCGCTGCTCGGCGCGCTGGATTTCCCGGTGCTGTCGATCGATATGGGCGGTAGCATCGTTGCAGCCAACCGCAGCGCGGCGCAGCTGCTTGGTGTGCGGGTGGATGAAGTACCGGGGATTCCGCTGTCGCGTTATGCCGAGGATTTCGACCTGCCCGAGCTGGTGCGTGCCAACAAATCGCGGATCAATGGCTTGCGGGTGAAAGTGAAAGGCGATGTGTTTCTCGCTGATATCGCGCCGCTGCAAACCGAGCATGAAGAGAGTGATGCCATGGCCGGTGCGGTGTTGACCTTGCACCGCGCGGATCGTGTGGGTGAGCGCATCTACAACGTGCGCAAGCAGGAGCTGCGCGGCTTTGATTCGATCTTCCAGAGCTCCAAGGTGATGGCCGCCGTGGTGCGCGAAGCGCGGCGCATGGCCCCTCTGGATGCGCCATTGCTGATCGAAGGCGAAACTGGCACCGGCAAGGAGTTGCTGGCGCGCGCCTGTCACCTGGCCAGCCCGCGCGGGCAGTCGCCGTTTATGGCGCTGAACTGCGCCGGTTTGCCGGAATCCATGGCCGAAACCGAGCTGTTTGGCTACGGCCCTGGTGCCTTCGAAGGCGCGCGCCCGGAGGGCAAACTCGGCCTGCTGGAACTGACGGCCGGCGGCACGCTGTTTCTCGATGGTGTCGGCGAGATGAGCCCGCGCCTGCAGGCCAAGCTGCTGCGTTTTCTCCAGGATGGCTGCTTCCGCCGCGTGGGCAGTGACGAGGAGGTTTACCTGGATGTGCGGGTGATCTGCGCCACTCAGGTGGATCTGTCCGAGCTGTGTGCCAAGGGCGAGTTTCGTCAGGATCTGTACCACCGCCTCAACGTACTCAGTCTGCATATTCCGCCTTTGCGCGAATGCCTGGATGGCTTGCCGCCGCTGGTAGAACATTTTCTCGATCAAGCCAGCCGGCAGATTGGTTGCCCGCTGCCCAAACTCGCGCCGCAGGTGCTGGACAAACTTGGCCATTACCACTGGCCGGGTAACGTGCGTCAGTTGGAAAACGTGCTGTTTCAGGCCGTTTCCCTGTGCGATGGCGGGTTGGTCAAGGGCGAACATATCCGCCTGCCTGACTACGGCGCGCCACAGCCGCTGGGCGAGTTTTCCGTGGAAGGCGGGCTGGATGAAATTCTCGGGCGTTTCGAAAAGGCCGTGCTGGAGCGCCTGTTCCACGACCACCCGAGCAGCCGTCAGCTGGGCAAGCGCCTCGGTGTGTCGCACACCACCATCGCCAACAAGCTGCGCCAACATGGCCTTGGGAAGGAGTAGGGGCTTTAGCCGCAAGGGCTGTTCGCAGTTTCCAACCCTCTACTGGGTCAGCCCGCTGCCGAAAATTTAGCGCTAGAGTGTGCTGAAGCAGCCCCTGACCCGATGGACCCGCAGCAAGGATTGCCATGCCCAGCATAAACCGCAGTGATGCCCAGCAACGTGCCGATGAGATCGGCGTTTTCAACCGCGAATTGGCGCGCCTTGAGGCCGAGCAGGTGTTGCGCCTGAGTGACAGCCAGCGCGCCAGTCTGCATGGCTACCAGCAACGGCTGCTCAACAGCTACCTGGCGGCCTTCGATATTGATCACGACATCCAGGCCCGGCAGCTGTCATTGGGCATGCGTATCGCCTCGTTTCTTGGCGCGCTGGCGTTGGCGGCCAGTGTGTTTTTTCTGTTCTATCAATTCTGGGGTTTGTTCGGTGCCCGGAGCCAGGTGGCGATTCTGCTGACCGCGAGCATCGCCTCGTTCGGTTTGACGCTGTGGGTGCAACGCCTCGATAGCTCGGGCTACTTCAGCAAGTTGGCGGCGCTGGTGGCCTTTACCTGCTTTGTGCTGAACATCGTCATGCTTGGGCAGATCTTCAATATCACTCCCTCGAACAACGCCTTGCTGCCCTGGGCGCTCTACGCGCTGTTGCTGGCCTATGCCTGTGGTGCGCGCTTGCTACTGGCGGCCGGGCTTAGCTGTTTGCTGGCTTTTGTCGCGGCGCGAATTGGTAGCTGGGATGGTATCTACTGGCTGGGGTTTGCTCAGCGGCCGGAAAACTTCATCCTGCCGGCACTGCTGATCTTTACACTGCCACTGCTGATTGATCAGCGCCGTTTCGATGGCTTTGCCGTGATCTACCGGATATTTGGCCTGCTCGGGGTGTTTGTGCCGGTACTGGTGCTGGCGCACTGGGGGGCCGGCAGTTACTTCGACTATCCGCCTGAATACCTCGAGAATGCCTACCATATCGGCGGCTTTATCCTCGCGGCGCTGGTGATCTGGCTAGGCGTGCGCCGTGGCTGGGCGGATGTGGTGAACACCGGGCTGAGTTTCTTTGTGATTTTTCTCTACACCAAGCTGTTCGACTGGTGGTGGGAGAGCATGCCCAAGTACCTGTTCTTCCTGGTGCTGGGCCTGAGTGCAGTGCTGATTCTGCTGGTGCTGCGGCGTCTGCGTAGCCGCCATGGCTTGCTGGGAGGTGGGCAATGAACGGGGTGCGTGCACGTTATCTGGTTGCCGGCCTGGCGCTGATTGGCGTGGTCAACGCCATCGCCCTGGCGGGTGTGGCCTGGAATCGCCAGCCGCCTGAAGACAGCCGCCTGCAACTGTCCGAGCGCGAGCTTGCCGCGACCTACGCCTATTGGCGCAAGGACAACAGCAGCCTGGCGCTGCGTCTGGATTACCGCTGGCCGAGTCAAGCGGATGATGATCACTACTACCTGTCGATCAGTGCCGAGAAGATGGCGGAGCTGGGCTTCCACGTACCTACTGAACTGAACGAGCAGACAGTGCGGCGCTATCGTCGTCAGCTGGACCGTGATGCGTTGCTGGTGTTGGAACTCGATGGCCCAGCCTATCAGCGTGAAGTCGCGCTGCTGGTTGCCGCTCATGCCGAGGCTTTGCGCCTGCAGAAGTCGGTGCCGGACAGCAAAGAGCTGCGCGAGGCGGCCCAGCATGCTGCTAATGCGCTGGACTATGAGCGGCGGCGCGCCAGTCGCTTGCTGGTGGTCGATGTCGGAATGGATCAGCAGGTACTGCGCGCGCGTTACCCGGATCGTACGCGCTACGCCATTGTGCGCAGCATCATCGAGGTGCAGGCCAGCAGCGTGGCGACTGACTGGGATGGAAAGGGCGATGACCCGCGCCCGAATAACCAGCGCTGGACATGGCAGCTCGGCGGTTCGGCCGAAACCCCTGGGGTGCAGAGTCTGAATCTGCCGCAGCGCTGGCATGCGACGTTCGACAGCCTGCCGCAGCAGAATGAGCAGCTCGCAGTTGATTATCTGAGTGATCAGAAACTGTTTACTGCTGATGTTGCCTTCGGCCGGAGGCTGGAGCCCTGGTTTGTTGATTTAAGTGCTCGGCAGGTGAGCGCGCCGCAGCCTACGACCAAGGTGCAATAGCTCAACATAGTGTGATGGGCGAGAGTGGCGGCGTTCCAATCCTGCGTGGTTTGGATGCAAGCGTTTCTCCATTCCTCTCCCTGGAATGATTTGGGTGGGCGGTCAGATGACCGCCTTTTTTTTGCGTGCGATTTACCTCTGCAACCATGGTCGTAGAGCGTTAAGACCATGGTCGAATGGCTCAAAGGTGGGGGCCTGGCTACAAAATGGCGCATAGAACAACAACTACCCACTGAGGTGTTTCTGATGAGTGCTGCGTCCTTGTATCCCGTGCGCCCTGAGGTGGCGGCCCAGTCGCTGACTGATGAAGCCACCTATAAAGCCATGTACCAGCAGTCGGTGATCAACCCTGACGGCTTCTGGCGTGAGCAGGCTCAGCGCCTGGACTGGATCAAGCCGTTCACCAAGGTCAAACAGACCTCTTTCGACGATCACCACGTCGATATCAAATGGTTTGCCGACGGCACCCTCAACGTTTCCTACAACTGCCTGGACCGTCACCTGGAAGAGCGTGGCGATCAGGTGGCGATCATCTGGGAAGGCGATGACCCGTCCGAGCATGAGGAAATCACCTACCGCCAGCTGCACGAACAAGTCTGCAAGTTCGCCAACGCCCTGCGTGGCCAGGACGTGCACCGTGGCGATGTGGTGACCATCTATATGCCGATGATTCCGCAGGCGGTGGTGGCGATGTTGGCCTGTACCCGTATCGGCGCGATTCACTCGGTGGTGTTCGGTGGTTTCTCCCCGGAAGCACTGGCCGGCCGTATCATCGACTGCCAGTCCAAGGTGGTGATCACCGCCGATGAAGGCCTGCGCGGCGGCAAGAAAACCCCACTGAAAGCCAACGTTGATGACGCTCTGACCAACCCGGAAACCAGCAGCGTGCAGAAAGTCATCGTCTGCAAGCGCACCGCCAGCCCGATCAAGTGGAACCAGCACCGCGACATCTGGTACGAAGACCTGATGGCCGTGGCGTCCAGCCATTGCGCGCCGAAAGAAATGGGCGCCGAAGAGGCGCTGTTTATCCTTTACACCTCAGGGTCCACCGGTAAGCCGAAAGGCGTGCAGCACACCACTGGCGGGTACCTGGTGTATGCCGCGCTGACCCATGAGCGGGTGTTTGACTACAAGCCAGGCGATATCTACTGGTGCACCGCCGATGTGGGCTGGGTTACCGGCCACAGCTATATCGTTTACGGCCCGCTGGCCAATGGTGCGACCACGCTGCTGTTCGAGGGCATCCCGAACTACCCGGATATCACCCGTGTGTCGAAGATCATCGACAAGCACAAGGTCAATATCCTCTACACCGCACCGACCGCGATCCGCGCCATGATGGCCCAGGGTGATGCGGCGGTGGCCGGTGCCGATGGTTCCAGCCTGCGCCTGCTTGGCTCTGTCGGTGAGCCGATCAACCCGGAAGCCTGGAGCTGGTACTACAAGACTGTCGGTAAAGAGCGTTGCCCGATTGTCGATACCTGGTGGCAGACCGAAACCGGCGGCATTCTGATCAGCCCGCTGCCGGGCGCTACGGCGCTCAAGCCAGGTTCGGCGACCCGCCCGTTCTTCGGCGTGCAACCGGCGCTGGTGGACAACCTGGGTAACCTGATCGAGGGTGCGGCCGAAGGCAACCTGGTGATCATCGATTCCTGGCCGGGTCAGGCGCGTACTTTGTACGGCGATCACGACCGTTTCGTTGATACCTACTTCAAGACTTTCAAGGGTATGTACTTCACCGGTGACGGTGCGCGCCGCGATGAAGACGGTTACTACTGGATTACCGGTCGGGTTGACGATGTACTCAACGTGTCGGGCCACCGTATGGGCACCGCCGAGATCGAAAGCGCCATGGTTGCTCATCCGAGAGTTGCCGAGGCCGCCGTGGTTGGTGTGCCGCATGACATCAAAGGGCAGGGCATCTATGTCTATGTCACCTTGAATGGCGGCGAGCAGCCATCCGAGCAATTGCGCCAGGAGTTGAAAAACTGGGTGCGCAAGGAAATCGGTCCGATTGCCTCACCGGACGTGATTCAGTGGGCCCCAGGCCTGCCGAAAACCCGCTCGGGCAAGATCATGCGCCGTATCCTGCGCAAGATCGCAACCGCCGAATACGATGCACTCGGCGACATCTCCACGCTGGCCGATCCTGGCGTGGTGCAGCACCTTATCGACACTCACCGCGAGATGCAGGCTGCCTGACTTCGGTTGAAGCGCCTGTAAGCAACGCCCTGTCCGGCCACAAGCCGGGCAGGGCGTTGTGCTTTGTGTGGTGTTATCGATTTTCATCTGGGTATTTACTTGTCACTTAGGCGTAACAACGCGCACTTTTATGGGGTGTGCGGGAACGTTTTGCGCCAGGATGGCGCATTGTTCGGTGTAGCTGTGAAAATAAAAACCACCATCAGGCCGCGAAAATAAAGGCTTTGTTAAAGATGGGCGCGTTAATTGCTTTAACCAATGGTTAACTGTCTTTTCTGTCTCTGCATAAAACCCAGGGGCTGTCAATATCCTCGCTATACCCGTCCGGGCCTTTTGTAATTACTTGTCGCATTGAAGAAATATCGACTTTCGAGCTGTCGCTAGAATGCCGCTCACCCGGCTGGGGCCGTCTGGCTTCTGCGCAGCGCGCAGCTTGGCGGTGACTCACTACAATTCATGCAAGGCTGGATGCATACCCGAACAATCTCTGCCAACCGATGCCATTCCCATTCGAAGGAGTCACAAAATGAAGAAGATTGCACTTCTCGGCGCACTGGCGCTGTCCATGCTGTCGCCGCTGGCCATGGCTGAAGAGGCTAAGCCTCTGCGTATCGGTATCGAAGCGGCTTACCCGCCGTTCGCCTTCAAAACCCCTGAAGGTGCTATCAGCGGTTTTGACTACGACATCGGCGTCGCTCTGTGCGAAGAGATGAAAGTGGAATGCAAATGGATCGAGCAGGAATTCGACGGCCTGATCCCAGCCCTGAAAGTGCGCAAGTTCGACGCCGTGCTGTCGTCCATGAGCATCACCGAAGACCGCTTGAAGTCGGTCGATTTCACCAAGAAGTACTACCACACTCCGGGCAAGCTGGCGATGAAGGCCGGCACCGTGATCAACGATCCATTGGTCGACCTCAAGGGCAAGAAAGTCGGTGTGCAGCGCTCGTCGATCTACGATCGTCATGCCAGTGATGAGTTCGAGCCAGCAGGCGTTGAAGTCGTGCGTTACAGCTCGCAGAACGAAGCTTTCCTCGACCTAGCTTCCGGTCGTATAGACGCGACCCTGGCCGACGTGGTCAATATCGACGAAGGCTTTATCAAGACTGACGCAGGCAAAGGCTTCGCCCTGGTAGGCCCGGACTTCACCCAAGAGAAGTACTACGGCCATGGCGCCGGTATCGCCGTGCGCAAGGGCGACAAGGAACTGGCGGACAAGATCAGCAGCGCCATTGATGCCATTCGCGCCAACGGCAAGTACAAGGAACTGCAAGACAAGTACTTCGACTTCAACGTCTACGGCGACTGATTGAGTTCGCTCAGTCGCTTTCACTGAAAGTGGCGCAAGCTGGCTATACCCTGAAGCTTGCGCCACTTTCCCGTTGTACTCCCAGGCGCCGCCCGGCGTTTGCATGAGGTAAGCAGAGCATGCTCAACGGCTACGGCTCGACCATTCTAGAGGGTGCCTGGCTCACCCTGATTCTGGCGTTGACGTCGATGGCAGTGGCCATCGTGTTAGGGCTTCTGGGTGCGGCGTTTCGCCTGTCGCCGATCAAGTGGCTGGCGCTGCTGGGTGAAACCTACGCCACGGTCATCCGCGGGATTCCCGACCTGGTGCTGATCCTGCTGATCTTCTACGGCGGTCAGGACATGGTTAACCGTCTGGCGCCGATGCTCGGCTATGACGACTACATCGACATCAACCCCTTTATTGCCGGCGTGTTCACCATGGGTTTCATCTTTGGTGCTTACCTGTCGGAGACCTTTCGCGGGGCTTTTATGGCCATCCCCAAAGGTCAGGCCGAAGCCGGTGCGGCTTACGGTATGAGTGGTATACAGGTGTTCTTCCGCATCCTGGTGCCGCAGATGATTCGCTTCGCCATTCCTGGGTTCACCAACAACTGGCTGGTGCTGACCAAGGCTACCGCGCTGATTTCCGTGGTCGGTCTGCAGGACATGATGTTCAAGGCAAAAAGTGCTGCCGATGCCACCCGTGAGCCATTCACCTTCTACCTGGCCGTTGCGGCCCTGTATCTGGTGCTGACCAGCGTGTCGCTGCTGGCTTTGCGTTACCTAGAAAAACGTTACTCGGTCGGCATCAAAGCCGCTGATCTGTAAGCGGGGAGCGCAGCGATGATTTTTGACTACAACGTAATTCTGGAGAACCTGCCGCTGTACTTTGGCGGCGTACTGGTCACCCTGAAAATTCTGCTGATTTCCCTGGCGTGCGGTCTGGCCCTGGCCATCCCTCTGGGTTTGATGCGTGTCTCCAAGTCGGCCCTGGTCAACTTTCCGGCCTGGCTTTACACCTATGTGATTCGCGGCACACCGATGTTGGTGCAGCTGTTTCTCATCTATTACGGCTTGGCGCAGTTCGAAACCGTGCGTGAGAGCGTGCTGTGGCCCTATTTCTCCAGCGCTACCTTCTGCGCCTGCCTGGCATTTGCCATCAACACCAGCGCCTATAGCGCGGAGATTCTCGCCGGCAGCCTCAAGGCCACGCCGCATGGTGAGATCGAGGCAGCCAAGGCCATGGGTATGTCGCGCTTCAAACTGTATCGCCGCATCCTGCTGCCCTCGGCGCTGCGCCGCGCACTGCCGCAGTACAGCAACGAAGTGATCATGATGCTGCACACTACATCGCTGGCCTCGATCGTCACCCTGATCGATATCACTGGCGCAGCACGTACCGTCAGCTCGCAGTACTACCTGCCGTTCGAGGCGTTTATCACTGCCGGCCTGTTCTACCTGTGCCTGACCTTTATCCTCGTACGCCTGTTCAAACTGGCCGAACGCCGCTGGCTGGCCTACCTGGCCCCGCGCAAGGCCTGAGGAACAGAGCATGCAGCGTATCGATCATCCACTGCCCTGGGGCTGCCCCGGCACCGAACGCCGCTTGAGTGTCTTCCGCTTCGGCCAGGGGCCGTGCAAGGCTTATATCCAGGCCTCGCTGCATGCTGATGAGTTGCCGGGCATGCGCGTGGCGGTTGAACTCAAGCGCCGCTTGCGCCAGCTGGAAGCCCAGGGGCGTTTGACTGGGGTGATCGAGCTGGTGCCCGTGGCCAACCCGATTGGCCTGGGGCAGATGTTCCAGGCGACTCATCAGGGCCGTTTTGAGATGGGCAGCGGGAAGAACTTCAACCGCGATTTCTTTGACCTGGCTGCCGCCATCGTGCCGGCGCTGGAAGGCTGCCTGGGCAGTGACGGCCCGAGTAATGTGCGACTGATTCGCACGGCCATGCTCGCTGCACTGGAGGCCTTGCCTCCCGCAGGTTCGGAGCTGCAAGGCATGCAGCGCCTGTTGCTGAAACATGCCTGCGATGCCGATGTGGTGCTCGATCTGCACTGTGATTTTGATGCTGCAGTGCACCTGTACCTGCTGCCACAGCAGTGGCCGCAACTGCGCTCGCTGGCTGCACGGATGCAGGCCGGTGCGGCGCTGACCGTCGAGGATTCCGGCGGCAGCTCATTCGATGAAGCCTGTGCTTTGCCCTGGGTGCATCTGGCCCGGCAATTTCCTCAGGCGGCTGTGCCGTTGGCCTGCCTGGCAGTAACAGTCGAGCTGGGCGGCATGGCCGATACCGGCAAACCCGACGCCGAGGTCAGTGCCGAAAGCATTCTGGCGTTCCTCGCCGAACAGGGGCTGATTGCCGGTGACTGGCCCCCCGCGCCCGCCGACAGCTGCGAGGCCACGCCGTTTGATGGCGCGCAATACGCCTATGCCCCGCATGTCGGGGTGGTGAGTTTTCTGCAGCCGGTGGGTGCGCAAGTTAAGGCCGGCGACCCCTTGTTTGAAGTGATCGATCCTCTGGATGATCGCCACACAACTGTCTGTGCCGCTACAGATGGTGTGCTCTATGCGCGCGAGCGGTTGCGTTTTGCTCAGCCCGGTTTGTGGCTGGCCAAGGTGGCCGGTCGTACCCCAATTCGCCAGGGTCGCTTGCTCAGCGACTGATTCAAGAGAGTGGAAACCATGTACAAACTTGAAGTTCAGGATCTGCACAAGCGCTACGGCAGCCACGAAGTATTGAAAGGCGTGTCGCTGGCGGCCAAGGCCGGCGATGTGATCAGCATCATCGGCTCCAGCGGCTCGGGCAAGAGTACCTTCCTGCGTTGCATTAACTTGCTGGAGCAGCCTCACGGAGGCAAGATTCTGCTCAACAACGAAGAGCTGAAACTGGTGGCCAACAAGGACGGCGGCCTGAAAGCCGCTGATCCCAAGCAGCTACAGCGCATGCGCTCGCGCCTGTCCATGGTGTTTCAGCACTTCAACCTGTGGTCGCACATGAGCGTACTGGAAAACGTCATGGAAGCTCCGGTACACGTGCTCGGTATGAGTAAAAAGGACGCTCTGGAAAAAGCCGAGTACTACCTGAACAAGGTTGGCGTGGCCCATCGTAAAGACGCCTACCCGGCGCACATGAGCGGCGGCGAGCAGCAGCGTGTGGCGATTGCCCGTGCCCTGGCCATGGAGCCTGAGGTGATGCTGTTTGACGAACCGACCTCGGCGCTGGACCCGGAGTTGGTCGGTGAAGTACTGAAAGTCATGCAGGACCTGGCGCAGGAAGGCCGCACCATGGTGGTGGTGACCCATGAAATGGGCTTTGCCCGTGAAGTGTCCAACCAGTTGGTGTTCCTCCATAAAGGCGTGGTGGAAGAGCGTGGCTGCCCGAAAGAAGTGCTGGCCAATCCGCAATCCGAACGTCTGCAACAGTTTCTCTCTGGCAGTCTCAAATAACCCGCGGCAACATCTGCACGCACCCGCGCTATGCCCATAATCGCCAACAGAGCCTAAACTGCCCCCCATGAATGCCCACCGAATTGGCTTCCTGCTTTGGCCCACCACCAAGCCCCTGACCCTGGCCTTGGCGGAAGAAGCGCTGCGTGTAGCCCAGCGCGTCCACCCCGAGGTGGTCTACGAGCTGCTGTTTCTGCAGGCTGAAGCACCGCTTGAAGGTGCATGGCGGCTTCCGGGGGAGTCCTGGGTGGGCAAGCTGGAAGGCTGCCAGAAGCTCTTTCTGCTCGCCGACGAGCCACCAGGACCGATGCCAGCGGCACTCTCCGCCGCGCTCAAGCAACTGGTGCGTGGCGGTTGCGTGATCGGTGCGATTGCCGCCGGAGTCTATCCGCTGGCGCAGCTGGGCTTGCTCGATGGCTACCGTGCTTCGGTGCACTGGCGCTGGCAGGATGATTTCAGTGAGCGTTTCCCCAAGGTGATCGCCACCAGCCATCTATTTGACTGGGACCGTGATCGCCTGAGCGCCTGTGGCGGTATGGCCGTGCTTGATCTTCTGCTGGCCTTGCTGGCCCGTGACCACGGCGCCGAACTGGCCGGTGCGGTGAGTGAAGAGCTGGTGGTCGAGCGTATTCGCGAAGGCGGCGAACGTCAGCGTATTCCGCTGCAAAATCGTCTGGGCTCCAGCCATCCGAAGCTGACCCAGGCCGTGCTGCTGATGGAAGCCAATATCGAAGAGCCGCTGACCACCGACGAAATTGCTCAACACGTGTGTGTCTCGCGCCGTCAACTGGAACGCATCTTCAAGCAATACCTCAACCGCGTACCCAGCCAGTACTACCTGGAACTGCGTCTGAACAAGGCGCGCCAGTTGCTGATGCAAACCAGCAAATCGATTATCCAGATCGGCCTGTCCTGCGGTTTTTCCTCCGGCCCCCATTTCTCCAGCGCCTACCGCAACTTCTTCGGCGCCACGCCACGCGAAGACCGCAACCAGCGGCGCAGCAACAGCCCATTCGAGCTGACTTCTACGCCAATCGAACGTGGCTAGTGATCGAGCGTAAGCAGAATGCTTGTGCTAACCACTGCGCAATTGATCTTTGATGCGTCTCGTGTGGGCGGCCATTACTGGCCTGTCGCCATGTGTTCTAATGCGCGCTGAATTTCGATTCTCAGTGCGTGTTATCCAACGTAATAAACTTCTCACAAGGACGTTGCATGTTTCATCTCAAGTCGATCAGCAAAGAGTTTGTTCGGACTAAATTGCAGCGTAATCAGTTTCTGATCGCACGTGATCAGTTCTCCGGTGTCCAGGCCGCATTGCGGCGTTTCTTCGACGCACCGCAAGACTGCAAAACCCTCGATCCGCTGGAGGAAACTCGCGGCGTTTACCTGCTTGAAGGTACACAGCAGTGGGTACTCAAGTACAACCACCTGACCAGTTGGAAGAAGCAGCTAACCAATTTCTTCGGCAGAAAGAAGACTTACGGTCTGCACGACCTGACCAACGAATTTATCAATCTGCAGCGAATCAACCCTGCCGCCGACTTCGTGCCACGAGTAGCAGCCTATGGCTACCGCACGCGTAGGCTGATTTTCCTCAAAGAGGAATATTTGCTGGTGAACTTCTTCGCTGACCATTGCGATGTCGACAAGCGTTTGCAAAGTAATCCAGAGCAGGCCGAACAGCTACTGGAACAGATTTTCGAGTTGTTTAGCCGCATGCTGGCTTTGGGGTTCTGTCACCTCGACCCACACCCGAAGAATATTTTGATCGGGCCAGACCAGCAGTTGCGTCTGATTGATTTCGAGTGCTGCGCTCATCAAGTGCTGGAGCAGAATTTCGCGCTGGGTTTTCTCCATGGCTATTTCTACACCTACTGGTTTCAGCGTTTTATCAGCAAGGAACGTTATCACCACGTCAGTGATAACTACTTGCGCAGAGCCCACCCGGCGTTAAATCGCAGTGTGTTTGATCCTGTTTACCTGCGTTTTCGTGACCATAAAGTTGGACGTACTACGCGTTATTCAGTGATGACGTCGCAGCCCGCACAGCAGGCGTTCTGTGAAAGGTTGCAGGGCCGTTAGCCATTACTAAGAGTTGACTCAACGATATTTTCCCAATAAAAACCGCAGCTCGCTGCGGTTTTTATTGGCTTGGTATTACTCGGATTTATCGGCTTGCCGCGGAAACAGTGGGTTACCACAGCGGGTACAGAAGGCGGCGCCGTGTTCGTGGGTGTTTTTGGCGCAGCTTGGGCAGTCATGAATCAGCTGATCGCCGCCGCGCATGGCGTTGGCCAGTTCGGCGGTGAAGATGCCAGTGGGTACGGCGATAATCGAGTAGCCGGTGATCATCACCAGGGTCGACAGCGCCTGGCCCAGTGGGGTTCTCGGCACGATATCGCCAAAGCCGACGGTGGTCAGCGTGACTACGGCCCAGTAGATGCCCTTGGGGATACTGGTAAAGCCGTGTACGGGGCCTTCAATCACATACATCAGCGTGCCGAACACCGTGACCAGAATGGCGATACAGGCAAAGAACACAATGATCTTCTGTTTGCTGCCGCGCAGTGCTGTCAGCAGGAAATTGGCCTGGCGCAGGTAGGGGCTGAGCTTGAGTACGCGAAAGACCCGCAGCATGCGGATCACCCGGATGATCAGCAGGTATTGGGCGTCGGCATAGAAGAGGGCAAGGATGCCCGGCAGGATCGCCAGCAGGTCAATCAGGCCGAAGAAGCTGAAAGCGTAGCGCAGTGGTTTTGGTGAGCAGTACAGGCGCACCAGGTACTCGATGGCGAACAACGCGGTAAAGCCCCATTCAATACTCGCCAGCAGCCCCGCGTACTGGCTGTGCACGCTGTCGATGCTGTCGAGCATCACCACCACCAGGCTGGCCATAATGGTTAGCAGCAGATAACGGTCGAAGCGCTGCCCGCTTGGCGTATCAGTGTGGAAGATGATGCTGTACAGCTGCTGACGCAGGTTCTGCGGCGTATCCATGATGCTCTGGCTGCTCCGTGTGCGGTGTTCGCTGATAACGTGAGGAGGCAGCCTAGGGAGTTTTGTCGCGGTGATGCAAGCCTTTACCTCTGTTGGGTCGCGGCGGTGTGCAGTCGGCCGCGGCTTTGCGCAGCAGACGCTGAGTGGCACTGACCAGCCAGCAGGTGAGAATAAACGGCATGGTCAGGGCTGGCAGGCCCAGTGCACTAAAGCCGGGTTGCAGCACCAGCGCCAGGGCGATACTGAGAGCCGGTAACCAGGGGCGGCGATGCACCTGGCTGAGCGCGATGGCCGCCAGGGCGGCGTTATAGCCATACAGGCCGGTCAGCGCGCTGTGCTGCGGCAACCCCTGATACAGTGCCAGCGCCAGTCCGCCTGTTGAGCCGAGCAGTGCCCAGCAGGCGGCGCGTCTATCTGCCAGCAATAGACCAAGCAGCAGACAAACGCCGGCCAACGGCTGATCGAGAAAAATTACCTGACCCAAGCCGCGCGCCATGGCGATCAGGCTGGCCCACCAGTCGAGCGGCTGCGCCTGGCTTGGGATGACCGGTGCCAACTCAAGCTGCAGAACGGGTGCCAGCCATAACAGCAGCCAACTCAAACCAACAAAGGGGAAGGTGAAGGCAGGCAGCCACTGACGCTCGCGCATGCGCTGCATCCAGGCGGCCAGCAACAGGCTGGATGTGCCGGCGCTGACGATGATCAGCAGCGGCAGCAACACCGACCAGGCGAACTGCAGGCTGATCAGCATGCCCAGCAGCACCCCGTTATAGCCATACAGGCCAATTTCAATATCCGCCTTGGCATAACCGCGACGCTGTGCCGTCAGGGTGCTGCTCAGGCAGCCGAGCAGGGCGCCGCCAAGCAATTGCGGCGCGCCGATGGCAATCGCCAAGAGCACCAGCAAGCCGCAGGCGGGGTTGGCTTGCAGAAATATCTGGCTAAAGCCGTTGAGTAGTGCGCGAAAGCCTTGCAGGGCGTGGGTGGGGAGCGGTAATGGCGACATACAGACGAACCTGAATAAACAATCACCGGGGCGGGAATAAAAAGAGGCACCCACTGCGGGAACAGTGAGTGCCTTCAAACTGGCAAAGCCAGCGTGGGAGTGGTGTTCTGCGGCGGGTCTTGCAACCTGCCGTAGAACCGGGTCAGTGCAGAATTTCGATACGCAGGCTGTTGGTGCTGCCGGGTTGGCCAAACGGCTCGCCGGCCGTAATCACCACGGTGTCACCGGTGTTCGCCAGCCCAGCCGAGCGGGCAGTTTCCAGAGCGGTGCGGGTGACTTCCTCAACCTTGTGCAGGCGCTCGTTGACCACCGAGTACACACCCCAGGCCACGCTCAGGCGCCGTGCGGTATCCAGGCTCGGGGTCAGGCTCAAGATTGGCGCTTTCGGCCGCTCGCGCGAGGCGCGCAGGCTGGAGTTGCCCGACTCGGTGTAGTTGACCAGCGCCGCTACCGGCAGGATGGTGCTGATGCGGCGGATCGCGCAGCTGATTGCATCCGAGGCGGTGGCTTCGGCCTGCGGGCGGCTGACGTCGAGCTGGGCCTGGAAGTCCGGGCCGTTTTCCACCTGGCGGATGATCTTGCTCATCATCTGCACGGCTTCCAGTGGGTAGTCACCGGAGGCGGTTTCCGCCGAGAGCATCACCGCATCGGCGCCTTCGGCCACGGCGTTGGCCACGTCGGTGACCTCGGCGCGGGTCGGCGCAGGGGAGAAGCGCATGGACTCGAGCATCTGCGTGGCCACTACCACCGGCTTACCGAGCTGGCGGCAGGTGCGGATGATGTCGCGCTGGATGCGCGGCACGTTCTCGGCCGGTACTTCCACGCCCAGGTCACCACGGGCGACCATGATCGCGTCGCACAGTTTGGTGATCTCTTCCAGGTGAATCACCGCAGACGGTTTCTCGATCTTGGCCATCAGAAAGGCGCGATCACCGATCAGCTGGCGGGCTTCGATAATGTCTTCCGGGCGCTGCACAAAAGACAGCGCCACCCAGTCCACGCCCAGCTCCAGGCCGAAGCTCAGGTCGCGGCGATCTTTCTCGGTCAGCGGGCTGAGTTGCAGCACCGCTTCCGGCACGTTGACGCCTTTGCGGTCGGACAGCTCGCCACCGGCGATCACTTCGGTAATCACCGCGTCGCTGTGCTTGGCGGTGACCTGCAGACGCAGGCGACCATCGTCGAGCAGCAGGCTCATGCCCGGCTGCAGCGCTTCGATGATTTCCGGGTGCGGCAGGTTGACTCGATTGACGTCACCTGGGGTGCTGTCCAGATCCAGACGCAGGGTCTGACCGCGTTGCAGGTTGACCTTGCCCTCGGCAAAACGGCCAACGCGCAGCTTCGGCCCTTGCAGGTCCATGAGGATGCCGATTGGAGTGTTCAGTTGCTGCTCGACTTCACGCACCCAGTCGTAGCGCTGGGCGTGGTCGGCGTGTTCGCCGTGGCTGAAATTGAGGCGGAACAGGTTGACCCCGGCCTCCACCAGCTGGCGGATGTCATCGATGGTTTTGATCGCTGGGCCAAGGGTGGCGAGGATTTTTACTTTCTTGTCGGCGTTCATTTGGCAGGGTTCTCAAGGATCAGAATGGCGCGAAAATCGTTGACGTTGGTACGCGTCGGCCCGGTGACGATCAGTTGATCGAGGGCGGCGAAGTAGCCGTAGCCGTTGTTGTTATCCAGTTCATCGCTGCTGCTCAGGCCCAGGGCGTGGGCGCGGGCATAGCTGTCGGGGGTCATAAGGGCCCCGGCGTTGTCTTCCGAGCCGTCGATGCCGTCGGTGTCGCCAGCCAGGGCGTAGACGCCAGGCAGGCCCTTGAGGCTGTCAGTCAGGCTGAGGAGAAATTCGGCGTTGCGCCCGCCACGGCCATTGCCGCGCACGGTCACGGTGGTTTCACCGCCGGAGAGAATCACGCAGGGTGCCTTGATCGGCTGACCATGCAACACCACCTGCTTGGCGATGCCGGCATGCACCTTGGCGACGTCTCGCGACTCGCCCTCCAAATCACCGAGAATCAGCGTCGGCAAACCGGCGGCATGCGCCTTGGCCGCGGCAGCGTCGAGGGATTGTTGCGGGCGGGCGATCAGCTGGAAGTGGCTGCGGGCCAGGCACGGGTCGCCTGGTTTGACGGTTTCCGAGGCCGGGTTCTGCAGCCAGGCGCGCACGTTGGCCGGGATATCGATGCTGTAGCGGGCGAGGATTGCCAGTGCCTCGGCCGAAGTGGTCGGGTCGGCCACGGTCGGGCCGGAGGCGATCACCGTGGCTTCATCGCCCGGTACATCGGAAATCGCATAGGTGTAAACGCTGGCCGGCCAGCTGGCTTTGGCCAGGCGGCCGCCTTTGATGGCGGAAAGGTGCTTGCGCACGCAGTTCATTTCGCCAATCGAGGCGCCGGATTTCAGCAGCGCCTTGTTGACCGCTTGTTTGTCTTTCAGGCTGATGCCTGCAGCGGGCAGGGCGAGTAGGGAAGAGCCGCCACCGGACAGCAGAAAGATCACCTTGTCGGCTTCGCTGAGGTTGCTCACCAGCTCCAGAACGCGACGCGCCACGCTCTCGCCGGCGTCATCCGGAACCGGGTGGGCGGCTTCGACCACTTCGATCTTTTGGCAGTTGGCGCCGTGCTCGTAGCGGGTAACTACCAGGCCGGAGACCTCGCCTTGCCATTCCTGCTCGATCACTTCGGCCATGGCTGCAGCGGCTTTACCGGCGCCGATGACAATCACGCGGCCGCTGCGATCTTCCGGCAGGTAATCCGCCAGCACCTGGCGCGGGTGGGCGGCGTCGATGGCGCTGGCGAACAGCTCGCGCAGCAGGGACGTTGGATTGAAAGACGGATCGATGGACATGGCGATCTCTCTTGATAGGGCCGGAGCCACTTTTTATTACTGAAGCACGTTCGATTCTAGTGCGCAGCGCCCTGGGCCAAGGCGCTGCGCACTAGAATCGACCCACCCGGCAGGCAGGCCGTGACACCGCCTGCCGGACAGATCGAAAGGGTTGTTTCAGAGCGGCTGACCCCGCTCTGAAACCTGTTGCTTACTCGCCGCGGATGTTGAAGTTGGCCATGTGTTCCAGGCCTTTGATCAACGCCGAGTGGTCCCAGTTGCTGCCACCGATGGCCGCACAGGTGCTGAACACTTGCTGGGCGTTGGCGGTGTTGGGCAGGTTGAGGCCCAGCTCGCGCGCACCGGCCAGGGCCAGGTTGAGGTCTTTCTGGTGCAGGCTGATGCGGAAGCCTGGGTCGAAGGTGCCCTTGATCATGCGCTCACCGTGCACTTCAAGGATCTTCGAGCCGGCGAAACCGCCCATCAGCGCTTCACGCACCTTGGCTGGATCGGCGCCGTTTTTGGCGGCGAACAGCAGGGCCTCGGCCACCGCCTGGATGTTCAGGGCAACGATGATCTGGTTGGCGACCTTGGCCGTCTGGCCGTCACCGTTACCGCCGACGCGGGTGATGTTCTTACCCATGGCCTGGAACAGCGGCAGGGCGCGTTCGAAGGCATTCGGGCAACCGCCGACCATGATCGACAGGGTGGCCGCTTTGGCACCGACTTCACCGCCGGATACCGGGGCGTCCAGGTAAGCCGCGCCAGTGGCTTTGATTTTTTCGGAGAAGACTTTGGTGGCGGTCGGCGAGATCGAGCTCATGTCGATCACTACTTTGCCAGC
This sequence comes from Pseudomonas sp. 8BK, assembly GCF_902506475.1. Taxonomy (NCBI): domain Bacteria; kingdom Pseudomonadati; phylum Pseudomonadota; class Gammaproteobacteria; order Pseudomonadales; family Pseudomonadaceae; genus Pseudomonas; species Pseudomonas sp. 8BK. Next base: position 1,996,287 of record NZ_LR733252.1, on the reverse strand, counting down.
GCCCACGCCTGCGGCAACGCCGTCGGCGCGGAACAGAACGTCCTCAACCTGTGGGGTGTCCGGCACCATGATGATGATGAACTCGGCTTCCTGCGCCACTTCGCGCGGGTTGGCCAGGCCGATGCCGTTGTTGCCCAGCAGGTCAGCCGGAGCCTTGTCGAAGTGCTCGGAGAAGAACAGGGTGTGCCCGGCATTCTGCAGGTTCTGCGCCATAGGCTTGCCCATGATGCCGGTGCCGATAAATCCGATTTTTGCCATGAGAAATATCCTCTGATTCAGATTGCGTTATGCGCTTTCATCCAGCCGAGGCCGGCAGCGGTGGTGGTTGCCGGCTTGTATTCACAGCCGATCCAGCCCTGGTAGCCGATGCGGTCCAGGTGCTCGAAGAGGAAGCGGTAGTTGATCTCGCCAGTGCCCGGCTCGTTGCGGCCCGGGTTGTCAGCCAACTGCACATGGTTGATCACAGACAGGTTGGCCTCGACGGTACGCGCCAGGTCACCTTCCATGATTTGCATGTGGTAGATGTCGTATTGCAGGAACAGGTTGCTGCTTGCGACCTTGTCGCGAATCACCAGGGCCTGCTGGGTGGTGTTCAGGTAGAAGCCCGGGATGTCGCGGGTATTGATCATTTCCATGACCAGCTTGATGCCCGCTGCTTGCAGTTTTTCGGCGGCAAACTTGAGGTTGTCGACAAAGGTCTGCTCGACGGTGGCGCAATCCAGACCTTGCGGGCGGATACCGGCCAGGCAGTTGATCTGCGTGTTGCCCAATACCTTGGCATAGGCGATGGCTTTGTCCACGCCAGCGCGGAATTCTTCAACGCGGTTGGGGTGGCAGGCGATACCGCGCTCACCCTTGGCCCAGTCACCGGCTGGCAGGTTGAACAGCACCTGCTCGAGTTTGTTGGCATCGAGGCGCGCTTTGATTTCTTCGGCGCTGAAATCGTAGGGGAACAGGTATTCAACACCGCTAAAGCCAGCATCGGCGGCAGCGGCGAAACGGTCCATGAAGTCCACTTCGGTGAACAGCATCGACAGGTTGGCGGCAAAACGGGGCATGGTGTGCTCCTTGTCTTGCGCAGCCCGGATAACCTATCCGGGCTACTGGTTCAGAAAGCGATTTAGTCGAGCAGCGAGATGGCAGTCGGGGCGTCAACGCCGCGCTCGGCCAGTTCTTCGAACTCGTTGACGGCGTTGATTTCGGTACCCATGGAGATGTTGGTGACACGCTCCAGGATAATTTCCACCACCACCGGTACGCGGTGCTCGGCCATCAGGCGCTTGGCTTCGGCGAAGGCGTTCTGCAGTTCGTTCGGGTCGAACACGCGGATTGCCTTACAGCCCAGGCCTTCCACCACGGCAACGTGGTCAACACCGTAGCCGTTGATTTCCGGCGCGTTGATGTTCTCGAACGCCAGTTGCACGCAGTAGTCGATCTCGAAGCCGCGCTGCGCCTGACGGATCAGACCCAGGTAGGAGTTGTTCACCAGCACGTGGATGTACGGCAGGTTGAACTGCGCGCCCACCGCCAGTTCTTCGATCATGAACTGGAAGTCGTAGTCGCCGGACAGCGCCACCACCTTGCGGCTCGGGTCGGCTTTGACCACACCCAGCGCTGCTGGAATGGTCCAGCCCAGCGGGCCGGCCTGACCACAGTTGATCCAGTGACGCGGCTTGTAAACGTGGAGGAACTGCGCGCCGGCGATCTGCGACAGACCAATGGTGGTGACGTAGCAAGTGTCCTTGCCGAACGCTTCGTTCATCTCTTCGTACACGCGCTGCGGCTTGGCCGGCACGTTGTCGAAGTGTGTCTTGCGCTGCAGGGTGCGCTTACGCTCGCGGCAGCTGTCCAGCCAGGCGCTGCGATCTTTCAGCTTGCCAGCGGCTTTCCACTCGCGGGCCACTTCCAGGAAGGCGTCCAGCGCCGAACCCGCATCGGAAACGATGCCCAGGTCCGGGTTGAATACACGGCCTATCTGCGTCGGTTCGATGTCGACGTGGATGAACTTGCGGCCTTCGGTGTAGACGTCGACCGAGCCGGTGTGACGGTTGGCCCAGCGGTTACCGATACCGAACACCAGGTCGGACGCCAGCAGGGTGGCGTTGCCGTAACGGTGCGAAGTCTGCAGGCCAACCATGCCGACCATCAGCTTGTGGTCATCCGGGATCACGCCCCAGCCCATCAGGGTCGGTACAACCGGCACGCCGGTCAGTTCGGCGAATTCCACCAGTTTGTCGGCGGCGTCGGCATTGAAGATACCGCCACCGGCAACCAGCAACGGACGCTCGGCGTCGTTGAGCATAGCGATGGCTTTTTCCGCCTGCACGCGGTTGGTGGCCGGTTTGGCCAGTGGCAGCGGCTCGTAGGCGTCGATGTCGAATTCAATCTCGGCCATCTGCACGTCGAACGGCAGGTCGATCAGCACCGGGCCAGGGCGGCCGCTACGCATTTCATAGAAGGCCTTCTGGAAGGCGCGCGGCACTTGGCCTGGTTCCATCACGGTAGTCGCCCACTTGGTCACCGGCTTGACGATGCTGGTGATGTCGACGGCCTGGAAGTCTTCCTTGTGCATGCGGGCACGCGGTGCTTGACCGGTGATGCACAGAATTGGAATGGAGTCGGCCGATGCCGAGTACAGCCCGGTCACCATGTCGGTACCTGCAGGGCCGGAAGTGCCGATGCACACACCGATGTTGCCGGCATTGGTGCGGGTGTAACCCTCAGCCATGTGCGAGGCACCTTCGACGTGGCGAGCCAGGACGTGGTCGATACCACCGACTTTTTTCAGTGCAGCGTACAGGGGGTTGATGGCGGCGCCGGGAATGCCGAACGCAGTGTCAACGCCTTCGCGGCGCATCACCAGTACGGCGGCCTCGATTGCTCTCATTTTGGCCATTGTCTTGTGCCTCGTTTGTTATCAGATTGTATACAAAACAGCTGGCTTGGATTCTATTCATGGCCTGACCTTCTGGTCAACACGTTTTGTCGCCAAGCCGCCGTCTGGCAAAAAATCTTTTAAAACAACCGTTTTAGCTGAGGTGCTTGATCTGATGCGGAAAGTGATACGCGCAACTGTATACAAAGGCTATTTATATTGTATTCGACTATTGAGTTTTTTGTTTCTGGTGGGATAGTGGTGGCGAGCTTTGGATTGCCCGGCAGCTGTCAATCGCCCTCTAGGCGGCGCAGCGCTGGGTGTTTCGTTGGATTTATTAGCCTTGAGGAAGACCCAAGATGAGTACGTTGAATCTGCAAATCGCCACCACCATCAGTAACCGCGCCCTGGCTGTCGGCCGGGAAATCTCTGCAGCACCGCTGACTGTTGCCGTACTGGATGCCGGCGGTCACCTGATCAGCCTGCAGCGCGAAGACGGCGCCAGCCTGCTACGCCCGCAAATCGCCATCGGCAAGGCTTGGGGTGCGTTGGCGCTGGGCAAGGGCTCGCGCCTGATTGCGGCCGACGCACAGCAGCGTCCGGCATTTATCGGCGCGGTTAACAACCTGGCAGACGGTCAACTGGTGCCGGCGCCGGGTGGTGTGCTGATTCGTGATGAGCGCGGCGAGGTGATCGGCGCCGTGGGTATCACCGGTGATACCTCGGATATCGATGAGCAGTGCGCGGTGAGTGCTGTGGAGTCGGTCGGCCTGAAACCAGACGCGGGTATCGCTGCCTGATAATGCGCGATTTGTGGGAGGGGCTTTAGCCGCGATATCTGCGATTAACGGCTCGCCGCTAAAGCGCCTCCTACAGGTTGCGCAGGTAATAAAAAACGGTGAATGCTTTGCGGCATTCACCGTTTTTTATTACCTCAATGGCGAAGGGCAGAGCGCTAACCCGGCTTATGCGTTGGTGACCTGCTCGGAAGGGCTGGGCTGGATTTCGTCGATCTCGCAGCCCTTGATCACCAGGCGGATGATGGTCTGCGCTGCGGCTTCGTAGTCGGCTTCATCCAGGCTGGCTTTGCCGGTAACGGTAGAAATCTGCCAGTCGAAGTCGGCGTAGGTCTGGGTTGCGGCCCAGATGCTAAACAGCAGGTGGTGCGGGTCAACCTTGGCCATCAGACCCTGGTCGATCCAACCCTGGATGCAGGAAATATTGTGTTTGGCCTGGGCGTTGAGCTGTTCGGTCTGGTCGGCAGAGAGGTGCGGCGCACCGTGCATGATTTCGCTGGCGAACACCTTGGAAGCGAAAGGCAGTTCGCGGGAGATGCGGATCTTCGAGCGGATATAGGCGCGCAGCACGTCGGCAGGCTTGCCGGGCTGGTTGAACGGCGCGGAGGCTTCCAGCAACGGTTCAATAATGCTTTCCAGCACTTCGCGGTAGAGATTTTCTTTCGACTTGAAGTAGTAGTAGACGTTGGGCTTGGGCACCCCGGCCTTGGCGGCGATATCGCTGGTTTTGCTGGCAGCAAAGCCTTTGTCGGCGAACTCCTCACTGGCTGCGCGTAAAATCAGCTCTCTGTTACGCTCGCGAATACTGGTCATAAGCCTCTTTGCTTCTGTCGAACGCCCGTCGCTGGGCAGCGCCGGGATGGTAGCACCGGCTTTACGCGGCGCTCAAGGCTTGTGGCCTGGGCTCTGGCGGGCTATCTGACTTGCAGGTCAGGTTGTTGTGTACAAAATTTAATTTTTCTGTTTTTATCTCGCCATATGCATTCATAACAAAAAGTCTCGGCTCGATGAGCTCCAGGAGACACGTAGTGAACAATCAGCTGGTTGACCCCTTCGGTCGGCGCATCACCTATCTACGGCTATCGGTTACCGATCGCTGTGATTTCCGCTGCACCTACTGCATGAGTGAGGACATGGTGTTCGCCCCACGCGAGCAGATCCTTAGCCTTGAAGAGCTCTATGCAGTGGCCGACGCCTTTATCGGCTTAGGGGTCAAACGCATCCGCATCACCGGTGGCGAGCCGCTGGTGCGCAAGAACCTGCTCAGCTTGCTGAATCGCCTGGGCCAGCGTCCTGAGTTGGACGACCTGGCCATCACCACCAATGGCTCGCAACTGGTCGAGCTGGCGCCGCAACTGCGCGCGGCCGGGGTCAAGCGCCTGAACGTCAGCCTGGATTCGCTGCAACGCGAGCGCTTTGCTGCGTTTACCCGTCGGGACAAACTCGATCAGGTGCTGGAAGGCATCGAGGTGGCGCGCGCGGCGGGTTTTCGCAAGATCAAACTCAACGCCGTGGTGCAGAAAAACCGTAACGATGACGAAGTGCTCGACTTGGTCGAGTTCGCCATGGCGCGCGGCCTGGACATCAGTTTTATCGAAGAAATGCCGCTGGGCAGTATTTCCAGCCATCAGCGCGAGCAGACCTTCTGCTCCAGCGATGAGGTGCGTGAACGCATCGAACAGCGTTATGCCCTGGTGCGTAGCAGCAAGCTGACCGGTGGACCGTCGCGCTACTGGCAGGTGGTTGGCAGCGACACCCAGGTCGGTTTTATCTCGCCCCATAGCCATAACTTCTGCGGCGACTGCAACCGCGTGCGGGTGACCGCTGAAGGCAAGCTGGTGCTCTGCCTGGGTCATGAGAATGCCCTGGACCTGAAAAGTCTGATGCGTGCCCACCCAGGTGATAGTCAGCGTCTGCGTGAGGCTCTGATGCAGGCTTTACAGTTGAAGCCTGAGCGTCATCACTTCGAGAGCGATGCCCAGGTGCAGGTGATTCGCTTTATGAGCATGACCGGTGGCTAGCCCTTAGCCGTTTCTTCACCGCCTTGGGCGGTTTCATTCGTTTCACTCTCACAATCTAAACAGGAGGTTTGCTGTGAAGCCCTTGCACGTCTGCAGTTTGTTCGCCGTTGTCTGTTCCAGCGCGGTCAGCGCTGAAAGTTATGTGATTGGTGTAGAGAAGCTGGCCTTTGCGCCGCACTACAGCATCGACGCACAAGGCCAGTATCAGGGCTTTGCCCGTGATCTGTTCGACCTGTTCGCGCAGACCAGTGGGGTGGAGCTGAGCTACAAGGTGTTGCCTGTTGAGCAGCTCTTGCCTGCGCTGCTCAGTGGCCAGGTGGATTTCAAATACCCCGACAGCGAAACCTGGGCGCAGGAGCAGAAGGCCGGCAAGACCCTGAGCTACAGTCAAGGCGTGGTCGAGTATGTCGATGGCGTGCTGGTTGCGCCGCAGCGCCATGGTCAGCCCATTGAGCAGATCAAGCGCCTGGCCATGGTCAATGGCTGGACGCCCTGGGGCTATCAGGAGCGGATTGATGCTGGGCAGATCGAACTGACCTACAGCGATGATCTGCGCCAGATGATCCGTCAGGCGCTGAAGAAGGATACTGACGGCGCTTACTTCAACGTGGTGGTGGCCACCCATTATCTGGACAACATCCGCGCGCGACCGGGCGCGCTGATCTTTGACGCGCAGTTGCCGCACAACCGTGGCAGCTTCAAGCTGTCGACCGTCAAACACGCGGCTTTTATGCAGCGGTTTGACCGCTTCCTGGTCGACCAACAGAGCGAAATTGCCGCGCTGAAAAGCCAGTACAAGGTCGAGGCCAATCTGGATGCCGAGCGCATCGGCCTGGAACAGTGGAAGCTGGATTTTATCGAGCGCAAAAAGCTCAAGGACGCCCATTCGCAGTGATGCGTTAAGACAACAAAAGCCGCTCCATGTGAGCGGTTTTTTTCTGCGTGTAGAAAGAGGCGAGACGCAATAAGAAAGGGGATGGCAACAATGCCATCCCCTTTTTGTCACAGGTTGCCGCCTACACGGCAACCCGCATCAAGCGCTTAGAACCTGTTTACGATCTCGCGAGCTAGAGCCCGGCAAGGCAAAAACAGGCAAGGAAGCGGAATGTACTGTTGTACTTGAGCAATACTCGCTTCGCTCGCCCTTCGGGTCGCGCTAAAGCGCGTTAGCCGCAAGCGGCTTCCGAGTCTGTTTTTAACGCAGCAGGGCCGACGCACAGCAGATCGTAAATGGTTCTTAGAAGTGATACTTCACCAGCGCTTGTACTGCAGTCTGATCGAAGCCATCGGTGGAGCCGTCGATTGGGCGGATGCCGTATTTGTTGTGCCACATGTTCAGCTCGGTACCGACATACAACTTACGACCTTCACCGAACAGCGCCTTGCCCGCATCCCATTTGATCTGGATCGAGGAGCCGACCGACGTCTGGGTGCCGGCATCGCTGGACGGGGCGCGCCAGTCGATATAGCCGTCGACCACAAAGTCCTGCTCGCCAATGGCGAACGGATAGGCGCCGCTTACGGTCAGCTGATAGGTGTGGCCGTTGCCCTTGTCCGATGCCTTGAAGTCATGATCGAAGAAGATGTGGTTATTGACCTTCACCGCATACAGATTGGCATTCAGGTAGGCGAAGCCTGGAGCGTTCCAGGCAGTGCCGATGCCATACAGGTAGTTTTCGGTGCCTGGGCCGCCGTTGCCTTTTTCATAGGTAAAGGCGGCGTAGACATCCTTCAGTGGACCTACGGACAGATCCTGGCCGGTCAGCCAGCTGAGGCTGACGCGTGGCGAGAACTCCATGTAGTAGAAGCTGCTTTTCTCTTTGACCTTGAGGTTGCCAAAGTTGCTGCCACGCGCCTGGCTGTTGTCGGCATCGATGTAGTCGAGGAAGAAGAAGGTGTCGCCCCAGGTCCAGCCGCTGGCGTTTTCCAGGGTGAAGGTACTTTGCGAGCGCTGCTCTTCAGCGTTGTTGTTCAGGCGCTGGAAGTTGCTGCCGTAGAGGTAGGAGAGGCTGGTGTCTTGCCAGAGGAAGGCATCGCTGGCCAAGGCTTGTTGACCGGAAAACAGTCCGGCCGCGAGGGCGATGCTATAGGGCAGGTGCTTCAGTTTCATCATGGGTTCCTTATTATTGGACTTACAAGGTTTCTTGAGCCTGCGGCGAACCGCAGGCTCAGTGAGGCAAAGAGGTGGTGGTTCAGCTGGTGCGCGGTGCCACGTTTAGTGCGTTGCGGCTGTTGTCCGGCGTATCGGTGTCACTGCCGTCCTGCGGGTTTTGCAGCACGGTGTGCAGATGGGCTTCGGGGTCGTAGTCGTTTTCTTCCAGCTGCAGGTGCTCTTCTGGCAAGAAGATGTTCAGCACAATGGCGCTGAAGGCACCGATGGTGATGGGCGAGCCGAAGATGTTCTTCAGTGCATCGGGCATCTGCGAGAGCACTTCCGGCACGGCTGCAACACCCAGGCCCAGACCCAGAGAGATGGCCACGATCAGCACGTTACGCCGGTGCAGGCCGGCCTCGGTGAGAATCTTGATGCCGGCGACGGCCACAGTGCCGAACATGATCAGGGTGGCACCACCGAGTACCGGTTTCGGCATCAGCTGCAATACCGCACCCACCGCCGGGAACAGGCCCAGCAGCACCAGGATGCCAGCGATATAGAAGGCCACGTGGCGGCTGGCCACGCCGGTCAGCTGGATCACGCCATTGTTCTGGCTGAAGGTGGTCATCGGCAGGCTGTTGAACATTGCCGCCATGGCTGAGTTGCAACCGTCGGCGAGTACCCCGGATTTGATCCGGCGCATATACAGCGGCCCTTTGACCGGCTGCTTGGAGATGATCGAGTTGGCCGTCAGATCGCCTGCAGTCTCCAACGGGGTGATCAGGAAGATCACGGCAATCGGTACAAACGCCACCCAGTCAAAATTGAAGCCGTATTTGAACGGCACCGGCACGCTGATCAGCGGCACCTGGGCCATGTTGGCGAAGTCCACCTTGCCGGTGAACCAGGCCACGGCAAAGCCCAGCGCCAGGCCGATGATCACGGCCGACAGGCGCACGACCTGCGATGGGAAACGGTTGAGGATCACAATGGTGACCAGCACCAGGCCACCTAGACCCAGGTGGTGCAGGGCGCCGAGATCCGCAGCGCCGTAGCCGCCAGCGATATCGGTCATGGCCACCTTGATCAGCGACAAGCCCATCAGGCAGATGATGGTACCGGTGACGACTGGGGTGATGACACGGCGCAGTTTGTTGATGAACTGGCTGAAGGCGATCTCGACAAAGGCTGCGCAGAAGCACACGCCAAAGATCGTCGAGAGAATTTCCTCCTCGCTGCCGCCACGGCCCTTGACGATAAACCCGGCGCTGAGAATCACGCTGAGAAAACCGAAGCTGGTGCCCTGCAGGCACAGCAAGCCGGAGCCGACCGGACCGATGCGCTTAGCCTGGATAAAGGTGCCGAGGCCGGATACGAACAACGCCATGCTGACCAGATACGGCACATGGGCGCCGAGGCCGAGGACGCCGCCGACAATCAGGGTAGGGGTGATGATGCCGACGAAGCTGGCCAGTACATGCTGCAGCGCGGCGAAGATCGCCGGGGCAAAGGCCGGGGTGTCATGCAGTTGGTAGATCAGGTCGTTGTTTGCCACAGGCGCAGCTGTGGTATCGGTGCTGTGAGTCGTGGTCATATCAGAGCCTGCCAGTTGTTTTTATACGGTCATGGGCTTGGCGAGGCTTCACGGCGCCTCTGTTCTGTACCTGGCGAGAAGTTGTCCGGCTGGTCAGAATGATTCTGACTATAGCAACTTGTTCACATCTATAAAAACAATTTATTTTAAAATTGTGCACAAAAAATGAACCGTCAGTCAGGTAGCTGAACCTGCCGTTCTGGGTTGAGATGCCCGGTTGGTTTTGAGGCTGAAAGCCAAGGGATTAGAGGCGGTTTGCATCACTGGCAGTCGCGTGCAGCGGGCTGTGGATGGCAATCAAGAAGGACGAATTGCAGCGCGGACGCTGGCGGGGGAGTCGACAGGAAAATGCCGCGCCCATGGCGCGGCATTTGGGTGGATCAGTTGAGCTGTGCGCCCTGGTCGATCCATGAGCCGATCAGCTCACGTTCTTCCTGGGTCATCTGGGTGATGTTACCCAGCGGCATGATCTGCGAAGCAACGCTTTGCGCATGGATCTTCGCGGCTTGCGCCTTGATCTGCTCTGGTGTGTCGAGGATAAAGCCGGCCGGCGGTGCGCTGAACATTGGGCTGCTGGGCGTAGCCGAGTGGCACACGCTGCAGCGTTCCTGAATCACGCTGTTGACCTGGGCAAAGTCGCCAGCGCCAGCTGCGGCTTTTGCTGGAACACTGGCCTCAGGAGCCGCTGCGGCTTCTGCCGATTTGCTGGCGGCTTCGGCCGCCTTGGCAGCAACTTCCGGATGACCGCTGATGCCCGTAGCCGGAACCGGAGCGTACTTGATCACTGCGGCTTGCGACTCCTGTGGTGCAGTAGCCTTCATGCTCGGGCCGGTGACAAAGGCCAGGCAGATCATTCCCAGTGCTGCGGCAGGCAGAGTCCAGACGTACTTGCTGCTGTCATGACGGGTGTTGAAGTAGTGGCGCACCAGTACCGCCAGCATCGCGATACCCGCCAGAATCAGCCAGTTGTACTGGCTGCCGTAGGTGCTCGGGAAGTGGTTGCTGATCATGATGAACAGCACCGGCAGGGTGAAGTAGTTGTTGTGGCGCGAACGCAGCAGGCCTTTGGCCGGCAGGGTTGGGTCCGGCGTGGTGTTGTCTTCGATGGCCTTAACCAGTGCGCGCTGCGCCGGCATGATGGTGAAGAACACGTTGCCGACCATGATGGTGCCGATGATCGCGCCAACATGGATATAGGCTGCGCGGCCGCTGAAGATCTGGCTGAAGCCGTAGGCGGCAGCGATGATCAGCACGAACAGCACGGCGCCGAGCAGAGCAGGCTGCTTGCCCAGCGGCGAATCGCAGAGGAAGTGATAGGCGATATAACCGGCAATCATCGAACCAAAGCCGATGACAATGGCCATTTCCGGGGCCAGATCAACGCCGGGCTTGACCAGGTACAGGCTCGGGTTGAGGTAGTAGACCACCAGCATCAGCGCCACGCCCGACAGCCAGGTGGCATAGGCCTCCCATTTGAACCAATGCAGGTTCTCCGGCATTTTTGGCGGGGCTAGCTTGTATTTTTCCAGGTGGTAGATACCGCCACCGTGAATCGCCCATAGGTCACCCGACAGACCTTCGCGGGGATTGCTGCGGTTGAGGTTGTTTTCCAGCCAGACGAAATAGAAGGATGCGCCGATCCAGGCGATGCCGGTGATCATATGGATCCAGCGGATACCCAGGTTCAGCCATTCAGTAAAATGCGCTTCCACAATCAGTACCTCTTTCCCAGTGCCGGCACGCCGGTGCTGGGCTTCTCTTATTGGTGGGGGGCGAGGAGCAGTTGCTCGTCGTCGGTAAAGAAATGCTCATCGCAGTTGTTGCCAGTACCACTGCGATCAACCACCAGGAAGTCATCCCGCTTTTCGATCGTCAGCACCGGGTGGTGCCAGACGCCGCGATGGTAATTAATGCCCTGCCTGCCGTTGCTGCGGAAGGCGCGGACCAACTCTGATTCAGGTGCATCGCCAACTGGCGCGACCACGATCAGAAAGGGGTTGCCGAGCAGTGGAATAAACGCCTGACTGCCCTGCGGATGGCGCTCCAGCATGCGAATGGTCAGCGGCATATCCAGGGCCTCGGCACTGAAGATGCTGATGATCGCCTTATCCTCTGGCTGTGCCGTTTCGACCGTGGCCAGTTTGTGATAGCGGCGAGTGGAGCCATTGTTGATCATGAAGAATTCGCTGCCATCGGTTTCGATAACGTCACCAAAGGGGGCGAAAGCTTCTTTGCTCAGCGGCTCGATGATCAATTTGCGCATGTTGGTCTTCTTGTTCGTTCGTTTATGCCCCTCTCCCAATGGGAGAGGGGTTTATTGGCTTACTTGGCGACTTTGCCGAACAGGCGCAGGCGGCTGATACCACCGTCCGGGAACACGTTCACCCGTACGTGAGTGATCGGGCCAAGTGCGTTGATCTGCTCGCTGAACTCATGTTCGGCGTGCATTTGCAGCTTCTGGCTCGGCAGCAGGTCGCGCCAGAACAGGCTCTGGGTTTCGATCTGGCTGTCGGTGCCGCCTTTGACGAAGGCGCCCTGAATCGAGCAGCTGTCCGGGTAGTTGCCTTTGAAGTGCAGGGTGTCGACGACGATGCGTTCGATCTCGCCCGGATGGCCGAGGGCGACGATTACCCAGTCATTGCCCGGTGTACGACGACGTGCGGTTTCCCAGCCGTCGCCCATGTTGATGCCACGGCCCGGGTTGAGGATGTTGCTCATGCGGCCGAAGTGTTCGTCCGAGCAGGCCAGGGCGCGACCGCCATTCAGTGCGGCTGCCAGGTCGATCTGCTCGTTGTCGCCAACGTTGCTCCAGTCGCGGAACGGTACGCCGTACACGCGCAGACGGGCGACGCCGCCGTCCGGGTAGATGTTGAAGCGCAGGTGGGTGAAGGCCTGGGCGTTATTGATTTCATGGTAGTGGTGGCTGTTGCCCTGCAGTTCGACGGCGCCCAGCACTTCAGTCCACTGGGTGGCGTCGGTCGGGTCGCCTTCAGCGACGAAGCAGCCTTCCAGGGACGCCGACGGCGGGAAGTTACCGGTGAAGAAGCTGGTGTCGATGTCCACCCCCTTGATCGAGCCCGGTACGCCCAGGCGGATGACCGCGCTGTCGTAACCTTCGAAGCGCTTGCGGCGCGACTCCCAGCCATCCATCCACTTGCCGTTGTCATCGAACACGCCCTCTTTCCAGACGGCCGGAGTCGGTTGGAACAGACGGTTAACGTCGGCGAACCAGTCGTCGGTGACCGAAATGGCCTTGGTGCCCAGGCGTGCGTCGGCGAGGTTGACGTATTTCTCAAAGGGTACGGCGTAAGCTTTCATGAAATGTCTGCCTTAGATGATGGCGTTGGGGAGAGCGGAGTGCTTGCGCCTTACAGCTGCTGCAAGCGGAACAGTGCGATCTTGTTGATCTCGGCCAGGGCACAGGCGAATTCCTGCTCCGGGGAGTTGTGAATCCGCTCCTCGAAGGCCGCCAGGATCTGGTGCCGATTGCTGCCTTTCACCGCCATGATGAAGGGGAAGCCGAACTTGGCCTTGTAGGCATCGTTCAGTTCGGTAAAGCGGGCGAACTCTTCTGCGGTGCATTCATGAATGCCCGCACCGGCCTGCTCCGAAGTCGAAGAGGCGGTCAACTCACCACGTACGGCTGCCTTGCCGGCCAGGTCCGGGTGAGCATTGATCAGTGCCAGCTGTGCAGCGTGGCTGGCACTGAGCAACAGATCGGCCATGCGCTGATGCAGGCCGTTAATTTCGTCGATGCTGGCGTCCGGGCTTCCGGCGTCCTGGCCCAGGTTGAAGGCCTTCTCCGCGACCCAGGGCGAGTGCTCGTAGATGTCGGCAAAGACCTTTACGAAGTCTTCACGGCTTAGGCGGGACGGAGTCAGGGTTTGAAAACGGCTCATTTCGAGCTCTCCTTGGATGGCTCTTGCAGCGGATGGGTCGCGTGCCAGTGTTTGGCGATGTCGACGCGGCGGGCGCACCAGACTTTTTCGTGGCTCTGCACGTATTCAAGGAAGCGCGCCAATGACGCCAGGCGTGCCGGGCGTCCGAGCAGGCGGCAGTGCATACCAATCGAAAGCATTTTCGGCGCGCCGGCCACACCTTCGGCATAGAGCACATCGAAGGCGTCTTTCAGGTATTCGAAGAAGTCATCACCCTTGTTGAAGCCCTGCACCTGGGTGAAGCGCATGTCGTTGGTGTCGAGTGTGTAAGGGATCACGAGGTGCGGTTTGTCCACGGTGCTGGCCGGATCCCAGTACGGCAGGTCGTCGTCGTAGGTGTCGCTGTCATACAGGAAGCCACCTTCTTCACGTACCAGGCGGCGGGTGTTCGGGCCGAGGCGGCCGGTGTACCAGCCCACCGGGTGTTCGCCGGTCAGTTCAGTGAGGATGCGAATGGCTTCGAGCATATGCTCGCGCTCTTCGGCTTCGCTCATGTTCTGGTAGTCAATCCAGCGATAGCCGTGGCTGCAGATCTCGTGGCCGGCGTCGGCCATCGCCTTGATCGCGTCCGGATGACGCTGCGCAGCCATGGCCACAGCAAAAATGGTCAGCGGGATGTTGTGTTTCTGGAACAGGTTGAGCAAACGCCAGACGCCAGCACGGCTGCCATACTCGTAGAGCGATTCCATGCACAGATTGCGCTGGCCCTGCAGCGGTTGGGCTGCGACCATTTCGGAGAGAAACGCCTCGGACTCCTTGTCACCGTGCAGGATGTTGCGTTCGCCACCTTCCTCGTAATTGAGCACAAAGGACAAAGCGATGCGTGCATCGTTCGGCCAGTGCGGGTGGGGCGGGTTGTTGGCGTAACCGATCAGGTCGCGTGGGTAGTCAGCGCTCACTGCAGTCTTCCTTCTTGCTGTTTGTGGCGGTCATTGGGCAGGCATGAATGCGTTGCACGACCGTGATGGGCTAATTGTATACAAAGTGCTTTGCATCTTGTAAATCTAAAATTCACTTATTTTGTGAAATTTTGCCTTAATGCTGAATCTGTCCGAATCGTCAGCTGTTTCTGTGCAAAAGCAGTGTTCGCAAGCACTTATGGCAAATTTATTGCCCGCTTATGGTGCGCAAAGCGGGCTTAATGAGCGGGTTATTGTGTACACTTTTTTGTAAAAGTGTCTTATTTTTGAGTTTCAACATGCTATGCTTGAGCTCAGTCGAGGCTGCTTAGCCTGATAAATCTGCCGAATTCAATAAAAGTAGAGGAGGTGCGGTGCCTGCGTTGGCTTATCTGCGTAGGTGCCCATAAGCGATGGGACGATTGACCACACACGTACTGGATGCCGCCCATGGTTGCCCGGGCAGCGAATTGAAGATTGAGTTGTACCGCGTTGAAGGGGCTCAGATGGAGCTGCTCAACAGCGTTGTCACCAACCATGACGGCCGCTGTGATGCGCCGGTGCTGCAGGGGGACGATTACCGCAGCGGGGTGTACCAGCTGCATTTCCATGCCGGCGATTACTACCGCGCACGCGGCGTCAAATTGCCAGAGCAGGCGTTTCTGGATGTCGTGGTGCTGCGCTTCGGCATCGATGCCGGGCAGGAGCATTACCACGTGCCGCTGTTGATTTCCCCTTACAGCTACTCCACCTACCGCGGTAGCTGAACCGGATGCTTGTCACCCTCTGACTCAATTTAAGAGTCCCTAGCCCGTCCACACTGCGGGCTTTTTTTTGCCTGCGATTCGGGTTGCGGCCATACACCTGGATGCAGAACGCTTTTTGTAGCCTGGAGGCATTCCGGAGAGATGTAGCGAGTGGTGAGCTACGTCTGGATCTACCTACGGACCGTGCGTCTGGGGTCAGCGTTGAGCTTCGCAGGCTCAGCGCCAACCTACTGTGCGTGGAATGCTTTTGTAGGTTGGTGCTGAGCGTAGCGAAGCCCAACAAATAAGACCCGGTCTACCTGCTTAGCAACGAAGCTGCACCTGCACCGCCGAACAAGCCCGCGCTGATGCGGTTGAACCACACCTGGCCCTTGCCCGAGCGCAGGTAGCGCGCGGCGCCCTGGGCGCTGAGGCCGTAAAACAGCTTGCAACACAGATCGAGCACCGCCCAGGTGGCGATCATCACCAGCAGCTGGCCCAGCATGGGCCGTTCAGCGCTGATGAACTGCGGCAGGAAGGCGGCAAAGAACAGAATGTCCTTGGGGTTGCTGGCGCCCAGGCCGAAGGCCTTCCAGAACATGGCGCGAAAGCTCGGATTGACTGGCTGCTCTTCGGCCGTCACCGGTTTGGCGGCCTTGCGTGATTCCTGCCAGCTCTGCCAGGCGAGGTAGAACAGGTACAGCGCGCCGACCAGCTTCAGCAGGCCGAACAGCTGCTCCGAAGCCAGTAGCAGTGCGCCAAGGCCAAGGGCTGAAGCACTCAATAAACAGATAGAAGCAGACACTCCGCCAATAAAGGCCGGGGCCGAGCGGCGCAGGTCGTAGTTGAGGCTGTTGCTGACCATCAACAGTGACAGTGGCCCCGGGATCAGAATCACCACCAGTGCAGCGCTTGCGAACAACAGCCAGGTTTCCAGGCTCATGAGCGATTCTCCAGATGCGCAAAAGCCCCGACGCGCGCGCCGGGGCTTGGTTACTCGCCGGCCAACCTTACAGGAAGGCGAACTTGGCAATAAAAATGATGCACAGAACGTACAGGCTTACCGATACCTTGTCGCGCTGACCGGTCAGCAGTTTCAGCGTCGCATAGGTCAGGAAGCCCAGGGCAATACCGTTGGCGATGGAGAAAGTCAGCGGCATCATGACCACGGTGACGATCGCCGGGATGGTGTCGGTGTGATCTTTCCAGTCGATATGCGCCATGCCGCTCATCATCAGCATCGCTACATAGATCAGTGCTCCAGCGGTGGCATAGGCGGGGATCATGCCGGCCAGCGGGGCAAAGAACATCGCGCAGAGAAACAGCACGCCCACAGCAACAGCGGTCAGGCCGGTACGGCCACCGGCAGCAACGCCTGCAGCACTTTCCACATAGCTGGTTACCGGTGGGCAACCGACCATGGCACCAACCACGCTGGAGGTACTGTCAGCCTTGAGGGCCTTGGACAGGTTCTGGATCTTGCCGTCTTCATCCACCAGGTTGGCGCGATGGGCAACGCCCATCAGGGTGCCAGCGGTGTCGAACATGTTGACGAAGAGGAAGGCCAGAATCACGCTGACCATGGCAACGTTGAAGGCACCTGCGATGTCCATGGCCATAAAGGTCGGAGCAAGGCTCGGTGGCATGGAAACCAGGCCGTTGTATTCAACCAGGCCCAGTGCCCAGCCCAGAGCGGTGACGCCGAGCATGCTGAACAGAATGGCGCCAAACACGTTGCGGTGACTCAGCACGGCAATCAGCAGAAAGCATATGGCCGCCAGGATCGCGCTCGGTTCACCGAACGAGCCCATGGTCAGCAGCGTTGCTGGGCTGTCGACAACGATGCCAGCAGTCTTCAGACCGATCAGCCCGAGGAACAGACCCACCCCCGCACCCATGGCAAAACGCAGGCTCATGGGAATGCTGTTGAGCAGCCATTCGCGGATCTTCGACAGGCTCATGATCATAAACAGCACGCCGGAGATGAATACCGCGCCGAGGGCGATCTGCCAGCTGTAACCCATTTCGCCGACCACGGTGTAGGTAAAGAAGGCATTGAGGCCCATTCCGGGTGCCAGGCCAACTGGCCAGTTGGCATACAGCCCCATCAGGAAGCAACCGATAGCTGCGCCAATACAGGTGGCGACAAAGGCTGCGCCATGGTCGACGCCGGCCGAAGCCATGATGTTGGGGTTAACGAAGATGATGTAAGCCATGGTGACGAAAGTCGTCAGGCCCGCCAGCAGCTCGGTTTTGATTGTGGTGCGGTGTTCGGTCAGCTTGAAGAAGCGGTCAAGCAGACCGGGTTTGATCAGGTCTTGCATCTGCGTCGCCTGTTGTTCTTGTTTAGCGCTTTCCACAGGGGTACTCCTCATCTCTTGTTGTGTGCCACCCAGAGCCTGTGCTGCGCACTGCTCGACTCTTGAGGTAGGTGGTGTTTTTTTGCCTTGCTGGCGTGCTTAGCTGACCTATCGGTCAAGAAATAACACTGAGGCCGATTATGATGTTGTATACAAAAAAAGCAAATAATGTTTCTGGTTAAAATTCGGTATGCACACGGTTTTTTCACCTATGGATTAGCCATGCTTTCTACGCTGTGTATCGGAGTGTTCACCAATGCAGTCAGGCAAAGCGCTTACAGCACCGTGATTGGCGGCGGTTCAGCATTATTTGCCGCTGCGTTGGTGCAGAAATGGCGAGCCGTCTTGAGCGTTGCTAAGCAGATTCTCGAACAAGAAAAAGGCTGCATATAAGCAATTATTCTGGCCACTTCGGATGAGGCGGCCGAGGAGTGCGCCTGGAAAGCGCGTGCAAATACACGTTTGCACGACCGTTATGCATTGGTAGCGGTGTACGCATTGATCACATTGTGTACAATGCAAGGGCTTTTTATTTGTGACTTTTTACTGATGTGCTGCTTGCCAGAAGGCGGGGGAGACACAGTAGAGTTGCATCAGCAACCGCCGAATCCAGATCACGCGAGCCACAATGAACGAACAATTGCAGCCCCTTAAGAAGCAGACGCGCGAAGGCAAGAGCACTCGCAGCGGGACTCAGGACGATGTCGTTTACGCCCATATCTTCGATGCCATTCTCGAGCAGCGTCTAGCTCCTGGCACCAAGCTCAGTGAAGAGGCGCTCGGTGAAATCTTCGGCGTCAGTCGCACCATTATTCGTCGTGCATTGTCACGCCTGGCCCATGAAGGCGTGGTTCTGCTGCGCCCGAACCGTGGCGCGGTGGTGGCCAGCCCGGGGGCCGAAGAAGCCCGGCAAATCTTCTATGTGCGCCGCATGATCGAGCGGGCGATTACCGAATTGGCCTGCAAGAATGCCAAGCCGGAGCAGATTGCCGCGCTGCGCCAGATGGTGATCGATGAGCGCGACTGTTTTGCCCGTGGTGACCGTGGCATGGGTATTCGCCTATCCGGTGAGTTCCACTTGAAACTGGCGGAAGCGGCCGGCAACCTGACCCTGCTGGGCTTTCTGCGCAGCCTGATTTCGCAGACCTCGCTGATCATCGCCCTGTACGAAAGCAACAGCCGCACCCATTGCTCGGATGCCGAGCATGATCAGGTGATTGATGCCATCGAAGCAGGCAATGTTGAAGTGGCCGTGGACCTGATGATGCGCCATATGGACAGCGTTGACGCCAAGCTCAATCTGGATGGCGAAACCGCCTCTGATGACCTGCACGCGGTGTTCTCGCACCTGTTGCCAGGCAGCAAGAAGAAAGCTGCAAGTCGCTAAGCAGCGTAACCACCACCACAAAAAAGCCCGCTTAATCAGCGGGCTTTTTTGTGGTGGTGGTTTATCAACCAGGCTTAGTCGCGGCGATGCACTGACTGGCCGGCGGCGAAGGTTTCCTTCACTGCGCGGTCGTCGCCTAGCATGGTCAGGGCGAAGAGTTTTTCGTCCAGGGTTTTGGCCTGTTGCATGCGGTAGCTGATCAGCGGTGTGGCGTTGTAATCGAGCACCACGAAGTCGGCGTCTTTGCCGCTTGCGAAGTTGCCAATCTTGTCGTCCAGGTACAGCGCATTGGCACCGCCGAGGGTCGCCAGGTACAGCGACTTGAACGGGTCGAGCTTCTTGCCCTGCAGCTGCATGACCTTGTAGGCCTCGTTCAGCGATTGCAGCTGGCTGAAGCTGGTGCCCGCGCCGACATCGGTGCCCAGGCCGACGCGCACGCCGTGCTCTTCGAGCTTGTTGAGGTCGAACAGGCCGCTGCCGAGGAACAGGTTGGAGGTCGGGCAGAAGGCCACGGCCGAGCCGGTTTCGGCCAGGCGTTTGCACTCGTCGTCGCAGAGATGCACACCGTGGGCGAATACCGAGCGGGCGCCGATCAACTTGTAGTGGTCGTACACATCCAGGTAGCCCTTGCGCTCGGGGAACAGCGCCTTGACCCATTCGATCTCCTTGTGGTTCTCGGACAGGTGGGTGTGCATATACAGGTCCGGGTACTCGCCCAGCAACTTGCCAGCCAGGGTCAGTTGCTCCGGGGTGCTGGTCGGGGCGAAGCGTGGGGTCACGGCGTAGTGCAGGCGGCCCTTGCCGTGCCAACGTTCGATCAGCTCCTTGCTGTCGGCGTAGCCGGATTCCGGGGTGTCGGTGAGGTAGTCCGGGGCGTTGCGGTCCATCAGCACCTTGCCAGCGATCATGCGCAAATTGAGTGCCTGAGCAGCCTCGAAGAAGGCGCCTACCGACTGCTTGTGCACGGTGCCGAACACCAGCGCGGTGGTGGTGCCGTTGCGCAGCAGCTCTTTCAGGAAAATACCGGCCACATCCGCAGCATGGGCCTTGTCGGCAAACTGCTGTTCGGTGGGGAAGGTATAAGTGTTCAGCCAATCCAGCAGCTGTTCGCCGTAGGAGGCGATCATCCCGGTTTGCGGGTAGTGGATATGGGTGTCGATAAAGCCGGGGGTGATCAGCGCGTCGCGGTATTCGGTGATTTCCACGCCCTTGAGCGTTGGCAGCAGGTCGGCGGCATGGCCGACTTTGGCCACCTGACCGTTATCGACGACCAGCACACCGTCTTCGAAATACTCATAGGATTGCTCAACGCCCACCACGGCAGGGTCGGCAATGCTGTGCAGGATGGCGGCGCGGTAGGCTTTCACTGGGCTAGTCATGTAACGCTGATCTCAATCTATGGAGTTGGTCGCTCAGGCGCGCGGGCACCTGGGCAGATAGTCAGGCCTGGCTTCGGCGAGAGGCGGGCAGCAGCTTGGCGACGCTGGGCTGGCCCTTTTTGCTCTCTTGGCCAAAGGCCGCGTTGTAAGTGGCGATTACTTCGCCGGCGATGGATACGGCTATTTCCACCGGTAACTTGCCTTTCACCTCGGCAATGCCCATGGGGCAACGCATGCGCGCGACAATGCCTGGGTCGAAACCGCGATCACGAAGGCGGTGTTCGAATTTGGCGCGTTTGGTCTGCGAGCCGATCAGGCCGTAGTAGGCAAAGTCGTTGCGCTTGAGGATTGCGGCGGTCAGCTCCAGGTCGAGCTGGTGGTTGTGGGTCATGACGATAAAGTAGCTGCCGGCGGGCATGCGTTCGATCTCGTCGATCACCTCTTCATTGACCACTTTTTCCACACCTGCAGGGATCTGCTCAGGAAACTCGCTTTCCCGCGAGTCGATCCAGCGCACCTTGCATGGCAGGCTGGCGAGCAGCGGTACCAGGGCTCGGCCAACATGGCCGGCACCGAATACGGCAATTTGCGCCTGCGGTTGGCCCATCGGTTCAAACAACAGCACGGTGGCACCGCCACAGCACTGGCCAAGGCTGGCGCCGAGGCTGAAACGCTCCAGGCGGGTGTCCTGGCTGCGGGTGCTGAGCATTTCGCGGGCCAGCTCCATCGCCTTGAATTCCAGGTGACCTCCACCGATGGTCTCGAAGATGCGGTCAGCGGTGACCACCATTTTCGAGCCGGCATTGCGCGGGGTTGAGCCGCGCTCTTCGATGATGGTTACCAGCACGCAGGGTTCGCCGCGTTGCTGCAGGTCGGCGAGGGCGCTGATCCAGCTCATTTGCTCAGCCTCCAGGAAGGCGTGGTCTGTCCGGGGCGCGGCAAGCGCCAGTTGCTCGGTGACGGATCCAGTATGGGAACGGGTATCGGTCGGGGTGTCTGGGTTTTTGGCTCGGTGTGTTTTGTCATTGTTGTACACCTGTATGTGCAGTGCCTGGGTGGGTGACCACCCAGGCGGTTTGGCATTACGCCGGTTCAACCTCTGCGGCGGCCGCCGACTTGGCGGTCTGCTGCAGTTTCTTCATTTGCTCCACCCCCCAGAGCACACGCTCAGGCGTGGCCGGGGCGTCGATCTGCGGTTGTACGCGGTAGTCAGCCAGGCTGGCCACGGCGTCCTTGATGGCACACCACACGGCGATGCCGAGCATAAACGGCGGCTCGCCGACGGCTTTGGAGTGGAACACGGTGTCTTCCGGGTTCTTGCGGTTTTCCACCAGGTTGACACGCAGGTCCAGCGGCATGTCGGCAATGGCCGGGATCTTGTAGCTGGCCGGACCATTGGTCATCAGCTTGCCCTTGCCGTTCCACACCAGCTCTTCCATGGTCAGCCAACCCATGCCCTGCACGAAGGCACCTTCGACCTGACCGATATCGATGGCCGGATTCAGCGATGCGCCGACGTCATGCAGGATGTCGGTGCGCAGCATCTTGTACTCGCCCGTCAGGGTGTCGACGATCACCTCGGAGCAGGCGGCGCCGTAGGCGAAGTAGTAGAACGGGCGGCCGGCGGCCTTGTCGCGGTCGTAGTAGATCTTCGGCGTGCGATAAAAACCGGTGCTGGAGAGCGATACCTGGCCGAAATAGGCCTTCTGGATCACTTCCTCGAAGCTCAGGAACAGGTCGCGTACGCGCACCTGGCTGTTGCGGAACTCCACGTCTTCCGGGGTGACCTTGTATTCGCGCACCAGGAAATCAACCAGGCGCTGCTTGAGGGTTTCGGCGGCGTTCTGCGCGGCCTTGCCGTTCAGGTCGGCACCCGAGGAGGCGGCTGTCGGCGAGGTGTTCGGCACCTTGTCGGTGTTGGTCGCGGTGATCTGGATGCGCGAGATGTCCACCTGCAGCACTTCGGCGACGATCTGCGCGACCTTGGTGTTGAGACCCTGGCCCATCTCGGTGCCGCCGTGGTTCAGGTGGATCGAACCGTCGGTGTAGATATGGATCAGCGCGCCAGCCTGGTTGAGAAAGGTGGCGGTAAAGCTGATGCCGAATTTCACCGGGGTCAGCGCCAGGCCTTTCTTCAATACCGGGCTCTTGGCGTTGAACGCGCGGATTTCTTCGCGGCGCTTGGCGTAGTCACTGCTGGCTTCCAGCTCGGCGGTCATCTCGTGGATAACGTTGTGCTCGACGGTCTGGTGGTAGTGGGTGACGTTGCGCTCGGTCTTGCCGTAGTAGTTGAGCTTGCGTACTTCCAGCGGGTCTTTGCCCAGGCTGCGCGCGACCGCATCCATGATCTCCTCGATGGCGACCATGCCCTGCGGGCCGCCGAAGCCGCGGTAGGCGGTGTTCGACGCGGTGTTGGTCTTGCAGCGGTGGCCATTGATGGTGGCGTTGCCGAGGAAGTAGGCGTTGTCGGAGTGGAACATTGCACGGTCGACGATCGAGCCGGACAGGTCCGGCGAATAACCGCAGTTGCCGGCCAGTTCAATCTCGATACCGTGCAGCAGGCCGTTATCGTCAAAGCCGACGTCGTACTCGACGTAGAACGGATGACGTTTGCCGGTGATCTGCATGTCTTCGACGCGCGGCAGGCGCATCTTGGTCGGCCGGCCGGTGAGGTGGGCGATCACCGCACACAGGCACGCCGGGCCGGCGGCCTGGGTTTCCTTGCCGCCGAAGCCGCCACCCATGCGGCGCATGTCGATGACGATCTTGTGCATCGGAACGCCGAGCACTTCAGCCACCAGCTTCTGCACTTCGGTGGCGTTCTGCGTCGAGGTGTAGATGATCATGCCGCCGTCTTCGGTGGGCATAACCGAAGAAATCTGGGTTTCCAGGTAGAAGTGCTCCTGGCCGCCGATATGCAGGCTGCCTTGCAGGCGACGTGGCGCAGTGGCCAGTTCGGCGCTGGAATTGCCGATCTTGTGCTGGTGGCTGTCGAGGACGAAATGCTTCTTGCGCAGCGCATCGACCACATCCAGCACCGGCTCAAGGTCTTCGTACTCGATGATTGCCGCCATGGCCGCCTTGCGTGCGGTTTCCAGGCTATCGGCACCTACGGCCAATACCACCTGACCAACGTATTCAACCTTGCCGTCCGCCAGCAGCGGGTCACCAGCCACGACCGGGCCGATGTCCAACTGGCCAGGTACGTCATCCTTGGTGATGGCAATCGCCACGCCCGGAATGGCGTAGCAGGGGCTGGTATCGATGCTGACGATACGCGCGTGGGCGCGGTCGCTCATGCGGGCATAGACGTGCAGCTGATTGGGGAACTCCAGGCGGTCGTCGACGTAGATGGCTTCGCCGGAGACGTGCTTGTCCGCGCTTTCATGTTTGACGCTCTTGCCGACGCCTGTGGTGATGTCGGCGCGGAACAGTTCGGCCAGTTCGGCCTGGCTTTTAATTACATGATGATTAGACATACGCGGTCACCCGGGTTTCGACTTCGGGAGCTTGCAGCTCGAGGAAGAATTTACGCAGCAGATTCTGTGCAGTGAGCAGGCGGTATTCCTTGCTGGCGCGGAAGTCACTGAGCGGGGTGAAATCCTCGGCCAATGCAGCGCAGGCGCGTTCGATCACGCCCGGGTACCAGGCTGCGCCTTGCAGTGCGGCTTCACAGGCAGCAGCGCGTTTCGGGATTGCGGCCATGCCACCGAAGGCGATGCGGGCGCTTTGCACCACGCCATCTTCGACGACCAGGTTAAAGGCCGCGCATACGGCGGAAATATCATCGTCCAGACGCTTGGACACCTTGTAGGCGCGGAACGCCTGATTGGCCTGATGGCGCGGCACAATGATCTTCTCGATAAATTCGGCTTCCTGACGGGCAGTTACCTTGTAATCGAGGAAGTAATCTTCAAGCGGCAGGGTGCGGCTGCTGTTGCCTTTGCGCAGGACGATCTGCGCGCCGAGGGCGATCAGCAGCGGCGGGGTGTCGCCAATTGGCGAGGCGTTGCCGATATTGCCGCCCAGGGTGCCCTGGTTGCGGATTTGCAGGGAGGCAAAACGGTGCAGCAGCTCGCCGAAGTCCGGGTAGTCCTGGGCCAGAGCAGCGTAGCAATCGGAGAGGGCAGTGGCGGCGCCGATTTCGATGCTCTCGGCGGTCACTTCGACGCGCTTCATCGCTTCGATATGGCCAACGTAGATCATCACCGGCAGTTCGCGGTGGAACTGGGTGACTTCTAGCGCCAGGTCAGTGCCGCCAGCCAGCAAGCGCGCTTCCGGGTTGGCTGCGTAGATATCGGCGAGGTCCGCCACAGTCAGCGGCAACAGGCAGCGTTTGTCGCCACTGTTAAGTTCGGCAGTATCCTGCGGGGCAATGGCTTTCAGTTGCGCGACGGTTTGCGCTTCGGCAGCGTCGAACTGGTCTGGCTGCATCTGGCAGCAGGCCTGTTCGGCGGCATCGATAATCGGGCGGTAGCCGGTGCAGCGGCACAGGTTGCCGGCCAGGGCTTCCATGGTGTCGGCCTTGTCGAAGCCGCTGCTGTTCTTCTGCAGGGCGAACAGCGACATGACGAAGCCCGGGGTGCAGAAGCCGCATTGCGAGCCGTGGCAGTCGACCATGGCCTGTTGCACACTGTGCAGTTTGCCCTGGTGCTTGAGGTCTTCAACCGTGATCAGCTGTTTGCCGTGCAGGCTGGAAACGAAGGTCAGGCAGGAGTTGAGGGTGCGATAACGCACGCGTTCGCCATCCAGCTCACCGACCACCACGGTGCAGGCACCGCAGTCGCCAGAGGCGCAGCCTTCTTTGGTTCCGGATTTGCCGACATGCTCACGCAGGTAATTGAGCACGGTGACGTTTGGGTCGAGGGCATGCTCAGTACGCAGCTCCCGGTTGAGTAAAAACTGGATCAAGGACGACCTCCAGGCACTTTATTGTTCTCGTATCAGGCTCTGCTGAAACGACTGAGCACAATGGCAAAGCGTTTCCACACGGCTTGGCATGAGGCGAATCTAGAGTTTTCTGACTTTAGGGTCAACAAATATTTGACTCTTTGGTCAGGCGATTGTCATACGATTCAGTTATGAGCGCGAAAAGCCCTGCAGCTCGGTTAAACGCTAGCCGCTTTTATGCCAAGCAGGCGCTGTAGAAAAAAAGTACAGGACATAAAAAACGCCAAGGGTGTGAGCCCTTGGCGTTTTCTTGTTGCAGTAACTGCTTTTAGGAATGGGTCAGCTGCGAATCAGTCAGTTGGTGCTCTTCACCGGCGTAGTAAGCACGTACGCGAGGGTCCATCACCGCACGCCACAGCGGTGGAAACAGCGCCAGGACAATCATCCCGGCATAGCCGTTGGGCAATTGCGGACTGTCGTCGAAATGGCGCAGCACCTGGTAGCGGCGTTTGGCATAGGCGTGGTGGTCGGAATGGCGCTGCAGATGGAACAGGAACAGGTTGGTCAGGAGGAAGTTGCTGTTCCATGAGTGCGTCGGATTGGTGCGCTCATAGCGGCCATTCTCCAGTTTGCGACGGTGCAGGCCGTAATGCTCCACGTAATTGACGATTTCCAGCAGGGTAAAGGCGATCACCGACTGCGCGACAAAGAACAGTGCGCCGAGCCAGCCGAAAGCCAGACTGAAGCCGAGCAGGAACAGAGCACTGATGGCGTACCAGGCAATCAGCTCATTGCGCCAGTGCAGGGCAGGTAGGTTCTTGCGTTTCAGCCGTTCAGCCTCAAGTTTCCAGGCGTTGAGGAAGTTGTGCTTGTAGGCATGCGGCAAAAAAGCATACAGACTCTGAC
Source organism: Pseudomonas sp. 8BK (assembly GCF_902506475.1). Taxonomy (NCBI): domain Bacteria; kingdom Pseudomonadati; phylum Pseudomonadota; class Gammaproteobacteria; order Pseudomonadales; family Pseudomonadaceae; genus Pseudomonas; species Pseudomonas sp. 8BK. The sequence goes on along the minus strand of NZ_LR733252.1, from coordinate 1,970,400 downwards.
CGTAGCGTGAGGAGCTGGCGTCTTCCGGGGTCGACACATGCACGTGGTGACCGCGCACATGTTCGATCTTGAAGCCGCCATAGCACACGGCAGCGAGCAGCAAACCGCCGGCGTTCTGCTCCAGCTGTGGGTCCTTGTGGATGAACTCATGGGCCACAGTAATACCGATCGCCCCGGTGACGGTGCCAACCGACAACACCCAGCCCAGCTGGCCCACCCAGCTCCAGGCTTCGTGGTTGACGAAGACCCAGCCGGCCCAGCCGAGCATGCCCAGCAGCGCGGGTACGGTGGCCAGGCTCAATAGGCGGTAGTAGCCCTGCTGCTCCATTTGCGGTACCTGTACGGTTTCATCCGGGTTAGCCGGGTCGCGGCCAATAATGAAGTCCAGCAGCGGGATAACCCCAAAGACCACCACGATGACCAGCCAGGGCCAGGCGTTAGCGTATTGGCTATTTAATGACCAGTAATAGCTCAATGGGATACCCAATACCGGGATCAACCAGAACCAGTAGCCGATGCTTTTAATGGCAAGCATCCAGTTTGAGGGCAGGCGTTCGAACATGGTGGCTCCGTACTTGTTATTGTTGGAATGGGGTGCTGGTAGGATTGTAGGACAATCTGTTTCTGTGGCCATCCCCCGGTAGCCCACCTTTTGGTTTGAAAGCAGGGCACAGGCGGCCTTGGCCCGGTAACACCCTGTGTTACACTCGCGCCCTGCGCTGTACCGCCCAAGCCAAGCCTGGCCTGGGGTTGAGACCCTTGTTTGCCCCCCCAATAGGTCAGATAGAGCCTAAGGATTATCATGACGTTCAAGGCACCGGATAGCCTCGCTGAGCAGATCGCCCATCACCTTGCTGAACGCATCATTCGTGGTGAGTTGAAGGCGCGTGAGCGGATTCAGGAACAGAAAGTCACCCAGGCGCTGAATGTCAGCCGGGGGTCGGTGCGCGAAGCATTGCTGATTCTGGAGCGCCGGCACCTGATCGTGATTCCGCCGCGCCGTGGCGCGCAGGTGGCTGAACTGACCCCGCATAACGTCAAGAGCCTGTACGCCCTGGTCATGGAGCTGTACATCCTGTTGGGCAAGGCGGTGGCGGATAGCTGGCAGGCCGAGACGGATCTCGGGCCGTTTCTGGTGATTCAGCAGCGGCTGCAGGACAGTCTGCAGCGTGAGGATATTGACGGCTTTGTCGAGAGCAGCTTTGACATCATGCGAGCTGCCTTCCCGTTCTCCAATAATCCCTATTTGCAGGAAACCGTGGAGAACCTGCTGCCGGCCATCAGTCGCACCTATCACCTGGCGCTGGAGCGGCGCAAAGGCGAGATGGGCCAGTTCCTCAATACCTTTGCTGCCTTGCTGCAGGCGATCATCGGCCGTGATCATCAGGCCATTCGTGAGGTGTTGCTGGGTTACGGTGAGCACAATTGCCAGCTGGTGCTGGCCGCACTGGCCGACGCTTAAGGAAGCCTGTCTATGCGGCTTAAGTGCATCAAACTGGCCGGTTTCAAGTCCTTCGTCGACCCAACCACAGTGACCTTCCCCAGTAATATGGCGGCAGTGGTTGGGCCCAACGGCTGCGGCAAGTCGAATATCATCGACGCCGTGCGCTGGGTGATGGGCGAGAGTTCGGCGAAGAACCTGCGTGGCGAGTCGATGACCGACGTCATCTTCAATGGCTCCAATACCCGCAAACCGGTGACCCAGGCCTCCATCGAGCTGGTCTTCGACAACTCCGACGGCACCTTGACCGGCGAATACGCCGGCTATAACGAAATCTCGATCCGCCGCAGGGTCACCCGCGACAGTCAGAACACCTATTTCCTCAACGGCACCAAGTGCCGTCGCCGTGACATTACCGATATCTTCCTCGGCACCGGCCTGGGGCCGCGCAGCTATTCGATCATCGAGCAGGGCATGATCAGCAAGTTGATCGAGGCCAAGCCGGAAGATCTGCGCAACTTTATCGAAGAAGCTGCCGGCATCTCCAAGTACAAGGAGCGCCGCCGCGAGACCGAGAATCGCATCCGCCGCACCCATGAAAACCTGGCACGTCTTACCGACCTGCGCGAAGAGCTTGAGCGTCAACTCGACCGCCTGCATCGTCAGGCCCAGTCGGCGGAGAAATACCAGGAGTACAAGGCCGAGGAACGTCAGCTCAAAGCTCAGCTCACCGCCTTGCGCTGGCAGGCGCTGAACGAGCAGGTGGGCAGCCGTGAGGCGGTGATCAGCAACCAGGAAATCAGCTTCGAAGCGCTGGTCGCCGAGCAGCGCAACGCCGACGCGAGCATTGAGCGCCTGCGCGATGGCCATCACGAGCTGAGCGAGCGTTTCAACCTGGTGCAGGGCCGTTTCTACTCGGTGGGCGGCGATATCGCGCGTATCGAGCAGAGCATCCAGCACGGCCAGCAGCGTCTGCGTCAGTTGCAGGACGACCTCAACGAAGCCGAGCGCGCGCGCCTGGAAACTGAATCACACCTGGGCCACGACCGCACATTGCTAGCGACCCTGGGCGAAGAGTTGGAAATGCTGCTGCCTGAGCAGGAGCTGACGGCTGCTGCCGCCGAAGAGTTCGCCGCAGGGTTGGAAGAGTCTGAAGCAGCCATGCAGGGCTGGCAGGAGCAGTGGGACAGCTTCAACCAGCGCAGTGCCGAGCCGCGTCGTCAGGCCGAGGTGCAGCAATCGCGCATTGCCCAGCTGGAACAGAGTCTGGAACGCCTGGCTGAGCGTCAGCGCCGTCTCACCGAGGAGCTGCAGCAACTGGCGGCTGACCCGGAAGATGCGGCGATTATCGAACTGAGCGAGCAGATTGCCGCCGGTGAAATCAGCCTGGAAGACCTGCAGCTGGAAGAAGAGCAGCAGGGCGAGCGTCTGCAGCAAATGCGCAATGACCTGCAGCACAGCGGTCAGGCCCAGCAGCAGGCACAAGGTGAACTGCAGCGTTTGAATGGCCGCCTGGCTTCGTTGGAAGCGCTGCAGCAAGCGGCGCTGGACCCAGGCAAAGGTGCCGGCGAGTGGCTGCGTGAACAGCAGCTGAGCGAACGTCCACGACTGGCTGAAGGCCTGCGCGTTGAAGCCGGATGGGAGCTGGCGGTGGAAACCGTGTTGGGTGCCGATCTGCAGGCCGTGCTGTTGGATGATTTCCAAGGCCTGGATTTTGCTGGCCTGACCCAGGGCGATCTGCGCCTGGCCAGTCCAAGCAAGGGCGGCGCGCGGGTGGCTGGCAGTTTGCTGGATAAGGTCGAAGCCAGTGTCGATCTGGCGCCCTGGTTGGCCAAGGTCAAGCCGGTGCAGAGCCTGGATGCGGCGCTGGCCGCCCGCTTGAGCCTGGCCGAAGGCGAAAGCCTGATCAGCCGCGATGGTTACTGGGTCGGCCGGCATTTCCTGCGCGTGCGCCGCGCCAGTGAAGCGGAAAGCGGCGTACTGGCCCGTGGTCAGGAGATCGAACGGCTGACACTGGAGCGCGATGAGCGCGAAGCCGCATTGGCCTTGCTGGATGAGCGCCTGACTCATCTGCGGGAAAACCAGCGGGCTCAGGAAGAACAGCGCGAGCAGCAACGCCGCCAGGCCCAAGACCTGGCCCGTCGGCTCGGCGAGCTGAAAGCCCAGCTGTCCGCCGGGCAGGCCAAGGTTGAGCAACTGATACTGCGCCGTACCCGCTTGGACAGCGAGCTGCTGGAGCTGGCCGAGCAGCGCGAAATCGAACACGAGCAGCTGGGTGAGTCGCGTTTGCAGCTGCAGGACGCCCTGGATGCCATGGCGACCGACAACGAACAGCGCGAAAGCCTGTTGGCTCGCCGCGACAGCCTGCGAGAACGGCTTGATCGCGTGCGCCAGGAGGCTCGCCAGCACAAGGATCACGCCCATCAACTGGCCGTGCGCCTGGGCTCGCTGAAAGCTCAGCATGATTCCACCCGTCAGGCCCTGGAACGCCTGGAATTGCAGGCCGAACGCCTGCACGAGAAGCGTGAGCAGCTCAACCTTAACCTGGAGGAGGGTGAAGCGCCGCTGGAAGAGCTGCGGATGAAGCTCGAAGAACAGCTCGACAAGCGCATGGCGGTGGAAGACGAACTCAAACTGGCGCGCCTGGCCCTGGAAGATGCCGATCGCGAACTGCGTGATGCGGAAAAGCGCCGCACTCAGGCCGAGCAACAGGCGCAGTTGTTGCGCGGCCAATTGGAACAGCAGCGTATGGACTGGCAGTCGCTGACCGTGCGGCGCAAGGCGCTGCAGGATCAGTTGCTGGAAGACAACTACGATCTGCATGGCGTGCTGGCGACTTTGCCAGCCGAAGCCAGCGAGAAAGCCTGGGAAGAAGAGCTGGAACGCCTGGCCGCACGTATTCAGCGCTTAGGACCGATTAACCTGGCGGCGATCGACGAATACCAGCAACAATCCGAGCGCAAGCGTTACCTGGACGCACAGAACGCTGATCTGGTGGAGGCGCTGGAAACCCTGGAAAACGTGATTCGCAAGATCGACAAGGAAACCCGTAACCGCTTCAAGGAAACCTTCGATCAAATCAACGGCGGCTTGCAGGCGCTCTTCCCGAAAGTATTCGGTGGCGGCAACGCTTATCTGGAGCTGACCGGTGAAGACTTGCTGGATACCGGCGTAACCATCATGGCGCGCCCACCTGGCAAGAAGAACAGCACCATTCATTTATTGTCCGGCGGGGAAAAAGCGCTGACGGCCCTGGCCCTGGTTTTTGCCATCTTCAAACTCAATCCGGCGCCATTCTGCATGCTCGATGAGGTGGATGCGCCGCTGGATGATGCCAACGTCGGGCGCTATGCACGGCTGGTAAAAGAGATGTCGGAAACCGTGCAGTTTATCTATATCACCCATAATAAAATCGCTATGGAAATGGCCGATCAGTTGATGGGCGTAACCATGCACGAGCCCGGTTGTTCGCGGTTGGTGGCTGTGGATGTGGAGGAAGCGTTGGCCTTGGTTGAATCATGATGGCCAGGGCGGTGTAAAGTTATCTTTCGTCGTGCTAGCTTAATGCGCATTGTTATTAGACGTGGCGTTATAACGCAGGGAAAGGCCTGATAGAACATAGGCTTGGCGTCGCGTAAAAGAATTAGCAACATGGCCGGGAAGGCCTTTTTCATCACATTTTTATCAGGGGTTAAGGTATTTCATGGAATTCGGTCTGCGCGAGTGGCTGATTGTCATCGGCATTATTGTGATTGCCGGCATCCTGTTTGATGGCTGGCGGCGGATGCGCGGTGGTAAGGGCAAACTCAAGTTCAAACTTGACCGCAGTTTTGCCAACCTGCCGGATGATGACAGTGATCCCGATCTGCTCAGCCCTCCGCGGGTTATTGATCGCAGTAATGAACCCGCTTTTGATGAGGAAGACCTGCCGTCGCTGAGCGCGCGTGAGTTAAATCGTCGCCGCAGCGGTGAGCCGCAACAAGGCGACCTTAATCTGGGTCTTGAAGAACCAGTGCCGACGCTGCTTAACCCGGTTGATGACGATGTGGTCAAACCCGTCAGTCAAAACCAGAGCAGCAATAAGGAATTGCCACCGGTTGAAGAAGTATTGGTGATCAACGTGATTGCCCGCGACGAAGAAGGCTTTAAAGGCCCGGCTCTGTTGCAGAATATTCTCGAAAGTGGTCTGCGTTTTGGCGAGATGGACATCTTCCATCGTCACGAAAGCATGGCGGGTAATGGTGAAGTGCTGTTTTCCATGGCCAATGCGTTGAAACCTGGCACTTTTGATCTCGACGATATTGAAGGCTTCAGCACCCGTGCCGTAAGTTTCTTTCTTGGCTTGCCAGGCCCGCGTCACCCCAAACAGGCGTTTGATGTAATGGTGGCTGCAGCACGCAAACTGGCCCACGAGCTGGGTGGTGAGTTGAAGGATGACCAGCGCAGCGTGATGACCGCGCAAACTATCGAGCACTACCGCCAGCGCATCGTCGAATATGAACGCAAGCAACTGACCAATAAGCGCTGATTTAACCGATGAAATACCAAGAGCAGCCACGGCTGCTCTTTTCGTTTGAGAGCACACTGCAATGACCGATGCTTCTATTGCCGCCCAGCGCATAGTGCAACTGCGCGCCGAACTGGATGGGCATAACTACCGCTATCACGTACTCGATGAGCCGAGTATTCCCGACGCCGAATATGATCGCCTGTTTCATGAGCTCAAGGCCCTGGAGATAGAGCACCCAGAACTGGTCACGGCCGACTCACCGACCCAGCGCGTCGGTAGCCTGGCGCTTTCGGCCTTCGGTGAGGTGAGGCATGAGGTGCCGATGCTTAGCCTGGGCAACGCCTTCGAAGAATCCGACCTGCTGGATTTCGATCGCCGGGTGCGTGAAGGGCTGGATTTTCCAGCAGGCGATCTGTTTGGTGGCGGTACTGAGGTTGAATACAGCTGCGAGCCCAAGCTTGATGGTCTGGCGGTCAGCCTGTTGTACCGCGATGGCCTGCTGGTGCGTGGCGCTACGCGTGGCGATGGCAGCACGGGCGAGGATATCAGCGTCAACGTACGCACCATTCGTAATGTGCCATTAAAGCTGCAAGGCGAGGGTTGGCCGTCTGTGTTGGAAGTGCGTGGCGAAGTCTTTATGTCCAAGGCCGGTTTTGAGGCATTGAATGCTCGGCAGCTGGAGCAGGGCGGTAAGACTTTCGCCAATCCGCGTAATGCGGCGGCGGGCAGCCTGCGCCAGCTGGATTCGAAAATTACCGCCAGCCGTCCTCTGGAGTTCTGCTGCTACGGTATCGGTCAGGTGCAGGGCGAGCTGCCACAAACGCATTTCGGCATTCTTGAAGCCCTGAAACAGTGGGGTATGCCGATTAGTCGCGAGCTGAAGCTGGCCAAGGGCGCCGATGAATGCCTGGCGTATTACCACAGCATTGGTGAGCGCCGCGAGTCGTTGGCTTATGAGATCGACGGGGTAGTGTTCAAGGTCAACAGCCTGGCCTATCAGCGCGAACTCGGCTTCCGCGCCCGTGAGCCGCGCTGGGCGATTGCCCACAAGTTCCCGGCGACGGAAGAGCTGACCGAGCTGCTGGATGTGGAGTTCCAGGTTGGCCGTACGGGTGCGGTTACCCCGGTGGCACGCCTGAAACCGGTCAAGGTGGCCGGCGTTAGAGTGTCTAATGCCACGCTGCATAACATGGATGAAGTGGCGCGTCTGGGGGTGATGATCGGCGATACGGTGATCATCCGCCGCGCCGGCGATGTGATTCCACAAGTGGTGCAGGTCGTGCCTGAGCGGCGCCCACTGGATGCCAGGCCCGTTCAAATCCCCGAGAGCTGCCCGGTGTGCGGCTCTCACGTTGAACGGACCCAACTGGTCAAGCGCAGCAAGGGCAAGGAAACCTTCAGCGAAGGTTCGGTATACCGTTGTGTCGGTCGCCTGGCCTGCGCTGCGCAGCTCAAGCAGGCGATCATTCACTTTGTCTCACGGCGGGCCATGGACATCGAAGGGCTGGGCGACAAGACCATTGAACAACTGGTTGATGAGCAGCTGATCGCCTCGCCGGCCGATCTCTACACGCTGAAATATGAACAGATCATCAACCTGGAAGGCTTTGCCGAGGTTTCCAGCAACAAGCTGCTGCAGGCCATTGCCGACAGCAAGCAACCGAGTTTGGCGCGTTTTATCTACGCTCTCGGTATACCCGATGTGGGCGAGGAAACCGCCAAGGTGCTGGCCCGTTCACTGGCATCTCTAGAGCGCGTACAGCAGGCCTTGCCGGAAGTGCTGACCTACCTGCCGGATATCGGTTTAGAGGTCGCACATGAGATCCACAGCTTTTTTGCCGATAGCCATAACCAGCAGGTGATTGCGGCCTTGTTGGCCAGTGATCAATGCGGTTTTCAACTGCAGGAGCAAGGCGAGCTGAGTGCCGAATTCAGTGCCAGCGCTACCCTGGCCGGGATGCTCGACAAGTTGAATATTCCATCTGTAGGCCCCGGTGGCGCGCAGAAGCTGGCGGATAAGTTTCTCAGCCTGGAGGCTGTACTGGCGGCTGACTGGCTGGATATGCGCCAGACTCTGCCCGAGAAGCAAGCCAAGGCGGTACGCGAGTTCTTCGATGTGCCAGCCAATGCACAACGTGCGCGGGCCATTGAAGCGCAGCTAAAAGCCTTTGGCATGCACTGGCACAGCGAGAAAAGAGTTATCGAAGGTTTGCCGCTAGCTGGGCAAACCTGGGTACTGACCGGCACGCTGGAAGTGATGAGTCGCGATGTGGCCAAGGAAAAGCTGGAAAGCCTGGGCGCCAAGGTGGCAGGGTCGGTTTCGGCAAAAACCAGCTGTGTGGTCGCAGGGCCAGGGGCGGGCTCGAAGCTGACAAAAGCCAGTGAACTTGGTGTGCGGGTGATTGACGAGGCGCAGTTCTTGTCAGCCTTGGCAGGCTACGGCCTCTAGAGGAGCGGGTTTTCTGTACTGCCCCCAAACAGGGTTTGGGGGCAGTCGGGCAACTTAGTTACCGGTTACGTTCACGCAGGTTTCGCCGAAGAACGGGTAGAAGCCTTTGGTGTGGTAATCAGCGGTAGCGATGGTGCCGATGTTGCCATTGGCCTTGGCGGCAGCAATGGAAGCGTCGCCTTTGTTGATCAGACCAATGATGGTGGTGGCGCAAGCAGTACCGGTTTTGTTACCGGAAGCGGTGGTGGCAGTGATCGGACCTTTGACGTCGGTGATCAGGCCAACGCTAACTGGCGACAGGCCAGAGGCGCAACCGCTGAGCAGGGTAACCAGGCCGGCAGCCAGAGCAATTTTCTTCAACATGTCGTGATTCCTTTTCGCTTATCCATAAGAAGCTTTACCCATCCAGGTAAAGTGCACCGCACCCTAAAGCAGTGCCTGGCTAATAACAAGTTCGCCTGCTTTTTTTCGAACCGGTTTCAAATTTATGAAATCTTCCGGTGGATTTTTTGCCAATCGTTGTTCTTGCGCTCAGCACAATTGGTTTGGCAATCCAATGGTGGACGGTGAGGAGCAGGGAGCTGCCTGGCGTATCGAGCAGGAGCCAGGCGAGGGTCAATCGCCGCGGTACTCGCAACCGCTGGTGCAGGTTTCGTGGATACGGATACGCGACAGCTCAGGCAGCAGCGGCTTGAGTTGCTGCCAGATCCATTTGGCCAGCACTTCACTGGTAGGGTTTTCCAGGCCGGGAATATCGTTCAGGTAGTTATGATCAAGCTGCTCATAGAGTGGCTTGAAGATCGCCTTGATCTCGGAGAAGTCACGAATCCAGCCGGTATAAGGATCGACCTCACCTTCGATATACACCGCGACCTTGAAGGAGTGGCCGTGCAGGCGTCCGCATTTGTGGCCTTCGGGGACGTGAGGCAGGCGGTGGGCGGCCTCGAACATAAACTCTTTGAACAATTCCACGGTCTTTCTCTCAGGTGGTACGCGGCTAACAGCGTGTTTAGCAAGGCGCGAATATTACCAGCTCAGCAGCTGTTAACCGAGTAGCACAGAGAATTGGATACAGTTTTATGGTTGATTACGCTCCAACCGGTAGATGCTGACAGCCTCGTAGACCGCCTTGCGCAGGCGGTTGATGCCGCCAATCGGGCGATGTTCAGGCAGCGCATGCCAGGGGTTGAAGGACAGGTTGTCACAGAACAGGTTCTGCTCGCGGCTATCAAAGTCCTGTGCCGGCACCTTGATGGTGGCGACGGTTTCGAACGGCGAAATGGCTTCGCTCCATTCAACACTGGGGTCTTCGATGGGCATGTAGTACTCCGCGTTCTGCCGCTGAACCTGCAGGGCAAAACAGGCGGGTATGCGATCCAGCGACAACTGCTGGTACAGCGCATTGCGCAGGAAATTCGGCAGGTCCTGGTTCTGTTCAGGCAGCTGGTACTCCGGGCAGGCTTCTGGTTGAGGAATAACCCGGTACTTGATGTTGTGCTCGCCCAGTTTGAATGGGGCAATGGAGTTGTAAGTGGTTGCCACCGGTGTTTCCGGGGCAGGGGACAGCGTTTTCAGGGCGATGATCAGATGGCGGATTTCCCAGGTACTGGGGTTCCAGCTGGGGAAGAAGGCCATGGCCTTTTTACCGTCGGCCTGGGCAGCGAAATTGCTTTTGTACTCGGCCACGTCACGCACGAAAAACGCTGGGTGATTAAACATCACAAAGTCCTGCTCGCTGGCGTGCTGCGGGCTTTGCGTAAGTTTTTCTCCAGGCACATCCAGCAGCTTGATCGCCATGCCGCGGGCATCGCGAGCTCGGTCGAATTGCGGGTAGGCATTACCGTTGGACAGGCGCATCCAGGCTTGCCAGGTTTTCCCTGGCTCGCTGAGCACACCGCGTTGCAAGCTGCTATCGATATCAGCACTGACGGTGACTTCGGCCTTCACGCAGCCATGAGCCTTGGCGTGAGCATCACGCAGTACCCGTGTGTTGTCACGGTGCTGTTCGACCACGCGAATGGCATCTTCGATGATGCCTTGGGTGAGCGCGGCTTCATCGGCCGGGACCTGCTCTTCAGTGGATACTGGACCGGAGAACTTCCAGCCGTAATAGGCCGCGCCGATGGCCCAGCCGCCAATAGCAATGGTCAATACGAGGGCCAGTAATTTGCCCAGTACGCGGCCAAGCCAGAGCCAGAATCGTTTAAACATGCAGTCAATTCCTTTTAATTATTCTCAGTGTGCGGTCACAGGCTACGTGCGCTTCAGTTCTGGCAAGACGGGCCGGGCGTCCACTCTTTGGCGGCCACAGGCTGTAGTTGCTGTTCCAGCGCGGGATTACCGAGAACCTTGAGGTACTCGATCAGTGCCCAGCGCTCTTCCGGTTGCAGGGCCCGGCCGATTACGCCGTCTTCACGGCATCCCGCGCGGAATTCATGGCCGCGATTGCTGTTGCCGGTGACCTGGGTATCGAAGTGGAAACCACCGGTGAATTTTTCGCTGTTGTAGCCAATCTGTTTCGGGTTGAACTCGAAATTGCCTACCCAGAACTGGGTCTGCCGCTCAGAAACCGGCGAGAGTAGCTGGAACAGGGTTGGCACCGACCCGTTATGCAGGAACGGTGGGGTGGCCCAGATGCCATCCAGCGGACGCGCCTTGTAGCCGCGTTTTTCCTGCACGCCAATCGGTAGGCCGAAACCGTCCATGCGCCAGCGTTCACGCTCGGAAATGCCAGCATCCTGATAGGCGCGGTTTTCCACATAGGCGGTGACATAGGCCAGGGCCTTGGCGCTGGAGATACTGCGCATGTCGATATCGTCCAGCGTGGCGCCAAACAGGCGCACATCCAGCTTGCTCAGCTCGGCCTTGGTCCAGCCCAGTTTGCTGATATCGAAGCGATGGTCGGCGATATTGTCCGCTGTGGTCGGGTCGGTGCCGACGATGGAGGTCGGTACCACGCGCATGCGCCACTCGGGATCGCGAGCGGGGGCAAAACGCTCATCCGGTTTCTTCGGATCAGGCGCATGGCAGTAGGCACAATTCTCGGTAAATAACGCGCGGCCACGGCTGGCCAGCAGCAGATCGACCTTGCCGAACACCTCTTCCGGCCAGGTGGGCGGCTGCAGTTGCTTGAGGGTTTCTTCCAGGGTGAACAGGTCACGCAGGCGTACGCTTGAGGGATAGCGTTCGGCTTCGGCAACCGGGTGGCCGTCGGTATTCAGCAGGCGCAGCGTGGCACCAACGCCCAGCGCTTCGCCAACGTTGCGGGCCATGGGCTGCATGGCTGAGCCGTTCCACTGGACCCAGTCGAATTTCCAGATATCCCAGACCTGCGGATAGCTCACTGGCGCATCGGCGACTCGGTAGTTGCTCGGGTCTATCGCATCACCAAAGACGCTGTTGGCAATGCGGCCGAAGGCATCGGTGCGGCCAAAGCCTTCTTCGGTTGGGTAGAGACCGCGATGCCAGTCATTGAACGCGGTGCCGAGAAGGCGATCGAGCACTACCTTGAAGTCGCGACGCAGCTGGGACTTGTGGCTGGCGTATTCATCACCGAGTACCTGTTGGGCGAAGCGGCGGAATTTAAGTGGGTTGTAGTAGGTAAAAGCCATGCTCATGCCCAGCGCCTGGCCAAAGCTGCCGCCACGCACTGTGGGTACGGTGGACGCCAGCGAATGCAGTGCCGCGCCGCCGTCGATGCGCACGGCCTGGCCCTTATAGCGCAGCTCGCCGGTGTGGCAGGCGGCGCAGCTGATATCCAGGAAATGCTCGCCACTTTCCGCATCAGCATGGCGGGCAAAGCCGACTGGCAGGTTGCCGGGGTTCAGCTGCGTGGGTTGTTGGGCGGGGTCGACGAGGAAACCGAAACGCGCAAGGTAATCCGGGGTGGCGAACTTGCTGCTGCTGAATGGCAGCTCCAGCGCGCTGAACCATTCATAACGCAGACCTTTCACCTGGGTACCCTGAGGGGTGTAGTAGTAGGTCTGGCGTTCTTCTGCGGACCATTGATCGAGGTAGTGCAGTTTGTCGGGCTGCTGATAGATCGGAAGGTTGGGGTTGGCGATGAAGTACAGGGCGACCAGCAGCCCTACCACCAGCAACAAAAGAAGCCCATACAGGGCTCGACGGAGAATGCGCATGGATACTTCCTTGTGGCGTTTTTTATTTGTTGTTTTTATGCCTATTGCCGCAGCCGATGGCAAGCAGCCATTACTACGAAACCCAGGAAATAGTCTTCTTTTAGGTCCGAAGATGGTTTTACAGTGCGGTTTATGACGAATTAATCCGCTGGAGTGAGTTCATGCATCCATTCGACGCATCGCAACCGCCTAAATTGGCGTTATTACTGGGCTATGCAGGGCTGGTGCCTTTCGTCACCGGGGCATTGGGCATCTGGGTGACGCCAGAGGGTTGGCGGGTGGTGGTTCTGGCGGCCTTGCTGGACTATGCCGCGGTGATCCTGGCCTTTATGGGGGCTATTCACTGGGGGCTGGCCATGCGCGCGGAAAATGCCGGTGAGCCCGCGCAGATTCAGCTGGGCTTATCTGTGGTGCCGCCATTGCTGGGGTGGCTGGCAATCAGTGGCGGCATGCCCACCAGCCTGGCTTTGCCTCTGTGTTTGCTGGCGTTTGGTGGGTTGTATGCCGCCGACTTGCGGGCGGTGAAACTGGGCCTGGCGCCGCAGTGGTATCCCAGCCTGCGCCGGCCGCTGACGATTATCGTCTGCCTGAGCCTGCTACTGGCCTGGGCCAGTGTGCTGCTGCGTTGAATTGAGCCAATGCGCCACTGTCGTCAGCGTCTGCTCACGGCGCTGCGCCCAGTCGCCCTGAATGCACTGCAACGGCTGTCGGTGGAGCCGCAACCAGTGCTCGCACTGTTGGTAGAACGTGAGGCGCTGGGCCAGTTCTGGCTGGCAACGCTGACCATCATCGACCCAGGGCACACCCACCGGGTTTAGTAGTAGATGCAGGTGGTAGTCGCGCTCGAGTAAGGCTTGCTCAATCCAGGCGGGGCAATCACCAAACAGCTGCTGACTCCAGAGCATATTGCTCAGCAGATGAGTATCGAGAATCAGCAGCTCGGGGCGCGTCGCTCTGGCCTGGTCTTCCCAGACCAGTTGGCCCTGGGCGATCGCGCTGATGTCGGAGTAGCAGGTGTCGCGCTGCTCACGCTCGATAAAATGCCGCACGTACTCGCCAACCAGCACCCCACCAAAAGTCGCCTGAATATGCTCGGCCAGCCAGCTTTTGCCACTGGATTCAGGGCCCGTGAGTACCAGTACCTTCATGCGCTGACCAGCGCGCGATCACGTCGCCAGGTTAGCCAGCCATTGAGCGCCAGCAGGGTAAACAGCCCATAGAGTGCTGCAGTCGGATACAGGCCTTGTTGTACAAACAGCGCCACGAAAAGCAGGTCGAGAACTATCCAGAGTGGCCAGCATTCAACGCGTTTCTGCGCCATCCAGACCTGGGCGACCAGGCTGAAGGCACTCAGTGCTGCATCCTGCCAGGGCGCGGCAGCGTCGGTGAAGGTGGCCATCAGGTAACCGAGAATAACTGTGCCAACGGCACCTATTGCTAAGCTGATCGATATGCCTTGCGGGCTAAGTCGGTTGACCTGCACGCCACTGTGGCTGCTGCCGCCACGGGTCCATTGCCACCAGCCGTAGCCCTGCAATACCGCATACACGCCTTGCAGCAGCATGTTTGAGTACAGTTTGCCGTCATAGAAGATCCAGGCGTACATCAGCACCATCAGCAAACCCAGCGGCCAGCACCAGCGGTTTTGCCGCACGGTCAGCCAGACGGCCCACACACCAAGGGCTGAAGCGATGATTTCCAGAGGCGACATAGAACACCGATGAACGAGGGCAAGAGTGGCAGCGATTGTAACGATTGTGCTGGGCGTCGTCTTGGTTGCACAGCCACGCCTCTCGCACTGGATGGCAAGTTGCTATGGCTTTGCCGATATACTCTGCGCCCCCTCAGGAGGCATGCTGTGTTCAGGTCCCTTTTAATTGCTATTAGCGCAGTATGCTTATTGACGTTTGGCCTGATAGCCCAGGCCCTTGCCGAAAACCCGCGGGTTGCAGCTAAGGCACCGGCATCGGTGGTATTTCTCAATCCGGGCTTTTCCGACGAGCCATTCTGGGTGGGCTACAGCGATTTTATGCAGGCCGCGGCCGACGACTTGGGCATGCAGCTGGAAGTTATCTATGGCGAGCGCAACCCGCCCCAGTTGCTGGAAAAAGCCCGCAGCGTATTAGCCCGCGACAAGCAGCCGGACTACCTGATATTCGTCAACGAGATGTATACCGCGCCGGAGTTGCTCAGGCTGTTTGCCGATAGTCCGATCAAGCTGTTTTCCCTGCATAGCACCTTAACGCCAGAACAGCAGCAGATAATTGGTGGCTCGCGTGGGCATTACCGTAACTGGATAGGCAGCCTGATTCCCAATGACGAGCAAGCCGGTTACTGGATGGCGAAAGCCTTGATCGCCAAGCTGAAAGGTAAACCGGGTAGCCTGCTGGCGTTTGCTGGTGTTCGGTTAACACCGTCTTCCAGCCTGCGCGAAGATGGCTTGCACCGCGCCTTACGCGAACACCCTGAGATCAAACTGCAGCAGATGCTGCAGGGCGAGTGGAAACGTCAGCGCGCCTATGAGCAAGCGCAGTTGATGCTGCCGCGCCATCCCGAAGTGCAGCTGGTGTGGTCGGCTAACGATGAAATGGCATTTGGAGTTATGCAGGCCGCAGAGGAACTGGGCAGGCAACCAGGGAAGGATATTTACCTGTCGGCGCTGAATAATTCAGATGAGGTACTGCAGGCGCGCATAGACGGCAAGCTTTGCGTCCTGGTTGGTGGACATTTCACCCTCGGTGGCTGGGCCATGGTAATGCTGCATGACTACCATGCCGGGCTGGATTTTGCCGCACGCGGCGGTAAGGATCGGGTTGATCAGCTGTTCAGCCTGCTGGATGCCAAACAGGCTGCTTACTTGAAACAGCGCCTCAAGGTACCCGGCTATGGTCTTGATTTTCGCCAGTTCAGCGCGGTGTACCATCCGCAGATCAAGGACTACGGCTTCTCCATCAAACCGTTGTTGCCATAAGTCAGACGCCTGCCAGGTGCAGCACCAGTTTGACGATGCCGAAGATCGCCAGCACAAACACGACCGTGAACAATGCGCCGAGAATGATGAAGTGGCTGGGCTTGCCGCGTGAGAAATCACGGCTACGGTTTTTTCCGCTTTGCACGCCGATCGCTGCACTCAGCACGCTTTGCAACATCTCCCATAGCGTCAGCGGTTTGTTTTCCTCTTCGCTCATGTGTTTCTCCATTACTCAGACTGACTGCTTGCTCAGTAAAGCCTAGCCGGAAGCAGGATGTTTGCCGTGGAAACGACTCCTGCTGAAGTTGCTTGAGTCCCGACCCCTAGGCTGAGATTCCATACCTAGCAAGGGGTTTCATCATGAGCAAGTCGGTAATTATCAACACCAGCGAGCAGGGTTGGCTGGATAAGGCTATCCGTATGCGCCTGGTATTTGGCGCAGTGGAATTGGTCGATGACGCGAACACTGGCGTACAGCCGGAGGATATCGAGGAGCTGCTGGAGCTGATCCAGAAACATCAAGGTCATCACAGCAGCCGACTGCGCACATTGCTGGGTGTCAGTGTCGGTCTGTGCCTGTCGTTGATGGGCCTGTGGATGATCCACGCTGCCGCCACTGATGCTGTCCCAACCAGTGAGCTATGGGTGCTGCTGGCCGGCGGCGTGTTTATGGCGTTCTTCGGTGGGTTGGGGGTGTTCTACGCTCTGGGCCAGCGCTGGAGAATCAGCGCTAGTAGCGGTGACCGGAACATGACCCTGGGCTCCGACTAAGGGTTCGGTGCCGTGGCCGCTGGTTACGGCGCTGTTTTCGTTACGCATCAGGTCTTCGAGCAAGGTTATCAAACCTGCGCAGACCAATAGCAGACCCCAGTTAAAGGCTGCTGTCTGTATATGCCGCAGCAGGCGCATCCACTCGGTCTGAGTTTGCGGTATCCAGACTATCGGCAGCATAAAACCCAATAGCGCCACCATGGCGTAAGACATCAGCCGGATAAAGGTCTGTGGTGGTGGCGATTGCTGTTGCATACCGTAGACCACTGTGGCGACCACCAGAATGCTGGCTGAGGCGGAGAGCACGAGGTCTGCGCGCGCGTGCAGCACATCGAACAGCACGGCTTCAAACTCCTTGCCTGCCGATGTATCAGGATGTAGCACCAGCGCGGCGCCGACCAGCTGCACCAGAGCGCCGCCCAACCAGGGGGCCAGCAACAGCGGATAGCGCTGCAGCAGTGCTGGCATCGCGAGACTGCGACGCCAGAACATCAGCCAGGCTATCGCGCTAAGGCTGTACACCAGGCTTATCGCCACGCTGTGCATGATCAGGGCGTGGCAGGTTGAGGCGCTGCAGGCTCGCTTTCAATCACTGCGGGGGAGGGGTTGGCCATACGAATTGGGCTGATCAGGTTGGTGTACTCCTCAATCAGCCTATGCACGGCCTCCGGAGGCTCGCAGGCCTTGAACTCCATGCTGATGGTGATTTCATCCGGATCACGTTCCTGACCCTGACGTTTTTCACGGCCAAAAGTGACAAAGAACCGCTCGCTCTGCAGCTCGCCATTCTCCAGGGCGTGGCTGGCTTTCTCGAGTTCGGTGCCGTGCATCTTGACCGAGAGGTCGACCTTCATGCTTTCCAGCCCTAGTCCACGTGGGGCGACCAGGGCGATCAGCGGAATATTCATGGTGTGTTGCTCATCCAGGCCAACCTCCACCATTTTCGCTTTCATGGGCGTGCCAAGGTCGTCCGGGTTGTAGTCAAAAAACTGATCAAACAACTTGATGTACTGCTGGGCGACCAGGTTGTGGGTCGCCGCCGCGGCTTGATGCAGGCCACGGGTGATGTGGCTCAAATCACTGGCGCTCATCGGTTCTTTTTTGCTGGAAAACAGTGCCATGGGTGAACTCCTCGCTTACTGATCTAAGGAAGACCCCGCCGAAGCGGGGTCAGGTGGTTGTTACGGAGGGGTAGTGCCGCCTTTGGCCGGAGCGGGCTTCGGCGATTCCAGCACGGCGTCAGTGGGTAGCGGATCAGTTGCCGCCGTGGCTTTCTGGGCCGGCAGCAATACGGGCTTGGTCGCCGCGTCAGTGAGGAAGTCGATCACTCGCATCAGCGCCTCAGGTGGGTCCTGGCGGGCGATCTTGGTGCTGATGGCATAACGCGCGCGGGTGTCGGTTTTGCGCGTTTGAGTCGACTTGTGGCTGACCGAACCTTTCACCGTGACACTGAATGGGCCCCAGCCGAGCTTGGCTTCGAAGCTGCCTTGACCGGCCGTTTCGCTGGTGTCCTCGGCCTGCTGGCTGATGGTCAGTTCGAAGTCGATGGAGCCTTCTTCGATGGTGATGTTGGGGTGGCTGATGGCCGCCAGCAGAGGGATGCGCATCTTTTTGGTAACGGTGCCCTTGTACACACCGTTCTCGTCGACCAGGGTTTCGTCGTAGTCGAACTGCACGGACACCGCTTTGCCATCCTTGATGCACACCGCCATCAGGAAGTCGGCATAGGCTTTGCTCGCCTGCACCTGAGCCGTGATCATGGCCTGTAATGGCCCTGAAATCATGCGGTCAAGTGGCAATGCGTTGATGACGGAACCGATCAGGCCGGTATCAATCTGGGACATAGTCAATCTCCTTATCGTATGCGCGAAATGCGCAGTCTCAGGCTATGGAGCCTCGCAGTTGAGGTTCAGCAGGAACTACTTACCTATGAGTTTCATGCTCTTGACGGCGGATGTTGCCGATCTGGCGCAGGCTCAAACCGTATTTGTCAGCCAGGGCGCTGCGTGACAGACCATCCGAGCTTTGTTGGACGATCTGCAGGTTGCGTATCTGTCGACAGAAGTGGTCGGCTTTGGGGATCTCGATAGCGATTCCGGCGTAACGCTCGATCAGAGCGTCCAGCGCTTGCGGCGGCAGGAGCAGGGCTAGCGAAGAGCGGGCAGGGTATTTGGGAATGTACTTGGGGCGGCCACCGAAGGCGCAGGTCAATCGGTATGCGCTTTCCAGACCGATACACTCGATCAGTTCCTGCAATGAGTGGGGCAATAGCTTGATGTCGACCTGTTGTAGGTCATTCTCGTCCATGGGGTCCTCCTTGTTGTCTCGTGGACTGCCAAGGATGCTAGGAATAGGACGGGTTGTTTTTTCAGCAGGAAATATCCCCCCTGAATGCGCTGGGAAATGCTTCAAGCTGATATGTATTTGCGGGCGGTGATCGACTGCCAATCCCCATCAACGGAGGATTGACCATGTCTCACTACTCGATTTACTTCAGCTTTATCGCCAACCTGGAAGGCGGCCCGGCGACCAAGGGTTATGTTCCCGACGCCGGCAATAGCCGCAGCGGGGTCACCATTGCAACGGGGTTTGACCTCGGGCAGCGTAAGCTGGCTGATCTGCAGGCGCTGGATCTGCCGGATACCTTGCTTGAGCGTTTACGTCCCTACCTTGGCCTGACTGGACAGGCGGCAGTAACGCAGCTGGCCACGCAGCCGCTGAATATCACAGCGGCAGAGGCAGAGCAGATTGATGAGGCGTACAAGGAGCCCTTTATCAATCGTCTGGCGGCGAGTTATGCCAAGTCCGGCGGCGGCGATTTTGCCCAGTTGCCAGCGCAGATGCAGACCGTGATCGCCTCAGTGGCCTTTCAGTACGGTGATCTTGCTTCGCGCACCCCTAATTTCTGGAAACAGGTGGTGGCGCATGACTGGAGTGCCGCCCATAGCAATCTGCTGAACTTTGGCGATCGCTACACCAGTCGGCGGCGTCAGGAAGCCGAACTGCTGTCCCAGGCAATGTCCTGAGCAGCACACTGCCCAGCCGTAAGGCTGGGCAGTTATGGCGTTAATTGCAGGGGTAATGATTACTGGCAGGGCTGGGCCAGCAACAGGCTGACACTGCCCATCTGGGCACTATCGGTCACCTGCGTGTGATCGGGCAGGCTGCGCCAATCCACTTTCAAGCAGATCGCTGTCAGCGGCTGTGGACCTTCAGTGCCAACCACACGTGGAGCAAAGTCGCGGCGGTACAGCGCCTGTGTGCCTTTGTCTGGCTGCACGCTGTGGGCGTCACGCAGGGTGCTGCTGACCAGCTCGGGAATCTCCTTCATGGGCAGCGTGAAGCGTGCTTGCGCACCGTCCTGATTGAAATAACCCGCGGCTCGGGTGCGCTGCCAAAGCTGTTGCCATTGGCTGCTTCCAGCCCCGCTAGCAAGGGACTGGCCATAGGCTTTGAGAGTGTCTTCAGGCAGGTTTTCCGTACTCATGGCATGGCTCAAGCCGCTGGCCAGGATCAGCAGGAAAGACAGGTTACGTATCAACATGATCAAGCTCCGGTGGGTAGTGGAGCTGGCAAAGTGCCCGGGTCACTGGCAGCTGTTCAGCGGGAAATACTGCCCATTACGGTTGACCGCCAGATCGCTGCGGAAGTATTTCCTGCTGCAGCGGAGGGTGGCAGGGCGCTGAGATAGGTCTGCCAATTGGCAGCTATTTCACAAGGAGAGACCTGATATGCCCACTCTGAATCCAGCCATCACGCTTGCAGGCAACCTGGACGACTTCAACCATGACGGTTTTGAAATCGAGGCGATGAACTTCCTTTTTGATCGTCTTGATCGCGGCAACCTGACAGTTGACGGCGATGCCCTGTACATCGGCCAGCAAGCAGTGCGCCACTACACCTGGCGCGACAAGGGGCGCAATCGCACCTGTTCGATGTTTTTCACCTACGGCAATAGCCCCAGCCATTTAACGGTCTACGGCCTGGGCAAGCACTGCGGCGACAGTGACAAGGAGTACAAGCTGTACACCTGGGTCGACAAGAAGGAGCAGCTGTATACCCTGACGCCGACGCGCAGTGACTCGCGTTTTCGCTCATTGCTAGAGCCAAACTGAAGCTGGCTAAGCGCTCCTCTGGAGCGCTTTCTATTTCGCCTCGGCAACGATGCGTCGTGGTCGCTGCAGCAATTCTCCGCTGCAGTTCGGACAGCGCCCATGCAATGTGCTGTCGACGCAGTCGCGGCAAAATGTGCACTCGTATGAGCAGATAAATGCGTCCTGACTGTCAGCCGCAAGGGCACGGTTACAGCACTCGCATTGGGCACGTAACTCCAGCATGTTGGTCTCCTGATTGTGCGGTTTAAGCGAATCGCTCGGCATATTCCTGAGGACTGACACCAAGGTGCTTGTGAAAGGTGCGGCGCAGATTTTCCGGGTGGTTGAAACCGCTCAAACGCGCCACCGTACTGATCGATGCCTGGGCGTTCTGCAGCAGGCTGCGTGCGGCTTCCAGACGTACGATTTCCACATAGCGACCTGGCCCCATTCCCAACTCCTGATTAAAAGTTCTCGATAAAGTGCGCGGCGTCATATTGGCTTGCGCGGCCAGCGCAGCCAACGACAGGTCCTCATGCAGGTGCAGCGGTATCCATTCCAGCAGGCTGGCCAGGCGTGGCACTCGGTTCGGTTCCGGAGTCAGCAGCGCACTGAACTGCGCTTGCCCGCCGGGGCGGCGTAGAAACAGCACCAGACGTTTGGCCACGGCCAAGGCAAGCGGACGACCGAGATCGGCTTCGACCAGTGCCAGCGCCAGATCAATTCCTGCGGTTACGCCCGCCGAGGTGAATATATGGCCATTACCGGCGGGGTCTTGTGGGTTATAGGTGTGCAGGCAGTCGTCACTGATCTCTACCTGAGGATGTTCTTGACGCAGGCAGTCGAGATCGGCCCAGTGCGTGGTGACGCGGCGGCCATCGAGCAGGCCGGCGGCAGCGAGAATCAGCGCACCGGAACAGACCGAGCCCACGCGCCTGATCTGCGATGTGGCGCCGCGCAGCCAGGCCAGTAGCTCAGGGTTCTGGCGCTGCGCCTTTTCCCCCCGGCCACCGGGAACCAGCAAGGTATCGATATGCGCAGGATCTACGGCGCTCCAGGCCTGTTCGGCAACCAGCTGAAAGCCGGCGGAGGTGGGCATTGCCACCGCCTGCTGGCCGAGCACCAGCAGGCGATAAGCGGCGGGCAGGCCCTGACGCTGGCGTTCGTCATTGGCGGAGGCAAACACCTGTAATGGGCCGGTCAGGTCCAGGCTCATGACATGCGGATAAAGCAGGCAGGCAATGGTTCGTGGAGCATCCATGGCGGCGTCTCGATAAGCGATGGATGCAGTCTGCGCTTAACGAGTAATTGGCAACAAGGACAATAAACCCACAGATATTGCCATTAGAGCGTCGCCAGAATGGCGAAATGGAAGGAGAGAAGGGCTCTGACAAGAGGGGCCAGTCGGCAGCTCAGAGCCCTTGTTGCAGCAGCCGATTACTCCGGCATGCTCCATGGCTCCAGGGTGAAACCTTGCTGACTGAGCTGCTCACGGGACTGCTTGAGCACGTCGGCAAATTGCACTGGATCGCTGTAGATGGTGCTGGACAGTTGCGTGCGGCCGAGCAGGCGAGTGCTGGTACGGTCGATCACACTGAGGCTGAGGTTACCAGTGCCATCTTGCGGGGCCCAGGCGACGCATTGAAAAGGTTGAAAGGCGCGGTCGGCAATCAGCAAAGCTTCGTTAAAACGCAGCGGTGCGTTCATGGGGTCGGTTTCTCCGAGGTGATCCCAAATACACAAAGGGGCAAACGGTAGATTCACGCTTGCCAGTCATATGCGTTGATGACCGAAGCTGACCGCCAAGTCACATGCTGGCGAAAAAATGCACGAAATTGTCCGATAAATCACAGTTTTAATTGTGCAAGCCGAGAAATTGGGTGAGGAAGAGGGTGGTTAGGCCTTCTCTGAGCCTTTGCAGACCGCCAGTAACTGCTGCAGATAACGAGCGACATAACGCTGAAAGCCTCGGTCATCCCAATAGCCCAAGTGGCTCAACGGGGTATGGCGCTTGTACCAGGGGCCCACTGGCATGGCGCGATCTTCGGCGACCACGGCGGCGTAATTGGGTAATGGGCGCAGCGGATAACCCAGCGGGTCTGCGGGAGCGTAGAGATTTAGCCAGCGCGCCTGCTCGGTCACCGCCTCCGTCAGGCAGTGGCCGGGGAAGCGGATCGGCACGACCGGGTCATAGGCAAAGGTAAACAGCGGGATATTGCAGCCGAAGGTGATCAGACCGCTCAGGGTTTCCAAGGCCAGAAAGGGATCCAGCGGGCATTCCTCCGCGCTATTGATGCGCTGCTGATCCCAGACGAAATTGGAGAAGATATGCCCGCCCAGTGAGTGCGCCAGCACCACCAGCGGCGTATCGGCATCGACCTTGGCACGCAAGGCGTTGAGGCCGCTGCGCAGGCACTGATGGACTTCTTCATAGGTGGTGTCGTATGCCTGGCTGACTTTGCGATAGCCACTGGCATCACCGAGAAACAGCGTGACGATACGGCGTAACCAGCGCCAGCGCACGGGTTGGTCGCGCAGTTTGTCGAGAAAAGCCAGTTGCCGCTTGTCCAGCACGCTGGCCCAGTACAGCGTCTGAAAGGCGACCTGATCGGCCTCGGCGCCGAGACGTTGACGCAATCCGGCGATCAGGCTGTGGGCGAAGACGTGCTGGCCTTCGTCGTTACGCAGGTCGGGCTGCGTGCCGATGCCGTGGATAATGGCGACTGCGAGTTTCATCCTGCCCATCCTTGGTCATGCTGCTTGGGTGTTCGGTCGGCTGTTGTCGTTAAAGGGGTTGCAGACGTTCGCCGAGGCGGCCGCTGTCGACCAGTTCGAGAAACTCGTCGCCAAGCCGCTGGCTTTCGCTCATGGCCTTACGCCAATAGCGCTCGCGGCCGGCATCATCGCCCAGATAACGACTGAAGTCCTTGCGGTCGGGGAGTTTGCCATGGGGCAGGCGCGCCAGGTAGTCGCGTGAGGGCGCCAGCAGCAACACATCCTGTAGGCGCCCGCCATCACCGCAGCGCCAGGGCATGCCCTTGTCGAACCAGCCTGGGATGACCTTGTCGGTGAAGTGCGGGTAGAGCACGATATCGTCGCCGCTGTACGGCAAGTCGAGGTGGTAGTCGAGCAGACCGCCATCGCGATAGGTGCCAGGGCCGGCACCGGGGATATCGCGGACCCCTTGCATGATCATCGGGATGGAGCCTGAGGCCAGCAATGCATGACGCAGATTGCCGCTGTCGAGTTGCAGATAGCGCGAGGGGAAGTCGCTCAGCGTCCCCAAGGGCGGTGCCAGGCGGGCATCGTGCAGAATCACTCGTTCGAAGTGCTTGGCCAGGCGCGGGCGGCCCAGCAGGTTGCTGCCAATCACCGAAGACAGCCCCAAACCGAGTGCGCCGCGATGGTCGTGTTGCAGCAAGCCATGGCTTTTCACCACAACGATATTCAAGCGGTAATGCGGGTTGCTGAGGATGTTGGCGTCGTCGTTGCCTAGCAGTTGATCAAGCATCAGGCTGCAGCTGTTCGACACCTGCGCCATGCTCACGCCTTTAGCAAAACGCTGCGAGGTATACAGCTCGCCGAGGCGACGCAGGCCCGCCGCCGCATCTGGCAAACAGGCGCTGGCGAAACGCCAGGAACCGATGGACGCACCGATCAGCGAACGCTCGCGAGGTGCGCGCTGCAACCAGTCGCCAAACAGAGCCAGATCCAGCCCTTGAATCCCCAACGCCTTCGGGCCACCCGCTGCGCCGGGCAGAATGCCGACATCAGCCGGTTGCAGGCCGTGCTCGCGAACCCGCGCTAGGGCGCGTTTTCCGGCCTTGATTGTCAAAGCAGGGGACTTGATTAATATCGCACTCATGCTGGCCTCCATCGCGCAAGGCAGCGATTATAGAGCGCTGGATTGCCAGGCCAAGCGACTTCAGCGCGTGAATGATGCGCGCGTGGGTTGGGATAAATCAGTGCCTGAGCAATGCCTTAAGCAAATTCAGCTTGAGTTAAGTCGTGTGCAGTAACTTGGACTGCGTCGAAAGCCAACTCCATGAAGGAACCTGAACATGAAAACACTGACTGCCGTATTTGCCGCTGCTGCCCTGACTCTGACTGCTGGTTTGGCTCAAGCCCGTGACCTGGGCCCGGATGAAGCACTCAAGCTGCGTGACGCCGGCACCATCCAATCCTTCGAAAAACTCAACGCTGCAGCGCTGGCGCTGCACCCAGGCAGCACGACTGAAGACACCGAGCTGGAAGAAGAGTACGGCCGCTACATCTATCAGGTTGAAGTTCGCGACGCCCAAGGCGTGCAGTGGGACGTCGAGCTGGATGCCACTAACGCACAAGTTCTGAAGAACCAACGAGACGATTGATGAACACCACTGCTTGGCTTGCACGCGCACTCCTGGCCTGCCTGCTGCTGACGTTGACGTTCAGCAGCAACGCGCGCGACCTGGATCAGGATGAAGCATTACGCCTGCGCCGCGAGGGGTTGATCATGCCCCTCGAACAGTTGTTGCAAATGGCCTTGCAGCGTCATCCCGGTGCGGTTTTGCTGGAAGTCGAGCTGGAGGAAGAGGACGGTGTACTGGTTTACGAAGTCGAACTGGTGACCGAGCAGGGCATCGTGCGCGAACTGGAACTGCACGCCAGCTCTGGTGAAGTACTCAAGGACGAGGTGGAAGACTGAATGCGCCTGCTGCTGGTTGAAGACCATGTTCCCCTGGCTGATGAGCTGCTCGCCGGTTTGACCCGTCAGGGGTATGCGGTGGACTGGTTGGCCGATGGCCGTGATGCCGCCTATCAGGGCGCGACCGAGCCCTATGATCTGATCATCCTTGACCTCGGTTTGCCTGGCAAACCGGGGCTTGAGGTGTTGCATGAATGGCGAACTGGCGGCCTTACCACTCCGGTATTGATCCTTACTGCGCGCGGCTCCTGGGCCGAACGTATTGAAGGGCTCAAGGCCGGCGCCGATGATTACCTGAGCAAACCCTTTCACCCGGAAGAGCTGCAGCTGCGCATCCAGTCCCTGCTGCGACGCGCCCATGGTCTGGCCAACCAGCCGCAACTGGAGGCGGCGGGCTTACAGCTGGATGAAAGTAGGCAGTCGGTGCAACGCAATGGCGAAGAGGTACAGCTGACTGCCGCCGAGTTCCGTCTGCTGCGCTATTTCATGCTGCATGCCGGGCAATTACTGTCCAAGAGCCACCTGGCTGAGCACCTGTATGACGGTGAAAGCGAACGCGATTCGAATGTTATCGAAGTGCATGTCAATCACCTGCGACGCAAGCTGGGACGCGAGATCATCGAAACCCGTCGTGGTCAGGGTTATCGCTTCAGCGGGGATGTTGCTTGAGGTCGATTCAACGGCGTCTGAGCCTGGGGCTGATCAGCGTATTGCTGGTTATTGGCCTGCTGTTGGCGCAAAGCAGCCTCTGGCTGTTCGATCGCAGCCTACGCGGTTATCTACAGACCACTCTGCAGGATGAAACCCAGACCCTGCTCGGCGCGATTGTACGTGGCCCCAATGGCCTGCAACTGGATGAGCGGCGCCTCAGTGCTGCGTTCAAGCGGCCTTATTCCGGCCTGTATTTCCGTATCGACCTTGACGAGCAGACCTGGCGTTCGCGCTCACTCTGGGATCGCAATCTGCATCCGGTTGCAGAAGCCGGTTTACAGGACGCGCTGGGTGACGGGCCACAAGGCCAGCAGTGGTTGGTATACCGCGCTGACTACCAGCGCTATGGCCAGCCCATCGTGATTCATGTGGCGCGCGATTACACACCGATACTCAACAGCTTCAGCCAGGTACAGAAGATTGTTCTGGGCCTGGGGATTACCGCCCTGGTGCTGATTCTGTTGCTGCAGCGCTTGATCGTCAGCCGCGCGTTGCGCCCCCTGGAACAGACCCGCCGGCAGCTGATACAGCTGCAGCAGGGCCAGCGTAGCCAGCTGGACCAACAGGTACCGCTGGAACTGGAGCCGCTGGTGGCTCAAATCAACCACTTGCTGACGCACACCGAAGACATCCTCAAACGCTCGCGTAACGCCCTGGGCAACCTCGGCCATGCGCTAAAAACGCCGTTGGCGGTGTTGGTCAGCCTGGCCACCCGTGAAGAGCTCAAGCAGTTACCGCAACTGCGCGAGAGCCTCAATGGCCAGCTGCAACAGATCGAGCAGCGTATTGCCCGCGAGCTGGGCCGTGCACGCTTAGCTGGGGAAGCCTTGCCGGGAGCGCATTTCGACTGCGCCAATGAACTGCCCGAGCTGTTTTCGACCCTGGCGATGATCCATGGCAACCACCTGGAACTGGACTGGCAGTCCGAGCCTGGGCTGCGGTTGCCCTGGGATCGTGAAGACCTGCTGGAACTGCTCGGCAACCTACTGGACAACGCCTGTAAATGGGCTGACAGCCAGGTACAGCTGCAAATCAGCAGGGTAGGAGAGGACTATCAACTGGCGATTGATGACGACGGGCCGGGGATCGACGCTGCGCAGCGCGACGAAGTGCTCAGCCGTGGCAGCCGTCTGGATGAACAGGTGGCCGGTCATGGGCTAGGTTTGGGCATCGTGCGCGATATTGTTGATGCCTGGGCCGGGAGATTGCAGCTGGCTGAAAGCCCGCTGGGTGGCTTGCGCGTAACGGTCAGCTTGCCAGTGAAGCGCACCTGAGTTCATCAGGTACGCTCAAACCAAGGCTTACATGCCGTTGGCAAATGCCGGGGTGCTCATATCGATACTGGCGCGTACCGGGCCCAAGGCCTGCGCGTACTTGACCAGAATATCCAGCTCGTAATCGATGCGTGCATGCAGACGCTGGTCGTCTTCGCTGCTTGGCTCTGGCGTGTTCAGCACCTTCTCGACGCTGCGCACGATCAGATGCTCAGGCAGGTAGCAGAGGCGGCAGTTCTTGTAGCTGGACGCGCGCAACTCGCTGATCGGATAAGCCCCGCCCACTCCCGACGAGACGCCTACCAGCAGCCCGGGTTTGTGCGCCAGCTCAGCCTTGCTGGCATAGATAAAGAAGTTCTTGATGGCCGGACAGGCCATGCCATTCCATTCAGGGGAAATGATCACCACGGCGTCGGCCGCTGCCAGTTGCTTGCTGTAAAGCCCCCATGGGCCGGTATCGTCAGCGGGCCAGAGCGGCAGCGGGGCGAGGCCCAAGTCAATCACATTGCTCTGCGCATCATCGGTGTGGCCCAACTGAATCAGACGCTGGCGCAAGAAGCGGGCGACCTTGCCCGATTGACTGTTACTGCGGCTGGAACCGGCCACCAGAGCGATATTGAGCATCGTGAACCTCGTTAATTGATAAGTCAGAAATGAAAAACGCAGGCTAACGATTGCTAGCCTGCGTCACAAGGAAACAGCCGCCAGAGTGGCGGTCCGATGGTGCCATGCCCGGTGTTTAGACGCGGAACTGGTCCATCAGACTCTGTTGATGATTGGCCAGTTTGTTCAGACCCTGGCTGATTTTTGCCGACTCATCGGCCTGGGCGGAGATCGATTCGGTGACATCCCGGATCGAGGCCACGTTGCGGTTGATTTCCTCGGCCACCGAGCTTTGCTCTTCGGCGGCGCTGGCAATCTGCAGGTTCATGTCGGTAATCACACTGACCGCCTGGCTGATACGCTGTAGCACGGCGACGGCCTGTTCCACCTGTTCGACACTGCCCTGGGCCTGGCGATGGCTGCTGTGCATGGTGCTGACCACCTCTTTGGTACCGCTTTGCAGGCCTTCGATCACCTGGCGGATTTCCTCCACCGAGTCCTGGGTGCGTTTGGCCAGATTGCGCACTTCATCTGCCACCACGGCAAAACCACGACCGGCTTCACCGGCCCGCGCCGCTTCGATCGCCGCATTGAGGGCAAGGAGGTTGGTCTGCTCGGCAATTGAGCGGATCACCTCGAGTACCGAGCCGATCTTTTCGCTGCTATTGGCCAGGCCTTCGACTTCCTGCATGGCCACGTTCATCTCATTGGCCAGCAGTTCGATGGTCGAGGTGGTTTTGCCGATCACGCTCATACCTTCACGGCTGGCATGGTCGGCGGTGCGTGCCGCTTCGGCGGCCTGGGCGGCGTTATGCGCCACATCCTGCGCCGTAGCGCTCATTTCCTGGAACGCGGTGGCCACCTGATCCACCTCACGGTATTGCTGCTGCATGCCGTCGCTGGTCTGGCTGGCGATCAGGGCGGACTGATCGGCCGTGCTGCGGGCGTCCTGCACGCTGCGTTTAACGTCAGCGATGATCGGTTGCAGCTTGTCGAGGAAACGGTTGAACCAGCTGGCCAGTTCGCCCAGTTCATCTTGCTTGGCGTATTCCAGACGGCGGGTCAGGTCGCCTTCACCGCTGGCGATATTTTTCAGCATTGCCGCTACGCCGAGAATCGGCCGGGTAACGCCCAGTGCCGTCAGCCAGATCAGCAGAATACCCACCACCCCGGCAGCCAGACCAAGCCCCAGGGACACCGCCGTACTGCGCGTGCCCATTTCATCCATTTGCGTTTCCAGGCGAGTGGCCGGTTCCAGCAGAACTTTCTCAGGCACCTCCATCAACACGCCCCATGGCTGGGACTCAGGAATCGGCAGCAGCGGTTGCAACACTTGTAGCGAACCGTCGTGGTGCAAAACTTCCGGGCGGTTGCTGGCCACTAAACTGGTCATTTCGCGGTGTTGGTCTGCGAAGGCTTTTTCCAGTTTGCCGCCCAGCAGGCTGCTGTCACGGCTGTGGCCGGCAAGCAGGCCCGCAGGGCTGATGATACTGACATGCCCGGCGCCGTCGAACAGGCCCTGATGTGCGCTGGTGCTGAGTTCCTGCAGGCTGGCCAGGCTGATATCCACACCGAGCACGCCGATCACCTTGCCGCCTTGTTCAAGCGGAAAGGCGATGCTGGTCATTAGGGTTTTTACTCCGTCAGCTTCGTCGATATAGGGATCGAGCAGGCACACCTTCTTCTGCTGCAACGGACAGCTGTACCAGGCGTTATAGGGCGCGCCGCTGATACCTGGCGTGGCGTCATTAAGGTCTGCTTCTTTCATCGCCTCTGCGCTGAGTTCGCCGTTATCGCCTTGTGCCCAGTAGATCGAGAAGCGGCCCTTGTCGTTGCTGCCGAGGTTTTCCTGATCGGCGAATAGATCATCCTTGCCGTCCAGTGCGTTGGGCTCGAACGCCACATAGATACCCAACAGGCTGCGGTTGGCCTCCAGGGCGCTGCGTACCTGACGGGTCAGGTCTTCGCGCAGGTCGAAGGCATCCAGAAAGCGTTTTTCCGCCTGTTCGCGGATAAACAGCACCTGGGTGGCGGCGCCGCGCCCGTACTGGTAGGCGTCCATAAAGTAGCGCTGCATCTGCAGTGCCTGGGACTCGCCGCGCGCCGACATGCGTAATTGCGCGGACTCCTGCAGCATGGCCGAGCTGGCCTGCTTGACCAGGTTGGCGCTGCGCGAGGCCTGGATGACCGAAGCGGAAACCAGCACCGCAACAATGGCCAGCAAGCACAGGCCGGCCAGTAGGGTGATCTTCAACTGGATGGAAAGTCGGCTGAACAGCATTTTCAGGACCTTTTTATGGCAGAGGCTTAGAGCGCCTATCGGCGCTTAGGCGCTTTTCTTTAAGTTTCACGTCAAGTAAAGCAGAGCAAGTTGCAGGCCAGCGGCAGCTTTGAAATGGCAGAGTAATCGAAATTAGCAACGCCTTGTACAGAATAATTTACGGGCGTTTTGACAGGTCAGTCCGCATTGTGCAGAGTACGCGCCCTTCGCCGAGCCGGCGCAGTATCCAGAGAAGGTCGAAACCTTCGCGGACCTATTTAAATTGCGGGAGTAAATCGATGAACGCAGTCGTTGCGGCAGTGGGGATCATGCTGATTCTCAGCTTGTGCCGTGTGCACGTGGTGGTAGCTCTGATCGTCGGCGCATTGGCCGGTGGTCTGCTTGGCGGCCTGGGTATTGAGGGTTCGCTGGCGGCCTTTAATAAAGGACTGGGCGGCGGGGCGACAGTGGCCCTGTCCTATGCCTTGTTGGGTGCCTTTGCCGTGGCGATTGCCAAATCCGGTCTGGCCCACGCCCTGGCGGACAAGGCCTTGGCCATGGTCGGCAAACAGGACGCCAAAGGCGCCGGTCTGCTCAAGTGGCTGCTGATTGCGCTGCTGTTGGCGGTGGCGATTTCCTCGCAGAACATTCTGCCGATTCATATCGCCTTTATCCCGCTGCTGGTGCCGCCACTGCTGTATGTATTGAGCAAGCTGCAGCTTGACCGCCGCCTGATCGCTTGTGTGCTGACCTTCGGTCTGATTACCCCGTACATGTTTCTGCCGGTGGGTTTTGGCGGGATTTTCCTCAATGACATTCTGTTGGCCAATGTTGCCAGCGGCGGTGTCGACACCAGCGGCCTGGACGTGACCAAGGCCATGGCGATTCCGGCCCTGGGCATGCTGTGCGGCTTGCTGGTGGCAGTGCTGTTCAGCTACCGCAAAAAACGTGTGTATGACCTGAGCAAGATCGAGCAGGCCGAGCGCGTGGATGTTGCCTACAACCCCTTGAGCCTGTTGGTTGCGGGCGTGGCGATTGTCGCGGCGTTTGTCGTGCAGCTGTGGCTGGACTCGATGATCATCGGCGCCCTGGTCGGCTTTATCATCTTCTCGGTGTCTGGTGTGGTGCGTTGGAAAGAGGCCGATGGCTTGTTTACCGAAGGCATGAAAATGATGGCGATGATCGGCTTTATCATGATTGCTGCTGCCGGTTTTGCCGAAGTGATGAAGGCCACCGGCGAAGTGAAAAGCCTGGTCGACAGCTCCGCCGAATTGATTGGCCATGACAAGGCCCTGGGTGCGCTGCTGATGCTGCTGGTCGGCCTGCTGGTGACCATGGGCATCGGTTCGTCGTTCTCCACCGTGCCCATCATTGCGGCGATTTTCGTACCGCTGGGGCTGCAACTGGGCTTTAGTCCGCTGGCCATTCTGTGCATCGTCGGCACTGCCGGTGCACTGGGCGATGCCGGTTCACCTGCCTCCGATTCGACCCTCGGGCCAACCGCCGGGCTTAACGTTGATGGCCAACACAACCACATCTGGGACAGCGTGGTACCGACCTTCCTGCACTACAACCTGCCGTTGCTGGTATTCGGTTGGGCAGCAGCTATGGTGATCTGACCGGGGCATTGCTCGTTTGCCGCGCGATAGCGCCAGACGACTCAACCTTTCAGCGGGGCTACCGATAAACCGGTAGCCCCGTTTTTATTCCGCTGTACTGCCATGCAAGGATCTGCCCGATGCGCCTTACCTTGAAATCAAAAGTCGTGCTGTTGGCACTGATACCGGTGGTGCTGTTTGCCCTGGTACTCAGTGGTGCCGCCGCCAAGGTGTTACAAAACCTGGCCGCCCAGGAAGTTGAAGAAACCCGCGAGCGCTTGCTGCAGGAAAGCCGCAACGAACTGCAGCACTATGTGCAGATCGCTCTGGGTTCGGTACAGACTCTGTATGACGGCGCCGCGCAGGGTGATATGGCCAGCCGTGAGCAGGCCGTGGCGATCCTGTCGAAGATCAAGTTCGGCAAGGACGGCTACTTCTTCGGCCACGACTCCAATGTAGTGCGCCTGTTCCGCGGCGACAGCCCGGTAGACGTCGGCAAAAGCCTGGCCGATCGCCGCGACCCGAATGGCGTGTACATCAACCGCGAACTGGTGAATGTCGCCAAGAACAACAGCTACTACGTCAATTACAGCTCGCCACTGCCGACGGATGATTCGGTGCTGGTGCCGAAAATGGCTTACAGCTATTACCTGCCGAAATGGGATATGGCCCTGGGCACGGCGATCAACCTCGACGGCGTCGAGGCGCAGATTGCCCAGGTACAAGTTGAAATCGACGAGCGAATCAGCACCATCATCACCAGCATCATGGTGATTGCTGCCGTGCTGCTGGTGATATTCGGCATTGTCGGGGTGGTGCTGAGCAACACCTTCCTGCGCCCGCTGCAGCAGATCAAGGACAACCTCGATGACATCGCCGCCGGTGAAGGCGACCTGACGCGTCGCCTGCCGATCAATGGCGACGATGAGCTTGGCCAGCTGGCAGGCTCGTTCAACCGCTTTGTCGAGAAGATCCACGGCCTGGTACGGCAGATCGTCGACATGACAGGCCAGCTGACCGAACTGGTCGGCCAGGTGTCGGCCCAGGCGCAGCGCTCGGAAGCGGCCATGGAGCGTCAGCGCCATGAGACCGATCAGGTGGCGACCGCAATCAATGAAATGTCTGCTGCCGCCCATGAAGTGGCGCAAAGCGCTCAGGGCGCAGCTGAAGCGGCGCAGAAGACCGACACCGAAGGCCAGGCAGCGAAAAAGGTGGTCGATGGCAGCATCGAGCGCATTCACACCCTGGTGCAGGACATCCGCGACAGCGGCGTATCGCTCGACACTCTCCAAAAAGACGTATCGTCGATTGTCAGCGTGCTCGATGTGATTCGCTCCATCGCCGAGCAGACCAACCTGCTGGCCCTCAACGCCGCTATCGAAGCGGCACGTGCGGGTGAAGCGGGGCGCGGCTTTGCCGTGGTGGCCGACGAGGTGCGCGCGCTGGCCAGCCGTACGCAGCAGAGCACCCAGGAAATTCAGGGCATGATCGACCGTCTGCAAAAGGGCACCCAGGATGCGGTGACCGCAATGCGCCGCTCTAGTGATGCCGGTGATGTCACCAGCGAGCAGGCCAACCGCGCCGGCACATCTCTGGATGCCATCGCGCAACTGATCGGCACCATCAACGCGATGAACGCGCAGATTGCCAGCGCTGCCGAAGAGCAAACCGCCGTGGCCGAAGAGATCAACCGCAGCGTGCACAAGATTGCCGTGGCGGTGGACAGCGTGGCCGACGAAACCCAGCAGGGCGCGCAGACCGCGCGCAACCTGGCCGGGCTGGGCGAACGCCTGGGCGCACTGGTGCGTCAGTTCCGCATCTAGCACCAGATGCAGGCACATAAAAAAGGGAAGCCTGGCTTCCCTTTTTTATTGTCACGAGCAGTGTTCTGTCGGAGCAGGCCGCAGATAACCGCAACAGCTTAAAACCCACCGCGCTATATCCAATAAATATGTAGCTCTGTGGTTGGCGAGAGTTTCTTGGACTAGCGTGCATGAATCGCCAGGCTCGCTTGAACCTTGAGCAGCGGCGACACGTTTGGGTGCGCGCAGTTACTGCTGCTTCGGCGCGGTGTATGAGCAGTCTCCAGTGGGTTCTGGGCTGATTTCGGGTGACAGCTGGAGGGGATTTGTACAACGGCTCGGGTATGTGGACCCATCGATAACAACAAGATGAGGGACTCACCATGTCTGTAGCGATAACACTTCGGCGCTGTGCTGCGCCACTGATGGTTTCGGCCCTGGTCATGCCAGTGCAGGCCGAGCAGGGCGATTACAACTTCTGGCAAACCCTGAGCAACCTGGTGGTGGCGCCGGCGGCAGATAACAAGGTCACCCCGGCGCAACGCCTTGGGCCGTACCCGCTGCTGGCCAACCCGAGCGGTTTCAACAGTGGCTTCAAACCGGCCAACTACTACGCCTGGCAAACCGTGCAGATGGCCCCGCAAACCGGCGCCGTGTGCGGCAATGGCTCGCCGTACAAATTCTTCGTCAACCGTGTGCCCAATACCCGCAACACCATCATCTATCTGGAGGGCGGCGGCGCCTGTTGGGACTACGCCAGTTGCACCGGCCAGAGCGGCATTCGCGGTGCACGCAACCCCGACGGCATTCCCAATGACTACATGAGCCTGCTCAACCCAGGTGCCAGTCTGGTCAGCCCCTTCGTGGTGCGCCTGCATCCCTGGACGCGAGTGAAAACCCAGAACTGGAATATGGTCTATGTGCCGTATTGCACCGGCGACATCTACTCCGGCGACAAGGTCGCGGTCTATGAAGATCCACAAAGCCAGCAGGCGCCGCTGATCTGGCACCACAACGGCCTGCGCAATATGCGGGCGGTGGTGGGCTGGCTGAAAGACAACCTGCCGCGCCCCACGCAAATGCTGACCACCGGTTGCAGCGCTGGCGGTGCCGGCAGCCTGACCAACTACGCACCAACCCGGCAGGACATTGCGCCGACGCGCAGCTTCCTGATCAACGACTCCGGACCGGTGTTCTCGGCCATCAGTGGCGGGGGTAACGAGGCCTATCCGTCCTTGCCATTGCAGGGTTTCATCCGCAATGCCTGGGGGCTGGATGCCGGGCCCTTGCCGTACCTGCAGTCGCGTTTGCCGGGGCTTAACCTGAACAACCTGGGCAGCATCTACCCGGCGTTGTCGAGCAACCTGGCGGCTGATCGCATGGGCCATACGCACTTTTGGAAGGATTTGAATTACTCGTCCTATTCCTATGAGCGTTTCTACCCGGAAATCATCAACGCACCGAACCAGGCCGCCAAGGAGGCGCTGATCCACGCCAAGTGGGATGTGGACACCAGCAGGCTGCGTAATGAGCTGGCCAACCTGCCGAATGTCGGCGGTTACTTTCCGCAGTACCGCGCGGTCAATGAAAGCCACTGCACCAGCATCATCGAGTTTGCCAACGCGGATATTCAGGAGCAGAACCTGCAGCTGGATGACTTCGTCAATAACGTGATGAATGGCAGCGGCCCGGTACTGGATGCCTCTGAGCAGAGCGATACCGCCGACCGCAACAAACCCTTCAACTTGCTGTACTACGCGCTCGACCAGCTGTTGTGACGCGCTGCCCGACCTGAGCAGGCGGCTCAGGTCGGGCTATTGATAATGCTGTTCACGCGCCTGCTGCAGGCGTTGGCGCAGGTATTCATCACGGCTCAAACCATCGGGGAAGCTGTTCATGCTCAGGACTTCCTCGACGATACGCTTCTCATCGGTCTTGTAACGCCGAAACTCGGCGCTGGGTGTCGCGGCCTTGGCTTCGCGCTCGGCGCTAATCGCCTTGTAGCGGGCGACCAAGGCGGCGGCCTGATCTTTCTGCGCTTGTTCATCGCCAGTGGTGAGCTGAATCAGCCCCAGCTGCAGTAACAGCGACTCACTCATGGCCAGTTCGTTGCGCTGCTCGTAAGTCTCGATCTGCTCACGCAAAGCCTCTGCCTGGCTTTCACGTTGTGCGGGGGACAGCTCGGAAGCGCCGCTGACAAAGTCGCGGTAGGCCTGATGGAACGCCAGGCGTTGCTCCTGGCTTTTCACAGCTGGGTTTTGCAGCAGCTCCTGCAACTGCGCTTCAGTAGGCATCGGTGTCGCCGGGCTAACGTCCGAGAGCACGCTTGTGACGTTGTCGGCCTGACTGGCCTGCGCAACGACCTGCGGCTCGCTCTGTAGGCGCCAATACAGCGTGCCGAGCACGGCAATCAGCACCAACCCACCACAGACTAGAAGAGGTTTTCCCTGCACTGCTATCTCCTGAATGACGCCGCACCATGCGGCGTTTTCAGCTTAGCAGGGGGTTGAAAAACCTAGGCGAGGCATTCAGTGCTTCTTGCTGACCCAGGCCCAGAGCATTTCACACTGGATCGGCTGGATGCCGGCTTCATCGGTCACGGTCACGGCAACTAGTACTTCGCCTTTCTCCTGGGTGTGGATGGCTTGAATCTGCTCGGGTGTCAGGCTGGCCACGGCGCGCAGGCTGCCGGTGGCGCGCTTGAGGTAGTCGACCTTGAGGCTCTTGATCAGCGGCAGTTTGTCATCGGGTATATTCATGCCGACCAGAAAGCCCGTGGCGGACTCAGCCAGCAGCGCCATGGCTGCGGCGTGTACACCCTTGATGTGGTTCTGCACCTTGCGCTTGTTGGCGATGCTCATCACCGCCTGCTGTTGGGTCAGCGTATGCACGCGCACCTTGGCGGTGCCGGCGAACTTCACCTGGGAGCCAAACAGCAGCGACAGCGCCGGGCTTTGCAGGGCGCTGGGCAGTTGCTGGATTTTGCCGACGATACGACTCAAGCGGTTGCTGGACATGCTGATGCTCTTTGCACAAAGGGAAGGGCATGAGTCTGTCACAGCGAAATGTGACCGGCCAGGGCTGACCGGTCACATTATTACCCGTCGATTAGAGCAACCGACGGCCGTCTTCGCGGGTGATGATCACGGTAGCCGAGCGCGGACGCTGACCGGGGCCATCAGGCCAGGTACTGAGCAGGTTGGTCGCCGTTGAGCCTTCGCCCGGGTGCTGGATATTGACGAACAGGGTGCGGAAGTCAGGGGTTGCAGTAATGCCGGTCACCTCGGCGCCCACAGGCCCGACCAGGAACCGCTTGAGTTCACCGGTACGCGGCTCGGCCACCAGCATCTGGTTATTGCCGAACGGCCCGCTGCTCAATTGGCCGCCACTCATGTCGGTCTGAATCCACAGCCGGCCTTCTTCGTCGAACCACAGTCCGTCGGGGCTGGCCAGGCGGTTATCCGCTGTCAGTGGTTTGCCGTTCGGGCCGATACTGTCGGTCTCCGGGCCTGCAAGCATAAACAGGCTCCAGGTAAACTGGCGACCGGCGTAATCCTTGCTCAGCTCACGCCAACGGATGATATGGCCGAACGCGTTGGCTGGGCGCGGGTTGGCAGCATCGGGGCTGGTCCGGGCACTGTTGTTGGTCAGAGTAAAGTACACCTCGCCATTGTCCGGGTTGACCGCGCCCCATTCCGGGCGGTCCATCTTGGTGGCGCCAACCACGTCAGCCGCCAGACGGGTATTGATCAATACTTCGCCCTGGTCGGCAAAACTCACCCCGGCTGCCTTGCAGGCTTTCTGGAATTTCTTGTCGTGTATATCCAGCGCCAGCCATTCACCCTTGCCGCTGGCAGCGAAGCGCGCGACATACAGCGTGCCTTCGTCGAGCAAACGGCCATTGCTGCGCCCTGGGCGGTATTTGTCACGGCTGACATATTTGTAGATGTACTCGTTCTGTGAATCGTCGCCGGAGTAGCACACCACCGGGCGGCCTGATTTCACCGGGGCGAACACCAGACCTTCGTGGGCGAAGCGACCGAGCGCCGTGCGCTTGATGGGCACAGACTCCGGCGCAAATGGGTCAATTTCGACGATCCAGCCAAAGTGGTTGGGCTCGTTGCGATAGTCCGCGCTGGCCGTGGTGGTCATGCGCGTGGCATCGAAACGCTCGAACTCATCGCCCTTGAGGTGATCCCAGCCGTAGCGGCTGCTGCCGCGCAGGCCGTAGCGGCTCAGTTCGCGTGGCAAGTCGGTATCGCGGCTAGCAAAGTAGCCAGCCCAATTCTCTTCGCAGGTCAGGTAGGTGCCCCACGGGGTAAAACCGTTAGAGCAATTATTCAGGGTGCCGCGGGTGGCCGTGCCTTTGGGGCTGTAGCGGGTTTTCAGCAGCACATGGCCACGCGCCGGACCGCTGATCTGCATAGGCGTGGCACCGGTAATTCGGCGGTTTCTGGCGCTCGGCAACACCGTCCATTCGCCATTCAGGCCACGGCGTACTTCCACCACTGAAACGCCGTGGGCATTGATTTCCTTACGCACTTCTTCGGCGTTGCTACGTTTGCCGGCTACCAGCGTCGGGCCATTCGCGTGCAGCAGCGGCGCGTCGATGTATTCGTGGTTGAGCACCAGCAGGCCGTGATCGCTTTTCTTGCCGCCGCGCTGGGCGTCGATCGGGAAGAAATGCATGCCGTCATGGTGCATGCCCAGTTGCTCGGCCTGATCCTGGGCGCTGTTGCTACCGTCACTCAGATAAGCCGGATAATTACCGGTAATCGGCGTACCCCAGGGGATAAAGGTGGTGGCGCGGTAACCGGCCGGTACACTGATGCTGTCTAAGCGGTTGGTCGCGATAGCCGTGAAGGGCAGCTTGCTGCGCGGTCTAAAGTGCAGCTTGTCCAGGCCTTTGGCGGTTGGCTCTGCCGCAACCGCGGCGCCAGGCATGACACTGCCGAGAAAGGCCAGGGTGCCAAGCGCTGCACCGGCGGCCAACACCTGCCGACGGCCTACGCCGTCGATCAGCTGATTGATATGCGGGTTATCGGACGCATTGCTGGGCAATTCATCGCCATTGCCGAACAGCACTGAGTTTTCATTATTGTGGCTCATGCAGGCTCCTTGGATTAATCGACGGGTGCCTGACGCTATCCAAGAAAATTGACGTAAACATGACAGCGGCTGTGCGAAAGCGCACAAAACCAGAAAAGGGGGGATTTCAGGCAAAAAAATGGCCGAGAGCCATTTTTAACGTCGCACAGCGACGGTCAGAAGAAGGGGGCCCTCATGGATGGCCGGGCATAAAAAAATCCCAGCATTTCTGCTGGGATTTTCTCAACACCCTCAACCTTGATCGTGGCCTCGGTTGAGTGAGCCGGTTCTTAGCTGAACTGGTTCATGGTGTTGTCTTTGCCGCCGGCTTTCAGGGCCGCTTCACCAGCGAAGTACTCTTTGTGAGCGTCGCCGATGTCGGAACCGGACATGTTCTGGTGCTTAACGCAGGCGATACCTTGACGGATTTCCTGACGCTGAACGCCTTTCACGTAGGCCAGCATGCCTTGCTCTGCGAAGTAACCTTTGGCCAGGTTGTCGGTGGACAGCGCGGCGGTGTGGTAGGTCGGCAGAGTGATCAGGTGGTGGAAGATGCCGGCGTTGGCCGAACCATCGCGCTGGAAGGTACGGATCTTCTCGTCAGCAACCTGAGCCAGTTCGGTTTCGTCGTACTCGACGCTCATCAGCTTGGCGCGGTCGTAAGCGGAAACATCCTTGCCTTCGGCTACGAATGCATCGTAAGCCTGCTGACGGAAGTTCAGGGTCCAGTTGAACGATGGGCTGTTGTTGTAAACCAGCTTGGCGTTTGGGATGACCTTGCGGATTTCATCAACCATGCCTTTGATCTGACCGACGTGTGGCTTCTCGGTTTCGATCCACAGCATGTCGGCGCCGTTCTGCAGCGAGGTGATGCTGTCCAGTACGCAGCGCGCTTCACCGGTGCCAGCACGGAACTGGAACAGGTTGGACGGCAGACGCTTAGGACGCAGCAGCTTGCCTTCGCGGTTCAGAACCACGTCGCCATTCTTCAGGTCGGCAGGGGACACTTCTTCGCAATCCAGGAAGGAGTTGTACTGGTCGCCCAGGTCGCCTGGCTGGTTGGTAACAGCGAT
This sequence comes from Pseudomonas sp. 8BK, assembly GCF_902506475.1. NCBI lineage: Bacteria > Pseudomonadati > Pseudomonadota > Gammaproteobacteria > Pseudomonadales > Pseudomonadaceae > Pseudomonas > Pseudomonas sp. 8BK. The sequence goes on along the minus strand of NZ_LR733252.1, from coordinate 1,930,929 downwards.
CTGCTTGGTCAGGCCAGCACCCAGGGAGTCGGTACGCGCAACGATCACGCCGTTGTCGATGCCCAGCTCGAGGAATGCGTAGCGAACAGCGTTGATCTTGGCCAGGAAGTCGGCGTGAGGAACGGTCACTTTACCGTCCTGGTGGCCGCACTGCTTCTCGTCGGAAACCTGGTTTTCGATCTGGATGCAGCAAGCACCCGCTTCGATCATCTTCTTAGCCAGCAGGTAGGTGGCTTCCGGGTTACCGAAGCCAGCATCGATGTCGGCGATGATTGGTACTACGTGAGTTTCGTAGTTGTCGATCTGCGCCTGGATTTCAGCAGCCTTGGCGTTGTCATCGGCAGCGCGAGCGGCGTCCAGAGCGGTGAACAGCAGGTCCAGCTCACGGGCATCAGCCTGGCGCAGGAAGGTGTACAGTTCTTCGATCAGACCGGAAACCGAGGTTTTCTCGTGCATGGACTGATCCGGCAGCGGACCGAAATCCGAACGCAGAGCAGCAACCATCCAACCCGACAGGTAGAGGTAGCGCTTGTTAGTGGTCTTCAGGTGCTTCTTGATCGAAATCAGCTTCTGCTGACCGATGAAACCATGCCAGCAGCCCAGGGACTGGGTGTAGACGGAGGAGTCAGCATCGTACTCGGCCATGTCTTTGCGCATGATGTCGGCAGTGTACTGAGCAATTTCCAGACCGGTTTTGAAGCGGTTCTGGGCGCGCATGCGGGCCACGGACTCAGGGTCGATAGCGCTCCAGCTGCTGCCTGCAGCGGCTTTAAGGGCGGCAACGGCTTTGATGTCGTTTTGATAAGCTGACATGGTCAATCCTTCAAAGTATGTGTTTGGTTGAGCACCGACTTCCCCACTGAACACCTGTGTTGCTGGAGGTTGTTGTAGCCAACTGCAGAACGCCGAGACATCGACTTGAGACGGAATTGATCCGGGAGGAGGGTGACGAGCTAAACAGTTCGCGGGCTTCAGTTGCTGCAAATGACTGGGTCATTTGGCGTTCAGCGGATCAAAGATACCGTTGGACGACTCAACGTGCTGTGCTCGATGCGTGCTGTTGCTAAACGCTTCCCCGTCCCTCAGGACAACTTCGTTCCAGTCGCAATCTCATCGAACGGCCTTGTGGGCTTTACAACGCAAATCGGCTCTGACGGTAAGTTGGAGCGCGATCCGGAGGGCCTTTCAGCACCTCTGATTAGCGGGAGCGGGGCCATCATGCCTCTGCCAAAAGTGTTCGTCAATTATTTTGTAGTGCTTTTCGTATGACTACTACATAAATCCGAAAGCGACCGGCAAGTCAGCTTTTACGGCTCTACCCGGCGGGTTGCGGGGCTGGCCAATGGTTGCGAGGTATTTGCTTGGCGGCGGTGGTAAAGACCAGCCGACGAGTGGTTATCGACGCTGGGCCTTGGCGGCCCAGTGTGACGGATGGGCGGCAGTGGCTAGTTCACTACCTCAACTTTGACGCGCATGCTCATGTCTTCACGGCCCTGGGTCGAGCGGTGCTGCAAGAAGTCGCCTTGCTCGCCCTGGCTCTGCTCGCTGACACCGCCGATGCTGATCCACTCGCCTAAGCGTCCACTGACCCGTGTATCGGTGCTTTGTACATCGATAGCGCCGGGCTGCGACTGGCTGAGGCGGTCACGGTTGCTGCTGATATTGATATGCACCCGTTCACCGCTAAGGCTGGCGGTGACGTAGAAGCCGCGGGTGACATTGCGATACTGGGTATTGCTGTAGGGCTGGCCATAGGCATCACGCCCGCGCGTAGTCAGCGGCACGCTCTGGCCGACCTGAATCAGCGCCGGGTAGCCCTCGGTGGCCTGTACCTGCTGGGTGCCGCCGCTGCGGCTATCGGTGCTGCGGCGGATGATGCGTATTTGGTCGCGACCATTGATTTCGCCCTGGCCGATCTGCACTTCGGCATCGCCCGCGCTGATCGTGCCATCGGCGCGGTAGCCGCGATCCGACTGAAATCCCGACTCATTGGTGTCGACGCTGATCAGCAGGCGGCGCGGTTCGGTATCGAGTTGCTGCAGCAGGGCGCGCACCTCGGCAATCTTCGCCGGTTCGGCATTGACGATCAGCTGATTGCCATAGGCGTTGACCTTGCCCTCGTGACCGAGCACCGATTGCACCACGCTGAGTACCTCATCAGCCGTGCGGAAATTCAGCGGAATCACTTCGGTAGCGGCGCTGAGCGACAGACTACAACTCAACAGCGCGGCGGCGAGCAGGGCACGAACCTTCATAGCAGAAAACTCCGTAAATCAGCGTCGGTGATGCTGGTGTCCCAGGCTTGATCAAACTGTGCGCGGCGCTGGCGATTGCGGCCTGGATCCTGGTAAAGGGCATAGCCGCTGGCCTGGCCAATTTCCGGCAGGAACAGCAAGCCGCGGTCATCGGCCAGAAGAAACGCCAGCTCCTCACTAGGGTAGTCCGGGTGTAGCTTGCGGATCTGCAGGTTGGAGGACAGCCGGCGCGAAAGGCTGAGCAGGCGGTGGCCTTCTTTAACCGCACGGCTGGGGTCGCGCAGCAGAATGCGCAGTTGGTTACGTGGGCTGGCCAGCAGAAAACGCGTACAGGCATCTTGCACGCTGCTGTGGTGGTAGAGCCAGGGTTCCAGGTCGTGACTGTAGATGCACAGGCTGCGTTGCGCTTGTTGCAACAGCGCGAGGGCATGAGCACGGGCCTGTTCAGGCTGGCTGAAACGTTCCAGTGTTGCATGTGCGCCGAGGGTAAACGGCGCCGGCTCCACCTGCGGGCTATCTGGGCCGGGGTTGCCCGGATTGTGCACAGCAAAACGCCCCGGCGATTGAAACTCGATGGCGGGAAGCTCTGTAGGCTCCAGCGGCTCGGTTGCATCACTCGGGGCGTTTTCGTCATTCATCTTGGCCTCTAGGCGCTATGACGCACCATGTCTACGTGGGGGATGCCGGCGTCGAGGTATTCCCCGCTGACGATGGCAAACCCGAGCTTTTCATAGAAGGCCGTGGCATGCACCTGGGCGCTGAGCATTTGTTGCGTCAGGCCGCGTTTTTCCGCTTCCGCGATCACCGCCTGAATCAGCGCTACACCTACGTTCAGGCCGCGCCAGTCCTTGAGTACCGAGACCCGGCCAATATGCCCGTCGGGCAGCAGCCGAGCTGTGCCGATCGGGTAGTCGCCTTCCAGGGCGAGAAAATGCACAGCATCGGCGTCTTCGGCATCCCATTCAAGCTCCGGTGGCACCGCTTGTTCCGCAATAAACACGGTTTCGCGAATGCGCCGCAGATCAGCATTGTCCTTCTGCCAGTCGGCCAGACGAACGTGTACTTCACTCATCAGCAAACTCCAGGCTGCCTTGTTTGACCAGTTCAACCAACAGGTTACGCCCTTCGTCATCGGCGAGCCACGCGCCGAGGTTTTCGATATGCAGGGCATCGGCGGAGCAGACCAGTTTCAGCAGCTCACGCAGGCTGGCCGAAAGCAGGCGGCTCTGGCCACTGGCGAACAGCACCAGGTCTTCGCCAACTTCCGACCAAGCCATGCGCGCGCTGGGGTTGCGGATCAGGATCGCGCCATTTTCCAGGCCGGCGAGGAAGCCTTCTTCGTCGATCTCGATGCCGGCAATCAGCTCCGGATATTTGGGTTCGGTCATGAATTGGCCGAACCAGGTCATCAGCAGACGCTCATCGCTCATGTGTTCGGCGAGCAGAGCCTTGAGGCGATCCAGGGCGTCGCGCTGAATCTGCGTCGGGTCGCTGGTCGGCTGCGCGTCGGCGTCGCTGTAGCGCTCTTCGTCAGGCAGGAACTGGCCGAGAAAGTCGGTGAAATGGGTCAGGACTTCAGCGGCGCTTGGCGCCCGGAAGCCTACGGAATACGTCATACAGTCATCCTCAGCGGTACCACAGTGGGCCAGAAGCGGCGGCAGATAGAGCATGTCGCCGGGTTCCAGAACCCATTCTTCAGTTTTAACGAATTCGGCGAGGATCTTCAGATCCGCGTGTTGCAGCGTCGGGCTATCGGTATTGCACTGCTGGCCAACTTGCCAGCGGCGTTTGCCGTAACCCTGCAGGAGGAACACATCGTAGTTGTCGTAATGCGGGCCCACGCCGCCGCCCGGTACGGCGAAGCTGACCATCACGTCATCGATGCGCCACTTGGGCAGAAACTTGAACTCTTCCAGCAGCTCGGCCACTTCCGGAACAAACTGGTCGACCGCCTGCACCAGCAGGGTCCAGTCGCGCTCGGGTAGATCGGCAAAGGCGTCTTCGGCGAACGGGCCGCGGCGCAGTTCCCAGGGATGTGCGCCATGTTCGATGACCAGGCGCGATTCGATTTCTTCTTCCAGCGCCAGACCAGCCAGCTCGTCGGGCGAAATCGGACTCTCGAAGCCAGGGATGGCCTGGCGTACCAGCAAGGGTTTCTTCTGCCAGTAATCACGCATGAACTCACGAGCTGTCAGGCCACCCAAAAGTTGCAGCGGAGTATCAGGATTCATCGCTAAGCCCTTGAAGTCAGTAAATACCCATAAATAAAAACGCCCGGCGCAGCCGGGCGTCTGGGAGGCTGTTGCCGCTTAGATGCGCTTGGCCTGGGCGACCGCGTTGCCGATGTAACTGGCTGGGGTCAGGAGTTTCAGCTCGGCTTTGGCTTCTGCTGGCATGTCCAGGCCGTCGATAAAGCTCAGTAGCGCTTCGGGGCTGATGCCCTTGCCGCGAGTCAGCTCCTTGAGCTTCTCGTAGGGGTTTTCGATGGCGTAGCGGCGCATCACGGTCTGGATCGGCTCTGCGAGTACTTCCCAGCAGGCGTCCAGATCTTCAGCAATACGCCCCGCATTGAGCTCCAACTTGCTGATTCCTTTAAGGCTGGCTTCGTAAGCGATAACGCTGTGAGCGAAGCCGACACCGAGGTTGCGCAGCACGGTGGAGTCGGTCAGGTCGCGCTGCCAGCGTGAAATTGGCAGTTTGCTGGCCAGGTGCTGGAGCAGTGCGTTGGCGATACCCAGGTTGCCTTCGGAGTTCTCGAAGTCGATCGGGTTGACCTTGTGCGGCATGGTCGAGGAACCGATTTCGCCAGCGATGGTGCGCTGCTTGAAATAACCCAGGGAGATATAGCCCCAGATATCGCGATCGAAGTCGATCAGGATGGTGTTGAAGCGGGCAATCGCGTCGAACAGCTCGGCAATGTAGTCGTGCGGCTCGATCTGCGTGGTGTAGGGGTTGAACTGCAGACCCAGGTCACCTTCGATGAACTGCTTGGCGTTGGCTTCCCAGTCTATCTGCGGGTAGGCCGACAGGTGGGCGTTGTAGTTGCCCACGGCGCCATTGATCTTGCCCAGCAGCGGCACGGCAGCAACCTGGGCGATCTGACGCTCCAGGCGGTAGACCACGTTGGCCAGTTCCTTGCCCAGGGTGGTCGGCGACGCCGGTTGACCGTGGGTGCGCGAGAGCATCGGCACGTCGGCGAATCTGATCGCCAACTCGCGGATGGCTTCGGCTGTCTGGCGCATCAGTGGCAGCAGCACGCCGTCGCGGCCTTCACGCAGCATCAGGGCGTGGGACAGGTTATTGATGTCCTCGCTGGTGCAGGCGAAGTGGATAAATTCGCTGACCTTGTCCAGCTCAGGCAGCTTGGCGGCTTGTTCCTTGAGCAGGTATTCCACGGCTTTGACGTCGTGGTTGGTGGTGCGCTCGATTTCCTTGACGCGCTCGGCGTGCTCAACGGCGAAGTTGTCTGCCAGTTCATTGAGCACCGCGTTGGCTTCGGCTGAGAAGGGTGCGACTTCGGCAACACCTTCATGGGCGGCCAGGCGCTGTAGCCAGCGCACTTCAACCAGTACGCGGAAACGGATCAGGCCGTATTCGCTGAAAATTGGGCGCAGTGCGCTGGTTTTGCCGGCATAGCGGCCATCAACGGGGGAAACCGCGGTGAGCGAGGAAAGCTGCATGGGAGGCGTTCTCGGACAATCGGGCATTGAAAAGGGCGCATATCATACATGAAATCGGCAGCTGGATCGCGATTGGCTGCGACCGTTCAGCCGTGCTTGCTTCGAACTATCGACAGCAGGCTGGCGCTGAAAATCAGCGCCGCACCGATCAGCGAGGTCAGGTCAGGGGTTTCACCCCAGCGCAGCCAGGCAATCAGCCCGGCAAACACAATCGCCAGGTAGGCGAAGGGGCCGATCAGCCCAGGTGGTGCCAGGCTATAGGCTTTGGACATGATGATCTGGCTGGCGGTGGCCAGCAGGCCGATCACCAGCAGCAAGCCCAGTTCGTACTGAGTCATCGGTTGCCAGGCCCAGGTCAATGGGATGGCCGAGATCAGGGCGCTGAACAAGGAGAAATAGAACACGATGCGAAAAGCCGGCTCGGTGTCGCTCATCTCGCGGATCGAGACAAAGGCGAATGCAGCCAGCACGCTGGCTGCGAGGCCGATCAGGGCCTGACTGTCGAGCAGCGCCTCGCTGGGCTTGGCCACCAACAGCACACCGACCAGGCCGATGGCGGTAGTGAGCAGCATGCGCCTGGTCAGCGGCTCCTTCAGCCACCACCAGGCGATCAGCGGGGTGAGCACTGGCGCCGAATAGGTGAACAGCATGGCGTCAGCCAGCGGCAGGTGGGCAATGGCGTAGAAGAAGCAGTACATCGCCGCCAGGCCATAGGTGGTGCGCCACAGGTGAGACTTCAAGCGGTTGGTCTTGAGTGGCCCAACTCCCTTGAGCAAAACCAGAGGCATAAAGAACAGCACACCGACCAGGTTGCGAAAGAACACCACCGACTCGTTGTTAACGCTGACCGATACTTCGCGGATGCCCACGCCCATCAGGGAAAACAGCAAGGCGGAAAGCGCCAGCAAGGCAGCGCCCTGCAGTGGCTTGACCGCGCGCGTGGTCATGGGCTTCAGGACCGCAGCAGCGGGTAGAGTTCCTTGAGCAGCTTGCTGCGGCTGAACACCATCTGCCAGCGATGGCCGCCCAGCTGGCGCCACAGGCGCGCCGAACGAATGCCGGCGAGCAGCAATGCACGGATCTTCGCAGCGTTGTTGGTTTGTTGCAGATGGCGCATATCGCCTTGCACCTGAATGCGCTGGCGGAAGGTGCTGATGGTGTCCTGATACAGGCTGGCGCAGTTGGATATTACGTTTTCATGGGTGGGGCCGAAGTGCTCAACCTGCTGTTGCACCTGATCAAGGCGGCTGCCCATGACTTGCAGCATGTCGCCGCGCTTATCCAACTGACGCTCCAGTGCGAGCAGGGCCAGGGCATAACGCAGCGGATCACGCTGCAAGCTGGCTGGGTCGCGCTCCAGGGCGCTGACCAGCGCACGGTAGCCGTCACGCAGATTGAGGTCGTCACCACCGTAAACGTCCAGCGTGTCCTTCGGATCGCGCACCAGCAGACTGTTGATCATGCAGGCTACGGCCGGCTCGCCGATCTGGCCGGTACGCGCCAGCTTGTCGACCAGCACTGCCGATTCGAATACCGCGCCGAGGGCGATCAGTTGTTCTCGAATTGGATTCACGCCTGCTGCTCCCGCGCGGCCCAGGGCTCGGCGGTTTCAATCACACCGCCGCCCAGGCAGATGTCACCGTCGTAGAACACCACGGACTGGCCCGGGGTCACGGCGCGCTGCGGCTCGTTGAATACAGCGCGATAGCCGCTGGCGGTTTTCTCCAGCGTGCAGGTTTGATCGCTCTGGCGGTAACGTACCTTGGCGGTCAACTCGCGCGGCGCGCTCAGGTCAATCGGGTTGACCCAGTAAATCTCCGAGGCGAGCAGGGCGCGACTGAACAGCCAGGGGTGTTCATTACCCTGACCAACCACCAGCACATTGCGGCTCAGATCCTTGTGCAGGACGTACCAAGGCTCGTCACTGGCGTCTTTCAAGCCGCCGATGCCCAACCCCTGGCGCTGACCAATGGTGTGATACATCAGGCCGTGATGGCGGCCGATGATTTCGCCTTCAGTGGTTTCGATATTGCCGGGCTGAGCTGGCAGGTACTGCTTGAGGAAATCGCTGAAACGCCGCTCGCCGATAAAGCAGATGCCGGTGGAGTCCTTCTTCTTCGCCGTGGCCAGCTGGTACTTCTCGGCAATCGCGCGTACCGCTGGTTTTTCCAGCTCGCCCACGGGGAACAGGGTCTTGGCGATCTGCTCGCCGCCTACCGCATGCAAGAAATAGCTCTGATCCTTGTTCGGATCGAGGCCCTTGAGCAGCTCGGTGCGCCCGTCGATATCCCGGCGGCGCACGTAGTGACCAGTGGCAATCAGGTCAGCACCGAGCATCAGCGCGTAGTCGAGGAAGGCTTTGAACTTGATCTCGCGGTTGCACAGGATGTCCGGGTTCGGCGTGCGCCCGGCCTTGTATTCGGCGAGGAAGTGCTCGAACACGTTGTCCCAGTATTCGGCGGCAAAATTGGCGGTGTGCAGCTTGATGCCGATCTTGTCGCACACGGCCTGGGCATCGGCCAGATCGTCCATGGCAGTGCAATATTCGGTGCCGTCGTCCTCGTCCCAGTTCTTCATAAACAGGCCTTCGACCTGATACCCCTGCTCAAGCAGGAGCAGGGCGGAAACGGAGGAGTCGACGCCGCCGGACATGCCGACGATTAAGCGCTGAGTAGTTGGATCTGACATGGGGATACTGGGCACGGGCTTAAAAAGAGAGCGATTCTAGCAGGCGCGGAGGTGTGGCCGTTAATCGCGGATCAGGCTCAGGGGAAAACACTGGCCGTTCAGGTAGTCATCAATGCAGCGCAATACCAATTCGCTGCGCCAACGTTCGGGTTGAGCTGCCAGCTCGTCGCGGCTCAGCCAACGTGGGCCGATGATGCCGTCATCCAACGGGTGATTGGGCCGCTGCTGCAAGGGTTTGGCGGCAAAACACACGCGCTGGTAGGTGATCCCGTTACTGGGGGCGGTGTACAGGTAAATGCCGGTAACGCCAGTCAGCTCGATATCCCAGCCAGTTTCTTCGAGGGTTTCGCGCAGTGCGGCCTGCAGCAGGCTTTCGTTGGCTTCCAGGTGGCCAGCAGGCTGGTTGAACACGGCGCGGCCTTCGGCCATTTCTTCGACCAACAGAAAACGGCCCTGGTCTTCGATGACCGTGGCCACGGTGATGTGCGGCTGCCACTGCATGAAAATGCTACCTGTTATGAGAAAGGGCGATCTTACCCTGATTCTCTTTGCTCTGAATGCACAAACCCCGGCACGGGGCCGGGGCTTGTGGTGGTGCTGTGCCCGAGGGCACAGGGCGCTACGTTTTAGTTCAGCGCAGCGAGTGCAGCATTGAAAGTCTCGCTCGGGCGCATGACCTGGCTGGTCAGTTGCGGGTTGGAGCGGTAGTAGCCGCCGATGTCCACGGGCTTGCCCTGAACGGCGCTGAGTTCGGCAACGATGGTTGCTTCATTCTCAGTCAGCGTTTTGGCCAGTGGCGCGAACTGCGCTTTCAGTTCGGCATCATCGTCCTGTGCGGCCAATTCCTGAGCCCAGTAGAGCGCCAGGTAGAAGTGGCTACCACGGTTGTCCAGCTCGCCGGTTTTGCGCGATGGCGACTTGTTGTTGTCGAGCAACTTACCGGTGGCCGCATCGAGGGTTTTGCCCAGCAGTTTGGCTTTCGGGTTGTTGGTCTTGATCCCGGTTTCTTCCAGGGAAACCGCCAGGGCCAGGAACTCGCCGAGCGAATCCCAACGCAGGTGGTTTTCTTCAATCAGCTGCTGCACGTGCTTGGGTGCCGAGCCGCCGGCGCCGGTTTCGTACATGCCGCCACCGGCCATCAGTGGGACGATGGAGAGCATCTTGGCCGAGGTGCCCAGCTCCATGATCGGGAACAGGTCGGTCAGGTAGTCGCGCAGTACGTTGCCGGTCACCGAAATGGTGTCCTGACCACGAATCAGGCGCTCCATGCTCACACGAATGGCCTGGTTGTAGTCCATTACACGGATGTCCAGACCGGTCAGATCGTGTTCCTGCAGGTAGGCTTCAACCTTCTTCTGCAGTTCGCGGTCGTGGGCGCGCTCTGGATCGAGCCAGAAAATTGCCGGGGTATTGGACTGGCGAGCACGGGTTACGGCCAGCTTGACCCAATCACGGATCGGCGCATCTTTGGTCTGGCAAGCACGCCAGATATCACCGGCTTCGACTTCATGCTGCATCAGCACGGTGCCATCGGCCAACACCACGCGCATGGTGCCATCTGCATTCATTTCGAAGGTCTTGTCGTGGGAGCCGTACTCTTCGGCCTTCTGTGCCATCAGGCCAACGTTCGGCACGCTGCCCATGGTGGTGGGGTTGAACGCACCGTTGGTTTTGCAGAAATTGATCATTTCCTGATAGATGCGGGCGTAGGTGCTTTCTGGCATCACCGCTTTGGTGTCCTTGAGCTTGCCGTCCTTGCCCCACATTTGCCCGGAGCTGCGAATCATCGCTGGCATCGAGGCGTCGACGATTACGTCGCTTGGGATGTGCAGGTTGGTGATGCCCTTGACCGAGTCAACCATGGCCATTTCCGGGCGGTGGCTGTAGCAGGCGTGGATGTCATCGAGAATTTCTTCCTGCTGCGACGCTGGCAGGGATTTGATCTTGTCGTAAACGCTACTGATGCCGTTGTTCGGGTTGACGCCCAGTTCTTCGAACAGCTTGCCGTATTTGTCGAACACATCCTTGTAGTAGACGCTGACAGCGTGGCCGAACACGATCGGATGGGAGACCTTCATCATGGTCGCCTTGACGTGCAGGGACCACATCACGCCGTTTTCCTTGCAGTCCTGCAGGGTGCGCTCGAAGAAATCGCGCAGCTTGCGGCAGCTCATAAACATGCTGTCGAAGACCTCGCCTTCCTGCAGGGCGAGCTGTTTCTTGACTTCGACCTTGCCATCCTTGCCGATGAACTCGATACGCACGTCACCAGCTTTGGCCATGGTGATCGACTGCTCGCTGGAGAAGAAATCGCCGCCGCGCATGTAATCGGCGTGGGACTGTGAAGTCATGCTCCACTTACCCATGGAGTGCGGATGCTTACGTACGAAGGCTTTTACTGCGGCAGGCGCGCGGCGGTCGGAGTTGCCCTCACGCAATACCGGGTTGACTGCACTACCCAGTACTTTGCTGTAGCGGGCACTGGCGTCTTTTTCGGCGTCAGTTTGCGGGTCTTCCGGGAAATTCGGGATGTTAAAGCCTTGGGCTTGCAGCTCGGCGATTGCGCCTTTGAGCTGCGGCACCGAGGCACTGATGTTTGGCAGTTTGATGATGTTGGCGTCTGGCGAAGTGGCCAGTACGGCCAGCTTGGCGAGGTCGTCGGCGATTTGCTTGTCAGCATCCAACTGGTCGGCAAAGCTTGCAAGGATGCGCCCTGCAAGAGAGATGTCGCGTGTTTCGACGGCAATCTCAGCAGAGGCTGCGAAGGCTTCTACAATAGGCAGAAGCGAATAGGTCGCAAGGGCTGGGGCTTCGTCGGTGAAGGTATAGATGATCTTCGAGGGGGTGGACATTCTGAGTGAACTCTCTTCTTTGCTGAGCGTGCATAGCCACTCGACATGCGCAGGTAAGCGCTGAGGCCCATATGGATGAGCCAAAAGTCGAGGACTTGCCGCGGTGATGTTGGATGCACCAGTAGAGTGTTGAGCGTTTCGAGCCGTTGAAGCGCTGTAGCAGTTCGACGGTTTCAAGAGGCGGACAAGCTGTTTGAACGATCCGCGCCTTATGACCTGTTAGTCATCTGTGAAGTATACCACCGCGCTAACGCGTCGCAGAATGCCTTGGCGCATAAGACCAACGAACATATGGTTTCGCCCGATTCAAGTGGGTTACTCTGGGGCGATCTGACTGTTTTAACCACAAGACGGAGTCCAGCATGGGATACCAAAAGATCCAGGTGCCTGCCACCGGTGACAAAATCACCGTCAATGCCGATACATCCCTGAACGTACCGAACAATCCAATCATCCCTTTTATCGAAGGTGATGGTATCGGTGTCGATATCAGCCCGGTGATGATCAAAGTCGTTGATGCAGCCGTACAGAAAGCCTACGGCGGCGAACGCAAGATCTCCTGGATGGAAGTTTACGCAGGCGAGAAAGCCACTCAGGTTTACGATCAGGATACCTGGCTGCCTCAGGAAACTCTGGATGCGGTCAAAGATTACGTCGTTTCCATCAAGGGCCCACTGACCACTCCAGTCGGTGGCGGCATCCGCTCCCTGAACGTTGCCCTGCGTCAGCAGCTCGACCTGTACGTCTGCCTGCGCCCAGTGCGCTGGTTCGAAGGTGTGCCAAGCCCGGTGAAGAAACCAGGCGATGTCGACATGACCATCTTCCGTGAGAACTCGGAAGACATCTATGCCGGTATTGAGTGGAAAGCAGGCTCGCCTGAAGCAACCAAGGTCATCAAGTTCCTTAAGGAGGAAATGGGTGTCACCAAGATTCGCTTCGACCAGGACTGCGGTATCGGCGTCAAGCCGGTTTCCAAAGAGGGCACCAAGCGCCTGGCACGTAAAGCGTTGCAGTACGTCGTCGATAACGACCGCGGCTCGCTGACCATCGTGCATAAAGGCAACATCATGAAGTTCACCGAAGGTGCCTTCAAAGAGTGGGCCTACGAAATTGCCGCTGAAGAGTTCGGCGCAACCTTGCTCGATGGCGGTCCTTGGATGCAGTTCAAGAATCCGAAAACCGGCAAAAACGTCATTGTTAAAGACGCCATCGCCGATGCCATGCTGCAGCAGATCCTACTGCGCCCGGCCGAGTACGACGTAATCGCCACCCTCAACCTCAACGGTGACTACCTGTCCGACGCCCTGGCTGCAGAAGTCGGCGGTATCGGTATCGCTCCAGGTGCCAACCTGTCTGATACCGTGGCCATGTTCGAAGCCACCCACGGCACTGCACCGAAGTACGCTGGCAAGGATCAGGTGAACCCCGGTTCGCTGATCCTCTCCGCCGAAATGATGCTGCGCCACATGGGCTGGACCGAAGCGGCTGATCTGATCATCAAGGGTACAAATGGCGCCATCGGTGCCAAAACAGTGACCTATGACTTCGAGCGCCTGATGGACGGTGCCAAGTTGCTGTCCTGCTCGGCATTCGGTGATGCACTGATTTCGCACATGTAAGCAAATCAGTTACCAAAAATTGCTCGGAGCAATTTTTAACGTCGCGTAGCGACGGGCCGTAGTGTAGTCGCCATGGATGGCAGACCATAAAGAAAGGCCGGTCATATGACCGGCCTTTTTTGTGGGCGATTAACTGCCCAGGTGACTCTAATCAGACTTCAACCGTTGAGCCCTGGTGTTGCTTGACAGCGGCGGGCGCTTCACTGGCGGCAGTAGCCGCACTGATGTTTACGGCGTGGAGTCCTTTTGGACCTTGAATAATATCGAAGCTTACCGGCTGGCCAGCCTTCAGCGTTTTATAGCCGTCCATCTGGATAGCCGAGTAGTGGGCGAACAGGTCCTCATCTCGACCATCGGCCAGGATGAACCCGTAGCCTTTGGCGTTGTTGAACCACTTGACCTTACCGCTAACCATGCTGATATCCCTCTGCAAAGGACTCCATCACTGGAGTATCATCCACTTCAATTCCACGCTTTGCTTGACGGGAGTCGACAAAGCTGTGAAACCCCTTAATACCCACGCTGGGTATTCATTGTTTGTAACACCGTTTTGCCGATAGTCAAGGCAATGCTGTAACTGGCTGAGAAGCCGTTCAAACTCTGTCTAGCACAGACTATTCGCCCATCAACGAAGCTATTCAGCATGCATGCACGTAGCCAGATTCGACTAACATTCAATCAGGATCGCCCCGCAGAGCATGAGGACGATTCCTTCGGCTTAGCCGTTCAGGAATCCAAGCCTGCCCTGCAAGCGCCTCCTATGTATAAAGTGATTTTGTTTAACGACGACTACACGCCCATGGATTTCGTGGTCGAGATTCTCGAGGTGTTTTTCAACCTGAATCGAGAGATGGCGACCAAAATCATGCTGACCGTCCATACAGAGGGGCGGGCAGTGTGTGGAGTGTTTACCCGCGATATTGCTGAAACCAAAGCGACACAGGTGAATCAATATGCGAGAGAGAGCCAGCATCCGCTACTCTGTGAAATAGAGAAGGACGGTTAACGCCGGCCACTTGGGCATGAGGTGAAGCTATGTTAAATCGAGAGCTCGAAGTCACCCTCAATCTGGCTTTCAAGGAGGCTCGTACCAAGCGTCATGAATTTATGACGGTTGAGCATTTGTTGCTGGCCCTCCTAGATAACGAGGCCGCTGCCAGCGTACTACGCGCGTGCGGGGCCAACCTGGACAAGCTGCGGCATGATCTACAGGAGTTTATCGACTCCACCACACCACTGATCCCTCAGCACGATGAAGAACGCGAGACGCAGCCTACCTTGGGCTTCCAGCGCGTCCTGCAGCGCGCGGTTTTTCACGTGCAGAGTTCCGGCAAGCGTGAAGTGACCGGGGCCAACGTACTGGTGGCAATTTTCAGCGAGCAGGAAAGTCAGGCGGTATTTCTGCTCAAGCAGCAGAGCGTCGCGCGTATCGATGTGGTCAACTTTATTGCCCACGGCATCTCCAAAGTGCCGGGCCATGGCGGCCATTCGGAAACCGAACAGGAAATGCAGGATGACGAGGGCGGCGAGTCCTCTAGCTCAAGCAATCCGCTGGACGCTTATGCCAGCAACCTGAACGAACTAGCTCGTCAGGGCCGCATTGATCCGCTCGTCGGCCGCGAGTCGGAAGTCGAGCGTGTGGCGCAGATTCTTGCGCGTCGGCGTAAGAACAATCCGCTATTGGTAGGTGAAGCAGGTGTTGGTAAAACCGCGATTGCTGAAGGCCTAGCCAAGCGCATTGTCGATAATCAGGTACCTGACCTGCTGGCGGACAGCGTGGTCTACTCCTTGGATCTCGGCGCTTTACTGGCCGGCACCAAGTACCGCGGGGATTTCGAGAAGCGCCTGAAGGCGCTACTGAATGAGCTGCGCAAACGCCCACACGCCATCCTGTTTATTGATGAAATCCACACCATCATTGGCGCGGGTGCTGCCTCTGGCGGGGTAATGGATGCCTCCAACCTGCTCAAGCCCATGCTTTCTTCGGGTGAGATTCGCTGCATCGGCTCGACGACCTTCCAAGAGTTTCGCGGCATCTTCGAGAAAGACCGCGCCCTGGCGCGGCGCTTCCAGAAGGTCGATGTGGTCGAGCCTTCGGTAGAAGACACCATCGGCATTCTGCGTGGCCTGAAAGGCCGCTTCGAGCAGCATCACAGCATCGAATACAGTGATGAAGCACTGCGTGCAGCGGCCGAGCTGGCCTCGCGCTATATCAATGATCGGCATATGCCGGACAAGGCCATTGATGTAATTGATGAGGCCGGTGCCTATCAGCGCTTGCAGCCTCTGGAAAAACGCCTGACCCGTATCGACGTAGCGCAGGTCGAAGACATTGTGGCGAAAATCGCGCGGATTCCGCCTAAGCACGTCAGCAGCTCGGACAAGGAACTGCTGCGCAATCTTGAACGCGATCTCAAGCTCACGGTGTTTGGTCAGGATGCCGCGATTGATTCGCTGTCGACCGCGATCAAACTGTCACGTGCAGGTCTCAAGGCTCCGGACAAACCGGTGGGTTCCTTCCTGTTTGCCGGCCCGACGGGGGTCGGTAAGACCGAAGCCGCTCGCCAGCTGGCCAAGGCGCTAGGGGTCGAGCTGATTCGCTTCGATATGTCCGAGTACATGGAGCGCCATACCGTGTCACGCCTGATTGGTGCGCCGCCTGGCTATGTCGGCTTTGATCAAGGCGGCCTGCTGACGGAGGCGATCACCAAAACGCCGCATTGCGTATTGCTGCTTGATGAGATCGAAAAGGCTCATCCGGAAGTCTTTAACCTACTCCTGCAGGTTATGGATCACGGCACCCTGACCGACAACAATGGACGCAAAGCCGATTTCCGCAATGTGATCGTGATCATGACCACCAACGCCGGTGCTGAAACAGCGGCGCGGGCATCCATTGGCTTCACCCATCAGGACCACTCGTCTGATGCCATGGAAGTGATCAAGAAAAGCTTCACCCCGGAGTTCCGCAATCGTCTGGACACCATCATCCAGTTCGGCCGCTTGAGTCACGAGGTGATCAAAAGCATTGTCGACAAGTTCCTTACCGAACTGCAGGCGCAGCTTGAGGATAAGCGTGTCACGCTGGAAGTCAGCGATGCTGCACGTAGTTGGCTGGCCGAGAGCGGTTATGACGTGCAGATGGGTGCTCGACCGATGGCGCGCCTGATTCAGGACAAGATCAAGCGTCCGCTGGCCGAAGAGATCCTGTTTGGCGAGCTGGCTGAGCACGGCGGTGTGGTGCATATCGATATTGAAGGTGGTGAGTTGACCTTCGATTTCGAAACCACGGCGGAAATGGCCTAGGCGTAGTTTTCTTGCGCGCACAAAAACGCCCGGCATTGCCGGGCGTTTTTACTGGAACTTGATGTAACAGATGCCGGAAAACTGAGTTTTCGCTGGACTGTTAACGGGCGCGATAAGTAATGCGGCCTTTGCTCAAGTCATAAGGCGTAAGTTCAACGCGAACTTTGTCGCCAGTCAGAATGCGGATGTAATTTTTGCGCATCTTTCCGGAGATGTGCGCAGTAACGACGTGCCCATTTTCCAACTCCACACGGAACATGGTGTTGGGCAGGGTGTCGACGACAGTGCCTTCCATTTCGAAGCTGTCTTCTTTCGACATGCAGTAAAGCCCTCGGTATCCAATGAATGGCCCGGTGCAACTGGCGCCAGGCAAAAGCGGCGTGCATTGTGCCCGAAATTTGGGGTTTGCGCCAAGGGCTTCAGTTAAGACTGACCCAGCGCTGATTGACGAACAGCTCTATTGGCCTGTACTGGGTCTTGTAATTCATCTTGCGGCAGTTCTTGATCCAGTAGCCTAGATAGACCGCATGCAGCCCCAGTCGCGCCGCTTCGGCAATTTGCCAAAGGATTGCAAAGCGCCCGAGGCTGCGCCGTTCCTCGTTCGGCTCATAAAAGGTGTAAACCGCTGACAGCCCATTGGGCAGTACATCGGTCACCGCAATTGCCAGCAGGCGGTTGTTCTGACGAAACTCATAGAAGCGCGAGAAGGCCAGATCACGTACCAGAAAGGTCGAGAACTGCTCACGATTGGGCGGGTACATATCGCCATCGGCATGCCGCTGCTCAATGTAGCGCACGTACAGTGCGTAATATTCTTCGGTAAAAGCCGGGCGTACTAGGCGGACCTGGATGTCCTGATTACGTTTGAAAATGCGCCGTTGCTGGCGATTCGGACTGAACTGTGCGGCTGGGATACGTGCCGGTACGCAAGCGGTGCAACGCTGACAATGCGGGCGATAGAGGTGGTCGCCACTGCGGCGAAAGCCCATTTCTGAAAGCTCAGCGTAAACATCCGCATCCATGGGCTGACTGGGGTCGAGGAACAGGGTTGTGGCCTGCTCGTCGGGCAGATAGCTGCATGGGTGCGGTTGAGTGGCGTAAAACTTCAGGCGGGCCAGCTCAGTCATGATCGACTCTCAGGGTCGGGCTTGAGTCAAGTGTAAGCCAGGCTGGCAAACTCGCCTAGGCGACCCAGTCGGCCTGGCTCGATTGATCAAGATGCTTACTCAGGTAGCCGGCAAACTCGTCGCGGGAAATCGTCTGAGCACCGAAGCTGAGCAGGTGCTCGGTCGGCATCTGGCAATCGATCAACACAAAGCCCCAGCCTTTCAAGTGTTCAACCAGCGTGACAAAGCCCACCTTGGAGGCATTGTCTGCGCGGCTGAACATCGACTCGCCAAAGAACAGTTGCCCCATGGCCAGACCATAGAGCCCTCCAACCAGCTCGTCATCACGCCAGACCTCAACCGAATGAGCGATACCGCGTCTGTGCAGCTCCAAATAGGCATCCTGCATAGGGCTGGTTATCCAGGTTTCAGTCGCATAGCGGCGCGGCGCGGCGCAGGCGCGGATGACATCGGCGAAAGCTTGGTCGAAGGTCACCCGATAACGGCTCTGGCGCAGCACTTTGGCGAGACTGCGCGAGGTGTGCAGCTGGTCAGGCAGCAGTACAGTGCGCGGATCCGGCGACCACCAGAGAATAGGCTGGCCATCCTGAAACCAGGGGAAGCAACCATGACGATAAGCCTGGATCAAGCGTTCTGGACGCAGATCGCCACCTGCCGCTAGCAAACCATTGGGCTCGCGCAGGGCTTTATTGAGGGGTGGGAAATCCAGTGAGTCGCGTTGCAGCCACGTCAGCATGTGCAGGGCCGGGGTTGGACGGAGGAGGGCAGGGCGAACTGAGCGTCCGCCCTGAGTGAATCAATTGTCGTCGAGGAATTTCTCGACATCCAGTGCGGCCATGCAGCCGGCACCGGCGGAGGTAATGGCCTGGCGGTAAACGTGGTCGGCCACGTCGCCTGCAGCAAATACACCTTCAATGCTAGTGGCGGTGGCATTGCCTTCACTACCGCCCTTGATCAGCAGATAGCCGTCACGCATTTCCAGCTGGCCGTGGAATAGTTCGGTATTGGGTTTATGGCCGATGGCGATAAACACGCCGGCTAGCGGCAGATCTTTGCTCACACCGCTCTGCGTATCTTTCAGGCGCGCGCCGGTAACGCCCGTGTTGTCGCCTAGCACTTCTTCCAGCGCGTGGTTCCAGTGCAGCACCACGTTGCCGTTGGCCGCTTTGTCGAACAGCTTGTCCTGAAGAATCTTTTCCGAGCGCAGCTTGTCGCGGCGATGCACCAGGTGCACTTCCTTGGCGATATTCGACAGATACAGCGCCTCTTCGACAGCGGTATTGCCGCCGCCAATCACCGCTACTACCTGGTTGCGATAGAAGAAGCCATCGCAGGTGGCGCACGCCGATACACCCTTGCCGGAAAACGCTTCTTCGGACGGCAGGCCCAGGTACTGCGCCGATGCGCCCGTGGCGATGATCAGTGCGTCACAGGTGTAGGTACCACTGTCGCCTTTCAAAGTGAAAGGGCGCGACTGCAACTCGGCGGTGTGGATGTGGTCGTAGACGATCTCGGTTTCAAAGCGCTCGGCGTGCTTTTGCATACGTTCCATCAGCGCCGGGCCGGTCAGACCTTCAACATCACCAGGCCAGTTGTCCACTTCGGTGGTGGTCGTCAGCTGACCGCCGGGCTGGATACCGGTAATGATCACAGGCTTGAGGTTGGCGCGGGCAGCGTAAACGGCAGCGCTATAACCGGCAGGGCCGGAGCCCAGGATGATCAAGCGTGAATGCTTGACTTCGCTCATAAAAACACCTCATAAGCCTTTGTCACAAAAGAGAATGCATGCTCCAATTGAGCCGCACGGAAGATATTGGCGGATATGCTACACCGAAGCGGGCGAAGAGCGGGAGTCAACTGCCGTAGCTGTTTATGCATACAGCTCGGTCTGGTATCGTGCGGTTAAACCCGTACAATCGCAGCATATTTTGCCGTTAACCAATTATTCGGCGCCTCTGGCGCAGGAACAGATGCGTTTTGAAGAAATCTAGCCCAACCGCACAAGCCCCTATCTGGCGTCAGCAGCTGCCTTATCGACTCAAAGAAGGCGCGCTGATTGGCCTGGGCGCTCTTTGCCTTTATCTATGGATGGCCCTGCTGACCTACGATGCGGCTGATCCGGGCTGGACCCACACCAGCAATGTTGAGCAGGTGCAAAACGCCGCCGGCCGCGCCGGTGCCTGGTTTGCCGACATCCTGTTTATGGCGTTGGGCTATTTCGCTTATCTATTCCCGCTGCTGTTGGCGGTAAAAACCCTGCAAGTGTTCCGCGCCCGCCATCAGCCCTGGCAGTGGAGTGGCTGGCTGTTCTCCTGGCGGCTGATTGGCCTGGTCTTTCTGGTGCTGTCCGGTGCCGCGCTGGCGTATATCCATTTTCAAGCCAGTTCGAGCATGCCGGCCTCCGCAGGTGGCGCGCTGGGCGAAAGCCTGGGGGCGCTGGCGATCAACGCGCTGAATGTGCAGGGCAGCACGTTGCTGCTGATCGCACTATTTCTCTTCGGTTTGACAGTCTTCACCGACCTGTCCTGGTTCAAGGTGATGGACCTGACCGGGAAGATCACCCTCGACCTGATCGAGCTGATCCAGAGCCTGGCCAACCGCTGGTGGAGTGCGCGGGCTGAACGTAAGCAGTTGGTGGCGCAGTTACGTGAAGTTGATGAGCGCGTCAGTGAAGTTTCCGCGCCAATCGTTCTGGATCGCCGTGAGCAGGCCAAGGTCAAAGAACGCCTGATCGAGCGAGAAGAGTCGCTGAACAAACACATGAGCGAGCGGGTGAACCGCCCAGCCCCAGTGATCACGCCGCCGGCCGCCCCGAAAGCGCCTGAGCCGAGCAAGCGCGTGCTCAAAGAGAAACAGGTCAATCTGTTTGAAGACAGCGCCCTAGCCGGCAGCCTGCCGCCGATTTCGATCCTCGATGTGGCAGAGAAGGTTCAGAAGAAATATTCGCCTGAACACCTGGAAGCCATGTCGCGCCTGCTTGAGATCAAACTCAAGGAGTTTGGTGTCGAGGTTATCGTCGAGTCCGTGCATCCTGGTCCGGTAATTACCCGTTTCGAGATCCAGCCGGCGGCAGGGATCAAGGTCAGCCGTATTTCTGGCCTGGCCAAGGATCTTGCGCGCTCGATGGCGATTATCAGCGTACGCGTGGTGGAAGTGATTCCGGGCAAGACCACTGTCGGCATCGAAATCCCCAACGAAGACCGGCAGATCGTGCGCTTCTCCGAAGTGCTGTCGTCGCCTGAGTATGACGAAGCCAAGTCGCCCGTTACCTTGGCCCTGGGCCATGATATTGGCGGCAAACCGGTGATTACCGACCTGGCGAAAATGCCCCACCTGCTGGTGGCCGGTACTACCGGCTCGGGTAAGTCGGTTGGGGTTAACGCAATGATCCTGTCGATTCTGTTCAAGTCCACGCCAGAAGAGGCGCGCTTGATCATGATCGACCCGAAAATGCTTGAGCTGTCGATCTACGAAGGCATCCCGCACCTGCTGTGCCCGGTAGTGACCGACATGAAGGAAGCCGCCAACGCCCTACGCTGGTCGGTAGCCGAAATGGAGCGTCGCTACAAGCTGATGTCGAAGATGGGTGTGCGCAACCTGGCCGGCTTCAACCGCAAGGTCAAGGACGCCGAAGAGGCCGGCGAGCCATTGAGCGATCCGCTGTACAAGCGCGAAAGCATGCACGACGAAGCACCGCTGTTGAAAACTCTGCCGACCATTGTGGTAGTGGTCGACGAGTTCGCCGACATGATGATGATCGTCGGCAAGAAGGTTGAAGAGCTGATTGCGCGTATCGCGCAGAAGGCTCGTGCAGCGGGGATTCACCTGATTCTCGCAACCCAGCGCCCCTCGGTGGATGTAATCACCGGCCTGATCAAGGCCAATATCCCGACTCGCATGGCGTTTCAGGTGTCGAGCAAGATCGATTCGCGCACCATCATCGATCAGGGCGGCGCAGAGCAGCTCCTCGGCCATGGTGACATGCTCTATATGCCGCCCGGCACCAGCCTGCCCATTCGCGTACACGGCGCCTTCGTTTCTGATGATGAAGTGCACCGGGTGGTCGAGGCCTGGAAACAGCGTGGCACGCCTGACTATATCGATGACATTCTCAATGGCGTCGAGGAGTCCGGTAGTGGCTTTGAGGGCGGTAGCGGCGAGGGCAGTGGTGAAGGCAGTGAGTCCGACCCTCTTTATGATGAAGCGGTCAATTTCGTGCTGGAAAGTCGCCGTGCGTCTATTTCTGCCGTTCAGCGCAAGCTGAAGATCGGCTACAACCGTGCTGCGCGGATGATTGAAGCCATGGAAATGGCTGGCGTCGTCACCTCAATGAACACCAATGGCTCTCGCGAGGTCATAGCACCAAGTCCCGTTCGCGATTAACGCCTAGCCCGACCTTATAAGGAGTCCCATGCGCCTGATTCGCATGCTGTTGCTGACCGTACTGAGTTTTACCAACGTTGCCGCAATGGCCGACGACGAAGTGGCCGTGCAACGTCTGACCGAGTTGCTCAACCAGGCGCAGACCATTAATGCACGTTTTTCCCAGCTGACTCTCGACGGCAGCGGTACCCAGCTGCAGGAAACCGCCGGCCAGCTCGCACTGAAGCGCCCGGGTCTGTTTCGCTGGCACACCGATGCGCCGATGGAGCAGCTGCTGGTCTCCAATGGCGAAAAGGTCTGGCTGTATGACCCGGATCTGCAACAGGTGACCATTCAGACCCTCGATCAGCGTCTGACCCACACTCCGGCGCTGCTGCTGTCCGGCGACGTGTCGAAGATCCGTGAGAACTTCGACATCAGCCACAACGAGGGCGGCAATGTGGTCGATTTCATCCTCAAGCCAAAATCCAAGGACACCCTGTTCGACAGCCTGCGTCTGTCGTTCCGCAACAAGGTGCTCAACGATATGCAGCTGATCGACAGCATCGGCCAGCGCACCAATATTCTGTTCCTCAACGTGAAAATGAATGAGCCGCAGGACGATGCGCAGTTCACCTTCGATATTCCGGCCGGCGCGGATGTGATTCAAGAGTAGAAGGCTCAAGGGCAAGAGGCGTTAAACCGCAGTCATGGATCTGTTTCGCAAGGCTCCCGTTGCTCAACCCCTGGCTGCCCGGTTACGCGCAGCCAGCCTGGATGAGTACGTCGGCCAGGAGCACTTGCTGGCCCGTGGCAAACCCTTGCGTGAAGCGCTGGAGCAGGGCGCGCTGCATTCGATGATCTTCTGGGGCCCGCCAGGTGTCGGCAAGACCACCCTGGCGCGGCTGCTGGCACAGGTGTCCGATGCGCACTTCGAGACGATTTCTGCAGTACTCTCCGGGGTCAAGGAGATTCGCCTGGCCGTGGAAGTCGCGCAGCAACATGCTGCGCAATATGGCCGCCAGACCATCCTGTTTGTTGATGAGGTACACCGTTTCAACAAGTCGCAGCAGGATGCCTTTCTGCCTTACGTGGAAGACGGCACGCTGATCTTTATCGGCGCCACCACGGAAAACCCGTCATTCGAGCTAAATAACGCCTTGCTCTCACGGGCTCGAGTCTATGTGCTGAAAAGCCTGGATGAGGCCGCGCTGCGCAAGCTGGTCGATCGCGCCCTGAGCGACCCGAAGGGCCTGGGGGAACGCCAGCTGAGTCTGCCGGAAGAAAGCTTCAAGATTCTTCAGGCCGCAGCCGATGGCGACGGCCGGCGTTTGCTCAATTTTTTGGAAAACGCCGCCGACCTGGCCGAAGACGGCAGCGAGATCGGCAGCGAACTGCTGTTCAATCTGCTTGGTGATACCCGTCGGCGCTTCGATAAAGGCGGCGAAGCCTTTTACGACCAAATATCTGCGCTGCACAAATCCGTACGCGGCTCCAGCCCGAACGGCGCGCTGTACTGGTTTGCGCGCATGCTTGATGGCGGTTGTGATCCGCTGTATATCGCCCGCCGTGTGGTGCGCATGGCCAGCGAAGACATCGGCAATGCCGACCCACGCGCCCTGACCCTGTGCCTCAACGCATGGGACGTGCAGGAGCGTCTGGGTAGCCCTGAGGGTGAGCTGGCCGTGGCTCAGGCGATTGTCTACCTGGCCTGTGCGCCAAAAAGCAACGCGGTCTACAACGCCTTCAACGCCGCCATGCGTGATGCCGCCGAACATGGCTCGCAGGAAGTTCCGCTGCACCTGCGCAATGCCCCGACCAAGCTTATGAAAGAGTTGGGTTATGGCGACGAATACCGCTACGCCCACGATGAGCCTGATGCCTATGCCGCTGGTGAGGATTACTTTCCGGACACCTTCGAGCCGCGTGAGTACTATCAACCGGTGCCGCGTGGCCTGGAGCTGAAGATTCGCGACAAGCTGCAACACTTGAAAAGCCAGGATCGCAACAGCCCTCGGCAACGGAGAAAGCCATGATTCGCGTCGCCATGGCCGTTGCCCTCGGTGGTGCAGTGGGCTCTGTGCTGCGCTTTCTGGCTGCCAGCTGGGTAGTGGCGCAGTGGCCGCGGCATTTCTACCTGGGCACCTTCACCGTAAATGTCCTCGGCTGCCTGCTGATCGGTCTGTTGTCCGGCCTGTTTCTGTTGCGCAGCGACCTGCCTATTGAATTGCGCAGCGGCTTGATCATCGGCCTGCTCGGCGGTTTCACCACCTTTTCCTCATTCAGCCTCGAGCTGCTCAAGCTATTTGAAAGTGGCCGCCACAATGAGGCGTTTGCCTACCTGCTGTGCAGCGTGGTCGGCGGTGTGCTCGCGGTCTGGGGCGGTTTTGCCCTGGCACGCCTCTCTCAGTAGCCGCTAACGCCCGGTGTGGCACCCAACCCGGTTAAAGCCTTAAACTGCGCGGCATGCGCGTCATGGCCAAGGCCATGCAAACCCTTGTGATGTGTTGAGACCAGAACATGCTCGATTCCAAACTCGTTCGTACCCAGCTCCATGAAGTGGCCGAGCGCCTGGCCGCCCGTGGTTTTGTCCTTGATGTTGCCCGCTTTGAAGCGCTTGAGGCTCAGCGCAAGACGCTGCAGACCCGCACCGAGCAGCTGCAAGCCGAACGTAACAGTCGCTCCAAATCCATTGGCCAGGCCAAGCAGCGCGGTGAAGACATTGCGCCGCTGCTGGCAGAAGTGGATCAGATGGGCAGCGACCTGGAGCAGGGCAAACGTGACCTTGACAGCATTCAGACTGAACTCGACGGCCTGCTGTTGAATATCCCCAACCTGCCACACGAATCGGTGCCGGTCGGTGAAGACGAAGAGGGCAACGTGGAAGTCTCCCGCTGGGGCACGCCGCGCAGCTTCGATTTCCCGATTCAGGATCACGTTGCCCTCGGCGAGCAGCACGGCTGGCTGGATTTCGAGACCGCTGCCAAGCTGTCCGGCGCACGTTTTGCTTTATTGCGCGGGCCGATTGCGCGCATGCACCGTGCTCTGGCGCAGTTCATGATCAATTTGCACACCGGCGAGCACGGCTACGAAGAAGCCTATACGCCTTACCTGGTGCAGGCTCCGGCGCTGCAAGGCACTGGCCAGCTGCCGAAGTTTGAGGAAGACCTGTTCAAGATCAGTCGCGAAGGCGAAGCCGATCTGTACCTGATCCCGACTGCCGAGGTTTCGCTGACCAACATCGTTGCTGGCGAAATTCTTGATGCCAAGCAACTGCCGCTTAAACTGGTTGCGCACACCCCGTGCTTCCGCAGTGAGGCCGGTGCTTCCGGCCGTGATACCCGCGGTATGATCCGTCAGCACCAGTTCGACAAGGTCGAGATGGTGCAGATCGTCGAGCCGAGCAAATCCTTTGAGGCGCTGGAAAGCCTGACCGCCAACGCCGAGCGCGTGCTGCAGTTGCTTGAATTGCCATACCGCAAACTGGCGCTGTGCACCGGTGATATGGGCTTCGGCGCGGTGAAAACCTATGACCTGGAAGTCTGGGTGCCGAGCCAGGACAAGTACCGCGAGATTTCTTCGTGCTCCAACTGCGGCGACTTCCAGGCGCGCCGTATGCAGGCGCGCTACCGCAACCCGGAAACCGGCAAGCCCGAACTGGTACACACCCTCAACGGCTCCGGCCTGGCTGTGGGGCGCACCCTGGTTGCTGTGCTGGAAAATTACCAGCAGGCCGATGGCAGCATCCGCGTGCCGGATGTGCTGAAGCCCTATATGGGTGGTATCGAAATTATCGGTTAATCCGGATTTCAGTTACCTGTGACGGGGCGGCCAGTGCCGCCCCGTTTTGTTTACCCGATTGAGAGCGTGTGTCATGGATTTTCTGCCCCTGTTCCACAAACTGCAGGATCGCCCGGTACTGGTGGTCGGTGGTGGTGAAGTTGCCGTGCGCAAGGCGCGCTTGCTCAGTGATGCCGGCGCGACGCTGCGGGTAGTAGCGCCGGAGATTCGTGACGAACTGCGTGAGATGGCCAGTGCGCGTAGTGGCGAGGTGCGGCTACGTGATTATCAGTCGGCTGATCTGCAGGGTGTGGCCCTGATCATTGCCGCCACCGATGACGAGCCGCTGAATGCGCAAATCTCGGCCGAGGCCCAGGCATTGGGTATTCCGGTCAACGTGGTGGATGCACCGAAGCTGTGTAGCGTGATTTTCCCCGCCATTGTCGATCGCTCGCCTTTGATTGTGGCGATTACCAGTGGCGGTGATGCACCGGTGCTGGCACGGCTGATTCGCGCCAAGATCGAAACCTGGATTCCTGCAACCTATGGTCAGCTAGCCGGTTTGGCCAAGCGTTTTCGTGCCCAGGTCAAAGCGCTCTTTCCCGATGTGCAGCAGCGCCGGGTGTTCTGGGAGGATGTGTTTCAGGGCCCGGTGGCCGAAAGCGTCTTCGCCGGTAAACTGCAGGAAGGGCAGCGCCAACTGGAAGAGAAAATCGCCGGGATAGCCCCGCGCACCCTTGGCGAGGTGTATCTGGTTGGTGCCGGGCCGGGTGACCCTGATCTGCTGACCTTCCGTGCCCTGCGCCTGATGCAGCAAGCCGATGTGGTGCTCTACGACCGCCTGGTGGCCCCGGCCATCATCGAGCTGTGCCGTCGCGATGCCGAGCGCATCTATGTTGGCAAACAGCGTGCAGAGCACGCTGTGCCGCAGGAGCAGATCAATCAGCGCCTGGTCAGCTTGGCCAAAGAAGGTAAACGGGTATTGCGCCTGAAAGGCGGCGATCCGTTTATCTTCGGTCGTGGTGGTGAGGAAATCGAAGAGCTGGCTGCCCACGGCATTCCGTTTCAGGTGGTACCGGGCATCACCGCCGCCTCAGGCTGCGCGGCTTATGCGGGAATTCCGCTGACCCATCGTGACCATGCGCAATCTGTGCGCTTTGTTACCGGTCACCTGAAAGATGGCAGCAGCAATCTGCCCTGGAACGAGCTGACAGCCAGCAGCCAGACCCTGGTGTTCTATATGGGCCTGGTGGGGTTGCCGATCATCTGTCAGCAACTGATTGCCCATGGCCGCGCAGCGACAACGCCGGCGGCATTGATCCAGCAGGGCACCACGCAGAATCAGCGGGTGTTTACCGGTACATTGGCCAATCTGGCCGAGCTGGTGGCGGAACATGAGGTGCACGCGCCGACTCTGGTAATCGTCGGCGAAGTGGTGCAGCTACGGGAGAAACTGGCCTGGTTTGAAGGCGCTCAAGCCAGCGTCTGATTACGCGCCGCCCACAGCTGGGCGGCGCGCTCCAGGGCTTTTTCACGCGATTCGCCGAGGGCGCGCAAGGCCAAAGCCATGGTGCTGATCACGGCAAGCTGGCCGTAATCATCGGCCACTTCACCGCGCCAGAAGGCGACAAGATGGGCCGGTTCCAGCGTTTCAGGCTTGACGTGACGCAGCGGCGAAAGCGCCGGCCATTCTTCGTCCCAGTTGTCGCCATTGGCCGTGCCGTACAGGTGGCTGGTGGCGTCCGGGTTGATCTCGATTTCGCCGCCTTCACCCTTGATTACTACCGCGCTATCGCCGAGCAACTGGCTGGCTTCACGGTGCACCGCCTGATAACCCGGATGAAAGATGCTCTGCAGACCGCAACGCGCGCCCAGCGGGTTGAGAATGCGCGCCAGCGAATGAATCGGTGAACGCAGGCCGAGGGTGTTGCGCAGGTCGATCATCCCTTGCAGCTGCGGCATCCAGTCGCCCAGCGGGATAAATGCCAGCTGTTGTTGCGCCAGTGCCAGCTCAACGCCATCCCAGCTGCGGCATAGCGGAATGTGCAGGATTTCGAGTAGCTGTTCGCTGTACATGCGCCCGGCTGTGTGCGGGCCGCCGCCATGCAACAGGATGCGAATACCGCTATTCGCTAGCGCCTTGGCCGCCAGCAGAAACCACGGCAGGTGGCGCTTCTTGCCGGCATAGCTGGGCCAATCCAGATCTACCTGGATAGCAGGCGCCTGTAAGCGCGCACGCACAGCCTCGGCAAAACCGGCCATTTCCTCGGCACTTTCCTCCTTGTGCCGCAACAGCATCAGAAAGGCACCCAGCTGACTTTCTTCGGCTTGGCCGTCGAGCAGCATGCCCATGGCGTCACGGGCCTCCTCGCGGGTCAGGTTGCGCGCACCACGCTTGCCTTTACCGAGGATGCGTACAAATTGAGCGAAAGGGTGTTCCGGCGGGGTCACAAGATTCATAGACAATTGGTCGGCTTGGGCAGGCCCGCCAGCTTGGCGGCAAGTTTGGCAGGAGCGCCATTGAACAGGCGATTGAGGTTCAGGCTATTGCCTTTCTCGGGGCCGAGTTTGACGGCAATAAACTTGATCAGCGGACGGTTGGCTGGGGACAACTGAAACTCGTCGTAAAAGCTGCGCACCAGCCAGAGGATTTCCCAGTGCTCGGCACTCAGGTTGATGCCTTCACGTTGCGCCAGGGCATGCGCGCTGGCTTCGGACCAATCCGCCAGATCGACCAGATAGCCATCTTTGTCCAGCGCCAAGCTGCGACCTTCAACATTCAGCGTGCTCATAGCCAAGTGTTTACCTTGTCGTATTGGCAGCTCAGCACAACGAACGCAGGGTAATCGACCAGTACGAGGCGGGCAGGGTAAGCAAGGCCGCGCGCCTGCACATCTTCATCCAGAGCATACAGTGCGATGGCTTCTGGCATCAGTTCCAGCGCCTGACGCTGTGCGCTACCGTCCTGTAAGGCATATACCGCATCACCACAAAGCAGTAGGGCATCCTGGCAGCCGAGAATACGCAAGCAACTACTCAGACTGCTATCGGTAAAGGGCGAGTGCGAGAGTACGTGCAAGGTAGCCATCAGAGCGTAATCACCTGGTTGTAGCGGTCAATCAAAGCACTTATCGAGGAGTCATCGAGACGCTCGACAACCAGACTGCTGGAGTAATCACCCAGGCCACGCTCATCCAGGCTGCGCTGCGAGGCATACAGCGACTCGACCCCGAACATTGGCAAGGCCTGCAGATTGGCGCTGAGGTCTTTCTGCTGCAGATTGGCCGGTTGTTGCGCACCACTCAGCTGAAATACCCCGTCATCAAGAAACAGCAGGCCAATCGGCAAATCGAAGGCGCCGCCGGCCAGCGCGATATCCAGTGCTTCCCGCGCACCAGGACCGGACCACGGGGCTTGGCGGCTGATGATCAGCAGCGACTTACTCATTTCAAGGGCCTCCAAAACACACCAAGCGATCCGCCAGCTGCGTCGCTTCGTGCAGTTGGCCTAGCCCGGAAAGCTCCCAAGGCGCGCCCAGATTGGCGGCTGAGCGTGAATAACGCTGTGCTTCATCGTCATTCAACACGCCACGGCGCAAGGCTGCGGCGATACACACGACGCCATCCAGCTGCTGCGTTTGCACTAACTCACGCCATTCACGTGGCAGATCCACTTCATCCTGCGCGCAGACCACATTGCTCGAGGCGCTGTGTACGCCGTCCTGATAAAAGAACAGCCGCACGATCTCATGCCCACCTGCCAATGCCGCCTGAGCAAAGCGCAGCGCGCGGCGCGAGGAAGGTGCATGAGGAGCAGAGAACAGAGCGATGGCAAACTTCATAGCAAACCCGGCAAGCCAATTTGCCGGAATGATAAAGCCTGAGCCACCAAGATGCGCGTGGTAGGCATAAAAAAGCCCGCCGAAGCGGGCTTTTCACAGCAGCGTAAATCAGTCGTCGCTGCCCATGATGCCGAAAATCTGCAGCAGGCTGACGAACAGGTTGTAGATCGATACATACAGGCTGATGGTCGCCATGATGTAGTTACGCTCACCACCGTGAATGATTTCGCTGGTCTGATACAGAATGCAGACCGAAGAAAACAGCACAAAACCTGCGCTGATCGCCAGCTGCAGACCGCTGATCTCGAAGAAGAAGCCGGCAACCATCGCGCCCAGCAGAACAAAGAAACCTGCAGTGATAAACCCACTGAGGAAGCTCATGTCTTTGCGGGTGGTCAGTACGTAAGCCGACAGACCGCAGAACACCAGGGCTGTCATGGCGAAAGCGGAACTGACAACTTCAGCACCGTTGGCCATGCCCATATAGCGATTGAGGATCGGGCCGAGGGCATAGCCCATAAACCCGGTCAGAGCGAGGGTCGAAACCAGACCCCAGGCCGAGTTACGCAGTTTGGCAGTGAGGAAGAACAGGCCGTAAAAGCCGATCAGCACCACGAAGATATTCGGATAAGGCACATTGGCGCGCTGTGCGATGTACGCCACCAGGCCGCTGAAAGCCAGGGTGATGGCCAGCAGGCCATAGGTGTTGCGCAGGACGCGGCTGACTTCTTGCTGCTCAACCTGCGTATGGTCAAGTGCATAATTGTGTTCGTTCATGGCGACACTCCTGAAATGGCTGATGGTTCCGTGACCAAGGTCAGGCCCGATCATAGCAGAGGCAGATAGAGAGCCAATACGTAGAGTTTGACAGCGTGTTGCGTTCGGGTAAGATTGCCGCCCGCAATCGCCGGAAGCGTGGCAGAGCGGTTGAATGCAACGGTCTTGAAAACCGTCGAAGGGGAAACTCTTCCGTGAGTTCGAATCTCACCGCTTCCGCCATATTCCTCTGGCCGTCACTCTTGCGCAGCTTTATTGGCGCTTGCATTTTGACGGTTATGCGTCAAGCTGGGGTTAACAAATCTCCAGCCTTCCAACCCAACCAGCTGCTCTTGGCGGCTGATGCAAACGGGGTGTCGCTTGATCAGGGTGCTAGTTGTTGATGACCACGACCTGGTACGTACCGGCATCACCCGCATGCTGGCTGATATCGACGGTTTGCATGTAGTTGGTCAAGCCGAGTCTGGCGAAGAATCCCTGAAGAAAGCCCGCGAGCTGAAGCCCGATGTTGTCCTGATGGACATCAAGATGCCGGGCATTGGCGGCCTTGAGGCCACGCGCAAGCTGATTCGCAGCCACCCTGATCTCAAAGTCGTTGCAGTTACCGTCTGCGAAGAAGATCCGTTCCCTACGCGCCTGCTGCAGGCCGGCGCTGCTGGTTACCTGACCAAGGGCGCGGCCCTGGAAGAAATGGTTCAAGCCATCCGCATGGTATTCAGCGGTCAGCGCTATATCAGCCCGCAGATTGCCCAGCAACTGGCTCTCAAGTCGTTCCAGCCACAAAGCAGCAATTCGCCGTTCGATCTGCTCTCCGAGCGTGAAATCCAGATCGCGCTGATGATCGCCGGCTGCCAGAAGGTTCAGGCCATCTCAGACAAGCTCTGCCTGTCGCCGAAAACCGTAAACACCTACCGCTATCGCATCTTCGAAAAGCTGTCGATCACCAGCGATGTCGAGCTGGCCCTGCTGGCCGTACGCCACGGCATGATTGATGCCAGCAGCTGACGACAGTCGCGCAGCTTTCGATTCCAGCGCGTTTCTCTCCACCTGCAGCGGTCGCCCTGGCGTGTACCGCATGTTCGATGTCGACGCCAAGCTGCTCTATGTCGGTAAAGCCAAGAACCTGAAAAAGCGCCTGGCCAGCTACTTCCGCCAAAACGGGTTAGCGCCTAAGACCGCCGCGTTAGTGGGCCGCATCGCGCAGATAGAAACCACCATCACCGCCAATGAAACCGAAGCGTTGCTGCTTGAACAGACGCTGATCAAGGAATGGCGGCCGCCCTACAACATTCTGCTGCGCGACGATAAGTCGTACCCCTATGTGCTTCTATCCGATGGTGATTTCCCGCGCCTGAGCATCCACCGCGGGGCGAAAAAGCAGAAAGGCCGTTACTTTGGCCCATATCCCAGCGCCGGCGCCATCCGCGAGAGCCTCAACCTGTTGCAAAAGACCTTTCTGGTGCGCCAGTGCGAGGACAGCTTCTACAAAAATCGCACGCGGCCCTGCCTGCAGTACCAGATCAAGCGCTGCAAAGGCCCCTGTGTCGGCCTGGTAGAACCCGCTGAGTATGCTGACGACGTACGCCATTCGGTGATGTTTCTTGAGGGGCGCAGCAATGCCCTGACTGATGAGCTGTCCAGTGGCATGCAGGCTGCCGCCATGGCCCTCGATTTCGAGCGGGCGGCTGGATTGCGTGATCAGATATCACTGCTGCGCCGCGTGCAGGATCAGCAGAGCATGGAAGGCGGCACCGGTGATGTGGACGTGGTCGCGGCCATGGTCAATCCAGGCGGTGCATGTGTGCATTTGATCAGCGTGCGCGGCGGCCGGGTGCTTGGCAGTAAAAATTTTTTCCCGCAGGTGGCCATTGAGGAGGAGGGCAGTGGTGTACTGCTGGCCTTCCTTGCGCAGTACTACCTGAGCAGCCAGGAACGCGACCTGCCGAGCGAGCTGATCGTCAATGCACAACACGAAGATTTCGCCACGCTGATCGCCGCCATTGATGAGCTACGCGGCCGTGAGCTGAGTATCAGCTACCGCGTACGCGGTACCCGCGCGCGCTGGCAACAGCTGGCCGTGACGAATGCCGAGCAAGCCCTGGCGGCGCGCCTAGCTAATCGGCAACACGTTGCCGCGCGCTTTGATGCCCTGGCTCAGGCGCTGGACATGGATGAAGTACCGCAACGCCTGGAGTGCTTCGATATCAGCCACTCCAGCGGCGAGGCGACGGTTGCTTCCTGCGTGGTATTTGGCCCGGAAGGTCCGCTGAAATCCGATTACCGCCGCTACAACATCGAAGGCGTGACGCCCGGTGACGATTACGCCGCCATGCACCAGGCGCTGACTCGGCGCTTCAGCAAGATCAAGGATGGCGAAGGCAAGCTGCCGGATATCCTGCTGGTGGACGGCGGTAAAGGCCAACTGGCGATGGCCCGCGAAGTGCTCGAAGAGCTGGCGGTACCAGACTTGATTCTGCTTGGCGTTGCTAAAGGCACTACGCGCAAACCGGGCTTGGAAACCCTGTATCTGAATGACGCCGCCCATGAATTTACTTTGCCGGGCAATTCACCGGCACTGCATCTGATTCAGCAGATTCGCGATGAATCGCACCGCTTTGCCATTACTGGACACCGCGCCCGTCGTGGCAAAACTCGACGAACCTCCACTCTTGAGGAAGTTGCTGGCGTAGGCCCCAAGCGCCGGCGTGAGCTGCTCAACCACTTCGGCGGGCTACAGGAACTGTCCCGCGCCAGCATCGAAGAAATTGCCAAAGCACCAGGGATCAGTAAAAAACTCGCCGAGTTGATTTATGCGACCCTGCACAGTGAGTAGAATGCTGGCTCTCTTTACCGCCAAGTCGTGTCGATGAATATCCCCAACCTGCTGACCGTGCTCCGTGTATTGCTGATCCCGGTGTTTATTCTGCTGTTCTATCTGCCCTTCAGCTGGAGCTATTGGGCCGCTAGCGCGGTGTTTTCAGTCGCAGCGGCAACGGACTGGCTGGATGGTTATCTGGCCCGGCGTTGGGAACAGAGCACACCTTTTGGTGCTTTCCTCGACCCGGTTGCCGACAAGCTGATGGTGGCGGTTGCTCTGGTGTTGCTGGTGGCTGAGCACGCCAATCTCTGGTTGACGCTGCCTGCGGCCATCATCATCGGTCGCGAAATTGTGGTTTCGGCGCTGCGTGAATGGATGGCAGAGATAGGTGCCCGTGCGCATGTTGCCGTATCCAAATTGGCAAAATGGAAAACCGCCGCACAGATGGTTGCCCTGGTAATTTTGCTGGCCAATCCACCGACCTTTACTGCTTGGGTTGTGCTCGGTTACGCGCTGCTGATCATTGCTGCGGTACTTACCTTGTGGTCGATGGCGCAGTACCTGCTGGCCGCATGGCCACACCTGCGAATTACCGCGGAAAAGAAATAAGCTTTTTTGAATCAAGGGGTTGACGGGCCGTTCTGAAGCTATAGAATGGCGGCCGTCAGCACGACAAGCGGGAATAGCTCAGTTGGTAGAGCACGACCTTGCCAAGGTCGGGGTCGCGAGTTCGAGTCTCGTTTCCCGCTCCAATTTCAACGGACCGTTTTACACGGTCCGTTTAGTTTCAAGGCTGAGTAGCAGAGTGGTTATGCACCGGATTGCAAATCCGTGAACGCCGGTTCGATTCCGACCTCAGCCTCCAATTAGAAAAGCCTCGTAGATCACTGATTTACGAGGCTTTTTCATTTAAACTTGAAACCTTGCGAGGTATCCAAGGGCTGTATATAGTCCAAGCCTCGCAATGCAGCGCTACCGCCCGAATGGCGAAATCGGTAGACGCAAGGGACTTAAAATCCCTCGAGGGTAACCTCGTGCCGGTTCGACCCCGGCTTCGGGCACCATGTACATGATTTCAGATGTTCTTGTATGAACCTGAAATCCTCTAAAACCGGTCTTCGTGGCCGGTTTTTTTATGCCTGATTTTTGTACGCATATCTTTATTTAGGCTTGTCATCTGGATGTCGCGCGCATGTCATAACCCTGCCATCTGCTTTAGCTGCAATCGCGGTAACTCAGTGAGGAGTGCAGGCGATGCGGATTTGTGTGATCGGAGCAGGGTATGTAGGGCTGGTATCGGCGGCCTGTTTTGCCGAGATGGGCAATCGGGTGATCTGCATTGAGCGTGATGCGCAGCGTGTGGTACGGCTTGCCCGTGGCCAGTCGCCGATTTACGAGCCGGGGCTGGAGGCCATGCTGCAAACTCATTTGAGCAGCGGTCAGCTGAGCTTCAGTCGGCATCTGCATGAAGGTATCAAACAGGCCGAGATTATCTTTATCGCAGTCGGCACGCCGAGTGGGGAGGACGGCTCAGCGGACTTGTCGCATGTCCTGGCCGTGGCCGATGAACTGGGCGACCTGCTTGAGCAGAACTGCGTGGTGGTGAATAAATCAACGGTACCCGTAGGCACGGCTGAGCGTGTTGCACAGCGCATCAACGGCCGATTGAGCAAACGCGGCAAACGCTTTGCGGTGACGCTGGCGAGTAACCCGGAGTTTCTCAAGGAAGGTTCGGCGATTGACGACTTTATGCGTCCCGACCGGGTGATTGTCGGCTGCGATGAACCCGCGGGGCATGAGTTGTTACGTCGTCTGTATGCACCATTCCTGCGCAATCATGAGCGTTTGTTATGCATGGGGCTGCGGGCGGCTGAATTCAGCAAATATGCCGCCAACGCCTTTCTGGCTACCAAGATTTCCTTTATCAATGAAATGGCCAGCCTCTGCGCACGCCTGGATGTCGACATCGAGGATGTGCGGCGTGGCATCGGCAGCGATAAACGCATTGGTACCCACTTTATCTACGCCGGTTGCGGTTATGGTGGTTCCTGTTTTCCCAAGGATGTGCGGGCGCTGATTCGCTGCGCAGAGCAAGAAGGCATTGAACCGGGCATTTTGCGCGCAGTCGAAGCCCGTAACGCGCTGCAGAAAACCCTGTTGTTTCAGGCATTACGTGAGCACTTTTCCGGTTATTGGCAAGGGCGGGTGGTGGCGCTGTGGGGCCTAGCGTTCAAGCCAGGTACCGATGATCTGCGCGAAGCACCCAGCCTGGTTCTGCTTGATGCCTTGCTGGCTGTCGGCGTCACCGTTCAGGCGTGTGATCCGGTCGCGACAACAGCTCTTGCAGAGCGCTACAGCCAGGCGATTGATAGCGGTCAACTGCGTTTGAGCACGTCGCCATATAGCGTTGTTGAAGGTGCAGATGCGCTGGTGCTCGTTACCGAATGGAAGCAGTTTCGCCAGCCCGACTTCGCCCGCATTCGTGGTTTGATGCGCATGCCTGTGCTGTTTGACGGGCGTAATATCTACGATGCCATGCAGTTGGCAGAGCTGGGTTTTCTTTACCGAGGCATTGGCCGGCCCGCGCAGGGGCATTGTAAGGCCAGTGCAGCCTGATAAACTGCGCACGCAATTTTCACCCCCATTTCCTCAAGGTTTCCCATGATCAAGAAATGCTTGTTCCCTGCAGCCGGTTACGGCACCCGCTTTCTGCCAGCCACCAAGGCCATGCCCAAGGAAATGCTGCCGATCGTGAACAAGCCGCTGATCCAGTACGGTGTCGAAGAGGCGTTGGAAGCTGGGCTGACGGAAATTGCCATGATCACCGGCCGCGGCAAACGCGCGCTGGAAGATCACTTCGATATCAGCTACGAGCTTGAGCACCAGATTCGTGACACCGACAAGGAAAAATACTTGGTTGGCATCCGCCGCCTGATCGATGAATGCACCTTCTCCTACACCCGCCAGGTGGAAATGAAAGGCCTGGGCCACGCGATTCTCTGTGGCCGCCCGCTGGTTGGTGATGAGCCATTTGCCGTGGTGCTGGCTGACGACCTGTGCCTGAACCTGGAAGGCGATGCGGTGCTGACGCAGATGGTCAAGCTGTACAACCAGTTCCGCTGCTCGATCGTCGCCATTCAGGAAGTGCCGCCGGAAGAAACCCATAAATATGGGGTGATCGCCGGCGAGATGATTCGCGATGACATCTACCGGGTTAACAGCATGGTCGAGAAGCCCAAGCCGGAAGACGCGCCGTCGAACCTGGCGATCATCGGTCGCTATATCCTGACTCCGGACATCTTCGAGCTGATTGAGCAAACCGAACCTGGCAAGGGCGGTGAAATCCAGATCACCGACGCACTGATGAAGCAGGCACAGAATGGCTGCGTGATGGCCTACAAGTTCAAGGGCAAACGTTTCGATTGCGGCGGTGCAGAAGGCTATATCGAAGCCACCAACTTCTGCTTCGAAAACCTCTACAAAACCGGCAAGGCCTATTGATTAGGCACTTGACGCGGTAATACACAGCCACCTTCGGGTGGCTGTGTGCATTCAGGGCAAGGGTATCTGCTCAGCGCCAGGCCCTAACGGCTGGCCGTAGCTGAACTCCACATAGTTGCCTGCGGGGTCGCGCAGGCCGCAGTAGTAACCAACGGGGTAGGGTTCGTCACGCGGCTCCCAGACCAGACACCCTGCCACTCGTGCTCGCGCCGCGATGCGATCAACCTGTTCTCGACTTCCCAGGGCAAAGCCCAAGTGGCTGTAGTCATCCGCAGCCAATTGGCGATCTTGCCCCCCCGGCATGATCACAAAAATAAAGCTGTGTTCCTTACCCTGTTCGGCCATCCAGACAATCCGTGAGCCTTTGCCAGCGCGCTGGTGAATCACCTGCATCGCGCAGAACTGCTCGTAAAAGCTTACGCAGGCATCGAGGTCAGGCACGTGCAAGGCCAGATGAGTAAGAGTAGGGCGCATAACGACTCTCCTGTTCTGCATGGCATCAAGTTTAGGCACTGGAGCGCCTTGGGGTATGCTGGCGGCTTGTTCTGGAGGCTGAAATGACCTACGACTTCGACCTGTTTGTAATTGGCGCCGGTTCCGGCGGTGTGCGGGCTGCGCGATTTGCTGCCGGCTATGGCGCGCGCGTGGCGGTTGCCGAAAGCCGCTACCTCGGCGGTACCTGCGTCAATGTTGGCTGCGTACCGAAGAAGCTGCTGGTTTATGGTGCACACTTCGCCGACGACTTCGAACAGGCGCAAGGCTTTGGCTGGGAACTGGGGGCGAGCAAGTTCGACTGGTCGACCCTGATCAGTAACAAAAACCGTGAAATCGACCGACTCAATGGCATCTATCGCAACCTGTTGGTTAGTAGTGGTGTGACCTTGCTCGAAGGCCACGCGCGGATTGTCGATGAACACAGTGTTGAACTGGGCGGACAGCGTTACAGCGCCAAGCACATCCTGATTGCTACCGGCGGTTGGCCGCAGATTCCTGAAGTGCCTGGACATGAACATGCCATTGGCTCGAATGAGGTTTTCTTTCTTGAGCAGCTGCCCAAGCGTGTGCTGGTGGTGGGCGGCGGTTATATCGCCGTGGAATTCGCTTCGATCTTCAACGGACTGGGCGCATGCACCTCGCTGCTTTATCGCGGAGAGCTGTTCCTGCGTGGCTTCGACAAGGCCGTGCGCTTGCACCTAGAGGAAGAGTTGAGCAAGCGTGGTGTGGATCTGCAATTCAACAGCGATATCGCCCGCATCGACAAACAGACCGATGGCAGCCTGCGCGCCACCCTCAAGGATGGCCGCGTGCTTGAAACCGACTGTGTTTTCTATGCCACCGGACGCCGGCCGATGCTGGATAACCTGGGCCTGGAAAATACCCATGTGCAGCTCGATGAGCGCGGTTTTATCAAGGTCGACGAGCAATACCAGACTACGACACCGTCAATCCTCGCCATCGGCGATGTGATCGGTCGCGTACAGCTGACGCCCGTAGCACTGGCCGAAGGCATGGCGGTAGCACGACGCCTGTTCAAGCCTGAGGAATACCGCAAGGTCGACTACCGGCTGATCCCTACGGCCGTATTCAGCCTGCCGAATATAGGCACAGTCGGGTTCAGTGAAGAGCAGGCGAAGGAGGAGGGCTACAACGTCACGGTCTTCGAAAGTCGCTTCCGTCCGATGAAGCTGACCATGACCGAAAGCCCGGAGCGCACCCTGATGAAACTGGTGGTAGACGCTGCCACAGACCGCGTATTGGGCTGTCATATGGTTGGCCCGGACGCCGGTGAAATTGTCCAGGGACTGGCAGTGGCGCTTAAAGCAGGCGCAACCAAGCAGGTGTTCGATGAAACCATCGGCGTGCATCCAACGGCCGCCGAAGAGTTCGTCACCATGCGTACCCCTGTGTCCTCCTGAGGTCAGCATGGCGCAACTGTTCTATCTGGCAGATCTGTTCGGCGTTGCGGTCTTTGCCATCACCGGCGCACTGATGGCCGGGCGCAAGTCCATGGACCTGTTCGGTGTACTGGTGATTGCCATCGTTACTGCGCTTGGCGGTGGCACACTGCGTGATGTGATTCTGGACAACCATCCGGTTAGCTGGATTCGCAACGACCTGTATATCGTTGTCGCATCGCTGGCAGCCATCGCTACGGTCCTATGGGTACGTCTGACACAGCCAATCCACGAGAAAGGCCTGTTACTGGCGGATGCTTTCGGGCTGGCGGTATTTACCGTGATCGGAACCGAGGTCGCCATGCAACACAACGTGCCACACAGCACGGCAGTGATCATGGGTGTGATGACCGGTGTAGCAGGTGGGGTCATGCGCGATGTGATCTGCAATGAGATCCCGCTGATCTTCCAGAAAGAAATCTATGCAACAGCCTGCATTGCCGGTGCCCTGATGTTTATCGGCATGCGTGCGCTGGACACACCACACTGGCTAGATACCGGGGTGGCCATGCTGACTGTGCTGCTGATTCGCCTGGCGGCCATTCGCTGGCATGTTGCGCTGCCCAGCTTCCATTTATTGGATCGCGATTAGTTGCCCAGCTCGGGCTGCATCCTTCATGCGCGGCGCTTGAGACGTTCTTAATAATCCCTAGCTAGCCCGTGTAACACGATATACCAGGGCGGGTAGTTGCCGAGCGCCGACGTGGGCTCGGGCAGTTGCAGGCCGAGTGTGGTTAGGCGTGTTTCGGGAGTGTCGCGCATGGGGGCGTGCCTCTGCCGGGATGGCTCAGCCGATGTCCGGTCGCGGCATGGCTTCGCCCAGCACGATGTTCTCCGGGCGGTAGGGAACGATCAGCTCGATGGTCACGCCGTTTGGATCTTCAAGAAACAGTTGGTGCTCGCCGATCTGCGGCACGATGCGCTCGCGAAACGTCTGGCCGAGGCTAAGCAGGTGCTGCTGCGTCTCGGCCAGGTGCGTGCCGCGCAGCGAGATATGGTCGACGCAGCCACTGCCGTCGGCACTTTCCTGCTCGCCCAGGTAGGCGTGAAGCTGGCGGTCGTCGGTAGTCACGGCGACAAGGTGCAACACCGGATGGGCGCCGATGTATAGCCAACGCCCGGGGAAGCGAAAAGCCGGTCGCGGACCGTCGCTCAAGCCGATCACCCGGGTGAAGAACTCCGCCGTTTCCTCCAGGCGGGCGGTACGCAGCGTGAAGTGGTCGAGCCCCAGGATGTTGCCCGTCGGCAGGCCGGCGTCCTGGTTCTGGGCCTGCCGGCTCACAGTGCCAGCTCCTTGACCGGGAGCGCGGGATAGTCGGTATAGCCACGCGCATCGCCGCCGAACAGGCTGCTTGGCGCGAAGTCCGCCAGCGGCAGATTCTCGGCATAGCGGCGGGGCAGGTCGGGGTTGGCGATGAACGGCCGGCCGAAGGCCACCAGGTCGGCATAGCCCTTGCCCAACACCCATTCGGCGCGTGCCTGATCGTACTTGCCGGCGACGATGATCGGGCCGCGGAAACGCAGGCGGATGTCCTGGCGAAACGCCTCGGTGAACTCGGGGGCATCGTCCCAATCAGCCTCAACCAGATGCAAGTAGGCGATCTGTTTGTCGTCCAGGTAGCTGGCCGCATCGAGGATGGTCGGCAGGATATCCGGGCAGGCCATGCCACGCGCGGTGAGGAACGGTGCCAGGCGAATGGCCGTGCGCTCGGCGCCGACTTCGTCGGCCACTGCGTCGATCACCTGACGCAGGAAGCGCAGACGATTTTCCCGCGAACCGCCGTACTCATCGCTGCGCAGGTTGGAGGTGGTGCGCAGGAACTGGTCGATCAGGTAGCCATTGGCCGCGTGCACCTCGACACCGTCGAAGCCGGCGGCAATGGCCTGCCTGGCGGCGACTCGGTAGTCCTCGACGATTGCCTGTATTTCCTCGCGCTCGAGTGCTCGCGGGGTGGGGCAGGGGTGCATACCGCCCTCGCCGGTGACCGGGTCGACTTTCCAGATCGCGCCGTCGAAGGCGACGGACGAGGGCGCGACCGGAAGCTGCCCGTCATGAAAGTCCGGGTGCGACATGCGCCCGACGTGCCAGAGCTGCAGGTAGATGCGCCCCCCGGCCTGGTGCACGGCGCGGGTCACCAGGCGCCAGCCTTCCGCCTGCTCGGCACTGTGGATGCCGGGGGTGAACGAGTAGCCCTTGCCCTGTGGCGAGATCTGCGTGGCCTCCGAGACGATCAGCCCCGCGCTGGCACGCTGCGCGTAGTAGCTGGCATTGAGGGCGTTGGGCACGTCACCGGGTTGCGTGCTGCGCGCGCGTGTCATCGGTGCCATCACCAGGCGGTTGGTCAGTTCCAGGTTGCCAACGCGGACCGGGTTGAAAAGTTTGCGAGAGTCAGACATGAAGGTTTCTCCGAGGGATCAGTTGATGAGTGCGCCGCCATCGATATCGATGACCGCACCTGTCATGAAAGGGTTGTCGATGGCCAGCAGGTAGCCCTGGGCCAGGTCTTGCGGCCTGCCGACGCGGCCGACCGGCAGGTTGTTGGCTGCGCGTTGCAGCATGGCCAGGCGTGCGTCCTCTGCCATGCCGGCATAGGCTTCGCTGTCGGTCAGGCCAGGGCTGACGACGTTCACCCGCAGTGGCGCCAGCTCACGTGCCAGCACCTTGGCGACGGCTTCGAGCGCTGCGTTCATCGCCGTCTTGACGAAGGTGCCGGGCACGGCGCGGCGCGCCAGGAAGCCGCTCGTCAGCGTCAGGCTGCCACCGGCGCGCAGGTGCCGTGCGCCTACCTTGGCCACGGCCAGGCTGCCCCAGAACTTGGTGTCGAAGGCGGCCCTCGCCGTGCTCAGATCCATATCGAGCAGTTGCCCGCCCGGCGCTTGTGATCCCGCGGTGAAGATCAGGTGGTCGATAGTGCCGATGGCCTCGAAGTAGCGCTCCACGGCGCTCGGGTCGGTGACATCCAGGCCGCGGCGCCGGCTGGCCACCAGCACCCGACCCGGGCGCTCACGGAGTGCATCCGCAAGTGCCCGACCGATACCCGTATGGCCGCCGACGATGACGCTGGTGCTTTGCTCGGTGAAGTTCACGGTGCTTCCCCTTCGATGAACGATGGGGGTACCTTATGCTTTGCGCTGAAGGCTTAAAATCCAGCAATAATCAAAAAGATATTTCGGATATTACGAATGATGCTCGACCACCTGGAGCTGTTCCTGCTGATCATCGAGAAGGGTGGGCTTTCTGCAGCCGGGCGTGAGCTGGGGCTCTCTCCCGCCTCGGTGTCCGAGCGGCTGGCCGCACTGGAGTCGCACTATGGCGTGGCGTTGCTGACCCGAACCACGCGCTCGATCAGCCTGACAGATGAAGGCCGGACGCTGGCCGAGGGCGCCCGCCGCCTGCTGGCCGAAGCGGAGGAACTGGACAGCCGGGTGCGTCTTGGTGCGCAAAGCCTGAGTGGGCCGGTGCGCTTGAGTGCTCCGGTCGATCTGGGGCAGGCGCGCATCGTGCCGATTGTCGATCGCTTTCTCGACCAGCACCGCGAGGTCAGCGTCGAGCTCAACCTCACCGACGGCTTCGTCGACCTGGTCAGCCAGGGCCTCGATTTTGCCGTGCGCTACGGAACGCTGGCCGACAGCAGTCTGAAGGTCAAACCCATCGGTGAGAACCGGCGCGTCGTATGCGCCGCGCCTGGCTACCTCGAGCGCATGGGCATGCCGTTGCACCCCGATGAACTGCACGGGCATGACTGCATCGTCATGCGTTTCGGCATCAACAGTGATCACCAGTGGTCGTTTCTCGTCGACGGCAAGCCGTACTAGGTCGCCGTCCGCAGCCGGCGCATGGCCAACCATGGCGAATTGGTCAGGCGCTGGGCCCTGCAGGGCCATGGTCTGTGCCTGAAATCGGTATGGGACGTGCAGGCCGACCTTGATGGCGGACGGCTGATCGAAGTCCTGGCGCCATACAGTGCAGCACGCACGGCCCTGCAGATCGTCTACCCGGGGATGCGCAGCCAACCGCGCCGCGTACGCGCGCTGATCGAGGCGATCGCCACGGAGCTTTCCGCCGATGACAGAACCTAGCTAGAGCGAGCCATTGCCGGAGTAGGTAAGTGCCCAGGCTTGGCTTTCCGATGGCTCACCCAGTAGATTGGCAGCGCGGATAGCGTTGCAGACGGGCCCTGGTCCGCACGTCCTGCGTGATGTGCATGTGACCACTGCCTTCCGAGGCACTGCGCGGCTGCGACAGCCAATGGTGGCGAAACAAACCGAAAAGGAACTGTCCCTCGTGTCCACTCCCGTTACTGACATCGCTTCTGCGCCGGCTCAGGTCATTCGCATTTCCAGCAGCGCCAGGCATCGTGTGAGAACCCTGTCGATCCGTGAGGACCTTCTGGTGCTGGTGCGCCGTGGTCGCAAGGCGCTCATCGCACCGACCGGGACTCTCAGCGTATCGAAGAACGAAGTGGTGGTGCTGGCACGGGGAACCCAGTGGGACGTGCTCAACGATCCCGCTGACGAGTCGTGTTACGAGGCGCTGGCCTTGGCCTTTTCCGACGAACCTGTCAGGGCGGTTGCGGCGATCCTGCCGCCGGTGCAGGACGAGCTGTCCGCAGCCAGGACCATGGACCTTGACGGTGAACTGAGCGAGGTCATCGAGCGCACTGCGCTGGCCCTGGAGGCAGCGACGGTTTCTCCTTTGCTGCAGCGTCACCGGGTGATCGAGCTGTTGCTTGTCCTGGGTGAGCGTGGCGTGCGTCTCAAGCCCGTCGAGCAGATTTCCTGGGCAGAGCGTATCCGCCGGCTCATCGCTCTGCGGCCTGAAGATGACTGGAGAATCGAACGTCTCGCCGAGGTTTTCCATACCAGCGCCTCGACGCTGCGCCGACGCCTCGCTGGGTCGGGCTTTACCCTCGCCGGACTGGTCCGCGAGGTGCGCCTGGAAACCGCTCTGGTCCTGCTGCAGAGTACCCAGCGTTCCATCAACGACATCGCCCTGCATTGTGGTTGGGAGTCACACAGCCGCTTCAGTGCGGCTTTCCAGGCACGTTGGGGGTTCGCGCCTTCGGTGATGCGCCAGCGCTTGGCGCAGAATGGCTCGCATCTGGAGCGTTTGGCGTAGCGGGGCAGGTTACGCGGCGGGATCATTGCCGCCGTCGAATACTGTCAAGGAATCTCTCTGATGCGCCCTGTGATCGCTGTCGCTCTTGCTTTCGTCTGCCTGCCTGCATTGGTCAGGGCTGCAGACTTCACGCTTACCAGTTCGTCGTTCGCGGATGGGGGAACCCTGTCCGAACGGCACGTATACAGCGGCTTCGGCTGTAGTGGTGACAATCTTTCGCCGGCGTTGTCATGGAGTGGCGCGCCAGCCGGGACGAAAAGCTTCGTGGTTACCGCTTACGACCCGGATGCACCCACAGGATCGGGATGGTGGCATTGGGTCCTCTATGACCTGCCGGCAAGCACCTCGTCGCTACCTGAGGGCGTTGGCCAGAAGGCTGGCCAAGCGCTGCCGGAGGGGGCGGTACAGGGGGTCAGCGACTACGGCACGGCCGGTTTTGGCGGCGCCTGCCCGCCGCAGGGGGACAAACCGCACCGCTATGTTTTCACCGTGCACGCGTTGAAGGTGGAAAAGCTGGAGCCGCCATTGGCGAACGCCTCGCCGGCGCTGATCGGCTTCCTCGTGCATTTCAACAAGCTGGCCAGCGCAAGCGTGACGGCCACTTACGGACGTTGAGCAAAGGCCTGCACGGAATCTGTGTCCGGGATTACGCAGAGCGGTAATGGCCCAGCGACCTTTGGTCACTGGGCTTTTTGCCATGGGTGTTGGATTAAATAATCGTCACACCGGTTTCTGGGACAAACATAAAGCAGTAAAAACCGTACTCCACCAACAGCTCACGGCTATCGGTGCTGGAGACCGGCCCCTGGTTGACTTGCCAATTGGCAGTCATGGGG
This sequence comes from Pseudomonas sp. 8BK, assembly GCF_902506475.1. Lineage (NCBI taxonomy): Bacteria > Pseudomonadati > Pseudomonadota > Gammaproteobacteria > Pseudomonadales > Pseudomonadaceae > Pseudomonas > Pseudomonas sp. 8BK. The sequence continues at coordinate 1,886,413 of NZ_LR733252.1, read as the reverse complement.
TTGCTGATCGGGTTGCCGGCAAAGTCGAAGTTGGTCACCTGGTCTGAACCGTCTTTCTGTGACCAACTGTCGCAAGCGCCGGATGAGTTGTCACAGCGCGCCCAGTGGTAGTCGCCCGGCCAGTTCGCATCACCTGCCGTTGAGACCATCAGCGCGACGAAGTGCCCGCCGAGGTAGCCGGCCCTTAGGCTGCCTGGCGGCTGTAGATTAGTGCCCTGCTTGCTGGACTTGAACGCAAACAGTTCTTCGAGGCTGGTGCCGACTAATTCCAGCCCGTCCTTGACTGCGTAGCTGCTGACCAGAGCCCCCAGATCGGAGAAGGGCTGTTGAAAGTTTGCGGCGGTGAGCAGGTAGCCGCTCTGCCGTCCTGGCTGAGGAAAGGTGTTTGGTGTGATGTTGCAGCCGTAGGCATAACAATTGTTATTGGGCTGGAACCGGAAAGACATGAAGTTGCCCTGGCAGTCGCCTGCGGGGTCGTAGCGACCGGCTGCCTCTCCGTATACGGTGGCAGAGTATTGGGGTACGCCAATGGTCTTCTGCTCGGGCACGCTGATTTGTACCGAAATGACCGTAGGGGCGATGTAGTGCTCGTCCGGTACCGCGCCCAGCGCTGGGGCAAGGGTGGCTTGGTGAAAGAAGTCCTGGGGCGCAATAACACCGCTGAATTTGAAAGGCCGTGCTGAGCTGTTCATGGCGTATTCCTTTTCGCTGGGTGGAGTGGGATTAAGGGTAGAGCTGGCTGGCGATGACCATGCTGGAGTAGTTGTAGACCTGCATGGTTAGGCTGTTACTTGGCGCAGAGCTCGCGTAATGGCCGCTGATAACCAGCCGCGAAGACGCACCACCGAACTGGCCGGTATCACTGGCCCAGATGGCCTGGTTGTTGCGGTTGTAGAACACCAAGTTACCGTCATCCTGCATGCGCAGGCGACCTGGCAAATCACTCGACTGGATTGTGATGGGTAGGCGCCACAGCGGCGTGTCCTGGCCGCTGGCTAGCAGTACCGGACCTTGGTCTGGGGTGTTAGTCAGGCTGGCGCTGCCATCCAGGGCGCTGATGCTCTGGTTGGGCAGCAGTTCGGCGTTGATCCGGCTGTCCAGGTAATTGACGCTGAGCATTTCGCCGGCCAGGTTGGATTGCAGCAGGGTCTGCACCTGCTGACGCGTCCAGCCATTGGTTGCGGCGGCTGCCATCAGAATCATCAACTTGGCCAGGGCGGCCATGGGCGTCATGTCCGCTGGCGCCAAGGCGCCCACCTGGGGTAACCAGGCGCCAGAGGCATAGGCGCTGTTGTTCACCGTACCAGCCAAGACCTGGGTGCAATCGACCAGGTTGACGCCACTCTGGTTGGCCTGACTCAGCGCCTGGTAGATGGCCCCGGCGCTGGGTGTGTCCGGGTTGCCAGAGGGGTAATTACCTTCGCCGTAGGACTCCAGAATGATGCCGCGCGCCCCGGCCGAAACCACAGCGTCTATCAGCGTGGCGAGAAAGGCGCTGGGTGGCGAGATGCTGTAGGGCGCGGGGAATGCGTTCAACTGAATAACCGGAAAGTTATTGATGCAGGCCGTTATCTGGTTGAGCTGGTTTTGCTGGCCGGCCAGCACGCTTGGATTCTCCAGGCTCAGACTCGCGTGCACGGGGCCGGGCAGGCAGGCGGCGTTATTGAGCGTCAGACTGATGCCATATTCGGCCAGGGCCGGGTAGTTGGGGGAGGAGAAGGCGTCGAACTGGCTAGCGTTGGTTTTAACCACGCGGTTGCCGCGATAGAGGTGGTTGTGAAAGTACACGCCCACCTCGGCAATACCGCTTTGTGCGGCCGCGACTGCGCCACAGACGTTCTGATAAGCGTCGGTGTTGAAGTTCAGGCTTAAGGCCTGGTCGCTGCTGGCCTGGTAATACAACGGCACCTGCGAGCCGGTGATGATCACCGGCTTGTTCAGCACAGCGGTGGCATAGCCATTGGCGTCGAAGCTGTTGAGCAGAAACGCCAGCGCGGCACCCGAGAAGTCCATGCTGTCGGTACCGTGGAGAATCACGAAGCCGTCGTAGGCGGCGTAATTGTCCAAGATGCCCTGGGCCATGATGCACCAATCGGTGGGTTGCAGATTGGTGCTGTCCAGAGTTTTGCTGGCCGACTCGGGGAAACTGATTTGGGTCAGATAGCCGATGCTGAGGTCAGGGAATTGCTGCTGCAGGATTGGGTTGAGCAACTGCTCACTGGCCGCAGCAAAGGCCGCGGCGCTCATAGGTGCTAACGGGTTGCCGACGCAGCTAATAGTCCCGCCGGTATTGATAATCGCGATACGCATAGGGTGCCTCCTGGCAAGTCTCGGTCGTGGCTTAACGTTGGGTCAGCAGGACCTGGCGTAGCCGCCCGAAACTGGGCGCAGTGGTGCGTTTCAGGTGCTGAGCGCTGAGACTGACCACGGGGGCCATGGCGATGGCGAAGGCAGCACCGAGCTTGAGTTGGTCGGAGAACCAGGGGGCCTCGTAAGCCGGGGTGGTCGACCAGTTCTGCCGGATTTCTTCGCTTTGCAGGTTGACGATGTTGCTGAAGGCCGTGCTGGGGTCTTGCGGGTCTTTGCGAAACTGCAGGGCGATTTCCGCCAGTTCGACCAGTTCAGCATGGGTAAAGGGCAGGCCGCCGTCACGAATCTGCACGGGGGGCTGCTCCTGGCGACGCATGATGCAGTACACCGTTTGCCCGCCGCAGGTTGGATCGCGCTGGTACAGCTGCAGGTCATAGGGTTGGTTGGTGGCCACGGCGCTGCCATCGCCGGAGTAACTCACGCCGAAATCGCCACGGTTGTCCTGCCGAGGGTCGCCCTGCAAAAGCGCCAGTTCGCACTTCACAACACGGCTGCCGAGTTGGTCGATGCGGGCTTGTAACTGGCTGGCATTGTCCTGGGCGGTGCTGTTGTCAGGAGGGTTGGCACCTTGGGCGAATACTTGCCAGCTATTGGCGTGCTGGGCGGCGATTAGGTCGAAGAAGGCGTCGATGCAGGCGGGGCTGTCGAGGTGGGCCAGGGTCAGACTGTTGCGGTCATCGAAGTTACTGACCACGGCGGTGATGATGCAGGACGTGGCACTGTCGGAGTAGGCCGTCAGCGGGGTGTCGGCCAGCATGAAGGTCTGGTAATTACCCTGGTCGACATAGAAGAACCCTTGCACGGGTGGGGCAATAGGGTTTTGGTTGGCGAGTTTGAGGCTGATGTCGACGGGGCTCATGACAGGATCTCCGGAAACAGGCTGAGGGGGTTGGTCTTCGGGTTGCCGTTGATCTGGTACTCACACTGCGCGCTGCCGGCACTGGCACTGAACAGCGCTGTGGCCTGAGTGTGAAATTCGATGCCCAGATAGTCGGTTTCACGGCAAATCGATAGCTCTGTTTCTCCGTAGTACTGGTCGCTGAGCAAGGTCTTAATGCCTTGATGGCTGGGATCGACTTGCAGAATGGTTTCGGCGCGCTGCAGGCGCAGGTAGGTGCTGTGATTGGCCGAGTAATCCACGGCATTGGGTTGTAGACGAAAATTGTTGGTTGAAACGAAAAAACCGCCCGTTCGCGTGATCAGGCGCACCGAGTCCTGGTTAAACGGGTTGGGCATGTACTCAATCAGAATGCTGATCGGCTGCGTCTTCTGGGGATCTGCCCAGCCGCTGATCAAGGAAATGTCCGGTGCCGGAAATGGCGTGTTGCCGCCTGTGTTGCGATAGAAGTCAATCAGGCTTTGCGCCGCCTCTGTGGCGCTGGTATGGCTGCTGATGCTGGCCTCGTAAGCGGCAAACAGGGCCTCGGCTTGGGCACTACTGGCGTAATAGTTGGCCGCGGTGGTGGTGTAGGTGTCGGCGGCGACAAACGCTACCCCATGGTCGTTGACACCGGCCCAGATCCCCGCGCTGCCCTGACGGGTCATGGCTATATAGCTATTTACGCCATTGCTGCCGGCCCGCACATCAGGCGGGTTGAAGGTGGTGATGGGGATCAGGTCGCATTGTTTGAAGGTGTGGATGCTGCCACCGTCAAAGACGGTTCCGATAGTGCACATAGGGAGTTCCTTTCCTGTTTGCGAGATAGGGACGAGCGCGCGCAATCGTTCTCACGCAGAGGGTGAGCCGATAAAGCGCCAGGGGTGATTTCTTACGGCGGAAATGGCTTTGGCGGTAAAGAACCGCCAAGTGGGAGCGAGAAGCAGAGGCGCGGCCTTGCGCATGGGGGACATAGCTCGAACTCCTTTTCAAGGTGCCTTGAGCGTAGTCCAGTCTGTCCGGATGCCAAGTGTTGTGTGTTGTACCTCAATGATTCTGGGCACTCCAGTGAATCAGTTTCCGCTGGCGTCCTGTATCCGTTGTAGCGGTGTGGTCGTTGATGGTTGTAGTAATTCGTTATGACATGGCCTGTCGTTTAACATAATATACATTATACGAACCACTAAGCTGCGAGCAGTGAACCCAGGATCACTCAGGATTCACCGCTCTCGCCCTAATCCGGGCTTCGTACAATGTGAGTTATGTTTAACGCGCGCCAAGATCCAGCAACACGCGGCCACGGCTTGGGCAGGTTTCCATGTAACGATGCGCTTCGACTACCTCATCGAAGCTGTACACCTTGTCGATCAACGGCTTGAGCAAACCGTCTGCCGTCAACTGATTTATGCCTTGCACAGCCTTGGCCACGGCCACTGCATCCTGCGGGATATTTAGCTCTTCCTTGCCGGTGAAGTTACCGATGCAATGCACGAAGAACTGAATGTTCTTCTGAAACGCTGCGCAGGCTGGGAATGGCGTTTCATTGCCGCCTTGCAGATCGAACAGAATCAGTCGGCCGCGCGGCGCGATAGCGTCACCCAGCAGGCACATCTGCGGGCCACCAAGCGCGTCCATCACCACATTCACACCACGGCCATCGGTCAGCTTGCTGACGCGGCTAACCAGATCCTGTTCCTCGGTGAGAATGATGTGATCCGCCCCCAGCTGCTTGAGAAAATCGCGGTCCTCGGCAAAGGCTGTCGCTGCAATGACAGTTGCGCCCAGAGCTTTACCCATTTGCACGATGTACGGGCCCCAGCAGCGGCTTGCGGCCGTTACCAACACGGTTTCGCCGGGCTGCAAACGCGCCAGCTCGCTGAAACCGAACCAACCGACCATCGACGGCAAATAGTGCACGGCGGCCTGTTGTGCGGTCAGATTGTCCGGATAACGCGCCAAGGAACTGCGTGGCAATACCACGTGTTCGGCGTAACAGGGATAACGGTTGGCACTGTGCCCCGGGAAGCTGGCTACCCGGTCACCCACGGCCAGATCGGTAATGCCATCGCCGATGGCCAGCACCACGCCGGCCAGTTCGTGGCCCAGACCTGCTGGCAATTGCGTTGGGGTATTGGCCAGGTTCTGTCGCCAGAGCACGTCGTACCAGCTGACGCCTACGGCCTCAACACCGACCAGCACTTCACCTGCGGCGGGCGCCGGTGCTTGACGCTCTTCGATCCTGAGGACATCGGCCTCACCAAATTCGTGGAAACGCACTATGCGGGACATCGCAAACCTCTTTGGTTGACCCATTCAGGTCGCGGCAACTGTTCAGCATTTCTGCGCGATACAGCGATGGCGACCTCTTATGGCCACGGACTTTATCCGGGCTTTGCCAGCAATTCCACCGCTCAGGGCTGATATTCACCATGCTTGTCGATGATGATGAGTCACCCACACATCATTTTGCCGTGCATATTGCCTGGCGACAGCATTCGGCATTAGCCTGATTCGCGCGCAAAAACGCAACCACTCCAGAATGGACACCGGATGAACCGTAACGATCTTCGCCGCGTCGATCTCAACCTGTTGATCGTCTTTGAAACACTGATGCATGAACGCAGCGTGACCCGTGCGGCGGAAAAGCTGTTTCTGGGCCAGCCGGCCATCAGTGCTGCCCTCGCCCGTTTGCGCAGCTTGTTCGATGACCCGCTGTTTGTACGCACGGGCCGTAGCATGGAGCCTACCGCCCGCGCCATGGAGATTGCCACCCTGCTCTCGCCGGCGCTGGATTCGATTTCCACGGCGGTCAGCCGTGCGGCCGACTTCCACCCAGCCACCAGCACCGCAGTGTTTCGCATCGGCCTGTCGGATGACGTCGAATTCGGTCTCCTGCCACCGCTGATCAAGCGCCTGCGCGCCGAAGCACCCGGCGTGGTGCTGGTGATTCGTCGCACCAATTATCTGCTGATGCCGGCCTTGCTGGCCTCTGGTGAGATTTCCGTGGGCGTTGCCTACACCGAAGAGTTGCCGGCCAACGCCAAGCGCAAGGTGCTGCGCCGTAGCAAACCGAAGCTACTGCGTGCCGATACCGCGCCAGGTGCACTGAGCCTGGATGATTTCTGCGCAAGACCGCACGCGCTGGTGTCCTTTGCGGGTGATCTGGGTGGTTTTATCGATACTGAACTGGAAAAGCTGGGGCGCAAGCGTCGCGTTGTACTCGCCCTGCCCCAGTTCAATGGCCTGGGCACCCTGCTTGCCGGCACCGATATTATTGCTACCGTACCGGACTACACCGCTGCTGCCTTGACCTCAGCAGGCGGCGTGCGCGCCGAAGAGTTGCCACTTCCGTCGCAAACCTTCGAGCTGCATATGGCTTGGCGCGGCGCCCAGGACAACGATCCGGCGGAACGCTGGTTGCGTTCGCGCATCCAGATGTTCTGCGGTGACCCGGACAGCCTGGAATAAACCCCGCCCTGCAACCAAAGTACGTTCAGGGCACCTTGTTCACATAGTTGAAATCGATAAAAGTCCCTTCATCATCATTCGCGATGATAGTCACCTTCGCAGCATTCGATTCGTTCCACGCCAGAGCACGCAGCAGACTCCGCCCCATCACAACACCCTAGGGCGGATACACACATGGAACAGTCCAATAACAACCGCTGGCATTTCCCCTTGGCCCTTGCCGCAGTGCTGGTCTTGAGTGCATGCGGTAAAGCGCCGGAAACTGCACAGCAGATGCCTGCTGCAAAAGTCAGCGTGGCAGCAGTCATCGAACAACCAATCAACGAATGGGATGAATTCACCGGGCGCCTTGAAGCGCCTGAATCGGTCGAGATCCGCCCACGGGTGTCCGGTTTCGTCGATCGCGTTGCCTTTGCCGAAGGCAGCCTGGTGAAGAAAGGCGATCTGCTGTTCCAGATTGATCCACGACCATTCCAGGCTGATGTCAAACGCCTGGAAGCTCAGCTGCAACAGGCCCGTGCCAGCCAGGCGCGCACGCAGAGTGAAGCCAATCGCGGCGAGCGCCTGCGCCAGAGCAACGCTATCTCCGCCGAGCTGGCGGATGCCCGCGCCAGCGCCGCCGCCGAAGCCAGAGCTGCGGTGGCCGGCATCCAGGCCGAACTGGATAACGCCCGTCTTAACCTGAGCTTCACCCGCGTTACCGCCCCGATTGATGGCCGCGTCAGTCGCGCGGAGATCACCGAAGGCAACCTGGTGAATGCCGGTCAGAGCCTGCTGACTACTCTGGTCAGCACCGACAAGGTGTACGCCTATTTTGATGCCGATGAGCGCGTGTTCCTCAAGTACGTCGAATTGGCGCGTCAGGCCGGCGGTCAGGCGCGCGATGCCAGCCCGGTGTACCTGGGCCTGTCCAGCGAAGATGGCCACCCGCACCTGGGTGAGCTGGATTTCCTCGACAACCAGGTCAACCCGCAGACCGGCACCATCCGTGGCCGCGCGGTGTTCGATAACCGTGATGGTCGCTTCACCCCGGGCCTGTATGCACGGCTGAAGCTGGTTGGCAGTGGTCAGTACGCCGCCGCGCTGATCAAGGATGAAGCGGTCGGCACCGACCTGGGCAAGAAGTTTGTCTTGGTGCTCGACAAGGACAATGCCGTGCAATACCGCGCCATTGAGCTGGGGCCGAAGCTGGAAGGCCTGCGCATCGTGCGCCAGGGCCTGGCCAAAGGCGAGAAGATCGTGGTCAACGGTCTGCAACGTGCCTTCCCCGGTGCAACTGTTGATCCGCAGAGCGTGCCGATGGCCGATGAAGCCACTCTCGCCCAACTGCTGCGCCTGCGCCAGTCGGTCGACGAGCGCGATGCGCCACGGGTCGCCAAACAGGACATCAACAACGGCAAGCCGCGCGGCTGACATGACGCCTGGGGTGCACTGCGCCCCCTACCCGACAACCTGATTCGTAGGGTGCGCGTGGCCGTTCGGGCCTGGCGCACCAGCGTCCGAGGACTTTCTGATGAACTTCTCGCAATTCTTTATCCAGCGGCCGATCTTCGCCGCTGTGCTATCACTGCTGATCCTGATCGGCGGGGCCATCTCACTGTTCCAGTTGCCGATCAGCGAATACCCGGAAGTCGTGCCGCCGACCGTGGTGGTGCGCGCCACCTTCCCCGGCGCCAACCCCAAGGTGATCGGTGAAACCGTCGCCTCGCCGCTGGAACAGGCAATCACTGGGGTGGAGGGCATGCTCTATATGTCTTCCCAGGGCACGGCCGACGGCAAGATGACCCTGACCCTGACCTTCGCCCTCGGCACCGACTTGGACAAAGCCCAGGTGCAGGTGCAGAACCGCGTGACGCGGACCATGCCGACCCTGCCCACCGAAGTGCAGCGTCTCGGCGTGACCGTCGACAAGGCCTCGCCCGACCTGACCATGGTGGTGCACCTGACCTCGCCGGACGACCGCTATGACATGCTCTATCTGTCCAACTACGCCGCGCTCAACGTCAAGGACGAGCTGGCGCGTCTGGATGGTGTGGGTGATGTACAGCTGTTCGGCCTGGGCAACTACTCGCTGCGCGTATGGCTCGACCCGAACAAGGTGGCCTCGCGCAATCTGACTGCCAGCGATGTGGTTAACGCCATCCGCGAACAGAACCGCCAGGTCGCGGCCGGTTCGCTCGGTGCGCCGCCCTCGGATGCCGGCAATAGCTTTCAGTTGTCGATCAACACCCAGGGCCGCCTAGTCAGCGAAGAGGAGTTCGAGAACATCATTATCCGCGCCGGTGAAAACGGTGAAATCACCCGTTTGAAAGACATCGCGCGCATTGAACTGGGCTCCAGTCAGTACGCCCTGCGTTCCTTGCTCAACAACAAACCCGCCGTTGCCATTCCAGTGTTCCAGCGCCCCGGCTCCAACGCTATCGAGATTTCCGATGCGGTGCGTGCACGCATGGCCGAACTGAAGCAGAGCTTCCCGCAGGGTGTGGATTTTGAGATCGTCTACGACCCGACCATCTTCGTGCGCGGCTCCATCGAGGCGGTGGTGCACACCCTGCTCGAAGCCATCATCCTAGTGGTGCTGGTGGTGATCCTGTTCCTGCAGACCTGGCGCGCCTCGATCATCCCGCTGGCTGCCGTGCCGGTGTCATTGATCGGCACCTTCGCCGTGATGCACATGTTCGGCTTCTCGCTCAACGCGCTGTCGCTGTTCGGCCTGGTGCTGGCCATTGGCATCGTGGTGGACGACGCCATCGTCGTGGTGGAGAACGTCGAACGTAATATCGGCCTGGGCAAAACCCCGGTAGAGGCCACCAAACAGGCGATGAAGGAAGTCACCGGCCCGATCGTCGCCACGGCCCTGGTGCTGTGCGCGGTGTTTATTCCCACGGCGTTTATTTCCGGGCTTACCGGGCAGTTCTACCAGCAGTTCGCCCTGACCATCGCCATTTCCACGGTGATCTCGGCCTTCAACTCGCTGACTCTGTCCCCTGCCCTGGCTGCCGTGCTGCTGAAAAGCCACGACGCGCCGAAGGACCGCTTCTCCAAGGTACTCGACAAGCTGTTTGGCGGCTGGTTGTTCACCCCGTTCAACCGCGTATTCGACCGCGCCAGCCATGGCTATGTCGGCACCGTAAAACGTGTACTGCGCGGCAGCGGCATCGCCCTCTTCGTCTACGCCGGCTTGATGGGCCTGACCTATCTGGGCTTTGCCACTACGCCCACAGGCTTTGTGCCGGCGCAGGACAAGCAGTACCTGGTCGCTTTCGCCCAGCTGCCGGATGCGGCGACCCTGGACCGCACCGAAGACGTGATCAAGAAGATGTCGGAAATTGCCGGTAAGCACCCCGGTGTGGAAAACACCGTGGCCTTCCCCGGCCTGTCGATCAACGGCTTCACCAACAGCCCGAACAGCGGCATCGTCTTCACCCCACTAAAGCCCTTTGATGAGCGCACGGATCCGTCGATGAGCGCCACGGCTATCGCGGCCGAGCTGAACGCGCAGTTCAGCGAGATTCAGGACGCCTATATCGCCATCTTCCCGCCACCCCCGGTGCAGGGCCTGGGCACCATCGGCGGCTTCCGCCTGCAGGTGCAGGACCGTGGCAACCTCGGCTATGACGAGTTGTACGTGCAAACCCAGAACGTCATCGCCAAGGCCCGCCAACTGCCGGAGCTGGACCCGATGTCGGTGTTCACCAGCTATCAGGTGAATGTGCCGCAGATCGATGCCGCCATCGACCGCGAGAAGGCCAAGACCCACGGCGTGGCGATCAGCGACATCTTCGATACCATGCAGATCTACCTGGGTTCGCTGTACGCCAACGACTTCAACCGTTTTGGCCGTACCTATCAGGTCAACGTGCAGGCCGAGCAGCAGTTCCGCCTGGAGCCGGAGCAGATCGGCCAGCTCAAGGTGCGCAATAATCGCGGGGAAATGGTGCCGCTGTCGGCCTTCCTCAAGGTCGATGCCAGCTCCGGGCCGGATCGGGTGATGCACTACAACGGCTTCCTCACCGCCGAAATCAACGGCGCGGCAGCGCCCGGTTACAGCTCCGGCCAGGCCGAGGCGGCAATCGCCAAGCTGCTTAAGGAAGAACTGCCCAACGGCATGAGCTTCGAGTGGACCGACCTGACCTACCAGCAGATTCTCGCCGGTAACAGCGCAATCTTCGTCTTCCCGCTCTGCGTGCTGCTGGCCTTCCTGGTGCTGGCCGCTCAGTACGAAAGCTGGAGCCTGCCGCTGGCAGTGATCCTTATCGTGCCGATGACCCTGCTGTCGGCCATCACCGGGGTGATCCTGGCGGGGGGCGACAACAACATCTTCACCCAGATCGGCTTGATCGTACTGGTGGGATTGGCCTGCAAGAACGCCATCCTCATCGTCGAATTCGCCAAGGAGAAACAGGAAGAAGGCATGGACCGCATCGCTGCGGTGCTGGAAGCCTGCCGCCTGCGTCTGCGGCCGATTCTGATGACCAGCTTCGCCTTTATCATGGGTGTGGTGCCCCTGGTACTGTCCTCCGGTGCCGGCGCAGAGATGCGTCATGCCATGGGCGTTGCGGTGTTCAGCGGCATGCTCGGTGTAACCTTCTTCGGCCTGCTGCTGACCCCGGTGTTCTATGTACTGATCCGCGCCTTTGTGGAGAAACGCGAAGCGCAGAAAGTGGCCCGTTTGCAGGAGGTGCAGGCATGAAGGCCCTTAACGCCAAGCCGCTGGCCCTCAGCCTGTTAACCCTGGCGCTGACAGCCTGCGCCGTCGGCCCGGACTACCAGGCCCCACAGACTGCAGATGCCCAGCTGAGCAGCGCGCAAAGCACTAGCTACGACCGTTCGCGCTTTGAAAGCAGCTGGTGGCAGCAGTTCGACGACCCGGTGCTCAACCAGTTGGTCGAGCAGTCACTCAAGGAAAACCGCCAGCTGCGCGTGGCCTTTGCCCGCCTGCGGGCGGCCCAGGCCATTCGTGATGACCTTGGCAACGATCAGTTGCCGACCATCACCAGCCGCGCCAGCGGTGAATTCGGCAAGGCCCAGCAACCCGGTGTCACCGAACAACGCGTGCGCAGCGAGCGTTACGACCTCGGCCTGGACATGCTTTGGGAGCTGGATCTGTTTGGCCGCATCCAGCGCCAACTGGAAGCCAGCGACGCCGAGCTGGACGTGGCCGCAGCGGATTACCAGCAACTGCAGGTCAGCCTGATCGCCGAACTGGTGGATGCCTACGGCAACCTGCGCGGCGCACAACTGCGTGAACGCATTGCCCGCGCCAACCTGAAAAACCAGCAGGAATCGCGCGCCATCACCGAGCAACTGCGTGAAGCTGGCGTCGGCAGCCAGCTGGATGTGCTGCGCAGCGACGCACGCCTGGCCGGCACCGAAGCCAGTCTGCCGCAACTGCAGGCGCAGCAGCAGCGTGCCAAGCACCGCATCGCCACCCTGCTCGGCCAGCGCCCGGAGCAACTCAGCGTGGACCTCTCGTCCCAGGATCTGCCCGCCATCGCCAAGGCCCTGCCGGTGGGCGATCCCGGTGAGTTGCTGCGTCGCCGCCCGGATATCCGCGCGGCCGAACGGCAACTGGCGGCTGCCACCGCCAATATCGGCGTGGCTACGGCGGATCTGTTTCCACGGGTGAGTCTGTCCGGCTTCCTTGGTTTTACCGCCGGGCGGGGCTCGCAGCTGGGTGCTTCACACGCGCAAGCCTGGGGCCTGGCGCCAACCATCAGCTGGGCGGCGTTTGATCTGGGCAGCGTGCGCGCGCGCCTGCGCGGGGCTGAAGCCGAAGCCGATGGCGCGCTGGCTAACTATGAACAGCAGGTGCTGCTGGCCCTGGAGGAATCGGCCAACGCCTTTAGTGACTACGGCAAACGCCAGCAGCGCCTGCTGGCCCTGCTGCGCCAATCTGACGCCAGCCGCGCCGCTGCCGAGCAAGCCCGGGTGCGCTACCGCGAAGGTGAAGTGGACTTTCTGGTACTGCTCGACGCCGAGCGTGAACGCCTGAGCGCCGAAGACGCCCAGGCCCAAGCGGAAGTCGAGCTGTATCGCGGCATCGTCGCCATCTACAAGGCCCTTGGCGGTGGGTGGCAGCCTGACGCCTGACTTGCTTAACGACTCTCCCCCAGGTTGGCTTGCCAACCCCTTCCCGCCCCACGGTAGTTGCTCCTTGCCGTGGGGCTTTTTTATGAATCAAACGGTCGCATCTCACCCGGGTAAACAAGGTGAACGCGCTCAATACCTTGTCATAGGGGCTTGCCTCGTGAATGAGCGTAGGCCGCTAAGCGCAATTGCAAACAGCAGCGCAAATCCGACATTGAGTAGCGCGTTTTGCCAGAAACCAGATAACAGCGAATAGGCTGTGTCGGGGATAAACCAGGCAAGCAATGACACAACGAACATCCACCATGCCTCTTTGTTGCCTCTACGCACGGGACCAAGTGCAAGAAACATCAGCACAGCGCCCCAGCCGAACATCACCGAACCCAGCACAGCATGTACCAGGCTGATATAGGCCAACGCATCAGGCCCGAATGTATTGAGGTGTGCCGCCGATGCGTAAACCAACAGACTGAATGCTTGCAGGGTAAAACCTGGCATGACCACCAGCACAAGCCCAAACAACATAAGCCCTGCGGTAGCAGCAACGAGTAAACGCCAGCAAAAAAGCTGAATACGATTCAAGGTTTCTCCAGATAGCTAATGCCCATACCGAGGCCGTAAACCCTGGTTTGTACCCAGGTAGTACAAGTATCAACTTACATGCTTAGCTAACCAGCCGCGCAGATACCACTGAGCCTCTTTTGCATAAACACGCTCAGCGGATGTTCAGGATAGTCACCGAATGCGCCGCAGGTCTGGAAGCCATGCTTTTGGTAAAACGCCAGCGCCTCCACTTGGTAAGGACCAGTTTCAAGTTGCAGCAACCGACAACCGCGCTTTATCGACTCAACTTCGAGCTGTAGCAGCACTTGGGCAGCTGCACCTTGTGCGCGGTTGGCTGGGCGTACAAACATACGCTTTAACTCTCCTGCTCCATTGCCAAGCACCACCGCAGCGCAAGCAATAGCTGCTCCGTCATTGCCTCTGGCGACCGCAAATAACACGTTGTCCTGCTCCAGTGTGGTCAGGTCCAGCGCGTAGCGGGCCTCGGCCGGATACAAAGTGTCCTGATATGCGTCCAATTCCGCGATAAGCGCAATAACTTCAGGCTGGTTTGGAGGCTCTAACTGCACGCGCATGCTGATATTCTCTGCGGTTTGAATTTGGTTAATCGCTGGATTTAGGTAACGGGAACTGGCGAGATGAGGCGTGTGCTACACGGCACTTTTCAAACGTTCTAATTCGTCAGGCTCTAATATTTTTGGAATAACCCGAGGCACACCTGAAGAATTGAACAGGGGAGATTTCTTGTATCGTCCGCTGATACGGTTTGCGGCCACGATCCAGATAAAGCGCACAATTATGCCAAAGAGCCCGCGTTGCTTTGGTTTCGGCTGACCCAATGCGGTTTCAGTATTTAGAACTGCGATATTGGCACCAAAGTCTTTATCCATTTTCTGGCGATCCAGGCAAGTATGGATAAGTCCAATAAATGATGTTTTACGGTTGGCCATCGTATTACCAATCGGCGTTGCACAGCATGCGGCATACCAGCGGAGCATACCGGCTTCACTGAGGCGGACTGCCGCCAGAAACTCTTCGCCTTGGCAGAAGCGCAGATGCTGCTGAGCTACTTGAACAATCTCGGTTCCGCCTTGGTTATCCAGTACAAAAGGTGCTTTGCCAAGAAAATGTGCAAATGCTCGGCAATCCGGGCAATAGCAGATAAGACGATTGTAAATACCAATGCTGTCGACCTGCCCTCTAACAGCACCGCATTGACATTGAATTGGATGCATAAGTATCACCACTCCTTGGCTGAGTCACAGGCCATTAGTCATTACTGATGGATCGTTCATGCTCTTGTCGTAAGTATGTCCAACTCGCAGCACTTCCCTTCGTGCTCTGAATATATCATGACCATTTAAAGCTTGACTAAATTACCTTTATACAACCCCGACTGGGTCTTATTCTTTAAAGGCAAAAATCACAAGCCCCCACAAACCGAGAGTGGCAAGAAAATTTATAGTGAACACCAAGCCGCGAATTCGTACGTTTGTGGTGAATATCTGTACACAGCTATGAGCTACACGACCCAAAATGAAAATCCACGCCAACCCGGCTGCAACAGCCGAGTCTGATTGGTTTTGAATTAATAAAATGCACGCAGCATAGAAAAATACGGGCCATTCAAACTGATTTGAAAGGTTCGCACTAATGCGTGGCTCTACAGCTGCCCAAGGGTTAGTTCCATCTGGTTTTTTACCTATTCCCTACACCTTGGGTGCACGTGCGATAGTGAGTAGCACGTAAAGAAAAGACGCGAGTGCGATGTGAGTTGCCATAGGCAGTATGAGTGGATTCAATTTATGAGCCTCTCCGGCAATACGACTAAAAATAAACAATCCAACTGTTTACTGGTGCTTTTTTTGCAGCAAGTCAAGATCATTTCGCACAATCCGCCGACTTAAAAGACTCATATGGCTAGTGAGAATAGCGACATATCCTGAATGCGGCAGAACCTACGTCTTTGCCGCCTTACTGTCTAGCCGTCCTCAAACAATTCTTCAGTAGCGCCAGCTCAACGCCAAACCTCAGTTTCGCCAAGCGCTCGGCCCTTAAAAGGTGTACCTGCCTGGCGACGCGCTGAGGCTGAGCAGTCATAGCCTGATAACGCTCTGCCACGCTGGTTTTGTGCTAGATATTTAGCTGATGGCGTTAGCCATTTTTAGAAGAGCAAAAACAATAATGGCAATGGACGGTACCCACACATGAATACAGAGCAGCACATAGCCCAGCCTAAGTCCGCCCATTGGCGCTTTAAGTTAGGTATCGCGATTATCTGTTTGATTCCGCTTTTGTGGCTTCTGGTGCCACTGGCAGCGGCAGCGGATGTGCCAGGATCCAAGGTAGCTGCGCTTTCGGGGGCGCTGTTTATCCTCAACAAGATTCTCTTGCTGCTGGTTATCGCCATCATGGGCAAGGCGGGTTTCCAGGAGCTGAAGCAGCATATCTACGGCTATATGTCTTCGATGGTGCCGAGCACTGAGGATGAGATCAGCCCGATGCGCCATCGCATTGGCTTGGTGATGTTCTGCCTGCCGTTGATTTCATCCTTTCTTGAGCCTTATATCGATGCTATCGCGCCCGGTCTGCGCCCCAATAGCTGGGCGTTGCAGATGCTTGGCGATGCGTTGCTGATTGGCAGCTTCTTCGTTCTGGGCGGCAATTTCTGGGAGAAGCTGCGCGCGCTGTTTATTCGCAGCGCGCGGGTTAGCAGCCCCGACGCTGCATGATCGACCCCGCACTACCGAGCCAACCTTGGCGCTTGCTCCATTTGTCTTACGGGAACCCTTATGTCTGATGCATTAGAAAAGCCTGACAGCCCTCCACCGGCCGATACGCCGGTTACCGCCGAAAACTCCGCACCGCCAACCAACCCGCTGCGACGTATTGCGTTGATCGTGGTGTCAGTTGCCGCCACGCTCTTTGTGCTGTCCATCCTGATGGAGCGCAGCACCCCTTCTACCTCGCAGGCGGTGGTACAGGGTTATGTGGTGCAGATGGCTTCCGAAGTGAGTGGCCGTGTGGTGGAAATTGCGGTGCTCGACAATGCTCGGGTGGAGGCTGGGCAGTTGCTGTTTCGCATTGATCCACAGCCTTACAAAATCGCCATTGCCGAAGCCGAGGCGCGCCTTGAGCAAACGGGCCAGTCGTTGGGGGCCAACACCGCATCGGTGGACGCGGCCCAGGCTCAGGTCGTGTCTGCCCGCGCTCAACGCGACAATGTGCGTGAACAAACGCGCCGGGTGATGCAGTTGGTTGAGCGCGGCGTCTATGCGCGGGCGCGCCTGGATGAAGCCACCGCGTCGCTGAATACCGCAGAGGCTGCAGTGGCCAAGGCACAGGCCGATTTGCAGCGTGCACGTCAGGAGCTGGGCCCCACAGGTACGGATAATCCTCAGTTCAAGCAGGCCCTCGCGCAATTGGAGAAGGCTCGGCTTGATCTGGTACGTACGGAGATTAGGGCACCCGCAGATGGTGTGATCACCAATCTGCAGCTCGCTGTTGGCCAGGTGGTCAACGCCGGCCAGCCCGCGCTGACCTTCATCGACGCCGGCACAGTATGGGTTTCCGCTGCCTTTAAAGAAAACAGCCTGGAGCATGTGCAAGCCGATGATACGGCCGAGCTGGTCTTCGATGTGTTGCCAGGGCGCGTGTTCAATGCGCGGGTCGAGAGCGTCGGCTGGGGCGTTGCAACGGAGGGCAGCAGCTCTTCTGCCCTGCCCTCGGTACGCAACCAGAGCGGTTGGGTACGTGACCCGCAACGCTTCCCCGTGCGCCTAGTGGTGATGGAACCTTACCCGAAAGGCCTGCGCTATGGCTCACAGGTTACGGTGGTGATTTACACCGGCGATAACCCGCTGGCGAACATGTTTGGCGTAATCACCGCGCGGCTTGTGGCGCTACTGACCTATGTCAGCTGAGGCCTTGGCAGGGCCCTCCCCGTCAATCGATCTGGCGCGTGCCAAGCGACAGGGCTTGCGTGTGGTCTTGGCCGTAACGGTGGGATTTAGCCTGAGCTTGATCCACGGCAGTGTGCTGCCCTTTCTCGCGCCGTTATTTGCCACTCAGTTTCTTCTGGCCAGCTACAACCCTCCCGGTTTACGTCAGGGCCTGGGTACTGTGTTGCTGATCTTGATGGTTGGCGCGCTGCTGATCTTCCTCACCGGCTTGCTCGGTGACCGGCCGCTGGTACTGCTGCCATTGCTCTGGCTGTGCTACTTCAGCTGCTTTTTCGCCCAGGGGCGCCAGGTAGGCGGCGCGGGACCGGCGTTGATGCTGGTGATCGCGATTGTGGTGCCGCTGCTCGACATCCTCCAACGCGACCTCGGTGAGTCGATTGTGCTGATTCTGGCCAAGGCAGTCAGCCTCGCTCTGCTACTTACCTGGGGCGCTCACGCGGCATTCCCCGATGTGGGCCAAACACAGGTAAACCCTGCAGCTGTGTCGCGCCCTGAACTGGAACGCGTAACGCGCCAGGCCATGGTCAGTGGCGTCATTCTGCTGAGCATGGTGACGCTGTGCCTGATCGACTCACGCTTGGCTACGGCGATGGTCATACCAATTACTGTCGCCTCGCTGCTCAGCCAGTTCGAACTGGGGATGAGCACCCGAACTGCTGCCGCACTGATCGTGATCAACCTGCTTGGCGGGGTTGCTGCATCCCTGGCATTTACCGTGGTCGAACTGCGGCCCAGTCTGCTGTGGGTCATCCTCAGCCTGCTGCTGGTCAGTCTGCTGTTTGCCGGCCGGGCCGTATTGGGTGCAGTGACGGGCAAAGTGTTTGGCGGCGGGCTGACGACCTTTCTGATTCTCTTTGGCCTTGGCGTTTCGCCATTGCCCGGCGAGACACCAGAGCTGTTCTCCACGCGAATTGCCTATGTGCTGTTCGCGGTTGTGTATGCCTTGTGCATGGCCAGCCTGTTATGGCCCCAGCCACGCAATACCAATTGCTAGTTGCTGTACTGCTGCTGTCAGGTGTCGCCTATACGTATGCTCTGTAGCGACGGCCTACTGCGGCTGTCTGTCGGCGGCACCGACGCGTGGTGTACTGATCCTCAAATTTTAACGGGCTCTTGGACTCCGCCTCTTAGGCAGCAACCGAGCGGGTAACCACCAGCAAATTCACACAGAGCCCATTGCCCGTGTTTACAAATTCAAGCTCGCAACCACAGCGTTCAGCAATTGCTTTAACGATAGACAGCCCAAGGCCGCTGCCCTCGCCGGTGGAATTGCGCCAGAAGCGTTCGGTCAACTGAGCGAGCTTGTCCGGGGCAACTCCAGGCCCGGAGTCGCGCACGCTGAAGCAGACCTTATCGCCGCGCAGTTGCACGCTCAAACTGACGACAGTACCGAGCGGGGTGTGGCGCTGGGCGTTGTCCAGCAGGTTGCGCAAGGCGGCAATCGCCAGAGTTGGCGGCATCGCCAAAAGGCGCTGCGCACTGGCATCGAGTAGCTGCAGTTCGATGGGCGGCTGGCCCGACTGCTGGGCGTCACCGATAGCCAACTGCACCACTTGCTCGGCGCTGTACTGCAGGTTCTCGTCAAACGGCAGCCGCCCCTCGACCCGAGCCAGCAACAGCAACTGCTCCAGGGTCTGGTGCAGGCGGTCGGCGCCGGCTTCGGCGTTGGCCAGTGCCTGGCGGGCGGTTTCGCCTTCGGTCATGCCGGCCACCTGCAGGTGGGTTTTGATCGCGGTCAGTGGGCTACGCAGTTCATGGGCAGCATCGTCGGTTAGCCGGCGCTCGCGTTCGATGGCCTGGGCGATACGTTGAAACAGCTGATTCTGGGTTGCCACCAGCGGTTGCAGCTCTTGCGGCAGACCTTCGATTTGCAGAGGCTCGATGCAGTCGGCACGACGCTGGGCCAGCGCTTGGCGGATGCGCTGCAGAGGCGACAACTCACGGCTGAGGCCAAACCAGAGCACCAGCAGGCTGCCAACCAAGGCCACCAGTACTGGAGCGGCGGCGGCCAGCAGAATGGAGCGTTTGAGCGTGTCGCGCTCATCCAGGCGGTCTGCCGTGGTTACGCGCATATCGCCTTCCACCAGGGTGAAGGTGCGCCAGGTGAGATCACCAATGGTGCGCTCATGGAAACCGCCTCCTACCGCGCCCAACGAGCTGTCCGGTGCGGCGCGGCTGCTGGCGAGGATCTCGCCACGTACCGAGCTGATCTGGCAGGCGATGCCTTCGGGAATGCCTAGCTGCTCGGTGCTGAGTGGTGTACCGCCCTCCCCCTGCTGCGGTGGCGGCAGCTGGGCGAGCAATCCCGCAACCATGCGCGCGGAAGACGCCAAGCGCTGATCGAGTGAAAGGGTCAACTGATTACGCAGATCGAACAGCATCCACACAGCGGCCAGCGACCAGAGCAGCACAAAGGCGGAACCGAGGATAAGGGTCAGGCGTAGACGCAAACTCATGAACTGTTGCTCTCGTCAGAAGTGGTTGCATGCCCGGCTGGCCCCAAGCGGTAGCCCAGGCCGCGTACCGTCTCGACAATACCGTTGCCCAGCTTGCGGCGCAGGTGGTGGATATGCACGTTGAGCGCGTTGCTCTCGACCTCACCGTCGAGGCCGTAGACCGCATCCTTCAGCTGTTCGCCGCTGAGCACTCGGCCTGGGCTCTGCAACAGCGCCTGCAGCAGCACTTGCTCACGGCGCGACAGGTCGACCGGTTGCTCGTGCAAAAACGCCTGGCAGGCCACTGGGTCGAAACGCAGCGGGCCGTGCTCGACCTGCGGGCTGGCGCGTCCGGCGGCGCGACGCAACAAAGCATGCAGGCGTGCGGCGAGTTCACGCAGGTCGAAGGGTTTGACCAAGTAATCGTCGGCGCCGTCCTGCAGCCCAGACACGCGGTCGGCGACTGAGTCGCGCGCGGTCAGCAGCAACACAGGCAGCGCCACACCGCGCTGGCGCAGGCGGCGCAGCAGGCTTAAACCGTCTTCGTCCGGCAGGCCCAGGTCCAGCACCAGTGCGTCGAACTCCACCGTGCGCAGCAGCGCCTCCGCATCGGCCGCAGTCGCGGCGTGCATCACGCGAAAGCCCTGGGCGGTAAGCCCGGCCACCACGCCGCTGGCAATCAGGGCGTTATCTTCAGTCAGCAATATGTACATGGAACCGATCCGTGGAGGAGTTTGAAGTATCCATTGTCAGGATTAAGCCGAGGTTATGCGAAGCGAGAAATGATAACCGGCGACTGCAATTTGCGCCGATTATCACATCGTTAATCCTGACTTAACCGCCAACTGCGATGCTCTGCGCCTCGACATTCACAGACGTGGTTATGCATGCGGACGTTACTACTGTTCTCTCTGATGTGGGCCTGGCTACTGCAGCCGGTACAGGCCTCCAGCTTTTCAACCAGCCCATTGCTGACGGGTAACAGCCCGCAGGCGGACTTCCTCCCTGCCGAGCAGGCGTTCGAACTTAGCGTCGAGCCGCAGGCTAATGGTGAAACCCTGCTGCGCTGGGATATCGCTCCCGGCTACTACCTCTACCAGCACCGCCTGCAATTCAACGGTCTACCCGCCGGGGTTAAGCCCGAGCTGCCGCCTGGGCTGCCGTATAGCGATGAGTTTTTCGGCGACTCGCAAATCTATCGTGAGCGCCTTGAGCTGATTCTGCCTGCCGGCAACACCGGCAGCATTCAGATTGGCTGGCAAGGCTGCGCCGATGCAGGGCTTTGTTACCCACCGCAGACCCAGCAGATTGATCTGTCCGGTAATGGCGCATTGAGCGAACCGGGCACATCCCTGGCTGAAGACCAGGCTCTGGTGGGCGGCCTGCAGAACCAGACGCTGGCCTTGAGCCTGCTGGTGTTCTTCGGCTTGGGCCTGTTGCTGGCCTTTGCGCCCTGCTCCTTGCCGATGCTGCCGATTCTCGCCGGTATTGTGGTTGGCAGCGGTGCCTCGCCGCGTCGCGGTTTGGCACTGGCCTCGGCCTACGTGGTGAGCATGGCGCTGGTGTATGCCGCGCTGGGCGTGGTCGCTGCACTGATGGGCGCCAACCTGCAAGGCCTGCTGCAGCAGCCCTGGTTGCTGGCCAGCTTTGCCGCGCTGTTCGTGCTGCTGGCCTTGCCGATGTTCGGCCTGTTCGAGTTGCAGCTGCCGGCAGCCCTGCGTGACCGCCTGGAAAACGCCGGCCGCAAGCAGCAAGGTGGCAGCCTGATGGGTGCCAGCATGCTCGGCCTGTTCTCCGGCCTGCTGGTCGGCCCGTGCATGACCGCGCCGCTGGCCGCCGCCCTGCTGTATATCGCGCAGAGTGGCGACGCGCTGCACGGTGGTCTGGTGCTGTTTGCTCTGGGCCTGGGTATCGGTACGCCGCTGGTGTTGCTGGTCACCTTGGGTAACCGCTTCCTGCCCAAGCCGGGCGCTTGGATGGACCGGGTCAAGGTGGTGTTTGGTTTCCTGTTCCTGGTGACTGCGTTGCTGGTGATCCGCCCGCTGCTGGACGAGTCGGTCTGGTTGGGCCTGTGGGGTGCCTTGCTAATTCTGCTGGCCAGTGCCCTGCTGCAACTGGCACGTCAGGTGCAGCAACACACCAGCCTGAGCAAGGCCGCTGGCGCGCTGCTGGGTCTCTGGGGCATGGCGATGCTGTTGGGTGCCGCCGGCGGTGCCAGCGATCCGCTGCAGCCGCTCAAGATCTTCACCGGCACCGCCGTTGCCGCCGCCCCGAGCGAGCAACACTTTATCGACCTAAACGAGCCGACCGCGCTGGAGCGCGAGCTGGCCGCCGCCAAGGCTGAGGGCCAGTGGGTACTGGTGGATTACTACGCGGACTGGTGTGTGTCGTGCAAAGTCATGGAGAAAACCGTGTTCGGCAACCCCGAGGTGCAGGCCAGCCTGCAGGGCGTGCGCGTGCTGCGCCCCGACGTGACCGAGAGCAACGCGGCAAGCCGCGCGCTACTCAGCCGCTTTGACGTCATGGGCCCGCCCACCCTGCTGTGGATCGGCCCGAATGGTGAGGAGCGCCGCTCACAGCGCATCACCGGCGCGGTGGATGCCGAGCAGTTTCTGCAGATATGGACGACTACCAAGGAGCGTGGTTGATGTTAACGATCAATATCGGACCGCTGGCACTCAGCACCGCCCATGTACTGTTGCTGCTCAGCCTGCTGCTGGCGACTTTTACCGGCTGGTACGTCGGTCGGCGCAGCGCGGTAAACCCCGAGAAACAGCTGTTTCGCCTGTTGCTGGTGGCCATGCTGGTCGCCCGAGTGGCGTTCGTGGCGGTGTATTTCGAGCATTACCGCGAGCAGCCCTGGCAGATGCTGGATATCCGTGACGGCGGCTTTATCGCCTGGCCTGGTTTGCTGGCCGCCCTGCTGCTGGGTGCCTGGCAGGCCTGGCGCAGGCCGGCCATCAGAAACGCACTGGCCAGCGCACTAGCCGTCGGTGTGCTGAGCTGGGGCCTGGGCAGCCTGACCCTGCACGGCCTGGAGCAAGGCACGCGCCTGCCAGAGCTTTCATTCCGCGACAGCAAGGGTGCCACGGTGGCGCTGGAGGACTATGCCGGCAAACCATTGGTGGTCAACCTCTGGGCCACCTGGTGCCCACCGTGCCGCCGCGAAATGCCGGTACTGGCCGAAGCACAGCGCAACCATCCTGAGCTGACCATCCTCTTCGTCAACCAGGGCGAAGGCCAGGGTGTGGTCAACCAGTACCTAGCGGCAGAAGCCCTGGGGCTGGACAACGTCCTGCTAGACAGCGGCGGCCGCCTCGGCCAACACGTCGGCTCCATGGCCCTGCCCAGCACCCTGTTCTACGACGCCGAAGGTCGCCAGGTCGGCAGCCACCTGGGTGAGCTATCCCGCGCCAGCCTGGCTCGCGCGCTTGAAGTATTTAACAAGGAACAGTAACCGTGAAAAAACTGCTCAATCTCCCCGTCATGCTTTCAGCATTAACCCTGCTGACCGTGCCCTTGTTGCACGCCGAAGAGTGGCCCGAGCCGATCAAAGTCGTCGAAGCACGCGGCGCCGAAATCATCCAGCGCTTCGATGCCCCGAGCGGCTTGCAAGGCTATGCCGCCCGCTACAACGGCCAGGGCGTCGCCCTTTATCTGACGGAGGATGGCCAGCACGTAGTGGTCGGCAGCCTGCTCAATGCCCAGGGTGAAGACCTCTCGCAGCAGCCGCTAGACAAGCTGGTGTACGAACCGCTGGCCAAGGAAATGCTCCGCAAGCTGGAGCGCAGCACCTGGATCGCCGATGGCAGCGCCAAGGCGCCGCGCATCCTCTATATGTTCTCCGACCCCAATTGCCCCTACTGCAACATGTTCTGGAAACAGGCGCGGCCCTGGGTCGAAGCCGGTGATGTGCAGATTCGCCACGTGATGGTCGGCATGTTGCGCCAGGACAGCGTCGAGAAGGCCGCTGCCCTGCTCAATGCCAAAGATCAGCAGGCGGCGCTGCATGAGCATGAGTCCGCCGGCAAAGCCAGCAAGCTGAAAGGTTTGAAGAAGATTCCAGTGACGATCCAGCAGCAGCTCGATAACAACCTTGGCCTGATGGCGGAGATGGGCGTAGCGGCTACGCCGGCGATTTTCTACCCGGACGAAAGCGGTCAGCTGCGCCAGCAGCGGGGGGCGCCAAGTCCCGATGTCCTCAAACAGATCATGGGGCCGCGCTCCTGATCGCAACATCGCACGCTGAGCGGTTTCGGTCGATAATCCGAGCCCCAGGCGCGTGGCAATAGATTGCTCACACCTTAGTCAGACCGACTGACTTAATTTTTTGTAAAGGAGATACACCATGACAACTACCCAAACCCTGCAAGGCAAAGTGGCTTTCATCCAGGGCGGTTCGCGCGGTATCGGCGCGGCCATCGTCAAGCGTCTGGCCGCTGAAGGCGCGGCAGTGGCATTCACCTTTGTGTCATCCGCCGAGCGGGCCAATGCCCTGGCCAGTGAAGTCACTAGCGCTGGCGGCAAGGCCCTCGCACTCAAGGCCGACAGTGCCGACGCAGCAGCCGTGCAACAGGCCATTCGCAGTGCGGTCGAGAACTTCGGCGGTCTTGACATCCTGGTCAACAACGCCGGCGTGTTAGCCTGGGGCAGCACCGAAGAACTGACTCTGGAACAGCTGGATCACACTCTGGCGGTCAACGTGCGCAGCGTGTTCGTCGCCAGCCAGGAAGCCGCCAAGCACATGGTCGATGGTGGGCGCATCATCAACATCGGCAGCACCAACGCCGACCGCATCCCGGTGGCGGGTGGCGCGATCTACGCCATGAGCAAATCGGCGCTGGTCGGCCTGGCCAAAGGCATGGCCCGCGACCTGGGCCCACGCAACATCACCGTGAACAACGTACAGCCAGGCCCAGTGGACACCGAAATGAACCCGGCCGATGGCGAAGGTGCCGAGTTCCTGAAAGGCCTGATGGCGCTGGATCGCTTCGGTAAGGCAGGTGAAATCGCCGGTTTTGTTGCCTACCTGGCCGGTCCGGAAGCGGGTTACATCACCGGGGCCAGCCTGATGATCGATGGTGGTTTCTCGGCCTAACCCCTGACTGAAACAAGGGCATGTGCAACTCGCCACATGCCCCGATCAGCTGGCAAGGCCTTCGGTAAACTCGATCAATTGCGCATCAGCTGGTCTGGGTGCAACTTGGCTGCCCTGCCGAATAGCGCACACCGGGGCTGACTGCAGCGTTGAATTCTTTCAGGGCAGATGAGCCGATCAGCAGTGGGTACTCAAAAGCGCTGCGGTCGGTCAGATTGACTTCGATGCTCTTCAGCTCATTGCCTACGCAGATGTCCATCTCGATCACCGGGCGGGCGCTGTACAGCTGTTTGTCGCCGGGCTTGCGGTCATCGGCGCGGCGTTTGATATAGCTCATGCGTGCCAGCGGCTTTTCAATGATCTGCGCCTCTTCGGCGTCTTTCATTCCCAGTTGGAAGCGCACCCACTCACCGCCATCACGTTTGAACACCTGAATATTCTTGGCGCTGAGCGAAGCGGTTTCGGCACCGGTATCGAGCTTGGCGGGCAGTTCCAGAGCCAGTTCATGCAGCGAAACCTTTTCGTGCAGGCCGTATATCTGTGGCTGGTTGGCCATCGCGCCGGTGGCGAACAGTGCGGTGCAGAGTGCAAAGGCGGTCGCTACCTGTTTGAACGGTACGCAGGCGAGGTTCGACATCAGGTGGCTCCAATAGCATTTAGAAAGTCAGGCTAAGCTAACGGCTCTGGCTGAATTCAAGCTTAATCAGGCAGTTATAAAAAACTTCGCCCTGCCATGAATGACCATGGCAGGGCGAAGTGGTTTCATCTGAGGCTGGTTAAGCCTCTGTGCGGATCACTTGAGATCGAAGCGATCCAGGTTCATCACCTTGGTCCAGGCGGCGACGAAGTCCTGCACAAACTTCGCGGGTGCATCGCTGGTGGCATAAACCTCCGCCTGAGCGCGCAGCTGCGAGTTGGAGCCGAACACCAGGTCGACCTGGGTGGCGGTCCATTTCAGGTCGCCGGTTTTGCGATCACGGCCTTCCAGCACACCTTCGCTGGCAGACTTCTGCCACTTGGTGCCCATGTCGAGCAGGTTGACGAAGAAGTCATTGCTCAGGGTTTCCGGGCGTTTGGTGAACACACCATGCTGGGCTTTGCCGGCATTGGCATTCAGCGCGCGCAGGCCGCCGATCAGTACGGTCATTTCCGGCGAGGTCAGCTCCAGCAGCTGCGCCTTGTCTACCAACAACTCGGCGACAACGCTTTCGTAACCCTTGCGGGCATAGTTGCGGAAGCCATCGGCCTTGGGCTCCAGTACCGCGAAGGAGTCGACGTCAGTCTGCTCCTGAGTAGCGTCAGTGCGGCCTGGCGCGAACGGTACCACTACATCCACACCACCCTTCTTCGCGGCCGCTTCCACCGCAGCAGAACCGGCGAGAACGATCAGGTCGGCCAGGGAGATTTTCTTGCCGCCACTTGCCGATGCGTTGAAGTCCTTCTGGATGGCTTCCAGCGCTGCCAATACCTTGGCCAGTTCGGCAGGTTGGTTAACTTCCCAGTCCTTCTGCGGAGCGAGACGAATACGCGCGCCGTTGGCACCACCGCGCTTGTCGCTGCCACGGAAGGTAGACGCAGAGGCCCAAGCGGTGTTGACCAGCTGCGCAATCGACAGGCCGGATGCCAGCACCTTGGCCTTGAGGCCTGCGATATCCTGCGCATCCACCAGGGCATGGTTGACGGCCGGAACCGGGTCTTGCCAGATCAGCTCCTCCTGCGGCACCAGCGGACCGAGGTAACGAGCACGCGGGCCCATGTCACGGTGAGTCAGCTTGAACCAGGCGCGGGCGAACGCATCGGCAAAGGCTTGCGGGTTCTGGTGGAAGTGGCGCGAAATCTTCTCGTAGGCCGGGTCCATACGCAGCGACATATCGGCGGTGGTCATCATCGGCGGATGTTTCTTCGCCGGGTCATGCGCGTCAGGGATCAAGTGCTCGGGTTTGACGTTCTTCGGCGTCCACTGGTGAGCACCTGCCGGGCTCTTGCTCAGTTCCCACTCGTAGCCGAACAGCATGTCGAAATAGCCGTTATCCCAGGTGGTGGGGTTGGGTTTCCAGGCGCCTTCAATACCGCTGGTGGTGGTGTGCACGCCTTTGCCGGTGCCGAGCTTGTTGATCCAGCCCAGGCCCTGTTCTTCCAGCGGTGCGGCTTCCGGCTCAGGACCGACCAGCGATGGGTCACCCGCACCGTGAGCTTTACCGAAGGTGTGGCCGCCCGCGACCAGGGCCACGGTCTCTTCATCATTCATGGCCATGCGGGCGAAGGTTTCACGCACGTCACGCCCCGAGGCGACGGGATCAGGGTTGCCATCCGGGCCTTCCGGGTTGACGTAGATCAGGCCCATCTGCACGGCGGCCAGCGGGTTTTCCAGCTCACGATTGCCGGTGTAACGGCTGTGCGGTTTGTCGCTGGTGGCCAGCCACTCGGTTTCCGAACCCCAGTAGGTGTCTTCTTCCGGTTCCCAGATATCCGGACGGCCGCCGGCAAAACCGAAGGTCTTGAAGCCCATGGACTCCAGGGCGACGTTACCAGCCAGGACGAACAGGTCAGCCCAGGACAGTTTGCGGCCGTACTTCTGTTTGATTGGCCAGAGCAGTCGACGGGCCTTGTCCAGGTTGCCGTTGTCCGGCCAGCTGTTGAGCGGGGCGAAACGCTGGTTGCCAGTACCAGCGCCACCACGGCCATCGTGAATACGGTAAGTGCCCGCGGCGTGCCAGGCCATGCGGATCATCAGGCCGCCGTAGTGGCCCCAGTCTGCGGGCCACCAGTCCTGAGAGTCGGTCATCAGGGCGGTGAGGTCCTTGATCACGGCATGCAGATCAAGGCTCTTGAATTCGTCGGCGTAGTTGAAGCCCGCCCCCATGGGGTCTGACTTGGCAGAATGCTGGTGCAGAATCTTCAGGTTGAGCTGATTGGGCCACCAGTCGGCGTTCTTCGGGGCGCCTCCAGTCAAGGTGTTCTTGCCGGCACCACCCGAGAACGGGCACTTCGCTTCATTGGACATGATTCTCTCCTGTTGTATTCACCTAACGGGGTGGATTCAGCTTGGTAGCTGGACTGCAAACGAGCCAATAGGATTTGGGTATGACCTTTATAGTAGTCCGGGCATATGACTCAGTGACTATAGAGTCACTGCCGTAAAACAGCTGATAAAGTGACGGGCATTGGCGTCTATTCGCGTCGAAATTCACCGTTCTAATTCACCCCTGATGAGCGCATGCACCGTGGAAAAGAACCACCAAACACCACCTGCCAGTGACGCCGACGTACTGGCCTATATGCAGCGTCAGCTGCGCTCCGGCCGAGTCAAAACCAGCGTACTGGTGAGCCTGACGCAAAAGGAATTTGCCGATGTCAGTCATGAGCGCATCGTGCAGTGCTTCAATCAGCTGGATTCTTCCCTACTCAAACGTTGAGCCTGGACAATACGAGGAGCACAGGATGAGCGCCGAGCAGTCTGAAAACATTCTGCACACCTACCTGCATGTGCAAGACGGCGGAAAAACCGAGCAAGTTGCCGTTACCGAGCAGTTCTGGAGAGACCTGGTCAGCGGCGCCAGACCTGAGTTGGATCTGGGCAGGTTGATGTCCGCCTTCAGCTTTTCGGCAAACTGGCCCAGCTGGGAGCGCCATCCAGCTGGTGAAGAGCTGGTCATGCTGCTAAGTGGCAGTGCAGTGTTGCTGCTTGAAGAAGCAGACGGCGAGCGCGAGCTACTGCTTGATACGGTTGGCAGCTACGTTCTGGTACCACAGGGTGTTTGGCATACGGCCAGAACCACACAGCCCACCACCCTGCTGTTTCTTACACCCGGTGCCGGCACTGAACATCGTCCTGCCTGACCTAGCAGGCACTGGCGCGTTCTACCCGGCACTGGAAGTAATTGAATTTGGAGCGGATGTGCACGTAGACCACGCTGGAGTCGCTGCAGTTAGCGCACGTCCTGACACTACCTGGCCGGTGCCGTAGCGAATCCAGTCATCACTGCCGTAACCGCGGACACTGGCCATTGGCATCCTACCCGCCCTGCCAGATATGCATGGCCTCGGCACTGGCTATGCCGCGAACGCGCAACGCAATGCGTGCTGCATTGGTGGATGGGTTCATCGCCAAACTCCTTTTGTACAGGGTGTGCAACAGACCCTAACCAGCTGAAATTCTGCCCGCTATGCACTTCTGGCTTTCAAACTTCAGGGCTTTTGCTCAATGCCTGGTGTGCCGTTATGCTCGCGCCACCTAATGCCTTGTGAGAGGGCGCATTACTTATGCTTGGCAAATTACTGGTGACCCTTGGCATCGTGTTTTATGCCGCGGTGGTGCCGATCTTCGAGTTGAACGATTCGCATGTCTTCAACCCCAGTTGGACGGCGCATGCGCGGTTGCATGAGGTCTGGCAGCTGGCGACCAATTGTGCAATTGGTCTGTACTCGTTCTGGTTGGTGTGGTGTAGGGGCAACCTGCGCTTGAGCAGCCTGATGACCCTCTTCGTCACCGGCGGCTTTCTCTTGGCCTATGCCTTACGTGACCTCTATGGCGGTTCAATGGTGTTATCCGATGGTTCGGAAAAAATGATCCTGGGCATCAATCTGGGCTTGTTTGCCTATTCGCTGGCGATCATCCTTGCGCTGCTGGCCCTGTATCTGGATCGTTCAAACAGGTCTGCAACTTAACTCTGTGCCACGCATCTGATACGTCGACACAGTACTGCCCTAACCAACGCGCCAGGCCCTTTCGGAGATTCAGATGTCCCGCGCCACCTCGCTCAAGCCCCTGCTCACCCTGATTACGCTCGCCTGTTTTGCCATGCTCGGCGGGGCCTTGCTGCTGCAGCATTTAGCCGGTTGGGAGCCCTGCACCCTGTGCATTCAGATTCGCCTATGGCTGCTCTGTGGTGGCGTTGTCAGCCTGCTGATTCTGGCGCTAGAAGCCCTCGGTCTGCGCTGGCTGACCTTGCCGCTATGGCCCTTGCTGTTGGCCGCTGCGGGTATGGCGGTGTATGACAACACACACCTGGTGTTGATCGAAAACGGTGTACTGGAAAGTTCCAGCTGCTCGCCGTTTCCTTTCTACGCCTTTTATCTGCCGCTGCATGACTGGCTACCCAGCGTATTTATGAGCGCTGGTGTGTGCGGGCAGAACGACTACAGCATTCTCGGTCTGTCGTTTACCCACTGGACCCTGCTCAGCGTCGCCCTTCTCTTGGCCCTATGTCTGTTTGCTGCCTGGCGCGCCGTGCGCCGCTGATCTCCGGCCGTACTCCCTCCTGCAGGTGGCGGTAAAACGCCACCCTTGCCTTCAATAAGCGGTTATTTGCCGATTTTTAACTGAAAATGGCGGCTTCTCGCCAGCCACTGTGCGTTCAATCACGGCCATTTCGCGGCTGTTACGGCCCTGCAGACAAATGGCCACTCTGGCATAGGCATTGCGATATAGCCGGAGCACTGCGCACGGCAACCCATCGTGCTGCCGCGCCAACCTGACAGCCTGCATCAGCCAGCCTGCTGAAACTTATCCTGGCACGCCGTCAACACAACAACATAAGAACAATCAGGAACAACGCTATGTTCAAGTCGATCTGCGCTATCGCCGCTGGCAGCCTGCTGCTGGCGTCTACCACGCTTCACGCGGCAACCGACAAGGGGCCAATCGTGATCAAGTTTGCCCATGTGGTTGCAGACAACACCCCAAAAGGCCAAGGCGCATTGCTGTTCAAGAAACTGGCCGAGGAGCGTCTGGGCGATAAGGTAAAAGTTGAGGTCTACCCCAACTCCAGCCTGTACGGCGATGCCAACGAGCTCGACGCATTGGCTAATAACGAGGTGCAACTACTGGCGCCGTCGCTGGCCAAGTTCGAGAAATACACCAAGCAACTGCAGGTGTTCGACTTGCCCTTCCTGTTCGATGACCTGGACGCCGTCAACCGCTTCCAGAAACGCGCCAAGGGCCGCCAATTGCTGCGTTCCATGGAAGACCACAACATCGTCGGCCTGGCCTATTGGCACAATGGCATGAAGCAGCTCTCGGCGACCCAAGCACTATTGGTGCCGGGCGACGCAGCGGGTTTGAAGTTCCGAATCCAGCCTTCTTCGGTGCTTGAGGCGCAGTTCAACCAGCTTGGCGCAACGCCGATGATCATGCCGTTTGCCGAAGTCTTCGACGCGCTGAAAAGTGGCAAGGTGCAGGGCGCGGAAAACCCCTGGTCGAACATCTACAGCAAGCAACTGCATAGCGTTCAGCCGTTTATCACCGAGACCAACCACGGTGTACTCGACTACATGCTGGTGAGTAACCCACGCTTCTGGTACGCCATCCCGCACCAGATCCGCATGCAACTGGAAGGCATCATCGACGAGGTCACCTACGAGGTAAATCGCCAGGCCGAAGCCGCCAACCAGGTCGACCGCGACCGTATCGCCGCTGCCACCGGTACCCAAGTGATCGCCCTTGACGATGAACAACGCGACGCCTGGCGTAAAGCCATGCAACCGGTATGGCAACAGTTCGAAGGCGTGATTGGTGCTGACGTGATAAAGGCCGCGCAAACGGTGAATCGCAACAAGCGTTAAGAACCTGCCCACGCTTTCACGCGCTAGAGCCCTGCTTTCAACGCAGTAGGGCCTAGGCGCAGCAGTTCGTGAGCTGGTTCTAAGACGTGCGCCATCGCACTCCACGGCTGCGCCAAGTGCAGTAACCTCCGCGCAGCTCAAACTAACCCCTTCTATCGCCCCAGGCTAATCACCCGGAGCGCTGGCAAAAAGCCGCTACGCTGAAAGTGCGTATAGCGTCTGATGATCCCGATTATTCAAGACTGCTCACCTGCCTCAACCAAGGACTCTCCTATGTTCAAGTCGATTGCTGCTATAGCCGTTGGCACCCTGCTGTTCAGTGCATTCAACCTTTGCCACGCTCAAGAACAGGAGCCCATCCTGATCAAGTTTGCCCATGTCGCCGATGAGCATACGCCCAAGGGCCAGGGTGCCTTACTGTTCAAACAGTTGGTCGATCAGCGCCTGGCAGGCAAAGTCAATGTCGAGGTTTACCCGACATCCAGCCTATTTGGCGATGACAACGAATTGCAGGCCTTGGTGAACAACGAGGTGCAACTGCTAGCACCCTCGCTGGCCAAGTTTGAGAAATACACCAAACAGTTGCAGGTATTCGACCTGCCCTTCCTGTTCGATGACCTGGAAGCCGTCACACGCTTCCAGAAGCGTGCCAAAGGCCGTCAACTGCTGCGCTCTA
Organism: Pseudomonas sp. 8BK; assembly: GCF_902506475.1. Taxonomy (NCBI): domain Bacteria; kingdom Pseudomonadati; phylum Pseudomonadota; class Gammaproteobacteria; order Pseudomonadales; family Pseudomonadaceae; genus Pseudomonas; species Pseudomonas sp. 8BK. The sequence goes on along the minus strand of NZ_LR733252.1, from coordinate 1,854,309 downwards.
TGGAAGCGCACAACATCATTGGCCTGGCGTATTGGCATAACGGTATGAAGCAGCTCTCGGCGACCAAGGCGCTGCAGGTGCCCAGTGATGCGGCAGGTTTGAAGTTCCGCATTCAACCCTCCAGCGTGCTGGAAGCGCAGTTCTATCAGATCGGTGCAGCGCCTCTGGCCATGCCCTTTGCCGAGGTCTTCGCTGCACTGCAGAGCGGCAAGGTGCAAGGCACAGAGAACGCCTGGTCGAACATCTACACCAAGCAGCTGCATACCTTGCAGCCGTTTATCACCGAGACCAACCACGGCGCACTTGACTACATGCTGGTCAGCAACCAGCGCTTCTGGTTTTCCATTCCTCACCAGATTCGCAGCGAGCTGGAAGCCATCATCGATGAGGTGAGTTTCGCGGTGAACCGTCAATCCGAAGAAGCCAACAGTGCAGACCGTCAGCGTATCGAGGCGTCCGGCAGCAGCCAGATCATTACCCTCACTGACGAACAACGCGCTGCCTGGCGTACCGCCATGCAACCGGTTTGGCAGCAGTTTGAGGCCGAGGTTGGCGCAGACATACTCAAAGCCGCGCAAACGGTTAACCGCAAATCCCGCGACTAATCCTCCCCTAAACCTCAAGCGTCAGTTCGGTGGTTATCCGTACTGACGCTTGAGTTCGCTTAGCGCTCTGCTTGCTCTGGCATCTCTAACTCACCCTGCCAACCACCACCCAATGCAGCGATCAGCTGCACGCTGGCGGTCAGACGGCTGCCCAGTAGGCTGAGGTTGCTGCGTTCGTTGTTCAGCGCGGTGGCCTGTACATTGACCACGCTGTTGAAGTCCACGGTACCGGCGCGGTACTGGTTCTCGATCAGGCGCAGAGACTCGCGTGCGGCATCCAGCGCTTCCTGCTGGAAAACGGCTTCCTGCTGCAGTACGCGCAGTTGCACCAGGTAGTCCTCCACCTCACGAAAGCTGTCGAGCACCGCCTGGCGGTATTGCGCCACAGTCTGATCGTAGGCCGCTTCGCTGCGTTCCAGCTCGGCACTGCGCGCGCCACCATCGAACAGGGTCAGCGCCAGCTGCGGGCCGAGCGACCAGAAATGGTTGGGCAGATCAATCCAGTCGGCAAAGCTGCTGCCACGGTAACCGCCGCTGGCAGAAATGCTCAGATCCGGATACCAGGCGGCTTCCGCAACGCCGATTTCGGCGTTGGCGGCAATAACCCGGCGCTCGGCGGCGGCGACATCCGGGCGACGCTCCAGCAATTGCGACGGCAAGGCCACAGGTATCTCGGGTAGCGCGGGTAATTGCTCGCGCACGGTAATGCTCAGTTCGCTGGGCGGTACGCCGACCAGTACGGCAATCGCATGCTCCAGCTGCGCGCGCTGCCATTTCAGGTCGATGGCCTGGGCCTGGGTGCTTTTCAGCTGGGTCAGGGCCTGGCTGACATCGGATTTCGGCACGATGCCGGCGTTGTACTGATTTTCCGTAAGTTTCAGCGAGCGGGCATAGGCCTCGACTGTGGCATCGAGCAGGCGCTGCTGATCATCCAGCACGCGCAATTGCAGGTAGTTCTGCACCAGTTCGGCCTGCAGGCTGAGTTTTAGTGCGGCCAGGTCGGCGGCGCTGGCCTCGAAGCCGGCGCGGCTGGATTCCAGCGAGCGGCGCAGCTTGCCCCAGATATCCAGCTCCCAGGCGGCATTCAGGCCCAGCTCATAACTCTTGCTGATGCCACCCGCGCTGCTCGTGGTACTGCCGCTGTTGTTGCCGCTGCCCTGACTGCTGCGAGTGGCCCCAGCGCTGCCCGACAGGCTCGGATAGAACGCCGCTCGCGCGCCGCGCACCAGGGCGCGGGCCTGGCGATACTGCGCCTCGCTGGCGGCCAGGTTCTGGTTGGAGACATTCAGTCGCTCGACCAGGGCATTCAGCTCGGAATCGCCATACAGCTGCCACCAGTTGCCACGCGCCAGCGCATCACCGGGCTGGGCCTGAGTCCAGCCTTCGATCTGTTTGAACTGCGCCGGGGTTTGCAGCTGCGGGCGCTGATAGTCCGGGCCGAGGGCACAGGCGCTTAGCGCCAGGCTCAGTGCCAACAGAGTGGGTAAGGCAACTAGTGCTTTCATAACGGGTTTTCCAGGGCAGCGTCAGTGCGCACTCCGCGCCAGCGGTTGACCCGGTGGCGCAGGCGGTCGAAGTACAGGTAAATCACCGGAGTGGTGTAGAGGGTCAACAGCTGGCTCAATACCAGCCCGCCGACAATGGTGATGCCCAGCGGCTGGCGCATTTCCGAGCCTTCGGCGCTGCCCAGCATCAGTGGTAATGCCCCGAGGATGGCGGCCAGGGTGGTCATCATGATCGGCCTGAAGCGCAGCAGGCAGGCCTGGCGAATCGATTCCTCCGGGCTCAGGTACTGCTGGCGTTCCAGCTGCAAAGCCAGGTCGATCATCAGAATGGCGTTCTTCTTGACGATGCCGATCAGCAAAAACAAACCGAGCAGTGAAATCAGGCTGAATTCGATGCTCATCAGCTGTAACGCCAGCAGTGCGCCAACCCCGGCCGAGGGCAAGGTGGAGAGAATGGTCAGCGGGTGGATATAGCTCTCGTACAGCACGCCGAGGACGATATACACCACCACCAGGGCCAGCAGGATCATCCACGGCTGGTTCTGCTGGGTTTGCTGGAAGGCCCCGCCGGTACCACCGAGCATACCCTGCACTTCGGTCGGTAAACCGACCCGGGCAACCGCGTTGTTGATCGCCGCGCTGGCCTGATCCAGGCTGACCCCTTCGGCCAGGGCGAAGCCGATATTCTCTGCGGCGAACTGGCCCTGGTGATGCACGCGATCCTCTTCCAGGCTGCGCTCCCAGCGGGCGAAGCTGGACAGCGGCACCCGCGCGCCCTCGGCGGTGATCAGCTGAATCTGGTCGAGGGTTTCCGGGTACTGGGCGAACTGCGGGTTGATTTCCATCACCACGCTGTACTGATTGAGGCTGTCGTAGATGGTCGACACCTGACGCTGACTAAACGCGTTATTCAGTACCGCGGTGATCATATTCATGTCCACGCCCAGGCGCTTGGCCATGTCACGATCGACCACCAGGCGGATCTGCTGGGTGCCTTCGGCCTCCTTGGCGTCGATATCGGTGAGCTCCGGCAGCGCGCGCAGTGCTTCGCGCACCGGCGGCAACCATTTGCGCAACTCATCGAGGTCGCCGGACAGCAACATGTATTCGGTTTCCGAGCTGCGCCCTTCCCGCCCGCCGATCTGCAGGTCCTGATCAGACATCAGAAACATCCGCCCACCCGGCACTTTCGGCACCGATTGACGCAGGCGGTTGATCACCTCCTGGCCGCTGACCTTGCGCTCGGTAACAGGCTTGAGGCGCACGATCATAAAGGCGTTGTTGATCCCGCCACTGCCACCAATAAAGCCCGCCACACTCTCCACAGCAGGGTCTTCCAGCACCGCACGGCGGTAGATTTCCATTTTCGGTTGCATGACCTGAAAGGAAAGACCGTCATCACCGCGAATAAAGCCAATCAGCTGGCCGGTGTCCTGCTGCGGCATAAAGGTTTTCGGCACGCTGACAAATAGAAAGATATTCAGCGCAATGGTCGCCAGCAGGCTGAACAGCATCAACAGCGAATGGCGCAACGCCCAGTCCAGGCTGCGCCGGTAGAACGCCAATACGCGCGTCTGCACGGCCCCGCCCCAACGCTGCATGGCGCTGGGCTTATGCTCGGCGGTTTCGACCTTGAGCCAGCGTGCGCAGAGCATCGGCGTCAGGGTCAGCGACACCAGCAGGGAAATCACGATGGCCACGGCCAGGGTGATGGAAAACTCGCGGAATAGCCGCTCGACAATGCCGCCCATAAACAGGATCGAGATAAACACCGCGACCAGCGACAGGTTCATCGCCAGCAAGGTGAAGCCCACCTCGCGCGCGCCCTTGAACGCGGCCGTCATCGGCGTTTCACCGGCTTCGATATGCCGCGAGATGTTTTCCAACACCACGATGGCGTCGTCCACCACCAGGCCAGTGGCGATAATCAGCGCCATCAGCGACAGGTTGTTCAGGGAGAAATCCAGCAGGTACATCACCGCAAAGGTGCCGACCAGCGATACCGGCACCGCCAGGGCCGGTATCAGCGCGGCGCGCCAACGGCCGAGAAAGGCGAATACCACCAGAATCACCAGCACCACGGCGATCAGCAGGGTCTGCTCGGCCTCATGCAGGGTGGCGCGAATCACCGGCGAGCGGTCCATCGCCACTTCCAGCTCGATGCTGGCGGGAATCACCGCACGCAAGGCCGGCAGTTGCTCACGAATGCCGGCGATAGTTTCGATGATATTGGCCCCGGTCTGCCGGTTGATCACCAACAGCACCGCCTGTTTATCGTTGAAGAAGCCGCTGTTGTAACGGTCCTCGACGCCATCGGTGACGCTCGCCACATCGCCCAGGCGCACGGCCGCGCCGTCCTGATAGCGAATGATCAGCGGCAGGTAATCGGCGGCTTTTTCCAGCTGATCGCTGGCCTGCACCTGCCAGTGCCGCTCGGCATCTTCCACCGCGCCTTTCGGCCGTTTGGCGTTGGCGGCACTGATGCTCTGACGCACTTCATCCAAGGCAATGCCGTACTGATCGAGCAAACGCGGCTCCAGGGCGACGCGCACGGCGGGCAAGGAGCTGCCGCCGATCTGCACTTCACCGACGCCGGTTACCTGGGCCAGCTTCTGCGCCAGGATGGTCGAGGCTACGTCGTACAGCTGGCCCTTGTTGAGCACATCACTGGTCAGCGACAGCACCATGATCGGCGCCTGCGACGGGTTGACCTTGGCGTAGGTAGGCATGCTACGCATACCGCTGGGCAGCAGCTCGCGTGAGGCATTGATCGCCGCCTGCACCTCGCGGGCGGCGGCGTTAATGTCCCGGTCCAAGTCGAACTGGATCATGATCCGCGTATTGCCCTGGCTGCTGCGGCTGTTCATCTGGCTGATGCCGGCGATGGTGCCGAGCGAGCGCTCCAGCGGCGTGGCCACGCTCGAGGCCATGATCTGCGGGCTGGCCCCCGGCAGACTGGCCTGCACGGTGATGGTGGGGAAATCCATCTGCGGCAGCGGCGCCACCGGCAGCAGGCCGAAGCTGACGCCGCCGAGTAGCAGAATCGCCAGGCTTAGCAGCAGGGTTGCCACCGGCCGACGGATAAAGGGGGCGGAGAGATTCATGGGTTGACCACAAGCCCGGCCGCGCTACGGCCGCTGATGCGCCGCGACAGACGATCGAAGTACAGGTAGATCACCGGCGTAGTGAACAGCGTGAGGATCTGGCTCAGCAGCAGCCCGCCAACCATCACCAGGCCCAACGGTTGACGCAGTTCAGCACCGGAGCCAGTGGCCAGCATCAGCGGGATCGCGCCAAACAGCGCGGCCAGGGTGGTCATCAGAATTGGGCGAAAACGCAACAGCGCTGCCTGGTAGATCGCCGCTTCCGGCTGCATGCCCTGGTTGCGTTCGGCGTCGAGGGCGAAGTCGATCATCATGATCGCGTTCTTCTTGACGATGCCAATCAGCAAGATGATGCCGATGATCGCAATCAACCCCAACTCGTTGCCGCTGATCAGCAACGCCAGCAGCGCGCCAACGCCCGCCGAGGGCAAGGTGGAGAGGATGGTGATGGGGTGGATATAGCTCTCGTAGAGCACGCCGAGCACGATATACATGGTGACGATGGCCGCCAGAATCAGCAGCAAGGTGCTCGACAGCGAGGCGCGGAAGGCTTCTGACGCGCCCTGGAAGCGCGTCTGCACCGCCGGCGGAATACCGATCTCCTGTTCGATGCGCTCAATCACCGCCACCGCCTCACCCAGCGATACGCCGCTGGCCAGGTTGAATGACAGAGTGGCCGCCGGGAATTGACCGATATGGTTGATCAGCAGGCTGGCGGCGCGTTCCTCGACCTGGGCCAGGGTCGACAGCGCGACCTGCTGACCATCGGCGGCCTTGACGTGAATCTGCCGCAGCGCCGCCGGACCGATGCTGCCGGCATTCTCGCTTTCCAGCACCACGCGGTACTGGCTGGCCTGGGTGTAGATGGTGGAAATCTGTCGCTGGCCGAAGGCGTCGTATAGCGCGTTGTCGATATCGGCAATGCTTACGCCGAGGCGCCCGGCCATGTCGCGGTCGATCTGCAGAAACACCTGCAAGCCACGGTTTTGCAGGTCGCTGGCCACGTCACGCAGCTCCGGCTGCTCGCGCAGCGCGCTGACCAGCTTGGGCACCCACTCTTCGAGCAGGCTGATATCCGGCGACTCCAGGCTGAACTGGAACTGCGTGCGGCTGACCCGATCCTCGATGGACAGATCCTGCACCGGCTGCAGGTACAGTTCGATACCGGGAATCCGCGCCAGCTGCGGGCGCAGCCGCTCAATCACTTCACCAGCGCTGCTATCGCGCTCGGCCCGTGGCGTCAGGTTGATCAGCAGGCGACCACTGTTCAGTGTCGGGTTGTCACCGTCCACGCCGATATAGGACGACAGGCTGGCCACGGCCGGATCCTGCAGTATCACCTCGGCTAGGCGCTGTTGGCGCTCGCTCATGGCGCGGAAGGAAATCGACTGCGGTGCTTCGGAAATGCCCTGAATCACACCGGTGTCCTGCACCGGGAAGAAGCCCTTTGGCACCGCCAGGTACAGCACTACAGTCAGCGCAAGGGTGCCGATGGCCACCAACAGAGTCAGTGGCTGATGCTTGAGCACCCAGGTCAGCCATACGCCGTAACGGGCGATCATGCCGTCGATCACTGCCCCGGCGGCGCGGTAGAAGCGCCCTTCTGCCTCGGGCTTTTCCGCCTTGAGCAGGCGCGCGCACATCATCGGCGTCAGGGTCAGCGACACCACCAGGGAAATCAGAATCGCCACTGCCAGGGTGATGGCAAATTCGCGGAACAGCCTTCCGACCACGTCGGCCATAAACAGCAGCGGAATCAGCACGGCAATCAACGAGATGGTCAGCGACACCAGGGTAAAGCCGATCTGCTTTGCGCCTTTCAGCGCCGCATTCAGCGGGGTTTCGCCCTCCTCCAGATGACGGGCGATGTTCTCCAGCATGACGATGGCATCGTCCACCACAAAGCCGGTGGCAATAGTCAGGGCCATCAGCGTCAAGTTGTTGATGGTGAAGCCGGCCAGGTACATCACGCCGAATGTGCCGATCAGCGACAGCGGCACGACGATGGAGGGGATGATGGTGGCCGACACCTTGCGCAGAAACAGGAAGGTCACCAGCACCACCAGGGCGATGGCCAGCAGCAGCTCATGCTGCACGCCCCTGACCGCAGCGCGAATGGTTTCGGTGCGATCAGTCAGCACGCTGACCTCGACGCTGGCCGGCAGGCCCTGGGTCAGGTTGGGCAGCAACGTCTGAATACTGTCGACCACATCGATGACGTTGGCCCCGGGTTGGCGCTGCACATTGACCAGCACCGCTTCGCTGCGGTTTGCCCAGGCCGCCAGGCGCTGGTTTTCCGCGCCGTCGATGATTTCGGCGACATCTTTCAGGCGCAGCGTGGCGCCATCCTTGTAGCCGAGAATCAGCTCGCGGTATTCGTCGACGGACTTCAGCTGGTCATTGGCATCCAGTTGCGACACCCGCGTCGGGCCGTCGAAGTTGCCCTTCGGCTGGTTGACGTTGCTGGCGGTGATCAGCGTGCGCACATCGCTGAGGTTCAAACCATAGGACGCCAGGGCCTCCGGATTGACCCGCAAACGCACGGCCGGGCGCTGCCCGCCGGCCAGGGTCACCAGGCCGACGCCGCTGGTTTGCGCGAGTTTCTGCGCCAGGCGGGTATCGACCAGATCGAACACCTGCGGCAGCGGCATGGTTTTCGAGCTGATGGCCAGAGTCAGCACCGGGGTGTCTGCCGGGTTGACCTTGTTGTACACCGGCGGCGCCGGCAGATCATTGGGCAGCAGGTTGCTCGCGCCGTTGATCGCGGCCTGCACTTCCTGCTCGGCGACATCCAGCTGCACCTCCAGGTGAAAACGCAGGGTAATCACCGAGGCGCCGCCCGAGCTGGTTGAGGACATCTGTTTCAACCCGGCCATCTGGCCGAACTGGCGTTCCAGGGGCGCGGTGACTGCACTGGTCATCACGTCCGGGCTGGCGCCGGGATACAGGGTCATCACCCGAATGGTCGGGTAATCCACTTCCGGCAGCGCCGAGACGGGCAGCAGGCGGTAAGCGATCAAGCCGCTCAGGAAGATCGCCAGCATGATCAGCGTGGTGGCGACCGGGCGCAGGATAAACAGGCGAGAGGCGTTCATTGGACGCGCGGCGCTCGTTTGCCTTCAGGCTTTGCCACTTGCGTCTGAGCGGCAACCGGCTTGTCGCCTATCACCTCGACCTTGTTGCCGGAGCGCAAACGATCAGTACCTTCCAGCACCAGACGATCACCGGCCTTGAGGCCCTGCTCGACCACACTGAGCTGGCCATCGCTGGCGCCGACACTGACCGGTGTCAGCTGTACCTTGTCTTCAGCGTCCACTACATAAGCGAAGGTGCCGCTGGCGCCGAATTGCAGTGCAGCGGCCGGCATCAGGGTGACGTTCTGCAGGGTTTTCACCCGCAGGCGCACGTTGACGAACTGGTTGGGAAAGAGCATTTCTTCGGCGTTGGCGAAGCGCGCCTTGAGCTTGACCGTGCCAGTGGCGGTGTCGATCAGGTTATCGACGCTCTCCAGCTCGCCGTCGGCCAATTTGAGCTTTTCACTGCGGTCCCAGGCCTCGACGGTTAGGGTCGCACCACTTCTCAGTTGCTGCACCACTGCCGGCAGTTCGGCTTCGGGCAGGGTAAACATCACAGCAATCGGCAGAGTCTGGGTAATTACCACCAGCGGCAACGCATCGCCGGAGCTGACCAGGTTGCCAACATCGGCCTGACGAATACCCAGGCGGCCGGTAATAGGCGCGCGAATCTGGGTGAAATCGAGGTTGAGCCGCGCAGTGGCGACATTCGCTTGTAGGCTCTTGATCCCGCCACGGTACTGATTGACCAGCGCTTCCTGGGTATCGAGGGTCTGCTTGGCAATCGACTCTTCGGTGTACAGACCGCGGTAACGCGCCAGGTCCAGTTCGGCATTGCGCAGCTGCGCCTGACTTTCCTGCAGGGCGCCCTGGGCCTGCTGTAGGGCGATTTCGTAAGGGCGTGGGTCGATCACTGCGAGCAGATCGCCAGCCTTGACCTGTTGGCCATCCTTGAACAGCAACTTGACCAGCTCACCCTCCACCCGGCCGCGCACATTCACCGTGTTATAGGCGGTGACGGTACCCAGGGCCTTGAGTTCAACCGGGAAATCGCCCTGGCTGACAGTCGCCACGCGCACCGGCACCGGGCCGCCATCACGCCAAGGTCCGCCACGCTGCGGCGCTTCCGGCGGGCTGGGCCAGAACCACCACAGCAATACGGCAAGAACAGCCAGCGCGATTGAGCCGAGCAGCCATTGGCGCGACAGATTGCGAGGACGGTTGGTGAACTGTGTATCAGACATGGCGACGATCACTTCCTTGGGGAGCGTGAACGATATGCAGTATCAGCCGGCCTGCAAAGCCTCTTTACCGCCTATTTACCTTTTCCTTACGTAACTAAATGTCTGATCCACATATGAAAACGGCCTGCAGAGCAGGCCGTTGGACACGCACTGAGCAGGTGTTACTTGAGCGCAGCAATCGCGGCGTCGTAGTTCGGCTCGTCAGCAATTTCACCGACCAGCTCGCTGTGCAGCACTTTGTCGTTTTCATCCAGCACCACGACCGCACGGGCAGCCACACCCACCAGCGGGCCGCTGGCAATGGCCACGCCGTAGTTCTGCAGGAAGTCGGCGCCACGCATGGTCGACAGGTTGATCACGTTTTCCAGACCTTCGGCACCGCAGAAACGCGCCTGGGCGAACGGCAGGTCAGTGGAAATGCACAGCACCACGGTGTTGGCCAGCTTGCTGGCACTGGCGTTGAAGGTACGCACGGAGGTGGCGCAGGTTGGGGTATCAACACTTGGGAAAATATTCAGGACTTTGCGCTTGCCGGCCAGGCTGGCCAGGCTCACGTCACTGAGGTCACCGGCAACCAGGCTAAACGCCGGCGCTTGCTGACCAATCTGCGGCAGTTGACCGGTGACTTCAACCGGGGAACCTTTGAGGGTGACTTGTGCCATGGAGACGATCCTTTTCAACGAGATTGGAGAGGGTTAACAAGTAAGGGCGCGAACCCGCCAAATGGCAAGCCCGCGCCCTCTTGAAGGGAGGCAAGCATAGCTGACCAGAAAGTCAGACTACCCTGCCTGCCCAGGCGACACATCAATTTTTTGCGAAGTGATCCTTGGTCAGCTTGACCACGATCGGGCTAAGCAACAGCAGCGACAGCAAGTTAGGAATCGCCATCAGACCGTTGAGGGTATCGGCCACCAACCAGGCGAAGTCCAGCTGGGCAATCGCACCAAACGGCACGGCTACTACCCAGAGGATGCGGAACGGCAGGATCGATTTGGTCCCGACCATATATTCCCAGCACTTCTCGCCGAAGTAGCTCCAGCCGAGGATGGTGGTAAAGGCAAACACCACCAGGGCAATGGTCAGAATATAACCACCAACGCCCGGCATCGCCTGTTCGAAGGCTGCCGCCGACAGCGCTGCACCGCTGGCACCGCTGGTCCACACGCCGGAGGTGATGATCGCCAAGCCAGTCATCGAGCAGATGATGATGGTGTCGATAAAGGTCCCGAGCATACCAATCATCCCCGAACGTACCGGGCTGTTGGTGGTGCCGGCCGCCTGAGCGATACCTGCAGTACCCAGGCCTGCTTCGTTGGAGAAGATACCGCGCGCCACACCAAAACGAATCGCCGCCATCACCGCCGCACCGGCAAAACCACCGGTAGCAGCAATCGGGGTAAAGGCGTAGGTGAAGATCATTTCAAAGGCTTTCGGGATTTCCGCAGCATTGACCACCAGCACCACGAACGCGGCAATGATGTAAGCCACGCACATAAAGGGCACCAGGGTCGCGGCAACTTTACCGATACGCTTGATGCCGCCGAGGATCACCATACCGACAAACAGCATGGTCACCACACCGGTCACCCACAGCGGAATATTGAAGGTGGTGTGCAGGGCTGCGGCCATGCTGTTGACCTGCACCATGTTGCCGATACCGAAGCCGGCAAAGCCGCCGAAGATGGCGAACGCGGTACCCAGCCACAGCCACTTCTTGCCCAGGCCGTTCTTGATCGCGTACATCGGACCGCCGACGTGTTCGCCGCGCTCATCCTTCTCGCGGTAATGCACCGCCAGCACCACTTCGCAGTACTTGGTGGCCATACCGACCAGTGCGGTACACCACATCCAGAACAATGCACCCGGACCGCCGAGGAAGATCGCGGTGGCCACACCGGCGATATTACCGGTACCGACGGTGGCGGCCAGGCAGGTCATCAGCGCCTGGAACGGGCTAATCTCGCCGCTCTCGGCATCGCCTTTCTGGCGGCCTTGCCACATCAGTTTGAAGCCTGCGCCGATCTTGCTCAGCGGCATGAATTTCAGGCGAAACATGAGGAACAGACCGGTGCCGAGAATCAGCACCAGCATGGGCGGGCCCCAGACCACGCCATTGAGTTGATTGACCAGGGTGTTGACGAATTCCATGCTCATTTCCTTATTCTTGTAGTGAACGCGAGGTGGGTAGCCTTCGCTTGTCCGATTGCCGGGTAGGCCTGGCTGTTACACAGAACGCGAGCCGGGTTGGCACGCCTGCAAACAACGGATCGGGCTATACCAGTCAGCACAACGACTGCCCGGTGATCAGCGGCGGTCAGTATATGAAGACTGTGATAGTGGTTTTCACTGTTTAGATTTCAACGCTCAGCCGTTTTGAGCGAGGCGCGCAATTTAAACGCGAATTTAATGGCTTAATCCAGCATTAACCCGCACAAACAGCCCCTAAAAATCGCGCCGGTAGAACAAATCCAGAGAACTGGCCAACCCGCTGGCAGCCTCAAGGTAGAGCCTGCGGCTCAGTTCGTAGCGCAACGCGATGGTATTCGCCGGCTCGAATACCCCCACGCCATAGCGCAGGCTCAAACGCTCGGACAGATTGCCGCTGGCCACCACGCTGGTGGTTACCCCAGAGCCTTGGGTGTCGAGCTGAAAGTCACTGATACCCAGGCCCTGCACGAGGCTATTAACCAGCGGTGCACTGCTGGCCATGCCCAGGGCCAACGCCGCTTGCGCAAGCATATTGTTGTCACCGCCGCCCTGCCCCAGCGGCCGCCCCATAACCAGGTAGGACAATGCCTGTTCCTGGCTCATCGCTGGCTCGGAAAACACCGTGCTGGTCGGTTGCGCCGCATTGCCGCTCAAGCGCAGACCGGCGGTGACATCATCCACCTGACGCACCGCCTCGATATCGAGAAAAGGCTGATCGATGGGCCCGGCAAACAACAGCCGCGCGCGGCGCACATTCAAGCGCTGGCCATAGGCGCGGAAGCGGCCCTTGTTCAGGCTCAGCTCGCCACGAGTGTCCAGATCATTGCCGATATGCACTCGACCAAGCAGCTCGGCGTCCAGGCCAAAGCCGCTAAAGGTCAGGCGCTGTTGACCAACCTCGACATCGATATCCATGGCAATCGCCGTGGCCTGTGGTTCCGTTCTATCGCGACCAATAACCTGAGCGTCACTGGAAACCTGCACGGTTGAGGGCGGCAACTCGCGCACCTCAATCTTGCCGCTGGGGATCAGCACCTTGCCGGCCAGCGACAGCTGCTCATCACGCAGGCTCAAGCGCAGATCCGGCTCGACCTCCAGCGCAGCATAGGGCTCTACCGTGACTGGTAGTCGGTTTCCCCGCAGCTGCATATCGGCCAAGAGCCCAGCGGCCCAGCTCAGCTCGCCATTCAGGCTGCCCTGCCCTTGCTCACCACTGCGCCAGTCGCCTTCCAACTGCAGCTGCTCACCCTCGATGCGCGCCTGCAGTTGCAGCTGCTCGATATTCATCGGCAGCTCAGTGCCGCTTATTTCGCCATTGACCACGCGCAGGTCGCCGTTGATCTGCGGCGCCAACAGCCCACCCGACAAGGTGCCCGTGCCATTCAGCTGCCCGGCGATACGCTCGACCATCGGCACAAACGGGCGAGCCAGCGCCAGGTCCAGGCCATTCAGGCGAAAGTTGCCGGACAGTGGCTTGCTCGCCGGGCGCGGATCAAGCTGAGCCTGCAGCGACAGTTCGCCAATGGCCGGGCCATGTAGTTCCAGCAGGCTATCGATGCGCTGCGGGCGTAACTGCGTACTCAGGCGCAGGCTGTCGTAGGCAAACTCCAGCCACTGCTGCTGATCACGAATGCGCCAGATGCCGCTACCAGCATCCAGCTCCAGGCTGCCATTCGGCCCGCTGGCCGGCAGATCCAGCTGCAGCCGACCATTCAACTCGCCTTGCCAGGCGAAATCCTTGGGCCACAGGGCCGCCAGGCTGTCCATGGGGAAGTTGCTCAGCTGGTAGTTCAGTTTGGGCTGCGGCAGCAGGCGCTGCTCTGTACCACACAGACTGGCATCGCCAGAACGCCAGCAATGCGCGCCTAGGCTGAGCTGCCCGCTGGCCAGCCGCACCAGCGTGGCCGGCTGTTGCAGGCGCCAATCCTGACCGCTGCTTTGTACCTCGCCATGGCTCAGGCTGCCGCGCCAGTTGCCCTTGTCCAGCTTGCCGGCCAGGGCCAGTTGGCTATTCAGCAGCGGGCCTTGCAGTTGCAACTCAAGGCTTTGCTGTTGCTGATCACCGGCGGCCGTGGCATCCAGGCGACCCAGTTGGGTTTCACCCAGCGCAATGCCCACTGCCTGCAGAGTGACCCGGCCGCGCTGGGCGCTGTTCAAACCGGCATCGAGTTTGAGTTGTTGTATGCGTTGTTCTGCAAAGGCCAGGCGCTGGCCTTGCAGTTGCAGCTGGCCTTGCGGTGCTTGCAGATTGCCAGCCAGATCCAGCTGGCCATTGAGCTGCCCCTGCAAACCCGGCCATAGCTGGCCCAGCCGTGGCATCGCCAGGAGCAGCTGACCGCTCAGCTGTTGCTGCAAGGCGGCCTTGCCGCTGATGCTGTTATCCCCCATGCGGATATCCAATGCACTTAGCTCGCCCTGCTCCAGGCCGCCAACGAACTTCGCCAGCAGCTTGGCCGATTGGCCGCGCAAACGACCGCTGAGATCGATATCAGCGGTAAGGTTGAGCTGCTGATTGATCAATCTTCCCGAGCTGTTGAGTGGGCCTGCCAGGCTGCCGGGCAACTCGGCCAGCCAGTAGGCCGGATCGAACTGACTCAACTGCAAACGCACATCCCAGCTCAGCTGCTCGGCAAAACCCAGGCTGACCTGGCCTTCGGCGCGGCCCTGACCGGCGTGCAGGCGCAGCTCGGGCAGATAGAGCTTCTGCAGATCGCCACTGAGCGGGCTTTGCAAGCTAAACGCGCCGGCTGGGCCATCCAGCTCGGCAGCGAAATGCCCGAGGTAGTTGCCATCCTGATAGGCCAGCTCACCCTTTAGCATCCGCAGCGCCACAGGCGCTGGTTCCTCCAGCGGATAGAGGCGCTGCCAAGGGAAGTTCTGCCAGTTGAAGCGGCTGTCCAGGCTCAGGCCCTGCTGCCAGTTCAACTCACCGCTGAGCTGTATCTGCTGTTCAGGTTCGGCGGCCAGGCTCAGATTGCTGATGGTCGCGCCGTCAGCCTTGAGCAGCCCCGCCAACGCCAGGGCAATCGGCCCCTCGGCTGCCGGCAAGCTGGCACTGCCCGTGATCTGATAACCCTCCTGCAGATCGCCTTGGGCATTCAGTTCAAGCTGCTCAAGATCCAAGGTGTCCGGCAACTCAGCGCTGGCCTTGAAGGTCGCTACCTGTATACGCAGTTGCGCCGGCAGGTGCTCCGCCAAAGGCTGCAGCCAACCGCTCAGTTCTCCGGTCAGATAGCCACTGCTGCTGGCCGAGACTTGCACCCGCTCGCGCAGTTCACCTTTGAGCTGCAGAGCCAGCGGCCAGGCCTGCTGCTCGGGCGCTGGTAATTGCAGCTGTCCGCTCAGGTGCAGCGGCCAGCTGCTCGAAGTTTGCAGCTGCCCCTGCAACGCCAGCTGCAGATCGGCAGTGTGCAGGCTGAGGTTATCAACCTGAATACCCTGGGCAGTCCAGCGCGCGGCCAGCTGCAAGCTTTGCATCTGCTCGACACCATTAAGCTGCAGGCTGTCGATCTGCACCTCATTCAGTTGCAGCGCTAGCGGCAGGCTCAGGTCCGGCAGGCTGAACGGCTCGCTGCTGGGCTGCTGATCAGCCGGGAAGACCAGGCTGATCGGCCCGCTGCGCAGTTGCTCGACACATAGGGTCAGGCGCAGCAGACATACAGGCGACCACACCAGGCGAGGCGCCATCACCTGCACGCTGTCATCGCCCTGCTGCCAGCGCAGCTGTGTCGCACTCCAGCTACCGCCCAGACGGCCAGCGAAGTCGTCGACCTGCAAACCCGGCACCTGCGCCAACAACCAGCGGCTGCCACCTTGGGTGCCCAGCAGCAGACTCAGGCTGATGGCCAACACCAGCAGCAGCCCCAGCAGGCTGAACAGACCATAACGCAGCCCGCGCTTCACAGTTCCGGCCCCATGGAGAAATGCAGGCGCACGCCGCCCTGATCATCCAGCGGATGCGCCAGGTCAAGGCGCAGCGGCCCCAATGGCGACACCCAGCGCACACCAAGGCCCACCGCGCTTTTCAGCGAGGGAATCTGCAGCGAATCGAAGGTATTGCCTTGATCGAAGAAACTCGCCAGGCGCCAGCGCTCAGTCAGGCTGTATTGGTATTCCAGGCTGCTGGTAAACAGATAACGCCCGCCAATTTTGTCGCCGGCACGGTTTTCCGGCGACAGGCTCTGGTAGTCATAACCGCGTACGCTCTGATCGCCACCGGCAAAGAAACGCAGCGACGGCGGCACCTTGGAAAACCCGTCGGATTCGGTGCCGCCCACTTGCACCCGGCCCAGCACGCGGTGACGCTGAAAGAGCGTGGTCAGGCCTTTGAGCTGAAGATTGCCGTGCAGCACATTGGCATCAGACAGCAACCCCTTGGCCGCGCCGGACAGATCGAGCTGCAGGCGATAGCCATGGTTGGGGTCGATCTGGTTATCGCTGTGCAGGTAGGAATAGCTCAGGCCCGGCATCAACAGCGTACTGCTGCCGGCATCGTCGCCCAGATCGTACTGTTCGTGCTGCCACTTCAGCGACAGCACGCGCTGCCAACCGCTGTCGAGTTTGCTGTGCCATTCCGGGCCGAAGGTCAGCAGGCGGCTGCTGCTGTCGGTATTGGCCAGGTCTTCGGCCTGATAGCCGCCGGCCACCCGCAGTTTGTCGGTCAATGGCGGATCGAGCGGCACGTCGTACCACAGGCCGACATTCTGCCGCGGCGCCGACAGCTCGAACTCCGCGCCATAGCTATGCCCTTGCGGGTTAGCCCAGTGCCGCGTCCAGTTGGCCCTGCCACGCGGGCCAACGTCAGTGGAAAAACCCAAGCCCAGGCCCATACTGCGCGGTTTGCGCGCCTGCAATTGGACCTGCACCGGAATCTGCTCAGCCACGGCACTGCCAGGGTTGGCGTCCACCTGTACCGACTCGAAATAACCACTGGAGCGCAGCGCCTGATACAGCTCGGCAATCAGCGCCGAGTCATAGGGGGTATCCGCTGGGAACGGCACCATGCGCTGCAGCAATTGCTCATCGAAGGGCGCATCGCCGACAAAACTCACGTCGCCCAGCTGATAACGCGGCCCGCTGAGATAGATCAGCTCGATATCGGCAACCCCGGCCTCGGGGTCAATTGTCAGTCGCTGACGGCTAAAGCGCCCGGCGAAGAAACCATAACGCGAGGCCTGATTCTGAATTTCGCGCTTGGCCGCATCGTAATGCCCGTGATTAAGCTGCGCACCGCGATGCAATTGCGGGTCATTGGGCGTACGAAAGGCGCGCAGTTGCGCAGCGGGCCCTTCGACGCGCACCACCACATCACGCAGACGCACCGGTTCACCTGGCTGAATGCGCACGGTCAGGCGCGGTGTTGCGCCCTCGCTTACCTCGGTGGTGATGTGCGCCTGGTAGTAACCGAGGGCCTGGGCGGCTTTTTCCGCCTGGTTTTCGGCGACCCGACGATAGCGTTGCAAGGCCTCGGCATCGCGCTCGCCCAGACTGCCGATATAGCCCTTGATATTGCCTTTCAGCGCACTGTTGGCCGGTTCAACCCGCACACGCAGCTGTGCTTCGGCCAGGGCCGTAGCGCTCAGTAGCAGAAGAAATAGCCCTGCGAGAAGGTTGGGGAAAACAGGCATGGGGGCGATGCTAGCACGAGCTCAGGGCCGACTTAGAGCACCAGCGCGGGCAAATAGTTGCGACTCGATGTGTCGGCAGACACACCGAGCAGACCGTTTTCAGGCACTGGCCTTGATCGTCAGTTGCGGGCTTGGATGGAAGAACACGTGCTCGATAATCGGGCCGATGGCCACCTCGCCGATTTCTTCGTAACCCTGACGCTTATAGAACTCCAGGTAATGTCCATTACCGGTATCCAGCACCATACCCTGGGAACTGGCGTCTTCGGCGCACCAGTTGTGCAGTGCTTCAAGCAGTTGCTCGCCAAGGTGCTTGCCCTGGTACTGCGGGTGAATGCCCAGTAGCGGCAACACGTGGTACGGCCCTGGCGGCAGGCAAGCGATCACTGCATCGTGATATTCCAGATAGCGCTTGGTGCAGCGAAACCCGGTGGTTAGCAGCATACGCATGCGCCAGCCCCAGCTTTCGGTGATGTCCATGCGTCGCTGCGGCGGGGCGATCAGCGCCATGCCGATCAGGCGGTCGTCGATCAGCAGGCCAATCGCCGGCAGATCCTCGGCAAAGTGCTGCTGCACCAGCTCACGCACCGTGGCGCGTACGCGCTGGTCATAGCCCGGCCGCTCGGCTTCAAACAGGTAGGCAAAGGTGGGGTCGTGGCGGTAGGCGTGATACAGCAGCGAGCGTGCTTCGCGGGCATAGCCACCATCGAGCATACGTACTTCGGCGAGACTGTCAGGCATCTGCGTGACCTCTGTTGTTCTTGATTTACTGGGCCTGCAGCCACGTTAGCACCGCGCACCCAGTGCCGCCACAGGCTGGCCGGCAGGGCCGCTAATCGGCTAGCATCGCGGGCTTTCCAGAGCCACAGCCAGGACTGCCGCCCATGAAGATCGTCTCCTTCAATATCAATGGCCTGCGTGCACGCCCGCATCAACTGGCCGCATTAATCGAGAAACACCAGCCGGATGTTATCGGTCTGCAGGAAACCAAGGTGGCCGACGAGCAGTTCCCCGAGGCGGATATCCGCCAGCTCGGCTACCACGTGCACTACCACGGCCAGAAAGGCCACTACGGCGTCGCCCTGCTCTCGCGCCAGGAACCGCTGAGCCTGCACAAGGGCTTTCCCGGTGATGCCGAAGACGCGCAGCGACGCTTTATCTACGGCACCTTCGCCGATGCCCAGGGCAACCCGGTAACAGTGATGAATGGCTACTTCCCGCAAGGTGAAAGCCGCGACCACCCGACCAAGTTCCCGGCAAAACAGCGCTTCTACGCCGACTTGCAGCAATTGCTGCTCAACCAGTTCAGCCCCGAACAGGCGCTGGTGGTAATGGGCGATATCAATATTTCGCCGGAAGATTGCGACATCGGTATTGGCGAGCCGAACCGCCTGCGTTGGCTGAAAACCGGCAAATGCAGCTTCCTGCCGGAAGAGCGCGAATGGCTGGTCACCCTGAAGAGCTGGGGCCTGGTCGACAGCTTCCGCCACCTCAACCCTACGGTGAATGACCGTTTCAGCTGGTTCGATTACCGCAGCCGCGGTTTCGAGGACGAACCCAAGCGCGGCCTGCGCATCGATGTGATTCTCGCCTCTCAGGCGTTGCAGGCGCGGATCAAGGATGCCGGCGTTGACTACGACCTGCGTGGCATGGAAAAGCCATCGGACCACGCCCCCATCTGGCTTGAACTGGCGCATTAAGCCTGCAATAGAGCCTTCACATAGATAAGTGACTGTCATATTACAGTCACTTTTTTGTCTTATCTTCGCGGCACTTTCACTCACCCATATAAGGTGTTTGCCGCATGCCGCGCGCCTCCTCTGCCTTCGAACGTGATACCTGGATTCGCACCGTCAGCTTTCTGCTGCTCGGCTCCATCTGCTACGCCCTGCCCTGGTCGGTATTCGCCGCCCTGCCCATCCCCAGCGATAGCAGCAGCGTGCTGCGCATTCAGGGCTCCAACACCATCGGCGCGAGGCTTGGCCCTGCACTGGTCATAGGCCTATTCGAAGAACAGGGGCTGAGCGCCATTCGCATCGAAGCTGGCGCGGCGGAAAACGAGCAGAAGATCACCGGTAAAACCGCCGATGGCCGCAGTGTGAGCATTGAAGTGGCGGCCCATGGTTCGGGCACCGGGTTTACCTCATTGGCCGACGGCAGCGCCGAACTGGCCGCTTCGTCCAGGCCGATCAAGGACAGCGAAGCCACCAGTCTGCTGAGCCTGGGCGACCTGAAAAGCGCCAGCGCCGAACAGATCATCGCTCTCGATGGCCTGGCCATTATTCTGCACCCGAGCAACCCGCTCGCCGCACTCAACACCACGCAACTGGCACAGGTATTCGCCGGGGAGATCAACAACTGGGCGCAACTCGGTGCCCCGGCCGGGGCCATCACCTTGTACGCCCGTGATGACAAGTCAGGCACCTTCGACACCTTCAAGGAACTGGTGCTCAGCGCCAACGGCAAAGCCCTGGCCGCCAACGCCAAGCGCTTCGAGTCCAGCGAAAAGCTTTCCGACTCGGTCAGCCAGGATCCTAGCGGCATCGGCTTTATCGGCCTGCCTTATATCCGCCAGGCCAAGGCGGTGGCAATTGCCGCCGGTGACTCACAACCGATGCAACCGAGTCTGACCCTGATCGCCACTGAGGATTACCCGCTGTCGCGTCGACTGTTTCTGTATAACCAGCCGGAGCTGAGCAACCCATGGGGACGGGCACTGGTGAAGTTCGCCCACAGCACGCGCGGCCAGGCGATTGTTGATCAGAACGGTTTTATCGCGCAGACCGTACAGGCGGTGAAAATCCCCGCCAACGTGCAAATGCCGGCGAACTACCAGAATCTAGCGAAGAACGCTCAACGCCTGTCGGTGAACTTCCGCTTTCAGGAAGGCAGCGCCAACCTCGACAACAAGGCCCTGCGTGACCTCAAGCGGTTGATGACCTACCTGCGCGAGCAGGACAAGCTGCGCGACAAGGTGGTGCTGGTGGGCTTCGGCGATGCCAAGGCCGACCCCGCCCGCGCCGAGCTGCTATCGAAACTGCGCGCGATGGCCGTGCGCCGTGAACTGAACAAGGGCGGCGTGATCTTTCGCGACATCATCGGCATGGGTGATGAACTGCCGGTAGCCGCCAACAGCGGCGATGACGGACGGATCAAGAACCGCCGGGTTGAAGTCTGGGTGTACTAAGCCTGCAATCAACCTCACAGAAAACCCGGCGTTGTTTACAGTAATTGCTGCATCAGGCAGTGATTAACAGCGCCGAGTGGCTAAGCTGAACAGACTTTCTCGCCTCTGTTTGAGGTTCTGCCATGCCCGCTATACCTCTGCGGCTGCTCCTGCTGCTGGCTCTGTTGCTCGTACAAAGCGCCCAGGCCGAGGTATTCCACGTGTTTGGTTCACACGATGGCTTCCCCAAGTACTTTGAGGAAGATGGAGAGGCCAAGGGCATTGTCGTCGACATCAGCAAACACTGCCTGAACCAGATGCAGGTGCCCTATCAAATCCAGCTGCTGCCATGGAAACGCGCCTACACCATGGCCGAGCGCAGCGAAGGCGGTGTCATCGGCCTGTCGATCAGTGATGAACGCCTAACTCTGTTCGACTTTTCCGAACCGATCTTCACCGAACATATCGTGCTGGTGGTGCAAAAAGGCCGCGAATTTCCCTACCAGAACATTACCGACCTGAAAGACAAGCTGATCGGCGCCACTATCGGCACCAGCTATGGCACGGCCTATGACGAAGCCGTGGCCAACGGCACCCTGACCATCGTCGGGTTCAACGACACCCGCAGCGGCCTGGGTATGCTGCAGCGTGGTCGAATCGATGCGATCCTGCTCGGTTCAAGCATCGACATCCGCAGGCTCGCCCAGAGCTGGCCTGGCTTGCATCCGGATGCCTTTACCACCTTGCCGGTGCCGTTCAAGAGCGACAGCAAGCACATGGGCATCGCCAAAGCGCTGAAAATGGGCTGGTTTCTGGAGCAGTTCAATCAGTGCCTGAAAAATGGCCACGACACCGGGATTTTTGCCCCGATCATCTACCAGTACAGCAACTGAATCCCCCGCTCCTGCGCTTGCCAAGTTCGCCAGCAAAGCCTATTGCTTAATCAGCGTGACGCCGGGCCCCTCTGGCGGCGAGCCTTCACCGTGATGTCGGAGTCACTGAGTTGATTCTCAACTTAGGCAGACATTCGAGGTGGCTCCATGGATAGCCTGGCAAGCATGCTCACCACTCCATTATTCGGCACCCCTGGCTGGTTCTGGCTGGCCTTTCTACTGATCATCCTCGGTTTGCTGATACTTGACCTCGGCGTGCTGCACCGCGACCAGCATGAAATCGAGATGCGCGAAAGCCTGTTGCTGTACAGCGGCTACTTCGGTGTTGGCATGGCCTTTGGCGGCTGGATCTGGTGGCAGCTGGGGGCAACCAAGGCGCTGGAGTTCTACACCGGTTTTCTGGTTGAGCAATCGCTGTCGATGGACAACGTGTTCGTTATGGCGGTAATTCTCAACTTCTTCGCCATCCCCCGGCGCTACCAGCACCGCGTGCTGTTCTGGGGCATTCTCGGGGTGATCGTGCTGCGCGCAACGATGATTGGCCTGGGCACGGCGCTGGTGCAGAGCTTCGAATGGGTGCTGTACCTGTTTGGCGCGTTTCTGCTGTTTACCGGGGTACGCATGCTTTCTGCTCAGGAAGAACATCACCCTGACCTCGCCCAGAACCGCTTACTGCAATTCCTGCGCAGGCATATCCGGGTGACCGAAGATATGCACGGCGGACGCTTCCTGGTGCGTCAGCCGGATAGAACGTCGGGCAAGCACCTGCTGCATGCCACGCCGCTGCTGCTGGCGCTGGTAGTGATCGAGCTGGCCGACCTGGTTTTTGCCGTGGACAGTGTGCCAGCAGTGCTGGCCATCTCTCAGGACCCTTTTATCGTCTACACCTCGAACATCTTCGCGATTCTCGGCCTGCGCGCGCTCTACTTTGCTCTGGCCGCATTGATGCACCGCTTTATCTACTTGAAGTACGCCCTGGCTCTGGTACTGATGTTTATCGGTGGCAAGATCTTTCTCCACGAAATCATCAAGGTGCCCGCCCTGCTCTCGCTGTGCATGACTCTCGGCTTGCTGGCGGGCGGAGTGATACTGTCTCTGCTGAAAACTCGTACACCCAGGCAGGAGCATTGATCGTTTGAGCTCACCGAGCATCGTTATCGAACCGCTGCTGCAGCGCGGCAAGCTACGCTGGCAAGTGCGCATGGGCAGACGCAGCCTGATTTTTCATCAGGAACAAGCCGCCCGCGCCTTCGCCGCGCAACTGCATATGCGCCTGCTTTGGCTGCAACAGAGCGCCAGTCCGGATGATGAATTTGCCCCGCCGGGAACACCTCATTAGCCACAACGCACAAGGCCCGCATTTGCGGGCCTTGTGCGTTTTCAGTGACGCGTTTTAGCGGCTGGCTTTCATCATTTCTTTCGATACGTACTTGCCGATCTCGAACTTGCCAACGGCCGCGCGATGCACTTCGTCCGGGCCGTCGGCCAGGCGCAGGGTGCGCTGCATGGCATACCAGTAGGCCAGCGGGAAGTCGTTGGACACCCCGGCGCCGCCGTGGATCTGGATCGCGCGGTCGATCACCTTCAGCGCCACGTTCGGTGCAACCACCTTGATCTGGGCGATCTCGCTGGCGGCGATCTTGTTGCCCACGGTGTCCATCATATAAGCCGCATTCAGGGTCAGCAGACGGGCCATATTGATCTCCATGCGCGAGTCGGCGATGTGATCGATATTGCCGCCCAGACGGGCCAGCGGCTTGCCGAAGGCAGTACGGTTGATCGAGCGCTCGCACATCAGCTTCAGCGCGCGCTCAGCCATGCCGATGGAACGCATGCAGTGGTGGATACGGCCTGGGCCAAGACGGCCCTGAGCAATCTCGAATCCACGGCCCTCACCCAGCAGCACGTTCTCGTACGGTACGCGGACGTTTTCGAACAGTACTTCGGCATGGCCGTGTGGCGCGTCGTCGTAGCCAAATACCGGCAGCGGGCGCAGCACTTTCACCCCCGGCGCGTCCATCGGCACCAGAATCATCGAATGCTGAGCATGGCGCGGGCCATCCGGGTTGGTCAGGCCCATGAAAATCATGATCTTGCAGCGTGGATCGCAGGCACCGGATGTCCACCACTTGCGGCCGTTGATCACCCACTCATCGCCCTGGCGTACGGCGCTGGCCTGCATATTGGTGGCATCGGAGGACGCCACGCCTGGCTCGGTCATGGCGAAGGCGGAACGAATGGTGCCGTCCAGCAGCGGCTTGAGCCACTGCTCTTTCTGCGCTTCGTTGGCGTAGCGCACCAGTACTTCCATATTGCCGGTGTCCGGCGCGGCACAGTTGAATGGCTCAGCACCGATCAACGAGCTGCCCATGATTTCCGCCAGCGGCGCATATTCGGTGTTGGTCAGGCCTGCGCCCAACTCGGACTCCGGCAAAAACAGGTTCCACAGGCCTTCGGCTTTGGCCTTGGTTTTCAACTCTTCCATGATCGCAGTGGGCTGCCAGCGGTCGCCTTGATTGACCTGTTGCTCGAACACGGCTTCGGCTGGATAGACATGGGTCTCCATAAACGCGGTGACGCGTTCACGCAGCTGCTGAACCTTGGGGGAGTAGGCGAAATCCATGATGGCTACCTTCTGACGCTGATTTTGGAGGAGTTCGGTGAAGTGGAAATGATGCTAGAACAGGGCTTAGGATTTATCTAATCTATTCTCACCGTGTATAAACATTCATCACCGATATATGATTGATTAGGGTCTGTTGCCGTTTCTTCGCGAGCTGCGTTGCTGCGCAAAATCTCGCCAGGCTAGGCGGAGGACGTAGGTAATGGTTGTTCCCTTGCCAAGTCCTCCAACAACGCATGGCGCGATTTTGCGCGCAACCCGAAGGGCCGGGCCTGTTTTAGCGCGATACTGCGTTTCTCGACACTCATTTGGAACAACCAAACTTCGTGTCTCGTGCCTTGCCTCGCGCTAAAACAGGCTCCGGCGCGGCCGCGAACGAAACGGCAACAGACCCTAATACCGACAACCTGCGGAGCGAGCGTGTAATGAATCTGAACAAGGTCGACCTCAACCTCTTTGTCGTCTTCGATGCCATCTACACCGAGGCCAATCTAACCCGCGCCGGACAGATCGTCGGTATTACCCAGCCAGCCGTTTCCAACGCACTGGCGCGCCTACGGGAAACCTTCAATGACCCACTGTTCGTGCGCACTGCCCAGGGCATGGTGCCCACGCCAATGGCGCAGAACATCATCGGCCCGGTGCGCAACGCGCTGCAGCAGCTGCGTATCTCTGTGCAGGAAAGCCGCATCTTCAACCCGGCCCAGGCCAACAAAACCTTCCGCATCAGCATGACCGACCTCACCGAGGCCATCGTCCTGCCGCCGCTGTTCCAGCGCCTGCGCCGTATGGCGCCCAATGTGAATATCGAAAGCATGCTGGCCCGACGCCGTGAAACCACCAAGGAGCTGGCCGCCGGCCGCCTGGACTTCGCTGTGGACGCGCCGTTGAATACCGACCCGCAGGTGCGCCACGTCAAACTGATGGAAGACCGCTATGTCTGCGCAATGCGCCGCGGCCATCCGCTGGCCAAGGACAAGATCACTCTGGATGAATACATGGGCCTGACCCACATCCATATCTCCAGCCGCCGCAGCGGTCTCGGTCACGTTGATCTGGCCCTCGGCCGTATGGGTATTCAGCGCAAGATCGCCCTGCGCTCGCAGCATTACCTGATGGCCACCACCGTGCTGCAAGGCACCGACATGGCCATGACCGTACCGGAGCGCTTTGCCCGCCGTAATGACCTGCATTTTGTTGAACTGCCAGTCAAAGACATGACTCCATTGGAGACCCATCTCTACTGGCACGAAAGCACCGACCAAGACCCGGCCAACCGCTGGATGCGCGAACAGATCATCGAGATTTCCCAGCAGGCCACGGCCCAGGAAAAGAAAACCCTGAAAACCCAGGCCTGAGCCTTCGGATAGCACAACATGTCACTCAAGGTTCTATTCATCTGCGCCAAGAACCGCCTGCGCAGCCCCACCGCCGAACAGGTTTTCGCCAATTGGCCTGGGGTTGAAACAGCCTCGGCCGGGGTCAACCGCGATGCCGACAACCCAGTCAACCCGGAACTGCTGGAGTGGGCCGAGTTGATCCTGGTGATGGAAAGCCGCCATCGGCGCAAGCTGGCCGAGAAATTCCGCCGCCAGCTTGGCAACAAGCCTATCTACAGCCTGAATATCCCCGACGATTACGCGTTTATGGACCCCGCGCTGGTGCAAGTGCTGCAACAGCGTGTACCTCCCTACCTTTCTAGATAAGCGCTGCAAGCCTTTATCGGATAACAGTTTTCAGCTCATAAACCCCTATCAGGTTTGATCAGCCTGATAACGCTGCACGCGCTCTGGTTGACTACAGGCTCCGGCAAGCTTACGTTAACGTAAAGGTAAACAAGAGCGCTGCCGTATGTCCGCCACCACCTATTCCATTTCCGAACTGGCCCGCGAGCTGGATATCACCACCCGCGCCATTCGCTTTTACGAAGAACAGCAGATGCTCAGCCCCGAGCGCCGCGGCCAGGAGCGTATCTACACCGCCAAGGACAAGGTCACCCTCAAGCTGATCCTGCGCGGCAAGCGCATCGGTTTCTCGCTCGCCGAGTGCAAGGAACTGATCGAGCTGTACGACCCGGTGCACGGTAATCACAAGCAGCTGCACACCTTTATGGCCAAGATCGCCGAGCGTCGCGCCCAGTTGCAGCAACAACTGCTGGACATCGAACAGATGCAACTTGAGCTGGATACCGCCGAAGAGCGCTGCCTAGCGGCTTTAGCTGAAACCGATAAAAAACAAACTGTTATCTCCTGAACTTAATTCGAACAATTACAGGTGGAACCATGAGCTATCCAACCCTCAACTTCGGTCTCGGCGAGACCATCGACATGCTGCGCGACTCGGTCTACCAGTTCGCCCAGGCCGAGCTGGCACCGCGTGCGGCGCAGATCGACCGTGATAACGAGTTCCCCATGGACATGTGGCGCAAGTTTGGCGACATGGGCCTGCTCGGCATGACCGTGGAAGAGGAATACGGCGGCACCAACATGGGTTACTTGGCCCACGTGGTGGCCATGGAAGAGATCAGCCGTGCCTCGGCTTCGGTCGGTCTGTCCTACGGCGCCCACTCCAACCTGTGTCTGAACCAGATTCGCAAGAACGGCAGCCACGAACAGAAAGCCAAGTACCTGCCCAAGCTGTGCTCCGGCGAGCATGTCGGCGCCCTGGCCATGAGCGAGCCGAATGCCGGCTCCGACGTGGTGTCGATGAAGCTGCGCGCCGAGAAGCGCGGTGACCGCTACGTTCTCAACGGCAACAAGATGTGGATCACCAACGGCCCGGATGCCAACACCTACGTGATCTACGCCAAGACCGACATCAACGCCGGTTCGCGCGGCATGACCGCGTTTATCGTCGAGCGTGACTACAAGGGCTTCTCCCGCCACCAGAAGCTGGACAAGCTGGGCATGCGCGGCTCCAACACCTGCGAGCTGGTGTTCGAGGACTGCGAAGTGCCGGAGGAGAACATCCTCGGCGCAGAAGGCGCTGGCGTGCGCGTGCTGATGAGCGGCCTGGACTACGAGCGCACCGTGCTCTCCGGCGGCCCGACCGGGATCATGAGCGCCTGCATGGACGTGGTGCTGCCTTACGTGCACGAACGTCAGCAGTTCAAGCAGTCGATCGGCGAGTTCCAGCTAGTGCAGGGCAAGCTGGCCGACATGTACGCCGGCATGAACGCCTCCAAGTCCTACCTGTACACCGTGGCCAAGGCCTGCGACCGCGGCGAGGAATCGCGTAAAGATGCCGCTGCAGTGATCCTCTACACCGCCGAAATGGCCACCAAGATGGCCCTCGACACCATCCAGCTGCTCGGTGGTAACGGCTACACCAACGAGTACCCGGCCGGCCGCCTGCTGCGCGACGCCAAGCTCTATGAGATCGGCGCCGGCACCAGCGAAATCCGCCGCATGCTGATCGGCCGCGAGCTGTTTAACGAAACCAAATAAGGCGTTTGCCTACGTAGGGTGGAAAACCGCGAAGCGTTTTCCACCAATGCCGGTGGATGGATAAAGCGCCATCCACCCTACGGATTGAACCGGAGCCAACTCGATGGCCATTCTGCACACCCATATCAACACCCGTTCGCCGGAGTTCGCTGCTAATAGCGCGGCCATGCTGAGCCAAGTGAACGACCTGCGCGCCCTACTCGCCCGTGTTCATGAAGGCGGCGGCGCCAAGGCCCAGGAACGCCATATATCGCGCGGCAAACTGCTGCCCCGTGAACGGATCAATCGCCTGCTGGATCTCGGCTCGCCGTTTCTCGAAATCGGCCAGTTGGCTGCCTATGAGGTATACGGTGAAGAGGTACCGGCGGCTGGCGTGGTGGCCGGTATCGGCCGGGTCGAGGGTGTGGAATGCATGATCGTGGCCAACGACGCCACGGTCAAAGGCGGCAGCTACTACCCGCTGACCGTGAAGAAGCACCTGCGCGCGCAAACCATCGCCCAGCAGAACCGCCTGCCGTGCATCTACCTGGTCGACTCCGGCGGTGCCAACCTGCCGCGCCAGGATGAGGTATTCCCGGATCGCGAGCATTTCGGCCGAATCTTCTTCAACCAGGCCAATATGAGCGCCATGGGCATCCCGCAGATCGCCGTGGTCATGGGTTCCTGCACCGCTGGCGGGGCCTATGTGCCCGCTATGGCCGATGAAGCCATCATGGTGCGCAACCAGGCGACTATCTTTCTCGCCGGGCCACCGCTGGTAAAAGCCGCCACCGGTGAGGTGGTCAGCGCCGAGGAATTGGGCGGGGCCGATGTGCACTGCAAAACCAGCGGCGTGGCCGACCATTACGCCGACAACGACGAACACGCCCTGGCCCTGGCCCGCCGCTCGATCGCCAACCTCAACTGGCGCAAGCTGGGCGTGCTGAACAGCCTGGCGCCAATCAACCCGCTGTATAGCGGCGAAGAGCTGTACGGGGTGATCCCGGCGGACGCCAAGCAGCCCTTTGATGTGCGCGAAGTGATCGCTCGTATCGTCGATGGCAGCGTATTCGATGAGTTCAAGGCGCTGTTTGGCACCACCCTGATCTGCGGCTTTGCGCATATCCACGGTTATCCGGTGGCGATCCTCGCCAATAACGGGATTTTGTTCGCTGAATCGGCGCAGAAAGGCGCGCACTTTATCGAACTGGCCTGCCAGCGCGGCATTCCGCTGCTGTTCCTGCAGAACATCACCGGCTTTATGGTCGGGCAGAAGTACGAAGCCGGCGGCATCGCCAAGCATGGGGCCAAACTGGTCAACGCCGTGGCCTGCGCCAAGGTGCCGAAATTCACCGTAATCATCGGCGGCAGCTTCGGCGCCGGTAACTACGGCATGTGCGGCCGCGCCTACGACCCACGTTTCCTGTGGATGTGGCCAAACGCACGGATCGGCGTAATGGGTGCCGAACAGGCCGCAGGCGTACTGGTGCAGGTCAAACACGAACAGGCCGCCCGCGTCGGGCAGAGTTTTTCGGCTGAAGATGAAGCTGCACTCAAGCAGCCAATCCTCGAACAGTACGAGCGCCAGGGCCACCCCTACTACTCCAGTGCGCGGCTGTGGGACGACGGCGTCATCGACCCGGCGCAAACCCGAGACGTACTGGGCCTGGCGCTGTCCGCCAGCCTTAACGCGCCGATCGAGCCAAGCACTTTTGGCGTGTTCCGCATGTGATTCGTGGGAGGGGCTTTAGCCGCGATGCTTTTCGCCTTGTCGCGGCTAAAGCCCCTCCCACAGAGCTAACTCATTTTTCGAGTCGAACACCATGACCGACTTCAACACCCTCGAACTGCAAACAGACCCACGCGGCTTTGCCACCCTCTGGCTTAACCGCGCGGACAAGAACAACGCCTTTAACGCCGAAATGATCCGCGAGCTGATTCTCGCCCTCGACGAGGTGATGGCCGACAAAAGCCTGCGCTTCCTGCTGCTACGCGGCCGTGGCAAGCACTTTTCTGCTGGCGCCGATCTGGCCTGGATGCAGCATGCGGCGACCCTGGACTACACCGCCAACCTCGCTGATTCACGTGAGTTGGCCGAGCTGATGCACAACCTCTATCAGCTGAAGATCCCCACCCTGGCCGTGGTGCAAGGCGCCGCTTTCGGTGGAGCACTGGGCCTGATCAGCTGCTGCGATATGGCCATCGGCGCCGTTGATGCCCAACTGTGCCTGTCCGAAGTGCGCATCGGCCTGGCACCAGCGGTGATCAGCCCCTTTGTCGTGCAGGCCATCGGTGAACGCGCGGCGCGGCGCTATGCCCTGACGGCCGAGCGCTTTAGCGGCGAACGCGCCCAGGAGCTGGGGCTGTTCGCCGAATGCTACCCGGCAGAGCAACTCGATGGCGCGGTAAACACCTGGGTCGACAACCTGCTGCTCAATAGCCCGCAAGCCATGCTGGCGAGCAAGGATCTGTTGCGCGAAGTCGGCAGCGGCGTACTCACGCCGGCGCTGCGTCGTTATACCGAGAACGCCATCGCCCGTATCCGCGTCAGCCCCGAAGGTCAGGAAGGTCTGCGGGCATTCCTGGACAAACGTCAGCCCGCCTGGCAGGAGCCACAAGCATGAGCCTTAAGCCTATCGACACCCTGCTGGTGGCCAACCGTGGCGAGATCGCCTGCCGGGTGATGCGCACAGCCAAGACCATGGGTATCCAGACCGTTGCGGTACACAGCGCTATCGACGCTGGCGCGCGCCATGTGCGCGAAGCCGATCTGGCGGTGAATCTCGGCGGCGCCAAGCCGGCGGACAGTTACCTGCGGATCGACGCGCTGATCGCTGCGGCCAAGGCCAGCGGCGCCCAGGCCATCCACCCAGGCTATGGCTTTCTCTCGGAAAACGCCGGCTTTGCCCGTGCCATCGAAGCCGCCGGATTGATCTTTCTCGGCCCGCCCGCCTCGGCCATCGACGCCATGGGCAGCAAATCCGCCGCCAAAGCACTGATGGAAGCGGCCGGCGTGCCACTGGTGCCGGGTTATCACGGCGAAGCACAGGATGTGGAAACCTTTCGTAGCGCCTCAAACACAATCGGCTACCCGGTGCTGCTCAAGGCGGCGGCCGGCGGTGGCGGCAAGGGCATGAAGGTGGTCGAGGTTGAGGGCGAACTGGCCGAGGCCCTGGCCAGCGCCCAGCGCGAGGCGCAGTCGTCGTTCGGCGACTCACGCATGCTGGTAGAAAAGTACGTACTCAAGCCGCGCCATGTGGAAATCCAGGTGTTCGCCGACCAGCATGGCAATTGCCTGTACCTGAATGAGCGCGACTGCTCGATCCAGCGTCGCCACCAGAAGGTCGTCGAAGAAGCCCCTGCGCCGGGCCTGTCGCCAGAGCTGCGCCGCGCCATGGGCGAGTCAGCGGTCAAGGCCGCCCAGGCTATCGGTTATGTCGGCGCCGGCACCGTGGAGTTTCTGCTGGATGATCGCGGCGACTTCTTCTTTATGGAGATGAACACCCGCCTGCAGGTCGAACACCCGGTTACCGAGCTGATCACCGGACTGGATCTGGTCGCCTGGCAGATCCGCGTTGCCCGTGGCGAGCCACTGCCGTTGACACAAGATCAGGTGCCGCTTATCGGCCACGCTATCGAGGTGCGCCTGTATGCAGAAGACCCGGACAACGACTTTCTGCCGGCCACCGGCACCCTGGCGCTGTACCGCGAAGCCACTCCCGGCCCGGGTCGCCGAGTCGATAGCGGCGTAGCAGAAAGCGATGAAGTCTCGCCCTTCTATGACCCGATGCTCGGCAAGCTGATTGCCTGGGGCGAAAACCGCGAAGAGGCGCGTCTGCGCCTGCTGGCCATGCTTAAGGAAACCTGCGTGGGCGGCGTTAAAACCAACCTGGCCTTTCTCAGCCGTGTTTTAGCCCACCCGGCCTTTGCCAATGCCGAGCTGGATACCGGCTTTATTCCGCGTCACGAAGCTCAGTTGCTGCCTCCGGAAACCGATTTACCGACCGAATTCTGGCACCTGGCTGCCGAGGCTTTTGTGCAAAGCGAGGCAACCCAGCCGCGCCCTGATGACCGGCATTCCCCCTGGGCTATCAATAATGGCCTGCGCCTGGGGCTACCAGCGGAGACCGACCTGCACCTGGCCTGCCACGGCGAGCGCCAGGTGGTACTTCTGCGCCCAAGTGCCCAATCGACTGTACAACTACATGGCGAATGCCTGCTGATTGAACACAACGGGCTACGCCAGCAGCATCTAGCGATTCGCCGGGGAGACAGCCTCTATCTGCACTATGCCGGCGAGCTGCGCAGCATTCAGCGCGTGGACCCTATTGCCGAAGTCGAAGCCAGCCATCAGCATCATGGCGGCCTGACCGCCCCCATGAACGGCAGTATCGTCCGGGTGCTAGTCGAGACCGGCCAGCCGGTCGAAGCCGGCACTACGCTGGTGGTACTGGAGGCGATGAAGATGGAGCACAGCATCCGCGCGCCGCAGGCCGGAACGGTCAAGGCCTTGTATTGCCGCGAGGGCGAGATGGTCAGCGAAGGTACAGTGCTGGTGGAGCTGGAAGAAGCCAGCGCATAGATGGATGACCTCTGTGGGAGGGGCTTTAGCCGCGATAACAGCGACAAAACGCTAGCCGCTAAAGCGCCCCCACAGAATAGCCACGTGTAGGGTGGACATCGCTTTTATGTCCACCAGGGCATGCACAGCGAAGGGACTTGGTGGGTGTATAAAGCGACATCCATCCTACAACCACCGCACCTCAAGCAACGCAGGATTGGGTGAGTAGCGCGATACCCATCGAAATAAACAACGAGGCAACGATGAACCTACCCAAACAAGTCCGGCTGGTCGAAGTCGGCCCGCGCGACGGTTTGCAGAATGAGAAACAGCCGATCAGCGTGGCCGACAAGGTACGCCTGGTCGATGATCTGTCTGTCGCTGGCCTCAGCTATATCGAAGTAGGCAGCTTTGTCTCACCCAAGTGGGTGCCGCAGATGGCCGGCAGCGCTGAGGTGTTTGCGCAGATTCAGCAGCTGCCAGGTATTACCTACGCCGCCCTGGCACCTAACCTGAAAGGTTTCGAAGGTGCGCTGCAAGCGGGAGTGCGCGAAGTGGCGGTGTTTGCCGCCGCTTCGGAAGCCTTCTCGCAGAAAAACATCAACTGCTCGATCAGCGAGAGCCTTGAGCGTTTTGTCCCGGTAATGGACGCAGCCAAGCAGCATGGCATTCGCGTGCGCGGTTATGTGTCCTGCGTGCTGGGCTGCCCGTATGACGGCTTTGTGCCGCCCGAACAGGTCGCCAGCGTGGCCCGCGAGCTTTACGCCATGGGCTGCTACGAGGTGTCCCTGGGCGACACCATCGGGGCCGGTACCGCTGGGGCCACTCGCCACCTGTTCAACGTGGTCGGCCGCGAGGTACCACGCAACCTGCTGGCCGGGCACTTCCATGACACCTATGGACAGGCACTGGCGAATATCTACGCCAGTCTGCTGGAAGGCATCAGCGTATTCGACAGCTCGGTCGCCGGGCTGGGCGGTTGCCCTTACGCCAAAGGGGCCACCGGCAATGTCGCAACCGAAGATGTGCTGTACCTACTTGAGGGCCTGGGCATCGAAACCGGCATTGATATGAACAAGCTGATCGCAGCCGGCCAGCGCATTTGTGCGGTACTGGACAAACCCAATGGTTCGCGAGTGGCGCGGGCCAGACTGGCCAGTGCCTAGCGGCAGGCAGTGCGTAAGGTTTTGTTTACGCACTGTAAAGTACACGCCTCAGGCTGACGGCCTATTGCCTGAGGGCGGTGCAAAGTGACTACAGCTACAGCTGATACTGATCAAAACAGCGCAGCAACTGCTCGACGCAAGCCCGCCGCCAGTCAGTAGGCTTGCCGCACCAAGCCGGCTAACAATGTCGGCATAACAAGAATGATGAGGAAGCACGATGCAACAGCCCCTGTGGACGCCTTCTGCCGAACGTATTGCGGCGACACGAATGGACAGCTTTCGCCGCTTCGTCAATCAGCGCCACAGCCTGCAGCTGGTCGACTACCCCGCCCTGCACGCCTGGAGCGTGACGCAACGTGAAGCCTTCTGGCAGGCGGTGGTCGAGTTCTTCGAGGTGCGTTTCAGTGCACAACCCGACGCCGTATTGCAGGAAGGCACGGCCATGCCCAGCGCCCACTGGTTTCCTGGCGCAACCCTGAATTTTGCCGAACACCTGCTGCGCCGCCGTGATAACCACCCGGCCCTGATCGCCATTGGCGAAGATGGCTCGCGCGAGCAACTGAGCTATGCCGAGCTGGCTGCCCATGTCGCGGGCCTGCAACGCAGCCTGCGTGATGCCGGCGTGGGTATCGGCGACCGCGTTGCTGCCTTTATGCCCAACACCTGGCAAACCCTGGTCGGCATGCTCGCCGCGACCAGCCTGGGCGCCACCTGGTCAAGCTGCTCGCCGGACTTCGGCACCCAGGGGGTAATCGACCGCTTCGGCCAGATCGAGCCCAAGGTACTGATCGCCGCCGCCGGTTACCGCTATGCGGGCAAGAACCTCGATCTGGCCAGCAAGCTCAATGAAATCCTCGAACGCTTGCCCTCGCTTGAACAACTGATTGTGGTGCCCTATTCCAATGTCCAGGCCAAAGTCGCCGACTTCCATTCGGCGGCCAAGGTGGCGTTGTGGCAGGACTTCTACCAGGCCGGCGGCGAACCCGAGTTCACTCAGGTCCCGTTCGACCACCCGCTGTATATCCTCTATTCCAGCGGCACCACCGGCGTGCCCAAGTGCATCGTGCATGGCGTCGGCGGCACTTTGCTGCAGCACGCCAAGGAGCTCGGCCTGCACACCGACCTGCACGCCGACGATACGCTGTTCTACTACACCACCTGCGGCTGGATGATGTGGAACTGGCTGGTCTCAGGCCTGGCCCTGGGCGCCACCCTGGTGCTGTTCGACGGCTCGCCCTTCCACCCTGGGGCCGAGCGCCTGATCGACCTGATCGATGCGGAAAACATCAGCATCTTCGGCACCAGCGCCAAATTTCTCGCTGCCCTGGAGAAAGCCGGTGCCAAGCCCGGCAGCACGCACAAACTGCAGCGCCTGAAAGCCATTCTCTCCACCGGCTCGCCGCTGTCCCACGAGAGCTTCGAGTACGTCTACCGCGAGATCAAAGCTGATCTCTGCCTGTCGTCGATCTCCGGCGGCACCGATATCGTCTCCTGCTTTGCCCTGGGTAACCCGGTGCTGCCGGTATGGCGAGGCGAATTGCAGTGCAAAGGCCTGGGCATGGATGTGCAGGTGTGGAGCGACGCCGGCATGCCGGTTACAGGCGAAAAAGGCGAGCTGGTCTGCGCGCAGCATTTCCCCTCGATGCCGATTGGCTTCTGGAAGGATGCCGATGGCAGCAAATTCCAGGCAGCCTACTTCGACACCTTCCCCGGCATCTGGGCCCATGGCGATTACGCCGAAATCACTGCCCACGGCGGCCTGGTGATTCACGGCCGCAGTGACGCCGTACTTAACCCCGGCGGCGTACGCATCGGTACAGCCGAAATCTACCGCCAGGTGGAAAAGGTCGAAGCCGTGCTGGAATCCATCGCCATCGGTCAGGAGTGGGACGATGACGTGCGTGTGGTGCTGTTTGTCCGCCTGCGCGATGGCATCGAACTGAGCGACGCGCTGCAAACGCAGATTCGCCAGGTCATCCGCGCCAACACCACACCGCGCCATGTCCCGACCAAGATCATCGCCGTGGCGGATATCCCGCGCACCATCAGCGGCAAGATCGTCGAACTAGCGGTACGCAACGTGGTGCACGGCAAACCGGTAAAAAACACAGACGCCCTGGCCAATCCGCAGGCGCTGGAGCTGTACCGCGATCTAGCAGAACTGCGGGACTGAAGCCGCAGAAACCCAGCCAGTACCCCTGCTGTGTCTATACTCCGAGCCAGTCGCTGCTGGAGTATTGATGTGGCTGTGCGCTGGCTCTTTTTCGCAATATTGCTGACCTCGCTGAGCCTGAGCGCAACAGCACGGGAGCCCCTGGTGCTGCATATGCCGGATGCGCCGCCGCTGACCTTCGTCAGTTTTCAGGGCGGCTACGGCATGGTCGGTGATGTGGCATTGGCCGCGATTGCCCGCGCGGGGTATCTCAGCCATATCCATGTAACCCCTTGGGCCCGTGCCCAGCAGCGGGTCAGTCGCGGGAAAAACCTGCTGATCATCCCGCTTTCGCGCACCCCGGAGCGCGAAGCGCTGTATACCTGGATCGCCCCCATTTCGCCACTTGAGCGCGCCTTCTTCAGCCTCGACGCGCCGGTGGCCAACTTTGCCGAGGCGCGTCAGCGTTACCGGCGTATTGCCGTCGGTCACGGCACTGCACAAATGGAAATACTCAAGAGCGAAGGCTTTAGCGAAACGCAGATTGTCAGCCTCAAGCTTGGCGATAATCCCGCCCGCATGCTTGAACTGGATCGTGTCGATGCCTGGTTTACCGGGGTGCCGGAAGGATTGTATCTGTGGCCACACAGCGACAATCGCTTGCAGATGAGCCCTGTGCTGGCCAGCACCGACATGTACCTAGCCTGCTCGAAAGACTGTGATGCGCAGTTGCAGGAAGATCTGCGCAAGGCCGTTGAAGCGCTACGTGCCGAAGGCATGATCCAGCGTATTCAGGACGCCTACCGGCCCGTGCATTAATGGCAGACATCCCTGTCGCCACCGGTGCTCAAATGCCTTTGCGGCCAGGGTCCTCGGGCAGTTGCTCTTCTTCAATATCTTCCAGCTTCAATTCCAGCCCCCACTCACCCGCCGACGCGGCCGGTGCCGCAGGAGTCGGAGCTGCGGCCACTGGCGCGGGGGCTGCGGCCGGCACGGAGGCTCCTGGATTGTCACGGTAGAGTTTGAGCTTGAGGCGCACGTTGTTCGCCGAATCGGCGTTTTTTACCGCTTCTTCTTCATCAATCGAGCCATCGTTGACCAGGTCGATCAGCGCCTGATCGAAGGTCTGCATGCCGAGATTTTTCGACTTTTCCATGATCTCCTTGATCTCGGAAAACTCGTTGCGCTTGATCAGGTCACGGATGGTCGGCGTGCCGAGCAGCACCTCTACCGCTGCCCGGCGCTTGCCGTCGATGGTCTTGACCAGCCGCTGCGAGACAAACGCCTTGAGGTTGTTACCCAGGTCATTGAGCAGCTGCGGACGGCGGTCTTCCGGGAAGAAGTTGATGATGCGGTCCAGCGCCTGGTTGGCGTTGTTCGCGTGTAGCGTGGAGATCGCCAAGTGGCCGGTGTCGGCAAAGGCCAGGGCATGCTCCATGGTCTCGCGGTCACGGATCTCGCCGATCAGGATTACGTCCGGCGCCTGACGCAAGGTGTTCTTCAGTGCGGCATGGAAGCTGCGGGTATCCACCCCCACCTCACGCTGATTGATGATCGACTTCTTGTGCTTATGCACGTACTCCACCGGGTCCTCAATGGTGATGATATGGCCACCGCTGTTGCGGTTGCGGTAGTCGATCAGCGCCGCCAGGGAGGTCGATTTGCCCGAACCGGTACCACCGACAAACAACACCAGACCGCGTTTCTCCATCACGGTTTTAAGTAGCACTTCCGGCAATTTAAGGTCTTCGAACTTGGGAATGTCCATCTTGATATTGCGCGCGACGATCGACACTTCGTTGCGCTGCTTGAAGATATTGATGCGAAAACGCCCGACGCTGGCAATCGAGATGGCCAGGTTCATTTCCAGCTCACGTTCAAACTCCTCGCGCTGCGCACTATCCATCACCGAGTCGGCAATAGCCGCCACCTCGCCGGCCTTTAGCGGCTCGGCGCTAAGCGCCTTGAGCACGCCATTGAACTTGGCACAGGGCGGCGCCCCGGTGGAAAGATAAAGGTCGGACCCGTCCTGGCTGGACAGGATTTTCAGCATGGCATTGAGGTCCATAACGAGATTTCCCGCAGGTTGGATTTATTACGTTAGGCCAAGATTACGCTTCGCTCTCGAGAAATTCGGCGCAAGCCAGGCTCAAGCGTTAAGCGGCTGAGAATGCTGGCACAATACGCTCATCCAAATCCGAGGAGCCCGTCATGCCGAAGGCAATGGCCCGCCATATTCTGGTGAAAACCGAAGCAGAAGCCGCCGCACTGAAAAAACGTATTGCCGCCGGCGAGGCGTTTGACGTGCTGGCGCGCAAGTACTCAACCTGCCCCTCTGGCAAGAAAGGCGGCGATCTGGGTGAGGTGCGCCCCGGACAGATGGTGCGCGCCATCGATCAGGTGATCTTCAAAAAGCCGGTACGTGAAGTCCACGGCCCAGTGAAAAGCCAGTTTGGCTATCATCTGGTGCAGGTTTTCTACCGCGAGTGATCTGTTATGACGCCCGAACATGTTGCTGCTTTCTGCCTGAATCTGCCGGGTGCCCGTGAGGACATCAAATGGGGCGGCGTAAGGGTGTTCTCGGTTGCCGAGAGCAAGATGTTCGCCCTCTTCCACCTGGGCAGCCATGACGGCTTGGCCTTCAAGGTTGATGCAGATCTATTCCTCGGCTACTGCGACCGCCCGGGCATCCGCCCCGCGCCTTATCTGGCCCGCGCACACTGGATCAGCATGGCCGCGCCTTACCCGCTCAGCGATACCGAACTGCGCGAGCTGCTGACGCGCTCCCATCAGCTGGTGGTGGCCAAACTGCCCAAACGCCTCAAGCTGGCCCTGCTGCTCGACCCGCCAGCAGCGGATTCGTAACAGCCGCGTCATGCCGCTGTAACCCGCTCAATGCAGACTGCGCTGGCGCTGGTCTAGCCCACCCACCTTTCGATCATTTTCGCGGTTAACGGTGACTGGAAGACTGGCCATTACCCTACCCGGAGGCCACCCCATGCATCGCTGCCTGTTACCACTGCTGTGTTTCAGTACGTTTGCCCTATCTGCCCCGACCTTTTCCCAGGCAAGCCCGGATGAGCAATTCAAACTGCTAGCGCATAACGTGTTCCTGCTGCCCAGCACGATAAAACCGGGCTGGGGCCAGCAACAGCGCGCGGCGCTGATCGCAGAGGCGGCGTATATCCAGGGCCAGGATGCAGTCATTCTCAACGAGCTGTTCGATAACCCGGCGTCGAATATTCTGCTCAATGGTTTGCAAAGCCAGTATCCGTTCCAAACCCCCGTGCTCGGTCGCAGCCGCACAGGCTGGGATGCGACCCTAGGCGCCTACTCGGACACTACACCGGAAGACGGCGGCGTAGCCATCGTCAGCCGCTGGCCCATCGAACAACGCGTGCAATATGTCTACAGCCAGGGTTGCGGGGCGGATTACCTGTCCAACAAGGGCTTCGTCTACGTCAAACTCAATCGCAATGGCCAGGCCGTGCATATCATCGGCACCCATGCACAGGCGGCAGATACCGGCTGCCCGGATGGCAAAGGCACAGCGGTACGTGCCAGCCAGTTTGATGAGCTGCAAAACTTCATCAACGCGCGAGGCATTAGCCTCGATGAGCTGGTGTTTATTGGCGGCGACTTCAACGTCATCAAGGACAGTAGCGAGTACCACGACATGCTCGCGCGTCTGCAGGTCAACGCCCCTGACAGCTATGCCGGCAGCGACACTACCTTTGATACCCAGCGCAACGGCATCGCCAACTACCAATACCCCAACCATGCCCCGGAATACCTGGATTACATCTTCGTCTCGCGCAACCACCGGCAACTGCCGTTCTGGCATAACCAGGCCTTGGATACCCCAGCGCCGCGCTGGACAGTCAACCTGGCGGGTGCGACCTGGCAATTTCAGGACTACTCCGATCACTCACCGGTCGCCGGCTTTACCCGCGCCGACAGCGCGACGCCAACCCGCGCCAGCAAACCGCAACAGAACCTCTATGACGAGGTGGTCTTGCAAAGCACCACCACCGGCAAAACCCTGCGCGCCGGCAGCAGCAAGGCCAACGACTGGGTGAAGATCAACGGTAACGGGCTGGAGCCGGAAAGCCTGTTCAGCCTGCGCAACTGGTACCACCCGGAGAGCTTCTGCATTCGCAGTGGCGACTACATCGAAGTCGAATCACGTCGCCACCCCGGCTATTGGCTCAACTGGTGGCTAGGCGGTGGCGGCGGTAACTACGCCTATTACATGAAGGCAGGTGACTCATCCAACCAGCTGCGCATTGAACTGCCCAACAACAGCGGCTGCCTCAAGGATGGCGATACCATTCGCCTGCGCGACCGCGACACTTTGCGCGGCAGTGATTACTACCTGCAGAACTGGGCTTCAGGCAGCTGGAAAGAGCACCTGTACCTGTGGAGCAGCTCACCCGTCAACGCCGAACAGTTCCGCGTGCACCTCAAACGCCCTGCGCACTACCCGGACTGGAGCAGCAAGCTGCACTACTGATCAACACAAGGCGGCTGCAATAGCCGCCTTTTTCATACCCCCTCCAGGCACAACCGGCTTAGTGACCAATCACCCAGCCGTCGCTTTTGCCAATCCACACTGTGCCAAGCACGACATTTGGCTATGGTCCCAGCGGCTGCACAGTCTGCCACCCTCACACAAAGGGTTTAATAAACCGCTGAGCGCTTGCCGAATCACGGCTGTCACCTTGAGTGGCTTGCTCGCAGAGCGCAAGAAAGCCGCTGCTGAATTCTGTGTTTTCCTTCACAAGGCGCCTAGGTGCATAGTTCTGCCCTGCTGCCCATTCACCCGTGAGGAACGCAGTGCATAAACAGACTAGAAACGAAGTAGAGGCTGCAAGATGTCGGACAACACCAGGCAGTTGCATGAATTCAGCCGCCAGGATGTCTGGGCGGGTTTCAAGCAACTCGTCCCTCTTTCCATTTTCGTTATCGCCTTCGGCGCAGCTTTTGGCCTGGCGGCAGTACAGACTGGATTAAATAACCCCTCGACCGTGTTGATGAGCACCCTGGTTTTCGCCGGTGCCTCACAGTTCGCCGCGCTGGAGTTGTGGGGTGTGCACATCGCCCTCATTCCGCTGGCCCTCACCGTATTTGCCATCAATGCGCGTCACCTGCTGATGGGCGCATCGCTGTATCCCTGGCTGCGCCATTTATCCCCGGCAAAACGCTATGGCGTGATGCTGGTTGCCTCCGATGCCAACTGGGCCCTGGCCATACAGGCCTTCAATCGCGGTAAACCGGGCTTCGGCCTGCTGCTCGGTGGCGGCCTTGCGCTCTGGTCATTCTGGATTTTCGGCACCTGGCTGGGCATCTATTTCGGCGGTGCCATTCATGATCCCAAAAGCTTCGGCCTGGACATGGTGATGGGGTGCTTCCTGCTGGCGATGGCCGTGGGCGGCGAGAAGAACCTGCGCCTGTTGCTTATCTGGACAATCGCCGCTGGTTCCTCGCTGCTGGCCTACTGGTATCTACCGGACAATAGCCATGTGGTTGTCGGTGCACTGGCA
Organism: Pseudomonas sp. 8BK; assembly: GCF_902506475.1. Classification (NCBI taxonomy): domain Bacteria; kingdom Pseudomonadati; phylum Pseudomonadota; class Gammaproteobacteria; order Pseudomonadales; family Pseudomonadaceae; genus Pseudomonas; species Pseudomonas sp. 8BK. The sequence goes on along the minus strand of NZ_LR733252.1, from coordinate 1,813,413 downwards.
GGCGGCGTCCTGGGTGCTCTGTGGATGGAGAAGAAGAAATGAGTATTGCAACAACGGGGTTTGGCACGCTGATCATCGTCCTGATCATGGCGGCCGTAACACTGGCGACCCGCTGGGGTGGCGTGTTCGTGATGTCGTATGTGCCAATCAGCTACAGGGTTCAGCAGTTCATCAGCGCGATGTCCGGCTCGGTGCTGGTGGCCATTCTTACCCCCATGGCAATTGATGGCGATATGAGCGCACGACTGGCCTTGCTGACTACCGCAATTGTCATGCTGCTGGTAAAGAAACCTCTGCCTGCAATCGCAGCCGGCATACTGGTTGCGGCTATCAGCAGGCAATTCTGAAGATCGTAGCCTGCTTGCCGCGCAGAACTCGGCCGATTACGGCTGCCTCCTAGGCCGATAACCAGCCTTGGCGAACTGCCGACAAGCCGATTGGGCTTTCGGCATTGACAGGTCATTCGCCAGGGCAGCCCCTGACATGTCCTGCGGCACGGCCAAACAGCTCGAATAGACATTCCGCCCGTCCCATCTGCTGCCTTTTGTGGCCGTAAACCGCTACAATCGCGCCCCTTTCGCGCACGTGCGCCCGTTTATCTGGACCAAGATTCGTGATCTCCACCGCCAACATCACCATGCAATTCGGGGCCAAGCCCCTGTTCGAGAACGTTTCCGTGAAGTTCAACAACGGCAACCGTTACGGCCTGATCGGGGCCAACGGCTGCGGTAAGTCGACCTTTATGAAGATTCTTGGCAGCGATCTGGAGCCGAGCGCTGGCCAGGTGATGCTGGAGCCAAACGTACGCCTGGGTAAGCTGCGCCAGGACCAGTTCGCCTACGAAGAATTCAGCGTGATCGACACCGTGATCATGGGTCACGAAGAGCTGTGGAAGGTCAAAGCCGAACGCGACCGCATCTACTCCCTGGCGGAGATGAGTGAAGAAGACGGCATGAAGGTCGGTGAGCTGGAGGGTGAGTTTGCCGAAATGGACGGCTACACCGCCGAATCCCGCGCTGGCGAGCTGTTGCTCGGCCTGGGCATTCCGCTGGAGCAACACTTTGGTCCGATGAGCGAAGTCGCTCCCGGCTGGAAGCTGCGCGTGCTGTTGGCCCAGGCGCTGTTCTCCGACCCGGAAGTGCTGCTGCTCGACGAGCCGACCAACCACCTGGATATCAACACCATCCGCTGGCTGGAAAACATCCTGGTGCAGCGCAACAGCACCATGATCATCATTTCCCACGACCGTCACTTCCTCAACTCGGTCTGCACCCATATGGCCGACCTGGACTACGGCGAGCTGCGCCTGTTCCCCGGCAACTATGACGAGTACATGACTGCAGCGACCCAGTCGCGCGAGCAGTTGCTGGCCGACAACGCCAAGAAGAAAGCGCAGATTTCCGAACTGCAGAGCTTCGTCAGCCGCTTCTCGGCCAACGCTTCGAAAGCCAAGCAGGCTACCAGCCGCGCCAAACAGATCGACAAGATCCAACTGGCCGAGGTCAAGCCGTCAAGCCGCGTCAGCCCGTTTATCCGCTTCGAGCAGAACAAGAAGCTGCACCGCCAGGCCGTGATGATCGACAAAGTGGCCAAGGGTTTCGACGGCAAGGCACTGTTCAAGAACTTCAGCTTCCAGGTTGAAGCCGGCGAGCGAGTGGCGATTATCGGTCCGAACGGTATCGGTAAGACCACCCTGCTGCGCACCTTGATGGGCGAACTGACCCCGGATGCAGGTACGGTGAAATGGACCGACAGCGCGGAGCTCGGCTACTACGCCCAGGACCACGCCCACGATTTTGAAGACGATGTCAGCCTGTTCGACTGGATGGGCCAGTGGACCACCGGCGAGCAGATGATCCGCGGCACGCTGGGTCGCATGCTGTTCTCCAACGATGAAATCCTCAAATCGGTAAAAGTCATCTCTGGTGGTGAGCAAGGCCGCATGCTGTTCGGCAAGCTGATCCTGCAAAAGCCCAACGTGCTGGTGATGGACGAACCAACCAACCACCTGGACATGGAATCCATCGAGGCGCTCAACCTAGCGCTGGAGAACTACCCGGGCACGCTGATCTTTGTCAGTCATGACCGTGAGTTCGTTGGTTCCCTGGCAACCCGCATTATCGAGCTGTCGCCCAACGGCATCACCGATTTCAGCGGCACCTACGATGACTACCTGCGTAGCCAGGGCGTGATCGTCTAAACCGGCAGTAACCTGCGCCCAAGAAAAAGCCCGCTCAATTGAGCGGGCTTTTTGCTTTATGCAGTGCCATCAGGCAGTGGCGAACAGCTCTGCAACTTTCGCCTGCGCCGCCGCGAAAGCGTTGGCACGTGGCTCGTCACCGTAGGCCAGGCCTTCGGCGCGGACGATTTCGATATCGGTAATGCCAAGGAAACGCAGCACCAGCAGCAGGTAGTCTTCGTGGGCCTGACCACTTGGCTGGCCGGCGTGAATGCCGCCAGCGGTGGAAACGATCACCACCTTCTTGCCGCCCGCCAGGCCCTTGGGGCCGTTTTCATCGTAGGCGAAGGTCTTGCCGGCTACCGCCACACGGTCAATCCAGGCCTTGAGTTGAGTTGGTACGGTGAAGTTGTACATCGGCGCGCCAATCACTATGGCATCGGCCGCAAGAAACTCATTGAGGGTGCTTTCAGCCAGCTCGACCTCATGCTTCTGCGCTGCATCACGTAGCTCGGCTGGAGTACCGCCTGCCACCAGGCTGGCTGCCGACAGATGGCTCAGCGCATCGCTGGCCAAGTCGCGATAGCTCACCTGCGCTTCAGGTTCAGCCACAAGCCAGGCGTCAACTACGGCACGGCTGAGTTGGCGGGAAGCGGACGAGTCGCCAAGGATGCTGGAATCGAGGTGCAGTAATTTCATGACAATCTCCAAATTGAGATCGCCCCACGGCGATCAAGATGCTGGAGATACTATCAATGAAAGCAATAGCCGATTAGTCGGCAAAAATGCGATAGTTCGTCCTACTAATAGGACGATAAAGCCATGCACGACCTCAATGACCTGCTCTACTTTGCCAAGGTTGTGGAAGCCGGCGGCTTCGCTGCAGCCGGGCGCACCCTTGGCATCCCCAAATCACGCCTGTCGCGGCGGATTGCCGAACTGGAAAACCGTCTGGGCGCGCGCCTGCTGCAACGCACCACGCGCAAGCTGGCGCTGACCGATATCGGCGAGCGCTACCTGCGCCATTGCCAGGCCATGCTGCAGGAGGCCGAACAAGCCGAGGAAACCGTGGCCAGTCTGACCAGCGAACCGCGCGGCCGCCTGCGGGTCAGCGCACCAGGCGGTATCGCCCTGCTCTCGGAGCTGGTGGTGAGTTTTCTCGCGGCCTACCCCAAGGTGCAACTGGAGTTGATTCAAACCAACCGGCGCATCGACCTGCTCAACGAGGGCGTTGACGTCGCCTTGCGTGTGCGCAGCGCCGAGGATGAAGACCCAACGCTGATCACTCGCCGCCTGCGTCCAGCACAGGCCTTTATGGTTGCCGCACCTGCCTTGCTGCTGGAGGCCAAGATCAGCACGCCTGACGACCTATCCGCACTACCGGCCCTGGGAGCCCTGGAAGCGGACCGCAGAATTCACCTGCGTTTGCAGCATGACAGCGGACGCGTACAGGAAGTTGTGCTGGAAGCGCGCCTGGCCATTGAGGACTTCAACGTGCGCAAACACGCCGCCATAAGCGGCCTGGGGTTTACCATGCTGCCCGCGCCCCTGTGCCTGGATGAACTGGCTGTTGGCCGACTGATCCGCCTACTGCCTGACTGGACGCTGCCCGCCGCCAATCTGCAAGCGGTGTACACCCACAGACGCGGCATGCTGCCAGCCGTACGGGCGTGGATCGAACATATCAGCGAAGCCTTCAGCCGCTGGGATCAGCCGATCTAGGTTTAACGGGGAAAATGCCGAGCGAGAAACGCCAGCAGCAGCTGATTGACCCGCTCGGCCTGCTCGTTCTGAATCCAGTGTCCGCACTCACTCAGCACATGCTGCTCCAACTGGGGCACACGTTTGGGCATCTGCTTGAGAGTGTAAGCCTCCAAGGTGCCGACCGGATCCTGATCACCGAGTAGAAACAGCGCTGGCTGCTCGATCTGCCGATCCGCCAGGACCTCAGTGCGTAACCAGTTGCGCTCGAAATTGCGGTACCAGTTCAGTGCCCCGTAAAAACCGCGACCCTCGAAGGTTTTCAGGTAGTGCTCGAATGCCGCGTTGTCACACCAGACAGGCAGCGTGCCGGAGTCAAGCATGCCATCAAACAGCCCTGCCCCGGCCGGCTTTTCCTGCAGAAAGTGATCCTTGGGCACGGCCGCCGAAGTGTTGTACATCATCATGCGCAGGGTGCGAGGAATATCGGCATCCATTTCCGCCTCGGCTACGCCTGGCTGCTGAAAATGCAGGATGTAGTGAAAGCGCTCAGCGTACAGTTGACGCATGATCTCGATGGCCGGCTGCCTGGGTCGCCCACCAAACGGCACTGCCATACCGACCACAGCCTGCACCCGTTGCGGCTCAAGCAAGGCCAGGTGCCAGGCAATCGGTGCGCCCCAGTCGTGGCCGACCACACAGACCTGCTGCTGACCCAGCTGATCCATGGCCGCCTGAATATCACCGCAGATCGTCAGCACATCGTAGGCAGCCGGGTCACGCGGTGCACTGCTCTGGCCATAACCGCGCATTTCCGGGATCAGCACGCGATAGCCGGCAGCCGTCAGCGGCGCAATCTGCTGGCGCCAGGAATGCCAGCACTCGGGAAAGCCGTGCAGCAACCAGACCGGCCGCCCAGTCGCGGGGCCGGCACTGTATAGACTCAGATCAATGCCGTTGACCTGAAGGATGTGCTGCTCGATCTGATGCATATGCGCCTCCATTACCCGAGGCCACTATGACAAAAGCGCACCCGAGGGTGCGCCCTTAATCCATCTGCCGAATACAGCCTAAGCAATCAAAGCTGCGCCGTGCTCCAGTCAATCCACTGCAGCTGCCAGGTCGCCAGAATCAGCAAGCCGAAACCAATGCGGTACCAGGCAAACGCCGCATAGCTGTGCTTGCCAATAAAGCTGAGCAGCGCCCGCACCGCGATCATCGCGAAGATAAAGGAGGTGACAAAGCCAATGGCAAATACCGGCAGATCACTGACCTGGAACAGATCTCGGTACTTATAACCGGAGTACACCGCGGCACCGACCATGGTCGGCATGGCGAGAAAGAAGGAAAACTCGGTCGCAGCCTTGCGCGACAAACCGAACAGCAGGCCGCCGATAATCGTCGCACCGGAGCGTGAAGTACCCGGAATCATCGCCAGGCACTGGGCGCAACCGATCTTCAGTGCATCCTTCCAGGTCATGTCATCCACGCTCTCGGCGTGAACCAGATGCGTGCGCCGCTCAGCCCAGAGCATGATCACCCCTCCCACCACCAACGCCAGGGCTACGGTGATCGGGTTGAACAGATAATGGTGAATCAGGTCGGCAAACAGTACGCCCAGCGCCACGGCCGGCAGAAAGGCAATTAGCAGATTGGCCGTGAAGCGTTGCGCTTGTGGCTTTTTAGGCAGGCCGACAACGATGGCGAGGACCTTGCGCCGGTACTCCCATACCACTGCGAGAATCGCCCCCAGCTGGATGATGATATTGAAAGCCATCGCCCGCTCGCCGCCAAAATCAATCAGGTCGGCAACTATGATCTGGTGGCCGGTGCTGGATATCGGCAGAAATTCGGTCACGCCTTCCACAATGCCCAGTATCAGTGCCTGTACGACAACCCAAAGATCCATCCCCGCTCCTAAATACGTGCGTTATCGGGCACGAACAACAAATATGCTGATGAACTTGTGAGGGCGTCCGACCAAGCCATTCACAAAAGGTTCCTGCTGACAGAAAAAAATAATCAAATCACACACTTAACCCGCAATAGCGCAAATCCTAACAGAGAACCTGCGTATTTAATGCACGTGACACTCCCTACGAATGCACTCCACGCCTGAAAGCCCTATGTAATAGCTCGCCTACACTCTGCTTATCTGCCAATTAGCCTAAGGTCTAACGCAACCAGGTAATACTCCTGGCCTATAAGAGGCGACCCCGCGCCTAAAACAACAAGGGAGAACAACTCCATGAATAGCCTGCGCAGCCTGCCCATTAACCGTCGCCTATGGCTGATCCTGGTGGTCGCCATCGTTATGCTGATTATTCAGGGCGCATTGTTGCTCAAGCAGATCCACAGCGATCTGTACGCCGCCAAAGCCGAAAAAACTCAGCACGTGGTACAGAGCGCAGCCGGTATTCTGCAGCACTATCACGCTCTTGAAGCTGCCGGCAGCATGCCTCGCGAAGATGCACAGAAGCAGGCGATGGAGACCATCCGCGGCCTGCGCTACGCCGGCCAGGAATACTTCTGGATCAATGACCAAACCCCGGTGATGGTCATGCACCCGACCAACCCCAAACTTGAAGGCCAGGACCTCTCGGGCTTCAAGGATCCTGATGGTAAGGCGCTGTTCAATGAAATGGTCGCCATCAGCAAACGCCAGGGCGCCGGCCATGTCGATTACCGCTGGCCAAAACCGGGCGCCAGCGATCCCGTGCCCAAGGTGTCTTATGTGCAACTGTTCCAGCCCTGGGGCTGGATCATCGGTTCAGGCGTCTATGTCGACGATGTGCAGGCCGAGTTCCAGGCCCAGGCGCTAAAAGCCATGCTGATCGGCCTGGTGATTGCCGCGCTGGTCGCCCTGCTGATTGTGTTGATCGTACGCAGCATCACCCAGCCCCTGCAGCACGCCGTCAGCGCCATGGCCAATATCGCCAGCGGCGACGGTGACCTGACACGCAACCTCGACACCCATGGCAACGATGAGCTGTCTGCCCTGTCCCGTCACTTCAATGCCTTTACCGACAAGCTACGCCTGGTGATCAAGCAGTCCCTCGATTCCGCCGGCCAACTGGATACCGCCGCACGCAACCTCGGCGAGGTTTCCGGCCAGGCGCAGCAGCACAGTGAACAGCAATCGCAACAGATGGAACTGGTAGCCACCGCGATAAATGAGGTGACCTATGGCGTGCAGGATGTGGCAAAAAACGCCGAGCACGCTTCCTCCGAAGTGCACGCCGCCGAAGAGCAAGCCCTGCAAGGCCAGCAGAGCATTGAAGCAAGCCTACGGCAGATCAACGAACTGTCCGGCACCATCGACCAGGCCGTTACGGTGATTCAAGCCCTGGCCCAGGAAAGCACGCAGATTGGCAGCGTCTTGGAGGTGATCCGCTCGATTGCCGAACAGACCAACCTGCTGGCGCTCAATGCCGCCATCGAAGCCGCGCGAGCCGGCGAACAAGGCCGTGGGTTTGCTGTGGTTGCCGATGAGGTACGCTTGCTGGCGCAGCGCACGCAAAAATCCACGGCGGAAATCCAGGTGATGATCGAGCGCCTGCAAGGCAACTCGGAAGCCGCGGTCAAGGTGATCAACGACAGCAGCAAAGCCTCGCAGCTGACCATCGAGCAAGCCAGCCAAGCCGGCGCCAGTCTGACATCGATCGCCAGCGGCCTGCGCAATCTCACCGGTCTGAACGCTTCCATCGCCAGCGCGACACTGCAACAATCGCACGTGGTCGAAGACATCAACCAGAACGTCACCCAGGCAGCCAGCCTGGCCCATAACAATGCCCTGGCGGCGCAACAGTCCAGTGATGCCGGGCAACACCTAGGTCAGTTGGCCGAGCAGCTCAACCGGCTGCTTGGACAGTTCAGGGTATGAGAACGCAATGAGCGATATGGAGCACCAGGAAGTCGACCTGAGCAAACCGCAGAATCAGGACCTGATCTGGGATCTGGACAGCATCGCCCGGCGCGAGCTGGCGGAACGCTTTATCAAGCTGTTCGAGAACCGCCTGTGCGTGTACTCGGAGTCGACGCGCCAGCTGTACACCAACTACGACCTGCACTTCCCCAGCGATATGGGCCGCAAGATGGTGGTGCTGCCCAACCCCTACGCCTTCCATGACACCCTGCATGGCATTGAAGCGCATGCCGTGCGTAAAACCGGGCTATGCGTGCTGCCCGGCGTAGTTCTGCGCAAGCCTGGCTTACTGCTGACTACGATGATCAAGGAAGGCGGCCCGGCACCGAAAACCATGCCGTTCAAACCGGCGTTGGCGCAAATCATCAGCAACCAGAAGAAGGCCGGCGATATCTTCCTGCCGATCATGATGAAGGGCGACCTGCGCGAGTTCGATCAGCAGATGCCCTACATTCACCTGCACCGCCTGCAGGTCAGCCGCCTGACCCGGTTATCGACCTTCGAGCGTGACGATATTCAGCAGTCCATTACACGCAAGTTGCTTATGCTATATCGCCAAGCCGACAGCCTTAGCTGCCACTGACTACCAACCCTGCTCTGCGGACAATAAAAAAGCGGGATCAGTTGACTGATCCCGCTTTGTGCTTTAGCCGCTGCTAGGTCTTATTGCTGACTGACCCAGAACACCGCGGTGACAACGAAAATCACAATCAAGGCGAATATGGCCTTGGCATCGACCACGCTGTCAGCATTATCCGGTTCACTGTGTTCGCTCATGGACTACCCCCTCTTGTTGTGCTTATGGGTGAATCGTCTTGTGCAGTTAAGACCAGCATGGCCGCTTACTCAAGCCGTGGGGCTATGTTCAACGGCCGCCTTATCCCTTTAAGTTCTTTCCATATACTCAAACATCACTTTTGCGCATAACCCTGAGCTGGTATCTTCCTCCGGCTCCGCAGGGAGTGCGCGGCCGTGCGCGCTGATTAGCTGTGAGAGCCGGTTTACGATATAGCGAGCTAGAGCCATGCCAGGCAAAAACAGGCGAGAAAGCGCAGTGTACGAGCTGTACATGAGCATTACTCGTTTCACTCGCCCCTTCGGGGTCGCGCTGAAACGCGTTAGCCGCAAGCGGCTTCCGAACCTGTTTTTAACGCCGCAGGGCCGACGCGCAGCAGATCGGAAACGGGTTCTAAAGCCTGATAACAGGACACCCCATGTACGTATACGACCAGTACGACCAAAAAATCGTCGAAGACCGCGTCAAGCAGTACCGCGATCAAACCCGCCGTTACCTCGCCGGTGAACTGAGCGGTGAAGAGTTCCGCCCGCTGCGCCTGCAGAATGGCCTGTACATCCAGCGCTTTGCGCCCATGCTGCGCGTTGCCGTGCCGTACGGTCTGATGTCGTCCACCCAGGTGCGCATGATGGCCAAGATTGCCCGTGACTATGACAAAGGTTACGCGCATATCAGCACCCGTCAGAACGTGCAGTTCAACTGGCCGGATCTGGAAGATGTGCCTGACATTCTCGCCGAGCTGGCCACCGTGCAGATGCACGCCATCCAGACCAGCGGCAACTGCATCCGTAACACCACCACCGACCAGTTCGCCGGCGTGGCCAAGGATGAAATCATCGACCCACGCCCGTGGTGCGAGATCATCCGTCAGTGGTCGACCTTCCACCCCGAGTTCACCCACCTGCCGCGCAAGTTCAAGATTGCCGTCAACGGTGCCGTGAGCGACCGTGCCGCGATCGAGGTGCACGACATCGGCCTGGAAGCGGTACAGAATGACGCCGGCGAGCTGGGCTTCCGCGTCTCCGTCGGTGGCGGTCTCGGTCGTACGCCGATCGTTGGTAGCTTTATCAACGAGTTCCTACCGTGGCAGCACCTGATCAGTTACCTCGACGCCATCCTGCGTGTGTACAACCGCTATGGCCGTCGTGATAACAAGTACAAGGCGCGCATCAAGATTCTGGTCAAGGCGTTGACGCCTGAAGTCTTCGCCGAGCGCGTCAATGCTGAGTGGGCTCACCTGAAAGATGGCCCGACTACCCTGACCGAAGCCGAAGTCGCCCGCGTTGCAGCGCACTTTATCGACCCAAGCTACAAAGCCCTCGACGATCAGGATACCGCGCTGGCGGCCCTGGATGCCGAACACCCAGGCTTTGCCCGCTGGCGTCAGCGCAACACCTTCGCCCACAAGAAGCCGGGCTATGTCGCCGTTACTCTGTCGCTCAAGCCGACCGGCGTGGCGCCAGGCGATGTCACCGACAAGCAGCTCGACGTGATCGCCGACCTGGCCGACCGCTACAGCTTTGGCGAAGTGCGCAACAGCCACAACCAGAACATCATCCTCGCGGATGTCGAGCAGGCACAGCTGTTCACCCTGTGGGGCGAGCTGCGTGAAAACGGTTTTGCTACGCCGAACGTCGGCCTGCTGACCGATATCATCTGCTGCCCGGGCGGCGACTTCTGCTCGCTGGCCAACGCCAAGTCGATCCCGATTGCCGAAGCCATCCAGCGTCGTTTCGACGACCTGGATTACCTGTTCGACATCGGCAATATCGACCTGAACATCTCCGGTTGCATGAACGCCTGCGGTCACCACCACGTTGGCCATATCGGCATCCTCGGGGTGGACAAGAAAGGTCAGGAGTTCTATCAGGTGTCCCTCGGCGGCAGCGCCGGTCGTGACGCCAGCCTGGCGCAGATCCTCGGCCCCTCCTTCGCCGAAGCGGACATGGCCGATGTGATCGACAAGATCATCAAGGTCTATGTCGAGCGCCGTACCGAAGAAGAGAGTTTCCTCGACACCTTCCGCCGTATCGGCGTCGACCCGTTCAAGGAGCGCGTATATGCAGCGAATCATTAAGAACGGCCAGCTGGTAGACGAAAGCTGGCACCTGCTGCCCAAAGACGCCACGCTGGATGGTATTTCCAACTGCGACGACCTGATTGTGCCGCTGGCACTTTGGGTCGAGCACAGCACCGCACTCAAGGCCCGCGATGGCGGCCTGGGTGTGTGGCTGGATGCCGGTGAGGAAATCGAAGAAATCGCCGATCAGCTGGATAACTTCCAGGTTATCGCGCTGAACTTCCCGGCGTTCACCGATGGCCGCCACTGCTCCACCGCCTACCTGCTGCGCAACCGCTACAGCTACAAAGGTGAAGTGCGCGCCATCGGCGATGTACTGCGCGATCAGTTGTTCTCCTACCTGCGCGTAGGCTTTGATGCCTTCGCCCTGCGTGAGGACAAAGACCCGCTGGATGCCTTGAAAGCCTTCGAGGAGTTCAGCGAGGTCTATCAGGCTTCCACGGATCAGCCCTTGCCGCTGTTCCGCCGCCGCGCCTGATCTTGCTGGCAATGCAAAAGGCCACCCCGAAAGGTGGCCTTTTTTGTTTCTCGCGACTCAACCCAGGTTGACCAGCACCCGACCGACCTGCTTACCCGTGAGGATCTGCGCAAGCGCATCTGGCAGCTGCTCGAGCGGCACCTCGGTAACCAGTGCATCGAGGTTGACCTTCCATTGCAACGACAGCTTGTCCCACATCGACGCCTTGACAACCAGCGGTAACTCCACCGAATCGACCCCCAGCAGGTTCACTCCGCGCAGAATAAAAGGCAGCACACTGCCCTTGAAACCGACGCCAGCCGTCAGGCCGCAGCAGGCAACACTGGAACCGTAGCGCAGCGATTTGACCACGTTGAACAGGATATCCCCGCCCACGCAATCCACCGCGCCAGCCCACTGCTCCTTGAGCATCGGCTTATCGGTGCCTTCCTGTAACTCTGAACGCAGCACAATTTGCTGCGCACCTAGCGCCTTGAGGTAATCCGCCTGCTCGGCCTTGCCGGTCGATGCCGCCACGCGGTAACCCAGGGTAGTCAACAAAGCCACCGCGACACTGCCAACACCACCTGTGGCACCCGTCACCAGTACGGTGCCGGCATCCGGCGTCAGCCCGCTTTGTTCCAGCTTGTCGACACACAGTGCTGCGGTCAGCCCGGCGGTACCAAGCACCATGGCCTCGCGCAGCGACAAGCCCTTGGGCCGCTTCAGTGCCCAGCTGGCAGGAATACGAATGTATTGAGCAAAACCGCCCGAGGTGTTCATGCCTAAGTCGTAACCGGTGACGATTACCTCATCACCGACGCTGAATTCGGCCACGCTAGAGGCCTCTACCACGCCTGCAGCATCAATACCAGGGGTGTGCGGAAAGTTTCTGGTCACGCCGCGGTTACCACTGGCCGACAACGCATCCTTGTAGTTGAGCGAGGAGTATTTGACTCGAATCAGCAACTCGCCAGCGGGCAAGTCATCGATATCGCGCTGCACAATCACCTGTTCGAAATCGCCCGCTGCGCTTTCACGGGCTTGCAATGCACTGAACTTGCTCATGTTCTTCCTCTGTATGACGGATCGATTACCAGAAACGCTGCTGATTCAAACGACTCAGCCAGCTCAGAACGAAACGATCCAGCGCTACGCTGCCCGCCAGTCCAACGCGCTCCTGCAGGGTTTTCTTCTCGGCATAGTGCAAATGAAACAGCTCGGCGCTCTTGGCGCGCTCTGCCAGGTATTCGTCACTGGTCTTCAACTCATCAACCAGTTGTTTCTCCAGCGCCGCCAGGCCAAGCCAGACTTCACCCGTAGCAATCTGGTCGATGTCCAGCTGCGGCCGGTAGCGGGCAACAAAGCCTTTGAACAACTCGTGGGTGGTTTCCAGGTCTTCCTGGAACTTCTCCCGGCCCTTCTCAGTGTTCTCGCCGAACACGGTCAGGGTGCGCTTGTACTCACCGGCAGTAAGTACTTCAAAATCGATGTCATGCTTCTTCAGCAGGCGGTGCACATTAGGCAGCTGAGCAACCACGCCAATCGAGCCAAGAATGGCGAACGGCGCGGAAATGATCTTCTCGCCAATGCAAGCCATCATATAGCCGCCACTGGCAGCGACCTTGTCGATACAGACGGTCAGCGGTACACCTGCCTGCCGAATGCGCGCCAGCTGCGAAGAGGCCAAGCCATAGCTGTGCACCATGCCGCCGCCACTTTCCAAACGCAGCACCACTTCATCCTGCGGCGTTGCCATAGTCAGTAAAGCAGTGATTTCGTGGCGCAGGCTGTCGGTGGCCGACGCTTTGATATCGCCATCGAAGTCCAGCACGTAGACGCGCGGCTTGTGGATGCCAGCCTTTTTCTCCTGCTTAGCGGCCTTGGCTTCGGCCTTGCTCGCGGCTTTCAGTTGCTCCTTATCGAGCACCGCGTGCTCCATTCGCTGATGCAACTGCTTGAAGAAGTCATTGAGCTTATTTACCTGCAGCTGACCAGTGCTCTGCCGGCCCTTGCTGCGCAGTGCGGCAATCGATACCAGCACCACCAGAATGGCCACAACCAGGGTCACTGTCTTGGCCAGAAAGCCGATGTACTCTGCAAAAAACTCCACGAATTCCCCCTTGCTCCAATGGCAGCGCGCGCTCATCGGCCGCGCTGAATAGTGCCCAAGCATACCGAGGCCATGGATTGGCGGCCAGCAAACAGACCACCGCTATTCAGCGCACTCATGCAATTCAAACAAGCGTATGTTTTTACGTTGACAGCTCCTGAGCTTCCTCATACCCTCGCGAAACTTTCAACGTACCGGAATCGAGCGGACGTGGGCAGCATCTACCTGATTCGACATGGCCAAGCCTCCTTCGGTGCAGACGATTACGATGTGCTATCGCCCATCGGAATTCGCCAGGCCGAAGTGCTGGGCGCGCACCTCGCACAACTCGGCACGCGGATTGATCGCAGTGTCAGTGGTGATCTGCGCCGCCAGCAACACACCGCTAACAGCGCCTTACAGCAACTGCACGATGCCGGCATTGCCATACCGCAACTGGACATTGACCCTGCCTTTAATGAGTTCGACGCAGACGCAGTGATCCGTAGCCTGCTGCCGGGCATGCTTGGCGAAGAACCTGAAGCCCTGCATATCCTGCGTAACGGCGCGAGCAACCGTGCCGAATTTCAGCGCTTGTTCGCCAAGCTGATTGGCCGCTGGATTTCTGGCGAACACGACATGCCGGAACTGCAAAGCTGGCAAGGCTTCGTCGAGCAGGTCCAGGGCGGCCTCACCCGCCTGCTTGAGCAGGCTGACAGCAAACAGAACATTGCCGTATTCACCTCGGGCGGCACTATTACCGCGCTGCTGCACCTGATTACCGGTATCGCGCCTGCGCAGGCTTTCGAGCTGAACTGGCAGATTGTTAACACCTCACTAAGCTGCCTGAAGTTTCGCGGCAGCCAAGTGAGCCTGGCTTCCTTCAACAGCCATGTGCATTTGCAGCTGTTGAAGGCGCCGGAGCTCATCACTTATCGATGAGCTGCGGCCCACTGCACCCATCACGGGCGCTAGAAAAAACCTGAGAAAAAGGAAGAAACCATGAGCGTTGCAGACATCGTCAATACCATGCAGTCCAAATTCAACGCCGGTGCCGCTGCAGGCCTGGACCTGGTGTTCCAATTCAACATCGAAGACGGCGAAAACTACGCCCTGATCGTCAAAGACGGCACCTGCGCCGTTGAGAAAGGCGACAATGCCAACGCCAACGTGACCCTGATCATGGACACCGAAACCCTGAAAGGCATCACCAGCGGCGAAACCGACGGTATGCAAGCCTTCATGTCCGGCAAACTGCGCGCCGAAGGCGACATGATGCTGGCCATGAAACTGGGCGAGCTGTTCCCAGTTTAAGCGGCAAGGCAACTACGCTACAGAACAAACCGGAGTCCTCGACTCCGGTTTTTTTATGACTAAAAACCGAGCTTTAATGGCCAATCAGGCAGCTTGATTGGGCAGCAACACGCCCACCTATAACGGCGTGTAATCCTTGTGAGCCACAGGTTGCAGCATTAGATTAGCTAATTATCTTAGGCACCCATCATAAGCAGAAGGGATAAACATGGCGCTTACTGACCAGTCCACCCGTATCCGCGAAGGCGAAGAACTCGACGCCGCGGTCATCGACCAGTACCTCAAGGCGCATATCCCCGGTCTGACGGGCGAGCCACACATCAGCCAATTTCCGGGCGGCGCCTCGAACCTGACCTACCTGCTGGAATACCCGGACAAAGAATTCGTCCTGCGCCGCCCGCCCTTTGGCCACAAGGCCAAATCCGCCCACGACATGGGCCGTGAGTACCGCATCCTCAATCAGCTCAACGCCGGCTTCCCCTACTGCCCGAAAGCCTACGTGCACTGCACCGACGAATCGGTAATCGGTGCCGAGTTCTACGTGATGGAGCGGGTCAACGGCATCATCCTGCGTTCGGACATGCCGGCTGAACTGAACTTCAGCGCCGAGCAAACCCGCGAGCTGTGCAAAAGCTTTATCGACAAGATGGTCGAGCTGCACAACGTCGACTATCAGGCCTGCGGCCTGGGCGACCTGGGCAAGCCCGAAGGGTATGTGCAACGGCAGATCGGCGGCTGGAGTGATCGCTACGATAAGGCCCTGACCCCCGACGCCCCGTTGTGGGAACCGGTCAAAGCCTGGCTGCGCGACAAGATGCCAGCAGACCACCACAAGCCCGGCATCGTACACAACGATTACCGCTTCGATAACGTGATTCTCAACCCACAGAACCCAAGCCAGATCATTGGCGTGCTGGACTGGGAGTTGACCACCATCGGCGACCCGCTGATGGACCTGGGCAACACCCTCGCCTATTGGATCGAAGCCGGCGACTCGGCGCCGATCCAGATGATGCGCCGACAGCCGAGCAATGCACCAGGCATGCTCACCCGTCAGCAGTTTGCCGATTACTACGCCGAACGCTCGGGCATCGAAATCAAGAGCATCGACTTCTACTACACCTACGGCCTGTTCCGCCTGGCCGGCATCGTGCAGCAGATCTACTACCGCTACTTCCATGGCCAGACTCAGGACAAGCGCTTCGCGCAGTTCATTCACATGAACAAGCTGCTGGAGCAGATGAGCCTGCAGGTCATCAATAAATCGCAGCTGTAAACGGCCGAACAGGCCTCTCATAAGAAAGGAAAATCCCATGTCCAAAACCCATCTGTTCGACCTCGACGGCAAGATCGCTTTCGTCTCCGGCGCCAGCCGTGGCATCGGCGAGGCCATTGCCAAACTGCTGGCCCAGCAAGGCGCTCACGTAATCGTTTCGAGCCGCAAGATCGACGATTGCCAGAAAGTCGCTGACGCGATCATCGCCGACGGCGGCAAGGCCACTGCGATTGCCTGTCACATTGGCGAAATGGAGCAGATCAGCAGTGTCTTCGCGCAGATCAAAGAGCAATTCGGCCGTCTCGACGTACTGGTCAACAACGCCGCCACCAACCCGCAGTTCTGCAACGTGCTGGATACCGATCTGGGCGCGTTCCAGAAGACCGTCGATGTAAACATCCGTGGTTACTACTTCATGTCCATCGAAGGCGGCAAGCTGATGAAGGCCAACGGTGGTGGCAGCATCATCAACGTGGCCTCGATCAACGGCGTCTCGCCGGGAGAGTTCCAGGGCATCTACTCGGTGACCAAGGCTGCCGTGATCAGCATGACCAAGGTCTTCGCCAAGGAGTGCGCGCAGTTCGGCATTCGTTGCAACGCCCTGCTGCCAGGCCTGACCGACACCAAGTTCGCTTCGGCGCTGACCAAGAACGACGCCATTCTCAAAGTCGCCTTGCAGCGCATCCCGCTCAAGCGCGTGGCCGATCCGAGTGAAATGGCCGGCACCGTGCTGTACCTGGCCAGCGACGCCTCCAGCTACACCACGGGCGTGGCACTGAATGTGGACGGTGGCTTCCTCTCCTGAGATAGGCCATCCAATAAAAAAGGGACCCTCGGGTCCCTTTTTACTTCCTGGAATTTACTGCCAGTCTTTCAGCGCCTGCTTGGCCGCCGGATTCATCGGCTCGGCGAGCAAGCCTGCAGGTGTCAGGTTGATGCTGTACACCGCCTCATCGGCCAACGGCAGGTAAGTTACCCGGCGCGCCTGTGGGTCGAAGATAAACAGATCATGCTGGCCCAATCGCAGCCAGCGCCACAGATCAATGCCATACGGGCTGTGCGCCAGCTCGACACGGGTATGCTGGGCCAGGCTCTGCTGTTCGATGGAAAGAAAACGCCCCGAGAGTTTTTCCAGGCGATAACCTGGCTGCAAACCAATCAATTCGGCCAGGCCTTTCCACTGCAGGAAGCGCGCATCCAGCTGCCAGAGGTCGCCCTCCATGGTCAGCGTGCGTTCACGACCGCCCTCCAGCACGCTGACGCGATACAACGGGCCGTCAGCCTTGAAGCTCAATGTGGCCAGCGGTTTACCTTCAGGAATGGCTGCGTAGCTGCGCAAATCGTTGGCCAGCAGACCAATCAGCGCCGCCAGGGCGAGAAATGCTAGGCCGCAGGTACCACGCAACCAACCGAGAAACCAGTGCCGATTGAACAGGATGCGCGCCGCAACAAACGCCGCCAGTAACCCCAGCAATGCCGTTGCCCATGCCAGTCCGCCATATTGCATCGCCATGCATTCCTTATGCTTGAAATTGCCGGCATTATGCGCAGCTACCTAGCTGTAGAACAGCAAGAGAACACCACAATTAGACACAGGACGTGTTTTTCAATGGCTTTCCCGTTTGAACTCAGTGTTGACCTGACCACCCTGGCGATTCTCGCCCTGGTCGCGTTTATTGCCGGCTTTATCGATGCAATTGCCGGTGGCGGCGGCTTGCTGACCATCCCCGCGCTACTCACTGCCGGCTTGCCGCCGCACCTGGCCCTGGGCACCAATAAACTCAGCTCGACCTTTGGCTCTGCCGCCGCCAGTTACACCTTCTACCGGCGCAAACTGTTTGACCCCGGCCAATGGCGCAATGCATTGATCGGCACGGCCGTCGGCGCGCTGCTAGGCGCGGCCATGGCGCAATGGCTGCCCTCGGAGTGGTTGAATCAGCTGTTACCTGCCGTGGTGTTTGGCTGCGGACTGTACCTGCTGTTCGGCAAGACCCCGGATGCACCGCTGCTCGCCGAGGCACCAATTGCCAGAGGCCGACAGTGGCCGCAAAGCCTCAGCCTGGGTTTCTATGATGGGGTCGCGGGGCCCGGCACTGGCGCCTTCTGGACGGTCAGCAGTCTGCTGCTCTACCCGCTCGACCTGGTCAAGGCCAGCGGCGTGGCCCGCAGCATGAACTTCGTCAGCAATATCTGCGCCCTGACTGTATTTATAATCAGCGGGCAAGTGGCCTGGCTGCTAGGTGTCTGCATGGGGATGGCGCTGATGGTCGGCGCGTTTCTCGGGGCACGCACAGCGATCAAGGGCGGTTCGAAGTTTATCCGCCCGGTATTTATTCTGGTGGTACTGGCGTTGACCGCACGCCTAGCCTGGCAGCACTGGTTCGGCCTGGCCTAGACGGCGAGCCACATAGACGTCAATCAGATAACGGGCAATCGAACGCGAAGCCGGTAGTGGCGGCAGGTCATGCACACTGAACCACTGCGCATCCTCGATTTCATCGACCTGCATGACGATATCGCCACCGGCGTATTCGGCATGGAAGCCCAGCATCAGCGAATGCGGAAACGGCCAACCCTGGCTACCCAGGTACTGCAGGTTGCTGATCTCGACCCCAACCTCTTCACGAACTTCACGGGCCACGCAGTGCTCGACCGACTCCCCCGCTTCCACGAAGCCTGCCAGGGTGCTGTAGACCCCGGAAACAAAGCGCGGCGAGCGCGCCAGCAGAATCTCATCGCCGCGAGTAACCAGCACGATCATGCTTGGTGAAAGCCGTGGATAATGCTGCAGCTCACAGCGCACGCAGTGCATCGCGCGTTCGCCCGGCACATGTTGCATCGCTCCACCACAGCTGCCACAGAAACGATGCTGGCTGGCCCAGGTGCCAATCTGGGTGGCATAGCTGAGCAACTTGAAGGTATCGGCATCGCCCTGCAGCATAAATTGGCGCAGGCTTTGCCAGGCGCAGCCCGGCATGTCGAAAGGCTGGCCAAGCTCCAACAGATAGACCGCATCACCATCAAAATGGCCAAGGCCATGTTCGGCGATAATCGGCAAATCCTGTTTTTTCAGCCATTCGCGGGGAAACAGCACACCGTTGCTGTCCGCGAGAAAGTGCTGCTTGCAGTGCACGACCACCCAGCCACCGGATTGCTGATTATCGAGCAGACTGGGTTGCCAGCGTTGCATGCTCAAGCCTCCAGCGGCATGCCCAGGGCCCGCACGCTTTCTGCGGCGAGATCAAGCACGCTCGGCTGCGTTTCCGGCCGCATCACCGCACCGGCCTCGAGGTAGTACTCCAGGCTACTCAGCGCGTCGGCGAGGGTTTCCAGCATCTGCTCGGACGGCATCTGCGATGCGTCGAACATATGCTGCTGGATGTAATCGGCGCAGGCACCCACCAGCAGTGCAGCACGCTCCTGACCGAGGAACCACAATCCACCACGCACGGCTTGCAGACTGAATGGTACGTTGGAGAGGTGCATGCGCTCGCCACCCGACTCCAGGTACGCGGTAATTGCACGCTTGGCCAGAGCCAGACCGGCCTGAGCCTCATCGACCACGACGATGCGTGCTTCATTAAGCTGATGCAGGGCAAAGGACTCGGCCTCGTCACCCGGCTGCGCCTGCGCAGGCCGCGTTTCACGGCGCTCGCCGCGCTCCAGACTGGCAACCATGCCTTCAACGTACAGCACGGCATCGGCCAGCTTATGCAGCTCCTGAGGTGCTGGCGCGTGCTCCTCGCTCCAACTGGCAACGGTTTGCAGTTGGGCATTAAGGGAGTTGCCCGCCGAACTCAGGCCAACCATGCCGAGGGTCTTGCTCAGTTTGCCAAGCAAGGTATGCAGGCTATTGAGGCTGTCGCTTTGCAGGGTGCCGCGCTCAATCAGGTCGAGCATATCCTTGACGCTGTTGAGTTCTTCGCGAATCGCCGAGCTCAGCGAGCGCATGACCGCCTGACCCGGACCTGACAGGCGCTGGTATTCCTCTTCCAGCAAATGATCGGTAAAGGGCAGCGGCGTCAGGCCGAAGACTTCACTGAGAACTGCCGCTTGCGGCCCACGGGTATCCGCCAGGGCCACCAGATAGAGCAACTCCTTGAGCAGGCCCCGCGGCGCCTCGTACTGCCCATTGGCGAGCATCTGCTTGAGCTCGCGGTCAATCCGCGAGAACAGCTGCTTACGCGACTTACGCGCCAGCAGCTGACCATCGACCTGCGCCTCAACGGCGGCAGCACCGACCCAACACAGGCGACCACGTGGCTCATTGGCAAACAGGCTATCGAGCCGCGTCAGTGCACGGCCCATCAGCTTGAGACTGGCCTGCGGGTTCTGCTCGCGGATAAAACCCAGCAGCCCTACCTGATACATATGCCGCAGACGGCGCCCTTCACTTTCACGCGCGGCACCATCAACCGATGGCGGAGCGGTACGTGGGCGAGCATGGTCGAGGCGCACACTGAAAAAGAAACTTTCCGGCAAGGCAGGCTGACCACCGGCCTGACGCAGATCGTTGATTGCCGGCAGCAGGAGTTCCGGCATTTCCTGGCGATGGGCTTCAACGTTTTCCAGATAACGGCGCAGCACGTGCAATGCGTTACTCAGGGCGGAAAGCTGCACATCGCGCTCTTCACCGGCGCCGGCGGGAATATCGGTAGCCTGATCCAGCACTTCCTGGGCCAGCAACTCGGCGCCGGCCAGTTCGATCAGGTTCAGCGTGCCGCGCACCTGATGCAGGTTTTCCACGGCCTGTTGCAGCAGGCTGCCATTGTGGCGGTCGGCGATAAAGTGTTCGAGGCTCGACTCAGCCTCCTCCATGGTGGTGAACAGTTCATCGCGCACCAGATTAAGCGACGTGGCTCCAGAAACCATGAGCTATTGCGCCTCCCGCGTCGGTGATAAGAACAGATGGAAGGGCAACATCAGTCAGCGAACTCCGGTTTCTGCTTGCTCATATGAGCCGTCATGGCCACCCGTAGATCTGCCGATTGCAGCATGGCGGCATTCCAGGTGGCGATATATTCCAGGCCGTCATCGACCCGGTGATCACGCATGTAGCGAATCATTTCCTTGGTACCACGAATTGCCACCGGCGACTTACTGGCGATCTCGCGGGCGATGCCCATCACGCCATCAAGCAAGGCATCAACATCGGCATAGGTACGATTGACCAGGCCAATGCTGCATGCCTCTTCACCACCAATGGTGCGACCGGTAAAGGCCAACTCACGCATCATGCCGTCACCGATAATGCGCGGCAGACGCTGCAGGGTGCCAACGTCAGCGGCCATGCCGATATCGATTTCCTTGATCGAGAACTGCGCATCGGTCGTCGAATAACGCATGTCGCAGGCCGAGATCAGATCGATCGCACCGCCCAGGCAATAGCCTTGAACGGCTGCGAGCACTGGCTTGCGGCAATTGTCCACGGCATTGAACGAGGCTTGCAGTTCGAGAATCTTGCGCCGCAGTTTTTCGGCATTACGGCCAACATCCGGACCCAGCTGGCTACCCACCGAAGCCAGCATCATCAAGTCGATGCCTGAGGAGAAATGTTTTCCTGCACCGGAGATCACCACTGCGCGCACCTCATCGGTGTCATCGACCCAGCGGAAAATCTCGATGATTTCGCGCCAGAAGTCTGCGTTCATCGCGTTGACTTTTTCCGGGCGATTGATCACCACATGGGCGACCTTATCTGCCAACACGACATTAAAGGCTTTGTAGTCGGACACGGCAGTCATCCTCAGCTGGGGCGCAAGCGCACAATGAAAATCTTCTTATGCTAAAAATCGAGCAACTATAACAACCAACCGACAAATGTCGATGCTAGCCACTGTGACGCAGAACACGTCATCAAAGTTAAGCTCATTTTTTACTTATCGGCGATAAGCGCTTGATCTACTGAGGAAGACTGGCGGCAGCCAACGAATAACGCCGACGCCGCCAAGCAAAGCTGCAATCCAGAGCAGGATCAGACCTTGATGCAATCCACGGTGTAGACGCCTTCCTCACGTTGCAGGCCATGCACATCTGCATCGAAACCGGGGAAGCTGCGATCAAAGGTGCGGGCAAATGCCAGGTAATCGATGATCGAGCGGGTCTGCGCTGTAAAACGCTCACCCGGCATGATCAGTGGAATACCTGGCGGATAGGGCACCAGCATCACCGCAGCAATGCGGCCTTCCAACTGCTCAATCGGTACCGCCTCGACTTCACCACGCACCAACTGGTTATAGGCATCAGCCGGCTTGATCGCCACTTCCGGCAGCACCGTGTACATGCGTTTAAGCGCCTTGGCCGTAGCATTTTCACGGTAACAGGCATGCAGAGCATCGCACAGGTCGCGCAAGTCCATGCCCTGATAAAAAGTCTTACCGGCCTGGGCAATCGATGGCAACACATCACTTAATGGCAGGTTGGCGTCGTAGCTGCGTTTGAACTCCAGCAGTTCGGTCAGCAGCGTGCTCCACTTGCCCTTGGTAATGCCCATGGAGAACAGCACCAGGAAGGAATACAGCCCGGTCTTTTCCACCACTAGGCCGCGCTCCCAAAGAAACTTGCTGACCACCGCAGCCGGAATACCGCGCGCGTCCAGCTTACCGTCGGCAGTCAACCCTGGCGTCACCAGGGTCACCTTGATCGGATCGAGCAGCACGTAATCCTCGGCTACATCGCCAAAGCCGTGCCAGTCGGCTTGCGGTTGCAGCAGCCAGTCCTGGGTGACTACATCATCGGCGCCTTCGGCCTTGGCCGGCTGCCAGATGCTGAACCACCAGTCATCGCTACTGAGGTTCTGCCGCAGATTGGCCAGGGCACGGCGGAAGCTCAGCGCTTCATCGAAGGTTTCCTGAATCAGCGAGCGCCCGGCCGGGCCTTCCATCATCGCCGAAGCCACATCCAGCGAGGCGATAATGCCGTACTGCGGCGAGGTGGAGATGTGCATCATAAAAGCTTCGTTGAAGCGATCCCGATCCAGCTGACGCACACCGCCATCCTGCACATGGATCATCGAGGCCTGACTGAAAGCCGCCAGCAGTTTGTGCGTCGAGTGGGTGGTAAACACCAGCGGCGCATCTTCAGTGCGAGCAGTACCCATGCCATAACGCCCGGCATAAAACTCATGAAATGCCGCATAGGCGTACCAGGCTTCATCGAAATGCAGTACCTCAACGCTGTTGCCTAAGGTCTGTTTGATCAGCTCGGCGTTGTAGCACAGGCCGTCGTAGGTCGAGTTGGTCACCACCACCAGCTTGACCATCGCCCCGCTGCTGCTCGGCACACGCCCTCTGGCCAGCGGGCTGGCATCGATCTTGGCCTGAATCGATTCACGGCTGAATTCGCTCAGCGGAATCGGCCCGATAATCCCTAGCTCGTTGCGTTCCGGGCACAAGTAGAGCGGGATCGCGCCAGTCATGATGATCGAATGCAGGATCGACTTGTGGCAGTTGCGATCCACCAGCACCAGATCATCGCGGCCGACCATGGAATGCCAGACAATCTTGTTCGCCGTTGAGGTGCCGTTGATCACAAAATAGGTGTGATCCGCGCCGAAATTGCGCGCCGCGCGTGCCTCAGCCTCGGCCAAGGGGCCGGTGTGATCAAGCAGCGAGCCCAGTTCGGGCACCGATACCGAAAGATCCGAACGTAAGGTGTTCTCGCCAAAGAACTGGTGAAACGCCTGCCCCACTGGGCTTTTGCGATAGGCCACGCCGCCGCCATGGCCGGGCGTGTGCCAGGAATAGTTGGATTGTGCGGTGTGCTGCACCAGTGCCTTGAAAAATGGCGGCAGCAGGCAATCCAGGTAATTGCGTGCGGCGCGGGCCACCTGGCGCGCGAGGAACGGCACGGTGTCTTCGAACAGATAGAGAATGCCGCGCAACTGGTTGAGATCGACCATGGCTTCGGCCGGCGCGTTCTCGATGGTCACCTGCTCGCCCAGGGCGAAAATCGGCAACTGTGGCGCACGACGGCGAGCGATGCGGATCAGCTCGACCATGTCCTGAAGCAGGTTTTGGTTTTCACCCGCACCTTCGGCGGCGACCAGAATGCAGGCCAAGCCGTGGTGCGTGGAGGCCACGATGCGCCCCTCAGCGGAGCTGGCGGTGGAAAGAATGCTGAAGCCGTCCTGCTCCAGTTCTTGGGCGATGGCGCGTACCCGGTCACCGGCCACGGTATCGGCCTTGATGTCACGGTGCACGATCAGGACGGGGAACTTTAGGTCTTTATACATTGTGGCGTCCCTGAGAGTGACAGGCTGAACCTGCCTATCGCCTCAGGGTAGAGGCTGGCTCCGCCAGGCGGAACCCCCTTTGCGTGACGCTGTACGAAAAGGTCGCGAGTGGATAACTCGCGACGCTATCAAACCTCAGCTTTGGGCTGTTCCATCTGCACCCAGAGCGGCGGCGCGCCTGCGGATTTTTCGATAATCGCCAGACGCGCGGCATGCTCGGCAAGCTCAGCAGCACTGGCCTGGATCACCCGTGTACGCACGCGCTCGGCGGGTAGACGGCGGATCGCACTGGGCTGCTGACGGCCATTACCGTCGCCTTCCGAGCCATCGCCAGCCAGGGACAGATTGGTCTGCCCGCCGGTCATGGTTAGGTAGACGTCGGCAAGAATCTCGGCGTCGAGCAAGGCGCCGTGCAGATCACGGCCAGAGTTGTCGACGCCATAGCGTTTGCACAGGGCATCGAGGTTATTGCGCTGCCCTGGGTGGCGCTCGCGGGCCATCATCAGGGTATCGAGGATCGAGCAGTGCTCGCTGATATCAGCGCGGTCGTCCTGCTTGATCAGAGCGAACTCGTTGTTGATAAAGCCAACGTCGAACGCCGCGTTGTGGATGATCAGCTGCGCGCCCTTGATGAATTCGAAGAACTCATCGGCGACTTCCTTGAAGCGCGGCTTGTCTTTGACAAAGTCGTTGGTGATGCCGTGCACCGCAATCGCGCCTTCGTCAATCTCGCGATCAGGCTGCAGATAAACGTGAAAATGCCGCCCGGTCAGGCGCCGGCCGATCAGTTCGACACAACCGATTTCGATAATCCGATGGCCATCAGCCACCGGCATACCCGTGGTTTCTGTATCGAGCACCACACTACGCATGCTTCAACCCTCTTACTTCATCCACACCGCGATTGGCCAATTGGTCGGCACGCTCATTACCCGGATGGCCGGTATGGCCGCGCACCCATTGCCACGTCACCTGGTGGCGATTGACCTGTTCGTCCAGCGCCTGCCATAGATCGGCGTTCTTCACTGGTTCTTTGGCGGCGGTTTTCCAGCCGCGTTTCTTCCAATTCGGCATCCACTCCTGGATACCCTTCATCACATACTGCGAGTCGGTAATCAGGCGCACCGAACAGGGCCGAGTCAGCGCAATCAAGGCACAAATCGCCGCCATCAGCTCCATGCGGTTATTGGTGGTGTTGGGCTCACCGCCCCACAGCTCCTTCTCCACACCTTTGCAAACCAACAACGCGCCCCAGCCACCAATGCCAGGATTGCCCTTGCAGGCGCCGTCGGTATAGATCTCGACCTGTTCACTCATGTATCTGCAATCTCTCGCTCAATTATTCCGGCCGATGCTATTTCTGAGGTGTTTCGCGGCGACTGACTTTGGCCACCGGCATCGGCAGCAGCTTGCCCACCGGTTGCCGATTGGGCTGGCGCAATGGCCGCAGCCCCACGACCAGCTTGCGGGCCACCAGCACGTAAAAACCGCCGCCGGGAGGCTGCCAGGCCACGCCCAGTCGCTCCAGCCCAGCCAGCCGCGCCTGCCAGGCCGGCGCAGAAAGCGGCGGACGATAGCACCCGAAGCGGCGTTTCTCCAGCGCGAAGCCCAGCAGGTGCAGCCAGTCACTGACCCGATTGGGCGCAATGCAACGGGCCTGACGCAGTGCGTCGCGGGTAAATAGGCGGCGCACGCCCCAGCTACTCATCGGGTTGATTCCGACGATCAGCAGATGCCCTCCCGGCCGCACGCTGCGCGCCGCCTCACGGAGCAAACCGTGGGGCGACAGACTGAAATCCAAGCCGTGCTGCAACACCACCACATCGGCGGCATGCTCGGTGAGCGGCCAGGATTGCTCCTCACAAACAATCTCCACACCCTTGAACGGCGCGCCCAGGCGCACACTGCGCTGAATCTGCTGAGCGTCCGGCGGCATGTCGGCGGCTGGGCCGTAATGCACCAGGTAGCCACCAAAGAAGCGCGCCAGCTCTTCTTCGAGCAATTGCCGCTCCTGCTCCAACAGCAACTGCCCGAGCGGGCCTCTCAGCCAGGTGCGCGCTGCGGCGATCAGATCGAGCCATTCACTGTCTGCGTGGGCAAAAGGGTGATCGGACATAAGAAATACCTGCGTAGCCAGCACCGCCATTGCACCCTAAGATGCACCTTTGTGCCCTGCTTAGCGACCAACTGATGATAAAAATCGACGCCTTGCCTGCATTCTCCGACAACTATATATGGCTGCTCCAAGACCTGAAGCAGCGTCGCTGCGCGGTTGTTGACCCCGGTGACGCCGCGCCGGTCGAGGCCTGGCTGGCGGCCAACCCCGGCTGGCAGCTGAGCGACATTCTGATCACCCACCATCATTTCGATCACGTCGGTGGTATTGAACGACTGAAGACGGCAACCGGTGCTCGGGTATTGGGTCCGGCCAACGAAAAGATCCCAGGGCGCGACCTGGCGCTGCGCGACGGCGATCAGGCTGAAGTGCTGGGCCAGCGATTCGACATATATGAAGTACCGGGGCACACGCTCGGACATATCGCCTATATCCAGCCCGAGCAGTACTGGCTGTTCTGTGGCGACACGCTGTTTGCTGGTGGCTGTGGTCGCCTGTTCGAAGGTAACCCTGAACAGATGCACCATTCGCTCAGCCGCCTGGCTGCCCTCCCCGAACAGACTCAGGTGTTCTGTACCCATGAATACACCCTGAGCAACTTGCGCTTTGCCGCGGCTGTTGAGCCCGATAATCCGCAAATCCAGCAACGTCTGGCACAGGTCAGCCAATGGCGCGAAGCCGGACAAATCAGCCTGCCGTCATCAATTGGCCTGGAGCGTGCCACCAATCCTTTTTTACGCAGCGCACAACCGTCGGTCGGCGCCCGTATTAGCGAGCGTGAAGGGGCTGCAAGCCGCTCACCAGTGCAGGTTTTCGCTGCCTTACGTGCCTGGAAGGACCATTTCTAAACCTCGACAACCACACAAAAGACTGGTTAAAACTTGACCAACGCCATGCTGCTTCCTAGAATCGCCCGACCTTTTCGCCGGGAAGTACATCGCCGCCAATGCCTTTATCACCACGCAAGACCTTGAATTTAAAGGCATTGACACAAAGCGCTCGGACGTTTGTGGTGATCATGTGCATAACCCTGGCCGGTTGCCAGACCAGCAACCAATACCGCCCAGACAGTGACCGCGATACCGATCGCGCGGTCGGTCTCGAGCAAGAGCCGGAATGGCTCAGCAGCGGCGTGGCACCAGCCCCCGAAGAACCCAAGGACATCTGGGAACGGGTGCGCAACGGCTACCAGCTGCAAGACACCATCACCCTCAACCCGCGTATCGAGCAACAACGTCTGTGGTTCGTCAGCAACCCTACGTTTATCGAAAAAGCCGGCGAGCGCAGCAGCCCTTATATCCACTTCATCGTTGAGCGCCTGGAGCAGCGCAATATGCCGATGGAGCTGGCACTGCTGCCGATGATCGAAAGCTCGTACAACCCGCTGGCTTACTCCCATGCCAATGCAGTTGGGCTGTGGCAGTTCATCCCGTCCACCGGCCGAAACTTCAACCTACGCCAAACCAACTGGTATGACGGTCGCCGCGATGTGATGGCCTCAACCGATGCGGCAATCAGCTACCTGACTCGCCTCAAGGAAATGTTCAACGGCGACTGGCTGCTGGCCCTGGCCGCTTACAACGCTGGCGAAGGCCGCGTCAGCCGGGCGATTGAGCGCAACCAGAAGCTCGGCCTGCCGACGGACTACTGGAACCTCTCGCTGCCGGTGGAAACCCAGAATTACGTACCCAAGCTGCTGGCCCTTTCGCAAGTGGTGATGACGCCGCAAGCCTATGGTGTCAGCCTCGCTCCGATTGCCAACGAACCGTATTTCGAGAAGGTTGTGTTCACCCAGCGCATGGATCTCGCGCGCGTCGCCGCCATGGCCGACCTGGATGAAGACGAGCTGTACCTGCTCAACCCCGCATTCAAGAAAGGCATAACCCTCGACGGCCCGAAGCATCTGCTGGTACCAACCGACAAGGCCGAGCTGCTGACCGCCAACCTGTCATTGATGAAACCTCAGGAATTGGTGGACTGGCAGCAGTACCGGGTGCGCTCAGGCGACAGCCTGCACAGCATCGCCAACCGTCATCAGCTGACCGTGAACACCCTGAAGGACATCAACAAGCTCTCCAGCAACAACCTGCGTATTGGCCAGGTGTTGAGCATTCCCGCACAACCCGGTGTAGCGGCACGCGAACCGGTATTCCAGCGCAGCGTTGCACACAGCCCCCCGAGCCTGACTTATCGGGTAAAAAGCGGCGACAACCTCTGGCAGATCGCCAAGAACCACAAGGTTGCGGTCAAGGATGTGCAGCGCTGGAACAAGCTGTCCGGCAACAGCTTGCGGGTCGGTCAGGTGCTCACCTTGCAAGCCGGCAGACCCAGCAGCGGTGCAAGCGGCAGCAGCGGCAGCAGCGGCAGTGCGCCACGCCAGAGTGCGACCTATTACAAGGTGCGCCAGGGTGACTCGCTGTACCTGATCGCCAAGCGCTTCAAGGTGCCGATGAAGAGCCTACAGAACTGGAACCCCAAAGCCGGTAAGGCGCTCAAGCCAGGGCAGACCCTGACTTTGTACAGCGTCAACTGATCAGGCCTTCTTGCTCATCGCTTCCAGACAGCGCCCGGTCAACTGGGTAAAGCGCTGAAAGGCAACAAACTGCTCATGTTTCAACGCCCGCCCCGATACCCGACTGTCGGCATACAGCAGGCCGATTTCCCGAGTACCGGCCAATAGCGGTGCGATAAAGAACATGCCCTGCCCCAGGCGCTGACGAATGGGCTGAGTGACCAGCTCATTAAGGTTGTAACTGGCCGGCACGCCCATCCAGAGCGCTTCTTTATTACGCAGTGCATAACTGAAAATATGCGGCTGCTCTTGCTGCGCCACGGGCAGAACGAAGTCATGGCTCCAGCCCTCAGTGCCCTCGCCAATCACCCGCTTGGCGCGGAAACAGCTCTGCCCGTCCGCCAGCACCACCAGCATGATGCGCTCCAGCCCCGCACCCTGATGCAACCCCTTGAACAAGGTGTCGAGTACCAGGCCGAGATCGCCACGACGCGAAACCATCAGGCCGAGGTCCTGCAAGGCCTGCTGCAAAACCAGCAGATTGGGCTGCAACAGACGCGCCTTGCGCTGTTCCTGCTGTAAACGAATCTGTTCCGGGTCGGTATTGGGGATCAGCTTGCACAGCTGGCTGGCGCCGAAGGTCGCTGCCATCTTCACGGTTTCCTCGGCGCTGGCCAGCACTTGCTGCATGGCTTCCTGCGGGGTCACCCCGATAAAACTGGCCAACTGCCCTACCAGCGCCTCCATTACTGGAGTATCCCAGCCATCCAGCGCCGCCTGACTGATCTTTGCCCCCAGGGTCACAGCCTTGACGGCCGGATAATTCTGGCTGGTTGACTGATGCGCGAGGCTGACGGTGTCGCCCAGGTTCCAGCTTTTCACCAGCGCCAAACTCAGCTGGCGGAAACTGGTGCCCAGCAGCTGCATCACTACCTCATCTTCATCGACACCCGGCTGAGCCAGAGCACTGGCCAGATCATCCGCCGCATCCCCGGCACAACCCCAGAACGCCAACTCACCGACGTTATGCAGCAAGGCGGCGATAAACACTTCCTCATCATTTTTCGTCAGCACATAGCCGGCGATATTGCGCGCCTGCACGGCGGCATGAAACGAGCGTGCCAATAGTTCGGCAAGCTGATCGCGTGAGCTGCGCGCCAACAGGCCATCAATCAGACTGACCGACAGACCGATCTGCCGCACATTATCGAAACCGATCAGCACGATGGCCCGAGAAATGGTGCGGATAGGCTCTTGGGACGGGTTGTAATACACACTATTGCCGATACGCAGCACCTTGGTGGTTAAGGCCGCATCACGTAGCAGCACGTCTGCCAGTTGCTGCACAGACGATTTGTCACCCAGGGTCAAACGGTGCAGATCCTGCACCACTGAGGCCAGGGCGGGTAGTTCGGCTTGGTTGAAGCGATCGATCCATGACTGCAAACCATGGCAAGCTGTTACCAAAGTGACACCCTCATATTTTCGTGATTTCAGTGTAGTCAAAGTGCCGCTATCGGCTGCTGTCGAGCCTACCCTTTTTCCAGCCCATACAAGCTGTTAATGTGCCTGACCAGCAGCCCACAAGACGCCACGGATCGGATATTTCACTTGATACGTCCCCTCCTCTCGTTACTTCTCTGCATGGCCATCAGTTCATCTGCTTGGGCCACACTGTATAAAAGCCACGGTTACGCCCAGTTTGGCGAGTTGAAGTATCCCGCGAGTTTCACCCATTTTGCCTGGGTCAACCCGGAAGCCCCCAAGGGCGGCACGCTGCGGATGATGGCCAACGGCACCTTCGACACCCTCAACCCATACACCCTCAAGGGCAGCAGCCCGATCAGCACCGCCAACTTCCTGCAGTACGGCGTTAACGAGCTCAACGCACCGCTGATGGTCGGCACCGGCGCCTATGACCCTTCCGGTGACGAACCCGCCTCCAGCTATGGCTTGATCGCCGAATCGGTGGAATACAGCGATGACCGCAGCTGGGTGGTATTCAACCTGCGCCCCGAAGCACGCTTCCACGACGGCAAGCCGATCACCGCCTATGACGTCGCCTTCTCCTACCGTCTGCTGCTCAAAGAAGGCCACCCGCAATACCGCACCAATCTTCAAGAAGTAAAACGGGTCGATATTCTCAATCGTCACAGCATCCGTTTTGTGCTCAAGCGTGCCGGCAACTCCCTGCTGATCCTGCGCCTGGGCGAATTGCCGGTGCTGCCACAGCATTACTGGAAAGACCGCGACTTCAAGGCCACCACCTATGAGCCGCCACTGGGCAGCGGGCCCTACCGCATTACTCAGGTCAGCCCTGGACGCAGCCTGAGGTTCGAGCGAGTCAAGGACTGGTGGGGCACGAAACTGCCGGTCAACCGCGGCAAATACAATTTCGACCGGGTCGACGTGGAGTTCTACCGCGACAGCCATGTGGCTTTCGAAGCGTTCAAGGCCGGCGAATTCGACATTTATATCGAACAGCAGGCGAAGAACTGGGCCAATGGCTATCGCTTCCCGGCATTGAGCCGTGGCGAAGTGGTCCGCGCCGAGATCCCCCACCAGATCCCGACCCAGACCCAGGCACTGTTTATGAACACTCGCCGCGCGGTGTTTGCCGACCGCCAGGTGCGTGAAGCGCTTGGCCTGATGTTCGACTTCGAGTGGGCAAACCGCGCACTGTTCAACAGCTCCTACACTCGCGCTAAAAGCTACTACCCCAACAGCGAGTTTTCAGCGCGAGGCAAACCGGAAGGTGCCGAATGGCTGTTGCTTTCGCCCTACCGCAAGCAGTTGCAAGCACGCCTGTTCAGTGAGCCGTTCAGCATGCCGCAGACCGACGGCCGCGGCATCCCGCGGGAAACCTTGCGCCGCGCCCTCGGTCTATTGGCCGAAGCCGGCTGGAAGCCCTCCGGCCAACGCCTGCTCAACAGCGAGGGGCAGCCGCTGCGCTTTGAAATATTGCTGGTCAACCCGAACCTTGAACGCATTCTCCAACCCTTTACCGAGAACCTTGCCAGCATTGGCATCCAGGCCAACCTGCGCACCGTCGACCGCGCCCAATACAAGCAGCGCCTCGACCAGTACGACTTCGACATGATTCTGCTCACCCTGCCGCAAACCCTCAGCCCCGGCCTGGAACAGTCGCTGTATTTCCATTCCTCCCAGGCCAAGATCAAAGGCGGCAGGAACTACGCCGGGGTCACCCACCCGGTGGTCGACGCACTTATTGAAAAACTGCTCTCGGCACAGAGCCGCGACGAGCAAGTCGCCGCCACCCGCGCCCTTGACCGGGTACTGTTGTGGCAGCACTACAGCATTCCGAACTGGTATATCGATTACCACCGCCTGGCTTACCGCAACCGATTTGCCTTCGTCACCACGCCGCCCTACACCCTGGGCCTGCGCACCTGGTGGCTGAAATCCATGGAGAACGCTGAATGACCCATGCATTGCGCGCCCTGTTTATCCACGCCAGCAGCATTGCTCTGCTTGGTATTGCCAGCCTGGCCCTGGCCAGCCCCAAGCACGCTCAAACCTTGTATGACGAACCGCCCAAGTACCCGGCTGACTTCAAGCACTTCGAGTACGTCAATCCGGATGCGCCCAAAGGCGGCACGCTGCGCCAAGCCGGTTTTGGTGGCTTCGATAGCCTCAACCCCTTCATTTCCAAGGGCGTATCTGAAGAAAATATAGGCATCATCTACGACAGCCTGACGCGCCCCAGCCTGGATGAACCCTTCACCGTTTACGGCCTGCTCGCGGAAAAAATCGAAAAAGCGCCGGACAATGCATGGGTTCGGTTTTACCTGCGCCCCGAAGCGCGCTTCCATGATGGCCAGCCGGTCACCGCAGAGGACGTCAAGTTCAGCTTCGATACCCTGATGAGCAAAGGAGCGCCGATGTACCGTGGTTACTACGCCGATGTCGACAAGGTTGAGGTCGAAAGCCCGCAACGCGTGCGTTTTGTCTTCAAGCATGCCGGTAACCGTGAACTGCCGCTGATCGTAGGCCAACTGCCAGTGCTGCCAAAACACTGGTGGGCCAAACGCGACTTCAGCAAAAGCAATCTCGATATCCCCGTCGGCAGCGGCCCTTACAAGGTGGCTGATGTTCAAGCGGGGCGTTCAATCCGTTATGAGCGGGTCAAGGAGTGGTGGGGCCAGAACCTGCCGGTCAACCGTGGGTTCTATAATTTCGACACCCTGCAGTTTGACTACTACCGCGACAATACCGTCGCCCTGGAAGCACTCAAAGCCGGACAGTTTGATTACTGGCTGGAAACCAGCGCAAAGAACTGGGCCACCGCCTATAACACCGCCGCAGTGGCCAATGGGCAGCTGATCAAGGAAGAGATCGCCAATCGCAACCCCACAGGCATGCAGGGCTTTATCTTCAACACCCGACGTCCGTTGTTCAGTGACCGCCGTGTACGAGAAGCCCTAGGTCTGCTGTTTGATTACGAGTGGACCAATCGGCAGCTGTTCAACGGCGCCTACACGCGCACCCGCAGCTACTTCGACAATTCCGAACTGGCCTCGGCCGGCCTACCCTCCGCGGATGAGTTGAAGCTGCTGGAGCCATTGCGTGCACAGATTCCGCCTCAGGTATTTACCGACGAATATCAGCCCTCGGTTACCGATGGCAGCGGCATCATTCGTGAGCAGCAGCGCCGCGCCTATCAATTGCTGCAGGAAGCCGGCTGGCGCGTCGATGGCGACAGGATGCTCGACAGCACAGGCAAACCGGTCACCATCGAATTCCTGCTGGCGCAAGCCGAATTCGAGCGCGTTCTACTACCGTTTAAACGCAATCTGGCCGACCTGGGCATTGAACTGGTGATCCGCCGCGTCGATGTATCCCAGTACGTCAATCGGGAGCGCTCGCGTGACTATGATCTGATTGTAAGAGGCTTTGGTCAGTCCAACTCCCCAGGTAACGAGCAGCGCGAATACTGGCACTCCAGCAGCGCCGACAATCCCGGCAGCCGCAACTTTATCGGCCTGAAAGACCCGGCCGTGGACAGCCTGGTCGAGGGCCTGATCAATGCCGACTCGCGCCAGAGCCTGATCACCCATACGCGCGCCCTCGACCGCGTACTACTGTGGGGCCATTACGTGGTGCCCAACTGGCATATCAAGACCTGGCGCGTGGCCTACTGGAACCGCTTCGAGCACCCCAAAGTCAGTCCGCAATACGACATAGGCCTCTACACCTGGTGGGCCCGGGCGAAATCCCCTGAAGCGGCGGCCGACGAAGCTGCCACACAGAACACTGCCGACGTGGAGCAATAACATGCTGGCGTATATCGTTCGTCGGCTGCTGCTGATCATTCCCACGTTGTTCGGCATTCTGCTGATCAACTTCATCATCATCCAGGCCGCCCCCGGTGGCCCGGTCGAGCAGATGATCGCCAAACTGGAAGGTTTTGACGGTGCCACCAGCCGGATTGCCGGCGGCGGCGCCGAAGTCTCGGTGGCGGGTTCCAACTACCGTGGCGCCCAGGGGCTGGACCCGGAGCTGGTGGCGGAAATCGAACGCATGTACGGCTTCGATAAATCCGCCCCGGAACGCTTCTGGCTGATGCTCAGGAGCTACGCGCAACTGGACTTCGGCTCGAGCTTCTTTCGCGATGCCGAGGTTATCGACCTGATCATCGAGAAGATGCCGGTGTCGATCTCCCTGGGGCTTTGGAGCACGCTGATCATGTACCTGGTGTCGATCCCGCTAGGCATCGCCAAGGCCACCCGCCACGGCAGCGCCTTCGACGTCTGGACCAGCTCAATGATCATCGTCGGTTATGCCATCCCCGCCTTCCTCTTCGCCATTCTGCTGATCGTGCTGTTTGCCGGCGGCAGCTACTGGGACTGGTTCCCGCTGCGCGGGCTGACGTCGAACAATTTCGATGAGCTGAGCTTTACCGGCAAGCTACTCGACTACTTCTGGCACCTGGCGCTGCCCGTCACCGCCCTGGTGATCGGCAACTTCGCCACCCTGACGCTGCTAACCAAGAACAGCTTTCTCGATGAGATCAACAAACAATACGTGGTCACTGCCCGCGCCAAGGGCTTGAGCAACAACCGCGTGCTCTATGGCCATGTGTTCCGAAACGCCATGCTGATCATCATCGCCGGCTTTCCGGCGGCCTTTATCGGCATCTTCTTTACCGGCTCCTTGCTGATCGAGGTGATCTTCTCCCTCGACGGCCTTGGCCTGATGAGTTTTGAGGCCGCCATAAACCGCGATTACCCGGTGGTGTTCGGCACCCTGTTTATCTTCACGTTGCTGGGCCTGGTGGTGAAATTGATCGGCGACATTACCTACACCTTGGTCGATCCGCGTATCGACTTCGAAAGCCGGGAGGGTTGAGATGAAACTGTCGCCAATCAATCAACGCCGCTTCCAGCTGTTCAAGGCGCACAAACGCGGCTGGTGGTCGCTGTGGGTGTTCCTCGCACTGTTTTTCGTCACCCTCGGCGCCGAACTGATCGCCAACGACAAACCATTGGTGGTGGGCTACGACAACGAGCTGTATTTCCCGGTATTCAAACGCTACCCGGAAACCACCTTCGGCGGCGAATTCCCGCTGCAGGCCAACTACAAAAGCCCCTACATCCAAGAGCTGATCAAGGAAAAGGACGGCTGGATGATCTGGCCGCCGATCCGCTACAGCTACTCCAGCATCAATTACGACCTGCAAGTGCCCGCCCCCGCGCCACCCTCGGCGGAAAACCTGCTGGGCACTGATGACCAAGGCCGCGATGTACTGGCGCGGGTGATTTATGGCTTCCGCATCTCGGTGCTGTTTGCCCTGATCCTGACTCTGGCCAGTTCGGTGATAGGCGTATTTGCCGGCGCCCTGCAAGGCTTCTATGGCGGCTGGGTCGACCTGGCTGGGCAGCGCTTTCTGGAGATCTGGTCCGGGCTGCCAGTGCTCTACCTGCTGATCATCCTCGCCAGCTTCGTGCAACCGAACTTCTGGTGGCTGCTGGGCATCATGCTGCTGTTTTCCTGGATGAGCCTGGTGGATGTGGTGCGTGCCGAGTTCCTGCGTGGGCGCAACCTGGAATACGTGCGCGCAGCCCGTGCGCTGGGCATGCAGAACGGCTCGATCATGTTCCGCCATATCCTGCCCAACGCGATGATTTCCACCATGACCTTTATGCCGTTTATCCTCACCGGCGCGATCGGCACCCTCACCGCGCTGGATTTCCTCGGTTTCGGCCTGCCGCCTGGCGCGCCGTCACTCGGCGAACTGGTGGCCCAGGGCAAATCCAACCTGCAGGCGCCCTGGCTCGGTATCAGCGCCTTTGCCGTGCTCGCCCTGATGCTCAGCCTGCTGGTGTTTATCGGCGAAGCGGCACGCGATGCCTTCGATCCGAGGAAATGACATGACCGATTCCAACACCCTCATCGAAGTCCGCGACCTGGCTGTCGAATTCGTCACCGGCAGCCTGAAACAGCGTGTGCTGGAAGGCGTCAGCTTCGACATCAAACGCGGTGAAACCCTGGCCCTGGTGGGCGAAAGCGGCTCGGGCAAATCGGTCACCGCGCATTCCATCCTGCGTCTACTGCCCTACCCCCTGGCTCAACACCCCAGCGGCAGCATTCAGTACGCCGGGCAAGACCTGCTCAAACTGAACGAGAACAAACTGCGCGGCATTCGCGGCAACCGCATCGCCATGGTCTTTCAGGAGCCCATGACCTCGCTGAATCCGCTGCACAGCATCGAAAAGCAGATCAACGAGGTGCTGGCCCTTCATAAAGGCCTGCGCGGCAAAGCCGCCACCGCACGCACCTTAGAGCTGCTTGAGCTGGTCGGTATTCCCGAGCCGCATAAGCGCCTCAAGGCCTACCCACACGAGCTGTCGGGCGGCCAACGCCAGCGCGTGGTGATTGCCATGGCCCTGGCCAACGAGCCGGAGCTGCTTATCGCCGATGAGCCCACCACCGCCCTGGACGTCACCGTGCAATTGAAGATCCTTGAGCTGCTCAAGGATCTGCAGGCGCGCCTGGGCATGGCGATTCTGCTGATTAGCCACGATCTCAACCTGGTGCGGCGCATTGCCCATCGCGTCTGCGTAATGCAACGCGGGCATATCGTCGAGCAAGCCGAATGCGAAACGCTGTTTAAAGACCCGCAGCACCCTTACACACGCGAACTGCTGGGCGCCGAGCCCACGGGTGGCCCGGTCGCTCAGGCGCCTGGCAAAACCATGCTGGAAATCGACAACCTGCGCGTCTGGTTCCCGATCAAGAAGGGCTTGCTGCGCCGCACCGTCGACCATGTCAAAGCCGTGGACGGCATCAACTTCAGCCTGCCGCAGGGGCATACCCTGGGCATCGTTGGCGAAAGTGGTTCAGGCAAATCCACCCTGGGTCTGGCAATCCTGCGCCTGCTTGGCAGCCAGGGAGGTATCCGTTTCCAGGACCAAGCCATCGACCAGCTCTCGCAACACGACGTGCGCCCGCTGCGCCGGCAGATGCAGGTGGTGTTTCAGGACCCGTTTGGCAGCCTCAGCCCGCGTATGTGCGTTGGCCAGATTGTCGGCGAGGGCTTGCAGATCCACCGCATGGGCAGCGAAGCCGAGCAAGAACAGGCGATTATCGACGCACTGGTGGAGGTAGGACTGGATCCAGAAACCCGTCACCGCTATCCCCACGAGTTCTCCGGTGGCCAGCGTCAACGTATCGCCATCGCCCGCGCTCTGGTGCTGAAACCTGCGTTAATACTGCTCGATGAGCCGACCTCGGCCCTCGACCGCACCGTACAGCGCCAGGTAGTCGAGCTGCTACGCTCGCTGCAGGCCAAATACAACCTTACCTACCTGTTTATCAGCCACGACCTGGCGGTAGTCAGGGCCTTGAGCCATCAGGTGATGGTGGTCAAACAGGGCAAAGTGGTCGAACAAGGTCCGGCGGCACGTGTCTTTGCTGCGCCACAGGACATCTATACACAGCAGTTGCTGGAAGCAGCCTTTATGGCCCCAGCTGATTAACCGGCTATTGAAAAGCGTTGGCGAGGTAGCCAGCGCAAGGTAAATACAGTGATGGCCACGCAGGTAGTTCTTCAACTGCCTGCCAATCCTTGTAGACAGGAAGAGGAACAACACAAATGGGTTTTCTAAGCGGCAAGCGCGTACTGATCGTTGGCGTCGCCAGCAAACTGTCCATCGCCTCTGGCATCGCGGCAGCCATGCACCGTGAAGGCGCCGAACTGGCTTTCACCTACCAGAACGAAAAACTCAAGGGTCGCGTCGAAGGTTTTGCCGCTGATTGGGGCTCGAACGCTGATCTGTGCTTCCCTTGCGATGTGGCCAACGATGAGGAAATCGCCTCGGTATTTGAAGCCCTGAGCAAGAAGTGGGACGGCCTGGATTGCATCGTTCACTCCGTTGGTTTCGCCCCTGGTGATCAACTGGATGGCGACTTCACCGACGTCACCACCCGTGAAGGTTTCCGCATCGCTCACGATATCAGCGCCTACAGCTTCGTCGCCCTGGCCAAAGCTGGCCGCGAGATGATGAAAGGCCGCAATGGCAGCCTACTGACCCTGTCGTACCTGGGCGCCGAGCGCACCATGCCCAACTACAACGTCATGGGTATGGCCAAAGCCAGCCTGGAAGCCGGTGTGCGCTACCTGGCCGGCAGCCTCGGCCCAGAAGGCACCCGCGTCAACGCCATCTCCGCTGGCCCGATCCGCACCCTGGCCGCATCTGGCATCAAGAGCTTCCGCAAGATGCTCGCTGCCAATGAGAAGCAGACCCCACTGCGTCGCAACGTGACCATCGAAGAAGTCGGTAACGCCGGTGCCTTCCTCTGCTCCGATCTGGCCTCGGGCGTCAGCGGCGAGATCATGTACGTCGACGGCGGTTTCAACACCACCGCCATGGGCGCCATGGAAGAGTAGGATTGTCCGCGCAGGGGGATCAGCTCTT
This sequence comes from Pseudomonas sp. 8BK, assembly GCF_902506475.1. Taxonomy (NCBI): domain Bacteria; kingdom Pseudomonadati; phylum Pseudomonadota; class Gammaproteobacteria; order Pseudomonadales; family Pseudomonadaceae; genus Pseudomonas; species Pseudomonas sp. 8BK. Next base: position 1,774,794 of record NZ_LR733252.1, on the reverse strand, counting down.
CCTGCGCCACCAGCACAGTTGCTGCCACGGATGGCAGACATAAAAAAGGCCGCTTGAATAAGCGGCCTTTTTACATTCAGCAGTATCGATCAGAAGCGCTCGATATCCGCTGTCTCTTCCAGCTGCTTGCGGAACGCAGCAAAGTCCTGCTGACCGACACGCGAGGCGAGGAAGCGGCTGTACATGGCCTTATCCTCATCCGACAGGGCTTGCTCCGGCTGGCTCACGCCATTGAGACGGATGATCATGAAATCACCATTGCTCAGGCTGATACCGGCGAAAGTCGGCTTGTCGGCTGCCTCTGGCTTGGGCATGCGGAACAACGCCTGCAGCACTACCGGCTCAACGCCTTCCTGGCTACGAGTGGCCGCCTCAACGACATTCCACCCCTGTGCAGCATCGGCCTGGGCAACCGGGGTCTGACCATCGCGCAGAGCAGCCAGCTGCTCCTCACCCTTAGCCTTCACGGCTTCGCTTGCGCGAACCTTGATCAGCTGGGCACGGATGCTATCGGCGACCTGCTCAAGCGGCAGCTGCTCAGGTTTGTTGTGCTCCTTAACGCGCACCACCACCACTGTGTTCGGGTCGAGCTCGATTACACTGCTGTTGCTGCCGTCTTCCAGCACTTCATCGCTGAATGCCGCCTGAATCACCTGGCGATTGGCAGTCAGGCCTTCAGTGCCGCCCTGACGACCGAACGCCTCAGTGGTCTTGACCTCAAGACCCAATTCCTGAGCTGGCTGAGCAAGATCCGACGCTTCAAACGCGGAGTCTTCGAGATCTTTGGAAACTTCGACAAAGCGCTGCTCAACCTGACGCGCCTTGAGATCGCGCTGCAGTTTCTCTTCCAGGCTGGCGAAGCTCGGCACTTCCGGCGCCTGGACACCCAACAGCTTGATCAGATGCCAACCGAACTCGCTGCGTACAGGAGCCGATACAGCATTCTCGTCCAGCGCATACAACGCTTCTTCAAAGGCCGGGTCATATACGCCAGGGCCGGCAAAGCCCAGATCACCGCCCTCACCTGCCGAACCCGAGTCATCGGAGACCTCTTTGGCCAGCGTGGCGAAATCTTCGCCCTGCTCAAGACGCTTCTGCACCGCGACCAGTTTGGCCTGAGCTTGTTCGTCATTCAGCTTATCGTTGACCTCAACCAGAATGTGCGCAGCACGGCGCTGTTCGGCAAGGTTAGCGATTTCGCTCTGATAAGCGCTTTGCAGCGCCTCATCGGTGACTTCAACCTGATCAAAGAAGGCATCTTTCTTCAGCTCGACGTATTCCAGCACAACCTGCTCAGGGCTCATGAACTCGCTGGCCTGAGCGTCGTAGTAGGCCTTGATGTCGTCATCGCTGAGCGTGACTGCATCCAGATCAGCTTTGAGGGTCAGTGTGGCGAAGTCGCGAGTCTGCTTTTCCAGAGCGGCGAAAGCTTGCACTTGGGCATCAGTGACAAAACCGCTGTTAGCCAGGCCTGCGCGCAACTGACCGATGAGCATTTCCTGCTCAAGCATCTGGCGGAACTGCAAGCGGCTGTAGCCCAGCTGACGGATAACCTGATCGAAACGCTCAGCGTTGAACTGACCATCGACAAGAAACTCAGGTGTTTTCAGGATCAGCTGATCCAGCGCCTGCTGCGAAAAGGCGAACTTGGCGTCTTTGGCACTATCGAGCAACAAAGTGCGCTCTACCAGGCCATTCAGGGCTGCTTCACGCAGCAGCTTCTCGTCCAGCAGGGAGGCATCGAAATCGCGACCCAACTGTTGCAGCAGCTGGCGACGCTGCATCTCGACAGCCTGGCTGAGCTCGGCAGAAGTGATCTTCTCGCCATTCACTTCAGCAGCGTTTTTACTATTACTGGTGCTGGTAAAAATGGCATCCACACCCGTCAGCGCGAGCAGCGCGACAATAATGCCGATGATGGTTTTGGCAATCCAACCCTGTGAATTGTCCCTGATGTTTTGCAGCATGCGTCCCCCAGAACGACTGTACAAATAAAGCAGTCGCGCAGTGTGGGTAAAATCCGGATAGAAGAAAGGCGCATCAGTGGATGCGCCTTCTCGTAACTGGCGAAGCGGATCGAACTCAAGCAACTGATTCGTCGTGTTCAGCAAGGTATGCCTGACTGAACACCCCGCCCCGCGTCAGATCAGCCATTCAACTGATCTGCTGGGCAAAACCGAAAGAGGCTTAGTTAACAGCGTCTTTCAGAGCTTTGCCGGCTTTGAAGCCTGGAATCTTGGCAGCAGCGATGCTGATCGGGTTACCAGTTTGTGGGTTACGGCCAGTGCGAGCAGCACGCTCTTTAACAGCGAAAGTGCCGAAGCCAACCAGTACTACGGAGTCACCAGCCTTCAGAGCGCCAGTAACGGATTCAATTACTGCGTCCAGCGCACGGCCGGCAACAGCTTTTGGGATATCAGCAGATGCGGCGATGGCATCGATCAGTTCCGACTTGTTCACTCTTAAGTCCCCTTAATTTCTGTTGAGTTTATTTCTTGCTTTTAAATGTAAGCGAAGCTGGTGCGGAGAGCCTGCCGACACGATAAGAGCCGCTTTATAACAAGGGCTCTAAAAATGTGTCAAGAAACCCCTCCGGCTAATGCGTGCTAATTCGCTCCTTGGAATCAGTCTCGCGTTTTTCATCCTTTGCAACCATGGGAGCCGCATCAGGCAAGGGCTCCGGGGCGTATTGCAGCGCAATTTGCAGGACCTCGTCAATCCATTTAACCGGTTTAATCTGCAGGTCTTGCTTAATATTCTCCGGAATCTCTTTCAAATCGCGCACATTCTCTTCCGGAATGATCACGGTCTTGATTCCACCACGGTGAGCGGCCAGCAGTTTTTCCTTCAAACCACCAATGGCCAATACTTGACCACGCAAAGTGATTTCACCGGTCATTGCCACGTCGGCACGCACAGGTATCTGTGTCAGAGCTGAAACCAGCGCCGTACACATGCCAACGCCTGCACTGGGGCCATCTTTGGGCGTCGCGCCTTCCGGCATATGGATATGAATGTCCTGCTTCTCATAGAAGTCCACAGGCACGCCCAGACTCTTGGCCCGACTGCGTACAACGGTCTGCGCAGCAGTGATGGACTCCAGCATTACATCACCGAGCGAGCCGGTCTTGATCAGCTGGCCTTTACCTGGGACTACAACTGCCTCGATGGTCAACAGCTCACCACCAACCTGGGTCCAGGCAAGCCCAGTCACCTGGCCGATTTGATCCTGCTGCTCGGCCAAACCGTAGCGATGCTTGCGCACGCCGAGGAGATGTTCGAGCGAGTCTGCCGTAACAGTGACCTGGAAGCGCTTCTCGGTGGAATGCTCCTTGACCACCTTGCGGCACACCTTGGCAATCTGCCGCTCCAAACCACGCACACCTGCTTCGCGGGTGTAGTAACGAATGATGTCGCGGATTGCTGCATCCTCAAACACCAGTTCGACCTTCTTCAGACCATTAGCCTGAATCTGCTTGGGCGCCAGATATTTGATCGCGATGTTGATCTTTTCGGCTTCGGTGTAACCCGGAAGACGAATTACCTCCATACGATCCAGCAACGGCCCCGGAATGTTCATCGAGTTGGCCGTGCAGAGGAACATTACATCGGACAGGTCGTAATCAACCTCAAGATAGTGGTCGTTGAAGTTGTGGTTCTGCTCCGGGTCCAGCACCTCAAGCAATGCAGACGCAGGATCGCCGCGCATGTCCTGCCCCATCTTGTCGATTTCATCGAGCAGGAACAGTGGGTTACGCACGCCGACCTTGGTCATCTTCTGAATCAGGCGACCCGGCATAGAACCGATATAGGTGCGCCGGTGACCGCGAATCTCCGCCTCATCACGCACACCACCAAGGGCCATGCGCACGAATTTGCGGTTAGTGGCGCTGGCAATCGATTCGGCCAACGAGGTTTTACCCACCCCAGGCGGACCTACCAGACAAAGAACCGGCCCTTTGATTTTTTTCACGCGCTTTTGCACGGCGAGGTATTCAAGGATGCGCTCCTTGACCTCATCCAGACCGTAGTGGTCGGCATCCAGAATTGCTTCGGCACGCGCCAGATCCAAGCGCACCTTACTCTGCGCCTTCCACGGTACATTGACCAGCCAATCAATATAAGAACGCACCACAGTGGCTTCAGCCGACATCGGCGACATCTGCTTGAGCTTGTTCAGCTCGGCATTGGCCTTAGTGTGCGCCTCAGCAGTCAGGCCGGCATTTTCGATGCGCTTTTTCAGCTCATCGAGTTCGTTATGGCCGTCTTCGCTGTCGCCAAGCTCCTTCTGAATGGCCTTCATCTGCTCATTCAAGTAGTACTCGCGCTGGCTACGCTCCATTTGTTTCTTGACCCGACCACGGATGCGCTTCTCGACCTGCAACAGGTCAATCTCTGCGTCGAGCAGCGCCAGCACATGTTCGACTCGCGCCTGCAGATCGGTGATTTCCAGAATTTCCTGCTTCTGCTCGATCTTCAGCACCATATGCGCGGCCATGGTGTCGACCAAGCGGCTCGGCTCATCAATACCATTGAGCGAGGCCAACACCTCGGCAGGTACCTTTTTGCCTAGCTGTACGTACTGTTCGAACTGACTGAGCAGGCTACGGGTGAAAACCTCGGACTCACGTTCGGCAGCATCAACCTCATCGATCAGCTGCACTTCAGCCCGGCAATGACCGTCGACCTCGATAAAACGCTCGATCTCGCCACGCTGCTCGCCCTCGACCAGCACCTTGACGGTGCCGTCTGGCAGTTTCAGCAACTGCAGCACAGTAGCCACAGTACCGACGCGATAGAGGCCAGCCTCATCGGGGTCATCGTCGGCAGGATTCTTCTGCGCGAGAAGCAGGATCTGCTTCTCGCCCGTCATTGCGGCCTCAAGGGCTTCAATGGATTTCTCACGCCCGACGAATAACGGAATGACCATGTGCGGATAGACCACAACATCGCGCAACGGCAGGAGAGGCAATTCGATGGTTGTCTTCATGATTTCGGCTCTACGGCGGCCATACGGCCGTAAACAGATGGGATGACCCTTAGCCCTAAGATGGGGGCAGCCCAAACAAAAAACAAGCGCTGGCGCAGCAAAAGCAAAGGGGCCCGCAGGCCCCTTGCTTTCAACATGTTACAACGCTGTTACGCGTCAGGCGCAGCCTTGGCTGGCAGCTCGTTGTTCTCATAAATGAGCAACGGCTTGGAGGTGCCATCGATAACGCTTTCATCGATAACCACCTTGCTGACGTCGGACTGCGACGGAATCTCGTACATGGTATCGAGCAGGACACCTTCAAGAATCGAACGCAGGCCGCGGGCACCGGTTTTACGCTCAAGCGCCTTGTGCGCAACCGACTTCAGCGCATCCGGACGGAATTCCAGCTCTACCCCCTCCATCTCGAACAGCTTGGCGTATTGCTTGGTCAGTGCATTCTTCGGTTCAGTCAGGATCTGCACCAGCGCCGCTTCATCGAGCTCATCCAGTGTCGCGATGACCGGCAAGCGGCCCACGAACTCAGGAATCAGACCGAACTTGACCAGATCATCAGGCTCAACGGCGCGCAGTGACTCGCCGACTTTTTTGCCCTCTTCCTTGCTGCGAACTTCGGCATTGAAACCGATTCCGCCCTTGCTCGAACGGCCCTGGATGACTTTCTCCAGACCTGAAAAAGCACCACCGCAGATAAACAGAATATTGCGCGTATCAACTTGCAGAAATTCCTGCTGCGGATGCTTGCGGCCGCCTTGCGGCGGCACAGAAGCCACAGTGCCTTCGATCAGCTTGAGCAGTGCCTGCTGCACGCCCTCACCCGACACGTCGCGGGTAATCGACGGGTTATCCGACTTGCGCGAGATCTTGTCGATTTCGTCGATGTAGACGATGCCCATCTGGGCTTTTTCCACATCGTAATCACACTTCTGCAGTAACTTCTGAATAATGTTCTCGACGTCTTCACCCACATAACCGGCTTCGGTCAGGGTGGTGGCATCGGCGATGGTGAACGGTACGTTAAGCAAGCGCGCCAGGGTTTCCGCCAGCAGGGTCTTACCCGAGCCGGTTGGACCGATCAGCAGAATGTTGCTCTTACCCAGCTCGACATCATCTTTCTTGTCGCGCTGATTGAGTCGCTTGTAGTGGTTGTACACCGCTACCGCTAGAACCTTCTTCGCACGCTCCTGACCGATCACATACTGATCAAGGATGGTGCTGATTTCCTTTGGAGCAGGCAATTTATGCGCGCTGCTCTCGGCCTGGGCTTCCTGCACCTCCTCACGGATGATGTCATTGCACAGGTCGACGCACTCGTCGCAGATAAAGACCGAGGGGCCGGCAATTAATTTGCGTACTTCATGCTGGCTTTTGCCGCAGAAGGAGCAATAAAGCAACTTGCCGTTGTCCTCGCCGTTGCGGGTGTCAGTCATTCGTTCGATCCAAATCCGATAGGCTTGCAACACAAGATGAAGGCTTATGCGGGCTTTTTCAAGCCCGCCAGAGGCCGGACACGCCGCCCCACCCTATTTTGAGTTGCTTATATTAAGCGGGGCGCTTTTCAATCACCGCGTCTATCAACCCGTATTCACGAGCAGCTTCGGCGCTCATGAAATTATCACGATTGGTATCGCGCTCGATTTCTTCCAGGGTGCGCCCACTGTGCTTGGCCATCAGCGTGTTGAGACGCTCGCGGATAAAGAGGATTTCCTTGGCGTGGATTTCGATGTCTGACGCCTGCCCCTGGAAGCCGCCCAATGGCTGGTGAATCATCACACGCGAGTTCGGCAAACAGTAACGCTTACCCTCAGCGCCAGCGGTCAGCAGGAATGCGCCCATGCTGCATGCCTGGCCAATACAGGTGGTGGACACATTTGGCTTGATAAACTGCATGGTGTCGTAGATCGACATACCCGCCGTCACCGAGCCACCCGGGGAATTGATGTACAGATGGATGTCCTTGTCCGGATTTTCCGCCTCAAGGAACAGCAGTTGCGCACAGATCAAGTTGGCCATGTAGTCCTCCACAGGGCCAACCAGAAAGATCACCCGCTCCTTGAGCAGGCGCGAATAGATGTCATAGGCGCGTTCACCGCGAGCTGACTGCTCGACAACCATAGGCACCAGGCCGCCAGCGGCTTGGATATCAGGCATTTGCTGCATAAAAGGATTGCGGGACATGCTGCACTCGCTCCCTAAATAGTCATGTCACAAATACGCATAAGCCAGCGCGGAGGCTGGCTTATGGCGTGTTCGAACGAGGTAAAGAAATCAGGCGGCTTGTGGTGCTTCTACCGGCTTGACAGCTTCTTCGTACGAGACCGCTTTATCGGTCACGTTGGCCTTCTGCAAAACAGTATCTACAACTTGCTCTTCCAGTACAACCGAACGCACTTCGTTCATTTGCTGGTCGTTTTTGTAGTACCAAGCCACAACCTGCTCAGGCTCTTGGTAAGCCGAAGCCATTTCCTGAATCATTTCGCGAACGCGGGCTTCATCCGGCTTCAGTTCGCACTGCTTGACCACTTCAGCCACAACCAGACCCAGCACAACACGACGCTTGGCTTGCTCTTCGAACAGCTCAGCTGGCAGTTGCTCAGGCTTGAGGTTGCCACCGAACTGCTGAACGGCCTGCACGCGCAGACGATTTACTTCATTGCTGATCAGTGCTTTCGGCACTTCGATCGGATTGGCAGCCAGCAGACCGTCCATCACCTGGTTTTTAACCTTGGATTTGATGGCTTGGCGCAGCTCGCGCTCCATGTTCTTGCGCACTTCAGCGCGGAAACCTTCCAGACCGCCTTCTTTCACGCCGAACAGGGCGAAGAAGTCATCATTCAGCTCAGGCAGTTGAGGTGCCGCGATGCTGTTGACGGTGACGGTGAACTCGGCAGTTTTGCCAGCCAGGTCGAGGTTTTGATAATCAGCCGGGAAAGTCGGATTGATTACGCGCTCTTCGCCCGCCTTGGCGCCCACCAGTGCATCTTCAAAGCCTGGGATCATGCGACCGGAGCCGAGAACCAGCTGAGTGCCCTTGGCCGAACCGCCCGCGAAGGCCTCACCGTCGATCTTGCCAACGAAATCGATGTTCAGTTGGTCACCATTCTCGGCAGCGCGCTCGGCGGCTTCGAAACGGGTGTTCTGCTTGCGCAGGATTTCCAGCATGTTGTCGACGTCAGCATCAGCTACGTCAGCCTGCAGGCGCTCGATGGCGATGGACTCAAAGCCACCAACAGTGAACTCCGGAAATACTTCGAAGGTCGCAACGTATTCCAGATCCTTGCCTTTCTCGAACGACTTCGGCTCAACGGCCGGAGCGCCAGCTGGATTGAGCTTCTGCTCAACAACGGCTTCGTAGAAAGTGGATTGGATCAGGTCACCCAGCGCTTCCTGACGCGCAGCATCTTCATAACGCTGACGGATCACGCTCATTGGCACTTTGCCAGGACGGAAACCAGGGACCTTGGCACGACGGGCAGTCTGCTGCAGACGCTTGTTGACTTCAGTCTCGATGCGCTCAACAGAGACGCCAACGGTCATACGGCGCTCGAGAGCAGAGGTACTTTCAACAGAAACTTGCATGGATAATCCTCGTTGCACAGACATAAGCCGGCCGCTTGCCGGCCCCTAATCAAGGGCATGCATTCTAGAGGGTCGATTTGCAGAAGTCACCCTAGATGCAGGCGGCAAACGGGAGGGAGCTAAAAGATGGTGCGGACGGAGAGACTCGAACTCTCACGCCTTGCGGCGCTGGAACCTAAATCCAGTGTGTCTACCAATTCCACCACGTCCGCGTGGTAAAGCTTTATACAAAAACGCCAGGAATTAACCTGGCGCTTTGGAATATGGGGTGGACGATGGGGATCGAACCCACGACAACAGGAGTCACAATCCTGTGCTCTACCAACTGAGCTACGCCCACCATATTGCATTTTGCTTGAGCCAAGACCGCCAAATGGCACGCCCGGCAGGACTCGAACCTGCGACCATCCGCTTAGAAGGCGGATGCTCTATCCAGCTGAGCTACGGGCGCCTATCCATCTGCAGATGCAGACTTAAAGCTTTCGGCTTCGGAAAAAACTTTGCAGCTTCGACCTTTGCCGTCTTACCCAGCTACTGGCTGTGCTCGACAAGCGGGGCGAATGTTATAGAGACCGTTTCAGGTCGTCAACAGGAAAAGTTAAAAAAATTCAGCCATTTAAAGGAGTTACGCGAAAACCGTGGCGTGCGCCTTTGCCCCACAGCACGGTCATGCGAGAATGCGCGTCCTTTTTCCATCCTTTCTTTATGGTTAACCAAGCGCAATGACCGCACAACTGATCGATGGCAAAGCAATTGCCGCCAGCCTGCGCCAGCAGATCGCCCAACGTGTCGCCGAACGACGCCAGCAAGGCCTGCGCGCACCCGGGCTGGCAGTAATTCTCGTCGGTAGCGACCCCGCGTCCCAGGTCTACGTTTCGCACAAGCGTAAAGACTGCGAAGAAGTTGGCTTTGTCTCACAGGCTTATGACCTACCGGCCACCACCGCCCAGGCCGAACTGATGGCATTGATCGACCGTTTGAATGACGAACCGAGCATTGACGGCATCCTGGTGCAACTGCCATTGCCAGAACACCTCGACGCATCTTTGTTGCTTGAGCGCATTCGCCCGGACAAAGACGTCGACGGTTTCCACCCCTACAACATCGGCCGCCTGGCCCAGCGTATGCCATTGCTGCGCCCCTGCACCCCCAAAGGCATCATGACCTTGCTGCAAAGCACGGGCGCTGACCTGTATGGCATGCACGCCGTGGTGGTTGGCGCCTCGAATATCGTCGGTCGGCCAATGGCCATGGAACTGCTGCTGGCTGGCTGCACCGTGACCGTGACCCACCGCTTCACCAAAGACCTGCCCATGCATGTCGGCCAGGCCGATATCGTCGTGGTGGCTGCTGGCAAGCCTGGCCTGGTGCATGGCGAGTGGATCAAGCCAGGCGCCATCGTCATCGACGTTGGCATCAACCGTCAGACCGACGGCAAGCTGATTGGCGATGTGGTGTATGAAACCGCCCTGCCTCGCGCTGGCTGGATCACGCCCGTACCAGGCGGCGTTGGCCCGATGACCCGCGCCTGCCTGCTGGAGAACACCCTGCATGCCGCAGAGCATCTGCACGACTGAGTGCGGCGCGAGCAAAAATAAAAAACGGCACCTTAGGTGCCGTTTTTTATGTCGCTTACAAACCCCTGCATCAGTCGCGAGCTTGCTCCCAGGATTTCAGCAGCTCGTTGTAGTTGATGGTTTCGCCCTGAGGCTTCTCGTTGGCCAGCTTGGGCTTCGGTGCTCCAGGCTGGTCCAGCCAGTACTGCGGATCGCGCGGCTCATTAAGCTTCGGCCCACACTCTCCTAGTACACCGGAACGCTCAAGGCGGCCCAACATAGTGTCCTGGGCTGCTGCAAGGCCATCCAGCGCCTCTTGTGGCGACTTGTCGCCACTGGCTGCTTCGGCAATGAATTGCCACCACAGTTGAGCCAAACGTGGATAGTCAGGCACGTTGGTCCCGGTCGGGGTCCACTGCACCCGTGCAGGGCTGCGATAGAACTCCACCAAACCACCCAATTTCGGAGCAGCGTCGGTCATGGCTTGCGAGTTGATATCCGACTCACGAATCGGCGTCAGGCCAACCAGAGTTTTCTTCAGCGATACGGTTTTCGAGGTAACGAACTGCGCATACAGCCAGGCGGCCAGGCGCTGTTTCTCCGGGGTGGACTTGAGGAAGGTCCAGGAGCCGGTGTCCTGATAACCCAGTTTCATGCCCTCCTCCCAATACGGACCTTTTGGTGAAGGCGCCATGCGCCACTTCGGCGTGCCATCTTCATTAACCACCGGCAGGCCGGCTTTGGTCATGTCCGCGGTAAAGGCGGTGTACCAGAAAATCTGCTGGGCGATGCTGCCCTGCGCCGGTACCGGGCCGGATTCGGAGAAGGTCATGCCCTGCGCTTCCGGCGGCGCGTACTTGCGCATCCAATCGACATACTTGCTGGTGGCATACACCGCCGCAGGGCCATTGGTATCGCCGCCACGGGCAACACTGGATCCCACCGGACGGCAACCGTCTACGCGAATACCCCACTCGTCCACTGGCAAGCCGTTAGGCAGCCCCTTATCGCCGCCACCGGCCATGGAGAACCAGGCATCGGTGAAGCGCCAGCCCAGGGATGGGTCTTTCTTGCCGTAATCCATATGGCCGTAGATGCGCTGGCCATCGATTTCCTTGACCTTCTCGGAGAAGAACTCGGCGATGTCTTCATAGGCCGACCAGTTGACCGGCACACCCAGCTCGTAGCCGTAGATTTCCTTGAACTTGGCCTTCAGCTCCGGACGCTCGAACCAGTCGGCGCGGAACCAGTAAAGGTTGGCGAACTGCTGGTCCGGTAGCTGATACAGCTTGCCGTCAGGCCCGGTGGTGAAGGAAATGCCGATAAAGTCCTGCAGATCGAGGGTTGGCGAGGTCACCGCCTTGCCTTCGCCCTCCATCATGTCGCTGATGGCTACCGCCTTGCCGTAGCGGAAGTGCGTACCGATCAGGTCCGAGTCATTGATATAGCCGTCGTAGATGTTCTTGTCCGACTGCATCTGGGTTTGCAGCTTTTCGACGACATCACCTTCCTGCATCAGGTCATGCTTGAGCTGAATCCCGGTGATTTCGCTGAAGGCCTTGGCCAGCACCTTGGACTCGTACTCGTGGGTGGCGATGGTTTCCGAAGCCACGCTGATGCTCATGCCGCGAAACGGCTCGGCAGCTTTGATAAACCACTTCAACTCTTCGAGTTGCTGCTCAGGCGTCAGGGTCGAGGGGTTGAACTCCTCGCTGATCCACTTTTTTGCCGCCTCTTCGTAGGCATCGGCCCAGGCTGCGCCGCTCAAGCCGGACAACGTCAGCAGGGCAGCCAGCGCCATGCTATGTCGAGTTTTGTTGTTATTGTCGAACATAGAGACCTCCATCTCAGGGTTTGGAATGAGGTAAGCGGGTCATGGTCGCGCCCAACCGGCAGGCGCAGCCAAGGCAGCCCGGCTTAACCCCAACGCATCACTGCAAACAAGCAGAATAGGGACAGCACCGAAGCTATCCAGACACTCCAATCGGTCGCGCCCACCACCAGCAGATGCAGGTAGGCACTTCCAAGCAGACCGATAAACAGCCGATCACCACGGGTGGTGCTGATCGGCAACAAACCTTTGCGCTCGATACAAGGCGAACGTAGCTCCCAGATCGTCATGCCAACCAGCAGCATGCCAATAAAGCCGAAAAACAACGCCGTCGGCAGGGTCCAAGCCATCCAATCCATCGTCGCGACTCCTATACCCGGCCCAGGGCAAAACCCTTAGCCACATGGTTACGGACAAACCAGATCACCAGCATGCCCGGCAAAATGGTCAACACCCCCGCCGCTGCCAACACGCCCCAATCAATCCCCGAGGCCGACACGGTACGCGTCATCACTGCAGCAATCGGCTTGGCATCCACCGAGGTCAGGGTGCGCGCCAGCAGCAACTCGACCCAGGAAAACATGAAACAGAAAAACGCGGTGACGCCGATGCCCGAGCCAATCAGCGGGATAAAGATCTTCACGAAGAATTTCGGGAAGCTGTAGCCGTCGATATAGGCAGTTTCATCGATCTCCTTCGGCACCCCGGACATAAAGCCTTCGAGAATCCACACCGCCAGCGGCACGTTGAACAGGCAGTGCGCCAGGGCTACGGCGATATGCGTATCGAACAGACCGATCGACGAATACAGCTGGAAGAACGGCAGCAAAAACACCGCCGGTGGCGCCATGCGGTTGGTCAGCAGCCAGAAGAACAGGTGCTTGTCACCGAGGAAACGGTAGCGGGAAAACGCGTAGGCCGCTGGCAGCGCCACCGATAGTGAAATCACCGTGTTCAGGCACACGTAGTACAGCGAGTTGAGATACCCCTCGTACCAGCTCGGGTCAGTGAAGATCACCTTGTAGTTATCTAGGGTGAAGCCGTGCGGCCACAGCGTCAGGCCGCCGAGAATCTCGGTGTTGCTCTTGAACGACATGTTCAGCAGCCAGTAGATCGGCACCAACAGGAACAGGACATACAGCCCCAGCACTACTTTTTTACGTAGGGTCATGGTCGGCCTCAGCGCGTCTTATCGTTGTGGGTCATGGCGGTGTAGAACAGCCAGGACACCAACAGGATGATCAGGAAGTACACCAAGGAGAACGCCGCCGCCGGGCCCAGGTCGAACTGACCAATAGCCATTTGCGTCAGGGTCTGACTAAGGAAGGTGGTGGCATTGCCCGGCCCGCCGCCGGTCAGCACGAAGGGCTCGGTGTAGATCATGAAGCTGTCCATAAAGCGCAGCATCACCGCGATCAGCAGCACGCTCTTCAGCTTGGGCAGCTGGATATGGCGGAACACGGCCCAGTCGGATGCACGGTCGATGCGCGCGGCCTGGTAGTACACGTCGGGAATGGCGCGCAGGCCCGAATAGCACAGCAGCGCCACCAGCGAGGTCCAGTGCCAGACGTCCATGATCAGCACTGTGACCCAGGCATCGCTGGTGTTGGAGGCGTAGTTGTAGCTGATGCCCAGGCTGTTCAGGCTCCAGCCGAGCAATCCGATGTCAGCGCGGCCGAATATCTGCCAGATGGTGCCGACCACGTTCCACGGGATCAGCAGCGGAATCGCCAACACGATCAGCACCAGCGAGGCCATGCGCCCCTTGGTCGGCATGCACAGGGCGATGGCGATACCCAAAGGAATCTCGATCAGCAGCACGCAAGCGGAGAAGATGAACTGGCGCAGCAGCGAGTCATGCAGACGGGTGTCCTGCAGCACCTGCTTGTACCAGTCGACGCCAACGAAATAGCGCGTGGAATGGTCGAAGATGTCCTGCACCGAATAATTTACCACCGTCATCATCGGCACAATGGCACTGAACGCCACCAGCAGAAACACCGGCAGCACCAGCCACCAGGCCTTGTTGTTCTGCACCTTCATGGCTGCACCTCCTGCGCTTGCGCCTCAACCAGAACGTCATCGGCGTAGAGCATCAACCACTGCGCCGGAAAGCTCAGGTAGACCTGCTGCTGCGGCACGGGCTGATCCTCCTGCAGACGCACCTTGAGCGACTGGCCATCGAGTTTCAGGGTGAGAATCTTGTAGGTGCCGAGGTCTTCGACATGCACCACCTCGCCACGCAGCGCATCCTCGTTGGGGCCATCCCAGACGTGGACGAACTCCGGGCGAATACCGACTTTCAGCTTGGCCCCAGGCCGCTCAGCCAGGCGTCGATTGAGCGCTGCCGATAACGGCAGCACGGTATTGTTGAAACGCACACCGCCGGCATAAGGCAGCACATCAATCAGGTTCATTCCGGGGCTGCCGATGAAGTAGCCAACAAAGGTATGGCTGGGCCGCTCGAACAACTCACGCGGCGTGCCGAACTGGACGATCTGCCCGCCGTACATCACCGCAATCTTGTCGGCGAAGGTCGAGGCTTCGAGCTGGTCGTGGGTGACGTAGACCATGGTGATATTGAACTGCTCGTGAATCTGCTTGAGCTTGCGCCGTAGCTTCCATTTCAGGTGCGGATCGATCACCGTCAGCGGTTCATCGAACAGAATCGCCGACACGTCATCACGCACCAGGCCTCGGCCCATGGAGACCTTCTGCTTCTCGTCAGCAGTCAGATTACGAGCGCGCTTGTGCAGCAACGGGTGCAGCTCCAGCACCTCGGCAATTTCATTGACCTTGGTGAGGATCTTCGCCTCGTTCATGCCCTGGTTGCGCAAGGGGAAAGCCAGGTTGTCGAACACCGTCATGGTGTCGTAAACCACCGGAAACTGGAAAACCTGAGCAATATTGCGCAGCTCCGGCGGTAGCGCGTTGACCACCTTGCCATCGAACTGCACCTCGCCATGGGACGGGCTGAGCAGGCCGGAAATGATATTCAGCAGAGTCGACTTGCCGCAGCCCGAAGGCCCCAGCAACGCATAGGCGCCGCCCTGCTCCCACACATGGTTTATCTCGCGAATGGCGTAATCGGCTGATTCAGTCGGCGCACGGCTGTAACTGTGGGCCAGGTTATGCAAACGGATCTCGGCCATCAGGCAACCCTCCCCAGACGGCGGCTGGGGGCCTGAATCAACTGCCCATCAGCGGCGAAGACAAACAGCTTGTGGGTAGGGATATAGATGAGGATCGGCGTGTCCACGTCGTACTCATGCACCCCCGGCAGATGCAACACCAGCACGAACTGCTCGTTGCGCACATGCAGAAAGGTTTCCGAACCACTGATCTCGGCCAGCTCGACCGTTACCGCCAGCTCCAGATCGTCATCATTGGACGGCACCAGGCCGATATGGCTGGGGCGTACGCCAAAGCGGTATTCACCCTCGGCAATACCTTGCAGGTCCGGGTTAAGCGGGAAATGCACGGTATCGGCAAAGCTCACTTCAGTGCCGCTGACGCGCCCAGGCATCAGGTTGATCGCCGGCTCCGAGAACAGCTCGGCGGCCAGCACCTGCTGCGGACGGTGATAAACCTCGGCAGTCTTGCCGCTCTGCACCACCCGCCCTTCATGCAGGATGGTGGTGGTGCCACCCAAGGCCAGGGCTTCATTGGGCTCGGTGGTGGCATAGATGGCGATGGTGTGGCGAGCCTGGAACAGCTCGCGCATCTCCTGGCGCAGCTCTTCGCGCAGCTTGTAGTCGAGGTTGACCAGCGGCTCATCGAACAGGATCAAGGAAGCGTCCTTGACCAGCGCCCGCGCCATGGCTGTACGTTGCTGCTGGCCGCCGGACAGTTCCAGCGGGTAGCGCTTGAGCAAACCATCAATGCGCAGCATCTGCGCCGTGGCATGCACTTTCTCTTCAATCAACGCCTTACTCACGCCGGCCTGGCGCAGCGGCGAGGCGATGTTCTCGAACACCGTAAGGGTCGGATAATTGATGAACTGCTGATAGACCATCGACACGTTGCGCTGGCGCACCGGCACCTGGGTCATATCGGCGCCATTCATCAGGATGCGTCCGCTGGTGGGCTTATCCAGGCCCGCCATCAGGCGCATCAGGCTGGTCTTGCCAGACAGCGTGCGCCCCAGCAGCACATTGAAGGAGCCAGGTTCGAAGCTCAGGCAGGCATCGTCGATATACAGCTGGTGATCAACGATCCGCGTGACATGCTCCAGGGTAAGTGACATGGGCCGTCCTTTTTCTTGTTATCTACCCAGCTACAAAGCGAGTTCCGTGCCAACCCCTCAAAAAAACTTAAGCCATTGATTTAAAACAACTACTACTAAAGATAAACAACATACGTAGACAGCACTGAACACTTTTGAACAGTGCACAGTGAACAACTGAACAGTCACAGCGTTGACATTGAACAGCCTTCGGCGACACTGCACAGGCCCGGCGCAGACCGTGGCCCATAACAACAAGAACCCGCACGAGAGACCTGTCATGGCTGACGCTGTCACTGCCCTGCCTCACGAGACCATCATCCAGGACTCCTGGACGCGTTGCCGTGACTACGGCCTGACCCACCAGAGCACACCGCTCTTCAACCAGCCCGAACGCGGCGAAGTCAACGCCCTGCTGGAAAGCCAACACGCTCTGGTGCACACCACCCACAAGGAAGTGCTGCCTTACTACGGCACCATCTTGGCCAACTCCAATTGCCTGATCATGCTGGCCGACCATCAGGGCCAGGTTCTGCAATCCTGGGGCGACCAACGCTTTATCGAACCGAGCCGCGCCGCCGGTTTTGTCGCTGGAGCCACCTGGCTGGAGCGCTACACCGGCACCAATGCCATCGGCACCGCCCTGAGCTGCGCCCAGGCCGTCCACATTCAGCACGATGAGCACTTCCTCAAAGCCAACCGCTTTATGACCGGCTCGGCCTCGCCGATTTTTGATGAACAACGGCAGATGATCGCGGTGCTGGATGTGTCCAGCGACAGCTACCTGCCGCCCTCGCACACTCTGGGCATGGTCAAGATGATGAGCCAGTCGGTGGAAAACCGCCTGATCCTCAACCTGTTCCAGCAGCGCTACTTCCAGCTGAGTTTCAATACCAGCCTGGACAACCTCAGCAGCCCCTGGGCTGGGTTGCTGATTTTTGATGAGCAAGGCCAGGTGGTTTCCGCCAATCGCCGTGCCGACAGCCTGCTCGGCGTGGGCCTGACCCGTGTGAATATCGAAAGCCTGTTCGACGTACCGCTGCAGCAACTGCTCAACCAGCCCGAGGCGCTGCCGTTCAACCTGCGCGCCAGCGAGCGTTTTCGCTTTCATGCGCAGATCAAACGCCCACAGCAACCCTCGCCAATCCAGGCC
The DNA here is from genome assembly GCF_902506475.1 of Pseudomonas sp. 8BK. Lineage (NCBI taxonomy): Bacteria > Pseudomonadati > Pseudomonadota > Gammaproteobacteria > Pseudomonadales > Pseudomonadaceae > Pseudomonas > Pseudomonas sp. 8BK. Next base: position 1,757,460 of record NZ_LR733252.1, on the reverse strand, counting down.
CGCGACTTTCGCCAAACCCAGCAGCCGCCTGCCAACGCCACGCGCACCCCATTCACCCTCGCCTCGCTCAACCTCGGCGACCCGCGTGTCGATAAAGCCGTGCGTCAGGCCGAGCGGTTACTGGAAAAGAACATCCCGATCCTGGTGCATGGCGAAACCGGTGTCGGCAAGGAGGTTTTCGTCAAAGCCCTGCACTACGCCAGCTCGCGTGCCAGCCAGGCATTTATCGCGGTCAACTGTGCGGCCATTCCCGCCGAACTGGTGGAGTCCGAGCTGTTTGGCTATGAAAAGGGCGCGTTTACCGGGGCCAACCAGAAAGGCAGCATTGGCCTGATCCGCAAGGCCGATAAAGGCACGCTATTTCTCGACGAAGTCGGCGATATGCCACTGCGCGTGCAGGCCCGACTGCTGCGGGTATTGCAGGAGCGCTGCGTACAACCGCTGGGCAGTAGCGAGCTATACCCGGTGGATATCCGCCTGATCTCGGCCACCAACCGCCCACTGCGCCAGGATGTGGAAGGTGGGCTGTTTCGCCAGGATCTCTACTACCGTATCAGCGGCCTCAACCTCGAGCTGCCGCCGCTGCGCGAACGCACTGATAAGGCCGCCATGGTCCAACGCATCTGGGAATACCACCGCGAGCCGCAGCAATGGGCGGGACTCAGCCAGGAGGTACTGAGCCTGTTCGAGCGTCACCCCTGGCCTGGCAATCTGCGCCAGCTGAGCAGCGTCCTGCAGATTGCCCTCGCCATGGCCGAGGATCAGCAGATCCGTGCAGAACACTTGCCGGATGATTTCTTTGCCGACTTGCAGCCAGCTGCTGCGCCAACAGCCGCCAGCCAGCCGCAACCGCTGGCCAGCACCAGCGCGGATGATCTGGCCAGCCAGTACCAAGCCTGCGGCGGCAATATCTCGCACCTGGCGCGCAGCCTAGGGGTCAGCCGCAACACGCTGTACAAACGCTTACGGGAATCAGGGCTGACGTCGCGCTAAAGCACGTCGTAGCCTTTGTAACACCCGGCCTGTGCCAGCCTTCGTGACCGTCCACGACCTCAACCTCACACCGCACGGCATATGCAGGAGTACCTGCAGACTCTTCTGGATGAGGCAGAAGATCCGGGCCTGGCCACCGACAAGCATCCGCTCTGTTGCCAACGCGACACTCTGCAACGTGCTGCATCAAGACGTGCTCTCGGTACCCCACTGCAGTACGCCCGCCTGCCGGGCCTATAGAACTGACTGTGGAACTTAGCCCTGCGGCCTAGCGGTTACACGTGATCACTATGAGTCTGCTCACACTCTCACGCGCATAGATCAAACAAGGCCAAGCCAGCACCGCCTTAGCCCTTACACAACGCGCCCTTAAGCAGCTCCAAGTATTCCGGGCGTTGCGATAACGAGTTATGTCCCGCTGCCGGAATAACCTTGAGCGCAGCCACACCCGGGGTGAAATGGCTGAAAAGCGCATCGGTGCTGACGCGAGGAATGACCTGATCCCGCTCCGCCGCGATCAACAGTGTTGGCACACGAATCTGCTGGGCGTACTGCCAGGACTCGAATTTATCCTTAAGCAGCCACTGCACGGGGATATAAGGGAAACGGCTCTGCGCCAGCTCCTGGATGCTGTTGTAAGGCGTAATCAGAACCAAATGGGCTGCCGGCCGCTGACTGGCAAGGCGCACCGCCACGCCAGAGCCCAAACTGCGCCCCACCACCACAGTACAAGGGTGCTGGGCATAAACCTGATCAAACAAGGCGAGCGCATCGGCCTGAATAGCCTCTTCTGTGGGCGAACCGCTACTTCCGCCGTAGCCTCGGTAATGCATCAGGTAAAGCGCATGGTCGCTGAAAGCCTGGGAAAATTCGGGCAGATTGAGGGAGACATCCTCGCCGTTGCCGCCGAAATAGATCAGGGCATTGCGCCCCTCGAGTAGCCGGGTAGAAACCAGCACCTCGGCATCTTCCATGGACAGCTTCAGCAGCGTGTTGGGATTATCGATAGCGCGGGGCTGCGGGAAGTAGATAAGCGAACGCTGGAACACCAGCAAAGCAACGCAGAGCAACACATACAAGGCCGCCGCCCAGAGCAGAAACGTAACCAAAGTTCGCGATAGACGACTGGCGCGCATTGAGTCTTCCTCTGTCTCTATAAGCCGCAAATAAACAAGCCGCTCGAAAGCGGCCTGTTTAATCCAACACCTGCCTTACTCAGCCAAACGCCAAGTAGTGCCACCCTTGCCGTCTTCCAGCACCACGCCCATGGCGGTGAGCTGATCGCGGATACGATCGGACTCGCCCCAGTTCTTCTCGGCACGGGCCTGCAGACGTGCGGCAATCAAAGCTTCAACTTCAGCAGCATCGACCTTGCCTGCAGCACCGGCCTGGAGGAAGGCTTCAGGCTCCAGCTGCAACACGCCGAGCACCCCAGCAAGTTCCTTCAAGCGCGCAGCCAACCCAGCAGCAGCCTGCACATCGCTTTCGCGCAGGCGGTTGATCTCACGCGCCAGTTCGAACAACACCGCGCAGGCTTCCGGCGAGTTGAAGTCGTCATCCATGGCCGCCGCAAAGCGCTCAACAAAGGCTTCACCACCAGCCGGTGCAACAGCGGGCAGCCCCTTGAGTGCGTTGTAGAAACGTTCCAGGGCGCCTTTGGCTTCACGCAGGCTGTCTTCTGAGTAGTTGATCGGGCTGCGGTAATGGCTGGACACCAGCAGGTAGCGCACCACTTCCGGGTGATACTTCTCCAGCACTTCGCGAATGGTGAAGAAGTTGCCCAGGGACTTGGACATCTTCTCGCCGTCCACACGCACCGCGCCGGCGTGCATCCAGGCGTTGGCGTAGAGTTTTCCGGTGGCCGCTTCGCTCTGCGCGATCTCGTTTTCGTGGTGCGGGAACACCAGATCCGGGCCGCCACCATGTATATCGAAGGTCTCACCCAGGCAGCAGGTGGACATCACCGAGCACTCGATATGCCAGCCCGGACGACCAGCGCCCCAAGGCGACTCCCAGCTCGGCTCACCGGGTTTGACGCCTTTCCACAGGACGAAATCGAGCGGATCTTCTTTGATTTCGTCCACTTCAATGCGCGCACCGATCTTCAGCTCATCGATCTTGCGGCGCGACAACTTGCCGTAGGTTTCGAACTTGGTGACGCGGTAGTACACGTCACCATTGCCGGGCGCGTAGGCAAAACCCTTGTCGATCAGGGTCTGGATCATCTGGTGCATACCGGCGATATGCCCAGTAGCACGTGGTTCCTGATCCGGGCGCAGCACATTCAGGCGTGCCTCGTCTTCGTGCATGGCGGCGATCATGCGCTCGACCAGCGCTTCAAACGGCTCGCCGTTCTCGTTGGCACGCTTGATGATCTTGTCGTCGATGTCGGTGATATTGCGCACGTAGGTCACGTCATAGCCGCGGTGGCGCAGCCAGCGAGTCACCACATCGAACGCCACCATCACCCGCGCATGACCGATATGACAGAAGTCGTAAACCGTCATGCCGCACACATACATGCGCACCTGGTTACCCACCAGCGGTTTGAAGACGTCTTTGCTTTTAGTCAGCGTGTTGTAGATCGAGAGCATCGGGGTTCCTTGGAAAACCACGGGCCAGTGCGCTGGCCCGGTCTATGACGCGTCCGGCTTGATTAAGCCCAGGAATCGCGCAGCGTAACGGTACGGTTGAAGACGGGGGCACCCGGCTTGCTGTCCTTGATATCGGCGCAGAAGTAGCCTTCGCGCTCGAACTGGAAGCGCTCTTCCGGCGCGGCTTCAGCCAGGGATGGCTCGGCACGACAACCCTTGAGCACCACCAGCGAATCCGGGTTGATATTGTCGAGGAAGCTGCCGCCCTCTTCGTCCTTCTCCGGGTTGGCGGAGCGGAACAGACGGTCGTACAGACGCACTTCACACTCAACGCTTTCAGCCGCCGGCACCCAGTGGATCACGCCTTTGACCTTACGGCCCTCGGGGTTCTTACCCAGGGTGTTTTCGTCGTAGCTGCAGCGCAGTTCAACGATATTGCCTTCGGCATCCTTGATCGCCTCATCGGCGCGAATCACGTAGCTGCCACGCAGACGCACTTCACCGCCCGGGATCAGGCGCTTGAAGCCGGCCGGCGGGACTTCTTCGAAGTCGCTGGCATCGATATAGATTTCACGGCTGAACGGCAGCACGCGTACGCCCATGTCCTGCTTGGGATGGCGCGGCAGCTCGAGATTCTCGGTCTTCCCTTCCGGGTAATTGCTGATCACCACTTTCAGCGGCTTGAGCACGCACATGGCACGGGCGGCATTGGCATCCAGGTCATCACGAATGGCGAATTCCAGCATGCCAATATCCACCACGCCGCCAGCGCGGTTGACACCAATCATGTCGCAGAAGCTGCGAATCGACGCCGGGGTATAGCCGCGACGGCGGAAGCCCGACAGGGTCGACATGCGCGGGTCGTCCCAACCATTGACGTGTTTCTCGTCCACCAGCTGCTTGAGCTTGCGCTTGCTGGTAATCGTGTAGTTGAGGTTCAGGCGGGCGAACTCGTACTGACGCGGCTGCGCCGGCACTGGCAGCTGCGCCAGGAACCACTCGTACAGCGGGCGGTGATCCTCGAATTCCAGGGTACAGATCGAGTGGGTGATGCCTTCGATGGCGTCCGACTGACCGTGGGTGAAGTCATAGCTCGGGTAGATGCACCACTTGTCACCGGTCTGGTGGTGGTGAGCATGGCGAATGCGATAGAGGATCGGGTCGCGCAGGTTGATGTTCGGCGAGGCCATATCGATTTTCGCACGCAGCGAACGAACGCCATCAGCGAATTCGCCGGCTTTCATACGAGCGAACAGATCAAGGTTTTCCTCAACGCTGCGCTCACGGAACGGGCTGTTCTTGCCCGGTTCGGTAAGATTACCGCGGTAGGCACGCATCTCTTCGGCGTTCAGGTCACAGACGAACGCCTTACCGGCCTTGATCAGCTCGATGGCCCAGGCATGCAGCTGGTCGAAATAATTGGAGGCATAACGCTCCTCGCCCGCCCACTGAAAACCCAGCCACTGCACGTCGCTCTTGATCGCGTCGATGTATTCCTGGTCTTCCTTGGCCGGGTTGGTGTCATCAAAGCGCAGGTTGCACTCGCCACCAAACTCCTTGGCCAGGCCGAAGTTCAGGCAGATCGACTTGGCGTGGCCAATATGCAGGTAGCCATTGGGCTCCGGCGGAAAACGGGTAATGATCTTCGCGTGCTTGCCGGCATCCAAGTCAGCCTGGACGATGGGACGAAGAAAGTTAGCGGCGGCGACAATTTCTGGCTTGCTCATGGGGTCCTTGGCGAGTGCGGGGCACGATTCAGAGCCTGTTCACAACCTTGCGAGCTAGAGCTAAACGGTGGCGAAAGTAGCCGAGGAAGCGGAGTTTACGACTGTAAATGAGCATTCCGAGGTGGTTTTCAACGCCGTTTAGCCAACGCGCAGCAGGTTGTGGACAGGCTCTCAGGGTAGGCCGGCTTATACAAAGCGCTTATCATAGCCGAAGCTGTCAACCCCCTGACAGGCCCAAGAACCGCTGCAATGCCCTTTGCTGGAAATTGCGCGGCTCACGGATTTATCGACAGAGCGATTACCTCCATGATCAAGCTGCACACCAACCACGGCGTTATCACCCTCAACCTGTTCGAAGACAAAGCCCCGGAAACCGTGGCCAACTTCAAGCAGTACGTCCAAGAAGGTCATTACGACAACACGGTGTTTCACCGCGTGATCAGCAATTTCATGATCCAGGGCGGCGGTTTCGAGCCGGGCATGAAGCAGAAAACCACCCGCGCCCCGATCAAGAACGAAGCCAACAATGGCGTCGCCAACAAGATCGGTACCGTGGCCATGGCCCGCACCATGGAGCCGCATTCGGCCTCCGCGCAGTTCTTTATCAATGTTTCCGACAACAGCTTCCTCAACCACAGTGCGCCGACCGTGCAAGGCTGGGGCTATGCGGTGTTCGGTGAGGTGGTTGAAGGCATGGACGTGGTCAACGCCATCAAGGCCGTTGCCACCACCAGCAAATCCGGTCATCAGGATGTGCCGGTTGATGACGTGATCATCGAGCGTGCCGAGATCGTTGAGTGATTCTACTGATCTCCGATCTGCATCTTGAACAGGAGCGCCCGGACATCAGCCGGGCGTTTCTGCATTTTCTCGAAACCCGCGCGGTTCAGGCTCAGGCGCTGTATATCCTGGGTGACTTCTTCGAAGTGTGGATCGGCGACGATGCGATAACCCCCTTTCAACGTTCGATTGCCCAGGCCCTGCGCAAACTCAGTGAGCGCGGTACACGCATCTATCTGATGCATGGCAATCGCGACTTTCTACTCGGCAAGGCCTTCTGCCGTGAAGCCGGCTGCACGCTGTTGCCCGACCCTTGCGTAATTGAGCTGAATGGCGAGCGTGTGCTGCTGATGCATGGCGACAGCCTGTGCACCCAGGACATCGGCTATATGAAGCTGCGCCGCTGGCTGCGCAACCCGATTTCGCTGTTTATCCTGCGCAACCTGCCGCTGAGCACCCGGCAAAAACTGGCGCGCAAACTGCGCAATGAAAGCCGCACACAAACGCGGATGAAAGCCAGCGAAATTGTCGACGTCACTCCGGATGAAGTGCCGCGCATCATGTCCGAGCACGACGTACGTACGCTGATCCACGGCCACACCCATCGCCCCGCCACCCATCGACTGCAAGTCAACGGCCAGGCGGCGCAGCGCATTGTGCTTGGTGACTGGGACAAACAGGGCTGGGCACTGCAGGCAGACCGTCAAGGCTTGCAGCAAAGCGCCTTCGACCTAGAACCTGTGTAAAACCTTGACGGCGCGCACAAAGCGCTGAGCGCGCCTACTTGACGGACGATTCGCCGATCATCAGCATCGGCGCCCTCAAAACGCCATCAGGGACCGATCATGCTGATCAGCAAGGAACACCTCTTCAAATACGCCATCGCCCCGGCCGCACTGGTTGCGGTGAGCTTCGTCACCTTCAACAGCGTGTTCTTCTATAACGAAGCCGGTTTTGCCACCCACGTGCGGACCATCTTCGGTGAAGAAAAAGTGGTCGACGACGTTGGCTACGCCACCAAATGGTTCGGCCGCGCCACCGCCTGGAAGAAGGCCCTGAGCGTACAGTCGGTGCTCACCGAAGCCCTGGCCATCGACGACAGCAGCGACAACGACTCGCTCGGCGCGACTATCGAAGCCTTCCCTATCGTGTTTCTCGGCAACGTCGACGCCAAGGTCGAGTCCTCCGCGCGCTTCCGCCTGCCGGCGGGCGAGCAGTTCCTGAAGATCGCCCAGGAATACCGCAACCCGGAGAACTTCATCAAAACCGCGCTGGTGCCGGCCATCAAGGAAACCCTGCAAGCCACCGCCTCGCTGATGAGCGCCGATGACTTCTATGCCGGTGCACGCAGCGAGTTCGCCGCCGAGTTTGAAAACCAGCTCAATGACGGCCTGTACCTGATCAAGCGCAAGGAAATTCGCGGCCCGCGCGGCCATCAACCGAGCCAGACCGCGATTCTGCAAGCTGGCACCGAGCAAGGCGCGTTTGGCGACAACAATGTCAGCCAGTTCGTCACCGAAAAGGTCATGGACAGCAAAGGCATCCCGGTGCGCAAGCAGCAGCAGTTCCGCAAATACGGCGTGGAAGTGGTTGAAGCGCGCATCACCAACGTCGACCCCAACCCTCAGTACAAACAGCGCATGGTCAAGGTGCAGCAAGCCCTGGCAGAGCTGGCCGTCGCGCGGCAGAACCGCCTGAAGGAAGAAGAAGAGAAGCTGCTGGTCACCGCCCGCGGTGAGAAGGAAGTGGAAGCGCGTCGCCAGGAAACCCTGCGCGACCAGATCGAGCGTACCACCCAGGCAGAAACCGAGAAGCAGCTGGCGATCATCAACGCCGAGCGTGAGAAAGGCCGCGCCGAGATCGAAAAACAGACCGCCGAACTGCTGCGTGATAAAGCAGCGATCACTGCAGACGCAACGAAAATCACCGCCGACGCCGAAGCCCATGCCCGTGAAGCGGTAATCAAGGCCGACGGCGCACTGCAGCCCAAGCTGGATGCGCTGATCGCGATCAACAAGGTCTGGGCCGAAGCTGCTGCTCAGGCACCGGTGCCGAGTGTAATGATGGGCGGCGGTAGCGATGGCGCCAGCAGCCGCCAGGATGAAATCGGCCAATTGATGGGCGTACTGGCCACCAAGGCGGCACGCGACCTGGCGCTAGACCTGAAAGTGCAGCAGTAAGCACCACACACTCACCTACAAAAAAGCGCCCAATTGGGCGCTTTTTTACTTTAGAGCGGCGGCACACCGCTGTGAAAGCGAAACTCAGTGTCTGGCGACTCGATCAGTTCGCGCTCCGCCGCCCTCACCCGTTCGATAGCCTGATCAACGTCACGGGCATCGCCATACTGATAAGCCAGCTTCAGGTAATTCTGAAAATGCCGCGCTTCGCTTTTCAGCAAACCGAAGTAGAACTTGCCCAGTTCTTCATCCAGATGCGGCACCAAGGCCTCGAAACGCTCACAGCTGCGCGCTTCGATAAAGGCGCCGACCACCAGGGTATCCACCAGTTTGTGCGGCTCGTGGGTACGCACCACCTTGCGCAGGCCCGAGGCATAGCGCGCCGCCGATACCGGGCGCAGGCCAATCTTGCGGCGCTTCATGATGCGCAGCACCTGTTCATGGTGCACCAGCTCCTCACGGGCCAGGCGCGACATGGCGTTGAGCAGATCAACGTAAGTGCTGTACTTGGCCATCAGACTCAGCGCCGTGCTGGCGGCCTTGAATTCGCAGTTCTTGTGGTCAATCAGCAAGGTCTGCTGATCGGCCAAGGCGGCGGTGATCCAGGCATCCGGTGTGCGGCAACCGAGAAACTCGTGGATTTCCGGCAGGTTCATCGGTGCACACTCAACATCGGGCTATACCCGGACTGAACGATGGTGCAACGCAGCAAATGATCGGCTTGGGCTGACAGATACATAAATTCACAAAAATGGGCGGGCTTGAGCAGTGCGGCTGCAGGGCCGCCATTATACGAATGAACACGCGAACAGCCACTCGATTGACGCCGGTCAAGCAACAAGCCAGTGGCAGCGATCTATAGTGATAAACAGTACAACCGACTGCACATGGAGATGATCATGCAAGCTATTCGCAGCATTCTGGTGGTGATGGAGCCCAATCACACGGAAGACCTGGCCCTGAAACGCGCCAAGCTGATTGCCGGCGTCACTCAATCGCACCTGCACCTGCTGGTGTGCGACAAAAAAAGTGATCACACCGGCTACCTGCGCGACCTTACCGGCTTGCTCAACAGCGAAGGTTTCAGCACCTCCAGCCAACAAGCCTGGGATGAAAACCAGCACCAGACCATCATCAACGTGCAGCAGGCTGAAGGCTGTGGCCTGGTGATCAAGCAGCATTTCCCCGACAACCCACTGAAAAAAGCCCTGCTCACCCCCGATGACTGGAAGCTGCTGCGCTACTGTCCGGCGCCAGTGCTGATGGTGAAAACCGAAAAATCCTGGGCGGGCACCGCGATTCTGGCAGCGGTCGATGTGGGTAACGCTGACAGCGAGCACCGCACTCTGCACACCAGCATCGTCAGCCATGGTTTTGATATTGCCGCCCTGGCCAAGGCCGAACTGCATGTAATCAGCGCTCACCCTGCGCCCATGCTCTCGGCTGCCGATCCAACCTTCCAGCTCAAGGAAACCATCGAAGCGCGCTACCGCGAGCAATGCAAAGCGTTTCAAGCCGAGTACGAGATCAGCGATGAGCGTCTGCATATCGCCGAAGGCCCGGCCGATGTGCTGATTCCTCAGGCGGCGCACCGACTCAATGCTGGCGTGACGGTGATCGGCACCGTGGCGCGTACCGGGATTTCCGGCGCACTGATCGGCAATACCGCCGAGGTAATTCTCGACTCGCTGGAAAGCGACATTCTGGTACTCAAGCCAGATGACATCATCACCCACCTGGAAGAGCTGGTCGCCCAGCGCTAACCCTTCTGCCGCGCAACGAAACAGCCGCCTGAACAGGCGGCTTTTTCGTTTGAAGATGGCTTCAGACTCTTATCTCAAGTCCTTCAAGCAAAAAACGCGGCGCGATGTAGCGCTCGTAATGCGCCTCGGACAGCAGAAAGAACTCGCGATCAATCGCATCGCGCAACTCCGGCAGGCCCCAGCTGCGAAACTCTGGTAGCAGCACCATGCCGTAGGCCTCCAACTGGCTGATCACTCGTGCGCCACGGGCGATCAGCTGGTAGGCCCAGCAATACGGTGACTGTTGCGGGACAAAACGGATCTTGCGCTGCTCCAGCTGCATTCGCAGACGATCAGCATCGAAAACTTCCAACTTAGCCGCCATCACCTGCACCAACAGCACTTCCAGGCGCAGCCAAACGGCACGCTTTTCCTCATCGTCATAGCCGTTCCAGTTGATCACCTCATGGTGGAAGCGCTTGCAGCCACGGCAGACCAGATCACCGTAAACAGTGGAACACAGGCCGACACAAGGGGTTTTGATACGTTGGTTGGACATAACGAAAGGCATGGGTACTGGCGGATAAGGCGGCATCTTAGCCCTTTGTCTAAGGCAGATCACCCCCAGATAAACAGGGCCTTCGGCTTAACTTTATCAAAGCTTTCCAGTAGAATTGGCCGGCCTTTTAGAGGCAGCAACGTCCGTTGGAAGCTGTTTTCAAAGCGTCACGAGCACAGTCAATCCTGCAGGTTCGATGTTGGTGCCGACCCTTGAGCCACCCTTCAAGTGTCTGCACCAGCCCTCATCCAGCCCGTCCTGCCGGCGTAAAACTTTGAAAACAGCTTCTGCAAGAAAGCAGCGCAACCTCGGCTGAGCGGCCCATAAAGCCACGAAGCGCCTGGTTTGTTGTTTTCTGGATCGCGTCCCGGACAACCCTTTGGGACCACTGATGAGGGTAATAACTGTGCTTGAAGCCTATCGCAAACATGTAGCAGAGCGTGCCGCTCAGGGTATCGTGCCCCAGCCGCTGAACGCCGAACAAACCGCAGGCCTGATCGAGCTGCTGAAAAACCCGCCAGCCGGCGAAGAAGCTTTTCTGCTCGACCTGATCACCAACCGCGTGCCGCCAGGCGTCGACGAAGCCGCCTACGTCAAGGCCGGTTTCCTCTCTGCCCTTGCCAAAGGCGAAGCCACTTCCCCACTGATCAACAAGCAACACGCTGTTGAACTGCTCGGCACCATGCAAGGCGGTTACAACATCGCAACCCTGGTTGAGCTACTCGACAACAGCGAACTGGCTGCTGTGACTGCCGAGCAACTGAAGCACACCCTGCTGATGTTCGACGCCTTCCACGACGTCGCGGAAAAAGCCAAGAACGGCAACGTTCACGCCAAAGCCGTACTGCAATCCTGGGCTGACGGCGAGTGGTTCAAGAACCGCCCGACTCTGGCCGACAAGATCAGCCTGCGCGTATTCAAGGTCACCGGTGAAACCAACACCGACGACCTGTCGCCCGCCCCAGATGCCTGGTCGCGTCCGGATATCCCACTGCACGCCCTGGCCATGCTGAAAATGGCCCGTGACGGCATCGTGCCGGACGAGCAAGGCGTCACTGGCCCGATGAAGCAGATCGAAGCCATGCGCGGCGAAGGCTTCCCGATTGCCTACGTCGGTGACGTAGTCGGTACCGGCTCCTCGCGTAAATCCGCCACCAACTCGGTGCTGTGGTTCTTCGGCGACGACATCCCTAACGTGCCGAACAAGCGCGCAGGTGGTTTCTGCTTCGGCAGCAAGATTGCACCGATCTTCTACAACACCATGGAAGATGCCGGCGCTCTGCCAATCGAATTCGACGTTTCCAACATGCACATGGGCGACGTGATCGACCTGTACCCGCATGCTGGCAAAGTCTGCAAGCACGGCACCGACGAAGTACTGGCCACCTTCGAAATGAAGACCCCAGTACTGCTCGACGAAGTCCGCGCTGGCGGCCGTATCCCGCTGATCATCGGTCGCGGTCTGACCGAGAAAGCCCGTGCCGAACTGGGCCTGGGCCCAACCGACCTGTTCAAGCTGCCTGAGCCACCGGCTGCCAGCACCAAGGGTTTCACCCTGGCGCAGAAGATGGTCGGCAAGGCGTGCGGCCTGCCAGAAGGCAAAGGCGTGCGCCCTGGCACCTACTGCGAACCGAAGATGACCACCGTCGGTTCCCAGGACACCACTGGCCCGATGACCCGCGACGAGCTGAAAGACCTGGCTTGCCTGGGCTTCTCCGCTGACCTGGTGATGCAGTCGTTCTGCCACACCGCGGCCTATCCGAAGCCAATCGACGTCACCACCCACCACACCCTGCCGGATTTCATCCGCACCCGTGGCGGCGTGTCCCTGCGTCCTGGCGACGGCATCATCCACAGCTGGCTGAACCGCATGCTGCTGCCGGATACCGTCGGCACCGGTGGCGACTCGCACACCCGCTTCCCGATCGGCATCTCCTTCCCGGCCGGTTCCGGTCTGGTAGCCTTCGCCGCTGCCACTGGTGTAATGCCGCTGGATATGCCGGAGTCGGTACTGGTGCGCTTCAAGGGCAAACTGCAACCGGGCATCACCCTGCGTGACCTGGTGCATGCCATTCCTTACGTGGCCATCCAGAAAGGCCTGCTGACCGTCGAGAAGAAAGGCAAGAAGAACATCTTCTCCGGCCGCATCCTCGAGATCGAAGGTCTGGACGAGCTGACCGTTGAACAGGCTTTCGAGCTGTCCGACGCCTCGGCCGAGCGTTCCGCTGCAGGTTGCACCATCAAGCTGCCGGAAAAGGCGATTGCCGAGTACCTGCGCTCGAACATCACCCTGCTGCGCTGGATGATCAGCGAAGGCTACGGCGATGCCCGTACCATGGAACGTCGCGCTCAAGCAATGGAAGCCTGGTTGGCCGATCCAAAGCTGATGGAAGCCGACAAGGACGCCGAGTACGCCGAAATCATCGAAATCGACCTGACCGACATCAACGAGCCGGTGCTCTGCGCACCGAACGACCCGGACGACGCTCGTTTGCTGTCCAGCGTTCAGGGCGAGAAGATCGACGAAGTGTTTATCGGTTCGTGTATGACCAACATCGGTCACTTCCGCGCGGCCGGTAAGCTCCTGGAAAAAGTCGAAGGCACCCTGCCGACCCGTCTGTGGCTGTCGCCGCCGACCAAGATGGACCAACATCAGCTGACCGAAGAAGGCTACTACGGCATCTACGGTAAAGCCGGCGCGCGCATGGAAATGCCGGGCTGCTCGCTGTGCATGGGTAACCAGGCACGCGTTGAGGCGAACTCCACCGTGGTTTCGACCTCCACCCGTAACTTCCCCAACCGTCTGGGCGATGGTGCCAACGTCTACCTGGCTTCGGCTGAGTTGGCGGCGGTTGCGGCCATCACCGGTAAGCTGCCGACTGTTGAGGAGTACATGGTCTACGCGAAGAAAATCGACACTATGGCAGCGGACGTATACCGCTACCTGAGTTTCGACCAGATCGCCGAGTTCCGTGAAGCCGCTGCAAACGCTCAGATCCCTGCTGTTCAGGTCTAAGCGTTACCCGCAACAAGAAAGCCCCGCCTAGTGCGGGGCTTTTTATTTTCCCTCGTACCCGCTTGAAGGCAGATGGCATATACCTTGCTCTGGCTTAAGCCATCAGGCCTTTCCAACGGCGGAAATGGCTAAATAGACAATGGTGTCGTTCTGATCGCAGACTGAAGTCGGCGTTTGGCACGGCACCTTTTTGTGTGGGCACAGGAAACGCACCATGAATGAGCACGACATCAGCCGCAGCGATACACCGGAAAAACCGGTACTGAATATCGGCTTTATGGCCCTCACAGACGCCGCATCGGTCATTGTGGCCGCCACCCAGGGCTTTGCTGAGAAACACGGTCTGACCCTCAATCTGCAGCGCCAGGCCTCCTGGGCCACCTTGCGCGATAAACTGCTGAGCGGCGAGCTGGATGCTGCCCATAGCCTCTACGGCCTGATCTATGGCGTGCAGCTGGGCCTGGGCGGCGCGCCAGCCACCGATATGGCGGTGCTGATGGGCCTTAATCAGAACGGCCAGAGCATCAATCTGTCGCCCGCCTTGCAAGCAGCCGGCGTGAGCAGTGGCAGCGCATTAGCGCAACGCGCGCACCAGTCTGGCGCAAAACTGACCTTCGCCCAGACCTTCCCCACCGGCACCCACGCCATGTGGCTGAATTACTGGCTGGCCAGCCAGGGTATTCACCCGCTGAGCGATGTCGACAGCGTCGTCGTGCCGCCACCGCAGATGCTCACCCACCTCAAGGCTCGGCGTATCGACGGCTTCTGCGTTGGTGAGCCCTGGAGTGCCCAGGCAGTGGATGAACAGATGGGCTGCACCTTGACCACAAGCCAGGCGATCTGGCCCGACCATCCGGAAAAAGTTCTGGGTTGCACCCGCGAGTTTGCCGAACAGCACCCCAACAGCGCCCGCGCCCTGATCATGGCGGTGCTGGAAGCCAGCCGGTTTATCGATGAAAGCGAGGAAAACCAGCGCAGCACAGCGCAACTGCTCAGCGGTAGCGAGTATGTCGATGCGCCGCTGTCGGCGATCCAGCCGCGCTTTCTCGGCCAGTATCAGGACGGCCTAGGCCACGCGTGGCAAGACGCCCATCCACTGCGTTTTCATGCAGGCGGCGCGGTCAACCAGCCCTACCTATCCGACGGCATGTGGTTTATGACCCAGTTCCGCCGCTGGGGCCTGCTGCGCGAAGACCCGGACTACCTGGTGATTGCCCGCCAGGTGCAACAACTCGACCTCTACCGCCAGGCCGCCGAGGCGCTCGGCATCGAGGTGCCAAGCGACATGCGCAGCAGCCAGTTGCTCGACGGCCAAGTCTGGGACGGCAGCGACCCGGCCGGTTACGCACGCAGCTTTGCCCTACACGCCCTGGCGGATGCATCTATCGGCGCCCAACAGGAGGGCCGCTGACATGCTGCGCATCCTGCTGATCAACGACACTGCCAAGAAAGTCGGCCGCCTGAAAACCGCCCTGACCGAGGCCGGCTTCGAAGTCATCGATGAATCCGGCCTGACCATCGACCTGCCAGAGCGGGTCGAGGCAGTTCGCCCTGACGTGATCCTGATCGACACTGAATCACCCAGCCGCGATGTGATGGAGCAGGTGGTGCTGGTCAGCCGCGATCAGCCGCGACCGATTGTCATGTTCACCGACGAGCACGATCCCGGCGTAATGCGCCAGGCGATTCAGAGCGGCGTCAGCGCCTATATCGTCGAGGGCATCCATGCCCAGCGCCTGCAGCCGATTCTCGACGTGGCCATGGCGCGTTTCGAGAGCGACCAGGCGCTGCGCGCACAACTGCAGGCCCGCGATGCCCAGCTGGCCGAACGCAAACGCATCGAACTGGCCAAGGGCCTGCTGATGAAGATGAAAAGCTGCGACGAGGAACAGGCCTACACCCTGATGCGCCGCCAGGCCATGAGCCGTCAGCAGAAGCTGGCGCAGGTGGCCGAACAGATCATCGCCATGCACGACATGCTCGGCGGCTGAGCGGGCGCACTGTTATGCCACCGCGCCGCCTGACTGTGCTGGACAGCCGGGTGGCGCGGCGCTTATCTTCGCCGCCTGGCCAGCGCACTGGCCAACGTCGCTCGGACGGTTCCGGGCGCTTACGTATCCGAGGAAAGCATGGCTGACCAAGCTTCGCGCCGCTTTGCGCGCATTGATCGACTCCCACCCTACGTTTTCAATATCACCGCCGAATTGAAGATGGCCGCGCGTCGCCGTGGCGAAGACATCATCGACTTCAGCATGGGCAACCCAGATGGCCCCACGCCGCCGCATAT
The DNA here is from genome assembly GCF_902506475.1 of Pseudomonas sp. 8BK. Classification (NCBI taxonomy): domain Bacteria; kingdom Pseudomonadati; phylum Pseudomonadota; class Gammaproteobacteria; order Pseudomonadales; family Pseudomonadaceae; genus Pseudomonas; species Pseudomonas sp. 8BK. Next base: position 1,741,582 of record NZ_LR733252.1, on the reverse strand, counting down.
CGTCGAAAAGCTGGTGCAGGTTGCCCAGCGTGAAGACACCCACGGCTACTCCACCTCACGCGGCATCCCGCGCCTGCGCCGGGCCATTTCGCGCTGGTACAAGGACCGCTACGAGGTCGAGATCGACCCGGAAAGCGAGGCCATCGTCACTATCGGTTCCAAAGAAGGTCTGGCGCACCTGATGCTGGCCACCCTGGATCATGGCGACACGGTACTGGTACCCAACCCCAGCTACCCGATTCATATCTACGGCGCGGTAATCGCTGGCGCACAGGTGCGTTCGGTACCGCTGATTCCCGGCGTGGACTTCTTCGCCGAGCTGGAACGGGCGATTCGCGAGTCGATCCCCAAGCCGAAGATGATGATCCTCGGCTTCCCCTCCAACCCCACTGCACAGTGCGTGGAGCTGGGCTTCTTCGAGCGCGTGGTGGCTCTGGCCAAACAATATGACGTGCTGGTGATCCACGACCTGGCCTACGCCGATATCGTCTACGACGGCTGGAAAGCCCCGTCGATCATGCAGGTACCGGGCGCCAAGGACATTGCCGTGGAGTTCTTCACCCTGTCCAAAAGCTACAACATGGCCGGCTGGCGCATCGGCTTCATGGTCGGTAACAAGGAGCTGGTCAGCGCCCTGGCGCGGATCAAGAGCTACCACGACTACGGCACATTCACCCCGCTGCAGGTGGCGGCGATTGCCGCGCTGGAAGGTGATCAGCAATGTGTGCGCGATATCGCCGAGCAGTACCGCCAGCGCCGCAATCTGCTGGTCAAAGGCCTGCACGAGCTGGGCTGGATGGTCGAAAATCCGAAAGCCTCTATGTATGTCTGGGCAAAGATTCCCGAGCAGTACGCGCAGCTCGGCTCGCTGGAGTTCGCCAAGAAGCTGTTGCTGGAGGCCAAGGTCTGCGTCTCGCCGGGTATCGGCTTTGGCGACTACGGCGATGACCATGTGCGCTTTGCCCTGATCGAAAACCAGGACCGCACCCGTCAGGCGATTCGCGGCATCAAGACAATGTTCCGCGCCGACGGTCTGTTACCCGCCAAGAAGACCAAGGCCGACGAGTAGCAAAAATAGGGCACCTTAGGGTGCCCTCTTTCGTTTCAGCCAGAGTAATCCAGCACCGTCCAAACCTTGCTTAGACCACTGCTGATGACGCAGCCACTCTGCCCGAGTTGATTGTTGCTGTGCAGCGACATCAGGTTGGTCATGCCATCCGCCGCATCCGAGCGTTCGCTCAGCCACTGCACGCGGCCGCAGTTGGCCGTTTCAATCACATAACTGGCCGCCACGGCAGAATTCTCACTCGGCTGCCTGATCACATCCACCACCGTGCCCTGCTCTTCCACGCGCTTTCCGTCGGATACCAGCACGGCCCAAGCCAGGCCGTTCTCAATCACCAGGTAGGTGCCATTGGCCCTGGGTTGATCAAGCTGCGGCTGCGCACAGCCGGCCAAAAGACCCAACAGCACAATTGTCATCAGCATCTGTTGCATTGTTAGTGACTCCTCTGCAGTGCCTGTGGCCATTGGCTTTGCGGGCAGATGGCGCGAGTGATCGAGTAGGTGCCGGTTAAGGCCTTGGGCTTACTATTATCGAATACTGTTTATTTGTACAGTATTTTTCGATTACCCTTGGCCATGCCATCCAGCCAACCATGCCGCCCGGCAGATCGGGCCCATACAAGGCATTAACAGGAGTACCCAGATGCTCGACGTACTGCAGCTGAAACACAGCGTAAACCGCATGCCTTTGGAAAAAGTCCGGGCCACAGTCAATGAATTGCAGCTTGAAGGCATCGTTACCGAGGGTAAAACGCCGTTTTCCCGAGTGCACTTCAACACCTGTTTTGCCGAGATCGAAGCCTTGCTGCAGCGCGCCGGCTATCACCGCCAGCTGGATGTAGTCGGTTATCAGGGCCTGGCCTATGCCATGTTCGACCCCTCGCGCTGGGAGGCGGTGGAGGTGCTGCGCTGGCTCAAGGAGTTTGTCGAGGAAGCTCAGGGTAAATCGCTGTCCCGCTAAGCTAGGGCACGCAATCAACACCTGGGCGCGCCCGGCACCAAGGCGAAGCAAAAGCGCTTGGCAGCGGTTGGCCATGCACAGCATTGGCTCGCAGAATCTGTGGCAGAGCGATATGGGCCAACTTCAGGAAGACATCGCCATGAAATTTAAACTTAAAGTTATTACTAGATATAGTAAGTAACTGACTGATTTATATAGAAATATAAGCCTATTTATAAATCATTACTCGCCGTCACAGCACCATCCCAAACGCGCCGTAGCAGTCGCCAGCTAAAGCTGGCAAGCCCTTTGCTTATTCACCCTCAGGCACTAGCCAACACCCGTCTTCAGATCGCCAACGGCGGTGATCAGGACGAATTGACAAAGACGTCAAAGACACCCCGCCATTACTGGCGGCGATGTCTGCGACGTCTTTTTTCGTTTCTGGGACTTGAGGAAGCACTATGCGCAACGCCATTGCTCGCCGTTCACTACTGAAGAAAACGTTAACTGGCCTAGGCTGTGCCGCGGCCATGCTGCTGTCACCGCTAAGCCTGCAAATGGCCCTCGCCGCTGAAGCGGAGAAAGACGAGCTGAAGTTTGGCTTTATCAAACTGACCGATATGGCGCCGTTGGCCATCGCCTACGAGAAAGGTTTCTTCGAAGATGAAGGTCTGTACGTCACCCTAGAAGCCCAGGCCAACTGGAAAGTGCTGCTGGATCGGGTGATCGACGGCGAACTGGACGGCGCACACATGCTCTCCGGCCAACCGATCGGCGCCACCATCGGTTTCGGCACCAAGGCCGACGTGGTCACCGCGTTTACCATGGACCTCAACGGCAACGCCATCACCGTCTCCAATGCGGTCTGGGAGGAAATGAAGAAGCACGTGCCGATGGAAGGCGGCAAACCTGTGCACCCGATCAAGGCCGACACCCTGAAGCCGGTGATCGAGAAGTTCAACGCCGGCGGCAAGTCCTTCAACCTGGGCATGGTGTTTCCGGTGTCCACGCATAACTACGAACTGCGCTACTGGCTCGCTGCCGGCGGCATCCACCCGGGCTATTACGCCCCGCACAAAGGCGACACCAGCGGCCAGATCGACGCCAAGGCTCTGCTTTCGGTAACTCCGCCGCCGCAGATGCCCGCCACCTTGGAAGCCGGCACCATCCACGGCTACAGCGTTGGCGAACCGTGGAACCAGGCGGCCGTGTTCAAGGGCATTGGCGTGCCGGTAGTCGCCGACTACTCCATCCGCAAGAACATGTCGGAGAAAGTCTTCGGCGTATCCAAGAGCTGGGCCGACGCCAACCCGGAAACGCACAAGCGCGTGGTCAAGGCGCTGATTCGCGCCGGCCAGTGGTTGGACGCGGACAACAACGCCAACCGTCAGGAAGCCGTGGAGATCCTTTCCCGTCCCGAGTATGTCGGCGCCGACGCCAAAGTGATCGCCAACTCGATGACCGGCACCTTCGAATTCGAGAAGGGTGACAAGCGCGAGGTGCCGGACTTCAACGTGTTTTTCCGCTACCACGCCACCTATCCCTACTACTCCGATGCCGTGTGGTACCTGACGCAGATGCGCCGCTGGGGCCAGATCGCCGAAGCCAAGCCGGACAGCTGGTACCTGGAGATGGCCAAGAAGGTCTATCTGCCAGAGATCTATCGTGAAGCCGCTGCCGAACTGGTGGCAGAAGGCAAGTTCAGCGCCAGCGATTTCCCCCCGGCCGATGACGATGGCTTTCGTGCAGCGCTGACCGACACCATCGACGATGTGCCTTACGACGGTCGCAAGCCTAATGCCTACCTCGAGCAGTTCGAGATCGGTCTGAAGGGCGACACGCAGATCTAACCAGGTACTCCCGGGGCCGGCACGCCGGCTCCCTCCTAACAATGAGGATAGGACGATGAGCAATCCGAGCGTCGCCACCCCGATTACCGAAACACTGAAAACAGCTCGCAGCAGTGCGCTCTTCAAACGTTGGGCACCGACTCTGGTATTACCCATGCTGGGCATCGTCGGCTTCCTGCTGTGCTGGCAATTGCTGGCTAACAATATTCAGACCAGCCTTGGCCAATTCCCCGGCCCAGTGCAGGTCTCCGAACAGTTTTCCGGCCTGGTAAGCGCCCATTTCAAGGAGCGTGAAAAAGCTCAAACCTTCTATGAGCGCCAGGATGCGCGTAACGCCACCCTGCTGGCGAAAAACCCCGACGCCGAGATAAAAGTGCGCCCCTATACCGGCAAGCCAACCTTTATCCAGCAGATCTTCACCAGCCTCTACACCGTGATGGCCGGCTTTGTCATCGCCTCGCTGATCGCCATTCCACTGGGCATCGTCTGCGGCCTGAGCAAGAGCATCTACACCGCCATCAACCCGCTGATCCAGGTGTTTAAACCGGTATCCCCACTGGCCTGGCTGCCGCTGGTGACCATGCTGGTCAGCGCGCTGTATGTCAGCGACGACCCACTATTCGCCAAATCTTTCCTGACCTCGGCTATCACTGTGGCGCTGTGCTGCCTGTGGCCGACGGTGATCAACACCACAGTGGGCGTGGCCAGCATCGAGCAGGATCTGAACAACGTCAGTAAGGTGCTGAGCCTGTCGCCACTGTCGCATGTAAGACGCATCGTCCTGCCCGCCGCAGTACCGATGATTTTTACCGGCCTGCGCATGTCGCTCGGCACCGGCTGGATGGTACTGATCGCCGCCGAGATGCTGGCGCAGAACCCGGGCCTGGGTAAGTTCATCTGGGATGAATTCCAGAACGGCAGCTCCAACTCCCTCGGTCGGATCATGGTGGCGGTGATCGTCATCGGCCTGATCGGCTTCGCCCTCGACCGCCTTATGCTCCTGCTGCAACGCCAGTTCAGCTGGGACAAGAATGCCGTACTGCGCTAATCAGGAGACTTCCCATGAGCCATTCACACCTCGAACTGACCGGCGTCGGCATCGATTTTCCCACCGACAAGGGACTGTACCGTGCGCTGCAGAACGTCAATCTGCGTATCAACAAGGGCGAGTTCGTTTCCCTGATCGGCCACTCCGGCTGCGGTAAGTCCACCGTACTGAACATAGTCGCCGGCCTCTACAAGGCCACCACCGGCGGGGTTATCCTTGACGGCCGCGAAGTCGACGAGCCTGGCCCCGAGCGCGCGGTGGTGTTCCAGAATCACAGCCTACTGCCCTGGCTAAGCTGCTACCAGAACGTCGAATTGGCGGTTCGCCAGGTGTTCCAGGGCAAGAAATCGCGCAGCGAAATGCGCGACTGGATCGAACACAACCTGCAACTGGTGCACATGATGCACGCCAAGGACAAGCGCCCTAACGAGATATCCGGCGGCATGAAACAGCGCATCGGCATCGCCCGCGCCCTGGCCATGCAGCCCAAGGTATTGCTGATGGACGAACCCTTCGGCGCGCTGGACGCCCTGACCCGCGCCCACCTGCAGGACTCGCTGATGGAGATCCACGCCGACCTCGGCAATACCGTGATCATGATCACCCATGATGTCGACGAGGCCGTGCTGCTGTCCGACCGCATTGTGATGATGAGCAACGGCCCGGCGGCCAGTGTCGGCGAGATTCTTCAGGTGGAACTGCAGCGCCCACGTGATCGCATTGCCTTGGCCCATGACTCGCGCTACCACGAATACCGCGCCGCCGTGTTGGAGTTCCTCTATCAGAAACAGCAACGTCCGGCTGCGTGAGGCACGGATTTGCCCGTCGCGCTCCCCCTGCCAGGCGCGACGGCAAAGTGTTGTGGTCAACGAAAACTGGACACTGGTTTAGGTTTATCCGGCCAGTGATTCAGTTTCCGCTGGCGTTCTGTATCCGTTGTAACTGTGTGGCCGCTGATGGTTGTAGTAATCCGTCAGGTAACGCAGCACATCAGCCTCAGCTTGTCCTTGGCTGGTATAGCCATGCTCTGGCATCCACTCCGTTTTCAGGCTTCTGAAGAAACGCTCCATTTCCAAAACCAGGCCTGCTGCTTCGAGTTTGAAATCTGTACTGAATGATCTTCTGGTCACGTAAACACCTCATTGCTGGGCGAAGCTTAACGCCCTATCGGGGTGTCCAGAATCATTGAGCCACAACAGTAATCTCAATGCGTACAAGGTGTGTAGCCAACAGATGAGGACAAGGATGCTTTCAATTCCCGACATCGGAGCGTCACTGATTTTCCTGGCGCTTTTTGCGGCCATTCTGAAAGAGAGCTGGTGGGATAGACGCCCTTCGGTTGTCCAGAGACGAAAAGACCAACAACTTGGCAGGGCGCTAAGCCGGATTGCTGACGAGGCTGCGAAAATTCAGGCCGCTCGACAGTCGGGGTGTATCTCTCAGGAGCACTACGAAGAGTTGACAGGGCGTCTTCGGGAAAGTGAAAAAGATGCTCGTATCTGGCACCACCACTGACGCACCGGAAGGCGGCGGGGGGGACAAGCCATAGGGCCGGCTCTCATCTGAAGGGCCGACCTTTGGCATGATGTGCTCTCAGTAGTTAACTCGCACTACTGAGGCGGTGCTTGAATGGTCACACGGCTACAACTTGGGCAGCGGGTGTCGCAAGGATTTCAAGGACCTTCGCGTATTTGCCCGCCATTGTTAACTGCTCGGCCCGCTTGGATGGGGAGCGTTTAGCCTTTTTTAGGCAAGCCTGTCGTGCTGCTTCGATGCTGTTCATCAGCGCTTGATCTTCTTGGTCCCTCAGTTCCCGCTCATAGGCGTCAAGTAGTGCTCTTGCTTGTGCCAGTTCCTCGCGGGTCGGTAGGCCCTTGAGATTCACAAGAGGATGGACTGCGCTTACTGTGGTGAAGGCATTCATTGTGCTGCCCCCATAAGAGCCTGCTGAATCGCTTCGTATGCCTTCTGAATCGGAATGCCTGACCCATAGGTTCCATAGGTGATCGTCCCCGAGGAGTGCCCGGTGACCGCCTGTGCGAAAGCTACCGGAACCCCAGCGGCTTGCATGGAGGAGGCGAAGTGGTGCCTCAGGGAGTGAAGCGTTTGGTCTCCACCAGCGACAGTCCCAAGGGCCTTCTGGATGCGCAGATTAAGCACCTTGCTGGCTTTCCAAGGGGCAATACCATGAACAGAGGGCAGGGCGTTAGCCTCGACAGCCTGAAGGAATGCCGCAAGGTCGAACCCAAGGGCACCATCTACAAGCGGGACCATACGGGCGCTGTGTTTGTTCTTGATCGACTTACCTGCATCGTTTTCGTTGATGTCGATACACCAGAGCCCATCGACCTGTTTGATGTCGGCCTTAGTCAGGTAGGCAATCTCTCCGACCCGAGCCCCAGTGATGACCGCCAAGGACAGCGCCCAGCGTTCCCAGGAGTCAGCCGGTAGCGTCCCGGTGTATTCCATCAGGGTAATCGCTTGGGTCCGTGTGAACGCTTCCCGCTTGCTCTCGGCGTCCTTGGTGATCTTCAGCTTCGATGCATAAGCCTTAGCCAGCTTGTCGTTATCGACTGCCCAGGTCAGCACTGTGGTCAGCTTCTGAATCAAGTTGTTTACGGTGGACTCTGCACGACCCTCAAGGAGCTTTGCCCGAAGAGCTGTTAGGTCCTCCCGCGTGTGTTTCCTCAGGTCAGACACGCCGATGGCCACGAAGGCTTCACTGATGACCTTGAAGTTGGTCAGCATGGATTTCCGGGTGTTGTCCTTGAGGTTAATGCCACGCTCGGCCATGTAGAGGTCAGACAGCGAGTCCCAGCTAAGTGGTTCCTTGGGGGCACCTACAGATAGGGGCTGAGATATAAGGCTATGCCTATCAGTCGCTTCGCCTTCATTGAGTTGATCAATGATTCCGACAAGTTCATCCGGCTGACCACTTAGGCGAGCTTGTGCGGCCTTGAGTATCTGCTGGCCGACACCTACTGCACGCTGCTGGTCCACATTCAGAGATGCCTTAGCGCTTCCTTGAGCCAGTGCAGACCTTACTTCGTCATAAATCATGCGGTAGGCCACCAGCGAGTCATCACCGTGTGCCATCGACAGGCATTCCTCAGCGATCACGACGAGCTGCGCCTTCAGTTCGCCCCAGGTTGCTTGAGGCTTATCGAGGTGAAAGACGGCGAGAGCCCGGAGGATGTCCTTCGAGAGTTCCATTGCAGTGGTCCGGTCTGTAGTACGAAGAGAAAGGGTGAAGGTGACGAACGGTCGGCCTTTGGGGCGGAAGCGGAGGTAATAACGCCCATTGCGTCTGTAGTGCCAAGGCTTAGCCAGTTGGGTGGCCAGTTTGGGCGGGGCGTTTTCTAACAGATTTCTAACGCTTTTGGCATGCTGCTGAGTGGTCATCGTCTGGAACCCTTGAGTTTATTGGGTTCCTGTCCTTCAAGAGTGATTGCAACAAAACCTTGCGGCCATGGTGCAGGTATCTCAGCAGAACGGTGCCAAGGTGCTGATCCTTGGCATGCAGCTACCACCGAATTACGGTGTGCGCTACACCACGGCGTTCGCTGAGGTGTTCCCCAAGGTGGCGCAGGCGCATGACGCTGCCCTGGTGCCTTTCGTGCTGGAGGGCGTAGGTGGCGTGCCTTCGCTGATGCAGAACGATGGCATTCACCCCACGGCCGAGGCGCAGCCCAAGCTCTTGGAAAACGTCTGGCCGACCCTGAAACCTTTGCTCTGACAGGCTTTTCTGTACCGTGCCTTTCGGCTAATGTGGCGACCCCTCACTGGAGCCCTCAATGCCGCGTCCTGCCTGGTCCTTGCACGCCTATCAACTGATCGAGCCCGACGAGCAGCTTGACCTGTTCGCCTGCCGCGAAGTGCGTGTACATCTGCTGGCGCGCCAGCTTGAGTTGGGGCAGTTTGCCGATCGCACATTGTGCGGTGGTTTGTTGCCCGCGCAGCCAGTGTGGCGCGACCTGGATAAGACGATGCTGCGTGACAAGCGCTTGTGTCCGGCGTGCCGGGCCATGCTTGAGGCGCAGAAACGCGGTGATCGCCCAGCATTGCCAGGGCGTTGAGCTATCCAAGCAGCTGATCAATCGGTGTACAATCGTCTCCCACTTTCACCAACCATTTTCGTCAGGAATTTCCGGATGTTGTCGCGTGCCCTTGCCGTCACCCGCTGCCTGCCGCTTGCCGCTGTCTTTGCGGTAGCCTCTGCCAATGCCCTCGAGTTTCCTCTGCCGCCACCTGGTGAGGATATCGTTGGCGAAGTGCAGGTGATCAAGGCCAAGTATGAAGACACCTTTGCCGATCTGGGTGTGGTCAATGATCTGGGTTATCTGGAGATGGTTGTGGCTAACCCGGGTGTTGATCCTTGGCTTCCGGGTGCCGGTAACGAGATTATTTTGCCGACGCGCTACATTCTGCCGCCTGGTCCGCGCGAAGGCATAGTGATCAACCTTGCGGAATATCGCCTGTATTACTACCCGAAAGGTCGTAACGTGGTTTACACCTATCCACTGGGAATTGGTCGCGAAGGTTGGAGTTCGCCGGTTGCCAATGCGCGTATCACGGCCAAAACGCCGAACCCAGGCTGGACGCCGCCCAAGTCGATCCGCGAAGAGCATGCTGCCGATGGCGATCCGTTGCCGGCTTACGTGCCGCCAGGCCCTAATAATCCGCTTGGCCCATACAAGTTAGGGTTGTCGGTGCCGGGTTACCTGATTCATGGCTCCAACAAGAAGTTTGGTATTGGTATGCGTGTCAGTCATGGCTGTTTCCGCATGCTTAACCACAACGTACTGAAGCTGGCATCGATGGTTTCCGTGGGTACTTCGGTGCGCATTATCAACGAGCCCTACAAGTTCGGTCGCAGTGGCGGTAAGGTTTATCTGGAAGCGCACGCACCTTTGGATGATTCTGGTGATGCTTCGGTTGTCGATAAACACACCGCTGTAATCAATGCGCTGCTGAAAAATGATCAGTTCGCCGACCTGCGTTTGGATTGGGAGATGCTGCGCGAAGTAGTAGCTGCTGAAGACGGTTTGCCGGTTGAAATTGCTCAACCTGATCAGGCCATGGCAGCGAGTGAGCCTGCTATCTGATTTCAGTTTGTTTAAAGAGCCCGTTATGCGTAAGCGCTAACGGGTTTTTTATTGCCTGTTGAAGGGCGACATATTCTCTTGGCAATAAAAAAGCCGACCCAGAAAACTGGGTCGGCTTGTCATAGCCTTGTGAGCTATTACTTGCGGCTGGCTTTTTCCAGCATACGCAGAGCGCGCTCATTGGCTTCGTCAGCAGTTTGCTGAGCCTTCTGAGCAGCAGCCATAGCGTCATCAGCCTTACGGTAGGCTTCGTCGGCACGGGCTTGAGCGCGAGCGGCTGCATCTTCAGTTGCAGTCAGACGAGCTTCAGTTTCTTTGGACATGCTGCTGCAACCGGTAGCCAGAACTGCGGCCAATGCCAGAGCAGAGAATTTCAGAACGTTGTTCATCGTGTTCCCCTTGAGGTGGAGTTTTTCCATAAAAGCAATTTCCTGATGGTAGGAAATTAGCCGGCGTACATACTACCTGTAACTTGTAGTAAGTAAACGGAGGCAAGGCAAGCCGCCAGAGTTTTTTTCTGCTTAATGCATAGTTGGCCGCCTATTCGTCATCTTTTGGTTAAAAAACAATCAGTTCTGTGGCGTTTGGCAGTTCTTTGCGCAGTTTTTAAGAGCACTTTTCTAGCTGCGCGGATTGTTGCAGGTGGCTGATAAGTGATGCCGCAGTTTTCCACGTGTGAATTGCCAGAGGGGGTAGGGTCTACAGGCATCGCTGACAGATGCAATGCTTGGCTTGTGCGAGTGTCGAAATACCCAGCCAGGCGATCTAAGTTATTGATTCGCGTGACCTCGCAGCTTTTGGCCTGATAAGCTCGGGATAATTGCCTACAACTTAATAGGTGCAAGATGCTGTAACCCGATGGCTGCAGAAGCGAGAACGGGTTGCGCGAGTAAACAGAGGAGTTGCGATGAGCGAGGCGTTGTCCATTCACCATGACCTGGCAGGTCATCAATTCGAGACCACAGTGGATGGTGATCGGGCATACCTGGCCTATATGGATCTTGGGAAGCAAACCCTGGATATCTATCGCACCTTCGTGCCCAATTCGTTGCGTGGGCGCGGGATCGCGGCGGCGTTGACCGAGCATGCGCTGCAGTATGCCGAGCGACTGGGCTATACGGTGATTCCCTCGTGTTCCTACGTCGAACGTTATATGGTGCGCCGTCAGCGCAATACGGATAAGAGCTGAGCTGCCCGTATTAAGAAAAAGGCCAGTCAATGACTGGCCTTTTTATATCTGTCTTTATCTCTTTAACATCAGATTTTGGCAATCAGATTACCGGCGTGCAGGCCGCATTCTTTCTGTGTGGCTTCTTCCCACCACCAGCGGCCTTCGCGCTCATGCTGATTAGGCAGCACCGGGCGGGTGCAGGGTTCGCACCCGATGCTGATAAAACCGCGCTCATGCAAGGCGTTGTAGGGCAGCTCAAGCATGCGGATATAGGCCCAGACGTCTTCGCTGCTCATCTGCGCCAGCGGGTTGAACTTGTATAGGGTGTTATCCGCTGTAGAAAATGCACCATCGACTTCCACGACCGCTACCTGGCTGCGTGTGCCAGGGCTCTGGTCACGGCGCTGGCCGGTGGCCCAGGCTTTTACCGTGGCAAGCTTGCGGCGTAGTGGGGCAGTTTTGCGGATGCCGCAGCATTCACCGTGACCGTCCTTATAGAAGCTGAACAGGCCCTTTTCCTTTACGAAGGGTTCCAGTGCGGCGGCCTCCGGAGAGAGTATGTCGATGCTGATGCCATAGTGTTCGCGTACCTGGTCGATAAACCGGTACGTTTCCGGATGCAGGCGACCCGTGTCGAGGCTGAAGACTTTGACGTTCTTGTTGAGTTTCCAGGCCATGTCGACCAGCACCACATCTTCCGCGCCGCTGAAGGACAGCCACAACTCATCACCAAAATGCTCGAAGGCGAGCTTGAGAATGTCCTGGGGCGACTTGTTGGCGTAGCTTGACGCCAGCTCGGCTACATCGAAGGGGTGGCTCATCGGGCTGAATTCCTAGTTATGGTGACGTCGCGCGTCTTGTGTGGCGATGGTAGCAAAAGCCGGTTATACGACTAAATAACCAAGTGCCGTAGTAGACCTCTGATTTGGATATAAAGCTCTGCGTTGCAGAGCTTTAGGGGAGCGGCTAGAGTGCCGCCTCTCAAATAAATCCAAGCTAGGAGTGTCCTGTGGAAATCGCGTGTCTCGACCTGGAAGGCGTGTTGGTCCCGGAAATCTGGATCGCCTTCGCGGAAAAAACTGGCATCGAATCGCTGAAAGCGACCACCCGGGATATTCCGGACTATGACGTGCTGATGAAGCAGCGCCTGCGCATCTTGGACGAGCACGGTTTGAAGCTGTCCGACATCCAGGCAGTGATCGCCACACTCAAGCCGCTGGACGGCGCGGTGGAGTTTGTCGACTGGCTGCGTGAGCGTTTTCAGGTGGTGATTCTCTCGGACACCTTCTACGAGTTCTCCCAGCCGCTGATGCGTCAGCTAGGTTTCCCGACTCTGCTATGCCACAAGCTGATCACCGATGAAACTGATCGGGTAGTGGATTATCAGCTGCGTCAAAAGGACCCCAAGCGTCAGTCGGTCATCGCGTTCAAGAGCCTCTACTACCGCGTGATTGCGGCGGGTGATTCGTATAACGACACCACCATGCTCAGCGAAGCCCATGCCGGCATTCTGTTCCATGCGCCAGACAATGTGATCCGTGAGTTCCCGCAATTCCCTGCGGTGCACACCTATGAGGACCTCAAGCGCGAGTTCCTCAAGGCGTCCAATCGCGAGCTGAGCCTGTAATCAGCGCTCTATTGAAAAGCCCGCATTAGCGGGCTTTTTTGTGGCCTACCATCCATGGCGGCCACCCTTCGGGCCGTCGCTAGGCGACGTCAAAAATTTCTCCCGGAAGTTTTTTGCCTGCCGTCCAGTTCAATCGCAGAACTGTTCCAGGGTCTCCAACAGCACTTTGACCTTGGTAATTGACTCCTGGTATTCGGCTTGACTCTTGGAGTCCGCGACGATGCCGCCGCCGCCCCAGCAGCTGATCTGTCCATCCTTGGCCAGTAGACTACGGATGGCGATCGAGCTGTCCATTTCGCCGCGCACATCCAGATACAGCAGCGAGCCGCAATACAGGGCGCGGCGGGTCGGTTCCAGTTCGTCGATGATCTGCATGGCGCGGATCTTCGGGGCGCCGGTAATCGAGCCGCCGGGGAAACTGCCGGCGATCAGGTCCAGGGCATCCTTGTCGGCCGCCAGTTCGCCGGTTACGGCGCTGACCAGGTGATGCACATTGGGGTAGCTCTCCAGAGCAAAGAGTTCCGGCACCCGCACCGAGCCTACTTGGCAGCTACGCCCGAGGTCATTGCGCAGCAGGTCGACAATCATCAGGTTTTCCGCACGATCCTTCTGGCTGCCGAGCAGGGCGTCAGCCTGGGCTTGATCCTGCTGCGGATCGGCATGCCGTGGGCGGGTGCCCTTGATCGGCCGGGTTTCCACCTGGCCTGCGCTGATGCGTAAGAAGCGCTCAGGCGACAGGCTGATGATGGCACCGCCGCCCGGCAACGTCTGATAGCCCGAAAATGGCGTTGGGCAGGCGGCGCGCAAGGCCTGGTAAGCAGTCCATGGTGAGCCTTGATAGCCTGCACGAAAGCGTTGCGCAAAATTAACCTGATAGCAGTCGCCGGCCTGGATATAGGCCTGGATGCGTGCAAAGCATTGCTGGTATTCGGCTTCACTAGTATCGGCCTGGAAATGCTCCAGCAGCCTGAAGGGTTGCGGCTCGGGCGTTGTCGACGTTGCGAACAGCGCACTCAGGCGTTGGCGTTCGGCCCTGTCCAGGCTTGGGTGAAACATCAGCTGGCTGCGCTGTTGCTGGTGATCGGTAATCAGGGCCCAGGCGTAGAGTCCAAAACGGGCATCGGCCAGATTGAGGTCATCGAGAGCCTGGGCCGGCAGCTGTTCCAGCCTGCGGCCGAAGTCGTAACTCAGGTAGCCAATCAACCCGCCGACGAACGGGAGCGGATTATCTGCCGGCGGCTGGCACGTGCCGAGGCCTGCAAGGCTCTGGCGTAGGCGTTGCAGGAAAGCGTTGGCCGTTTCGTCAGGCGTCGGTGCCAGCTCTGCCAATGGCCAGGCGCTGATAAGGTCATAGCGTCCACGCTGCGCGGTCGGGCGCCCGGCATCCAGCAGCACCGCGCCGGGTGCTTGCATGACGCTGTTGAAGTAATGCGAAGGGTCTGCGTAGTAAGGCAGAGCCTGTACAAGGCAAGTAGGCATATGACAGGTTCAAGGTGCGCGGACGCCGATTGTAGAACGTCGCCAACATTCATCCTAGAGCTTGTGCGTGGGTTTACTCGGGATGCTTGGGCTCATTAGTATGGGTGGGTCCCCGGATGTTCGATGTGACTCATAAAACAATAATTACTACGGGATCAAGGCCATGGATGAAGTAATGGATCCTGCCGCTGGGAGCCTCTTGCGTGCCAAGCTGATGCCCCCCCAGGCGTCAGCTGATTATCTGGTCAGACCACAGCTGGAGTCGGCCCTGTGTGCCAATCCCCATGCGCGGGTTCTGCTGCTGGCCGCTCCGGCAGGCTTTGGCAAAACCAGCGCACTGGTTGCGCTGGCCCAGACGCGGGCGCAGAGCGGTCAGGCCGTGGCCTGGCTGTCGCTTGGCCCAGGCGACGATGAACCGTCGCGTTTTCTGCTGCAACTGATCGAAGCGCTGGCGAGCCTGCTGCCGGGTTTTGGCAGTGAAGCCCTGGCCTATCTGCAGAACACCATGCGGGTGCCGGTTTCTGCGGTCATGGAAAGCCTTTTGGTGGACTTGGCCCAGCTGGATACTCCACTGTTGTTGGTGCTTGATGACCTGCACCTGATTCAGGATCCGGAGTTGCTCAGCGCACTCAATCGTTTGATCAAATTTGCCCCTGAAGGCTTCACCCTGGCCATCGGCAGCCGCTCGCAGCCGGCACTGAACCTGGCCACTCTGCGCGCCAAGGATCTGCTGGTCGAGATCGGTGAGCAGGAGTTGCGTCTGAGCAAGGCGGAAACCCGCGATTATCTGCAGCGCTGCGGCTTGCAGTTGGATGCAGTGGCGTTTTCTGCGCTCTACAGCCAGACCGAAGGCTGGATGGTGGGTGTGCACCTGGCCAGTCTGTGGCTGCGCCATCAGCCCCAGGCAGCCGCGCAGATTGCTGATATGGGCACTGATCAGGCGGCCGTGGGCGCGTACCTGCTGTGTAGCGTGTTCGAGCAGCTGCCCGCCGACAAGCAGGAGTTGCTGCTGGCCCTGGGCGTGGCGCAGCAGCTCAGCGGTGACCTGGCCAATGCTTTGACCGGGCGGCATGACGGCCAACAGTTGCTGGAAGAGCTGGAGGCCATGCAGCTGTTTCTCTTACCGCTGGACCGCGAGCGCCAGTGGTATCGCTTCCACAACCTGTTTGCCGAGTTCTTGCGCGGTCGCCTGAAAGAGCGCGACCCCGAGCGTTTCAAACAGCTGCATTTCAACGCCAGCCTGTGGTTCACCAATCACCATATGCAGAACCTGGCCATTGAGCATGCTTGCCTCGCCGAAGACCCGGAAATGCTCGCAGCACTGGTCGATGGTTGCGGCCTGGAACTGATCAACCGCGGCCAGCTCAACCTGATCTACAAATGGCGCCAGCATGTGCCGGATGAGATTGCCGAGCGTTTCCCCGTGCTGGTACTCGCCGATGTCTGGACCCGTGCGGCTGAGCTGGGCTTGGTGGAAGCCAATCGCATGCTCGATGAACTGCTTGAGCGTTGGACGGAGGCCAAGCCTGGGGCGCCGTTGAGCGACAAGCTGTTGGCAACCCTGGCGATCAAGTCCGTCATCGCCCTGCAGAAAGACGATCTACAAACCTGCATTGCCCTGGCACGCCGGGTTGAAGTGCAGTTGGGCCAGCACACCGCCTTTCTTGAAGTGGCAATGCTGATCGTCGGTGCGCTGGCCAATGTGATGATCGGCCAACCGGATCAGGCCAAGCGCTTGCTGGCCTTGGCGCAGCAGCGCAATCACTTCCTCGAAGGGCGCTATCTGGATATGCAGCTGGCCAACGTCGAGGTGCTGCTGAGTCTGGAGCAGGGGCAGATCCGTCAGGCCGAGTTGTTGTTCGCGCAGTTGCGCGCCCGGGTCATACCCTGGTTTTCCGATCGTTCGCGGGCTCTGGCGCTGCCGACCATCACCGAAGCCCTGATCGCTTATAACCAAGGGCGCCTGGACGGTATTGAGGAGCGCTTGCGCTGGGCACTGGCCACGGTTGATGTGATCAATCCGATCGATCTGTATGCCCAGGGCATGTTGTGCATGGCCCATGTTCAGCGCATGCAGGACAACCCCAAGGATGCCTACGCAAGCCTGGTGCTGATGCAGAACCTCGCCGCACGCAATCAGTCCTGGCGTTTCTACGCCCAGGCGGTGGCCGATGAGGTGGTACAGATTCTTCAGGAACCTGCGGCGGACCGGCTCAAGCGCGCCGAACAGCGCCTCAAGACCGTGGACTGGAACAAGCTGGCCGAGCATTACCAGCATATGCGCTTCAATCCGGTGTTGTGGGTGAAGGGCCTGACCCGTATTCGCCTGCAGCAGGCGCGGGGGCATTACAGCGAAGCGCTGCATGAAATCACTCAGCTGCGCGGCATGCTGCTGGATAACTGGCATGGCCTGCAGCGGCTGCGGCTCGATCTGCTAGCGGCGCTTAGTTATCAGCGCCTGGGCTATCAGGAGCGTGCGCAAAGCCTGTTGATGCAATGCCTGATCGGCGCCGAGCGCGAAGGTGTGCGCAGTCTGTTTGTCGAGGAAGGTGAAGCCATTCGCCAGTTGCTGCAGCAACTGGAGGCTGCCGAACGCCAGCCAGCGCTGCAGGGCTTTATCCGCAGCTTGCTGGCCATCTGGCCGGGCAACAGTGCGCGGCAATCGCTGGAAGTGCTTGAGGAAGGGCTGACCGAGCGCGAGCGCGAGGTGGTCTGCCTGGCGGCTCAGGGCATGTCGAACGATGAGATCGGTCAGCAGCTTTCATTGGCCCTCGGTACGGTCAAATGGCACCTGCACAACATTTACGAAAAGCTCAAAGTGCGTAACCGCACACAAGCCATCCGCCGCGCGCGCGAACTGAGTCTTCTTGATCAATGAATAGCCAATCGAAGCCCCGTCCGGGTAAGTTGCCGTTACTGCGGACCAAACTGTTTCCTGCTGAGTCTGCCGGCCGGCCTTTATTGGCCCGTGATGCCTTGCTTGACCGGCTGTTCAAGGCCCGTGAGCAGCGCCTGATTCTGCTCAGCGCACCGGCTGGCTTCGGCAAGAGCACGGTGCTTAGTCAGTTTCGTCTGCGTTTGCTGGAGACCGGCGCGCGGGTCGCCTGGTTGTCCTGCGATGAAGCCGACAGCGAGCCACAACGTCTGCTGCATTATCTGATTGCGGCGATCGAGGCGCAGCTGCCAGGTTTTGGGGCCGGTACTGCGAGGTTGCTGCGGGATGATTTGAGCGTGCCCAATGAGGTGCTGCTGGATTCCTTTATTGCTGATCTGAAGAAGGTGCAGGGTGACCTGTATCTGATCTTTGATGATTTTCATCGGGTGCGGCATGTCGACCTGGGGCCTCTGGTCAATTACTTCGTCAAACACGTACCGGCCAATGTGCGGATGATTGGCAGCACCCGCTACAACCCGCGCTTTCTCGATGAACAGCCGGTTGTTACGCCCTGGGCGCTATGGATTAAGGCAGACGAGCTGCGCCTGACCCGTAGCGAAACTGAGGCCTATTTTCACGAACTCAAGCAGTTGCAGCTGAGCAGCACCGAGCTGGATTTGCTGCATCGGCGTACCGAGGGCTGGATTACCGCCTTGCACCTGGTGGCGTTGGCACTGGCGCGGCAGCCGGAGCGCGCTGCCTTTCTCGCTGGGCTGTCAGGCACTGAGCGCAATATCGCCGATTACCTGGCCGAGGACGTGCTTGATCATCTGCCGCAGGATCAGCAGCTGTTTCTCGATCAGACTTCAGTGCTTGATGAGTTCAATGCAGAGTTGTGCAACGCACTGACGGGGAGAACGGACGGCGCACAAATTCTCAAGCGCCTGCAGACTGCCCAGCTGTTTATCATCGCGCTGGACGAGCAGGGCGAGTGGTTTCGCTATCACCATCTGTTTGCCGAGTTCCTCCAGGGGCGCCTGAGTCGATCAGGGGATCCAACCCATCTGCTGCATGCCGCCGCACGCTGGTGTGAAAGCCATGAGCTCACTGATAAATCGGTGAAGTACGCCTTGCGTGCGCGTGACTACGCCTTCGCCGCCGAGCTGCTGGAGCGCCAGGGCGCGACACTGATTGCCGGTAATCAGGTGTACGGCATTCTGACGATCCTCAAGGATGTGCCGGCCGAGGTGATTCGCGAGCATCCGGTGTTCCAGATTTTCTACGCCTGGCAGTTGGCTTTCGAGCAGAAGTACGCCGAGGCTGAAGCGCTGATCGAGGAGGTCAGCACGCGCCTGATGCAGGGGCGTGGCAAGCCGATGCACTTTGGTCTGGCGGTGCTGTTGGCAGTGGCTCAGGTGCTCAAGGCGCTGGTACTGCTATATCAGGACAAGCTGGAGGGCGCGCTGAAGGTAGCGCGTCACTGGTTGGCTCTGGTGCCGGATGACCAGCCGATTTTCCGCGCGAGCATGTCCTGTATTCAGGCTGCGGCTTACGCCTTGTTGGGCGAGTTCGGCGATGCGGCCAAGTCGATTGCGGTGGCGCGCGACAATCTGGAGCAGGCCGATAGCGAATACCTGCATGCAGTGGTCAGCCTGATTGAGGCATTAATTTGCAAGGAGCTCGGCCAGCCCGAGCGCGGCCGCGCATTGGCGGAAAGTGCGCGGGCGCGGGTCGAGCAGGTATTTGGTCGGCGCAGCCGCGTAGGCGGACCGCTGGCCCTGGCTTATGCGGATCTGCTGTATGAGCAGGATCGACATGCGGCGATTCTCGCTGAGTTGCCACTGGCGACCACCTGGCGTGATGTGGCCACGCCGATTGAACTGATCAGCCGCGGCAAGCTGGTCATGGCCAAGGCGCGGTTCTTTGCCGGCGAGGGCGAGTCGGCCCTGGCGGAGTTGGATGAGTGGCTGGCCGGCTTGCACGGCCCAGGTTATGAGCGCGTCTATGCCCTGGGCATGAGCTGCAAGGTGCAGTTCCTGCTGTGGCTGCGTAAACCCAATGAGGCCGAGCGCACCTGTTTACAGTTGCAGCGCCATTTGGCGGTATTGCCGCCGGGTCGGTATGCCGATGCGGAAACCGTACAGGTGCTCTCTGAAGCGCGCCTGGCCTTGTCCGAACGCCGTGCCGACAAGGCGCAAGCGGTGCTTGAGGCCTGCCTGGCCAAACAGACGGCCGAGCATCAGCGGGATCGGCGCCTGCGTCTTTCCTTGTTACTTTCTGTGGCGTACTGGCGCAAAGGTAACAGCGACAAGGCTTTCGCCTTGCTCAAAACCACGCTTGAAGACGCCTGGGCAAGCGGTTACCGGCGCATGTTTCTGGACGATGCACTCTGGCTGCTACCGCTCTGGGACGCCTGGCACAGCGCCGAACCCAAGCGCACCAGCGCTTGGCAAGGGCTGGCCGAACAGCTGCGTGAACAATGCCGTCGGCTGTCTATTGATCTAGAAACTTTCGATGAAAATCAAGATGTTAGCCATCGAGAACGGGAGATTCTGCGTTTTGTCGCGGCTGGCTTGTCGAACCGTGATATCGCCCAGGCAGTGCATCTGTCAGAGGCCACGATCAAATGGCACCTACACAACCTGTTCGCCAAGCTGGGTGTGCGCAGCCGTACGCAAGCGGTTTTGAAGGGCAAGAGTCTGGGGTTGTTGAGCGAGGCCTGAGCGTTTGCTGGCGGATTTGCGCCAGATGGGCGCTCCATCCCTTGGATGGGCTGGCAGCCAGGGCTTGCACCAGTAGTTTTAGCGTCAGGACGAGAAGCATGGTGCTTCACGATTCCAAGCCTGACGCGAATAAGGAAGCAGTGTCAGACCTGGTGAGCGGCGCACGCCGCTGTAGCTGAGACGGACAGGAGTCCAGAGCAGCCTGCCGGGGACAACCCATAAGTGAACTGTGGAGACAATAACAATGAAAACCCTCAAACAACTGGCCTTGGCCACCGCTGTTCTGGCTGTTCCTTTCATGGCTCAGGCTGAGCTCAAGGCCATGGATGACACTGCTCTGGCAACCGTAACCGGTCAGGATGGCATCAGCATCTCTGGTAGCTTCAACGGCACCATCGGTAGCCTGGTCTACACCGACGGCGACACTGGCGGCGGTTCGCTGCGCATGGAAACCGTTTCCTTCACTGGCTTCAACATCGATGACAACGCTCCGGTCATGGTTGACGTGGTCACCAACGGCAGCGGTACTCAGCAGCTGCAAATCAGCCTGCCGACCATCACTGGTCAGCTGAGTGTTGGCGCCATCAAAGTTGGCGACAGCAGCGCTGCCAGCATCGGCTCCCTGGCGATCAACGACATGAACATGGCCGGCACCACCGTAAAAGTCTGGGGCCACTAAGTTCGTTTAGTTGTTCCGTGTGATGAAAAGTCTTACCGGCTTCGGCCGGTAGGACTTTTCTCTTGCCGGATAGGAGTGCGGTTGGCTGATGATCGAGATTCTGTTGGGCAGTCTGATCGGCGTGTGGGGCTTTACCGAAGCGGTGGATACCAAGCCACCGGCGCCAGGCACTGTGCATATCAATCAGCACTTGCTGCCGAATGGGCCTTTGCGTGAGACGGTGACGCTTGAGCCGATGAGCCAGTTGCAGTTTCGCAATGTGATTCGTCAGGCCTATGACTACAGCTGTGGATCGGCTGCGTTGACCTCGCTGCTGGATTATTTCCTTGGTCGTAATCTACAGGAACGCCAGGTCATGGAAGGTCTGCTGAAGTTTGGCGAGGCCGACAAAATTGTTGAGCGGCGTGGCTTCTCCCTGCTCGATATGAAACGGTTTGTCACGGCGCTGGGTTACAAAAGTGGTGGCTTTCGCGCGGCTTTTGCTGATCTCGACGCGCTTGAGCATCCGGCCATCGTGCCGATCGAATATGCCGGCTTCAAACACTTTGTGGTGGTGCGCGATGTGTACAACGACCATGTGTTTGTGGCGGATCCGGCACTTGGCAATATCAGTTTTACCCGTACGCGTTTTGAGGAAATCTGGGATCAGAACGTGCTGTTTGTGATTTTCCCCAACGGCAATGAACCTCCGAATACCCTGGCCTTGAGTGAGCAGGATTTGCGCATCATCGATGACCGCACCACCAGCTTGCTGGCATTTCGCGAGTTCCCACAGATGACCAAGTTCACCGAGAACCAGGCCACAGAGCTGGGTTCCGAGGGCGATATTCGCTATATCCGACGCAAGTAGAACGCCCGGCATAACAATAAATATTTGGGGGCTGCGCCATGAGAGTTTTGCATTATGTATGGCTGGCCATGCTGGCAGGGGCTGCCAGTTCAGCGGTGTTTGCCGACGACCCGACTTCGGTCGAGCAGGCACGTGAAGCATTGAGCAAGCAGGAAGATGACGCCGATAGCGCCAAGGCGCTGGAGGAGGTATTTCAGGCTGCGGAAAAGAGCTACACCTTGCTGAAAAAGGGCGAGCGAACCCTGACCTATGGCTTCGATTATTCGCTGCTGCGCGATACGGTTATCGAGACTGTGCGTACCGGCAACAACGTATTTAGTGTGATTGGCCAGAGCGAGGCACAGCACACCTTTACCAACTCGTTCACCTTCGACTACGGCGTCTGGGACAACCTGACCTTCAGCGTGCGTCTGCCCATGGTCGCCAAGTACGACACCGAGCGTGATTTGGATGCCTACAGCCTCGGCGATATCTCCGCCAGCCTGCGTTGGCAGCCATGGACCTCCTTGCGCGGCAAGCCGGTTACTACTCTTTACGCGACCCTGGGCTTACCAACGGGTAACAGCCCCTACGACATCAATACTGCGAGCGACCTGTCTACGGGTAGCGGTACCTACAGCCTGGGCGTAGGCGCGAATATGTCCTATGTGATTGACCCGGTCGTGTTGTTCGGCTCGGTTGGTTACACCTACAACATGCCAATCACCGGCATTGGCCAGGTACGTGGCGGTCGTTTGCTTGAAGAGGTTGACCCCGGCTCGTCATTCTCCCTGAGCATGGGTTTTGCCTATGCACTGTCCTATGACGTGTCGCTGGCGACCTCCTATCAGATGTCGCACTCGCTTAAGCCGACCTTCACCTTTGCCGACGGCGAAGCCGAGGGCCGTGGGCAGACCAGTGCGGTGATGAATTTCTCGCTGGGCTTGCGTACATCGCCGGAGCGTATCGTCAACGTCAACGCTGGTTTCGGTATGACCGAGGATTCGCCGGATGTGCTGTTGGGCATCTCCATGCCTTTGGATATCAAAGGCCTGAAGGCCCAATAGACGCGAGCGAGCACTCCATGAATATGCGAATTTCGCTGCTTGCGCAGACGATATTTTGGGCATTTGCGCTCTTTGCGGGGCAGGCCCATGCACAACTGGCTCAGAACCTGACGATTGGCAGCCCCAAGGCCATGGCGTTAGGCAATGCGGTAACGGCCGACTTTACCGGTATTGACTCTGTGCACTACAACCCGGCTGCCCTGAGCAAGCTCAAGGGGCGGCAGACAACGGTCAAATTCATCACCGGGATGATGGATATTCGTGCCGAGTTCGATGCTCCACCCGGTTACGGCAGCAGCTTTCTTGGCTTGAACAATGATCCTGTCGCCAACTCTTCCAGTCGAGCAGGGGCTGCGATGATGTACCTGCCAGGTGTAGGTGGCGCCACCGAGTTGCCGATGCTGTTTGCCCCGCTGGCAGGATTGTCGATTACGCCGCCAGGCTCCAAGCTGACCTTCGCCACCAATATGTACACACCGCAGGCGCTTGGCTTTGCCCGTGGCGATGACGATCCTGGGCGTTACCAGGGCAAGGAGCTGGTGATTCAGCGCCTGACCTACTTTTCACCCTCGCTGGCATATCAGGTTAATGATGAGCTGTCGCTGGGGTTGTCTATTGGTTTCTCCCATCAGGCTATGGCACTTAATCAGGATTTCCGCGCGCCAGGCATCCTCACCGGTTTTGTCGGGGTAGCTCAGGATGCACTGTGCCTGGTGGACAATAATCCGTTTGAGATATTTCTGAATATCTGCGGTGGTGAGCTGGGACCTTTCACCGACATTGCCAATATCGATATCGATATGCAGCAGACTCTTTCGCCCACCTGGAACGTCGGTTTCCTGTGGGAGCCAAACGACTGGTTTGCGTTAGGAGCGGTGTATCAGAGCGAGGCCAAAATGCGCTTGAAAGGGCGCTATGTAGTGGATTACTCGGAGAACTGGCAGGGTTTCTGGCAGGGGCTGGACAACTCGTTTATCGGCGCAGTGTTCAATACCCTGACACCGGACGGCTTGTTCGATAAGGAGCAGGGCAACGTCTCGTTGAACATGACCTATCCGGCGCACTTTGCCAGTGGTATTAAGTTCAAACCGCATGAGCGCTGGCAGATCAACCTGGATGTGAAGTGGACCGACTATGCGGCTTGGGACAAGTTCGAGCTGGAGTTTGATCGTCAGCTGGATATTCTCACCATCGCCAGCCTGTTCTCCCCGGAAAATGCCACCTCAACCAGTATTATTCTTGACCGGGGTTATGAATCCGTCTGGAGCTGGGCCGTAGGCGTCGAGTACCAAGTCAATGATCGCCTGAGTCTGCGTATGGGCTATGAGCCAAGACCTTCAGCCATTCCCGGCAACAAGGCCGACGTACTAGCGCCTTTGGGCGATGCCAAGCTCTATGGTTTGGGGCTGGGTTACCAGTGGGACAAGGACACAGTGATCGACCTGGGTTTCAACTATCTGGTCAGCAAGCAGGACATTCCGGCGCGCTCCAGCTGCAATCTCAACTGCTCATCCATCGACAGTATGGTGTACAACCCCTATGCCGATCTTGATGTGAAAACCAGTGTTAAGGCCTATGTACTGGCGTTGACCTACCGCACCACTTTCTAGGTTTCTGCTATGCGCGTGCTGTGGATACTGTTCGGGTTGTTAGTTTTCTTGCACGCGAGTGCCAACGGCCGCTATCTGACCTGGGTTGATGATCAGGGCAGGGTGCATAACACCTTTGTGGGTGACCGTTATGCGGCCCATCAGCGTGCGGCTGCCAGTACGATCCAGCGCAGTGATCAGGCCCGTTTACGTGATGAGGCGGGTGCTGGGAGTTGGCCGGGCAGTAAGAGCACAGGCGAAAGCAAGCGGCGCTATTTCACCTGGGTGGACGCCAGCGGCAATCTGCAGAACAGCTTCTACGCCGGCCAGCAGGTGCAGGCGGGTGGCAATGAGATTCTTCTAGGAACCGGTGAGCGCTCCAGTGCCTACATCAGCTCGGATGTGCTGGAAGGTCGTGATTTTGCCCGTGATGAGCAGGATGGCCGCTACTTCACCTGGGTTGATGAGCAGGGACGCATGCGTAACTCCAAGGTGCCGCCCAAAGGAGCCAAGGCGCCGACACCCACCCTGCACAATGTGCCGCTGACCCAGGGTAGGGAAGTGACCTTTGACACTAAACCACAAGCCTTGCCGGGGCTGGACGGGCAGCCCACTGCCGCGATGCAGGCCTTGCTGGCCGGAACTGAAGAGAAGTTTGGGGGGCGCTATCAGGAGCTAGTTGAGCGTTGCTGCGGGCAATTGAGTGAGGAAGATTTCACCCCTATCAGCGCCGATGAGCCTCGTTATGAAGAGCTAAATCGTTTTTCCCCCAGCCTGGATTTCCCCATGGGCAAGAGCTACTACGCTGCCCTGAAATTGCCACGCTCGCAGTACGACTTCGGTTTGCGTATTCGCAGCTTCGCCAACAAGCAGGTCGCCTATCCCTCTTTGTTGTTCCTCGATCAGGCCAAGCAGCCAACGCGGCTGGTCAGTGATGCGGTGTACCAGCTGCATGCGGAAACCTGGTATCGCTATGCCTTTATCGAAGGCACTGTGCCGGTAAGAGCCTCCGCCGGTGAGTACTATGTGCTGCTATTGACCACGGATGAAGATCGCAGCCTGCAAACCCTGGATAACAAACCCTTCAAGCGGCCTCTGCAGGCGCTGGCAGTCGATGAGGCTGGCATGCAGACCCATGCACACAGCGATGAAGGTGCGTTCGAATTGGCGATTGTGCGTTAGTGACTCAATCAAGCAGCCACAAAAAAGCCCGGACAAGTCCGGGCTTTTTTGTGGTGATCAATCAGATCTGTGCAATCGAGACATGGCCAAATAGCTCTTGCGAGAAGCGCACGCGTTCTTCGGCGGTTTCGACTATGCCCTTTTTCTGCAGCTCGGCGATACGCGCCTCGACTGCGTGGGCGCGGTGGGTGAGGCCGCAGTCGTTGGCGATCTGGATGTTCAGGCCGGGGCGGGCGTTGAGTTCGAGAATCAACGGGCCCTTGTCCTGATCCAGCACCATGTCCACACCGATATAGCCCAGGCCGCACAGCTCGTAGCAACCGGCGGCGAGCTTCATAAAGCCATCCCAGTTCGGCAGTTGCACGCCGTCCACCGCGTTGGTGGTGTCCGGGTGCTTGCTGATCTTGTTGTTCAGCCAAGTGCCGCGCAGGGTGACGCCGGTGGCCAAATCCACCCCGACACCGATCGCACCCTGGTGCAAGTTGGCCTTGCCGCCGGACTGACGGGTGGGCAGGCGTAGCATGGCCATCACTGGGTAGCCCATCAGCACGATGATGCGGATGTCGGGTACGCCCTCGTAGCTGATGCTTTTGAAGATCTGATCTGGGGTTACGCGGTATTCGATCAGCGCGCGGTCCCGGTGGCCGCCCAGGGAGTAGAGTCCGGTGAGGATGCTGGAGATCTGATGCTCGATCTCTTCGTGGCTGATGATCTTGCCCGAGACGGTCTTGTACTTATCTTCGAAGCGATCGGCGATCACCAGGATGCCGTCACCGCCGGCACCCTGTGCCGGCTTGACCACGAAGTCCGGGCGGTCACCGATGATGGCGCGCAGGTTATCGATGCCTTTTTCGGTATCGATGATGCCGTACATTTCCGGTACATCGATACCCGCTTCGATGGCGCGCATCTTGGTGATGATCTTGTCATCGACGATCGGGTACAGGTGCCGTTTGTTGTACTTCAGCACGTAGTCCGCGTTACGCCGATTGATGCCCATGATGCCTTTGGCTTCGAGGGCTTTCCACGTCTTGATCAGGCCGAACATGGCATTAGTCCTTGAGGAAGGCTTTGAAGCGGAACAGTTCGGTCAGGCGGTAGCCACGGTAGCGCCCCATCGCCAGCATAAAGCCCACCAGAATCATCAGTACGGCCGGGAAGGTGAAGATGAAGTAGTTCAGCTCCGGCACGCTCATCAGCAGGTGCGCCAGGGTTGCAGCGAACAGGGTGCCGATGGCCACTTTAAAGGCATGGCCGCCGCCGCGCTCTTCCCAGGTGATCGACAGGCGCTCGATGGTCATGGTCAGGATCACCATTGGGAACAGTGCCACCGACAGGCCGCGTTCAAGCCCCAGCTTATGGCTGAACAGGCTGATGGCAGCGATCAATACCACGACGAAGGTCAGTACCACTGACAGGCGCGGCAACATCTGCAGTTTTAGGTGCTCCAGGTAGGAGCGCAGCGACAGGCCCAGGGCGGTGATGATGGTGAAGAACATTATGCCGTAGCCCAATTGCATCTCGCGGAAGGCCAGGGCAATCAGTACCGGGGTGAAGGTACCCAATGTCTGCAGGCCACCGAGGTTACGCAGAACCAGGATCACCAGCACGCCGATTGGGATCATCACCATGATCATAAAGGTCTGCTGGGTCTGCAGTGGCAGGCCATACAGGCTGTATTCGAGGAAGTCGGCGTCGGTGTTTTCGTCGGTCAGTTTGGCCAGGCGAATGGCGTTCATCTCGCTGTTGTTCAGGCTGAAGCTGACTTGTGCCTGCTTGCCGCCTTCAAGCGTGACCAGGCTGTCATCGCCGATCCACCAGATCAGGCGATCAACCGGCAAGCCTTGCTCACCGCTTTCGGGGTTGAAGTACAACCAGTTTTCGCCGTTAAAGCTGCGCAGCCACAGCTCCGGACTCTGCTGGATATCGGCCGCCAGACGAATGGTGTGCACGCGTTCCATTGGTACGTGGGCGATAGACAGTAGCAGTTCGATGACCTTGGCTTTATTGGGGGTAGAGGCATCGCCGCCCAACAGCAGTTTGACGTTGTCATCATTGTCGTTATTGACGCGTTTGATGGTCTCACTGATAAAGGTTTCGACGTCCGCCGAGTGCTGGCGGATCGGCGCGAGCAGCGCTTCGGCGGCAATCTTCTCGGCGCCCTCGACCGGGATGCTGTCGCGGAAGATCGGGCCTTTGGCCTTGGCTTGCTCACCGCTGTAGCGCTTGGTCAATACCAGGCGGTAGTAGAGGGTCTGCTTGCCACTGGCGCGGCGTGCGGACCAGGTGACTTTGCGGTTGCCGTCGGCGCGATTGATGCTCACACCGTAGTTATTCGAGATAAAGCTCTCGTTCAGACTGACGTAATCCTGAGCCAGGGGCGGCACGAACATCTGCAGCTTGACCGGTTCACGTGGGCTGGCCTGAAATTCGACTTTGGCGTCGATGTTCCATAGATCATCAGTCTCGTCTTCGGTCATCGGAATACCGAGAATGAAGATCTGATAAGCCGTGATCAGAACGCCCAAACTCACTAGGAGTATGACCAGGACTTTCAGATGAAGGGTAAGAGAGCGCATGGAAGTTACTCGCCAAGGTTTGCGTCAGGGTCGCAGGCAGGTCTGCCTGCTGCGTATTTAAGACTCGGATCGACCAGCGCCGAAAAGCGTTTGAGTGCTTCGGAGCCTATCAACAACGGGTATTGGAAAGCACTGCGGTCGGTCAAGTTCACTTCAATTGTGCGCAGGCTGCTGCCCATGCACACATCCATTTCGATCACGGGCCGTGCCGTATAGGTTTTTTCTTCCTGTGGATCATAGTCGCCTGCGCGGCGTTTGATCTTGCTGATACGCGCCAGGGGGCGTTCGATCGGGCTGCTATGCGCTTCGTCGATGGCCAGGTAGAAACGTACCCAAGTCTCGCCATCACGCTTGAAGCGCTTGATGTCGCGGGCACTGAGTGATGCGGTCTTGGCGCCCGTGTCGAGTTTGGCGGCAAGTTTCAGATCGAGGTCGAATAATCGGACGTATTCATTAAGCCCATAGACTGTCTTCTCCGCGGCAAAACTCAGGCCCGGAGCAAGTAGCAGGCATAGCACAAGGATGAAGGGCTTTAGTGTCATAAGTCCTGGGGTGTGGTGTTGATGAAGGGTCGAGCAATGGCGGATGCGCGCGTTGCGGTTGGCGCTCCTGGGCTTGGAGTCTAGCAGGCAGTCAGAAATTCCTCTGCAAGCGTTAAGCAGGCGGCATTCTACCATGGGCTTTTTCAGTCGTGACAGGCGCTTATAGGCGTTTATGCAAGTAAGGTCGCGGCTGCGGGCGACTAAAGTAGCGCTGTGTACTGTCAACAATCTTATTGGTTTGTTTGACAGTAATGTGGTCTAGGCGTACTTTTTAGGCACTTAACTCGCATAGTGTCGACAATATGCTTGATGTAATTGAGCCCATCGAGTCCAGTCAGGAAGACTCGGAAACCCTTTCTGAACAGGTTTTTCGGCGGATTCAGGCCGCTATCGTCAAGGGCGAAATTGCCCCCGGCAGCAAAATTTCTGAGCCTGAACTGGCGCGCACCTATGGCATCAGCCGTGGCCCGCTGCGTGAAGCGATTCACCGCCTGGAAGGCCAGCGCCTACTGGTGCGCGTGCCGCACATTGGCGCGCGTGTGGTGTCGCTCAGTCACGCCGAACTGATCGAACTCTATGAGATTCGTGAGTCCCTGGAAGGTATGGCTTGTCGCCTGGCCGCCGAGCGCATGACCCAGGCGGAGATCGACGAGTTGCGTCAGGTACTGGACCTGCATGAGCAGGATGCTGCCTTCAAGGCGGGCGTCGGCTACTACCAGCAGGAAGGCGATTTCGACTTCCATTACCGGATCATTCAGGGCAGTGGCAACAAGACCCTGACCCAGATGCTCTGTGGTGAGCTCTATCAACTGGTGCGCATGTACCGCCTGCAGTTCTCCGCGACGCCCAATCGGCCGCGTCAGGCCTTTGCCGAGCACCACCGTATTCTCGATGCCATCGCCGACCGAGACGGCGAACTGGCCGAGTTGTTGATGCGCCGTCATATCGGCGCTTCCAAACGCAATATCGAGCGCCATTTCTCCAGCAGTACGGGCGTACACACCAAGACAGCCAAACCACGAGGTGAGTCATGAATCAGCTTTCCCCAGGCCAGCGTTTCCGTCAGGCGCTTGCCATTGAGTCGCCCCTGCAGGTGATCGGTGCGATCAATGCCAACCATGCCTTGCTGGCCCAGCGCGCAGGTTTCAAAGCTATTTATCTGTCCGGTGGCGGGGTGGCAGCCGGCTCCCTCGGTTTGCCCGATCTGGGCATCAACACCTTGGATGACGTGCTTACCGATGTGCGCCGTATCACTGATGTCTGCGACTTGCCGCTGCTGGTGGATATAGACACTGGCTTTGGCCCGAGCGCCTTCAATATTGAACGCACCATCAAGAACCTGATCAAGGCTGGCGCAGCAGCTGCGCATATCGAAGATCAGGTGGGTGCCAAGCGTTGTGGCCACCGTCCGGGCAAGGAGATCGTCTCCTGCGAGGAAATGGTCGATCGCGTGCGCGCTGCCGCCGATGCCAAGACCGACCCTGATTTCTTCCTGATTGCCCGCACCGATGCAATTCAAGCCGAAGGTGTGGATGCCGCCATCGAGCGCTGCCAGCGCTACGTGGAGGCCGGTGCCGACGGTATTTTTGCCGAGGCCGCCTATGACTTGCCGACCTACAAACGCTTCGTCGATGCGCTGAATGTGCCGGTGCTGGCCAATATCACCGAATTCGGTGCCACGCCGTTGTTCAGCCGTGACGAACTGGCATCGGTCGGCGTAGCCATTCAGCTCTACCCGCTGTCGGCCTTTCGCGCCGCCAACAAGGCGGCCGAAAGTGTCTACACCTCGATTCGTCAGAACGGCCATCAGAAAGATGTGATCGAGTTGATGCAGACCCGCGCCGAACTCTATGACCGCATCGGCTACCACGCCTTCGAGCAGAAACTCGACGCCCTGTTTGCCGCAAAAAAATAACAACGCATCAACCGGATTTGAGGAGATAAGCATGAGCGCAACCCCGGAAACCACCCCAGGCTTCAAGCCGAAGAAATCCGTGGCCCTCTCTGGCACTGCTGCCGGCAACACCGCCCTGTGCACGGTGGGCCGTACTGGCAACGACCTGCACTACCGTGGCTATGACGTGCTGGACTTTGCCAACCGCTGCGAGTTCGAGGAAATCGCCCACCTGCTGGTGCACGGCAAGCTGCCCAACGTCGCCGAGCTGGCCGGCTACAAGACCAAGCTCAAGGCCCTGCGTGGTTTGCCCGCGGCGCTGAAAGTATCCCTTGAGCAGCTGCCGCCGTCCGCCCATCCGATGGATGTGATGCGCACCGCTGTATCGGTGCTCGGTTGCGTGTCGCCGGAGAAGGACGACCACAACCACCCCGGCGCCCGTGATATCGCCGACAAGCTGATGGCTTCGCTGGGTTCCGCGCTGCTGTACTGGTACCACTTTAGCCACAACGGCAAGCGCATTGAGGTGGAAACCGACGACGATTCCATCGGCGGGCATTTCCTCCATCTGCTGCACGGCGAGAAGCCGCGCGAGTCCTGGGTGCGCGCCATGCACACCTCGCTCAACCTGTATGCCGAGCACGAGTTCAATGCTTCGACTTTCACCTCGCGGGTGATCGCCGGTACTGGCTCGGATATGTACAGCTGCATTGCCGGTGGCATCGGCGCATTGCGTGGCCCGAAACATGGCGGCGCCAACGAAGTGGCCTTCGAGATCCAGAAGCGCTACGACACCCCGGACGAGGCCGAGGCTGATATCCGCGCCCGTGTCGAGCGCAAGGAAGTGGTGATTGGCTTCGGTCACCCGGTGTACACCGTGGCGGATCCGCGCAACAAGGTGATCAAGGAAGTGGCGCGCGAGCTGTCGCTCGAGCAGTCCAACACCAAGATGTACGACATTGCCGAGCGCCTGGAAACCATCATGTGGGACATCAAGAAGATGTTCCCCAATCTCGATTGGTTCAGCGCCGTCAGCTACCACATGATGGGCGTGCCTACCGCCATGTTCACTCCGCTGTTCGTGATTGCGCGCACTTCCGGCTGGTCCAGCCATGTCATCGAGCAGCGCATCGACGGCAAGATCATCCGTCCGAGCGCCAACTACACCGGTCCCGAGGACCTGAAGTTCGTGCCGCTCAAGGACCGCAAATAATGAGCAGCCCAGTGAATATGCAATACCGCAAGCCGCTGGCTGGTACCGCGCTGGATTACTTCGACACCCGCGAGGCGGTCGATGCCATCACTCCGGGCGCTTACGCCAAGCTGCCATACACCAGCCGCGTACTGGCCGAGCAACTGGTGCGCCGCTGCGAGCCGGAGCTGCTGACCGATGCGCTCAAGCAGCTGATCGAGCGTAAGCAGGAGCTGGATTTCCCCTGGTATCCGGCGCGCGTGGTCTGCCATGACATTCTTGGCCAGACTGCGCTGGTGGATCTGGCTGGCCTGCGCGATGCCATCGCTGAACAGGGCGGTGATCCGGCCAAGGTCAACCCTGTTGTGCCGACCCAGCTGATCGTCGACCACTCCCTGGCCGTCGAATTCGGCGGTTTCGATCCGGATGCGTTTGAGAAGAACCGCGCGGTGGAAGAGCGCCGCAACGAGGATCGCTTTCACTTTATCGAGTGGACCAAGACCGCGTTCAAGAACGTCGACGTGATCCCGGCCGGCAACGGCATCATGCACCAGATCAACCTGGAGAAAATGAGCCCGGTGATCCAGGCCCGTAGCGGCGTGGCTTTCCCGGATACCTGCGTGGGTACCGACTCGCACACCCCGCACGTCGATGCTCTGGGTGTAATCGCCATCGGTGTGGGCGGGCTGGAAGCGGAAACCGTAATGCTCGGTTTGCCGTCGATGATGCGCCTGCCCGATATCGTCGGGGTCAAGCTGACTGGCAAGCGCCAGCCTGGCATTACCGCCACCGATATCGTCCTGGCCCTGACCGAGTTCCTGCGCAAGGAGCGGGTGGTTGGTGCCTGGGTCGAGTTCTTCGGCGAGGGCGCGGACAGCCTGTCCATTGGTGACCGCGCCACCATCTCCAATATGTGCCCGGAATACGGCGCCACCGCGGCGATGTTTTATATCGATCAGCAGACCATCGATTACCTCAAGCTCACCGGCCGTGAGCCGGAGCAGGTGGCCCTGGTCGAGCAGTACGCCAAAACCACCGGCCTGTGGGCGAGCGCCCTGGAAACAGCCGAATATGAGCGGGTGCTGAGTTTTGACCTGTCTACGGTGGTGCGTAACATGGCCGGCCCGTCCAACCCGCACAAGCGCCTGCCAACCTCGGCGCTGCACGAGCGTGGTATTGCCGATGAGGCCAAGTTGGCCGCCGGCAAGGTGGAAGAGGGCGAGGGGCTGATGCCGGATGGTGCGGTGATCATCGCCGCCATCACCAGCTGCACCAACACCTCCAATCCGCGTAACGTGGTGGCGGCCGGCCTGCTGGCGAAAAAAGCCAACCAGTTGGGTCTGCTGCGCAAGCCGTGGGTCAAGACGTCATTCGCGCCGGGTTCCAAGGTTGCCAAGTTGTACCTGGAAGAGGCTGGGCTGCTGAACGAGCTGGAACAGCTCGGTTTCGGCATCGTGGCCTACGCCTGCACCACCTGTAACGGCATGTCCGGTGCGCTGGACCCGAAGATCCAGCAGGAAATCATCGACCGCGACCTGTATGCCACCGCCGTACTCTCGGGTAACCGCAACTTCGACGGTCGTATCCACCCCTACGCCAAGCAGGCGTTCCTGGCCTCGCCGCCGCTGGTGGTGGCTTATGCCATTGCCGGCACCGTGCGCTTCGATATCGAGCAGGATGTGCTCGGCCATGACGCCAGCGGCAATCCGATTACCCTCAAGGATCTGTGGCCGAGCGACGAAGAGATCGACGCAATCGTTGCCTCCTCGGTGAAGCCTGAACAGTTCCGGCAGATCTATATCCCGATGTTCGATCTGGGCACTGTGCAAGAGGCCGAAAGCCCGCTGTACGACTGGCGCCCGATGAGCACCTACATCCGTCGTCCTCCGTACTGGGAAGGTGCACTGGCCGGCGAGCGCACGCTCAAGGGCATGCTGCCGCTGGCGATCCTGCCGGACAACATCACCACCGATCATCTGTCGCCGTCCAACGCCATCCTGCTGGATTCGGCTGCGGGTGAGTACCTGCACAAGATGGGCTTGCCGGAAGAGGACTTCAACTCCTACGCGACTCATAGGGGCGACCATTTGACCGCTCAACGCGCCACTTTCGCCAACCCGCAACTGGTCAACGAGATGGCCGTGGTCGACGGTGTGGTGAAGAAGGGTTCACTGGCGCGCGTCGAGCCGGAAGGCAAGGTGATGCGTATGTGGGAAGCGATCGAAACCTACATGAACCGCAAGCAGAACCTGATCATCGTCGCCGGTGCCGACTACGGGCAGGGCAGCTCCCGCGACTGGGCGGCCAAGGGCGTTCGCCTGGCGGGTGTGGAAGTGATCGCGGCCGAAGGGTTCGAGCGCATCCATCGCACCAACCTGGTGGGCATGGGCGTGCTGCCGGTCGAGTTCAAACCGGGCACCACTCGCCTGACCCTCGGCCTCGACGGCACCGAGACCTACGACATCCAGGGCGATGTGTCGCCACGCTGCGATCTGACCCTGGTGGTCAATCGTCGCAATGGCGAGGTAGTCAAAGTGCCAGTGACCTGTCGTCTGGATACCGCTGCCGAAGTGCATGTGTACAAAGCCGGCGGTGTGCTGCAGCGCTTTGCCCAGGACTTCCTCGAGGGCGCCGTCGCCTGATTACGTAGGGTGGATGGCGCTTTTGCATCCACCGTTTTCGCGCACCGATGGTGGATCGGTGAGGCGTGATCCACCCTACGGCAATTTCACTCTTCAGCCAGGACCAAACCATGGCTCATCTATCCCAGATCAGAATTCCCGCCACCTATATGCGAGGCGGCACCAGCAAGGGCGTGTTCTTCCGTCTGCAGGACCTGCCACAAAGCTGCCAGGTGCCGGGCGCTGCACGCGACAATCTGTTTATGCGGGTGATCGGCAGCCCAGATCCCTATGCTGCGCAGATCGACGGCATGGGCGGCGCAACGTCCTCGACTTCCAAGTGCGTGATCCTGTCGAAAAGCAGTCAACCGGATCACGATGTGGACTACCTCTATGGCCAGGTGTCCATCGACAAGGCCTTCGTCGACTGGAGCGGCAACTGCGGCAACCTGTCTACCGGTGCCGGGGCGTTTGCCATTCATGCCGGTCTGCTTGACCCTGCGCGCATCCCGGAAAACGGCGTGTGTGTGGTGCGCATCTGGCAGGCGAATATCCAGAAAACCATCATCGCCCATGTGCCGGTCAGCAATGGCCAGGTACAGGAAACCGGCGACTTCGAGCTGGACGGGGTGACCTTCCCGGCCGCGGAGATCGTGCTGGAGTTCCTCGATCCGTCTGATGATGGCGAGGAGGGCGGTTCGATGTTCCCCACCGGCAATCTGGTGGACGATTTGGATGTGCCTGGCGTCGGTACCTTCAAGGCAACCATGATTGCCGCAGGTATTCCGACGGTGTTCGTAAACGCCGAAGACATTGGCTATCAGGGGACTGAGCTGCGCGAGCAGATCAATGGCGACCCTGAGCAGCTGGCGCGTTTCGAGAAAATCCGTGTGGCTGGCGCCTTGCGCATGGGGCTGATCAAGACGGCGGAAGAGGCACTGACCCGGCAGCACACACCGAAAATCGCCTTTGTCGCCAAAGCCAAGGATTACGTTTCATCCAGCGGTAAGACAGTACAGGCTGCGGAAATTGATCTTCTGGTGCGTGCGCTATCTATGGGCAAGTTGCATCACGCGATGATGGGTACTTGCGCGGTGGCCATCGGTACCGCAGCAGCGATTCCTGGCACTCTGGTCAATCTGGCAGCGGGAGGCACTGCGCGTGAGGCGGTACGTTTTGGTCATCCATCCGGCACCTTGCGCGTTGGCGCGCAGGCGGCGCTGGTGGATGGGCAGTGGACGGTAACCAAGGCGATCATGTCGCGTAGCGCGCGGATCTTGATGGAAGGTTGGGTGCGTGTGCCGGGTGATATTTTATAGCGTTTATAAATGAGAAAAGGCTCGAGGTGTTCGAGCCTTTTCTTTTGATTTCAATGAGTTGTGCGGGTTACTTGAGGCGGCGTTCAACACCTTTTTCCACCAGAATTTTGGCCGAAATTTCTTCAACCGAAAAATGGGTGGAATTGATAAAGGCGATATTTTCACGGCGGAAGAGGTTTTCCACTTCACGGACTTCAAATTCGCACTGGGCGAAGCTGGCATATCGGCTGTTGGGTTTGCGCTCGTGGCGGATGGCGGTAAGGCGGTCCGGGTCGATGGTCAGGCCGAACAGTTTGTCCTTATACTTTTTCAGCGCTGTGGGCAGCTGCAGACGTTCCATATCGTCTTCGGTCAGTGGGTAGTTGGCAGCGCGAATGCCGTATTGCATGGCCATATACAGGCAGGTGGGTGTTTTACCGCAGCGCGAGACGCCCACCAGAATCAGGTCGGCCTTGTCGTAGTAGTGGGTGCGCGCGCCGTCGTCGTTGTCGAGGGCGAAGTTGACTGCCTCGATGCGCTCCATGTAATTCGAGTTGTGCCCGATGGAGTGCGATTTGCCGACCGAGTAGGAGGAGTGAGAGGTCAGTTCTTGTTCGAGTGGCGCCAGGAAACTCGCGAAAATATCGATCATGAACCCTTCAGACTTTGCCAGGATGTCGCGAATGTCCTGATTGACGATGGTGTCGAAGATGATCGGCCGCGCGCCGTCTTTCTCTGACGCTGCGTTGATTTGTTGTACCATTGCGCGCGCTTTTTCCACGCTGTCGATGTAGGGGCGCGTGAGTTTGGTGAATTCGATGGTTTCAAACTGTGCCAGCAGACTTTGGCCCAGGGTTTCGGCAGTAATGCCGGTGCCATCGGAGATGAAAAAAGCGGTTCGTTTCATTTGCACCATGGGCCTTAAGCTGAGGACGAATCTTGGCTATCATAGGCCCGCCTTTGCAGGGCCGATCTGGCCGGCATTGTTACTTATTTTCCAGGGCCAGGCCACAATCGTGCGGGCATGTGTACCGCCGAGCTTCCCCAGCCCCTTGAGCTTTTCCAACACCTTAGTGGAGAGATCACCTTGGTAGAGTACGTAGTTTCCCTCGATAAGCTCGGCAATCACGATGTTGAGCACGTAGGGGGCAAGAACGCCTCCCTGGGCGAGATGATCAGCAACCTTGCCGGTGCCGGAGTTTCGGTGCCCGGCGGTTTCGCCACTACGGCCCAGGCCTACCGGGACTTTCTCGAACTGAGCGGTCTGAACGATCAGATCCATGCCGCGCTCGATGCGCTTGATGTCGATGACGTCAACGCCCTGGCCAAGACCGGCGCGCAGATCCGCCAGTGGGTTATGGACGCTGCTTTCCCCGAAGAGTTGAACACGCAGATCCGTACCGCTTTCGCCGAAATGGCTGGCGGTAACGAGAATATGGCCGTTGCCGTGCGCTCCTCGGCCACCGCCGAAGACCTGCCAGATGCCTCGTTTGCTGGCCAGCAGGAAACCTTCCTGAACATTCGTGGTGTGGACAACGTGATCCGCGCTGCCAAAGAAGTATTCGCCTCGCTGTTCAACGACCGCGCCATTGCCTAC
This sequence comes from Pseudomonas sp. 8BK, assembly GCF_902506475.1. Taxonomy (NCBI): domain Bacteria; kingdom Pseudomonadati; phylum Pseudomonadota; class Gammaproteobacteria; order Pseudomonadales; family Pseudomonadaceae; genus Pseudomonas; species Pseudomonas sp. 8BK. Next base: position 1,704,627 of record NZ_LR733252.1, on the reverse strand, counting down.
CGCGTCCACCAGGGCTTCGACCACAAACTGGTCGCGCTGTCTGCTGGCGTGCAGCGCATGGTGCGTTCGGAAACCGGCACCGCCGGCGTTATGTTCACCTTGGACACTGAATCCGGCTTCCGTGACGTGGTGTTTATCACCGGCGCCTACGGCCTTGGCGAAACCGTGGTGCAGGGGGCGGTCAACCCTGACGAGTTCTACGTGCACAAGCAGACGCTGGAGGCTGGGCGCCCGGCTATTCTGCGCCGCAATCTGGGCAGCAAAGCCATCAAGATGATTTATGGCGACGAAGCCAAGGCCGGTAAATCGGTCAAGGTGGTCGATGTGGACCGCGCCGAACGTGCACGCTTCTGCCTGACAGATGCTGAGGTCAGCGAGCTGGCTAAGCAGGCCATGATCATCGAGAAACACTACGGCCGTCCGATGGACATCGAGTGGGCCAAAGATGGTGATGACGGCAAGCTGTACATCGTTCAGGCACGCCCTGAAACCGTGAAAAGCCGCACCAACGTCAATGTGATGGAACGTTACCTGCTCAAGGAAACCGGCACCGTGCTGGTTGAAGGTCGCGCGATCGGTCAGAAGATCGGTGCAGGCCGCGTGCGGGTGATCCATGACGTGTCCGAGATGGACAAAGTCCAGCCCGGCGACGTGCTAGTTTCCGACATGACCGACCCGGATTGGGAGCCGGTAATGAAGCGCGCCAGCGCCATCGTCACCAACCGTGGTGGCCGTACCTGCCACGCTGCAATCATTGCCCGTGAACTGGGTATTCCCGCTGTAGTCGGTTGCGGCAACGCCACCCAAGTACTGAAAGATGGCATGGGTGTGACGGTTTCCTGCGCCGAGGGCGACACCGGTTTTATCTTTGAAGGCGAGCTGGGCTTCGACATTCGCAAGAATTCGGTCGACGCCATGCCCGAGCTGCCGTTCAAGATCATGATGAACGTCGGCAACCCGGACCGCGCGTTCGACTTCGCCCAGCTGCCGAATGAAGGTGTTGGCTTGGCGCGTCTGGAGTTCATCATCAACCGCATGATCGGCGTGCACCCCAAAGCGCTGCTGAACTTTGCCGGCCTGCCGCCAGAGATCAAGGACAGCGTCGAGAAGCGCATCGCCGGTTACGATGATCCGGTCAATTTCTACGTTGAGAAGCTGGTCGAGGGCATCAGCACCCTGGCTGCAGCGTTCTGGCCGAAGAAAGTCATCGTGCGATTGTCGGACTTCAAGTCCAACGAATACGCCAACTTGATCGGCGGCAAACTTTACGAACCGGAAGAAGAGAACCCCATGCTGGGCTTCCGTGGCGCTTCGCGTTACATCAGCGAATCGTTCCGTGACTGCTTTGAGCTGGAGTGCCGTGCACTGAAGAAAGTGCGCAACGAGATGGGCCTGACCAACGTTGAAATCATGGTGCCGTTCGTGCGTACTTTGGGCGAAGCCAGCCAAGTGGTTGATCTGTTGGCCGCCAACGGTCTGGCCCGGGGGCAGGATGGCCTGAAGGTCATCATGATGTGCGAGTTGCCGTCCAATGCGATTCTGGCTGAAGAGTTCCTCGAGTTCTTTGACGGTTTCTCCATCGGCTCCAACGACCTGACCCAGCTGACCCTGGGCCTGGATCGTGACTCCGGTATCGTTGCGCACCTGTTCGATGAGCGTAATCCGGCGGTGAAGAAGCTGCTGAGCAACGCTATCCAGGCCTGTAACAAGGCTGGCAAGTACATTGGTATCTGCGGTCAGGGCCCTTCGGATCATCCGGATCTGGCGCGTTGGCTGATGGAGCAGGGCATCGAAAGCGTGTCGCTGAACCCGGATTCGGTGCTCGACACCTGGTTCTTCCTGGCCGAAGGTCAAGCGCCAGCCTGATAGCACTTTAAATCGCTGTTCAAGGGCGGGTTGATCCTGCCCTTTTTTGTGCCAGCACATACCTGTGCTACCCCCTCCGGGCCGTCGCCTGCGACGTGAAAGAATTGCTCCCGGCAATTTGTTGTACCAGAGCGAAGATAGATGCAAAGCAGCAGTGAGCTTTTCCCCGTCACCTTGATCAGTGCCGAGTTTCGGGGCGATTTGAGCGAGGATGTCTATCGTCTCAAGCCTGGTAACAGCCCGGACAGCAGTGTCGAATTGGCCCTGACCCGTCTCGGTCGTGCTGGGCATGAGCAGGTGCGTGGCGTGCCGGTGATTCTGATCCCCGGCAGTTTTTCCAACCGGCGTTTCTGGTATTCACCCAAGTGCATTGGCCTTGGGCCTTATCTGGCGCGCGCCGGTTTTGATGTGTGGATCGCCGAGATGCGTGGTCATGGGCTGTCGCCGCGCAACCGCGACTACTCACGCAACACGGTCAGTGACTACGTGCGTTACGACCTGCCGGCAATTGCCGATTTTATTTATGAGCAGAATCCGCAGAGGGCCCATTGGTTGGGGCACTCCCTTGGCGGGATCATTCTGGCGGGTGCACTCGGTGGACATTACCTGGGTGAAAGTAGGGTCGCATCTGGCGTGTTGTTCGGCAGCCAGGTCAGCCGGGTTTACTGGCCGCTGAAGGTGCCGCCGCTGGAGTGGGGCAGCCGCTTGCTGCTTAAGCGCTTCTCGGTGATTTCTGGGTCGCGACTCAAGCGCGGCCCTGAGGATGAGCCGATTGGTCTGGCGGTTGAGAGTCTGCGTTGGCACGGCTTGTTCGGCCGTTTTGGCGATGCTGAGCGCGATTGGTGGGCTGGCCTGGCTGAGGTGCGTGTGCCGGTTATGGCAGTGGCCGCGCTGGGTGATTATCAGGACCCGGCATGGGCCTGCGAAAAACTGCTGAAGCAGTTCGGTTCACCCTTGAGTGAATTTCTCTGCCTGGGTAAGAAACATGGTTTTAGCGGTGATTTTGGCCATGTTGAAATGCTCGTCAGTAAAGAGGCTCAGCGCGAGGTCTGGCCGCTGGTCGAGCAGTGGCTACGCAAGAGCCCACAGGTGGCTGCGGAACTGGAAAGCCGCGAGTTAGAAGGCAATAAAGCCGTTTCCGCCGAGTAAGCTTGCGACTAGTATCGCGTCACGTCTGCGGCGAAGGCGCGGCTGAGATGTTTATTGCTCTTGAGCGCTTGCTCAACCAGGAGGACGGCTACCGACAGGTTTTTCAGCTGCAGGGGCGTAGTCTGCTGTTGATGGTGGTCGAAGGTCGTACCTGACTGCTGGAAAACCGCTGCCCCCATCAAGGTGCAGCGCTGGATAATGCCAGCGTCACTGCTGGTGTGCTGCGTTGCCCGCGGCACGGAATTGAGTTTGACCTGGCCGGTAGCCGCGCGCTGAGTGCGCCCTGCGCCAGTCTTGTGTATTTGTCTGTGGCTTATGATGCGGACCGGGTCGGGATCGACCTGTAAGCACCCTCACACTATCCAAGGAGCTTTGCCATGCACTACATCACCCCCGATCTGTGCGACGCCTACCCGGAACTGGTCCAGGTGGTTGAGCCAATGTTCAGCAACTTCGGTGGTCGCGATTCCTTTGGCGGCGAGATCGTCACCGTCAAGTGTTTCGAGGACAACTCGCTGGTCAAGGAGCAGGTCGACCTGCCGGGTAAAGGCAAGGTGCTGGTGGTGGATGGTGGTGCCTCCATGCGCCGCGCGCTGCTGGGTGACATGCTGGCTGAAAAGGCCGCGAAGAATGGCTGGGAAGGCATTGTGGTATATGGCTGCGTGCGCGATGTCGATGTGCTGGCGCAAACCGACCTTGGCATCCAGGCCCTGGCCAGCCACCCGATGAAAACCGACAAACGCGGTATCGGTGACCTCAATGTCGCGGTGACCTTTGGCGGCGTGACCTTCCGCCCGGGTGAATTTATCTATGCCGACAACAACGGCGTGATCATCTCGCCATCTGCGCTGCAGATGCCGGAGTAGGGCGCTTGCAGGAAACTGTCATGCACCAAGGTGACAACGCGCAATGGGGGCTGGTGCACGCCTTTGTCCTCAATGGTCGGGGCGGCGCCCGCAGCATTGCCCGACAGGAACTGCGCGGCCTGGTGCTGGGTGAGCAGGAAAGTCTCTGGTTGCATTGGGATCGCGGTCATCCGCAGACGCACACCTGGCTGCGCACAGAGAGTGGCCTGAGCGGCTTTGCCTGCGATCTGCTGCTGGAAGAGAACACCCGTCCGCGTTTGCTAGCGCTGCCTGAGCAGCAACTGCTGCTGTTTCTGCGTGGTCTGAATCTCAACCCTGGGGCAGAACCCGAGGACATGGTCTCGGTGCGCATCTTTGCCGATACCCAGCGTGCTATCTCCCTGCGGCTGCGGCCGTTGCACGCAACCGAGGCCTTGATCGAGGATTTGCTGGCGGGCAGGGGGCCGAAAACCTCGGCGGAGCTGATTCTGCGTCTGGCGCATTACCTGACTGACAAGATCGAGTTGCTGGTCGGCGAGTTGTCCGAGCAGGTCGATGATCAGGAAGAGCGTGCCGATGCGTTGGAGGGGCAGGCAACTGACCATGCCGCGCTGCTGCAAATCCGCCGTCGTGCGGCCAGCTTGCGGCGTTTTCTGTCGCCACAGCGGGATATCTATGGGCAGCTCACTGCCAGCGCCCAGGCCTGGCTGGTCGGCACCGATAGCAGTTACTGGAATGAACTGAATAACCGCCTGACGCGTTACCTCGAAGAGTTGGAGTTGAGCCGTGAACGGGTCAACTTGTTGCTTGAGGCGGAAAATCGGCGCATGGATGAGCGGATGAACCACACCATGTACCGCTTCGGCATCATCACCGGGATTTTCCTGCCGATGAGTTTTCTCACCGGTTTGCTCGGTATCAATGTCGGCGGTATTCCTGGCTCGGAAAGCCCGCATGGCTTTCTGCTGGCCTGTTCGCTGATGGCTCTAGTGGCGCTGGTGCAGTGGCTGCTATTTCGTCGCTTGCGCTGGATCTGATGTGACTTGCCCTGCACTCGTCTCGTCTAGCCGACACATCCTGTGAGGTGCGCCATGCACGATCCCTTTGAAGAATCACTGCGCGATTTGCTTAAGTCGCCCACCTCGACTCACGACGACGACGCCTGTCTGCATCGTGTGCTGAAAACCGCCAATCGCCAGGTCGGCGCAGGCGATCTGTTTGCCCTGATGGGGCACTGGGCCGGCGCCCTGATGCTCGCGCTGAACAACGGCTCGGCGCATGTGGCGCCGGTCTCGCGCCGTAAAACCACCGACTCAACTGTTAATAAGGCTGACTGAGCATGGAATTTACTCAAGTTCTGGTTGACGCGATGGCCAGCGTTTGGACCCCGATTGCCGCCTTTATCCCGCGCCTGTTTGGCGCCATGGTGGTGGTACTGCTGGGTTTTGTGGTGGCCAAGTTCCTCGACACGCTGCTGTCCAAGTTGCTCGGCAAGATCGGCCTTGATCGCCTGATGGCCGGTACCGGTCTGACCAAACTGCTGAGCCGCGCCGGCATTCAGGTGCCGGTATCGACCCTGATCGGCAAGATCGTCTACTGGTTCGTGCTGTTGATCTTCCTGGTCACTGCTGCTGAGTCTCTGGGGCTGGAGCGGGTTTCCGCGACGCTTGATGTGCTGGCTTTGTACCTGCCGAAAGTCTTCGGCGCGGCCCTGGTGCTGCTCGCGGGCGTGCTGCTGGCACAACTGGTCAGCGGGCTGGTGCGCGGCGCTGCAGAAGGTGTAGGGCTGGACTATGCAAGTGGGCTGGGTCGCGTGGCTCAGGGGCTGGTGATCATCATCAGTATCTCGGTGGCGATCGGCCAGCTGGAAGTGAAAACCGATCTGCTCAACAACGTGATCGCCATTGTGCTGATCTCGGTCGGTCTGGCGGTCGCTCTGGCGTTGGGCCTGGGCAGCCGGGACATTGCCAGCCAGATCCTGGCCGGCATTTATGTGCGCGAGCTGTACGAGGTCGGGCAACAAGTGCAGGTTGGTGCGGTCGAAGGGCAGATCGAGGAAATCGGCACGGTCAAGACCACGCTGCTGACGGAAGCCGGCGAGCTGGTTTCAGTGGCCAACCGTACTTTGCTCGAACAGCAGGTAAGCAGCCGCTAAGGCCAATCCCTGTTATTGTATGCGGCCAATCCGCAGCCTGATTTACAGGCTGCGCTGGCTTATGTCCTGACTGTCGGCCCGACTCGTTTTGAATAAAGCCCACTCTGCGTCTCTGCGTTACGACCCCCGCGAACTCTCGGATGAAGAGTTGGTGGCGCGTGCCCATGACGAGTTATTCCATATAACCCGCGCCTATGAAGAGTTGATGCGTCGTTACCAGCGCACATTATTCAACGTGTGTGCGCGTTATTTAGGTAACGATCGTGATGCTGACGATGTTTGTCAGGAGGTCATGCTCAAGGTCTTATATGGCCTGAAGAACTTTGAGGGCAAATCAAAGTTCAAAACCTGGCTGTACAGCATTACTTACAACGAATGTATTACTCAATATCGCAAAGAGCGGCGTAAACGCCGTCTTATTGACGCCTTAAGTTTGGATCCGCTTGAAGAAGCGTCCGAAGAAAAGGCGCCAAAGCCTGAAGATAAAGGTGGTCTTGACCGTTGGCTGGTGCATGTCAATCCGATTGATCGGGAAATTCTGGTGCTACGTTTTGTCGCAGAGCTGGAGTTCCAGGAGATCGCCGACATTATGCATATGGGCTTGAGTGCTACGAAAATGCGCTATAAGCGCGCACTTGATCGTTTGCGCGAGAAATTTTCGGACAGTACTGAAACTTATCTTGAATAAAGCCATCTTAGCTAGCGGTTAATTCTGTTAGAATTGCCGGCTGAGTTGTCTTGTGTTTGTCAGACAACTTACTGACCACCAAGATAGGGAACATTAGTAATGAAATTGAAAAACACTTTAGGCGTTGTCATTGGCTCGTTGTTGGCCACATCCTCCCTCAGCGTTCTGGCTCAGGGTCAAGGCGCTGTCGAAGTGGAGGGTTTTGCTAAGAAGGAAATGTTCGACAGCGCCCGTGACTTTAAAAACAACGGCAACCTGTTCGGCGGTAGCATCGGCTACTACCTGACTGACGACGTTGAACTGCGTCTGGCCTACGACGAAGTGCACAACGCTCGTGGCGAAGACGGTCGCAACATCAAGGGCTCGAATACTGCTCTGGATGCTCTGTACCACTTCAACAATGCAGGCGACGCACTGCGTCCTTACGTTTCCGCAGGTTTCTCTGATCAGAGCATCGGTCAGTCCGGTCGCAATGGTCGTAACGGCTCCACCTTCGCCAACATCGGTGGTGGTGCCAAGTACTACTTCACTGACAATTTCTACGCCCGTGCTGGCGTTGAAGCTCAGTACAACATCGACCAGGGCGACACCGAGTGGGCTCCAAGCGTCGGTATCGGCATGAACTTCGGTGGCGGCAGCAAGCCGGCTCCGGTCGCCGTTGCCGCTGTTGAACCGACTCCTGAGCCAGTTGCTGCTGAAGAGCCGATGGAACTGGTGCGCGTTGAGCTGGACGTAAAGTTCGACTTCGACAAAGCCAGCGTTAAAGAAGAAAGCTATGGCGACATCAAGAACCTGGCTGACTTCATGAAGCAGTACCCACAGACCACTACCGTGGTTGAAGGTCACACTGACTCCAAAGGCAGTGACGCCTACAACCAGAAGCTGTCCGAGCGTCGCGCAAGCGCTGTTCGTGACGTGCTGGTTAACCAGTACGGTGTAGACGCTGCTCGCGTTAACGCTGCTGGCTACGGCGAATCTCGTCCGGTTGCTGACAACGCTACCGACGCTGGCCGCGCTGTTAACCGTCGCGTAGAAGCTGAAGTAGAAGCTCAGATCAAGCAGTAATTGATCTGGCTGTATAGAAAACCCGGCTTCGGCCGGGTTTTTTTATTGCCTGCCATCCATGGCGGCCACCCTTCGGGTCGTTGCTGTGCGACGTTAAAAATGATTGCCGATCATTTTTTGCCTGTAAAAAGTCCGGTTATAAAAAAGCCCGCTTGTGGCGGGCAAGGGAAACTTCGCGGAGCGCGAAGCGGTTAGGCGCTGATAGCAGCGAGCTGCATGTTCGGTTGAGCGGCGACCTCGCCAATCACCAGAATGGCCGGGCTCTTCAATTGGAAGTCGTGGGCGGCTTGTTGCATGGCCGCCAGGCTGCTGCGGCACTCGCGCTGGTGTGGCAGCGAGGCGTTCTCGATCAAGGCCACGGGCATGTCGGCGCGCATGCCGCCTGCCAGCAGGCTCTCGCGGATTTCTGCCAGTTTCGCCACACCCATATACACCACCAGCGTTGTGCCGCCCTGAGCCAGAGCGGGCCAGTTGAGGCTGCTGTCGTCCTGGGTATGCGCGGTAACCAGGGTGACTCCGCGTGCTACGCCACGAAGAGTCAGAGGTATGCCGCAATGGGTCGCTCCGGCCAGGCCTGCGGTAATACCGTTGACCATTTCCACTTCGATGCCGTGCTCGCTCAGCCAGTCGGCTTCTTCGCTGCCACGGCCGAAGATGCATGGATCGCCGCCTTTCAGGCGCACCACGCATTTACCTTGGCGGGCATAACGCAGCATCAGGCGATGGATAAACGCCTGTGGAGTGGAGCGACAACCGCCGCGCTTGCCTACCGGCACGATCTGCGCGTTGGGGCAGTGCTCCAGTACTGCAGGATTGACCAGGTCATCGATCATTACGATCTCGGCCTGGTTCAGAGCCTTGACCGCCTTGAGGGTCAGCAGCTCCGGGTCGCCGGGGCCTGCGCCTACCAGCCAGACTTTTGCGCTCATATTGATCTCCTCAGGCCTCGTGCGTCTCGGATGGCCGGCAACAAAAAAGGCGTCCCGCTAGTCACCTAGCGAGGACGCCTTTGTCCAAGTCCCGTTTTATCGGGAAGTGCAACCTTCTTCGTTGAGGCCGCGCTTTATTAAATTGTGCGATTACCAATGCAGAGCCTGTGCCAACTTGCGTAGTGTGTATTCTCAAGGCTTATCAGCAAGTTACAGCTGATTTGCGAAGTTTTTACGCACCACTTAAGGGCGTTATGCGCACTGTTGGTGCGCAGGCGGTGCTTTTAACGCAGCAGCCCGATCAGCAGGAGAAGATTCAGCAGCAGGGAAAACAACGCGACGCTGCGCCAGACCAGCAGTGGTTCGCGCTCCAGTAACGGACGTGGCCGGTTATTCAGGGATTTACGTTCTGCCTGCTCCAGGTTGAGCAGCCATTCTTCGGCGGTTTCATAGCGCTGTTTTGGTTCGGCGCTGAGGGCACGGTTGAGGCTGTCGTCGACCCAGTTGGGTAAATCTGGCCGGTAGCGGCTGGCTGGGATCGGTTGGCCGAAGCGCGGGTGCTGAAAGGCTTCAATCTCGCCGTAGGGATAATGCCCGGTAAGCAGGAAATACAGGGTAACGCCTGCACTGTAGAGATCCTGTTGCGGGCAGGGCGCTGCACCGGTAAAGGCTTCCGGAGCGATATAGCTGGGGGTGCCGGGCAGCTCGCAGGCGCCATCGCGGGTCAGGCCGGGGCAGTAGGCCAGGCCGAAATCCAGCACGCGCAGTTCGCCGTCATCGCCCCACAGCAGGTTTTCTGGCTTGATATCACGGTGCAGGATATTGCGCCGATGCAGCATACCCAGAGCCTTGATCAGCCTAGGGGCAATGTCCAGCCATTCCGGTAGCCCGAGTGGGCCGCTCAGGCGCAGGTGTTCGGCCAGGGTTTGCCCGGCGTACTCGCGCTGCACGTAATACAGATGCTGGCGTTGCGGCAGTGGATGCACTTCGGCAAAGAAGCGCCCGGCTACGCGACGCAGAAACCATTCTTCAAGCAGCAGCGCGGGGCCGGCTTGCGACTCATCGCTGCGGTTGGGCGGCAGCGTTTTCAGCAGCCAACGTCGTGCTTGGCTATCGCGCACCCGGTAGACCAGCGATTGACGCGATTCGGCCAGCAGTCGTTCGACCTGCCAGCCTTCGAAGTTTTGCCCTTCACGCAGTTTGGCCGGTAGCGGCCAGTGCTGCAGTTGCGCCAGGGTGTCGGCCAGATCGCTTTGCGGCAATGCCTCAACGCGCAGCAACAGAGCACTGGCATTGTCCTGACTGCCAGCCAGGTGCGCGGCATTGACCAGTGCACGGCTGGCGGCAGGCAAATCCTGCTCATCATGGAGGATGCGCTGGATGCCCGCGTCGCCCAGGGTGGCCCAGATACCGTCGCTGACCAGTACGAAACACTCACCTTCGCGCAGCTCGCCATCCAGGTAATCCATCACCAGATGCTGATCCAGCCCCATGGCGCGCTTGAGCACATGCTGCATGCCGGGTTGTTCCCACACATGGTCTTCGCTGAGGCGTTCGAGCGTACCGTCCAGCCAGCGATAGGCGCGGCAGTCGCCGACATGCGCCAGGGTAAAGCGTCGGCCGCGCAGGATCAGCGCGCTCAGGGTGGTCAGCAACGGCTGACCGCCGCCATTGGCTTGCAGCCAGCGGTTGTGCGCGACCAGTACGCGGTCCAGCGACTGGGTCACCGCCCAGGTTTCCGGGGTGGAGTAGTAATCCAGTGCCAGGGCCTGCAGGGTGGCACGGGCGGCCAGACCGCCGTCGGCGCATTGGCTAACGCCATCGGCGATGGCGAACAGGTAGCCCTTGCTGGCTGCCAGTGCCGGAGCCGGGGTGACCACGCGAATGGCGTCCTGATTTTCGCTGCGTGGGCCGGTGGCGCTAGCTTCGCCAAAGGTCAGTTGCAAGGCCATGCAGAGGTTCCTGGGTCGTTGGCTGAGGAAGCTCTGAGGCAAAGGCGAGGCTGGTGAGGCAGCTAAGGAGAGCCGCTGCCGACTTCTCCCGCCTTTCCTGACCAGTGCAATAAGCGCTGCCAGTCAGCCCGCCTTTGCCTCAGTGCTCCAAGGGGTTAGCGTAGGGTGGATCGCGGTTTACCGATCCACCGTTGCTTTGTGGTGGATGAATAAAGCGTCATCCACCCTGCATTCGGCAGTTACACCCGAGCTGCGGTGACTGCGGCGCTGCCCCAGGTGGCACGCCAGCGCAGCTTGACCCCGTAGAGGCCGAACCAGGCGAGTACGCCGAGGCTGGCGAACAGCCACAAGCCGAGCTGGTAATCACCGGTCTGCTGCTTGATGGTGCCCAGGCCTGCGGCGAGGAGGAAGCCGCCGATGCCGCCGGCCATGCCGATCAGTCCGGTCATCACGCCGATTTCCTTGCGAAAGCGCTGTGGCACCAGCTGGAACACTGCGCCGTTACCCGCGCCGAGACCAAGCATGGCGGTGACGAACAGGGTCAGCGCGGCGGCCGAGCTTTCCAGATTGAAGCCGACAGCGGCAATGCTCACGGAGGCTAGGGTGTACATCATCAGCAGCGAGCGGATGCCACCGATACGGTCGGCCAGTGCGCCGCCCAATGGACGCATCAGGCTGCCGGCGCAAACGCAGGCGGCGGTGTAGTAGCCGGCAGTCACCGGGCTCAGGCCGTACTGGTCGTTAAAGTAACCGGGCAGGGCGCTGGCCAGGCCGATAAAGCCGCCGAAGGTCACGCTGTAGAAAAACATAAACCACCAGCTGTCACGGTCACCCAGGGCTTTCAGGTAGTCAGCCAGGGCTTTGGGCTTGGGCCGCTCAGGGGCATTCTTGGCGAGCAGGGCGAAGATCAACAGGGTTGCCAGCAGTGGGATCAGTGCCCAGCCGAAGACATTCTGCCAGCCGAACAGCGCCGCCAGACCGGGAGCAAACAGTGCGGCCAGTACAGTGCCGGAGTTGCCTGCACCGGCAATGCCCATGGCCTTGCCCTGATGCTGCGGCGGATACCACTGCGAGGCCAGCGGCAGAGCGACGGCAAATGCGGCACCGGCAAAACCGAGGAACAGGCCCAATAACAAGGCATGTTCATAGCTGCTGATGCCAATCTGCCAGGCGCAGAACAACGCCACGATGACGATGATCTGGCCAATCAGGCCGGCGCTCTTGGGCGATAGGCGATCAGCCAGAAACCCCATCAGCAAGCGCAGCACGGCGCCGGCGAGGATCGGCGTGGCAACCATCAGGCCGCGCTGTTGCGCGGTCAGGTCCAGATCGGTGGCGATCTGCACAGCCAGTGGGCCGAGCACGTACCAGACCATAAAGCTCAGGTCGAAATACAGAAACGCGGCGAACAAGGTTGGGGCGTGGCCGGATTTCCAGAAACTTGTATTCATCGAAAACCTCATTCAGCAAAAAAGGGTCCCGGTGGGTGCGGTACGCCATGGTCGTGGACATGGCGGCCGCAACCCATCGGGGAGGTGGTGTACTTGTGGTACGCCACCCTGAGGAACAGGCTCTGTTGACGCTTCGACGCGATTGTGGCGCAACATCAACAGACCCTCCGCCGCAGCTGGGTTGAGAGAGTTATCAGCGCAAGCCCTGGATCGCAGGGCAGGTGCCAGCCCCAAACGCTGGGGCGTAAAACGCAAAACGCCGCATAAGCCGAGCGCCAGGGGCGAGGTTTATGCGACGTCTTTGTCGTTTGTTGAGCAGCCGCCATTGGCTACCTGTAACAGGGCTATAGCAAGAGCTGCGCCAACCGGGCAATCCATGGATTCACGGGGCTTTCAGCTGTTGGATAGCTGCAGCTGTGCTGCAAAAGGAGGCGCTGGCGGACGATTTGCCCTTGAATGGGGCGCAGAATCTGTTCCCGGTTCTGGCAAACCAGGTTGGGGAAGGGCAGGCCGCAATGGGCCTTGGTTCGAGCGCGTCAGCTGGTAAGCGTTAGCGCGCTGCAGCGTGACTCACTTGGTCTGGCGTCGGCGGCGATACTTGCCGCCTGGGTCGGTAAGGGAAGGGTCAGGAGGGCCAGAGCGAGTAGGTTGCTCAAGAGCCCAGCGTGGCGGACATGGCTGCGCGTGGTCGGCATAGCAATTCCCCTGCTTTTGTTGTTATGCCTAAGGCGTAGCAGAGGATGCGCCAGCTGTCACGGCAGTAGCCGAATAATTGCGCAATTAAGCTGCGATCTGCTCGTGTTGTCGCGATCAGGCATGATCAAGCGAGCAACCATCCGCTTTATGCCGGTAAACCCAGATTACTTGTCCAGCCAGTTGACCTTGCTGAATTTGCTGCTGAAAGTCGCCGGCATCTGCACCACTTTGCCCAGTTTGTAGTTGAAGAACACAAACCCGGACTTGGCCATGGCCACCAGCGCGTTGTCTGCAGGGCGGGTGATGCGGAAGGTAATGTCGCCGCCATAGGTGTTGAAGTCCATCACGCCGACTTCAAACAGCAACTGATCGCGGGCGTGGGCCTCAGCACGGTAGGTAGTGGCCAGGTCCGTGACGATGATGCCGGTGCCGTCTTCCTGGGTTTCTTCGATGCCGAACTCGAACAGAAAGCGTGCCCGCGCCTCGGAAATCATCGAGATCATCGAGTCGTTGCCCAGATGGTTGGCGGCGTTGATATCGGTCACCCGTACAGTCAGGTGGGTGCTGTAGCAGAACTGGTCTTCGGGAAACTCAAGGGTCAGGCGGGCCATGGGCAAAATCGCTGTCGAGAAAGATCGACAGTTTACCCACGAGGGGTAGACGCCATCCATGGCTGTATACGCCCGCGCCAGTTAATGCGCGAGAAAGCGGCGAATGCCCTGTAGTGTGCTGTCCACTTCCATGCGCTGCGGGCGCTCAAGGTCCAGGCGTTGCTCGAGGAAGCCGCGCATGGTCAGGGGCTGATAAACGGCATGCGCTGGGCGGTTTCCAGCAGTGGGCTGTAGTCGTAGAAATGGCTGAGCGCATAGCTGGTTCGTTCACCCGCGGCCAGCAGGATAAACAGCGGTAGCACCTACAGTAGGCGCGGCACTGGCACGCTGCGTGCCTTGCGCACCAAGCCTGCGGCCAGCAGATAGAGCGCGCCTTGGCCGGCCACTGTGGCGAGGGCAATCAAGGCAAAACCAGCGCTCGCTGGATTCCGATGAGCCCAATTAGAGATGCACGAAGCCTTGCAGCTTAAGGCGGCTGGTTTAAGCGAGGCTTAACCCAGAGACGTTTTTAACGGTGCAGGCTGTTAAGCCAGTAGAAGGTCACCCGCGCACCTTCGGTGCTAGGGCCGTAGTTATCCTGAACGTAAGCGCCGGCTTTGAAGTAGAGCAGTTGCGTGCTCCAGTATCCGCTCAGTTGCTGGTAGAAGGAGCCATTATCACCATGGCTGCTGGTGACTTTGACGCCGAGTTTGCCGCTTGGGGTGATGCGCAGCTCGTAGCTGAAGCGTTGGTTCAGTTGGATGTTTTCTGCCAGCAGGATGTTCTGTACGCCGCTGTCACCCGGACGCTTGCGCAGTAGCAGTTCGAGGCGGCCGACGCCGCGCAGATAGTGGTACTGCAATTTCAGTAGGGGATCGTTGTTGCTGCCGGGTTCGTCCTTGCTGTGGATCTGAGCGATCACGATCTTGTTCCTGCTCGGCACCTGATTGACCGTCAACACCGCGCTCAGGTAGCTGTCGGCGCTGGCGTGATACCAGTTGCTCAGGCTGCCATCGGCCTGGGTTTCACGCAGTTCGCTGCGTGGGTAGCTGGCGTCGCTGGTGCGCGAGCCGTTGACTGGTACCCAGAAGGTCACACTGTTATCGGCGTTGCGGCGGAAATACTGGCTGCTGTAACCATTGTTCAGGCGGGCTGTACTGATGGTGCTCGGCACGGGTGCGCTGGGCACGGAGAGATTCCAGGTAGTGAGGTCGAGCACTGGTGGGCCTTAGTGAAGAGGGGGGACTCCTGTTCGTCGAATATCACTGGATGAAGTTCAATCAGCCTGATCGGCGGCTAATCGTCTTTGTTGTGGCTCAATGATTCTGGACACCCCGATAGGGCGTTAAGCTTCGCCCAGCCATGAGGTGTTTGTGTGACCAGAAGATCATTCAGTACAGATTTCAAACTCGAAGCAGCCGGTTTGGTGTTGGTCCAAAACCAGGCCTGCTGCTTCGAGTTTGAAATCTGTACTGAATGATCTTCTGGTCACGTAAACACCTCATTGCTGGGCGAAGCTTAACGCCCTATCGGGGTGTCCAGAATCATTGAGCCACAACACCTATTTCGCGAATGGGAGCTTCAGATTTGAGGTTCATTTGCGTCTTCCGCTAGAAACTTCCCCAATCCTTGCATTTAACGTTAGAAATTACAGGAGGCAGCCGCCCGCAACCGGGGGAAATCACCTTGGCTCATCACGGCGTTTTATTCCTCGATGAACTACCCGAGTTTGACCGCAAGGTTTTGGAGGTGCTGCGTGAGCCCCTGGAAAGCGGGCAGATCGTGATTGCCCGCGCCCGCGACAAGGTGCGCTTTCCCGCGCGGTTTCAATTGGTTGCAGCAATGAACCCCTGCCCCTGCGGGCACCTGGGCGATCCATCCGGGCGCTGCCGCTGTTCCAGCGAGCAGATCCAGCGCTACCGCGGAAAACTCTCCGGCCCCTTGCTCGACCGCATCGACCTGCACCTCAGCGTGCCACGGGAAACCACGCGGCTGGATGCCAACGCCGAACCCGGCCCAAGCAGCGCCGAACTGGCCGCCCAGGTCGTGCAGGCCCGCCAGCGGCAACAGGCACGCCAGGGCTGCGCCAATGCCCACCTCGATCTCAATGGCGTGCAGCAGCATTGCAGCCTGCAGGGCGAAGACCGTCAATGGCTGGAAAACGCCTGCGAGCGCCTGGGCCTGAGCCTACGCGCTGCCCACCGGGTGTTGAAGGTTGCGCGTACCCTGGCCGACCTGGACAGTGCCGCGCATATCCACCGCAGCCACCTGGGTGAAGCCTTGCAATACCGCCCCAGCATCAGCGGCGCCTGAATCGCAGCCATAAAAAAGCCCCGTATGCGGGGCTTCTTTTATAGGGAGCTAGAACCCTTACTGCTCGCGGCGAGCGGCCTGCTCACGACAGGCGTCACCAAATGCCTTGAAGATTTTCACCGAATGCGGGTTCTGCGCCGCCTGCCACTCCGGGTGCCATTGCACCGCCAGGGTAAACTGCTCGGCGCCCGGCAGGTGAATCGCCTCAACCAGACCATCCTCGGCATGGGCCAGCGCCTCGACGCCCTCACCCAGTTGATCCAACGCCTGGCCGTGCAGCGAATTGACCGCAAACGGCGCATCACCCATCAACTCGGCAAACCAACTGCCGGGCAACGCCTGTACGGTATGACTGTCGGCGTACTGCACATCGACCGGATCGTCTGAATCCTCGCGGTGGTCATCAATGCCGTCGACCTCGTAAGCCTTCTGGTGAATATCGCCGCCCAGGGCCACGTTGATTTCCTGCATGCCACGGCAGATCGCAAACAGCGGCAGACCACGGGCCAATGCGCCGCGAATCAGTGGAATATCGAACAGATCGCGATCCTTATCCTGGCCCTTAGTCGGAGTCAGGTTTTCCTGGCCGTAGAGGGCCGGATCGATATTGCTGCCCGCGCCGGTCAGGTACACGCCATCGACCATCGACAGGTACTGTTCGATGTCATCGGCGCCGCAGCAGCTGGGCGCCAGCAGCGGCACACAGCCCGACAGCTCGACCAGCGGGGTTATGTATTTGTGAGTCATGACTTGATAGGCATGCCCTTTGCGCTCTTGCGCGCCCATGGACATCAGGACAACCGGTTTACGCGCGCCTGGGCGCTGTTTCGTATTGTTGTTGGACATACATCACCTTGGGGCAGCCGGGATTGGCTGCCGTTGTTGTGCAGAAGAGCTGACGGCTGTCGCGCACCTTCTGTTTTACGGCTGATTGCGCCTGTCTAAATGCCCGCCGCAGCGGCATCAGATGCGCGAGAAACGCGCATCTGGCAGTCACAACACTGAAGCCAGTCTGCCAAAGCCGTAAAATATGTCAAACAAATACGTTCAGATTGTTAAGAAATCAGACCATAAGCAGCAGGTAAATCCGCCCAACAAGCGAAGCAAGCCACTGTTTTAAAAGCATTAACCTGAGAGAGCCGGCAAACGATAGTCCAATATTTTTTACGCTTTATGCGCTGTCGTGCCAACGCACCCGATTGCCCACCCGCTCAACCGCAGGCAACTGCATCGCCGCCACATCCGCCACCAAATAATCGCGCAAGCGGCGAAAGCGCTCCTGGCCTCGGCGCGCCTTTGGCCATACCAGGTAGTAGCTGCAACCGCTGGGCACCGCGCTGGGCCATGGCAGACCGAGCCGACCCTGGGCGACATCCTCGGCGACCATCACCAGATCACCGATCGACACGCCATAGCCACGCGCCGCCGCCACCATGCCCAGTTCCAAGGTGTCGAATACCTGACCGCCCTTGAGCGGCACCTGATCGGCCAGGCCCATCGCTTGCAGCCATTGCCGCCAGTCACGGCGGTCTGGCGTCGGGTGCAGCAGTTCGGCGGCCTGCAGGCGTGGCAGATCCCAGGGCTGTTCGCTCAAGGATTCAGGCGCACAGACCGGAATCAACCATTCGGCAAACAGCTCGGTGCTCTCCCATTCCTCCGGGAAGTCGCCCTGACTAAGCAGCACGGCGCAGTCGAACGGCTCATGCAGAAAGTCCACCTTGTCCACGTCCATCCAGGCGCTGGTCAGTTGCACCTCACTGGCGCTGCTCAGGCGATAGCGCGACAGGCGCGCCAGCAGCCAACGCATGGTCAGAGTCGACGGGGCCTTCAGACGCAATACCGTGTCGTCGACACGCAGGGTGTTGCAGGCGCGCTCCAACGCCTCAAAACCATCGCGCAGCCCCGGCAGCAGCATGCGCGCGGTTTCGCTGAGTTGCAGGCTGCGGCCGCGGCGTTCGAACAGGCGGCAGGCGAAGTGCTCTTCCAGCGTGCGCACATGCCGGCTGACCGCACTCTGGGTGATCGCCAACTCTTCGGCGGCGCGGGTAAAGGAGCTGTGCCGCGCCGCAGCTTCAAAGGCGCGCAGGGCATAGAGCGGCGGCAAGCGCTGGCTCATGCTGGCAATCCATGAGTAATAGTCATGCCTATCATCGCTATTATCCTTTTGTGCTGCCACGGCTGGCTCATGAGAATAGGCGCATTCTCTGCCTGCGCGAATCACCCGGGCAAGCCTTCTGACTGAGTAGAACTCATCATGCTGCATCCGCTTCGTGACGAACTGCGCGCCATCCTGAAACTCGCCGGGCCGTTGATTGCTGCGCAACTGGCACATGTGCTGATGGTGTTTACCGACACCGTGATGATGGGCCTGCTTGGCCCTGCGACTCTGGCGGCCGGCGGTCTGGGCGCGGCCAGCTATTCCTTTGTGTCGATCTTCTGCGTTGGGGTGATTGCCTCGGTCGGCAATCTGGTGGCGATCCGTCACGGCGCGCAAGACGCCGCCGGAGTGACCCGGCTGACGCAGAACGGCCTGTGGCTCGGCTGGGGTCTGGCGCTGCTGGCCGGCCTGGCGCTGTGGAACCTCGGCCCGGCGCTGCTGTATTTCGGCCAGCAGCAGGAGAATGTCAGAGGCGGCATGCAGTTTCTTTCAACCCTGGTGTTTGCCCTGCCCGGCTATATGAGCTTTATGGCCCTGCGCGGCTTTACCAGCGCCATCGGCCGCCCTGGCCCGGTGATGGCCATCAGCATTGGCGGCGCGCTAGCCAACTTCATCCTCAACTATGCGCTGATCAAGGGCTGGTTCGGCCTGCCGCCACTGGGTCTGGCCGGCATCGGCCTGGTCACCGCCCTGGTGATGAATGTCATGGCACTGCTGCTGGCCTGGCATGTGCTGCACCACAGCGCCTACAGCCCTTATCCACTGTGGCGCGGCCTGTTGCGGCCAGTCTGGGCCGAGCTGAGAGAGCTGCTGCGCCTGGGCCTGCCGATTGGCGGCACCTATGCGGTGGAATCCGGGTTGTTTGCCTTTGCCGCGCTGTGCATGGGCGCACTGGGCAGCACCCAGCTGGCCGCGCACCAGATCGCGATCATGTCGGTGTACGTGGCCTTTATGGTGCCGGTGGGGATTTCCTACGCGGTGACCTTCCGTATCGGTCAGCACTTCGGCGCCGGCCGCCTGCTGCAGGCACGTCAAGCCGGTCGCCTGGGCCTGGGATTGGGCGCGCTGTGCATGCTTGGTTTCGCCTGCCTGTTCTGGCTGGCGCCGCACTGGGTGGTCGGGCTGTTCCTCAATCACAGTGACAGCGCCTATGCCGAGGTCGTGGGCATGGCCGTGGCGCTGCTGGCGATTGCCGCCTGGTTCGAGTTCTTCGATGGCATCCAGACCATCGCCATGGGCGCAATTCGCGGCCTCAAGGACGCCAAGACCACCTTCTGGGTCGGCCTCGGCTGCTACTGGGCCGTTGGCGCGCCGCTGGCCTGGACGCTGGCCTTTCCGCTGGGCTGGGGCGCAGAAGGCGTATGGTGGGGGCTGGCCGGCGGCCTGGCCTGCGCCGCTATCGGCCTGACCTTGGGTTTTGAGTGGAAAACCGCGCGCCTGCTGCAACCGACGGTCGCAGCCTTCACGCCACAACCTAAGCGCCTGGCTTCTTGAAGCGATAGAACAGGTTGGGCTCGCTGACCAGATAAAGCACGCCCTGGTTATCCATGGCGATGCCCTCGCCCTGGGGCACGCTGCGAGTCAGGCCATTGCGCCCACCGAGCAGTGACAGGCTGCTGATCGGCTTACCCTCGACATTCAGCTCCAGCACCAGGCGCGACTCATCGGACAACGCCAGCAGATGACCGCTGCGCTCATCAAACTGCAGGCTGGAGAGATCGCGCACAAACAACCCGGCATCGCGCTTCTGATCATCCACCACGTGCACCGCGAAAGGGCGCTGCGGATCACTCTGAGGGAAGCCGTGAATCTCGTAGATACGCATCGGGTCGCGTTCCTTGGCGACAAACAGGCGCTGCCCGGCCGAGTCATAGGCCAGACCCTCGAAGCCCTTGTTGCCATTCAGGCCGATGCCTAGCGAAAACTGCTGCGCCTGATCGGCATGCAGTTCCGTGGTGGCATCATCCACCCGCACCTTGATCAAGCGCTGCAAACGCTCGTCGGTGATCACGTACAAGCCAGGGCTGATGTACTCGACCGCTTCGGCGTCGCCAAAACCATGCAAGTCAATCCGGCGCAGCAGTTCGCCATCCAGCGACAGCTCGATCAACTGCGGCTTGTGGTTGGTCACAGTAAACAGGCTGTTACGATCCGGGTCGTAAGTCAGCGCCGAGACGTCATCATTCAGGCCTTCGATTACTTTGGCCTCAAGGTCCGCCTGATAATCCGACAACAGCATTGAGCCCTGCTGCCCGTTACCCGCCAGCTGCCATTGCTGCACATTGAACCAGGCCCGTTCAAACAGGCGGTACTCCTGAGCAAACAGACCAAGCAGCAGCAACGCCAGCACAACAAGGCTCAGCAACAGGCGCTTCAGGGTGAAATGATCTCGCATGGCGCTTCACTCTCAATAGTTACGGTTGGCACAACGGCGTCAGCCCGAAGCAGAGCCTCGGGCTGACGCGGGCGCATGATGAGGCGACTTAATTGACCAGTTCGAGGTACTCGACATCGATTTCGCGGCTGGTCAGGTCACGGTCGACTTCGCCACTGATCTTGACCACGGCCTTCTCGGAGATGGCCTGAGCGGGCCAATGCTCATCGTCGATCTCGACATTGATGGTGCCGCTGGCGTCCTTGAACTCATACAACTCATCCTGCAGGCGCTTGACGATCTGCCCTTGCAGTACCACTTGAGTGTCATCGGCGGCATCCAGCGCGGCAGCCACAGTGGTGACCTGAGCCGTGGCACCTGGGCCGGTGTAACCGGTGGCCATGGCAGCAGTGGAAAACAGTGGCGCCAGCAACAGAGCAATAGTCAGACGTTTCATGGGGTAACCCTCTAATCAGTTGGTGATGGCTCCAGAGTAGAGGGCGTAGCTGAAGCCAGGCTTAATCGGCGCTTAAGCCAAGCTTAATCCGCCGCCACCGTTTCCTTGTGCAACACATAGAACAGGTTGGGCTCACTGACGATGTAGATATTGCCGGCCGAATCCATGGTCACCCCCTCAGCCTGAGCGATGCCCTGATGCAGGCCATTCATGCCACGCGCCAGACTGATAAAGCTGACCGGCTCGCCCTGCTCGTCAACCTCCAGCAGCAGCCGCGACTCATCGGAGAGCACCAAAGCATGGCCGGTGCGGGCGTCGTAACTCAGCGAGGAAATATCACGCAGAAACAGATGCCCGGAACTCAGCGGCTCAAGGGTTCCGGCCGCGCCATCCTCTCCGGGAAACGGCAGGCTGAACAGCCCCAGCGGGCCGCGCTCCTTGCCCAGCAGCACACGCTTATTGCGCGAGTCCCAGGCAATGCCTTCGAAACCTTTGTTGCCGGCATCGATAAAGCCAAGATCGAAGGAAGCCAGATCAGCAAACTCCAGGCTGCGGGTCAGCGTGCCCAGTTTGAAGGTGGTCAGGGTGCGCTTGCGCTCATCGATAATCGCCAGGCGACCATCAGCGAGCATTTCCACCCCTTCCGGGTTAGAAAAGCCATGCAGATCGATGCGCCGCATCACCTGGCCATCCAGGGTCAGCTCGATCAGCTGCGGGTGTTTACCGGTTACGGTGAACAGCGTGTCGCTCTCGGGGCTGTAGGTCAGCCCGGACACCTCGTCACCTTCCAGCCCCTGTAGCGGTTTGCCCTGCAGCACGGCCTTATAGCCCGGCAACCAGATGCTTGCTTGCTGCTCGGCAGACCCCACCTGTTGCTGTTGGAACCAGAAGGACACACGGTCATCCCAGTGGCGATAGCTCGCCACCAGAACAACGATCAACGACAGGCACAGCAGCACAATCAACCAGCGCAGGCGCACCAGCCGGGCAATCCAGATCGACATCGCACACAACTCAGCAGAACGATGGCTTTCAGACTAGAGAGCAACCCTTAAGTTTCTGTTAAGCCGCCGGGCCAGCAGGCAACTCCAGGTGCCCATTAGCCATGCCTGACGGCTCAAATCGTGGTTCACAGGTAGTGTTTCAACGGCCGGTTAGAGCGCGCGACTGGCGAAGCAGCTGTGACCGATCAACTCCAGCACCAGCTCATCGCCCTTGTGCAGCGGGCCGACGCCCACTGGCGTGCCGGTGAGGATCACATCGCCCGGCTGCAGGCTGAAGTGCCCGCAGATATGCTGGATCATCGGCAGGATCGGGTTAAGCATGTCGCGGCTGTTGCCGTCCTGGCGCACTTCGCCGTTGATCGCCAGGCGGATGCCGATATCGGTGAGGTCTTCGACGGCATCACCGGGCACGAACGGCGCCAGCACGCAGGCACCGTCGAAGGATTTGGCGGTTTCCCAGGGGTAACCCTTGGCCTTGAGCGTGGCCTGCAGGTCGCGCAGAGTCAGGTCCAGCGCCGGGGCGAAGCCGGAAATGGCATCACGTACTTCTTCAGCGTTCGGCGTGCGCGACAGCGGCTTGCCGATCAGCACGGCGATTTCCGCCTCGTAATGCACATCCCCCTTACCTTCAACCAGGGTAAAACCGTCATCCAGCGGCACCACACAGCTGCCGGCCTTGATAAACAGCAGCGGTTCAGTCGGCACCGGGTTGTTCAGTTCCTTGGCATGCTCGGCGTAGTTGCGGCCGATGCACACCACCTTGCCCATGGGAAAGTGGATATGGGTGCCATCGACATACTGATGCTGGTAGCTCATAAGCAACTCCTGATGGGAATGCATAACGCCGCTCGTTGTGCGAGCAGGCAGCGTAGAGCGGTAACCCCGCCCTACGATCTGAATCGTTGATCGCCCATGGTGGACGAACCTTCACGGGCTGTCGTTGCGACCAAAGGTGCAGGCAACAGCCGCCACGCCATCAGAGCGGGAAGATCTTGCCTGGGTTCATGATGCCGTTCGGGTCAAACACTGCCTTGATCGCCTTCATATAACCAATCTCGGCTTCCGAGCGGCTGTAGGTCAGGTAATCGCGCTTGGTCATGCCCACGCCGTGCTCGGCGCTGATCGAGCCGTTGTACTTCTGCACGGTCTCGAACACCCACTTGTTGACCGTGGCGCACTTGGCGAAGAACTCGTCCTTGGACAGGTTTTCCGGCTTCAAGATATTCAGGTGCAGGTTGCCGTCACCGATATGGCCGAACCAGACGATTTCGAAGTCCGGGTAGTGTTCGCCGACAATACGGTCAATGTCGTGCAGGAAGGCCGGCACCTTGGAGACGGTGACCGAAATGTCGTTCTTGTACGGCGTCCAGTGACTGATGGTCTCGGAGATGTACTCGCGCAGCTTCCACAGGTTCTGCAGCTGCTGCTCGCTCTGGCTCATCACGCCGTCCAGCACCCAGCCCTGCTCGACGCAATGCTCGAAGGTGGCCAGGGCCGCTTCGGCGACTTCCTCGGTGGTGGCTTCGAATTCCAGCAGGGCGTAGAACGGGCAATCGGTTTCAAAGGCCGGCGGCACATCGCCACGGGCCATGATCTTGGCCAGGGCCTTGTCGGAGAAGAACTCGAAGGCGGTCAAGTCCAGCTTGTTCTGGAAGGCATGCAGCACCGGCATGATCGAGTCGAAGTCCGGGGTGCCGAGCACCATCGCGGTGAGGTTCTTCGGCGCGCGGTCCAGGCGCATGGTGGCCTCGACGACAAAACCCAGGGTGCCTTCGGCGCCGATAAACAACTGGCGCATGTCGTAGCCGGTGGCGTTCTTGATCAGGTCCTTGTTCAGTTCCAGCAGCTCGCCGGTACCCGTGACAACCTTGAGGCCGGCGACCCAGTTGCGGGTCATGCCGTAGCGAATAACTTTGATCCCACCGGCATTAGTGCCGATATTGCCGCCGATCTGGCTGGAACCGGCCGATGCAAAGTCCACTGGGTAATACAGGCCCTTGTCCTCGGCGAACATCTGCAACTGCTTGGTCACCACGCCCGGCTGACACACGGCGGTGCGGTCGAATTCGTTGAAGTCGAGAATCTGGTTCATGTAGTCGAACGCCACGACCACTTCACCATTGGCGGCCACGGCACCAGCGGACAGCCCGGTACGGCCACCGGACGGCACCAGCGCGACCTTGTGCTGATTGGCCCAACGGACGATGGCCTGCACCTGCTCAATGCTCTTGGGGAAGGCAATCGCCAGCGGCGCTGGGGCGAAGTGCTTGGTCCAGTCCTTGCCGTAGGTATTGAGGGAGTCGGCATCGGTGAGCACCTTGCCGGGCTCAACCAGGGTCTTCAGCTCTTCGATCAGCGCAGGGTTGGTCATCTACGGAACTCTCAAACGATTCATGGTCACCCTGAGCACGCTTCATCTGCCAGGGTAGGTGTTTCGCGGGGCTCGTATGCTAGCATACGCCCCCCGTGAATCGTGCCCCCGAGCCGATCTGCGGGCTGCGGCCGGCGGCGTTCGGCCTCTTCCCTGACACTATTTGTGGGACAACAGGTACTCCGATGAGCAAGACCTCTCTCGACAAGAGCAAGATCAAGTTCCTTCTTCTTGAAGGCGTCCACCAGAATGCAGTGGACACCCTGAAGGCCGCTGGTTACACCAACATCGAGTACCTCAAGGGCGCACTCTCCGACGACGAGCTGAAAGAAAAGATCGCCGACGCGCACTTTATCGGTATCCGTTCGCGCACCCAGCTGACTGCTGAGGTCTTTGACTGCGCCAAGCGCCTGGTCGCCGTCGGTTGCTTCTGCATCGGCACCAACCAGGTTGACCTCGACGCAGCCCGCGAGCGCGGTATCGCCGTATTCAACGCACCCTATTCGAACACCCGCTCAGTGGCCGAGCTGGTACTGGCTCAGGCCATCCTGCTGCTGCGCGGCATCCCCGAGAAGAACGCTTCCTGCCACCGGGGCGGCTGGATCAAATCGGCGGCCAACTCCTTCGAAATCCGCGGCAAGAAGCTGGGCATCGTCGGTTACGGCTCCATCGGCACCCAACTCTCGGTACTCGCCGAAGCCATGGGCATGCAGGTGTTCTTCTACGACACCGTGACCAAGCTGCCGCTGGGCAACGCCACCCAGATCGCCAAGCTGCATGACCTGCTGGGCATGTGCGACATCGTGTCGCTGCACGTGCCTGAGCTGCCATCCACCCAGTGGATGATCGGCGAGAAGGAAATCCGCGCAATGAAAAAGGGCGGCATCCTGATCAACGCTGCACGCGGCACCGTGGTCGAGCTGGAGCACCTGGCCGCCGCAATCAAGGACGAGCACCTGATCGGCGCCGCCATCGACGTGTTCCCGGTCGAGCCGAAGTCCAACGACGAAGAATTCGAAAGCCCGCTGCGTGGCCTGGATCGCGTGATCCTGACGCCGCATATTGGCGGTTCGACCGCCGAAGCCCAGGCCAACATCGGCCTGGAAGTGGCCGAGAAGCTGGTCAAGTACAGCGACAACGGTACTTCGGTGTCTTCGGTCAACTTCCCCGAAGTGGCCCTGCCGGCGCACCCGGGCAAGCACCGCCTGCTGCACATCCACGCCAACATCCCGGGTGTGATGAGCGAGATCAACAACGTGTTTGCCGAAAACGGCATCAACATCTCCGGCCAGTTCCTGCAGACCAACGACAAGGTCGGCTACGTCGTCATCGACGTCGACGCCGATTACTCCGATCTGGCGCTGGAGAAGCTGCAGCACGTTAAAGGCACGATCCGTAGCCGCGTACTGTTCTAAGTACTGCGACAACGAAAAAGGGAGGCTTCGGCCTCCCTTTTTTATATGGCCTGCCATCCATGGCGACCACCCTTCGGGCCGTCGCTACGCGACGTTAAAAATGGCTCCCGGCCACTTTTTGCACGCTGGGCTGACTATCCTTCCAGCTCTCGCAACGCCGCCTCCGCCGCCGGCAGCTCCTCTTCGCTAAACACCTGCACACCAGCACGACGCAAGGCTGCAGCGGTCACCCCTTCACCGGCGACCTTGATGCCACTGAAGCTGCCGTCATAGTTCTCCCGGTGACCGCACGAGGGGCTGCGCGCCTTGAGCAGGGCAATACGGATACCATGCTGCGCCACCAGGGCCAGAGCCTGCTGGGCGCCATCCACAAAAGCCGCCGTGACATCCTCGCCGTCCACCGTCAGCACCGGTAGCAGTCCATCAAGTACCCGCGCACCCTGACCACCGGCAATTTCCGCTGGTGCACGCGGCGTCGGCAAACCGCCAGCCACTTCCGGGCACAGCGGCACAATGCGGCCTTCCCGTTGCCAACGCTCCAGCAGGTTGAAAGGGCCGTGGGCACCACCGTCATAACGCACGCGCTGACCCAGCAGGCAGCGGCTCACCAGAATCTTCTGCATCACTCACACTCATTGGTCACTTGCCGTAACACGGCCAGGTTACTGCCTTGCATGGCCGCCGATCAAAGGGACGGGCTACCGGACAGATTGCCAAGCGCATCACGTGGACAGCATCATGCGCGCGCAACACTGGCCTATCCTTCGACGGGAAGCACCCTGGCCCGATGGCGCACGCGCCAGGCCCGGCACAGACTCTCGGCACTCTAGTCGAGGACGTTCCCATGCATCGCCCACTTCGCACTCTTGCTCTATCACTCGCTGCCAGCCTTGCGGTCTGCACCCTGCCGAGCCAGGCGGCCCTGCTGCCGATGGATAACCAGAGCCTGAGCGAGATCAGCGGTCAGGCTGGCATCAGCATCCGCGCCGACGTGCTGGCGACGATCAACCGGGTCAGCTGGAATGACGATGGCGGTAGCGCCTCGTTGCGCAACGTGAAAATCGACAATGGCTGCCTCACCCCGGCCAGCTGCCCGAATGGCTCCGGCGGCAGTTTCGCCTTCGGTGCCGCGCAACTGGGCCTGACCCTGCCGATTTTCGGCGTCAACCTGCCAACGCTGAAGATCGATGTGGTGACCAATGGCAGCGGCCAGCAACAACTGCAGCTGACCCTGCCCGACCTCACCACCATCAACGAACAGTTGGTGGCCAGCGGTATCCCGGCCCAGCGCATTCGCGTGCGAGTGGCAGCCGATATGTATGTGGGTGAAAGCCGTCTGGGCAGCATCGAGATGCGCGATATCACCGATCTGCGCGGGACTTTTAAGGTCTGGGGCCACTAAGAGCAAATCTCACAGACCTGCTACAACGGCCCATTGCCCCGGCGACGAAACCAGCCGGTCAATGACAGCCGATCACGGTTGGCCGGCAAGACCTCATGGGGCATGTCGGCGGATAGAAACACCAGCAGACTGCCCGCTTGCGGCAACACATCACGCGTTTCGCCGTTCGGCAGATACAAGCGCAGCGCGCCGCCCTGTTCGGCCTGCCAATTCTCATTGAGATAGAACACCGCGGACACTGCGCGGCGATCGTCATCGCGAAAGCGGTCCACGTGCTTCTGGTAGAACGCCCCCGGTGGATACAGGGCGAAATGCCCCTCGAAATCCTCCAGCCCCAGGTACAAGCCCTGGTTCAGCGCCACCCGCAGCTCGTCAAATACCTGCAGGTACTGATCACAGGCCTTGGCCTGCCCGGCCTCCAGCCACTGAATATGGTCGCCGCGCACCCCTTCGCGGATCTGCTGCTGCGCGCCACGGCCGACGCCGGCGGGCGCTAATGCACCTTGCGCGGCACGTTTACGGCACTCTTCGGCCAGTTCGAGGGTCAGAGAGGGGGCAATAAACTGCGGCTGCAGCGACCAACCCTGTTCGGCCAGGTCGTCAACGATGCGGGTCAGAAGTGCGCTGTGGGTATCGGTCGTCATGCCGGCGATTCTACCAGCCTGTCGACGTTTGATTCACAACCACGCCGAGCCTCGACAAGCATCGGCATGCCGCAGAAAATAGCCGCCCCTGAATGGAGTCCCGAATGCGCGCCCTTTCCGTTGTACTGACCCTGCTGCTCAGCCTGCCCGCCCTGGCTGACGATTACCTGCAGCTGTATCAGGCGGCCGGCTGGCCGCAACAGCGCATGCACTTCAGCGACGCCCTGCAGGCCGCTCAGGAACGCTACCGCAGCAGCCTGCCGCCAGCGGTGTATCAGGCGCTGGTGAATAACAGCAACCAGCGCTTTGCCGCTGCTGCTGTGGATCAACGCGCCCAACAGGGGCTGCGCAGCAACCTCGGCAACCCGACCAACGCGTTGCAGTTTTTCCAGTCGCCACTGGGGCGCAAGATTGTCGATGCCGAGCTGCTCGCTACCCGCAGCGACCAACTGGCCCGCTACGCCAACGGCCTGCCGCGCAGTGAAGCCAGCGCCACCCGCCGCCTGCTGATTCGCCACCTGGCCCAGGCGCTGCCGGCGCGGGAAGCCGGTGCCGAAGTCAGCCTGGCCCTGGCCGGTGTCGCCGCCGACAGCCTTAGCCAGATGCTCCCCGGCCTGCTCGGTGGCGACAGCGCCCAGGCCATGCTCAATGGCCAGCGCCAGCGGTTGATGGAGCAGATCGGCGCGGATCTGGACAACACTCTGCTGCACGTCTACCGCGAGCTGAGCGATCCGGAACTGGAAGAATTTGTCAGCTTTGCCCAGTCAGAAAGCGGCAAGAACTACTACCAGGCAGCGCTGGCAGCCATCCGCAGTGGCCTGGCCGTTGGCCAGAGCAGCGCAGCACTGGCTCCAGCCCCGCAAGGTATCTGAAGACGAACCCGCGTAGGTTGGTGTTGACTGGAGCGCATGACACTCCGCTCGACGATCCGTTGCAGTCGTTGGGCTTCGTCGCGTTGCGACTCAACACCAACCTACGCCAGACGTTCGGTCAAAAACTCGAAATAGCGCTGGCGCAGTGCCGGCGCTTCGTTGGCCAGGTGGTGTCGCGCCTCGGGCAGACGCAGAATCTGCGGCACGGCAAATTTATCCTGCAGCACTTCAAGGTTGTGTTGCCAGGCCACCGTCATGTCCGCCTCACCCTGAATGATCAGCGGGCTGCGTGCACTGCGCGGCGCCGCCTCGATATGCGGCACCCACTGGCTAAGCGCACCGACCCAGGCGGTCGGCAGGTTGCGCGGCTGCAGCGGGTCCTGGTGATGGATGAAGTCGATAAACTCGGCATCGCTGGAATTGACGCTGAAGCGCCGGGGAATCTCGCTGACAAAGCGCTTCATGATCCGGTAACTGAACTGCGACCAGCCCCAGGCACGCGGCCGCACCAGCGGCGCCAAGAGAATGGTTTCGCCGATTTGCGCACCTGGTGCACCGGTCAGCAGGTGGTCGATCAGAATCGCCCCGCCAGTGCTTTGCCCGCACAGGTGCCAGGGTTGCGGCAGCTCTAGCACCGCGGCTTCAGCCAGCACCGCCTGCAACACCGTCTGGTACTCAGCAAAATCGCCGATGCTGGCACGCGCGCCGCTGGACAAGCCATGCCCAGGCAGGTCGAAAGACAGCACGGCAAAGCCCATGCCCAGCGCCCACTCGATTACATGGCGGTACAGGCCAACGTGGTCGTAGTAACCATGCAGTAGCACCAACGTGGCGCGCGGCTGCTCAGGCCGCCAGGCCTGTAGCGCAATCTGATAACCGCCCGCCTGAAGCGTGCCCATACAACTGTGCGTAGCCGACGTATTGCTGAAACCGTAGAACTGCCGGTATGCCTGTTCGGCCGGTGATAGGGCAACGGCTGCGGCCAAGGGTCGCAGACTGGCAAGCAGGTTTTCCGGCTGAAACGGCTCTGGCATAAGGCTTCCATCAAACTTACGGGGTAGTCACAGACCATCCAGGGCTGTGCAATCAGGTTGCGGATATTCAGCTGTCGCGCCAGTCATGGCAAGCTGCGCGCCTGTTTGCCGAAGACCGCCGATGACTCGACCCACGCGCAAGACCCTACTCGCCAGCCTGCTGATTCTGCTCTGGGGCGCTGCCATGCTGGCCGCCTACTGGTGGTATGAAGCGCGCTACCTGCGTAGTTTCAGCGAGCAGACCGCGCTGTTCTACGGCGAACAGCTGCGTCTGCCGGATGAGCTGGCCGGCCCCGGGCCAATCCGCCTGGTGCATTTCTGGGACCCGGCCTGCCCGTGCAATGTCGGCAACCAGCAACACCTGGCCGAGCTGATCGAACGTTTCAGCCCCCAGGACGTGCGCTTTTATGCCGTGCAAAAACCTGGCAGCAGCGGCCAACTGCCCAGTACCCTGAGCGCCCTGCAACCGCTGGCTGAACTGGCCGGCAGCGTGCAGATTCCCGCCAGCCCGGCGGTAGCAATATGGGATCGCCAGGGTCAGCTGGCCTACTTCGGCCCCTACAGTGAAGGCGCCGTATGCACCTCCAGCAACAGCTTTATCGAGCCGATTCTGGAGGCGCTGATTGCAGAACGCCCGGTCAATGCCAGCAACACTCTCGCGG
This sequence comes from Pseudomonas sp. 8BK, assembly GCF_902506475.1. Lineage (NCBI taxonomy): Bacteria > Pseudomonadati > Pseudomonadota > Gammaproteobacteria > Pseudomonadales > Pseudomonadaceae > Pseudomonas > Pseudomonas sp. 8BK. The sequence continues at coordinate 1,674,535 of NZ_LR733252.1, read as the reverse complement.
TAGGCTGCTTCTGCGACTGGCAGAGCCACTGACTATCTCAGGCCATCCGGGGTAAAGCGCTGAAAAATCTGCTGCGCCTCACCACTGGCCTGCAGCTGTTCGAGCTGCCGATCAAATTGCCTGACCAGACTTTCACCGCGCGGCGAACCCTTGCTGACCAGTAGAAAGAACGCCTTGGTGGCAACCAGCGGCACATGGCGCAACTGCTCATGGCCCTGATAGATACCCAACGCTAAACCGCCATATAGCGGCTCAATTTCGCTGGGGAAAAAATCGCAACGCTGACGCTGCAACATGTCCAGGTTCTGCTGGATGCTGGGAAAGCGCTTGATCGGCTCACCCAGGCCAAACGGCTGGTAGTTGTAGCCAATCACCCCGCACACCCGATAGGGCTGCAGGTTCTGCAGCAAGGCAGGCAACGGCACTTCGGCAAAGCGCTGAGCGGAATAGAACAGTCCAAGGCGCGTTTCGTAGAGGCGCGCACTGTAATGCGCGTAGGCCGCGCGCTCGGCGTTGTAGCTGGCATCCCAGGTCAGTTCGCAGCGGCCCTTTTCAGCAAAGTCCGCCAGCTCCTGCTGCACCCGCGCCCAGGGCATATAGTGCACCTCATAAGGCAACTGCAAACGCTGCAGAATCTCCAGCACCAAGGTACTGGCCGCCCCGGTCAGACGGTTGCGATCCACCTCGCCATCGGTACGCTGCCAATAGGTGTAGGGCGGCCACTCGTTGCTGTCGCCCAGGCAGATCTGCACCGGCGGCGCTGCCAGGCAGGGCTGCCCCAGCAGCGCCAACACTCCACTCGCCATCATTCGCCACATAACCGCTACCTCAGGCCTGTGTAGAAAGGCTAGATCAGTCTGACGCCGTTATGCCCACAGCCGACTGCCGGCGAAAGCCCTGTGGTGTCGCACCCTGCCAGCGCTTGAACGCGCGGTAAAACGGCGACAGCTCGGCAAAGCCACAGGCGCGGGCCACTTCACGGATGGCCAGGCCGTTGTCGAGCAGGCTCTGCGCGCGCAGGCGACGCACCTCATCGTGCAGCTGGCGAAAGCTCTGCTGCTGGTCGGCCAGCGCCCGCTGCAGGCCGCCGACGCTGTAACCCAGCGCCGTGGCGCAGCGCGGCAGGTCGCACAGCTGCACGCCTAGGTTGACCTCCAGCCAGTAACGCACGCGGTTGAGCAACTGGTTTTCCTCAAGCTCGGCCAGCTCCACTTCCGCCTGCGCCCAGAGCACCGCGAACAGCCGCGGGTTGGCGCTGCGCGAGGGCCGGCTGAGCCAGGCACGCGGGAAGATCAGCGCATCATGCGCCTGGGCAAAACGCGGCAGCAGGCCGAACAGCCGGCGGTGTTCACTCACCCGGCGCGGGGCCGGGTGGCGAAACTCCACGCCGTCGAGCGCAAAGCCGCCGTCGCTGACGCTGGCCAGCATCTTCTGCAACAGCAGCGCCAGGCACTCCATCTGCTGGCGCAACGACCCCACGCCACGGTAATTGAGATCGAAGATCAGGCGCGCCTGCTCGCCCTCCAACTCCAGGCGCGCGGCAAACCCGCCGGAGAGGATGTGCTGAAAGCGCACAAAACTCTCCAGCGCCTGACCCAGGTCGCGGCTGGCCAGCAGCAGGTAACCCACCACATCCATCGGCCGCGGCTGCATGGTTTCCCCCAGGTGCAGGCCGATGTCGGCATCACCACTGATGCCCGCCAGCGCCTGCCAGAAGCGCGGCGCATTGTCGTGATCCTCGCGGGCATTGAACAGCGGCGGCGCCAGCACCACGCCCTGATAGGCCTGGCGATAGGTGTCGGTCGGGTCCAGGCCCAGCGCCGCCAGGGCCTCGTAAAGCAGGCGGCGCAGGGTCGAGGAATGGGTCAGTGCACTGGCGATGCTGTTGTGCGGGTCGTGTTGCATAAAGGCCTCTTGGATTGACCAAAGACTTTCACTCTTGCTGTATTCGGTCAATGCCTGCACAGCCGGCAGTGCGCACAATGGCCAGGCTGATAAAACCGATAACAAGGAAAACCCCATGAAACGCACCCTGACTGCCCTGGCCCTGATCGTCGCGGCCTCTGCCGCCGGCGCTTACTGGTATATCGACAGCAAGCAGCCGCAACGCGCCGGCGAGCTGCAACTGAGCAACCTGCAGGGCGCAGTCACGGTGAATTACGACGAGCGCGGCGTGCCGCATATCCAGGCGCAGAACGAGGCCGATATGTACCGTGCGCTGGGCTATGTGCACGCCCAAGACCGCCTGTTCCAGATGGAAATCCTGCGTCGCCTGGCCCGCGGCGAGCTGGCCGAGGTACTCGGCAGCAAGCTGGTCGACACCGACCGCCTGTTCCGCACGCTGGGCATCCGCGAACACGCCGACCGTTACGCCGCCAAGCTGGACACGAATGCCCCGGCCAGCCAGGCGCTGCAGGCTTATCTGGATGGCGTAAACCAATATCAGGCCAGCCACCCGGCGCCGATCGAGTTCGATGTATTGGGCATCGAAAAACGTCCGTTCAATGTCGCCGACACCCTCAGCGTTGCCGGCTATATGGCCTACAGCTTTGCCGCCGCCTTCCGCACCGAGCCGGTGCTGACGCATATTCGCGATCAGCTGGGCGCCGATTACCTCAAGGCCTTTGACCTCGACTGGCACCCGCAGGGCGTGGTCGGTCAGCACCTCGCCGCTGGCGACTGGCAGGACCTCAACGCCATCGCCGAGCTGAGCCATGCCGCGCTGCTGGATGCCGGCCTGCCGCAGTTCGAGGGCAGTAACGCCTGGGCCATCTCCGGCAGCCGCACCGCCAGCGGCAAGCCGCTGCTGGCCGGCGACCCGCATATCCGCTTCGCCGTGCCGTCGGTGTGGTACGAGGCCAACCTGAGCTACCCCGGTTTCAGCCTGTACGGCCACCATCAGGCGCTCAATCCGGTGGCGTCGCTGGGGCATAACAACGCGTTCGCCTGGAGCATCACCATGTTCCAGAACGACGACCTTGATCTGATTGCCGAGAAAACCAACCCGGACAACCCCAATCAGGTCTGGTATCGCGGTCAGTGGGTCGAGCTGCAAAGCCGCGAAGAGCTGATCAGCGTCAAGGATGCCGAGCCGGTGCGCTTGACCATCCGCCGCTCGCCGCACGGCCCGATCATCAACAGCGCCCTCGGCGAAACCGTCGGCAGCACGCCGATTGCCATGTGGTGGGCGTTTCTCGAGACTGAGAACCCGATCCTCGACGGCTTCTATCAGCTCAACCGCGCCGCCACGCTGGAGCAGGCCCGCGTCGCTGCCGAGCACATCGAAGCGCCGGGGCTGAACGTGGTGTGGGCCAACGCCACGGGCGATATCGGTTGGTGGGCGGCAGCGAAACTGCCGCGCCGCCCGGCCGGGGTCAACCCGAGCTTTATCCTCGACGGCAGCAACGGCGAGGCGGAAAAAGACGGCTACTACCCGTTCAGCGCCAACCCGCAGGAAGAGAACCCCGAGCGCGGCTATATCCTCTCCGCCAACTACCAGCCCGTGTCGCCGACCGGCATGACGATTCCCGGCTATTACAACCTGGCTGATCGCGGCCAGCGCCTCGACGAACGCCTGCGCGACGACAGTGTGAAGTGGGATGTGCACAACAGCCAGGCCCTGCAACTGGAGCCCGGCACCGGCTACCCGCAACGCCTGCTCGCGCCGCTGGCGGCTGATCTGCGGGCTGCCGCCACTGGCAGCGAAGAGCAGGCACTGGTCGAGCAGCTGCTGAGCTGGGATGGCCAGCACCAGATCGAGAACACCGCCGCCACGCTGTTCAATCAGCTGGTTTACCAGTTGGCGCGCGAAGCCATGGCCGACGAGCTGAGCGAAGCCTTCTTCACCAACCTGCTGCAAACCCGCGTGCTCGATAGCGCCCTGCCGCGTCTGGCCGCCGATGCCAGCTCACCCTGGTGGGACAAGCGCGGCAGCAACGCCGTGGAAAGCCGCGCCGACACCGTCAAGGCCGCCTGGCAGGCCAGCCTTACCCACCTGCGCAGCACCCTCGGTGACGACAGCGCGAAATGGGCCTGGGGCAGCGCGCACACCCTCACCCACAACCATCCACTGGGCCAGCAGAAGCCGCTGGATAAGTTGTTCAACGTCGGCGCCTTTGCCGCACCGGGCGGCCACGAAACGCCGAACAACCTGTCGCAACCGGTCGGCCCAGCGCCCTGGTCGGTGGTATACGGCCCCTCGACCCGCCGCCTGATCGATCTGGCCGATGCCGGCAGCGCACTGGGCATCAACCCGGTCGGCCAGAGCGGTGTGCTGTTTGATCAGCACTACAAGGACCAGGCCGACGCCTACATGCGCGGCGAATATGTGCCGATGCACCTGGATGCCGAAGCGATCAAAGCCAACAGCCGCAGCCAGCTGATTCTGCGCCCATAAGCCAAGGAGAACGGCGATGAAACGTCTGTTACTGCTTCTGCTGATTGCTCTGCTCGGCCTGGTGGCCGTGGTGGTCGGCCGTACCCTGCTACTGCCGGCGGCCGCCTTCAACAGCGCGCCGGTCAGCCTGCCCGAAGGGCTGGATGGCCAGCGCGCTGCCGAGAGCCTGGCGGCCGCCATTCGCCTACCGACCCTGTCGCATCAGGTCGGCGCACCGGCCAGCCAACTGGCGGCCAGCAACGCCGCCTTCGCCGGCCTGCGTGAGTGGCTGGCGCAGCGCTACCCACAGGTCACCGCCAACACCGAGCCGCTCGCCACCGGCAGCCCGAGCATCCTGCTGCGCTGGCCGGGCAAGGACGCTCAATTGCCCGCTGCCCTGCTGATGGCGCATCAGGACGTGGTACCCGTCGCGCCCGGCACCGAAGAGCTGTGGACCCACCCGCCATTCTCCGGGGCGATTGCCGAGGGTTTTGTCTGGGGCCGTGGCGCCATCGACAGCAAGGGCTCGATGGTGGCGATCCTCGAAGCGGTGGAAACCCTGATCGCTCAAGGCTTCCAGCCACAACGCGATGTACTGCTGGCCTTCGGTCACGATGAAGAAATCGGCGGGCACCAGGGCAACCGGCGCATCGCCGCGCAGTTGCAGGAACAGGGCAAACGCCTGGCCTGGGTCAGTGATGAAGGCGGCTTTGTGGTGCGCGGGCAGATCCCCGGCGTCAGCCAGGATGTCGCCGTGGTCGGTATTGCGGAAAAGGGCTACGTCAGCCTGACTCTGCAAGCCAATGCCCAAGGTGGCCATTCCTCGCAGCCGCCAGCCTTTGATGAAACCGCCATCGGCCGCTTGAGCCAGGCTCTGCAACGGGTCGGCGATGCACCCTTCCAGCGCGGCTTCGACGGCCCCACCGGCGACCTGCTGGCCAGCTTCACCCCGGCGCAATCCTTCGGCTACCGATTGATCTTCGCCAACCTCTGGCTGTTCGGCCCGCTGGTGGAACAACAACTGGCCGCCTCACCAGCCGGTGCCGCGCAACTGCAAACCTCGCTGTCGCCAACCCTGCTGCGCGCCGGGATCAAGGAAAACGTCCTGCCGCCCAGCGCCCGCGCCACCCTCAACCTGCGCATCCATCCGCGCGACAGCATCGACAGCGTGGCCGCCCACGTGCGCAAGGCAGTGGCGGATGAGCAGATTCAGGTCAAAGTCATGCCCGGCGGACGCGAGCCCTCGGCGGTATCCGATGTCAGGGGCGAGGCCTATCAGCAGTTCACCGAGGTAATCCGCCAGAGCTTCAGCAACACCTTGGTCAGCCCCAACCTCACCGTCGGCGGCACCGACTCGCGTTACTACGAGCCGCTGACCGACAACGTCTTCCGCTTCAGCCCCCTGCTGATGGAGCGCGACGACCTGCCGCGCATGCACGGCACCAACGAGCGCGTGGCGATCGATACCTTGGCCAATGCCAGCGGCTTTTACTACCGCCTGCTGCAGAGCCTGGCGGACTGACTACCAGTGGCGCGCACCTCCGCCACAAGGCGCCTGGCGGCACTGCACAGAGGCGCCGCCAGACCAACGAGCAGCGGTGCTAAACAGGCCCGCTGCTCGCTCAAAATCTGAAGCTCAGTTCTCTTGCCAAGTGATCCACAGCAAACCCCGGCCGGAAGCGCCCGGCGAAACGGCCTTGCGGATCAATAATTGAAAAGGTCAGTGAATGAGCAACCGTATAGCCATCCGGCTCGGGTGAAACTGCAAACTGGATACCCAGCCTGCTGGCAAGCCGAAGCAACTGTTCCTCGCTGCCCGTCACGCCACGAAATGATGCGTCAAAGTGCCTGACAAACTGCCCCAACCCGGCCACCGAGTCGCGCTGCGGATCAACCGAGACAAAGACAAAGGCAATCTCAGCGCCATCGCCCAGCTCGGCTAAACGAGCAGCTAAGCCTGCCATCTGCGTCAACCCTGTCGGGCAGATATCCGGGCAGTGCATAAAACCAAACAACACAATGCTCCAGCGCCCCCGCAAAGACTGATGGGTAAACGCCCCCTGATCGGACTCAAGCCTGAATGACGCCAGGCTACGGGGTGCACTCAGCCACTCAATCGCTTGCGGCACAACCGGACGGGGGACGAAAAAAGCGGCTACTGCGCCCAACAGCAGCCCCAAACCGAGCAGCAACAGAGCCAGCAGCGGCCTACCCATCGGCCCGCACCTTGCCGCTTGAGTAGAGCAGCCATACCGCCAGCAAGGCGGGCAATGTCACGCCGGCAAAATCCTCCAGCAGCGATTCAGGCCCACAGATGCCCACAAGCACCTCCCATATATGGAAGAGCGCGTGGGCAACTAACCAGGCTGTCGGCATCAACCACAACAGCAGGCTGTGACGTAGGTAAATCGCCCCGTAGATAAACGCGATACCGATCAGCAGGTAGATCATGCCGATATCGCGCAGGAAGTGCTGGTTGAAGGGCCCCCGGTCCGGCACACCTGGCACCAGCCAGTACCAGGTCTCAGGCGCCAATGTCATAAATACGCCATTGCCCATGGCAGCCAGACCCAGCAGCAAGGCCAGCGATGTAATGCGCGCGTTAGACACCCCCTGCCCCCTCAGCCAATGCAGACTCACGGGTAGGCGTCAGGAACGACTCATTGACCTGAATCCGGCTGCAGGCCTTGCCATAACCCAGGGCGTATTTCAGCGCGGGATAGACCCGGTATGAGCTGATGGCAAAACCAATGGCAATCAGCCCCTTGTCCCCCCACAGAGCGCGAATCTGCTCACGCAGTTCATCGGCTTCGGGGTTATGCGCCAGAACCTGCTCAGTAAAGCGCACCACCAACACAAGCTCCGCGGGGAGGTGCTGCAAATCCCGATCAATCAGTGCGCGCACCAGTGCGGGATCAAGCCCCGCTTCTAGGGCCATGTTGACCACCAGCTGCGTACATGGCCCGCAATCATCCCAGATAATCGCGCGCAATCTCGCGGCATACAGCGGCCCTGTGGGCAATTTACCCGTATGCGCAGACATGGTTTGCAAGCCCATAAACTTCAGAAACGCACTCAGGTCAGCCTGCAGGATATCCTGCTGATAACCCACGTCGTAGTTATAACGGCGCTTAAACGCCAGCAACATCTTATTAAACGCATAACGAATCACTGCAAACACCTCATTGAGCTGAATATCATCTGTGATTTAAATGAATCACTAAAAATGAGTAATTAACGCAAGCGAAACTCAGGATCACCGCTCCATTGAAATCTTGCGCACCGCACCTCCTGAGTGCGCACCGGCTTAAACAAAACAAAGCCGCTCAATAGAAATATCAGCGCACAAATAATCAGCATGAATAAATAGCGGCCGCTTTCAAGCAGCCCAGATGCAAGCAATGGACCTGTCGCCAAACCCGCAAACGAAACAACGGCCGCTGTTGTTGCCAGTTTCCCACTAGCGTCCAGTTCTGCAGTAACAGCCAACAAGTAAGACTGCACAGCGGGCCAGGCTATAAACAACATCGCCATTGCCAGCACATAAAGAACAGGGTGTGCCGCAAAGATCAGCAGCAATGCTGCGATTGCCGAGATCGCGACGCCAAGTAGCAACCAGGGCAAACGGCCATGGCGTTTGCCAATAATCACCGGCGCCATCGCGCCTAGCAGGCCTAACAGCCCAGTGGCTGCGATGTAGACACTTACCGGCTCAGCAGCGAGCCCCGCCGCAAGCCCGATAAGACCGACATAAGCCCAGATCGCACTGGCAGCGACCTGATAAAGCAGGATTGCCAATAGCAGTAGAAATGCATGGCGATACTTACCGGATAACAATAGGCCCTGCTCACTTGAGGCATTATTAAGCGGAACTCTTGCAAATAGCAGGACAAACAACAAACTCAGCAACGCCAGGCTGGCCATTACATAAAAAACTGCGTAGGCATTAGTGGCAATCTCAAGGGCTGGTAACAGATAGATAACCAGCGCACCCACACTGAACTGGATAAACAACAAACAGCCAAAGGCCCGGTCAGGATTGCTTAAGCGAGCCAGTACAGCAAAGGCAGTACCCAGGCTGAAACCGCCAAAGAAACCGGCCACAAATCGCCAGGCAAGCATTGCTTCATAGGCATCAATTCGGGTGCTGGCAATATCCATCAATGCCAGCGCTGCCAAACCTATAAAGACTGCAGGCTGCCAACGAATTCGGCTCACCAGGAAGATTGCTGCCGTAGTACCGAGCAATCCACCATAACCGTTGAGTGCAATGATCTGCCCAGCCTCAACATCACTGAAGCCAATAGCGCCGGCGAGCGCATTAACCAAACCCGGCAGAAAATTAATATAGGAAAGTCCGGCCATGGTAATAAATGCCATGGCCAGGTAGGTAAACAGAGAGTAACCGATGCGTATATTCAACATAGCGCCTCATGAAAGTGAGTTGACTGTCGCTGGTGTTGAATTTTTATGTGGCACTTGCCAGATGAAAATATGGTCGGTCGCCCTATCAGTCGTGAATACTATTCACGAGTTCTCATGCTAGGCTCCGCCCACGGACAAACCGCATATACCTACTCGCCCATGGATAAACTGCGCTTATTAGAACTATTCCTGGCCACCCATGATGGCGGCAGCTTCGCCGCCGCCGCGAGGGTATGCGACACCGACCCTTCCACCGTCAGCAAAGCCATTGCCCGCCTGGAAGCTCAACTGCAGCTCACACTGTTTCAACGCACCACGCGGCAATTGCGTATCACCACGGCGGGAAAACACTATGCCGATACCGTACGCAAGCTGCTCCAAGACCTCGGCTCCTGCGAGGACGAACTGCGGCACCTGAATGACTCCCCCTGCGGCACCCTGCGCATCAACTCGGCGGTCTGCTACGGCCACCTCTATGTCCGGCCCTTGTTACACGCGTTCTGTCAGCGTTATCCCGCGATAAAACTGGAACTTGAGATCAATGACCTGCACCTTGATGTAATCGACAACGACATTGATATCGCCCTGCGCACCGGCTACGTGAAAGACAGCCGCCTGGTAGCCCGACGGCTCAGCCCAATGGACTTTCTCGTCTGCGCCTCACCGCACTACCTCGATACGCAAGGCACACCGCAACACGCTGATGATTTTTACAAACACAGCTGGATTGGTTTTCGGATCAAAGAAACACAACAACTCCAGCCGATATTCTTGCCGAACCGACACGGCGAATACCTTCCTTATGAGCTAGAGCGCCGACATATCACGGATGATGGTGAAGCCATGGCATACATGTGTGCAGATGGCCTGGGCATTGCCCAGCTTCCGCACTTTCTGGCAAAGCCCGGCTTGGACAGTGGCTCCCTGGTCTCGCTGTATCCCTGCTACAGACCGCCACAGCCGGACAATGGCGTATTTATGATTTATCCCAAGCGCGATTACTTGCCAGCCAAAGTCAGAGTATTTATTGAATTCATGACCACCGCGCTGGACTCTATGGGAGAAAACACCCATCACACGTGGGCAGAAAAATTAACGCCACTCGTTGAGTTTCCTCAGCGTTAATTAAAGTCGATATAGAGAACAACTCCCTATTTTCTCGAACCAGCCCCGGCATTGCCGCAACGCGAGCGCCAATAACACACGCTCGGCTCAATATACCGCGCGGCTTGAGCCTCCATACAGATGAGGGCAAACTGCCTGCAGGACACTGCCGCCAGCGGGGCACGATATGGACGTTGTAAAAAGCCTCAAACCAGGTAAAAACGGCACCAAACGCTTTCTCGAACGCTACGGCGACGACCTGATCGCCGTACGTTACCGCCACGACGCCGAAAATCAGATCAGCTACACCACCGTCGAACTGATCGTCGAACGCAAACACAAACCACCGAAAACCCGCACCCAACCGCCCAAACAACCCACGACACAGGTATTCGTACGCGTCGGCTATCACGAGAAAGAAATACAACAGGCGGTAAAACAGGCTGGAGGTAAGTGGCAGCCGGAGCAAAAAGTATGGCTGCTTAGCCAAAAAGCGGTAGTAGAACTTGGGCTGCAAGAACGGATCATCAATATCTGATGGTCAGATATAGATACGAGATAGCCAGATTTGGATACTTATGGCCAGCGATGGCAACAGTGTGCAGATATGGATATGTCGTCTAATTATAGTTAGCTACCAGCCATGACACCTACAGTACTCAACCATATCGCCGTAGAGGCTGCGCCATACAAAGCAAAAATGTATCGCACCATGCTTTTGTGCGGCGTTCTACTAGGCGCTGTACTTTTAGTCTCTTTCATACTTGAAGCGTATAACGAATATGTTTCTATAACAGCATGGGGGTCGGCAATCACACTCGGCTGGCTCAGTCTATTAACATCAGTTATTCAGTGGCATCACAAGCAACCAGAAAAGCCAGAGCCAGGTTTTCTAAAAAGGCTCAAATGCACTTGGCTAAAAATAGTTATATGGTTTCACTGCGTCATAATATCAATTTCATCCTTAATGCTTTCCTATGTTACTTTTGCTGCTCTCTTCAATATACTTTTCGGTTATGGCAGCTAACAACTGGTTCAAACCGTTCGCTTCGCTCACTGGGACGGGCTAAAGCCCGCCCCTTAACCAAACGTTAGGTACCAAGCAGGAGTACGCATGGACTGGAGATTCAACACCATCTGGTTTGATGATGTGCCAGAAGGACGAGTCGGGTTCATGAGTCCTGGTGATTATGGCAAGTTAAATTTTGAAAGAAGCTCTATAGAGTACTTGGTTTCCAATAATTTCAAATCACAGAGCAAAGACATCCAAGACCTACCCGCTGGTGATTCACTACTTTATTTAGAGCTAAACAAAGCAAACATTGAATCACTCAAAGGCATTTCCAAACTCACCAAGCTAAAGCGTTTAGAAATGCATTACTGCCTGAAACTCGGTAGTGATAAAGAGCTAGGATCACTGAAGGACACCTTGGAGTGGCTTCATATCAGCCAGTCAAAAAGCTTTAGCTATGGCGAAGGCCTGCTTAGCCTTGCAAAGCTAAAAGTGCTTTCCCTGAACAACTGCGCGCCGCTACCTAACCTGTCGTTTCTGAGCAATTTTCCAAACTTATTAGACTTCCGCTTTGTCGGAACTAATATCGAAAGCGGAGACCTTACCCCCCTGCTCAATCACCCGACGCTGTGTTCTGCCGGCTTCCTAGATAAAAGGCATTACAACCTAAAATCAGCAGAGGTAAGCTCAGCACTGGCTCAGAAAAAAGCTGGAGCTATTACTCGTGCGCACAAAGGGCAGTATGAGACATTTAGATACCTTGCAGTTGGCACCTAACAAATGGTTCAAGTCGCTCGCTTCGCTCACTCGGGACCGGCTAAAGCCGGCCCCCTTAACCAAACGTTAGCCACTACGGGTAGCTTATGGACTATCGTGACGCTATTGAAATCGCAAGAAAAGTCCCTGGCACTTTAGTCACTCGCGATGAATACGGTGGTTTCATTGTCCGGAGAGCTGACGGATCCTTGGTCGAGGGGCATGAACCTGCGAGTGATGAGATCACGCTCCTCAGGCAAGAAAATGAAAGGTATCAAAATAACTACGATGAGTTATTCGCTCAGTTAAATCAGACAAAACAAAACTACCTCACCAAATTAACCGGTCTTGAAGAAACTATTGATCAGTTGAAAAGCTCGCTGAATACTTTACAAGCAGAACATTCAAGTGCAATAAATAATCTTAAAGAGCTTGAGAAAAAACTGGCTAAGGTTAGCAATGATGAATGGGAAAGAATCAAGATAGCGGATGAACAGGCTCGCTTGGAGAATGCAAAAGCCCGAAAGGCAGAGCGGCATATTCAGCAATGCGCATGCTTAGGAGAGGTCGAGAATTGTGCTCGGTGTAACGGCCGAGGTAGTTATACCGCGGACGGCTATGGAAACCCTATCTAAAATACTCTGCGGAATTTGGCTAACAACTGGTTCAAACCGCTCGCTTCGCTCACTGGGACGGGCTAAAGCCCGCCCCTTAACCAAACGTTAGAGGCAAGCCAAGGATGAGCACCTACATCGAAACAGGACTTTCAGAGCCGAAGGCAATGGTCATAACCCTTGCCGCATATGCCCTCATGCTTTGCATGCCCCTTGCTATTACATACATAGCAACCGGACTCAAAGGCTCCTTCAAAAAGCAAGTTAAACTCTCAGCTGCAGCGCTGATTATAGTAATCGCAGGGTGCTTCGTATTTTACGGCCCAGCTATTAGCTACACTGCGTTAGCGCTAGCAACTTTCAGCCTTGGATTTTCTGTGCATCAAGTTATCAATCGCCACAAAATCGAGGAAGGCCTCTAACAATTCGCTCAACCGCCGCTCACTCCGTTCGCTGGACGTCCAAAAGCTGCGCTTTTGGCCGCCCGTTAGCTTAATCGTTAGAGGCCATTGTCATGGAAGATGCTGAGCTCAAAGCACATGATGCGTGGGACTCTGGAAATGTAAGTCTCGCTTTTGAGCTCTTCTCAGAATGTGCACGCCAAGGCTCAGAGGGTTGCATGCTGGATCTCGGATACTTCTATGATGAAGGAATCGGTACTGCTATAGATAAAAAACGGGCTATGTACTGGTATAAGAAATCTTATCGCCTTGGTAGTAGCTCTGCCGCCTCGAACATAGCCATCCTCTACCGCGAACAGGGTCGTTTCGATCTCACTGCGCAATGGTTCAAGCGCGCAATCCAACTAAATGATGGTGACGCAGAGGTAGAGCTAGCAAAGCTCTTAATTTCCGGCAAAGGCGTTCGCAAATCTTTTTCTGCCGCCAAAGAACATCTTTCAAATGCATTAATCTCAAGTAACATTACGCCAGCAGGAAAAGAGGAAGCAGAAGAGCTACTTTGCAAGGTGCAAAATGGCCTCTAACTACTGGTTCAAGTCGTTCGCTTCGCTCACTGCGGGACCGGCTAAAGCCGGCCCCTTAACCAAACGTTAGGTGCTTATATGCTGATAGCCATTCGCATAATTCTTAGCCTTACAGCTTTAATTGTCGGATTTGGTATAGCCGGTGCTGTTGGGTCATGCATGGGACAACGTAATTGCGAGTCTACGCTCGGAACTAGTTTATTTTGGGCCAGCCTTATATCGGCACCCTTCGTGATTTCAGCACTGACGTGCAATGCTCGAAGAAGCCTAACCTCAATTATAAATCTAATTTGTTTAGCAATAATTCTTGCTTACGTCTGCTTTTTGTTTTCGTCGACATCTATGCCTTGGAATTTAATTAGCACACTCAAAATCATAGCGCAGTGGAAAAGCGTTAATCACCTAGTAATTTTAGCAGGCATTCTTCCATCAATACTTATTCACACATCACTTATACTCATGTTATGTCTCGCGCCTAAAAACATCACAACTCTTACAGAACGAATAAAGAACCACAATTTACCGACCAACACCTAACAAGTGGTTCAAACCGTTCGCTTCGCTCACTGGGACGGGCTAAAGCCCGCCCCTTAACCAAACGTTATGTAGCAGAAGAATATCTATGCACTTTCTAAGGCCAACCAAAAGAAAACTTTTCACCACTGTGCTTTTTATATTGATTGGCTTTACTTTTTCAGTCGTCAGCGACCTCACCTCAAAAGCATACAAAGAATACGTCAAGAACACTCACTTCGAGGGAGAGCTTCTAGAGGAATACGAAAATATAATAAAACAAGGCCCGCTGGCGCCGCCCGTAAAAGACAATAGAATTCATGAACTCGTTAAGAAAATCCCACCAGAAGCACATAAGAAAGTTGAGCAGGCTGGGTTATTTATCCTTTGGTTTACGATTATTTCTGGGGTTTTAATTACTTACATTGGGGCTTGTATTGCACACCGCGAACCTAAACCGCGTAGTGCTACATAACAATTGGTTCAAATCGCTCGCTTCGCTCACTGGGACGGGCTAAAGCCCGCCCCTTAACCAAACGTTAGGCATAAGGCAACTCAGGCTAATGCGACAAGACTTAAGAGAGAAAATTGTCAGCGTTTGCGCGAAGAAAATACTGTCCAAAGGTGAGTCGGTTGGCGTTTCCTTTTACGCGTTCTTCGCAAACAAAAATGATGATCCAGAGCTTCTTATGGAGGCTGCCACATGGTGGATAAAAACCCACAAACTGGATCACTTCGAGAAAGCTACAAAAATAAAGCTAATGGTTGAATCCGAAAAATGATGAATTCAGCTATAACCAAACCATCAAGCAGGCGCTGAGGCGCTCCAAAATCGCAAAGCAAAAAAGCACATGAAACAGCTCAACAGCATGAGAAAGCCATTTAAAGCAAAAGCACTGTTGGCTATCGTGGCGCAACAACTTGCAGCGCCCGGCTCAAGTTCACGCCTAACAAGTGGTTCAAACCGTTCGCTTCGCTCACTCGGGACCGGCTAAAGCCGGCCCCTTAACCAAACGTTAGGCCCCATTTATTATGCATTATTCAGCACTCATCAGATCTGCTCTTTATTCGATATCTGAAATACTTGTTTTCTTTATTCCACTAGCTGTAGTTAGCATTGTTATTTCCTCGACGGAAGGAACATTACAACAAATTTTATACAGCTCTGATTGGTGGTTTATAACAGTACTGGTTTTGCTTGATGCAATTCGAGACACTTCCGATGTTCCAAGAGAATCTGTTTTGAAAGGGCTTGACCACAGGATGTACCTAACTGTTATGGGTGCAGCCGCATTAGTTGCCATGGCTTTTCTAGCATTAACTGCCATAAACTCTAGAAAACCTACTTTGCTGACACTTCCTGATTGGTATCCAATTTTTCAGTGGTTATTTTTAGCGTTTTCACTCACTGCTTCTTGGCTTCTAAAAACTGGAATTACTTATACGAAGCTCAAGCTCAAAAATGAAACTCAAGAAAAAGCCTAACAAATGGTTCAAACCGTTCGCTTCGCTCACTGGGACCGGCTAAAGCCGGCTCCTTAACCAAACGTTATACGATGCAATGTCGCCTGGGAAAGCGAGGGCGATGCAACATGATGCCCCCGCGTCAATTCAATAACCGTGTTGCACTCTGCTCCTGCAACCGCCCTTAGAAAAAGGAACATATGATGAGTAAAACTCAATCCAAACATGTATTTGCGCTGGGGGTATTGCTGACAGCGTTATCCATGACTATGTCTGGTTTTGCATCGGCGTCTGAAGAAACGGGTGCCACGCAACTTATTATCAATGATGGCAAGCAAGATCAGCTGTCCGAGGATGAAAAAGCGACCGCTGAGCCATCGGGAAAAGGTGCGGGTCAGAAAGCCGCTTCACAGGAACAACCCAAATATCCTGCTGCTGATAAAGATAAAAGTAAGCAGGATTTAAACCACACCGGCAGCCACTCGACCACCGGTGCGCATGAGCGAAACCGCTAGGCTCTGTCTGACTGAACGTGGATCAATAGGGTCACAGAAGTGGAACCGCAGAACGCCTACCGATCATTGTTTCGGGGCAGAATGCCGGAGCGTGAACTGACTGCAATCCGTGAGACACGAACAGGGCGTGGGTTTTGGGCGATGAGCGATTCAAGGCCATAATCGAAGCCAAGACTGGGCGGCGGGCTGTTCCCATGAGTCGGGGTGGGGACAGGAAGTCTGCGGAGTATCGGACAGCTAAGAATCAATGACACTAACCCCACTGATCACTGAATGGCCGGCAATCCAAATTCTCCCTGTAGCTATATATGCGTAATTACTTAAATCGTATAACAAATGGTTCAAATCGTTCGCTTCGCTCACTGCGGGACCGGCTAAAGCCGGCCCCTTAATCAAACGTTAGACTCATAGGGATCTCTTAAGTGCATTGCAACTCGAATACCATTGAAAAGCAACTTAAGATTATTCACGCCTGTGAGAAAGGCGCAACAGGCGTCTATTACGGGCATAGAATAATCGCCAAAATATTTTTTCCGAATATGGTGCCTTCACTAGACGAGATGCATCAACATGAATGCGAGCACTTTTCAATATTCGTTCAATATTTAAAAGACAAGAATATAAGCAAAGGGCTTCCACCAACACTTTGGTGCGGCGCTGGGATTATTTACGGACTCTTTGTCGGCGCATTAGGAGAGAACTCAATATGGGTTAGCACTGCGAGGATTGAGGAAATCGTAAACAAAGAGCTTGATGATGCAGCATCTTTTTTAAGAGAAAAAGAACCTGAAATATTTAAAGCTGTTTTAGAAATTCAAAAAGATGAACTACTTCACCAAAATATAGCGGCAGATAAGGCTGATTTTTCAGGCCTTAAATCAAAGATTGTCAGCAAACTGGCCACACAGTGCTCATATGCTGCGAAATTTGTTGCGGCCTGTACCTGAAGTGGTTCAAACCGTTCGCTTCGCTCACTGGGACAGGCTAAAGCCCGCCCCTTAACCAAACGTTAGGCCTAATGAAAATACTTATCTTTGGCAACTCCGGCTCAGGAAAGTCCACGCTTGCTAAGCGCCTGGTTAAAGATCGCGGACTGGCTCACCTGGACCTTGACTCAATCGTATGGGAACCCGGAAAAATTGCTGTTCCACGAGCACCAAAAGCTGTGAGCGAATCACTTCAAGCATTTCTTACCAACCATAAAACTTGGGTTATTGAGGGCTGCTACGGCGAACTCATTGAAAAAACGAAACAGCATTGCTCTGAGTTAATCTTTCTTAACCCTGGGCTTGAGATCTGTCTTGAGCACAACCGACATCGCCCATGGGAACCTCATAAGTATTCGTCTAAACAAGCTCAAGATGAAATGTTAGAGAGCTTACAAACTTGGGTTGCCGGCTACTATGAACGTCAAGATCAATGGTCGTACCACGCACACCGTCAGATTTTTGATACTTTTTCAGGCCGCAAATGCGAACGATCTGCAGGCTAATCAGCGGTTGCCTAACAAGTGGTTCAAACCGCTCGCTTCGCTCACTGGGATGGCCTGAAGCCCGCCCCTTAACCAAACGTTAGAGGGTGCTATTAGCTATGGCATGGACTCGCACAGAAAAACTAATCGCTGCACTTATATTTTTCGTGTCTGGTTCAGCTTGTGCTTTATCGCAAGCTGAATACGCTCAAAGCAGCCTTGAACGCTGGAAAGAAAATGAGCACACCATGAGTGTGAAATTCTCCCAATTACTGAAGGAGGCCGAGCAGGAACCTGGTTCGGAGGGGAAAGAAGCCCTTAAAAATCTGAAAGAAGCAAAATTGCACTGGGAAGAATTCCGACGCACATTCTGCCTTTCAATGAGCGAGACATATGGTAGCGAGTGGGAAAGTGCAAACGAGTCTGACTGTCGAGAACGACTCACAAAATCTTTCACGAGCGATATGAACCATTATGGTTATTAAGTTCAATGCACGCCCCCTCTAACAACTGGTTCAAACCGCCCGCTGCGCTCACTGGGACGGGCTAAAGCCCGCCCCTTAACCAAACGTTAGGCGTATTAGCTGGAGGAGTTGCAATGGCAACAATCGATGCGAAATCCCGATTTGAAGCAAAGCTTCTTCGTCCGGCAAAGGCTGCCGATAATACGTCGTGGGCTTTCGTAATACTGCCGAGGGACGTAAGTGAACAGCTTCCGAGGCGAGGAAGGACGACAGTTGAAGGCACAATCAATGGGCAGCATTTCCAGGCAACCCTTGAACCTGATGGTCAACTGAGCCATTGGCTGCAGGTAAGCAGAGCGCTATACGAAGCCGCAGGCGCGGTCGTTGGGGATACCGTTACGTTAGAGCTAACCCCTGTGAAAAAGGAACCCGAGCCTGACATCCCTGCAGACTTGCAGGAGGCACTTGCAGCCACTCCTGAAGCTCATAAGGTTTGGAACAATACGACGACCATCGCACGAGTAGACTGGATACACTGGATTACTTCAGCCAAACAACTTAAGACACGTGTAAAACGAATTGATGATGCCTGCGATATGCTTGCATCCGGTAAGAAGCAGGTCTGCTGTTTCGATCAGTCAGGCTACTACAGCAAGGCTTTCCGTGCTCCCGAAGCAGAAAGTTGATACATGTAAGCTGCGTTGATTACGTCTAACAACTGGTTCAAACCGCTCGCTTCGCTCACTGGGACGGGCCCATCTCCACACTCCACCAAACGTTAGCCACCGCCACTTACCACGTTGGCAAACCAATGACGACAAACATCCGAATCACATTCGCCAACTACCCACAACAAGCCCAACAGCAGCTGGAGCAAGTACGCGAGCTGATTCTGGCTATTGCGGCCGAACACACACTGGGCGGTGTCGAGGAAACGCTCAAGTGGGGCGAAGCCAGTTATTCGATCAAGGGCGGTTCGCCGATTCGAATCGACTGGAAAGCCAAACAGGCGGGTGCAATCAAGGTGTTTTTCCACTGCCAGACGCAGCTGGTGGCCACTTTCAGGGAAATCTACCCTGATGCGTTCATCTATGAGGGCAACAGAGCCGTTGTGATTCCTCTGGATGCAGATATTGAGCAAACGCCACTAAAGCATTGTCTGCTGCTGGCGTTGCAGTACCAGAGCCTGAAGCATTTGCCGTTGCTGGGCGCATAGGCTGGTTCCAGCAACCCAACTGGCAGCGTTCAATGCCTATTGCATGTTCCAACCGGGTAAACCGCCCTGTTCAACTTCAATCACTGCGAGACAAGCATGGAAGTCAGAAAATCCGCGCGTTTATTGATCGTCGATGCCGATGGTCGGCTGCTGCTGTTTAACTACAAGGACGAGCATCAGGCGCCCTTCTGGGCGACCGCTGGCGGGGAGTTGAAGGTTGGAGAAGATTACCGGGCTGCCGCCGCTCGCGAGCTGTATGAGGAAACCGGACTCAAGCTGGAAATCGGCGCGCGACTGAAAGAGCGCGATGAGGTTTACGCCGTAGCCCGTTCGGTGCCGGCAAGATGGCTTGAGCAGTACTTTCTGGTGGAGTGCCCGGCCAATACACCGGTGTTTGCCGCCGACTGGACAGAGGAAGAACAGAGCACGATTCAACAGTGGCAGTGGTGGGATCTGGCGCAGCTGCAGCAAACGCCGCCGTCACTCTTGAAACCTGAATGGCTACCCGAACTGTTGCAGCAGGTACTGCTCGCTCGTCAGCCCTAGCAGGCTGTTGAATAACTATCTGCCTTGCCATTGCGGTGTTAAAAAACAGGCCGGGCACGACGTCTCAAAATGCTCATTCACAGCTCGTAAACTCCGCTTTCGCCTGTTTTGTCTTGCACTGGCTGCCTCGCCAACGTTTTCCAACGGCCTGCCAAACCCGCACTGCGCAAGACTTCCCGCTGAAAACCCGGATAATGACCGCCATTCGTTTAGCCCGTATTCTGGTAATCCCGCATGGAAATCAAGGTCAAGTTTCTCGACAACCTCCGACTTGAAGCCAAGTTCGATGACTTCACGGTGGTGGCTGACCAGCCCATCCGCTACAAGGGCGATGGCTCAGCGCCGGGGCCGTTTGATTACTTCCTGGCCTCTTCGGCGCTGTGTGCGGCGTACTTTGTGAAGCTGTATTGCGACACGCGCAATATCCCCACCGACAACATCCGCCTGTCGCAGAACAATATCGTTGACCCGGAGAACCGCTACGCGCAGATCTTCAAGATCCAGGTCGAATTGCCGGCGGATATCTCCGAGAAGGATCGATTGGGCATTCTGCGCTCCATCGACCGCTGCACCGTGAAGAAGGTGGTGCAGCAAGGTCCCGAGTTCATCATCGAAGAAGTCGACAACCTGGATGCCGACGCCCAGGCCTTGCTGATGCCCGTGGCGGGGACCAGCACCTACATTCCCGGCAAGGACCTGCCGCTGGAAGAAACCATTGCCAATATGTCGGGCATCATGGCCAAGCTCGGCATGAAGATTGAGATCGCTTCGTGGCGCAATATCGTGCCCAACGTCTGGTCGCTGCATATCCGCGATGCGCAGTCGCCGATGTGTTTCACCAACGGCAAGGGCGCGACCAAGGAGAGCGCGCTGGCCTCGGCGCTGGGCGAGTTTATCGAGCGGCTGAACTGCAATTTCTTCTACAACGATCAGTTCTGGGGCGAGGAAATCGCCAATGCCGCGTTCGTGCATTACCCGGACGAGCGCTGGTTCAAACCGGGGCCCAAAGATGCGCTGCCGGCTGAGATTCTCGACGATTACTGCCTGGCGATTTACAACCCGGACGATGAGCTGCGCGGCTCGCACCTGTATGACACCAACTCCGGCAACACTGTGCGCGGCATTTGCTCGTTGCCGTTTGTGCGTCAGTCCGATGGCGAGGTGGTGTACTTCCCGTCCAACCTGATCGAAAACCTCTACCTCAGTAATGGCATGAGTGCCGGCAACACCCTGGCCGAGGCGCAGGTGCAGTGCCTGTCGGAAATCTTCGAGCGTGCGGTCAAACGCGAAATCCTCGAAGGCGAGCTGTGCCTGCCGGACGTACCAGCCGATGTGCTGGCCAAGTACCCGGGCATCGTTGCCGGCATCCAGGGCCTGGAAGCCCAGGGCTTCCCGGTATTGGTGAAAGACGCGTCCCTGGGCGGCGAATTCCCGGTGATGTGCGTGACCCTGATGAACCCGCGCACCGGCGGCGTGTTCGCCTCGTTCGGCGCGCACCCAAGCTTTGAAGTAGCGCTGGAACGCAGCCTGACCGAGCTGCTGCAAGGCCGCAGCTTCGAGGGTTTGAATGACCTGCCGCCGCCGACCTTTGAAAGCCAGGCGCTGATGGAGCCGAATAACTTCGTCGAGCATTTCATCGACTCCAGCGGCGTGGTGTCGTGGCGCTTCTTCAGTGCCAAGGCCGACTACGAATTCGTCGAGTGGGACTTCTCCGGTCAGGGTGAAGATTCGAACGAGCAGGAAGCCGCAACGCTGCTCGGCATCCTCGAAGAGCTGGGTAAAGAGTCCTACATGGCGGTGTACGAGCACCTGGGCGCCACGGCTTGCCGCGTCCTGGTGCCGGGCTATTCGGAGATCTACCCGGTCGAGGATCTGATCTGGGATAACACCAACAAGGCGCTGCTCTTCCGCGCGGACATCCTCAACCTGCACAGCCTGAACGATCGCGGCTTGAAATCCCTGCTGCGCAATCTGGAAAACAGCGATGTCGACGATTACACCGATATCACCACGCTGATCGGGGTCGAGTTCGACGACAACACGGTGTGGGGCCAGCTGACCATTCTTGAACTGAAGCTGCTGATCCACCTCGCCCTGAAGAAGTACGACGACGCCAAAGAACTTGTGGAAATGTTCCTGCAGTACAACGACAACACCGTCGAGCGCGGCCTGTTCTATCAGGCGTTGAACGCGGCGCTGGAAGTGCAGCTGGACGACGAACTGGAGATGAGCGACTTCGAACAGAACTTCCGCCGCATGTTTGGCAATGAGCGCATGGACGCGGTGCTCGGCTCGCTGGATGGCAGCGTGCGCTTCTACGGCCTGACGCCGACCAATATGCAGCTGGAAGGGTTGGACCGCCATCTGCGCCTGATTGAGAGCTACAAGAAGCTGCACGCGGCACGGGCCAAAGTGGCTGCGATATCGGGCTGAGCGCATCAGATGCAGGCGTCCCCGCCGCTCCTACAAGTCTCACTGAAACCACTGGCATGGCCACAACACACACGAGGGATTGTATGAACGTTGTAATAGGGAACTTCAAATGGCTGATGCTGGTGTCCGGCGTGCTTACCGCCAGTATGTTCTACGGCTTGTTCGCACCGCAGGCAGCGCTTGAGTCGATGTTTGGCACGGCGTTTAGCGGCCAGCTGGAATCCATCGTGATTCGCAGCTGGTCAGCGCTGGTTGGCCTGATGGGCGTGATTCTGATTTATGGCGCGCTGAGCGAAAAACACCGTGCTTTCTGCGCCGCCATCGCGGCAACGAGCAAGGCGATTTTCGTCACCCTGGTGCTGGTATATGGCCAGGCGTTTCTCGGCAAAGCCGCGGCGGCGATCATCATGGATTGCGTGGTGATCGCCGCCACGCTGATCTACCTGCTGGCGCTACGCATCAAGCGCTAGGCCGCATAGCGTCATGCCATCCTGAAATATCAAAGCGCAATCGTGGTGGATGGGTACAGCGTCATCCACCCTACGCTCTGGCTTATGGCACTGCGGCCAACACCGCACAGTTGCGGCCCTGGTGTTTGGCCTTGTAGAGCAGGCGGTCGACTGTTTCGAGAAAGGCCTGGGGCTGGTCAAGCGGGCCGGGCGTCAGGGTGCCGACGCCCAGGCTTAAGGTCAGCAACGGCCCGACCTGGGAATGGGCGTGCTGGATATTCTGCTCGCGGATCAACTGGCGGCAGCGTTCGGCGACCTGGGCCGCAGCCTGGGCATCGGTTTCCGGCAGCAGCAGAACAAACTCTTCGCCGCCATAGCGGGCCATTAGGTCACGCGGGCGCACGGCTGCGCCGCTCAGGGCCTGGCCGACGCTTTTCAGGCAATCGTCGCCCTGGATATGGCCGTAGTGATCGTTGTATTCCTTGAAGTAGTCGATATCCAGCAGGATCAGTGACAGCGACTGGCCGGTGCGCTGGGCGTTGCTCCACTCCACCTGCAGACGGTTGTCGAACATGCGCCGGTTGGCCACGCCGGTGAGGCCGTCGAGGTAGGACAGCTCTTCGAGCTGTTGCTGCAATTGCAGCAGCTGCTGCTCGGTCTGCTTGCGCTCGCTGATGTCGAACATAAAGCCGATCAGCGACTCCACCTCGCCGGCTTCGTTGCGCAGCACGTGCACCACATCGCGAATCCACACATAGCGGCCATCGCGAGTCAGGGCGCGGTAGTCGGCCTCATGGTCGGTGCCGGCCTGGGATTGCGACACGCAGAAAGCCACCACCGTGTCGCGGTCGTCGGGGTGCATGCGCTCGGCCCAGTCGTTGGCGCTGATCCAACTGGCCTGCGGCCAACCCAGCAGCGTCTCGATCTGCGGGCCGATATAGGCGAAGGTCATGCTGGCCCAGTCGATCTTCCAGGGGATGGCCTTGGTCGACTCCAACAGGGTCTTGTATACCGCGCTGTCAGTGCTGTTTGAATCGGTCATGGAAGCAATCCGGACGACTGATAGCTGAGGTTGTAACCAAGATCAGGGGTGGGCGCAACAACGGCCGGGATGACTGGCCAGTACTGCTGGCAGGCGCCGGATAACGCAGAGCAGAAAGCACAAGGGCCACGAATGTGGCCCTTGTGGGTGTTACGCAGGGGTGCGATCAGGCATGCACCTGGGACGGATCACGGCGGCTGTCCGGACCGGTCATCAGCGCGGCGCCAGTGGTTTCATCCATGGCCTGCTGCAGGGCCTTCTTGCGTTTCTCTTCGGCACGGTGGGCGAAGAACCACACCAGGAAGGTGGCGAATGACACTGCCAGCAGGATCAGACTGGCCACGGCGTTGATTTCCGGCTTCACGCCCAGACGCACGGCAGAGAAGACTTCCATCGGCAGGGTGGTCGAGCCCGGCCCGGAGACGAAGCTGGCGAGTACCAGATCGTCCAGCGACAGGGCAAAGGACATCATGCCGCCGGCCGCCAACGAAGGCGCAATCATCGGGATGGTGATCAGGAAGAACACCTTCCACGGTTTGGCGCCCAGGTCCATGGCCGCTTCTTCGATGGACAGATCCAGCTCACGCAAGCGCGACGACACCACCACCGCCACATAGGCCGAACAGAAGGTGGTGTGGGCGATCCAGATGGTCAGCACGCCACGCTCGGCAGGCCAGCCGATCAGCTGGGCCATGGCTACGAACAGCAGCAACAGCGACAGACCGGTAATCACCTCGGGCATCACCAGCGGCGCGGTGACCAGGCCGCCGAACAGCGTGCGGCCCTTGAAGCGGGTGACGCGGGTCAGCACGAAGGCGGCCATGGTGCCCAGCGCTACGGCGGCAATCGCGGTGTAGCAGGCAATTTCCAGCGAGCGCATCACCGAGTTCATCAGCTGGGTGTTGTCGAGCAGGCCGACGTACCACTTCACCGACCAGCCGCCCCACACCGTTACCAGCCGCGAGGCGTTGAACGAGTAGAGCACCAGGATCAGCATCGGCAAGTAGATAAAGGTCAGGCCGGCCCACAGCATGATGTTGGAGAAACTGAAACGCTTCATGGCCGACCCTCCATTTCTTTAGCTTGGTTGCGGTTAAACAGAATGATGGGGACGATCAGGATCGCCAGCATCACCACAGCCAGAGCAGAGGCAACAGGCCAGTCGCGGTTGTTGAAGAACTCCTGCCACAGCACCTTGCCGATCATCAGGGTCTCCGGACCGCCGAGCAGTTCAGGGATCACGAACTCACCGACCACCGGGATAAACACCAGCATGCAGCCGGCGATGATGCCGTTCTTGGCCAGCGGCACGGTGATTTTCCAGAAGCTGTTGAAGGTGCTCGAGCCGAGGTCAGAAGCCGCTTCCAGCAGGCTCTGGTCGTGTTTTACCAGATTGGCAAACAGCGGCAGGATCATGAATGGCAGGTACGAATAGACAATGCCGATATACACCGCCAGGTTGGTGTTGAGGATCTGCAATGGCTCGTTGATCAACCCCAGCCACATCAGGAAGCCATTGAGCAGGCCGTTGTTGCTGAGAATACCCATCCAGGCATACACGCGGATCAGGATCGCCGTCCAGGTCGGCATCATGATCAGCAGCAACAGGACCATCTGCTTGTCCTTGTCGGCACGGGCGATGGCGTAAGCCATGGGGAAACCGATCACCAGGCAGAGCAGGGTGCTGATTGTCGCCATCTTCAGCGAGCCCAGATAGGCCGCCAGGTACAGCGCATCCTCGCTGAGGAAGATGTAGTTACCCAGATTGATGATCAGGGTGAGCTTGTTTTCCGCCCAGCTGTACACGTCGGTGTAGGGCGGGATGGCTACGTCGGCTTCGGCGAAGCTGATCTTCAGAACGATGAAGAACGGCAACATGAAGAACAGGAACAGCCAGAGGAACGGCACCCCGATAACCAGGTGCCGGCCCTTGGGCATACGGCGGCTGATGCTTCGGATAATGTTCATGAGCGCAATGCCACCCCGCTATCGTCCTCCCACCAGACGAACACTTCGTCGTCCCAGGTAGGCCGTGCGCCACGCCGTTCGGCGTTGGCAACAAAGGACTGAACCACCTTGCCGCTTGGCAGCAATACGTGGAATACCGAATGGCCGCCGAGGTAGGCGATATCGTGCACGGTGCCGCGCGACCAGTTGTATTCGCAGGTCGGTTGCTCGGTGGTGACGATCAGCTTCTCCGGGCGGATGGCGTAGGTGATGCTCTTGTCCTGCACCGAGGTGCTGACGCCGTGGCCGACGTAGATATTGCGTTCCAGATCCGGGCTGGCGATCAGCGCATGGCCTTCCATGTCCTCGACCACCTGGCCTTCGAACAGGTTGACGTTGCCGATAAATTCGCAGACCAGACGGCTGGTTGGGGTTTCGTAGATGTCCACCGGGCTGCCGATCTGAGCGATCCAGCCCAGGTGCATGATGGCGATGCGCTGGGCCATGGTCATGGCCTCTTCCTGGTCGTGGGTCACCATGACGCAGGTTACCCCGACGCGTTCGATGATCTCGACAAGCTCAAGCTGCATCTGCGAGCGCAGCTTCTTGTCCAGAGCACCCATGGGTTCGTCGAGCAGCAGCAGTTTCGGCCGCTTGGCCAACGAGCGAGCCAGGGCCACGCGCTGACGCTGACCACCGGAAAGCTGGTGTGGCTTGCGCTTGGCATACTGGGTCATGTGCACCAGTTTGAGCATCTCTTCGACGCGGGCGTCGATTTCGGCTTTCGGCAGCTTGTCTTGCTTGAGGCCGAAGGCGATGTTGTCAGCCACGCTCATGTGCGGGAACAGCGCGTAGGACTGGAACATCATGTTGATCGGCCGCTCGTAGGGCGGCAGGTCGGTGATGTCTTCACCGTCGAGCAGAATGCGCCCTTCGGTCGGACGTTCGAAGCCGGCGAGCATGCGCAGCAGGGTCGATTTACCCGAGCCGGAGCCACCAAGCAGGGCGAAGATCTCGCCTTTGTTGATGGTCAGCGAAACGTCATCAACCGCGATGGTTTCGTCGAACTTCTTGGTCACACGCTCGATCTTGACCAGCACCTCTTTCGGTTGCTGATCACCCTCGAGAACCTTTTTATAGGCACTGGAAGCAACTGCCATTACCAAAACTCCCGCAAAAATTGGGTCACTGACCCGAATATAATCTGCCGCGCTTGGCGCAGCGGGCCGTACGCTCAGGCCCGGCCTGGCGTACGGGTCTTTCAGCTTCCGCTTACTGGCCCGACTTGATCTTCGACCAGGCGCGAGTCATGGCACGCTGGATCTTCGGCGGCAGCTCAGCGGAGATGTAGAGTTTGTCCAACACGGCCTGCGATGGATAAATCGAAGGATCGTTACGCACTTCCTGGTCCATCAACTCGCCGGCCTTGGGGTTTGGGTTGGCATAGCCGACATAGTCGCTTACCGTGGCGATCACTGCGGGGTCGAGCAGGTAGTTGATAAAGGCGTGCGCTTCCTTGACGTTCTTCGCATCGGCCGGGATGGCCATCATGTCAAACCACAGGTTGGCGCCTTCCTTGGGAATGCTGTAGGCAATCTCGATGCCCTTGCCCGCTTCCTCAGCGCGTGCCGCCGCCTGGAAGACGTCGCCGGAGTAGCCGAACGCTACGCAGATGTCGCCATTGGCCAGGTCACCGATGTACTTCGAGGAATGGAAGTAGGTGACATAAGGACGCACGGCCATCAGCTTGGCCTCGGCCTTCTTGTAGTCCTCTGGATTAGTGCTGCGCGGGTCGAGGCCCATGTAGTTGAGGACGGACGGGAACATCTCGTCTGGAGAGTCCATGAAGGCCACGCCGCAGGCGTTGAGTTTCTTCAGGTTCTCCGGCTCGAAGATCATGGCCCAGGAGTCGATCTCGTCGACCCCAAGCACTTCCTTGATTTTGGCCACGTTGTAGCCAATACCGTTGGTGCCCCACAGGTACGGCACCGAATACAGGTTACCGGGATCGTTGACTTCCAGTTGCTTGAGCAGCACCGGGTCAAGGTTCTCCCAATTCGGCAGCAGACTGCGGTCGAGCTTCTGGAACGCTCCCGCCTTGATCTGCTTGCCGAGGAAATGGTTGGAGGGCACCACGATGTCGTAGCCAGAACGGCCCGCCAGCAGTTTGCCTTCCAGGGTTTCGTTGGAGTCGAACACGTCATACATGGCTTTAATGCCAGTAGCCTTCTGGAAATCGGCCAGGGTGGTTTCGCCGATATAGTCAGACCAGTTGTAGACATTGACCACAGGCTCAGCGGCTTGCACGGCGCTGATGCTGACGGCGGCGGCCAGCAGGCCAGCCAGAAGTGGAGTACGACGCATAGGAGCTTCCTTATTGTTGTGGGTGAATGCGGCGGAGCAACCCGCCGCACACCGTTAGGGCTATGGCATTACTGACCCGATTTGATCTTGGTCCAGCTGCGGTTCATTGCGCGTTGCGCGTTAGCTGGCAGATCCGGGAAGGTGTAGATCTTGGCCATGGTGGCCGCGTCCGGGTAAATGCCCGGGTCGTTACGCAGTGCTTCGTCAACCAGCGGGGTGGCCGCGGCGTTGCCGTTAGGGAACTGCACGAAGTTGGTGATATTGGCCATGACTTCTGGCTTCATCAGGTAGTTGAGGAACACGTGAGCGGCTTCGACGTTTTTCGCATCGGCCGGGATGGCCATCATGTCGAAGAAGCTGCCAGCACCTTCTTTCGGGATGCTGTAGGAGATGTTCACGCCGTTCTTGGCTTCTTCTGCACGGGACTTGGACTGGTACAGGTCGCCCGAGTAGCCGATGGCCACGCAGATGTTGCCGTTGGCCAGGTCGCCGATGTACTTGGAGCTGTGGAAGTAGGAGGTCGAGGAACGGATCGAGAGGAACAGTTCTTCGGCTTTCTTCAGTTCGCCGGAATCAGTGCTGTCCGACTTGAAACCCAGGTAGTTGAGCGCAGCAGGGAGGATTTCGGTTGGCGAATCGAGGAAGGACACGCCGCAATCTTTCAGCTTGGCAATGTTTTCCGGTTTGAACACCAGGTCCCAGGAATTGACCGGGGCGTCTTCGCCCAGTGCGGCCTTGACCTTGTCGACGTTGTAACCGATACCGATGGTGCCCCACATGTAGGGAATCGAGTACTGGCTACCCGGGTCGCTTGGGTCGAGCGCCTTGAGCAGGTTCTTGTCGAGATTTTCCCAGTTTGGCAGCTTGGACTTGTCCAGCTTCTGGAACACACCGGCCTTGATCTGCTTGGCCAGGAATGGGTTGGACGGTACCACGATGTCGTAACCGGAGCTGCCGGCCAGCAGTTTGGCTTCCAGGGTTTCGTTGCTGTCAAAGACGTCGTAGACGACCTTGATGCCGGTTTCCTTCTGGAAGTTATCCAGGGTGTCTTCTGCGATGTAGTCGGACCAGTTGTAAACGTGCAGGACCTTATCATCCGCGTGTGCGGCACTCACTACAGCCCCAGCAAGGGACAACGCGAGAAGGGTTTTGCCGAATGTGTTCATGCGTACAGCTCCTGTTGTTGTAGTCGTTTCCGGAAGATGCGCAGCCATCTGCAGCACCTTCCGGTGAGCCTGACCTACGCATTGGCGCAGTCTGGCAAGGTCACACCCCGGTTGACAACATTCAGACGTAAGCATCTGAAACCAAAGATTATTAAACCTTAAACCAGCACCTCTGCAGCGGTCAGATCGAGGCATTTACGGGCCTTTTCCAGCAGCTCGTCGATCTCAGCAAAGCTGATTACCAGCGGCGGCGAAATGATCATGGTGTCGCCTACGGCGCGCATGATCAGACCATTATTAAAGCAGTGACCGCGGCAGATCATGCCAACGCCCACATCTGCGCTGAAGCGCTTGCGGCTGGCCTTGTCCTGCACCAGCTCGATGGCGCCCAACATGCCGACGCCACGCACCTCACCCACCAGCGGGTGGTCGGCCAGCTCACGCAGACGCTTTTGCAAGTACGGTGCCGTTTCTGCCTTGACCCGTTCAACAATATTTTCTTCACGCAAAATGCGCAGGTTCTCCAGGGCCACCGCAGCAGCCACTGGGTGCCCGGAATAGGTAAAACCGTGGTTGAAGTCTCCGCCCTGGTTGAGCACCTCGACGATATCGTCGCGCACGATCAGCCCGCCCATGGGGATGTAGCCGCTGGTCAGGCCTTTGGCGATAGTCATCATGTGCGGGGTGTTGCCGAAATAATCGCTGCCGAACCACTCGCCGGTACGACCGAAACCGCAGATCACTTCATCGGCGATAAACAGGATGTCGTACTTGGCGAGGATTTCGCGGATGCGCGGCCAGTAGCTGTCCGGCGGAATGATCACGCCGCCTGCGCCCTGGATCGGCTCGGCAATAAAGGCGGCGACATTCTCTTCGCCGACTTCGAGGATCTTCTGCTCCAGCTGGTCGGCGGCCCAGATACCGAACGCTTCGGGGCTCATATCGCCGCCTTCACCGAACCAGTACGGCTGGGGGATGTGCACGATGCCCGGAATCGGCAGGTCGCCCTGCTCATGCATGTACTGCATGCCACCCAGGCTGGCACCAGCCACGGTGGAGCCGTGGTAACCGTTCACCCGACTGATGATCACCTTCTTGTTCGGCTGCCCCTTGATCGCCCAGTAATGGCGCACCATACGCAGCATGGTGTCGTTGCCTTCCGAACCCGAACCGGTGAAAAACACGTGGTTCATGCCGGCCGGAGTCAGCTCAGAAATCGCCTTGGCCAGTTCCAGCGCGGGCGGCGTGGCGGTCTGGAAGAACATGTTGTAGTAGGGCAGCTCTTGCATCTGTTTCGCGGCGGCGTCTGCCAGCTCCTTGCGACCATAGCCGATCGCCACACACCAGAGCCCAGCCATGGCATCGAGGATCTTGTTACCCTCGCTGTCCCATAGGTACACGCCGTCGGCCTGGGTAATGATGCGCGGCCCACTTTCCGCCAGCTGTTTGAAATCGCTGAACGGCGCGAGGTGGTGTTCGCGGCTCATGGCCTGCCACTCGCGGGTTTTCGGGTTGGTCACTTGACTGTTCATAACGACACCTTGCTTACACAGGCTGCGCGTTGCAGCCCGATAAAAATTCTTGGCAGTGACTGGCGCAGGGATCACCCACGCCAGCCACCTGACGGTTACACCGACAGCAGCAGGAACTCACGCTCCCAGGAACTGATGACCCGCTTGTAGTTCTCGTGCTCGGCGCGCTTCACCGCGACATAGCCGCGCATAAACTTGTCGCCGAGGTATTTCTCCGCATCCTTACAGGCTTCCATGCGCTCCAGGGCGTGCTCGATGGTGATCGGCAGGCGCAGGTTGCGACGCTCGTAGGCGCGGCCCTTGACCGGCGCGCTCGGTTTGAAGTCGCCGACCATGCCCATGTAGCCGCACAGCAGCGAAGCCGCCAGCACCAGGTAAGGGTTGGCATCGGCACCGGCCAGGCGGTTTTCCACGCGGCGGTTCTGCGGCCCGGCTTCCGGTACACGCAGGCCCACAGTGCGGTTCTCTTCACCCCATTCGACGTTCACCGGCGCCGAGGTATCGGGCAGGAAGCGGCGGAACGAGTTAACGTTCGGTGCGAACAGCGGCAACAGCTCGGGGATGTATTTCTGCAGACCACCGATGTGCTGCATAAACAGTTCGCTCATGCTGCCATCCGGATTGGAGAACAGGTTCTTGCCGGTTTTGATATCCACCACGCTCTGGTGGATGTGCATCGCGCTGCCCGGCTGATCGGTAATCGGCTTGGCCATAAAGGTGGCGGCCACATCGTGCTTGAGCGCGGCTTCACGCATGGTGCGCTTGAACACGGTGATCTGGTCGGCCAGGTGCAGAGCCTCGCCGTGACGGAAGTTGATCTCCATCTGCGCCGGACCGTCTTCATGAATCAGCGTGTCGAGATCCAGGCCCTGGATTTCGCACCAGTCGTACACGTCTTCAAACAGCGGATCAAATTCGTTGGCGGCATCAATGGAGAACGACTGACGGCCCACTTCCGGACGACCGGAACGGCCCATCGGGGCGACCAGTGGGAAATCCGGGTCACTGTTACGCTTGGTCAGGTAGAACTCCATTTCCGGCGCGACGATTGGCTTCCAGCCCTTGTCCGCGTAGAGCTTGAGCACATTCTTGAGAATGTTGCGCGGCGACAGCTCGATCGGGTTGCCCTGCTTGTCGAAGGTGTCGTGAATCACCATCGCAGTCGGCTCAATGGCCCAGGGCACGAGGAATACGGCGTTCTCGTCCGGGCGGCAGAACATATCGATGTCCGCTTCGTCGAGCAGGTCGTAATAGATGTCGTCCTCGACGTAGTCGCCAGTCACGGTCTGCAGCAGCACACTCTCGGGGAGGCGCATGCCCTTCTCGTCGAGGAACTTGTTGGTCGGCGAAATCTTGCCACGGGCAATGCCGGTAAGATCGCTGATCAGGCATTCAACTTCGGTGATTTTGCGTTCTTTCAGCCAGCTCGAAAGCTGGTCTAGTTTGGTACTCATAGAGACCTCAGGGTTGGTGAGAGCCGACCTATATATAGTCGGCTCAGCGTTGCCCCGCCTTCTTCCTGCAAGCCTCACCAAAGGCCTGGAAGATGGCGAGATAATTCGGGTTGGATCGTACCTGCCATTCAGGGTGCCATTGCACCCCCAATGCAAAGCTTTTGGCACCTTCGACGGAGAAGGCTTCGATCAACCCGTCAGGCGCCAGTGCTTCTACGCGAAGGCCCGGCGCCAGACGCTGAACGCCCTGGCCATGAATGGAATTGACTTGAATCTCGTCCGGCAAGCCGATGCCGGCGAGCAGCCCGCCCGGCTGCACATGCAGCGCGTGACGCAGGCCATACTGCTGTTCTGCGGGCAGGTCACCGGGCTCGCGGTGATCCATCAGCCCTGCAACCTCGTGTACACGCTGGTGCAGCGCGCCACCGAAGGCCACATTCATCTCCTGAAAGCCGCGGCAAATGCCGAGCACCGGGATACCGGCGGCAATTGCTGCTTTAATCAAAGGAAGGGTTGTACTGTCACGCGCCGGATCATGGGCGGTGCCGGGTTCGCTGGCATCGCCAGCATAGTGGTGTGGTTCAACGTTGGATGGCGAGCCGGTAAACACCAGGCCATCGAGGTGCTGCAACAGGTAAGCCTGATCAAGCTGCTCGCCCAGTGCGGGAATGATCACTGGCATACCGCCAACCACCTGAACGATGGCCTGCAAGTATTTATCGCCTGCGGTGTGGTAGATGTTGTGCCCGATCTGCTTGGTGCAGGCACTAACGCCGATAATCGGCTGGCGCGACATGAGACACCCGTTTTATTGCTGTTATGGGTTTCGACCGAGCTTAGCCTTGTTCATTTTTTTTCACAATAGTCATGTAAAAAATTGAACACACCCGACTGAGCACCCCGGCAGGCAAGGCTTTGAGCAGGGCTGCACTGCCCTGTAATGCCCTAAAACTGGCCACCGAGCCCCCTTTTGGGGCAAAATGCGCCTCTCTTGACAGCATCTGGTGTTTAAGATTGACTCACACCCGTGCAGTTGCATGATTGATATTTTTAACAAAAAAGGTGTTGCATCATGTCGGTACCCCCGCGTGCCGTTCAGCTTAACGAAGCGAACGCGTTCCTTAAGAAACATCCTGAGGTCCTGTTCGTCGACCTTCTGATCGCAGATATGAATGGTGTGGTGCGCGGCAAGCGTATCGAGCGTGCGAGCCTGCATAAGGTTTACGAGCGCGGCATTAATCTCCCGGCTTCGCTGTTCGCCCTGGATATCAACGGCTCGACGGTGGAAAGCACCGGCCTGGGTCTGGATATCGGCGACGCCGACCGGGTCTGCTTTCCCATCCCCAACACCCTGAGCAATGAGCCATGGCAGAAGCGCCCAACCGCGCAGCTGTTGATGACCATGCATGAAATGGAAGGCGAGCCGTTCTTTGCCGACCCACGGGAAGTGTTGCGCCAGGTGGTTACGAAGTTCGACGAACTGGGCCTTACCATCTGCGCCGCCTTTGAAATCGAGTTCTACCTGATCGACCAGGCCAACGTGAACGGCCGTCCACAGCCGCCGCTGTCGCCGCTGTCGGGCAAACGCCCACAGTCGACCCAGGTGTACCTGATCGATGACCTCGACGAATACGCCGAATGCCTGCAGGACATCCTCGAAGGCGCCAAGGAGCAGGGCATCCCTGCTGACGCCATCGTCAAGGAAAGCGCCCCAGCGCAATTCGAGGTCAACCTTCACCACGTCGCCGACCCGATCAAGGCCTGCGACCACGCGCTACTGCTCAAGCGCCTGATCAAGAACATCGCCTACGACCATGAGATGGACACCACCTTCATGGCCAAGCCCTACCCCAACCAGGCGGGTAACGGGCTGCACGTGCATATCTCGATTCTCGACAAGCAGGGCAACAACATCTTCGCCTGCGACGACCCAGTGCAGAATGACGCCCTGCGCCACGCCATCGGCGGGGTGCTGGAAACCATGCCGGCCTCGATGGCCTTCCTCTGCCCGAACGTCAACTCCTACCGTCGTTTCGGCGCCCAGTACTACGTGCCGAATTCGCCGTGCTGGGGCATCGACAACCGCACAGTAGCGCTGCGCGTACCGAATGACACGGCTGATGCCGTGCGCATCGAGCACCGTGTTGCCGGCGCCGATGCCAACCCTTACCTGCTGATGTCGGCCGTACTGGCGGGCGTGCACCATGGCCTGACCAACAAGATCGAACCAAGCGCACCGGTGGAAGGCAACTCCTACGAGCAGAACGAGCAGAGCCTGCCGAACAACCTGCGCGATGCCTTGCGCGAGTTGGACGACAGTGAAGTGCTGGCCCGTTATATCGACCCGAAATACATCGATATCTTCGTCGCCTGTAAGGAAAGCGAGTTGGCCGAGTTTGAAAACTCGATCTCCGACCTCGAATACAACTGGTACTTGCACACGGTTTGATGCAACACCCAACGCCGGCCTTTGAGCCGGCGTTTTTTATGGCCTGTCATCCATGGCGGCCACCCTGCGGGCGATTTTTATTCCGCGCGTTGCTCAGCACCTGCCCATTGCTTCACGCCTCGGCGTGATGACGGACAACCTGCGCCGCGAATTCCTGCTGACGCGACATCAACCTATTCAGGAGATCTCCATGCCTCGCCTGTTTGCCTCACTGCTGCTTGCCCTGACGCCGCTGCTGGCCAGCGCCGAAGAAGTGATTCGCGTCTACAACTGGAACGACTACATCGCCCCACAGGTGCTCAAGGACTTTGAGGCCGAAACCGGCATCCGCGTGGAATACCACACCTTCAGCACCGCCGAAGAACTGCAAACGGTACTGGCCAGCGGTGAAGCCATCGATGTTGCCGTGCCGTCGCACGACGCCCTGCCGGCGATGATCAAGAACGGTACCCTGCAACCGCTGGATTTCAACCTGCTGCCCAACCGCAAGCATCTCGACAAACAGCTGCTCAGCACCCTGGTCGCCCTCGACCCGGCCAACCACCACGCCTTGCCTTATCTGTGGGGCGCAGTCGGCCTGGCGATCAACACGCCGCAGGCCGAAGCAGCCTTTGGCGGCCCGCTGCCCAATAGCTGGAGCCTGCTGTTCGATGCCGAGCAAAGCTCACGCCTGGCCACTTGCGGTATCAGCGTACTGGACGCTCCTGACGAGACCCTGACCCTGCTGCTCAATTACCAGGGCCGCAGCCTGGCGCGCAGCGCACCGAGCCGCATCGAGCGCTCCAGTCGTGTGCTGGATGGCCTGCGGCCGAATCTGCGCTATGTCGACAGCGAGCGGTATATCGACGACCTCAATCAGGGCAAGCTGTGCGTAGCCATGGCCTGGGTCGGCGACGCACTGGCCGCTGCCGATGCGGGTCAGCCCGTGCGCTTCCTGGTACCGGATGAAGGTTCGATCCTGTTTATCGACAACCTGGTGATTCCCAGCAGCGCCAAGCGCGTCGACCTGGCCCACCGCTTTATCGATTACCTGATGCAGCCCAAGGTCGCCGCACTGATCACTGCCGAAACCCTGTACCCCAGCGGCAACGCCGATTCCCGCGAGTTTCTCGACGAGGCCCTGCGCAACCAGCCAGACCTCTACCCGGACCGCGACACCAAACGCCGCCTGCACCCGCTGGAAACCCTGCCGGAAAAGCACAGTGCTACCCGCGATGCCGTATGGACGCGCTTTCGCGATGGCAGTTGAGTGAAAAACAGAGATGTGGGAGGGGCTTTCGGCTCGGGCATCCTGCTTCGCACTACCTCCTGCATCCATGCAGTCGTAGCCGCGACAAGAACAACAAGCTCGCCGCTACGCCCAGCCCCTCTTACAGAACGTTGCTGGCCTTACTTGACCAGCTGACGCCAGGCCCTTAACGAACCTATGGTCAGCAGCTGCGCCTTGCGCGCAGCCAGTACTTCCGGGTCGATGGTCTGATTGGCCAGTTCCGCCAGCTTGTTCAGTTCACCATACAGGCGGTCGACTTCCGGCACTTCCAACACCCCACGGGCCAGATGCAGCCAGACCAGCAAACGCTCAATGCGCGGCAGCTGTTCGGCGAGATCTTCCGGCTGCTGCTGATAGCGACGCAACTGCAGGGCGGCGCCTTCTTCGGCAATCAACGTCGGCAACCAGTTGCCCAGCGGCGCAGCGCCCTGGCGATTACCCCGGTTGTTGCGCTCCACCGTCCAGCTGCGGGCCAATAGCCAGCGCGACAGGTTCAGCGAGAACAGGCCCCAGCGATTGCCCTGCAGCTCAGCTGCAAACAACGCCGGGGCGTTCTTGCGCAGGCTGTCATCGTCCTGACCGGCCAGCACGCGCGGGCGCCATTCCAGCAGCAAACCATCCAGCAGTTCACGCAAACCATGGCTGCTGGCACGCGGTGCGGCTTGGCCCAGACTGCTGAGCAACGCACGCAAGCCGACCAGCTGCTCAAGCCATTCGACCAGCAAACGCCAGTGACCATTGAAACGGTACTGTTCGGCCAGCCGCTGGCTGCTGCCCAGCAGATGCCAACCCAGTGCCGCGACGCTGTCATCCAGGCTGGATTCCGCACTCAGGCTCGGTGCCGGCAGGTTCAGGCTGTAGCTGCCAGCATCGAACAGGCGATAACCACGCTCGGCCTTGCTGATATCGCAGGGCATCAGCGCCAGGTCGGCGGCCAACTCAGCGGCCAGTTCCAGCAGCGCGTCAGGCTCGCCCTGACGCAGCTCCAGCTCCAGCTCGCAGATTTCTTCTTCGCCTTCGCCGGCAATCACCTTGCCCAGGTCCAGCGCGGCTTCGATCACTACCTTGGCCTTGCCACGGCCCCAGGCGATTTCCGCCTTCTCGCGGATAAAGTCGGTGGTGAAGATCGGCACCAGCTGCTTCTTGTCCAGTTCGGCCAGAGCCACCGGCCAGCAGCTGTCATCAAGTTTCTTCAGGTCCAGCTTGGCCTTGGCCAGATACCAGTCCCACTCATTGCGTTCCGACAAGCCGGCCACGCTCTGCCCACGGGTTTTCAGGGTCTGGATAAACTGCTCGCCATCGCGGCGCACACGCAGGGCCACTTTGGCCGCAGCCAGGTCACGCTCGGGGGTGTCGAAGTACTGATTGAACAGTTCGCGCTGCTCCCAACCACTCTTGTTGCGCTTCTTCAGCAACGGGTGATCACGCAGGGCGGCCAGAGTTGCACGGCTAACCCGCAGTTTGATTTCGGTTTCTTTGTTCATGATGGTGGGGATCAACGCCTACTATGAAATTGTGACAGTCCGATTACCTGCGCTGGCGAGCCTGCGGACTGATCCGTATACTTGCCGCCTTCTTAACGCCGGGGTTCACCCTATGCCAGTCAATCCATTTGCCAGCCTGTTTGGCCGCTCACCGATTGGGCCGATGCAAAAGCACTTTGCCAAAGCCCACGAGTGCGCAGCCAATCTGGTGCCCTTCTTCGAAGCCGTGATGGTGGAAGATTGGGCCAAGGTGGAACAGGTACAACAGGAAATGGCCAGCCTCGAACATGAGGCCGATAAGCTCAAGAAAAGTGTGCGTTTGCACCTGCCCAAGAGCTTGTTCCTGCCCGTACCGCGCTCGGATCTGCTTGAGCTGCTGAGTGTACAGGACAAAGTCGCCAACCGCGCCAAGGACATCGCCGGCCTGATGCTCGGCCGCGAAATGGCTATTCCGCAGGCTCTGCAGCCACTGATGCGCGCCTTTGTGCAACGCACCGTGGATGCCAGCGCCCAGGCCCTGAAAGCCATGAACGAGCTCGACGAGCTGCTGGAAACCGGCTTTGGTGGCCGTGAAGCGGCGCTGGTCGAATCCATGGTCATGGAGCTGGAACAGATCGAACGCGACACCGACAAGATGCAGATCGAAGTGCGGCGTGCGCTGTTCAAACTGGAGAAGGACCTTCCCGCTGTCGATGTGATGTTCCTCTACAAGATCATCGAATGGATCGGCGACGTAGCCGATCGTGCCGAACGTGTCGGCAACCGACTGGAACAACTGCTGGCGCGCTAAGCGCCAGTGTCCTTTCTGGAATCTACGGATTAATTATTTATGTCTCTGATTGCGGACTACGGCCTCGTATTGCTGCTGCTTGCCTGTCTCTTCGGCTTTTTCATGGCCTGGGGTGTGGGCGCCAACGACGTGGCCAACGCCATGGGTACTTCGGTGGGCTCCAAAGCCCTGACCATCAAACAGGCGATCCTGATTGCCATGGTCTTCGAGTTCGCCGGCGCCTACCTGGCCGGCGGCCAAGTCACCGAAACCATCAAGAGCGGTATCGTCGATGCAACGATGATCAGCCCAGATCTGATGGTGCTGGGCATGATGTCGGCCCTGCTGGCCGCCGGCACCTGGCTGCTGGTGGCATCGACCAAAGGCTGGCCGGTGTCCACCAC
This sequence comes from Pseudomonas sp. 8BK, assembly GCF_902506475.1. NCBI lineage: Bacteria > Pseudomonadati > Pseudomonadota > Gammaproteobacteria > Pseudomonadales > Pseudomonadaceae > Pseudomonas > Pseudomonas sp. 8BK. Next base: position 1,636,312 of record NZ_LR733252.1, on the reverse strand, counting down.
CCACTCGATCGTCGGCGCGGTCATCGGCTTCGCGGCCGTTGGCGTGTCCATGGACGCTGTGCACTGGGACGGCGTGGGCCCGATCGTGGCCAGCTGGGTAGTGTCTCCGGTGCTGTCCGGTATCGTCGCCTTCGGCCTGTTTGTCAGCGTACAGAAGCTGATTATCGACACCGATCATCCGTTCCAAAACGCCAAGCGCTTTGTGCCGATGTATATGTTTGCCACCGGCTTTATGGTCAGCGTCATGACCCTGACCAAGGGCCTCAAGCATATCGGCCTGAACCTCTCCGCCACTGAAGGCTTCTTCCTCTCACTGGGTGTTGGCGGCCTGGTCATGCTGCTGGGTATCGTCCTGCTCAGTCGGATCAAGATCGACGTCGAAGCGGACAAGAACTTCCACTACGCCAGCGTGGAGAAGGTCTTCGCCGTACTGATGATCTTCACCGCCTGCGCCATGGCCTTTGCCCACGGCTCCAACGACGTGGCCAACGCAGTCGGCCCACTGGCAGCGATTGTCGGGGTGATCCAGTCCGGCGGCGAGATGGCCGTTGGCGCCAAGTCGGCCGTGCCTGGCTGGGTATTGCTGCTCGGCGCGGTGGGTATCGTGATTGGTCTGGCCACCTATGGCTACAAGGTGATCGCCACCATCGGCAAGGAAATCACCGAGCTGACCCCAAGCCGTGGTTTCGCCGCTGAACTGGCCACCGCCACCACCGTGGTCGGTGCTTCGGCCATCGGCCTGCCAGTGTCCACCACCCACACCCTGGTCGGCGCGGTACTCGGTGTCGGCCTGGCCCGCGGTATTGGCGCACTGAACCTGGGCGTGATCGGCAAGATCTTTATGTCCTGGCTGATCACCCTGCCCGTGGGCGCCGCGCTGTCGATTATGTTCTTCTACATCCTGCGCGGTGTTTTCCTCTAAACACCCGCTGCACGGTTTTATCTGCGCAGGCGATGGCTCTATGATGGGCCTCGCTTGCGGAGATGACCAATGCCCCTGCCTTCTTTCAAAGACCAGTTCGCCGCCCTGATCGCCGCCCCGTCGGTGAGCTGCACCCAGGCGCATTGGGATCAGTCCAACCGCGCCGTCATCGAGCTGCTGTCGAGCTGGCTCGGCGACCTCGGTTTCGCCTGCGATGTGCAGCAAGTCTCCCCCGGCAAATTCAACCTGCTCGCCAGCTATGGCAGTGGCCCCGGCGGCCTGGTGCTGGCCGGCCACAGCGACACCGTGCCGTTTGACACCGCGCTGTGGCAGACCGACCCGCTCAAGCTCACCGAAGTCGACGGCCGCTGGGTGGGCCTCGGCAGCTGCGACATGAAGGGTTTCTTCGCCCTGATCATCGAAGCCGTGCAACCCTTGCTGACGCAACCTTTCCAGCAGCCGCTGCTGATTCTCGCCACCTGCGATGAAGAAAGCTCGATGTCCGGCGCCCGCGCCCTGGCGGAGGCCGGACGGCCGCTGGGCCGCGCCGCGGTGATCGGCGAGCCGACCGGCCTCAAGCCCGTTCGCCTGCACAAGGGCATCATGATGGAGCGCATCGATATTCTCGGGCAGAGCGGCCACTCTTCCGACCCGAACCTCGGCCACAGCGCCCTGGAGGCGATGCAGGACGTGATGCTGGAGCTGCGTGGCCTGCGTGCGCAATGGCAGCGCGAATACAACAACCCACAATTCAGCGTGCCCACGCCGACGCTGAACTTCGGCTGCATCCACGGCGGCGACAACCCCAACCGCATCTGCGGACAGTGCTCACTGGAGTTCGACCTACGCCCGCTGCCGGGCATGCAGCCGGAAGCCCTGCGCGCGGCTATTCGCCAGAAGCTGCAACCGTTAGCTCAGCAGCATCAGGTGAAGATCGACTTCGCCCCACTGTTCCCCAGTGTGCCGCCCTTCGAGCAAGACGCAACCAGTGAACTGGTGCGCATTGCCGAGCGCCTGACCGGGCATAGCGCCACAGCGGTGGCATTTGCCACCGAAGCGCCTTATCTTCAGCAGCTTGGCTGCGAAACCCTGGTACTCGGCCCCGGCGATATCGACTGCGCCCACCAGCCCGGCGAGTACCTGGAAATGTCACGTTTGCAGCCTACTGTGCGTCTGCTGCAACAGCTGATCGAACATTACTGCCTGCAAGCCAAACAACCTGAGTCATCCGGAGGAGAGAACGCGTGAAGCTGCCCCAACTGCGACGATAAAACCGCTGCTCTCGGCTGCCGCCTGGCGCGACTCTGCGCCCTTCCCATGCGTTCCGTATTCGACACAGGTTCTTCAAGCAATGCACGACCACGTCAACTGGCTCCGCCACGCTTCGCCCTATATCAATGCCCACCGCGACTGCACCTTTGTGGTGATGCTGCCGGGCGAGGGTGTTGCCCACCCGAACTTCGGCAATATCGTCCACGACCTGGTGCTGCTGCACAGCCTCGGCGTAAGGCTGGTGCTGGTACACGGCTCGCGTCCGCAGATCGAGGCGCGCCTGGCCAGCAACGGCCTGACCCCGCGCTTTCACCGTGACCTGCGGATTACCGACAGCCCGACCCTGGAATGTGTGATCGATGCCGTCGGCCAGCTGCGCATCGCCATCGAAGCACGCCTGTCGATGGATATGGCGCGCTCGCCGATGCAGGGCTCGCGCCTGCGCATCACCAGCGGCAACTTTGTCACCGCGCGACCGATCGGCGTGGTCGATGGCGTCGACTATCACCACACCGGCGAAGTACGGCGCATCGACCGTAAGGGCATCAACCGCCAACTGGATGAGCGCAGCATCGTGCTGCTGTCACCGCTCGGTTACTCGCCCACCGGGGAGATCTTCAATCTGGCCTGCGAAGACGTCGCCACCCGCGCCGCCATCGACCTGGACGCCGACAAGCTGCTGCTGTTCGGCGCCGAGTGCGGCCTGCTCGACGAAGCCGGCAAGCTGGTGCGTGAACTGCGCCCGCAGCAGGTGCCCGCGCACTTGCTGCGCCTGGGCAGCAGCTACCAGGCTGAACTGCTGGATGCCGCCGCCGAAGCCTGCAAGGCCGGAGTGCGCCGCAGTCATATCGTCAGTTATGCCGAAGATGGCGCACTGCTCAGTGAGCTATTCACCCGCACCGGCAACGGCACCCTGGTGGCGCAGGAACAGTTCGAATCGCTGCGCGAAGCGACCATCGAGGATGTTGGCGGCCTGATGGAGCTGATCACCCCACTGGAAGACCAGGGCATTCTGGTGCGCCGCTCACGCGAGGTGCTGGAGCGCGAGATCGAACAGTTCAGCATTGTCGAACGCGAAGGGCTGATCATCGCCTGCGCCGCGCTGTACCAGATTGCCGACTCGGATTTCGGCGAGCTGGCCTGCTTGGCGGTGAATCCGGCCTACCGCCATGGCGGACGCGGCGATGAGCTGCTCGAACGCATCGAGGAGCGCGCCCGCGCCCAGGGCCTGAAGACCCTGTTCGTACTCACCACGCGCACGGCCCACTGGTTCCGCGAACGCGGCTTTATGCCCAGCAGTGTCGACCGCCTGCCGGCTGCGCGCGCCTCGCTGTACAACTACCAGCGTAACTCGCAGGTATTTGAAAAGGCGCTGTAGGACTTACCGCTTATGTAGGGTGGGTTAGCAGCACCTGGCGCGTGACTTACGAAAGACTGCGGTAAGCGAGTGCTGAGTAACCCACCAAGCGGCATCAACCCATTTGGTGGGTTACGGCGCAGCCACATGCGCACCAGCCCTTAGCCATGTAATAAGCGCCTAACCCACCCTACGAATCTTCACAGAGATTGAAAAGGGCGCTTATAGCGCCCTTTTTGGCAGATGGGGCGGCAGATAGAGGCTGAGATAGGCATCGAACACCCGCATACCTTCCTCAGCCATACGCGGGGTGATTTCGCCGTGCAACTGCACCGAGCGCGCATAGACGCGGTCGCCCAACTCCATGGCCAGGGCGAACACATCAACATCCTCCGGCAGCTGCGGCAACGGAAAGTGGTGATCGAACAACTGCTGCATCAACTGCCCAAGCTCGATGTCGTGCTGCCGATCTGCCTGAGTCACTTCCGCCAGCCCATGCTGCGCCAGAATCAACTGGCGCGCAGCGGCATCGGCGGCGTAGATCGCCAGCATGCGCTGCTCCACTAAACGCGACAGATCACGCCAGTCACGCAGCTGCGCATGCTCGATAGGTTCCTGCAGGCAGGCGCGAAACGCGCCGTGGATATCCGCCGTCAGCCCCTCCAGCAAGGCCGGCACACTGGCAAAGAAGTGATAGACCGAAGACGGCGGAATCTGCGCGCGCTCGGCCACGCTGTAGATCGACAGGCCAGCTACGCCCTGCTCGGCCAGCAACTCACGGGCAGCGACCAGAATACCGGCGATGCGGCTCTGACTACTGGCGCGGGGTTTGCGAGCTACAGGTGAACGTGACATGGCGAGACTCTAGAGCAAGGGGTGGGCTATTGGACGCCAGGCAGCGGCCCGCTCGCAAGCTCCTCGACCATGCAGAGAGGATCAGAGCGTGTAACGTGCAGGGTGGATGACGCTGTTTTCATCCACCAATGCAGCGGTGGATGGGTGAAGCGTCATCCACCCTCCAAGCCTGCGCTTAACCACGCGCGCTGCGTACGCCTTCAGCCAGCTGGCTGCACAGACTCAGCACGCCATCCACCGCCTGCTCGTGGCTGCTGGCATTGGCGATCTGATCAATCAGCGCCGAGCCGACAACCACGCCGTCAGCCAGACGCGCGATGGTCGCCGCATGCTCCGGGGTGCGGATGCCGAAGCCGATGCACAGCGGCAGATCGGTGTGACGACGCAGGCGGGTAACGGCCTGCTCGACATGATCCAGGGTGGCCGAGCCGGCACCGGTCACGCCGGCGACCGAGACGTAGTAGACGAAACCGGAGCTGCCATTGAGCACCTTGGGCAGACGCTTGTCGTCGGTGGTCGGGGTGGTCAGGCGGATAAAGTCCAGGCCCGCCGCCTGGGCGGGATCACACAGATCAGCGTTATGCTCGGGCGGCAGATCGACGACGATCAGGCCATCGACACCGGCTTCTTTGGCCTCGGCGATAAACCGCTCAACGCCGTATTTGTGGATCGGGTTGAAGTAGCCCATCAGCACCAGCGGCGTCACCTGCTCGCCTTCGCGGAACGCGCGGACCATCTGCAGGGTTTGCGCCAGGTCCTGACCGCCTTCAAGCGCGCGGATGTTCGCCAGCTGGATCGCAGGGCCATCGGCCATCGGGTCGGTAAACGGCATGCCCAGTTCGATCACATCAGCCCCGGCTTTGGACAGGCCCTTGAGAATCGCCAGGGAGGCGTCGTAATTCGGGTCGCCGGCGGTGACGAAGGTCACCAGGGCGGCGCGGTTCTGCTGTTTCAGTTCGGCAAAGCGGGTTTGCAGGCGGCTCATCAGTGGTTCTCCTGCACGGTGTTTTCCATGTGGTGCATAACGGTCTGCATGTCCTTGTCGCCACGCCCGGACAGGTTGATCACGATCAGGTGCTCCTTGGGCAGGGTGGGCGCACGCTTGAAGGCTTCGGCCAGGGCGTGGGCGCTTTCCAGGGCCGGGATAATGCCCTCCTGGCGGCAGCAGGTGTGGAACGCAGCCAGGGCTTCGTCGTCGGTCACCGAGGTGTATTCAACCCGGCCGACATCATGCAACCAGGCGTGCTCAGGGCCGATGCCGGGATAGTCGAGGCCGGCAGAAATCGAGTGGGCGTCAATGATCTGGCCGTCGTCGTTCTGCAGCAGGAAGGTGCGGTTGCCGTGCAGCACGCCGGGTACGCCGCCATTCAGGCTGGCGGCGTGCTTGCCGGTTTCGATGCCGTAACCGGCGGCTTCAACACCGACGATCTGTACGTCTTTGTCATCGAGGAAGGGGTGGAACAGGCCGATGGCGTTGGAGCCGCCGCCGATGCAGGCCACCAGGCTGTCGGGCAGACGGCCTTCCTGAGCGAGGATCTGCTCGCGGGTTTCCTTGCCGATCACCGCCTGGAAGTCGCGCACCATCGCCGGGTAGGGGTGTGGACCGGCCACGGTGCCGATCATGTAGAAGGTGTTGTGCACGTTGGTTACCCAGTCGCGCAGCGCTTCGTTCATCGCATCTTTCAGGGTGCCAGTGCCGGCGACCACCGGAATCACGGTGGCGCCCAGCAGCTTCATGCGGAACACGTTGGCCTGCTGGCGATCGATGTCGGTGGTGCCCATAAAGATCACGCACTCCATGCCGAAACGCGCCGCCACGGTGGCGGTGGCCACGCCATGCATGCCGGCGCCGGTCTCGGCGATGATGCGCTTCTTGCCCATGCGCTTGGCCAGCAGGGCCTGACCGATGCAGTTGTTGATCTTGTGCGCGCCGGTGTGATTGAGCTCTTCGCGCTTGAAGTAGATCTTCGCGCCGCCGCACATCTCGGTCAGGCGCTCGGCGAAATACAGCGGGCTTGGGCGGCCGACGAAATCACGCTGGAAGTAGGCCAGCTCCTTCTGGAACTCGGGGTCAAGCTTGGCCTTTTCGTACTCTTCGGCCAGGTCATGGATCAGCGGCATCAGGGTTTCGGCAACATATTGGCCGCCGAACGAGCCGAACAGGCCGTTGGCGTCAGGGCCAGTGCGCAAGGAAGTCATGGCGTTCTCCTCAGAAAATTCGGGCGCGTTTGGCGGGCAGTGATGCCCGCGTCTACGGCAGTGGGCACAGGATAAAACTGTGGCGCGCGCGGCAAAAGCGATAAGATCGCCGCAACCTGTCAGGAAAACTCACAGATGAGCCACGACCTTCCACCGCTAAACGCCTTGCGCGCCTTTGAAGCAGCGGCGCGCTTGAACAGCATCAGCCAGGCGGCTAACGAACTGCATGTAACTCATGGCGCGGTCAGCCGGCAGGTGCGCAGCCTGGAAGAGCACCTGGGTGTAGCGCTGTTCAGCAAGGAAGGTCGTGGCCTTAAACTCACAGATTCCGGCATTCGCCTGCGCGATGTCAGCGCCGAACTGTTCAACCGCCTGCGCAGCACCTGCGCCGAGCTGCAGCAGGGTCAGGCCGATGCACCGTTTGTCCTGGCCTGCCCGGGCAGCCTGCTGGCGCGCTGGTTTATCCCGCGTCTGGACCGGCTTAACCGCGAACTGCCGGAACTGCGCCTGCAACTGTCCGCCAGCGAAGGTGATCTGGACCCGCGGCGCAGCGGCGTGGACGCCACCCTGTGGTTCGCCGAACCGCCGTGGCCAGCGGATATGCAGGTCTATGAATTGACTGTGGAGCGTATCGGCCCGGTGCTTAGCCCGCGTTATGCGCAGTTCGCCGCACTGCATCAGGCTCCCGCTGCTGCGCTGCTCGGTGAACCCTTGCTGCATACCAGCTCGCGCCCGCAGGCCTGGCCCAGCTGGGCCGCCAGCAACGGGCTGGATGCCAGCGCACTGAAGCTCGGCCAGGGTTTCGAGCATCTGTATTACCTGCTGGAAGCCGCGGCCGCCGGCCTGGGCGTCGCCATCGCACCGCAACAACTGGTGGCCGACGACCTGACCGGCGGTCGCTTGGTCGCGCCCTGGGGCTTTGTCGAAACCTCAGCACGCCTGTCCCTGTGGGTGCCGGCGCGGCGCCTGGATAAACGTGCGCAACTACTGGCCGAGTGGTTACGTCACGAACTGCAAGGTTGAAGCGACCGCAGGCAGAACCTTGGCGACTCAACTAGCGTTGAATCATCAACCTGTGGAGAACGCCCATGTCCGACCATCACACCTACAAGAAAATCGAAATCGTCGGTTCCTCGAAAGTCAGTATCGAGGACGCCATCGAAAATGCCCTGACCGAATGCGCCAAGTCGGTACGCAATATGGACTGGTTCGAGGTGGTAGAAACCCGCGGGCATATCGTTGATGGCAAGGTCGGCCACTATCAGGTCACCCTGAAAATCGGTTTCCGCCTGAGCAGTAGCTGACCCACACCACGGGCCGTCGCCTGCGCACGGCCCGGTTATCGCCACAGAAACACCTGCCCCTTGGAATCCGTAGAACAAGCCCCACTATCTAACTCAGGTATTGGCGCCTTGTTGCGCCTGAACATACGGATAACCCACAGGCAGCCCGATGAGCGCACTCGCACAGAGTAAATTCTCCACCCTGGACCTCGCCCCGATTCGCGATGACGGCAACGCCGCCCAGGCCCTGCACAACTCACTGGCGCTGGCGCAGCATGTCGAGCGCCTGGGCTTCGAGCGTTTCTGGGTGGCCGAGCACCACAATATGGATGGCATCGCCAGCTCGGCCACCGCCGTGTTGCTCGGTTATCTGGCCGCCGGCACATCGAAGATTCGCCTGGGCTCCGGTGGGGTGATGCTGCCTAACCATGCACCGCTGGTGATTGCCGAGCAGTTCGGCACCCTGGCCACGCTCTATCCTGGGCGCATTGAGCTGGGCCTGGGGCGCGCGCCGGGGGCCGATCACTTCACCGCCCAGGCGCTGCGTCGCGACCGCATTGGCAACGCCGATGACTTCCCGACGGATGTCGAGGAGCTGCAGCGCTATCTCGGCCCACGCACGCAGAATCAACGGGTGATCGCCATGCCCGGCAGCGATACCAACGTGCCGATCTGGCTACTCGGCTCCAGCCTGTTCAGCGCTCAACTGGCGGGCGAAAAGGGCCTGCCCTACGCCTTCGCCTCGCACTTCGCGCCGCGCTATATGCATGAAGCGATTCGCGTCTACCGCAACCACTTCAAACCCTCGGCGGTGCTCGACAAGCCCTACGTGATGCTCGGCGTACCGCTGATTGCCGCCGACACTGATGAGCAGGCCGAGTACCTGGCCACCTCGGCCTATCAGCGCATTCTCGCGCTAATTCGCGGCCAGAGCCTGGTGCAGAAACCGCCGGTGACCAGCATGCAGGGCCTGTGGCTGCCGCACGAGAAAGAGGCCGTGAGCAGCTTCCTCGGCATGGCGATGATTGGCGGCCCGGACAAGGTACGCGCGCGCCTGGAAGTACTGCTGGAACAGACCGGTGCCGATGAACTGATCTTCACCTGCGACCTATACGACTTTGCCGACCGCCTGCATGCCTTCGAGCTGCTGGCACAATTACGCGGCTAACCAGGGCCATCAAAACGTGCCGCAGCGCAACACCTGGCCGCGCGCCAGCACATTGCGCTGCTCGTCATAGAGCCAGGCCTGCGCCTTCATCTGCATGGGCCTGGCCTCCAGCCGGTAGCGCTGGCCGGACACGAAGTTGTCATGCCGCACGCGAATCTCGCAAGTCACCTGACGCGGCTCATAGGCGCCATCCAGGCCACCACCGCTGTTCACCTCGAACTGAAAGCGCGCCTGCAGTTCATGGGCACCGGCCGGCACCTGGAAGTAACGACCATCGTTGAGGCGCTGGCCATCAAGTCGGTCCGCCATCAACACGGTGCCCGCATTAGCGCGCAGCTCCACCCAGGCCTGACTCGGATCAGGCGCAGGTATGGATGAGGCGCAGGCGCTGAGCACCAGCACAGCACCAAGCAAAGCCAGATAACGCATGGGACACCTCCATAAATCGCAACAGACCTTAGCCTACGCCGATCCCGTGCTGGAGGCAGCAGCGCCGATGCGCTAGCGTGGCAGCCTGTTTACTCACGGGTACTGATCCATGTTCGACGCTCTGCTCTGGCGCTGGGTTCCGCTGGCCGCTGCGCTGCTGCTGAGCGGCTGCAGCACCCTGGATTACTACAGCCACCTGGCCGGCGGGCAACTGCAACTGCTGCAGGCGCGCGAGCCGATTGCCGAGCTACTGGAGAACCCGTCTGCCGACCCCGAACTCAAGCAACGCCTGGCACTCGCGCAACAGGCGCGGGATTTCGCCAGCGCCCAGCTGAGCCTGCCCAACAATGACAGCTACCGCCTGTACGCCGATATCCAGCGGCCGTTTGTGGTGTGGAATGTGTTTGCCACCGCAGAATTTTCCCTGTCACCTGAGCTGCACTGTTTTCCCATCGCCGGTTGCGTGGCCTATCGCGGTTTCTACAACCAGAGCCGCGCGCGCGGCTCGGCAGCACTGCTGAAACAGCAGGGCCTGGATACCTATCTGGGCGGTGTCGAGGCCTATTCCACCCTGGGCTGGTTCGATGACCCGATTCTCAACACCATGCTGCGCTGGAGCGATGAACGCCTGGTGGCGGTGATTTTCCACGAGCTGGCGCACCAGCAGTTGTATGTGGCGGATGACACCGCGTTCAACGAATCCTTCGCCAGCTTTGTCGAGCGTGAAGGCCTGCGCCAATGGCGCATCAAACAGGGGCTGCTGCCTAACGATCCGCAGGGCGAACAGCAGCGCGAGCAATTTATCGCCCTGGTGCTGGCCAGCCGAACACGCCTGCAGCAGCTCTACGCCAGTGACCTGTCGCCCACGCAGATGCGCAGCCGCAAGCAGGCTGAGATCAGCCGCCTGCGCGCCGAATACCATGCGCTCAGCACCCGCGAGTGGGGCGGCAAAGGCCGTTACGACGACTGGATCAACGCGCCGATCAACAACGCCAAGCTGTTGCCGTTTGGCCTCTATGATCAATGGGTGCCGGCTTTTGCCGCGCTGTTCGAGCAGGTTGAGCGCGACTGGCCGCGCTTTTATCAGCGCGTCGCCGCCCTCGGCAAGCTGTCCGAACGCGAACGGCATCAGGCGCTGGCCGACTTATCTCCGGGCTCTTAGAACTTACGTACCGAGCCCCACTCCAACATAAGTAGTTTCTGTGCACGCAAAAGGAGCGATGCAATGAACAAATTCACCCTGGCCGTGCTGCTTGGTCTGTTCAGCACCAGCCTATTGGCCGCGCCCAAGCCCTGCGAAGAGCTGCGCGCGGAGATTGAAGTGAAAATCCAGGCCGCCGGTGTTGCCAGCTACACCCTGGAAATCGTACCCAACGAAGACGCTCAGGACCCCAATATGGTGGTCGGCAGCTGCGACGGCGGCACCAAGAAGATCATCTACCAGAAAAACGGCTGATCGGACGTCAGCGCCCAGCTTTGTTGGGCTTCGCCGAGCTCAGCGGAGCGCGGCAGGCATCCAACTAACCCACAAACGCCTGATGCAACTCGGCCAGGCTGTGGAAGTGATAGGTCGGCGCCTCGGCCTGCAATTCGGCCAGGCTGCCAAAGCCATAGCCCACCGCTGCCGCATCCAGGCCATTACGCCGGGCGCCGATCAGGTCGTGCTTGCGATCACCGATCATCAGCGTCGCCTCTGGCGCAAGCTGTTCTCTTTCCAGCAGATGGGCGATCAGCTCGACCTTGTCAGTGCGCGTGCCGTCCAGCTCGCTGCCGTAAATCACCTTGAAGTGCTGGGCAAAGCCAAAGTGCCGGGCAATCTGCTCGGCAAATACCGTCGGTTTGCTGGTGGCGATATACAGCGTGCGCTGCTGGCTCTGCAGCAGCTGCAGCAACTCGCCCACGCCGTCGAACAGCTGATTCTCATACAGACCCACTTCACGGAATCGCTCGCGGTAATGGTTCACCGCCTGCCAGGCCGTCGCCTCGTCGAACTGGTAGGTCTGCATAAAGCACTGCAGCAGCGGCGGGCCGATAAAGTGCTCAAGCGCCTGCAGATCAGGCTCATCGATGCCCAGCTTGGCCAGCGCATGCTGCACCGAGCGGGTAATCCCTTCACGCGGGTCGGTCAGGGTGCCATCAAGGTCAAACAGGATGTTCGAGTAATGCAACGCCGGTTGAGTCATCAGCTGCCGTAACCTTCCATCAGATGCTGGTCCTTCAGCCGTACGTAGTTGTCGGCGCTGTAGCGGAAGTAACTGCGCTCCTTCTCACTCAGCTCACGCGCTTGCTTGGCCGGGCTGCCAACGTACAGATAGCCGCTTTGCAGATGGCTGCCCGGCGGCACCAGGCTACCGGCGCCGAGCATCACTTCGTCATCGATTACCACGCCATCCATGATGATGCTGCCCATACCGATCAGCACCCGATTGCCGATGTTGCAGCCGTGCAGGGTGACGTTATGGCCGATGGTCACATCGTCGCCAATATTCAGCGGGTAGCCACGCGGGTTGAAGGGGCCGGCATGGGTGATGTGCAGCACGCTGCCATCCTGGATGCTGCTGCGCTCGCCAATGCGGATGCTGTGCATGTCGCCACGGATCACCACCAGCGGCCAGATCGAGCTATCCGCGCCGATTTCCACATCGCCGAGAACCACGGCCGAGGCATCGACAAAGGCCCGCGGGCCGAGCAAGGGGGTGAACTGTTGATAAGTACGAATCGCCACGATAGAAACCTCTTAGGCTGCGTCAGACCTTGATTGTAATTAAGATGGCACCCATGTTCAGGACATGCGCGCTGTTATCTCGACGGCGGTGTCCACTCAAGCCTGTCCCTGGGAGCCTTTTGCGCCCACCGGGGTCACAGCTGCAACCCCATTCCGTTACAGGTGACCTGTCGTGACTGCCAACAACCCACTGCTGCAAGCTTTCGATCTGCCGTCTTATGCTGCCATTCGTCCGGAGCATGTCGAGCCGGCGGTGGACAGCATTCTTGCCGATAACCGCGCGGCCATGAGCCGGCTGCTTGAACAACAGTCTGGCACACCGAGCTGGGATGGCCTGGTGCTGGCGCTTGATGAGCTGGGCGCACGCCTGGGCCAGGCCTGGAGCCCGGTTAGCCACCTGAATGCGGTGTGCAACAGCCCCGAGCTGCGCGCCGCCTACGAGGCCTGCCTGCCCAAGCTATCCGAATACTGGACCGAAGTCGGCCAGAACCAGCCGCTGTTTCAGGCCTATCAGGCGCTGGCCGAGAGCCCTGCAGCCGCCGGCTTCGACGTGGCGCAGAAGACCATCCTCGAACACGCCCTGCGTGATTTCCGCCTGTCCGGTATCGACCTGCCGGCCGAGCAGCAAACGCGCTACGGCGAGATCCAGATGAAGCTCTCCGAGCTGGCCAGCAAGTTCTCCAACCAGCTACTGGATGCCACCCAGGCCTGGACCAAGCACGTCACCGACGAAGCCGCGCTGGATGGCCTGACCAATTCGGCCAAGGCGCAGATGAAACAAGCCGCCGAGGCCAAGGGTCTGGATGGCTGGTTGATCAGCTTGGAGTTCCCCAGCTATTTCGCGGTGATGACCTACGCCAACGACCGCGCGCTGCGCGAAGAGGTGTATGCCGCCTACTGCACCCGCGCATCCGACCAGGGGCCGAATGCCGGCAAGAACGACAACGGCCCGGTGATGAATGAAATCCTCGCCCTGCGTCAGGAGCTGGCCAAGCTGTTGGGTTTTGCCAATTACGCCGAACTGAGTCTGGCCAGCAAGATGGCCGAGACCACCGATCAGGTGCTGCACTTCCTGCGTGACCTCGGCACACGTGGCAAACCGTTTGCCGAGCAGGACCTGCGCGAGCTGCAAGCCTTCGCCGCAGAACAGGGCTGCAGCGATCTGCAAAGCTGGGACGTCGGCTACTACAGCGAGAAACTGCGCGAGCAGCGCTACAGCATTTCCCAGGAGATCCTGCGCGCCTACTTCCCCATCGACAAAGTGCTCAGCGGCCTGTTCGCCATCGTCGAAAAGCTTTACGGCATCCAGATCGAGGAATTGAGCGGCTTCGACACCTGGCACCCAGATGTACGCCTGTTCGAAATCAAGGAGAACGGCGCGCACGTCGGACGCTTCTTCTTCGACCTCTACGCCCGCGCCAACAAGCGCGGCGGCGCCTGGATGGACGGCGCCCGGGACAAACGCCGCGACGCTTCCGGTCAGCTGATCAGCCCAGTGGCCAATCTGGTGTGCAACTTCACCCCAGCCGCCCCCGGCAAGCCGGCGCTGTTGACTCACGATGAAGTCACCACTCTGTTCCATGAATTCGGCCACGGCCTGCACCACCTGCTGACCCGCGTCGAACACGCCGGGGCGTCCGGTATCAATGGCGTGGCCTGGGATGCGGTCGAGCTGCCCAGCCAGTTTATGGAGAACTGGTGCTGGGAGCCCGAGGGCCTGGCGCTGATTTCCGGCCACTACGAGAGCGGCGAACCGCTACCGCAGGATCTGCTGGACAAGATGCTGGCGGCGAAGAATTTCCAGTCCGGCTTGATGATGGTGCGGCAGATCGAATTCAGCCTGTTCGACTTCGAACTGCACGCCACCCACGGTGACGGCCGCAGCGTGCTGGACGTCCTCGAAGGCATCCGCCAGGAAGTTTCGGTGCTGCGTCCGCCGGCCTACAACCGCTTCCCCAACAGCTTCGCGCACATCTTCGCCGGTGGTTACGCGGCCGGTTACTACAGCTACAAGTGGGCCGAAGTGCTGAGCGCCGACGCCTTCTCCAAGTTCGAGGAAGAAGGCGTATTCAACAGCGCCACCGGTCGCGCCTTCCGTGAGGCGATCCTGGCTCGCGGCGGCTCGCAGGAACCGATGGTGCTGTTTGTCGACTTCCGTGGCCGCCCACCCTCCATCGACGCCCTGCTGCGCCACCTCGGCTTGAGCCAGGAGGCGGCATGACAGAGACCACGGCAAAACGCTTTATCGCCGGGGCGGTCTGCCCGGCGTGCAGCGAAATGGACAAGATCCAGATGTGGAATGTCGACGACGTGCCGCACCGCGAATGCGTGGCCTGCGGCTACGCCGACACCCTGGACGAGCGCGGCAACTCGGTACCACGCGAACTGCCGACGCGGGTCAATATCAGCGCGCTAAAACCCAAGGCCGCGGATCCCAAGGTGCAAGTCGTGCAGTTTTTTCCTAATCCGAAGCTGAAGAAACCGGCTGAGTGACGGCATCGCCAGGGACGGCGAGCCAACCAAGGCCCATCAGAGGGCAGCGACAAGACGGTTCACCGAGCTACTGGCTGCTCTGCACCAGCGCCCGAGACTCTATATACCCCTCTATAACTTGCTGATAAGCACCGCTGACCATAAGACGATCTAGGCCGGCATCGAACTGCGCGATGATCAGCGAGCCGCGAGGGTGATTGTGCGGCACGATCAGGTGCAGAGAACTAGTACTGATCATTTCGGCCGAGCGCTGTAGCTGGCCATTGTTGGCACCAATCAACTGCAATGCCGTATCACCGAGGCGTCGATCAGCGACAAAGAAATCATCACGGCCAATCAATACCAGCCTCGCACACTCCTTGATGCCTATCGGCGAGTGGCGTCGCACAACCCCCTGATCCAGAAATCCCTGGAGCAGAGTAGAGGGTTGCCAACCCAGCGGTATGCACACGCTCCGCCCCCGAATCTGCTCAGGATCCAAGGCCTCGATGGGATCATTACTACGACTGAAAATATGATGCTCAACCACCAGCAATGGTGCCGAGTAGATGTATTCTTTCTCTCGCTCAGGCGTGGGCACATAGGGAAAGGTGGCGTCGTACTCGCCTCGTAAAGTTTTCAGATAGCCGCGATTCCAAGGCTGCCAGTCCAGTGTGCTGTCGATATCGCTCAGCGCCAGCACCGCTTGAACAACCTGGGTGAGCATGCCCCCAGCGGGTAGCATTTTCCCGGTAAACGGTGCGTAGTCGTCCCCCGTAACCAGCCGCAGTTCCTCGCTTACCGCGCTATGACAACACAGCAGGCCCAGCAGCAGGCTGGCAAATAGTCGCGCACACATAAGTTCTTGACCTTAGCTCCAGATACGACGGCGCAGGTGATAACTCCAGAGAGTTAGCGCTTGAGTGTAGGCGACACACTTGTCATGGCTAGCCCAGTTAGGCCAGAGCAGTGCCTGGACGCCAAGAGCTGATCTTGCACAGGTAGTGGCTGTACTGCCCAAACGAGCAGCACAGCAAATGCCGGGTCTTTAAGCGAGTACCGTTCGCATCACTCGGATGTAAAACTCAAGCCACGGAAAATCCGTGCCGGGTTGCCCCTATCCACCTGATGATGAAACAGGCGCCGTTCGGCCCTCAAGTCGCCATGTGCCTGCTCCGCACGCTGACTTAGCTTTTGAGCGATCAGCATCAACGCCAGACGCTTGTTGGCGTGCTGACTGCGTTCGGACTGCACCTTGACGCTAATGCCACTGGCCACGTGAGTGGCGCGCACTGCCGAGTCCGTTGTGTTGACATGCTGGCCGCCGGGACCGGAGGAACGCAGGGTTTCGAAACGGATCTGGCTTTCCAGGTGGGTCGGCGGCGCAGCGAATCGCGCACCGCCAAAGAACCAGTTCTTGCGCCGATGCGCCGGCCGATAAGGGCTGACGCAGACCCATTGCAGCGAACCGCTCCAGGCATCCGCCAGTTGCTCGGCTGCCTCACCGCTCAGCGCCAGCAAGACCGAAAGCAAAGTTGCCGGACGTTCGCCGGCTTCCTCCTCCAGCACCCGCACCTCGACGCCCAGCTCTATGGCTTCCCCCAGCAGACACTTGAGCGCTTTGGCCACCGCCAAGGCGCATTCTTGCGGCCCTTGGGCCGCCGACAATTGCAGAAGGATCATCAGCAGCAGCCTCCCCGCGTCTTGTAGGTCAGTACCGGTTTCAGGCGTGCCAGAACCCGCAGTAAACCGGCCTCGCGCAGCGCACCGACCACCGAGTCGATGGCCTTGTAGGCTTCTGGCGCTTCCTCGTAGATCAGCGCCCGGTCAGCACAAATCACCCGGCTGCCCAGCGCCGTGCGCTCCAGTTGCTTGGCGCTGTAACGCGTAGCAAGGCGCTCCTTGCAGTCACTGCGCATCCATTTACGCCCTGCGCCATGGGCCAGAGACAACAGGCTGCGCTCGTCGGCCAGCGGCTGCACCAGGTAGCTGTAATCGCCCCGCGAGCCAGGAATCACCAGCACACCCTGATCGGACGGCGTGGCGCCCTTGCGGTGCAGCCAGCCGTCCTGAGCCGCAATATGTGCCGGCGATACCAGGTTGTGGTTGATATCCAGTAACTGTCCGCCCTCGGCACGCAGCCGTTCGAGCATGCGCCGAGCGATCAGCTGCCGATTGGCCTCGGCGAAGCGCAAGGCGCCATCGTGGCGTCCCAGGTAATGGGCGCAAGCCGCAGAGCCGGCCTCCAACCCTTGATGACCGAACAAGTCGACCTGCTCGCGCAGAATCGCCTCGCCCAGCCCACGCGAACCGCTGTGCACCAGTAACAACAGCTGCTTGCGGTCGATACCGAGGTTCGCCAGCGCTTCATCGTCGAAGCTCTGATCGAGTTCCTGCAGTTCGGCGAAGTGATTACCGCCGCCAATGGTGCCGAGGGCACGCTCATAACCGCTCGGCGGTAGACCGAAAGCCGCGATGGCCTCCTGCCAATCATCGCCAAGGGAGCCTTCGAGGCTACCAAGGCGCTTTTCCAGCTTGTCCAGATTCAGCTTGGCCACGCCAATATCGGTGCGCCATAGCGCCATGCCGCAGCCGATGTCGTTGCCGACCAAGGCCGGATACAAGCGGCCCACGGAAAAGAATGCCGCACCGACCGGATAACCGCGCCCCGGGTGCAGATCCGGCATCCCGGCGACCCGTTGCATGCCCGGCAGACGTGCGGTGGTTTCAAGTTGTTGGATCGCTTTTCCTTCGATCCAGGTGTCGTCCGCGGCGATCAAAACGATGCCGTCGGACAAATTGCGAATGCAAGTGCCCATAGTCCAATCCTGATGGGTTGAAACGAAAATAGTGGATTGGCAGGTCGAAGCAGGGCGTTGCAGAAACCGCTGTGCAGCGGTGGGGGATGCGTTAAGCCAGGCGCGACCTGCAAAGGGTAATCAGTTGCTGCATGATGTGCCTCCTTTGCTGTCGGTTAAGAGAAGGCGCGCATCCTAGGCCGATGATGCGCGCAGTGCAATACCCGCCTTAGTCCGGCAATGCCAAGCGCAATCGACCGGGATGCTTCTTGACCACCGCATAAGGCAGCACCGACCACTCAGTACCCTCGCAGGCACGTGCAACACGCGGGAAGATCGGGTCGAACACAATACCGTCCTCATTGAGGTACCAACTGGGGAAATCCCACATATCCGGGTCGGCATAGGTGCATTCAAAGTCATCGGCAGGCTCTGGCAACATCTCCGGAGCGATCCGCCGCCACTGCTCGACCAACCAGGGTGCGAGGTACCGATTACGGTATTGGGAGAACACATCGAAACTCACCGAATCTTCATCCGGCTTGCGCTCTCGCGTTTCGTGATAGTGAAAAGCGGGGCCGTCACCGACCCAGAGCAGGTCCTCCAGGCCCAGCGGTTTTCCGCTACGTACATCCAGCGTAAGCGGCGCATCACCGAAATCCGGATGAGCGCCACCGCAGTCGTAGCTGGTAAAAATGCTCAGGCTTACAACATCCGCCGACAGCAGTCGCGGCTGCACGGTTTGTAGAAACTCCCCCCCTCTACCACCCACCCCAAGCTTGCAAGCGTGATAGTCGATCACTTCCTCGCGCAAGCGTGCGCGCAACTGCTGGTTGATCGAATCCAGCTGTGCCTGGGGATAACCACTCAGCACTTCGAACATCGTCAACCCCGAAACGGGCTCCGTCCACCACTGCAACTCATGGCCCATAAACTCCTGGCGTTTGCCAGACGTTAGCGGCAACTTCTTGAGACGCAGGAACTCGTAGGGTGATGCGTCGTATAGGCGATACCAGAAGGGTTCGGCTCCCGCTGGCGGCTCCTCGATAGTCGGCTGGGTAAGCGTAACGGCCAGCCGTTTGCCCTGGGGCCCGACCCATTCGCCCTGCCACCCCTGCGGGCTGCGCTGCAAGCGCAGTTCGGGACGCGGAACGTCGTCGTACTGGTCTCGGCCTTCGACCAGACTGAGCTGCTGGCCTTGCAGTCGGCCCTCCAGGGCCAAGTCGTGGTGATGCTTGCGATAAAAGTAGCGGCCAGTGACCTGCTCGGGATCGCTTAGATTAAGCTCCATGACTATCGCCATCTTGCCCAGCATCCCGCTGTAGACCTGCGGCCCTTCAGCAGCAAATAGCGCAGGTGGAACCATGCCCAGAAAGATCGCCACTAGTCGACACCAGAACATTCCGTTGCTCACCTAAAACTCCTAGTTAGAAAAGATCGAGCTGTTCCTGCGTCATCACAGAAGCAGCATTTTCAGACATTGGTATCTCCAACCGCTCAGCCAACCCCGCCGCACGCTCGGCACGGGTGACCACGGCTTCCCCCAGGCGCGCGGGCAGGGCCCAGATTTCCACCTTGTGTTTGGCGCGGGTGATGCCGGTGTAGAACAGGCTGCGGCTGAGTAATGGGCTGGGCAATTCGGGCAGCACCAGCAGCACTTCGCTGAACTCAGAGCCCTGGCTTTTGTGCACGGTCATGGCGAAGGCGC
Organism: Pseudomonas sp. 8BK; assembly: GCF_902506475.1. Taxonomy (NCBI): domain Bacteria; kingdom Pseudomonadati; phylum Pseudomonadota; class Gammaproteobacteria; order Pseudomonadales; family Pseudomonadaceae; genus Pseudomonas; species Pseudomonas sp. 8BK. The sequence goes on along the minus strand of NZ_LR733252.1, from coordinate 1,617,124 downwards.
TGTCGTGACTGGGCAGGCGCGCCGGGGCGAAGGGGCGGTAGCCATCTTCACCCTCAAAGAACACTCGCAGGCCGTACTCGGTGTGCAGGCAGAGGCCGATATCGCCATTGAACAGACCAAGTGCGTAGTCGTTCTGCCGCACCATGATCGGCCGGCCGACGTACCAGCGCTCGCGGCTGGGCACCTGACTGCGGCGTTTGATTCGTGCCTCCAGGGCTTCGTTGATCCCGGCCACGCCCCAGGCACCTTCACGCTGGGCGCAAAGCGTGCGGAAAGCATTGAACGCGGCGAAGGCCGCCGCAGGGTCGGCGCTTTTGGCGGCGTTGATATAGGGCGCATAGCCTTGATCCAGACGTTCCAGCAGATCGTTGGGCGTTGGCTGGGCATTCCAGGCCAGGTCGCTGCGGTTTTCCTTGAGCAGGTTAAGCGTGCCGCTGACGTCGCCGCCATTGATCCGCCGCGCCAGTTCGCCGATGCCGCTGTCGCCGGCAAAGCGGTGGCTGTGGGTCAGCAGCACCACGGCATCGCCCAGTTGCGAGGTCGGCTGGCTGACCGGCACCTGCTGGCCGGTGATGCGTTGTAGCTCGCTAGCAGCCTGAGCATCAAAGCCGCGACCCTCGCAGAGCTCGGCAAATACCGCGCCGGCTTCCACGGCGCAGAGTTGGTCCTTGTCACCGAGCAGAATCAGTCGCGCAGTGGGCGGCAAGGCGTCGAGCAGCTTGGCCATCAGCGCCAGATCGACCATCGACGCTTCGTCCACCACCAGCACGTCCAGCGCCAGCGGGTTGGCCGCGTGATGGCGCACCTGCGGGCTGTCGCCCCGGCTGCCGAGCAGACGGTGCAGGGTGCGCGCTTCATCCGGCAACGCGGCTTTGATCGCCTCGCTGACCGGCAGCTGAGCTTTGGCATTGCGGATCGCTTCGGCCATGCGTGCCGCCGCTTTACCCGTCGGCGCAGCCAGGCCGATGGCCAGGTGCGCGCAGCCCGGTTGCTCCAGCAAGGCCGCCAGCAGGCGCACCACTGTGGTGGTCTTGCCGGTGCCGGGCCCGCCGGAGATCACCGCCAGCTTGCGCCGCACCGCTTGCGCGGCGGCCAGACGCTGCCAGTCGGGTTGCTGCTGCCCCGCCTGTGATAAAGAGTTGAACGCGAATAGCCGAGTCAGGCTTTCACTGAGCTGGGCTTCATCCACCTCGGGCAAATCGGCGGCGCGTTGTAACAGCTGTTCGGCCAACTGCCGTTCGTAGGCCTGGTAGCGCGCGAGATAGAGGCGACTGTGCTCAAGGATCAGCGGTGTGAAAGCGCCCTCAGCGCCAACCAACGGCGATGCCTGCAACTGCGCCTGCCAGTCGCTGAGCGCCGGCAAGCGCAGTTCATGCTCCGGCCAGGGCCGCTGCCCGGCGAAACGGGCCAGCGGCAGGCAGACATCCCCTTTGTCCAAGGCCATACACAGCAGCGCCGCCGAAGCCAGCACCACCGGCGACGCCTGCGGATCAAGGCGCTGCAGGCTATCGACCAAGGCGCGCTCCAGTGGGCCAAGGGGCAGATCAGCAAGCGTCATAGTCCACTCCCGTAGGGTGGATGGCGCTTCACCCATCCACCGTTTGCCCTGGTGGATGAAAACAGCGTCATCCACCCTACGCAACACAACCCCGCCGGGTCACCCAACAGCATCAGCGCCCCTCCGCAAACAGGTTATCCAGCGCATCGAGCAGCCCATCGTTTGGGCGCGAGAAATACACCCCGCCACTCGGCATGCCGCGCAGAAACAGGTAGTAGGCGCCGCCCAGTTGCTCATTCTGGAAGTCGTCCAGACGCTGACGCAGGAAGCGCCGCAGCGCCACCAGGTAGATCAGGTATTGCAGGTAGTAATGCTCGGCGGCCAGGGCTTGCAGCAGGCGTTCGCCGCCGTAGTAGCTGGCATCCGGGCCGAGCCAGTTGGACTTGTAGTCGGCGATGTACCAGCGCCCGTCGTGCTCGAAGGTCAGGTCGATAAAGCCCTTGAGAAAGCCCTTGAGGCAGTCGAATTCAAGGCGTGCTGCCGCCTCGCGCATCGGTGCCGCCAGGCCATGGGCCGGGTCACAGAGAATCGCCCGCAGGCGCTGCACATCCAGCCCGGCCAGAGGGAAGGTAAAGCCCAGCTCGGGCAGGCGCCGGCTTGGATTAATACCAGCGAGAGTCAGACCCTGGCCATCCAGATCGGTGTCAATCACCTGCTGCAATTGCGTCAGCGCCACCGCGCTCCAGTCGCTACTAATGCCGTGGCCGCTCAGCCCCGGCTCCATCAGTTCAGCCAGCGGCGCCTTGCCCCGCGCCCAATCTTCCAGAATCGCGTGCAGGCAAGTACCGGCCCGCGCACCACGGGGAAAGGCAAAGAAGCCCGTGCCCGACTCACTGGCATCCGGCAGCACCAGGCCGTCGCGGTCCGGCGCTTCCATATGCATGCCGGCGGCCAACCCGGAGAAGCTGCCGATGCGCCAGGCGCTGTGCAGGCTGCGCTGCAAGGTGGCGAGTTGCTGCGGGGCCGGGGCGCGTTGTTCGCCGGCGGCGTTGGCCTCGCTTTCACGCAACGGTTGAAGGGCCATCTGGCCTTGGCTGCTAGCGATCAACTGTTCGACTTCTGCACGCAAACCCTGCGGGCTAAGGCTTTGCAGATGGCCGGCCAGTTCGGCCAGAGCATCCTCACCGGGCAACGCACGGCCGTGCAGCAGCCAGGCCAAGGCGCTGCTGTGCAGGCCGCTATCGCCAAGGGTGCCGTCCTTTTTCGGTTTGCAGTCCACCGGCCCCCAGTGCAGCCACAGGCGATCGCGGGCGCGGGTCAGGGCGACGTAGGTCAGGCGCAGTTTTTCGGCGAAACGCTCATGACGGGCGCGCTCGCGGTGCGTGTCGAGCTGCTCGCTACCGAGGTCCAGCAGCGGCGTGCCGTCGTCGGAGTGACAAGTGATGTCCTCGTGCTGACGCAGCAGCGCGCCGTCCCACAGGTAGGGGCAGAACACCAGCGGGTATTCCAGGCCCTTGGAGGTGTGGATGGTGACGATCTGCACCCGTTCGGCATCGCTTTCCAGGCGCAGCAAGGCGTCTTCGCCATGGGCCTCGGCACTGCGTTGGGCGTTAAACCAGGCGAGTAATTGCTCCAGACCGGGGCGTTGCAGGCTTTCGGTTTGCAGCAGCTCGGCCAGGTGCAGCAGGTTGGTCAGGCGGCGCTCGCCATCGACCAGCGCCAGCAGGCGCTGGGCCACCTGCTGCTCATCCAGCCAGACGCGGAAGGCGCGCATAAACCCTTGTTGTTGCCAGAGTTGGTGGTAGCGCTCGGCGGCTTCGCGCTCGCGGTCCCAGGCTTGAGCGTCCTCACTGCAGGCGGCCAGATCGGCGGCACTACGGCCCAGCAGACGGCTGGCCAGGGCATAACGCAATGCACCCTCGCGGCCCGGTTCGGCGTAAGCCGCGAGCACAGCGGACAGCTCATCGGCCTCTTCGCTATGCCAGACGTTTTCCTTACCCCGGCGCACGCTGGGCACGCCACGGGCGGCCAGCTCGGCGGCCACTTCGCCGGCCTGACGGTGGCTGGCGACCAGCACGGCAATATCGCCGCCTTTGAGCGGTGTGCGCGTGCCGTCTTGCTCAAAATACGCCTCGCCACGGCTGCTGGCGCCAAGCACCGCCGCAATGCGCCGCGCCGTATCCCGTGCCACCAAAGCGCCCGCTTCACCCTTGCCCAGGTAATCGTTATCCAGCCAAACCAACGCCAGCGGTGCGTCGGTTTCATCCTCAACATGCGGCAACACCAGTTGCGCCCGCACTTTGTTGCTGGCCCCGACCTGCTGATAATCCAAGCCTTGCTCGGCAAAGGGCATGGGCCGGTCGAACAGCTGATTCAGCGCGGCGATCAACTCGGGCGTGGAACGGTGGTTGGTGGCCAGGCTGTATTGCCGCGCGGCTTCGCTGCGGGCTTTTAAGTACGTGGCTAAGTCGGCACCGCGAAACGCATAGATGGCCTGCTTGGGATCGCCGACAAAACACAGGTCGCCGGCGTCCTGATAAATACGGTGAAACACCCGGTACTGCACCGGATCGGTGTCCTGAAACTCGTCGATCAGCGCCACCGGATACTGCGTGCGCAGGGTGCTGGCCAGGTGCTCGCCGCCCTCGCCCTGCAGCGCCTGCTGCAGCTTGTTGAGCAGGTCACCGAAGGCCAGCAGGCGTTGCGCGGCTTTGCGCGCAGGCAGTTGTTCGTTGAGCTGATGGATCAGGCGTACCTGCAGGTCGATCAGACGTTGCTCGGCCTCGGGTTGCGCGGCGTCGAGGGCATCGCAGAGTTCCTGCAGCGCGGCGGCCAGCGGATTGGCCGGGGCTTCGCAGCCCTTCTTGCTGGCCTTGTTCAAGCCTTCGCGGGCCAGGCGGCGATGCGCTTCGGTCTTGCTGAACAGCGCGGCGGCGTCGCTGAAATAACCGTCCAGCTCGGCCTGCCAGACGCCCAGCTTGGCTGGGTTGCACATATTGCTCTTAAAGCCATCGAAGGCTTTCAGTTGCTGCAACCAGGCCGCGCTTTCGCCCTGCCAAAGACGCTGCGCCTGCTGCCAGGCGGCGCGTAGGGCGATCATCTCACTGCGCGTACCCGGTTGCGGCTCGATGCGCAGGTACGGCTTACCCAGGTGATTGCGCAGGCGCTGACGCAGAACTTGCGGAGTGATCTTCTGCTGCACCAGAAACGCCGCCCATTCCGGCTCGGCGCTGGCCAGCTCATACCGCCAGAGGTCGGCGAGCAGGGCGTCGATAATTTCGCGATCGTCGTGGGTCAGTTCGTTGTCGAAATCGCCACCCGCTTCAAACGCGGCGTCCTGCAAGGCGCGCTGGCAGAAGCCGTGGATGGTGAAGATCGCCGCCTCGTCAAAACCATGCACCGCCAGCAGCAGACGTCGGTGGCTGGCAGCATCCGGGTACTGGGCATGCAGTTCATTGAGCAAGGAGTCGTCGCCCGGTCCCTGTTCATACACCGCCAGCAACTCGGCCAGGCGCTTGCGAATGCGTTCGCGCAGCTCGGCGGTGGCAGCGGTGGTAAAGGTCACCACCAGAATCTGGCTGACGTTGAGTTGCTTCTCCAGCAACAGGCGCGCGTACAGCGCGGTCAGGGTCCAGGTTTTGCCGGTGCCGGCGCTGGCCTCGATCAGCGAGCGGCCAGTGAAGCTGTCGTGCAGCAGGTTCAGGCTGGCGCTGCTCATGCTTCGTCCTCGTCACTGCCTTGCAGGGCGTCCAGCGCCGGGCCGTAAAGCTGTTCGGCCAGGGCTTCGAAACGCTCGTCCAGCGGCTCACGGTCGCGGAAAGCCAGAGCATTCCAGGGGTCCTGGCCTTCGCCGATCATAAAATCATTGCCTTGCCACATCACCCGCGCTTCGCTGCGCGCGGCGTCAATCGGCTCCTTGCGCCCTGGATTGCGCCATTTGCGGGCAAAACCATGGCTGCATTTGGCGAACAGCGGCAGTGGTTCACACAGCGCGCTTTTGTAGGCCTCCAGCCAAGGCTGCAGCAGCTCGCGGGCATTCGCCAGCGGGCCCAAACGCCATTCGCTTTTCGGCGAGAGCAGGCGGCTGTCGCGGCTGATATCAGGCGTGGCAGCGCAGTTAAGCAGCAGATGGCGCAGCCAGAACGGCGCCAGTTCCCAGGCACCGAGATCACGCAGGCGGTAGTCGAACAGACCCGCGCTGGTTACGCCATCGAGCCAGCCGTGGATACGCACGCCGGCCAATTCCAGATCCACCAGCAGCGGTTGCGCGGCATCCTCCGGGCGTTCGTCGAACAGAGTGGGGGCGAAGGCGCGAATCGGCCCGCGAATCTGTCCCCAATGTGCCTGGCCCAACTCGCCCACGGGCAACCAGCCGGAGGCCGCTGCCACGGCGCGCTCCTGGCGCTCGCTCCAACCGTTCTCGATGGCTTGCAACGCCAACTGACGCAGGCCGTGCTGGCTGGTCCACTCGACGCTGAAGGGCTCGTCGCCGGCCAGGGTTTCATCTGTCTGCGCCAGACGCAGGCCGAGGCGCTGCTCCAGCAGATAACGCGCGGGATGTTTGAAACAGTGAATCAACTGGCTTGGCTCGATGCAGAGCCAGTCCGCATCTGGCGCATCCAGGGCGCTGGCGAAGGGCTGCGGCGCCTCCACCGCCTGACTCAAGCGCTGCGCGGCGCGGAACCACGGCGCGGCAAAGCCGGTATGCCGGTTACCTGCAAAGTTGCCAGGGGCGAAGGGTTGCAATGGATGGTGGTGAGTAATCCGCGCGCTGGCCGGACCGTTGCCATCTATGGCGGTTAGGTCGACCACATCCAGCAGTTCGCTGACCAGCACCGAGGGCGGCAGTTCGGCGTTGCTGCGCGGGTCGCGGCCGACGTAGCTGAGGTACAGGCCGCCGCGCGCCGAGAGCAGGATTTCCAGCAGCAGGTAGCGGTCGTCCAAGCGGCGGGCGCGGTCGCCACGACGAGGCTTCTGGCTGATCAGGTCAAAGCCGGCAGCCGGCGTGCGGCGTGGCAGTGCGCCGTCATCCAAACCCAGCAGGCAGACCAGGCGAAACGGCAGGCTGCGCATCGGCACCATGGTGCAGAAGGTCACCGCGCCGGTGAGAAAACCCGAGGCGGCGCTGCCTTGCTCTAGCGCTGCAGTCAGTTGCTGACGGATCAGCGCCAGCTCGATCGGCCGCTCAACGCCCGAGGCGTCTCCCTGCTCCTTGAGCGAGGCGCAGGCCTTGGACAACAGCAACAGGGTGTCGCCGGCTTCACGCTCGTCGAACAGCTGGTCGATCAGCACTTGCAGGCCCTCGGCCCATTCGCGCAAAGGCCGTGGCCGTTGCAGGCTCTGCGCCAGGGCGGCCAGGCGCTCGACAAAACCGGCCAGACGGCCGAGCAGTTGTGCGCGGCCGCCTTCCAGCGCATCCAGCGGCCAGTTGGTACCCAACAGTGGCGCAGCCAGACCGGCCAACTGCGGCGGCGCGGCAAAGCCCAGCAGCAGGCGATCCAGGCCCTGGCGCCAGGTAAAGGCGGCATCCGCCGGCAGGCCCAGCTGCTCGCGGTGCGTTTCATCGCGGCCCCAGCGCACACCGGCGTCGCGCAGCCAGTCGCGTAGTAGCGGTAAATCCTCTGCCTCGATGCTAACGCGGCGGGCGATGGCCGGCTGTTCCAGCCAGGCGAGAACTTCCTCGGCGGCAAAGCGGCTGTCTGGCAGCGCCAGCAGATTGAGGAAGGCTTCGATCAGTGGGATTTCCGCGCGCAGGCTGCGATCGGCCAGGCTGAAGGGAATACGCGGCACGCCCTCGCGCGGGGCAAACACCGCTTCGACATAGGGTGCGTAACGCTCAATGTCCGGGGTCAGCACCACGACTTGATCGGGAGTCAGCTCGGGCTCGGCGGCAAAGCGGGCGAGCAGTTGGTCATGCAGGATTTCCACTTCGCGCAGCGGCGAGTGGGCGACGTGCAGCTCCAGCGAGCGGTCGTCTTCGCGCAGCCGCAAACGCTCATCCGACTGGCGGGTGCGCAGGCGCAGGATGTCGTTCTGCAACGCCTGCAGCAGGCTGGCGTCGTGCAGGTCAGCGTCCTCGGAATACAGGCCGATTTCCTGACTGCCCTCACTGGACGCCAGGCTGAACAGGCTGTCGAAAAAGTCGCGGCCCTGCTTGCCCAGGCTCGCCAATAACGGGTGGCCGACATCCAGATACCAATCGTCCGGACTGAGTTCAGGTTGCCTGGCCAACTCACGAATATCGCGAATCTCGCCCCAGGCTTCACGGCACGGGTTGAGGGCGAAAACAATCACCTGGGTGTGCCGCGCCAGGCCTTCCAATACCCGCATATGGTGCGGTGGCAGCGAGCTGATGCCGAACACCAATACACGCTCGGGCAGCCCGGCGATGGGCGTGGCGTCATACAGGCGGGCGAGCAGTTCTTCCAGCAAACGCGCGCGGTGCGGGTGGCCGTCACGGGTCAGCTCGCGCCACAGCAGCGCCTGCCAGGCTTCATCAGGGCCGAGGTCCTGCTGCTCATTGCGCTCCCAGGCGGCCAGCCAGTCGTCGCGATACAGCAGGTATTGGTCGAATACGTCGGCGATCTTCACGGCAAGTGACAAACGCCGCCGCTCATCGCCACCGTCCAGGTAATGCGCCAGGCGCGGCGCCTCACTCAGGTGAGCGGGCTCGCATAGCCAGTCATACAGGCGCCAGCTCAAACTGCTGGGGCTGAACGCCGACTGCTCCGGCAGTTGCCCCAGGCACAGGCGCGAGAGGTCCCAGACGAACTTGGCCGGCAGCTGCACCTCCAGCTGCATGGCAATGCCCTGCTTGCGCGCCAGCTCCAGGGTCAGCCAGCGCCCCATGCCCTGGCTCGGCACCACCACCAGCGCCGGCGCAAAGGGCTCGCGCATCGGCGTGGCGAGCAGGGTGGTGGCCAGCTCGCCAAGGGTTTCCAGGTCAGGGGCGTGATAAAGCGTCAGCATCAGAGGGAGTCGCTTCCGTTCAGTAGCGGGCAAGGTTATCAGCTCACGCAGCCTGGCGGGATTGCACGACAGGCTGTGTCGCGCGCTGGCGCGCAGCGCCAACCCCAGCTAAAGCTAAATACAGGGTCTGCGCTTCTACACGATGGGCCTTTATAACAAGTAAAAACCGCGCGTCACGCTGCAACCGGGCTGACGCGCCAGGGAGCAGCACCATGCTCACCCTGCTGAATCTGCTGTCTGCCGTCGCCTTGCTGATCTGGGGCACTCATATCGTCCGCACCGGCATCCTGCGGGTGTATGGCTCGCACCTGCGTAAGGTGCTTAGCCATAACGTCAGCAAGCGGCCGCTGGCCTTTGCCGCCGGCATCGGTGTTACCGCACTGGTGCAGAGCAGCAACGCCACTGCATTACTGGTTACCTCGTTCGTTGCTCAGGGGCTGATGGCGCTGACTCCGGCACTGGCGATCATGCTCGGCGCGGACGTCGGCACGGCGCTGATGGCCCGGGTGCTGACCCTCGACCTGAGTTGGCTAAGCCCGCTGCTGATCTTCCTCGGGGTGATCTTCTTTCTCTCGCGCAAACAGACCCGCGCCGGCCAGCTCGGCCGCGTGGCCATTGGCCTGGGGCTGATGCTGTTGGCCCTTGAGCTGATCGTCGCCGCCGCTACGCCAATCACCCAGGAGCAGGGCATCCGCGTGCTGTTCGCCTCACTGACCGGCGACCTGCTGCTGGATGCGCTGGTCGGCGCGCTGTTCGCGCTGATTTCCTATTCCAGCCTGGCCGCCGTGCTGCTCACCGCAACCCTGACCGGTGCCGGCCTGATCAGCCTGCCCGTGGCCATCGGCCTGGTGATTGGCGCCAATATCGGCAGCGGCGTGCTGGCCTTTCTCACCAGTAGCCTGCAAACCCCTGCAGGGCGGCGCGTGGCCCTGGGCAGTCTGCTGTACAAGCTGATTGGCCTGCTGCTGGTGATGCCGCTGCTCGACCCGCTGGCCAACTGGCTGGACAGCCTGAACTGGCGCCCCGAAGAGTTGGTGATCGGCTTTCACCTGCTCTACAACGGCCTACGCTGTGTGCTGATGCTGCCCACGGTCGGGCTGATGGCGCGCTTCTGCAACTGGCTGCTGCCGGATCGCCCTGATGAAAACGGCGTCGCCCGCCCGCGCCACCTCGACCCTACAGCGCTGGCCACACCGAGCCTGGCGCTGGCCAATGCGGTGCGTGAAACCCTGCGCATCGGCGACCTGATCGAGACCATGCTCAACCATCTACTGGAGGTGCTGCAGGGCGGACATACGGCACTTAGCAAGGAACTGCGCCGCCTTGATGATGATGTCGATGCGCTCTACAGCGCGGTGAAACTCTACCTGGCGCAGATCCAGCGCGAGGCCCTGAGCGACCACGACAACCGACGTTGGGCAGAGATCATCGAGCTGGCGGTCAACCTGGAGCAGGCCGGCGACATCATCGAACGCATGCTCGGCAAGGTGCAGGATCAGAAAACTGCCCAGCGTCACGCCTTCTCCGATAGCGGCCTGGCAGAGCTGGCCAGTCTGCATCAACAACTAACCGCCAACCTGCGCCTGGGCCTCTCGGTATTTCTTTCGGGCGACCAGGAGAGCGCCCGCCAACTGCTGCGCGAAAAACGCCGCTTCCGCGCCCAGGAACGTCGCTTAGCCCACGCACATGTCGGCCGTTTGCATCATCAAGTGGTGCAAAGCATCGAAACCAGCGGCCTGCATATGGAGCTGATCGCCGATATGAAACGCCTCAACTCGTTGTTCTGCGCCAGTGCCTATGTGGTGCTGGAAAGCAGCGAGACAGGGGCACTGCACAGCCAGGACATAGCGGGTGAGTAATCTGCCGTGGATTAGCCTCGGGCGAACGATGAATTCTAGCCGCCGTTATCGAGCAAAAATTCCAGTTCGACGAGCCTGTCGATGTTCAGCTCCATTGGGCAGGTGTAGTACATCGGCGAGCCAATATGCTTGCCCTGCATATCGCAATGCGCGTTGCGATAGATAAGCCAGGCCTTCTGCGCCTCCTCGAGCTGCTTGGCATCTTCCGGCGAAGCTTGTTGCAGCGTGAGGTATAGGCGCTGGTAAGTAAGGTTCATCTGTTTTTTCGCAACATCCGAAACACCCTCAGCGCAGGCTGCAACCAGGCTGTTAGTAAGCCCCTCGCTAGCCTCCAGGCAGTCATTGTAGCGAGCATCCAACTCATCGCTGCTAGCGGCATTTATCTGCGGAGCCAGTAGCAAAGAAGCACAGATCAACAGAGCGCATCGGTTATGCATGGGTAACTCCTGAAACAGATGGGGCCGCTATTGCGGCCCCTCGTCGATCACTTCTCGGCAGCGATACGCTGGCGGATATGCGCGGCGCGATCGGCCGAGCCTGGGTGGGAGTCAAACATGCTGCTGTCGCCACCGCCGAGCTGAGCCAGCTTGTCGAAGGCACTGGCCAAACCCTGCAGCGGAATGTTGCGCTGCTTCAGCAGATCAAAAGAGAAGTCATCGGCTGCGCTTTCCTGAGACTGGGAAAACTGCGCGTTGATCAGCGCCTCACCCAAATCGCCTAGTTGCGAGTTGGACAACGCCATGGCGGCACTGTTGCCGGAAGAGGCAATTGCGCCACGAGCCACCGAAGTAGCGTAGGCCGCCTGCATCGCCTTCTTGGTGTGGCCAAGGGCAACGTGACCCATCTCGTGGCCCAGCACGCCTTCCACTTCGTTGTCGTTCATCAGGTCCATCAAGCCGCTATATACACGCACGCAACCGTTGGCCATGGCCCAGGCATTGACTTCGTCAGTCAGGTAAACCTTGTAGGTGACCGGCCTCCCGTTGACCTGACTGCCGAGATTGCTGGCGATCGTCGCCAGGCGCTTGCTGTAGGTGCTATCGGCGGGCGCGATTGGCGATTGGGCATCCATCTGTACGCAGGCGTCGTCGGCCATGCTATTCACTTCAGCATCGCTGAGCGTAGCGGCCTGCATGGTTTGCAGCCCGGTGCTAAGCATGGCGTCGGGGCTCATGTTCTGACAGCCGGAAAGCAGGGTGGAAAGCGCGAGCGCGGAAAGGGTGAACTGCAGTTTCATGGTCATCGTCCTTGAAGATTGGTGCAATGGAGTAGCCGAGAGGTATCGGCGTCCCGGCCGGCGCGGCATTGTCGGTGATATGCGCAGCCCCAAAGCGAGACACAGCTCACGTTCTGCAGCTTGGCTCAGGCGGCCAATGCCTCAGCATCCAGGCGCCCTTGCGCCATAAGAACAGTGGCGCGGCCTAAAGCGCGCAATAAAGTTGGTCTATACCACCAACCCTTAGTTGGGTTGAGACAACCCGGCGCATAGACTTTAAGTTGGCGTGCGGCATTGCAACAGTTTTGCCATCAATGACCGCTAATACTGCTCAACTCCAACAACAAAAGAGCGCCTTCCCTATGAAAAACCTCACCTCCCTGGCCGTTGGTCTAGGCCTGGCTTTTAGCGCCAGCCACGCCTGCGCCTGGTCGCAACCTACACACAAGAATATCGTCAAGGACGCCCTGGCCTTCCTCAACTCGGCGCACGCCACGCCCGAGATGAAACGTGCCTACCAGTTCTACGTCGGCGCCGCCGGCAGTGAAGCCCGCGCGGGGGAAATCCTCGGCCAGGCCGCCTACGACGTCGATGACTTCCAGGACACCCGCCTGGGCGGTTGGTGGGTCGGCTACGAGCACGCGCCGGTGTATGGCGCAGCGGCCTCCATCGTCAATTACACGTCCTACTGGCACTTTATCAACATGGCCCGCCAGGGCGACGCCCACGGCAACGACCACGGCGGCTACGACTACCGCTACCGCAAGGTAGATGGCAGCTGGAGCGGCGACGTTGACTGGTACGCCATGGTTTACCTGTACAACCGCGAGCTGAAGAAAAGCGACTTCGACACCACCGAAGCGCATTACCGTCAGGGCACGTCCTCCAACTGGCAGACGCACTACGGCGACTTCCAGACGGCGGCCTTCCAGCCTATCGATAACCTGGCCAAATACTGGTTCGATCAGTTCAAGAACGCACCGTCCCTGCAAACCATCGGCTACTCGCTGCACACCACCGGTGATGTGGCGCAGCCGCACCACGCCTGGGTCACCTCAGGCAATGGTCACTCCGGCTGGGAAGGCTGGGTGGACGATCATTACTTCAGCGAAGGTCTGAACAATATGGCGGCAGTGGCCAACCGCGTCGGCAGCTATGACGCACAGAAGCCGATCCGCGATCTGTTGACCCAGACCGCCCAGGTCGCCTACCAGCGCCCCGAGCCGCTGTATGACACCAGCTACGCCACCCGCCTGCGAGTGGCCAAGGAGCTGATTCCGGAGTCCATCGCCCTCACCGTCAGCGTGCTGACCAAGGGTGCCAACACCTTCTATGGCCAGGGTGGCCTGTAAGGTGCGCGGGCTTATCCAGCGCAGTTTGCTGGTACTGGGGCTGACAGGCATCTGCCTGTCAGCCCTGGGCAGCCAGGACATGCGCATCAACGGTGAACGCCTGCCCGGCAAAAGCATCGGCCTGCTGGAGCAGGCCATGACCCGGGTCAAATTCAATACCGACCTGCGTCTGCTGCGCACTGGCCTTGCGGAAAACCACCTGCTGGCCCGCGAGGTGGAAGCCGAACTGAGCGCCAAATACAGCAGCGATCTGGATGCGCTGGTCGAACGCGAAGCCGCCAACCTGATCGAGCAGGTCTACGGCCGCCAGTTCGATCACGATGTCCGGCCCTTCCTACGCCAACCACAAGCGCTGAGCAGCGCACGGCTGCGCCAGGTGCTGACCGCGCCAACCCAAGGCGTGGTGCTCGATAGCCTGCAATTGAGCCCCCAACAACAGGCCGATGCCGCACAGGTGCAACTGATCAGTTGGCAATTCCCCGGTCAGGCCGAACAACGCCTGAACCTGCTCGAGCTGTATCAGGGCGATAACGTACAAGGCCGGGTGGAGCTGCAGCAGGGCAACCTGGTGTACCTGGCCGAACAGGTGCGTCAGCAGGCGCTACGCGACTACCTCTGGTATCAGCTCGGAGAGAAGGGATTCAGTGCGGACGAACAGGCCGGCATCCGCCAGCTGGTGCGCGACAAACTCGTTCGCCACAAATACCTACACCAGCTTGGCCTGCACAGCGACTTCCACCATGAAACCGCCAGCCTGCGCGAGCGCGCCGGCCAGGTCAGTGATGCAGATGCCGAGGCATACTACCAGCGCAACCGCCAGCTCTACCAGAATGTCGCCCAGGTGCAGGCCAGTCATATCCGCCTGGCAGACCAAGCCAGTGCCGACCGGGTGTATGCCGAACTGCAAAAAGGCCTGAGCTTCGATGACGCCGTACACCGCTACTCCCTGGCGGACAGCAAAAGCCACACGCCACCCGGCGACCTCGGCCTGATCCGCCCGCAGGATGCGCAGCTGGATTTTCTGCGCAAGACCGCCCTGCTGCAGAAAGCAGGCAGCATCTCCCAACCGATGCTGATCGACGGCGCGTTCGAGATCGTCCAGGTGCGCAGCCGTGAGGATAAGCAACTGCCGCTTAGCGACCCCAGCGTGCGTTATGAAGTCAACCAGGCCGTGGCCAAGGAGCAGCTGACCCAAGCCTTCCAGGCTCGCGTCGATACCCTGCTGGCCAATGCCAAGGTAGAAGGGCTATGAAGGCCTGGCTCGGCATCGGCCTGCTCGGGGTGATCACTGCAGTGACCATCGTAGTTGTGCGCACGCCCCAGGCCGACACCGCGCCAGCCGTTGCACCACAGCCCGCAACATCGATCAGCCAGTCCATCCGCTTACCAGAGATGCCCGCCGCGCTGCCGGTACAGCAGCCCGCTGCAATCCCAGCGCCGGCAGAAAAACCGGTGGAAGAACCGCCAAACGAAGCGCAATTGAATGCGCAGGAAGCGCAAATGCTGATCCAGCTGATGGCCGACCAAGGCGACCCGCGCAGCCCGGCCCTCGGCCAACTCAAACCCCGTCAACCCGCGTCCGCCACCCAACTGGCCGACCCGGCGCGGTACAGCGCCTTCGAAGACCAGCAAACCCGCGACCAGATCATGGCCTACGCCAGCGGCGTGCAGCAGATCCCCGCCATCCGCGAGCGCATCGAACAAGCCGCGCAATCCGGCGAACGCAGCCAAACCGAACTAGACGAAGCCCGCGCCGCGCTGGAGCAACTGGAAATGCTGCAGAGCAAACTGCAGAGGGAAAGGCCGGAGCTGCTACAGAGCCAACCAACGCTGCCCTGAAGCATTCTAAGGTGCCGAGCCTCAGCCGGCTTAAGCCCTGTGTAGAACTCATAGACTAGCGTCCATTAACGGGCCGTTAGTCTATGCGCAGTGGGCGTGAAACTAGGGCCGTTTGGTAAACGGTATATCGTAATTAAATTGCTCCCCTGTCACTTGGTTGACCACCACCATGCGTGCCTTGTAATCACCGGCTAGAAACCATTTCGGAATGAATAAGCCGTTTTGTACCGTGGCCATGCTGGCTGCCGGCTGCAAGCTCACTGAGTGGCTCTGGCGTAACGGAAACCCCGTGCCATCGGGCAAGTCGACGGTGATCCAGGTATAGAGATTCAGCGGCACGTCACCACTATTTTGAATACCACGGTAATAACTGAGGTAGCCACCATTAGCCGATACGGAGGTCGGATAACCGGGTACCAACTTGAAGGTCACTCCAATGCTCTGCGCAGGCGGAGTTTCAAGGTCGCTTGGGTCCTCATAAATCAGGACATTACTGAGTGCTGCAGCGCTTTCATTGCATTGAGTTGCCCCGCCTTTCCAAGGAGAGAGGGTCATGCGCACGCTGGTAAGGTCAGGACTACCGAAGGTGCCGCTATATACCGGATTGCCATTAATCGAAATTTCCAGCTGATCGCTCGCCGCATCCACCCGAGCCAGTACACGGTACTTCGTCTGATTGGAAAGACTGGAAAGCGTTGCTGATTTACCGAAATTGAATAGCTGGATGCTGTTCTGACCGCCATGCATGGACAGGCTACGGGCACCATAGCCTGTACTGTCCAGATGCACGTTAAAGGCACTCTCGCTGTTGTTAAGCATGCTCGGGAACATATCCCAACTGACGTAGGCCTTCGTCAGCCCTGTCGGGAGATTGAACTGGATCTGGTCATAGCTGCAGCCCGGGGCATTGAAAACCGCCCAGTTGCCCGGCTGACCCGCGAAGCCGGAACGCATCTCCACTGCGCCCATGGTTACCTGGCTAGGCGTATGCGGGGTACCGTCGATCACAATGGACTGCCCGTCGATATTCGGCGGCGAGGCAAAGCGAGCATCGTATAAAACAGCCGCGTGGGAAAGCTGGCTAAGCAGGACCAAAGAAAGAGGCGCAAGTAATGATTTTGTATGCATCGATATCATCCATGAAATGAACTTGAGTTATTGACCAAGCCTATCCGTGTTGGAGAGTTGCATTGGTTGGTGTCGTTAAAGCCGTTTAGAGCCTGAGTCGCTCTGAGCGTACTTATCGCATAAAGAATGACCAGCTGGAAGGTAGACGGAACCCTCGTGTATCCCGCTACAAGCGCACTGCAGCTCTAGACCTGACATCGCATGACCACGCGACACCTACCAGCACCGACAAGCTGCCAGCTTTCAAAATCTGGGCTGAACGCACTCTTGGTATTCGCTCCATCAATGGCTTGGATTTCCAAAGTCGTAATTGAAAAAAACAGGAAAAGGGACAGTTTTATTTATCCCTCCAAAAATAAATCTGCCCCTTTTTCCTTAAATAGGTCGATATCGCCGTAAGAGCTTCACCGTTGCCATCTTGACGTTTTCGGCAGGCAGGACAATTGGACTGTCCTTAATCCACTTCGCTAGGCCTGCCTTGCCTTGGCGGCTTGGAGCAATGCATCCGCCATGTCTTCAATCTCTGCCCTCATGTGCAACTTTGCCAGCCAATGAGTCGGCATTCCCGATTTGCCATAAAAAGCGCCGGCCAATTGACCCACTATCGCTGCGGTAGTGTCTGCATCATCGCCAAGGTTCGCAGCGTCGAGCACTGCTGACTCGAAGCTTTCCGAACGCCAAAAACACCACAACGCGGCTTCCAACGAAGCCACGCTATAGCCTGTTCCAGCGATTTGTTCGCGCGTCTTGTGCATGTACTTTCCAGACGCAATGTTTCTGACCTTGGGTTCGATAAAGCTCGTCCGCGAAGGGCTGAGAATTTCGGTCTTCGACTTGCCCGCCAAAGCTTTGGCAAGCAACTCTCCCAAGAGGCGACAGCACTCGGTCGCCTCGGGCGCGGAGTGAGTTGTACAGGAACTCGCGACCGTGAATTGGGCAATGTCTTGATCAGATGAATAGTAGAAGAGCACAACAGGTGCGAGACGCATGAGCGAGCCATTACCCGCTGTATCAGGCTCGACTGAACCTGCGAAAGGTTGATTCGTTTGTTGGTACTTCAGGAGCGCTTGCCTGACTGTATTTCCAATGTCAAAGCACTGCCCCGTCGAACTCATATACCCCCATTGCCACCAGTTGAGGTACCGCCCCATCTGATCCTTGGCATTGAAGCCGTTCTTCGCTAGCAGGCTTTCCGCGAGGCAAAGAGCCATTGATGTGTCGTCAGTCCACTGGCCCGGTACTAGATTAAATGGACCCCCTCCGACCATATCAACGAGCGGGCTGAACGTACCGCGGGGACAAAATTCCACGGATGTTCCCACTGCATCGCCGCAAGCCAAACCGAGCAAGCTGCCTGAGTAGCGATCTGAAAGGTCATCTTTCATGGTTTGGCTGAGCCGAATTATGGTGCTGCAGCATTAAGCTAAATGCGCTTTCGATGATGGGTAATAAATGAATATGGCGCAACGCTCTATTACTCGAACTTGCCGGATATTACTTCAACAGCTTGAGAAGCTTCTTTCGCTTCAATTTGGTTTTGCAATTAAACGGGCTGGTATTTTTTAATTAAGCCATTGCATTTACTAATAATGGCGTCTCGATTCTCAACGATGTTTTTGTTGCACCAGTTTGCTATAAAAGCTGCCCCCAATGAAAAAGGTACAGTGACGTGCTCATCCATAAACTCGAAGGCCATGCCATTCACATCCAGTAAATAATCCGGAATGTTTTCTATATCATCATCGTTGCTTAAATATACTCCAGACATTTCCAAGCCGACACCCTCTGATTTTAGAAGCCGATTCAGCAAAATTGGAATGTAACTATTGACCCCTAAAGATGAAGAGCCTCTAAAATCCAGCAGGCAATGGTGCACTACGCTGATTTCGTTGTGTTTCAACATATATGTTATATAGGCCTATTTGAGTCGAGCAAATAAAACATGCGTGTGTCGCGCTCGCTTGAAGAAACCTCATAAAGGTTTAGCGCGCTGGTATCTATCAGGCCGCCCCCAAAATACCCGTTTAGTCATGGCATATTCAGGTTGTCTAGGGAAACTTTGAAAAGGCCCGTTTTTTATGAAATGGCAGGTCTGTAAGCTGTATGATTACTGGGCTACATTTTTCGGAGTAGGAATTTCAGACCATTCTTAGAACTTCCTCCCTGTCGTATATGCCTCTTCCTGAAAGAAATTCATTAATACTTAGGGCGTGTGGTTCATCTAAGAATGGATTTTTCAGCATTTCTATATCTTTGCCGACTCAGCCTTACTAAAGAGTCGTTGTAGTTCAGGTTCAACTTCATCCTCGGGGATATTAGCTATGACCTCTTTGATGTAAGCGGCATATTGATGCTCTATTGGCACCTCAGCCCAATCAAGCTCGTATATGGCCATCACCTGAACGTCCAGATGCTGGGACTCTGAAAACAGTAGCTTTAATATTTCGATAGCTTTTCCCGATCTATCCTCTCCTAAAGATACCGCGCAACGCTGCTGCCAATATTCTGGTTTTAATAGTACTACCTTTTTAAGCATCTCCCATTGATCTTCTGTGAAGTCGGGAAGAATTGTTTTTGCAACTAGTTCGGGGCTGTATGCAGTCCAGTTGGATTCTTCAGAGTCCCCGATCCAAGTATTTAATTTTTCTATGATTCTATCATTGCTCATATTGTTGCCCAGCTTAGATGGCCTGAAGTGACCATGTTGTCTGGCAAGAATTAACTTCCGCTACTTTTGAACGCGATGAGTAAAGATTCATCCTTCATTGCTGTAGTCACCCTTTCTTGCGTGCTAGAAATAAAAGAACACACCGGTTTTATTTACTATGGCAATTTTTGTAAGAGAAATAATCTTCTGCAAAACCGGAAGATCGTTTTGAGAGATTTTAGCTTCTAATAATCCCAGCATGGCCTTTAGATCTTGCAGGACTTGAATACTTTCATCTTCATAATCATCAATTAATTTCCCTAAGTGATGATTTATTTCATTTATTACTCCCGAAGAAAATAACTCTTCAAATTCCGCATCATTTAGATAAATTTCTTTTAGGTCTCCAGGCAAGGATTGATCTATGTCAAGCCTGTTTAAAGCATCGATATATAACGGAACCGATATCGTCTTCATTGCCTTCATTTACATTGTGATGATACTCGCCATTACAGAGCTGGTTTCATATTTGCAATGGCTATCAGCGATTTGCGAGCCTTCTAGATTTTCCTAAAAAAGCCTTTTCCAAAAACCTGCATTTGCACACCAGATATATCTACTCTATCAATACTGTTTATTACGAATTTGGCATTGGTGTTCGAGGTTTTAAATATAGCATTGAGAAACTCAAAGTATAAATAATCCTCTATCATTCTCCCCAGAACAGTAGGAGCTTTGACTAAAAGCTTTTGAGAATCCGGATATCCTAGTTTTTGCAACTCTGGAGTCTCAGAAATCTCTTGATCCTTGTCATCACTCTTGCATTGCTCTATAAAAGAGTTTATTGCCTCATGGAAGCTTTCGGGTATTTCATCAGTTAAAACTTCGAGCCTATAAGCTATACCTTCGGGGTTTAGTTGTTCACCAAAGCCGAGTTCTCTATAGATAACTGACTCTATGCCTATTTGATTATTTTCAACTAAAAATTTCATGGCTGCGCTCCTGGTGGGATTATTACGAGTGAGCCGTCAGGATTAGCGGTAACGGATCCCGATGGAGTGTATGGCTCTCCCGCTTTTGGGTCTGCGTCACTCCTAGTACCTGAGCGTTGGAAAAACTCTTCTGGAGTTTCTATTTTCTTAATGGAGGCTGTTTCGTTCCCAGGAACAATTCGTGTCTTTTCGAGATTAAGGAAGTTCAACTCAAGGCTGAATCTCTTCTCAAGCTTCTTAAGCAACTTAGCCGCTTGATTCGCGTTCAATCCACCGAACCCGACATCAAGATCACTGCTCGCTGAATGGTTTCCGCGCACCCTGCTTCCGCCAAATACCGCGGAAGAGCCTTTCGCATGAGACTCCTCAAGTATTATTTTTGCCTGCGCTTCTGGAAGTCCAGGAATATTTTCAGAGAGAAATTTAGTCTGTTCATCAATGCCCTTAGTTTGTATTACCGTCTTCTCCGGGTAACGATCAAATAGTGATCCGGATTTGGTATCTGGGCATTGTCCCGGCACCGTATTCAATCCCAACGGATCCACCCACCCCGTCGGGTTGTTCACATACTGGTAGTTATTCAACCCACCCGCCAGCTTGATCGGGTCGGGGGTGATGTAGCTGCCGGTGTTGGGATTGTAGTAGCGGTGGCGGTTGTAGTGCAGGCCGGTTTCGGCATCGTAGTACTGGCCCTGGAAGCGCAGGGGGTTGTCGACTTCAGCGATTTCCAGTTTGGCGACGTTGCCGTAGGCGCGGTATTTCACCGACCAGAGGATCTCGCCGGCAGCGCTGGTGAGTTCCTGCGGGGTGCCGAGGTGGTCGAGTTGGTAGTAGAACGGCTCGGCCTTGGCCCCTTTGCCCTGGAGCATGGCCAGGGGGCGGAAACTGCCGGGCTCGTAGAGGTAGCTGCGGTAATGCTCTGGCGTGCTTTCGGCGATCAGGCGGTCGCCTTGCCAGAGGAACTCGCTAGTCTTGCCGTCGACGACTTTGGCGATACGCCGGCCGAAGGCGTCGTAGCGGTAGCTCACTTGGCTGCCGTCGGGCAGGCTGGCGCCGATCAGGCGGTGCTGGCAGTCGTAGCGGTAATCGGTAATCAGCCGCTGGCCGGCGCCGCGGCGTTCGCGCATCAGGTTGCCGAAGGCGTCGTAGTCGAAGTGGTGGTCGCCCTGCATCAGCAGGCGGTTGCCTTTGACGTTGACGCGGTCGTCGGCAACGGCGCTGCTTTGTGCCAGCAGGGTGCCGGCCGGGTCGTGGACGAAGCTTTCCGGAGTGTCGCCGCGCACCGCCACCAGGCGATCCAGTGGGTCGTAGTGGAAGCTCTTACTGCCTTTGCGCGAGTCGTCGATGCCGGCCAGGTTGCCGTTGGCGTCGTAGCGATAATTGCGCTGCAGCACCCGTTGCTGTTCCTGGCGCAGGCTGTGGGCGCGCAGACGGCCGTGTTCGTCGTACAGGTATTCGCTGAGCAGCGCGCCTTGCTGGCGGTACTGTTCGCGGCCACCCGCGGTGAACTGGTGGGCGGTCAGCGGCTGGCCGTTGAGGTCGATGGCGCCTCGATGCACTACTAATCGGCCTTTTTAACCCCGATGAATATTGTCGTAGTCATCGCCTTTAGGCGTGGCCTGGATGCCTTTGGCTTCCTGGCTGCGATAGTAGGCTTCGATGCTGAGGCCGGGGGCAATTTTGGATTGGATGATGCAGGGTTGTTGCTGCCAGTTGTAATCGCGGTTGCGTTTCATCGTTTCTGGCTGTCCCCGGCCCTCCCATGCACGGTAGGGCATATCGCGCCAGCGGCGCGGATCGCGCTTGCTCTGGCGGTCATGCTCGGCGGTGACCGGGTCGAGGTGGCGGAACTGTTCGAGCACCGGCAGCTCGGGTAGCGGCTGGCTTACATCCATATAGCGTTGCAGGCAGTCCCAGAAGGCCAGGGCTTCTTCCGGGGTAAGGCCCAGTGGATGCATCTTACCGCCGAGGAATATTTCGCAATCGGCATAGCGGTGATGCAACCACAGCGCCATGCCGCCACTGCCATGCGGCCCTGGGCGAAACTCCATGGTGGCGTCGAACTCATAGAACGGCGCCACGAACGGCTTACGAAAGCGCCGGGCGATGGTCACCATACCGGTTTGCCTGTTGAACTCGCTGCCATCGTATTTGAATAGGCGCAAATACAGATCCAAAAGAAAGTCGAAACCGACCACGCCCATAAAGATGGAAAGGGCCATGACCCCACACATCCATAAGAGGTCGGAGTCATAACCAGATGTGCTGTAGTTGAATGCTGTACTTAACAGAGCCGTGGCCAAGCCAGCTCCCACTTGAATCAAGTAGGACTTTAGACTCTTTCCCCAATAGAGCCAGCCACTAACTCCTATCATCAATAATCCGGGAATTACCACGAGAGAAGCTACAGTCAGCGATTTACCTATTCCTTCTGACAATACGGTGCCGACCACCATGACCCAGAAGATCCAAGGCACTGCGAATAAGGCAGCAAATTTTAAACCTGGAATCAACATAAGCAGCTTATTGAAATTCTCGAAGCGCCAGCGCTGCTGATCGCAATACAGTTCGGCATCCCCTGTACGCTCGACAAAGGTATGCTCCTTGGCCTGTAGCTGCATATCGACCATCTGCCAGGGCTGCAAGTTGGCATAGTGGCCCCAGCGCAACTGGGTGCGGCGCAGATTGTTGCGATTGGCATCCTGCCGCCATTTATGCGGCGGCTGGGCCGGAATATCGGTGGAGTCGTAGGCACTAGCCGTATAAAGGCATTGCTCTATTACGGGGGCATTCATAGTTTGCGGTAGTCGCTCTGTTCGATCAGCCAATAGGGTACGTCATCCATCACCTCGTCTTCCTTGGGTAGCAGTACTGGATTGAAAGCCGCCCATTGGCGTGGGCTCGGCTGCGGCAGGATCAGGTCGTCGTACGCCGGAAAAGGATCGCCGGCTCGGCACGCTTGATGGCTAAGGCGAAACTGCACACGCACCTTGAGGGCGTATTGACTGGTAGCCAAAGGGTTAAAGGCTGGCCGGTGCTGATGAGGCAGTACGTAGAGCACGCGACCGCCATTGAGCACGACGGCACCAAGCTTTTCCTGAGAAATGACCTTGGGCGGTCTACGCTGCCAGCCGCTGTGGTGGCCGCGCTCCAATTTAAGTTCGGACGCCCGCAGGGTAAACCCCTGATTACTGGGATATTGGCTCAGCAGGCCGGATTGCAGCTCGACTACCCAGTCCAGCGGGTCGAGGTCGCTATTACCCTGGGCTTCTGAAGCCCGCAGCTTCGCCTGATCCTCCGCGGGGGCGCGTTTCTGCCAATTTTCCAGGCGCTCGATGCGTACCTGAGGTTGGCCGATAGCGCCGAGCAGTTGCTGATAGGCAACCCTGGGGTCATTCATATGCGGCAGACGCCGCTCTTTGCCAAAAGGACCGTGCTTGATCGCCTGCTCGATTGCACCATCTACCAATAGCGCCGCAGCAACGGCGCCGCCCAGCAACAACACGATACCCGCGCCCAGTACCCAGGGACTGGCCAGCACCCCAAGAGTATAAAGCGCCCACATGGCCGCGCCGGATGCGGCAATGGCATTGGCAACGGATACATCCTTATCGCCCTGGTCGAAGGCGCGTTTGGCGTCCCAAACAAATAGTGCAGAAGTCAGTCCCATCGCCACGAATGAGCCTGCCCTTGAGACGCTGAGCCAAGTACTACCGCCCGTGCGCTTACTGAGGTTGCTTGCCCAGCGCTCCGATATCCGCGAGACGTCGAAGCGGCCCTTTTCCCATAGCGCATACCAGGGTGAGCGGACGCCTGAGCCTTCTATGATTTTTAGCGCAACGTTGTTTGAAGCGAAGAAAAGATCTGCAGATGCAGACACGTAACCAACGGTAAACCTAGCGAATTCTGTTTCCATCAAAGCCTTGGCACCGATGGTATTCACGTGCAGATTGTAAGCAGCCATCAACGTGGCGAAGAGCGGCAATACCGGCGACTTGGCGATTTGTCCTGCGCGACCCAAGTTGGCGGCGCTGAGCCGCCAGCTGTTCAACTCTTGCACCAGTGGATCGTTGGCTGGCGCGGCCACGACCATAAACCGCCCCAAGTCTTTGCTGGCGAAGCGGTTGGCTTCCGCCAGCTTGCCACTGGTGGTGGCGAGTACATTGCCGCCGCGTCCCTGCAAGTTGCCGTACAGGTAGTTCTGCCGGGTCAAGGTGGTGCGCTCGCTGGGCGTCAAGCCAAAGCTGAGGCCGCCTCCATGCACGCCCAGCACCACCATATTCTGTGCGAGGGCTTCGCCCTGGGGCATGAACTTGATCGTTTTGGCCTGGCTATGCAGTTTGCTCAGCAGACCCACAGTCGGCGTGAAGAGTCGCTGCATATCCAACTGGACGGTGGCAGCGTTGGTGCGCAGCTGCCTGAGCGTCAACAGCACAGCTTTATTCAGATGACTCAGCCATTCGTCCACCGCCAGAGCCAGGTTCTGTGTCGCGTACTGATAGTTGGCTGATTGTTGGCTCTCCAGGCCGGCGAACATTGCCAAGGAACTTATACCCAAATTCTCCGGCTTGATGGCCCGGTTTGTCGCTGCCAGCTTTGCCAGCCGTTTGGGCAGTTCTGGTAGCGCTCCATTTTGGTCGGCCAGGGCTGCACGGGTA
Source organism: Pseudomonas sp. 8BK (assembly GCF_902506475.1). NCBI lineage: Bacteria > Pseudomonadati > Pseudomonadota > Gammaproteobacteria > Pseudomonadales > Pseudomonadaceae > Pseudomonas > Pseudomonas sp. 8BK. The sequence goes on along the minus strand of NZ_LR733252.1, from coordinate 1,592,966 downwards.
AGCGGATGATTGGCATCCGCCAGCTGCCTGATCAGGCGCTCCACCGCTTGCGCAAGTGCGCGATCCTCGGCCTCGGTGCTGCGTGCATCGCTGCCTTGAGGGAGGCGACTGAGCATTTCCAGCATATCGATCAGCAGGCTGTAGGGTTCCAGCAAGCGCTCATCGCTGCTGTAGACCCAATCATTCCATACAGCGGTCAGTTTGCTCTGCGATAGTGCCAAGGTTCGCTTGAGCTGCCGATGAATAACCTCGCGCGCACTTTGGCGCTTGGTATGCAGCATGGTTTTCTCAAGCGCGGCCATATCGATATGCTCGCGCAGGTCAGCCAACGGCGCGTTGCTTGGCATCGACCATTGATGCAGCACTTCGGCGTAACGACCAAACGGCTGGAACGGCACCAGGGCGTTATAGGTTTGCAAGGCTTCGGTTGCAAGGCGGGACTGCTCAACCGCATGGCGCAACTCGAACAATGGGTCGTCCAACATGAAGCCGACCAGTTTTGGATAGCCGCGCAAGCTTTTTTCTGCGAGAACATCCTTGCCAGCAGGTAGCCCTGGCACCGCAGCCGGGGCGGCAGCCCCCATATGCCCGGCGAGCGCTTGCTGTTGCTTATGCAGCTCGACAAACAGCTCTTGGGGATTGAATGCGGTCATTGCCGGAGTAAAAGTCGCGGGGTCGCGCAATGCGCATTCAATATGCAAGTCACGCGACCTAAGCCCCTCGGCTTGCTTATCTATCACAACAATCGGCATCGCCTGGGTCGGCTTCCATTGCTCGCCGCCGACAACCGCCGCGGACCATGCCGGCGCTACATTCTGGCAGCGATTTTTGACCCGACCACTGCTGGCTTCCAACCAGGCGATGTACTCCCATGTCCAGGCCATCTCGCTATAGGCCATGGTGTATTGGTCGCCGACAAAACGTCCTTGCAGCAGCATGGGTACCAGCGTTAACGCCAGTGGTTTACCGACCGCTACTCGATTATCGGCGGGCTTACCCTGGGTCGCCAGCTTGCGCCATTGGGCTACATCCACGTCCGACAGGTTGCCTTGGCCGTCGCACTCCAATTCACGCCACAGTTTGCCATTCTGAAATACGTAAATGCGCCCGGGACGGGGCAGTGCGCCTTTCGGCGCCTTATCGTACTGATCATGGCCGGGCAGGCGCGCCATGGGCACCACAGCGAGAAAGGTATTCTGCTGAATTTCCGGCTCTTCTTCGTTGCTGCGCATGTCCGATTCGACAGGAATCTGCAGCATCCCACCATCGGCGCGCTCGATGTTCAGCGCCAATCGCGCACGGCGGGCATTGTCGTATTCCGCACGTTTGCGGGTGCCCTGCTTGATGGGCTGATCCTTAAGCTCGCTCATGCGTCACCCTCCGGGTCGAGCAGTTGTACTTGGCCACCCAAGGCGGGGTCGCCCCATACATCGACAATCAGTTGTTGTGGCCCTTGCTCGCCCAGGCTCGCCAGCTGCAGCAGCGGATTAATATTGGCCTTGCCGGTCTTTTCGCCGGTCGGTGCGGTATCGGCAGGTTTGGGAATAATTGGCAACACTGGCGCCGCCCCCGAACCACTCCCCGGCGCGCCGCCGGAGTTGATTTTGATGATCGGGCCGACCAGGGTGATGCCGCTGGCATCCAGCTTGATAAAGCTGCCGGCGGCTTTGAAGGTGAGTTCACTGCCGGCTTCGAGTACGACTTTCTGACCGCTGGAGAGATGGATCTCTTGGCCTGCGTTGATAAATTGGCCGGTGCCGATCTTGATGTGCTGGTTGTTGCCGACGGTAAGGTGGTCGTTGGCTTTGACCTCACTTTTGCGGTCGGCATGAGTGGTGCGGTGCTCTTCGGCTTTGAATTCGCTGTAGCTGTTGGCCTCGACGGTGTCGTGGCGTTCGTTGCCGATGCGGATTTTCTGGTCGTGCTCGATGTTTTCATCCCAGTCGCGCTCGGCGTGGATGTAGATCTGTTCGGCACCTTTTTTATCTTCGATACGCAGTTCGTTGTAGCCACCGCCGCCAGGGCTGCTGAGGGTCTTAAACAGGCTGCGAGTTTTGTTCGCCGGCAGGTCGTAGGGCACCACGTGTTCGGCGTGGAACAGGCAGCCGGTGACCAGCGGTTGATCGGGGTCGCCTTCGAGGAAGGTGATCAGCACTTCCATGCCAACCCGTGGAATGGCGATGCCGCCGTAGCGGTCGCCGGCCCAGCTCGAACTCACGCGCAGCCAGCAGCTGGTTTTGTCGTCGGCCTGGCCTTCGCGGTCCCAAAAGAATTGCACCTTGACCCGACCATATTGGTCGCAGTGGATTTCTTCACCCGCAGGCCCGGTGACCACCGCGCTTTGGCTGCCGAGAATACGCGGTTTCGGGTGGTGGAGCGGTGGTCGATACAGCACGGCCCAGGGCGTGGCGGTAAAGCGGTTGCGGTAGCCCTGCTGGAAGCCATCGCTGACTTCGGTGTGACTGGTCACCGACTCTTCCAGCACCTGCGGCTGTTTGCCTTCGTGGTGGATTTCAGTGAGCAACCAGAGGTCGTTCCAGCTGGCGCGCGGGTGCTCGGTCAGCGCCAGGAAGTGGCCGCTGACCAGCAGCGGCTGATCGCCGTCGCCCTGCGCCCGCTCAAAGTCGTGGCGATGGCGTTCGAGAATGCGCTGGCTGAGGTGTTTGCCGCGCTCGCGGTCGACAAATCGGCCGGGGTAGTCGTAATCCTCAAGGTCGGGTTTGAATGCGCTCTTGGCGTCCGCCTCCATCAGCAGCTTGGGTTTTTCGAAGTCATAGTCACGGCGGGTCACCCGGCTCGAGCGGGTTTCCACGCGCACGCCGAAGCGCTTGATCACCGGTTTGTCAGCGACCAGACCGCTGTCTTGCTGATAGGCCGTTGGCGCGAGTTTGGGGAAGGCTGTTTGGTCGTCGCCAAAGGTCAGTACGTGGCCTTGTTCGCTGTGCTGGAAGTGGTAGTGGATACCTTCTTCCTCGCACAGGCGCTGGACGAAGTGCAGGTCGGATTCGTCGTACTGCACGCAGTACTCGCGCTCGGGGTAGATCGAGCCGAGTTGGAATTGGTAGGCGTTGGCCTGAATGCCGTGCTCTTGCAGCACTTGGCTGATGATCTTCTCCACCCTCAGGTGCTGGAAGATGCGTTGGTTGGTGCGATGCGCCAGGTACGCCAGCTGTGGGCGCAAGGTCACGTGGTAACGGGTCAGGCGTTTACCAGACTCGCCTTGGGCGACGCGGTAGATCTGCCCGTGAATGCCGTGGCCGGCCTGATCGAAGGCGAGAAAGGCGGCCTGATGCAGCAGGCTTTCCAGATCCAGGTCAGGACGCTCGCTGACCAGCTCCAGTTCAAACTCGAAGGGCTGACTGATCGCCTCGCGACCGTTGAATTCGAGCACCTGTAGATCGTGGCTAACGCCTTCGATCGTCAGGCTGAAATGCGTCTGGTTGGCGGCGGCGAACATTCGTTGTTCCTCTTGTTTCGTTCCATGAATCAAACCACTGCGCATTTCTAACCCAGGCTTGGCCTGGCAGCCGTGCCTGTTCGCGATTTTGCGCGATGCCTGTCAGTGTTTGGCGACGCAGGTCTCACTAGAAACGCAGCGGCCAGGACAAGCCTGGCCGAAGCGGTATTACGCGAACTCAGCCAATGCTTAGGCGGAGATCGGGGTACGCCAGTCGTCGGAGCCGGAAGTGCCGGAGACTTCGTGGGTCCAGACGATTTTGCGGTAGGTGAAGTACACGTCTTCGAGGTGGGTGAAGTGAGCCATGCCTGGATCCTGGCAGTTCGGCATACGCGACTGCACGTCAACGATCACGGCATCTTCCAGCTCGATGGTGAAGTAGTGCTCTTGAGTACCGGTGGAGGAAGTGCGGTACCACTCCAGACGGCACTTGGACAGACGCTCACCGGAGGTCAGGGAGTTGAAGATCAGCGGCGAGGATTTGTCGAAGACTTTGGTGATCATCAGCGGCTTGTGTACGCGCTGGCCAGTCGGCTGACCGGACTGCGGATCACGCGGGATGATGACCTGGTGGTTGAAGGCTTGAACCAGGATCTGGTCTTCATGACCTTCCTGGAAGATGTTACCGACGGAGTCTTCGGTGAAGGTGCCGGCAGTGATCAGGCCTTGTTTGGTGCCTTCGAGGGACAGATACGCGGGTGTTGGCATGAGTGCTTTCCTTGCCTTGGGTCATGGATCTGCAGTGATCCGGGAACCCTCCCTATAGCGACAAACATGCCAACTAAATAAAAACCTTATAAATCAGTACGTTACGATCTAATAAAGCAAGGATCAAAACCCACTGTGCGCCAGATCACTAAAAGCTGAGCAACTTGTTGCGCAAGGCTGCGCAGGTTTCTGCTCAGCACGCTCAAAGCCAATGGCTACAAGACCTGCAGCCAAATCCCCAGAGATTTATCAACAGCCCGCTGCGCAATAAGCTGCGCAGCGGGTGGAGCGTCAGGCTCAACTCAAGCCGTACCGTTGGCCCGCCGGCGACGCTGCAACCAGACCACCAGGGCGAACAGCAGGAAGCCCGGAATCCACATCAGCTCCTTGGTCCAGCGATCCGTTGGCGCGCGCACCTTGAGGATTTCCTGATCGAACTCCAGGCCCGCTTCGGCCGCCGGGCTGCCGAAGGTGACGCTGTCGACCAGTACCTTGCCGCCCTCTTCATACGTCAGCAGGCCGAGCTTCTCCAGGCGTTCTTCACCCGTGGCACCTTCCGGCACAGGCAGCAGCAGGCTGAATTCGCGGGCGTCACCGACCGCATCCTCTCCTTTGATGCGCAGACGCAGTTGGCTGCCATCGGCCACATCACTCAGAGCCTGGGCCAGTTGTGCCGGCGGGATGTCGCGGTAAGGGTCATGCACGATGTCCATCCAGAAACCCGGACGGAACAGGGTGAAGGCCACCAACAGCAGCAGCACGTTCTCGTACCAGCGGCTGCGCACCAGGAAGTAACCCTGACTGCCGGCCGCGAAGATCAGCATGGCGACAGTGGCGATGATAAAGATCAGCACACCGTGCCAGAAATCCACATCGATCAGCAGCAGGTCGGTGTTGAAGATAAACAGAAACGGCAAGATCGCCGTACGCAGGCTGTAGTAGAAAGCCTGAATCCCGGTCTTGATCGGGTCGCCCTTGGACACCGCTGCAGCGGCAAACGAGGCCAGGCCCACCGGCGGCGTCACGTCGGCCATGATGCCGAAGTAGAAGACAAACAGGTGCACGGCAATCAGCGGCACGATCAGGCCGTTCTGCTGGCCGAGGGTGACGATCACCGGCACCAGCAGGCTGGACACCACGATGTAGTTGGCAGTGGTCGGCAGGCCCATGCCCAGCACCAGGCTGAAGATCGCCGTGAGCACCAGCATCAGCAGCAGATTGCCCATCGACAGCAGTTCGACCAGATCGGCCAGCACCAGGCCAACCCCGGTTTGCGACACCGCACCGACAATGATGCCCGCCGCCGCTGTGGCAATGCCGATGCCGATCATATTGCGCGCGCCGGCGATCAGGCCTTCACGCAGATCGATCACACCGTCCATAAACGAGCCGTGGGCATGCGTGCCATCGGTGCGCAGCCAGGTCAGCAGCGGGCGCTGAGTCAGCAGGATGATCACCAGCATCACGCTGCCCCAGAAGGCCGACAGGCCAGGGGACAGACGCTCGATCATCAGGCACCAGACCAGCACCACCACCGGCAGCAGAAAGTGCAGGCCGGAGAGCAGTACGGCGCGGGTTTGCGGCAGTTTGTCGAGCGGCGCATCCGGGTCTTCGGCAGGCAGCACCGGCACACTGGCGGCGATTTTAAGCAGGCCCAGATAGACCAGCGCCAGCAGCGCGCCGATGCCTGGCAGGGCGTATTCACCCAACGCCGGTTTGAGCCAGCCAAGGCCGTAATACACCGCCAGCGACAGGCCGCTGATCAACGCTGCACCAAAGGCGAAGCCAGTCAGGCGGCGCAGCCAGGGCTTGGGCTGATGCCCGCCCACTGGCTGCAGGCCGAGCTTGAGGGATTCCAGATGGACGATATACAGCAGGGCGATATAGGAGATCGCTGCCGGCAGGAAGGCGTGCTTGATGATCTCGACATAGGGCATACCGATGTACTCGACCATCAGAAAGGCCGCCGCACCCATTACTGGCGGCATGATCTGGCCATTCACCGACGACGCCACTTCCACCGCGCCGGCCTTCTCGGCCGAGAAGCCAGTGCGCTTCATCATCGGAATGGTGAAGGTGCCGGTGGTCACCACGTTGGCAATCGAGGAGCCAGAGATCAGCCCGGTCAACCCCGACGCCACCACGGCCGCCTTGGCCGGGCCGCCGCGGAAGTGACCAAGCATGCTGAAGGCCAGCTGAATAAAGTAATGCCCCGCGCCGGCGCGCTCGAGCAAGGCGCCAAACAGCACAAAGAGAAACACGAAGCTGGTGGATACGCCGAGGGCGATGCCGAACACCCCTTCGGTGGTGATCCACTGGTGGTTGGCCATCGCATTGAAGCTGACCCCACGGTGCGCCAGCATCCCTGGCATATAGGGCCCGGCCAGGCTGTAGACAAGGAACAGCAAGGCGATGATCGCCAACGGCGGGCCGAGTACGCGGCGGGTGGCCTCCAGCAGCAGCGGGATGCCGATACAGGCGGTGAGCATGTCCGCGGTGGTCAGGCTACCGGGGCGCAAGGCCAGCTGCTGGTAGAAGATAAACAGGTAGGCGGCGCTGGCGGCAGCGACCAGGCCCAGAGCGATATCCAGCAGCGGCACGCGGTCACGCGGCGACTTGCGAAATGCCGGGTAGGCGAGAAACGCCAGCAACAGGGCAAACGCCAGGTGGATCGAGCGGGTTTCGGTGTCGTTGAACACGCCAATGCCGAACACGAACGGCAGCGGCGAGGCGATCCACAGCTGAAACAGCGACCAGAGCAGAGCCAGGCCGGTAATCACCTGGGCCATGGCGCCGACGGGCAGACGCGCGCCGACATCCTGAGCGATCAGTTCTTCGGTGGACAGTTGCTTGTCATGCATGGGTTGAACCTGCATTCGAGAGTACGGAAACGGCAAAACCCGCAGCCTTGCAGCTGCGGGTTTGCTTATCTAGAGACACTAGCCCGTTGGGACGGGCAGCGTGGGCCGCTTACAGCCAGCCGCGCTCTTTGTAATAGCGCACTGCGCCTTCGTGCAGCGGAGCGCTGAGGCCGACTTTGATCATGTCTTCTTCTTTCAGGTCGGCAAATGCAGGGTGCAGACGCTTGAAGCGATCAATGTTGTCGAAGACCGATTTAACCAGCTGGTAAACCACTTCCGGGCTGGCCTTAGCCGAAGTGGAAAGCACCGCCTTGCCGCCAATCGATGGGGTTGGCGCGTCGTTGCCCTTGTACACGCCGCCTGGGATATCGGCCTTGGTGTAGTAGCTCTTCTCAGCCAGCAGCTTGTCGATTTCCGCACCGGTCACCGGTACCAGTACCGCGTCGGTGGTGGTGGTGGCTTCCTGGATGGCACCGTTAGGGTGGCCAACGAAGTAGGTCATCGCATCGATGTTGTTGTCGCCCAGAGCAGAAGCCTGCTCGGCCGGCTTCAATTCGGCCGCCAGGGAGAACGCTGAACGGTCCCAGCCTTTGACCTGCATGATCTCTTCCAGGGTGTCACGCTGACCGGAACCTGGGTTGCCGATATTGACGCGCTTGCCTTTGAGGTCATCGAAGCTGGCGATCTTGGCATCACGGCGGGCGAGGATGGTGAACACCTCACTCTGCAGCGAGAACACCGCACGGATGTCCTCCATGGCGCCTTCTTTCTCGAACGGCGCGACGCCCTTCATGGCCTTGAACTGGTGGTCCGACTGCATGATGCCGAAATTGAATTCGCCACTGCGGATGCCGTTGACGTTGGCCACACCGCCGCCGCTGGCTGGGGCGTTGCACTTGATGCCATGTTCAGCAGCACCGCGATTGAGGAAGCGGCAGATCGATTGACCAGCAACGTAATAAACGCCGGTCTGACCACCGGTGCCGATGGTGACGAATTGCTCTTCGGCCTGTACGGCGCTGCTCAGGGTAATACCTGCGAGTGCAGCCGACAGGGCCCATGCCAGGGATTTACCTTTCATGGGAGTTCTCCTTTTCTGTTTATTTTTGAACCGTTCGCACCTTTTGAGTGCGCCCGGAAGGACAAGAGTCTAACCGCTCAGCCACAGGTTGCACGGAGTAATCCCGGCTGCACCAGTAACCAAGTGTTTAGCTAGACGTCTTAACGCTACCGTCAAGCCACAGCTTTGGGCAGAATCAGGCTATGCCCAAGCACACACTCGACTCGCAACACACCTCGGTCAGCGCCAGCATCACCCTCGCGGTGCTGCATGCCGCCAGCCGCCTAGGCGTTGATCGTGCCCACTTGATGAGCGCCTGCGAGCTGCACGACAGCCAGCTTAGCGACCCCGATGCACGCGTGCCCTTCGCCACGCAGGAACAACTGTGGCAACACCTCAGCCGCATCGAGCATGCCGAACCCGGCCTGGCTCTGGGTTGCAACCTCGCCCCCGGCCCGTTCAGCGTGCTCGGTTACCTGTTGCAGAGTAGCCCGACCCTGGGCGATGCGCTGGCCGCCGGGCTGCGCTATCAGCGTCTGGTCGGCGAGGGCGGCGAGGTGCAATTGCGCGAACAAGGCGAGGAGCTGCAACTGCTCTATCGCCCCCTGCATCCCGAACTGCCGGCCACCCGCACCCGCGTGCTGGCGCTGATGGCCTGCTGGGTGCAGATGCTGCATCCGCTGCTGGATGACTGGCAGCTGCTGCGTGCGCAGTTTGTTCACCCAGAGCCGCCGACACTGGACAGTTACACCAAGACCTTTGCCTGCCCGCTGCAGTTTGCCGCCAGTAATTACGGCATCGTGCTGCCGCGCAGCCTGGCCAGCGCGCCGCTGATCCAGGCCAATCCGCCGCTGCAGAACCTGCTGCGCCAGCACGCCGAAGCCCTGCTTGCACGCCTGCCCAGCGAAGGGCTCAGCGCCCGCGTGGTGGCCTTACTGGGTGAGCAGCTGGCACGTGGCGAGCCGGACCGCAGTGAACTGGCGCGGCACCTGCACCTGAGCGAACGCACCCTGCAACGACGCCTGGCCGATGAAGGCTGCAACTACCAACAACTGCTTAACGACACCCGCCAGCAACTGGCCGAACAACACCTAAGCACCGGCGACTTACCCGCCGCAGAAATCGCCCTGCTGCTCGGTTACTCGGAGCCCAGCGTGTTCTTCCGCGCGTTTCGTCAATGGACCGGATTAACGCCGGGTGAATATCGGGCGCAGCAGAAAGCCCAATAACTATCTATTAAGTATCTTCAAGGGAGCAACATGGAGCTTAAAGTAGGAAACTTCACCTTCGGAAGGTGCGACAAAATTGCTGCAGAATGGATGCATCAACACGGCCAAGTTTTGCTGAAGTATTCTTTATCGATCATATTTATTTGGCTTGGCGCGCTGAAACCGCTTGGCTTGAGCCCAGTAAATGATCTGGTAACCAACACAATAACCTGGCTTCCTCCCGACATCTTTATCCCTATCCTGGGGTACTGGGAGATTGCCATCGGTATATGCCTGCTTTTCAGACCACTCCTGAGAATTGCCCTGACCCTACTGTTCTTACAGTTGTTCGGGACTATCCTGCCGTTATTTGTATTGCCTGAAGTCTGCTTTATAAAATTCCCTTATGCCTTAACTCTTGAAGGGCAATACATAATTAAAAATTGCGTGATCTTGAGCGCGGCCCTTGTGGTTGGCGGCGGCTTAAGCAAGGACAGCTCGCTGCATACCAACCAATGTGTTCAAGAAACCTAACGTGCGTTCAGGTCGCTAGCGAGAATCAAACCTGCCCTTCAATCCCCTGCGCCCGTAAAAACGCCACAAACGCTTCGCGCGAGCTATAGCGTGGGCTAAAGCCGAAGTCCTGTTTCAGCCTGCGGTTGCTCAGCACCGGGCGATAGCGCAGAAAATCCACCTGCTCCGGGCCGTAGGGGCTGAGGCCCAGGGGTTTGAGTACGCGCAACGCGGCGCGGATCAACCAGGCTGGCAGGGCGCGGTAGGGTTTGCCGAGCAGCTCGGCGATTTCCTTCAGTGACAGCGCGCCGTCGCCGGCGAGGTTGAAGATGCCGGCACTCTGCTGACGCAGGCCGCGGCAGATGATGTCCACCACATCCTGATCCCAAATGAACACGAAGCGGCTGTCGCTGCCGCGAATGCCCAGTACTGCGGACTTCTTGAACAGCTCGGTGATCTGGTTGTTCACCTGTTTGCCGAGGATGGTGCCGGGGCGCAGTATCAGCTGCTTGAGTTGCGGGTGCTGCACGCGCGCCTCGGCCAGCAGTTGCTCCACCTCACGCTTGTGCTTGGCATAGGCAAATTGAGCATGTCCGCGCAGCGGTTGGTCTTCGTCCAGCCACTCGGCATTTTGCGGGTCGTAGCCATAGGCGGCGCCGGAGCTGGTGACAATCAACTGCTCAACGCCATGGGTCGCAGCCGCCTGGATCAGCGCCTGGGTGCCGCCGACATCGATGGCATGCAGCTGTGCTTCGCTCATGCCGGGTGGCGGGGTGACCACCGAGGCCAGGTGGACGATTGCTTGCGGCTGCCAGGTGGCCACGCAGTCTTCCACGGCGGCCGGCTGGCTGATATCGAGCAGCACCGGCTCGATATTCAGTTTCATGCCCGCGCGGTTCTGCGGGCGAATATCGGCGGCAATCAGCATCCACTGCGGGTGCTGAATAGCCAGTTGGTTAAGCAGCTGCTGGCCGATATAGCCGGCTGCACCTGTGATCAAAACGCGCATTACCCTCTCCATACGCAGCGTGGCCCGAGGGCGCGAAGGCTGCGTTTCTAACGACTGTGATTCCCCATTGCAGCCTATCCAGCGGGTTGCGCGGCGGCAGTGGCAAGGCTGGCCAAACAGCGTGGCCAAAGGCGACAGATGCTTGCGCCCTGATGTGTTGGGCGCGCTATGCTCTGCGCCCGATCATTCGCCCAGGCATAGCGACCATGAGCCAAGCCGAACAGAACCTGCGTATCGACTACATCGAGTTCGCCGCCGTCGACCTGCCGCTGCTCAAGCAGTTCTATGAACACGTCTTCGGCTGGCGCTTTACCGACTATGGCCCGCACTACAGCAGCTTTACCGACGGGCGCATGACAGGCGGCTTTAGCACCGATAGCGCTGTGGGTAGCGGCCCGCTGGTGGTGATTTACGCCACGGATCTGGAAGGCGTGTGTGCCCAGGTAGCCGCAGCGGGTGGGCAGATCACTCAGGCAATCTTTAGTTTCCCCGGTGGCCGGCGCTTTGAATTCAGCGACCCAAGCGGTAATCGCCTAGCCGTCTGGTCGGAGTAATCGGACTTCCCATGCAGGCAGTGAAACAACAGGCGCTCAAACTGATCGCCCTGATTCAACGTAATCCGGGGCTGGTGGCGATCTTCGGCTTTGCCTCGGGGCTGGCGAGCTTTCTGCTGGTCGAGCGCCAGGCCGAGCTGGCGCAGGTATTGGCGCTGGTGATGCTGGTCAGCTGGTTGTGGCTGATTCTGGAAAACATCCTGCGCGAGCGCATCGCCCAAAGGTTCGGCTTCGAGTTGCCGCCGCCGTTGTTGCGCTATGCGACGCAGATGATCCACCAGGAGAGCCTGTTTTTCGTTCTGCCGTTCTTCTTTATCACCACCACCTGGAACAGCGGTCAGCTGCTGTTCAGCGGCCTGCTGGCCAGCGCGGCGCTGGTCTCGATCATCGACCCGCTGTACTACCGCTGGCTGGCGCCCAAGCGCTGGCTATTTCTCGCCTATCACACCCTGACCCTGTTCGCGGTGCTGCTCACCGCGCTGCCGATCATCTTCAAACTGACCACCCCACAGAGTTATCAATTGGCGCTGGCGGCGGCGGTGCTGCTGTCGTTTCCCTCGCTGTTCACGATCATCACCGTACAACGCTGGTGGCGTGGCTTGCTGCTGGTCAGCCTGACTCTGGCGATTGGTGCAACCGGCTGGCTGGCGCGCACCTGGGTGCCACCGGCCACCCTGTGGCTGACCGAGGTGGCAGTGGCTCAGGAGTTCGATAACCAGAACCGCGCCCCGGGCGAGAGCATCAAAGAACTGAGCGTGGCGCAACTGCGCAGCCAGGGCCTGTTTGCCTACACCGCGATCAGTGCACCGCGCGGGCTGAACGAGCGGATTTATCACGTCTGGCGCCGCGATGGCGGTGAGGTCGAGCGCATCGCTCTGGATATCCACGGTGGGCGCAAGGAAGGCTACCGCGCCTGGACCCACAAAAAGAACTTCCCTGCCGACGCCGTCGGCCGCTGGCAGGTGCAAGTGCTGACCGAGGCCGGGCAGATGATTGGGGTGCTGCGTTTTAAGGTGGTGGAGTAACCACCGACAACCCTATTTGAGATCTCGCGAGCTAGAGTCCTGCAAGGCAAAAACCGGCGAGGAAGCGGAATGTACTTTTGTACATGAGCATTCCGAGCCTGTTTTTAACGCAGCAGGGCCGACGCGCAGCAGATCGTTGCCGAACACCTACCCGAAGAACCAGTAGCAGACGAAGATGGCCGCCACCACACCGGCCAACTCGGCCAGCAGCGCGCAACCCACAGCATGCCGCACGCGCTGGATGCCGACCGCGCCGAAGTACACCGCGAGCACATAGAAGGTGGTTTCCGTGCTGCCCTGGATGGTCGCCGCAATCAGCGCCGGGAAGCTGTCGACGCCGTGGGTCTGCATGGTTTCGATCAGCATGGCGCGCGCCGCGCTGCCGGAGAACGGCTTGACCAGTGCGGTGGGCAGCGCCTCGACAAAGCGCGTATCCCAACCCACTGCTTCGACTAGCCAGCGAATGCCATCGAGACCGAACTCCAGCGCACCGGATGCGCGTAACACGCCAATCGCACAGAGCATCGCTACCAGGTAGGGCAGCAGGCTTTTGGCCACATCAAAGCCTTCCTTCGCGCCCTCAACAAACTCCTCGTATACCGCGACCTTCCTCAGCGCGCCGAGAAGCAGAAACAGCATGATGATGCCGAACAGCGTGAGGTTGCCGGCCAGCGACGACAGGGCCGCCAACGCTGTGGCCGACATAGTCGCCAGCACAGCCATAAAACTGCCGAGTAGCAGCGCACCGGGGATCAGGTAGGCCAGCACCACCGGGTCCCACAGACGCAGGCGCTGCATCAGCGCCACCGACAGCAGGCCGACCAACGTCGAGGCGCTGGTGGCCAGCAGGATCGGCAGAAACACCAAGGTCGGATCAGGTGCACCCTGCTGGGCGCGGTACATAAAGATGGTCACCGGCAGCAGGGTCAGCGACGAAGCGTTAAGCACCAGAAACAGGATCTGCGCATTCGTCGCCGTGGTGCTGCTGGGGTTGAGGGTTTGCAGCGCGCGCATGGCCTTGAGGCCAATTGGCGTGGCGGCGTTGTCCAGGCCCAGGCCATTGGCGGCGAAGTTCATGGTGATCAGGCCAAGAGCCGGATGGCCGCGCGGCACCTCCGGCATCAGCCGCGCAAACAGCGGGCCGAGCAGGCGCGCCAGGGCATCAACCAGGCCGGCTTTCTCGGCGATGCGCAGCAGCCCGAGCCAGAGGGTCAGGGTGCCGAACAGCAGCACCATCACCTCGACCGACAACTTGGCCATGGCAAACAGACTTTCGACCATGGCAGCGAATACCGCCGGATCGTCACCGAGCAACCAGCGCGACAGGCCGGCAATGGCCGCCACCACGAAAAACCCCAGCCACAGCCAATTAAGCATGCCGTATCTCCCCACCGATCAATGGTCGGGATGATAGCGCGGCTTAGTGAAGCTGGGGTGGGCTTAACCGCTATGGCGCGCTTGAGCCGCAAATCATACAACCACTAGCAATCGCCAGGCGGAGAGGGCGAAACCTTGTCCGCCGCAGCGGGCGCTTTCACAACCGCTCAGCCGTACTCACAGCTCGCCATGGCCCCACCGAGCCCCCACTGAGCGCCGACCAGTACCAAGCCGAGTTATCGCTAAAACTCTGCCCAGCGGCGTCCTCGATGTACTCGCATACACGCAGATCGACGCCATGACCACTGGCGACAAAACAGCGCTGCAAGCCGGCGCCATCACTGCGCTGCTCCAGATGGATGGCCTGAATGCGATACCCCAGACCGCGGTAGCAGTCTGCGGCCGGATGCAACTTACGCGTGGGACGAGTCACATGGCGCAGCGTGACCGCCCGCGCGCCAGCACTAAAACGGGCGATAGCACCGGGAAACTGCGCGGCGAAACGCTGCTCCACCGCCGACAAGGCCAAAGGTTGCAGTGGCTCGCCAGCGTATTGCGCTGGCCACTCGACAAAGCTGCCGTACCTTGGCTCAACAGCCGCAGGCGCTGCCAACAGCGGCCACAGCGCCACAGCCACGAACGCCGTGAGCAACACCACTTGCAACGCTGGCTGCAACGACGGCCGGCGGCCCGGCAGCCCAGGCGCCAGTGGCGCAAGCGTGACTTCGTGGGCCACACCGTTCGCCATCATATAGCGCAGCACCAGCGCACAAACGCCGATGAACACCAGCAAGCCGGTGCCCTCGTGCATCCAGCCGGGCCAATCCAGGCGTCCGGTTTCCTGCAGGATCAGCAGGCTATTACGCAGAATATTGCCGGCCAGTATCAGCACCCCGAGCAGCGGCAAACGGCGCAGTAACTGACGATCGCCCATGCGTAGCCAGGCGGCGGTGGCGAACGCAGTGAAGTAGGCGACCCAGGCCATCTGAATGCCCGAACAGGGTGCATCGACCATGATGAGTTGCCCGGACACTTCCAGCGTGCTGCCCTGGCGTAGCACCTCCAGCCCGCCGGCGCGCAGCAACCAGGCGCTGACCTCAGCGGTCAACACCCGCAGCGGATAGCCGATAAAGAACTGCAGGGACGACATGATCGGCAGCGCCAACAAGCCCAACCCCAGCCAGGCCAGCAGCGCCTGGCCCGGCGCGCGCAGCGCCAGCACCCCGGCGAACAGCGTCAGCACCGCCACTACCGCGCGCAATAACGGCGGCAAGCCTGGCACCAACCCGGCCGCCGCGCAGAGCAGCACTGTCAGCAGTAACCAGGGCAGCCGCGGCGCGGCCGATAACTGGCGGCGCTCGCGCCAGAGCATCAGCACTAAGGCAAGCAGCGCGACTATGCCGAACGGATCGTCGGAGCCATCGCTCATTCGCCGCGCGCTCCACTGCCACACCGGCCACAGCGCCAATGCCGGCAGCAGCAACCACAGCCACGCCGGCGCACGCGACCAAGCCACGGGGAGCTCGCGCATCATTTACACCTGCTCCTGGCGGGCATGCTGGCGCGCCAGCCAGCCCATGCCTAGGGCCGCAACCAGCAACATCAACCAGGCGCTCGGCTCAGGCGTACTCGACACCAGCGCACCTATTGCCTGGTTGCTCACGCCCTGGGGCAGCGGCAAAGGCTGTTTGACGCTGGCGGCAGCGGCCGGATCGGGGTTGCGCACCTGTTCGTCCACGGCGATAAACGAGGTGTAGGCCGTCAACAGGTTGTATTTCAGACCCAGGTCGAGAATCGCCTGGCTATGGGCGTAGTCGCCTTCGAGGGTTTCCTGATCGGTAAGGCTGGCGACCTTATGCCGTGCCCACAAATAGCCCAGCGCCTGATTGCTCGCGCTGGCCATCTCGGGTTTGATCGGTACCTCGACTCGATACGGCCCGGCCGCGCCACGTCCCTCCACTTGCAGGCTGCCGCGCGCCTCGCCGCGCCATTTGCCGAACACTACCAGAGGCCGCTGAGCGAACAGATCCGGCAGGGCCACGGGCTCGACGTCATAGACCTGCAAGCCAGCGAAACGCACCTGCGGATTGGCCAGCACCGGCGCATCGATCATCTGCCGAAAGCGCTCGGCCTGCTCGTCCGCCGCCGCCTCGTTGAGAACTACGAAGGGCTCGCCTTGCCCGGCCCGCGCCAGGCCTTCGATCAGCTGACGATTGACCGAGCTGCCAATACCGAAGGCGAACATATTGGCCTTGTCCAGATTGTTGCGCACCAGCTCGAAGGCCTCGCGTTCAACCGACACAAAACCATCGGTGACCACTACAAAGCTACGCGCCCGCTCGGGATCGCTCGGCACAGCCAGTGCCTTGCGCAACGCCGGCAGCAGCTCGGTGCCGCCCGAGCCCATCGTGGTGTCGAGCATACCCAACGCAGTCTCGATATTCGCTGGGGTAGCCGCCTGCGATTCATCGGCGAGCATGCTGCTACTGCCAGAGAACAACAGCACATTGAAGCTGTCGACCGGGCGCAAACGTCCGAGCAGATTCTTCAGCAGGCGCTTGACGGTATCCAGCGGGAAGCCATGCATGGAGCCGGAGATATCCACCACGAAGATATATTCGCGCGGCACCAGCATCTGGCTTTTCACCTTCGCCGGCGGCGCGATCAAGGCCAGGAAGAAGTTTTCCTCGGCGCCTTTGGACAGCAGCACGCCGCTCTCGAAAGTGGCGCCACTCAAACGATAGTCGAGGATGAAATCGCGGTTATTGCTCTGCCCCGCATCGTTGCCCAGGCTGACCCGCGCCTGACTCGGCGTGCTCTGTTGCAGTTCGATCTTGTGGCTTGGCGAGCGGATATCGGCCAACGGCACCGGTGACTGCAACTCCACCGCGAGCGAGAAAGCATCGCGCGTCGCTTCGCCCTCGGGCAAATATGGCGTGCTGACCCAGGGGCCAGCCTTGTGGCTCTCACTGCCGGCACTGCCGTTGTAGCGCGGCCCGACCACGGTAGGGAAAACGAAGCTGTAGACGCCATCGGTGGGCAGTAGCAACTCGGTATAACGCAGCTCCACGTCGACCACATCGCCGGGCAGGATATTGGCGACATTCATCTGGAATACGTTCTCGCGGTGCTGTTCGAGCAGGGCCGCGGTCTTGCCAGCGCTCTTGGCCTCTTGATACTCCTTCTGCGCCTTTTGCTTCTCGCGGATCTGCGCACGCAGCTCGCGATCGCCCAAGCGCACGGTCATGCCGTACACCGCCGCGCGGGTCGAGCCGGGAAACACATAACGCGCCTCCAGCGCCCGCGTACCCTCGTTGCGGTATTGCTGAACGACCCGCACATCGGCGATCACCCCCAATACCCGCACCTCAACTTTGGTGGCCTTGAGCGGTAAGCGATCCACTGCGGGATCGTCGCTCTGTACCGCGAAATAAGGACTTTCGCTGTGCTCGGCGGCGGATTGCTCGCTGGCCAGCGCGGGCTGCGCCAGAACCAAGGCGATCAGCAGCACAAGCCGGCGACCGATGCTGATCTTAGGAATGGATAAACAATCAAACATGGCGAAGTTCCCCGTAAGTTATGCAAACACGGGGGCCATGCTGAGGTCGCTTTGTGGTGGAAGTGTGCAGTCGTTATGGCGATTGTGTGGATTCTTGCATCCACAGATCGCCATAACGGAGCTGCGCCGCTTAGCAGGCCGTTGAAAAACCTAGGCGAGGCAGCCGAGACAAGGCAAAAACAGGCGAGGAAGCGCAGGTGATTATTCAACCACCTGCTAGTACCAGTTTGGATCGCTCTTCAGTTGCTCCTGCAGCAACTGCTGAGTCGCTTCGTCCGGCTCGCCAAGCCAGCGCAGGGTGGAGTGCTGGCTGGGTGCCCTGTCCGTCGGCAGGCCGTCGGGCAGTTGCACATAGAGTGCGTAGGCGTCGTCCTTGTCCCAGCTGAAGGCTACATAGAGGCGCTGGTTGAAGCAGTTGTGCGCTTCGCACAGCTGGCCGACCAGGTACTTGTCGCCGTCATCATCCAGGCCCTGCATGGGGCTGGCGATGCCGTTGAGGTTGATCACCCACTCCGGCAAACGGCTTTCGTCTTGCACCAGATCCTGCCAGCTTTGCTGATAAGCAGGGTCACTGGCGAGCAGTTCATTGAGGCGGAATTGGCCGTCGGTGTCTGCGGCCAAAGCCGCCGCACTGCCGCCCAGCAACAGGGCGGCAAGCAGCGTCTTGATGGTCATGAGTGCTCCTTTAGCCACGCGGACGACGGCCCATAATGAACGAGACGATAAACATCACCAGGAACACCACGAAAAGAATCTTCGCGATACCCGTGGCGGTGCCGGCGATACCACCGAAGCCCAGAACTGCAGCGATGATGGCGATAATCAGAAAGGTAATGGCCCAACTCAGCATGGCGATACTCCTTGTCTACTCAGGTGTGCGCCGCGGCGCGGTTCGACCCGGTGTGGCGTAAACCACACCGGACCGGGCTTACTGCATGGACTGTTTCAGGGTGCGCATACGGTCATGGTTGGCGCGCACCTTCGGCATTTCTACGATCAGCAGGGCCTGTACATCGGGCTCGGCGCTTTCCAGAGCATCCTCGAAGGCATGCAGGATGCGGTCTTCGGCTTCTTCCAGCTGCGCCACGTAGGTGGCTTCGGTGTCGCTGACCAGGGTCGCCTTGGTGTCGGCGTAAACCTGTCGCAGCTTGCCGACGAAGGTGCCACCGCTGGCAGGGACTTCCTGGTTGGCGGCCACTTTTACCGACAGCGCGCGGATCAGCTCGCTCTTGCTCTGCGACATGTCGCGGAACAGCACCTGCAGGCGTACGTCCTTCACTTCATCGTGGGCGTGCTGGTAGAAGCGCTGGCCGTCACGGGTGATTTCGATCAGTTCGTTAAGTTGCTCTGTTTTATCAGTCATGGTGGCTCTCCTGTGAGTTGTAGCGGCTGCCGAGTGGCAAGGCAGCCTCAGACAACAGGCCGCGACCGGCATGGCCACGGCCCGGATCCATTAGCTATCGATGCGCAGGGCATCGGCGTCGACGCCACGCACGCCACGGATGTTGCGCGCGGTTTCAATCGCCAGCTGCTTCTCGGCATTGCTCAGCACGCTGCCGCTGAGGCTGACCATGCCCTTCTGGGTGTCGACGGAAATATCCAGACCGTCGAGGTTGCGGCTGTAGATAAAGCTGGATTTCACCTTGCTGGTGATCCACGCATCGCTGATCACTGCAGCGGTGTCATCGGCCGCGTTCTGCGCCTTGGCAGCGGTACTGTTGGTGGCGCTGACGCTGAGCTGGTTGCTCACTTCACGCACGCCATCGGTGTTGGCTGCCAGACGACCAGCCAGCTCCTTGGCCTCGGCAGTCTGCGCACTACCGGTCAGGCTGACTTTGCCGTTGAGCGCGTTGACGTTGATGTCCAGACCTTCGGTGTTGCTGTTCCACAGCAACTTGGATTTCACCGTGGCCACCAGGGTCGCGTCGTCAAACCGCTGCGACAGGTTCGGCTCGGCACTGGCCTTGGCTTCAAAGGCCGGGTCGAGGGTCAGCTGGTTGTCGACCTTTTTCACCCCGTCGATACCCAGGGCAATCTGCTCGGCCAGATCGCGCTCAACATCGGTTTCCACCTTACCGGTCAGCTTGGCGCTGCCGTTCTCCACATCCACATCGATGGTGAAGGGGTTGAGGTGGCGGTTCAGGGCAAATGCGGTCCAGATCGAGCCTTCCTGGCGCGCCTCGCTCAGCTCACGGCTGGTATCGCCCTCGGCAGCATAGGCAGCGAAAGGAGCCAGGCCGATCAGGCCGGCGGTCGCAGTGGCCAGGGCCAGAGTTTTCAATTGATGCATGGCAGTTCCTCCAATGGATAACGATCAAGCAGACGGCCGTTTGTCGCCGTCGTTACTGATAGATCGCAAGTGCCATGCCAGCTTTATCTATCGATATAAGTTCATAAATATCAATACCTTACTAAAGATCAACGAAGGCGCCTGGCTTGCAGCTTGCATGATCGCCACAGAACAGCCGTGCAACTTGCACGACGCGCTGTGGACTAACCCTGTGCACGCAATGACTGGGTGCGGGACAAGAAGGAGATGGCTATGCACGCAAGCACAGAAGAACACTGTCTGGGACGCATTCTGCTGGTGGATGACGAGAGCGCCATCCTGCGCACCTTCCGCTATTGCCTGGAAGACCAGGGTTACCAGGTGAGTACCGCAAGCAGCGCGGCCCAGGCCGATGCCCTGCTGCTGCGTCAGGTCTTCGATCTATGCTTTCTCGACCTGCGCCTGGGCGCCGACGATGGCCTGGAAGTGCTGGCGCAGATGCGCCTGCAGGCGCCCTGGATGCGCGTGGTGATCGTCACCGCGCACTCGGCGGTGGACACTGCCGTGGATGCCATTCAGGCCGGTGCAGCGGATTATCTGGTCAAGCCGTGCAGCCCGGAGCAGCTGCGCCTGGCCGCCGCCAAACAGCTGGAAGCGCGCCAGCTGATCGAACACCTGGAGCGCCTGGAAGGCTATGTGCGCAAGCCCGGCGATGGTCTCGACTCGCAGAGCCCGGCGCTGATGGCGGTGCTGCAAACCGCCAAACAGGTGGCCGATACCGACGCCAATATCCTGATTCTCGGCGAATCCGGCACTGGCAAGGGCGAGCTGGCGCAGGCCATTCACCGCTGGAGCAAACGCGCGAAGAAGTCCTGCATCACCATCAACTGCCCGTCACTCAGTGCCGAACTGATGGAAAGCGAGCTGTTCGGGCATAACCGCGGCGCTTTTACCGGCGCCAGCGAAAGCACTCTGGGGCGAGTCAACCAGGCCGATGGCGGCAGCCTGTTCCTCGACGAAATCGGCGATTTTCCCCTGGCCCTGCAGCCCAAGCTGCTGCGCTTTATTCAGGACAAACAATACGAGCGCATCGGCGACCCGGTGACCCGCCAGGCCGATGTAAGGATTCTCGCGGCGACCAACCTCAATCTCGATGAGATGGTCCAGCAGGGGCGTTTTCGCGAAGACCTGCTGTATCGCCTCAATGTCATCACCCTGACCCTGCCGCCGCTGCGCGAGCGCCGCGAGGACATCCTCGACCTGGCCGAGCGTTTTCTCGCGCGCTTTGTCGTCGACTATGCACGCCCCGCGCGCAACTTCAGCGAAGAAGCGCGCGAGGCGCTGCTGAGCTACGCCTGGCCGGGCAATATCCGCGAGCTGCGCAATGTGATTGAGCGCGCCAGCATCATCTGCAGCGAAGAGCTGGTGCAGGTCAGCCACCTCGGGCTGAACGCGTCGAGCAGCCAGTGCGCGCCGCAGATCGGTGACCAGCTGAGCCTGGAAGCCCTGGAAAAAGCCCATATCAGCGCCGTGATGGCCAACAGCGAAAGCCTCGACCAGGCAGCCAAAACCCTCGGCATCGACGCCTCTACCCTGTACCGCAAGCGCAAGCAGCTCAGCCTGTGAACCTGCGCAGCCGGCTGTTTATCAGCAGTAGCGCGCTGCTCACCGTGGCTATTGTCGGGCTGCTGCTGGGGATGTTCAGCGTGCTGCAGCTGACTCAGGTGCAGAGCCAGGCGATGACCCGCAATTTGCAGATCATCGACGCCAGCCTCGGCTTGCGTCAGGAGCTGGGCAAGCAGGTGATTCTGCTGCTCGCCGAAGACCTCGACCGCGAGGCCCTGAAAGCCTCCGATCTGCAGTTCAAACGCTGGCTGCAACGGGCCGCCGCAAGTGCAACCGATGACAGCGACCGCCAGGCGATTGCCGAAGTCGAGCGTGCCTACGCCAACTTCGATGACCTGCTGGCCAAACCCCTGACCGTACGCCACGAGTTGCTGCGCAATGACAGCTTCGGCCGCGCCATCGAAGCCCTGCGTGATCGCATCAACGCGGTACAGACGCGCTACGTTGATGCCGCCGCCTACGAAGAAGCCCGCGCACGTGAGCGCGCCTGGTTGATCGCCGGCTTGCTCGGAATGATCGGCCTGGCGGTGCTGGTGATCGGCTTTGTCACCGCGCATAGCATCGCCCAGCGCTTCGGCCGGCCGATTGAGGCTCTGGCGCGGGCCGCTGACCAGATCGGTCAGGGCGACTTCCAGGTCACCCTGCCGCTGACCCCGGTGGCGGAAATGTCCGCCCTGAGCCAGCGTTTCGGCCTGATGGCCGAGGCCCTGCGCGAATTCAAGAACAGCGATGTCGAAGCATTGCAGGCCGAGCAGCAACGCCTGCAGGCGGTACTCGACAGCATCGATGACGGCCTGCTGATCTTCGATTGCGCCGGCCGGGTCGAGCACGTCAACCCGGTGGCCCTGTGCCAGTTGGGCTGGGGCGCCGAGCAGCTCGGACAGACCCTCGATGTGGCGCTGCAACGCGCCGATCTGGCCGAGCAGCTGCACAAGGTGCTGCAGGGCGAGAGCCTGGATGAGTTGCTGGACGATGTGCAGGTGCAGGTCGACGGAGAGAAACGCCTGCTCGCCTACAGCCTGTCAGGCGTCAGCCACAGTGAGGGGCGGCTGATGTGCGCGGTGATGGTGCTGCGCGACGTGACCGAGCAACGCGCCTTTGAACGCGTACGCAGCGAGTTTGTGCTGCGCGCCTCACACGAGCTGCGCACCCCGGTGACCGGCATGCTGATGGCGTTTGCCCTGCTGCAGGAGCGCCTGCAGTTTGCCGCCGAGTCCCGCGAGGCCGACCTTCTGAATACCGTGGACGAGGAAATGCAGCGCTTGCTGCGACTGATCAATGATTTGCTGAATTTCTCGCGCTACCAGAACGGCTTGCAAGCCTTGGAGCTGTCGGCCTGCGCCCTGGCGCCGCTGTTGCAGCAGACCCAGCAGCGCTTCAGCGCCCAGGCCGCCGAGCTGCAGGTCAGTCTGGCCTGCGAGGTGCACGGCGAGCTGCCGGACGTACAGATCGACCCGCTGCAGATCGAACGGGTGCTCGACAACCTGATCGGCAACGCCCTGCGCCACAGCCACCCCGGCGGGCACATCCGCCTGCAGGCACGGCAGCAGGACGAGCGGGTGGTGCTCAGCGTGGAAGATAACGGCGAGGGCATCCCCTATCGCCAGCAGACGCGGATCTTCGAGCCCTTCGTCCAGGTCAGCCGCAAGAAAGGCGGCGCCGGTCTCGGCCTGGCGCTGTGCAAGGAAATCGTCCAGCTGCATGGCGGACAGATCGGCGTGCATTCACGCGCAGGGCAAGGCGCACAGTTCTATGTGGCGTTGCCGGTTTAAGGCATCGATTACGCGCAATCAGCAAGGCTGATGCAGATTGCCTGTTGGCCGACGCATGCCGACACTGGGCGCTCCACACATGAGGAGCGCCGCCATGCCCAGCATCAACCCCAGTCCTGACCAACTGGCCGCATTCACCGCCAAGGTGGCGGATGACACGCCGCTGCTGATGCTCAACCTGCTGCGCTTTCAGGCCCAGGCCAGCTACCCCAGCGGCAGCAGCCATGCACCCTGCAGCGGCCGCGAAGCCTATACACGCTACAGCCAGACAGCGCTGCGCAAAGTGCGCGGAGTGGGTGGTGAGGTGCAGGTCATGGCCGCCGCACAAGCGGCCTTGATTGCCCCGGCGGATGAGCAGTGGGATGAACTGCTGTTGGTGCGTTATCCGTCCAAGGCGGCCTTTCTCAGCATGCTTGCCGACCCGGAGTACCGTACAGCCACCGAACACCGCACGGCCGCCCTGGCCGACTCACGCCTGATCGCCACCACTCCGCGTGAATGACGTGGTGGCCAGCCCGGCTAGTGCCCTGACGCTTCCTTGATCAGCGGCACTTCCTTGCCCTCGGCGTCGAACAGCTTGCCACCCTTGAAGTAATCGCCATCGTTGAGTGCGGCAATGTCCTGGTAACGCAGGGTACGCTCGTGGCCGGCAACAAATACCGACTGCTGGTCCGAGTTGCCGGTCTTGAAATGGTTGAAGGCCAGGTTGAGCGCAATCGCCATGATCGCCGCCGAGCTGATGCCCGAGTGGAAAATGGTTTCGAACCAGGCTGGAAAGTGATGGTAGAAGGTCGGTGCAGCAATCGGGATCATGCCGAAACCGATCGAAGTCGCGACGATGATCAGGTTCATGTTGTTGCGGTAATCGACCTTGGACAGGGTGCGAATCCCGCTGGCCGCCACGGTGCCGAACAGCACCACACCGGCACCACCCAGCACCGCCGTGGGCACGGCAGCAACCAGACGCCCCATCACCGGCAGCAGGCCGAGGGTGACCAGAATCAAACCGGCCGAGGCCACCACATAGCGGCTTTTCACCCCGGTCACGGCCACCAGGCCGACGTTCTGGGCAAAGGCACTCTGGGTGAAAGAGCCGAAGATCGGCGCAAACACGCTGGATATCATGTCCGCACGCAGACCGTTGCCCAGGCGCTTGGAGTCGACCTTGGTTTCGATGATGTCACCGACCGCGAGGATGTCCGCCGAGGTTTCCACCAGGGTGACGATAATCACGATCAGCATCGAAATAATGGCCGCGACATGAAAGGTCGGCATGCCGAAGTGGAACGGACTGGGCAGCGCCACCATCGGCCCCTCAGTCACCCTGGAAAAATCCGCCATGCCCAGGGCCACGGCTACCAGGGTACCGATGACCATGGCCAGCAGGATCGACAGGCGCGAGATGCTCGAACTGCCCAGTTTACTCAACAGCAGCACGGTCACCAGGGTCAACGCGGCCAGACCGATATTGGCCATGCTGCCGAAATCCGCCGCGGCACTGTTGCCGCCCATGGCCCAGCGCGCCGCCACCGGCATCAGCGTCAGGCCAATAACGGTGATGACAATGCCATTGACCAGCGGCGGGAAGAATTTGGTAATGCGGGAGAACACCGGCGTTATCAACAGGCCGATCAGCGATGCCGCTATCACGGCGCCGAACACCGCAGGGAGACCGCCGGCGCCGTCACTGCCGAGGATCGCAATCATGGTCGCGACACCGGCAAAGGACACCCCTTGTACCAGCGGTAGCTGTGAGCCGAAG
The DNA here is from genome assembly GCF_902506475.1 of Pseudomonas sp. 8BK. Taxonomy (NCBI): domain Bacteria; kingdom Pseudomonadati; phylum Pseudomonadota; class Gammaproteobacteria; order Pseudomonadales; family Pseudomonadaceae; genus Pseudomonas; species Pseudomonas sp. 8BK. Next base: position 1,568,206 of record NZ_LR733252.1, on the reverse strand, counting down.
AACGGCAACCCGAGGGTTTGCAGCAAGGTCGCCAGGCCGCCAGCAAACAGTGAGGCGGCAATCAGCAAGCCGATATCGGCAGGGGACAGACCGGCGGCCTGACCAATGATCAAGGGCACCGCAACGATGCCGCCATACATGGTCAGTACATGCTGCAGGCCATAGGCGAGGTTGGCACCGATACCAAGGTTTTCGTCTTCCGGGCGCTGCGCGGACGACGGCGTAACAGGTGAAATCGTCATGCTGAGTTGCTCGCTGTTGTTTTTGTGCGATCAATGTAGACAAACGAAAAGTGTCTTGGCTACAACCTTGTATACATTTTCAGACAAAAGAGCATCGCCAGAACGATTTTCGAATACACAGTCTAGAAACAAACATGCGCACATAAAAAACCGCCGAAACATACGCTGTTTCGGCGGTTGTTTATTACCAACGCTGCAGGCCTCGGTTTAGAGCATTGCGGCCAGTACCACCAGCAGCGCCGCCGTCTGGGCATCCGGTTCGCCGTCATAGCGAGCCGGGCGGTATTTCATCTGAAAAGCCGCGATGACATTGCGCGTGGCCTGATCCAGCTCGCCATGCAGCGGCACGGCGTAGCCCTGTCGCATCAACTGCTCCTGGAACCACTGCACGCTTGGCAGACTGGCACTAAACAGCGCCTGCTGATGTGCCACGGCACCGGCATCTGGCCAAGGCATCAGGCCGGCATCGGCAAGACGCTTCCAGGGGAACAGCGGGCCGGGGTCGACCTTGCGCTGCGGCGCGACATCGCTGTGCGCCAGGATGCTGCCAGGTGGCAACTGGTGGCGCTGCATGATGTCTTTGAGCAGCACAATCAGTGCATCGATCTGCGCCGGGGCAAAGGGCTGCCAGTAGCGACCATTGGGCCCGTCATAGAAACCCTGATTGACCAGCTCAATGCCAATCGTGGTGCCATTGAGCCAGGTACGCCCCTGCCACTGGCTGTCACCGGCATGCCAGGCGCGGCGGTTTTCATCGACCAGGCGGTAGATGGTCGGCGGGGCTTCGCCGATCAGGTAATGGCTGCTCACCTCGGTCTCGGTCAGCAGCTGCAGCGAGCGCGCCATGTCAGTGGAGGTGTAGTGCAGCACGATGTACTGCACGCGGCTGTTCTGCCCAGTGGCGGTATGGCTGTCGTCGATGTGTAAACCGCTGCTGCAACCGGCCAGCGCTAAAAGTAGAAAACTGAGGCAAAGAACTCTCATGGGCTGATATGCAACACGCTTTGCAGGTTATCCAGCAGCATATCGACGCTGAGCATGATCAACAGCATGCCCATCAGCCGCTCTACCGCGGTCAACCCGCGAGGTCCGAGAAAACGCTGCAGCAACGAGGCCTGCAACAGAATAAATGCGGTCGCCGCCCAGGCCAGCAGCACGGCGGCGTAGAGCTCCCAGAGCGGCCCATCGTGGGTATTGCGCAGGGTCATCAACACCGCCAGAGCGGAAGGCCCGGCCACCGCCGGGGTGGCCAATGGCACCAGCATCGGCTCGCCATCCGGCACATCACCCAACACCCCTTGCGGGCCCGGGAAGATCAGGCGCATGGCGATCACGAACAGGATGATACCGCCGGCAATCGCGGTTGCCTCCCGCGACAGGCCCAGGGCACTGAGCACTTTGTCACCAAAGGTAAGGAACAGCAGCAACAGTGCCAGAGCAAACACCAGCTCACGCGCGGCAACCCACAGGCGACGCTTGGCCGGCACGTTCTTCAGTGCGGCGATAAAAATGGCGATATTGCCGAAGGGGTCGGTGACCAGAAAGATCAACGCGGCGATGCCGAAAATATCCATAGCTACTCCTCAACAGATCGGCAGAGTTTAGTGCCTCTGGCAGTAGAAAACGCCTTTGATCCGGCAGAACAACCACGCTGGTCTATTGCCTAAGCAAGAGCGGATTGGCGCTGCTAGACTAATAGCTGTACAAATACGGAGATTTTGTACAGCTATTGTATCAACCAGGAGATCAACACCATGCGCGCATTGCTGTGGTTCAAACAGGATTTACGCCTTGATGACCACCCCGCCCTGCAGGCTGGCCTGACGGCAGAATGTCTGCTGCCGGTGTATGTACTGGACCCTGCGCTGCTGCAGCTCAACGAATTCGGCATGCGCCGCATGGGCGTACACCGCGCGCGCTTTCTGCTGGAAAGCCTGTTGGCGCTGGAAGGCGAATTGCGCCAGCGCGGCTCGCACCTGCTGGTAGTGATCGGCTCGGCGGAACAGGCCATTGCTCAGCTGGTTGCTCAGTTCAACCTGAACCAGGTGCTGACCCTGGAAGAAATCGCTCCCGACGAACGCGCGCAGGTGGCCCGTGTCGCTCGGCGCCTCGGTGACATTCCCCTGCAACAAGCGCCAGCCAATAACCTGCTGCGCGCGGATGAACTGCCGTTCAGCATCGAGCAACTGCCGCAGGTATTCAGCCGCTTTCGAAGCCTGGTGGAAGAGCGCCTGCAGGTGTTTCAACCACGCCATGCCCCGGATCGTCTCCCAGTGCTGCCGGATGGCGCGCTGGCGCTGCTGCAACCGTTGCCGACACTGTCACAACTGGGCCTGGGCGAACCGCTCAGTGTGCCGGCCAGTGCCTTCCCGTTCTCCGGTGGCGAACCCGCTGCGCTAGGCCGGCTGCGTGACTACCTGTGGAAAACCCAGGGCGTGCGGCAGTACAAGGAAACCCGCAACGGCATGATCGGCAGCGAGTATTCATCGAAATTCTCGCCCTGGCTGGCCAACGGCAGCCTGTCTGCACGCCGCGTGGTGGCCGAGCTACGCCGTCACGAGGCACAGTACAAACGCAACGACTCGACCCAGTGGCTGTGGGTGGAAATGCTCTGGCGTGACTTCTTCCGCTGGACCCTGCTTCGCCACGGCAGCGCACTGTTCAAAGCGGGCGGCCTGAAGGCCACCGAACGCGCGCCGCAGCAACTGGATCAACGCTTTCAGGATTGGTCACGCGGGCGCACTGGCATGCCACTGGTGGATGCCAATATGCGCGAACTGGCTGCCACCGGATTTATGTCCAACCGCGGCAGGCAGGTGGTTGCCAGCTACCTGATCAATGACCTGCAACAAGACTGGCGCCACGGTGCGGCCTGGTTCGAGGAACACCTGATCGATTACGACCCGGCCAGCAACTGGGGCAACTGGGCTTACCTGGCGGGTGTGGGCAACGATCCGCGACACAACCGAGTGTTCAATGCCCTGCGCCAGGCCCGTGAATATGATCCCGAGGCTCATTACGTCAGCCTCTGGCTACCGGAGCTACGTGATGTGCCACAGGCGCTGCGGCATACGCCTTTTCTGCTCGCGGGCGGGCATCTGCGCAGCCTCGGTTACCCGCAGCTGGACAGCATTCCGGAAAGCTGGAAGCCCTACCTGCATGCAGTGGCCTGAGCCGACCTAGCTCAGTTCAACCCGGTTGCGGCCACCGCTCTTGGCGCGATACAACGCCTGATCGGCGCGTTCGAACACCTTGTCGCTGCCTTCATCACCGGCAAAGGCGGTCAGGCCAGCCGACAGGGTGATGGTCACACGCTCACCGCGAAAGTGGAACGGGCACTGCTCGACGCCATCGAGCAAGGTTTGCAGCAGCTGACGCCCCCCTTCCAGCGGCGTCGAAGGAATCAGCAGGACAAATTCCTCACCACCAAAACGGGCAATAAAGTCGGTCTTGCGCAAACGTTTGGCCAGCTCACTGGCAATGATCTTCAACACCTTGTCACCGGCCAGGTGGCCGTAGCCGTCATTGATCCGCTTGAAGTGATCGATATCCAGCACCGCCAGCAACAACTCACCGCCGTAGCGCTTCCAGCGCGCCATCTCCAGTTCCAGGCGTTCAGTCCAGCCAGCACGATTGGGCAGGCCGGTCAGAGGATCGATCAGGGCCTTCTGCCGCTGCTCTTCGAGGTGATCGCGGAAGCTCTGCGCCTCCTGCTCCATTTCAGCGACCTTCTGGGTCAGGCTTTGCAGGCGCTGCGCCACTTCTTCCTCGTGGCCGTCACGGTGCTTCTGGTGTTCGCTGACTGTGTTGAGCAAACCCTCCAGGCGCGCTTCCAGTGATTGCTTGAGGGTCGGCAGATCAATCGCATCCTGCACGCTGGCTTGCAGGCCGCTGACCTGTTCGCGCAGTTCCTGATTAAAGGTGCGCGCGCTTTCCACCGATTCGCTATAGCCCTCATGGGCTTCACTGAGGGTAGTCAGGAACAACGCCAGGCGTTCGTTAAGCTGTTTGAGGTAACTGGCAAACTCGCGTTGGCCGCTATCGGTAACGGCCAGTACCAGCACCGCCAGATCGTCCAGCACCGACACCAGCTCGTACCAGTTCAGGCCACCCTGCACGCGTTGACGCAACGCCTCACCCTGGGGCTGATGGCGCTCCGGCAACTCCAGCTCATCGAGCAGGCCCATCAGGCTGTCGCCGATATGTGGGGCAACCGCGCTATAACCCGGCTCGGGTATCTCTGGCAGGGCGTAGGCAGGATCGCCCGAGCCCTGGAGTGCCGCAGAAGCTTCCGGCACCGGGCCGAGGCGGGGCACTGCTGCTACCGGCTGCAGCTCTGGCTCGATGGATGGCGTGGCAGCGACAGCTGCTACGGGTACAGGCGTCTCACTGCTCGGACTTATCGAAACCTCAGCAGTCTGTGGCGCGGTTTCAGGTTGGGCGATAACAGCTGGGGCGACCGCGACTGGTTGCAGCATTTCAGCTGAAGGCGGCTCGCCTGCCTCAGAGCTGCCGCTCGCAGCCTCCTTGCCGCCAAACAGACGCTGGAGAAATCCCGGACGCGCCTGGCTGGGTTCAGTCTCAAGCGCCGCCAGGGCTTGCTGTTGCAGGCTACTTAATTCACTGAGCAACGCCGGCAGTTCGCGCGGCTGGCTGGCACGTTCCTCGATGCGCTTGGCAAACTGCTTGAGGGCCTTGCGCACCTCGCGCGGCGGCTCCAGGGCGAGCAATTGATCGGTCAGGCTGGTGACCCCGGAGATGTTCTGCTCGACACGATCCTGGCGGCGCTTTTCCGAGTCCAGCACGGCCTTTTCCAGACGCGGAATCAGCGCCGAAAGGCCGGCATCGATATCGTCGCGACGCAGAATACCGCGCAGCTCCTGCATGCACTGGTCGACCGACTTGTCACTGCCTTCGGCAGCCAGCGAGCTACGCACCAAGCCGCGTCTTAGCAGATCGAGTCGGGCATCCCAGCTGCGTTCGAGTTTCTCTTGCTTTTCCAGGCTTTCCAGATACTTGCTTTTCCAGCGCTGGGCATCATCGGTCATGGTTGCAGTCCAAACGTAGAAGCTGTTTTACGATCTCGCGAGCTAGAGTCCTGCAAGGCAAAAACAGGCGAGGAAGCGAAGTTTACTGGTGTAAATGAGCATTCCGAGCCTGTTTTTAACGCAGCAGGGCCGACGCGCAGCAGATCATAAACAGGTTCTTAGGGTTCAATCAGCATAGGCGTTGCCGGCCCATACAGTGAAGTGGGCAGACGAATTTGCACCGCCACCGGCAAGTGATCGGAGATCGGCTGCGACAACACCTCACAGCGCTCCAGCGGTAGGCCAGGACTGAGCAGAATGTGATCAAGGCAGCGCTGCGGCCGCCAGCTGGGGAAGGTCGCCTCGACCTGCGGAGCAACCAGGTCAAGGTCACGCAGCGGCGAGTGCTGCAGCAGATCATTGGCATGGGTGTTCATATCCCCCATCAGCACCATGTGCCGATAGTCACTGAGCAGTTCGCGGATATAGGCCAGCTGACGGGTACGAGTACGCGCGCCAAGGGACAGATGCATCATCACCACGGCAACCGAGTCCGGCCCATCACCGATGCGCAGCAACATCGCGCCGCGGCCGGGCGGGCCAGGCAGCGGATGATCTTCCAGCAGACTGGGACGTAAACGACTGAGCACGCCATTGCTGTGCTGGGCCAGGCGGCCAAGGTTGCGGTTGAGTTGCTGGTACCAGTACGGGAAAGCACCGAGGTGCGCGAGGTGTTCGACCTGATTGACGTAGCCCGAACGCAGACTGCCGCCATCGACCTCCTGCAGGGCTACCAGATCGAAATCACCGAGCAGATCGCCAATCCGTTGCAGATTGCCGCTGCGCCCGGCATGCGGTAGCAGATGCTGCCAGCTGCGTGTCAGGTAGTGGTGATAACGCTGGGTACTGATGCCGACCTGGATATTGAAACTGAGCAACCGCAGGCTGCCATTCTGCGGCCATTCGTCCGCTGCCGCGCAACGTGGATTGACCTGTGGATCGCACAGGTCAATCGCCCGTCTGGCCGGCCAGCGCCTAAGCATTACGCGTTATCCGCGCACGCCAGTTACTGCGCGGCGCGTTCTTTGGCGATCAGGTGATCCGCCACTTGCAGGGTTTGCTGCGGACCGCCCGAACTGCTGATGTCGAAACGGTATTTGCCGTTGACGATCATCACCGGCACGCCAGATATCTGGTAAGCCATAGCGAGTTTCTTGGCCTTTTCCAGCTGGCTCTTCACGCCGAAGGAATTGTAGGTCTTGAAGAAGGCGTCCTTGTCGATACCTTCGGCAGCCAGGAAGTCTGCCATTTCTTCCGGAGTGGCGAGCTTCTTGCCCTGCACGTGGATGGCGTCGAACACTGCGGCATGCACCTTGTGCTCGGCTTTCATTGCTTCAAGGGTGATAAACAGCTGGCCGTGAACGTTCCACATGCCGCCAAACATGGCCGGGATGCGCACAAAATTGACATCATCCGGCAGGGTGTCGATCCACGGATTAATGGTTTCTTCAAACTTGTAGCAATGACCACAGCCGTACCAGAACAGCTCGACCACTTCGATCTTGCCTGGCTTGGCAACCGCAACCGGGTTATTCAGCTCGACGTACTGTTTGCCTGCCTCGATTGGCTCGGCGTGGGCGCTCAGGCCAAACAGGCTGGCGGTGACGAGAGTGGCACTGAGAATCAGATTACGCATGCGTTACTCCTTGGCTATAAACGGTGCGTGATGACGAACCGAAGTTCGACCCGCGAAGCAAACTGGGGTTCCGTGCATTGTAGCGGTGCCCATAACGAAAAAGGGTGGCCTGAGCCACCCTATTTCATTACGACATGTCGCGGTGTCAGCGGATCAATGCAGACCCTGAATAAAGCTGGATACCGCTTCGATGTCCTTGTTGCTCAGCTTGGCTGCGATCGAACGCATGATCATGCTGTCGCCGTCATTGGTGCGGTTGCCTTCGCGGAAGTCAGTCAGCTGCTTGGCGATATAGGTTGCGTGCTGGCCACCCAGTTGCGGGTAACCGGCGGCATCCAGGCCAGCGCCATTCGGCGAATGGCAACCAGTGCAGGCAGGCATGCCTTCAGCCAGTTTGCCGCCGCGGAACAGCTCGCCGCCACGCTCGACCAGTTTCGGATCGGCTGCGCCAACGCTCATCTGCTGGCTGGCGAAATAGGCGGAGATATCTTCCAGATCCTGGTCGCTGAGGTTATCCAGCAAACCGGTCATTTCCACCACAGGGCGGGCGCCGGACTTGATGTCTTTCAGCTGCTTGAGCAAGTAACGCTCGCCTTGACCAGCCAGTTTCGGGAAGTTCGGTGCAGCGCTATTACCATCGGCAGCATGGCACGCACCACACACAACAACCTTACCCTGACCGGCTTCAGCATTGCCTGCGGCATGTGCCAGGCCGGTGATGCCCAGGGTCAACAGCAGACTCACGAGTACTTTGTTCATCAGCTAATCCAATTTACGGCTAAGAGAAAGAGTTTATAAGCCGGGCTTACTCGGTCATCAACTTGATGACGGCTTGGTAATCCTCGGCCGAGCAGTCCATGCACAAGCCACGTGGCGGCATGGCACCTAAACCATTGGTGACGCTCTGTACCAGTGCATCGGTGCCTTTGGCCAGGCGCGGTTCCCAGGCAGCCTTGTCGCCTTTCAGCGGCGCGGTGGGGATCGCCCCGTTGTGGCACACCCCACAAGAGCGCGCGTAAACGGCTTCTGGGTCCTGTGCAGCCTGAGCACTCAACGACAGCATCAATACACCGGCTGCAATCAGCAAGTTTTTCATCAGATCAACCTCATCAGGGAGGGGAACGTACTGCTTTCTAGGGGCAGATGATCTAAATCGTTCCCGTGGACACTTATCCAACAGCAGGAGAAAGCGCACACAAAATCTGCGCCATTATATACTGGCGCCATTGAAACGGAAACGACGCAGCTTGCCGCGCTATGCGGCAACAGGCAGGCTGCGCGCAAATGTCGCAAGGGCATCGCGCCTGTAACGCCACCCTACGCTCGCCCTCACGGATACCCAGATGCAAGCCAAGAACCCCATTATCGGCCTGTGCCAACAGGCTACTTTCCTTATCAGCGCGGCCAAAGTTGACCAGTGCCCCGAGGATTTCGGCCATGAAGTGGCCTTTGCCGGGCGCTCCAACGCCGGTAAATCCAGCGCCCTGAATACCCTGACCCACGCCAGCCTGGCGCGCACCTCGAAGACGCCGGGGCGCACCCAGCTGCTCAACTTCTTCAAGCTCGACGAAGAGCGCCGCCTGGTCGACCTGCCGGGTTATGGCTACGCCAAGGTGCCGATCCCGTTGAAACTGCACTGGCAGAAGCATCTCGAAGCCTACCTGGGCAGCCGCGAATGTCTGCGTGGGCTGATGCTGATGATGGACATCCGCAAGCCGCTGACCGAGTTCGATATCCTCATGCTGGATTGGTCGGTTGCCAGCGAAATGCCCATGCATATCCTGTTGACCAAGGCCGATAAGCTGGCTTTTGGCGCAGCGAAGAACACTTTGCTCAAGGTGCGTCAGGATATTCACAAGGGCTGGGGGGATCGCGTCAGCATCCAGCTGTTCTCTGCGCCCAAGCGCATTGGTATCGAAGAGGCTCAGGAAGTGCTGGCGCAATGGATGCAACTGGGCGAGTTTGCCCTGCCAGATGACGAAGAAGTCGACGCCTGATTAGAGCGCTCGCTGGCTGGCAGCCATAAAAAAACCCCGAAACTTCTTATGGGGGAGGGAAGTTTCGGGGTTCAACATCTGAACCGCTAGGGCGGGGTCCAGAATCTGCCAACACTTAACACAACAAAGGAGCATCGAATGGTTGTCTAGGCCATTCGTAAGCTCTGAGTAGGTAGGCAGACGCAAAGTTCAGACGCTAGCTGTAATTAATTAGTTATAAGCAAGCTCGTATTGATACTCATACGCCTTTAGCGCCCGTCACTCGGGCGCTGCAGCGATGCTGCGACCCGACATCAATGGGCCTCATCCCAATTATCGCCCACACCGACCTCAACCAGCAGCGGTACATCTAGCGTGGCGGCATTGCCCATCAGCGGCCTGATCTGCTCACTGACCTGCGCGAGCAGATCCTCACGCACTTCCAGCACCAGTTCGTCGTGCACCTGCAGGATGACCTTGGCATCCAGGCCGGATTCACTTAGCCAGTTGTTCACGGTGACCATCGCACGCTTGATGATGTCCGCCGCCGTACCCTGCATCGGCGCGTTGATCGCGGTGCGCTCGGCGCCTTTGCGCAGCGCCTGGTTCTTCGCATGGATATCCGGCAAGTACAGACGACGGCCGAACAGGGTTTCGACAAAGCCCTGCTCGGACGCCTGCTCGCGGGTGCGCTCCATATAGGCCAGTACGCCGGGATAGCGGGCGAAATACACATCGATATAGGCCTGCGCCTGCTTGCGGTCGCAGCCGATCTGCTTGGCCAGACCGAAGGCGCTCATGCCGTAGATCAGACCGAAATTGATCGCCTTGGCGCTGCGCCGCTGATCACTGGTAACCGCCTCCAAAGGCACGCCGAACACCTCGGCAGCAGTGGCCTTGTGCACATCGCGGCCATGGCGGAAAGCGTCCAGCAGGCTCTCGTCCTTGGCCAGGTGAGCCATGATGCGCAGCTCGATCTGCGAATAGTCCGCCGCCAGCAGCTTGTAACCCTTGGGTGCAACGAAGGCCTGGCGAATCCGCCGCCCCTCGGCGGTGCGGATCGGGATGTTCTGCAGGTTCGGGTCGGTGGACGACAAGCGCCCGGTCGCCGCCACCGCCTGGTGATAGCTGGTGTGGATACGCCCGGTGCGCGGGTTGATCTGCTCCGGTAAACGGTCGGTGTAGGTGCTTTTCAGTTTGCTCAGGGAGCGATACTGCATCAGCACCTTGGGCAGCTCGAAATCCTGCTCAGCCAGTTCGGCCAGCACCGCTTCGGCGGTGGATGCCTGGCCCTTGGCGGTCTTGCTGAGCACCGGCAAACCCAGTTTCTCGTAGAGAATCACACCCAACTGCTTGGGTGAGGCTAGGTTGAACTCCTCACCGGCAATCTCGAAAGCCTGGCGCTCCAGCGCCACCAGCTTCTCACCCAGTTCGTTGCTTTGCAGACCCAACAAGTTGGCGTCGACCAGCGCGCCCTGACGCTCGATGCGCGCCAGCACCGGCACCAGCGGCATTTCGATTTCCTGCAGCACCTTGGCCAGGCTCGGCTCGGCCGACAGCTTGGCCCACAGGTGCTGGTGCAGACGCAGGGTCACGTCGGCATCTTCGGCGGCATAGGGTGCAGCCTGGGCCAGATCAATCTGGTCGAAGGTCAGCTGCTTGGCGCCTTTGCCGGCGATGTCCTCAAAACGAATATTGCTGTGATCCAGGTACTTGAGCGCCAGGCTGTCCATATCATGACGGGTGGCGGTGGAATCCAGTACGTAGGATTCGAGCATGGTGTCAAAGGCCACGCCTTGCACCGCAATCGGTGTCGAGGCATTGGCGAGGATATTGATGTCGTACTTGGCGTGCTGACCAACCTTGGCCTTGTTCGGGTCTTCCAGAATCGGCTTGAGCGCCTTGAGCACCGCGTCGCGATCGAGCTGGGTCGGCACACCCATATAAGAATGCGCGACCGGGATATACGCCGCTTCGCCAGCCTTGACCGCAAAGGACAGGCCGACCAGTTGAGCCTGCTGGGCGTCCAGACCGGTGGTTTCGGTGTCGAAGGCGATCAGCTCGGCATTGCGCAGCTTCTCCAGCCACTGGTCGAACTGCGCCTGCTCCAGAATGCACGTGTAATCGCCCAAGGCGGCCGGCGCGGGCTGTTCGGCAACGGATGTTTCGACTGCCGCCGCTGCAGCGGCCGGTGTTGCAACATTGACAGCACTGGCGCTGGGGGCCAGGGCAAACAGGTCGTCCGCCGCCGCGACTGACGCTTTGGCTGCTGGAACCGGGTTGCTGCGCAGTAACTCATCGCGCCAGGTCTTGAATTCCAGCTCGGCATACAGCTCCATCAGGGCCGGCACATCCATCTCGCCCGGGTGCAGCGAGTCGATGGCGATATTCAGCGGCACATCCAGCTTGATGGTCGCCAGCGCGTAGGACAGGTAGGCCATGTCCTTGTGCTCGGCGAGTTTGGCCGGCAGGGTCTTGGCACCGCGGATCGGCAGCTCCGGCACCTTATCGAGGTTGGCGTAGAGCACATCGAGGCCACCACCAACACCTACCAGCAAGCCCAGCGCGGTCTTTTCACCCACGCCCGGCACGCCGGGAATGTTGTCGACCTTGTCGCCCATCAACGCCAGGTAATCGATGATCAGCTCAGGACCGACACCGAATTTCGCTTTCACGCCATCGATGTCATAGACGCTACCGGTCATGGTGTTGACCAGCGTAACGTGCGGGCAAACCAGCTGGGCCATGTCCTTGTCGCCGGTGGAGATCACCACGTCGCGGCCCTCGGCGGCGCACTGACGGGCCAGGGTGCCGATTACGTCATCGGCCTCAACGCCCTCGACGCACAGCAGCGGGTAGCCCATGGCCCTGACGCTGGCGTGCAGCGGCTCGACCTGGACGCGCAGCTCATCGGGCATCGACGGGCGGTTGGCCTTGTACTCGGCGAACATTTCATCGCGAAAGGTTCCGCCCTTGGCGTCGAACACCACGGCAAACGGGCTTTTCGGGTATTGCTTGCGCAGGCTCTTGAGCATGTTCAGCACGCCCTTGACCGCGCCGGTGGGCAAGCCCTTGGAGGTGGTCAGCGGCGGCAGGGCATGAAAGGCACGGTAAAGGTAAGACGAACCGTCAACCAGAACGAGAGGGGCTTGGCTCATGAGCAGGATCAACCTTTTCGGCGGGGGCGCGGTAACAGGCCGTTTAAAAACGTAAGCGAGGCCGGCAATACCAGGCAAAAACAGGCGAGGAAGCGCAGTTTACGTGCTGTAAATGAGCATTCCGAGCCTGTTTTTAACGCAGGATTGCCAACGCAGGTAGTTTTTCAACAGCCTGTTAGAATGGCCGCACCATTGCAATCAAAGGGACAAGGTTATCATGCGCGCACTCAATCGCCTGTTGCTCGCCAGCCTGCTGGCATTCACCACCCTGGTCGCTCACGCCGAAGATCCGGTTTCGGCCGACCCGGATGTAACCATTCGCCAGGACGGCGACCGCACCATCCATGAATACCGGGTCAACGGTTTTCTCTACGCGGTCAAAGTCATCCCTAAAGGCGGCAAGCCGTACTTTCTGGTACGCGCCGATGGCAGCGATGGCAACTTCGTCCGCTCGGACAGCCCGGATATGTTGATTCCGGCCTGGGAAATTTTCAGCTGGTAAGAAGGCAGTTCTGCAATGTCGGTGTTTACCCCGCTTGAGCGCCACGAGCTCGAGGAGTTTCTCGCCCCCTATGGCCTGGGTCGCTTGCGCGACTTCCAAGGCATTGCTGCGGGCAGCGAGAACAGCAATTTCTTCGTCAGCCTGGAGCAGGGCGAATTCGTTCTGACCCTGATCGAGCGCGGCCCAAGCGCCGACCTGCCGTTCTTTATCGAACTGCTCGACGTGCTGCACGAAGCTGGCCTGCCGGTGCCTTACGCACTGCGCACTGACAGCGGTGAGGCGCTGCGCAGCCTGGCGGAGAAGCCGGCGCTGCTGCAGCCACGCCTGGCCGGCCAGCATGTGCACGAGGCCAACCCGCATCACTGCCAGGAAGTCGGCGCACTGCTGGCGCGCATCCACCTGGCCACCCGTGCACAGGTGCTGCCGCGCAAAAGTGACCGGGGCCTAGACTGGATGCTGGCCGAAGGACCGAGCCTGGCCTTACAGCTGCCCGCTGAACAACTGCCGCTGCTGCGTGATGCGCTGGCGGAAATCCACGCGCTCAAGCCACGGATCCTCGCCTTGCCGCTGGCCAACCTGCATGCCGACCTGTTCCGCGACAACGTGCTGTTCGACGGCAACCATCTGGCCGGAGTGATCGACTTCTACAACGCCTGTTCGGGGCCGATGCTCTATGACCTGGCGATCGCCTTGAACGACTGGTGCTCACAGGATGACGGCAGCCTGGACAGCAAGCGCGCGCAGGCACTGCTCGGTGCCTACGCCGGCTTGCGGCCTTTTACTGCGGCCGAAGCCGAACTGTGGCCGGCCATGCTGCGCGTTGCCTGTGTGCGCTTCTGGCTGTCACGCCTGATCGCCGCCGAGTCCTTCGCCGGCCAGGAAGTGCTGATCCACGACCCGGCGGAATTCCAGCGCCGCCTGGCACAGCGTCAACAGGTTGAGCTGGCGCTGCCATTCGCCTTCTAAGAAGTGCTAATACGTAGCGAAGCCTAACAACTCCAGAAATTCATTGGCGTTGGGCTTCGCTGCTGCGCAGCTCAACCTACAACGCCTCAAGACACCCGGCCAATTCGCCCGCCATATTCTCCAGCAGGGCTTCGTAGCCGTTTGCATCTACTGGCAAAGCGCCGCCCATGGCGTCCAGCTCGGTCAGGGTGACCGGCAGCCCGGCAGCCAGGGTTTGCGCCAGGCGCGGGCGAAACGGCGGCTCGCTGAAGACGCAACTCGGCCCAGCCTGCTGCAAGCGTTCGCGCATGGCGGCCACGTGCTGGGCGCCGGGCTGCACCTCGCCAAGCACACTGAATACCCCGGCGTGCTTAAGGCCATAGGCAGCCTCGAAGTAGTCGTAGGCTTCATGGAAAACGAAGTAGGGCTTGCCAGCCAGGCCGTTCAAGCGACTTTTCAGGCGCTGATCCAGAGCATCCAAACGCACGCCGAATGCCTTGGCATTGGCCTGATAACGCGCGGCATTGGCCGGATCGACTTGCGCCAGGTCGGTGGCGATTTTGCCGGCAATCACCCGAGCATTGGCCGGCAGCAGCCAGAGGTGTGCATCCAGGCTGCCGGGACGGTGGGCATGGTCATGCTGGTCGGCGGCATGCGCATGATCTGCGTGGTCATCCTGATGCTCAGCGCCATCACCAAAATGACGCAAGGACATACCCGGAACATCCTGCACTGCCACACTCGGCTTGCCGCGACCGGCCAGCACACGCGGCAGAAAGCTCTCCAGATCCGCGCCAACCCAATACAGCAGGTCAGCATCGCGCACCCGGCGTACATCGGAGGGACGCAGGGCGTAATGGTGCGGCGATGCGCCCGGCGGCAGCAGCACCTCCGGCTGGCCGACGCCGTCCTGCACGGCAGCGGCAATCAGCTGCAGTGGCTTGATGCTGGTCAGCACGCGCACATCGGCGCGGACCGCAAAACTCAGGGAAACGGTGATCAACAGCAGGCACACAGCCGGAAAAAGACGCAACACGGGGAACACTCAAGCGGGAAGGAACGGGTAATATAATAACGTCTCTCACCTTATTCGTCGTTGCCCATGACCCAAGCCCCGCTGGCCTCACGCCCACACGACCACTCCCACTGCGTCAGCCATGCCCTGGCCGAGGCCGAAGCCATCTGCGCGCGCCAGGGCCTGCGCCTGACCGCCCTGCGCAAACGCGTGCTGGAACTGGTCTGGGCCAGCCACAAGCCGCTGGGGGCCTATGACATCCTCGGCGTGCTGAGCGACGAAGACGGCCGCCGTGCCGCACCGCCCACGGTGTACCGCGCCCTGGATTTCCTCCTGGAAAACGGCCTGGTGCACCGCATCGCCTCGCTCAACGCCTTTGTCGGCTGCAGCCACCCGGAACACGCCCACCAGGGCCAGTTCCTGATCTGCCGAAGCTGCAATGCGGCCATTGAGCTGGAGCAGGCGACGATCAGCGACGCCATTATCAGTAGTGCGGCAGGGGTCGGCTTTGCCGTGGAAAGCCAGACGGTGGAAGTGGTCGGCCTCTGCGCAGGCTGCCAGGAGCAGGCATGAGCGATGCCCTGATCCGCCTCGCCGGGGTGGGCGTGACCTTCGCCGGACAGAACGTGCTGCAGGATGTGCAGCTCAGTGTAAAGCCGGGGGAAATCGTCACCCTTATCGGCCCCAACGGCGCCGGCAAAACCACCCTGGTGCGCGCCGTACTCGGCCTGCTCACACCCGATAGCGGTAGCGTCTGGCGCAAGCCCAAGCTGCGCGTCGGTTACATGCCGCAAAAGCTACACGTGGATGCCACCCTGCCACTCTCGGTGCTGCGCTTTCTGCGCCTGGTGCCGGGCGTCAGCCGCGCGGATGTGCAGGATGCATTGGCCGAAGTGGGCGCCGAACAGGTGATTGATAGCCCACTGCAAAGTATCTCCGGCGGCGAATTGCAGCGCGTGCTGCTGGCCCGGGCCCTGTTGCGCAAGCCGGAACTACTGGTGCTGGATGAGCCGGTGCAAGGCGTCGACGTCGCCGGCCAGGCCGAGCTGTACCGCCTGATCACCCTGCTGCGCGACCGCCACGGCTGCGGCGTGCTGATGGTCTCCCACGACCTGCACCTGGTGATGAGCACCACTGATCAAGTGGTCTGCCTCAACCGCCACGTCTGCTGTTCGGGTCACCCCGAGCAGGTCAGTTTCGACCCGGCCTTTGTCGAGCTGTTCGGCGAAGACGCCAAGAGCCTGGCCGTTTATACCCACCACCATGACCATGAGCACGACCTGCACGGTGCGGTAGTTACTGAAACGCCTGCGGGCCTGAGCATCAAAGGCCCGGTAAAACCGCATATTCACGGAGATGGCTGCAAGCATGGCTGATTTTCTGCTCAACGCCCTGCTCGCCGGCCTCGCCCTGGCGCTGGTTGCCGGCCCTCTGGGTTCCTTTGTGGTGTGGCGGCGCATGGCTTATTTCGGCGACACCCTGTCACATGCCGCGCTACTCGGCGTGGCCCTCGGCCTGATGCTCGACGTCAGCCCGACCCTGGCGGTAACTGTCGGCTGCGTGCTGCTGGCGGTGCTGCTGGTCACCCTGCAAAGCCGCCAGCCGCTGGCCTCCGACACCCTGCTCGGCATCCTCGCCCACAGCACCCTGTCGCTGGGCCTGGTGGTGCTGAGCTTTATGCAGGATGTGCGCATCGACCTGATGGGCTATTTGTTCGGCGATTTGCTGGCGGTCGGCCCAACCGATCTGGCCTGGATCATCGGCGGCAGCGCCCTGGTGCTGGTGTTGCTGGCACTGCTGTGGCGGCCGTTGCTGGCGATTACCGTGCACGAGGAACTGGCCAAGGTCGAAGGCCTTCCGGTGGCGGCAATTCGCCTGAGCCTGATGCTGCTGATCGCCGTCGTGATCGCCGTGGCGATGAAGATTGTCGGCGTGCTGTTGATCACCTCGCTGCTGATCATTCCCGCCGCTGCCGCCCAGCGCCACGCGCGCACGCCTGAGCAAATGGCCTTCGGCGCCAGCCTGCTGGGCATCGTCGCGGTGTGCGGTGGGCTAAGTCTGTCGTGGTTTCAGGACACACCGGCCGGCCCCTCCATCGTGGTCAGCGCTGCGGCGTTGTTTCTACTGAGCTTTGCCTTGCCACGGCGCACCGCCTGAAAGATTGGTGATGCCTCCGGGCACAGTGTAAACTTGCGCGTTTTTTGCACAATTCGAGACGCGCAGTCATGAAATCGTTCGTTTTCCGTGGATTTGCCCTGAGCCTGGTTCTGTTGCTGGCCGGCTGCCAGAGCGCGCCGCAACCGGCCAACCTGCCGGTGGATGACCTGGTCAGCGCCTTTCGCCAGCTCGACCAGAGCCTGGCCAGCGGCGACCTGAGCAGCGCCGAAAGCCAGCTTGGCAGCCTGCAGCAACGCGCTGCCGGCGATACCCGCCTGGAGCAATACCAGCGCCAGCTCGCCGAAGCCCATCTGCAACAGGGTCAGAAAGCCCTGCAGGCCGGTGATCTAGATAACGCCACCAAAGCCCTGAGCCGCGCGCGCAGCCTGATGCCGCAGGCACCGGCGCTGACCACTGGCCTGGATGGCGCCATCGCCCAGGCCCGCGAAGCCGAACTGGCCGCCGCCGAACGGCGCCGTCGTGCCGCTGAGCAAGCGGCCACCCAGGCCGAAGCCACCCGTCTGGAACAAGCACGCCAGCTGCGCCTGGCGGCCGAGCGTCAGGCCGCCGCGATTCAGGCCACTCAACTGCCGAATACCCCGCCAGTCGAAGAGTCCGTACCAGCCAAACCGCAGGCCCGGCTGATCGACCCGACCGCCGCCAGCAGCGTGATCGGCATGCCGATGCTCGACAATCAGGACAACGAGCGCTTGCGCAGCCTGCTCGATGGGGTGGCAGCGGATATGATCGCGTTCAATTGCGTGGTGCGCATCGAAGTGCGCCAGGCCAAGGATTTCCCCTGGGTCGCCTCCCTGCTCAATGCACGGATCAAGCGCCTGGACCCGAGTTTCAGCCCGCGCATGAGTCAGGTGATCAAGCCCGCTCAGGTGCCGCAGCTGGTGCTTAGCCCGCAGCGTTAACCACGTTGCACTGCGATCACGACCGGGCTTGCCCGGTCGTTTGCATTGGCGCTGGCTACACTGCCCAGAGCAGTCAGCCAGTTAATGCAATTTAGCTATAACCATAGGTCTACAAAGATTTTTGCGACCTAAACAGCGCCGGGTAGACTAGCCGCCGTTTCGGCCTACCCGGCAGCCCGAAAAACCCAAAAGGTTTATTCCGTGATCAATTTTCACCAGGTCCACAAGGCGTATCGCGTCAGTGGTCAGGACATCCCCGCGTTGCAACCGAGCGATCTGCAGATTGCCCGGGGCGAAGTGTTCGGCATCATCGGCCATTCCGGCGCCGGCAAAAGCACCCTGTTGCGCCTGATCAACCGTCTGGAGCAGCCCTCCGGCGGGCGTATCGAGATTGACAGCGAAGACGTCACCGCGCTCGATGCCACAGGCCTGCGGCGCTTTCGTCAGCAGGTCGGGATGATTTTCCAGCACTTCAATCTGCTGTCATCGAAGACCGTCGCCGACAACGTCGCCCTGCCACTGAAGCTGGCCGGTGAGTTGCCGCGTAGCGCGATCAATGCCCGCGTGACGGAGTTGCTGGCCCGCGTCGGCCTGCAGGATCACGCCAACAAGTACCCGGCGCAGCTTTCCGGCGGACAGAAACAGCGCGTCGGCATTGCCCGCGCCCTGGCCACCGAGCCAAAGATTCTGCTGTGCGACGAGGCCACCAGCGCCCTCGACCCGCAGACCACCGCCTCGGTATTGCAGCTGCTGGCCGAGATCAATCGCGAGATGAACCTGACCATCGTGCTGATCACCCACGAAATGGACGTGATCCGCCGCGTGTGTGACCGCGTGGCCGTCATGGATGCCGGCGTGATCGTCGAATCCGGCCCGGTGGCCGAGGTGTTTCTGCACCCGCAGCACGCCACCACCAAGCGCTTCGTGCAGGAAGCCGAGCAGATCGACGAGAACGAGCAACGCGATGATTTCGCCCATGTGCAGGGCCGTATCCTGCGCCTGACCTTCCAGGGCGAAGCCACCTACGCGCCGCTGCTGGGCACCGTGGCCCGCGAAACCGGGGTGGATTACAGCATCCTCGCCGGGCGCATCGACCGCATCAAGGACACCCCCTACGGCCAGCTGACCCTGGCCCTGACCGGCGGCGACCTCGATGCCGCGCTCGCGCGCTTTGCCGCCGCCGACGTGCATCTGGAGGTGCTGCGCTAATGGAAGCCTTATTGACTCGCCTACTCCCCAATGTCGATTGGGCGGAAATCGGCTACGCCAGCCTGGACACCCTGAGCATGCTCGGCGGCTCCATGTTGTTTACCGTGCTGCTCGGCCTGCCGCTGGGCGTGCTGCTGTTTCTCACCAGCCCGCGGCAGATGTTCGAGCAGAAGGCCTTCTACGGCTTCCTGTCGCTGCTGGTGAATATCCTGCGTTCGGTGCCCTTCGTGATCCTGCTGATCGTGATGATCCCCTTCACGGTGATCGTCACCGGCACCTCGCTGGGCGTCGCCGGGGCCATCCCGCCGCTGGTGGTCGGGGCCACACCGTTCTTCGCGCGCCTGGTGGAAACCGCGCTGCGTGAAGTCGACCGCGGCATCATCGAAGCGACTCAAGCCATGGGTGCCACTACTCGGCAGATCGTGGTCAACGCCCTGCTCCCCGAGGCGCTGCCCGGCATCATCGCCGCGATCACCGTGACCGCGATTACCCTGGTGTCCTACACCGCCATGAGCGGCCTGATTGGCGGCGGCGGCCTCGGCGACCTCGCCGTACGTTACGGCTATCAGCGGTATCAGCCGGACGTGATGGCGGTGACGGTGATCCTGCTGCTGGTGCTGGTACAGATTCTACAAACCGTCGGCGACAAGCTGGTGGTGCACTTTTCTCGCAAATAAACAGCCGGCGACTACCCGTCGCCAACCCCGATCCCACAAGGAGTTAGTCATGAAAAAACTGATCGCCGCAGTCGCTGCCCTGGCCGCGTTCTCCGCCCAGGCCGAAAGCCTGAGCGTCGCCGCCACTGCCGTACCGCACGCAGAAATCCTCGAGTTCGTTAAGCCGGCCCTGGCCAAGGAAGGCGTTGAACTGAACATCAAGGTGTTCACCGACTACGTGCAGCCGAACGTGCAGGTGGCCGAAAAGCGCCTGGACGCCAACTTCTTCCAGCACCAGCCGTACCTGGATGAGTTCAACAAGAGCCGTGGCACCGAGCTGGTCAGCGTGGCCGGCGTGCACGTAGAGCCTTTTGGCGCCTACTCCAGCCAGCACAAAACCCTGGCCGACCTACCACAAGGCGCCAACGTGGTGATCCCCAACGACGCCACCAACGGCGGCCGAGCCCTGTTGCTGCTACAAAAGGCCGGCGTCATCACCCTGAAGCCGGAAGCGGGCATCCTCGCCACACCGAAAGACATCGTCGAAAACCCGAAAGCCATCAAAGTGCGTGAGCTGGAAGCGGCCACTCTGCCGCGCGTGCTAACCCAAGTCGACCTGGCGCTGATCAACACCAACTACGCCCTGGAAGCCAAGCTCAACCCAACCAAGGATGCGCTGGTCATCGAAGGCAGCGACTCGCCGTACGTCAACATCCTGGTGGCGCGTGCGGACAATAAGGACAACGCCGCCCTGCAGAAGCTGGCCAAGGCACTGAACAGCGCCGAAGTGAAGGCCTTTATCGCAGAGAAGTATCAGGGCGCTGTGGTCCCAGCGTTCTAAGACGCCGCGTTAGCCGCATCCTCTACCAAACCCCGCCCAGTGCGGGGTTTGTCGTTTAGGGCCGGGCAGCAGCTTCGCGCAGGCACTCCAGCAGGCAGTCCAAGGCCGGCTGACGCTGAGCGCGGCGCAGCACGGCGACCAGTTCGCGGTGGAAAGTCAGCTCGCCCAGCTCGATCACCCGTAACTGCGTCGGACGCTGCAGCCACAGACCGGCACGCGGAATCAGCGAGACGCCAAGCCCGCACTCGACCATCCGCACGATGGCCTCCAACTCATCCAGTTCCAGCGCTTCCTGCACCGTCAGGCGCTGCTCGCGGAGGAACTGATTGACCCGCCGACCGCCGAACGAACGCCGGTCGTAACGCACGAATGGCTGCTCGGCGAGGATCTGCAACGGGTCATCCGCCGTCACGCTGAGCGGGGTGATCAGCACAAAGGGCTCGCGCGCCAAGCTGATCTGCAGCAGCTCCTTGGGCAATTCGAACGGCGGCTTGATCAGCAGCGCCAGGTCCAGCTCACCGGCATCGATCTGATTCAGCAGATTCAGCGACACGCCCGGCACCAGCTTCAGCTCGACCCGTGGCGCGGCCGCACGAAATCGCGGCAAGGCCTCCGGCAGCAATCCAGTCTGTAGCGTGGCAATCGCACCGACCTTGAGCTCACCCTGCCACTCGGCCGCGCTGGTCGGCAGGGCCATCTGCGCATACAACCCAAGCATCTGCTCCGCCAGCGGCAAAGCATGCCGACCGGCCGCATTGAGCACCGCCGCACGCCCACTGCGCTCGAACAAGCGAACGCCCAGCCCCTGCTCCAGTACGCGCATCTGTGCGCTGACCGCCGACTGAGTCAAGCCAACCTGCTGCCCAGCCGCTGCAAAGGTGCCATGCCGCGCCACCGCCACAAAGGTTTTCAATTCGCGCAGCATCGGCGCCTCGATTGATCAATTTTATTGGTGCTTGCGAGCAAGGATATTCGCTTTTCATCAGTAACGCTGCTGCTGAGAATCCGCAGACCGTAACCTGAAGGATCTCAACCATGGCGCTCGCACCCTTTCACCTGGCAATTCCCGTCTACGACCTGGCTGCCGCACGGCATTTCTATGGCGAGGTGTTCGGCTGTGCCGAAGGCCGCAGCAGCGACCACTGGGTGGATTTCGATTTCTTCGGCCACCAGTTGGTGATCCACCAGGCACCGAAAATGGCGCATCAGGAAGCCGCGCACAGCAACCCGGTGGACGGCCACGACGTGCCGGTGCCGCATTTCGGTGTGGTATTGGGCTGGGAGGATTGGCAAACGCTGGCGGCGCGGCTACAGGCCAAGGGCACGCAGTTTGTGATCGAACCCTATGTGCGCTTCCCCGGCCAGGTTGGCGAGCAGGCCACGCTGTTCCTGCTCGACCCCTGCGGCAACGCCCTAGAGTTCAAGGCGTTCAAGGACATCAGCCAGCTATTTGCCAAATAGCTGCTTAGGGCCGGTCGAGTAGGCCGGGAAGCTGCGCGACCAGCTTGGTGTTGTTGATCGGCGCGCGGATAAAACCGCGCTGCTTGCCGTCTGGGCCAATCAGCACCAGGTTGCCGCTGTGATCGACGGTGTAGTTTTCCTTGCTGGTATCGGCCGGGATAAACGGAATGCTGACGCCATTGGCCAATTTCTGAATGGTTGCCTCTTCGCCGGTCAGGCCGATAAAGCCCGCATCGAAGTAATCCAGGTACTTCTTCAACTGCTCCGGCGTATCACGGTGCGGATCCACCGTAACCAGCACGATGCGCAGTTTGGCCAGGGTTTCCGGCGGCAGCTGGCCTTGCAGTTGGCGCAGTTGGGCAAGGGTGGCCGGGCAGATATCCGGGCAGAAGGTATAGCCGAAGAACAGTAGGCTCCACTGATCCTTGAGCTGATCCACCGCCACGGTCTGGCCATCCTGATTGGTCAGGCTCAGCTCCGGCAAGTTGCGGCTCTGTGGCAGCAGGACGATGCCGGCATCGAGCAGCACGGTGGGGTCACCCTGGCCCTTGCTGGTCAGCACCTTGTTGACGGTCAGGCCCAGTACCAGGGCGACGATGGCAACGAGAACAAAAACGGTGATCTGGGTTCGGCTCATGGCACCAACGATTACAGGTTTAACAGCAGATAGTGATCGACCAGCAGGGCGATAAACAGCGCGAAAAGATACCAGATGCTGTACTTGAAGGTGTTGATTGCCGCATGCGGTTTGCTGTCACGGTACAGCACCACTGCCCAGTGCAGAAAGCGCCCGCCCAGCAGCACGGCGCAAGCCAGATAGAGCAGCCCGCTCATATGGATAGCGTAAGGCAGCAGAGTCACGGCAAACATCACCAGGGTGTACAGCAGGATATGCACCTTGGTGTAGTGCTCGCCGTGGGTCACCGGCAGCATGGGGATATCGGCCTTGGCGTATTCCTCCTTGCGGTGGATGGCCAGGGCCCAGAAGTGCGGCGGCGTCCAGGCGAAGATGATCAGCACCAACAGCAGCGGTTCGGCGCTGATATGCCCGGTAACCGCGACCCAGCCCAGCAGCGGTGGCGCTGCGCCAGCCAGCCCGCCGATGACGATATTCTGCGGCGTAGCACGCTTGAGAAAGCCGGTGTAGAGCACCGCGTAGCCGAGCAGTGAGGCCAGGGTCAGCCAGGCGGCCAGCTCGTTGGTAAAGGTCAGCAGCAAGGCCATGCCGGCCACCGCCAACAGCAAGGCGAAGCCCAGCGCCGCAGTCGGCGACAAGCGCCCAGCCGTCACCGGCCGTTTGTGGGTACGCGCCATGATCGAGTCGATACGCCGATCGACCACATGGTTGACCGCCGCCGCCGCACCGGCGCACAGGCCGATACCCAGGTTGCCAAAGATCAGCACCTGCCAGGCGACCCCGGCACGGGTGGCGAGAAACATGCCGACCAGGGAGGTGATCAGCATCAGCACTACCACCCGCGGTTTGGTCAGCTCCAGATAATCGCGCCACGTGGCGTGGGCTTGCTGTACGCGCACTAGAGTAGCCATAAGGTCTCTCCTCGATTGTTCTGGTTATTTGCCGGGCAGCGCGGCGAAACCGATGGACGTATCTGTCGCAGGGGATGCCAGCCGTGCAGGGCTGCGCAACCGGTAATTGGTCAGCACCAGTGTCAGCAGCAGCGCCGCACCGCCGAGGTTATGCGCCACGGCCACCAGCAACGGCAGATGAAACACCACATTGCTGATGCCCAGACTGATCTGCACCGCCAGCGCCAGCACCAGCAGCCCGGCCAGGCGCGCCAGGCCATGGCGCTTGAGTTGCCAGGCCAACAGCAGCAGCACCAGGGTGACCAGCAGCGCGCCGATACGGTGAGTCATATGGATGGCGGTACGGGCATCACTGTCGAGTTGGCCACCGAGGTAGTTGGGGCCGATATGCTGGGTCAGGTGAAAACCGTTGGCGAAGTCCATCGCCGGCCACCATTCGCCATGACAGGTGGGCAGATCGACGCAGGCGACAGCCGCGTAATTGCTGCTGACCCAGCCGCCGAGGGCGATCTGCCCGATCACCAGCAGCAGGCCGAGCGCCGCCAGGCTGCGCAGCCGCGCCGGCAGATAGGCCAAGGCGGCCACCTTGCCGGATAGGCGCAGGGTTAGAAGAAACAACAGACTGAGGGTGGCAAAGCCGCCCAGCAGATGCGCCGTAACGACTTGCGGCCAGAGTTTGAGGGTCACCGTCCACATGCCAAAGGCGGCCTGCAACGTCACCAGGCCTAGCAAAAACAGCGGCAGCTTGAGTGGCTGTCCCTCCTCGCCACGGCGGCGCAAAGCCTGTACAGCCAGGCCGAGAATCACCAGCCCCAGAGCGCCGGCAAAATAGCGGTGAATCATCTCGTACCAGCCCTTGGCCACTTCCACCGGCGCTTCGGGGAAGCGTGCCTCGGCCAGGGTCTGTTTATGCTCGCTCATCGGTACGCCGATAAAGCCGTAGCAACCCGGCCAGTCCGGGCAACCCAGGCCGGCGTGGGTCAAGCGGGTATAGGCACCGAGCAGCACCACCACAACCGCCAACAGCGTGGCGAACAGGGCAAAACGGTAACCGGGCTTGCTCATCATCAGTCCTTAGCCGTGGGCAGCATTAACCAATTTGCGAGATTTTCAGCAGATGCCGCAGATCGTTGAGAATCGCCTTGCCCTTGCTAGTGGTGTCATAACGCAGCACCAGATTGCCGTGCGGATCAATAATCCACAGCTGCGCGCCGGAGGCGGAGCCGGCCGTCTTGCCGTAGGCCTCCAGTTGCAGCTGATAGCGCGCCAGCTGCGGGTATTCACGGCGCAGCTGGGCGTCATAGTCGCCAGCGAGAGGTTTGGCAGAGGCCAGGCCATGGGCGGCACGGCCGACATCCCGGTTGAGGCCGATATGCACCTGGCGGGCGAGAAACACCAGCTCCTTGCAAGCCGCATCGCAGACATCCGGCACGGTCACCAGCAGTTGCCAGCGCTGCTCATCGACACCAAGCACACCGAGGTCGGCGCGGGTCTGCCCGGTGCCGATCAGTTCGCCGTGGTAGCTGCGGGTTTCCGGCACCCAGAAGCGCCACTGATACATGGCGCTGGCGAGGATCATCGGGCCTATGACCACGGCCAGAATCAGGATCAGTTGCAGCCGTCCACGGCGCCGCTGGCTGGGCGACCCTTCAGGCAGGGCGATGGCTGGGTTCATGGCGAGTCTCCCGCGCGTTAGATAGACCTAAATAGATAAACAGGCAGAGCAAGGCCGCCGCCAGGGCGAACCATTGCACGGCGTAACCCAGGTGCTTATCAGGGCTCATAGCAATAACCGGCCAATCGCTTTGAAATGACGCGGGGCCCGGCTCGATCCGTACTTCATAGCTCAGGCCCCCGCGCCCCAGTTGCTGCCACAGGGCGTCCGGCTTGACCTCGCTGACCACCTGCGGCCAGCCTGCGGTCGGTTGCGCACCCTGCAGCTGAAACGCTTCACCCAGCGGTACATACACCGTGGCCTGCAGACGCAGCGGGGTATCCGGGGTAGCGAAGGTTGGGCTGATGCGCCGGTCCGGCCAAGGCAGCCAGCCGCGATTGAGCAACAGCCAGAGACCGCTGGTTTGGTCATAGAAGGGTTGCAGCACTTCAACGCCGACCTTGCCGTCGCGGGTGCGGTTGTCCAGCAGCAAGGTATGCCGCGCATCGAAGAAGCCCTGCAGCTGCACGCGCTGGTACGCCGGATTGGGCTGGCGCTCCAGTTCATCGATGCTGATCGGTGCGGCCAGTTGCTGGGCCTGGTGTGCGGCCAGCAACTGGCGCTTTTCTTCGGCCCGCGCCAGCTGCCAGAAACCCAGGGCGATCAGGCAGGGAAACAGCAGCAGCACCAGTACGCAGGGCAGCCAGCCAGGACGGAAGGCGCTCATAGCAACCGTCCTGGAGCCCTGAACAAGCTGGCTATACTGCAGCTGAAGCGCATTTCCCTTCCCCCGAAGTTCCGCTTGGGAGTCACGCATGCTCAAAGCCGCGATCGTCCTGTTACTACTGGCTACTCTGGTCAGCCTGTTCAGTGGCCTGTTTTTTCTGGTCAAGGACGAAGGCCGCACCTCACGGGTGGTCAACGCGCTGACTGTGCGCGTGACCCTTACCGCACTGACCGTTGCCCTTATTGCCTGGGGCTTCTACAGCGGCCAACTGGTCACACATGTCACCTGGTAACCGCGTCACAGCACATAAACGAAGACAAACAGACCAATCCAAACCACATCCACAAAGTGCCAATACCAGGCCGCCGCCTCGAAGCCGAAGTGCTGCTCGGGGCTGAAATGACCACGGATCACCCGAATCAGCATGATGCTCAGCATCAGCGCCCCCAGGGTCACGTGGGCACCGTGAAAGCCAGTGAGCATAAAGAAGGTTGCGCCGTAGATGCCCGAGCCGAGCGTCAGACCCAGTTCGGTGTAGGCATGGATGTACTCCTCGACCTGCAGTACCAGAAAGGCGATGCCGAGAATCACTGTCAGTGCCAGCCACA
The DNA here is from genome assembly GCF_902506475.1 of Pseudomonas sp. 8BK. Lineage (NCBI taxonomy): Bacteria > Pseudomonadati > Pseudomonadota > Gammaproteobacteria > Pseudomonadales > Pseudomonadaceae > Pseudomonas > Pseudomonas sp. 8BK. The sequence goes on along the minus strand of NZ_LR733252.1, from coordinate 1,541,864 downwards.
GAGTCAGCGGTTTGCGGTGGTTCTTGCGTAACGCGTGGTGGGCAAAGGTCAGGGTGAAGCTGGAAGTGACCAGCAGAATGGTATTGATCAGCGGCAGACCCCAGGCGCTGATGGTGCCACTGGGTGCCGGGTAGAGCTTCGGATCAGGCGTGTTGAGCAACGGCCAGCTGTACTCGAAGCCCGGCCAAAGCATGTTGGCGATGCCCTTGTCGCCTTCCCCACCGAGCCAGGGACCGGCCCAGGTGCGCACGTAGAACAACACTCCGAAGAACGCGGCAAAGAACATCACCTCGGAGAAGATGAACCAGCTCATGCCCCAGCGGAATGAGCGATCCATCTGCGGGCTGTACATGCCGGAGCGGCTTTCCTTGATCACATTGCCGAACCAACCGAACAGCATATAGGCGAGAAACAACCCACCGATAAAGAAGATCAGCGGGCCGTTGGAGTCGGCACGATCGGCCTTCATATCGTTAAACCAGGTGCCTACGCCGTACACCGAAAACAGCATGCCCAGGGTGGCGATGATCGGCCACTTGCTCTGGGCCGGGACGTAATAGCTTTCGTGAGTTTCGTGACTCGACATTTATTGTTCTCCTTATGGAGCCGTCGCTTGTGCCACCGGCGGTTTGCGCACGGTGATATCAAACAAGGTGTAGGCCAGGGTCAGGTGGCGAACATCTGCCGGTAAGTCTCTATCGACGATAAAGCGCACCGGCATTTCGATACGCTCACCGGGTTGCAGTACCTGCTGGGTAAAGCAAAAACACTCGGTCTTGTGAAAGTAGGCAGCGGCTTTGGACGGCGCCACGCTGGGAATTGCCTGGGCGGTCATCGGCTTATCCGTAGGGTTGTAGGCGACAAACAGCATCTGCGTGCTTTCACCCGGATGCACCAGAAGCTCGTCGGCCTGAGGACCGAACTCCCAGACCATCTCAGCTGCATTGGTGGCGAGAAACTGCACCCGCACCTGGCGCGACTCATCGGTGCTTTGCAACCCGGCCTCATAGGCCCCGGCGGTTTTGCCGTTGATACCAAAGGCCTGGCACATCACGTCATAGATCGGCACCAGAGCGAAGCCGAAGCCGAACATGCCGACCACCACCAGTAAAAGGCGGATAACCAGACGGCGAGTCGACAGGGCTTCACTCATCGGTCGGCTCCCTATTTCACTTCAGGCGGCGAGGTGAAGGTGTGATAGGGCGCAGGCGACGGCACCGTCCACTCCAACCCTTCGGCACCATCCCAAGGCTTGGCTGCGGCGGGCTTGCCGCCACGAATGCACTTGATGACGATAAACAGGAACAGCAACTGGGTGGCACCGAACATAAAGGCGCCAATGCTCGACACCATGTTGAAGTTGGCAAACATCATGTTGTAGTCCGGAATGCGCCGCGGCATACCGGCCAGGCCGACAAAGTGCATCGGGAAGAACGCCAGGTTCATGCCGACGAAACTCATCCAGAAATGCAGCTTGCCGAGGGTCTCGTCATACATGTGCCCGGTCCATTTAGGCAGCCAGTAATAGGCTGAGGCAAAGATGCCGAAGATCGCTCCGGGCACCAGCACGTAATGGAAGTGCGCCACCACGAAGTAGGTGTCGTGGTACTGGAAGTCCGCCGGGGCGATGGCCAGCATCAGGCCGGAGAAACCGCCGATGGTGAACAGGATGACGAAGGCCACCGAGAACAGCATCGGTGTCTCAAAGGTCATCGAACCGCGCCACATGGTGCTGGCCCAGTTGAACACCTTCACCCCAGTCGGTACGGCAATCAGCATGGTGGCGTACATAAAGAACAGTTCGCCGGTCAACGGAATGCCGACGGTGAACATGTGGTGCGCCCAGACGATAAACGACAGAAAGGCGATGCTCGCCGTCGCATAGACCATCGAGGTGTAGCCAAACAGCGGCTTGCGGGCGAAGGCAGGAATGATCGAGCTGACGGCGCCGAAGGCCGGTAGGATCATGATGTACACCTCGGGATGGCCGAAGAACCAGAACACGTGCTGGAACAGCACTGGGTCACCGCCACCTGCAGCGCTAAAGAAGCTGGTGCCGAAGTGGATGTCCATCAGCATCATGGTCACGCAACCGGCCAGCACCGGCATCACCGCAATCAGCAGGAAAGCGGTGATCAGCCAGGTCCAGACGAACAGCGGCATCTTCATCAGGGTCATGCCGGGGGCACGCAGGTTAAGAATGGTGGCGACCACGTTGATCGCGCCCATGATCGAACTGATGCCCATTAGGTGCACGGCGAAGATAAAGAAGGTCACCGACTCCGGCGCGTAGGTGGTCGACAGCGGCGCATAGAAGGTCCAGCCGAAGTTGGGCCCGCCACCTTCCATGAACAGCGTACTGACCAACATGCCAAAGGCGGCCGGCAGCAGCCAGAAACTGAAGTTGTTCATCCGTGGCAGGGCCATGTCCGGCGCGCCAATCATCAGCGGAATCATCCAGTTGGCCAGACCGACGAAGGCCGGCATCACCGCACCAAAGACCATGATCAGGCCGTGCATGGTGGTCATCTGGTTGAAGAACTCCGGCTGCACGATCTGCAGGCCGGGTTGAAACAGCTCGGCACGAATCACCATGGCCATGCTGCCGCCCAACAGGAACATGGCGAAGCTGAACCACAGGTACATGGTGCCGATATCTTTGTGATTGGTGGTCAACACCCAGCGCATCAGGCCCTTGGCCGGGCCGTGGTGATGGTCATGTCCGGCATGACCGTGGCCAGCGTGGCCCGGATCGATCACTGCACTCATGTCCTTACTCCTGAGCCTGTTTGAACGCGAGGATGTCTTTCGGCGTGACCATGTCGCCTACCGCATTGCCCCAGGCGTTGCGTTCGTAGGTGATGATCGCGGCGATATCGACTTCCGAGAGCTGCTTGCCAAAAGCGGCCATCGACGTGCCCGGCTTGCCGTTGACCACGATACTGATATGCCCTTTTGCCTCACCCTTGGCGATGGCCGAGCCTTTGAGTGCCGGGAACATCGGCGGCAGGCCTTCACCGGTTGGCTGGTGGCAGGACGCGCAGTTGGTCTGGTAGGACTTCTCGCCACGCGCCATCAGCTCGTCCATGGTCCACTCTTTAGTAGTCAGCTCACGTTCGGCCGCCGCGGCGGCCTTGCGCTCGGCGAGCCAGGCGGCGTAGTCCTCTTTCGACTTGACTTCAACCACCACAGGCATAAAGCCGTGATCCTTGCCGCACAACTCGGTGCACTGGCCACGGTAGATGCCTGGCTCGTCGATACGCGTCCAGGATTCGTTGATAAAACCGGGGATAGCGTCCTTCTTCACCGCAAGTGCCGGCACCCACCAGGAGTGAATCACGTCGGCGGCAGTGATCAGAAAGCGCACTTTGGTGCCGACCGGCACCACCAACGGCTCGTCCACCTCGAGCAGGTAGTGCTCACCCTTGGTAGCCTTGTTGTTGATCTGATCCTTGGGCGTGGTCAGGTTGCTGAAGAACTCGACATCTTCACCCAAGTATTTGTAATGCCATTTCCATTGATAGCCCGTGACCTGAATATCCAACTCGGATTCGCTGGAGTCGTAGATATCGATCAGGGTCTTGGTCGCCGGTATCGCCATCAGCACCAGAATCACCAACGGCACGACCGTCCAGAGGATCTCGACCGTGGTGCTTTCATGGAAGTGCGCAGGTTCCTGGCCCGTCGAGCGACGGTGGACGAGCATCGACCAGAACATCGCGCCGAACACGATCACGCCAATCACGACGCAGATCCAGAAGATCGTCATGTGCAAGTCAAATACTGAGCGGCTGACCTCGGTGGCACCCGGCGTCATGTTGACGCCCCAGCTGGCGTGCGCCGAGCTGAATACCAGCCACAACAGGAGGCCCATCCAGACTCGTGGATGTCGCATCATTGCGGGTTCCCCTTGATTGTTCTTGTTATCCCGCCGAATCGCTCAGTGGCTAATTCTTCGCACATTTCACGGTGAAAATGCCTGCGAAGACTGTCCATGCCGCAGTCGATTCGGAGTTATCAGGTACTGCCTTTCGAATTCGAGTATAGACACGGACTTGCACCTGGCAACGCGAAAGCCGAAATGAACAACAGACTACAAGGCACGCGCTAGAGACCGCGGCTGGCGCGGGATAGGCAGGGGCGGCGAGTGCGGCATATAGCCGACTCGCATAACTGTTTAATAATTATGACAATCGAGTCTTAGCCGAGGCGTTCAGCCAGCTAAGGTTCTCGCCCATGTCCTCATTTCAGGAGCAGTCATGAACATCGCCGCTTTGCACGCACTGATCCAGCGTGCGCACCAGCACGAAGCCAGTACGGGTCACCTGGCCAGCCAAATGCAGGCCCACATGGGCCAGTTGCATCCGTCTATCCGCCTGCCCAACGAAGACACTCAAGGTGTGCTGCAGCGTTTTGTCAGCGCCTATATCGAGCAGGTGCCGGAACTGTTGCAAGCCGCTCATCAGGTATCGCAGGAAGCGGGGATCGAGGCGCAGATCAAGCCGGTACTCAAGGTTGCCGAGCAGTTTTTCCTACAGCCACCAGCGCTGATGGCCGGTCACGAAGGGCTGGAGGGATTGCTGGATGAGGCTTATCTGGCCCATCGTCTGGTCGAAGAAGTGAATGATCGCTACATCACCCACCTGGGCGCACCGTTGATTCCGCTGGATACCACGGTGGCCAACCTGATCGCCCACCAGCTGATCGGCGAAGCCTTCGCCAACCAGTTGGATGAGGCGGTACACCATGCCGTCGACGGTATGCTCGACGTTACCAGCTTTGCCAAGGACTCGGTGCAGGCCTACCGCGAGCGCCTGCACAACCCACAAACCGACGCGGCCTGGCAGCGCTGGCCGTGCCTGTCGCGGCAGCTCGGGGTTGAGCTGCAGCTGGATGAAACCCGCGCGGCGGGTTAGCAGGCCTTAACCCCTCGCGCGTTTGCCGACTAGCTGCTCGGCAGATAGCGCGCGCGCGGGGTGGCCATCGGCAGTGGGCCGTCGCCGATCAGGCGGAATTCGCCTTTCTCCGCGTCGTAAGCCTTGATCTCGCTGGTTTCGATGTCATACACCCAGCCGTGGATAAACAGCTGGCCGCTGGCCACGCGTGCCGCCACCGACGGGTGGGTGCACAGGTGATTGAGCTGGGCTACCACGTTCTCCTCGGTGAGAATGCCCAGCCTGTCATGGCCTTCGCAGCCGCAGTTCGCCTCGACCACCTTGAGCGCCACTTCGCTGTGGCGCAGCCAGGCCTTCACCGTCGGCATGCTCTCCAGGGTTTCGGGGGCCAGCACGGCCTTCATCGCACCGCAGTCAGAGTGGCCGCAGACGATGATGTGTTGCACGCCCAACGCCAGCACCGCGTACTCGATGGCAGTGGATACCCCACCCATCATCTGCCCGTAGGCCGGCACCACGTTGCCAACGTTACGGTTGACGAACAGGTCGCCCGGCGAGCTCTGAGTGATCAGCTCTGGCACCACCCGCGAGTCGGCGCAGGTGATAAACATCGCGCGCGGGTTCTGTGCGGTGGCGAGCTTTTTGAACAGTTCTTCCTGCTGCGGAAAGATTTCGCTGCGAAAGCGCTTGAAACCATCGACGATGGTCTGCAGGGCTTCTTCGGCACTCTCAGTGCCTGTGCGCCCTTGCAGCGGAATCAACTGATGCTTGTATGGCATGTTTGCGACCTCTGAACCTGAAAAAACCTGCTAAAGCGACAGCCAAGCAGGCTGGCAAGTCACATGCCAAGTGTTACTGCCTCGAACCCTGACGGCAACCTTTAACGGTGCCTGCCCGTTAGAGCAGCGCAAGCTGACCACCCGGCGGACAGAAGCGCGTGCAGTCCAGGTTAAACGCTTCGCGTCGATTCAAGCCCAGGCGCTTGCTGGCCAGGGAAAAACGTTGCGCGAGCAGTTCTGCAAACGCCCCTTCACCACGAAAACGCTGACCAAAGCGGCTGTCATACAGCGCGCCGCCACGGCTCTGCCGAATCAGGCTCAGTACATGCTCGGCGCGCTGCGGATAGTGCGCCTGCAACCACTCCTCGAATAACGGCGCCACTTCACGCGGCAGGCGCAACAGCATGTAATTGGCACTTTGCGCACCAGCCTCCTTGGCAGCCGTCAGCAAGTGCTCCAGTTCCATGTCGTTGATCATCGGGATCATCGGCGAGCACAGCACACCGACCGGAATACGCTTGTCACGCAGTACGCGAATCGCCCGCAGGCGCGCTGCCGGCGCAGCGGCGCGCGGTTCCATGATGCGTTTGAGTTCGTCGTCCAGAGTGGTCAGGCTGATCATCACCCCCACCAGACGCTGCTGCGCCAGTTCAGTGAGCAGATCGAGATCACGCAGAATCAACGCACCCTTGGTGACGATAGTGACTGGGTGACGGTAGTCGAGCAGTACCTTGAGGCTGTTGCGAGTCAGCAGGTGCTGACGCTCGATCGGTTGATAAGGATCGGTGTTGGAACCCAGGTTGATCGGCGCGCAGACATAGCCAGGCTTGCTCAGCTGCTGTTCAAGCAGGGCCACGGCATTGGTCTTGGCGATCAGCTTGGTTTCGAAATCCAGCCCTGGCGACAGGTCCCAGTAAGCGTGGCTGGGCCTGGCGTAGCAATAAATGCAGCCATGTTCACAGCCGCGGTAGGGATTGAGCGAGCGGTCAAACGGCAGGTCCGGAGACTGGTTGCGGGTGATGATGCTTTTCGCGGTTTCACTGCGCACCTCGGTCGCCCGGCTGGGCGGCACCTCCTGCAGCCAGCCATCGTCAGTGGCGATAATGCGCTGCGAGGCAAAGCGGTTATGCGGATTACTGGCGGTACCGCGACCGCGTGGGGGCAGAGAAACGGACATGGGCTGGCTCCATAAATTACTGTATATAAATACAGCAATTTATCTGCATCACCAAGCGCCAGCCGTCCGCCTGCCCCGCCCCGCCCCGCCCCGGGATATGAATCAGCCCGCCACCAGTAGCAACAACAGCGGCAAACTGGCCGCCGCCAGCAAGGTCTGCAAGGTGATGATGCCGGCCATCAGTTGGCTGTCACCGCCCAGCTGCCGGGTCAATACATAGGCCGTTGGCGCGGTTGGCAAAGCAAAGAACAGCACCAACACGGTGCTTTCCATCGCCGGCAACTGCAGACCATAGGCCACCGCCCAGGCCAGCATCGGCATGCCCAGCAGGCGCAGCAGGCTGTTCCACCCCAGGGCCGGAATCTCGCCGCCCAACTGTTCAGGTTTCAGCGCCGCGCCAACGCAAAGCAGACCCAGCGGCAGGCTGGCCGCAGCCAGCAGACTGAGCAGCCGGTCACTGCCGCCCGGCAGGCCAAGGCCACTGAGGTTGACCAGCGCACCGCCCAGGCAGGCAAGGATCAACGGATTCTTCAGGATCGGCAGCAACAGGCTGCGCGCACTGACGCCACGCTCGGCGGTCAGCGACCAGACTGACAGCACATTCACCGTCGGCACCATCAGGGCGAGCATGATGGCCGCCAAAGTCAGGCCTTCCTGGCCGAACAGGCTGCCCACCGCCGCCAGGCCGAGGTAGGTGTTGAACCGCAGAATGCCTTGGCTGAACGCGCCAAAACGCCCCGCTGGCCAGCCCCGTACGCGTCGCACCAGCAACAGTGCCAGCCAGGCGATACCCAGCGCCAGCAGCACGGCCAAACCCAGGCGCGGTAACGCCGGATTATCCAGCGGCGCGGTTGCCAGGCTGCTGAACAGCAGCGCCGGGAACAGCATGAAATAGTTCAGCCGCTCGGCACCCGGCCAGAACGCCTCATTGGGGAACGTCCAGCGGCGCAGGTAATACCCGGCGACGATCAAGGCAAACAGCGGCCACAAGGCCAACAACAGCTCCAGCACGGCAACCTCCAGCCACAGGCAAGCCGCCATCTTGAGCAGGCGCAGGGGGTGACGCAAGATCGACGTCGGGATTAGGCTGGTTTATCTGACCGTCACGACGAGAACGCCCTATGTCTGCTTTCCATCAAGGCGGTTGCCACTGCGGGGCCATGCGCTATCAGTTCGCGGCGCCACTGCAGGACATCGCCCACTGTCATTGCAGCATCTGCCGACGCAGCACGGGTGGCATCGTCACCACCTGGATCACCGTGCCGCTGGCGAGCTTTCACTGGCTGGCCGGCATGCCGCGCGAGTACGCCTCATCTTCCAGCTGCACGCGCTATTTCTGTGGGCAATGCGGCGCACATCTGGCGTTGTTCACCCAACTCAGTCCGGAAACCCTGGATGTGACCGTCGCAACGCTGGACGCACCGGCGCAGGCCCCGGCGGATCGGCATATCTGGGTGCAAAGCCGTCTGCCCTGGCTGCACCTCGACCCGCAGTTGCCCGAAGAAGATCAGGAACTCATGGACTAGGGCAACTGCAGGCCGCCGCCGGCTTTGTGCAGGGCGCGCAGATGCTTGCCCAGTTGTGTCAGGTTGGTTTCAGTGGCTTGTAGCTCGGCCAAACGAGCCGGCTCCAGCAGGGTGCGCACTTCCTGGTCGAGGTTGTCGCTGAGCTGACGCAATTGCTGCTGCCGCGCCTGGCTCTCGGTTTCCAGTCGTTGCCATTCGGCGCGCTGCGGCAGGCCGTAGCCGCCTTCAAGCAACTCCGCCGGGCGACTGAGAAAACCGCTATTGGCGAGGATCTGCTGCAACGCGCCACCGGCCTTGTTCAATGTGGGGTCAACGCCATCTCGGCCGCTGAGGTAGCGGCGCTTAAGCTCATCCTGAGCCAGTAACAGTTGTCGGCGCAGTGCCGCCTGTTCGAGCAGCAGCAGGGCTGCGCTGGTACGCAGATCGGCCCGGGCGAACCAGGGTTGGCGCTTTTCGGCTGGCTGGGCCAGCCAGTCCTCGACTTGCGTCTGCTCAATCGGCAGCTGCGCCTGCAGCACACTGAACATGGCCTGGTAACGGTCACGGAACGAGTCGAAGCGATAGCCCAGTCGCAACGCCTCGGCAGCGTCAGCCAGTACGCTGCGGTCGGCCAGATCGCGCGCCACCAGGGTGTCGAGCAGGCCGTTGGGCATGATGCTGTCGAGCGCATGCAGGCGCGGGTGCTGGCTGCCGCTGCGCAACAACTTGAGGGTTTCCACGGCGCAGTTGTTGGAGATAAACCAGTAGTTGCCGTCGTAGCTCCAGTGCTGCTCGGCGGCGCGGGTAACCAGTTGCTCCAGCTGGGTGCGGTCCAACTTGAGCGGCACCGAGGCCAGGCTGCGCAGCTCGACCTTGGTGTATTCCTCGATCACCTGCTCCAGCGGCAGGACGAACAGCCGCGACTGATACACACCGGTCAGACCATCCCAGCTGGACAGCTGCACATCGCCGACAAAGGCGCGGTAGGACAACACCAGATGCTCCTGCAAATCCAGCCGGCAATCCGGCCCCAGCGGCCGCCCAGGCGCACAGATGACCAGACGCAGCATGCTGTGGCCCCAGCGGCTGGCCAGCGCGTCGTTGGCTTCGGCCAGCAGGTAATCCACCTGATAGACCCGCTGCGGGTCGATGCTGCCCAGCGGCTGGCGCGCGAAGTCGCGCCCGGCATTCAGGTAGGCCAGACCTTCGGCACAGGGCTGCTGATTTGCCGGCGTCCAGGCGAAGTGCGCGCTCAGGTAGCGCGCCAGAGAGGGACGGCGACAGGCGTAGCTGGGGTCGAGGAGGAAATACTCCATGTTGACCGCGAGAAACTCGCGCGGGTTGCTCAGCTCGTAGCTATCCGGACTGCGCGCGACCTGATGATTGTCCGGCTCGCGCGCACCACGCCGGCCGACCTGCTGTGGCCAACCGGCCAGGTCGAGCAGTAGCGGATCATCGCTCAGGGTGAAGCGCCGCGCCGTTTGCCCGCGGCAGTGATCCGGTAGGCCAACAGCCCCCAAAGTCTGCTCGCGCCGCCGACACTGGCGTTGCAACTGCCGCTCTGCCTGCGGCCAGAGCAGGGCGCGGTCATATAGATGAGTGATTTCATGCAGCACGGTCGCCAGCAACTCTCGGCGCACGCTGCCATGGGGTCGATTGGTCAGGGTGGTGGCGCTACTGCCGTCGCTTAACCCAGGCAGCAACGCGGCATTCAGTTCGATGCCGCTAAACCGCCCAGCGCGGCCATACACCTGCGCAGGCAGATTGCGCCAGCGCACGCTGACATGGCGATCGAGTTGCTGTTTGAGGCGTGGCGGCAACGCGGCCAAGGCATCTTGCAGCAGTTGCTGGCTAGCCTGGCGCTCAGCAGAGCTGAGTTCGGCGTCCGTGAGCTGCAAGCGCAACTCGGCCTGGCTGCAGGTGCTGGCCAGTAGCGCAAACCCGAGCAGCCAGGTACGCGGCCAACTCACAGCGCCAAAATGGCTTCGGCCAGTACCAGGTCGGAGGCGCCTCGCGCCTCAGGCACTTGGCTACGAATGGTGCCGATGGCCGCTTCCAGCTGGGCGCCACGGATCTGCCCTTGGCTGGCGACAAAGCTGGCTGCATCATCACGCGCCGCCAGCACGACCTTCGAATCACGGATAGAGGTTGTGGTATCCGAAGTGAAATCCAGGGTGCGATCCAGCGCGCGCACAATAATATTGCTGGTCGCCACCAGGGTTTGCGCCTGTGCGGTGGCACTGAGCAGTACAGCCGCGACCAGGGTGCTGAGCAAGATAGGGCGCATTGCATCTCCAAAGTTCAGCCATTATGTCGGTTGGACCGGCTTAGACGGGCAGTGTGCCACACAGTTCCGCCAGCGCTTCTGGCTAAGCGCTGGCGGTGTGCGCTCAAAGGCTGAGGATTGCCGTCGCCAACTGCATATCGTCACCTTGCAGCGTCGGCACCTGCTGACGGATATGCTGCAGAGCGGCCTCCAGACGCACCCCACGGATGTCACCCTGACTGGCAACAAACGCGGCGGCGTCATCGCGCGCGGCCAACACAATCTTGTCATCGGTAAAGGACGAGGACACATCAGAGCTCGCTTCCGAAGTTGCCCCGACGGCCCCGACCACTGCATCGGTGGTAACCACAAAACTGGTGGCGCTTGCCGTGCCTGCCAGCGCCAGTAGTGCAGCGAGGCTCAAGGTCTTTATCACATTCATATCCACACTCCTGTAAATGGCCTGACAGACAGGCTGGGTTCAGTGTAGACCCCGGTTGTACGGGTTGGTTGCCCAGCTGCTTAGCGCCAGAACGGCTTTGCCAACTCGGCCTGACGCTGCGCCTCGGTGATGCCTGCGTCGGCCAGCTGACGGCTATCGAGGCGTGCCAGTTGCCTGCGAGTATGCAAATTGCGCTGCCAGCTACAGAGCGCGGCATAGGCGCGCAACCAGATTGGGTGATCCACCTGAGTGTTTTGCGAGGGTTGATGCTTGAGCGTGCGTTCCATGGAGCAATTCCTTGTCAGAGACGAAAGAGGGCAACCTATGGTGCGCGGAAGCGGAGGGCAGGGTCAGAGACAGCACCTGAAAATTGTTATGGCGCAGTAAGCTTTTTACAAGAACTGTACCGTTCAACAGCACTGCAGACTGTTGCAGCCAGGCAACTGCTTCAGCACTTTCCACAGCACATAAAAAGAAAACCCCAGCACGCAGGGCGCTGGAGCTTTCAAAAATCCCATAAAGGGAGGAGCAGAAATTGGTGCCTGGCAGCAGTTAACGCCAGAAAGGCTTGCTCAGTTCAGCGTGACGCTGTGCTTCGCTGATACCGGCATCTGCAAGCAGGCGGGCGTCCAGGCGAGCAAGCTGGCGGCGGCTAACAACGCGGCGCTGCCATAGCAGAACAGAAGCCAGCATGCGCAGCGGCAGAGCGCTGGAGCCGGTGGATTGGCTGTGATCGAAAAACAGGTCGGAACTGAGGGTACGTTCCATGGTGGTCATCCTTCCGCTTGTGGCGGGTCAGTGGTGTGTTGCGATGGGAGAATTATTGCCGTTGCCCCCACTTCGCTGTAGCCACAGCTGAATGAAATTGCAGCACAAATAGATAGTTTGCTTTGTAACTGTTTAGCCTGTTTTGCATTCAACTGTACCGGCCATAAGTGCTTTAGCCTAAAAACCATACCAAAACAGATAAAAGCACTACTTATATAGCCAAAACTCAGTGAATCTATATAGGTACAGTTGCAAATTGCACTTATGTGACAGCTGACCTGTTTTTCAGATTTTCCTCTGGAAAAAACACTTTTCTGATCGAGCAGACAGAAAAAAGCCCGGCTAGCAAGCCAGGCTTTTTCTACAACGCAGCGGTGAGGTTTAGTCGACCGCTTTAACCATATCTTCGATGACCTTCTTGGCGTCGCCGAAGACCATCATGGTCTTGTCCAGGTAGAACAGTTCGTTGTCCAGGCCGGCGTAGCCGCTGGCCATCGAGCGCTTGTTGACGATCACGGTCTTGGCTTTGTAAGCCTCGAGGATCGGCATGCCGGCGATCGGCGACTTCGGATCGTTCTTCGCGGCCGGGTTGACCACGTCGTTGGCGCCCAGCACCAGCACCACGTCGGCCTGGCCGAACTCGGAGTTGATGTCGTCCATCTCGAACACCTGCTCGTAAGGCACTTCGGCCTCGGCCAGCAGTACGTTCATATGGCCAGGCATACGACCGGCAACCGGGTGGATCGCGTACTTAACAGTCACGCCACGGTGGGTCAGCTTTTCCGCCAGCTCCATCAGTGCGTGCTGAGCACGGGCCACCGCCAGGCCGTAGCCCGGAACAATGATCACGGTGTCGGCGTTGGTCAGCAGGAAGGCCGCATCGTCGCTCGAGCCAGACTTGACCGGACGAGCTTCCTTGGCACCGGCAGGACCCGCTTCTTCAGCCGCGCCACCGAAACCACCGAGGATCACGTTGAAGAACGAACGGTTCATCGCCTTGCACATGATGTACGAGAGGATCGCGCCGCTCGAGCCCACCAGCGAACCGGCGATGATCAGCATCGAGTTGTTCAGCGAGAAGCCGATACCGGCCGCTGCCCAACCCGAGTAGCTGTTGAGCATCGACACTACAACCGGCATGTCCGCGCCGCCGATCGGGATGATGATCAGCACGCCGATGACGAAGGCCAGCGCCAGCAGGATGGCGAAGGCGGTGATATCACCGGTGAAGGTGTACACCAGGCCCAGACCGAGAATCGCCAGGCCGATGGCCAGGTTGACCCAGTGTTGGCCCTTGAACTGTACCGGTGCACCCTGGAACAGGCGGAACTTGTACTTGCCCGAGAGCTTGCCGAAGGCGATCACCGAACCGGAGAAGGTGATGGCACCGATGGCCGCACCGAGGAACAGCTCCAGACGGTTACCCGCGGGGATTGCATCACCCAGAGCAGCAACGATACCCAGCGACTGCGGCTCAACCACTGCAGCAATGGCAATGAATACCGCGGCCAGGCCGATCATGCTGTGCATGAAGGCGACCAGTTCCGGCATCTTGGTCATTTCCACGCGCTTGGCCATGATCGAGCCAGCGGTACCGCCGACCAGCAGACCGACGATGACATAGCCAATGCCTTGGGTGGCGATTTCCGCACCGAGCTTGTAGATCAGGCCAACGGTGGTGAGCACGGCAATGCCCATACCGATCATGCCGAACAGGTTGCCGCGACGCGACGTGGTTGGGTGCGACAGACCTTTGAGCGCCTGGATAAAGCAGATCGAGGCGACGAGGTAGAGAACAGTGATCAGATTCATGCTCATCAATGCTTCTCCACTGCAGCGGCTTTCGGCGCTTTCTTCTTGAACATTTCCAGCATGCGCCGGGTTACCAGGAAGCCACCGAACACGTTAACCGCAGCCAGAGCCACCGCCAGGGTGCCCATGGTCTTGCCCAGCGGGGTCACGGTCAGCGCGGCCGCCAACATGGCGCCGACGATGACGATGGCGGAAATCGCGTTGGTCACTGCCATCAACGGGGTGTGCAGGGCCGGTGTCACGTTCCACACCACGTGGTAGCCCACGTAGATGGCCAGCACGAAGATGATCAGGTTGTAGATGCCGTCAGAAATCATATCCATGAGCGGTGCTCCCCTTAGCCGTTAGTGCGCACGACGTTGCCGTCACGGCACATCAGGCACGCGGCGACGATGTCGTCTTCAAGGTTGAGGTGGAACTTGCCTTCGCCGTCGATAACCAGCTTGAGGAAGTCCAGCAGATTGCGTGCGTACAGCGCCGAAGCATCAGCCGGCACCAGGGCCGCCAGGTTGCTGTGGCCGACGATGGTCACGCCATGCTCAACCACCACCTGTTCAGCGACGGTCAGCGGGCAGTTGCCGCCTTGCGCTGCAGCCAGGTCGATGATCACCGAGCCTGGTTTCATTTCCGCCACGGTGGCGGCATGCAGCAGGGTCGGCGCCTTGCGGCCTGGAATCAGTGCAGTGGTGATGACGATATCAGCCTGCTTGGCGCGCTCATGCACCGCCTTGGCCTGACGCTCCATCCACGACGCCGGCATCGGACGGGCATAGCCGCCCACGCCTTGGGCGCATTCGCGCTCTTCATCGGTCTCGAATGGCACATCGACGAACTTGGCGCCGAGCGACTCAATCTGCTCTTTCACCGCCGGACGCACGTCCGAAGCCTCGATCACCGCACCCAGGCGCTTGGCCGTGGCGATGGCCTGCAGGCCAGCTACACCCGCGCCGAGAATCAGAATACGCGCGGCCTTCACGGTACCGGCAGCGGTCATCAGCATCGGCATAAAGCGCGGGTAGTGGTGCGCGGCCAGCAGCACGGCCTTGTAGCCGGCGATGTTGGCCTGCGAGCTGAGCACGTCCAGGCTCTGCGCACGGGAGGTGCGCGGGGCAGCTTCCAGAGCGAAGGCGGTCACGCCGCGAGCATTGATGCGCGCGATGGTCTCGTTGCTGAACGGATTGAGCATGCCCACCAATACGGCACCGGCTTTCATATGGGCCAGCTCAGCATCGGTTGGGGCAACCACTTTCAGCACCAGATCGGCAGCAAAAGCAGCAGCATCGCTGCCGATAGCCGCGCCAACCGCTTCATAGGCGCTGTCCGGAATGCTCGCGCTAACGCCAGCACCGGTCTGAACAGTCACCTGATGGCCTTGGCCGATCAGCTTCTTGATGGTTTCGGGAGTTGCGGCAACGCGCGTCTCACCAGCATGGGTTTCGAGAGGAACACCGATGTGCACTTCAATTCTCCTGCGTGATCTTTTTGGTGAACCGGCGCACTGCGGGTGGCACGCGGGCATTGGGGAGGATCAGCACAAACCCGCTCAGGCTGCAGTTGCACGATTGCGGGGCGCGGCATTTTGCAGGCGATAGCCATAGCCTTCAAGGCGTTATGAAGTAAAACCTTGTGATAACTACAAGTCACTGCATGACCTTACAGGCAGCTAATTCCTGCCAGCCCTTTTGGAGCAAGGCCTGTGGCGCATTCGCCGCAGCAAAATGCTGCTTGTGCATTCCTGAGACAAATACAGCGCCATCAGATCAACGGCGCCGCCAGCTTTTACGAGATAAACCGCTGTTTCATTGGGCTGCAGCGACGATTGTGTGCAAAAAATGCAACACGCAGCGCCCATCAAATGCAGAGCAGGTGTAGCCACCCAGATAGCTGACTACGGGGTCAACATAACTCCGGCGCGCACTCTAGGCGGCCTGTCTCGCGAGGTAAAGGTTTTTCCGACAAATTGCCGCCGAAGCTTTGACGGCCTTTTCCGCCAACAACCTGACAAGCCGTTGTCTATTTCAAGCCATGGGCCAGGGCATAGGCATGGGCCTCACGTACCAACCAGTCGCGCAGCAGCAACAGCGCCGCCGATTCCAGCTTGCGCTCGGGGATCATCAGGTAATACGCCTTGTCAGTCGGCAGACTGAGCGGCGAGGCAATCACCAAGCGACCTTCATCCAGCTCACGACGAATCAGAAACGGCGGAATCAGCGCCACACCCATCTCATGCATGGCTGCCTGGGCCAGCATGGAGAACAGCTCATAACGCGGCCCGGCCATATCCCGCGCAGTATTCAGGCCCTGGGCGTTGAACCACTGACGCCAGGCATAAGGCCGCGTGGTCTGCTGCAACAGCGGCAGGCTGGCAATCTGCTCGGCACTCAGCGCAGCCCGATCAGCCAGCAAGGCCGGGCTGCACACCGGCATCGGGTTTTCGCCCATCAGCAGATGCGCCTGGGTGCCGGACCAGTCGCCATCGCCGAAGTACACCGCTGCGTCGAACTCGGTATCGGCAAACAGGAAGGGCCGCGTACGGTTGGTCAGGTTGACCGTGATCTCGGGATGCAGGCGCTGAAAATCCTTCAAGCGCGGCAGCAGCCACTGCGTACCGAAGGTCGGCACCACCGCCAGCTCGATGTTCATCGCACCTTGCTGGCCCATCACCGCCAGGGTGTCACGCTCCACTGCGTCGAGCTGACCGGCCACGCGTCGCGCGTAGGACTGCCCGGCCTCGGTGAGCACCACGCCACGGCGTGAACGGCGAAACAGCTCGATATTAAGAAAGGCCTCCAGCGCGGCAATCTGCCGGCACACCGCACCCTGGGTCAGGCTCAACTCCTGCGCCGCCTTGGTAAAACTCTGGTGCCGAGCAGCGGACTCGAAGGCAATCAGGGCGGCGGTGCTGGGAATCTTGCGGCGCATCTGTGCATCACCCTCACTTAGAGCTATTAAATAGACCGATTAAAGCTATCTCGAAGTGAGCAAATTGCACAACTGCGTGCGCAATACTCGTTTGCCTGCCTGCCACAAGCCGCCTAGGATCAATCCACTCACCGGCGAGCGCAGCGCGGCTGCGCAGATACCCGCCCTCTCACTGTCAGATTTCGAGGTTTTCGCGATGGCCAAGGCAAGCTTCAACTGGATCGACCCGCTGCTGCTCGACCAGCAACTGACCGAGGAAGAGCGCATGGTGCGCGATAGCGCCCAGCAGTTTGCCGCCGACAAGCTGGCCCCGCGCGTGCTGGAAGCCTTCCGCCATGAGCAGACCGACCCGAAAATCTTCCGTGAGATGGGCGACACCGGCCTGCTCGGCGCCACCATCCCCGCCGAATACGGCGGCAGTGGCCTGAACTACGTGTGCTACGGCCTGATTGCCCGGGAAGTCGAGCGCATCGACTCCGGCTACCGCTCGATGATGAGTGTGCAGTCGTCGCTGGTAATGGTGCCAATCTTCGAATTCGGCAACGAAGCGACCAAGCAGAAATACCTGCCCAAACTGGCCAGCGGCGAATATATCGGCTGCTTCGGCCTCACCGAGCCGGATCACGGCTCCGACCCAGGCTCGATGATCACCCGCGCGAAGAAGGTCGACGGCGGCTACCGCCTGACCGGCGCAAAAATGTGGATCACCAACAGCCCGATCGCCGATGTATTCGTGGTCTGGGCCAAGGACGATGCCGGCGAGATCCGCGGCTTTGTGCTGGAAAAAGGCTGGCAGGGCCTGAGCACCCCGGCGATTCACGGCAAGGTCGGCCTGCGCGCGTCGATCACCGGCGAAATCGTCATGGACAACGTGTTCTGCCCGGAAGAAAACGCCTTCCCCGACGTGCGCGGCCTGAAAGGCCCGTTCACCTGCCTCAACTCCGCCCGCTACGGCATCAGCTGGGGCGCGCTGGGTGCGGCCGAGTTCTGCTGGCACACCGCGCGTCAGTACACCCTCGACCGCAAACAGTTCGGCCGCCCGCTGGCGCAAACCCAGCTGATCCAGAAGAAACTCGCCGACATGCAGACCGAGATCACCATGGCCCTGCAAGGCTGCCTGCGCCTCGGCCGGATGAAGGACGAAGGCACCGCAGCGGTGGAAATCACCTCGATGATGAAACGCAACAGCTGCGGCAAGTCCCTGGATATCGCCCGTATGGCCCGCGACATGCTCGGCGGCAACGGCATCAGTGACGAATACGGCGTGGCCCGTCACCTGGTCAACCTGGAAGTGGTGAACACTTATGAAGGCACCCACGACGTCCACGCGCTGATCCTTGGCCGCGCGCAGACCGGTCTGCAGGCGTTTTTCTAACGCCCATCCGTAGGGTGGATGACGCTCTGTTCATCCACCTTCTCTATCGCCTGGTGGATGGATAAAGCGCCAGCTGCGCGCCCCGATCCACCCTACGCAGGAATCTTTGCCATGCCCGGCGCCCTATCGCATATCCGCGTTCTCGACCTGTCCCGCGTACTCGCCGGGCCCTGGGCCGGGCAGATCCTTGGTGACCTCGGTGCCGAGGTGATCAAGGTGGAGCGCCCCGGTAGCGGCGACGACACCCGCCACTGGGGCCCGCCCTATGTGAAAGACGCCGAGGGCAATGACTCGCGCGAGGCGGCCTACTTCCAGAGTGCCAACCGCAACAAGCAGTCGGTGACCCTGGATTTCACCCAGCCCGAAGGCCAGCGTCTGGTGCGCGAGTTGGTGCAGAACTGCGATGTGCTGCTGGAGAACTTCAAGGTCGGCGGCCTGGCGGCCTATGGCCTCGACTACGCCACGCTAAAAGCCATCAACCCACGGCTGATCTACTGCTCCATCACTGGCTTCGGGCAAAACGGGCCCTACGCCAAGCGCGCCGGCTATGACTTTATGATCCAGGGCCTCGGAGGACTGATGAGTCTGACCGGTAAACCCGACGGAGAGGAGGGCGCCGGCCCGATAAAGGTCGGCGTCGCCCTCACCGATATTCTCACCGGCCTGTACGCCACGGTCGGTGTGCTGGCAGCACTGAATCAGCGCGAACAATCCGGCCTCGGCCAGCATATCGACGTCGCGCTGCTCGACGTGCAGGTGGCCTGCCTGGCCAACCAGGCGATGAATTATCTGAACACCGGGGTCGCGCCCAAGCGCCTGGGCAACGCCCACCCGAATATCGTGCCCTACCAGGATTTCCCCTCGGCCGATGGCAACTTCATCATTGCCGTGGGTAACGACGGGCAATTCCGCAAGCTTTGCGAGGTTGCCGACCTTACGGCTTTGGCCGACGACCCGCGTTTTTCTTCGAACAAGGACCGCGTCGCGCATCGCGCCGAGCTGATCCCGCTGCTGCGCCAAGCCACGGTGTTCAAAACCACTGCCGAATGGGTGACGCTGCTGGAGGCCGCCGGCGTGCCCTGCGGGCCGATCAACGACCTGGCCCAGGTATTTGCCGACCCGCAAGTACAAGCGCGCGGCCTGCGCCTCGACCTGCCCAACAGCCTCGGTAGCACCACCCCGCAAGTGGCCAGCCCGCTGCGTCTCTCCGAAACCCCGGTGCAATACCGCAACGCGCCACCGCTGCTCGGCGAACACACCGAGCAGGTGCTCACTTGCCACCTGGGGCTAAACGCCGAGCAGATCGCGGCACTGCGCGAAGCGGGCGTGCTCTAAACCCAAGGTAAATGTGCCGCACTGCCGGATCATGTGGGAGGGGCTTTAGCCGCGATGCGTTCCGCGCCTTCCAGCCCTGCGCGGCTAAAGCCCCTCCCACCGACATGACGTTAACCCGGCTGCCCATCCACCCGCGCGGTGCAGAACATAACCGCGTAATGACGCACAAACAGGGCAAAGGCCGTGATCCACAGCAAGCTAGACAGGCCCAGCCCTGCAGCCGGGGCAAACAGCACCAGCAGCACCCGCGCGATAACCGCCAACTGCAGGCTGGCAAACGCCCACCCCATGGCTACAGGCGGCTGCAACGGCCGGCCGGTATGACCGAGGCTGACCCGCGCGAGCATCGCCAGAACCGCCCCGCCGACCCCACCCAACGCCAGGGCGTGGTAAGCCAGGCTGACGTTGTGCAGCCAACCGATATGCCAGGCCGCCAGAGTCAGTAACGCCAGCGGTAGCCAGGCATAGGCCAGGTGCAGTGACCAGAGCAGCGGCACCCGCCAGATCCCGCCGTTGTACCAGTGCCACAGGCGCAAACCGTGCAGCGCAGCCAGGGCCAGCAACAGCGGCAACATCCATAGCGACGGTTGCATGGCCAGGCCACAGGCAAACAGCAGCGCCAGGCTGAACGACAACAGCAGCACCAGCAGATCCAGCCGCGGTCTTGGGCTCGCAGGCGCAATCTGGTTGAGGCCGCGCTGGGTAAATAACGGAATCACCCGCCCGCCGATGATGCTCACCAGCGCCGCGATCAGCCATAAACCGGCCAAAGCACCGCGCCGCTGCAAACCATCATCACCCAGCGCCAGGCCATACAGCAGCAGCCACTCGCAGCCGGCCATCAGCAACAGCACAGCCACCAGCGGGTAATTGCGCCACTGGCGTACCGCCCATAGCTGTCGCCCAAGCAACCACACCAGCAGCGGTAGAAAGGGCAGTTGCAGCGCCAGCAGCACAGGCAATGGCGCACCGAGCAGCCAGGCCAGCCGCGCCAGTAACCAGAGCGCGAATAACCCCGCCAGCGGCCAGCCACTCAGCCCCGACCGGCCCGTCCAGTTCTGCACGGCGGTGAGCAAAAAGCCGGCGATGATCGCCACGGCAAAACCGAACGGCAGCTCATGCCGGTGCCAGGCCAGGCTCCCACCCACCGGCTGCCAACCCGGCAGATAGCCAAGCAGCACGGCCGCCCACAGGCCAATCGCCAACGCGGCAAACAGCGCGCCACCGAGAAAAAACGGGCGAAAGCCCAGCCGCCACAGTGGCGCAATGGCCAGTTCCTGCTGCCGATCACGCAACTGCACAGCAAGACTCCTGTTGCTTGCGCAAATGCTGCTGCGCGGCCAGGCGCAGCACATAACCGAGCTTGAGCAGGCCAGGGCCGATGATGGTCAACGAATGCGCCGTGACCAGGCTGCCCATGCTCAACTGCGCCTCCAGGCCATAGGCACCCAGCAGGCCGCTGAGCAACAGCAGCACGCCGACCAGCAGCATGCGATTCGCCAGTTGCAGTGCCCGTGCGGGGCACGCCAGATAAGCCAACATAATCACCTCCCAGGCTGCTAAGCCTCTGTTTTAGCTATCCAGCGCGCTGGCTGGGCCAAAGAACTCGTAATGACTCTGCGCCGCCGGCACACCGAGGCTGTGCAGATGGCGTTTGACCTGCGCCATAAACGGCTTGGGGCCGAGGAAGTAGGCATCCAGATCACGCTGCTCGGGCAACCATTGATCCAGCTGCTCCAGACTGAGCAGGCCTTCAGCATCGGCCTCATCGCCCACACGCGGCTCGCTGTAGCACACGTAATGGCGCAGCTGCGGACGCTCGGCGCGCTGCGCCTCAACCCAGTCGCGGAAGGCATGCACCCCGGCGTGGCGCGCGCAGTGGATAAAGTGGATCTCACGGCCACTGTCACGTGCGGCTTCCAGCATGCTCAGAGCCGGGGTGATGCCGACGCCTGCGCTGATCAGCACCAGCGGCTTGGCGGACTCGCGCAGCACGAAATTCCCCGCTGGGGCGAACAGCTCCAGGCTGTCGCCGACCTGCAACTGGTCATGGAGGTAATTGGAGACCTTGCCGCCCACCTCGCGCTTGACGCTGATGCGGTACTCGCGGCCATTGCCCAGGGCCGACAGCGAGTAGTTGCGGCGCTGCTCGCCGCCGTCCAGCAGCAGACGCAGGCCGATGTACTGACCGGGCTTGAAGGCCGCCAGCGCGCCGCCGTCGGCCGGTGCCAGGTACAGCGAAACGATCTCTTCGCTTTCCTGCACCTTGCGGCTCAGGCGGAAACTGCGCGCGCCGCGCCAGCCACCCTCGGCATTGGCGTTGGCGCTGTAAGCCGCCTCTTCGGCACCGATCAGGATGTCCGCCAACTGCCCATACGCCACGGCCCAGGCATCGATCACCGCATCGGTGGCGATCTCCTCACCCAGCACTTCACGAATCGCCCGCAGCAGGCAGCTGCCAACAATCGGGTAATGCTCGGGCAGGATCTGCAGCGACACATGCTTGTTGACGATCTGTCCTACTAGCGGCGCCAACGCCTCCAGCCGGTCGATATGCCGGGCATACATCAGCACCGCATTGGCCAGGGCACGCTGTTGCCCGCCGCTGGCCTGGTGAGCCTGATTGAACAGCGCGCGCACCTCGGGGTACTCGCTGAGCATCATCTGGTAGAAGTGCCGGGTCAGGGCCTCGCCACCGTTTTCCAGCAGGGGTACGGTGGCTTTGATCAGAGTGGTTTGGGCAGGGGTCAACATAGTGCTTCCTCGTCAGGGCGACACACTGCACTTGCGCAGCGCTTCGGTTCATATCACCCTGACTATTACAGGAAGCATGCCAATTATTTTATTCATATAAATCATAGACTTATAAATACTTGTGTCTTTATGACAGCAAGCATTCCGAGTCTTTATGACAGCTAGCGTGTCCTTATGACAGCAAATCCACTGCTTACCGCCCTGATCCCGCTGGTCGCCGATCTGTCCCGCGAGCTGCCAGAAGCCGAACGCTATCGCCGCCTGCTGCAGGCGCTGCGGCAGCTGCTGCCATGCGACGCCGTGGGGCTGCTCAAGCTCGATGGCGATGTGCTGATTCCGCTGGCTGTGGAGGGCCTGAGTACTGACACCCTCGGCCGGCGCTTCAAGCTCGACGAACACCCACGTCTGCAGGCGCTGTTGGCGCAACGCGGGCCAACCCGTTTTGCCACCGACTGCGAGATGCCCGACCCCTACGACGGCCTGGTCGACGGTCATCGCGGTCACCTGCCCGTGCACGACTGTCTCGGTTGCCCGTTGTATGTGCAGGATCAGCCCTGGGGCCTGCTGACCCTCGACTCGCTGGATCCGGCGAGTTTCGGCCGGGTCGATCTGGACAACCTGCAGGCCTTTGCCAGCCTGGCTGCCGCCACGGTGATGGCCAGCGAACGGATCAACGCGCTGCTGCAACGCGCCGAGGATCAGCACCAACTGGCCGAGGCCTACAAACAGGCCGCCGGCCAGCAACGCCCGCGTGAGCTGATCGGCCAGAGCGCCATGCACAAGCGCCTGGCGGCGGAGATTGCGCTGGTCGGCAACAGCGAGCTGAGCGTGCTGATCAGCGGCGAAACCGGGGTCGGCAAGGAGCTGGTCGCCGAAGCCCTGCACGCCGCCTCGCCGCGCGCGGCCAAACCACTGATCAGCCTCAACTGCGCGGCGCTGCCCGACAACCTGGTGGAAAGCGAACTGTTCGGCCATGTACGCGGCGCCTTTACCGGCGCGCACAACGAGCGACGCGGCAAGTTCGAATTGGCCGATGGCGGCAGCCTGTTTCTCGATGAAATCGGTGAGCTGCCGCTGGCCGCGCAGGCCAAGCTGCTGCGCGTGCTGCAGAGCGGCCAGCTGCAACGGGTGGGTGCCGATCAGGAACAGCGGGTCAACGTACGCGTGCTGGCCGCCAGCAACCGCGATCTGGCTGAGGAAGTCCGTGCCGGGCGTTTTCGCGCCGACCTCTATCACCGCCTCAGCGTCTACCCGCTGAAAGTCCCGGCCCTGCGCGAACGCGGCCGCGATGTGTTGCTGCTGGCCGGCTACTTCCTCGAAGAAAACCGCGCCCGCCTGGGACTGCGCAGCCTGCGCCTGACCGCCGACGCACAAGCCAGCCTGCTGACCTACAACTGGCCGGGCAACGTGCGCGAACTCGAACACCTGATCGGCCGCGCTGCGCTCAAGTCCTTGGCCGATTGCAGCGAGCGCCCGCGCATCCTCAGCATCGACAGCCCCCATCTGGATTTGCCGAGCAGCCAAGCCGCAACAGCACTTGCTGCTCAAACTACAACCGAGCCGTACAACGGGCTGCCGCTGCGCGAGGCCCTCGACACCTACCAGAAACAGCTGATCAGCCAGACACTCGAGCGCCATCAACATAAATGGGCCGCCGCCGCCCGCGAGCTGGGCATCGACCGCGCCAACCTGATCCGCCTGGCCAAGCGCCTGGGTCTGCACACTTAATCCGCGATTAGCCTGCGCCGCACCACACAACGGCGGTTACATGGCTAACGTTGAAGGCAGGGTGGCGCTCGCTCGATGAGCTATGTTGAAAATCCACGCCACCAATAGGCAACAGCCATTTGCTGCGCACTGCACCAGAGACAGCTAATAGCTCGCACCCAGCCGCTCCCAGTGGAGAGCTCCATGGACGGTGAAGCCAAACCAGACCGCATCAAAGTCGACGCTGCACAACTGACAGTCGGCATGTATGTGGTCGAGCTGGACCGGCCATGGACGGACACCACGTTCCTCTTTCAAGGTTTTCGCATTCGTCAGCAACAGGACATTCGCCTGCTGCAGGAAGTCTGCCGCTACGTCTGGGTGGATGCCCGGCAATCCGTCACCGAGTATGATCAGGTCACGGCCAATATCGCCCAACCCGAAGCCCTGCAACCCGCCATCGCCAAAGTCGACTTCAACCTGGAAATGCTCCAGGCCGCCCCCAGCTGGAATGCTGCGCGCGAAGAGTCGTTACGCATTCTGCAGGCGGTCAAACTGGGCCAGGAGCTGGATGTCGAGGCGGTCAAAGCCGTCATCAAGGACTGTGTCGAAAGCATCCTGCGCAACCCGGCCGCCATGCTCTGGCTGGCGCGCATCAAGAACAGCGACGAATACACCGCTGAACATTCGCTGCGTGTATCCATTCTCTCGATTGCCCTGGCCAAAGAGCTGGGGTTGCCGGTCTATCAGCTTGAGCAGATTGGCGTGTGCGGCATGCTCCACGACGTCGGCAAGATCAAGGTGCCCAACGAAATCCTCAACAAACCCTGCGCACTGACCGCCGAAGAGCAGTGCATCATGCAGAGCCACGCCGCCGAAGGCCGCAAGCTGCTGATGAGCAACCAGCAGGTCACCGCCGCCACCGTCGACGTTGCCTACTCGCACCATGAGCGCCTGGATGGCCAGGGTTACCCACGCGGCCTGAATGCCAGCAAGATCCCTTACTTCGCCAAGATCATCGCGGTGGCCGACAGCTATGACGCCATCAACAGCGACCGCGTGTACAGCAAGGGAAAGTCCAGCCTGGAGTCACTGCGCATCCTGCTGGAAGCGGTCAACAGTCATTTCGATGAAGAGATTGTTGACTGCTTTATTCGTATGGTTGGCATCTACCCGCCAGGGGAAATCGTCGAGCTGACCAATGGCGAAGTCGGCATCATCATCGGCTGCCCACCTGGCAACAAGCTCAAACCCAGGGTGCTGCGTGTGCTCGACGGGCAGAAGCAGGCCTGCAAGGAAAGCATCATCGACCTGGGCAAAACTGCCAGCGACCCCAGCGGCAAACCCTACCGCATCCACGAAGTACACAGCAGCGGCGCCTTCGGCATTCATATAGACGATTACCGCAGCAAGGGACTGATTGTCCCGACGCATTTATAGCGCAGCAGTTATAAACCCGTGCGGCCCGCCGGGCACACACCCAGAGCCGTCAGTTCGTCCAGCGGCACGCCACCGGACAGGTACTCCTGGCAGCTTGCTGGAGGCGCAGCAGGCGGCGCAGACACCTCCACAACCACCTCGCCGACCACACTCGCCTGCAGCGTGCCGCCGAGGCGCAGAAAGGCTCGCGCCTGACCGCGTTGCAGCCAGACACCTTCATTCTCGATGGCAGCCAGGCGTATGCCACCCGGCAATTTCGCGTCGAACTCAACCCGCTGCGCGGCCGCCTGGCCGATGCTAAGCAACGCCCAACCGCCGCCATTGCCCTGGCGAAACAGACCATGCAACTGCCAATGCTCGAGGCCCGTCAGAGGCTTTGCCGAAGGCAGTATCCATGGCAAATCGGCAGGCAGCAGATCACTCGGCAGCTGCACCGCGCCAGCCGGAAAAGTCAGACACAGCCCCAGCACCGTAAGGCTCATAGCAACCCCGGAGCGCCGGGGGATTACGCGGCACTCGGTCATAAGCTCGGCACGGTGTCTCGCCGTTGTGCGTAGTCGATAAAGCTCACCAGATTGCGGCTCTTCAGCAACGGCAGCAGCGCGTGGTCATTCAGCGAAAAGCCAAACCACTTCTGATTGGCCCCACCGGTACAGCCGTACAGGATCAGCTTGCCGCGACCATTGGTGAGGAAGCCCTGGGACAGGTCCACACAGCGCTCGGCGTACTTCAACTGGGGCAGAGCAGTAAAGTCCCAGGCTTGTGTATCGCGCTGCGCATCGCAGTCGCTGAGGCTGATGTCATTGGTTGCCGTCAGGCATTTGCTCGGCTGTGCAACGCTGCGAATACGCCCGCTGGCATCGACCAGCCACTGCTCATCAGCAGCACCGGTGCACTGCGCCTTGGCCGCTACGTAGGGGCTCCACACACCCTCCTTCAGCTCCGCGCGTACACAGTTGCCATTGCTCATGGTGAAGCTTTGCGGCGCAGGAAGCAGGGGGCGCTGATCAAACTGCAGGGTTAGCAGCAGCGCGTCGAGGGCGGTGCGCGCGGCATCGCTGCTCGCCAGTTGCGCGCCATGGGCATCCAGCCAGCGGTTCAAGCGTAGGGCACGCTCCTCCTGACTTTTCAGGCGCTGCATCACCTGCTGAGCGGTCGCCGACAACCCCTCCGCTTGCTCGGCATAGCTGTCATAGAGCAGACGAGCGTCGCCGGTTAAGGCCAGTACAGGCTGATTGGCGATCGCTTCCAACGCCGCCTGCAGCTTCGGCCGCTCTTCGTTGAACAGCGCCTTGAAGCGCTCCTCACGGCCCACCACAACGGGAGCCGGCATGGCGGGCAGGCCCTGGGCAATAGCGAGGCTGGCCAGATCAACCGGGCTGTCACCCGGCGCTTCGCGGCACTGCAGGGTAGCCGCCAACGGCCGCTCGGCCTGCGCCAGGTTGATATGCAGCTTGTTGGCGTTGCTGCCCATGCGCAGTGGCGCAACGGCGATGCGCTGGCTGGCACCGCCGACAAAATCCACGGTCAGCCAGCACTGCTTGCTGGCCGCAGCGTCATTGGGGGCAGGCAGGTCATACACCTGGCCCCAGTTACCACGCAGCGCCGGGTAGAGCACGCCGCTGTTGGCCACCGGATCATAGCCGCCGAGAATAGTGAACACCGGCACCCCGAACAGACGCGGCTTGCGGTAGTTGCCATCGGCGCTGTTGTACCAGACCTGACTCGAGCTCGGCACCTTGGGCTGGATGGTCTCCATCTTGCGCGTGTCAGCGTCCCACTTGCGGTAGCCGGTGGGCGAGTCAGCGGCCCAGACCGCACGATTATTCAGGTTGGGCTGAATCCAGTTCTTGGTGCTGTAGCCGGTGTAATGCGTATAGCTGGACAACGCACTGGTGAAGTCACCGCCGGACATGGCATCAGGCGCAAATGCATAGGCATCGGCAAACACCGGCGTACCACTCATGGCCGCGCTCTTGTTGCGCGCCCAGAGCAGGTTGGCACGCATGCGCTTGCGGTAGGCGATATAGCCCCAGCCACTGTCGTGATGATGCACGGCCCAGAAATAGTTGCCGTCTTTCTCGCCCGGGTAATGGCCTATGCCGTAGTGGTGGCCGATTTCATGGCTGAACTCATTACCCACCGAGCTATAAAGCGTGAGGATGCCATTGCCGCCGCTCAAACCATGGCTCTGTATGCCATTGGCATAATTACCGGCGGCATGATGCGCCACCGCGCTCTGCGTCAATTGCGGTTGCTGCTGGCTGATCATGCCCGCACTGGTCACGCCCCAGTTGGCCAGATTGATCCCGGTGCTGAAGGTCGATTTAGCGGTGTTCTCACGCATATCGCCGCTGTAAACATCGCCGTTCAGCGCACTCGCCGTGTCATAGATAACACCGCTGCCGACCATCACCCGATCCAGCTTTACGTCTTCGTAATAGCTGGCCACCAGACGGGCCACAGGCACAGTCTGGAAGTACTCGGTAGCGGCCTGGGCAGTGCGTGCGCGAAACCAGTGACCATTACCGGTAGGCGGCGTGGTCAGCATGCCCACGCGAATCGACTGCACCACCAACTCGGCCGGCGCGGCAAAATCGAAAGCCGCTGCGCTGCGCTCGCCACGCCGCCCGCGCTCATCGATAACCTGCAGGCTCAACCCCGGCCGGACCCAATCCCAAGGCAGCACAGCGGACCAGGCGCGCCGTGAATAGACCACATCAGGGCGGCTATCGGCCCCAGTGCGATCCGCCCTAGGCAACCGGTCCGGCTCGCTCAGTAACAGTTCACCCTTGAGATCACCGTCCACCGTCACCTGCACACGCAGCTGTTGCGGCAGCGGCTCAGTCGGCAGCGGGGTGACCAGCAAAAGTGCCTCACGCTCGCTGGTTAGGCGTGGCATGTTCTTCGCCTCGTTACCCTGCGGATCGACCGAATGGCTCTGCACGAACTGCAGCATGGCCGCCAGATCACCCGTCAGATCATTGCGCACCGGGCGCGGCTGGCCATCTGCAGCAACATCGTAAAAGCCCTGCGCATTGACCTCATCAACCACCGCAGCGGACGGCTCGGGGAAGGTCTCAGCAGGCGGTGGCGTAACCACCGGCGGCTCTACTGGAGGTGTCACTGGCGGCGTGACGGGCGGCTCCACGACCGGTGGTTCGACGGGCGGCGTAACCACGGGAGGCTCAGTCGCCGGCGGACGACTGCCAGTGTTATTACCGCCGCCATTGCTGCTTCCACCACCACCGCCACCCAGATCCAGACAGCCTGTCAGACTAAACAGCGCCAGCAACAACAGACTTACACGAAGCATGATTTCTCAACCTTATTCAGGAGAATCGTAATAACGGCCACACAGTCGCCCAGGCCGCGCCGAGGCAGTTCGACATATGGGCAATCGTCATGAAATAGGCAGAAGTAGCGGGCTAGAACACGCGGGAGCGGTAACCCCTGAAAAACTCGAAACATGCGAGCGGCTCGATATGGTTTCGCGCGTCCATGCACTCGATAGTTTTTCTATGCGCCGCCACCTGAAAAAGGAAATCGGCATAAGAGAGCGCGCGAGCATAATTAAAGCTGCTAAGTAGGTCAGTTTGCTGAATGATCGCTGTGATAGTTCTCACACATTCAGCCCCGGCCAATGGCCACACCATCGGTGTGCGAGGTGCGTCGGAAATATCAAGAAGCCGAGCAGCTACTGAGTCGGATACCGGGGAGCCGAAACGTTCTTTTCTCGGGGGACGACGTGGCGAGGATCGAAGGGGATAGGCTTTGTTGAAATCAGCCCGCATAAAGGTGCGGCACCGACTAAGGCTTATGCGGGACGCAGGGTGGACAGCAAACAAAAAAGCCCCAGGTTTTCACCTGGGGCTTTCGTTTATATATGGCGCACCAGGCGGGATTCGAACCCACGACCCCTGCCTTCGGAGGGCAGTACTCTATCCAGCTGAGCTACTGGTGCAGCGCGGGCGCAATCATACGCATCTCGCTGGCGGGCGTCCATGCTGCCGCCTTGTTCGTGATTCTGCACGCAAAGCGACTGCTAGCTGTCTATTCGTATAAACCCCTTGAATAAGGGCAATAATCCGTTAATTTTTTCGAACAGGCTATTGCCCTTTACCCCTCTTGACCCTAGGATTCGTTTGAGATTTCAAACGCTCTTGCTGAAATCGTGCGTGCCGCGTCCTGCGCCCGCCAATCGGCAGCATGAGCCCAGCAGATCAAGCCCAGCTGCACTGCAGTGTGGCCATTCGATGACACGTACCGATGCCAGGGTGTCGGAATTTAGGAGACTGCCATGCAACTGAAAGACACCCAGCTGTTCCGTCAGCAGGCTTATATCGACGGTACCTGGCTGGACGCTGACAGCGGCCAGACTATTAAGGTCAACAACCCGGCCACCGGCGAAATCATCGGTACAGTGCCGAAGATGGGCGCAGCGGAGACCCGTCGCGCAATCGAAGCTGCTGACCGCGCCTTGCCGGCCTGGCGTGCCCTGACCGCCAAAGAGCGCTCGAACAAACTGCGCCGCTGGTTTGAACTGCTGATCGAGAACCAGGACGACCTCGGCCGCCTGATGACTCTGGAGCAGGGCAAGCCGCTGGCCGAAGCCAAGGGCGAGATTGCCTACGCCGCTTCCTTTATTGAGTGGTTCGCTGAAGAAGCAAAGCGCGTGTATGGCGACGTGATCCCTGGCCACCAACCGGACAAGCGCCTGATCGTGATCAAGCAGCCGATCGGCGTCACTGCCGCCATCACCCCGTGGAACTTCCCGGCGGCGATGATCACCCGTAAAGCCGGCCCGGCCCTGGCCGCCGGTTGCACCATGGTGATCAAGCCCGCGTCGCAGACGCCGTTCTCCGCCCTGGCCCTGGTTGCTCTGGCCGAGCGCGCCGGCATTCCGAAAGGCGTGCTGAGCGTAGTGACCGGCAGCGCCGGCGAAGTCGGCGGTGAGCTGACCAGCAACCCGATCGTGCGCAAGCTGAGCTTCACCGGCTCGACCGAAATCGGTCGCCAGCTGATGGCCGAATGCGCCAAGGACATCAAGAAGGTCTCGCTGGAACTGGGCGGCAACGCGCCGTTTATTGTGTTCGACGATGCCGACCTGGATAAAGCCGTCGAAGGCGCGTTGATCTCCAAATACCGCAACAACGGCCAAACCTGCGTCTGCGCCAACCGCCTGTACATTCAGGACGGTGTGTACGACGCCTTCGCCGAAAAACTGGCCGCCGCCGTGGCCAAATTGCAGATCGGCAACGGTCTGGATGAAGGCACCACCACTGGCCCGCTGATCGACGACAAGGCTGTGGCCAAGGTGCAGGAACACATCGCCGATGCCCTGAGCAAAGGCGCGCGCCTGCTCGCTGGCGGCAAACCGCATGCCTTGGGTGGCAGCTTCTTCGAGCCGACCATTCTGGTCGACGTGCCATCGAGCGCTGCGGTGGCCAAGGAAGAAACCTTCGGCCCACTGGCGCCGCTGTTCCGCTTCAAGGACGAGGCCGAAGTGATCGCGATGTCCAACGACACCGAGTTCGGCCTGGCCTCGTATTTCTACGCCCGTGACCTGGGTCGTGTGTTCCGTGTGGCGGAAGCCCTGGAATACGGTATGGTCGGCGTCAACACCGGTTTGATCTCCAATGAAGTCGCACCGTTCGGTGGTGTGAAGGCCTCGGGCCTTGGCCGCGAAGGCTCGAAGTACGGCATTGAGGACTACCTGGAAATCAAATACCTCTGCCTGGGCATCTAACCCTGGCGAAGTAGCAGTAACCCCGCCGAAGACGCACGAGAGCGCTGCGCCTTCGGCTTTATATGGACATAGCTGTGGCCGGGCGTGCTGTGACAGTCGATCATCGAATACTGCCAAGCCGCCGCCGGCGACACATCCTTGAACCACGCCGAGATTGACCGGCGAATGAGGACATCATGAGCAAGACCAACGAATCTTTGATGCAACGCCGCACCGCTGCCGTTCCGCGCGGCGTGGGCCAGATCCACCCGATCTTTGCCGAGTCGGCAAAGAACGCCACCGTAACCGACGTTGAAGGCCGCGAGTTTATCGACTTCGCTGGCGGCATCGCCGTGCTCAACACCGGCCACCTGCACCCGAAAGTGGTGGCAGCGGTGCAAGAGCAGCTGACCAAACTGACCCATACCTGCTTCCAGGTGCTGGCGTATGAGTCGTACGTTGAACTGTGCGAGAAAGTTAACGCACGCGTGCCAGGCGACTTCGCCAAGAAGACCCTGCTGGTCACCACCGGCTCCGAAGCGGTGGAGAACTCGATCAAGATCGCCCGCGCCGCCACTGGCCGCGCTGGCGTGATCGCCTTCACCGGCGGCTACCACGGTCGCACCATGATGACCCTGGGCCTGACCGGCAAGGTCGTACCGTACTCGGCCGGCATGGGTCTGATGCCTGGCGGCATTTTCCGCGCCCAGTACCCGTGTGAACTGCACGGCGTGAGCAGCGATGACGCAATCGCCAGCATCGAGCGCATCTTCAAGAACGATGCCGAGCCACGCGACATCGCCGCGATCATCATCGAGCCGGTGCAGGGCGAGGGCGGTTTCTACGTCGCGCCGAAAGATTTCATGCTGCGCCTGCGCGCACTGTGTGATCAGCACGGCATCCTGCTGATCGCCGACGAAGTGCAGACCGGCGCAGGCCGCACCGGCACCTTCTTCGCCATGGAACAGATGGGCGTCGCCGCCGACCTGACCACCTTCGCCAAATCCATCGCCGGCGGTTTCCCGGTGGCGGGCGTGTGCGGCAAGGCTGAATATATGGACGCCATCGCCCCAGGCGGTTTGGGCGGCACCTACGCCGGCAGCCCGATCGCCTGCGCCGCGGCCCTGGCGGTGATGCAAGTGTTCGAGGAAGAGAAGCTGCTGGATCGCTGCAAAGCAGTGGGCGAGCGGCTGGTCACTGGCCTCAAGGCCATCCAGGCCAAGCACAAGTCCATCGGTGATGTACGCGCCCTCGGTGCGATGATCGCCGTCGAACTGTTCGAAGGTGGTGACCTGCACAAGCCAAACGCCGCACTGACCGCCGCTGTAGTGGCCAAGGCGCGCGACAAAGGCTTGATCCTGCTGTCCTGCGGCACCTACGGCAACGTGTTGCGCGTACTGGTACCGCTGACCGCCGAAGACGCCCTGCTCGACAAGGGCCTGGCGATTATTGCCGAGTGCTTCGACGAGCTGGCGTAAGCACACCGCGTTAACCCGGCAGTAAAAAAGACCCGCTTAGGCGGGTCTTTTGCTTTCGGCGATTGAGTAGGCCATAGAACTGATAGCCAAGCGTTATCGGAAGGCAATAATCCATAGCCTGCACCACACACCCTGGGACGGCCTTAGCTGCCTCCTCTGCTGCGCTTTGTAGGACAACCAGACCGCTCTAGCACGGCCTGTTCAGGTCGCATAAGAAAGTTGACGAGTTGTTCAGCACTTCGTCGGCCGAAGCTGGTTTTAAAGTGGCCAGCCCGTACACTGCGCGCCGTCACATCGCTGACGCCATTATTTTGCCATCACGCTTTTCCCTGAGGTTTTCATGACTGCCCTGGCCAAGGCTCCGGAGATTCTGATCGCCGAAGCAGACCCCTGGACTGCCGATCTGCTCGTGCAACTGGTACTCGATGTGCGCACCGATGCGCGGATTATCCGGGTCAGCGATGGCGACGCCGCACTGGCCAAGTGCAAGCGCCGCCTGCCGGCGCTGGTGATTGCCGATGGCGACCTGCCGGGCCTGGATGGTCTGGAACTGCTGCGCCAGTTGCGCCGTCATCCACGCACTCCGGCGCTGCCGTTTATCCTGATCAGCAGTCGCCTGGATGCCAGTAGCGTGCGCGCCGCGCGCCCGCTGGCACCGGACGCCTACCTGGCCAAGCCGTTCAATGCCGAGCAACTGCGCCAGCGCCTGCTCGGCATTCTCGGCAGCGCCGCCGCCAGCGAGACAGCGGTTGCAGCCCCCTTGCTGGTCGACAGCCTGGATGATTACCTCAATGCGGTGCGCGAAGAAGGTCAGGGCGCGCCGTTGCTGGCCTCGGTACGCGATTCGGTGAGCCAGTGCCTGAACGGTGACGACAGCGACCTGCGCGAGCTGGAAGAGGTGTTTGCCCGTGACCCGCAGATCACCGCACGACTGATCGCCGCCGCCAACAGTGCCGCGCAGCACCAGGGCGCACCGTGCCAGACCCTCAGCCAGGCGCTGCCGCGTCTGGGCCTGGCGCGCACGCTGAATCTGGTATTGGGCATGGCTGTGCAACGCAATGCGCTGCTCAGTGACCCACGCCTGGCCGAGCTGGCCAGCAGCGCCTGGGACAGCGCCCAGCGCAGCGCCGAACTGGCCCGCTGGTTGGCAGGCGAACTGAATCTGGATGCCGAGTTGTGCTTTACAGCCGCACTGCTGCACAACATCGGCGAGCTGGCCTTGCTGCGCAGCCTGCAGGACTGGCAGGACGCCGGCGGCACCCTGCGCGATGAGGACATCCACAACAGCTTCCAACAACGCGCGGCCAGCTTCGGCTCGGCGTTGCGCATCCGCTGGCGCCTGCCGTTTGGCCTGCGTGAGCTGATCGCGGCATTCTACAACCTCGGCAGTGGCGTATTTAGCCGCGAGGCGCTGGTGCTCAACCTGGTCTGCCAGGTGCTGCGCCTGCGCAGCAACCAGTCGCCCAAAGAGCTACGCGATGAGCGCTGTGTGCGCATGCTGCGCCTGGACCTCAGCCTGTTGGAACGCATCCCGCTGGCTG
The DNA here is from genome assembly GCF_902506475.1 of Pseudomonas sp. 8BK. Lineage (NCBI taxonomy): Bacteria > Pseudomonadati > Pseudomonadota > Gammaproteobacteria > Pseudomonadales > Pseudomonadaceae > Pseudomonas > Pseudomonas sp. 8BK. The sequence goes on along the minus strand of NZ_LR733252.1, from coordinate 1,507,940 downwards.
CCTGACAGCTGCCACAGCGAACACTGATCAGGCCAGGACCTCGGCCAGCAGATCGAAGACGATACGGATACGCCGCGCCGTGCGCAGCTCGCGGTGGGTAACCAGCCAGATTGGCAGTTGAAAGGGGGCGACATCCTCCAGCACACGAACCATGCCCGGGGTTTCCCGCGCGATCTCCTCCATGATTGCGCCGATGCCCAGGCCCTGGCGGACCATTTCCCAGTAGGTGACGGAGTTATCTGCGTAGCTGCGAAAATTCGTGTTATTCAGCAGCAGGCCTTGGCCGTGCAGGTGCTGCAGGTAATGGCCCGTGCGGTCCAGGCCGATAAAGTCATGCTGCAAAGCCTCTTCGGCAGTACGCGGTAGGCCATTCACGCGTACCCAGCTTTCGGATGCATAAAAACCGGCGGAACTCTGCCGCACCAAACGGCCAATCAGCTCCGGTTGTTCGGGACGCGCATGGCGGATGGCGATGTCGGCCTCACGGCGCAACAGGTCGCTGAACCCGTCCGAAGCGACCACCTCGACCTGGATGCCGGGGGCTGCCTGGCGGATATGCAGAAGAATCTTCGGCATCAGGTACGCCGCCACCGCGTCGCTGGTGGCGACAGACACCACGCCCGCCACTTCTTCCGAGCGCACGGTTGCGGCCAGGCCCAGTTCATGCGCCGCCGCGCCCATCACCCGCGCATGGCCCAACAACTCCTGCCCGGTGCTGGTCAGCGCCATGGCTTTGCCAATCCGCTCAAACAGCGTCACCCCCAGCGCCAGCTCCAGGGCTGCGACCTGGCGACTGAGAGTCGGCTGCGACTGCCCGAGCTTACGCGCGGCCGCTGACAGCGAGCCGGTTTCCGCCGTCTCGAGAAAGGCACGCAACTGATTCCAATCGACCTTATCCATACGCGAATGCATATATTGTCTGCAATTTATCGCAATACCCCATGGTGACTCGCAAGGATAGCATCCGCTCTATGTTGGCTATCGCCTTACATCCATGCACAGGACGCGCACCATGCACTCACCCATCACCTCTACCAGCGACCATGGCTCTGCAGCTGCAATACCGGCTGCCATGGCCGACAAGGCTCGCTTCTGGAACCGAATTGCACGCAAATACGCGAACGATCCGATTGCAGATCCGGCCGGTTACCAGCGGACCTTGCAGCGCGTACAAGCCTTGCTGTCTACGCAACATGAGGTGCTGGAAATCGGTTGTGGCACAGGCACTACCGCCCTGCGTCTGGCGCCTGCTACGCGGCGGCTGGTGGCCACCGACGTGGCCGAGCAGATGATCGCCATCGCCGGCGAGAGGCTCGCCCGCCAACCCATGCCACAGCTGCACTTCAGACTGGCCGACGCCGACGCGCCGGTGGCCGAACAGGGTGCCTACGATGCCGTGCTGGCGTTCAACCTGCTGCATCTCGTGACGGACCTGCCGCAGACGCTGAATTCAGCCATCAATGCCTTGAAACCTGGCGGCTTGCTGATTTCGAAAACACCGTGCCTGAATGAGATGAACCCACTGATTCCCAAGCTGGCGCTGCCGCTGATGCGCGCCTTCGGCAAAGCGCCGCCTGTACTGTGTTTCGACGCCCACCAGTTGCAGGCGGCCATGACCGCGCAAGGTCTGCAAATCCTGGCCGTCGAGCGCCATGGCAGCAAGAGCAGAGATTGGCGGGTGTTTATCGTGGCGCGCAAGCCCGATGCCCCGACATTAGCGGCCTGAACAACGCTGCCTAGCCCGCCCTAACCATTGCCAGCAGAAAACCACTAACTGCGGCACCTACTACTCAGCCTGCAGTCATGCCGAACGCATCCAGTGATGCACTATCAAGGGCGGTCAAGAACCAGCTGCATCTGCACTTCACCCTGGGCGCTATCGGCCAACTGAGTCAGCGGCTGCGGGTGGCCGAGGAAGTAACCCTGGGCATAGTCGAGCCCCAGCCCGCGCACACAGTCGAGGGTGGCCTGGGATTCGACAAACTCGGCCACGGTGCTCAGGCCCAGCTGGTTGGCAATCTGCTGCATCGAGCCAACCATGGCCTGGTTGATCGGGTCGTTCTCCAGCCCGCTGATAAAGCTGCCGTCGATCTTCACGATATCCAGCGGCAGGTGGCGCAGGTAAGCGTAGGAGGCGAAGCCGCTGCCGAAGTCGTCCAGCGCCACTTTCAGGCCCAGGCTGCGCAGCTGTTTGATCCACTGCGATGACACCCCCAACTCGCCAAGGGCGACCATCTCGGTCACCTCGATGCACAGCTTGTGCGCCGGCAGGTTGTGTCGCAGCAGCTCGCTGTGGAGCATCTCGTGGAAGTGCGCGTTGAGCAGCGAGCTGGCGGTCAGGTTGAAATTCACCTGTTGCAGTTGCTGCACATGCCGCGGGTTATCCGCTAGCCATTGCAGCAGGCGCATCACTACCCAGCGGTCGATGGCACCGAGAAAGCCATAGCGCTCCGCCGCGCCGAGAAATTGCCCGGGGCTGACCCACTCGCCGCTGAGCGGGTCGTGGTAGCGCAGCAGCACTTCATAACGCAGGCCTTCGCTGTTGCCCTGCAGCGCCACCACCGGCTGATAGAACAACTCGAAGTGGCCCAGCTCGATGGCCTCGCGCAAACGGGTGATCCATTGCAGCTGGCGTTGATGTTCCAGCAGCACGCCATCGGCGGGGTTGAACTGCTGCACGCGGTTACGGCCCAGGTGCTTGGCCAGCTGGCTGGCGCTATCGGCCCAGTTCAGCGCGGTTTCCCAGTCGCTGACGCCGCTGCCCAGCTCCAGCAGACCGATGCTGGCCTGCACACGAAACGGTCGGCCCTGCCAGCTGAAAACGAATTGCTCGACGCAATGGCGCAGGTTTTCCGCGTGCTCCATCGCCACGTCGGTGTTGATCTCACGCAGCAGCACGGCGAACTCATCACCGCCAATACGTGCCAGCTCGGCATGCCGGGGCAGGTGGTGGCGCAGGTGGCTGGACAGCTGACGCAACAGCTGGTCGCCAGCCGAGTGACCACAGAGGTCGTTGACCTGCTTGAACTGATCCAGGTCCAGGCTCAGCAGGTGACTGAAACGCCGCACACCTTCGCCCTTGAGGCTTTCACGCAGCAGACGCTCGAGTTCGCGGCGATTGAGCAACCCCGTCAGCGAGTCATGTGCGGCCAGGTACTGCAAACGCTCTTCCAGGGCACGGCGTTCGCTGAGGTCGACCACGATGCCTTCGATGCAGTCCTGGGTCGGGCGCAGATGCAACGACAGATAGACCCAATGGCTCTGCCCGTCGAGCCCATGGATCTGGCACTCCTGGCTGATCGCCGGCTGCTCGTTGTGCAACTGCGCTACATGCTCGGCCCATGGCTCGGCGCCCAGCAGCTGCTGCATGGACAGCGCAGTGCTGCCGGGATTAAGCCCAAGCAAGGCGGCAAAACTGGGGTTGGCCTCGATCAGGGCGCCGCTGCGGGTACAGCGGAAAATCCCCTCACCGCTGCTGCTGAACAGCGCCTGGTATTGCTCCAGGTTGCCCAGCGCCTGGGCCTTGCTGTGCAGCAGGGCGCGGCGGATCTGCTCTAGCTGTTTGTCGAGAATGCCGCCAAACAGCAACATGCTCAGCACCGGCAGGTAGGCGTGCATGTAGTTGAAGCCCGGCGGCAGCGGAATCAGGCCACTGCGCCCCAGCGGCACCAGCAACATCAGCAGCAGGGCCGAGCTCCAGCACAGCAGGTAGCCAATGGCGTAAGGCCGGCGCTGGCGCACGCCGAGGATCAGCAGCAACAGCTGGAACGCCCCGTTGAGCAGAATCAGCACGTTCAGCGTCTGATAGGAGCGGAAGTGTCCATAGCTGACCATGGTCCAGCCGCACACCAGCAGGGTCACGGCAAACAGCGCATTGCGCAGCTGGCGCACACGACCCAGGTCAAGTTTCAGCGAGCTGGCGAGGAACAGGCTGCTGAAAATCAACATACCGGGGTTGGCCAGATTGGCCATCTGGGTCGACAGCCACACCCACTGCGGCGCCAGCAGGCTGGTAACGCCATGCAGGCTGGCGTTGTACAGCGCCACGCTGGCCACCGTCAGGCAGAACCACACCAGCTGCGTCTCGCGCAGAGCGCTGTATTTCACCAGAAAGAACAGGGTCAGGCTGAGCAGCGCCCCCAGCAGCAGGCCGCTGCGCATCCAGTGCTCGGCCAGCAGCAGCGGGCTTTGCTCGGCCGCCACCAACTGCATCGGCACACTCACTGCCGAGCCACTTTGCACCCGCAGTAACAACGTATGCGGACCTTCGCCAAGGCGCGGCAGGTTGAGCAGAAAATGCGGCGACGGCGCGCCACGCAGAAGGAAATCGCGGTGGTCACCGCTGTAGAAGGGCGCGATCAGCCGTTCACGGTCATACAGCCAGACTTCGATATCGTCGAGAAAGGGCCGGTCGATCATCAGATCGAGGCGTTCGGCCACCGGCGCATCGAGACGAAACGCCAGCCACCAGGCGCTGGCCGAATAGCCCAGGCGCGGCACGCCATCAATCCGCCGGCCCTCGCTGGCGATGCGCTGCTGCACCTCGGCAGCGGTCAGATTGCCGCTGGGGTCTTCCAACACCAGGCTCGCGGGAACCTCCACCGGCTGCTTGAGCTGCTCGCTGCTGAGCACCAGCAATGGCAGCTCGGCGGACGCCTGGGCGCTGCCCAGGGCAAAGCAGAGCAGTGCAGCCAGCAGTGGAAGGTTGAGCAGACGGTGCATCCTAGCGCCTCAATAAACTGCGAGGTGCGCCAAGGCTCAGGGTGAACACCGCTCGCCGGCTTGGCGAGTTGACGCCCGGGAATTCTAGCTGAGAACTGGCAATTTGATTGCGCTGACGGTCTCACTCGGGGCCGGTCACAGAATGCCCAGGTTGCACACGCCGAAACGATTCTCCAAGACCAATCCGTAACAAAAGCGCTCAGGCAGTCTCTATAGTGGCTACAGACGAACACGCAGCACGCAAAGCGTTGCCACGTCGCCAAGCAACAAGGAGCCAACCGTGCACGCCATGCTTCCCCTGCTCGACCAACTGGCCTTCCCGGCCATCCGCCGCGGCCAGCTGGAAGCGCTGCAGATCAACCTGACCTATCGCTGCAACCAGCGCTGCCTGCATTGCCATGTGAATGCCGGGCCGACCCGCACCGAGGCCATGACCGACGACAGCCTGGCCCTGCTGCATCAGGTGATCGACGCGCACCCGGTGCATACCCTCGACCTCACCGGCGGCGCCCCGGAAATGCACCCGCGCTTTCGCGAGATCGTCAGCCACGCGCGCCGCGAAGGCCTGCGGGTGATCGACCGCTGCAACCTGAGCATCTTGAGCGAGCCCGGTTATGAGGACCTGGCGCCGTTTCTTGCCGCGCAGGGCGTGGAAATCACCGCCTCCTTGCCCTGTTATTCACGCGATAACGTCGACAAGCAGCGCGGCGATGGCGTGTTCGATGCCAGCATCAAGGGCCTGCAACAGCTCAACGCCCTGGGCTATGGCCAGCAGGGTAGCGGCCTGATCCTCAACCTGGTGTACAACCCGCAAGGCCCGAGCTTGCCGCCACCGCAGACGGCGCTGGAAGCCGATTACAAAAGCCATCTGGCCGAGGACTTCGGCATCGTCTTCAACCACCTGCTGTGCATCACCAACCAGCCGATTGCGCGCTTTGGCAGCACACTGGTCAGCAAAGGCCAGTTCAACGGCTATATGCAGCTGTTGCGCGACAGCTACCGCCCGGAAAACCTCGAACCGCTGATGTGCCGCAGCCTGGTCAGCGTCGACTGGCAGGGCTACCTGTACGACTGCGACTTCAACCAGATGCTTGATCTGCCGCTGCAGCTGCCTGAACTGATCGGCCGCGATCGGCCGCATCTGCGCGATCTGCTCGGTGCAACACTGGCCGGCAACCCTATCGTCACCCGTGATCATTGTTACGCCTGCACTGCCGGCCAGGGCTCCAGCTGCGGTGGCGCGCTCAATGACTGAACCCGTGGTGTGCACAGCACACCCTACAGCGGCGATATAACCCTCAAACAAGGATCGATCCATGCAACCGACCAGTCTGACCGGCCTGTTCTTCTGGGGTTTTCTTGTGGTCTACGGCGCGCTGATGCTGGCTCTGGCCCCCCGCGCCGTGACCCTCGGCGGTTTTTTCAACGGCGAGGACAAGCAGGGCCACAGCGCCAGCCCGTGGCTGATCACCTCGAGCATCTTTATCAGCTGGATCTTCGCCAAATCGGTGACCAACGCCGCCAACCTGGGGGCGACTTACGGCCTGGTCGGCGGTCTGGCCTATGCCATGTACTGGCTGTCGATTCCGCTTACCGGCTTTGTTATCTACCGCCTGCGCCGACGCTTTGCGGCGACCGGCCTGGTGAGCTTTCTCAGCAGCCATTACGGCCGTGGCGCGGCGCTGGCGTTTTCCGCCGCGATTCTGATTCGCCTGTTCAACGAGGTGTGGAGCAACACCGCGGTGGTCGGCGGCTATTACGGCGACTCGGGCAGCTTCGAATTTATTGCCTCGGCGTTGTTGTTTACCGCCGTGACCCTGGCCTACAGCCTGCGCGGCGGCTTGCGCAGCTCGATCCTGACCGACGCGGCGCAGGCGGCGATCTTCGTGATTGCCTTGGTTTGGGTGCTTGGTCTGGTGCTGCCGCAGCATTCGCCCAGCGAGCTGGCCAGCACCAGTCACTGGGCACTGAATGCCGGCGTCGACCTGCTGCTGGTCGCCGGCCTGCAAGCCTTCAGCTACGGTTTCCATGACCCGGTACTGACCGACCGTGGCTTTATCAGCGAAGAGAAGGCCATGCGCCGCTCCTTCGTGATCGCCGGTGTGCTCGGCTTTATCGCCATTCTCGCCTTTAGCCTGATCGGCGTGCATGCGCAGCTGGTGGGCATTGCCGCCTCGGACAATGTGCCGGCCGCCCTGGCCAAGAGCCTGGGTATTGCTGCTCTATTGATCATGACCGTGGTGATGGTCTCCGCTGCCGGCTCGACCCTGGACTCGACCTTCTCCAGCCTGGCCAAACTGGCCGGGCGCGAACTGCCAAAACTGGCCGGCCGCGACCTGGGGCAGAAGGCCATCGGCGTGGGCATGGCGGTGATGGTGGTGTTCGCCCTGCTCGGCAACCTGCCGATGATCGCCGGCACTGACATCCTCAAGGCCACCACCATCAGCGGCACCATGGTGATCGGCCTGGCCCCGGTATTTGTCCTGCACGGCCTGACCACTCCGACCCGGCAGGGCTTTCACCTGAGTTTCTGGACCGGCCTGGGCCTCGGCGTAGCCCTGACCCTGAACTGGATTCCGCAAAGCTGGGCTATCGGCGACGGCAAATACGCGCTGCTGCTGGGCACCAATCTGTATGGCCTCGGGCTCTGTGTACTCGGCTATCTGCTGCCCGGCTGGTTGCTGCAGCGCAAAGCAGGAACAGCCTGATGCGCGCCGGCCGCGACTGTCCGCTGGACTACCGCCTGACTGCGGATGCCTTTCGCGGCGAGCCGCTGTTCGACTGCGCCGTGCTCTATGTGGTTGGCGGCCTGTATGGCAATCGCCAGGCCCTGGCGGCCGTCCAGCGACGCGTGGCCACCGAACCCGCAGCACGCGTGGTGTTTAACGGCGACGCCCACTGGTTTGACCGCGACCCCGAGATTTTCCAGCAGATCGAGCAGGGCCTCAGCGCCCATCTGGCCCTGCGCGGCAATGTCGAAACCGAGCTGGGCCGAGCCGATGACAGTGGCGCAGGCTGCGGCTGCGCCTACCCAATGGAAGTGGACGATGTGGTGGTCGAGCGTTCCAATGCCATTCAGCAGGAATTGAACCGCAGCGTGCAGGGCTTGCCGGGCATGGCCGAGCGCCTGGCATCACGACCCAGCACGGCGCTGGTCAGCGTGGCCGGACAGCGCGTGGCGATCAGCCATGGCGACGAGCAATCCCTGGCCGGCTGGAGCTGCTCGCGGGCATCGCTCAGCGACTCCGCGCGCCAGCAGCAACTGGATGCCTGGTTCGTCGCGAACAGCGTGCAGGTGTTGGCCACCAGCCATACCTGCTCGGCCGTGGCCTTGAACCTTGAGCACGGCGCGCTGATCAACAATGGCGCGGCTGGATTGCCGAACTTTGCCGGCGGTCGCTATGGCCTGCTCAGCCGCATCGCCAAAACGCCGCACCCGGCAGCGTTGTACCGCTGCCAGCGCGATGGTCTGTTTATCGAAGCCTTGCCGCTGAGCTACGACCACCCTGCTTTTCTCGCCGACTTCGACCGCCAGTGGCCTGCCGATAGTCCGGCGACGTTGTCCTACCGTACACGGGTGCTCGGCCAACTGAGCGATCGCCCCGAACACGCCCTGCTGAACGGTTTCAGCCTGTGCCAAAGCCTGTGCGCCCTGGAGGCGCTTACTGATGAATAGCCGCAAACTGGCCCTGATGGGCCTGATCCTCGCGCTGCTGGGCAGCTTTTTTGTCTTTGATATTGGCCAGTACCTCAATCTGGAGGCGCTCAAGGCGCAGCAGACGGCGCTGAATGCCCAAGTGGCCGCGCAGCCCTGGCTCGCGGCAGGTCTGTTCTTTCTCGCTTACGTCGCGGTGACGGCACTGTCGCTACCCGGCGCGGCCTTGATGACCTTGCTGGCCGGCGCGCTATTTGGCCTGTTGCAGGGTTTTATCCTGGTGTCCTTCGCCTCGACCCTGGGCGCGACGCTGGCCATGCTCAGCAGCCGCTTTCTGCTGCGCGATTGGGTGCAGAGCCGCTTCGGCCAGCGTCTGGCTGGCATCGACAAGGGTGTGGAGCAGGAAGGGGCGTTCTACCTGTTCACCCTGCGCCTGGTGCCGCTGTTCCCGTTCTTTCTGATCAACCTGGCCATGGGCCTGACCCGACTGCCGGCACGCACCTACTGGTGGGTCAGCCAGCTCGGCATGCTGCCCGGTACCCTGGTGTATGTGAACGCCGGGCGTGAACTGGGCCAGCTGGAGTCGCTGGCCGGCATCCTCTCGCCAGGGCTGCTCGGTGCCTTTGTCCTGCTCGGGGTGTTCCCGCTGATCGCACGCAAGCTGCTTGGCCTGATCCAGGCACGGCGGGTGTATGCCGGCTGGCACAAACCGAAGACCTTCGACCGCAACCTGCTGGTGATCGGCGCGGGTGCCGGTGGCCTGGTCAGCGCCTATATCGCGGCGGCGGTAAAGGCCAAGGTCAGTCTGATCGAGAAGCACCAGATGGGTGGCGACTGCCTGAACACCGGCTGCGTGCCATCCAAGGCGCTGCTGCGCTCGGCCAAGCTGGCCAACGAGCTGAAAAAGGGCGCGGCGCTGGGCTTTACCGGCGTGCAGGGCTCGGTGGATTTTCCGGCGGTGATGGAGCGGGTGCAGCGGGTGATTGCCGACATCGAACCGCATGATTCGGTGGAGCGTTACACCGGCCTGGGCGTCGAGGTGATTCAGGGCGAAGCGAAAATCCTCTCGCCCTGGAGCGTGGAGGTCAACGGCCAGACCCTGACCAGCCGCAACCTGATCATCGCTGCCGGCGCACGGCCACTGGTGCCGAAGATTCCCGGCCTGGAGCAGGTACAGGCCTACACCTCGGACAGCATCTGGAGCCTGCGCCAGCAGCCGCGCTGGCTGCTGGTGCTGGGTGGCGGGCCGATTGGCTGCGAGCTGGCCCAGGCCTTCCAGCGCCTTGGCAGCCAGGTGATTCAGGTGGAACTGGCCGAACGCCTGCTGCCCCGCGAGGACGCCGATGCCAGCGAGCTTGTCTTGAACAGCCTGCGCAACGACGGCGTGGATGTGCGCCTACAGCACCGCGCCGAGCGTTTCGAAGTGGTGGATGGCGAGCAGCGCATGATCGCCCGCCGTCTGGATACCGGCGAGGAGGTGTGCATTGCCTTCGACGGCCTGCTGCTGGCCCTCGGTCGGGTGGCCAATGTCAGCGGCTATGGCGTCGAGGAGCTGGGCCTGGCGTTACGCCCCAACGGCACCCTGGAGGTCGACGAGTACCTGGCCACGCGCTTCCCCAATATCTACGCGGTCGGTGATGTCACCGGGCCTTACCAGTTCACCCACGTGGCGGCGCACCAAGCCTGGTATGCGGCGGTCAATGCACTCTTCTCAGGTTTCAAGCGCTTTAAGGTGGATTACCGGGTTATCCCCGCCTGCACCTTTACCGACCCCGAAGTCGCCCGCGTCGGCCTCTCCGAAGGCGAAGCCAAGGCGCAGAACATCGCCTATGAGGTGACCCATTACGGCATCGACGACCTCGATCGGGCGATTGCCGATGAAGCAGCCCACGGCTTTGTCAAAGTGCTCACCGTACCGGGCAAGGACCAGATTCTCGGTGTAAGCATCGTCGGCGAGCATGCCGGGGAGCTGCTCGCCGAATATGTACTGGCGATGAAACACGGCCTGGGCCTGAACAAGATACTCGGCACCATCCACAGCTACCCGACCATGGCCGAGGCCAACAAGTATGCTGCCGGCGAATGGAAGCGTGCCCATGCTCCGCAAGGCCTGCTGCGCCTGGTCGAGCGTTTTCATAGCTGGCGCCGCAGCTGATGCGCGGGTTACTGCTGGCCCTGCTGGTGCTGACGCCGCTGGCCCAGGCCGAGAACCCACTGACGCCCTGGACAGCTGGCCCGCCCAGCGGCGAATGGTCAACACCCTGGCGCCTGGCGGATATCCCCAAGCTCAAACCCTCCGTGCGCACGCTGGTTGAGCAGGACGGTCAGCCGGTGCTGCGCATTCAGGCCGATGCGGCGGCGGGCGGCCTGCTGCATCCGCTGGACCTGCCCGGCGATCAGCCCTGGCAACTCAGCTGGCAATGGCGCACCGAGCAGAAGCTGGACCAAGCACGCTTCGCCACCCGCGAAGGCGACGACTACGCCGCGCGGGTCTATGTGCTGCTGGATTACCCGCTGGACTCGCTGAGTTTCGTTACCCGGCAAAAGCTGCGCCTGGCGCGCACCTTCTTCGACCCCGACCTGCCGGCGGCGACCCTCAGCTACGTCTGGGATAACCGCCAGGCACCGGGCAGCCATGCCCGCAGCGCCTACACCGAGACGGTGGAAATGCGCGTACTGCGCGGCCCGGAAGCGCCGCTGGAGCAATGGCTCAGCGAAAGTCGCAATCTGACAGCCGATGCCACTGCCGCCTTTGGCAGTGCACCGCGCAGAATTCTCGGCGTGGTGTTTGCCGCCGACAGCGACAACACCGGGGAGTCGGCCGAAAGCTACTTCGCTGCACCACTGTTGCAGCGCGCAGCGCCTTAAATCAGGCGAAGCCAGAAGCCTGAACCCCTCAACGCCTATTAGCCTGGATTAAGTTGGGCCTTGAGCAGGTCGCGGAAGGTTTGAATCAGCGCTTCCCGCGAGCGACCGCGGCGCAAAATCAACGAGAAGGGTGCCTGATAGCCAAAGGTCGCCGGCAGCAACACCTTGAGCCGGCCCTGCTCGACCCAGGGTTGCGCGTAGTGCTCCGGCAGGTAACCGATATAGGCGCCGGACAGCACCAGAATCAGCTGCGCTTCCATCGACTCCACCGTCGCCGCGCTGTGCTTGAAGCCGTGCCGGGCCAGTTCCGCCTGGCTCCAGTAGCCGCGGCCGACCATGCGCTGCTGGGCGATCACCTCCTCGGGGATGCGCCGCTCGGCAAACAGCGAATGGCGCTCGCTGCAATACAACCAATGCTGCTCGCGGTACAGCGGCTGGTAGACCAGGCCATTCATCCGCGTGGAGAACGCACCGATGGCCAGGTCCAGGCGGTTATCCAGCACCGCCAGTTGCAGTTCGTAAGGGCTAACCACCGACAGGTGCAGGTGCACGCCCGGATGCTCCTGGCTGTAGGCACCTATGACCTCGGGCAGGGGCAGGGCCGGGTCGCTGACCGTAGAGTCCAGCACGCCGAGGTTGAGGGTGCCGCGCAGTTCGCCCTTGAGCGCCGCCGAGTAACGCTCAAAGCCTTCCAGTTCACCGAGCAGGCGCAGGCACTCCTGATGAAACAGCTCACCTTTGCTGGTCAGGCTAAAGCCGCCGCGGCCGCGATGACAGAGACTCAAACCCAGCTGGCTTTCCAGCTGGCTCATATAGGTGCTGATCGCCGAGGTGGATAGATTGAGTTCCTGCTGCGCGGCGGCGAACCCCTGGTGGCGCACCACGCTGGCGAAGATGCGCAGCAGCTTGAGATCGGGTAGGGCTTGGCTCATCGGCGTATCCGCGTGACCGTGAATCGTAGGATGGGTTAGCCGCGCAGCGGCGTAACCCATCACAGCGCCAGCATGGATATCGCTGCGCCCAACCTGCGCGGCCCGACCCATCCTACAGAGGCGGCTATTAGTTTAGAAATTTCTGAACTAAGTTTTTGCCTTCAGCGATTTTTCCCCGCGCCATCCTGTCCAACAATCCGGCCCAACAATTACTACAACAACCATGAGGCCCTGCCGTGGACAAGATTCTGCACCAGCCCCTGGGCGGCAACGAGATGCCGCGCTTCGGGGGCATCGCCACCATGATGCGCCTGCCGCATATCCAGACGCCCGATGAGAAACGTCAGCTGGATGTCGGCTTTGTCGGCGTACCGCTGGATATCGGCACGTCGCTGCGCTCCGGCACACGCTTCGGCCCGCGTGAGATTCGCGCCCAGTCAGTGATGATCCGCCCCTACAACATGGCCACCGGCGCCGCCCCCTTCGACTCGCTGAATATCGCCGATATCGGCGATGTAGCGATCAACACCTTCAATATGGCCGAAGCCATCCGCATCATCGAAGAGGCCTACGACGAGATTCTCGAGTACGGCATCATCCCCCTGACGCTGGGCGGCGATCACACCATCACCCTGCCGATTCTCCGTGCCATCAAGAAGAAGCACGGCAAGGTCGGCCTGGTGCATATCGACGCGCATGCCGATGTGAATGACCATATGTTCGGCGAGAAGATCGCCCACGGCACCACCTTCCGCCGCGCGGTGGAGGAAGACCTGCTCGATTGCGACCGCGTGGTGCAGATCGGCCTGCGCGCCCAGGGCTATACGGCCGAGGACTTCAACTGGAGCCGCAAGCAGGGCTTCCGTGTGGTTCAGGCCGAAGAGTGCTGGCACCAGTCGCTGGCCCCGCTGATGGAAGAAGTGCGTGCCAAGGTCGGCGGCGGCCCGGTATACCTGTCCTTCGATATCGACGGCATCGACCCGGCCTGGGCCCCCGGCACCGGCACCCCGGAAATCGGCGGCCTGACCACCATCCAGGCCATGGAGATCATCCGTGGCTGCCATGGCCTGCAGCTGGTTGGCGGTGATCTGGTCGAGGTCTCGCCGCCCTACGACACCACCGGCAACACTTCGTTGCTCGGTGCCAATCTGCTCTACGAAATGCTCTGCGTCTTGCCAGGCGTGCAGCAGCGCTGAACCTGGCCATTATCCAATCCGGGCGCAATAGCGCCCGGGCACTACAACAATAAATAGGGTGCCACGATGAACTCCGAACAAAGCATGCCGCTGCTGGATGACCAGCCGCCCGCTCACAGCTCCTACAACCTGCGCCAGCTGCTGATCTTTCTGATCCCCTCGCTGCTCGGCGTGCTGCTGTTTCTCACCCCGATCGTCTACGAGGACAAAGTCACCATCGGCCTGGGTGTGATGGCCGATGCCCTGAAGACTGGTCTCAGTGCCTGGCTGCCGGCCATCGCCACTGGCCTGCTGCTGTTTTCCGCGGCCCTCGGCCTGTTCGCCAGCGCGCTCAAGCCCAAGTGGCTGACCGCACGCCCGACACTTAACGAGATGTTCAACCTCAGCCCGCTGTGGCTTGGCCTGCGCGTGCTCGGCGCGGTATTTGCCGCCATGACCTTCTGGCAGTTCGGCCCGGAGTGGGTGTGGAACGCCAACACCGGCGGCGTGGTGCTGAAAGACCTAGCTCCGGTGCTGATCACCTTCTTCATGGTCGCCGGTTTGATCCTGCCGCTGCTCACCGACTTTGGCCTGATGGAATTCTGCGGCACTCTGGTGCGCAACGTGTTCCGCAAGGTCTTCGGCCTGCCAGGCCGCTCGGCCATCGACGCCATTGCCAGCTGGCTTGGCTCGGGCACCGTCGGCGTGCTGATCACCGCACAGCAGTACCAGAAGGGCTTCTACAGCGCCCGCGAAGCGGCGGTGATCGCCACCAACTTCTCGGTCGCCTCGATTGCCTTCAGCCTGCTGATCACCAGCTTTATGAAGCTCGACCACCTGTTCGTGCCCTTCTACCTCACCGTGGTGGTGGCGGGCCTGGCGGCGGCGATCATCACCCCGCGCATTCCGCCGCTGTCGTGGAAGAAGGACGAGTACGTCGCCGGCGTCGGCAAGCAGATCAAGGAAGACGTACCGGCCGGCACCTCGCTGCTGCGCTGGGGCGTAGTGCAGGCGGTTAACCGCGCCAACGCCAACCCGTCGCCGGCGCAGATGGTCAAAGTCGGCGTGCATAACGTAGTGGATATCTGGCTCGGCCTGCTGCCGCTGGTCATGGCCATCGGTACCGTGTCCCTGGCGATTGCCGAATACACGCCGATCTTCAACTGGCTGTCGGCGCCGATCGTGCCGCTGCTGGAGCTGCTGCAACTGCCGGAAGCCGCCAAGGCCGCGCCAGCCATGCTGGTAGGCTTTGCCGATATGTTCCTGCCGGCTGTACTGGGCAAGGGTATCGAAAGCGAGTTGACCCGTTTTGTGGTGGCCTGCGTGTCACTGACCCAGCTGATCTACATGTCGGAAGTCGGCGTGCTGATCATCAAGGCCAAGCTGCCGCTGAACATCCTTGAGCTGTTCGCCATCTTCATCATCCGCACCCTGATTACCCTGCCGATCATCGCGCTGATGGCGCACTGGATCGTTGGCTAAAGCCTCGCAGGCGGGCCGAGGAAACTCGGCCTGCCTTGTGCCAACCCGGCCTGCGCAAAGGAAACTCTATGACCACCTGCGGCGAATTTCTCGTCAAACAACTCGAAGCCTGGGGCGTTGATACCGTCTTCGGAATTCCCGGCGTGCACACCGTCGAGCTCTATCGCGGCTTGCCCAGCAGCGGCATCCGCCACATCACCCCGCGCCACGAACAGGGTGCCGGCTTTATGGCCGACGGTTATGCCCGCGTCAGCGGTAAACCAGGGGTGTGCTTTATTATCACCGGCCCGGGCATGACCAATATCCTCACGGCCATGGGCCAGGCTTACGCCGACTCGATTCCCATGCTGGTGATTTCCAGCGTCAACGAGCGCAAGCGTCTCGGCCTGGGCAAAGGCTATCTGCACGAACTGCCGAACCAGCGCGCGATGACCGCTGGCGTCACGGCCTTCAGTCACACCCTGATGAGCGTCGAGGAGCTGCCACATGTGCTGGCCCGCGCCTTCGCCGTATTCGAAGGTGAGCGCCCGCGCCCAGTGCATATCGAGCTGCCACTGGACATCATTACGGCCGACGCCAGCCATATGCGTGTACAGGCAAAACCGAGCATCCAGCGCCCAGCGCCCAATCGCACGCTGATCCGCGAAGCCGCGGCCATGTTGAAAACCGCCAAGCGTCCGCTGCTGTTGCTCGGCGGTGGCTGCGTCAGCGCACAAGCTGAGGCCCGCGCTCTGGCCGCCGCGCTGGATACGCCCACCGCGCTGACCATCAATGCCAAAGGGCTGCTGCCACCCGGCCACCCACTGCTGCTGGGTAGCAACCAATCGCTGGTGCCCGTACGCCAACTAGCGCTGGAAGCCGATGTGGTGCTGGCGATCGGTACCGAGCTGGGCGAAACCGATTACGACGTGGTCTTCGATGGCAACTTCAAGCTCGGCGGCGAACTGATTCGTATCGATATCGACGCTCAGCAACTGCACCGCAACTTCAGCCCGAGCTTGGCGATACAGGGCGATGCGCGCCTGGCCATGCGCATGCTGCTGGCCGAATTCAACCCCGCCGAGCTGCGCGAGAACAGCCCTGGTGCGCTGCGCACCGCTGCGGTCCAGGCCCAGCTGAGCGAAGACTTCAGTGGCTGGGCGCATTACCGCCAGCTGTTCGCTGCGGTGCTCGATGCGCTACCGGATGCGCGCTTTGTCGGCGACTCAACCCAAACCGTTTACAGCGGCAATCACCTGATCGAGCTGGACGGCGCACGGCGCTGGTTCAACTCCTCCACCGGTTACGGCACCCTCGGTTACGGCTTGCCGGCCGCCATCGGCGCCAAGCTGGCCGAGCCAACGCGGCCAGTGATTAGCCTGATGGGCGACGGTGGCATCCAGTTCAGCCTGCCTGAACTGGCCAGCGCAGTTGAAGCCCAGGTCGGCATCATCGTGCTGCTGTGGAATAACAGCGGCTATGGCGAGATCAAGCGCTACATGGAGCGCCGCGACATCACCCCGATTGGCGTGGATATCTACACCCCGGATCTGCTCGCCATCGCCCGCGGCTTTGGCTGCATGGCCGAACGCGCTCGCGATCACGCACACCTGAGTGAACTGCTGCGTGACGCGCCAAGTGACCGCCCGCTGATTATCGAAGTGCTGGAGGCCACCCCGTTCCATCCCTGAACCACCGATATCAGTCGCGGCTAAAGCCCATCCCACAGAAGCGCGCCCATGTGGGAGGGGCTTTAGCCGCGACCTTGTGTACGCATACTCCCCCTTCCGTCCTTAAAAGCCGTTCAAGGTGATGCATGACTGCCCAACTGTTTATCGACGGCGTCTGGCAAGCCGCCAGCAGCGCCAGCCAATTGCCTGTATTCAACCCCAGTAACGGCGAACAGATCGCCAGCGTCGCGTGCGCCTCGGCCGTCGATGTCGACCTTGCCATACAGGCGGCGCACCGGGCCTTGCCGGCCTGGAGTCAGCGCCCGGCTCGGGAACGAGCCGACTATCTGCGTGCCTTCGCCGCAGAAATTGAGGCGCGCAGCCAAACACTGATCGCATTACAAATGCGCAACAGCGGCAAACCACGGCATGAGGCAGAAGTGGATATCTGCGATGCCATCTCCACCTTCGCCTATTACGCCGACCTGGCCGACTGCCTGGATGCCCGGCAGAACGCCGCCGTGGCCCTGCCGGACAACAGCTACCAGGCCTTTACCCGCCTGGAGCCGCTGGGTGTGGTCGGGCTGATCGTGCCGTGGAACTTTCCCCTCGTCACCAGCGCCTGGAAGCTCGCCCCGGCACTGGCCGCAGGCTGCTGCGTGCTGCTCAAACCCTCGGAGCTGACTCCACTGATCGAGCTGCAACTGGGCGAGATCGCCGCCGCCATCGGCCTGCCGGGGGGGGTGTTCAACCTGCTGCCGGGCGATGCCACTACCGGCGCCGCACTGGTCAACCATCCGCAGATCGCCAAGCTGTCGTTTACCGGCAGTAACGCGGTGGGCCGCAAGGTGATGCAAGCGGCCGCCGCACGCACCCTGCCAGTGGCCCTGGAGCTGGGCGGCAAGTCGCCGATCCTGGTATTTGCCGACAGTGACCTGGACCAGGCGGTGCAGTGGATCATCGCCGGCATCTGCTGGAACGCCGGGCAGATGTGCTCGGCCACCTCGCGCCTGCTGGTCGAGGACAGCATCGCCGACGCGCTTCTGGATCGGTTGGCCAGCGCCATGGCCACGCTCAAGATCAGTGCCCCGCATGACGCTAATTGTGAAATGGGCCCGATGACCAGCCAGGCACAGCTGCATAAGGTACTGGAGTATTTCGCTATTGCCGAACAGGAGGGCCTGCACTGCCTGGCCGGCGCGCAACAACTGCCGGGGCCGGGTTGGTTTGTCGCGCCCACGCTCTATGCCGATGTGCCGGCTGAGAGCCGTCTGTGGCGCGAGGAAATCTTCGGCCCAGTGCTCTGCACCCGTCGCTTTAGCGATGAGACCGACGCCGTTCGCCAAGCCAATGACTGCGACTTCGCCCTGGCCGCCACCGTGGTCAGCGCCGACCGTGATCGCGCCTTACGCGTCGCTGCGGCCTTGGAGGCCGGGCATGTGTGGATCAACTCGGCGCAGATGATTTACCCACACACCTCCTGGGGCGGCGGCAAGGCCAGCGGTATCGGCCGCGAGCTAGGGCCATGGGGCTTGTCGGCGTTTCAGCAGGTCAAACACATCACCCTGCCCAGCGCGGACAGTTAAATCGAAACAACCTGATGGGCGACAGCCGCGCGCTTAAGTCTTTACCATGCGGGCTCTGTCTCAGCGCAACCCATGGAAGCCCTGCGTGACTCATCACTATGACCTGCTGTTAATCGGCGCCGGCCACGCCCACCTCGGGGTACTGCGGCGCTGGGCGTTGGTCGAACGACCGCCGGGGCGGATCGCCCTGCTCAGCGCCGGGCCGGTGGCCTGGTATTCCGGCATGCTGCCGGGGCTGCTGGCTGGACGGCATCGCCCGGAGGATTGCCAAGTCGAGCTGCAGGCACTGTGCCGCGCGGCCAAGGTCGAGTTGCTTATCAGTCCAGTGGAAAGCCTCTCTGCCGCCCAGCAGCAGGTGCAACTGGCTGACGGACAAACCCTCAACGCCAGCTGGCTGTCGCTGAATGTCGGCGCCCAGATTGCCACTCCCGAGCAACACGGGGATGCGATGCATCTGCTGGCGGTAAAACCCTTCGATAAGTTCCTGACTGGTTGGCAGCAATGGCAAGCCATGCCAGAGCCCATGGCGATTCTCGGCGGCGGCGCCGCCGGGGTCGAGCTGGCGCTGGCCTTGGCCGGAAAGGTGCCGCAGCTGGCGCTGTTCTGTGCCGGTCATCTGCTCGATGGTTTGTCTGCGGGAGTGCGCCTGCGCGCCCTCGGCCATCTGCGTCAGCGCGGTGTATGGGTGCGTGAGGATTGCCCAATCAGCCGCATCGAGAACGACTGCCTGTTCAGCGGCGACGAGCCAGTCTGGCGCGGCCAGCGGCTGTTGCTGGCCAGTGGTGCCAAGGCTTTTGCCTGGCCGGCCCACAGTGGCCTGGGCTGCGACGAGAACGGCTTTGTATTGATTGCCCCGACTCTACAGAGCTACACCCACCCGACGATTTTCGCCGTGGGTGATTGCGCCAGCCTGCCCGGTGCACGCAAGAGCGGGGTGTACTCGGTACGCCAGGGTCCGGTGCTGGCGAATAACCTGAATGCTGCACTGCGCGGCCTGTCGCTCAAGCGCTACCGCCCACAACGACAGAGCCTGGCGCTACTCGCCACCGGCGACGGCGGGGCGTTGCTGGATTGGCATGGGCACAGCGCCGGCGGGCGACTCTTTGGGCGCTGGAAGGACTTTCTCGACAAGGGTTTTATCCAGCGTCATCGTCTTTAAGCACTGAGCCACCTGCGACCAAAGTGCCATGGCCCTAAGCCGCCATGGGTGCTCGAATCAACCTCCCACCAAAGGTTGGCCGCAGGGAGCGTCACCCGCTATGGTCTATAGATTCGCCGACAGCGGCCGATTGCCTACCCAGGCATATCCAGCCGCGCGCACACAGGTTCCAGCAGGCATGGCCCGCCCACTGCAAAGCGGCGCGCCACAGGCAGTTTCTGGTGTTGGTTCGACCAGAATAAAAATAATGAGGTTTGTCATGCGCTCTGCGTTTATTACCTATCCCAAGGCCTGCCTGCTGCATGCCATCGGGCTGGCCGGGTTGATGGCGGTCTATCAGCAGATCCAACTGCCCTGGTTTATCAGCATTCCGTCCTTTCTGCTGCTGGCCCTATGGCCCTGGCTAGGGCCGTGGCAGCGCCAGCATGAAGAGCTGCCAGCTTCCACCGATGCGCCGCACGCGTCGTTCAGCGCCCTGAGCCAGAACCTGTCGCGACACACCTGCCACAACGCCCTGGCCGCCGCCGAAGTGGCCCACGCCGCACAGCAGCTGGCCGGTAAACTGCAATCGCAGCTCAGTGCCACCGAGCAGATCAACCAGGCCGCCGAGGCCATCACCCATACCGAACAGGACAACGCCCAGCGCGCCGAGCAAACCCTGCTGGCGGCGCAGAGCGTGCGGCAGAACAGCAGCAGCGGGCAGCAGGAACTGCGCCAGGCGATCGATGCCATGCAACACCTGAGCGCGCAGACCGCCACCAGCCGTGAGCTGATCGATGGCCTCAGCAGCCGCACCGAGCAGATCGAAAAAGTCACCCAGGTGATCCAGTCGATTGCCAGCCAGACCAACCTGCTGGCGCTGAATGCCGCCATCGAAGCCGCCCGCGCCGGTGAGCTCGGCCGGGGCTTTGCCGTGGTTGCCGATGAGGTGCGCAACCTCGCCGGACGCACCAGCAGCGCCACCGAGGAAGTCGGGCAGATTGTCAGCGACATTCGCCAGCAGAGCACGGCGGTGGTCAACCATATGCAGCAGCAGGCCGAGCAGCTGACTCTGGCCGCACAGCAGGTCAAGCGCACTGGCGAACAACTGCAGGGGATTGCCGAACTGGCGGTGGACGTGGAAAGCCAGGTCAGCCAGATCGACAGTGGCACCCGACAGAACCACGAACGCCTGGCCGAACTCTCGGTGGCGGTCGGCCAGTTGCGCGGCGATGTCGGCGACAGCGAAGGGCAGACTCGCCAACTCAGCAGTGCTGCCGAGCGCTTAGTCACTCAGGCCGAAAGCGTCAGCGAACAGCTCGCCGAAGTCGGCCTGGATGACTACCACCAGCGCATCTACGACCTCGCGCGCGGCGCCGCGGCGCAGATTGCCGCGCAGTTCGAAGCGGACCTGCACAGTGGCCGGATCAGCGCCAGCGACCTGTTCGACCGCCACTACCAGCCGATTGCCGGCAGCTTCCCGGCCAAGTACAAGACCCGCTTCGACAGCTATGCCGATCAGGTGCTGCCGGCCATTCAGGAGCCGCTGCTGAGCCAGCACGAAGGCCTGGTGTTCGCCATCGCCTGCACCGCCGAAGGCTATGTGCCGACCCATAACAACGCCTTCAACCATCCGCCCTGCGGCGACCGCGCCGTGGACACCCTGAGAAGCCGCAGCAAACGCCTGTTCAACGACCGCACCGGCATCCGCTGCGGCCGCCACCAGAAGCCGCTGCTGCTACAGACCTATATGCGTGATACCGGCGAGTTGATGCACGACCTGTCGGTACCGATCATGGTTCAGGGCCGGCATTGGGGCGGCTTACGTCTGGGCTACAAGCCGGAGCCCTAAACCCGCACTAAATCAGCCCGCCGCCATCAGGCGTTTGTACTGACGGGTGCGCCGCGCGCTTTTCAGCTGCTCCAGCAACAGTGCGCGCAGCGGTGAAACCCCGGCGTGGGTGTGCTTGCCCAGGCTGAGCTGGCGCAGCTGGAATTTCACCACCGCCATATAGGCCAGAGAGGCCAGCGCCTTGTGCTTCCAGCGAATCGCCGGCAGTTCGGCACTGCTGGGCTGCCCGGCCTGCCACTGTTTGGGCAGCGCCGGGTTGATCGCCAAAGCCGTAGCTATCCCGGCCATGGCCACGCCGCTGGCCAACACCTGCTCGACCACTGGCAAACGCCGGATACCACCGGTGACCATCACCGGCATCGTCGCCACAGCGGCAATCTCACCGGCAAACTCGAGAAAGTAGGCCTCACGTGCCAGGGTGCGGCCGTCACGCGCATCGCCCTGCATGGCCGGCGCTTCATAACTGCCGCCGGACAGTTCGACCAGATCAACCGCCTGTTCATTGAGCAGCTGCACCACGCGCTTGGCATCAACCGCATCGAAGCCGCCACGCTGGAAGTCCGCCGAGTTGAGCTTGACCGCCACACAGAAGTCCGCTGCCACCACCGCGCGCACCGCCTTGACCACCTCAAGCAGCAGCCGCGCGCGGTTCTCCAGGGAGCCGCCCCAACTGTCCGTGCGTTTGTTGCTGATGGGCGAAAGAAACTGGCTCAGCAGATAGCCGTGCGCCGCATGGATCTGCACGCCGGTAAAGCCGGCCTGTTCGGCCAACTGTGCGGTGCGCGCAAAGCGCTGAATCAGGTCCTGAATTTCCACCTCATCCAGCGCCTTGGGCAGCGGGAACATCTTCGACAGGCCGCCCAGCTCCAGGGCCACGGCCGAGGGGGCGACGGTCTGCTGGCCAAGGTTGGCCTGCATCTGCCGGCCGGGATGATTGATCTGCATCCACATCTGCGCACCCTGGGCGCGGCCGATACGTGCCCACTCGCGAAATTTGTCCAGCTGGCGCTCGTCTTCCAGTACCACGCCGCCGGGGCCGGTCATGGCGCGGCGATCGACCATCACGTTGCCGGTCAGCAGCAACCCGGCGCCGCCTGCGGCCCAGGCCTGGTAAAGCCGCAGCAGCTCGGCGGACGGGCCCTGGCTGGCGTCGGCGAGGTTCTCTTCCATCGCCGCCTTGGCGATGCGGTTGGGAATGTAGGTCCCGTTTGGCAGTTGCAGCGGTTGGAAGGCAGTCATGGCGTACTCCAGGGTAGCGGGAGTAGCAAGGCTAAGGTTAAAGTCAACTTTAAGGTCAATACCCCGGAGCACAGATTATGAAAATTGGTGAACTGGCCAGCCGCAGCGGTCTGGCTGCCTCGCGTATCCGCTTCTACGAAGCCAGCGGGCTGATCAGTGCCCAGCGTCAGGCCAACGGTTATCGCAGCTATACGGAACAAACACTGCAAGCCCTGGGCATTATCAGCTGCGCCCAGCAGACCGGTTTCAGCCTGGAGGAAATCCGCCGCCTGCTGCCCGATGCCAACGCCGAGGGCTGGGCGCATGAGCAGATGCTCGACAGCCTGCAACGCAAGGTCGTCGAGATCGAGGCAATGCAACAGCGTCTGGCGCAGAACAAGGCGCAGCTGCTGAACATCATCGCCACCATCGAGAACAAACCAGAGGGCATGCCCTGCACGGAAAACGCCGAGCGGGTGCTCGCCAATCTGCGTGACACGCGCGCCAGTCAGTAGGTCCATACCTGCCGTCTGCTGCCGGCGGAAGCCGCTAGCCGCGCGCCTATACTCAAGCCACAGGGGGAATAACTTCAGCACTCCATTGGAGTAGGGGCTGGTACCCAGCAGGCGGAGGCTTGCCATGTCGAGTCCGCGCGTCGTTCTGCTCGCCCTGCTGCTGGCAGTGGCGAGTTGTGCCAGCAATCCGCCGATTCAGGTAAGTGCGAGCACCTGGCAGCAGGTCGACCGCGACATCAGCGTGCTGTCACGCAGCGCGGCGCAGCAGGCGCGCGAGCATGCCCTGCTGTCGATGGAGCAGTGGATGGACCTGGTCTACCAACAGACCGACGAGGAATTTATCCCCTGGTTTTCCGGCTACTGGACGCAGCAATGGATGGGCATCAAAGTTTCCTGGTACCGACTCAGTAACGGCGGCGCGAAGGAGCCCAGCGTCAGGCGCCTGGCCTTGTACCTGCAGGAGCAATACCGCGAGCGCGTGCTGGAACCGGTCGCCGAGACCGACGACCCGCAGCAGATCATGGCGCGCAGTACCTGGCTCTACCTTCAGCATCTCGATGAAAACCTGCCGCGCATTGCGCAACAACATGACCTGCCACGCGAGCAGTTCCAGCAGCGCCTCAGGGCCATCCCGGCCATCACCCAGGCACCCGGCGCATCGCTGTATGAACTGCTGCACGCAGAACCGCTCACCGAGTTGCCGGCTTATAGCGCCTTTATCGAACGCATCCGCAACGCCCCGCGCGGCCTCGGCGACTGGTCGGCGGATCCTGGAATTTCCGCCGTGGCGCAACAGACCAGCGAGCGTCTGATCGACGACCTCGCAGTCAGCGGCGCAGCCGGTGCCGTATCCGCGCTGATCGGCGGCCCGGCCGGCACCACGGTGTCCCTCGGTGTGGCGCTGTTTACCGCCGTCTCGCGGGAAAGTACCCGGCCAGCCAGCGAGGCGCAGCTGCGCAAGAACCTCAACGAAGCCTTCGATGATGAGTGGCTGGAGCTGATGCGCAGCACCGAGCATGGCGTGCTGGCCGGCGTGCATCAACTGTCCGGGCAGATCGAGCGCGGCCTCAGGGTACCGTTTCGCTATCAACCATAAGCCTGACCCGCCCCCTGATTGTTTAGCCAGCAGCAACCTGAATATGTGAAAAACACGATTTAACCAACAGTCACCGGCGTGCGAGTCTGCCCGCATGAGTGAATCGATAGCCAATCTGCGCCGCACCTTCCGCTTCTGCCTGCACAGGGCCGAGCGGAGCTTTGGCCTGGATCGACTCAATCCGCTATTGGCGGAGATCCTCGCCTTCTGGGCCCTGTGGCATTGCCGCCACGCGCGCCCGCCGGATGCCCTGAGCCTCTCGCGCTAATCACTTCAGCCGCCTGCCTACGTCCGTGCTGCCTGCGCCTGGCGCGAGCTGACGAACCGCTGCCTGCATCGCTATCCGTACTCAGGAACCGCCTTATGAACGCCGCCATCAAACCCGTAACCCCCGCCGCTGTACGTTGCCCGTCCTACTACAGCGCCACCCTCAATGAAGAAACCGACTACCCGACCCTGCAAGGCGAGGTCAGCGTCGATGTGGTGATCATCGGTGGCGGTTTTACCGGCGTGGCGTCTGCCGTGGAGCTGGCCGAGCGCGGCCTCAAGGTGGCGATTGTCGAAGCCAACAAGATCGGCTGGGGCGCCACCGGGCGCAACGGCGGGCAGGTCACTGGCAGCCTGTCGGGCGATGCGGCAATGACCAAGCAGATGCGCAACACCCTCGGCGAGGAGGTGGAAGATTTTATCTGGCACCTGCGCTGGCGCGGCCACGAGATCATCAAGAACCGCGTGGAGA
The DNA here is from genome assembly GCF_902506475.1 of Pseudomonas sp. 8BK. Taxonomy (NCBI): domain Bacteria; kingdom Pseudomonadati; phylum Pseudomonadota; class Gammaproteobacteria; order Pseudomonadales; family Pseudomonadaceae; genus Pseudomonas; species Pseudomonas sp. 8BK. The sequence goes on along the minus strand of NZ_LR733252.1, from coordinate 1,483,313 downwards.
AGTACGGCATTCAGTGCGACCTCAAGCACGGGCACCTGCATGCGGCGATGAAGCCCACGCATATGCAGGAGCTCGAAGCCACCTACGCCGAAGCGCAGCGCCGGGGCATGGGCGCTGACGTCACCCTGCTCGACCGCGCCGGGGTGCGCAGCCACCTGGCCAGCGACCTGTACAGCGGCGCCCTGAAGAACACCCGCAACATGCACCTGCACCCGCTGAACCTGAGCATCGGCGAAGCCAAGGCCGCCGCCAGCCTGGGCGCGCTTATTTTCGAGCACTCCGAAGTGCTGGAGATTGTGCATGGCGCCAACCCGGCGGTGGTCACCGCCCAAGGCCGGATCAACGCCAAGCAGGTGCTGCTGGCCGGCGACGTGTACCACAAGCTGGAGCCGAAAAAGCTCAAGGGCATGATCTTCCCGGCCATGGGCGGCATCGTCACCACCGCGCCGCTGGGCGAGCTGGCGAAGGAAATCAACCCGCAGGACCTGGCCGTGTACGACTGCCGCTTCGTCCTCGATTACTACCGCATGACCGCCGATGGCCGTCTGCTGTTTGGTGGCGGCTGCAACTATTCCGGACGTGATTCACGGGATATCGCCGGCGAGCTGCGCCCCGGCATCGAGCAAACCTTCCCGCAGCTCAAGGGCGTCGACATTGATTTTCAGTGGAGCTGCGCCATGGGCATCGTGATCAACCGCATCCCGCAGCTGGGCAAGCTCTCGGACAACGTCTGGTACTGCCAGGGCTACTCCGGCCACGGCATCGCCACCACCCACATCATGGGTGAAATCATGGCCAACGCCCTGACCGGCACCCTGGGCCACTACGACACCTTCGCCGCCTGCAAGCACATCAAGGTGCCGCTGGGTGATGTGTTCGGCAACCCGATGCTGGCGGCAGGCATGTGGTACTACCAGATGCTGGAAAAGCTGCGCTAAGACTCCCGCGGATCTGCTGCGCGTCGGCGATACGGCGTTAGAAATGGCCCCGGGAAGCCGCTTGCGGCTAACGCGCTTTAGCGCGGCCCGAAGGGCGAGTGAACGAGTACTGCTCATTTACAACCCGTAAACTCCGCGTCCTCGGCCATTTCTGCCTTGTCTCGCTCTAGCTCGCGAGATCCGAAATGCTAGTCCGCTCGACTGCAACTGAGTACGGCTTGGCTGGCCGGCGCCTTATCGCGATCATCGACAAACGCCACCGCCGGCGAGCCATCGGCATTCAGCTGGTAGATCGCACTGGGCTGGCCTTGCTCGTTGAAAAACACCTGACCCAGCCCCGCACCATTCCACAGACGTTCGCCGGCCTTGCTGCGCGAGGGGATGCGCGGTTTGACCTGCATACGCCGGCGCGTGGTCAGCCAGTTGAGCGGTGACCAGGGCGCATACAGCCAGCGGTTGAGGCGGTCAAACCAGTCGAGCAAGCGTGGTGGGAATTCGTTTTTCAAGCCGCTGCTGGTGATCTGCCAAAGCTTCGGCCCGCGTTTGCGCTGGCGGATCAGCACCTCGTAGACAAACGAGTAATGCACATCGCCGGAGAGAATCACGTAGTTACCCGGCGTGCGCGAGTGGCGGAAGATGTTCAGCATCACCTGCGCCGCGCCCCGGTGGGCCATCCAGTTTTCCGCGTCGACCATCAGCGGATGGCCGGCCCAGCTGAATACCTTCTGGATGGTCTCGATCAGCTTGACGCCGAACATCGGCGCCGGCGATACGATGATCGCCGACGGATGATCAAGCAGCTCCTGCTGAAACTCGCACAGCGCTTCCCAATCCAGCAGACCGGACGGCCGCTTGAGGTTGCGCTCGCTGCGCCAGCGCCGGGTGCGGGTGTCCAGCACCACCAGCGCCGGTGTGCTCGGCAGAACGAATTGCCACTGGTGATAACTCAGCAGGCTGTCGATCAGCGCGTCCTGCGGCTGACTGTCCATGTGGTTGGCAGCATCGCGGCCCTCGGTCATCGCGCGGATCATCTGCAATTGCTCAGCAAACACATCCGGGTTATTGCCCCAGCCCTGGCACAGCAGGTAGGCGATCAGCGCATTGCCGATAATGCGCTTGGAAAACGGGTGGCCGTAGGCGGTTTCTTCCCACTGCGCGGAAAGGTTCCAGTCATCGGTGATGTCGTGATCGTCGAAGATCATCAGCGTCGGCAGGTGGGCGAGGGCGCGGGCGACCTGGCCCAGACCGCCGCGAAAGGCTTCGATGCGCTCACGCTCGGCCTGATAACGCGGCACTTCCTCGGCGCTCAGCGCCGGTATCTCGGCATCCAGCAAGGTCCATGGCGTCGGCGACCAGACCAGCAGGTACATGGCCAACACTTCGGCGCAGGTCACCAGGTGGTTGTCGGCGCTGCTGGTGGTGAACACCGGCTTTTCCACGCCGCCGAAGAAGCGCTCGCGCAGGGTTTCATTGCTTTTCAGCGCCGGCAGCAGCTCGGTGCGCTGGTAGTAGCTGGCCGGGTGCTGGTACAGCGCCGTGCTGTCATCGACCACCGCACCTTGCAGATGCTCGCCGAACAAACCCAGGCGCTCGATCACCTGATGAATCGCCCGCAGCAGCGGCCCGCTGACATCGTCGGCGTAGATCTGATCGCCACTCATCAGCAGCAAGGCCGGGCGCTGCTCGGGCGCATGTGCTTCAGCCAGCAGACGGTCAGCGCAAAGCAAACCATCGGCCGCAGGGTGATGCGGCTTGCGGCAAGAGCCGTGCAGCAGATGATCCAGCTGCGCGCGCAGGACGAAATTGGCCTGGGTCGCGCCGTCGTACAGCAGGTGCGGCGCCCAGTCAGCGATACCCAGCGCGGCCTGATCCGGCTGTTCGATCAGCAGGTCGTAGTCGATCTGCACTTCGCAGGGCAGCGGTGCGTCCAGTTTCAGATCAATCAGGTGGATAAACGCCTGCTCACCCATCTGGATAACCTGGCAGCTGTCACCTTGCAGCGGCAAGCGCTGTGCCTCGGCTGCGTCGCCATGGCTCAGCTGCAGGCTCAACGTCAGCGGCCTGCTGCCGACCAGCCAGAGCACCAGGCGCTGCGCCTCCATGCGGCGCAGCAGCGGGCCGGCCAGCACCAGGGGCAGGTCAGCAGGAGCAACAGCGGGGGCGGTCGGCATCAGGGCGTCGTGCTCTATCAATGAGTGTTCGGTAATAGAGCGCCATTCTGCGCCAGAGGTTCAGTCTTTGCAGCCGCTGCCTACTGCGCCGCCTGACGCAAGCGCGGCAGATCGAGCAGCTCGATCTCGCCATAGGTCAGACGCAGAATGCCTTGGGCTTCCAGCTCCTTGAGGATCTGGTTGGTGGTCTGCCGGGAGATCGCCAACATCAGCGCCAACTGCTCTTGCGGCAAGTGCAGCACCCGGCGCGGCTCGCCCTCGCCGTAGTTTTCCGAGATCAACAGCAGGCGCCGAGCCAGGCGTGGGGCGGCGGGCAGCAGGCTCATTTCTTCCAGGGCGATAAATGCCAGGCGCAGTTTCTGGCTCATCAGCAAGGCGAAATCACGCCAGTACTGTGGTTGCTGGGCAAGCAGCGCCAGTAGCGGCGCCTGCGGCACCAGCAACAAGGTGGTGGGCCCTTCGGCAAAGGCATCGTGGGTGCGTGGCTGGCCATCGAACAGCGAGATTTCGCCAAACCAGTAGGGCGGCTCGACCAGGGTGAGCAACGCTTCCTTGCCGGTGGCACTCACGGCACCAATGCGCATGCCGCCCTCGACCACCGCATACAGGCCACAGGGTTTGTCGCCCCGACGAAACAGCACCTGCCCGGGCGCCAGCTGTTGCACCTGGGCAGCCGCCAGCAGCGCCTCCTGCAGCGCGGCGGGCAGGGCGCTGAACCAGTGGCCCTGACGCAGACGCGCCTGATAGCTATGGGCGCTACTCATCGCCGGCAGCCTGTTTGTCGGCTAGCTGACAGAGCACTGCGTGGGCGTGGGTTCATGCTGGCCACCTGTCTTGCATGAGGAAAATAATAATGAAAACCCTGGTTGATCATCTGGCTCAATACGCGGCCTATCACCGCGACCAACGCAATATTCTCAGCCACTTTATCGGTATTCCACTGATCGTTGTGGCGGTGGCCGTGCTGCTATCACGCCCCGGCTTCGAGCTGCTCGGCCTATGGCTGTCCCCCGCGCTGCTGGTGGCCGTGGCGGCGGGCGTGTTCTACCTGCGCCTGGACCTGCGCTTCGGCCTGCTGATGGCACTGCTGTTGCTGCTCAGCCTGTGGGCAGCGGCCGGCCTGGCCGTGCAATCGACGGCGCTGTGGCTGAGCAGCGGCATCGGCCTGTTCGTGATCGGCTGGATCATCCAGTTTGTCGGCCATTACTACGAAGGGCGCAAACCGGCGTTTGTCGACGACGTGATGGGCCTGGTCATCGGCCCGCTATTCGTCGCCGCCGAAGCGGCCTTCCTGCTGGGCCTGCGCAAAGAGGTTGAACAGGCCATCGTCGAACGCGCCGGGCCGACCTGTATTCGTGAGAAGAAAGCCACTGCCTGAACTACTAGGCCGCCATCGGCGGCCTCCTAGAACCGATCCGGGTCTCGCGAGCTAGAGCGAGACAAGGCAAAAATGGCCGAGGGCGCGGAGTTTACGACTGTAAATGAGCAGCCCGAGGCCATTTTTAACGCAGTATCGCCGACGCGCAGCAGATCCATGACAGACCTCAATACATCGCCATCCATTGCGTGGTCAGTGAGCGGGTATGGCGATACACGGTGATCGGCGCAAATGGTCGACCCGAGGCGCTCTGCAGGGCGCTGCTCTGGCTATTGAGGTCAACCAGCGCGGCCTTGAGGTAATCCCAGCGGGTTTTCAGTTTGCCGATCTGCGGGTCGGCCTTGCCGTCCAGCGCGGCCAGTTGCTCATCCACCGACGGCACGATCTTGCGTTCATCCTGACCGAGGTAGGTGTCGGGCTGCTCGCGAGCGGTTTCGAAATTGCCGAAGTAGGCGCGGCTGAGGTACTGCACTGAGAGGTATTCAAGCTTGGCGGACAGTTCGCTGTCATCCGGGCCGGCCAGCTTGCGGGTTTCCTCGAGCACACCGAGCAGAGCCTTGCTCAGGTCCTCGGGGTAGCGCCAGGGCATGTCATCTTCACTCGGGCCGAAGGCTACGCCACGACGAATCTGCACCACCAGTTCCTGATGAGCGCTGCGCAGGGCATCGCTGTTTTGCGGCAGGCTCTGCACCGCAGCGGCCAGGGCCTGCAGATCAGTTTCCAGGGCGTCCTGGTGTTTCTTTTGGAAACCCTCTCCGCGTAACAGCATCAGGCTGCTGGTAACCCGACTGGCCTGCACCTGAACCTGTTCCTGGGGGGTCACGGCCTGGGCAAAGGTCAGCGGCGAGAGACCGCTCAACAACCCGATAACCGCGAGCAATAGCGAGCGAGACAGCGTTGTAGAACGCATACGAGGTGTGCTCCTTATTATTTTTGTGAGCAGTGCTGAACCAGGTCAGCTTATACAATCGCGCGCCACAGGGTACTGCACTGAATACTGGAGAAAAGCAGCCTAAAGAGTGATTTCGTCGGAAAGATGCGTCGATTCGGCCAAGTCACGCAGGTACTGCGCGCTGAAGGCATCGGCCGGGAAGAAGGTTTCCAGCGCCAGTTCCGCCAGGGTGATGTCGTTGGCGGTGCCGAATACCGTGGTCGTGCCGATCAGGCTGATCACGCCCTGCTCGCTGACAAACTGCAACGGCATCAGCACCGTGTCGCTGTCGAACTGCGCGGGTGCCGCCGGCCCCGGATAGGCGTTCAGCTCATCCCATAACGCTTGCAGCTGAGCATCACCGCTGGCCTGAAAATCGCGCTGCAACCGCGCCAGCAGGTAGGCGCGCCACGCGCCCAGGTTGACGATGCGCGGCGCCAGGCCACCCGGATGCAGACTCAAGCGCATCACATTGATCGGCGGTACCAGCAGCTCCGGGGCCAAGCCGAGCAGAAAGGGTGCCACGGCGCTGTTGGCCGCCAGCAGGTTCCAGTGGCGGTCAATGGTCAGTGCCGGGTAGGGCTCATGGGCCTTGAGCAGCAGTTCGATGGCGGTTCGCGCGGCGGCCATGGCTGGCTCGGACAGCTCATGCTGAGTAAACAGCGGTGCATAGCCGGCGGCGCTAAGCAGCCTATTGCGCTCGCGTAGCGGAATATCCAGCTGCTCGGCGAGCAACAACAGCATCTCGCGGCTGGGCTGGGCGCGCCCGGTTTCGACGAAACTCAGGTGGCGGGTGGAAATATCGGCCTCGCAGGCGAGGTCGAGCTGGCTCAAACGACGATGCTGACGCCACTGGCGCAGCAGGGCCCCGACGGGCTGGCTTTGGCTGTTCATGGGCAGCGAAGATAAACCAGCGAGGTCAATTCAGCCATTACCTGCGAGGTAATCGACGCGACGCGCGGATCGGCGAAATCTAAGGGCCAACCCGCCATTTCGGCGGTCCTTTGTGGAGACTTCACCATGACCACCTTGCAACCTTCGCTGTTACTGCGCCGCGCCCTGCTCGCCGATGGGCTGGTCGGTGTGGCCACTGCCGCACAAATTCTGCTGCTGGCAGACTGGCTCAGCAGCCTGCTGGCTCTGCCGCGTGAGCTGTTGATCGGCGCGGCCCTGGTGCTGCTGCCGCTGGCGACCTTTCTGCTCTGGCTGTCGCGCCGTGAAAGCATGTCGCGGGCGGCGGTCTACAGCGTGCTCGGCCTGAATGCACTGTGGGTGCTACACAGCGGGCTGTTACTGCTCAGCGGCTGGATCGCACCAAACCTGCTCGGCTACGCCTTCGTGATCGTCCAGGCCATTGCCGTGCTGGTATTTATCGAGCTGGAGTGGCTTGGCCTGAAACGCTCGCAGGTCGTGCCCAGCGCGTTCACCCAGGCATCAGTGGGTGCTTAACAGTGACACCGACTTGACCTGCGCCCACAGCAACTGCTCGCGCTGGATCTGCAGGCGGTCGAAGGAGTAACGGGTGATGCGGGCGATCAGCTGCTCGCCACCCACCTGCACACGCACCAGCACATGGGCCTGCTCGGCGACCTTGATCCAGTCCAGCACCCGTGCCGGCAACAGGTTGAGCACGCTGCTGTCCTCGGCCTGTTGCAGGCTCAGGCTGACATCGCGCGCCTTAACCTTGATCCGCACCGACTGGCCCAACGGCAGCGACCCGTGGGGTAAGCGCAGGTTGATCTGGCTATCCGGCAATTGCAGGTAGAGCAGCCCGTAGGCCTGATCATGCGCGGTAACCACACCGTCGACCACCGCTTCGGCATCGTCCTCAAAAACAAACGGCAGGTCGGCGCGCAGCAGGGTTTCCTTGAGCGGGCCGCTGGCGCTGACCTGGCCGTCCTCGAGCAGCACCAGGTGATCGGCCAGGCGCGCCACTTCATCCGGCGAATGACTGACGTAGACAATCGGAATTTCCAGTTCCTGATGCAGGCGCTCCAGGTAGGGCAGCACCTCCTGTTTGCGTTTGAGGTCGAGGGACGCCAGCGGCTCATCCAGCAGCAGCAAGCGCGGGCTGGTCAGCAGAGCGCGGGCGATACCGACGCGCTGCTGCTCGCCGCCAGACAGCTTGTCCGGCAGGCGCTCCAGCAGATGCTCAATGCCAAGCAATTCCACCGCCTGCTCCAGGGCAATCCGCCGCTGCGCTGCGGGGATGCGCTGCAAGCCGTACTGCAGATTGCGCCGCACCGTAAGGTGGGCAAACAGGTTGGCATCCTGAAACACGTAACCCACGGCGCGTTGATGCGCAGGGACGAAGATGCCCTGGGCGCTGTCCTGCCATAGCTCGCCGTTGACCTGCAGGCAGCCTACGCTCGGCTGGTCCAGCCCGGCAAAACAGCGTAAGCAACTGGTCTTGCCCGAGCCGGAATGACCGAACAGCGCGCTGACCCCGCGACCGGGCAGGTTCAGCTGAACATCCAGGGTAAAACCTGGGTGTTCAACCTTGAAACGCGCTTGGATTTCACCCGCCCCAGCAACTGTGCGGATCGCCGGATTGCGCCGTGCCAATGGCCAGATCATTGCCACACCCGCGTACTGCTGCGCCCGCTGCTTCGTCCAGAGTAGAGCGCCAGCAGCACGATAAAGGAGAACAGCACCATGCCGCCCGCCAGCCAGTGGGCCTGGGCGTATTGCATGGTTTCCACATGGTTGTAGATCTGCACCGACGCCACCTGGGTCTTGCCGGGGATATTGCCGCCGATCATCAGCACCACGCCGAACTCACCCACGGTATGGGCGAAGCCGAGAATCGCAGCGGTGACGAAACCCGGCCTAGCCAACGGCAACACCACCGTAAAGAACGCATCCCAAGGCCCGGCACGCAGCGTCGCCGCCGCTTCCAGCGGGGCAAGGCCAATCGCCTCGAAGGCGTTCTGCAGCGGCTGCACGACGAAGGGCAGGGAGTAGAACACCGAGCCGATCACCAGCCCGGTAAAGGTAAATGTCAGGGTGCCGAGGCCGAGGCTCTGGGTCAGCTGACCGATAAAACCGTGCGGCCCCATGCTCACCAGCAGGTAGAAGCCGATCACCGTCGGCGGCAGCACCAGCGGCAAGGCGACGATGGCGCCAATCGGCTGCTTCCAGCGCGAGCCCGTGCGCGCCAACCACCAGGCAATCGGCGTACCGATCAGCAGCAACAACAGGGTGGTCAGCGATGCCAGCTCAAGCGTCAGCAGTACCGCGGCGAAATCAGCTTTGCTCAGTGGCATCGCAACAGCCTTTTTAGAACCTGTTTTACGAGCTAGCGAGCTAGAGCTCTGCAAGGCAAAAACAGGCGAGGAAGCGGAGTTTACGAGCTGTAAATGAGCATTCCGAGCCTGTTTTTAACGCAGCAGGGACGACGCGCAGCAGATCGTAAACGGGTTCTTAGAGTTGGTAGCCGTAAGACTTGATGATCTTCGCCGCCTTCTCGCCTTTCAGGTACTCGGTCAGGGCTCCAGCGGCCGGGTTATGTTCGCCCTTCTTGAGGATCAACGCATCCTGCTTGATCGGCGTATGCATCTGCGCCGGCACCATCCAGGCCGAGCCACTGCTGAGCTGGCCATCCTTGTACACCTGCGACAGCGCAACAAAGCCCAGCTCGGCGTTGCCGGTGGCAATAAACTGATGCGCCTGGGTGATGTTCTGCCCTTCGACCAGCTTGTCCTTGACCGCCGCACTCAGGCCCAGCTTGTCCAGCACTTCGGTGGCCGCCAGGCCGTAAGGAGCGGCTTTCGGGTTGGCGATCGCCAGATGTTTGTACTGATTGGCCTTGAGCACTGCGTCGCTGCCATCCAGATAACCCGGCTTGGCAGACCACAGCACCAGGCTGCCAACTGCATAGGTAAAGCGCGAACCGCTGACGCCCAGGCCTTCGCTGTCGAGCTTGGCCGGGGTGCTTGCATCGGCACTTAAAAACACCTCGAACGGCGCACCGTTCTGAATCTGTGCATACAGCTGGCCAGTGGCACCGAAGGAGGCGAGCACGCTGTGCCCGGTGTCTTTCTCGAACTCGGTGGCAATCACCTTCAGCGGCGCGGTGAAGTTGGCGACCACTGCGACCTGCACCTGCTCAGCCAGGGCATGGCTGCTGAAAATCAAGGCGGCGAACATCACCGCGATACGAACTTGCATGGATAACTCCTGAGTGTGCCGCCGCTGGCAACGGCTGTACTGTAGACGCTGATTCGCCGGGCTACTCTACCCTCGCTATATCTCACGATATACAGCGATTTGCGCAATAAACCACTTAGCAAAGCAACAAAAACAGGGCTGCCGAGATAATCGACAACCCTGCTACGCAGGCATCAGCGCTGCGGGCTGAGGTGCATAAAGCCAATTACTGACTCAATAGTCAAGTAACGCTCTATTCCGCTCGCATGCCGAGACTGACTGGCGTCAGCCCCGCTCGCCCATCGCCTTAGCTCAGCCCGATCTCCACCCGGTCGCCCTGCAAGCGTACCGGCCAGGTGCGCAGTTGCTGCTCCGGGTATTCCAGGCAGCTGCCGTCTTCCAGGCGGTAGTGCTGTTTGTACAGCGGCGCGGCGATCACCAGGTCGCCAGCCAGGCTGCCGACGATGCCGCGACCGATGACGTTGGCGCCGGACTTGGGGTCGCGGTTATCGACGGCATACAGCTGTTTGCCGCTGGTCTCGTCTGGCAGATAGAACAGCGCCACCTGGGCGCCGTCGACCCAGGCGACCACACCGGAATTGGCCACCAGATCGGCACGGCTGCACAGAGCGTGCCATTGCACGCGGGTTTGCTCGACTGTTGCGGTTGCGCTCGACTGGCCCATCAGACCACCTCCTCGGCTGGAATAAGTTGCAGTTCGGCGGCGCTGATCGGGCGGCGCTGGCCGCGTTCCTCGACAAACTGGATATCCGGGTCGCCACCCTTTTCGTTGACGAAGGTGCGGAAGCGCTTGAGCTTCTCCGGGTCCTTCAGGGCGTTGGCCCATTCGCACTCGTAGCGGTCGATCACCAGCTGCATCTGCGCTTCCAGTTCGGCGCCAAGACCCAGGCTGTCGTCGATGATCACTTCCTTGAGGTAATCCAGGCCGCCTTCCAGCGACTCGCGCCACACCGAGGTGCGTTGCAGGCGGTCGGCGGTGCGCACGTAGAACATCAGGAAGCGGTCGATGTAGCGGATCAGGGTGGCATCATCCAGGTCGGTGGCGAACAGCTCGGCGTGGCGGGGACGCATGCCGCCGTTGCCGGCGACGTAGAGGTTCCAGCCGTTCTCGGTGGCGATCACGCCGACGTCCTTGCTCTGCGCCTCGGCGCATTCGCGGGTGCAACCGGAGACGGCGAACTTGATCTTGTGCGGCGAGCGCAGGCCCTTGTAGCGGTCCTCCAGCAGCAGCGCCATGGCCACGCTGTCCTGCACGCCGTAGCGGCACCAGGTGCTGCCTACACAGCTTTTCACCGTGCGCAGCGACTTGCCGTAGGCGTGGCCGGTTTCGAAGCCGGCGGCGATCAGTTCGGCCCAGATATCCGGCAGTTCGTGCAGCTGCGCGCCGAACAGGTCGATGCGCTGGCCGCCGGTGATCTTGGTGTAGAGGTCGTATTTCTTCGCCACCGCGCCGATGGCCAGCAGGCCGTCCGGAGTGATCTCGCCACCGGGAATACGCGGCACCACCGAGTAGGTGCCGTTCTTCTGCATGTTGGCCATAAAGGTGTCGTTGGTGTCCTGCAGCGGCACCAGCGCCGGGTCGGTGATCGAGCGGTTCCAGCAGGATGCGAGGATCGAGCCCACCGCCGGCTTGCAGATGTCGCAGCCGACATGGCCGCGGCCGTGCTTGGCCAGCAGTTCTTCGAAGCTCTCGATGCCTTCAACGCGGACGATGCCATACAGCTCCTGGCGGGTGTAGGCGAAGTGCTCGCAGAGGCTCTTGTCCACCACCACGCCACGGGCGGTCAGCTCGTGCTCGAACACCTGCTTGAGCAGCGCCGAGCAGCCGCCGCAACCGGTAGCAGCTTTGGTGCAGGCCTTGAGCCCGGCGAGGTCGCCGCAACCGCCGTCGATGGCGGCGCAGATCGCGCCCTTGCTGACGTTGTGGCAGGAACAGATGGTCGCAGTGTCCGGCAGCGCATCGGCGCCCAACGCCGGGGCGCCTTCGCCTTGCGGCAGGATCAGGCAGGACGGGTCGGCCGGCAGCTTGATGCCGTTCTGCACGTACTGCAGCAAGGTGTCGTAGTAGCTGTTGTCGCCGACCAGCACGGCACCGATAGCCTGCTTGCCGTCGGCCGATACGACCAAGCGGCGGTAGCTGGCGTTGGCTTCGTCGATAAAGCGGTAGCTGCGCGAGCCGGCAGTAGCGCCGTGGGCATCGCCGATAGAGCCGACGTCGACGCCGAGCAGCTTGAGCTTGGTCGACATGTCCGCGCCCATGAACGGCTCGCTGTCTTCGCCGCACAGCTGGGTGGCAACGCTGCGGGCCATCTGGTAGCCCGGAGCGACCAGGCCGAAGATGCCGCCGTTCCACGCCGCGCACTCGCCGATGGCAAAGATAGCCGGGTCGCTGCTGCGGCACTGGCTGTCGATGGCCACGCCACCGCGCGGGCCGAGTTCCAGACCGCACTGCTTGGCGATGGCGTCCTGCGGGCGGATGCCGGCGGAGAACACGATCAGGTCGGTCTCAAGGAACTCATCCCCAGCGAAGTTCATCCGGTAGCGGTATTCGCTGCCCGGGGTGATCGACTGGGTGCCGCGCGACAGGTGCACGCTGACGCCCAGGGCTTCGATCTGCGCCTTCAGCGCCAGGCCGCCGTGGTCATCCAGCTGCACCGGCATCAGCCGTGGGGCGAATTCCACCACATGGGCTTCCAGGCCCAGGGACTTCAATGCGTTGGCCGCTTCCAGGCCGAGCAGGCCACCGCCAACCACTACGCCACGGCGCGCGCTCTTGGCGGCGGCCTGAATGGTGTCGAGGTCGGCCAGGGTGCGGTAGACCAGGCGCGAATCGCCTTCGGCGCCTTCAATCGGCGGCACGAACGGGTAGGAGCCGCTGGCCAACACCAGCTGGTCGTAGGGGAAGCTGCCTTCGGCGGTGATCACTTCACGACGCTCGCGATCGATCTCCAGCACCGGCACGCCAAGGTGCAAAGTGACCCCAGGCGTCTGGTACAGCTCAACCGTGCTGAGCGCCAGGGATTCGGCATCACGGCCGGTGAAATACTCGGAGAGGTGCACGCGGTCATAAGCGCGCAGCGGCTCTTCGCTGAACACCTGCACGCGGTACTGCGCCAGCGCGCCACGCTCGATCAGTTGCTCGACGCAATGGTGGCCGACCATGCCGTTGCCGATGATGATCAGCCGTTGCTGGTCTGTGGAGGTATCTGTGCTGTTCATGGCATTTCCCGGCCGAAGCTCATCAGGTTTTTCTGCGGCAATAAAAAAGGCGCCTGAAACCTTGCGGTTTCAGGCGCCTTTGCCTGTTCTGTGCGGTGCCTGCGAGTGGCACCTGATTACCCATTGCCTAAAGAGGCTGACGATCGCCATTGATCGAATGGGCGGCCCGAATGTGGCGGGCTCGCTGAGGCTCATGCAGCGCCTGTGCCAGTTTCCCCACAGCGACCTGCGGCCCGCATTGCAGCAGGCTACAGGCGCAGTTGCAGGCTCACCTGCCCGGCGCGATAAAGACCCAAAAAGAGGCGAGCATAGGTCTATGCGCCCCATTATGAGTCGCTTCTCGGTAGACCTTTATCTCCCGCACACACCTCGCCAGGCCTTGCCGCGCGGGCATTCAAGCCGCCCTTGCGAACCCTGGCGCGTGCCTTGCTATAGACCCACCCAGGTAATCAACGCTGATTGCCCATCCACGACAAAGACGCCGTGCCACTCCCGTTTCGACGGAGGGTTGCATGGCGTTTTGCGTTTCAGGTGCAGGAGAGGGGTGTGGCGAACAAAACCGTGCGAAGTGTCTGTCCCTATTGCGGCGTCGGCTGCGGCATCGTCATGCACGTGGAAAACGGCAAGATCGCCAAGGTCAGCGGCGATACGCAGCATCCGAGCAACTTCGGCCGCCTGTGTACCAAGGGCAGCACCTGCGCCCAACCGCTGAACGAATCCGGCCGCATGCAGCACGCCTACCTGCGCAGCGAACGTAGCCGCAATCCTGGGCAAATCACCATGACTAGCGCCATCAGCGCCGCCGCCGCCCGCCTGCGCGCGATTCTCGACGAACACGGCCCGGACGCCATTGCCCTGTATGTCTCCGGGCAGATGTCACTGGAGGCGCAGTACCTGGCCAACAAGCTGGTCAAGGGCTACCTGGGCAGCAACCAGATCGAATCCAACTCGCGCCTGTGCATGGCCAGCGCCGGCAGCGGCTACAAGCTGTCGCTGGGCGCCGACGGCCCGCCCGGCTCGTACCAGGACTTCGACCGCGCGGATGTGCTGCTGGTGATTGGCGCAAATATGGCCGACTGTCATCCGATCCTGTTTCTACGCCTGATGGCACGGGTAAAAGCCGGCGCCAAGCTGATCGTCGTCGACCCCCGGCGTAATGCCACGGCGGACAAGGCCGACCTGTTTCTGCAGATCAACCCGGGCAGCGACCTGCTGCTGCTCAACGGCCTGCTGCACCTGCTGCACAAGAACGGCCACACCGATCCGGGCTTTATTGCCGAGTTCACCGAAGGCTGGGAGGTCATGCCGGACTTCCTTGAGAGCTACACCCCCGACTACGTCGCCGCCCATACCGGGCTCAGCGAAGCAGCGATCCGCCAGGCCGCACGCTGGATCGGCGAAGCCGGCGAGTGGATGAGCTGCTGGACCATGGGCCTCAACCAGAGCACCCACGGCACCTGGAACACCAACGCCCTGTGCAACCTGCACCTGGCCACCGGCAAGATCTGCCGCCCCGGCAGCGGACCGTTCTCCCTTACCGGCCAACCCAACGCCATGGGCGGCCGCGAGATGGGCTATATGGGCCCCGGCCTGCCTGGCCAGCGCAGCGTGCTGGTGGACGACGACCGCGCCTTTGTCGAGCAGATCTGGGGCGTGCCGGCCGGCACCCTGCACACCCGCCTGGGCGGCGGCAGCGTGACGCTGTTCGAGGACCTGGCAGCCGGCAAGGTCAAGGCCTGCTGGATCATCTGCACCAATCCGGTGGCGAGCATGGCCAACCGTAGCAAGGTAATCGAAGGGCTGAAGGCCGCCGAACTGGTGATCGCCCAGGACGCCTTTCTCGATACCGAAACCAATCGCTACGCCGACATCCTCCTGCCCGGCGCGCTGTGGGCCGAAACCGAAGGGGTGATGATCAACTCCGAACGCAACCTGACCCTGATGCCGCAAGCCGTCGAGCCGCCCGGCGAGGCCATGGCCGACTGGCGGATCATCGCCGAGGTGGCCTGCGCCATGGGTTTTGCCGACGGCTTCAACTACGAATCGGCCGAGCAGGTGTTCGAGGAGATCAAGCGCTTCCACAATCCCAAGACCGGCTACGACCTGCGCGGCGCCAGCTACCCGCGCCTGCGCCAGACGCCGCTGCAATGGCCCTGCGCCAGTGAGGAGGGCGACGGGCGCATGCCGCTGCGCTACATCAACGACGGAATCAGCCAGCATCTGCACATTCGCGAAGATGGCAGCACGCCGCGCCTGGCCTTTGCCACGCCCAGCGGCAAGGCGCAGTTCTTCCCGCGCCCGCACCTCGACCCGGCGGAAATGCCCGATGCGGACTTCCCCTTCGTGCTCAACACCGGGCGCCTGCAACACCAGTGGCACACCCTGACCAAGACCGGCAAGGTCGCCACGCTGAACAAGCTCAACCCCGGCCCCTTTATCGAAGTGCACCCGCAGGACGCCGCCGCCCTCGGCGTGCGCGACCGCGACCAGCTGGAAGTCCGCTCGCGGCGTGGCCATGCCGTGCTGCCGGTGCAGATCAGCGACCGCGTGCTGCCCGGCGGCTGCTTTGCGCCGTTCCACTGGAACGATGTGTACGGCGATAACCTGGCGATCAACGCGGTAACCAGCGACGCCATCGACCCCATCTCGCAGCAGCCGGAATTCAAGTTCTGCGCCGTCAGCCTGCGGCGTATCGAGCTGATCGCCCATCAACGCCTCGATACGCCCACCGCCGAGGCAGTCGACAGCACTCGCCTATCTCACCAGCCCGAGGAACTCGCGATGTCGAGCATCGAAACCTTTGCGGCCCTGGTCGGCGTAGATTGCAGTGCACCGCCGCCCCTCAGCGAAAGCGAGCGCACCTATATGGCCGGCTATATCAGCGGCTTGCGCAGCAACCCCGGCGGCGGTGTACCCAGCCTGCCAAGCCAGGCGCCCCTGGCCGAACCGACCCGCCTGTGGCTCGACGGCATGCTCGCCGGGCTATTCAGCCGCGTCGCACCCGCGGCACTGGCAGCGACCCCTGCAGTAACCCTGCTGTGGGCCTCGCAGACCGGCAATGCCGAGGCATTGGCCGAACGCCTGGCCGCGCACCTGAACGAAGCCGGGATTGCCGTGGCACTAAGCTGCATGGCCGATTACCCACCGCAGCAACTGGCCAGCGCCGGCTCGGTGTTGCTGCTCAGCAGCACCTTCGGCGACGGCGATGCACCGGACAACGGCCAGGCCTTCTGGAACGCCCTGCAGACCAGCGACCTGCGCCTGGAAAATCTGCGTTATGCGGTACTGGCGCTTGGCGACCCCAACTACGAGCAGTTCTGCCAGCACGGCAAAAACCTCGACCGGCGTATGGCCGAACTCGGCGCCACGCCGCTACGGCCTTGCCTGGATTGCGACAGCGACTTCGACGACGCTGCAGCGGCCTGGCTAAGCGAGCTGCTACCACTGCTGCGCCCGGCGGCAACGGCAGTTCCTGCACACAGCGCCGCTTCACCTGAACCCGTCAGCACGGTGAGTAAAACCCAGCCGCTGCCAGCGCGCCTGGCGCTTAACCTGCGCCTGAACGCGGAAGGCGCGAGCAAGGACACCCGTCAATTCGCTTTCGCCCTGGGCGACTCCGGCCTGGCCTACGAAGCCGGCGATGCCCTCGGCGTATGGCCGCGCAACTGCCCGGAGCTGGTCGAGGAAGTGCTCGAACTGGCGCACCTGGACGGCGAACAACTGGTCAACGTGGCCAAGGTCGGCGAACTGCCGCTGCGCGAGGCGCTTAGCTGCCATTTCGAAATTGCCCGACCGAGCAACGAGGCCCTCGCCCTGGTCGCCGAACGCAGCGCCAACAGTGAGTTGCGCAGCCTGCTTGGCGAGCGCAAGGCGGAGTTAAAAGACTGGCTGTGGGGCCGCCAACTGGCCGACGTGCTGCAGGCCTACCCCGCTGAACACTCGGCTGACGAACTGCTGGGCAGCCTCAAGCGCCTGCAACCGCGCCTGTATTCGATCTCATCGAGCCCCAAGGCGCATGCCGGCGAAGTGCACCTGACCGTTTCCGCCGTGCGCTACGGCAAGCGCAAGGGCGTGGCCTCGACCTTTCTCGCCGACCGTGCGGATAACCGCGAAGTGCCGCTGTTTGTGCAGAGCAACAAATACTTCCGTGTGCCACCGGATGGCGACGTGCCGATGATCATGATCGGCCCCGGCACCGGTGTGGCGCCGTTCCGTGGCTTCCTTCACGAACGCCGCGCGCGCGGCGATACCGGCAAGAACTGGCTGTTCTTCGGCGAGCAGCATGCCGCCAGCGACTTCTACTACCGCGACGAGCTCACGGCGATGCAGCACGACGGCCTGCTGACCAACCTCAGCCTGGCCTTCTCCCGCGATCAGGCGCAGAAGATCTACGTGCAGGATCGTATTCGCGAGCAGGGCGCCGAGCTGTGGCGCTGGCTGGAGGAGGGTGCGCAGCTGTATGTCTGCGGCGACGCCAACCGCATGGCCAAGGATGTCGAGCAGACGCTACGGGATGTGGCGCGCGAGCACGGCGGTTTGAGCGAGGAAAAAGCCGCCGAACATATCCGCCGTTTGGCCGAGCAGAAACGCTACCTGCGCGACGTGTACTGAGTAGGGTGGATCACGCTTATCGATCCACCATTGCGGTGGACGTGAAAAGCGACGTCCACCCTACGAACTGAGCCAGGCTCTGCGACAGTTTCGTAGCCTGGATAAGCCGAAGGCGCAATCCGGGTATCACGGCATCGCCGGACCCCGCTCCCGGATTACGCTGCGCTAATCCAGGCTACAGCTAAGCGTTAGCTGCGCCGCCATACGCTGGCCAACCAGGGCTGCTGCTCGCGCGGCAAGCCCGCCGGCCGGTAGTAATGCTCCAGCTCGCTAAAGCCGGCGGCGTTAAGCAGCACGCGCCAGTTGGCCAGGTCGTGATAGGCGCCGTAGCGTTCGCCATTCCAGCCTTCCTGGTTCTCACCACGGGGGTTGGAGCTGAACAGTACGCCGCCGGGTTTAAGGGTGGCATGCAGCTGCTTTAGCACCCGTGGCAGTTCCTGGCGGGGAATATGAAACAGCGAGGCATTGGCGAACACGCCGTCGAAGCGTTCAGGCGGCAAATCGAGGGCGAGAAAGTCCTGCTGCCAGGCCTCGCAGCCACTGTCGACGCGAGCCATTTCGACAAAGCGCGAGCAACCGTCCAAACCGACAGCGGTGTGGCCCATGGCACTAAAGGTGCGCAGATCGCGCCCCGGCCCGCAGCCGAAATCGAGAATCTGGTAGGGCGCAGTGGCCTGAATATGTGCGAGCAGGGCAGCGATATTCTGGCTGACATCGTGGTCGCGGGTGCCCTCGCGAAAGCCTTCGGCACAATCCTGATAATGGCGCAGGGTTAGCGCGCTGATCTGCGCCAGTTCATTCGGGCTCAGCGACATACGCGCTTAACCCTCGGCCAGCAGGCGGCGCAGTTCGGCCAACACCGGGGCGCTGGCTGGACGCACATCGCGCCACAGAGCAAAGGCTTCGGCGGCTTGCTCGACCAGCATGCCGAGGCCATCCAAAGTGCGCGCCGCGCCCTGCTCGGCAGCCCAGCGGTTAAAGGCCGTCAGCTGCTTGCCGTACATCATGTCGTAGCACAGGGTATGCCCCGGCTGGATCAAGCTAGGGGCAATCGGTGGCAACTCACCGGCCAGGCTGGCCGAGGTGCCGTTGATGATCAGGTCCACCGGTGCATCGATCCAGTCATAGCCGCTGGCAACCACAGGGCCCAGGTCGGCGAATTCGCGGGCCAGTTGCTCAGCCTTTTCCACCGTGCGGTTGGCAATCACCAGCGCTACCGGCTGCTCGCCCAGTAGCGGCTCCAGCACCCCGCGCACCGCACCGCCCGCGCCGAGCAGGAGGATGCGTTTGCCCTTGAGGGTTACCCCGGCATTCACCGTCAGATCACGCACCAGGCCGGCGCCGTCGGTGTTATCGCCAAGCAGGCTGCCGTCGGCCAGCTTCTTCAGGGTATTTACCGCACCGGCGCGTTGAGCACGGGCGCTGAGCTGATTGGCGAGTACAAACGCTTGCTCCTTAAACGGCACGGTGACATTCGCCCCCAAACCTTCGGCAAAGAACGCACGGGCAAATCCAGAGAAATCGTCCAGCGGCGCGAGCAGCGCTTCATAGCTCAGCTGCTCGCCGGTTTGCTCGGCAAACAGGCGATGAATCAGCGGCGACTTGCTGTGGCCAATGGGGTTGCCGAATACGCCATAGCGGTCCATCAATAATCCTCTTTGAAATTTGCCTTCAGCGCGTCGCGAGCGACGGTCAGGCAAGGCGAGAGCAGGCGAGGAAGCGGAGTTTACGAGCTGTAAATAAGCATTCCGAGCCTGCTCTCAACGCAGCATGGCCTAGCGCAGCAGCGATCAAGGCAAATTTGCGAGCCAATCGCGATCGGTCAGAAAATACTCGGTCAGGCGTGCCTCTTCGCTGCCCGGCTCGGGCTTCCAGTCGTAGCCCCAGCGCACATGAGGGGGCAGGGACATCAGGATCGATTCGGTGCGCCCGCCGGATTGCAGGCCGAACAGCGTGCCACGGTCAAACACCAGGTTGAACTCAACATAGCGGCCCCGGCGGAAGGCCTGGAACTCACGCTCGCGCTCACCATAGGGGGTCAGCTTGCGGCGCTGCACGATGGGCAGATAGGCCGCGATATAGGCATCGCCGATGGCGCGCATAAAGGCGAAGCTGGTGTCGAAATCCCACTGATTCAAGTCATCGAAAAACAGCCCGCCAATGCCACGCGGCTCGCCGCGGTGCTTGAGGTGGAAGTAGCGATCACACCACTCCTTAAACTTCGGATAGACCTCGGCACCGAACGGCGCGCAAGCGTCATGGGCGACCTGGTGCCAGTGCCGGCAGTCTTCGTCATTGCCGTAGTAGGGCGTCAGGTCGAAGCCGCCACCGAACCACCAGACCGGCTCCTCACCTGCTTTCTCGGCACTGAAGAAGCGCACGTTGGCGTGGGAGGTCGGCACATAGGGGTTTTCCGGGTGGATCACCAGCGATACGCCAAGGGCCTCGAAGCCGCGTCCGGCCAGTTCCGGCCGATGAGCGCTGGCTGAGGGCGGCAGACTGTCGCCGAACACATGGGAGAAGTTCACCCCGCCCTTTTCGATCAGCGCACCGTTCTCCATCACCCGCGTGCGGCCGCCACCGCCGGCTGGCCGCTGCCAGGCATCCTCGAAGAATTCGGCACCACCATCTTCGGCTTGCAGGGTAGTGCAGATACGGTCTTGCAGATCCAGCAGGTAGGCTTTGACGGCCTCAGTACGGTCACTCACGGCGGCACCTTGAAAACGGGTAAGGCCAGGCGGCACGTAGCCGCAGGGAAAAATGGGCGGCCAGCATAACACCTGCCACCCCACGGCCGCAGTTGACGGCGGTCAATGCAGACGATTGGATAACGGCACTTTTACGCCCCTGCGGGCATCATCCAGACATGCAATCGCTGAGGAACCTGAAAATGGCCACGCGTATCCAGTTCAGCCGCCATGGCGGCCCGGACGTTCTCGAATACACCGACTACAGCCCCGTCGCCCCCGGTCCTAATGATGTGCGGGTACAGAACCAGGCGATCGGCCTGAACTTTATCGACACCTATTTCCGCAGCGGTCTGTATGCGCCGCCAGCGCTGCCGTCCAGCCTTGGTACAGAGGGTGCGGGTATCGTCGAGGCGGTGGGCTCAGCAGTGAGCGGCTTTCAGGTGGGCGACCGCGTGGCCTATGCCACCGGACCACTAGGCGCCTATAGCGAACTGCATGTGCTGCCGGCCGAGAAGCTGGTGAAGCTGCCGGATGCAATCAGCTTCGAGCAAGCCGCCGCAGTGATGCTCAAGGGCCTGACCGTGCAGTATCTGCTGCGTCAAACGTTCCCTCTGCAAGGCGGCGAAATCATTCTGTTTCATGCCGCTGCCGGCGGGGTCGGCTCCTTCGCCTGCCAGTGGGCCAGGGCGCTTGGGGTCAAGCTGATCGGCACCGTCAGTTCCGCCGAAAAAGCGGCGCGAGCCAAACAGCAGGGCGCCTGGGCGACCATCGATTACAGCCATGAAAACGTCGCCCAGCGCGTGCTGGAACTGACCGATGGCAAGAAGTGCCCGGTGGTCTACGACGGCGTAGGCAAGGACACCTGGGAAACATCGCTGGATTGCGTGGCGCCGCGCGGCCTGCTGGTCAGCTTCGGCAATGCGTCGGGCGCCGTAACCGGCGTCAACCTGGGCATCCTCGCGCAGAAAGGCTCACTGTTCGTCACCCGCCCGACCCTGGCCGGCTACGCCGATACGCCGTCTCGTCTGCAAAGCATGGCGGACGAACTGTTCGCCATGATCGCCAGCGGCCAGCTGCAGGTGGAGATCAGCAACCGCTATACACTCAAGGACGCCGCGCTAGCACAAACTGCCTTGAGCGCGCGGCAGACCACCGGTTCGAGCATTCTGCTGCCCTAGGCTGGGTTATGGTCAGGACGCCCTGACCACATCACCGCTGATCAGATCGCGAATCAGGCTGGGGTTCTTGCGGCCGCCCAAAGCTCCACCCAGCACCGCATCCAACTGACCGGGGAAGTACTGTTCGACCCGCAAACGCGAACGCGCAGAAGGACGGCCAGCCGGATTGGCCGAGGTCGACACCAGCGGTCCGGTCAGGCGACACAGCGCCTGCACCTGCGGATGATCACTGACGCGCAGGGCCACGCTGTCGTGCTGGCCGCTGATCCACTCGGGCAAGCGGTTCTGGTGCGGCACCAGCCAGGTATTGGGGCCGGGCCAGCTGCCGGCCAAGCGCGCCAGCCAGATTTCCGGCAGATCATCGAGAAGAAAGTCGAACTGTTCGATATCGGCGGCGACCAGAATCAGGCCCTTGTGCACCGGCCGATCCTTCAGCGCCAGCAAGCGCTCTACCGCCTCGTCATTCCAGGGATCACAGCCCAGCCCCCACACCGCCTCGGTCGGATAGGCAATCACGCCGCCATTGCGCACCACCCGTGCGGCTTGCTGTATCTGCCAGTTGCTAACCATTCACTGCTCTCCACTGAACACCTGGCGGGCAGTGTATCCAAGCTAAAGCGCGCGGCCCACCCAGCGGCCATTTTCACAGGCCACCTGACCGTCCAGTTCCAGCTCTGTCAGCGCCGCCAGCACTTCGGCCAGCGGTAAGCCACTGGCCACTACCAACGCTTCGCTGCTATGCGGCGCAGCATGCAACAGGGTCAGTAGAGGATGGCTGGGCTGCTCTGGTCTGCGAGCGGCGTGGGTGGGTGGCTGCGCCTGCCAGCCACGCAAGGCCTGCAGAATGTCTTCGATACTTTCCACAAGCGTCGCTCCTTCGCGGATCAGCTGATGACAGCCGCGCGCGCCGGGATGATGGATCGAACCGGGAATCGCATAGACCTCGCGGCCCTGTTCGGCGGCCAAACGTGCAGTGATCAACGAGCCGCTGGAAGGGCTGGCCTCCACCACCAGCACGCCCACGGAAAGACCACTGATGATTCTGTTGCGCCGCGGAAAATTGCTCGCCTGAGGCGGACAATCCAGCGGCAACTCGGACACCAGCGCACCACCACGGGCGACGATATCGGCGGCAAGTTTCTTGTGCCGCGCCGGATATAAACACTGCAAGCCGGTACCAAGCACCGCGACCGTCTTGCCATTGGCATCCAGTGCGCCCTGATGGGCCGCGCCATCGATACCCAAAGCCAGACCGCTGGTAATCACAAAGCCGCCACCAGCCAGGCTGCGAGCAAAGCTCTGCGCCGTATCCAACCCTGGCCGCGATGCGCGCCGGCTACCGACCATGGCCAGTTGCGGCTGCTCCAGCAAAGTCGGGTCACCTGCAACAAACAGCAACGGCGGTGCATCCGCCAACTCAGCCAGCAGCCCCGGATAAATCGCCTCATCCCACATCAACAAATGATGCGTATCGACGTCCAGCCAGGCCAGACTCTGCGCTGCGCGTTCACGCACCTCAGCGCTACGCCGCGCTTCACTGCAGGCCTGCGGCAAACCCAGGGAACGCCAGGCACTGGCCGGCGCGCTGAGCGCGGCAGAAGCACTGTCGAAGGCACTGAGGAGTTTGCGAAAGCGCCGGGGGCCCAGCTCCGGCAAGCAGTGCAAGCGCAGACGCGCTTCCAGTTCAGCGGGAGAGATAACAGGGGAAATAGCGGAAAGTTGCGACATGCGGATCATCCTTGATCGGTCGCGCCGCACGGCGGCAGGATGATGGCCAAAGAGGCACACCATAAAAAAGCCCCGCATTTGCGGGGCTTTTCGGTTTTACGGGTTACGCACTTTATCCAGAATCGCCAGCGAGCGGGACGCTCCCAGCACCAGACCATAGCTGAGCTTGTCGTAGGTGCGGAACACCATCAGCAGGCCCGAACGCTCGTCCGGAATCTTCACCGACTCACCGGTTACCCGGTCACGTACGGTTTCACCGGTTTTGTAGATCGCCAGCACGTTGCCTTCGGTCAGACCGTCGCGGGCGCCCTTGTTGATGGTGACCACATCGAACTGACCGATCTGGGTCACGCCACGCGGCACATCGAGGATCACACCATTGACCTCGCCAGCCGGTTCACTCGGCATAAAGGTCGAGTTGATCGCACGCTCTTCAGTAGCAAACAGACGGTCGCCAAGGCGAACTTCCTGAGTCGAGCGGCTGAGCAGCATAGTGCCGACATCGCCTTCCTCGGCAACGATCTCACCCGAGCCGATGTCGTCGGCGTTGATTCCGAGGAACTCCTTGGTCTCAGGGTCCGTGTAGGTTTTGCCCTGGCGGAAGATGCCGTAAGCCGGCGCCGACTCATCAAAGGCACCACGGGCATACACACGATCACCAGCACCGCTAACAACGCGCTCGGCGTTGCCGGCCACGATATAGGGCGCGCCCTGGAACTGCTCAGGGGTATCAACGATGCGGTTGCTCAGCAGGAAGCTGTTGATCGCCTCCAGGGGAATCGCCGGAATGGCTTCGGCCATTGGCGTGCTGCGCACCTGCGGCGACAGTTTGATGGTGCCGCGCGACTCACCGCGGTTGAGCATCAGGCGTGGCTGACCATCGATATACACCAGGCTGAGCTGGTCGCCCGGATAGATCAGATGGGGGTTTTCCACCTGTGGGTTGGCGTGCCAGATTTCTGGCCACTTCCACGGCTGGCTGAGAAATTTACCGGAGATATCCCAGAGGGTATCGCCCTTGACCACGGTATAACGGTCTGGGTGACCGTCCTTAAGTTGCACTTCGGCCTGGGCCAAGCCACTTGCCGCAAGCAGCAGCAGGGCGAGTAGTGATTTCCTCATGCGGTGAATCCCTTTATTATGTGTCTTCACGTGGAGCGCCCTAGCGCCGCTACAAAACCCAGTCGTGCTGCGGCGTGAAGCCGTTTTTCAATGCTGCTCATCATCTTAGCAGCGGATTTTGACTTTATTCCACAAGTGCATCACAAACGCATATGGCGATCCTGAATATCCTCGAATTTCCCGATCCGCGCCTGCGCACCATCGCCAAGCCGGTGGACGTGGTCGATGACGCCTTGCGTCAGCTGATCGATGACATGTTTGAAACCATGTACGACGCCCCGGGCATAGGCCTGGCCGCGACGCAGGTCAACGTGCACAAGCGCCTGGTGGTGATGGATCTGTCCGAAGACAAGTCCGAGCCACGGGTGTTTATCAACCCCGAGTTCGAGCCGCTGACCGATGAAATGGATCAGTACCAGGAAGGCTGCCTCTCGGTGCCGGGCTTCTACGAAAACGTCGACCGCCCGCAGAAGGTCAAGATCAAGGCGCTGGACCGCGATGGTCAGCCCTATGAGCTGATCGCCGAAGGCCTGCTGGCCGTGTGCATCCAGCACGAATGCGACCACCTTAACGGCAAGCTGTTTGTTGATTACCTGTCTAATCTCAAACGCGACCGGATCAAGAAGAAACTGGAAAAGCAGCACCGCCAGCAGGCTTGAGCCACACCTTGCAAAGGCTTGCTACGGCAAGCCTTTTCCTTTCTAGCAGTGAGAACCCATGTCTGAGTCTTTGCGTATTGTCTTTGCCGGCACCCCGGAATTCGCCGCCGAACACCTCAAGGCCTTGCTCGACACGCCCCACCAGATCATTGCCGTGTACAGCCAGCCGGATCGCCCGGCCGGTCGTGGGCAGAAGCTCACACCCAGCCCGGTCAAGCAGCTCGCTCTGCAGCACAACATCCCGGTGTACCAGCCGCAGACGCTGCGTGATCCCGCCGCCCAGGCCGAACTGGCAGCGCTCAATCCCGACCTGATGGTGGTGGTGGCTTACGGCCTGATCCTGCCGCAGGTGGTGCTGGATACGCCGCGTCTGGGCTGCATCAACAGTCACGCCTCTTTACTGCCGCGTTGGCGTGGCGCTGCGCCGATCCAACGCGCGGTCGAAGCTGGTGATGCCGAGTCCGGCGTCACCGTGATGCAGATGGAAGCCGGCCTGGATACCGGGCCGATGCTGCTCAAGGTCAGCACGCCCATTTCTTCCGAAGATACCGGTGGCAGCCTGCACGACCGCCTTGCCAGCCTCGGGCCACAAGCAGTGGTTGAAGCCATCACTGGCCTGGCCGATGGCACGCTCAAAGGCAAGCTACAGGACGACAGCCTGGCGACCTATGCACACAAGCTGAACAAGGATGAAGCGCGCCTGGACTGGAACCGCCCAGCCACTGAGCTGGAGTATCTGGTACGCGCCTTTCACCCCTGGCCGATCTGCCATAGCACGCTAAATGGTGAAGCGATCAAGGTGCACGCCGCTACTTTGGGTGAAGGGCAAGGCCAACCCGGCACTATTCTCGCTGCCGATAAATCTGGCCTGACCGTGGCCTGTGGCGTAGGCGCATTGCGTCTGACCCGCCTGCAGCTGCCCGGCGGCAAGGCACTGAACTTCAGTGATCTGTATAACAGCCGCCGCGAGCAGTTCGCTCCTGGCTTGGTGCTGGGAGCATGAACCCACGTCTCGCCGCCGCTCGCGCCCTGGCCAGTGTGCTGGCTGGCAAGGCTTCACTGGGCAGCAGCCTGCCGCCGTTGCTGGATAAGGTCGAGCCGCGTGACCGTAGCCTGGCCCAGGACCTGGCCTTTGGCACCGCGCGCTGGCAGCCACGTCTGGCATTGATCGCCGAAAAGCTGCTGCAAAAACCCTTCAAAGCGGCCGACCGCGATATCGAAGCACTGCTGCTGATCGGCCTGTACCAGCTGTTCTACAGCCGTATTCCCGCCCACGCCGCCATCGGTGAAACGGTGGCCTGTGTCGACAAGCTGAAAAAGCCCTCGCTCAAGGGCCTGCTGAATGCCTTGCTGCGCAACGCACAGCGCGATGGCGAAAGCATTATTGCCAGCCTGGAACGCGACCCGGTGCTGCACACCGCCCACCCACGCTGGCTGCAAAAAGCCCTGAAAGCCCAATGGCCGGAACACTGGGAAAACATCTGCGCAGCCAACAATGCCCACCCACCTCTGATTCTGCGGGTCAACCGTCACCTCGGCAGCCGTGATGATTACCTGGCCGAACTGCGCCGCGTCGGCTTCGAGGCCGAGCCCTGTGCATTCAGCCGCGACGGTATCCGCCTGCTGCAGGCCTGCGATGTCACCACCCTGCCGGGCTTTGCCGAAGGCCGCGTCAGTGTGCAGGACGAAGCGGCGCAACTGGCCGCCGAACTGCTCGATCTGGCCCCCGGTCAGCGCGTGCTGGACGCCTGCGCCGCGCCCGGCGGCAAGACCTGCCATCTACTGGAAGCCGAACCCGCACTGGCCGGCGTTGTGGCCGTGGATCTGGAAGAAAAACGCCTGGTGCGCGTACGCGAGAACCTCAAACGCCTGGGCCTTCACGCCGAGCTGATCGCCGCCGATGGCCGTGATTTAGCTGCCTGGTGGGACGGCAAGCCGTTCCAGCGCATCCTGCTCGACGCGCCCTGCTCGGCCACCGGGGTGATCCGCCGTCACCCCGATATCAAACTGACCCGCCAGGCCGATGACATCCCCGCCCTGGCCAAACTGCAGGGCGAGCTGCTGGATAGCCTATGGCAGACTCTGGAAGTGGGCGGCATCCTGCTCTACGCCACCTGCTCGGTGATGCCCGCAGAGAACAGTGACAACATCGCCGCGTTCCTCGCCCGCACCCCCGGTGCTCGCGAGCTGGATATCGGCGGCCCGTTCGGTGTGCAAACGCCCCACGGCCGCCAGCTATTCCCGCAAGAAGGCGGCCATGACGGCTTCTACTATGCCAAGCTGATAAAAGTCGCCGCGACTCCCCGCGGCTAACGGAGCGATCCTGTGAAGATCATCATTCTCGGTGCAGGCCAGGTCGGCGGCACCCTGGCGGAACACCTGGCCAGTGAAGCCAACGACATCACCGTGGTCGACACCGACGGTGACCGTCTGCGTGACCTCGGCGACCGCCTGGATATTCGCACCGTACAGGGTCGTGGCTCGTTCCCCACAGTGCTGCGCCAGGCCGGTGCGGACGATGCCGACATGCTGGTGGCGGTGACCAACAGCGATGAAATCAACATGATCGCCTGTCAGGTGGCCTACAGCCTGTTCCACACTCCGACCAAGATTGCCCGGGTGCGTGAAGCGGCCTACCTGACCCGCAGCGGCCTGTTCAGCAACGAGTCGATCCCGGTCGACGTACTGATCAGCCCCGAGCAGGTGGTGACCAACTACATCAAGCGCCTGATCGAATACCCCGGCGCCCTGCAGGTGATCGACTTCGCCGAGGGCAAGGCCCAGCTGGTGGCAGTCAAGGCCTACTACGGCGGTCCGCTGGTCGGCCAGCAGCTGCGTCAGCTGCGCGAACACATGCCCAATGTCGACACCCGCGTGGCGGCGATCTTCCGCCGCAACCGGGCGATCATGCCGCAAGGCGACACGGTGATCGAAGCCGACGACGAAGTGTTCTTTATCGCCGCCAAGGCACATATCCGCGCGGTGATGAGCGAAATGCGCCGCATGGAAGACAGCTACAAGAAGGTGGTGATCGCCGGCGGCGGGCATATTGGTGAGCGTCTGGCCGAGGCCATCGAGAGCCGCTACCAGGTGAAGATCATCGAGATGAACCCGGCGCGCTGCCGCTACCTCTCGGAGACCCTCGACAGCACCATTGTGCTGCAGGGCAGTGCCTCGGACCGCGACCTGCTGGTGGAAGAAAACATCAGCGACGCCGACATCTTCCTGGCCCTGACCAACGACGACGAAGCCAACATCATGTCGTCATTGCTGGCCAAACGCCTCGGCGCGCGCAAGGTGATGACCATCATCAACAACCCGGCCTACGTAGACCTGGTGCAAGGTGGCGAAATCGACATCGCCATCAGCCCGCAGCTGGCCACCATCGGCACCCTGCTGACCCACGTGCGTCGTGGTGATATTGAAAGCGTGCACAGCTTGCGCCGTGGTGCGGCCGAAGCTATCGAGGCGATTGCCCATGGTGATGCCAAGTCGAGCAAGGTGGTCGGCCGCATGATCGAAGACATTGCCCTGCCGCCGGGTACCACCATCGGCGCAATCATCCGCAATGAAGAAGTGCTGATTGCCCACGACGACACGGTGATCGAATCCGGCGACCACGTGATTCTGTTCCTGGTCGACAAGAAGTACATCCGCGATGCCGAGCGCTTGTTCCAGGTCGGCCTGACCTTCTTTTAGGAGTTGCCCATGAGCACCGAAGCCCTGGAAAAGATGCTGGCCAAAGGCATGGACAACGCCCTGCTGCGCTTCGGCCTGGGCAAGGGCTATCTGGATACGGCGGAGTTCGCTCGCGCGGCGGAGCATTTGCAGCGCTGCGTTGAGTTCGATGCGCAGTATTCAGCCGCCTGGAAGCTGCTCGGCCAGGCGCTGAACAAGCAGGGGCTCAGCGCCGAGGCGCGAGACGCCTGGACGCAGGGCTTGCGAGCGGCAGAAGATAAGGGCGACAAACAGGCGGGGAAGGAAATCAGCGTATTTCTCAAGCGCCTGGACAAGCAGGCTCACTAGTCCAGAAAAAGAGCCCGGACTACTCCTCGGTTTGCACAAAACGTAGGCCAACTCCCAGAGCTTCAACGCGTACCACTTCGAGCATGAGAATCGGCGCTTCCATCGGCAAGCCCTGCACCTGGCCTTGCACCTGCTCGCCCATGGCCAGTACGTTCTGCGCCTGGTCTATCAGCACATAGACGCCGCATTCGGAAATATCCCGGGTGGTGACCAGCAACTCGCCATGCAGCGGATGATCGATACGCAGGCGTACCTTGAGAGGGGTGCGGACATTCTTTCGACTATTGCTCATGCGCCGTCCGTCAGAGTGGATTCCCCCAGCCTAGTCGAGAGCAGGCTTCGCCTGCAACTCAGCCTCATTCAATACCACTTGGCCTCGCCGGCAGGGCGCTTTTTGAAGCGCTTCATGTTCCACATGTATTGGCTGGGCGCCTGCTGCACCTGCTTTTCAATGCCATGGTTTAGAGCGCCCACGGCAGCCTCAATGTCCTCGCCATAGAGCGCTTCCGGCGCCGCTTCAATCACCACCCGATAACCACTACCGTCGTCCAGGCGCAGGGCGTGCATAAAAACGGCTTCCGCCTTGCGATCCTTTACCAAAGACGGCACAAACTTGCTGGTCAACGCGGGGACACCGAAGAAGGGCACAAAAACCCCACTCGAAAGACTCGGTTCTGGATCAGCGGCAATCCCCGCTACACCGCCCTTACGCACCTGTTTGATCAGGCTGAGGATGCCTTCCTTGGTCGACGGTGCCAGGCTGTTTCCCAACTGCACACGTTGTTTGACCAGCAGGTCGTCGACCGCCTGTAGCTTGATAGGGCGGTACAGAATGATCGGTTTGCACAGTGAGCACACGTATTGCAGCAGCACTTCCCAGTTGCCCAGGTGGCTGCTGATCAGCACCACACCCTTACCGCTGGCCAGGGCATCCTGCAGCACGTGCATGCCCTCAACCTGTTTGATCAGCCCCAGCGTCTTGTTCGCAGGCCAGATCCAGGCGCAGGCGCTTTCAGTGAGGGTTTTACCGATATCACGCAGGCTTTCGCCCACCAGCCGTTCGCGCTGCTCGGCCGGCAGATGGGCAAAGCAGGCGCCCAGGTTGATCCGGGTAACATCACGGGAACGGTTCGGCAGCTTCCACATCAGCCAGCCAATCGCCGCGCCCACAGCCTGCACGGCGCGCCAGGGCAACAAAGCGAATAAACGCAGAAAACCCACCACCAGGGCACCTTTGAGCTTTTCCACAGGCAACTCCAGCCGATCAAAAGGCGCTTATTGTAACCACCCGAGCTAGCGGCTGGTCAGTTGTGCGTAGCGGTCACAGTTGGTGGTGTGATCCATGACCATGCCAGTGGCCTGCATATAGGCGTAGCAAATGGTCGGACCGACAAAGGTAAAGCCGGCCTTTTTCAGCGCCTTGCTCATCGCCTCGGCTTCAGCGGTTACTGCCGGCACCTGGTCGCGTTCGCTGAAGTGGTTGATCTTCGGCGCGCCGCCAACAAACGACCAGAGCAGCGTCACCGGATCCTCCAGCTTGAGCCAGGCCTGAGCGTTCTTGCGCACGGCCTTGAGCTTGAGGCGGTTGCGGATAATCCCGGCGTCCTGCATCAGGGTTTCTTCGATGTACTCGTCAGTCAGTGCCGCCAGGCGCTGCACATCGAAGCCGAACAGCACCTCGCGGTAGCGCTCGCGCTTCTTCAGCACGGTGATCCATGACAGGCCGGCCTGGAAGGCTTCGAGCAGGAGTAATTCAAACAGCACGTTAGGGTCGCGTTGCGGCACGCCCCATTCTTCGTCGTGATAAGCCTGGTACAACGGGTCGTCAGAGCACCAAGAGCAGCGTGGCATGCGGGTTTTCCTGAGCTTCGGTATACTCGCGGACTTTCTGAAGCCGCCAAAGTACGGGTGAAATTTGTGAGCCAGACTACGCCTGCCGTGCGCACCTTCCAAGACTTGATCCTCGCCCTGCAACAGTACTGGGCCGAGCAGGGCTGTGTGGTGTTGCAGCCCTACGATATGGAAGTTGGCGCGGGCACCTTCCACACCGCCACGTTTCTCCGTGCCATTGGCCCAGAGACCTGGAACGCCGCCTACGTGCAGCCTTCCCGCCGTCCGGCTGACGGCCGTTACGGCGAAAACCCCAACCGCCTGCAGCACTACTACCAGTTCCAGGTGGTCTTGAAGCCGAACCCGGAAAACTTCCAGGAGCTGTACCTGGGCTCGCTGAAAGCCATCGGCATCGACCCACTGGTGCACGATATTCGCTTCGTTGAAGACAACTGGGAATCGCCGACCCTCGGCGCCTGGGGTCTGGGCTGGGAAATCTGGTTGAACGGCATGGAAGTCACCCAGTTCACCTACTTCCAGCAGGTCGGCGGCATCGAGTGCTACCCGGTAACCGGCGAGATCACCTACGGCTTGGAACGCCTGGCCATGTACCTGCAGGGCGTGGACTCGGTGTACGACCTGGTGTGGACCGACGGCCAGTTCGGCAAGGTCACCTATGGCGATGTGTTCCACCAGAACGAGGTGGAGCAGTCGACCTACAACTTCGAGCACGCCAACGTCGAAAAACTCTTCGAGCTGTTCGACTTCTATGAAAGCGAAGCCAACCGCCTGATCGAGCTGGAGCTACCGCTGCCAACCTACGAGATGGTGCTCAAGGCCTCGCACACCTTCAACCTGCTGGATGCGCGCCGGGCCATCTCGGTGACCGCGCGTCAGCAATACATCCTGCGTGTGCGGGCCCTGGCCCGTTCGGTGGCACAGAGCTACCTGCAAGCGCGGCGCAAACTCGGCTTCCCGCTCGCCACCCCCGACCTGCGTGATGAAGTACTGGCCAAGCTGGAGGCAGCAGAATGAGTACCCGTGATTTCCTGGTTGAACTGGGCACCGAAGAGCTGCCACCGAAAGCCCTGAAAACCCTGGGTGAGGCCTTCCTCGCCGGTATCGAAAAGGGCCTGAAAACTGCTGGCCTGAGCTATGGCCAAGTACGCTATTACGCTGCGCCGCGCCGTCTGGCCGTGCTGGTGGAACAACTCGCGACTCAGCAACCGGATCGCACTGTCAACCTCGACGGCCCGCCCGTTCAGGCGGCGTTCGACAAAGACGGCAACCCGACTCAGGCAGCACTGGGCTTCGCCAAGAAGTGTGGCGTCGAGTTGAGCCAGATCGACCAGAGCGGCCCCAAGCTGAAGTTCAGCCAGAGCATTCCAGGCCAGGCCGCGACCGGCCTGCTGCCCGCCATCGTCGAGACCTCGCTGAATGAACTGCCGATTCCCAAGCGTATGCGCTGGGGTGCACGCAAGACTGAATTCGTCCGCCCAAGCCAGTGGCTGGTGATGCTGTTCGGTGACGAGGTGATCGACTGCGAAATCCTCGCCCAGCAAGCCGGTCGCGTTTCCCGTGGCCATCGCTTCCACGCCAACCACGAAGTGCGCATCAGCGCGCCGGCCAACTACGCCGAAGACCTGCGCAGCGCCTATGTGATTGCCGACTTCGCCGAGCGCCGCGCGCAGATCATCGCCCGAGTCAATGAACTGGCTGCAGCAGAGCAGGGCAGCGCCATCGTGCCGCCGGCGCTGCTGGATGAAGTCAGCGCCCTGGTCGAATGGCCGGTGCCGCTGGTCTGCTCGTTCGAGGAACGTTTCCTTGAAGTGCCGCAGGAAGCGCTGATCACCACCATGCAGGACAACCAGAAGTACTTCTGCCTGCTCGATGGCAACGGCAAGCTGCTGCCGCGCTTTATCACCGTGGCCAACGTCGAAAGCAAAGACCCGGTGCAGATCATTTCCGGCAACGAGAAGGTGGTGCGTCCGCGCCTGACCGACGCCGAGTTCTTCTTCAAGCAGGACAAGAAACAGAAGCTGGAAAGCTTCAACCAGCGCCTGGCCAACGTGGTGTTCCAGGCCCAGCTCGGTTCGGTCTACGACAAGGCGCAGCGCGTCTCCGCCCTGGCTGGTTTTATCGCCGAGCGCATCGGTGGCGACGCCACCCGCGCCGCACGTGCCGGCATCCTCTGCAAGTGCGACCTGGCCAGTGAAATGGTCGGCGAGTTCCCGGAAATGCAGGGTATCGCCGGTTACTACTACGCCAAACACGATGGCGAAGCCGAAGACGTGGCCCTGGCGCTGAACGAGCAGTACATGCCGCGCGGCGCCGGCGCGGAGCTGCCAAGCACGCTCACCGGTGCTGCCGTGGCCCTGGCAGACAAGCTGGATACCCTGGTCGGCATCTTCGGCATCGGCATGCTGCCCACCGGCAGCAAAGACCCCTATGCCCTGCGTCGCGCTGCGCTCGGCGTGCTGCGCATCCTGATCGAAAAGCAGCTGGATCTGGACCTGGTTGAAGCCGTCGGCTTTGCCATCGCCCAGTTCGCCGACAAGATCAAGGCCGATGGCCTGGCGCCACAGGTGCAGGACTTTATCTTCGACCGTCTGCGCGCGCGTTATGAGGACGAAGGCGTCGACGTGGCCGTGTACCAGGCTGTGCGCGCGGTCAGCCCGACCTCACCGCTGGACTTCGATCAGCGCGTGCAGGCCGTGCAGGCCTTCCGTGCATTGCCGCAGGCGGCCGCTCTGGCTGCAGCGAACAAGCGCGTGTCCAACCTGCTGAGCAAGGCCGAAGGTCAGGTCGCGGCGAGCGTCGAGGCCCATCACTTCGACAACCCCAGCGAGTTCGCCCTCAACGCGGCCATCCAACAGGCCGAGCATGCAGTACGGCCGCTGGCTGAAGCCCGTCAGTACAACCTGGCGCTGAGCCAGCTGGCCAATCTGCGCGAGCCGGTGGACGCCTTCTTCGAGGCCGTACTGGTCAACGCCGAAGACGCTGCCGTACGGGCCAATCGTTATGCACTGCTGGCCAAGCTGCGTAGCCTGTTCCTCGGCGTCGCTGATATCTCGGTACTCGGCTAACGCCTGCCGCGAGTCCGATGGGCTGCACGCAGCCCATCATCACCTTTACCGGCGTGCGGCCATCACCGCGCGCCGGTTACGGATTACCGCATGAAACTGCTGATTCTCGACCGCGACGGCGTGATCAATTACGACTCCGACGCCTATATCAAAAGCCTCGCCGAATGGATTCCGCTGCCCGGAGCCATCGAAGCCATCGCGCGACTGTCACAAGCCGGCTGGACGGTAGCCGTGGCCACCAATCAATCCGGGGTTGCCCGCGGCTATTACGACCTGGCCACCCTGGAAGCCATGCACGCGCGCCTGCGTGAGCTGGTGGCGGCGCAGGGCGGCGAGCTAGGGCTTATCGTGCATTGCATCCACGGCCCGGATGAAGGCTGCGCCTGCCGCAAACCGAAACCCGGCATGCTCGAACAGATTGCTGCGTACTATGGCGTGGCACTCAAGGGCGTCTGGTTTGTCGGAGACAGCAGCGGTGACCTGACAGCGGCCAGCGCCGTCGATTGTCAGCCAGTTCTGGTAAAGACCGGCAAGGGCGAACGCACCCTGGCGAAAGGATTGCCAGCGGGCGCCCTGATATTCGATGATCTGGCGGCGGTTGCCGATCAGCTTCTCCACTTATAAAGCAGGCTCTGCCTGCGACGGTAAAAGCTCTCATGTCGACAGTGCAGACCCTCAGAACCTTCCTCTTCTATCTGCTGCTGGCTTCCAGCTCGTTCTTCTGGTGCACCCTCAGCGTCTTCGTCGCGCCCTTTCTGCCGTTTCGTGCACGCTACCGCTTTGTCGTGCAGAACTGGTGCCGCTGCGGCACCTGGCTGGCCAAGGTGGTGGTCGGCATCAACTACGAGATCAAGGGCCTGGAGAATATCCCCGATAAGCCCTGCGTGATCCTCGCCAAACACCAGAGCACCTGGGAAACCTTCTTCCTCTGCGGCTACTTCGAGCCGCTGAGCCAGGTGGTCAAGCGCGAGCTGCTGTATGTGCCGTTCTTCGGCTGGGCGATGGCCATGCTCAAGCCCATCGCGATTGACCGCAGCAACCCCAAGGCGGCCCTCAAGCAGCTGGCCAAACTCGGCCACAAACGTCTGGGGCAGGGCGCCTGGGTTCTGGTTTTCCCGGAAGGCACACGTATTCCACCGGGCCAGATCGGCAAGTTCAGCCGCGGCGGTGCATCCCTCGCGGTGAATGCCAACCTGCCAGTGCTGCCGATTGCCCACAACGCCGGTGAGTTCTGGCCCAAGCAGGGCTGGCGCAAGACGCCCGGCACCGTTCAGGTGGTGATCGGTCCACTGATGTACGCCGAAGGCACAGGCCCACGCGCCATCGCTGAACTCAATGACCGCGCCTTTGCCTGGGTCAGTCAGGCACAACGCGATATCGGCTCGCTGGATGCGCAAAGCCAGCCGCTGGAAACCCAAGCGCCGGCTTGAGCAATTGTGGATAAGCTGTGCACCAAATGGCGTCAAAGTGCCATCACGCAATGTAAGCAGTTGATTTAACGAGAATTACCGCCTGGAACGAACTATCAGGCGATGGGGGATAAGTTTCCCCCATGACGCACAGGTAGCTGCCAACCAGCAAATCCGGGCGTTTGCGCACAGTCTTATCAGCCTGCGCGCCAGGCAAAGCGGCTAAGCTGGATCGACGTGCCCAAGCAGCGAAAAGGAATTCTTCGCCATGCTCTCCATTTACCAGCTCAAGCCGGCTTTTCAGAACCTCCTGCGCCCGGGGGTCAAGCGCCTCTACGACAAAGGCGTGACGGCCAATCAGGTCACCCTGTTCGCCGCCGTGGTTTCCGTGCTGCTCGGCACCCTGCTGCTGGCCTTGCCCGAGCACACCTGGCTGTTCGCCCTGATCCCACTGTGGATGATTCTGCGCATGGCGCTGAACGCCGTCGACGGCATGCTCGCCCGCGAGTTCGGCCAGCAATCGCGGCTCGGCGCCTACCTCAATGAACTCAGCGACCTGATCGCCGACAGCGCGCTGTTTCTACCCTTCGCCTTGCTCCCCGGGGTCTCGCCGCTGCTGGTCGTGCTCGTCGTGCTGCTAGCCCTGATCAGCGAGTACGCCGGCGTACTCGGGCCCATGGTCGGTGCCTCACGGCGTTACGACGGGCCCATGGGCAAAAGTGACCGTGCCTTCTGCTTTGGCGTGCTGGGCGCTGGCGTGGCCTGCGGGTTGCTGTCTGCCGCTTGGCTCAACGGCCTGCTCGCGGTGATTCTCGCCCTGTTGCTCTACACCCTCTATAACCGCGTACGCCAGGGTCTGGCCGAAGCGGCGCAATCAACTGATTCGAAATAAGGATGTCTCGATGCGCGAAGCCCAAGAATTCAGCTTTACCACCCATGACGGCGTAGAGCTGTTCTACCGCCACTGGCCGGCCAGCAATCCTGACGCTTGCGCACCGAAGCGCGCAGTGGTGATGTTCCACCGCGGTCACGAACACGGCGGGCGCATGGCCCATCTGGTCGATGAACTGGAGATGGCGGATTTCGACTTTTTCGCCTGGGACGCGCGCGGCCATGGCCTGTCGCCAGGTGAGCGCGGCGATAGCCCGAGCTTCGCCACCAGCGTGCGCGATGTGCAGACCTTTATCGATCACATCGTCTACAGCCACGGCATACCGGTGGAGGATATTGCGGTGCTGGCGCAAAGCGTCGGGGCGGTGGTGGTCGCCACCTGGGCGCATGATTATGCGCCGAAGATCCGCGCCCTGGTGCTCGCCTCGCCTGCGTTCAAGGTCAAGCTCTACGTACCCTTTGCCCGGCCAGGCCTCAAGTTGATGCGCGCACTGCGCGGCAACTTCTTCGTCAACAGCTATGTGAAGGCCAAGTACCTCAGCCATGACCCGCAGCGAATTGCCTCCTTCAATAACGACCCGCTGATCGCCCGGCCGATCTCGGTAACTATGCTGCTGGGCCTGTATGACGCCGCCGAGCGCGTGGTGGCCGATGCCCAGGCGATCCAGATTCCCACCCAGCTGCTGATTTCCGGCGCCGACTTCGTGGTGCACCGCAAACCCCAGCAGCAATTCTTCGAGCGTCTGGGCAGCCTGCGCAAGGAGCTGCACATTCTTCCCGGCTTCTTCCACGACACCCTCGGCGAGCGCGACCGTAGCCACGCCCTGAGCCGCGCCCAGCGCTTTCTGCTGCGCTGTTTCGAAGAGCCGGTAACACGCCCCTCCTTGCTTGATGCCGACCGCCTGGGCGTGACCTGCGCCGAATCGGAAAGCCTAGCCGCACCGCTGCCACATAACTCCCTCGGCGACCTTTACTGGCGCGCCACCCGTGCCAGTCTGCGGCTCGGCAGCAGTCTGGCCGACGGGGTGAAACTGGGTTTCGACACGGGTTTCGATTCCGGCAGCACCCTGGATTACGTCTACCGTAACCAGCCCAGCGGCAAATCACATATCGGCCGGCTGATCGATCAGAACTATCTCAACTCCATCGGCTGGCGCGGCATTCGCCAACGTAAGCTGCACGCCGAAGAGTTGCTGCGCCTGGCGATGGGCAAGCTGCGCGAGCAAGGCCGTGGCGTGCGCATTGTTGATATCGCCGCCGGCCATGGCCGCTATATCCTCGAAGCCCTGGAAGGGATGGAGCAGAAGCCAGACTCAATCCTGTTGCGTGATTACAGCGATATCAATGTGCGCGACGGCGGCGCCTTGATCGAACAAAAAGGGCTGAGCAATATCGCCCGCTTCATCAAAGGCGATGCCTTCGACCGGGCTGACCTTGCGGCACTGGAGCCCAAACCGACTCTGGCGGTGGTCTCCGGTTTGTATGAGCTGTTCGGCAGCAACCAGATGGTTGGCGGCTCGCTCGCCGGGCTGGCGGCAGCCGTCGAGGAGGGCGGTTATCTGGTGTACACCGGGCAGCCGTGGCACCCACAGCTGGAGCTGATCGCCCGCGCCCTGACCAGCCACCGCGGCGGCGAAGCCTGGGTGATGCGACGGCGTAGTCAGGCGGAGATGGATCAGCTGGTCGAGGCCGCAGGATTTCGCAAGATCACCCAGCGTATCGACGAGTGGGGCATCTTCAGTGTCTCCCTGGCGCAGCGGGTGTCCTGATGGCGGAAGTTAGCCTTAGCCGCGAAGCCGGATTGTGGAAGCGCGGCGTGCTCTGGCTGCTGCTCTTGGCGCCACTGTTCTTCGCCAGCTACAGCTTCGCCAACTGGCTGAGCGCACAACGCGACGACGTCGGCACCCTGGTGTTTGCCTGGGAAAGCCAGATGCCGCTATGGCCGTGGACTATTGTTCCTTACTGGTCAATTGACCTGCTTTATGGATTGTCCTTTCTGCTGCCGGCCACCCGGCGGGAAATGGATCGCCACGGCCTGCGCCTGCTTAGTGTGCAAGTGCTGTGCATTGCCTGCTTTCTGCTCTGGCCGCTGCGCTTTACCTTCGAGCGGCCCGAACTGGATGGTCTGTTCGGCGGCATGTTCGACGTGCTGATGGGCTTCGACAAACCCTTTAACCAAGCGCCTTCTCTGCATATCGCCCTGCTGGTGGTGATCTGGGTGATGTTCGCCCGGCATACCCATGGCCTGTGGCTGCGTGGCCTGCTGCACGGTTGGATGGCCCTGATCGGCGTGTCGGTGCTAACCACCTGGCAGCACCATTTTATTGATGTGCCCACCGGGGTTCTGGCCGGCTGGCTGTGCGTCTGGTTGTGGCCGCTGCAAGGCCGTAGCCCACTGCTGGCCTGGCAGCTGACCCGTGACACGCAGCGTCTGCGCCTGAGCTTGCGTTACAGCCTGGGTGCAGCGCTGCTCAGCGCCTTGGCGGTAAACCTGAGTGGTTCCTGGTTATGGCTGCTCTGGCCGGCGTTCTCCTTGCTGCTGGTGGCGCTCAACTACCTGCTGTTCGGCGCGGCGGGTTTCCAGAAGGCCGCTGATGGTCGGCTGAACAGCGCCGCAACCTGGTTGCTCGCGCCCTACCTGGCCGCAGCCTGGCTTAACTCACGACTATGGACCCGCGCTCAGCCGCATGCCGATGAGATCGAACCGGGTATTTGGCTGGGGCGCATTCCGGCGCCAGGGCAGGCCGAGCAGTTCCAGGCCCAGCTCGATCTGTGCGCCGAGCTGCCAGCCAGAGCTCAAGCCAAGGCCTATCGCTCGTTGCCGCTGCTCGATCTCTGCGTGCCCGGTCCAGCTGACTGCCTGGAAGCTGCGCAGACCATCGAGGCGCTACGCAGCCATGGCAACCTGCTGGTCTACTGCGCCTTGGGCTATTCACGCAGCGCCACGGCAGTAGCCGCCTGGCTGCTGCACAGCGGACGTTGCAAGGACGTGACCGAAGCGCTGGCACATCTGCGCCGAGCGCGGCCTCAGGTGGTCTTGAGCGACGCTCATCAACAGGCGCTGCACGGCATGCTGGAACTCAGCAGCCGCTCTATGCCAGCAGGAGCCGCCCATGGCTACTGAAATGCAGCTGTTGACCGTGGCCAGTCTGTTGCGTCGGGGTAGGGCGCTGGATCAGCTGTCCAGCGCGCTCAACCTGGTCGCCCTACTGATCGGCCTGGCGCCGTTACTCGGCATCCAAGCACAACCACTGACGGCACTGTTCTGCGCGCTGCTGCTGATACTGGGTCTGGGCCAGAAATACTGGGCGCTGCGCGTGGCGCTGGATGCCGAACTGTTCCAGCAGCTTGCCAGTCGGGTCGATCAGTTAGCCGTGCACACCGCCGAGCTCGACCAAACCCTTGCCCAGCTCAAGCTGCAGTCGGTTAAGCCGTCTGCGCGCAGCTGGGAGGAACGTAGCCTCGGTGCGTTGCGCCTGTTGCGCCAACAGGCGCTCTGGCTACTTGCGCAACTGCTGTTGGCCGTATTGATCGTGCTGGGCCTGCCCTGGTTTTCAATTACTGGATAAGGAGTCGTCCATGCTCGCGTCCATCACCGCCTTCGTTATCACCTCGGCTGCGCGTCTGCTTACCGGCGCCCGCGCGCTGTGGCTCGGTTGCACGCCACAACCTGTGCAACGACTGTATTACGCCAACCACAGCAGCCACGGCGATTTCGTCCTGCTCTGGGCATCGCTGCCCGATGAACTGCGGCGCCGTACCCGACCGGTAGCCGGCGCGGACTACTGGCAGCGTGACGGCGTGCGCCGCTACCTGATCAATAAAGTATTCAACGGCGTACTGATCGACCGCGAGCGCGCCACGCCACAAGCCAACCCACTGCAGCCGATGCTCGATGCCCTGGATCAAGGCGACTCACTGATCCTCTTTCCCGAGGGCACGCGCAACCTGGAGGACGGCTTGCTGCCGTTCAAGAGCGGCCTGTACCACCTGACCCGGCTGCGTCCCGAGATCGAACTGGTGCCGGTGTGGATTGCCAACCTTAACCGGGTCATGCCCAAGGGTAGGGCGTTGCCGTTGCCGCTGCTGTGCACCCTGAGCTTCGGCACGCCGCTGGAACATATGGAAGATGAAAGCAAGCAGGCGTTCCTCGAGCGCGCCCGTAACGCCTTATTGGCCCTAGCACCCGAGGAAGCTTGAGATGGATAACAACACCCTGCTGCTGTTCGCCGGTATCGGAGCGCTGTTGCTGCTCGCCTCGGCCATCGGCTATTTCCTCAAGTGGCGCAGTGGCGGCAGCGCCAACCCGGTAATCGACAATCTCAATGCGCGGATCAACGCCTGGTGGGTCATGGTGTTGGTGATCGGCATTGCCTTTCTGTTCGGCAACCTGGGTGTGATTCTGCTGTTCTACTTCGTCTCGTTCTACGCCCTGCGCGAGTTTATGACCCTCACGCCAACGCGGCGCAGTGACTACCCGGCTCTGGTGGCGGCCTTCTACTTCGCCCTACCCATGCAGTACCTGCTGATCGCCCTGGACTGGTACGGCCTGTTTGCCATCTTTATACCGGTGTATCTGTTCCTGCTGCTGCCGATCCTGGCCTCCCTGGGCGGCGATACCACGCGCTTTCTCGAACGTGCGTCAAAGGTGCAGTGGGGGCTGATGATCGCGGTGTACTGCATCTCCTCGGTTCCCGCGCTGCTGACCCTGGACATACCGGGCTATGAAGGGCGCAACCTGCTGCTGATCGCCTGGCTGATCATCGTGGTGCAGCTGTCTGATGTGCTGCAGTACGTCTGCGGCAAGTTGTTCGGCAAGCACAAGATCGCGCCACGTTTATCGCCGTCGAAAACCGTCGAGGGCTTTGTCGGCGGCGTCAGCCTGTCCTGCCTGGTCGGCGCGCTGCTGTGCTGGATCACCCCGTTCAGCTTCTGGCAGGCTGCCTTGATGGCCCTGACCGTCAACCTGCTGGGCTTTGCTGGTGGCCTGGTGATGTCGGCGATCAAACGCGATCGCGGGGTAAAGGACTGGGGCCATATGATCGAAGGCCACGGCGGCATGCTCGACCGCCTCGACTCGGTGTGTTTCGCCGCGCCGATCTTCTTCCACTTCGTGCGCTACTGGTGGGTGCCATTGGCTTGAGCCGAGCGGAATAAAAATGCCCCGGATATCCGGGGCATTTTTTTGGCTGATACGAACGGTGGCTGATCAGAAGTCCAGGTTGGACACTGCCAGAGCATTGGTCTCGATAAAGTCCCGACGCGGTTCAACGGCATCGCCCATCAGGGTGTTGAAGATCTGATCGGCAGCGATCGCATCTTCGATACGCACCTTGAGCATGCGGCGTACTTCCGGGTCCATAGTGGTTTCCCAGAGTTGATCCGGGTTCATTTCACCGAGACCCTTATAGCGTTGAATGCTATGGCGCTTGGTACTTTCCGCCATCAGCCAGGCCAACGCGTCCTTGAAGGTGGTTACGGCCTTCTTGCGCTCGCCGCGCTGCACGTAGGCACCTTCCTCCAACAGACTGTTGAGTTGGTCGCCCAGGCTGGTAACGGTCTTGTAGTCATTGCTGGCGA
This sequence comes from Pseudomonas sp. 8BK, assembly GCF_902506475.1. NCBI lineage: Bacteria > Pseudomonadati > Pseudomonadota > Gammaproteobacteria > Pseudomonadales > Pseudomonadaceae > Pseudomonas > Pseudomonas sp. 8BK. The sequence continues at coordinate 1,441,696 of NZ_LR733252.1, read as the reverse complement.
AGAAGTCGCGGTTGAAGATGATGTAGCTGGAAACCCCATGGGATACCAGTTCAACCTGCGGCAACCAGATATGACGCTCCTGGTCTTCGTGCAGGCTGGTTTTGTACACCAGGCCGGACTTTTCCATCCCCTTGAGGCGCGCATCGAGCAGGCCCAACCATTGCTGCATGGCAGCTTTATCGGCCAGTTGCTCGGCTTCCACACGCGGGATGTAAACGAAGTGTTCGGTGAGCTCCAGCGGGTACAGACGCGACAAACGGTTGAGGGTCTTCATCACCAGACGGTAATCGTTGACCAGACGCTCCAGCGCCTCGCCAGACAGACCTGGCGCGCTTTCGTTGACGTGCAGGCTGGCGTCTTCCAGGGCCGACTGGGTCATGTATTCATCCATGGCCTCGTCGTCCTTGATGTACTGCTCCTGCTTGCCCTTCTTGACCTTGTACAGCGGCGGTTGGGCGATGTAGATGTAGCCGCGCTCGACCAGCTCAGGCAATTGACGGAAGAAGAAGGTCAGCAACAGGGTACGGATGTGCGAACCGTCGACGTCGGCATCGGTCATGATGATGATGTTGTGGTAGCGCAGCTTGTCGATGTTGTACTCATCGCGGCCGATACCACAGCCCAGGGCGGTGATCAGGGTGCCGACCTCCTGGGACGAAATCATCTTGTCGAAACGCGCTTTCTCGACGTTAAGGATCTTGCCCTTGAGCGGCAGGATGGCCTGGGTCTTGCGGTTACGGCCCTGCTTGGCAGAACCGCCCGCGGAGTCCCCTTCCACGATATAGAGTTCGGAAAGGGCAGGGTCTTTCTCCTGGCAGTCGGCCAATTTGCCTGGCAGCCCGGCGATATCCAGGGCGCCTTTACGGCGGGTCATTTCACGCGCCTTACGCGCAGCTTCACGGGCACGCGCAGCGTCGATCATCTTGCCGACCACGGCCTTGGCTTCGTTGGGGTTTTCCAGCAGGAAGTCGGAGAAGTACTTGCCCATTTCCTGCTCGACCGCAGTTTTTACTTCGCTGGAAACCAGCTTGTCTTTGGTCTGCGAGCTGAACTTGGGATCCGGTACTTTAACCGAAATAATCGCGGTCAGGCCTTCACGGGCATCGTCACCGGTGGTGGCGATCTTGTGCTTCTTGGCCAGACCTTCCTGCTCGATATAGGCGTTCAGGTTACGTGTCAGCGCCGAACGGAAACCGGCCAGGTGAGTACCACCATCGCGCTGCGGAATGTTGTTGGTGAAACACAACAGGTTCTCGTTGAAGCTGTCGTTCCACTGCAGGGCGACTTCGACACCGACACCGTCGTCACGCTGCACGGTGAAGTGGAATACCTGGTTGACCGCAGTCTTGTTGTGGTTGAGGTATTCAACGAAGGCACGTAGGCCTCCTTCGTACTTGAACAGCTCTTCTTTGCCGCTGCGTTCATCCTTGAGCAGGATGCCCACGCCGGAGTTGAGGAACGACAGTTCGCGTAGGCGCTTGGCCAAAATATCCCAGCTGAAGTGGATATTGGCGAAGGTCTCTTCGGACGGTTTGAAGTGGATCTGCGTACCGGTGGTGTCACTGTCGCCCACCGTGGCAATGGGTGCTGTGGGCACACCATGCACATAGGTCTGTTCCCATATCTTGCCACTGCGGCGGATGGTCAGAACCAGTTCCTTAGACAGGGCGTTAACCACGGAAACACCCACGCCGTGCAGACCGCCGGAAACCTTGTAGCTGTTGTCGTCGAACTTACCGCCGGCGTGCAGGACGGTCATGATCACTTCAGCGGCGGAAACGCCTTCTTCCTTATGCACATCGACCGGAATGCCACGGCCGTTGTCACGCACGCTGATCGACTCATCCGGGTGGATGGTAATGGTGATTTCGCTGCAATGCCCAGCCAAGGCCTCGTCAATCGAGTTATCGACCACCTCGAACACCATGTGGTGCAGACCGCTGCCATCGTCGGTATCGCCGATGTACATACCAGGCCGCTTGCGTACGGCATCCAGGCCCTTGAGGACCTTAATGTTATTGGAGTCGTACGTTTGGTTTTCGCTCATGCCTTCACTCCCGGTGGTCGTGGGTCTGGGTAATGCCACCATGTTCCACGTGGAACATGGCAACTGGCGTATCCGTGCGCCAGCCTTCCCTCAACAATTCATGGTCTACACAGGTGATAAACACCTGGCAGTGCAAGTCTTCCAACAATCGGCACAACGCACGACGGTGCTGTTCATCCAGTTCTGACGGTAAGTCATCCACCAGATAGATGCATTGGCCGTGCTTGGCCTGATTAACTAAATGGCCCTGCGCAATGCGCAGAGCACATACAACTAATTTCTGTTGGCCGCGCGAGAGTATCTCGGCGGCATTGTGCGCACCCAGGCGCAACCTTAAATCGGCGCGCTGTGGGCCAGCCTGGGTATGACCCAGTTGCTGATCGCGGGAGAGGGTAGAGGCAAGCACTGTATTCAGCTCGCGCTCTTTGTCCCAGCCGCGGTAGTAACTGAGAGTCAAACCTTGCAGGTCAACCAGCTCATTCAGGGTTCGTTCGAAAACCGGTTTCAGGGCCTGAATATAGGCACGCCGATAACCATCAATTTCGTCGCTGGCCAGGCACAACTCACGGTCCCAGGCCGCCTGCGAAGCGGCGTCAAGTGTACCATGCCGCAGCCATGAGTTCCGCTGACGCAGGGCCTTCTGCAGCCGCTGCCAGGCCGGCAGAAAACGAGGTTCCACGTGGAACACTCCCCAATCGAGGAACTGCCTACGAATCTTCGGTGCGCCTTCAAGCAGACGGAAGCTGTCCGGATTGATCAGTTGCAGCGGCAAGGTCTCAGCCAGTTGCGCAGCACTGCGCGCATTCTGCCCATCGATACGAATCTGAAACTCACCCTGACGATCCCGCGAAATGCCCAGACTACTTTGCCGACCATCAGACATCTGCACCTGACCAAAAATCGTGCAGGCGAGCTGATCGTATTGAATGACCGGAAGCAGGCGAGTGCTGCGAAAGGAGCGAGCCAGACCCAGCAGATGAATGGCTTCCAGCAAGCTGGTTTTACCACTGCCATTGTCGCCGGAGAGGATGTTGATACGCGGGGAGGGAGAGAGGGTCACCGGGTGCAGATTACGCACCGCGGTGACGGTAAAGCGAGTAAGGGACATTCAGCGGTTACAGACGCATCGGCATAACGACATAAGAGGAGTCGTCGTTGTCAGCTTCCTGCACCAGGGCACTGCTGTTGGCATCGGAGAGAATCAGACGCACCTGGTCGGTGGTCATTACGCTCAGCACATCGAGCAGGTAGCTGACGTTGAAACCGATTTCCAGCGAACTGCCGTTGTAGTCCACAGCGATCTCTTCTTCCGCTTCTTCCTGCTCAGGGTTGTTGGCCTGAATTTTCAGCAAACCGGATTCCAGCTGTAGGCGAATACCGCGGTACTTTTCGTTGGACAGAATCGCGGTACGGCTGAACGCTTCGCGCAGGCCCTGACGATCGGCAACCACCAGTTTGTCACCACCACGTGGCAGTACACGCTCATAGTCAGGGAATTTGCCGTCGACCAGTTTCGAGGTGAAGGTGAACTCGCCGGTGGTGGCGCGAATATGATGCTGACCAAGAACGATGCTGACGCTGCCGTCCTGTTCGGTAAGCAGGCGAGCCAGTTCAAGAATACCCTTGCGCGGCACGATGACCTGATGGCGTTCAACCTGCTCGATCGCTGCTTCCATCGAACACATGGCCAGACGGTGACCGTCGGTGGCAACTGCGCGGAGGATGCCGGTCTGTACTTCCAGTAGCATGCCGTTGAGGTAATAACGCACGTCTTGCTGGGCCATGGCAAAGCTGGTGCGTTCGATCAGGCGACGCAGCCGACTTTGTACCAGGCTGAAGGTCAGCGAGCCTGGGCCTTCTTCAACAGTCGGGAAATCATTGGCGGGCAGGGTGGACAGGCTGAAACGGCTACGGCCGGCTTTGACCAGCAGCTTCTGCTCGTCGATACGGATATCGATCAGCGCATCAGCCGGCAAGCTTTTGCAGATGTCCATCAGCTTGCGGGCGGGTACGGTAATCTCACCCGGCTGCGCAGGCTCTTCCAGGGTGACGCGACCGACCAGCTCGACTTCCAGGTCGGTGCCGGTTAGCGACAGCTGCTGGCCTTCGACCACCAGCAGCACGTTAGAGAGAACCGGCAAGGTCTGACGGCGTTCCACGACGCCGGCGACCAGTTGCAGAGGTTTCAACAAGGCTTCGCGTTGAATGGTGAAATGCATGGTCTAGTCCCTTGCCTAGTGGAGTGCGTATTAGGTTGTAAGCGTACGCAGCAAATTCTTATAGTCCTCGCGGATGTCCGCATCGGATTCCTTAAGTTCAGCAATCTTACGGCATGCATGCAATACCGTTGTGTGATCGCGGCCGCCGAAGGCATCACCAATTTCCGGCAGGCTGTGGTTGGTCAGTTCTTTCGACAAGGCCATGGCCACCTGACGCGGGCGCGCAACAGAACGCGAGCGGCGTTTGGACAGCAGATCAGAAATCTTGATCTTGTAGTACTCGGCGACCGTGCGCTGAATATTGTCGATACTGACCAGCTTGTCCTGCAGGGCCAACAGGTCCTTGAGCGATTCGCGGATCAGCTCGATGGTAATGTCACGGCCCATGAAGTGCGAGTGGGCGATAACACGCTTCAAGGCACCTTCAAGCTCACGCACGTTGGAGCGAATACGCTGGGCAATAAAGAAGGCGGCATCGTGTGGCAGATCGACTTTGGCCTGGTCGGCCTTCTTCATCAAAATCGCCACGCGGGTTTCCAGCTCAGGCGGCTCGACGGCAACCGTCAGGCCCCAACCGAAACGTGACTTGAGACGCTCTTCCAGACCTTCGATTTCTTTCGGATAGCGGTCACTGGTGAGAATCACCTGCTGCCCACCTTCGAGCAAGGCGTTGAAGGTGTGGAAAAACTCTTCCTGGGAACGCTCTTTCTTAGCGAAGAATTGAATGTCGTCGATCAGCAGTGCATCCACCGAACGGTAGAAACGCTTGAACTCGTTGATCGCATTCAGCTGCAAGGCCTTGACCATGTCCGCGACGAACCGCTCGGAATGCAGGTACACCACCTTGGCATTCGGGTTCTTCGCCAGCAGATGATTACCCACCGCGTGCATCAAGTGAGTCTTACCCAGACCAACACCACCGTAAAGGAACAGTGGGTTGTAACCGTGCTTGGGGTTGTCTGCCACCTGCCAGGCCGCTGCGCGGGCCAGCTGGTTGGATTTACCTTCAACGAAATTATCAAAGGTAAAGGTACGGTTCAGATAACTGGTGTGCTTCAGCCCGCCTTCAACCTGCACCGTACGCTCAGTGCGTGCCGGCGCCTGCTGGCTGGCCGCACCTGCCATTGGATCAAAGCTGGCGCGCGAGGGTTCTGCCTGCACGGCCGCAGATGCAGATGCAGTCGCTGCAGCAGGTGCAGGCATGCTCGGCGCCGCGGACGGGGTACTGACAGCTGCCGCGCGCGGTGCCGAACTGCGTTTGCTACCTATTAATAAGGAGAGCGCAGGAACCAGACCATTGGTCCGTTCAGTCAGTAGCTCAAGCAAACGGCTGAGATACTTCTCATTAACCCAGTCGAGGACAAAACGGTTCGGCGCATAGACACGAAGCTCGTCGCCTTCGGCTTCGACCTGCAGTGGACGGATCCAGGTGTTGAATTGCTGAGCAGGCAGCTCATCGCGCAGAAGCTCGACGCACTGCTGCCAAAGTTCCACAGACACGGACATCCCCTAAATCGCAAGGCGCGAGGCAAAAAACAGCCGTCATTGTAGCCGCCGAGGCTTGAGTTATCCACATGTAAGCTTGCTTATGAGCAAGGAAAATCAACGTGTTATTGACGTTAGTGGCTTATAACGCAAGGCGGACAAAGGCTGTGGATAACCAATCATAAGCTCACGGGATAACCCAGGGTAAAACCCGGTGGAAAACCCTACTGTGGGTAAAACGGCATTCCATCCTCAGCTTGTGGACGGGTTCCACACAGTTGCAGCACGCCTTTTCGACAGACTTACCCTTGGCTGAATAGCCCTAACCTGTTGGCCTTCAAGCACTTATGCACAGATCGATGACCAGCTAATAGCTACTAACATCACTAAACATCTTTAAATATTCTCTTCTTTATATTTCTTTATTCAGGAAAAGCCTGGTTGGAAATTGACCTGACCCTTGGGTTTCTCTAGAATTGCCGGTCTCTTAAAACGGGGGCCATTCCGGCCCGTAGTCGACCACCCAGGTACCGCACCATGAAACGTACTTTCCAACCCAGCACTATCAAACGCGCTCGCACCCACGGTTTCCGTGCTCGTATGGCCACCAAGAACGGCCGTGCTGTCCTGTCGCGTCGCCGCGCCAAGGGCCGTAAGCGTCTCGCCGTCTAAATTTCGGTCTTGTGGTGAGTCGAGACTTCAGTCGGGAAAAGCGTCTGCTAACCCCCCGACAATTCAAGGCAGTCTTCGACTCCCCTAGCGGCAAAGCTCCGGGCAAAAATGTCCTGCTGCTGGCGCGCAACAACGAACTTGATCACCCCCGACTGGGATTGGTGATCGGCAAGAAGAGCGTCAAGCTCTCTGTTGAGCGCAATCGTCTGAAACGTCAGATCCGCGAATCGTTCCGTCTCAATCAGGACAACCTGGTGGGATGGGACATCGTGGTGGTTGCGCGTAAAGGCCTTGGTGATCTTGAAAATACCGAACTGGCTCGCCAGTTTGGCAAACTCTGGAAACGCCTCGAACGCAGTAAGCCAAGCCCGGAAGCCGTCGCAACATCTGGGGTGAACGACAGTCCCCATGCGTAAACTGGCTTTGCTTCCTATCCAGTTTTACCGCTACGCCATCAGCCCCTTGATGGCCAGTCACTGTCGTTTCTACCCAAGCTGTTCTTGCTACGCGCTTGAAGCCATTGAACATCATGGCGTCATGCGCGGTGGCTGGCTGACCTTGCGTCGGCTTGGCCGCTGTCACCCGTGGAATCCCGGTGGCTATGACCCGGTTCCCTGCGTGAAAACCTCCCGTTCCTCTTCGATGGCCGAATAATCATGGATATTCAACGCTCGATCCTGATCGTCGCCCTGGCAATCGTGTCCTATATGATGGTTCTCCAGTGGAACCAGGACTACGGTCAAGCTGCCCTGCCGACAGAAATTGCCGCGACCAGCAGCACCGTACCCGGCTTGCCGGATACCACTGCCAACACTTCAACTCCAGCTGGCAGCGACGATATTCCGAGCGCCACCCCGGCTGTTGAGCCCAGCGCCATCAGTGCGGCACCGGCTGCAGCCAGCGATGAGCTGATTCGGGTGAAGACCGATGTGCTGGATCTGGCCATCGACCCGCGCGGTGGTGATGTGGTGCAACTGCGTTTGCCGCAGTACCCGCGTCGTCAGGATCGTCCGGATGTGCCGTTCCAGTTGTTCGACAACGGTGGCGAGCGCACCTACCTGGCGCAGAGCGGTTTGATTGGCAGCAATGCACCGGACAAATCCAGCGGTCGTGCTCTTTGGAGCAGCGAACAGAAGAGCTATGAGTTGGCCGACGGTCAGGACCAACTGCAGGTTGACCTCAAGCTCAGCGAAAACGGCGTCAATTACATCAAGCGCTTTACCTTCAAGCGTGGTCTGAACGCTGAATGTGCAGCCAAGGACCAACAGCAGAAGAAACCCGGCTGCGTTGATCCTTCGTCCTATCAGGTGACTGTCAGCTACCTGATCGACAACCAGAGTGGTCAGGCCTGGAGCGGCAATATGTTTGCCCAGCTCAAGCGTGATGGCAGCGACGATCCGTCCTCCACCACCGCTACTGGCACGGCGACCTACCTCGGTGGTGCACTGTGGACCAGCGAAGAGCCGTACAAAAAAGTGTCGATGAAAGACATCGACAAACAAGCCTTCAAAGAAACTGTTCAAGGAGGCTGGGTTGCCTGGCTACAGCATTACTTCGTCACTGCCTGGATCCCAAGCAAAGACAGTACTAACCAAGTACAGACCCGCAAAGACAGCCAAGGTAACTACATTGTCGGCTTTACCGGCCCGGCCATTCAGGTTGCTGCCGGCGCTCAGGGTGAAACCAGTGCAATTCTGTATGCCGGCCCGAAGCTACAAGGCCATCTGAAGACTCTGTCTCCAGGTCTTGAGCTGACTGTCGACTACGGCATTCTGTGGTTCCTGGCTCAACCGATCTTCTGGCTGCTGGAAGTTATCCACAACCTGCTCGGCAACTGGGGCTGGTCGATCATCATGTTGACCGTGATCATCAAGCTGATCTTCTTTCCGCTGTCCGCTGCCAGCTACAAATCCATGGCGCGCATGCGTGCCGTTGCACCGAAACTCGCTCAGCTGAAAGAGCAGCACGGTGACGATCGCCAGAAAATGTCCCAGGCGATGATGGAGCTGTACAAGAAAGAGAAGATCAACCCGTTGGGCGGCTGCTTGCCGATCCTGGTGCAGATGCCGGTATTCCTCGCACTCTATTGGGTGCTGCTGGAATCCGTAGAAATGCGCCAAGCACCGTGGCTGCTGTGGATAACCGACCTGGCGATCAAGGACCCGTACTTCATCCTGCCGATCATCATGGGCGCGACCATGTTTATCCAGCAGCAGCTCAACCCGACGCCGCCGGACCCGATGCAAGCCAAGGTGCTGAAAATGATGCCAATCATCTTCACCTTCTTCTTCCTCTGGTTCCCGGCTGGTCTGGTGCTGTACTGGGTGGTCAACAACGTCTTGTCCATCGCTCAGCAGTGGTACATTACGCGCAAGATCGAAGCCGCAACCAAGGCCGCAGACGCCTAGCGGTGATTGCTTCTAAGCTGTAACAAACGCCCCTTTTCAGGGGCGTTTTGCTATGTCGTATTCAGGAGAAGCGCATGCCCCCCGTTGTTGAAACCATTGCCGCCGTCGCTACTGCCCAGGGTCGGGGTGGCGTTGGCATCGTGCGTATTTCCGGGCCGCTGGCCGGCACATTGGCGCAGGCGATCTGCCAACGCGAGTTGCAGCCGCGTTACGCCCACTACGGGCCGTTCTACGCCGACGCCAAGCAGGTACTGGATGAAGGCCTGGCCCTGTACTTCCCCGGCCCCAACTCCTTTACCGGCGAAGACGTGCTGGAACTGCAGGGCCACGGCGGGCCAGTGGTGCTCGATCTGCTGCTGCGTCGCTGTGTACAACTCGGTGCACGCCTGGCACGCCCCGGCGAATTCAGCGAGCGCGCCTTTCTCAATGACAAGCTCGACCTGGCCCAGGCCGAGGCGATTGCCGACCTGATTGAAGCCAGTTCCGAACAGGCCGCGCGCAATGCCCTGCGCTCGCTGCAGGGCGAGTTCTCCCGTCGTGTACATGGCCTGACCGAGCGGCTGATCAGCCTGCGTATCTACGTTGAAGCCGCCATCGACTTTCCCGAAGAGGAAATCGACTTTCTCGCCGATGGCCACGTACTCAGCCTGCTCGAGGGCGTGCGTGCTGACCTTTCCGGTGTGCTGCGTGAGGCCGGCCAAGGGGCCCTGCTGCGCGATGGCATGACCGTGGTGATCGCCGGCCGCCCCAATGCCGGCAAGTCCAGCCTGCTTAACGCCCTGGCCGGGCGCGAAGCGGCCATCGTCACCGAAATCGCCGGCACCACCCGTGACGTGCTGCGCGAACATATCCACATCGATGGTATGCCACTGCACGTAGTGGACACCGCCGGCCTGCGTGATACCGAGGATCAAGTTGAACGCATTGGCGTCGAGCGTGCGCTGAAGGCTATTGGCGAAGCTGATCGTATTCTTTTGGTTGTCGATGCTACGGCACCGGAAGCCGACGATCCCTTCGCTTTATGGCCGGAGTTTCTCGACCAGCGGCCTGATCCGGCCAAGGTCACCCTGATTCGCAACAAGGCTGACCTGTCTGGCGAGTCGGTGGTACTAGAGGTGTGCAATGACGGCCACGTGACCATCAGCCTGTCGGCCAAGTCGACTGAAGGCCTGGATCTACTGCGTGAACACCTGAAAGCCTGCATGGGTTACGAGCAAACCGCCGAGAGCAGCTTTAGCGCGCGCCGGCGTCACCTGGAGGCACTACGTCAGGCGGCCGCTCACCTTGAGCATGGTCATGCCCAGCTAACCCTGGCCGGCGCAGGCGAACTGCTCGCCGAAGACCTGCGCATGGCTCAGCAGAGCCTGGGCGAAATCACCGGTGCATTCAGTTCCGATGACCTGCTGGGGCGAATTTTTTCCAGCTTCTGTATCGGTAAATAGGCAGGACGGCGCACGCCGTCTCACCTGTCAACACATCGCCTAACCCATCAGCTGCACGATATTTCTGATGGGTTGCGGCGCATCTAATCATGCCTGCATCCGCAATACCCTCTCTGCGTCTAATCCCTCCTGCCCCCTGAAGTCCCAACTAATGCCGTTCGGGAAGGTCTTCGCCTGGGCGAAATAGGTACGGCCAAGCAATTATTTATCCACCTAAGCCCTGTGGAAAACCCAGCCTAAGCCCTGCCTATAACCCGGTGATAAAACGGAGGATAACCGCACCTGTGGATAACTGCAGTTTTCACCCACAGCTTGCGTACGGCAACTGAACAGGCAGATGGCAGGATCAGCACAGACTTTTTAAACGCTGAAAGCCTTTAATTCATTGACCTGCAGCAATCTATCCACAGAAAAGCCGTTGCTAAGTAATAAACATATAAACAAGGCTTTATAAAAATTCTCTCTTTTATTCTTTATTAACCGAGCGACTTACACACGGCCAAAACCAACTGGCTATTTTTTGTGCAAAAGGCTTCTTTCACACCAGCTAAATCCCTATACTTGCCGCCTTTCCCGCTTTTCAACCCAAAAAGCCCCCCATTTCTCAACAGGCACGAGGTGCGTGGTGGATTTCCCTTCCCGTTTTCAGGTGATCGTCATCGGCGGCGGTCATGCCGGTACCGAAGCTGCGTTGGCAGCTGCACGCATGGGGGTAAAAACCCTGCTGCTGACCCATAACGTGGAAACACTCGGGCAGATGAGCTGCAACCCGGCGATTGGCGGAATCGGCAAGAGCCATCTGGTCAAGGAAATCGACGCCCTCGGCGGCGCCATGGCTGAAGCCACCGACAAAGGTGGTATCCAGTTCCGTGTGCTAAACAGCCGCAAGGGCCCTGCGGTACGCGCCACTCGCGCCCAGGCTGATCGTGTGCTGTACAAAGCTGCGATTCGCGAAACCCTGGAAAACCAGGCCAACCTGTGGATATTTCAGCAGGCAGCTGATGACCTGATCGTCGAAAACGACGAAGTCAAAGGCGTTGTCACCCAGATGGGCCTGCGCTTCCTCGCGGATTCCGTGGTGTTGACCACTGGCACCTTCCTCGGCGGACTTATCCACATAGGCCTGCAGAATTACTCAGGCGGTCGCGCTGGCGACCCACCTTCGATTGCCTTGGCACAACGTCTACGCGAGCTGCCGCTGCGCGTCGGTCGCCTGAAAACCGGTACGCCGCCCCGAATCGATGGCCGTTCGGTGGATTTCTCGGTGATGACCGAACAACCCGGCGACACGCCAACCCCGCTGATGTCCTTCCTCGGTCGCGCCGAACAGCAACCGCGTCAGGTCAGCTGCTGGATCACCCACACCAATGCGCGTACCCACGAAATCATCGCGGCTAACCTCGACCGTTCGCCGATGTATTCCGGAGTGATCGAAGGGGTCGGCCCGCGCTATTGCCCGTCGATCGAAGACAAGATCCACCGCTTTGCCGACAAGGACAGTCATCAGGTATTTATCGAGCCCGAAGGCCTGAATACCCATGAGCTTTATCCGAATGGCATTTCCACCTCGCTGCCGTTCGATGTGCAATTGCAGATCGTGCGCAGCATCCGTGGCATGGAGAACGCACATATCGTGCGGCCCGGCTACGCCATCGAGTACGACTACTTCGATCCGCGTGACCTCAAGTACAGCCTGGAAACTAAGGTGATTGCCGGGTTGTTCTTCGCTGGGCAGATCAACGGCACCACCGGTTACGAAGAAGCCGGTGCACAAGGTTTGCTCGCCGGCTGCAACGCCGCGCTGCGCGCTCAGGGCAAGAACAGCTGGTGTCCGCGTCGCGATGAGGCCTATATCGGTGTACTGGTCGACGACCTGATTACCCTGGGTACCCAGGAGCCGTACCGCATGTTCACCTCGCGCGCCGAATACCGGCTGATCCTGCGCGAAGACAACGCCGACCTGCGCCTGACCGAGAAAGGCCGCGAGTTGGGACTGGTCGATGATGTGCGTTGGGCCGCGTTCGAAGCCAAGCGCGAAGCCATCGTGCAGGAAGAACAGCGCCTGAAAAACACCTGGGTACGTCCGGGTACGCCTCAGGGTGATGCGATTGCCACCCACTTCGGCACGCCGTTGACCCACGAATACAACCTGCTCAACCTGCTGGCTCGCCCGGAGATCGATTACGCCGGATTGATCACCATCACCGGTGGTGGCGCGCAGGATCCGCAGGTGGCCGAACAGGTCGAGATCAAGACCAAGTACGCCGGTTATATCGATCGCCAGCAGGACGAAATCGCCCGTCTGCGCGCCAGTGAAGACACCAAGCTGCCACTCGATATCGACTACGCGGGGATTTCCGGGCTGTCCAAGGAGATCCAGCACAAACTCGGCAACAGTCGCCCGGAAACTCTAGGCCAGGCCTCGCGGATTCCCGGCGTTACCCCGGCGGCGATTTCCCTGCTGCTGATCCATTTGAAAAAGCGCACTGCCGGTCAGCAGTTGGAGCACAGCGCCTGATGTCGTTGGTTACTGCCCGTCACGCCGAAGAACTGAGCCAGGGCGCTCTTGAGCTGGGTGTCGAACTCAGCGCGCAGCAGCACGAACAGTTGCTGGCCTACCTGGCCCTGCTGATCAAGTGGAACAAGGCCTACAACCTCACCGCAGTGCGCGATCCGAATGAAATGGTTTCGCGCCATCTGCTCGACAGCCTGTCCGTGGTGCCTTTCGTCTTTGATGCTGGGGATAACTGGCTGGATGTGGGCAGTGGCGGCGGCATGCCGGGGATTCCCCTGGCCATCCTGTTTCCCGAGCGGCAGTTCACCCTGCTTGATTCCAACGGCAAGAAGACTCGCTTCCTGACTCAGGTGAAGCTGGAGTTGAAACTGGCCAACCTGCAAGTTATCCACAGCCGCGTCGAAGAGTTCCGACCAGACGTGCCGTTTGCCGGTATCTGCTCGCGGGCGTTCAGCTCACTGGAAGATTTCAGCAACTGGACTCGCCATTTGGGCGATGGCAATACCCAGTGGCTGGCGATGAAGGGGGTACATCCGGATGACGAGTTGCAGGCGCTGCCAGCGGACTTTCGTCTCACCGCCACGCATGTACTCAAGGTTCCCGGTTGCCAAGGTCAGCGCCATCTGTTGATACTGCGTCGCTCGGTTTAGGGGGAACGCAGCATGGCTAAGGTATTCGCAATCGCTAACCAGAAAGGCGGCGTGGGCAAAACCACCACCTGCATCAATCTGGCTGCCTCGCTGGTGGCGACCAAGCGCCGTGTGCTGCTGATCGACCTCGACCCCCAGGGCAACGCGACCATGGGCAGCGGTGTGGATAAACACGGCCTGGAGCATTCGATCTACGACGTGCTGATCGGCGAGTGCAACCTGGTTGAGGCCATGCAGTTTTCCGAGCACGGCGGCTACCAGCTACTGCCGGCCAACCGCGATCTGACCGCCGCCGAAGTCTCGCTGCTGGAAATGAAAATGAAGGAAAGCCGCCTGCGTTATGCACTGGCGCCAATCCGCGAGAATTACGATTACATCCTCATCGACTGCCCGCCGGCGCTGTCGATGCTGACGATCAACGCCCTGGTCGCTGCCGACGGGGTGATTATCCCCATGCAGTGTGAGTACTACGCGCTTGAGGGCTTGAGCGACCTGGTCAACAGCATTCAGCGCATTGCTGAACTGTTGAACCCCAAGCTGAAGATCGAAGGCCTGCTACGCACCATGTACGACCCGCGCATCAGCCTGACCAACGATGTGTCGGCGCAGCTCAAGCAGCACTTCCCAGACCAGCTCTACGACGTGGTCATCCCGCGTAACGTGCGCCTGGCAGAGGCGCCAAGCTTCGGCATGCCGGCGCTGGTGTATGACAAGCAATCCCGTGGTGCCATTGCCTACCTGGCGCTGGCCGGCGAATTGGTACGCCGCCAGCGCGCAAGTGCCCACACCGCAACCGCATAAGGAAATACCCATGGCTGTGAAAAAACGAGGACTGGGACGCGGTCTGGATGCCCTGCTGGGCGGCACCAGTGTCAGCGCCTTGCAGGAAGAGGCCGCGCAGGTCGACAGCCGTGAACTGCAGTACGTGCCCCTGGACCTGATCCAGCGCGGTAAATACCAGCCGCGCCGCGATATGGACGTCACCGCTCTGGAAGAACTGGCGCAGTCGATCAAGGTCCACGGCGTGATGCAACCGATTGTGGTGCGGCCGATTGGTGAAGGACGTTTCGAGATCGTTGCCGGTGAGCGCCGCTGGCGTGCCAGTCAGCAGGCTGGTCTGGACAAGATCCCGGCCATGGTTCGCGAGCTGCCTGATGAAGCCGCCATTGCCATGGCGCTGATCGAGAACATCCAGCGTGAAGACCTCAACCCCATCGAAGAAGCCATGGCTTTGCAGCGGCTGCAACAGGAGTTCCAGTTGACTCAGCAGCAGGTCGCCGATGCGGTGGGTAAGTCGCGGGTGACCATCAGCAACCTGCTGCGCCTGATTGCCTTGCCGGAAGAGATCAAAACCCTGCTGTCCCATGGCGATCTGGAAATGGGTCATGCCCGTGCCTTGCTCGGTTTGCCGGCCGAACAGCAGACCGAAGGTGCGCGACATGTTGTCGCACGCGGCCTTACCGTGCGCCAAACCGAAGCACTGGTACGCCAGTGGCTGAACAGCAAAGAGAAGCCGGCAGCGGTGGTTAAAACCGATCCTGACATTACCCGCCTGGAACAGCGCCTGGCTGAGCGCCTGGGCTCGCCGGTGCAGATCAAGCATGGGCAGAAAGGCAAAGGTCAGTTGGTGATCAGCTACAGCTCGCTGGACGAACTTCAGGGTGTACTCGCCCACATTCGCTGAAACAATTGAGCGTGTAGCGACTAGTCGGAAATCACTACCCGACAGTTGAATGGGGGGGGAAGCGCCCCTATACTCTGCGCGCATTTCGTCGGCACAAAGTATGCCAAGTTATTGATTTCAGGTGCCGACGCCCGAGTTCAGCTTTCAGGAAAACAAGATGGACGTTCGCACGCCGAATCGCCTGCCCTTCCATCGCCTGGCTGTTTTCCCGGTTTTGCTGGTGCAACTGTTGCTGTTGCTGCTCATGGCCCTGGTGTTGTGGCAGTGGCAAGGCGCAGTGGCTGGTTACTCCGGGTTGTGTGGCGGCCTGATTGCCTGGTTGCCGAATCTGTATTTTGCCCACAAGGCGTTCCGTTTCAGTGGAGCGCGGGCTGCTCAAGCCATCGTCCGGTCTTTTTATGCCGGTGAGGCGGGCAAACTGGTTTTAACGGCAGTGCTGTTTGCACTGACCTTTGCAGGTGTGAAACCTCTGGAACCGCTGGCGGTATTTGGCGTGTTCTTCCTGACCCAGTTGGTCAATTGGTTTTCGCCCCTGCTGATGAAAACAAGACTTTTAAGACCTTAGCGCTCGAGGGATATATGGCAGCAGCAGAAACCGCTTCGGGTTATATCCAGCACCACTTGACCAACCTGACCTACGGTCAGCACCCGGTCAACGGCTGGAGTTTCGCCCACAACGCAAAAGAAGCTCAGGAAATGGGCTTCTGGGCATTTCACGTAGACACCCTGGCGGTGTCTCTCGTGTTGGGCCTGTTCTTCATCCTGCTGTTCCGTGCCGCTGCTAAACGCGCCACTTCCGGGCAACCGGGCAAGCTGCAGAACTTCGTTGAAGTCCTGGTCGAGTTCGTTGACGGCAGCGTCAAAGACACCTTCCATGGCCGCAATGCGCTGATCGCACCGCTGGGTCTGACCATCTTCGTCTGGGTCTTCCTGATGAACTTTATGGACCTGATCCCGGTAGATTGGTTGCCAATGCTGGCGGCAAAAATCTCTGGCGACCCGCACCTGTACTTCCGTGTCGTACCGACCACTGACCCGAACGCCACTCTGGGCTTGGCCCTGTCGGTATTCGCCCTGATCCTGTACTACAGCATCAAGGTCAAAGGCATCGGCGGTTTCATCGGTGAGCTGACCCTGCACCCGTTCGGCAGCAAGAACATCGTGGTTCAAGCCCTGCTGATTCCGGTCAACTTCCTGCTTGAGTTCGTCACCCTGATCGCCAAGCCGATTTCCCTGGCACTGCGTCTGTTCGGCAACCTGTATGCCGGCGAACTGATCTTTATCCTCATCGCTATCATGTTCGGCGGCGGTCTGCTGCTGGGCGCGCTGGGTGTTGCCCTGCAGTGGGCGTGGGCGGTGTTCCACATCCTGATCATCGTGCTGCAGGCGTTCATCTTCATGATGCTGACCATCGTCTACCTGTCGATGGCGCACGAAGACAACCACTAAGAGCGCTCCGGCGCTCGCAGTGGACGCCCGCAAGGGCAACCAGAAGTACCGATTTGCTTTACTGCTTTACCTTAGAAAACCTTAACCAATACGACATAAAAAGTCGGGAGGAAAGATGGAAACTGTAGTTGGTCTGACCGCTATCGCTGTAGCACTGCTGATTGGCCTGGGTGCCCTGGGTACCGCAATCGGTTTCGGCCTGCTGGGCGGCAAGTTCCTGGAAGGCGCTGCGCGTCAGCCGGAAATGGTTCCGATGCTGCAAGTGAAAATGTTCATCGTCGCTGGCCTGCTCGACGCCGTGACCATGATCGGTGTTGGTATCGCACTGTTCTTCACCTTCGCGAACCCCTTCGTTGGTCAAATCGCAGGCTAATCCACTCGTTTTCGAGTGAATTGGTTTGATGGACAACGAACGAGCGAGGTGTTGGCGTGAACATTAATGCAACCCTGATTGGCCAGTCCGTTGCCTTCTTCATCTTCGTGCTGTTCTGCATGAAGTACGTGTGGCCTCCGGTCATTACGGCTTTGCAAGAGCGTCAGAAGAAGATCGCAGATGGCCTGGATGCTGCTAGCCGTGCGGCTCGTGACCTGGAGTTGGCCCAAGAGAAAGTGGGTCAGCAACTGCGCGAAGCCAAAAGCCAGGCAGCCGAGATCATTGAGCAAGCCAAGAAACGCGGTACTCAGATCGTCGACGAAGCCCGTGAACAGGCCCGTGTCGAAGCTGACCGTGTGAAGGCTCAGGCTCAGGCCGAGATCGAGCAGGAAATCAACGGTGTCAAAGACGCGCTGCGTGCCCAACTGGGTAGCCTGGCCGTTAGCGGTGCCGAGAAGATCCTGGGCGCATCTATCGACCAAAACGCGCATGCGGAGCTGGTTTCCAAACTGGCAGCCGAAATTTAAGCGAGGGGCGCGATCATGGCAGAACTGACCACGCTGGCCCGACCTTACGCTAAGGCTGCTTTCGAGTACGCCCAGGCCCACCAGCAACTGGCCAATTGGTCAGCCATGCTCGGCCTGGCTGCAGCGGTGTCGCAAGACGACACCATGCAGCGCGTGCTCAAGGCTCCGCGTTTGACGTGTACAGACAAGGCCACCACCTTTGTCGAGGTGTGTGGTGACAAGTTCGACGCCCAGGTACGCAATTTCATTCATATCGTCGCTGAAAACGATCGTCTGGCCCTGTTGCCACAGATCGTTGAGCTGTTCGACCTGTACAAGGCCGAGCAGGAGAAGTCGATCGATGTGGACGTTACCAGTGCCTTCGCATTGAGCGATGAACAGCAAGACAAACTCGCCAAGGTTCTCAGTGCACGGCTCGGCCGAGAAGTGCGTCTGCACGCCGCGGAAGATGCCACCCTCATCGGTGGTGTTGTGATCCGCGCCGGCGACCTGGTTATCGATGGCTCAGTTCGCGGCAAAATCGCGAAGCTGGCCGAAGCATTGAAATCTTGAGTTTGAAGGGGCAGCAGAGCTATGCAGCAACTCAATCCTTCCGAAATTA
Source organism: Pseudomonas sp. 8BK (assembly GCF_902506475.1). Taxonomy (NCBI): domain Bacteria; kingdom Pseudomonadati; phylum Pseudomonadota; class Gammaproteobacteria; order Pseudomonadales; family Pseudomonadaceae; genus Pseudomonas; species Pseudomonas sp. 8BK. The sequence continues at coordinate 1,423,624 of NZ_LR733252.1, read as the reverse complement.
GTGAAATCATCAAGGGGCGTATCGAGAAACTCGATGTCGCCTCTCAAGCCCGTAACGAAGGCACCATCGTGTCCGTCTCCGACGGTATCGTGCGCATTCACGGTCTCGCCGATGTGATGTACGGCGAAATGATCGAGTTCCCGGGCAGTGTCTACGGTATGGCGCTGAACCTGGAGCAAGACTCCGTCGGTGCCGTAGTGCTGGGTGCTTATACCACCCTCGCCGAAGGCATGAGCGCCAAGTGCACCGGTCGCATCCTCGAAGTTCCGGTTGGTCCGGAACTGCTGGGCCGCGTCGTTGACGCACTGGGCAACCCAATTGACGGCAAAGGCCCGCTGAACAACGTCGCTACCGACGCTGTTGAAAAGGTTGCGCCGGGCGTGATCTGGCGTAAGTCGGTCGACCAGCCGGTACAGACCGGTTACAAGTCGGTTGACGCCATGATCCCGGTTGGCCGTGGCCAGCGTGAGCTGATCATCGGTGACCGTCAGATCGGTAAAACCGCTCTGGCCATCGACGCCATCATCAACCAGAAAAACAGCGGCATTAAGTGCGTCTACGTAGCAGTTGGTCAGAAGCAATCGACCATCGCCAACGTGGTACGCAAGCTGGAAGAAAACGGCGCGCTGGCTAACACCATCGTTGTCGCGGCTTCCGCTTCCGAATCCGCTGCACTGCAGTTCATTGCACCGTACGCCGGTTGCACCATGGGCGAATACTTCCGCGACCGCGGTGAAGACGCGCTGATCGTTTATGACGATCTGTCCAAGCAAGCAGTGGCCTACCGCCAGATTTCCCTGCTGCTGCGCCGTCCGCCAGGCCGTGAAGCCTACCCAGGCGACGTGTTCTATCTCCACAGCCGCCTGCTGGAGCGTGCTTCCCGCGTTTCTGAAGAGTACGTTGAGAAGTTCACCAATGGCGCTGTGACTGGCAAAACCGGTTCCCTGACCGCTCTGCCGATCATCGAAACCCAGGCGGGCGACGTTTCCGCGTTCGTTCCGACCAACGTGATCTCGATCACCGACGGTCAGATCTTCCTGGAATCGGCCATGTTCAACTCGGGTATCCGTCCTGCGGTCAACGCCGGTATTTCGGTATCCCGCGTGGGTGGTGCTGCACAGACCAAGATCATCAAGAAGCTCTCCGGTGGTATCCGTACCGCTCTGGCTCAGTACCGTGAACTGGCGGCTTTCGCCCAGTTCGCTTCTGACCTGGACGAAGCCACCCGTAAGCAGCTTGAGCACGGTCAGCGCGTTACCGAGCTGATGAAGCAGAAGCAATATGCGCCGATGTCGATTGCTGACATGTCGCTATCGCTGTATGCCGCCGAGCGTGGTTTCCTGGTCGATATCGAAGTTGCCAAGATTGGTGCATTCGAGCAGGCCCTGATTGCTTACTTCAACCGGGATCACGCCGCATTGATGGCGAAGATCAACGAGAAGGGTGACTTCAATGACGACATCGATGGCCAGCTGAAAGCCGGTATCGAGAAGTTCAAGGCCACCCAAACCTGGTAAGCCGCAGTGGGGACCGCGAGGTCCCCGCTTGCTAACCCGATAGGTGTCAAATGGCAGGCGCAAAAGAGATTCGCAGCAAGATTGCGAGCATCAAAAGCACGCAGAAGATCACCAGCGCCATGGAAAAGGTGGCGGTCAGCAAAATGCGCAAGGCACAAATGCGCATGGCAGCTAGCCGTCCCTACGCGGAGCGTATCCGCCAGGTTATTGGTCATCTGGCCAACGCCAACCCGGAATACCGTCACCCGTTCATGATCGAGCGCGAAGTTAAGCGTGTAGGTTATGTCGTGGTGAGCTCGGACCGTGGTCTGTGTGGTGGTCTGAACACCAACCTGTTCAAGGCTCTGGTCAAGGACATGGCGAGCAATCGCGAGCAAGGCGTGGAGATCGATCTCTGCGTGGTTGGCAGCAAGGGTGCGGCGTTCTTCCGCAACTTTGGTGGCAACATCGTTGCTGCGATCAGCCACCTGGGCGAGGAACCGTCGATCAATGATCTGATCGGTAGCGTCAAGGTTATGCTCGATGCCTACCTCGATGGTCGCATCGATCGTTTGTCCGTGGTCTCGAACAAGTTCATCAATACCATGACGCAAAAGCCGACAGTGGAGCAGTTGATTCCGCTGGTGGCCGATCCGGATCAGGATCTCAAGCATCACTGGGATTACCTGTACGAACCCGACGCAAAACAGCTGCTCGATGGCTTGATGGTGCGTTACGTGGAGTCGCAGGTGTATCAGGCGGTGGTTGAGAACAATGCGGCTGAACAAGCGGCCCGGATGATCGCGATGAAGAACGCCACCGACAACGCTGGCGATCTAATCAAAGACCTGCAGTTGGTTTACAACAAGGCACGTCAGGCAGCGATCACCCAGGAAATTTCGGAAATCGTCGGCGGCGCTGCCGCGGTTTAAGCACGGTTCAAATATTCAGAGGAACCAAAGATGAGTAGCGGACGTATCGTTCAAATCATCGGCGCCGTTATCGACGTGGAATTCCCGCGTGATCAAGTGCCGAGTGTTTATGAAGCGCTGAAAGTAGACGGCGCCGAAACCACCCTGGAAGTTCAGCAGCAGCTGGGCGACGGCGTGGTACGTACCATTGCGATGGGTTCGACCGAAGGCCTCAAGCGTGGCCTGAATGTCGGCAGCACTGGCGCAGGTATCCAGGTACCGGTTGGGGTGAAAACCCTGGGCCGTATCATGGACGTGCTGGGCAACCCGATCGACGAAGCTGGCCCGATTGGCGAAGAAGAGCGTTGGGGCATTCACCGTGCCGCACCGACCTACGCCGAGCAAGCTGGCTCCAACGAGCTGCTGGAAACCGGCATCAAGGTTATCGACCTGGTTTGCCCGTTCGCCAAGGGCGGTAAAGTCGGTCTGTTCGGTGGTGCCGGTGTAGGCAAAACCGTAAACATGATGGAACTGATCCGTAACATCGCCATCGAGCACAGCGGTTATTCCGTGTTCGCCGGTGTGGGTGAGCGTACTCGTGAGGGCAACGACTTCTACCACGAGATGAAGGACTCCAACGTTCTCGACAAGGTAGCCCTGGTTTACGGTCAGATGAACGAGCCACCAGGCAACCGTCTGCGCGTAGCACTGACCGGCCTGACCATGGCCGAGAAGTTCCGTGACGAAGGCCGTGATGTTCTGTTCTTCGTGGACAACATCTACCGTTACACCCTGGCCGGTACAGAAGTATCCGCACTGCTGGGTCGTATGCCTTCCGCGGTGGGTTACCAGCCGACCCTGGCCGAAGAAATGGGCGTTCTGCAAGAGCGTATTACTTCGACCAAGACCGGTTCGATCACCTCGATCCAGGCCGTATACGTACCTGCGGACGACCTGACCGACCCAAGCCCGGCGACCACCTTCGCCCACTTGGACGCCACCGTTGTACTGTCCCGTGACATCGCTTCCCTGGGTATCTACCCAGCGGTCGATCCACTCGACTCGACGTCGCGCCAGCTGGACCCGATGGTTATCGGCCAGGAGCACTACGACACCGCTCGCGGCGTGCAGTACGTACTGCAGCGCTACAAAGAGCTGAAGGACATCATCGCGATTCTGGGTATGGACGAACTGTCCGAAGCAGACAAGCAACTGGTATCCCGTGCTCGTAAGATCCAGCGCTTCCTGTCCCAGCCGTTCTTCGTGGCCGAAGTCTTCACCGGTTCGCCAGGCAAGTACGTTTCCCTGAAGGACACCATTGCCGGCTTCAGCGGCATTCTGAAAGGTGACTACGATCACCTGCCAGAGCAGGCGTTCTACATGGTTGGCAGCATCGAAGAAGCTGTCGAGAAAGCGAAGAAACTGTAATCACCCGTGCGCCCGGCAACGGGCGCTTACGGTCTGCCGATACGCGTAGTAGTGTGTAGGCAGATCGATACGTGAGGTTAGACATGGCTATGACAGTCCATTGCGACATCGTCAGCGCAGAAGGCGAGATCTTCTCCGGTCTGGTCGAGATGGTGATTGCGCACGGTAACCTGGGTGATCTCGGTATCGCTCCAGGCCACGCGCCGCTGATCACCGACCTCAAACCGGGTCCGATTCGTCTGGTCAAGCTGGGTGGCGAAGCCGAGGTGTTCTACATCTCCGGCGGCTTCCTCGAAGTTCAGCCGAGTGTGGTGAAAGTTCTCGCCGATACCGTGCAGCGTGCTGCCGATATCGATGAAGCTGCTGCTCAGGAAGCCCTCCGGGCTGCCGAGAAAGCCTTGAATGAGAAAGGCGCGGAGTTCGACTACGGTTCCGCTGCTGCTCACCTGGCCGAGGTCGCGGCTCAGCTGCGTACCGTTCAGCAGTTGCGCAAGAAGTTCGGCGGTTAATTCCGGCGCTTCATCGCAAACGAGTAAAAGGGTAGCCTTGGCTACCCTTTTTCTTTGCCTGCTGTTTTTACCTTTTCAGTTGGCCGGGCTAGGGATTTAGCCCGCCTTCGTCTGCCTGGAATCTGCTCTTATGTCGCTCGATATCGTTATTCTCGCCGCCGGCCAAGGTACCCGCATGCGTTCCGCCTTGCCGAAAGTCCTGCATCCTGTGGCTGGCAAAGCCATGCTTGGCCATGTGATCGACACTGCCCGCCTGCTGAAACCGCAAGGCATTCATGTGGTGATCGGGCATGGCGCGGAACTGGTGCGTGAGCGACTGGCAGCGGATGACCTGAATTTCGTGCTGCAGAGCGAGCAGCTTGGCACTGGCCATGCTGTGGCCCAGGCCTTGCCGGCATTGAGCGCCGAACGTGTGTTGATTCTTTACGGCGATGTGCCGCTGATCGAAGTGGAAACCCTGCAGCGCCTGCTGCAACAAGTCAGCGAGCAACAGCTTGGTCTGTTGACCGTTAACCTGAACGATCCAACCGGCTACGGCCGCATCGTCCGCGATGAGCAGGGCGTGGTGAAGGCCATCGTCGAGCACAAGGACACCAACGCCGAGCAGCGTCTGATACGTGAAGGCAACACCGGCATCCTCGCCGTACCGGGGAAAAAGCTGGGCGACTGGCTGGGTCGTCTGTCCAACAGCAACGCCCAGGGCGAGTACTACCTCACCGACGTGATCGCCATGGCTGTCGCCGACGGCCTGGTCGTCGCCACCGAGCAGGCGGCTGACGAGATGGAAGTGCTGGGCGCCAATGACCGTATCCAGCTTGCGCAACTGGAGCGCCACTACCAGTACCGCGCCGCGCGCCGTTTGATGGTGCAGGGCGTGACCCTGATCGATCCGGCGCGTTTCGACCTGCGTGGCGCAGTCACGGTAGGCCGTGATGTGTCGATCGATATCAACGTGATCCTCGAAGGCCAGGTAGTGATCGAAGATGGTGTGCAGATTGGCCCGAACTGCGTGATCAAGAACTCGGTCCTGCGCAAAGGTGCCATCGTCAAAGCCAACAGCCATCTGGAAGGTGCCGAAGTGGGCGAGGGTGCCGATTGCGGCCCGTTCGCCCGCCTGCGTCCGGGTTCTGTGCTGGGCGCTCGCGCCCATGTGGGTAACTTCGTCGAGTTGAAGAACGCCAAAATGGGCGAGGGCGCCAAGGCCGGCCATCTCTCCTACCTGGGGGATGCCGAGATCGGTGCGCGAACCAACATCGGCGCCGGTACTATCACCTGCAATTACGACGGTGCCAACAAGTTCAAAACCGTGCTGGGTGAAGACGTGTTTATCGGCTCTAACAGTGCCCTGGTTGCCCCGGTGACTTTGGGTGATCGCGCAACCACCGGCGCTGGGTCGGTGATTACCGGTGACGTGCCGGATAACACCCTTGCTGTCGGCCGCGCCAAGCAACGCAATATCGAGGGCTGGAAGCGCCCGACCAAGAAGAGCTGATGGAGTTGGCAAGGATGCCGTTACGCAAACGCTGGATAATCCCAGCGCTGTTTCTGGTCTGGGCCGTGCTGCCGGAATGGCCGCAAATCCCGGTGCAGGGCGCCAGTAACCGGGACTGGCATCCGCGCACCTTCTGGTTTGAACCCTGGGGTCGCTCCGGCGTACACAAGGGTATCGATATCTTCGCCAAACAGGGCACGCCAGTGCTTTCTGCCAGCTATGGCGTGGTGCTGTTTCGCGGTGAGCTCACGCAGGGCGGCAAAGTCGTGCTCGCCCTGGGGCCGAAATGGCGCATGCATTACTACGCTCATCTAGACACCATCGACGCCTACCCGGGCCAGCCGTTGCTGGCGGGCAGTCAGCTGGGCTCGGTGGGCGATACGGGTAACGCGCGAGGCAAACCGGCGCACCTGCATTACTCGATTGTCAGCCTGTTGCCGCTGCCTTGGCGGGCGGACGAGTCGACCCAAGGCTGGAAGAAGATGTTCTATCTGGATCCTAACCAGCACCTGCCGACCCGTTGAAATGGCTTGGCAAACATCGCCAGATGTCGATTCCCGCTTGACGGACAAGCTTCATTAGGTTTTGATTCGCGCCATTATCTTTCGAATCGAAACTTAGCATGTCGAAACGCAACACTCCGCAACGTCGCCATACCATTCTTGCCCTGCTCGCCGAGCAAGGTGAGGTGAGTGTGGATGAGTTGTCGAAAGCGTTCGCCACCTCGGAAGTGACCATTCGCAAAGACCTCGCAGCGCTGGAGAAGAACGGCCTGCTGCTGCGTCGCTACGGCGGTGCAGTGCCGATGCCGCAGGAACTGATCAGCGATGTCCAGCCGATCTCTCAGTACAAGCAGGCCATCGCTCGCGCGGGTGTGGCGCGGATTCGCGAGCATGCGCGGATTATCATCGACAGCGGCACCACCACCGCGGCGATGATCCCGCAACTCGGTCACAAGCCCGGCCTGGTGGTGATGACCAACTCGCTTAACGTCGCCCGCGCCATCAGCGAACTGGAGCATGAGCCGGTGTTGCTGATGACCGGCGGCACCTGGGATCCGCATTCGGAATCCTTCCAGGGCCAGGTCGCCGAGCAGGTGCTGCGCTCGTACGACTTCGACCAGCTGTTTATTGGTGCCGATGGCATCGACCTGAACCGTGGCACCACCACCTTCAATGAACTGCTCGGGCTGAGCCGGGTGATGGCTGATGTCGCCCGCGAAGTGGTGGTGATGGTCGAGAGCGACAAGATCGGCCGCAAGATTCCCAACCTGGAGCTGCCCTGGAGCAGCATCCATACCCTGATAACTGACGAACGCCTCAGCCCCGAGGCCCGTGAACAATTAACCGAGCGCGGCATCAAGCTGATCTGCGCGGCTGTTGAAGCTTAAGGAGAGAACTATGTGTGGCATCGTAGGTGCTGTCGCCGAACGCAATATCACCGCCGTGTTGGTTGAAGGCCTCAAGCGCCTGGAATACCGCGGCTATGACAGTGCCGGTGTGGCGCTGTTGACTGATCATAACGTTCTCGACCGTCGTCGCCGTGTGGGCAAGGTCAGCGAGCTGGAAAGCGCCTTGAGCGAGGAGCCGCTGGCCGGCCGTCTGGGCATCGCCCACACCCGCTGGGCCACCCATGGTGCGCCGAGCGAGCGTAACGCCCACCCGCATTTCTCCAGTCATGACTTGGCGGTGGTGCACAACGGCATTATCGAGAACCACGAAGAACTGCGCGCGGAGCTTAAGGGTCTGGGCTATGTGTTCAGCTCCGACACCGACACCGAAGTGATAGTGCACCTGCTCGACCATATCCTCAAAACGCAGACGGATCTGACGGCCGCGCTGAAACAGGCGGTCAAGCAACTGCACGGTGCCTACGGCCTGGCGGTAATCAGCAGCAAGCAGCCGGATCGTCTGGTCGCCGCGCGCAGTGGCAGCCCACTGGTGATCGGCCTGGGTCTGGGCGAAAACTTCCTTGCCTCCGACCAGCTGGCTCTGCGTCAGGTCACCGACCGTTTTATGTACCTGGAAGAAGGCGATATCGCCGAAATCCAGCGCGACAGCGTGCAGATCTGGGATGCCGCCGGCCAGTCGGTGACGCGCGAGAGCGTGCAGTACCACGAAGGTGCCGAAGCCGCCGACAAGGGCGAGTACCGCCACTTTATGCTCAAGGAAATCCATGAGCAGCCCAAGGTGGTGCAGCGTACCTTGGAAGGTCGTCTCGGCACTGACCACGTGCTGGTCCAGGCCTTTGGCCCGCAGGCTGCCGAGCTGTTCGCCAAGGTGCGCAACGTGCAGATCGTCGCCTGCGGCACCAGTTACCACGCAGGTATGGTCGCGCGTTACTGGCTGGAAGGCCTGGCCGGCATTCCTTGCCAGATCGAAGTGGCCAGCGAGTTCCGCTACCGCAAGGTGGTGGTACAGCCGGACACCCTGTTTGTCAGCATCTCCCAGTCCGGTGAAACCGCCGACACCCTGGCCGCGCTGCGCAATGCCAAGGAGCATGCGCCTGGCATGGGTGGCTACCTGGCCAGCCTGGCGATCTGCAACGTCGGCATCAGCTCGCTGGTGCGTGAATCCGACCTGACCCTGCTGACCCAGGCCGGCCCGGAAATCGGCGTGGCCTCGACCAAGGCCTTCACCACCCAACTGGTGGCACTGATGCTGCTGACCCTGGCCCTCGGGCAGGTGCGCGGTACCCTGGATAAAGCCCTGCAAGCCGAGCTGGTGGAAGAGTTGCGCCGCCTGCCGACCCGCCTGGGCGAAGCCCTGGCCATGGACAGCGTGGTGGAGAAAGTCTCCGAGCTGTTCGCCGAGAAGCACCACAGCCTGTTCCTCGGTCGCGGCGCGCAGTACCCGGTGGCGATGGAAGGCGCACTCAAGCTCAAGGAAATCTCCTATATCCACGCCGAAGCCTATCCGGCCGGCGAGCTCAAGCACGGCCCATTGGCGCTGGTGGACAGCGACATGCCGGTGGTCACCGTGGCGCCGAACAACGAGCTGCTGGAAAAGCTCAAATCCAACCTGCAGGAAGTGCGTGCCCGTGGCGGCGAGTTGGTGGTGTTTGCCGATCAGCAGGCCGGCATGAGCAATGGCGAGGGCACCCACGTGGTGAACATGCCGCATATCCACGACGCCCTCGCGCCGATCCTCTACACCATTCCGCTGCAGCTGCTGTCCTACTACGTCGCCGTGCTCAAGGGCACCGACGTTGACCAGCCGCGCAATCTGGCCAAGAGCGTAACGGTTGAGTAAGCAGGCAACAGCTGATGCGTCGTGAAGACATAAGGAGCAAGCAGGCTCAGGGCTTGCTCCTGGATATCCATGTCATCGCCAACCCGTCTAATACGCGGGAGTGGATCGTGCTGCTGAAGAAAGGCGCGGGCACCAGCTTTTTTCTGGTCGATGAGCAGGAGCAGGTGGAGTCCTTCGCCGACCTCAATGGCCTGATCGAAGAGCTGCGCCTGCTCGGCATCAAGGGCGCGGAGATTCATCTCTAAGCTAGTCGTCCGCTGATCTGAACAGATGACGATGCTTGGCGTTGTACAGCGCCGAGTCGGCGAACTGTTCGGCGTGCAGCACGCGGCCGACGAGGATCAGCGCGGTACGGCGAAAGCCCTTGGCGCGCACCTGTTCTTCAATGGTCGCCAGGGTGCCGCTAACCCAGTCCTGATCCGGCCAGCTGGCGCGATGGACCACGGCAATCGGGCAATCCGCACCGTAATGCGGCAGCAGCTCAGTGACGATCTTGCTCAGGTGCACCACGCCCAGGTGGATGGCCATGGTTGCGCCGTGGCGGGCCAGGTCGCCCAGGGCCTCGCCCTCGGGCATGTTCGACTTGCTCGCGTAGCGCGTGAGGATCAGCGTCTGTGACACCTCGGGCAGGGTCAGTTCGCTTTCCAGCAGGGCAGCGCACGCCGCAGTGGCCGTCACCCCGGGGATGATCTCGAAGGCGATGCCCAGCCGGCGCAGGTGGCGGATCTGCTCGCCAATCGCGCCGTACAGCGAGGGGTCGCCGGAGTGCACGCGGGCCACATCCAGGCCTTTGCCGTGGGCCTGGCGGATTAGTTCGATGATTTCATCCAGGTGCAGCTCGGCGGTGTTGATCACCTGCTCAGCGCTATGGTCTTGTAGTACGGCCTCGGGCACCAGCGAGCCGGCATAGAGAATCACCGGGCAGCTGCGCAGCAGGCGCTGGCCCTTGACGGTGATCAGCTCGGGGTCGCCGGGGCCGGCGCCGATAAAGTAGACGGTCATGAGACATCCTTGGGTGCAATCGACGCCAGTGCACAGGTGGCGCTGGCGTTGCGGGTTTTTTCGCCGAGCAGACGTGCCGGTTGGCCGCCCAGGCGTTCGGCCAGGGCCAAGGCGCAGGGTTCGGCGACGGCGGGGTTGCCGGTGGTGGCCAGGGTAAGCGATGAGCCTTGCACGCGGTGCTGATAGGGCTGCAGTTCTTCTGCGCTGAAGCAGTTCAGCTGCAGACCCAGGCGCTGAGCCAGTGCCAGCAGGCCCGGCTCGTCGCGTTTATGCGCGATGCTGGCCAGCCCCGCCAGGTTATCCACAGTCAGGCCATACGCCTGCAGGCTGTGAATCAGCAATGTGGATAAATCTTCAACGCTGCAGCCGCTGCGGCAGCCAAGCCCGGCAACCACTTGAATGATGGCCGCGGGACGAGTATCGGCAGGGCTGGGCATCATCTAATAGCGCTCGGTGTGTGCGGCGGCGTAGCTCACCATGGCGGCCGGCAGTGGTCAACCGCGATTGACCGGCCGCCATGGCCTGCGTAGCCTTGTCGCGTTCGAGGTTCTTCGTGGGCATGCCCATGAAGCTAAGAGGGAACAGGGTGAATGCCCTGGCTGCCCCCGCAACTGTGAACGGTCCAAAGCCCTTCGATACACCACTGCCGTACGGCGGGAAGGTAGAAGGGTGGCGCAACGCGCAGACCGTGAGCCAGGAGACCTGCCTCGCCATGTTTTCGACAACCGGGCGGGGTGATCCGGTGGTGTTGGCTGACGCCCCGTGGCTGTCATGTCTGTGCCGCCTCCTGCTCGTCTTTCTTTCGACGCCATGCAGGACTCGCCATGCAAACCCTCGCCAAACTTCCCGTCACCATCGTTACCGGCTTTCTCGGCGCCGGCAAAACCACTCTGTTGCGTCATCTGCTGACCCATGCGGAGGGGCGGCGTATCGCGGTGATCGTCAACGAGTTCGGCGAGCTTGGCATCGATGGCGAAATCCTCAAGCAGTGCTCCATCGGGTGCAGCGAAGAAGAAGCCAACGGGCGCATCTTCGAACTGGCCAACGGTTGCCTGTGCTGCACCGTGCAGGAAGAGTTCTTCCCAGTGATGCGCGAGCTGGTGGCGCGGCGTGGCGAGCTCGACCATATCCTGATTGAAACCTCCGGCCTGGCCCTGCCCAAGCCGCTGGTGCAAGCCTTTAACTGGCCGGAAATCCGCAACGCCTGCACCGTCGATGCGGTGATCACCGTGGTCGACAGCCCCGCCGTGGCTGCCGGCACCTTCGCCGCCTTCCCCGATCAGGTTGATGCGCAGCGCAAGCTCGACCCCAACCTCGACCATGAATCGCCGCTGCATGACTTGTTCGCCGACCAGCTGGCCAGCGCCGACCTGGTGATTCTCAACAAGGCCGACCTGCTCGATGCCGCCGCCCTGGCTGCGGTGCGCACTGAAGTGGCGGAAGAGCTGCCGCCGGCGGTGAAAATCATCGAAGCCCATGGCGGCGAGCTGCCGCTGGACGTGCTGCTGGGCCTGAACTGCGAGACCGAGCTGCATATCGAGGGCCGCAAGACCCACCATGACCTGGAAGGCCATGAGGACCACGATCACGACGAATTCGCCTCGTTCCACGTGGAACTGCCCGAAGCCGAGGAAGCCCGTTTGCTGCAAGCGCTGAAGGAGGCGGTCAGCAAACACGGCATCCTGCGCATCAAGGGCTTTGCGGCGATTCCCGGCAAACCGATGCGTCTGCTGCTGCAGGGCGTCGGTCAGCGGTTCGACAAACACTTCGACCGCACCTGGCAGGCCGATGAGCCGCGCATCACCCGCCTGGTGGTGATTGGCCAGACCCTGGATCAAGCCGCCATCGAAGCCGAACTGCAAGCAGCGCTGGCCTAAATAGGTGGGAGGGACTTTAGCCGCGAGCCTTATAAGGCCTGTCGCGGCTAAAGCCCCTCCCACGGTGAATTGCCATGCATCTATTGCGCACCCAGCCCGGCAGCCAGCTGCCGCTCGACAGCATTGCCGATCTCGGCCAGACCCCGGCCGAGCTGGTGATTCTCTGTACCGGCGATTCGCACCTGTCGCTGCTGGCCGAAGCGGCGCGCCAGTTGCCGGCGGACTACCCCAGCCTGCGCCTGGCCAGCCCGGCGCAGCTGAGCAATCACGCCTCGGTGGACTTCTACGTCGAGCAGGTGCTGCAGCACGCCAAAGTGATTTTGATCTCGGTGCACGGTGGCGTCAGTTACTGGCGTTACGGCATCGAGCGGCTGGTCGAACTGGCCGAGCGCGGCGCGCGGGTGATTATGGTGCCGGGCGACGACAGCCCTGATCCCGAGCTGATAGGCCTCAGCAATGTCGATAGCGAGTGCGCCCACAGGCTCTGGCAGTTTCTGCGTCAGGGCGGCGCGGGTAATGCGCTGCAACTGTTTAACTGCATCGCCAGCCAGTGGCTGCAGCGTGACTATGCCTGGGTAGAACCGCAGCCGCTGCCGCGCGTGGGTCTGTATCACCCGCAGTTGGCCAATCCGAGCCTGGCCGATTGGCAAGCCAACTGGCAGGCCGATGCGCCGGTGGCGGCGCTGCTGTTCTACCGCACCCAGGTGCAGGCGGCGAATACCGGGTTTATTGATGTGTTCTGCCAACGCTTGCAGGCTCAGGGCCTTAATCCGCTGCCGATTGCCGTGGCCAGCCTCAAGGAGGCCGCCTGCCTGAGTCAGGTCGAGGACTGGCTGGAGCAAGCCGATGCCCGCCTGATTATCAATACCACCGCCTTTGCCCTGTCCAACCCGGAAGCGCCAAGCGCGCGGCCTTTTAGGCGCGATATCCCAGTGCTGCAGGCCATCTGCGCGCTGGATAACCACGAACAGTGGCAAGCCAATGCCCAGGGCCTGGGTTCGCGTGACCTGGCCATGCATATCGTGCTGCCCGAGCTGGATGGCCGGCTGATTACCCAGCCGATCAGCTTCAAGGGCCTGGCCTGGCGCAGCGAGCGCAGCCAGAGCGATGTGGTCTGTTACCAGCCGCACCTGCCGGGCATGGATTTCGTCGCCGAGCTGGCGCGCAACTGGATGGCCCTGGCGCACAAAGCCAACGCCGATAAGCGTATCGCCCTGATCCTCGCCAACTACCCGACCCGCGACGGCCGTATCGGCAATGGCGTCGGTCTGGACACCCCGGCGGCGGCGCTAAATATTCTCAAGGCGCTGCAACAGCAGGGCTATCCGGTTGAAGGCTTGCCCGATAGCGGCACCGCGCTGATCCACCAGCTGCTTGGCGGCGTGACCAATGATCTGGACAGCCTCGACGCACGTCCCTGCGCCCAGAGCCTGGCGCTGGACGAGTATCTGGCGTTCTTTCACAGCCTGCCGGCAGCCAACCAGCAGGTGGTGCGCGAACGCTGGGGCGAACCGCAAAGCGACCCGATGTTCCGCGGCGGTCGGTTGATGATCGCCGGCCTGCGCTTTGGTTTTACCTTTGTCGGCATTCAGCCGGCGCGCGGATATCAGCTGGATGCGGCGGCGGTGTATCACGACCCCGATCTGGTACCACCGCACGGCTATCTGGCGTTTTATTGCTGGATTCGTGGGGCATTTGCGGCGAACGCCGTCATTCACGTGGGCAAACACGGCAATCTGGAATGGCTGCCGGGCAAGAGCGTCGGCCTGTCCGCGCAGTGCTGGCCGAGCGCGATTCTCGGCCCGCTGCCGAATATTTACCCCTTTATCGTCAACGACCCGGGCGAGGGCGCGCAGGCCAAGCGCCGTACTCAGGCGGTGATTATCGACCACCTGATGCCGCCGCTGACCCGTGCCGAAAGCTACGGCCCGCTGCGCGATCTGGAGCGCCTGGCCGACGAATACTACGAAGCCAGCCAGCTCGACCTGCGCCGCGCCGCCGAGCTGCGTGGCGAGATTCTGCTCAAGGTGCGCGAGGCCAGCCTCGACCGCGAGCTGGGCCTGCAACTCAATGAAGACCCCAACAGTTGGCTGCCGCAGCTGGATGCCTACTTGTGTGACTTGAAGGAATCGCAGATCCGCGATGGCCTGCACGTATTCGGCGAATCACCGGCCGGCACCCTGCGCCGCGACACCCTGCTGGCGCTGCTGCGCATTCCCCGTGGCGACGGCCAGGGCGGCAACGCCAGCCTGCTGCGCGCCCTGGCTCGCGATCTGCAGCTGGGTTTCGATCCGCTCGACTGCGACATGGCTGCACCCTGGCAGGGACCGCGCCCGGCGCTGTTGCAGCGCCTGAGCATCGAGCCTTGGCGCAGTGCCGGTGATACCCGTGAACGCTTGGAAATACTGGCCTTGCAGCTGATTAGCGCGGCGGATTTTGCATCCGTTGGTGTGGAAAGTAGCCAGGTGCTGCAGCGTTTGCGTGAACAGATCGCACCGCTGCTGGATGCCTGCGGCCCGGCTGAGATGCACGGCCTGCTCGCGGCGCTAAGCGGGCGCTTCGTGCCTGCCGGGCCGAGCGGCGCGCCGAGTCGCGGGCGGCTGGATGTGCTGCCCACCGGGCGCAACTTCTATAGCGTCGATGTGCGCAACCTGCCCACGCCGACCGCCTGGCGCATCGGCGTGCAGGCGGCGGATCGCCTGCTTGAACGGCATCTGCAGGACCACGGCGACCACCTGCGTCAGCTTGGCCTGTCGATGTGGGGCACGGCGACCATGCGTACCGGCGGCGACGATATGGCCCAGGCTTTGGCGCTGATGGGGGTGCGTCCGGTGTGGCAGGCCGGCAGCCAGCGCGTCGAGCGTTTCGAGACGCTGCCGCTGGCGCAGCTCGGCCGCCCGCGGGTGGACGTGACCCTGCGCGTGTCCGGCTTCTTCCGCGATGCCTTTAGCAACCTGATCCGCCTGTTCGATGATGCGGTGCAGGCGGTGGTTGATCTCGATGAGCCGGAAGAGATGAATCCACTGTCGGCACGGGTCTGGCGCGAGTCGCTGACCTTGCAGGACAGCGGTCTGGATGAACACGAGGCACGCAAACAGGCCGGCTGGCGGGTGTTCGGCTCCAAACCGGGGGCCTATGGCGCGGGCGTGCAGAACGCCATCGAAGAACGCCTGTGGCAAACCCGCGAGGATCTGGCCGAGGTCTATCTGAACTGGGGCGGCTACGCCTACGGCAGCCACAGCGAAGGCACCCCGGCGCGGGCGCAGTTCGCCGAACGCCTGGAACAGATGCAGGCGGTGCTGCACAACCAGGACAACCGCGAGTACGACATCCTCGATTCCAATGACTATTACCAGTTCCAGGGCGGCATGCTCGCGGCGGTGGAATGCCTGCGCGGGGCCAAGGTGGCGAGTTATCACGGCGACAACAGCCAGCCCGATACCCCGCGCATCCGCACCCTGAAGGAAGAACTCAATCGCGTGGTGCGCGCTCGCGCGGCCAACCCCAAGTGGATCGAGGGCATGAAGCGCCACGGCTATAAGGGTGCGTTCGAACTGGCGGCGACCATCGACTACCTGTTTGCCTTCGACGCCACCAGCGAACTGGTCGACGACCACCAGTACGCGCTGCTCACCGATGCCTACCTGCTCGACAAAAGCACCCGTGACTTTATCCAGCAGCACAACCCCGGCGCCCTGCAGGATATCCTCGAACGCCTGCTCGAAGCCCAGCAGCGCGGCCTCTGGCAGCACCCCGGCGAGTACCGCGAAGCGCTGGAAAACCTGCTGATTGATAGCGAGGAGGGTGTGTGAAAGAAACACTGGCCCGAATACGAGTCTGGTGGAAGCGCCCGATTACCCGACGTGATCGGGTTCGTTCGGCCGGCATCGGTGCCATGGCTGGCATCTGGATCGGCCTGCTGGCGTTCATTCTGTTTGACGGTGGGCCGGCGAGCCTCACAGAGCTGGGCATCTGGGTTTTGTTTGGTGCAATAAGCTGCGCCGGGTTGGCTGCCTTGTTTCCCCGGGTTCTCGGGATCGTCCTGTTTCCACTGAGCATATTTGGTATCGGCAACTGAACATGGCGCACAACGGATCGGCTGTGGGAGGGGCTTTCGGCTCTGGCGTCCTGCTTCGCTCTACCTCCTGCATCCATGCAGTTGTAGCCGCGAGCTTGTCGCCGCTGAAGCGCCTCCCACGGCAAGTGCATGAGCCCGTAGCCCGGATGCCATCCGGGCTACGTTCTGGAAAATCTGCTGATCGACAGCGAAGAGTCGTAGGGTGGATGGCGCTCTATCCATCCACCCAAACACCGCCCTGGTGGACGAGAAAAGCGTCGTCCACCCTACGCAAACCTGATGGACTGCAACCATGACCGATAGCCACTTTCCCCTCGCCGCCGTGGTCGCCGCCGATGACCTGAAACTGGCGCTGTGCCTGGCGGCCATCGATCCGGCGATTGGCGGTGTGCTGATCGAGGGACCGCGCGGCATGGCCAAATCGACCCTGGCCCGTGGCCTGGCCGATCTGCTGGCCAGCGGCACCTTTGTCACCCTGCCGCTGGGCGCGAGCGAGGAGCGCATCGTCGGCACCCTCGATCTCGACGCCGCGCTGGGCGAGGGTCGCGCGCAGTTTTCCCCCGGTCTGTTGGCCAAGGCCGATGGCGGCGTGCTGTATGTCGATGAGGTCAATCTGCTGCCCGATCATCTGGTCGACCTGCTGCTGGATGCCGCCGCCAGCGGGGTCAACCATATCGAGCGCGACGGCATCTCCCATCGGCATGCCGCGCGTTTTGTGCTGATCGGCACCATGAACGGCGAGGAGGGCGAGTTGCGCCCGCAACTGCTCGATCGCTTCGGCCTTAACCTGGCCCTGGACGCCCAGCCGCAGCCTGCCCAGCGCGCGGAGATCGTCCGCCGCCGGCTGGCCTTCGATGCCGACCCAGAGGCCTTTCTGCAGCGCTGGCAGGCGCAGCAGGATGAACTGCGTGAACGCTGCCAGAGCGCCCGTGCGCGGCTGGCGGAAATTCCCCTGGATGACGCCGCCCTGGAGCAGATCAGCCAGCGCTGCTTCGCTGCCGCGGTGGATGGCCTGCGCGCCGATCTGGTCTGGCTGCGCGCCGCCCGTGCGCATGCCGCCTGGCGCGGCGTCGAGCGGATTGAAGCGGAGGATATCGACGCGGTGGCAGACTTCGTGCTGCGTCACCGTCGCCGGCATAACCCGCCGTCTGCCGCGCAGCCGCCGCAACCCCAATCCGAATCGTCACCCAGCCACGATAAGCCCAGCGAGCAGCCCCGAGGCGAAGGCCAGTGGGGTGAATTACCCGCCCAGGCACAGAGCCTTGGCGTCAGGCGTGAACCGCCGCGCTGGACAAAAAAGCCCTAGGCATCCGCCCGCGCACAGCCCCAGGCGCGGATGCCCGGGCCGCACCCGGCATACTGGGCAATGGTCGTAACGGCGCCAGTCGCAGTGGCGCTGCGGGCCGTATCGACTGGCCGGCGAGCCTGCTTAAAGGCCGCCCGCGCACTCGACAGGATTTGCTGTTGCGTCCGCGCAGCGCCAAGCCGGCGGAACTCTGGCTGGTGATAGTCGATGCTTCGGCTTCGACCCGCCGCCATGGCGCGCTAAGCAAAGCTAAAGGCCTGCTCAGCGAAGTGTTCGAACAGGCACGCCGCCAGCGCGCGCGCCTGGCCTTGCTGCATGCCACCGGCCGTCAGGCGCAATGGTTCTGGCAGGGGCAGAAAGCCTCCCGGGCCTTGCAAGATTGGCTCGCCGAGCTGGGCGCGGGCGGCGGCACGCCGTTGCTGGCGGCCGTGCAGCAGGCCGCCGACTGGCAGGCGCGGCGTCAACGTCTGCACCCGGCCGAGCGTCAGCGTTTACTGATCATCACCGATGGCCGCCTGCGCGACTGGCCGGCGTTAACCCCGAGCGCCTGCCCGGCGCTGCTGGTGGATATCGAAAGCGCGCCGATCCGCCTCGGCCGCGCGCGCCAATTGGCCGCCGAGTTGGGCGCCGACTACCGACATATCGATTCGCTGCCGATACTGGCCGGCAGCCTGGAGACCACTTTATGAAAACCCTGTTGATTATCGGCATCGGCGCCGGCGACCCGGACTACTTGACCGTGCAAGCGATCAACGCGCTCAACCGCACGGATGTGTTCTTTCTGATGGATAAGGGCAGCACCAAGGACAGCCTGATCGGCCTGCGCAAGACCATCTGCGAGCGCTTTATCCAGGGCCGCGACTACCGTTTTGTTAGCGCCGATTGCCCGGAGCGGGTGCGCGATGTGCCCGACTATCGCGGCAGCGTGGTCGATCTGAATCAGGACAAGCAGCAGGTGTTCGAGGGCATGATTCGCGAGCAGATGCGCGACGGCGAAACCGGCGCCTTTCTGGTCTGGGGCGACCCGGCGCTGTACGACAGCACCCTGCGCATCGTCGAGCAGATCGTGAACAACAGTAGCGAGCAAATCGAATACGAAGTGATCCCCGGCATCACCAGCCTGCAAGCCCTGGCGGCCAAGCATAAGGTCTGTTTTAACAGCATCGGCCAGGCCTTCCAGATCACCCCAGCGCGGCGCCTGGCCGAAGGTGGCTTTCCGGAAGGGTTGGACAGCGTATTGGTAATGCTCGACGCCCAGGACACCTACCAGCGCTTTGTCGATCAGGATATGCAGATCTACTGGGGCGCCTATATCGGCACCCCGGATGAAGTGCTGATCGCCGGGCCGCTAAGTGAGGTCGCTGACACCATCCGCACTCGCCGTGCCGAATTGCGGGAGCAGCATGGGTGGATTATGGATAGCTACTTGCTGCGGAAACTGGCGAAGGAGAGGGCTTGAGGGCTTGGTGGGCAAGCAAAGTGTTGTCCCCGTGGTTATTTGCTGGAGTCGGCCAAGAGTTGATCCTTGAGCCTCTCTTTTCTTATCAGAAGGCCATTATCCGCCTGTGTATCCAGGTCATCACTGTCTGAAGGGATTGAGCTCGTATGGACTAGACGGCGATTAATAAAACAAAACGTGTATTTATTATTGTTTTACGATAATTACTTGTGTATTTTTGCGCTCTACATCCACTGGTGAGGTGAAAATATGCCCCTTAATCGTCTTGCTCAATTTAGCCAGCGCATGGCTGTACTAACGCTGCTGTTCATAGCTGGCATGCTTGCCTTAAATGCCGCGCTGTGGATTTTTCCGATACTGGGGTCAAGCGATGGATTGGGAGCAGGGTTTTCAATAAGTGGAGTGATGCTCACCCAGCTTGCGGTAAAGGTCGAAATGCTCGCATGGTGGCAAATTTTAGGGGCGATTTTGATATCCAGCGTGCCTTTAATCGCCTTGGCCAGCGGCCTGAATCACCTGCGTTGTCTATTTCAGGGTTATTCCCGTGGCGAGTACTTTTCCATCAGCGCTGCAGTTCACTTAGGGAAAGTTGGGCGCGGGGTTATTCTTTGGGTGGTTTCAAGTTTTGTATGTACGCCTCTATTAAGCATTCTTGTCACCTTGCATGCGCCCCCCGGCCAACGTCTTTTCACCATCAGCTTTACATCCGCAGATTTTGTCGCACTTTTCCTTGCAGGGTGTATTGCTGTGATAGCACGGATTCTGGTGCGTGCGAGTGAAGTCGACTCTGAAAATCAAGCTTTTGTGTAAGGCCAGTCAATGCCAATAATTATTGAGTTAGATGTCATGCTGGCAAAGCGTAAGGTCAAGTCAAAAGACCTTGCAGCAGCGATTGGCATCACTGAACAAAACCTTTCCTTGTTGAAACAAGGGAAGGTCAAGGGCGTGCGCCTTAATACACTTGAAGCGATTTGCAGCTATTTGAGCTGCCAGCCTGGTGACCTGTTGGTGTACCAACAGGAGCCACAGGTTTTGGTCGATCCTGCCTAGCTCTTAGGATGGGTTGGGCGCAGCAATACCCATGCTGCTGCCAGCCCACGATCAGTGAACCGTCAAAACCCTCGATGGGTATCGCAGGCTTCAGCTTTTCTGGTCCTCAGCAATCAAAACCATGCTGGCTGCGGTAGTACTCCACCTGTTCGGCTGGCATGTTTTTAAACAGCGCACAGATGGTGAAGCTACCGACCTGGCGGCCGTTTTTCAGGTAGCCCCAGTCGGTGATCTGCTCGCGGGTAAAGCGCAGTTGCTGGCCCCAGGTCACGCTTTTGACGACGCGTGGCTCGTTGGCCACGGTGCCGATAAAACCCTGCTCAAGTGCGCGGAAGGGCGTGATCCAGAAAGTTTCTATGCCGTTGCTGTCTTCGGCCATGACCTGAACCTTAAAGTCACGGGTATTGGCCGGCGGTTTGGCGGCCAGTGCCAGGAACTCGGTCAGGCCTGCCTGGGCCTGGCGCACGGCAGCTGAGACGGCAGGGTCCTGGCGGTCAGCGGTGACCACTTCATTGGTGTCGCGCGCGCTGGCGTGGAATGTAGTCAGGCCCAGTGCGAGCAGAGGAGCGATAAGGAAGGGGCGCATGCTGATTCCTTTCGTTAGTAGCTTGCCTGCTGTTCTGTGGCTTCCAGTTCTACGTCCGGGCATTGGGCGGTTTCATCGATCATTTGCCGCTTGCCCCAGTTTTCCAGGCGGGTGTACCAAGGTAAATCGCTGTCATCCAGTCGCGCTTTGGCCTCTTCACTGCCGTTGCTGGCGGCCAGTTCCAGCCACAGTCGCTGTTGGTCGCGATTGACGGCTACGCCAGTGCCGGTGCTGTAGGCCTCGCTCAGGCTGAATTGTGCAGGGGCATGGTTGTTCTGTGCGGCTTTGCAGATCCAGTAAAGCGCTTTGCTGTCGTCGCTGCTGAAGTGCATGGCGCGCTCATCGCCCTCGGCGGCAAACTCCACACCGCTGTCACGGCTCCAGTACAGCTCACCCAGCAGGTATTGGCTTTGGATGTCACCCTGATTGGCCGCTTGTTCAAACCAGTGCATGGCTTGGTAGCGCTCATCCTGATCACCGGGGTTGTCTAGATAGTCGATGCCCAGCTCAACCTGAGCCAGCACCAAGCCTTGTTCGGCTGCCTGGTTTAGCCAGCGTTTGCGCTCGGAGTCGTCACCCGGCAGAAGTTTGTCGCGGTAGAGCATGGCGATCTCAAATGCCGCGCGGGCAACCCCTTGCTCGGCGGCTTTGGCGTACCAGCGTTCACTCTCGGGGTAATCCTGCTGGGTGTAAAACTGATAGCCCATATTGAACTGGGCACAGGCATCCCCGGCACTCGCCTGCTGCACATGTTCCTGGATGTTGTCGTCGTCTGATTGATCAAGTGTGATTGGACACTGCTTGATCGCTGCCTGACTGCTGAGTGTGCAGAGCAGCAGGGCGCTGGCGAGCAGGGTGGCGGTGAGCCTGAGGGTGGGTAGCATGCCAATCATCCTTGATGAGGTAACCCGAGCCTGATGCGTCCGGGGCAAATAAACAGTGATGGTTACCTTAGTGACTCATCGTCAAACAAGACAAGTTATGCCTGGCTGGGCTGTCGATTAATCGTCTTTTTGCAGGCGTGCCGAGGCAGTGGTTCCGGCCTATATCTGTGGATAACTTCGTGGCGTATACATCCACTCGCCACCGTCTGCACGCGGGAAGCGGCAGGTTTGGCTGGAGCCGATGATGACCAGAGTGCGCATATCGACCATCTCTGGCGTCAGTTCGCCGAGGGTGAGAGTACGCAGGGTTTCGCCGGGGCGGCCGATATCGCGGCCGAGTACCACCAGGGTGTCCGGGGTGCGTTGCTGGCGGATGATTTCCAGGGCAGCGCCGAGCTGCCAGGGGCGGGCCTTGGATATGGGGTTGTAGAAGGCCATCACCAGGTCGGCGGCGGCGGCGTGGGCCAGGCGCTTTTCGATAATCGCCCAGGGCTTGAGGTTGTCCGACAGGGAGATCAGGCAGAAGTCGTGGCCCAGCGGCGCGCCGGCCTTGGCGGCGGTGGCCAGCGCGGCGGACACGCCGGGAAATACCTGTAGATAGACCCGTTGCCATTCGGCGTCGCCCGACTCGTGCAGAGCTTCCAGCACGGCGGCGGCCATGGCGAACACGCCAGGGTCGCCGGACGACACCACCACCACGCGTCGGCCGCTGGCGGCCAGCTCAAAGGCATGGCGGGCGCGCTGCATTTCTTCGCGGTTATCGGTGCAGTGGCGCATCTGCTCCGGGCGCAGTGGGCCGGCCATATTGATATAGGTTTCGTAGCCGAGCAGGTCCTGCGCTTCATCCAGCGCCTGGCGCGCGGCGGGCACCATAAATTCGGCGGCACCGGGTCCTAGGCCGATCACGGTCAGGCGGCCACGGGGGCGGCCGAGCTGGCTGGCGTCGATGGGCGCTGCGGCCAGCAGCAGACGCAGATTGGCGTGCTGGCTGTGTAGCGGCGGCAATTGCGTAGCGTCGTCGATAAAGCGCAGCGGTAGGTTGAGCTGCGTGGCGGCGGCGTGCAGTTCGGCGTTGGCCATCAGCTCTGGCGCGGCCAGCAGGCAGGCCAGGCTTTGCGCGGCCAGGTTGCTGGCATGCAGCGCCTGCTGCAGCTCGCTAAGCAAATCGGCGCTGGCGCGTTCGACCCACACGGCTACTTGTTGCGGGTGAATCAATAGCTCATCGGCGTTGGCTGTGCGGCTGTGCGGGCTGATCCGAATCACCCGCTCGGCGCTGCTATCCACCGGCAGCTTGGCCTGGGCCAGCCAGGGCGCGTCGCCTTCGATGCGCACGGCCTGGCCGCCGAGCAGGTCGCTGACAAAGCCTTTGCCGTGCTCAAGATCGGCCAGCACATAGCCGGCCGGCGGCTCCAGCAGGCAGGTGCCGAAGCGCAGCTCGCCGCTGGTGGTGATCGCCGCGCTGACCTCTAGGTGTGCCGCAACTTCGCGCGCCATACGGTTGACCCCGCCCAGCCCGCCGAGCAGCGGCACTACGGCGCTGCCATCTTCGGCCACGGCCAGCACCGGTGGTTCGCGGTCCTTCTCGCCGAGCACGGCAGCCAGGCTGCGGATGACGATGCCGGCGGCGCACAGCACGATCAGCGGCGTACCGGCGCGGTAGAGCGTGCGCAGGGTATCGCCGAAGTCTGTGTAGGTTTGCTCGACGTCCGCCACCCGGCCACTCAAACCATGGATCACGGCCTGTGGATAAAGGCCCTGGATGCGTCGTGCGCAAGGCAAGG
This sequence comes from Pseudomonas sp. 8BK, assembly GCF_902506475.1. Classification (NCBI taxonomy): domain Bacteria; kingdom Pseudomonadati; phylum Pseudomonadota; class Gammaproteobacteria; order Pseudomonadales; family Pseudomonadaceae; genus Pseudomonas; species Pseudomonas sp. 8BK. The sequence goes on along the minus strand of NZ_LR733252.1, from coordinate 1,400,514 downwards.
CGGAGGGGCCGAGGATGATGATGGCGGGGGCGGCGGTCATAAGTTGTTCCGTGATTGGCGTAGGAGCGGCCTTGGCCGCGATCAGTCCTGTAGCCCGGATGTAATCCGGGGAACCGCGATTCTTGGGTGTGTGGGTAGGGTGGATGACGCTTTTTTCATCCACCAATCGCGGTTGGTGGATGGGTGAAGCGTCATCCACCCTACGACCGTTTTAACCGCGCCATTTCTCTCCGGGAATCACGATCATCGAGAAGTACGGCGAGGACATCGGTTCCACCTCATCCAGCGGCACGATGCGTTGGTTGCCCATGGTCGCGCGTTCGACGTAGTGGGCGCGCTGGTCGATGCCCAGCTCCTGCAGCACACGGCGGACCTTGTCGAAGTTGCGCCCCAGCTTCATCACCACGGCGGCCTCTGCATCTTTCAAGCGCTGCTTAAGCTCGGCTTCGGGCAGCACGCCGGAGAGCACGCTCAAGGATTGGTTGCGGTACACCAACGGGGTGCCGAGCACCGAGGCGCAGCCGAGCATGGAGCACACGCCGGGCACCACTTCCACGTCGTAACGGTCGGCCAGGCGGTCGTGCAGGTACATATAGGAACCGTAGAAAAACGGGTCGCCTTCGCAGATCACCGCCACGTCCTGGCCGGCGTCGAGCCGGGCGGCGATCTGCACCGCGCAGGTGTCGTAGAAGTCGCTGATCACATCTTCATAGCTCAGCGGCGCGGCGAGCTTTTCCGTGGTCACCGGGTACACCAGCGGCAGGCGCTGCTGAGTGTCGGTCAGGTGCTGCTCGATAATGCCGAAGGCGTTGCCGCCCTGGCCCTTGTTGGCTTTGGCCTTGGCCACAAAGTAGCCGACCACCGCCGCCGATTGCAGCAGACGCAGGGCCTTGAGGGTGATCAGCTCCGGGTCGCCGGGGCCGACGCCGAGGCCGAGCAGGCGGCCTTTTTGCACACTCATCACTCCACCTCCGTGGCCAGGGCGTTGACCGCCGCCACCGCCATAGCGCTGCCGCCGCGACGGCCGCGCACGATTACATAGGGCACGCCACGGCTGTCTGCGGCCAGGGCGTCCTTGGATTCCGCCGCGCCGATAAAGCCCACCGGCATGCCGATAATCAGCGCCGGTTTCGGTGCGCCGGCGTCGAGCATTTCCAGCAGATAGAACAGCGCGGTGGGCGCGTTGCCGATCACCACCACGCTGCCTTGCAGATGCTCACGCCAATGTTCCAAGGCGACTGCCGAGCGGGTATTGCCCAGTGCGCGGGCCTGCTCAATCACGCCATCGTTATGCAGGGTGCAGATCACCGGGTTATTCGCGGCCAGGCGTGGACGGGTGATGCCTTCGGCGACCATCCGCGCATCGCAGAGAATCGCCGCACCCTTGGCCAGGGCGGCGCGGCCGGCAGCACCGGCGCCGGGGGAGAAGTGCAGATCCTGCACCACATCGACCATGCCGCAGGCGTGGATAACCCGTACAGCGAGCTTTTCCAGATCAGCCGGAATGCTGCTGAGATCGGCCTCGGCACGGATGGTGGCGAAGGACTGACGGTAGATTTCCTGGCCGTCGCGGATGTACTCAAGCATCGCTGTTTCCTGTTGCGCAGTGGGCGGCGAACCAGTCGCCGGCCTCGTCGATAGTCATGGCGCTGGCCAGCAGTTGGCCGAAACCGGCCACCTTTGGCGTGCGTTGATAGAGCTGGTAATGCCCGGTGCTGCTGGCCAGCAGGGTAAAGGGCGCGGTATGCGCGGCGGCGCAGGAACGTGGGCAGGCGCTGATATGCAGCTGTGGCCGCGCCGTGCTGGTGCGCAGGTGTTCGGCCAGGCGTAGGGCATCGGCCTTGCTGTCGGCCAGGCCCTTGGCGCAGGCGCTGGAGCCGGTGCAGGCGATCAGATGGCTTAAGGGTTCCTGCGCATCGGTGAGCAGGCCCAGTTCGGCCAGCTTGTGCAGCAACTTGTCTGCCGATGGCTCGGGGATATTCGGCAGCAGCAGGCCCTGCCAGGGCGTCAGGCGCAAGCTGGCATTGCCATGGTGCTCGGCCAGTTCGGCCAGGGCTTTGAGTTGCGCGGCGTCGATCCGGCCCAGACGCGCGGCGGCGGCGACCATGCACAGGCCGGCATGCTGCTGTGGATAAATGCCCATCGGCGCGCGTTGACTAACCAGCGCGCGTCGCCAATCGGTCGGCGGCGCTTGCACGGTAAAGGGCAGGTGCGTTTGCAGCTGTTGCAGCAGCTGGCTGGCTGGAACCACGCTTAGCAGCTGGCGCATCCGGTTGTGTTTGCTGCCAGCCCGCTGGAGAAACAACATCAGCAGTTGTTCCACCAGCTGCACGGCTTGCTTAGCGTCGACCACGCCCAGCGGCTGGTCACCCGGGCAACCGGCCAGGCCAAAGGCCAGTCGGACTGGCGAGCCGGGCAGGGCACTAAGCCAGATATCGTGGGGGTGTTCGAGCATGGCCAGGGCTTCGCCGCCGTCCAACTGCAGGGCGAACTTGGCTGACAGCCGATGCAGTTCCGGGGTGTTTTGCAGCAGGTCGAGCAGCGCGGTGGCCAGCGGGCGGGTATCGAACAGGGCGTGCGGATCGATGCCGGCAGCGGGGCTTATCAGCAGATTGCGCACATCGTCGGCAGCCGGGTTACTCGGGCCGAGGCCGGCAGCCAGCAGGCGCTCGATCAATTCGACCTGCTGACCAGCCAATACGCCACGAATCTGCAGATTGCTGCGGTTGGTCAGCTCCAGCAGACCGCTGGCGCAGCGCTCGGCCGCCTCGGCGATGGCCCTAGCCTGTTGGCTGTTAAGCACGCCGCCGGCCAGCTTGACCCGGCAGATGCCGCCGTCCAGCGCCGGAACGATACGCAGCAGACCGGGGCACGCAGACGGGCGTGGGGCGGGCAGATCAAAGGTGGCAGCAAGGTCGCGCAAAAAGGATCACCAGCACAAAGACGCGGCGACCGAACCAGCGAAATCCACCCACAGGGGATTTCATGGCATCGGTACACCCCGCCCGATGTTGGCACTCGCGACCAGCGTCGTCGGCAGGTCTCCTGGCTGACAGGTCATCATCTGCTGCGGCCTTCCCGGTTTCCCAGTGGCGCAGTTGCGGCAGACTCGCTGTTTACAGTTGCGGGGGCAGCTCGGTCACGATCAGCGGATCGCTCCGGATTCCCTCTTAGGCCCTATGCACAGTGGCGGTGGGCACCGACGAAGGCTGTATTATGCCCGCTTTGCGCGCAGGCACGACAGCCAGCTGGTCGGGCGACGCGCTAATGACGGTTTGAGGAAAGCGCATGACGGCCTGGTTAACCCTGGTAGGCATTGGTGAAGACGGCTATGCCGGCCTGGGTGAGGCGGCGCGCCGGGCGCTGGGCGAGGCGCAATGGATTGTTGGCAGCCCACGGCAGCTGGCGCTGTTGCCCAGCGATCTGGCGGGGCAGCACGAACTCTGGCCCAGCCCCTTTAGCCTGGAGCCGGTGCTGGCGCGGCGCGGGATGCCGGTGTGCGTGCTGGCCAGCGGTGACCCGTTGTTCTACGGGGTTGGCGCAAGCCTGGCGCGGCAGCTGCCGGCTGAGGAGTTGCGGGTGTTTTCCGCACCGTCTTCGGTGTCGCTGGCCGCCGCCCGTATGGGCTGGCCGTTGCAGGACGTGACCGTGCTGTCGCTGGTGGCGCGGCCGTTGGCGGCGCTGCAAGCGCAGCTTTTCCCCTGCGCGCGGTTGCTGCTGTTAAGCAATGACGGCGACAGCCCGGCGGCCGTTGCTGAGCTGCTGCGTGAACGCGGTTTTGGCCCCAGCCGGCTGACCGTGCTGGAGCATCTGGGCGGCGATCAGGAGCGACGCATCGACGGTCTGGCTAGCGACTGGGCGCTACCGCTCGCCGCCGATCTTAATCTGCTGGCGGTTGAGTGCGTGGCGGGTGCCGATGCGCGCTTGCTGCCGCTGACTCCGGGTTTGCCGGACGAGGCCTATCGGCACGACGGCCAGCTGACCAAGCACGACGTGCGCGCCATCACCCTGGCGCGCCTGGCGCCGCAACCGGGCGAACTGCTCTGGGATGTCGGCGCCGGCTGTGGCTCCATCGGCATCGAGTGGATGCGCGCGCACACCAGCTGCCGAGCGCTTGCCATCGAGGCCGATGCCGGCCGTCAGGCGCATATCCAGCACAACCGTGATGCCCTCGGCGTGCCCGGCCTGCAACTGGTCGCTGGCCGTGCGCCCGAAGCACTGAGCGGACTGGCTGCGCCCGATGCGATCTTTATCGGCGGCGGGGTGACTATCCCCCGCGTGCTGGAGCAGTGCTGGGCCAGCCTGAAACCAGGCGGGCGGCTGGTGGCCAATGCCGTGACCCTGCAAAGCGAGGCGGCGCTGGTGGCCTGGCGCGAGCAGGTGGGCGGCGAGCTGACCCGCATCAGCGTGGCTCAGGCGCAGCCGTTGGGCGGTTTCGACACCTGGCGCAGCGCCTTGCCGATCACCCTGCTGGCGGTGCGCAAGCCGTGAGCCCGCGCATCCTGCTGCTCGGCGGTACCACGGAGGCGTTGCGTCTGGCGCGCCGTTTAAGTCCAGAAGCTATCTACAGCCTGGCCGGGCTGGGCCGAGTGCCGGATGACTTGCCCTGTCAGGTGCGCGTCGGCGGCTTTGGCGGGGCGGAAGGCTTGGCGACGTTTATCCGCGAACAGGGCGTCGAACTGCTGCTCGATTTGACTCACCCCTATGCCGCGCAGATCAGCGCTAATGCCGCCTGCGCCGCCGAGCTCAGCGGGGTTGCCTGCTGGGCGCTGCGCCGCCCCGGTTGGCAGGCCGGCGAGGGCGATGACTGGCGCGAGGTGGATGACTGGGCCGGGCTGATCGAAGCGCTGGTGCCGTTTCGCCGTCCGCTGTTGACCCTTGGCCGCGAGCCGCTGGAGCATCTGCATGAGATTCCCCTGCATCAGCACTGGACCGTGCGCTGCCTGACGGCGCAGCAGGCTGTGCCGCGTGCCGAGATTATCGGTGCACGCGGGCCGTTCGCGCTGGACGAGGAGCGCGCGCTATTCGCCCGCCTGGGCACCGATGTGCTGGTCAGCAAAAACAGCGGCAGCCAGTCCACTGAGCCGAAACTGCAGGTGGCGCGGGAGTTGGGTTTGCCGGTATTGCTGCTGCGCCGGCCCGAGTTGCCGAGCGTCGAGCGCGAGTTTGCCAGCCTTGAAGCACTGGCTGAGGCGCTGCAGTTGTAGGGCGAGTTGGCCGCCGAGCGGTTGCCCCCCAAGGCAAAAAATCCCCTGTTAGACTGCCGCCCCGTTTTGGAGGCCCCCATGACCACGCCCGTTTCCCCTTACGCCCGCATTCTGTTTGTCGGCCCTGACCTTGCCGAGGGCTCGTTTGCCGAGCTGCTGCGCCGCCGTCTGGCTGAGCTTCGCGGGGAAGCGGCGCTGGCCGATATTGTCGATACCAGCGCAGGCTATTCGCCGCTCTGGCAGCGCGTGGCCGAGGGCGAGCGGCCGCTGCTGGTGATCGATCTGGAGCCGCAGAGCAGCAGCCCGCACCTCGATTGGCTGCGCAGTGAACTAAGCCGGCAGGCCAATCCTGAGCAGCTGTTTGTCGTCAGTGCCATTGGCCAGGCCGACGGCTTGCCGGTGGAGGTCGCCTGCGCACTGATCGAACGCCCCGAGCTGCACCTGCCCTGTGTCGGTGTGGCCGCCGTGCCGGGGCATCACGCCTGGTCGCAGATTCCGCCGCATGCTCAGCGCCTGCTGCTGTGCAACGGCCCGCGCTGCACCCGGCGCGGTGCGCTGGACCTGTGGAAAACCCTGCGTCAGCGTCTCAAGGCTGCCGGCAAGCTGGAGTGCGAGGGCGGGGTGCATATCACCCGCACGCAGTGTCAGTTTCCCTGTGATCTGGGCCCGACGGCCAGCCTCTATCCGGCCGGCGAGTGGTTCCGTGTGCGTGATGAGGCCGAGCTGATCCGTCTGGTCGATGAGCGCCTGGTGGCCGGCCGTCCAGTGCCTGAGCTGCGCATTGATCAGGGCTGAAAAGACCACTGTAGAGCCTTTCGGTAACAGCTAAAAACTTGACGCGGATCAGCCTGAATGGTCATATCCGCGCCGTTTCAGGTGTCTCACGCCGCCGTGCGTGAGGTTAAACGGGAAGTCGGTGCGCCCTTTGGGCCAGTCCGACGCTGCCCCCGCAACGGTAAGCGAGCGACGTCATCACGATGCCACTGTGCAGTTTTTGCATGGGAAGGCGATGACGTCATGACCCTCGTAAGCCCGGAGACCGGCCTGATTCTTAGAACCTGTCTACGATCTGCTGCGCGTCGGCCCTGCTGCGTTAAAAACAGGCTCGGAATGCTCATGTACAAAAGTACACTCCGCTTCCTTGCCTCTTTTTGCCTTGCATTGCTCTAGCTCGCGGAATCGTAAACAGGTTCTTAGGGATTTTGGCCGCTGCGTTGATCACGCCGCGGCTACCCCAACTGTTTGGCAACCCGCGGTGGGCGGGCGTTGACGCCGATCGTGGGTGCCTGTGCGCCCGTGTTTTGCTGTTGCGCGTTTCCATCGGGATTGCCGTGCCTTTTCCCTTTGCGATGGAAGCATCATGGCGCGCTATCCCCTGTCTCAACTCTCTGTTTCCCTTGCCCTGTTCCTGGCCGGTACGGCTGTGGCGGGCGAATCTCCGGTCAATCTGCCGGCCACGACCGTGCAGGCCAAGGTTGCTGCGGAGGGCGAAAGCGATCTGCATACGCCCACCAGCAGCGGCTCGCGCCTGGGCCTGACGGCTCTGCAAACCCCGGCCAGCACCAGCAGCCTGAGCGGCGCGCAGGTGCGCGGGCGCAACAACCTCAGCGTACAGGACGCGGTCACCCGCACCCCCGGCATCAGCAGCATCGGCAGCCCCGGCAATGGCGGCACCGCGCTGTCGGCGCGTGGCTTTACCGGGCACAGCGCGACCATGCAGCTGTACGACGGCACCCGCCAGTATGTCGGGGCCGGCACCGTGACCTTCCCGGTCGACACCTGGTCGGTGGAGCGCGTTGACGTGCTGCGTGGCCCGGCCTCGGTGCTCTACGGTGAAGGCGCGACTGGCGCGGTGATCAACGTGGTGCCGAAAAAGCCCTTTGCCGGTGCCATCAGCAACCAGCTGCGCCTCGGCTACGGCAGCGATGACCGCCGGCAGGCCGCACTGGACAGCGGCGGCTCGCTGACCGATACGCTGAGCTACCGCCTCAACCTCAATCAGCAGGCCAGCAATGGCTGGGTCGATGACGGCGAGTCGCAGAGCCAGGCGCTCAGCGCCGCCCTGCGCTGGGATGCCAGCGATGCGCTGAGCTTTACCCTGTTCCATGATCAGGGCGATCAGGACCCGCAGCGCTACCTGGGCACGCCGCTGGTCGCCGGCCACTACCGCGAGAGCCTGCGCGAGCGCAATTACAACGTCGATAACGCCGAGGTTCGCTACAACGACCAGATCACCCGACTGGTCAGCGACTGGCGGATCAATGACGCCCTGACCGCCAGTAACCAGCTCTACTACATCAAGACCCAGCGCTACTGGCGCAATGCCGAGTCCTACCGCTGGCAGCCGGGCGATCAGGTCAAGCGCAGCGACTTCTACGAGATCAAGCACACCCAGGAGCAGGTCGGCGATCGCCAGACCTTCACCCTGGAACACGCCCTGTTCGGCCTGGATAGTCGCACCGTGGTGGGCGTGGATTACAACCGCATCCACTTCGCCCGTCAGCACGATTTTTCCAGCAGCTTCACTGACAGCGTGCCGCTTGCCGGCAGCGGTGGCGGCCAGTATCAGAGCACCGATCCGCTGGGTTATGGCCCGCGCGAGCGCAACCTGGCGCGGCAGTTCTCGCTGTTCGCAGAGAACCGCACCCAGCTGACCGACCGCCTGTCGCTGGTCAGCGGTGTGCGCCGCGATCAGGTGCATATCCAGCGCGACAACCTGCTCACCGACAGCAGTGCCGACCGCAGCCTGACGGGCGATAACTGGCGCGCCGGGGTGGTCTTCGAGGTTACGCCCGAGCTGTCGCTGTACGGCCAGTACGCCACCAGCACCGAGGGCGTGAGCAACCTGCTGACGCTCAATCCGACGCAGCAGCAGTTCGACCTGAGCGAGGCCAAGCAGACCGAGATCGGCCTCAAGCAGGCGTTCTGGAATGGCCAGGGCGAATGGACGCTGGCCGCTTACCATATCGTCAAGGAGAAGCTGCTCAGCCGTGCCACCCCGACCGCGCCGACCGAGCAGATCGGCCAGCAGTCATCCGATGGTCTGGAAGCCACTCTGGAACTGGCGCTGGGGCAGGGTTGGCAAGTGTCGGCCAACGCCGCGTTGGTGCGTGCCGAGTACGACGACTTCCGCGAGGCCGGTGGTGACCGCAGCGGCAATCGGCCGACCAACGTGCCACGGCGCACCGCCAACCTGTGGTTGAGCAAGGCGCTGAGCGAGCAGGTGCAGGCCGGTATCGGCGCGCGTTATGTCGATGCGCGCTACGCCGACACGGCGAACACTGTGACGTTGCCGAGCTACACCGTGGTCGATGCCAATATCGGCTGGCAGGTGCAGGCGGACGTGCGCCTGGGCCTGGAGCTGAACAACCTGTTCGACCGCCAGTACGCCACCACCGGCAGCAGCGATGGCCAGCAGTGGTACCTGGGCGCGCCGCGTTCGTTGTTCGTCACTGCCGATTACCGTTTCTGATGCCGCGCTTGCAGATCAGCGAGCTGGCCTGGTCGCCCAACGGCGAGCAGGCCTTGCTCGACGGCATCGAGCTGGCGGTGGGCGATGGTCAGCTGGTCGGTCTGCTCGGTCCCAATGGCAGCGGCAAGACCAGCCTGCTGCGCTGCGCCTACCGCTTTCAGCGGCCTGATCAGGGCCGTGTCGAGCTGGACGGCGAAGCGCTGTGGAGCCGTTCGCCGCGCTGGTGCGCGCAGCGGGTGGCAGTGGTGCTGCAGGAGTTTCCCCAGGACTTCGGCCTCACCGTGGCCGAAGTCGCCGCCATGGGGCGCACGCCGCACAAGGGCCTGTTCGATGGTGATGACCAGGCCGATGTTGCCCTGGTCGAGGAGGCACTGGCGCGGGTGGGTTTGACTGAGCACAAGCGCCAGGCCTTCGCCCATCTCTCCGGCGGCGAGAAGCAGCGCGTGCTGCTGGCTCGCGCGCTGGTGCAGCAACCGACGCTGCTGATCCTTGATGAGCCGACCAATCACCTCGACCCACGCTACCAGCTGGAGCTGCTGCGGCTGATCAAGACCCTTGGCCTGGCGACCCTGGCCAGCTTCCACGATCTCAATTTGGCAGCGGCCTTCTGCGACCGCCTGTATGTGCTCGACCACGGCCGCGTGGTGGCCAGCGGTACCCCGAATGAGGTGCTGACGGAAGCGCTGCTGGCCGAAGTGTATGGCGTGCAGGCGCTGGTCGACCGTCATCCTCTCGCGGGGCACCCGCGTATTACTTGGATAGTTTGATGAATACTGGCGAATACACTGGCTCTACCCTAGAGCAACTTGAGCGGCATAGCGTCTATGAGTCGCGGCTAAAGCCCCTCCCACAAATGTGTGTTGCCGTTGTGGGAGGGGCTTTAGCCGCGATGGGTCAACGCTGGTCGCTGGCGAAGCAAAACGCCGCCCGGCCCCTCCCATATTTACTGCTGGTGCTGGGACTGGTGTTTGCAGCCACCCCGGCGCTGGCCGTCACGGTCACCAGCTGCGACCGTCAGCTGAGCATCGCGCAACCGCCGCAGCGCGCCGTCAGTCAGGACATCAACCTGACCGGCATGCTGCTGGCCCTCGGGCTGAAATCACGAATGGTCGGTTACAGTGGTATCAGCGCCTGGAAAACCCCCAACCCCGAGCTGATGGCGCAGCTGGCCGATTTGCCCGAGCTGGCGGCGCGGCACCCGTCGCTGGAGAACCTGCTCAATGCCGAAGCGGATTTCTTCTTTGCCGGCTGGAACTACGGTATGCGCGTCGGTGGTGAAGTCACCCCGGCCAGCCTGGCGCGATTCGGCATCCCGGTGTACGAGCTGAGCGAGTCCTGCGCCCACGTCATGCCACGTCGGGTGGCCAGCCTGGAGGATGTCTACAACGACCTGCACAACCTCGGCCGCATCTTCGCCGTCGAGCCGCGCGCCGAAGCGCTGGTGCAGGGCATGCAGCAACGGGTGGCGACGGTACGCGCACGTCTGGCCGACAGCGGCCCGGCGCCACGGGTATTTCTCTACGACAGCGGCGAGGAAAGCCCGTTTACCGCCGGCCGCCTGGCCATGCCACAGGCGCTGATCGAGGCCGCTGGCGGGCGCAATGTCATGGATGAGCTGGCCGCGAGCTGGGTGCGGGTCGGTTGGGAAGCGGTGATCAGCAGCGATTCCGAGGTGATTCTGATCGTCGATTACGGCGAGCGCAGCGCGGCGCAGAAGCGTGATTTCCTGCTGCAACACCCGGCCCTGCAGGGGCTGACGGCGATCCGTGAACAACGCTTTGTGGTGCTGCCCTACCTGGCGGTGACGCCGAGTCTGGAAAACGCCGCCGCCATCGAAACCCTGGCCGCCGCGCTGCACCCGCAGGCGTTCGCCCAATGATTCGCAGCCCGCGCGCCTACCGCCTGTTGCTGCTGGTGCTGGCCTTGGCGTTGGCCTTGTCCTGCGCCGCATCCCTGGGTTTTGGTGCCGCACCGGTGCCCTTGCCGCACGTGCTGGAGATCCTCGGCCAGCGCCTGTTTGACCTGCAGCCGGCGCAGGCGGTGAGCCGCGCCCAGGACAGCATCGTCTGGCTGATCCGCGCGCCACGGGTGGTGCTCGGTGCGCTGGTGGGGGCCGGCCTGGCGCTGGTCGGCACGGCGCTGCAGGCGGTGACGCGCAACCCGCTGGCCGATCCGCATCTGCTCGGGGTCAGCTCCGGCGCGGCGCTGGGTGCGGTGATTGTGGTGCTCTATCTGGGTGAATTTGTCGGCCTGCTTAGCCTGCCGCTGGCGGCCTTTGTCGGTGCACTGGTGAGCATGCTGCTGGTGCTGGCGATTGCCAGTCGCGGTGGTCGGCTGGAGAGCGACCGCCTGCTGCTGGCCGGGGTGGCGGTGTCGTTTGTGATGATGGCGGCGAGCAACCTGCTGCTGTTTCTCGGCGATCACCATGCCGCCAGTTCGGTGATCTTCTGGATGCTCGGCGGCCTTGGTCTGGCGCGTTGGGAACTGCTGTGGTTGCCGGCGCTGTGCTTGATGCTGGCCCTGCTGCTGTTGCTCGGTCTGGCGCGGGCGTTGAATGCGCTGATGGCCGGCGAACACAGCGCGGTCAGCCTGGGCCTGGAACCGCGCCGGGTGCGCCTGCTGGTGTTTGTCTGCGCGTCGCTGCTGACCGGGGTGCTGGTGTCGCTAAGCGGTGCCATCGGTTTTGTCGGACTGATCCTGCCGCATGTCGCGCGCTTTCTGGTGGGCGCCGAGCACCGTCGCCTGCTGCCGGTGAGTGCGCTGCTCGGCGCGCTGTTTCTGGTCTGGGTGGATGTCGCCGCGCGCACCCTGATGGCACCGCAGGACCTGCCCATCGGCATCGCCACGGCGGCGATTGGCGGGGTGTTTTTCGTGCTTTTGCTGCGTCGGCGCTGAACGACTAAAGTTTTTTTCAGCGCGGCTGTAACGCCTGTTCGTCTCGTCGCTCTAGTTAAATGCCGGCACACAAACCCCTTTTCGCCCGGCCAACCCAGATCACCCGAGGATACGCACATGACCATGAAATCCACCGCTGCTACTGGTGCCGCCATTGCCTTCGCTGCTGCTGCCATGTTCGCCGGCATGTCCGGCACTGTCGTCGCAGCTGAAGAAGCCAAGGTTCACTGCTACGGCGTCACGTCCTGCAAAGGCCAGAATGACTGCAAGACCGCCGAAAACAGCTGCAAAGGTCAGGCTGTCTGCAAGGGCCACGGCTTCAAGGCCATGACCCAGGCCGAGTGCGATGCTGCTGGCGGTACTGTCGGCGAGTAAGTGAGCCGGGGCAGCCGCGTGCGGTTGCCCCGCATCACCCTGCAAGGAGCCAGCAATGAATGCTCAACGCGGCAATCTGGGCTTTGGCCTGGGCCTGCGCAGCACCTATTACCAAGCCATTCTCGAGCAGCAGCCGGCGATCGACTGGTTTGAGATCGTCTCGGAAAATTACCTGGTAGAGGGTGGTAAAGCCCTCTACTTCCTGGATGCCATCGGCGAGCAGTACCCGCTGGTGATGCATGGTGTGTCGCTATCGATTGGCGGCCCGCATGAGCTGGATCGCGACTACTTGCGCCAGCTCAAACACCTCGCCGCGCGCGTGCAGCCGGCGTGGATCTCCGATCACCTGTGCTGGAGCCAGGGTAATGCCCACCAGTTGCATGACCTGCTGCCGCTGCCCTACACCGAGGAGAGCCTGCAGCATGTGGCCGCGCGGGTGCGCCAGGTGCAGGACGTGATCGAGCGGCCGCTGGTGCTGGAAAACGTCTCCAGTTACCTGCGCTGCGCCGATGATCAGTTCAGCGAATGGCAGTTCCTCGCCGCGCTCAGCGAACTGAGCGGCTGCGAGCTGTTGCTGGACGTCAACAACGTCTACGTCAGCGCACGCAACCATGGGTTCGATGCCTGGGAATTTATCAGCAGCTTGCCCAAGCAGCGTATTCGTCAGCTGCACCTGGCGGGCCACAGCGATTACGGCAGTTACCTGATCGACACCCATGATCAGCCGGTCAGTGATCCGGTCTGGCAGCTCTATCAACGCACCCTGCAGCACCTCGGCCCGGTGTCCACACTGCTGGAGCGCGATGATCATTTCCCCGATCTGGATGTGCTGCTCGACGAGCTGAACACTGCGCGCCGGTTTGCCGCCCAAGCGCTGCAAGGCACACCGCAATGCGCCTGAGTGACTGGCAGGCGCAGGTGCAGGCCTACCTGCTCAATCCCGATGTCCAGCCCAACCCGGCACTGCAGGCCAGTCTGCTGGGCAGCGCGGCGCTGAGTGCCGAACAGGGCCTGGCGATTTACCACAACGCCTACCGCGCGCGCCTGCTGGAAGCCTTGCGTGGTGATTATCCGGCGGTACATGGCTGGCTCGGTGACGAGGAATTCGATGCTCTGGCCCTGGCCTATCTCGATGCGCACCCCTCGCAGCATTTCAGCCTGCGCTGGTTAGGCGCAAAGCTGGCTGACTTTATCGACGACTACCTGATTCCCGCGCAGGCCGCGCCACTCAGTGAGCTGGCACGGCTGGAATGGGCCTTTACCCTGGCCTTTGATGCACCGGAAGGCCAGCCCCTGAGCCTGATGCAGATGGCCGAACTGCCGGCCGAAGCCTGGCCGACCCAGCAGGTCCGTCTGCTGCCGAGTGTGCAGTGGCTGGTGTGCCGGCATAACAGCCTGGCGCTCTGGCGCGCATGCAAGGAGCAGGGTGACTTCCCTGGCAGCCAGCCACTGGTTGCGACAGAGACCTGTGTGGTCTGGCGTGATCAGTTGATTACCCGCTACCGCAGCCTGGCGGCCGATGAAGCTGCGGCATTGCAGGGCATGGCCGTGCACGGCTGGAACTTCGCCGAGTTGTGCGGCGAGCTGGCGCACCTGGGTGAACAGGCGCCGGTGCAGGCGGTAAGCTGGTTGCGTCAGTGGCTGGCGGACGGCCTGCTGCAGCGCTTCTATCCGGCCTGATCGCGGCAGGCGTTTTGCCTTACCATGCCGGCTCCGCCTTGTTGCGAGCCGTGCATGTCTGCCTTTCTGCTGCGTTACCGCGTTGCCCTGATCGTCCTGCTGATTCTCCTCGGCCTGCTGGCGAGCATCTGGCTGGCCGGGCGTTATGCCGAGCAGCGCGCCTGGCAGACTCGCAGCCTGGAGGCGCGCGGGCAGTTGCAGTTGTATGCGCAATCAATTCACACCCTGGTCGAGCGCTTCCGCTCGGTGCCCGAAGTGCTGGCGCTGGACAGCGATATCAAGTCACTGCTGCGCGCACCGACGGACAGCCTGCTGCGCAGCAAACTCAACGAACGCCTGGAGCAACTCAACAGCGCTGCCGGTTCCAACGTGCTGTACCTGCTCAACGATAAAGGCGAAACCCTGGTGGCCAGCAACTGGCGTGACTGGAGCAGTTTTGTCGGCAACAACTACGCCTTTCGCCCATATTTTCAGGATGCTGTGCGTCAGTCCTCCGGGCGTTATTTTGCGGTGGGGGTGACCACCGGCATCCCCGGCTATTTCCTCTCCCACGCGGTGCGTGATGACGACGGCACGGTGCTCGGCGTGCTGGTGGTCAAGTTGGAGCTGGAAGAGCTGCAACGCGAATGGGCCAGCCAGCCCGGCGTGCTGTTGGTGGCCGACAGCTATTCGGTGGTGATCCTCAGCAACCGCCCGGCCTGGCGCTTTCTCGCCCTCGACAGTTTGAGCGAGCAGGTCCGCGCCGAGCTGGTGGAGGTGCGCAAGTACGCCGAGCAGGCGCTGCAGCCGCTGGCCAGCACCCTGCGTCGGCAGATCGACAGCGACAGCCAGTGGCGCCGAGTACAAGGCCCGGATGGCCCGCGCGATTACCTCTGGCAGCGCCAGGCTCTGGGTGACGAAGGCTGGACCCTGCACCTGCTGCACGAGCCGAAAACCCTGCTCGACAGCGTGCGCAGCTACCGCCTGGCCGCCGCCGGGGTGTGGATGACCCTGGCGTTTCTGCTGCTCTACCTGGCCCAGCGGCGCAAGACTCAGCGCTTGCAGGCCGGTATTCGTGAGCGCCTGGAGCTTGAGGTGGCACTGCGCACTGCCGAGTTGCGCGAGGCTCAGGAAGGCCTGGTGCACGCGGCGAAGATGGCGGCGCTGGGGCAGATGTCGGCGGCCATGGCCCATGAAATCAACCAGCCGCTGACCGCCATGCAGATGCAGCTCGGTAGTCTGCGTCTGCTGCTCGATAGCGGTCGCCAGGACGATGTGCGCGAAGGGCTGCAGCGTATCGACGGCCTGCTGCAACGCATTGCCGGGCTCACCGGCCACCTGAAAACCTTTGCCCGCAAAAGTCCGGCCGGCCTGAGCGAGCGTCTGCGCCTAAGCGATGTGCTGGAGCAGGCCCTGCAATTGCTGGCGCCGCGCCTGCGCAGCGAACAGGTGCAGCTGCACAGCGAGATCGACCCGGAGGCGCGGGTGCTGGGCGATGCCATTCGCCTGGAACAGGTGCTGCTCAATTTGCTGAACAACGCCCTGGATGCCATGGCGGACAGCACCGTGCGGCAGTTGCAGATCCGCATCGAGCGCCAGGCCGAACAGTGCCTGCTGAGCATCACTGACAGCGGCGGCGGTATCGCCAGCGAGGCGCTGGAGCATGTGTTCGAGCCGTTCTTTACCACCAAGCCGGTGGGAGCCGGATTGGGCCTCGGCTTGGCGGTGTCCTACGGCATCGTCCGCGAACTGGGCGGCAGCCTGGAGGCGGCCAATGCTGAGCAGGGTGCAATCTTTACCCTGCGCCTGCCCGCTGCGCCGGATGCGTAGGGTGGATGGCGCTGTATCCATCCACCAAGGCTGCCACCGCTGGTGGATGTAAAGAGCGACATCCACCCTACAGATGCACCGTGGCATTACACTGCCGCCGATTGATCAGGAGGTGATATGACCGGGCACGTAATAGTCGTCGATGATGAAGTGGCAATCCGCGAGGCGGTGCAGCAGTGGCTGGAACTGTCCGGCTTCAGCGTGCACAGCTGCGCCACGGCGCAGGCCGCGTTGGCACTGGTCGAGCGTGATTACCCCGGCATCATCATCAGCGATGTGCGCATGCCTGGCACCGATGGCCTGCAGCTGCTCGACAGCGTGCTGGAGCGCGACCGCGACCTGCCGGTGATTCTGATCACCGGGCATGGCGATGTGCCGATGGCGGTGCAGGCACTGCGCCAGGGCGCCTATGACTTTATCGAAAAGCCCTTTACCCCCGAACGCCTGCTCGACAGCGTGCGCCGCGCCCTGGACAAGCGCCGGCTGGTCTGTGAGAACCGCCAGCTGCGTCAGCAGTTCGCCCTCAAGGACCATATCGAAGCGCAGCTGCTGGGCGTGTCAAAGCCGATGGAAACCCTGCGCCGGCAGATCCTCGAACTGGCCGGCACCTCGGTGAATATCCTCCTGCGTGGCGACACCGGCAGCGGCAAGGAGCGGGTTGCGCGCTGCCTGCATGATTTCAGCAACCGTGCCGGCAAGCCGTTTGTCGCGCTGAACTGCGCGGCGATTCCCGAGCACCTGTTCGAGAGCGAGCTGTTCGGCCATGAAAGCGGCGCCTTTACCGGCGCCCAGGGCAAGCGCATCGGCCGTATCGAGCATGCCGACGGCGGCACGCTGTTTCTTGATGAGGTGGAAAGTCTGCCGCTGGCCCAGCAGGTCAAACTGCTGCGTGTGTTGCAGGAGAAGACCCTGGAGCGCTTGGGCTCGAACAAGAGCATTCGGGTCGACTTGCGGGTAATCAGCGCGGTCAAACCAGACCTGCTCGATGAGGTCAAGGCCGGGCGTTTCCGTGAAGACCTCTACTACCGGCTGAACGTCGCCACCCTGCGTATTCCGCCGCTGCGCGAACGCCGTGAAGACATTCCGCTGCTGTTCGAACACTTCGCCAATCAGGCCGCGCAACGCCATGGCCGCGAGATGCCGAGCCTGCCGCCTAGCGAGCTGACTCGGCTGCTGGCGCATGACTGGCCGGGCAACGTGCGTGAGCTGATCAACGCCGCCGAACGGCATGCCCTGGGCCTGAGCGGCGGGGTGGAGAGTGGCGATGGTCTGCCGGTGCAATCGCTGGCCGAACAGATGGAGGCCTTCGAGGCGCAATGCCTGCACCGCGCCCTGCAGCACTGTCAGGGCAATATCGCCGAGGTGATGGCGCTGCTGCAGCTGCCACGCCGCACCCTCAACGAGAAGATGCAGCGCCACGGTCTGCTGCGCAGCAGCTATCGGCCAGCCGGCAGCAATGACGAAGAATAGGGCCTACTCGTCGCTATTCGCGTACTTGCGCTGTCCGGCCAGGTATACCGCCTGCACCTTGATCTGTTGCAGGTCGGTGGTCGCGACCTGGTAGGGGTTCTGGTCGACGATCAGCAGATCGGCCCACTTGCCTGGCTCCAGGCTGCCGGCCTGTGCTTCGATACGTAATTGATAAGCACCGTTGATGGTCATCGCCCGCAGCGCTTGGTGAATATCGATGGCCTCGGCCGCGTTGAGTGTGCGCCCGGAGCTCGTGGTGCGGGCGATCGCTGTTTGCATCAGGCTGAACGGGTTGGCTGGAAACATCGGGCTGTCTGCATGCAGGGTCGGGCGCATGCCCTGCTCGAAGGCGCTGCGCACCGGCAATACCTGCTGCGCCATGCGCGAACCGATGATCGAGTCTTCCAGCGCGTCGCCGTAATACAGAATGTGATTGATGTGGAAGGACGCGCTCACGCCCATTTTGGCCAGCGGTGCAATTCTGTCCGCAGGTAGCTCCACACCATGTTCCAACCGCAACACCGGCAGCTGGCCGGTAAGTGGACCTGCCGTCTTGATCACCTGAGTCACGGCGCGTGCTGAAGCATCGCCCTGGCTGTGGATCGCGACTTGCCAGCCATCTGCCGTGTAGCGCTGAATTTTTGCCTGCATCTCGGCCTGACTGAACATCGCCTCGCCATGGCTGCCCGCAGCGATACCCAGGCTGCTGGCCAGTGGGCTGGCGAGGTAGGGCGAGCTGGTGAACATGCTGCCGGTGTAGGGCGAGCCGTCGTGCCAGAGTTTGACGCCGAGTACACGGAAATAAGGATCGTCGTAATCGGGTTTCTCGGGCAGATATTTCAGTTCATCTTCGACCAGATAAAAGAACTGGCGGATGCGCGGTTGCAGGTTATCCGAGGAGATAAAGCGCGCCATCAGCGGTGGGACGTTGAAGCCCAGTGAAGCGACCGAGGTGAAGCCGTTGGCCACCAGGTTGTCGAGCACGGTTTCATAGCGATCAAGCAGCTTCCAGGGTGATTTAAGGTCGTGCAGAAGCGGCTGTGCGGCACGGTTTTCCGCGATAAAGCCGGTTAGCTCGCCGCTGCTGTCACGCTGGTAGTAGGCGCCATCACCCGGGTCGGGAGTGTTCTTGTCGATGCCGGCCTCGGCAAAGGCGCGGGAGTTGGCCCAGAACGAGTGCAGGGTTTGTGACACCAGTAACACCGGGTTATCCGGGGCGATTTGGTCCAGTGTCTGGCGCATGGGTACGTCCAGGTCCGGAGTGAGGATTGGGTCGATTCCGCCGGCATACACCCAATCACCTTTCTCAGCGTTGGCCACGGCCTGTTTCAGAGCCGCCCAGACATCAGCGTTGTGCGTATGAGTAAAGCCAGAAAGGTCCGCTGCACCGTTAAACACCGCGCTCAGGGTCGGATGCTCATGGGCGGCGATAAAGCCGGGCAATACGCTGCTGCCCTGCAGGTCGATGATCTCGGTACGGGCGGTTTGCAGGGCCAGTATCGTCGTGTCGCTGCCAACGGCTTGGATCACTCCATTACGTACGGCAAGTGCTTCGAGCACCTGGTCCTGCGGGTTGACGGTCAGCACGTTGCCGCCGTGCAGGATCAGGTCCGGGCCATCATCAGCCGAGCAGCCAGTTAACAGCGCACAGAGAACGAAGAGACGACTCAGGTACAGCAGGCCAAACCTGGGCATGGGCGTATTTCCTTGGTCAGCCATGCTGGTTCTTCAGGCATCGGCTGGGGGCTTACTCACGAGTGAGGAGGTTGTGCTCAGCCATCCTAGTGACTTGAGCGTTATCGCTGACCGCGAACCGTGGAAATGGCCAAGAAGGGCGATGATCTGGCAGAAAAGGCCTGTAAACGCGTGAGCACTGCCGTTGAGCAATGGGTATGTGAATCGGCTGTTTTCCGCCTATAGGGTTTTCGGCATTGGCGGATTTTCGCTTGTTACCGCAGTTAGGATTGTCGTACGTTGTGATGAAGCCGCTCTAGCGCGGGCTTTTCTTTCACTGGCACGGCATCTGCTATAGCTCTTGTCAGCCAGGCACTCGATTGCCTCGGCCTCTATAAGAAAGACAAGAGGTGAATCCCATGCACTGCCCCGCAGCATCTGCGCGCCTGTCGCGTCCGCTATCAACTGCCCATCTCTTGTGCGCTCGGCTCAGGCCGCGCGTGAGCCTCTGCTCCTTTTCGCCATTGCGTTAGTCCCGGTGCTGCACCGCCACCTGGGTGGCGCGCAGCGTCTACAGTGAAAACCTCTGCATAAAGCCATAACAACGACGGAGATTCTTCCATGCGAATGACCAAACGATTCAGCCTGTTTGCTGCTGCCGCAGCCTTTACCGCGAGCACCGCGGTACTCGCCGCCCCGACCTTTATCAATATCCTGACCGGCGGCACCAGCGGTGTGTATTACCCGATTGGTGTGGGCCTGTCGCAGCTGTATAGCAACGGCATCGAAGGCTCGAAGACCTCGGTACAAGCGACCAAAGCCTCGGTGGAAAACCTCAACCTGCTGCAAGCCGGTCGTGGTGAGCTGGCGCTGGCGCTGGGTGATTCGGTGGCCGATGCCTGGAATGGCGTGGAAGACGCCGGCTTCAAGGCGCCGCTGAAAAAACTGCGGGCGATTGCCGGCACCTACCCGAACTACATCCAGATCGTCGCCAGCAAGGAATCCGGCATTGCCACCCTGGCTGACCTGAAGGGCAAGCGCATCTCCGTTGGCGCGCCGAAATCCGGCACCGAGCTGAATGCCCGCGCCATCTTCAAGGCCGCTGGCCTGAGCTATGAAGACATGGGCAAGGTGGAGTTTCTGCCGTACGCCGAGTCGGTCGAGCTGATCAAGAACCGTCAGCTGGATGCCACCCTGCAGTCCTCGGGCCTGGGCATGGCGGCGATTCGCGACCTGGCCGCGACCCTGCCGATCACTTTCGTTGCCATCCCGGCGGAGATCACCGCGAAGATCGACAACGCCGCCTACCAGGCTGCCGCGATCCCGGCCGGCACCTACGACGGTCAGGATGCCGATGTACCGACTGTGGCCATCCAGAACATCCTGGTCAGCCATGACGGTGTGTCCGAGGAAGTGGCCTACCAGATGACCAAACTGATGTTCGACAACCTTGAGCGCCTGGGCAACGCCCACTCGGCGGCCAAGGACATCAAGCTGGAAGGCGCGGCCAAAGGTCTGCCGATTCCGCTGCACCCAGGTGCCGAGCGCTTCTACAAGGAAGCCGGCGCACTGTAAGGCTGCTGAAGGGTTGCAGGTGTAGGTTGGCGCTGTGCGCAGCGCCAACCTCTCCGGACACGAGCTAGAGCTGCGAATAAAACCGGCGTGCAGGCCACGGCAGGTTTTGTTGGCGACTCTTGCGCTATCGACGTTGTAACGAGGGTGTAACCTTCATGAGTGAGCAAAACCAAGGCCTCGCCGCCAACCCCAGCGAGTGGCCGAAAGCGCTGTTTTATGTCGCGCTGCTGTTTTCCATTTTTCAGATCATCACCGCGGCCTTCCACCCGGTATCCAGCCAGATTCTGCGTGCGGTGCATGTGGGTTTTCTGCTGCTGGTGGTGTTTCTCTGCTTTCCGGCCCGGGGCAAGGGCCAGCCCTGGCAGCCGATGGCCTGGCTACTGGGCCTGGCCGGTATGGCCACGGCGTTTTACCAGTGGTATTTCGAAGCCGATCTGATTCAGCGCTCCGGTGACCTGACTCAGAGCGACATGGTCGTCGGCCTGGTGCTGATCGTGCTGGTATTCGAAGCCGCGCGGCGGGTGATGGGCATTGCCCTGCCGCTGATCTGCGCGCTGTTTCTGGTCTACGGCCTGTTCGGTCAGTACCTGCCGGGCGACCTGATGCACCGTGGCTATGCCATCGACCAGATCGTCAACCAGCTGGCGTTCGGTACCGAGGGACTGTACGGCACGCCGACCTATGTATCGGCCACCTATATCTTCCTGTTTATCCTGTTCGGCGCCTTCCTCGAACAGGCGGGCATGATCAAGCTGTTCACCGATTTCGCCATGGGCCTGTTCGGCCACAAGCTCGGCGGCCCGGCCAAGGTCTCCGTGGTGTCGTCGGCGCTGATGGGCACCATCACCGGTTCGGGCGTGGCCAACGTGGTTACCACCGGCCAGTTCACCATTCCGCTGATGAAGCGTTTTGGCTACAAGCCGGCGTTCGCCGGTGGCGTGGAAGCCACCTCGTCGATGGGCAGCCAGATCATGCCGCCGATCATGGGTGCGGTGGCCTTTATCATGGCCGAGACGATCAACGTGCCGTTCTTCGAGGTGGCCAAGGCCGCGCTGATTCCGGCCATGCTGTACTTCGGCTCGGTGTTCTGGATGGTTCACCTGGAAGCCAAGCGCGCCAACTTGCAGGGCCTGCCGAAAGACCAGTGTCCGAATCCCTGGGCGGCGATCAAAGAGCGCTGGTACCTGCTGATTCCGCTGTTCATCCTGATCTACCTGCTGTTCTCCGGACGCACGCCGCTGTTCTCCGGGATGGTCGGCCTGGCGCTGACCGCCATCGTGATTCTTGGTTCGGCGATCATCCTGCGGGTGTCGTCCAAGGCCATGCGTTTTGCCTTCTGGATTGCCCTGGGCGTGCTCTGCGCCGGTTTCTTCCAGCTCGGCATCGGCGTGGTGTTTGGTGTGGTCGCGCTGCTGGTGGCGGTGTGCTGGTTTATCAAAGGCGGCCGCGACACCCTGACGATCTGCCTGCACGCGCTGGTGGAAGGTGCACGGCATGCCGTGCCGGTAGGCATTGCCTGCGCCCTGGTGGGGGTGATTATCGGCGTGGTGTCGTTGACCGGGGTGGCCTCGACTTTTGCCGGCTACATCCTGGCCATCGGCCAGGACAACCTGTTCCTCTCGCTGGTGCTGACCATGCTCACCTGCCTGGTGCTGGGCATGGGCATCCCGACCATTCCCAATTACATCATCACCAGCTCGATTGCCGCGCCGGCACTGCTGGAGCTGGGCGTGCCGCTGATCGTGTCACACATGTTCGTGTTCTATTTCGGCATCATGGCCGACCTCACCCCGCCGGTGGCGCTGGCCTGTTTTGCAGCCGCACCGATTGCCAAGGAAAGCGGCCTGAAGATCAGCCTGTGGGCGATTCGCATTGCCGTAGCCGGCTTCGTGGTGCCGTTTATGGCGGTGTACGAGCCGGCGCTGATGCTGCAGGGCGATAGCCTGTTGGCCACGCTCTATGTGGTGCTCAAGGCCCTGCTGGCCATCGGCATCTGGGGTGTGGTGTTTACCGGTTACCTGCAGGCCAAACTGAGCTGGTGGGAGCGCGCGCTGGGTTTTGCTGCCGGCGCCAGCCTGATTCTGGCTACGCCGATGAGTGACGAGATTGGCTTCGCCCTGGCGGCGCTGTTTATCGCTCAGCACTTCTGGCGTGCGCATCGCGCCGAGGTAGCGGCGGCGTGATTGGTTTGTGCCTGGGTCTGGCGGGCGCGGTATGGGCAGAAGTACCCACGCCGAGCTTTACCCTGGCCTGGACACACACCATCGAGAAGATTCGTTGGGAAGAGGATTACCGCGTGACGCCTGAGGGGTTGCTCCTCGGCGAAGCGCGGGTCAAGGGTTCCGGGGCCGGTATGGAGATTCCAGACGGCGCCGAACTGCGCGAGGGCAGCTGGCATTACCAGCGTCAGCTACCCCCCTTGCAACCACTGCGTTTGGGGCGAACCCCCGAGGCAGGGGATTATCAACTGTGTTTCAACCAGCGTTGTCACTCGATGAGTGAATGGCTCGGCCCGCCACAAGCGACCCAGCCGGCGTTGGAACTCTGGAGCTGTGAGCAAAGCTCCCCGGCCGCTTCGGCGGCAGGCCAGGACGACCGCTAAGGCGACGTCTGCTCCCGGGCCACAAGCCCTGGTGTAAAAAGAGGAGAACCCCCATTTGGCGATGCCGGTGGGGGTTTTGTTCATATGTAGGTTGGTGTTGAGCGCAGCGAAGCCCAACATGCCTGGCTGGACGTGTTGGGCTTTGTCGCTGTGCTCCTTAACCCAACCTACCGTGCTTCGTCGTTACACTTCTCAACGGAGCGCCGCGCTACCCAATCTACCCCGCCATCCCAAGCAGGAAGCCGATGAACACCATCACCTATTACCTGGACATGCAGCACCCCGAGCATATCCGCGCCAAGCCGCTGCCGGCCGACCTGAGCGTGGTGGAATGCCAGCTCAAACAGTTTCAGCTCAACCGCTTTCTCTACCAGCTGGTCGGCGAGCCCTGGCAGTGGACCGACAAACTCAGCTGGACCGACGCGCAGTGGCGCGCGCTGATCGAGCAGGCCAATCACCGCACCTGGGTGGCCTATCACCAGGGCGCCATTGCCGGCTATTACGAGCTGCTGCGCGATGCCGACGGTGCGGTGGAGATTCTCTATTTCGGCCTGGCCGAGGCCTTCTTCGGCCAGGGGTTTGGCGGCCCATTGCTCACTCACGCGCTGCAGTGCGCCTGGGCCTGGCCCGGCACCACCAAGGTCTGGGTGCATACCTGCAGCCTTGATCACCCCAGCGCATTGGCCAATTACCAGGCGCGCGGCCTGCGGATCTACCGTGAAGAGGTCGAGGCGGACGTTTCGTAACAAGGTCTACGCTTGCAGGGTCGCCCACTTATTTCAGGAGCTGCTTATGCGCCGCGCCCTCCGTAATCCCATGCTACTCAGTCTCTGCCTGCTGCCTGCTCTGGCCAGCGCGGTGGATATCCAGCCCGGCCTCTGGGAAATCAGCTCGAATAATATGCAGGTCGGCGGCCAGGCGGTGCCGGGGATGGAGCAGATGCTCGAGCAGATGAAAAACCTGCCGCCCGAGCAACGCCAGATGATGGAGCAGATGATGGCCCAGCAGGGCGTGCAGCTGGGCGACAAGGGCGTGCGTATCTGCATGAGCGAAGCGCAGATCAAGGCCCAGCAGATCCCCATGCAAGACCCCGAGTCCGGCTGCAGCAATGAAGTGACTGAGCGCAGCGACCAGCTGTGGAAATTCCGCTTCAGTTGCCCCAACGGTGAGGGCGAAGGCGAGACGCGCTTTGTCAGCGACAAAGAGTTCACCTCAACGGTCAACGGCACCTTCGACGGTCAGAGCAGCAGCATGCAAAGCCATGCGCGCTGGGTGGCGGCCGATTGCGGAACCTTGCAGCCGCAGTAAGCCGTCGAGGTGAGTTACTGGCCGTTAAGCGGGTCGCTGATGCCGTGGCGGTCTTTTAGTGCTTGCACCAGCTCGGCCTGGCTGGTGAGAAAGGCGTCGAACTGTTCGATCACCTCGGGGTGGCTGATGCTGGAAAGGAAGTAGTGGTCATCCTGATAGGGCAGTTTGGGGTCGAACACCAGGCCGCTTCCGGCGCTGTTATAGAGTTGATGACGGACCACTTGCGGGTTGAGGTAAACGCCGTCGACGCGGTCGCTCATGGCCATGGCCAGCAGCGAGTCGATCTGGTTGGCCTGGATCAGCAGGATCTTGCCCGCCTTGATGTCATTCAAGTAAGGCCAGGGGGTAAAACCGCGCTGGGTGCCGAGGCGGCGCAGGCGCTCTTTGCCCTGGCCGAGAAACCGCGGTTTGACCAGCACACCATCGATGGCAGGTGCCGCCGCCTGGCTGTAATGCAGGGTGTGGCCTTGTTTCAGATCGCCATTCCAGCGCGGGTTGTCCGGGTATTTGAAATCCACCCGGTTGTTGAGAAAGTCGCTGAGCAGGCGCCTTACCGGCAGTGGCTGGTAGATAAATTCATGGCCCTGGTGCGCCGCAAAGGCGTCGAGCAGGTCGCGGCCATAACCCAGATACTGACCATCCTGCACGTTGGAGTAAGGCAGGTAGGGCTGCAGTTCGACCCCGATCTTGAAGGTCTCAGCCTGTGCCGACGACAACAGCTGGAATGACAGGCATGCCAGCAAGGGCAGCAGGAGTCTCATGAGCGGCATCTCGCGCAATGACTGTATGGCCTAGGCCAACCATAGCTAATTGCTCGCCTTTGCGTGAGATTTAACGCTGATTAAATCTGACCCGATACGCCCAAGACCCACCCATAAAATGTCTGCAATGGCCGCCAATACTGGCTTTGCGCCTGCACGCATCACCTATGGCTGTTACCCTGTACCCCGCAGCCGCTGGTTAGGCGGCTGTACGAGTAGGGCAATCCCGTCCTCGTGCGCGTAATGCGTGCCACACGCCAAAGGAGCATTCCATATGGAAAAAGACCCTTCGTCTGACACGACCCCGCAACCAGAAGCGGCAATTCTGGACGGCATCCCCGCCCCTTCGGGCGAGGCTAATCTGATCGACACCGACTACGTCATCGGTCAGGACAACATCAAAGGGCAGTTCTCTTTCGCCCTCGACATCCACGGCAAGGTTTTCAGCATTTCGGCACTGACCATTGTGCTGTTTGTGGTGCTGACCCTGGCCTTGCAAAACCAGGTGGAGCCGTTGTTCAGCGCCATGCGCGGCTGGCTCACCCATCACCTGGCCTGGTTCTTCCTCGGTTCGGCGAACATCTTCGTACTGCTCTGCCTCGGCCTGATCATCTCGCCACTGGGCAAGGTGCGCCTTGGCGGTATGGATGCCACGGCGGACTACAGCTACGCCGGCTGGTTCTCCATGCTGTTCGCCGCCGGTATGGGTATCGGCCTGATGTTCTACGGTGTGGCCGAGCCGATGTCGCACTTCTCATCCGCCATGGGCGGGGTCAGCGTCGGTGAAGACGGCTTACGCACCGACTGGGCGCCCCTGGCAGGCGCCGCCGGTGATGCCGAAGGTGCTGCACGCTTGGGTATGGCGGCGACCATCTTCCACTGGGGCCTGCACCCCTGGGCGATCTACGCCATCGTCGCCCTGGCGCTGGCGCTGTTCTCCTTCAACAAGGGCCTGCCGCTGTCGATCCGCTCGATCTTCTACCCGATTCTCGGTGAGCGCGTATGGGGCTGGCCGGGGCATATCATCGACATCCTCGCGGTGTTCGCCACCCTGTTCGGCCTGGCCACCTCCCTCGGCCTGGGCGCGGAACAGGCAGCTGCCGGTCTGGACAAACTGTTCGGCATCGCCGCCACAGACGCGAGCAAGGTACTGCTGATTATCGGCATCACCGCGATCGCCCTGGTGTCGGTACTGGCGGGTTTGGACAAGGGCGTCAAACGCCTGTCCGAGCTGAACATGGGCCTGGCCATTCTGTTGCTGCTGTTTGTGATCATCGCCGGGCCGACCCTGGCCATCCTCACCGGTTTCTTCGACAACCTCGGCGCTTATCTGCAGCACCTGCCGGCGCTGTCCAACCCGGTCGGTCGTGAAGACGCCAACTTCAGCCAGGGCTGGACGGCCTTCTACTGGGCCTGGTGGATCAGCTGGTCGCCGTTCGTGGGCATGTTTATCGCCCGCGTCAGCCGTGGCCGCACTGTGCGCGAATTCCTGATCGCCGTGCTGCTGGTGCCGTCGCTGGTGTCGGTGCTGTGGATGACCGCCTTTGGTGGCACTGGCATCAGCCAGCTGGTCGGCGATGGCTTTACCGGCGTGCAGGACGCCGCGCTGGAGCTGAAACTGTTTGCCATGTTGGCGGAACTGCCGTTGGCGGAGATCAGTTCGTTTATCGGCATCGTGCTGGTGATCGTGTTCTTCGTCACCTCGTCGGACTCCGGCTCGCTGGTGATCGACACCATTACCGCTGGCGGCAAGGTCAACGCGCCTGTGCCGCAGCGGGTGTTCTGGGTGGTGATCGAGGGCATCATCGCCATCGCCCTGCTGCTCGGCGGCGGCCTGGTGGCCTTGCAGGCCATGGCGGTGTCGACGGGGCTGCCGTTTACCCTGGTGCTGTTGGTGGGTTGTATTTCGATCGTCAAAGGCTTGATGAGCGAACCGCGCTGACCGCTGTTGGTAGGTAGTACAAGAGCGCGCCTTTGGGCGCGCTTTTTTATGCCCGGGGTTTGTATGGGCTGGCGCCTGTAGGAGCGGGTTTGCCCGCGTTGCTTTGTTTTTCACCCCTCTCCGTGAAGCGGGAGAGGGGCTGGGGGAGAGGGCGTTTTTGCTGTTCGGCACACCTGTGGGAGGGGCTTTAGCCGCGACGCTTTGCCGTCGTTGTTCGGCATTGCACCGCATGTGCTGATGTTTCGTGTTGCGCCCCCTCGGGCGCCTCACTTTTCTTTGCTCGTGCAAAGAAAAGTAAGCAAAAGAAACACGCCCCGACATCCGGGTCTCGCTGCGCTCGACTTCCCTCCCTCCGGCACTGCTCCGGGGGCCGGCGTACATGGGCCATCCCTGGTCCATTACGCCTCTCGCCGCATCCATGCGGCTCGTCCCCCTACGCAGTGCCTGCGCTCGGCCTTCTGACGGGGGATTTGGCGCGCGTCTGAACATTTGGAGTTAATAAACTGGAAAACTAAAAGCGAACGGCAAAAGTCGCGCTCGCTCTCATATGTGACTTGCTATACGCCATATACGCGAAGCAATTCAGTCACAAGAATACCGTTGATCAGCATGCCATCTAGCTTGGCGTCAGTGATTACAACATTGCTCAAGTCGACATTGTGGAATGTGGCACCTGCTAACGAAACGTCGGAGAACGACGAGCCCGCAAGGTTAACGTCAGTGAAGCTAGAAAGTTTCAGGTTGACGTCTTTAAAGCTCGCTTCGGCTAATGAGACGGACTCAAATTTCGATGAGTTTATAGTCATTGTTAGCTCTCCATGCTTGGAGTCTAGCGATTACGCTAAGGGGCGGCGGAGCGAAGTGAGCGCTCTGATCGCATTGTTAGAAATCCTCGCTACGTCTTTGTTTCCGATAGGCAGGAATAAAAAGTTTTAGATAGACATCAAGAAAGAGATTCTGCTTTGCGATTTCATAGATCATATTCGTAAATACACTATCCCGCTCTGTGTCTTGATCTTTCAGTACTTTAAGGGTTACGCCAGGTGCTCTGTACTTGACGATTATATTAGTTGGCATGTTTGCAAGCAAAATATAGCCGCTTAGCTCGTCTCCTGGATTGAGGAATTTGGCTTCAACAGTTAATGACCCGTCATCATTCCAGCTAACAATAGTGTCTTCCAATGTGCTGGCATTGAAATTTGTATCGGGAGTACAGCCGCCAAAAATATCGGTATCACTTCCTGTCTCAATGGTAAGTTTTATATCTTCTAAAACAGAGTTGCCAGTGTTGGCAATGTAGTAATCTACGTGACTGGCTGTTTTTGCTGCTCGGCCCGCCACGAATAGCTCGATAGAGTCTTGTAACCTATCATGCACGCTGATTAATTGTTTCGGCTTTGAAAGGAGAACTGATAGCTCCTTTCTTTCCTTTGTTTTTTGCTTAATGCCTAGCGTTAGAGCAGCCGAAATGATTGCGCCAGCTACAGCTCCACTTATTGCGAATAGGCCATTAATAATTTCTGGCTGCATACGAATTCTCGACTTCTACATTTGGGTACGGGGCTGGATTTAGTCCGTCCTGAGTGAGCGAAGCGGACTACTTGAATTTATTAGGAATTACCCCATTTCTGCAAGATACTTTTCAGTTAATACACTGCTTCTTACCCATACGCATGATAGCTCAATAAGGGTTTTAAGATCCTTGATGTCTTTATTTTCCCACTTCCTTACATAGTGAGTTTCATCATTGCCTAACCATGCAGCGCGTTGCGCACAGGTTTTAAGATTAACATCTTCTACGTGGTTATTAATTACCGCGCCGAGCAAGGAGGTTTTTATGCTCTCTTCCTGTTCAGGTTTTTTATGAATGCAATAATCTTTAATTAAGAATTCGAGTGCTTTTCTATAACCAACACCTGCTATTTCATTCAATTGAAATGTTTCAGCAGCGCAAGCTTGTTCATAAATTGCTTTAAAGGATGCTGAAATTTCTTCTACTTCCGGAGGTATTTTTGGAGCTAAATATTTTTGTGGTATCGACTGCTTAAAATGGAAAACACCAACTTTAGCTCCGCCGGATTGAGTAAGCCTTCTTTCATATTGCCCTATAAACATGCTTTGGCAGCTTCTGTGAGTGCACTTAAAGGCAATTTCTAACAATGTTCCATTGCTCGATGAATTTCCATTTAAAGTTGCCTCTAGAACTTTTGGGTTAAGTGCGTGGTGACACTGAGGGCATATGTCTGGAGGGAAGTCATATTCTACATTGTTGCCGCCATCCGGGTTTATATTGCTTGGCATATAACTCTCCTTTTATTTAACGTTTGATTAAGGTACGGGCTTTAGCCCGTCCTAGCGAAGTGACCGATTTATAACGTTTTTAGATTTTGGCTGGCTTTCTGGCCATGAACTGATTGAATTTTTCGCTGAGAACAAAGACATACTCGCAAATAGCTTCAGCAAAATCTAATAAGTCTTTGGCGTCTTCTTTTGATATTTTTTCGTCTGAAGCGTGCGCGCCAATATTTCGGTGTTTTCGGAGCTCATCACTCCACTGATAGAGTCTCTCATCAATTACGCCCTTTGATTTCAGTTCTTCCAGTCCTTTTGCGAGCGTTCTGCTTGAAGTGTTGTGATGTTTGCACACTGCTTCTAATGTTCGCCCACTCATTACTACTGATGCGCTATATGCTCTGGCTTTATAGCAAAGCCTTGCTTCAGTTAGAGAGTTTCTTGCGATATCGGGAATGCTCCAGTCAATGTGGCTGTCTTGCTTAGGCCACAGCCTGAATGCATCAGACCATTCGTGTTTGTCCGAGCTTATTTGGATCAGCTCTGCCCCGCCAAGTAGAGAGTTGTTGCAAACTGGGCATTGAAGAAGAACCGCCTTAAATGGAAATGGGTCTTCATTAGGGTCATAAGATTCGTGCTCACCCTTTAAAACGCCATCTACCTTTGACTCGCAATACGAGCATTCAATGATCATGATTTAAACCTAAGTGTTGATTATGCGGCTCGTATGTCGCGACATGTGTCGCATAAACTTCCTAGTCGTTGGCTAAGTCCATGTCTGCCTTGCAGGTGTTCGTAGCAACGCGACAGCACTTAGAGGTAAACGCGACATGATGGCCGGTAAGCCCGAGCTACTGGCGAAATGCTGGCCGGCTTGAGCCAGAAGCTAGTGCATTCATGCTTAGACTGTCCATGACGGCAGCTGAAACAGAATTACAGTCAGCTTTTGCCTTTGCTTTATCAGCCACAAAAACATCAGCCGCGCGCCAAATCCCCATCAGGAGGCCGAGCGGAGGTGTTGCGTAGGGGGACGAGCCGCATGGATGCGGCGAGAGGCTTAAAGGGCCAGGGATGGCCCTTGTAAGCCGGCCCCCGAAGCAGCACCGGAGGGAGGGAAGTTGAGCGCAGCGAAACCCGGATGCAGGGGCGCATTCTCTTTGGTTACTTTCTCTTGTGCGCAGCAAGAGAAAGTGACGCGCCCGAGGGGGCGCAACCAGAAACATCAGCACACGCAATGCAATGCCGAACACGAAAAGCGCCCTCTCCCCCAGCCCCCGCTCTGCGCCCCAGTCCTTCGCAGAGCTCAGGCCGCTCCAGCGGGCGAAGCAGTGCTTCGCTTTTCCCGCTTTCGCCCCGTAAACGGGAGAGGGGAGCAAAGCGCGCTCTTAGCTCCACAATTCCCCAACCGGCGTATCCCCCGAATACCGCGTCGCCACCTGCGCCTGCAGCAACTCGGCGGTGGCCAGCGCATCGGTCAGCGCATGGTGTGCCTGGTAGAGTGGCAGGTTGTAACGCAGACGACTGTCGGCCAAACGAATCGACACCGGCTGGCGGCCCAACAAGCGGCCCAGCCAGCCGGGCTGACGCTTGGGATACAGACGCGCCTCCAACTGCATGGTGTCGATCACCGGGAATTGCAAACCCTCACCGAGTTGCTGACGCAACGCCTGGTCGAGAAAGCTGCGCTCGATATTGCGGTAGTGCACCACCATCACCTTGCCGGCCATGACGGTCAGCAGTTCGTCGAGGATCTGCCCCAAACGCGGCGCATGGCGGATATCCGAGTGGGTGATGTGGTGGAAGGCCACCGATTCGCCGCTCAGCTCGCTGGCCGGCTTGACTACCCAGTAACGCGCCGCGCCGCAGCGGATACGTTGCAGGTTGAAGGGCAGCAGGCCGAGGCTGACGATGGCGTGCTGGCTGGCATCCAGGCCGGTGGTTTCCACGTCCAGGGCCAGCAGCGGCACCTCTTGCAGCGGGGTGTCGGCGGTTACGCAGCCGGCCTGGTAAAAGGCTTGCAGACGTAGGTCGCGGGCGTTGGCGGCGAGTTCGCTAAAGCGCGCGGCCCAGTCCTGCTGCGTGGCGGGCGCCTTCACAGGCTTTTTCCCGGTTGTGCGGGGTAGCGAAAGCGCAGGAATTTCTGCGCGTTGCTAATCACCCCAAAGGCTTCCTTGAGGTTGTGCCGATCACTGGCGGAGACTTTTTCCGGTTCGATGTAGTTGTTCGGCTGCGCGCCGTCGGCTGCGGCCATGGCCTGGTGGCGGGCGCGTACCAGGCTGAGAAACTCCAGGGCGTAGCGCAGCTGGCTGATGGCTTCGGGCTGCAGCAGTTTGGTTTTGCCGATGGCGTCGAGGCGCTCCAGGGAGTTCTGCGCCTTGCTGCCGCAGGCCAGGGCGTGCACGCGGATCAGATCGGTGAGCGGCGCGGTGCCACGGCCCTTGAGATTGATGATGTTTTTCTGCTGGCCGTCGGTTTCCATCACAAAGGTGCGGAAGAAGCCCAGCGGCGGCGTGCGGTTGAGGGCGTTGCGCGCCAGGGCCGCGAGGAAGGCCGGGTTGCTGCTGGCCTTCTGCGCAAGCAGGTCTTTGAGGTTTTCCACCAGTTCGATCTCGCCATACACGCCGTCGAGGTCGAAGAAGATGCAGCTGTGCAGCAGGGTCTGCGGCTTGGGTTTATCGATCCACTGCTGGAAGTAGCCGCGCCAGACACTCAGCGGCTGCCGCCACTGGGCGTTGCTGGCCATGATGCCGCCCTTGCAGTAGCTGTAACCGCAGGCGGCCAGGCCGTCGCTGACGAACTGGGCGAGGGCGGCGAAGTAGGCGTCGTGCTGCGCCGGGTCGAAGCGGTCATCGAGCACCAGGGCGTTGTCCTGATCGGTGACCAGCAGCTGTTCGTCGCGGGCCATGGAGCCGGCGACCATAAAGCAGTAGGGCACCGGTGGCGGGCCGAGTTGCTGTTCGGCCAGTTCCAGCAGGCGCTGGGTAAAGGCGCGGCCGATACCGGCCATGGCGCTGCCGACCATATGCGCGGTGGCCTGCTCGTTGACCATGCGCACGAAGGTGCCGCGCAGGTCCGCCAGCAGGCTCTGCAGGCCGGCGACATTCGGCTGGTTGAAGATCGAGTTGACCAGGTACAGGCTGCTCTGCGACTCGTAGCGGATGATGTCGCTGAGATTGATCAGGCCAATCGGCCGGCGCCGCTGCACCACCGGCAGGTGATGGATGTTATGGCGCAGCATGCACAGCATGGCCTCGAACACGCTGTCATCGGCCTGCACGGTGAAGGGCTCGGGGGTCATCACCTGGCTGACCGCTGTGCTGCTTGCAAGCCCGGCAGCGAGTACACGGGTGCGCAGGTCGCGGTCGGTAAGGATGCCGACCATCGCCGCGCCGGGCGCATCGCCGTCGACAATCACCAGGGATGACACGCTCTGTTCGGTCATCAGCTGGGCGGCCTGTTGCACGGGTGTATCCAGGCTGACGCAGACCGGCTGGCGGGAGATCAGTTTGCGCACCTTGAGCTGGATCAGCTCGCTGGCCTGGCCCTGGCTTTCCACTGCGGATTTCAGCCGCGACTGGCCTTCGGCCTCGACGAACTCGGCAAAGCCGTCGTGCTCTTCGCACAGCTGGGCGAACAGGGTGGCGGGGATAAAGTAGATCAGGCTGTCTTCAATCGCCCGCGCCGGAAAGCGCACCTTGTTGCTGCGCAGCAGGCCGGCCTGGCCGAAGATATCGCCTTCGCTCAGGCGGTTGTACAGCTCGCCGTTGCGCCGGTAGATTTCCACCGCGCCGCTGCGTACATAGTGCAGCTCGTGAATCGCCGCGCCGTACTGGAGAATGTCGCTGCCGGCTTTGAAGTAGGTGACTTCGACCTGCCGGGCGATGGCGTCGAGGTTGTCCTCGGGCAGCGCATCGAAGGGCGGGAAGCGCTGCAGGTGATCGCGGATTTCCAGTAACTCGATCTGCATGGGGTGCCTCGCAGTGGCTGGCACTAGAGGATACGGCGATTGCCGGGTGCTGTCCGCCTTGCTGGCGTTACCGAGTGTGGCGCTGCGTGTGAGCGGGTGTGAAGTTGATCCGCTCGCTGGATCGCCACGGCTATGCTGAGTGCGTAATGCTCGGCCCTTTGTAGGGGCTGGCCAAGCCCGCGATTGGGCGGGTAGGTTGGGTCGGGCGGCGCTCCGTTGAGGAGCAACGCGACGAAGCCCAACAAGAAAGGTCAGGGTCTGTTGGGCTTAGCTGCGCTCAACGCCAACCTACGATTGATCACCTCACCAGCCGCAATTTAAACAGCGCTGTTTTTAATGATCGGCGACTCAAGGAGTGGCTATGCAAGGGGCGGGATTCTGGGTGGTGCTGGCGCTGTTGTTGGCGCTCGCTGGTTTGACGATTTATTACTACAACCGCCTGGTGTTCAACCGTGCGCGGGTGGCCGAGGCGTGGAGCGGTATCGACGTGCAGCTCAAGCGCCGCGCCAGCCTGATTCCGGCGCTGGTCGAATGCGTGCGTCAGTACATGAGCTACGAGCAGGGCGCCTTGCAGGCGCTGGTGCAGGAGCGTACGCGTGCGGTGCAGCTGGCCGATTCGCCACCGGGTGCGCGGGGCCCGGTAGAGGCGCATCTGGGTACGCAGCTGCGCCAGTTGTTTGCCTTGATCGAGGATTATCCTGCGCTCAAGGCCGATGGTCAGTTCCTTGATCTGCAGCGCAACATCAGCGAGGTCGAGGAGCATATCCAGATGGCTCGGCGTTATTACAACGGCGCGGTGCGCGAGTTGAATGTGCTGGTGGAATCGGTGCCGAGCAATCTGGTGGCGCGGCCCTTTGCCTTTACCCAGGCCGAGTACTTCAGCCTGGATGACCCGCGTGACGTCCAATCGCCAAAAATGGAGTTTTGACATGCTGCGAGTGCTGCGTTTTGCCCTGTTGAGCCTGTGCCTGCTGCCGCTGTGGGCAGCAGCAGCCGAGGTGATTGAAGACTTTGCCGTGACCCTGCAGGTGCAGGCGGACGGCAACCTGCTGGTGACCGAGCGGATTACCGTGCAGGCCGAAGGTGAGCAGATCAAGCGCGGGATCTACCGCGATCTGCCGGTCAGCTACAGCTTGCCCCTGGGCCTGTTGCAGAGCAGCCCGATCACCCTGCTTGGGGTGAGCCGCGACGGCCAGGCGGAGCGTGTGCGGGTCGAGCAGAACGGCAGCTGGGTACGCTATTACCTCGGCTCGGCCGACCATCTGCTGCAGCCAGGGCGCTATCAGTACGAACTGCGTTACCGGGTTGAGCGCCAGCTGTTGCACCACAGCAATACCGACGAGCTGTATTGGAACGTCACCGGTAATCAGTGGGTGTTCCCGATTCTTCAGGCCTCGGTCGAGGTCAAGCTGCCGCCGGGTGCGCGGATGGGTGATGTGGCCGCCTATACCGGGGCAGGTGGTGAGCAGGGCAAGGCCTATGAGGTGCTCGAACAGCGTGACGACTACCTGCGCCTGGCCACCAGCCAAGCCTTGCCGGCCTACCACGGCCTGACGGTCGCCGTGGATTGGCCAGCCGGCCTGGTGGCGCGGCCGGGTGTAATGCAGCGCCTGGGCTCGGTGCTGTTGGATAACCTTGGCCTGTGTCTGGGTGCGCTGCTGCTGGTCGGTCTGGTGATTTTTTACCTACGCGCCTGGGACCGGGTCGGCCGTGACCCGGAAAAAGGTCTGATCATTCCTCTGTTCGAAGCCCCGCGCGGCATGAGCGCGGTGCAGGCCGGCTACCTCTGGCATCGCGGTTTCAAAGGGGCTTATCAGGATGCGCGGGCGTTCAGTGTGTGGCTCACCGATATGGCCATACGCAAGCACCTGCATCTCGAAGACAAACCGCGTGGTGGCGGTTTTAGCCTGGCCCGCGGCACGGGTGAGCGCGCCGACTTTAGCGAGGGTGATCGCGACCTGCGCAAGCGCCTGTTTCCGGCCAACAAGGAAGGTATCGCCCTGGAGATTGGCAGCGACTACGAGCCGCGCCTGGCCGATGCCGTGGCCGGGTTGCACACTCAACTGCAAACCCAGGGCAAGGCCTGGTTCAGCAATAACCGCGGCATCTGGACCTGGGGCCTGATCTGGGCGGTGGTTGGTTGCCTAGTGATGGTGCTGACCGGCGCGCGTGGCGAAGACGATGTGGCCGCCGGCCTGGCGGGTGTGGTGTTCACCCTGGGCTTTGGCGTGCCGTCGCTGTTTGTGCTGTACATGGCCTGGAACCAGCCCAGTTTGGGCAAGCAGATCGGCCTGGGCCTGGCGGGCTTGATGTTTGTCTGGCCGGTACCGATTGGCTTGTGGATGCTCAGTGATGCGGCGTCGGTGCCAGCCTTGCTGCTGCTCTGCGTCTATGTGCTGGTGGTGGTGCTGTTCTATCACCTGCTACCGGCGCCATCGGTTGAAGGGCGGCGTTTGCTCGATCAGCTGGAAGGCTACCGTGACTACCTGCAACTGGCGGAAAGCGACGCACTGGCCCTGGCCGGCAATGCCCCGGCGATGAGCATTGCGCTGTACGAAAAACACCTGCCTTACGCCATGGCCCTCGGCGTGGAGGACAAGTGGAGCGCGCGTTTCAGCGCGGCATTGGCCAATGGCCTGATCGATCCGGCGCAGCGTGACTATCAACCGGACTGGTACCACAGCCGCAGCTCATTCAGCACACCACTGGCGATGAGCGCTGCTCTGGCTGCTGGCCTGAGCAGCGCCACGGCACTGGCTTCATCGCCACCGTCGAGCAGTTCCTCGGGTGGCGGCGGTTCATCCGGCGGCGGTTCGTCAGGTGGTGGCGGCGGTGGCGGAGGCGGAGGCGGTTGGTAGAGCGCTCTTGTGGGAGGGGCTTTCGCCTCGGGCATCCTGCTTCGCGATCCACAGGGATGTGGTGCATGCCGCAAGCCGGCCGGGAGCCGGCGCGGCGCTACCTCCTGCACCCATGCAGTCGTAGCCGCGATTAACGGTAGTCGCGGCTAAAGCCCCTCCCACACATGGCATCAGCAACACTAGGGCTTGCGGGTTTCCTGCAGCTTGGCCAGCAAGGCTTCGCTTTTTTCCAGCTGCTCGGCTTCGCTGAGCTGCGGGTTTTCCAACACGCTGTCGAGCTGTGCGATCAACTCGCTCTGCCGGTTGATTCGCTCATCGAGTTTTTCCAGCTTGCGCTGGTTGTGCCAGCTCCACAGCGCCAGGGCGCAGGCTGCCAGCACCACGGCGGTCAGCACGATAATCGTCAGGGTGTTCATCGCCGCTCCAGAGTTTTGCCCATCAGCATGCGCGGCAACATAACAGCGCCGCGTGTCACCGTCTGTGCCTGCTGCACAGAAAATCCCTGGCTGGCAAAAAACGCCTGGGCCACCAGGCTGGCTTCGGTATGCAGCGTGTGCACACCAGCCTCCCGCAGGCGTTGTTCGGCAGCGGCATACAAGGCGCTGGCGACACCTTGGCGGACATGGCTGGGCGCGCAGTACAGCAGGTCGATATGCCCATCCAGGCTAAAGCCGATAAAACCAGCTATAGCGCCGCCATCTTCGGCGATAAGTAACTCAAGTGGGGCCAAACGAGTTTGCCAGGCGGGCATGTCCGCAACCTCTGGCGCCCAGGCCTGACGCTGCGCGGCGTTGTAGTGCGGGGCGGTCAGCTGATTGACCGAGGCTT
Organism: Pseudomonas sp. 8BK; assembly: GCF_902506475.1. Lineage (NCBI taxonomy): Bacteria > Pseudomonadati > Pseudomonadota > Gammaproteobacteria > Pseudomonadales > Pseudomonadaceae > Pseudomonas > Pseudomonas sp. 8BK. The sequence continues at coordinate 1,363,799 of NZ_LR733252.1, read as the reverse complement.
GAAATAACGCGACCAGGGCGGGTAGATCCTGGGGTTGGTAGGCCCGTAAGTTGAACGCGGCGGACGGCTGGGGTGTCATCGAGTGGTCTGCAATTGGGTTTACCGGGCAGGTTAGCGCCGCGTATGGGCCCGGTAAATCGCTTCAGCGCCAGTTCCAGCGGCTGACGGCGACGGCATCGTGAGCGTGCAGGCTTTCCGCGTGCACCACGCGCAGCTGAAAGGCGCTGAACGCCAGTTGTTTACGCAAGGCGCTGTGCAGGCGGCGAGCGGCGTCTTCGCAGAACATCAGGTTTTGTCCGTTGGCCAGGGCAAAGGCCTGCTCATCGGCGCGTTTCACCGCAGTCTGCACGGCGGTGCCGAGGGCCTGTTCGGCGGCGTCGATCAGCTCAACCAGCGGCAACTCCGCGCTGTCGCTGTGCAGGCGCACTTGCAAAGTGGCGTAGCTGCGCTGGCTGTGCGGCGTGGCGACTATACCCTGGGGCGAGCCGAGCCAGGCCAGCAGTTGTGCGTGGTCCAGCGGCTGGTTGGCGAAGTCCTCGATAAAGCGCTGCTGAATCAGCTGGCGCGCCAGGGCAGCGGAGCACGGGCAGGTCGAGGAATAGGCTACTTCTACCTGCAGTTCCACGTGAAACCCCCATAGATCCTGGCGTGCACGCACTTCGAAGGGGTAGGACTTCCACCCGGCGAGGGGGCTGACCAGCGTTGGGCGACTAAGCAAGGCCTCGCCACGCAAGGCAATGGACGCCTGTTGTGACAGGTCCTGGTGGCTGTCCAGAAACTCGTTCAGCAGCTGCCGCAGCGTCGTCGTGCTCAGTTCGCAGTGTTCCAGCCCATGCAGCGCCAGATATAGGCGCGAAATATGAATGCCGCGGGCATTGCCATCATCCAGGCTGACCCCGATATCGGCGTGGACCTGGATGCGTTGCCCAGCCAGGTTGATCGGCAGCGCGATGCTCTGCATGCCTACCCAGTCAAGCGTCTGTGGGTTGGCAGGCGCTTGTGTGGCTATGTCGGGCAAAGTCAGTGCGTTCATCAGAAATCAGCCGCTCGGTGAAGGATTTAAATGTTATGTTATAACAAGTAAATTACAAAGCCAGTTAATCCTGATGATGACCGAAACACCACTCACCCACGCCGAACTGCTCGCTCAGCCGGCGGATGACTATATGAACGCCGCGCAGCAGCAGTTCTTCCGCACGTTGCTGCTCAGCCAGCGTGATGAACTGCAGAACCGTATTGCCGAGGAGTTCGAAACCCTGCGCGAACGCGAAACCAGCAGCGACCCCGCCGACATTGGCAGCGCCGAAGAGCAGCGCCAGTGGCAGCTGCGTCTGCTGGAGCGGGAAAAGAGGCTGCTCGACAAGATCGATGAAGCCCTCGATCGCCTGGCCCGTGGTGAGTACGGCTGGTGCGTGGAAACCGGCGAGCCGATCGGCCTCAAGCGCCTGCTGCTACGGCCCACTGCGAGCCTGTGCATCGAAGCCAAAGAGCGTCAGGAACAACGTGAAAAACACCTGCGCCACGCTGATGGAGACTGAAACCATGACCAATCGCCTTCCTGTAACCGTGCTGTCCGGCTTTCTCGGTGCCGGTAAAAGCACCCTGCTCAATGCCATTCTGAAAAACCGCCAGGGCTTGAAAGTGGCGGTAATCGTCAACGATATGAGCGAGATCAATATCGATGGAAGCGAAGTTCAGCGTGATGTCAGCCTGAACCGCGCTGAAGAAAAGCTAGTGGAAATGAGCAACGGCTGCATCTGCTGCACCCTGCGCGAAGACTTGCTGGAAGAAGTCGGCCGCCTGGCCCGTGATGGCCGTTTCGACTATCTGCTGATCGAATCCACCGGGATCAGCGAGCCGCTGCCGGTGGCCGAGACCTTCACCTTCCGTGGCGAAGACGGCCAGAGCCTGGCCGATGTAGCGCGCCTGGACACCATGGTCACGGTGGTCGACGGGGTGAACTTCCTGCGCGACTTCCACGAGGCCGAAAGCCTGGCCAGCCGCGGCGAAACCCTGGGTGAAGAGGATGAGCGCTCAATCACCGACCTGCTGATCGAGCAGGTGGAATTCGCCGATGTACTGTTGATCAGCAAGATCGACCTGATCAGCAGCCATGAGCGCGAGGAGCTGATGGCCATTCTCAAGGGCCTGAATACCCACGCCGAAATCGTGCCGATGGCCATGGGTGCGGTGCCGCTGGAGAAGATCCTCAACACTGGCCGTTTCGACTTCGAGCGCGCCGCCCAGGCGCCGGGCTGGCTTAAGGAGTTGCGTGGTGAGCATGTGCCGGAAACCGAGGAGTACGGCATTGCCTCCAGCGCTTACCGGGCGCGCAAGCCGCTGCATCCCGAGCGCTTCTTCAACTTTATCAACCGTGAATGGAGCAATGGCCGTCTGCTGCGCAGCAAGGGCTTCTTCTGGCTGGCCAGCAAGTATCAGGAAGCCGGCAGCTGGTCCCAGGCCGGCGGTCTGATGCGCCATGGTTTTGCCGGGCGCTGGTGGCGTTTCGTACCTAAGGCGCAATGGCCGACCGACGAAGAAGGGCTGCAGGCGATCATGAAAAACTGGCAGGCCCAGACCGGCGACTGCCGCCAGGAGCTGGTATTTATCGGCCAGAATATCGACTTCGCTCGACTGACCGCCGAGCTGGATGCCTGCCTGCTCACCGAGGCGGAAATGGCCCTCGGTGTTGATGCCTGGCGCGCGCTGCCTGACCCCTTCGGGCCCTGGCATGAGGAGGCCGCCTGATGCTGGCGCCTGTACTGCGTCAACCGTTGCAGCAGGTTCGCAGCGAGCAGATTGATGTATTCGGTGAGGTGCTGCGTGATGAGGTCAACCTGGCGCTCTGGCAGCGCCAGCTGCCCGCGCCGATCAGCGATTTTGCCAACGCCCTGTTAGCCCAGGGCGAGGCGCTGGGCCAATCCATGGTGCTGGAGTTGGCCAGCCCGGAGAGCGAGCCGAGCCTCAGTGGTCTGGTTGATGGCTATAGTGATCTGTCGGGCCAGGCGGCCTTTTTGCAGGATGTCAGCTGGCTGGTCAGCGCTTTTGCCTGCCTGTTCGACGCCACACGTATCGGCCTGCGCCTACGCATTCTCGACAAGGCCATGTGCCCGCGTTTTCACGTTGATCATGTGCCGGTGCGCTTGATTACCAGCTATGCCGGGATAGGCAGTGAATGGCTGGAAGAGGGCGTGATGGCGCGCCGTCGCCTTGGCGATCCGGCGGCTGAGCCCGATGATGCTGCGCTGATCAAGCGTGCCGAGAGCGGGCATGTGCTGCTGGCCAAGGGCGAGAAATGGATCGGCAACGAGGGCGGCGGGCTGATTCACCGCTCGCCGCAACCGCCGGCCGGTGAGCGGCGCTTGTTGCTGACGCTGGATTGGCTGGCCTGAATTCAGGCAAAAAAATAGGCTGCGCAGACAGCAGCCTTAAGCACCAGAAAGGCACACCGGCGCGTGACCCGGCATGCAGGGGTGAGGTACCCAAGGCCACTAGAACATAGACGGGGTTACGTTTTGATGACGGCTAGCGCGCCATCCACACGCCCTTGCTCTGCTGCTCGCAGAAGGGCTTGAGATAGGTGGCGTCGCTGGCAACGCCGTAATAATGCACATCCTGCTTATAGGGCGTGCCGCCGACTGTTGAGTTGCGGCACACACCGAAGGAACCCATTGGGCACTGCTCGACAAACTCCACCTCTACTTTCTGCCCTTTTAGCTGCGGCTGGCAGAAACCAGTGCGGAATAGGTTGGGTGGGATGCTGCGGTTCTGCTGGCATACCTTCACATCCAGGCGCTCAGCCTGGCTATGCACCACACAGGCTTCACCCCAGGCCAGGCCGGACAGTGCGAACAGGCTCAGCAGCAGAAAAACACGCATCAATTGACCCTCTGAAAATATGCCGGCGACTCTAGCATGCTGTTTTTAATCAGTCTGCGTAGGGCCGCATCCTCCGACGCTGTACGCCGTTAGAATGGCCGCAGCTGAAATCTTCCTCTCGATGGACAGTGGCCGCACCGATCATGCTGAACAATATCCCTACCCATGTCATTGCCGGGCCGCTCGGTGCCGGCAAGACCAGCCTGATCCGTAATCTGCTGGCGCAGCGCCCGGCTGATGAACGCTGGGCGGTGCTGATCAACGAGTTCGGCCTGGTTGGCCTGGACGCCGCCCTGCTGACCAGCGATGACGACGGCATTGCCATGGGAGAAGTGGCGGGCGGCTGTCTGTGTTGCGTCAACGGCGTGCCGTTTCAGGTTGGCCTCAGCCGCCTGCTGCGTAAGGCCAAACCGCATCGCCTGCTGATCGAGCCATCCGGCCTCGGTCATCCCCTGCAACTGCTTGAGCAGCTGGGCGCCGCGCCCTGGGCTGGCGTGCTGGCGGTGCAGGAGCCGTTGCTGGTGCTGGATGCTCAGGCCCTGACGGCAGGTGAAGCGCTGCCGGAGAGCCAGCAGGCGACGCTTGGCCGCGCCGGCTTGTTGCTACTGAACAAGGCCGAAGGGCTGGATGATGCGAGCAAGTCGCGCATCCAGGCGCAGTTGCCGCCGCGACCGATCTACTGGACCCGTCAGGGCGCATTGCCGCTGGCAGCGCTTCCCGGCGTTAACGCCCAGGCCGATAGCCACGATGCGCTGGATAACCTGCCCACGGCCGCGGCGCCATTGCCGCAACTGTGGCGCAGCCCAAGCGAGCCGATCTGCCAGGTGCAACAGCAGGCAGAAGGCTGGAGTATCGGCTGGCGCTGGCACCCCAGCCAGCAGTTCGACCTGCTGCGGGTGCAGCAGTGGCTGAGCGGCTTGCCCTGGCGCCGTGCCAAGCTGGTGTTGAATACCAACGCCGGCTGGCTGTCCGCCAACGCTCTCAACGGTGCAGCGCTGCACTGGCAAAACAGCGAATGGCGTAAGGACTCGCGGCTAGAGCTGATCTTCAGCGAGGCGCAGGAGGTGTCGGCGTTGCAGGCCGGGTTTGCCGCCTGTGTATTAGCGCCAGAGCATTTCGGCCAGGCTGCCAAATAGCAGAATCAGCACGGCCAGGGCGCTGAGACGTAAAGCCTGGGGTGAGACGAGCCACTGCAGCACCTGCTGTTTGGGGGCTTCGCGCAGTGCATGCCACTCTTGATGGAACACCGGGTCGATGCGCAGGGCAAATATTCTGTCGCGGTACAACAGGTGACGTGCGTGGCGCATCTGGCTGTAAAGCGGCAGGCGAATGGCAAAGTGCAGTTCGCCGTCTGCGGCGCGTCCCATGGCCAGTACATGGCAGTCGATGCCGGCGCTGCTGAGCTGTTCTTGCAGGTGCTCGATAAAGCCGGCGTGGCTGGATTCCAGTAAAACAAACACCCTGACGTCCTCCCTGATAGGTTTGCGCTCAGCATGCCGGAGTCAGATAGAACTGACGAGTCGTCAGGTTACGCTGATAATTCCGCTTAATGAATTCACGCAAGGCACGCCCATGCACCTTCTTCCCTGGTCCCACGACAGCCGCGCCGGCTTTACCATGCGTGGCTGGTATACGCCGCCTACGGGCAAACCTGTGTTGCATTTTCTGCATGGCAACGGCTATTGCGGGCGAGTGTATACGCCAATGCTGGCGCTATTGGCCGAGGATTTCGACCTGTGGTTGTGCGACGTGCAGGGCCATGGTGAGACTGATCACGGCGGGCGTTTCCATGGCTGGAACCGCAGTGCCGAGCTGGCGGTAGAAGCGTTTACCGCCGGTCGCGAGCGCTTTGCCGATGCCCCGGCTTATGCGTTGGGCCACAGTTTTGGCGGGGTGCTGACCAGCCTGATGCTGGCCCAGCAGCCACAGTTGTTTCAGCGCGCGGTGTTGCTCGATCCGGTGCTGTTCAGCCCGGCGATGATCGGGGTGATGGCCTTGTCCGATGTGGTCGGCTTAAGCCGGCGCACCACCCTGGCCAGCAAGGCGCTCAAGCGTCGCAGCAGCTGGCCGGATCGCGCCGCCGCCCACGCGGCACTGCATGGCCGTGGAATGTTCCGCGGCTGGACCGAAGAGGCCTTTTCCGCCTATATCCAGCATGCATTGAAGGACAGCGACAAGGGCGCCGAGCTGCGCTGCCGGCCGAGCCGCGAGGCGGATATCTTCAGCTCATTCCCCAAGCGCCTGTGGCCGTCGCTGGGCAAAGTCACCACCCCGACCCAGGTGCTCTATGGCGAGGGCAGCTACCCCTTTGTGGCCAAGTCGGTGGCCCGTTGGTGCGCCAGCAATGGGCATGTCAGTGGCCATGTAGTGCCCGGCGGGCACTGCTTTATGCAGGAGCAGCCGGAGGCCGCTGCAGCGCGTGTTAGCGACTTTCTGCTGCAGCGTGGCTGAGCATGCAGGCCGCGACTCGGGAGGACGTCTGGTTGATGTTGTCCGATCTGTGGCTGGATACCGAGCTGGATCAGCGCTGGCTGGCAGGGATTGCTGATGTGTTGCGGCGTAGCGGCCTGAGCAGGGCGCAGCTGGAGGCAGTCTTGTTGTATGAAGTGGCCCCCGTGGTCTGGCTCAATCACTGGAACTTTACCGGTGTGTGGGGCGGCTTCGATTCGCAGTGGTTGCTCGCCGGTTGCCGGCGCAACCAGCAGCGCGGGCGTTGGCATCGCTACAAATGCCGGCTGTTGCGCTGGCCGATGACCTACGGCTGCCAGAGTGAATGGCAGCAGATTCTCGGGTACTTGGCCGAGCCACCTGCGGGCAGTACGACTTAGCGCTTTGGCAGTGCGCCTGTGGTGAGTGAGGCGGTGTTTTCAGTGACGCGGGCTGCTGTCGTCGGGCAAATGACGCTGGCTGCGCCACTGCTCCATTTCAATCACCTGGGCACTGTCTGCCGGCGGTTCGCGGAAGGGGTGGGCCGCCAGTTCGATACGCCCCACCTGCTTGCCGAATATGACGATGCTGCCGGCGTGGCGCTGCTCACCGGTGACCGTGAATTCGAAGCCATACACTCGCGCCAGGCGCTTGCGTCCGCGCGCATCGGGCAACAGGGCGAGCCGGCGTAGGGCAACATTGCCATCGAGTAACTCCACATCGGCCTTGGCGCAGTGCTGCTGCACCAGGGTCAACGCGCGCTCACGCAGACCATGGGCATGCCATAGCCAGGCGCACGCGGTGGCGAACAGCATCAGCAGAAATACATCGAAGAGGTCGATCATGGCGGCTCCGGTGGCAGAGTGCAGAGCTTAACCGATTGCCGCACAGTTCTTGGTGCTGGGCTTGTCGCCGTTAAGCAGTTGCTTTAGCGTCCGCGCACGCCAATCCGAAAAGGAATTTCCCATGCAGTGCCCTGCCTGCCGTACCACCCCGTTGCAACCCACCAAGCTGGATGACGGCCTGCTGGCCCACGGCTGCCCACAGTGCTCTGGCGCTCTGGTGGCCTTGTTGTATTACCGTGATTGGGCTGAGCGTCAGCCGCAGAACGATGAGCCGCAGGCGCAAGTTGCCGTCGAGGCGGCCAGCGAGAGCCAGCAGGCCCTGAGCTGCCCAAAATGCGCCAAATTGATGAGCAAATTCCAGATCAGCGGCACCCACGGCAACCGCCTGGATCTGTGCAGCAGCTGTGATGAGGCCTGGCTGGATAACGGCGAATGGCAACTGCTCAAGGCGCTGGAGCTCAGCCACAAGATGCCGAGCATCTTCACCGAAGCCTGGCAGCGCAAGGTACGCCAGCAAGCCTCCGAGGAGGCGCGTCGGCAGCGCTTCACCCGCCTGGTCGGGGAGGAAGCCATTGCCCGCGCGGACGATATTCGCAGCTGGCTGAAGGACCACCCGCAGCGGCGCGAGCTGCTGTTCTATATCGGTCACGAGTGACCGTCATTCCTCTGGAGCAATACGGTTACGCCCTTGCGCTTTGGCGTTGTACACCTGGGTGTCGGCGCGCTGTAGCAGCTGCTCCAGGGTTTCATGCGGACGGCTGCTGGCCAGGCCGATGCTGACGCTGATGCTCAACGGGCCTTGAACCGTGTCGATGGGGTGCGTGTGCAGGTCGCCGCGCAGGCGTTCCAGGCGCTGTTGCGCGGCGTTGAGGTCGCTGTCGGGGAGGAGGATGACGAACTCCTCACCACCAAAGCGGGCGAACAGGTCGGTGCTGCGCGCCTGCTGGCGGCACAGTTCGCTGAATGCCACCAGCACCTGATCGCCGACGGCATGGCCGTACTGATCATTGACCTGTTTGAAGTGGTCGAGGTCGAGCATCGCCAGGCACAGCGGTGTGCCTTGGCGCTGGCTGCGCTGCAGTTCGTGTTCGGCGCGTTGCTGAAAGGCGCGGCGGTTGAGCGCGTTGGTCAGCGGGTCGGTGGTGGCGAGCTGGCGCAGCTGTTCTTCCAGGGCCTTGCGCTGGCTGACATCGCGGATTTCGGCAACCTGCTGCTGGGCTTCGGCCAGGCGCGCGATGCTCAACTCGGCGGAGAACGGCTGGCCGTCAGCGCGTTGGGCAAGGAGGTCGTGGGGACGGCCGTCGGCCTGTTGCAGCAGGTCGCTGAGCGGCTGTTGGCTGCTGCTGTCGAATAGCCGCGATAGCGGTTGGCCGAGCAGTTGTTCACGGGTTTGCGCAAACAGCTGTTCCAGCTTGGGGTTGCTGTCGATGATGCGTTCGCCGTCGAGCACCATCACTCCGGCGTTGCTCACGCTCATCAGACGTTCAAAGCGCTCGGCGTTGGCGGCCGCCTGCTGGGCGTTGCGCTGGCTGTCGGCGAGGATGCGGCGCATGGTCAGCAGCACCAGGCCGACCAGAGCCATAAGCCACAGGGGAATGCCGAAGTTGTAGGGCAGCAGGTAGCTTACCGAGCGCGTGACGTCGTCATGGACGATGCCTTGCAGGCCATCGTGCAGGCCAATCACGCCGCGCAGCAGGGTGACCAGGGCATAACCCAGCAAGGCGATGGCGACAAACTGGCAGACACCGCGCAGTTCCACCTCGCTGGGTGCACACCATAGCGCCCAGCAGGCCTGCAGCGGCAGTAGGCCGCCAATGGCGGCGTACAGGGCGACGAGGTATTCCGAGTTGATGGGGCTTAGCCACCAGTGCCAGCTCAGGACCAGGCTCATCAGCCCGGCGCTGGCGGGGACGGTCCACCAGGGCAGTGGCTGGCCGAGAAAGCGGAACACACCGAGCAGGATGAGCGCCTCTCCGGCTAGTTGCAGGGCATTGCCGAGAATGTTCAGCAGTTTGCTGCCACTGACCATAAATCCCATAAACAGCAGGATGCCGATGATCAGGGTCCAGCTGCCCAGCATCCACAGGCCGGGGCCCCGGTAGGGGCGGGAGAAATACCAGAGTCCACTGCAGGCTATGGCGCTCGCCAGCATCAGGTTAAGACCCAGCAGCATGGGGGAAAAATACAGGCTTTCCATGGCCTTACTCGGTGTTATGCGCAGGGCGCGATTGTGCCGGGGACGTGTGTGGTTGTCTGCTCGCTCAGCTTTTTTCTTCGTTCAGCGCCTGGTAACGCTGTTGCAGTTCGTGGCGGATCTGTCGACGCTGCAGGGCCTGGCGCTGGCGGCGTTCAGCGTCGGCGGTGGCAGGCTCGAGGGCGGGAATCGGCGCGGGTTTACCGTGCTCATCCACGGCCACCATGGTGAAGAAGCAGCTGTTGGTGTGGCGCACGGAGCGTTCGCGGATATTTTCCGTGATCACCTTGATGCCGACTTCCATTGAGGTGCGTCCGGAGTAATTGACCGAGGCGAGAAAGGTCACCAACTCGCCGACGTGGATCGGCTCGCGGAAGATCACCTGGTCCACTGACAGGGTCACCACGTAGCAGCCGGCATAGCGGCTGGCGCAGGCATAGGCGACTTCATCGAGGTATTTGAGCAGGGTGCCGCCGTGCACATTGCCGGAGAAATTGGCCATGTCCGGGGTCATCAGTACGGTCATCGTCAGCTGGGCGTTTCCGGGTTCCATAGCGGGCTCTGTGCGGGGATTTGCCCAACCATAGCAGCTGGCGTGTGCCGTTGGCTGCGTTTAAGGCAGCTTGGCGCTGCGTTAGGGCAGGTTGAACTGCTGGCGCAGCTGGCTTAACTGCGCGGCTTCCTCGAGTAGAAAACGGTCAAAGCGTTTGATCAGTTCGGCGTGTTTGTAGCTGCTCAGGTGGAAGCTGGTGTTGACCTGGGGTAACTGTGGGTCGAGCTGCACGTGTGCGGCGTCGAGGCCCAGTTGGCGCAACTGGTGCTGCACCACCTGTGGGTTGGCGTAGATGGCATCCAGGCGGTTGCGCTCGAGCATGCGGATCAGGCTGTGGATATCCTGAACTTCCACCAGTTCTACGCCGCTCTTGGCCAGGACAGGCTGCCAAGCCTCGGCGGTAAAGCCACGGACGATGCCCAGGCGTTTGACCACAGCCAGGCCCTTGCCCAGTCGCTCAGGGCGGACCAGGGTGGCGTCGACAACCTGCACCACCGGCTGGCTGTAATACAGCGTCTGGCCATCGCGGGCTTCGCGCGGCCAGGCTGGGTTGTCGGGGAACAGCAGGTCGAGGTTCTGCTCGCTGAGCAAATTGCGGTACAGGCGGTTGACCGGTTGCGGGCGCAGTTCCAGCTCAAGGCCTTCGCGCTTGGCAAAGGCTTGCAGCAGGGCGATGCAGTAGCCATCGAAGCCCTGACCCTCTACTGCGCTGTAATAGGGGTAGTAGTCGTGATTCTCCAAGCCCACGCGCAACGGTTCGGCCGTTGCGAGTGCGCTGTACAGCCAGCAGGCCAGGATAATGCAGAGGCGCATGGGCCACTCCAGGGTGCTCCGAATCTGTACAGCGTAGCTGGTGGCACTTCAGCCGTCAGGCATGGGTCAGGTACCAGCGCCAGTCCTGCTCGCCGACTTCACCGACGAACTGGCGGAACTCTTCCCACTTGATCGCCAGGAAGATCTTCAGGAAGTCCTCGCCCAGGGCCTCCTTGGCCCAGGCCGACTGTTCCAGGTTACGCAGCGCGGTCAGCCAGTCGGTCGGCAGGGTTTCGCGAGCCTGCTCGTAACCGTTGCCGATGATCTCCTCGCCCGGATCGATCTGCTCGCGAATGCCCTTGTGGATACCCGCCAGGATCGCCGCGGCGGCCAGGTAGGGGTTGGCATCGGCGCCGCAGATGCGGTGCTCCACATGGCGGCTCTTGGCCGGGCCGCCGGGTACGCGGAACGACACGGTGCGGTTGTTCACGCCCCAGCTCTTGGCCAGCGGCGCGTAGCTGTTGGCCTGAAAGCGGCGGTAGGAGTTGGCGTTGGGGCAGAAGATCGCCAGCGCGTCGTTGAGCGTGGCCATCATGCCGCCGATGGCGTGTCTTAGGAGCGTGCCGGGCCCGCCTTCAAGGTCAGAAAGTTCCGAGGCCATCAGGTTGTTGCCTTCAGCGTCCGCCAGGCTGACGTGCATATGCATCCCGCTGCCGGCCAGGTCGCCAAATGGCTTGGCCATAAAGCAGGCCTGCAACCCGTGCTTGTTGGCCACGCCCTTGACCAGGCGCTTGTAGCGCACGCCTTCATCCACCGCTTGCAGCGCGTCAAAGCGGTGCTCCAGGGTCAGCTCCAGCTGGCCGGGCGCGTATTCAGAGATCGCCGTGCGCACTGGCAGGCCCTGTACTTCGCAGGCGGCGTAGAGGTCGTTGAGGAAGGCTTGCTGCTGCTCCAGCTCCAGTACGCCATACACCTGCGGTGCCTGCGGGCGCACGCCGTTGGCTTGCAGCGCCGGCTGCGGACGGCCGTTGGCGTCGCGGGTCTTGTCCAGCAGGTAGAACTCCAGCTCCACCGCCATTACCGGGTGATAGCCATCGGCCTTGAGCGCGTCAATGGCGCGGATTAGCACATGCCGCGGATCAGCGGGCGCGGCCGGCAGGCCCTGGGTCGGGTGCATGCTTACCTGCAGCTGGCCAGTGGGCGTGGCACGCCAGGGTTGCAGGGTCAGGCTGCCGGGCAGCGGGTAGGTCCAGCAGTCGGCATCGGCGACTTCCCAGACCAGGCCGCTGGCCTCGACGTCCTCGCCCTGGATGGTCAGCGAGAGGATGGAGCTGGGCAGCGGGCGGCCGTTCTCGAAGATTGGCAGCAGCTCATCGCGGTGCAGCAGCTTGCCGCGTGGGATGCCGTTGGCGTCGATCAGCATCAGCTCGATCAGGCGCACCTCGGGGTGTTGCTCGAGGAAGTCGCGGGCTTCCTGGGGATGGGCGAATTGCATGGTGGTGTCTCACCTAGTGGGCACGCTGTGCCCTGGGCGTAGGGTGGATGGCGCTTTATCCATCCACCGGGGTCTTGAATGTCGGTATGGCCTGTTGGTGGATGAAAAGAGCGTCATCCACCCTACGGGTCACTCGCGGGCGCCGGGGATGGCCAGCAGCTCGGTGATGGCCTGGTCGAGCATGCTGATCAGCTTGTCCACATCGGCCTCGGTGGTGCTCGGGCAGCACAGGGTCATGTTGTGGAACGGGGTGATCAGGATGCCGCGGTTGATCAGGTACAGGTGGATGGCCATCTGCAGCTCATCGTGGAAGGCGGCTTCGGCCTCGGCGCCGCTCTTCGGCGACACCGGGCAGAACTGGAACTCGCTGCGCGCGCCCAGTTCGGTGACCGACCACTTCAGGTCATGTTTGTTGATCAGGCTGCGGAAACCATCGGCCAGGCGCTTGGCCAGCGGCAGCATGTGGTTGTAGGCCGCCGGGGTCATCACCTGCTCCAGGTTGGCGCGCATGCAGTGCATGGCCAGGGCGTTGGCCGACAGGGTGGTGCCCATGCCGCTATGGCCGTGGCCATGGCTGTTCTCGCTGGCGCGTTGGCGCGCGGCGCTCATCGCCTCGGCCATCGCCGCGCTGCAGCCGAAGATGCCGCAGGGCACGCCGCCGGCGATCGGCTTGCCGACCACGAAGAAGTCCGGGTCGAGGTTCCACAGTTTCGTGCAGCCGCCGATGTCGGTGGAGATGGTGTGGGTCTCGTCGATGATCAGCAGCGCGCCGTACTTGCGGGTCAGCTCGCGGCACTTCTGCATAAAGCCCGGCTCGGGCAGGACCATGCCGATATTGGTCATCGCCGGCTCGCAGAGCAGGGCGCAGACGTCGCCTTGGGCCAGTGCCGCTTCCAGGGCCGCGACATCGTTGAACGGGATCGAGCGGCTGTACTGGGTCAGGTCATAGGCCTGGCCAACCAGGCCGGAGCGCGGCACGGTCTCGCCGTCGCGGTAGCGCACCATCACGTCGTCGACGGTGCCGTGGTAGCAGCCGTCGAACACCAGCAGGGTCTTGCGCTGGGTGATCTCGCGCGCCCAGCGCAGCACATAGCGATTCGAATCTGTTGCTGTGGCAGTGACCTGCCAGAACGGCAGGCCGAAGCGCGCGGCCAGCAACTCGCCGCAGACCACGGCGTCCTCGCCCGGCAGCATGGTGGTCAGGCCGTTGTTGCCCTGCTCACTGATGGCCTTGGCGATCGGATCCGGCGAGTGGCCGAACATGGTGCCGGTGTCGCCCAGGCAGAAGTCGATGTGCTCATGGCCGTCGACGTCGTAGAAGCGTGCGCCCTTGGCCCGTTCGACGAACAGCGGCACCGGGGTCGACCAGTCGGCCATCCAGTGCATCGGAACGCCGCCGTACAGGGAGTTGCGCGCACGCTCGGCCAGAGCCACGGATTTCGGGTTGCGCGCGATAAAACGCTCACGCTCGCGCTGGGCGAAGGCTTCTACGGCGGATGGGCTGATACCACTGGCAGTCATGTTGAACACCTCGTTCGAATATCTGCACATGCTATTTTGTGATCACAAAAAACTCAAGCGTTGGTTTAATACCGCTTTATTGCTAAATTATCGCCATATTTGTGATCACAGGATGCTGCGTAATGGACTTTCAGCAACAGGTCGCGCTGATCAGCGGCGCGGGCAGTGAATCGGGTATTGGCCTGGCGATCGCCCGTCGTCTGGGTCGTGCCGGGGCGCGGGTGCTGCTGACTGCCAGCAGTGCGCGGGTCGAGCAACGCGTCGCCGAGTTATGCGCTGAAGGTATTCAAGCACGGGGTCGCGCCGCTGACCTCACCGATGAACAGCAGGTCGGTGAATTGCTCGACTGGGCGCAGGCGCAGTGGGGGCAGATCGACATTCTGGTCAACAACGCGGGCATGGCCATGCAAGGCAGCCCTGAGCCATTCGCCGAGCTGGCGGACATGGATTTGATGACGTGGAACCTGTCCATCGCGCGCAATCTCGGTACGGCGTTTCTGCTCACTCGCGCGGTGCTGCCGGGCATGCGGGCGCGCGGTTACGGGCGCATCGTCAATATCAGCTCGACCACCGGCACCCGCGGCAGCAACCCCGGCGAGGCGGCCTACAGTGCAGCCAAGGCCGGTATGCTCGGCCTGAGCATGGGCCTGGCGCTGGAAGTGGCCAAGCAGGGCATCACGGTCAACAGCGTGGCGCCGGGCTGGATTGCCACCGGTTCGAGTACCGAAGAAGAGCGCCATGCGGCGCAATACACGCCGATGCGTCGCGCCGGGCGGCCAGAAGAAGTGGCTGCCGCCGTGGTCTTTCTCGCGTCGCCCGAGGCTAGCTATATCACTGGTGAAGTGCTGGTAGTGGATGGTGGCAACTGTCTTATTGAAAACAAGGCCCCCTGAGCGTTTCTGCGTCGGTCAGGCGTTGTTGCAGGAAGGCTCGAAAATGCTCATTGACTGCAGTCAACTCCGCTTTTCAAGCCTCCCTGCGCCTAGCCTGCCTCTAGCAGAACCTCTCAGGTCAATTTCTAAACATCGGAGAATTACATGCGCAACTGCTCGCTGACCCTCGCTCAACTTCCTGCACCACCGGCGCGTGGGTGATTGACCATGGCCGACAATCTGCAGGAACAGCTCTACCAACGTATTCGTGAAAGCCTGCTGGCGGGGCGCTTCCAGCCTGGCCAGCGCTTGAAAATCCGTGACCTGGCGGCCGAGTGGGGCACCAGCCCGATGCCGGTACGCGCCGCTTTGCAGCGTCTGGTGGCCGAAGGCGCGCTGGAAGGCGAGCCACAGCGCTCGGTGCGCGTGCCGCCGATGACCCGCGAGCGCTACGAGCATATCTTCCAGGTGCGCCTGGGCCTTGAAGGCCTGGCTGTGGAACTGGCCACCCCGCGCCTGACGCCCGCCGATCTGGCCGCATTGCGCGACTGCGTGGCGCGCATGGATCAGGCCATCGAACAGCGGCAGATCCAGGCGTACCTGAATGCCAACAGCCAGTTTCACCTGCACCTCTACAGCGCCTGCGGCAACCCGGTGTTGCTGCGCTCAATCGAATCGCTGTGGTTGCAGGTCGGGCCCTTCTTCAACCGCCTGTTCACCGGCGCCGACCTGTCGCTGCGCCTCAATGACTTTCACGAAGAAGCCTTTGTCGCCATCGAAGCCGGTGATGCCAAGGCCGCGCGCCACGCCATGGAGCAGGATCTGCAGTATTTCGCGCGCTTTCTGCTCAACCTGCTCGACCTTGAATCCGGCCAACGCTGAACTGACTCTGACGCGCTGGCAGCAGGTGGGCCGGCAACTACACTGATGCAACTCCGACCCTGCAGTGCAAGGATTCTTTCGATGCTGGATTACGGCAACAAGCGCTTTCTGATTGTCGATGACTTCTCCGACTTCCGCAGCTCGGTCAAGGCCATGCTGCGCGACCTCGGCGCGCGCGATGTGGACACCGCCGACCGCGGCGAAGAAACCCTGACGCTTTGCCGCAACAAGCGCTACGACATCATCCTGCATGACTACAACCTGGGCGGCGGCAAGAACGGTCAGCAGGTGCTGGAAGAACTGATCGCCGGCAAGCTGATCAGTCATCAGTGCATCTTCGTCATGGTCACCGCCGAAAGCAGCCAGGCCATGGTGCTTAGCGCCCTGGAGCACGAGCCCGATGCCTACCTGACCAAACCGTTCAACCGCGCCAGCCTCGACCAGCGCCTGGACAAGCTGGCCGAGCGCAAGAACGCCCTCAAAGGAATTCTCCAGGGCCTCGACAAGCAAGACTCGGCTGCTGTGCTGACGGCTTGTAACGAGCTGAGCCAGCAGGACAAACGCTACCTGCCGCTGTGCCAGCGTTACAAGGCCGGTGCCCTGCGCGAGCTGGGGCGTAACGATGAACTGGAGCAGTTGCTCAATAGCGTGCTGGCCGAGCGGCCGCTGCCCTGGGCGCAGATTGCGCTGGCCAGTCTGTTGCACAAGCGCGGCGAGTTGAGCCGCGCGCAGACCCTCTATGAAAAGGGTTTGCAGCTGTTCCCGATGATGCCGGCACTGTATGACGGCCTGGCCGCCGTGCTGTTGGCCCAGGGTGAGAGCCAGCGCGCCCAGCAAGCCCTGGAAGATGCCGTGAAGCTCGCGCCGCTGGCGATCCGACGGCAGATGCAACTGGGCAAGCTGGCCTTGGATAACCAGGACTATGACAGCGCTGGTAAGGCCTACCGCCAAGCCATGGAACAGGGCCGCACCTCCAAGTTCAAAAGCCCGGAAAACTACCTCGGCCTGGCCCAGGCGATCACCGCCCAGGCCGGTGATGGCGCGCTCGACAAGCGTCTGCAGATCGAGGTCAACCAGGCCCTCGGCGAGTTGGACAAGACCTACGCCAATGACCCCAATGTGCAGGTGCGTTCACGCCTGGCCCTGGCCAGCAGCCTGAATAAATCCGGGGAACCCAAGCGCGCCGCGCAACTGGCCGCCGAAGCCGCCGCCGCGATGGAAAAGCTGCCGCAACTGTTTGCCGCCGATACCGCCCTCAGCGTCGCCAGTCAGTTGCGCGCGCTGGGCCAGACGGAGGCCAGTGATGCGTTGTTGAAAAGCTGTGTCGAGGTCTACGGCGACGATCCTCAGGTGATGCAGGGCGTGGCTCGGCAGACCGACAACGCCGACATTCTCTCCGGCGGCAAAGAGGCCGTTGAGCTCAACCGCCAGGGCGTACGCTGCTACCAGCAGAAGCAGTTCGACGAGGCGCTCAGGCTTTTCCGTCAGGCCTTTGCCCTGCAGCCGAAAAACATCAGCATCGCCCTCAATACCGCGCAATCACTGCTGCAATCGGCGGGCGGCGAAATGTCGCCGGCCCTGCTGGACGAATGTCGATGCTGCCTGGAAGTGGTCAGCCAGATGCCCGAGACCGATGCCCGGCATGCGCGCTACCTGCAACTGCAGCGGCGGGCGTCCGGCCAATGAATGATTCCCCAGGCGGACTGGATTTCTCCACGGTGATCGCCTCCACCGTGCACGACATGAAAAACTCTCTGGCCATGCTGACCCGCGCCCATGCGCAGTGGCAGGCGCAGCTTCCGCCGGAGCAGCAACAGGCCAGCGAGCAGGGGGTGATCGAGTACGAGTTTGCCCGCCTCAACGGCATGCTGGTGCAGCTGCTCGGCCTGTATAAGCTCGGCGTCAACCAGCTGCCCATGCGCCCCGGTTATCACGAGCTTGAGGATTTTCTCCAGGCGCAGCTGGCGCGGCATTTCGAGGTGCTGCAAAGCCGGCAGATCAGCGCCCGCTGCGAGGTGGAAAGCTTCGATCTGATGGGTTTCTTCGATGAAGAACTGCTCGGCTCGGTGGTCGCCAATATCATCACCAACTCCATCCGCTACGCCCACAGTGCCTTGCTGATCCGGGCCTGGGAGGAAGGCGGCCAGCTGGTGCTGGCGATCTGCGACGACGGCCAGGGCTACCCGCAGGAGATGCTCAACCAGCAATCCAACTACGTCCTCGGCCTCAAGCACAGCACCGGCAGCACCGGCCTGGGCCTGTACTTCGCCGGCCGCATCGCCGAACTGCATGAGCGCAATGGCGTGCGCGGCCATATCGAACTGGCCAACGGCGCGCCGCTGGGTGGTGGAGTGTTTCGGATTTATTTGCCTTGAGGGGCGATTGCCCCTGAACCGCTGAACTAAGGTGGTCAACTCGGTACGAGCTGGCCACCCTTGCGCTGAGCCTCAGCTTTCCAGCCAGACGTCGCGCACCCAGTGCCAGACCGATTCCCAGCTTTCGTCTTCGTTGATTTCGGTGGTTTCGGCTTCCCACAGCAGCACGGTGCCGTCTTCTTCCACCACGTAATAGTTGCCGTGGTCTTCACACAGCGGTACGAACTCGCGCGGCACGCCGAGCGACCAGGCGGTGGCGGCGACTTCCGGCAGGTAGGTATGCGATTGCGGGTCGCTGGCGGTAACCGGTTCCAGCCGGCCATAGACCACATCGCTGACCTGCAGCAGATATTCGCGCAGGCCGTAGGGCAGGTGGATAAGGATCTGCTCCTGGATTTCCACCAGGGTTTCTTCTTCCGGCAACTCCAGCGGGACGGGCACCGGCTCGTTGAGTTCGCGCAACTGTTCGATGACTTCTTCCACGGTGTCTGCCTCATTTATTACGGGGTATACGGGAGCGTCTTATACCCTAGACGGGTCTAAGCAAAAAGCTGGCACAGTGCTATTGTGCAGATGAACAGTGCGTCAATTTTTGAACGTCATAAGTTGGTCGGGTCATGAGCAATCAAACACAAGAGTCCGAAGACGGTGCACTCAGCGAAGAAGAGCGGATACAGCTGCTGACTACCGCTGGCAAGCGCAACCGCCTGTTTATCCTGGCGCTGGCCGGGGTACTGGGTAGCCTGATGCTGGTTTCGGTTGGGCTGAATATCCACAGCGCGTTCAGTGCCGGCGACGAGCCGCGTATTCATGCGCTGGAACAGCAGATCCTGCAGCTTGAACAGCAACTGGCAGTGCAGCAGACCGCGTTGAGCAACCAGGAAGAACTGCTGGCCAGTCAGCAGGCATCGCAGCTGACGGGAATGTTCGAGCGCGCGGAGAACCCGGATAGCATCGCTGAAGTGAGCAAAGTGCTGCAGGCTCAGGAGCGTGATTACCAGCAGGTAATGCAGGGCCTGAAGGTCGGTATGCGTGACCTGGCCAATATGCTGCCAGGCTCGCGCAGCTGGCTGGCGCATTACGAAGAAGCGATTGATCGTGCCCAGCTCAACAGCCGCAAACGCAGTGAAGATATCCAGGCCTGGAGCGACAAGGCCCAGCAGCCTGCCCCGGCGGCCAAGCCGCCAGGTAAGAGCGTCAACTAGCCCATGTGGTAGAAGGCCAGCTTGTTGCCATCCAGATCGCGGAAGTAGGCGCCGTAGAAGCCTGGTATGCGTTCGCCAGGTTTGCCTTCACAGCTTGCGCCCAGCTCAATGGCCTTGGCGTAGAGTTTGTCCACTCCTTCGCGTGAGCCGCCGGGCAGGGCGATCATCTGGCCATTGCCTGGGGTAGGCGCTTGCTTGTCATAGGGCAGGCAGACGGCAAACATCGGCTGACCCTTGGCGATGCCGTAAAAGGCGATGCGGCCCATATCCATGACCATCTTGGCGCCCAGTTCAGCCAGCAAGGGGGTGTAGAAGGCCTTGGCTTTTTCCATGTCAGTGGTGCCAACCGTGGTGTATCCGATCATTGCACAGTCCTCGCGTTGGGTAGGTTCGAGCGGTTCAGATTGCACCTTGAATGGAGCGCGCGCCAGTCCATACATGTGCTGAATGATGGATAAAGAAAACCCGGGGCTTGCCCGGGTTTTTTATTGCAGCAGGTATTAACCGTTCTGGCGGATACCGGCAACCAGCCATGGCTGGTTGTCACCGACGGCACGTTCCAGGCGCCAGCTTTCGCTGAACACTTCGCCCTGGTCAAAGCGCGAGGTCTTGGCCACGCCGGTAAAGGTCAGAGTAGCGACGGTCTTGTCGCTGAGATCGTCAACGCCATCGAGTTGCACATCAAGGTTGTCAACGTAGGTGGACTGGAAGCCATCGCCCAGCTCGGCACGTTCACGGCTGAGGAATTCCAGCAGCTGCGGGGTGACGAACTCGCCGATCTTGTCCATCTCGTTGGCATCCCAGTGCTGTTGCAGACTGAGGAAGTGCTCGCGACCGGCGTTGACAAAGTTCTGCTCGTTGAACCAGGCCGGAGCGTTGATCACTGGTTTGATTGCGGCTGCGGCGCTGCTGCCGCCGAAGATCGAGGCTGGAGCCGCTGGCATTTCACGCTGCATCGGCGCGCCGTTGGCCGTCGCCGGGCTTGCTTGCTGACGGCGGGCGGCGAGGAAGCGGAACAGCAGGAAGGCGATCAGGCCGAAGATCAGCATGTCCATGATCTGCAGGCCTTCAAAGCCGTCGCCCATAAACATCGAGGCCAGCAGACCACCTGCGGCCAGACCGGCCAATGGGCCCAACCATTTCGATGCACCGCTGGCTGCGGCAGGTTGACGACCGGCGGCCGCCGGGGCAGCGGATTGTTGGGCCGGCGCCTGGCGAGCCTGGTGGCTTGGTGCAGAACCGAAGGATTTGCCGCCGCCCAGACGTTTGGCTTCGGCGTCGAAACTCATGGTGGTCAGTCCCAGGCTGAGGAACATGGCCAGGGCGATGCTAAGGAAGCGCTGCATGGTTAGCTGTCTCTTGGTGATTGGATCTACGCGCGGCATCTTGCCCGGCAAGATCGCCGCTGGCTAGCCATAGAATGTTTCCGGCTTTTGCCCATGTGCCTTGGTCAGCGGCGCAGCAGCATTAGCAGCGGTCCGCAGCGTAACTGCCGGCGCAGCAGGGCGCGGAAGTCGGCGGGGTCTTGCTCGGGGTGGCGTAGCCAGTGGATAAAGCAGCGCAGGTAGACGCCGGTGAGCAGGCTTTCCTCGGCGATGCGGCACAGGTGCAGGGTTTCCCGCTGCGCTGCTTCGCGCCACCACTGCACGGTGCGGCTGATGCGCAGCAGGCCGCCAATCTGCAGGTGGATATGTCCCGGTTCGAGTTTGTACAACAGCATCTGTCCGCTGACTGCGCGGTGCGCGGCCAGGCTGTCGAGCCAGGCAATCAGCAGCTCTTCCAGGCGTTTGGCCGGCTCCAGCGTCAGCAGGTCGGCGCCAGTGCCGCGCGCCAGTAGCGCCTGGTCGGCGCGGTCGAACCAGGCTTCGACCAGTTGATCCTTCTCGCGGTAATGCGCGGCGATGGCGTCCAGGCCCACACCCAGATCGGCAGCCACATCGAACAGGTGCAGGCGCTCCCAGCCGCAGACATCGGCCAGTTGCAGGGCGCTATCGAGAATCTGTGCTGCAGAGACAGTTGCGCGTTTCATCGGCTCACCTCGCCAAGCAGTATGGGCGGCGAGTGCGGCAGGGCCGACCTGAAACGACAAACGGAACCCGAAGGTTCCGCTTGTGGTGGTTGCTGCCGGCTGTCAGCGCCAGTTGTACAACTCTTTCTCCGACAGCTGGTGCATCTGGCTGACCTGGGCCTGGAAGGCCTGCATCGAGGCCCAGATGCGCCCGTTCAGCTCGCTCTGCGCGGCCAATTCGCCGAGTACCACTTCAGACTCGCGCTGCATGGCAGCGAGCACTTCGTCGGGGAAGCGCTTGAGTAAGGTGCCTTGCTGCTTGAGCTGATCCAGGGCCATGGCGTTGTGGTAGACGTAGTCGTCGAGCATGTCCTGGTTGGCGGCGCGGGTGGCCTCTGTGAGGATGGCTTGCAGGTCGGCCGGCAGGCTGTCGAGGGCTTTCTGGTTGATCAGCAACTCCAACACGGCCTGTGGCTCTTGCCAGCCGGGGTAGTAATAGAACTTGGCAGCTTTGTGCAAGCCGAAGGCCAGGTCGTTATAAGGGCTGACCCAGTCGGTGGCGTCGATGGCGCTGGTCTGCAGGGCGGTGAAGATCTCGCCGCCTGGCAGGTTGACGGTGGTCGCACCAAGTTTGCTCAGCACTTCGCCGCCCAGACCTGGCATGCGGATTTTCAGACCCTTGAGGTCATCCAGCGAGTTGATTTCCTTGTTGTACCAGCCGCCCATCTGCATACCGGTATTGCCTACCGCCAGCGGCTTTACGCCGAACGGTGCATAGGCTTCCTCCCACAGCGCCTGACCGCCGCCCTTGCTCAGCCAGGCATTCATTTCGCTGGTGGACAGGCCGAACGGCACGGCGGTGAAGAACTGCGCCGCCGGCACCTTGCCTTTCCAGTAATAGGCGGCGCCGTGACCCAGCTCGGCAGTGCCGCGTGACACGGCGTCAAACACCTCCAGCGGCGGCACCAGCTCGCCACCGGCATACACCTTGATGGTCAGGCGGCCGTTGCTCATGGTCTTGACCCGCTCGGCCAAACGCTCGGCGGCGGTGCCCAGGCCAGGAAAATTCTTTGGCCAGGCGGTGACCATTTTCCACTGATAGCTTTCTGCTGCAGGTGTTGTTGCTGCTGCTTGCGGTTCGGCAGGTTCTTCCTTGCAACCGCTCAGGCCGATGGCGGCGAGCAGGGCGCTGGCAAGCAGCAGAGGGCGGCGGATCATGGCGGCTCCTTATTGTTTGAATAGATTGTCGATTACAGCGCCTGCAGCTTGGCATAGCTGAGCATCAGCCATTTGCTGCCTTCGCTCTCGAAATTCACCTGTACCCGCGCCTGGGCGCCGGAGCCTTCGAAGTTGAGGATGGTGCCTTCGCCGAACAGCGAATGCTGCACGCGCTGGCCGAGGCTGAAGCCGGTGTCCGGTACGGCGCTGCCGGCGAACAGACTGTCACCGCTCATGCTATTACCGCCCATATTGCGGCTGACCGCACCGAACGGCCGGCTGACGCTATTGGACAGGCGCACTTCCTGAATCAGCTGCGGCGGAATCTCGCGGACGAAGCGCGACACCTTGTTGTAGGTCTCGTTGCCATACAGACGTCGGGTTTCGGCGTAGGTGATCACCAGCTTGCTCATGGCGCGGGT
The DNA here is from genome assembly GCF_902506475.1 of Pseudomonas sp. 8BK. Classification (NCBI taxonomy): domain Bacteria; kingdom Pseudomonadati; phylum Pseudomonadota; class Gammaproteobacteria; order Pseudomonadales; family Pseudomonadaceae; genus Pseudomonas; species Pseudomonas sp. 8BK. The sequence goes on along the minus strand of NZ_LR733252.1, from coordinate 1,341,150 downwards.
GATGCCGACGTAGGCCAGGCGGCGTTCCTCTTCCAAACGGCCGGGTTCTTCCAGGCTCATCTTGTGTGGGAACAGGCCTTCTTCCATGCCCACCAGAAATACCTGGGGAAACTCCAGGCCCTTGGCGCTGTGCAGGGTCATCAGCTGCACGCTGTCCTCGTTTTCCGCGGCCTGGGTGTCGCCGGCTTCCAGCGAGGCGTGGGTCAGAAAGGCCTGCAGCGGGCTGAGTTCGTCGTCTTCGTTGTTCTCGAAGGTGCGCGCGGCGCTGACCAGTTCCTCAAGGTTCTCGATGCGCGCCTGGGCTTTTTCGCCTTTTTCGGCCTTGTGATAGGCGATCAGCCCGCTCTGCTCGATCACCGTCTGGGTCATCAGGTGCAGCGGCATGCTCAGCGCCTTGGCCGCGAGGTTTTCGATCAGTTCGATAAACCCGGCCAGCGCGCTCGACGCGCGGCCTGGCAGGGCCTTGGCGGCGACCATCAGGCGAATCGCTTCCCACATAGACACATCATGGGCGCGCGCGTATTCGCGGATGGTTTCGACGCTCTTCTCGCCGATACCGCGCGCCGGCACGTTGATCACGCGCTCCAGCGCCGCGTCGTTGCCGCGGCCGTCGAGCAGGCGCAGGTAGGCCATGGCGTTCTTGATTTCCGCGCGTTCAAAGAAGCGCTGGCCGCCGTAGATGCGGTAGGGGATCTTCTCGCGCAGCAGGGCTTCTTCCAGCACCCGCGATTGGGCGTTGGAGCGATACAGGATGGCGATTTCGCTGCGCTTGAGGCCGTCCTTGCGCAGGGCGTCCTCGATCGACTCCACGACATAACGCGCTTCGTCGTGCTCGTTGAACGCCGAGTACAGGTTGATCGGCTCTCCGTCGCCGTCTTCGGTCCACAGTTCCTTGCCCAGGCGCCCCTGGTTGTTGGCGATCAGCGCGTTGGCGGCCTTGAGGATGCCGGCGGTGGAGCGGTAGTTCTGCTCCAGGCGGATCACTTCGGCGTCGGCAAAGTCATCGGAGAACTGCTGGATGTTCTCGATCTTCGCCCCGCGCCAGCCGTAGATCGACTGATCGTCGTCGCCCACTACCATAAGGCTGTCGCCGCCCTTGGCGAGCATACGCAGCCAGGCGTACTGCACGGCGTTGGTGTCCTGGAATTCGTCGACCAGGATATGCCGGAAGCGCCGTTGGTAATGCTCCAGCAGGCCCGGTTTGTCCCGCCACAAATCGAGGGCGCGCAGCAGCAGTTCGGAGAAGTCGATCACTCCAGCGCGGGCGCAGGCCGCTTCGTAGGCTTCGTAGATCTTCAGCATGGTGGCGAGAAACAGGTCGCCGCCGGGCTGGATGTTCTTTGGCCGCAGGCCTTCATCCTTCTGCCCGTTGATAAACCATTGTGCCTGTTTCGGCGGCCAGCGCTGCTCATCCAGGCCGAGGTCGCGGATTACCCGCTTGACGATGCGCTGTTGGTCGTCGGAATCGAGAATCTGGAAGTTTTCCGCCAGGCCGGCTTCCTGCCAGTGCGCGCGCAGCAGGCGGTGGGCCAGGCCGTGGAAGGTGCCCACCCACATGCCGGCCGGGCTGTGTCCGAGCATCTGTTCGATGCGGTGGCGCATCTCGGCGGCGGCCTTGTTGGTAAAGGTCACCGACAGAATGCTGTGCGGCGAGGCATTCTCGATCTGGATCAACCAGGCAATGCGGTGCACCAGCACGCGGGTTTTCCCGGAGCCGGCACCGGCCAGCACCAGTTGGCGGCCCACGCGCGCGGCGACGGCCTGGCGCTGGGCATCGTTAAGAGAGGCAATCAGGAGTTCGGGGTCATTTTGCATCGCGGCATTCTAGGGGGCTGCGCCAGGCAGGGCAAACCAGGGTATGACCTGGATTGGCCCAGGGGTTGTAGCGGGCGACTGGTGAGTCAGCTCGGCAGCGTAGACGCGCTGTGGCCGCACTCACCGAAAGTTGGGTATTTGTACTGTGAATTAGCGCACGTCTGGCTTGGGCGAAGCGTCTAGCTCGCGTATGCTGCGCCGACGTTTAGGCAACCACTATAAGAAAATCGCCTATGACCGCATCGACTTCATCCGCTGGCGCCAACGGCTTCAAGCCGACTTCCGGGCGGGAAGTGGCTCAGCTATTCGCCACAGACATCGCCGCCGAACGCACCCGCATGCTCTATCAGGGCTCGCAGGTGCCGACCCTGTTTATGCTGCTCAGCGGCGTGGTGTGTGCCTTCCTGTTATGGAGTGGGCTGCCACATGCGTTGCTGATCGGTTGGTCGATCTGGCTGGTGGTCCTCGCCATGCTGCGCCTGGTGCAGGTGCGCGCCTTCAACAATGCCTTGCCCAGCCGTCAGGCCGAACGCCATTGGCGTCGTCTATTTCTGCTCGGCGCAGGAGCTTCCGGGTTGACCTTGGCGTTTGCCGCCATCGCCCTGGTGCCGGCGGATGTGTTCTACCTGCAGGCAGTGGTCTATGGCCTGATTGCTGCGGCGATTCTCTCGGCCAGCGTGGCCTATGCCATCAGCTTTACTGCCTTCCTCAGTTTTGCCTTGCCCTGTCTGCTGCCTTCGGTGGGCTATCTGCTGCTCAGTGATAACCCGCTGCAGCGCGGCTGGGGCCTGCTCGGCAGTATTCTGCTGCTGGCCTTGCTGGTGGTGGCCTGGCAGGTCAACCGCCTGGTGCAGCGCAGCCTGCTGCAGCGTTTTCATAACCAGGCGCTGATCAGCAACCTGGAGCACGCCAAGATGCAGGCCGAAGGGCTGAATGGCGAGCTGGCGCATGAGGTGGAGCAGCGCCGCCGCGCCGAGCGCGAATTGCGCCTGGCCCATGGCGAGCTGGAAATGCGTGTGGCCGAGCGCACCCTGGAACTGGATGAAACCACCTACGCCCTGAGCAAGAGCCGTGCGCGCCTGACCCTGGCCATCGAAGCCAGCGAACTGGGCCTGTGGGACTGGGACCTGCAGAGCGATGAAGTGCATCACTCGCGCCTCAAGGAAATCTTCGGCCTGGAGCCGGACGAGGTAAAGGTGATGCTGCGTGACCTCAAGCCGCGCCTGCACCCCGATGATCTGCCGGTACTACGCCGCGCGCTGGTCGAGCATATGAAGGGGCGTAGCGACGACTATCAGGTCGAGTACCGTATCCAGCACGCGGCTGGCCACTGGGTGTGGATTGAAGACCGTGGTCGTGCGGTCGAACGCGACGCCGAGGGGCGCGTGCTGCGCATGCTCGGCACCCGCCGCGACATCAGCGCGCGCAAGGTGCAGGAGCAGCAGCAGCAACTGGCCGCCACTGTGTTCGAGGCTGCCAGTGAAGGCATCGTGATTCTCGACCCGGACTACCGGCTGCTGTCGGTCAACCAGGCCTTCAGCGACGTGACCGGTTATCGCCAGGATGAAGTGGTCGGCAAAAGCGTGATCAGCCTGATCAGCAGTGGTGACAGCCGCCGGCAGTACCAGATGATTCGCCTGGAGCTGGAAAACAGTGGCACTTGGCGCGGTGAGCTAATCGAAACGCGCAAGAACGGCGAGCTGTATCCGCAGTGGCTGCAGCTCAACGTGGTGCGCGATGCGCGGGGCAGCGTCAGCCATATCGTCGGCTTCTTCGCCGATCTGTCGTCGCGGCGCGAGGCCGAAGAGCGCCTGCGCTACCTGTCGCACTACGACGAACTGACCGGCCTGGCCAACCGCAGCCTGTTCAAGGAGCGACTGCACGAGGCCAGCCAGCGGGCAAGGCAGGGCGGGCGCAGCATCGCCCTGCTGCATGTCGACCTGGACCGCTTCAAACTGCTTAACGACAGCCTCGGCCATGAAGTGGCCGATCAGCTGCTGCGCCAGGTCAGCCGCCGTCTGACTCAGGCTGTGCCGGAAGCCGACACTCTGGCGCGCCTGTCCGGCGACGAATTCGCCATCCTGATCGACTCCTACGGCAGCCTCTCAAGTCTCGCGCGCCTGGCCAGCCGTCTGCTGAGCAAACTGCGTGTGCCGATGACCGTGGGCGGCCATGAGCTGGTGGTCAGCGCTTCCCTGGGCATCAGCCTGCTGCCGGATAACGCGCGGGAGATTTCCGCCCTGGTAAGCCAGGCCAATATGGCCATGCAACATGCCAAGCACCTGGGCGGCAACACCTTCCAGTTCTTCACCGACAACCTGCAAGCCTGCACCCTGGAGCGCCTGCAGCTGGAAAACCAGCTGCGCAAAGGCATCAACGAAGGCCAGCTGGAGGTGTTCTACCAGCCCAAGTTGTGCCTGGCTTCCGACAGCCTCAACGCCGCTGAGGCGCTGGTGCGCTGGCACCATCCGGAGCTGGGCTTGGTGCCTCCGAGCGATTTTATCGGCCTGGCCGAAGAAACCGGGTTGATCGGCGCCATCGGCGAATTCGTTCTGCGTCAGGCCTGCCTGCAGGCGCGCGCCTGGCAGGTGCAAGGGCTGTCGCAGATTCGTGTGTCGGTGAACCTTTCGGTGCATCAGCTGCGCCAGGGCAATCTGCTCAGCCTGGTGCGCCAAGTGCTCGATGAAACCGGCCTGGCCGCGCAGTACCTTGAGCTGGAACTGACTGAAAGTCAGCTGCTGGACAACGTCGAAAGCGTGATCAGCACCTTCCAGCAACTGCGCGACCTGGGCGTCAAACTGGCGATCGATGACTTCGGCACCGGCTATTCCTCGCTCAGCTACCTCAAGCGCTTCCCGGTGGATTACGTAAAGATCGACCAGACCTTTATCCGCGACCTCACTCCAGGTAGTGAAGATGCCGCGATCACCCGCGCGATCATTGCCATGGCCCACAGCCTGGAGCTCAAGGTGGTCGCCGAGGGTGTGGAAACCCAGGCGCAAATGGACTTCCTCAAGAGCCAGCGCTGCGACGAGATTCAGGGCTACCTGATCAGCAAACCGGTGCCGGCCGAACAATTCGCCCAGCTGCTGCGCGAGCAGGTCGACAAGTTCTAATTGCCGGGCCGGCCGCTTGTCTGTCGCCGGCCGGGTCGCTACTGTCGCGCTTTCGCTGATTTGCAGGATGCTCCATGCAGCCCACTTCTTCCGCCGCCGCGTCTCGCCCGGCCAATGCGACCCTGATCCTGCTGGCCTCGCTGTATTGCGCCCAGGGATTGCCCTCGGGGCTGCTGGCCCATTCGCTGCCGGTGTTGCTGCGTCAGCACGGCGTTGATCTGGCTTTGATCGGTCTGCTCAAGTTGCTGGCGTTGCCCTGGCTGCTCAAGGTGCTCTGGGCACCGTGGGTGGATCGGCTGGCTTCGCCGCGGCTGGGCCATCATCGTGGCTGGATTCTGCCGTTGCAGCTGGGTGTTATCGCGGTGATTGCGAGCCTGGCGCTGATGGATTCCGAGCGGCTGTTCGACAGCTATTTCTTTGTACTGATTGGCCTGTTGCTGCTGGTCAATCTGGCGGCCTCGACTCAGGACATTGCCACTGATGGCCTGGTTGTACGCCTGCTGCCAGAGCGCTGGCGTGGGCTAGGCAACAGCCTGCAGGTGGGCGGTTACAAGGTCGGCATGCTGGTCAGCGGCAGTGGCTTGCTGCTGGCGATGGATGCGCTGGGCTGGAACCTGAGTGTGGCGCTGGTGGCGGGGCTGCTGGTGCTGATGACGCTGCCGATCTGGCGCTTTAACGAGCGGCGCGAGTTGCCGTTTCAACCCGCGCAGGCGGAGCCGGCCGGGCCCGGGCTGTTGCTGCGACATTACCGTGGCCTGTTGCTGCAGCCCGGCATGCTGTTCTGGCTGGCGGTGCTGCTGAGCTTCAAGCTGGGCGATGCGCTGGGTTCGCCGATGATCAAACCGATGCTGGTGGATCAGGGCTGGAGCAATGCCGAGCTGGGCCAGCTGACCCTGATCAGCAGCCTGGCCGGGATCGCCGGGGCGTTTCTCGGCGGCCTATTGTATGCGCGTATCGGCGCGTTGCGCGCGTTGCTGCTGTTCGGTCTGTTGCAGGCGTGCGGGATCGCGGCCATGGCTGTGCTGGTAAGTGCCGGCGGCAGCATCGGTCTGGTCTATCTGGTGGCGTTGTTCGAGCAGACCGCCGATGGCATGTCCACGGTGGCGCTGTTCGCCGTGATGATGCGTCAGTGTCGGCCCGAGCATGAGGGCGCGGACTTTACCCTGCAGGCCAGTGTGCAGCTGCTGCTGGCCGGGCTGGTGGGTGCCACCAGCGGCTGGTTGGCCGAGCAGCTGGGCTTTGCCACGCTGTTTGTCAGTGCTGGTGTGTTGGGGCTGCTGGCGCTGCCCATTGTGCTGCTGTACTTCTGGCGTGGCGCTCGGCCGGCGGTCAGCGCCGCATAAAGCGCTGGCCGCCAGGTGTTTCCTCTATTCCCACCTGCGCCGGGCGCTGCCTGCCCGGCGGGTGCGCAACCGGAGCAAAGATGGCTGCCTTTGCGCTGCGGGCGGGCAATCCTGCGGGCCTGTCCGGATTGAATCGAGGTGCGTATGCGCAAACCCGCGAGCCTGAGTGTCGGCCTGCGCCTGCTGTTGGCGTCCCAGGCCATGGCCCCGTTGAGCGTCAAGCTGGGGCTGGTGCAGCAACTGGGCGCGGAGAAGGCCGCGCTGTTGGCGCCGCATATGCCGCCGGGGCAATTGCGTGAGCTGATCATGGCCATGCCCATCGAGTTTGCCGCCAAGGTGACCACCCACCTCGACCCGCGGCTGATCCTCGATACCTACCTGAGCCTGCCCGACAGCCTGCATCTTGAGGTGGCGCGCCAGCTCTGCGCCGATGGTGCCTTTGCCACGGCGGCGCTGTATGCCGAGTGCCTGTCGGCCAAGCAGATCAAGGTGCTGATCTACGGCATCAACGATGTCGACCATGTGCTGCAGATTGCCCGGCATATCGTCGATATGCCGCTGATCAGCGAAAGCCTGCGCAGTTTCTCCACCGGTTATTTGTGCAAACTGACCGAAGCGGCGGTGGCGGATCGCAATCTGCCGGTGGCCGCCCAGGTGCTGGGTGGCTTGTCACTGGCGCGGCAGGCGGATGTCTGCGCCGGATTGCAGCCGGCGACCCTGCGCAAGCTGTTGCCGTTGCTGCTGTTGATCAGTGGCGATGGTTTGCGCAAGCAGTTGCCGGAGGCCGTGCTGCAGGTGTTTGAGCAGCAGTTGGCTTAGTTATTCCATCCACTGCCGTTCATGGCGCTCCAGCAGGTTGCTGGCCTGCTCGGGGCCGTCGCTGCCGGCCGGGTAGGGCCGCGGGCTCTGGTAGTGCTGGTGCCAGCCCTTGATGATCGGGTCGACCCAGTTCCAGGCCGCTTCGACTTCGTCGCGGCGCATAAACAGCGTCGAATCGCCTTCGATCACGTCCAGCAGCAGGCGTTCGTAGGCGTCCCAGCGGCGCTGTTTGTGGAAGGCGTCGGCCAGGTTGAGATCAAGCTCCACCGGCTGCAGGTGCATGCCTTTGCCTGGGCTCTTGCCCATCAGTTGCAGGCTGATGCGTTCTTCCGGCTGCAGGCGAATCAGCAGGCGGTTGGCTTCGCCGCCGCCGAACAGCTGGTGCGGTACCGGTTTGAACTGAATAAGGATTTCCGACGTCTTGTGCCCCAGGCGTTTGCCGGTGCGCAGGTAGAACGGCACGCCGGCCCAGCGCCAGTTGTCGATTTCGGCCTGCACGGCGACAAAGGTTTCGGTGTCGCTGTCATTGTCGACGTTCTTCTCGAAGTAATAGGCCGGCACTTCCTGGCCTCCGATCTTGCCGGCGGTGTACTGGCCGCGCACGGTCTTGTCCTGCACGTCGAGGCCGGTGATGGGTTTCAGGGCTTCGAGGATTTTCACCTTCTCGTTGCGCACTGCCTCGGCGTCGAAACGTACCGGCGCTTCCATGGCCACCAGGCAGAGCAGCTGCAGCAGGTGGTTCTGGATCATGTCGCGCATGGCACCGGCTTTTTCGTAGTAGGCGCCGCGATTTTCCACGCCAAGGGTTTCGCACACGCTGATCTGCACGTGATCGATATGCCCGGCGCGCCAGACCGGTTCGAACAGCGCGTTGGCGAAACGCAGGGCCATCAGGTTCTGCACCGTCTCCTTGCCCAGGTAATGGTCGATGCGGAACACCCGTGACTCATCGAATACCGCGCCGATGGCGGAGTTGATCGCCTGCGCCGACTGCAGCGAATGGCCGATGGGTTTTTCCAGCACGATGCGCGCCTTGGGGCCGGCCAGGCTGGCGATCTTCAGGTGCGAGGCGATGTCTTCGAACAGATCCGGCGCGGTGGCCAGGTAATAGATGCGCACGCGCTCGGGGTCGTCGCCCAGGCGTTTGCCCAGGCGGCCGAAATCGGCGCTCTGGCTGGCGTCCATGGCGAAGTAGTCGAGGCGCGCGGCGAAGCTGGCCCAGGTGTCGTTGTCGAAGTCGTTGCGCGCCACCTGGGCGCGGCAATGGCGTTCGGCCAGGGCCTGAAAGGCTGTGCGGCTATGGGCGCTGCGGGCCAGGGCGAGAATCCGCGTGTCACCAGGCAGACGACCCGCGCGATGCAGGTGGTAGAGCGCTGGCAGCAATTTATGCAGGGCCAGGTCGCCGGTGCCGCCAAACACCAGCATGTCGCAGGGAATGCTCAAGGTGGGAACTCCGACTCGGTTTAACCGTGCGAGGGCGGCGGCCATGTAGTATAACTACAAGACCACTACAACCCGTCTTACGCCGATCATAACCGAGTCATGACTCCAATGCGGCGTGCTAGATGGATTCGTTAGCCAAATGCCGAGCCTAAACCTGTGAACCTGTTGCAGCACATTGCCCAGTCGCGTCATCTACTCCGCAAATCGGAACTCAAGGTCGCCGACCATGTTCTGCTCGACCCGGCCTCGGTCATGCACAGCTCCATGGCCGAGCTGGCGCACAGCGTTGGTATCAGTGAGCCGACCATTGTGCGTTTCTGCCGGGCGATTGGCTGCACCGGTTTTCAGGACCTCAAGCTCAAGCTGGCGCAGAGCCTGGCTGCTGGAGCCAGTTTCGGCCAGTTCGCCATCCATGAAGACGATTCGGTGGCAGACTTCAGCCTGAAGATCTTCGACACCACCCTGCATACCCTGATCGAGGTGCGCGAAAAACTCGACACCCAGGCCCTGCAGCAGGCCATTGCCGCCATCGCCAATGCCCAGCGCGTGGAGTTCTACGGCTTTGGCGCATCCGGCGCAGTGGCGGCGGATGCCCAGCACAAGTTCTTCCGCCTGCTGCTCACGGCCGCAGCCTATTCCGACCCGCATATGCAGGCGATGAGCGCGGTGACCTTGAAGCCCACCGACGTGGCCATCTGCATCTCCCAGTCCGGGCGCTCCAAGGATTTGCTGATCACCGCCAACCTGGTGCGTGAAACCGGTGCGACCTTGATCACTCTGTGCCCGAGCCAGACGCCGTTGGCTGACCTGGCCACGGTCAATCTGGCCATCGACGTGCAGGAAGACACCGAAATCTACACCCCGCTGACCTCGCGTATCGCTCACCTGGTGGTGATCGACGTGCTCGCCATGGGCGTGGCGATGGCCCGCGGCCCAGGCCTGGTTAACCACCTCAAAAGTGTCAAGCGCAGTCTGCGCAGCCTGCGGCTGTCGCCCAAGGCGCATAAGAGCAGCGAAGACTGATTTCATCGCCACGTTATCGCGTGGCCATCAAAGCGTCATATCCAGGGCCGATGCTGGTACTCCCCTTATTCAGCTTGGGAGCTACCCCCTATGTCTGGCTATCTGGATAAACCGCAGTCCCACGAAAACAGCGACGCCAAGGCCCGGCGCAAGCTGCAGGATCAGCGCCGCATGGAATACCGCCGCGCGATTGAAAGCTATGCCGAGCAGCGTCAGCTGCAGCATGAGTTGATCGATTTTCCGGAGTTGATCGCGACCAGCTACCTGCACAGTCTGCAGGTGGGGTCGAAGAAGGATGCATCAGCGACGGCGCGCTGAGTGCGCGAGGGCTGGAAGCGAACCTGGAGCCGCATAAGGCGGCTCCAGGTTGCCAGGCCTTACTCGATATTGACGGTGTAATCCTCCACTTCACCGTAGTTGAAGGTGCCACACGGCACGGGCGCGGTGTTGTAGCGCATGGCTACCCGCAGGCGGGTTTTCCCGGTGGCGGCGCCTGCAGGGATCACCAGGTTGCCATTCACCACCGTGCTGAGCGCGCGTGCGGAGGTGAACAGTTCTTCACCCGCATCGGTGAAGTCGCCGTCCTTGTTCAGGTCGATCCAGACCTTCCAGTATTCGTTGTACGCCGTGCCGGCAAATTGCGGCGTCAGGCGCAGGCTGTTGCTGCCCCGTTGCAGGTTCACCACCTGGCCGATCCGCGGCTCGGTGAAGTCGCTGTAGGTGCTGGCGGCTGAGCTGCGGGTAAAGCTGCCGAAGCTGACCTGGCTGATCCACTCATCGTTGGCATTACCGCTGGCCGCGCTGCAGTAGTTTGGCTGCGGCGTACTGCTGCCGATCACTAGAAATGCCGCCGAGACCGCACCCCAGGTGCCGGACGCATCCCGCGCGCGGACATATACGGTGTGCTTGCCGGGCTGCAGCCCAGTGGTAGCGATGCTGCCGGTCAGGCCTTCGGTCTTGCCGTTGAAGCTGCCGTCCAGGGGTTGCAATGGCATCGCCTGAGCGCCTGACTCCCAGGGCGCCTTGTCGATGTAGTACTCGGCGGCGGTGACGTTCTGCGTCGGCTCGGTGCCGTTGCGGGTGCTGAAGCGCAGGTCACTCGCGGTGGCACTCAGCGTAACCAGAGTGCCGGCCGGCACGCCGCTGGACGCATTACCACTCAGCGCAAGGTTGCTGATATCCGGGCCGCCCGGGGTGACATAGGGCGTACGGACAACCTTGGCTGCATAGATCAGGGCTGGCAGGTTCTTCGGCTTGATAGTGTTCTGGTAGACCGAACAGCTCTGGAAGAACTGCGTGCCCAACTCGAAGGTGTAGGCAGCGACACCCAGCTCGCCATAGCTGACCCCATCACTGGTGCCGTCGGTCGGGTAGAGTCCGATGGACTGCTGTGGCGAATAGCCATTGAACAGGGCGAATTTGCGTCCCAGGGTCTGCAGCGCAGTGCCGTTGGGTGCGGCCTGGCTGGTATCGCCCCACGGCCATAGCACCAGTTCGCTGTAGCTGTGGATATCCAGGTGGATGCCGCTGGTATCACTTGGCGCTGCGTCATTCTTGCCGGGGCCGCGACGGTCCGGCCAGAGGCTGCGCACATAAGCTTCCAGAGTCTGGATTTCCGGCTCGGAGCCGGCGCTTGGGCCACGGTAGGTGTCATTGCAGGCACTGCCGCTGGAGCCTTGGCCGTTGGTGCTGTTCCAGCCGAAGGTGAAGTTGCGGTTGAGGTCGGCGCCGCGGCTGTTGCTGTTGGCGCCGCAATAGTTCTGGTTGGCATTCTTGCGCCAGGACAGCCCGGTTTCGGCTTTCTTGCGACCGTCCGGGTTGGTCTGCAGCATCAGATGGACTTCGTGGTGATCGAGAATCCAGGTGGCGTCGGCATCGGTGCCGTAGCCGTTGACCAGCCAGCGGGCGAAATCCAGCACCAGCGGTGCGGTGGTGTATTCGCGGGCATGGATGGCGCTGTTGATAAACAGCTTGGGTTTATTGCCGGTAATGGCTTTATTGGTCAGCTTGAGCACACCGATGTCGTGTCCACCCTGGCCGTTGAGTTTTTCCCAGGACTGGCCAACCAGCAGCCACTCGGCGATGCCGGGAAACTGGCTGGCCATGTCGCTGGCCACGCTGTAGGTGCTTTCCAGGGTTTCATAGCAGGCGTAGCCGGGGATGCTGGCCAGGCTTGCGTCGCTCATCGCCGTGGCGCTTTTCAGGCTGCGCTGTTGCAGGCGATTCTGGATCTGCGTGAGGACTTCATTGCGCTTGGCAATAAACTCGGTGGCCGGTGCGAAGGTAAAACCGAAGGCCGTGAGTTTCTCCTGTTCTTCTTCGGTCAGCTCCATGATCAGGTAGCCCTGTTCATAGTGCGATTCAAGTAATTGACCATGGAAGCTGATGGCCGCTTTGCGGGCAATGTCTTCGTTGGGGAAAAACGCCTTGTACACCTGGTTGGCGGCTTTTTCCTGCTCCAGCAGCATAAAGTCTTCTTGGGGTTGGGCGTGTGCCTGAACCGTGTTGAGCATGCAGAGCGCGGTGATGCTGGCACTGATGGCGAGGGTTAACTTCCGCTTTCTCATTCTTGAGATTCCTATCCTTCACTTATTGTTTGTCCGCCCCTGGTAAGGAACGGTGTGTTTTTTGCCCCCTTGTGGAGGGCGAGGGATGTTTGGCAGTGGAAGCTCTTGATGCCGAATGCGTTGGCGCTACTGCATGCCCCTGAACATCTTGTTATGGGAGGCTGGCCGATCTGGTACAAGAGTGCAAAGGAACTTAGAAGGCGCTTGGCTGGCTGTCAATTTCTTCGTAGATCGCTGTCGTTTTTCGTATTTTCACGACATATAGCCGACACGATGTTCGTAAAAATGATGGCTACTAGCTATGTATGGCAACCGTGTAAGGAGGGATTTATGCAAGGAATCAATGGATTGCGGATCGGCATGTTGCTGCTAACCCTCGGGTTGGCCTTGGGCTGTGCTTCAGGCGGAGCCCAGCAGCAGGCAGGCGCTGATAAGGGGTACGCGATGGCGGCCGAGTGGACGCAGCTGCGTCAGGCCAAGGGGCATTTTGCCGGGGGCGAATGGCGCGAGGATCTGGATGCCTGGCAGGGGCGCAAGCACCAGCTGATGCAGACGCTGGCCGCAGAGGTGCTGGCTGCGCATAGCGATACGCCGGCGGTGCTGGCGCTGTTGGGTGAACCTGATGCCAAAGTCACGATCGAGCAGGCGGACTACGCCGACTGGCAGCGCCGCACGGAGTGGCAGGGCAGCCCAGGGCCGCTGCTGTGGAGTTATCACTGGCGCGGCCAGCATGATCAGATGCTGGTGGCCCTCAGCGAAGGGCGGGTCAGTGCGGTGGGCTGGTTATATGCCTGGGAGTAGCGTCGCAGCCAATCACCTGAAGCACAGTCGCAACCTGCAACCTGCAACCTGCAACCTGCAACCTGGGCTGTAGTGGGCTGTGCCGTATTCGGCATAGGGCGCGGGCAAAGCGATCAAGTCACCGACAACGCGCTGGGCCACTCTGGGCTTAATTGACCCGAAGGAGGCTACGGATGTTGCGATTGACCCTGGAACAGGCCGAAGAACTGGCGCAGTCGATTCTGCGTCGGCACGGCTTCAGCGAGGCCTATGTGCGGGCCATCGGCGCTACGCTGCTGGCCGGCGAGCGTGATGGCTGCACCTCCCATGGCCTGTGGCGTCTGCTCGGCATAGTGCAGACGCTCAAGGCCGGCAAGGTCGAGCCTTGCGCCGATCCGCAGCTGATCGACCAGGCCCCTGGGCTGGTGCGGGTGGATGCTCGGGGCGGGTTTTCCCAGCTGGCCTTTGCCGCTGGCCTGCCGCTGCTGGCGGACAAAGCCCGGACCAACGGTATCGCGGCCCTGGCGATCAATCACTGCGTGCACTTTTCCGCCCTCTGGGTCGAACTGGAGGCGCTGACCGAACTGGGGCTGGTGGCCTTGGCTTGTAACCCGACCCAGGCCTATGTGGCCCCGGCCGGTGGCAGCCGCCCGCTGTTCGGCACCAATCCCATTGCCTTTGGCTGGCCGCGTGTTGGCCAGCTGCCCTTTATCTTCGACTTTGCCACCAGCGCCACCGCCCGGGGGGAGATCGAACTGCACCGCCGTGCTGGCCAGCCCTTGCCACTCGGCTGGGGGGTGGACCAGCAGGGGCAGCCCTGCAGCGATGCCGCCGAGGTGCTGGATAACGGCGCCATGCTGACCTTCGGCGGGCACAAGGGCTCGGCCCTGTCGGCCATGATCGAGCTGATCGCAGGGCCGCTGATCGGCGATCTGACCAGCCTGGAGTCCAGCGTCCATGACGCGGGCAGCAAGGCCTTGCCCTACCACGGCGAATTGCTGATTGCCCTGGATCCGCAGCGCTTTCTTGGCGGGCAGGCCACCCAGCATCTGGCCCGCGCCGAGGCGCTGTTTCTGGCCATGCAGGCGCAAGGCGCCCGCCTGCCCTCGCAGCGCCGTTACGCCGCCAGGGCGCACAGCCTGGCCCATGGGGTGGAAATCACGCAGACGCTGTACGACGACCTGCAGGCGCTGCTGGATTAGTAGATCGCCATAAAAAACCCGGCCGAAGCCGGGTTGAAATCACAGACGCCGCCTATCCGTGCCGACACGAAATCAGAGCAGCGGCGCCCGTGTGCGTTGGCCGTCCACCAGGCGTTCGAGGCCCAGCGGGTTGGCGTTTTGCAGGGCCTTGGGCAGCAACTCATCCGGATAGTTCTGGTAGCACACCGGGCGCAGAAAACGCTCGATGGCCAGGCTGCCCACCGAGCTGCCGCGGGCATCCGAGGTGGCTGGGTAAGGGCCGCCGTGCACCATGGCATCGCAGACTTCCACACCGGTTGGGTAGCCATTGAGCAGCAGGCGTCCGGCCTTGTGTTCCAGCAGCGGCAGTAGCGTCGCACACTGGGCAAGATCCTCCGGCTCGGCGATCAGGCTGGCGCTGAGCTGGCCGTGCAGGGCCTGCACGGCGCGTTGCAGCTCATGCAAATCGGCCACCTCGACCAGCACTGTGGTTGGACCGAAGACCTCCTCCTGGAGCAGCGGGTCGCCCCCCAGCAGCAGACTGACATCGGCCTGGAACAGCTGCGGCCAGGCCTGGCGCCCTTGCTGTGGCTGGCCGGCCAGATGGCGTACGCCGGGGTGGTGGTGCAGTGCAGACACGCCTTTCTCGTAGCTGGCCAAGGTGCCGACGTTCAGCATGGTCTGTGCCGGTTGATCAGCCATGTGAGCGGCGAACTCGCGGGTAAAGGCGCCGAATGCTGGTGAACTCAGGCCAATGATCAGACCTGGGTTGGTGCAGAACTGGCCGCAGCCCAAGACCACCGAGGCGCTCAGTTCGCTGGCGATCTGCTCGCCGCGGGCCTTGAGCGCCGCCGGCAGGAGGAGTACCGGGTTGATCGAACTCATCTCGGCAAACACCGGGATCGGCTGCGGCCGCGCGGCGGCCATGTCGCACAGGGCGCGACCACCCTTTAGCGAGCCGGTAAAGCCGACCGCCTGGATCGCCGGGTGTTTGACCAGCCACTCGCCAACCCCGCCGCCGTAGACCATGTTGAACACCCCGGCTGGCATGCCGGTGGTCTCGGCGGCACGGATGATCGCCTGCGCCACCAGCTCGGCGGTGGCCATATGGCCGCTGTGGGCCTTGAACACCACCGGGCAGCCGGCGGCCAGGGCTGCGGCACTGTCGCCACCGGAGGTGGAGAAGGCCAGGGGAAAGTTGCTGGCGCCGAACACTGCCACGGGGCCGACGCCGATCTGCCATTGGCGCAGATCGGCCCGGGGCAGTGGCTGGCGCTCGGGCTGGGCGCGGTCGATGCGCGCGCCGAGGAAGTCGCCGCGGCGCAGCACACGGGCGAACAGGCGCAGCTGGCCGCTGGTGCGACCGCGCTCACCCTGAATACGCGCAGCTGGCAGGGCGGTCTCGCGGCAGACGATGGCCACGAAGTCATCGCCGAGAGCATCGATCTGCTCGGCGATGGCGTCGAGGAACTGGGCGCGCTGTCCCGGGCTCAGCTGGCGGTAGGCCGGGTAGGCGGCCTCGGCGGCGCGGGCGGCGGCGTCCACCTCGGCCTCGCTGGCCTGGTGGAAACTGTAGGGCAGGGCCTCGCCGCTGCTGGCGTCGAAACTCTGCAGGATGATCTCGCCGGTGGCGCTGCGGCCGCCGGCGATAAAGTTGTGGCCGGTGATGGCGGGCATTGTTAGCTCCTGTTGTGGCCTGTTCGGTTGAATGCGGCAGATCGGCCGGATGCAGGTGAGCACCCGGCCGCAGCACGGTGATCAGGCGAGGTTGTGCTCGGCCGACCAATTGGCATACCACTGGCGGAACAGCCGGTACTGGGTCTCGGCGTAGTGGCGCTGGGCATCGCTGAGCGCATCGCTTGGATTGAAGTGCAGGCTGTATTCCGCGTCGCCGCCCAGCACCATCAGGTGCTTGTAATAAAGAACCAGGTCGCAGCCCTCGTCGAAAGACGACAGCACGTTGAGCGCCTCGGACAGCTCCAGGGCGCGGCGCCGGGCGATGGCGTCGCCCTTGGCGGCCTGCTTGCTCAGCTCCACCAGTTGCAGTACTTCGCGCGGCAGGACGTTGCCGATGCCGGTGATGGCGCCGGTTGCGCCGCAATTGACGAAACCATGCATCACCTGGGTATCGACGCCGGCCATCAGGATCACCTGGTCATCCTGTGAGGTGATGTGCTCGGCGGCGTAGCGCATGTCGGCGGCGCCGCCGAACTCCTTGAAGCCAATCAGGTTGGGATACTGGCGACGCAGCTTGAAGAACAGCTCGGCGCGGGTGGCGAAGCCGTAGTACGGGCTGTTGTAGATCACCGCCGGCAGCGTTGGCGCTGCTTCGAGAATGGCGGCGAAGTGCGCTTCCTGGGCGGCAGGCGACGCGCCACGGGACAGCACCCGGGGGATGACCATCAGGCCGTGGGCACCAACCTTGGCGGCGTGGGCAGCGTGGGACACGGCCTCGCGGCTGTTCACCGCGCCGGTGCCGACGATGGTCGGGATGCCGGCCGCCACCAGGCGCGCAACCCCTTCCTGGCGTTCGGCCTCGGTGAGCAAGGGCCAGTCGCCCATGGAGCCGCAGTAGACCACGGCACTCATGCCGGCTTCGATCAGCTCGCGACCCTTGCGCACCAAGGCGTCGAAGTCCGGCTTGCGCTCGGCGGTGCAAGGTGTCATCAGGGCGGGGATGGTGCCGGTGAAGATGTTGCTGCTCATGCTGTTGCCTCCTGGGCAGATTAAACGTATTTCGTATACGAAGATAAAGGGGCGTTATCGGCCCTTGTGTCCATCGGGTGGGTCTGGGCCCGGTTTATCGCGCCGCTGGGGCGGTGGTGATCAAATCGTAGAAAACAGTTTATGGCGTGGGCTCGACCGGCCAGGTATCGGAGAGCCGATAGCCCTCGGGCCAGGGGTCGTCCGGGTCGAGCAGGTGCTGGTGGGTACCGGTGATCCAGGCGCGGCCACTGATGCAGGGGTGAATCGCCGGGCGACCGGCCACCTCGGTGAGGCCTTCGATATGGCAGTGGAACTGCGAACCGATAATCGAGCGGCCGATAAAGGCCTCGCCCACCTGCAACTGGCCTCGCCTCTGCAGAACCGCCATGCGTGCCGAACAGCCGGTACCGGTAGGCGAACGGTCGACCTTGCCGGGGCGGATCACCACCGCGTTGGCGGCGCTCAGAACGCCGTTCAGGCGCTCCAGCGGGCCGGCCAGTTGGCAGAAGGAGATATGCGCCCAGTCCGGGTTCTGCGGGTGGACGAAGCCCAGTTGTTCATTGGCCGCACGGGTGATCTTCAGTCCGCTGGCGGCCAGGTCGGCGGCTTCGTCGGCGCTCAGGGAAAAGCCTAGGGCGCGGGCATCGGCGATGACGAAGCTGTCGCCGCCGTAGGCGGTGTCGACCTTGAGCGTGCCCAGGCCTTCGACTTCGAGCATGGCGTCCAGGCGGTCGGCGAAGGACGGCAGGTTGTGCACCTGCACCCGCTGCACCTTGCCGTCGCGACACTCGGCCAGCACTTCGATCAGCCCGCCGGGGGCTTCCAGGCACAGCCGGGTGACGGGTTCCTGCATCGGCAGGATGCCTGTTTCCAGCAGTACGGTGGCCACGCACAGCGAGTTGGAGCCGGACATCGGCGGCGTGTCGGCCGGTTCCATGATGATCCAGGCCATCTGCGCCCGTGGATCCTTGGCCGGCAGCAGCAGGTTGACGTGGCGGAACACGCCGCCGCGCGGCTCGTTCAGCACGAAGTTGCGCAGGCGCTGGTCCTCGGCGATCCAGCGCGACTGGGCCCACAGAGTGTTGCCGGGTGGTGGGGCGACGCCACCGACTATCACGTCGCCCACTTCGCCTTCGGCGTGGCAGCTGACTATATGAATGACCTTGCTCGAGCGCATATCAGAGTACCGATCTGAGGAAGTCGGCGGTTTCCGCCATCTGCGGGTTGCCGATCACCTGGTCGGGCGAGCCGATCTCGTGCACCAGGCCATTGCGGAAGAAGGCCACGCGATCCGATACATCGCGGGCGAAGCGGATCTCATGGGTCACCAGGATCATGGTCATGCCGTCTTCGGCGAGCAGGCGCATGGTGTCCAGTACCTCACCCACCAGCTGCGGGTCGAGGGCGCTGGTGGCTTCGTCGAACAGCATGTAGTCCGGGCTCATGGCCAGTGCGCGGGCGATGGCCATGCGCTGCTGCTGGCCGCCGGAAAGCTTGCCGGGGAAGACCTTGAGCTTGTCCGCCAGGCCCACATGGGTCAGCTGCTTGACCGCCATGGCCTCGGCCTCCTGCTGGCTCAGGCCGAGCACCTTGCGCGGCGCCAGCATCACATTCTCCAGCACGGTCAGGTGCGGGAAGGCGTTCCACTGCTGAAACACGATGCCGATCTTCTGCCGCAGTTTGTTCAGGTCGGTGCCCGGGGCATGCACCTCGGTGCCGTCGACGCGGATGCTGCCGCGCTGAATCGGTTCCAGGCCGTTGATGCACATCAGCAGGGTGCTCTTGCCGGAGCCGGAGCCGCCGATGATCGACACCACCTCGCCCTTGTTCACCGTCAGGCTCACGCCCTTGACCACTTCCAAGTCGCCGAAGGACTTATGCACCTTGTCGATTTCAATCATTTTCCTGCCACCTTTTTTCCAGACGGTTACCCAGCTGGGCCACCAGCAAACTCATGAGGTAATAGATAAGGCCGGCGATGCAGAGCACCAGCAGCGGTTCCTGGATGCGCGTGACCACGCTTTGCGAGGTGCGCAGCAGTTCGAAGATGCCGATCCACATGACCAGGGCGGTGTCCTTCATCACACTCAGCACCAGGTTCAGCCAGCCGGGAAAGGCCACCCGGGTGGCCAGGGGCAGGACCACGAAGCGTAGGTCCTGCCAGTAGCTCATGCCCAGGGAGCGGGCGGCGCGGCGCAGGTTGGCCGGCACCGCCTGGATGCCGCTGCGCACGATCTCGCTGCAGAAGGCGGCGGCGTAGATGCCGAGCACCAGGCAGCCGACGGCAAAGGCACTGATATCCAGGCCGGCGATGCTTTTCAGCGAGTTGAACAGGACGAACTGGATCAGCAGCGGCACGCTGCGAAACACGTCCAGCACCCAGGCCAGCGGCAGGCTGGCCCGTGGCAGGGCGGCGCGCAGCAGGCCACAGAGCACCCCGGACAGGGTGCCGATAAGCATGGCGGCGGCGGTCAGCTGCAGGGTCACCCAGGCGCCCTGGAGCATAAACAGCAGGTCGCTGGCGGTCAGACTGGTGGAAAACATGCTGTGGCCCTCAGTAGCGGAACAGCCGCCAGGCCATCAGCCGGGCGCTGAGCACAATGGTCTTGGCGATCAGGTAATAGAGCACCGCCGCCAGGGCGAAGTACTCGAAGGTGCGGAAGGTCTTGACGTTGTAATCCTGGGTCACCCCGGTGAGGTCGTCGTTCAGGCCGACTATCACCCCCAGCGAGGTCATCAGCACCGCCCAGACCATCTGGTTGGACAGCGGGTGGAAGACGATGCGCAGCAGCTGCGGGATGATGATCAGGCGGTAGGCCTGGAAGGCATTCATGCCCAGCGAGCGCGCCGCGCGCATCTGCGTATCGGGCACGGCTTTGAGGCCGCCACGAAAGTTTTCCGCCAGGTAGCCGGCATTGTTGAAGGTGATGCCGGCCAGCAGCGCCAGCCAGGAGCTGACATGCAGGCCGAAGGCGCCCAGGCCGAAGTAGAGGACGTAGATCTGGAACAGCGAGGGGGTGTTGCGTGCAATCGACACCCAGGTTTCGGCGAATCCGCGCAGCAGCGGGTTGTGCTGCTGGCGCAGAAGGGTCAGCAGCAGGGCGATCAGGGTACCCAGCAGCATCGACAGGGCGGCGGTCTCCAGGGTCACCCAGGCGCCATTGAGCATATCCGGCAGGGCCTTGAAGGCGACGCGCCAGTGGAAGCTGTAATCGAACATCAGTGACTCCCGTGGGGTTGAGGGTTGCCCAGCCAGGCAGGCACCGCCCTGGCGTTGCGCCCGCTACAGGCCGCTTCCACGCAGGCGGTGAGGCTACCGAAGTGCACCTGGCGGCCCACCAGGCCTGGGGCGTAATGGGCGTACTTGCCGGAGTTGGTCATCAGGGTACGGGCGCCGGGCGGCACCACCGGCTCGCCGAGCATGCACCAGCAGGTGTCGGTGATCAGGCGTGCGCCGAAGCGCTCCAGGGTGGCCACATGGCCGGCGGCCGCGGCTTGTTCGTGCACGGCGCGGCCGCAGGTCACCACCAGGGTGGTGTCCGGATGGCTGTGGTGGCCTTCGCAGAGCTCGGCCAGGCGCGCCAGTTCGGTGGCTGAGCAGTGCGGGTTGCCCAGGGCCACCAGGCTGACCTCAGCCGACTCGGCGCTGTTGAGCCCCCGCCAGCTTTCCAGCAGTTCATCGAGGGTCACCCGCAGCTGCCGGGCCGGCGCCTGGCCGCCGAGCGCGCTGGCCTCATCCGGTGCCTCGGGGGTGATCCCGGCGATATGGAACATGGGCGCTGCCGAGGTGGTGGCAAAAGCGGCGCCAAAGGCTTTGAGGTCGTCGCTGCTGGCAGCGCTGTGCTCCAGGCCCGTGAGCAGCGGGATGCTGCGGCCGGCGAGCAGGCCCACGTGGTAGCCGAGCAGAGGCCAGAAGCTGTCGTCCGGCTCCTGCGGGTACTGCACTTCGACCAGCAGGGTTGCGCGGCGGCCCTCGTCCAGATGCGCCCCGCAGCGCGGCGCGCGGCCGGTCAGGGCGATGCAGATATCCAGGTAATCCGGGTACTTCAGGGTGCGCGCACCCAGCACGCTGTTGGCGTACACCACAGCGTTGGACTCGGCCCAGACGATCTGCTCGCCTAGTGCCGGCGTGCTGTCCAGCAGGTAGGGCGCGCAGGTGAAGCTGAGTTGAGCGCCCATGGCCATATAGACATCGCCCAGCGCGCTGGCTGGCTCGCCGAAGCTCGGTTCGATGCCCAAGGCGCGCCAGCGCCGCTGGTCCACCGAGATGGCGTTGAGGGTGGTGGGTACGCAGACTTGCGCACCCCATTCGCGCAGTTGCTCGGCGAAGCGCAGGCAGGCCGGGCCGGTGTAGATGCAGCCGTCGATATGCGCCTGGCTGATATCCAGCAACTCGCTGGCGCCCATCAGTTCGGCCATGCGCAACACCAGCTGCATGGCCACCTGGGCCGCCTGGCCGTATTCGCCGGCGAGCAGGGCACGGTCGCGCGCATTCAGCGACAGCGAAGTGCGAGGCCCATCGGTTCTCGCCATGGGCTCGGCGCTCCAGGGGCTATCCGGCGCGTCGACAGCCAGCAGCTGCTCGCCATCGATGCGCACGCTGGCCCCGGCATGTGGCTCAAGGTCGGCGAAGGCGGCGTGGCCGATGCACAGCACCGGCAGCTGCACGTTAAATACCTGCTCGGCGACCAGCGCGCCGAGGGTGAGAATTTCATCGGGTTCGGCCAGCACCAGCGCCGCCGGTGCCGGGCCGTTGAGGATCAGTTCCAGCAGGACGCTGCTGCCGGTGCAGGAGCCGCGTCCGCTGGGAATGGCCAGTACGCGCCCGGCCAGGGATTGCCCGCTCAGCGGGTGGTGTCGATCGATCACCTCCGCGCTGAACGGGTCGACGCCACCCCAGAAACTCAGGCCCTGGTTGGCCCAGAGCAGGCTGCCCTGACCGCGACCCTCCACCAGACTGCGGCCCTTGATTCTTGTCATCGTCATTTAGATCGCTCCCGGGCGCGCTCGATCAGTAGTACACGCCAGGCACGGTCAGGCTGGCCGGGCTGATCTCATCGCCCACCCACTTGGCCCACAGCTCGTGGTAACGGCCGTTGCGCACCTGCTGGTTGACGAACAGGTTGAGGTAGTTGAGCAGGCCGTATTCGTTGCGCTTGGCCGCCAGGGATACGTAATCGACCACATAGGGCGCGTCACCGACGACCTTCAGCCCCTTGTACTTGCCGGACTTGAGGGTGGCGGCGGCCACGGTGTTGGTCACCACGGTGGCGTCGATATGGCCCTGGGCCACGGCGAGGATGGTGTCGTTCTGGTTCTGGTAGGCGCGGAAGCTGCCGCCGCCCCAGCCCTTCACGTCCTTCTCCAGGGCAATGGCTTCGTAGGTGCCGCTGGTATTGCCAACCGGACGCCCCTTGAGATCGGCGTAGCCGTTGATGCCGGTGTCCTCGCGGGTCAGCACCACCATCTGGAAGGCGAAGTAGGGCATGGTCATGCCCACGGTCTTGGCCCGCTCCAAGGTGTCGGAGGTGGAGGCGACGATAACATCGGCGCGGCCCGATACCAGGGCCGGGATGCGGTCGGGGAAGGGCGTTTCGACTACTTCGGCCTTGACCCCGAGCACGCCGGCCAGGTCGTTGCAGTAATCCACATCGAAGCCGGCAGGCTGGTTCTGTTCGTCGCGAAAGCCCATCGGCGGGAAGTCCAGGGTCACGGTGCAACGCAGCTTGCCGGAGCCGACTATGTCGTCGAGCTTGTCGGCATGGGCGTTACTGATCAGGACGCTGCTCAGAAGGGCGCAGGCTGCTGCGGAAATAAGCTGGTTTTTCATGGGTATCTCTCTTCTCTCGTGCGTGTGGCAGATTAGGAGTGATGCTTTGGTATTACGGATTTCGTATACGATATTAAATATGCGAATGGCGTGCCATTTCTCCAGGTTGGCCCTGGCGTTGAGCTGCAAGGCGTTTAACTCGGGGTGTGTGCGGCCTTGATAAGGCGCGTGGCCGAACTGCCGCAGGGGCGTGGCTGTGGATTGGGGTGACGCGGGTGTTACCTAAGGGAGCGGGCCGTGGCGAGATTGCACAATGCTGAGGCACTCAACGTTGCTGCAGGGACTCGCGGTACTGGCTGGGGGACAGCCCGGTGTGCGCCTTGAACTGACGGCTGAAGGCGCTGTGGTCGGTGTAGCCGCAGCGCAGGGCGATCTCGGTGATGGCCAGGTCCTCTTCCAGCAGCTGGGTGGCGGCACCGAGACGGGCCTTGTGGATCATCTGCCGCGGGCTGAGCTGGAAGATGCGCTGGCAGTGGCGTTCCAGTTGTGCCACGGACAGTCCGGCGATGGCGGTTAGTTGATCCAGGCTGATCGGTTGCGCGAAGTGCTGGCGGATATGCGCGTCAACCGCCGCGACCTTGGGGTAGGCCGGGTGCTGAGCGTTGGCGTGGGGCAGATCGCAGGACACCCCGGCCATGCCGATGATGGCGCCCTGGGTATCGCGCAGGGGCAGCTTGTGGGTCAGGCACCAGCCGGGCTGGCGGCCGGGGTAGAGGTGCAGTTCCAGCTGGTTGTCGAGCCGCTGGCCGGCGCTGAGCACCTGCAAATCCTGGGCGGTATAGAGTGTGCCCAGGCGGGTGGGGAAGACTTCCTCAGCCGTGCGTCCGAGCAGTTGCTGCTTGTCCTTGCAGCCCAGACGTTGCACCAGGGTCTGGTTGAGCAGCAGGTAACGGGCCTGGCGGTCCTTGATAAAGAACACCACCCCGGCCAGGGCATCCAGCAACGGTTCGATGGCGTGCAGGCTGGTCACCAGGCTGGTGATATCGACGGCATTGGCAGAGGGCAGCAGGTGCAGGGGGTTACTGGGCATGGGCAGGCTCCGCGGTTGCCGGAGGATAAGGCCTGACCGCTGCCCTGAACAGGCAGCGGTCGGCGTTACTCGCGTTGCCCCAGTTGCAGCAGGCTGTCGATACGCGCGGGGCTAAAGGGTGGGCGCGGGGTCGGCGCTTGCCAGCCGAACAGAACTTGGGCAGCACCGCCGCAGATCCGGCCCTGGCAGGTCCCCATGCCGCAGCGGCTGGCCAGTTTGGCCTGGCTCCAGCTTTCATGCTCGGCCAGGGCGGCCAGCGGCACGTCCTCGCAGCGGCAGATCAGGGTGTCCGGGCGGGCCAGTTGCTGCACCTCTTCGCCCAGGGCGAAGGCATCGCTCAGCGCCGTGGCAAAGCCCTGCCAGCGTTCGCGCTGGGGCCATAGACGCTGCGCCGCCGCCTGTTCATCGACTGCGGCATGCCCGGCGATGGCGCCTTCCACCAGGGCCTTTTCGCTGCCGCCGAATCCCGTGCATTCGCCGGCGGCATAGACGCTCTCCAGGCTGCTGGCCTGCCAGGCATCCACGGCGATGGCGTTCGCCGTAATCTGGCAGCCCAGGGCCTGGCCCAGCTGGGTATTGGGGATCAGGCCGAAGCCACAGGCCAGGCGCTCGCAGGCGATTTCTTTGATCCGCCCGTTGATGCTCAGGCGCAGCGCCTCCAGGCGGCCGTCACCCAATGCTTCGAGCACATGGCTGTTGGCCCGATAGCCGCGATGCAACAGGCTAAACGCCTGCAGCAGCTTGTGCGGCCAGCGCGGCAGTTGCGCGGCAAAGCCGACCAAGGCAGCCCAGCCGGTCTGCTCGGCGATATGCAGCACGCGGGCGCCGTTCTTTTGCGCGGTGGCGGCGCTGGCCAGCAGCAGCGGGCCGCTACCGGCAATCACCACACGCTCGCCAGCCACCGGCAGGCCGCCCTTGATCAGCGCCTGCAAGCCGCCGGCGCCGGTTACCCCGGGCAGGGTCCAGCCGGGGAACGGCAGCAGCAGTTCGCGGGCACCGGTGCAGAGAATCAGCTTGTGATATTCGATCACCCAGCCGCGCTGGGGGTCTTCCACCAGCAGCGCCTTGGGCCCGGCCTGGGCGATTACCCGGGTGCTGCTGAGCAGCTCGATATTGCTCTGTGCGGCGATGTGCTGGCGATAACGCTTGGCCCCATCCGGCAGCTGGGCCTGGGCGCCGTCACGCCAGATCTGCCCGCCGGGCAAGGGATTGTCATCGAGCAGGGCGATACGCGCGCCACTCGGCGCCGCCGCCAGGGCGGCGGCCATGCCGGCGGGACCGGCACCGATAATCAGAATATCCACCTTCATGCTCGGCTCTCCACGCGCATGCCGTCGTGGCACAGGGTCTGGCAGGCCAGGCGGAGTTGGCCGTCGATCAGCACCCGGCATTCCTGGCACACGCCCATGCCGCAGACGGGGGCGCGGCGCTGACCGTTGATCGAGGTGCGGCTGCTGCCGTCGCCACCGAGCAGCAGTGCGGCGGCCACCGTGGTGCCGGCGCAGACCTTGAGTGGTTTTCCATCGAGGATCAGTTCAGGCATGCGCGGCGGCTCCGAGAAAACGTTGCGGCAGGTAGGCGTGGGCTGCCAGCGGCGGCGTCTCGCCAAACAGCTGGGCGACCAGCAGAGCGGCGCTGCCCGGTGCCGTGGTGACGCCCAGGCCCTCATGACCGACCGCCAGCCACAGGCCCGCACGTTGCGGGTGTTCGCCGAGTAGTGGCAGGCCGTCCGGGCTGGCGGCGCGCAGGCCGGTCCAGGCGCGGATGGCATTGAGGCTGGCCAAGCCGGGCATATAGTCCACCGCGCGGCGCAGCATTCTGGCCAGCATCTGCGGCTCCACCTCCGCGTCTGTGCTGTCGAACTGGCGCGAGGCCCCGATCAGCAACTGGCCGGTTGGTCGCGGCTGGATATTCGCCGCCACCGAGGGGCCACTGCTGTTGTGCGCGCTGCTGACATAACCGAGCTCCACCAGGGTGTGGCTGATCCGCCCGGGGTAGCGGTCGGTGATCAGCAGGTGACCTTTCTTTGGCGTGATCGGCAGCTCCGGGCAGAGTGCGCCGGCCTGATTGCCTGCGGCCAGGATTACCGCCTCGGCGCGCAACCAGGCACCGCTGGCGAGACGCACGCGGTTGCCGTCGATCTCGACCGCATGGCCCTGGCGGCGCTCGATCAGTGGGTGGTCGAGCAGCCAGCGCGCCGCATTGGGCGCGTAAAGAATGCCGTCGCCACTGACCTTGAGCGCGCCGTGCAGGCCCTGGCGCAGCTCGGGTTCGGCTGCCTGCAGGGCGCTGGAACCGAGCAGCTGGCAGTCCAGGCCATGTTCGCTCAGCGCCAGGCACTTGGCCTCGGCCACGGCCATTTCCTCGGCATTGGCCGCCAGCCACAGCGTGCCGTTCTGCCGGTAGGCGCAGTCTTCGGGCATTTCGCCGGCCCAGTCGCGCCAGCGCTGCAGCGAGTATTGGCACAGCGCCAGCTCGGCCGGGTTATCGTCCAGCACGATCAGGTGGCCCATGCCGGCGGCAGTGGCGGCCGGCAAACCGGCGTCCAGCACCAGCACGCGCTGGCCGCGCCGGGCCAGCTCGCGGGCGCAGGCGGCACCGACTATGCCGGCACCGATAACGATAACGTCGCCGCCATCGCTCACAGGCGAATGCCCCAGGCGAAGGGGTCGTCGGCCTCGATCAGCAGGGTGGCTTCGGCACTCAGATGGGCGCGGCCGCGAATGGTTGGGATGATGCGACCGCCATCGGCCCACTGGAAGCTGGCCTCAAACTGGCTGCCGATCACGCTGGCCTGACGCCAGATCTGTCCGGGCTGCAGCTTGCCGTCGGCGGCCAGGCAGGCCAGCTTGGCGCTGGTGCCGGTGCCGCAGGGCGAGCGGTCGTAGGCCAGGCCGGGGCAGAGCACGAAGTTACGGCTATCCGCCACATCGTCATCGGCGAACAGTTCGATATGGTCGATCAGGCCGCCGTCATCACCGCGCAGGCCTTGATCCTCAAGGGCCTGCTGCACGGCCGCGGCATAAGCGGTCAGGGCTGGCAGGTTGTCGCCGGCTACGCGCAGACCATGTTCGCTGATCAGAAAGAACCAGTTGCCGCCCCAGGCGATATCGCCGACCACTCGGCCATAGCCCGGCACCTGCACCTCGACCGCCTCGCGATAACGGTAGGCCGGCACATTGCGCACGCTAACCGAGCGATCCTCATGCAGCGTCGCCTCGACTGTTCCAACGGGTGTCTCGATCTTGTGCAGGCCGGGGCCGATCCGCCCCAGATAGGCCAGGGATGCCACCAGGCCGATGGTGCCGTGGCCGCACATACCCAGGTAGCCGCTGTTATTGAAGAAGATCACACCGGCACAGGCGTCGGGATCGACCGGCTCGCACAGCAGGGCCCCGACCAGCACCTCGCTGCCCCGTGGCTCCAGCATGCAGGCGCTACGCCACTGGTCGAAGCGCTCAGCCAGCACCCGTCGGCGCTCGGCCATGCTGCCGTGGCCAAGATCGGGAAAACCGTCGAGAACCAGGCGGGTCGGTTCGCCGCCGGTGTGCGAGTCGAGAATCTGGATACGTTGCATGCTGTGCTGCTCCCTGAACCCCTGAAGATGCAGCAAGGGTGCCGCCGGGAAGGGGCCGGCGGCTTGATGGATTTAACTCAGTGTGATGACGAAATCGGCACAGCTCGAAAGCCGGCAGGTGGGGCAGCGGGCTGGGGTGCTGTTGGTGCAGAGGGGTGGGAGGCAGCCGATTGCCATTTCTTATGGCAGGCAGCTTTCGGCCAATAGCAGTCAGATAGAGAATAAAAAGCTCCCGGTCTGGAGGGCTTTGAGCCAGTTGAGCAGAGGATATTGGTTCACAATCGTGGATATGTTTTTCAGTGCTGCGAGCCCAACTGGGAAACCTCCGTGCGAAGTGCTTTAGGCAGTCGGTTGCGACGTACTTCGTGGATTTGGCCCTGCTCATCCTCAACCAGATAGGCCGTGCCGCTTTGGCCAAGGCCCTGCTGAACCTTTTCGCCACTCATGTAGCCGATACCGGCACCGATCAGCGCGCCGACCGGGCCGCCTGCAGCGCCGCCGAGCAGGACGCCCACACCGCTGCCAAAGACTGCTCCGGCGCTGTTGTCTTCTGTGGTGCCGACGATTTCGGCGGCATTGGCCAGGGGGGCGATCAGGGCCAGGGCAAGCAGGAATTTTTTCATGGTGCAGTTCTCCGTAAGGCGATGTGAGGGGCTGTTCAGCCGACGGAGATAGGCTCTCAAAATGCTTATTCAGCATGAATAACCATGATCAGCACTGCTTAATTTCATAAATGGAAATAGAACAGGCATGAAAAAGCCCTCCGAAGAGGGCTTTCCACAACGACCGGTGCGCTGAGAGGTATTTAGAGGCCGAGCTGGCTCAGGCCGGGATGCTCGTCGGGGCGACGGCCTTGCGGCCAGTGGAACAGTCGCTCGTCATCGCGAATCGGTAGGTCGTTGATGCTGGCATGGCGTACCTGCATCAGTCCGTGCTCGTCGAACTCCCAGTTTTCGTTGCCATAGGAGCGGTACCACTGGCCGTTCTCGCCTTGCCATTCGTAGGCAAAGCGCACGGCGATGCGGTTGTCGTTGTGCGCCCAGAGCTCCTTGATCAGACGGTACTGCTGTTCGCGTTGCCATTTGCGAGTCAGGAAGTCGCGGATCTGCTCGCGTCCGCGCGGGAACTCGCTGCGGTTGCGCCATTGGCTGTCGGCGGTATAAGCCAGCGCCACCCGCTCGGGGTCGCGGCTGTTCCACCCATCCTCGGCCATGCGCACTTTCTGCGCGGCGGTTTCACGGGTAAAGGGCGGGAAGGCGGGCGTGCTTCGGGATGCATGGGGAGGCTCCTTAGGTGAGAGGTTCAAACGCTGCCGGCGGTTTCGATGACCAGCACCCGCGCCACCCCGACCGGGTGGGCCACGTGCTCGGTGCCGCGACTGGCATAAAAGATGTCGCCACAGTCGAGCAGGCTCTCATGCTCCTGCCCCTCGCTGCGGTAGTGCATGCGCACCTGGCCATCGAGCACGACAAAGACTTCCTCGCCGTCGTTGATGTGCCAGCGGTAGGGCTGGTCGGTCCAGTGCAGGCTGGTGGTGATGCCGTTCATGCTGGCGATGTCGAGCGCGCCCCAGGCACGCTCGGCGGTAAATTCCCTGCTGCGGATGATCTTCATCGGTGAAACTCCTAAAGGTCGAGGACCAGTGGCTGAGTGCCGTCCTTGCCAGCGGCGGGCACGGCACAGCAGATCAGCGCCTCACCCTCTGCCGGCAGGTTGGCTGGTGGCTGCGGGTAGGTCACCTGACCGCTGACGATGCGTGTGCTGCAGGTGCCGCAGGTGCCGCCCCGGCAGCTGAACTCCGGTGTCAGGCCGCGGCTCTCGGCCAGCTCCAGCAGGCTGCCGCTGCCGGGCAGCCAGCGTGCCTCCTTGGCCGAGTGCTCGAACAGCACGGGCACCGGGGTGCTGGCCGCCGGTGGCCAGTCCTGTGCCGGGCCGGCCAGATCGGGACGCCGCCTGAGGCTGGAGGGACCAAAGGTTTCGGCATGCAGGCGGCTGTCGCTGATGTTCAGCCCGCGCAGGCCGTCATACAGGTCCTGGGTAAAAGCGGACGGCCCGCACAGCACGAAGTCATAGTCGTCGAAAGGCAGCACGGCCTTGAGCAGCGCCACATCGATGCGCCCGTGCAGGTCGAAGTCCAGGCCCTCGTGCAGTCCAACCTCGGGCTGGCTGAGTACGCGCAGCCAGTGCAGGGTGTCGCCGCTCTGCTGCTGCAGCTCGTGCAACTCGCGGCTGAAAGCCAGCTCAGCCTGCTGGCGGGCGCTCTGGATCAGCCAGACCGTGCGGCACCGGCGCAGCCGGCGATTCTGGTAGGCTACTTCGCGCAGCATGCTCAGCAGCGGGGTGATGCCCACCCCGGCGGCCAGCAGCACCAGTGGCCGGCGCTGCTCGGGATCAAGCACGAACTGGCCCTGCGGCGCCTTGGCCTCCAGCAGACTGCCGACCTTGATCTGCTCATGCAGATAGCCGGAGGCCAGTCCGTCGCGCTTCACACTGATGCGCAGGAATTCATCGGAAGGTGCGCTGGACAGGCTGTAGGTGCGGATGACCGGGTGCGCTTGGCCGGGAATCGTCAGGCGCAGGGGCAGGTGTTGCCCCGCCGAGAACGCCGGCCAGCCCCCGGCATCGCCAGGCTGCAGATAGAACGAGCGGATGCTGGCGCTTTCCTCGACGACCCGGGCCACCCGCAGGGGCCGCCACTGATCGCGCAGCGCCTGCGCCTGCAGTCGGGCCTCGGCCTGCGCCCAACTGCCAGTCATCAGGCTGTTGGGCGAGTAACTCTGGAAATCCCAGCGCAGCGCCAGCGCGCCGCACCGGCGGACCACCTGTTCGACCTGCACATGCCAGAGGCGCTCGGCACCCTGGAAGGCGCGGATGTCATCACCCTCCAGGGTCAGCTCGGTGCGTCCGCTGATCTGCAGCAGATCGCCGGTGGCGAAGTCGATGAACAACAGGCCGGCCTGCGGGTTGAGCAGCAGGTTGCCGAGGGTGTTGAAGTGCAGGTTGCCGGCAAAGTCCGGGATGCTCAGGCGGTTGCCCTGTACCCGCACGAAACCGGCCTGGCCGCCACGGTGGGAAACGTCCACCGCCAGCCGACCATCCTCCAGAGTGGTGTAGCTGGCGACGAAGAAGGTGTCGGCGTCGGCAATCATCTGCTGGGCCGCCTGATCCAGATGATCCAGTTGCTCGGCCACCACAGCCGGCTGCGGCTGGCTGACCGGCAGCAGGTGCTGGCGCAGCTGGATGTATTGCGGGCAGTTGCCGAACGCCTGATCCACGGCGATGCCCAGTCCGCGCGCATCACGTCCGACCACTTGGCCGTTCAGGCGATTGCGCCGGCGGCTGTGCAGCTCGATGCCGAGTAGGCCGACCGCCGCGCCCTCCTGCAGCGCTTGCGCCGCCGGATCGCCCACGCCGAGCGGACTATCCAGCCGCAACAGGCGCGGCTCAGGCGAATGGGCGAAGCCGGCCGGGCCTTCGATGATGCTGGCCCAGGGGTGCCCTTCGGCATCGACCGAGCCCAGCAGCACGAACGGCAGCTTCTGGTAGAAATCGCGGTGCTGGTCGGGCATATGGTCGCGGATCACCCGCCGGCCGAATTCTTCCATGCGCTTGGCCACGCCCACGCGTTCCTGCAGCTGCTTTTCCCCGGCATGCCAGGGCGACTGGGAGGGCGGTAGTGGGTTGGTCATGGCAGGGCTCCGCTGAGTGAAGGAGACCTGCGCGGCTCCAGACCGCGCAGGTGAGGCTCAGGCGCTTTGCAGGCCGACGGCGGTGCGCTGCATTGGCACGAAGCCCGGCAGTGCTTCGATACGGGCCAGCCAGGCACGCACCTGCGGGTAGTCGGCCAGCGACACATTGCCCTCGGGAGCGTGGGCGATATAGGTATAGCTGGCTACATCGGCCAGGGTCGGCAAGTTACCGGTCAGGTACGGACGGCTGGTCAGTTCCTGTTCGATTACCTTGAGTAGGGCATGGGAGCGGGCGATGGTCGATTCGGCGTCATAGGGTGCGCCAAACACGGTGATCAAACGGGCGGTGGCCGGACCCGAGGCAATCTGCCCGGCGGCGACTGACAGCCAGCGCTGCACCTGGGCTGCTAGCAACGATTCCTTGGGTAGCCATTGACCGCTGGTGTCGTACTGCTTGGCCAGGTACACCAGAATGGCGTTGGAGTCAGTCAGTACCACGCCGTTGTCATCGATCACCGGCACCTGGCCGAAGGGGTTCATGGCCAGAAACTCGGCCGACTTGTGCGCGCCCTTGGCCAGATCGACGAAGACCAGTTCGGTCGGCAGATTCAGCAGCGAGAGGAACAGCTCCACACGGTGGGCGTGGCCGGAGAGCGGATGACGGAAGAGTTTGATCGGCTTGGACATGGTGGACTCCGTAGTTGGCTAGGTGAAACAGCGGCACCGGGCGTGCCGTGTTGTGGGAGCCATACTGAGTCATCGAGCCAAATCGCAGAATCGCCAGAATCGACAATCCATTGTTACGCGAAATGAAATGAACCTGTCGTTCAGCGCAGCGCCGGGTGTTCGCGCAGACGGCTCACTGCAAAATCGACAAAGCTGCGCACCCGCGCCGCAGCGCGCCGGCCTTCGCGGTAGACCACGTGCACCGGCAGCTCCGGCAAGCCGAATGTCTGCAGTACTTCGACCAGCTCGCCCCGCTGCAGGCGCTCATGCACCTGATAGCTCATGCAGCGGGTCAGCCCGCCATTGGCGCAGGCCGCGTGAATTGCCGCCTGATTGGTGGTGCAGCTCAGCCGGGGGCGCAGCGGATAGTGGCGGATGGCATCGCCGACCTGAAAGCGCCATTCGCTCAGCCGCGCGTCGGCACTGGAGTGAATGATGCGGTGCTGCGCCAGTTCCTCTGGATGCGCGGGGGTGCCCTGGCGCGTCAGATAGAGCGGACTGGCGCAGACCACGCGGCGGATCTGTCCGGCTTTCAGGGCAAACAGCGAGGAGTCGGGCAGGGTGCCGGCGAGGATCGCCACATCCACGCCTTCCTCATGCAGGTTCGGCTGGCGGTCCAGATAGCGGACATACAGCTGTACCTCGGGATACTGCTGCAAGTAATCGAGCAGGATGGCCGGCATCAGCTCCTGCCCGAACAGCAGCGGCACGCTCACCGTCAGATGGCCGCGTGGCTGGCTGTGCAGGCCACTGGCCGAGGCATCAGCCTCCTGCAGCTGAGCCAGGATGCGCTGGCAGTCGGCGGCAAAGCGTTCACCCGCCTCAGTGAGTTGCACGCCGCGGGTGCTGCGTTGCAGCAGCGCCAGGTTAAGCCGGGCCTCCAGGGCGTCGATTGCTCGGGTCACGGTCGGCGCGGAGAGTTCCAGCTGGCGTGCGGCGGCGGCTAGACTCAGGGTCTGGCTGACCGCGAGGAACACCTGCATCTGCTGCTGGCGGTCCATGCCTTAGTGCTGCCTGTGCGGATTGAGCGCCGGGTCCTGGCTCAGGCGCTGTTCGCAGAAGTCGACAAAGGCCCGCACCTTGGCCGCCACCTTGCGCCCGCCCTGATACACCACATGCACGGGCAGTGGCGGCTGCTCGAAGTCCTGCAGGACGATCTCCAGCTCGCCGCTGGCGACCTTGGCCGCCACCTGATAGCTCAGCACCCGGGTCAGGCCCCAGCCCAGTGCGGCCGCATTGATGGCCGCCTGGTTGGCGGTGACCACCAGCCGCGGTTGCAGGCGCACGCTGAGCGGGCTGCCGTTGTCCTCGAACTGCCAGTCGCTGAGCAGCTGGCTGCTGGCCGAGGCCACCACCTGCATCTGCTGCAGTTGTTCGGGGTGAGTCGGCCGGCCATGTTTATCGAGAAACGCCGGGGAGGCGCAGATCACGCGGCGCACTTCACCGACCCACAGCGCATTCAGGCCGCTGTCGGGCAGGTTGCCGATGCGTACCGCCACATCGATGCCTTCATCGACCATGCTTACCACCCGGTCTACCAGCAGCGCGCGGACCTGTACGGCCGGATACTGCTCCAGGAAGTCGACCATCAACGGGGTGACAAACAGTTCGCCAAACAACACGGGTGCCGTGAGCGTCAGCTGGCCACGGGGCATGGCATGGCTACCGGCTGCAGACTCTTCGGCCTCTTCCAATTCGGCGAGGATTCGTCGGCAGTCCTCGGCATAGCGCTGGCCGGCCTCGGTGATATGCACGCTGCGGGTGGTGCGGTTCAGTAGCAAAGTGCCGATGCGTTCTTCCAGTGCCGCCACTGCGCGGGTCACGCTGGGCGGCGACATGTTCAGGCGGCGGGCGGCGGCGGCAAATCCCTGTTCCTCGGCCACGGCGAGAAACACCTGCATTTCCTGAAAGCGGTCCATATCAGGCTCCCAATGTGAAGCCACAGTCTGCGTGGTTAATTACAGATTCTGCAATAGAGCTTTGCCAGTTTGGGCTGTTCTTGTTTTTTCCTTGGGTTTCTACAGTGCGCTCACGTCGGACTTAACGGGTTCTGACGTTCACCCACTGCTCAACTGATCCAGTAAGGAAAACCACGATGAACCTGAAGAACTCCTTTATTGCTACTTCCCTCGCTGTTGCTCTGGCCACCGGCGGTGCCGCGCTGCTGACGGCCACCAGCAGCTTTGCCTACGACGAGGCCTCCACTGCCTCGATCAACGTTGATGCCGGCCAGGTGATCCTCAAGGGTTACGACACCGTGTCCTATTTCCAGGGCAAGCCTGCCATGGGCGACAAGCGTTTCGCCGTGAAGCATGAGGGTGCCACCTACTACTTCGCCTCGGCCGAGAACATGAAGACCTTCCAGAGCGATGCCGCGCATTACGTGCCGCAGTTCGGTGGTTTCTGTGCCATGGGCGCGGCGCTGGGCAAGAAGCTGGATGTCGATCCGAGCCAGTACAAGGTGGTCGACGGCAAGCTGTACCTGAACGTCAACGCGGACGTGTTCAAGAAGTGGTCCGAGGACGTGCCGGGCAACATCGCCAAGGCCAACGCCAACTGGCCGTCCATCAAGGACAAGGCCCCCAGCAGCCTGTAAGCCTGCCGCCCCTGTCGGCGATTGCCGCCGGCAGGGGCTATCCGGAGAAATGATATGACTGTCCGAACCCTATCCACACGCTGCCGGGCGCTGGGCCGCGATGCCCTGTTGCTGCTGGCCCGCATCACTCCAGGGGCGCTGTTCTGGCAGTCCGGCCGGACCAAGGTCGAGGGCTGGCAGCTTAAGGAGTCGACGCTCTATTTGTTCCAGGAGGAATACCGCCTGCCGCTGATTGATCCGGCACTGGCCGCCGGGCTCGCCGCCTTTGCCGAACATCTGTTGCCGATCCTGTTGCTGCTTGGGCTGGGCACGCGCCTGGCGGCTGCTGGCCTGCTGGGCATGACGCTGGTGATTCAGCTGCTGGTCTACCCCGATGCCTGGCCCACCCACGGCACCTGGGCGGTGGCGTTGCTGTTGCTGATCGGGCAGGGCGGCGGACGTCTGGCGCTGGATCACGGACTGCAGCGCCTGTGGCGGCGTCGCCAGTGCGTCAGCCAGAACCCCTGCGCTGGTCATGCCGACCCGGAACAATGCCTGAGGGCACCGCAATGATAGAGCTTTACAGTGCCAACACCCCAAACGGTCTGAAAGTGCCCATCGCCCTGGAAGAGCTGGGTGTCGAGTACCGCCTGATCAAGGTCAACCTGAGCCAGGGTGAGCAGAAGCGCCCGGCGTTTCTGGCGCTCAATCCCAATGGGCGGATTCCTGTGCTGGTCGATCTCAACGGCCCCGGCGCGCAGCCGCTTAACCTGGCCGAGTCCGGCGCCATTCTGTTGTACCTGGCGCAGAAGCACGGTGACTTGCTGCCGGTTGATCCGCGTGAGTACCAGCGCGCCATGGAATACCTGTTCCTGCAGGTGGCCAGCGTCGGGCCGATGTTCGGCCAGGCTGGCTGGTTCCTGCGCTCGGCTCCGGAGCCGGTGCCGCTGGCCATCGAGCGTTACCGCAACGAGTCGCTGCGCCTGACCGCTCTGCTAAACGAGCGTCTGGCGGAGGTGCCCTGGCTCGCCGGCAGCAGTTACTCGATCGCCGACATCATGCATTTCAGCTGGCTGCGCATTGCTGACTATGCCGGCGTCGATCTGAACCAATTCCCCCATGTCCGTGCCTGGGTTGAACGCATCAGTGCCAGGCCCGCCGTGCAACGGGCGCTGGCCCGTCTGCAGAACTGACCTTCTCTGAGGAGTAACTTATGCAAACGCTCAATACCTGTCTGGCCCTGTCGCTGGCCAGTGCCTTGTTCGCCGCGACCCAGTCCGCCAGTGCCGCCGACGCCCCGGTCAATGCCGGCAAGGAAAAGTGCTACGGCATCTCGCTGGCCGGGCAGAACGACTGCGCCGCCGGCCCTGGTACCTCCTGCGCGGGCACCTCGAAGATCGACTACCAGGGCAACGCCTGGAAGCTGGTTCCGGCAGGCACCTGCCTGCATATCGAGACGCCGTTCGGCAAGGGCTCGCTCGAGCCCGTACAACGGCCTTGATCCATGAATAGTCTTGCGCTGCGTGGCGGGGCCGGTGTGGCGTTCAAACCGGTGCATTTCGATGCTCTGCTGGCCAACCCCGAGCGCGTCGACTTTATCGAGGTACATGCGGAAAACTATTTCGGCGAGGGCGGCCTGCTGCATGCGCAACTCGCGGAGCTATGCCGGCACCTGCCGCTGTCGGTGCATGGCGTGGGGCTTTCGCTGGGCGGCGTTGACCCGCTGGATGCAGTGCATCTGCAACGCCTGCGCCGGCTGTGCGAGCGCTACGAACCCCAGCTGGTGTCTGAGCACCTGGCCTGGTCCGGGAATGCCGGCCAGTATCTGGGCGATCTGCTGCCACTGGCTTACAACGCGCCCACGCTGCAGCGGGTGAGTTCGCGAATACAGCAGGTACAGGAGGCCCTGGGCCGTACCATCCTGATCGAGAATCCGGCCGTTTACCTGCGCCTGGATGAGTCCGACATGAGCGAAGTGGAGTTTCTCCGTCAGCTCTGTCGGGATACCGACTGCGGCCTGCTGCTGGACCTCAATAACCTGCTGGTCAGCTGCCATAACTGCGGCGGCAGTCCGGACAGTTACCTCAAAGCCTTACCGCCTGAACGAGTAGGGGAGCTGCACCTGGCCGGCTACACCCGTATACCGATCGGCGACGGCACGCTGCTGATCGACGATCACGCCAGTGCAGTGGCCGATGACACCTGGGCTTTATATGTGCAGTGGCTGCTGCAGGCCGGCCCACGCCCTAGTCTGATCGAATGGGACCGCGAGTTGCCCGCCTGGGGCACCCTGGCAGCCGAAGTCGATTGCGCTCGTGCTCTGCAGCAAAGTCCCTATATGCCGCCCTGTGCCTCCCGAGAGAAACTCGCATGACGCCCATTGCACTGGAAGAATTTTCCCAGGCAGTGCATAACGCCGATGCCGTGCCACTGCATCTGGGCGAGTGTGGTGAGGGTGCCTTTGCCCAGCGTTTTGCCATTTACCGCAACAACGTCCGAGTCTCCCGCACGGAGGCCCTGCGTCAGGGCTTTCCGGTGTTGGCGCAGTTGCTCGGGGCGGACTATTTCACCGCACTGGCGGCGGTGTTTATCCAGCAGCATCCACCACGCTCGGCCGCGCTGCATGAGTATGGGGCTGAGCTGGCCAACTATATCGCCCGCTTTCAGCCCTTGAGTGCGCTCGGTTATCTGGCCGACATTGCCCGTCTGGAATGGGCCCGACTGTGTGCCTTCCATGCGCCAGATACGCCTGTACTGAATATTGCGGAGATGGACTTGGCGACCCTGACCGACAGACTCGGACAGCCCCTGCGCTGGCATTCCTCGGTGACACTGCTGCGCTCGGATCATCCGTTGTACCGTTTGTGGGCCAGTCAGCAAGGGGGCACACCAGCACCTACCGCCCAGGACTGGCCGGCGGAAAATGTACTGGTTTGGCGGCATGGGTTATTGCTGCGCACCGAGCCGCTCGATGCGGTGAGCTGTGAGCTGCTGCAGATGGCTACCCAGCCAAACCGCTTGCTTGCCACGCTGGCCGAACATCCGGAGTGGCTTAGCCGGCTGATACAGCTGTTGCACTGGCAGGTGTTCTTGGCCGAATGAGTTGATCACGGATTTTGCTGGAGAGCAGGTCCGGTCGCGCGCAGACGAGCAGACCTTCTATGAGTGATAGTGGGGAGATGGCTGTCGTTTCAGACCTGAAATTGATCCCATAAGTAAAAAGCCCCTGAGCGGATTTCCGCTCAGGGGCTTGTGGTTGGCCAGGCTCAGGCTTTGCGTATCAGTCGTACGCGGTCGGCACCACCTTCAGCCACATCAATATGACGTTCAAGCCAGTAGCGGCGGCTGCGTTCGCTGCCATCTTCGGCCAGTTTTTGCAATTTATTGACGCTGGTATGAGGTGGGGTGTGCTGCAGGCGCTCACTGCCGTCGGCCGCAAAAGACTGGCCGCTGCCGAGGTTTACGAGGCTGCCGAACAGCAAGGCCGTGGCGAAGAGTCGATGCTTGCGATGAAGGTTATGCATGATGAGTTCCTCAGGTAGGGTGCCGTTATCGGCAGTGAGGAAAGTCTCTCAGCTCTAGTTGTTTGCAAGAATAGATGCTTTTTGAACTTTACTATTGCTAAAAATGGAATTAATGAACAGCCACCAAGATGTTGCAGATTACAAATTCAGCTCTGCAGATGAGCGGCAGGTTTAAGTGACTCTGTTTTGCACACATGAACGCGTAGATTCACGACGAAAACTCGGCCGGTCGGTAGTCGGCTGTCTCGCTTGGATACGGGCTTTACAGGCACTGATTTCTGACGCATCAGGCGACTGCTTATGGCCGATTACTGCCGGTGACGACGGGCAGCCATCAGCCAACTAAGCGGACGTTCGGAGCGGTGGAGTAACGCAACTTCCTCCCCGCTTGGCCTTAGCTGATCCGAACGAACACCCGTCGGTCGCTCACGCTAGATCGCTTTCTCATGGGGTTCGATGAAGAAATCGCAGCCAGATCCCAAGCCTGGCCCGAATCTGCAGCACCTATAGACCAATTTAGGGTCGCGCCCCATTAGCTATCCGCCTACCTCCGTTCACCTGGGGCTTCGAATGATGCTTGATTATGGAGAACGATCGTTCTACCTTGGGTGCGTACACAAACAGCTATTGGCCCGCCCCATGAACAAAGCGACTGCAGATACCCGAGAAAAAATCCTAGCGACCGCCGAGCAACTGATTTATCAGAACGGGATTCATGCCACAGGCATGGACCTGTTGGTGAAGACTTCAGGTGTCGCCCGGAAAAGTATTTATCGCTACTTCATGACCAAAGACGATATGGCAGAGGCGGTTTTGAAGGCGCGCGATGTACGTTGGATGTACTGGTTCAGGACTGAATGCGACAAGGTGGATACTCCCCAGGGTCGCATCCTGAATATGTTCACTGTGCTCAAGGGTTGGTTCGAGTCGGAAGGGTTTCGTGGTTGTGCGTTCATCAATACGGCAGGTGAAGTGGGCGACCCCAATGACCCCATTCGCCAGCTCGCCAAACTGCACAAGCAGAAGCTACTCGATTACATACTCGAATTGACCGAGCAGTTGAATATCGAGCAACCGCGCGCGCTCGGCAAACAGTTGCTGGTACTCGTGGAGGGCGCAATCACCATGGCCCGCGTGATGGGTGATTACAGCTCCGCCGATAGCGCAAGGGACGTTGCGCAGTTGCTGCTGGAACAGGCCTCGCAATAAGGGCCTGAGTTTTAAAAGCGCTAACTCAACTTATCTATCCAACTTACCTGGAGGCACTATCATGTCCAATGCCCAAACTCGCCCGCCATTTCCTCCTTTCACTCGTGAAACTGCGATTGAGAAAGTGCGGCTCGCTGAAGATGGCTGGAACAGCCGCGATGCCGAGAAGGTCGCGCTCGCCTATACGCTGGACACCAAATGGCGTAATCGTGCCGAGTTCGCTACCAACCGTGAGGAAGCCAAAGGTTTCCTCGCGCGCAAATGGAAGAAAGAGCTGGATTATCGGCTGATCAAAGAACTCTGGGCCTTTACCGACAACCGTATTGCCGTGCGTTATGCCTACGAATGGCATGATGACTCAGGTAACTGGTTTCGCTCTTACGGCAACGAAAACTGGGAATTTGAAGCAGATGGTTTGATGCAACGCCGGTTCGCCTGTATCAATGACATGCCTATCAAGGAAAGCGAGCGCAAGTTCCACTGGCCGCTGGGGCGTCGTCCTGATGACCACCCAGGCCTGACAGAGTTGGGTCTGTAAAACACCTACCCCCCCGGATCTTTTGGCCGTTTGCTGCCCGTCACCCTTCTCGGACCCAAGACAAGCCTGTCCGCCTGTAATGTGCTCCCGGCTCAGCCTGGCGTTAGCCGGTTGGGCAGGTGTGCATAGAGGGTCTGGCATACGCCATTGATATGCTCGGCGATCAGCGTGGAGGCGCGGTCGGCATCCCCGGCGCGGCAGGCGGCGATGATCTCGCGGTGCTCCTGATCGGCGCGCTGTTTGCCCTCGGACAGGCTCATCTGCATGCGCAGGTAGCGCTCCAGCTTGTCGTGAATAGAGCGGATCAGGTTGAGCAGGAAGGGCCGCTGCGCCGGCTCGTAGAGGCAGGCGTGCAATTGCCAGTTGAGTTCGGCCCAGCGGCCGACATTGTCCTCGCCGAGAAAGGCGGCGCAGATGCGCTCGGCTTCGCCGAAGGTGGCCTCGTTCATGTTCGGTACGGCCAGGCGAATGGCTTGCACTTCCAGCAGCACCCGCACCTCGAACATCTGCGCCAGTTCCGGCTCGGAGATGCGCGTCACCACCGCGCCCTTGTTGCGCTGAAACAGCACCAGGCCTTCGGCTTCCAGGCGTTTGAGCGCCTCGCGCACGGGGATCTTGCTTACGTTGAACAGCTTGGCGATATCGTCCTGGCGAATCGGCTCGTCCTCGGCGAAGTGCCCGGAGACTATGGCCTCGCGCAGGTGGGTGGCGATTACCTCCGAGGCGGTCGGGGTAATGCCGAGGTTGGGCGCATTGAACTTGGGTAGGGGCACGCTGGTGTACCGGGCGGCTGGACGGGCGCGAATATCATATACGCAATTCCCTGCCGGCATGGCAGGGGCTTATCGCCCCGCCGGCTCGACGAAACGCTCAGCCAGGGCATTGATCAGGCTGCGCTGATCGCGCACGAAGGCGAAAAACGCCTGCGCCACCGGTGACAGGTATTTGCTGCGCGGGTGCACCAGGCACCAGCTGCGCAGCAGCGGCAGCTCGGCCACTGGCAGCTCGCGCAGGGCGCCGCATTCCAGTTCGCGGCGCACCGCGTGACGCGGCAGCAAAGCCAGGCCAAGGCCGGCGATCACCCCTTCGCATTGGCCTTCCATGGAGCCGACTTCCAGGGTCTGGGCGAAGTGCGCACGTTTCTGATGGCAATACTCCTCGCAGGCCTGACGTGTGCCGGAGCCGGCTTCGCGGATCAGCAGCGGAGAGGCGGTGAGGTCCTGCAGGCTCAGCGGCCCCTGCGTGCACAGCGGGTGATCGGGCGGTGCCACGGCGATGATCGGGTTATTAAGGAAGGGCAGAAACTCCAGATTCATATCCGTCGGCACGCGCGACATGATTAGCAGGTCATCGCGGTTGGCGTTCAGGCGCTTGAGCGCCTGGGTGTGATTGGTGACCACCAGCTGTAAGTTGACTTCCGGGTATTGCTGACGAAAAGCGGCGAACAGGTGAGGAACGAAGTACTTGGCGCTGGACTCGATGGCCAGGCTCAGTTGTCCCTGCAGTGAGCCTTGCAGGTCGGCCAGCTGCATGTCGAGGCTCTCCAGGCGGCCGAAAATATCCGCACTGGCGCGTTGCAGCGTTTCAGCAGCCTCGGTCAGGTAGAGCTTTTTGCCAACATAGTCGAACAGCGGCTGGCCGATCAGCTCCTCCAGCTGACGAATCTGCAGGCTGACCGCTGGCTGGGTCAGGGCCATTTCCTCTGCTGCGCGGCTGTAGGAGAGGTGGCTGCACACCGAGCGAAACACCTGAATCTGACGAAATGTCATACGTAACAAAGACTTACGCACGATAAGTACCTGTGTTGAGGAGACGTTCAGGCTCAACTATAAGCTTTATCTAATGACTAACCCAATAATTATTGATTTTGGTTAATCGCCAAGCCGGCGTAGCGTGAGTGCCTGACCGCTTCAGCTGCTGCGGTCACACGTCGACCGTTTTTGTCGGTTGCCTGCTCACGTGATCGAGGATGCTGGCTCGTGATCAAGAAAATTCTGATAGCCAACCGCGGTGAGATTGCCGTGCGTATCGTGCGGGCCTGTGCCGAAATGGGCATTCGTTCGGTCGCAGTGTATTCCGATGCCGATCGTCAGGCGCTGCACGTCAAGCGTGCGGACGAGGCCCACGGCATTGGTGCCGATCCGCTGGCCGGTTATCTGAACCCGCGCAAACTGGTCAATCTGGCGGTGGAAACCGGCTGTGATGCGCTGCATCCCGGTTATGGCTTTCTCTCGGAAAACGCCGAACTGGCGGACATCTGCGCCGAACGTGGAATCAAGTTTATCGGCCCGAGCGCGGAAGTGATCCGCCGCATGGGCGACAAGACCGAAGCACGGCGCAGCATGATCAAGGCTGGCGTGCCGGTCACCCCAGGCACTGAAGGCAACGTGGCCGATATCGCCGAGGCGCTGAGCGAGGGTGATCGCATCGGTTACCCGGTGATGCTCAAGGCCACTTCCGGTGGTGGCGGTCGTGGTATTCGTCGCTGCAACAGCCGTGAGGAACTGGAGCAGGCGTTCCCGCGGGTGATCTCCGAGGCGACCAAGGCCTTCGGCCGTGCCGAGGTGTTTCTCGAGAAGTGCATCGTCAACCCCAAGCATATCGAGGCACAGATCCTTGGCGACAGCTTCGGTAATGT
Organism: Pseudomonas sp. 8BK; assembly: GCF_902506475.1. NCBI lineage: Bacteria > Pseudomonadati > Pseudomonadota > Gammaproteobacteria > Pseudomonadales > Pseudomonadaceae > Pseudomonas > Pseudomonas sp. 8BK. The sequence goes on along the minus strand of NZ_LR733252.1, from coordinate 1,299,021 downwards.
GGTGCACCTGTTCGAGCGCGACTGCTCGATCCAGCGGCGTAACCAGAAGCTCATTGAAATCGCCCCCAGTCCGCAGCTGACCCCTGAGCAGCGCGCCTATATCGGTGACCTCGCCGTGCGCGCCGCCAAGGCGGTGGGTTACGAGAACGCCGGCACCGTGGAGTTCCTGCTCGCCGAGGGCGAGGTGTACTTCATGGAGATGAACACCCGGGTGCAGGTGGAGCACACCATCACCGAAGAAATCACCGGCATCGATATCGTCCGCGAGCAGATCCGCATTGCTTCGGGCCTGGAGCTGTCGATCAAGCAGGAAGACATTATCCACCGTGGCTATGCCCTGCAGTTCCGCATCAACGCCGAAGACCCGAAGAACAACTTCCTGCCCTCGTTCGGCAAGATCACCCGCTACTACGCCCCCGGTGGCCCCGGCGTGCGCACCGACACGGCGATCTACACCGGCTACACCATTCCGCCGTATTACGACTCCATGTGCCTGAAGCTGATCGTCTGGGCGCTGACCTGGGAAGAAGCAATGGATCGCGGCCTGCGTGCGCTGGACGACATGCGCGTACAGGGGGTGAAGACCACCGCCGCCTACTACCAGGAAATCCTGCGTAACCCGGAGTTCCGCAGCGGTCAGTTCAACACCAGTTTCGTCGAGGCGCACCCGGAGCTGACCGAGTACTCGATCAAGCGCAACCCGTCGCACCTGGCCATCGCCATCGCCACCGCCATTGCTGCCCACGCCGGCCTGTAGGGGAAGGAATCAGATCATGAGTAAAAAAATTACCGTCACCGATACCATCCTGCGTGATGCCCACCAGTCGATCATCGCCACGCGCATGCGCCTGGACGACATGTTGCCGATCTGCGCCAAGCTCGATCAGGTCGGTTACTGGTCGCTGGAAGTCTGGGGCGGGGCGACCTTTGATTCCTGCGTGCGCTTCCTCAAGGAAGACCCGTGGGAGCGTCTGCGCAAGCTCAAGGCAGGTTTGCCCAACACCCGCCTGCAGATGCTGTTGCGTGGGCAGAACCTGCTTGGTTATCGCCACTACAGCGACGACGTGGTACGCGCTTTTGTGGCCAAGGCGGCGGTCAATGGCGTCGACGTGTTCCGCATCTTCGATGCGATGAACGACGTGCGTAACCTGCGCGTTTCCATCGAGGCGGTGAAGGCTGCAGGCAAGCACGCCCAGGGCACCATCGCCTACACCACCAGCCCGGTGCACACCGTCGAAGCGTTCGTGAAGCAGGCCAAGGCGATGCAGGCAATGGGCATCGACTCCATCGCGATCAAGGACATGGCCGGTTTGCTGACGCCCTACGCCACCGCCGATCTGGTGCGCGCGTTGAAGGCGGACGTCGACCTGCCGGTGTTTATCCACAGCCACGACACCGCCGGCATGGGCTCGATGTGCCAGCTCAAGGCCATCGAAGCCGGTGCCGACCATATCGACACTGCCATCTCCAGCTTCGCCTGGGGCACCAGCCATCCCGGCACCGAGTCGATGGTCGCCGCGCTCAAGGGTAGCGAGTTTGACACCGGTCTGGACCTGGCACTGATCCAGGAGATCGGCCTGTACTTCCATGCCGTGCGCAAGAAGTACCACCAGTTCGAAAGCGAATTCACTGCCGTGGACACCCGCGTGCAGGTCAACCAGGTGCCGGGCGGGATGATGTCCAACCTGGCCAACCAGTTGAAAGAGCAGGGCGCGCTGAGCCGCATCAACGAAGTGTTTGCGGAAATTCCACGGGTGCGTGAAGACCTCGGTTTCCCGCCGCTGGTCACCCCGACCTCGCAGATCGTCGGCACCCAGGCGGTATTCAACGTGCTCGCTGGCGAGCGCTACAAGACCATCACCAACGAGGTGAAGCTCTACCTGCAGGGCCGTTATGGGCTGGCACCGGGCAAGGTCAACGAGCAGCTGCGCAAGCAGGCGATTGGCAGCGAAGACGTGATTGAAGTGCGCCCGGCCGATCTGCTCAAGCCGGAAATGGCCAAGCTGCGCGAAGAGATCGGCAGCCTGGCGCAATCCGAAGAAGACGTACTGACCTACGCCATGTTCCCGGATATTGGGCGCAAGTTCCTCGAAGAACGTGCGGCCGGCACCCTGACCCCGGAAGTGCTGCTGCCGATCCCGGAAGCCGGCGGCGTGGCCCCGGCCGGTGGCGAAGGCGTGCCGACCGAGTTCGTCGTCGATGTGCATGGCGAAAGCTACCGCGTCGACATCACCGGCGTTGGTGTGAAGAGCGATGGCAAGCGCCACTTCTACCTGTCCATCGACGGTATGCCGGAAGAAGTGGTGTTCGAGCCGCTGAACGATTTTGTTGCGGGTGCCGGCGGCAAGCGCAAGCAGGCCAGTGCGCCGGGCGATGTCAGCACCAGCATGCCGGGCAATATCGTCGATGTGCTGGTCAAGGTCGGCGACACGGTTAAAGCCGGTCAGGCAGTGCTGATCAGCGAAGCGATGAAGATGGAAACCGAAGTGCAGGCGCCGATTGCCGGCACCGTGAAGGCGGTGCACGTGGCCAAGGGCGACCGGGTCAACCCGGGTGATGTACTGGTGGAAATCGAAGGTTAACCTCGGAAGCCCCGGCTGTTTGAACAGGCATTTGAATGGCTTTTTTGGGGCTTCTTTTTACACCGCCGGCGTGGCTCATTCGCTGCGCCGGCAAGGGTTTTGGGCCAAGTGCATAGGTACTTGTTGCCTGAGTCCCCTAGGAGCCTTACGGCTCCTTTTTTTCGGTTATGCCCCGCTGCGCAGGGGCCTGCTGTTCTCAGCAGGAAACTGGGCAAAACTGCGGGTATCAGCACAACGCGTGGTGGGGGCATGACCTTTTATTCGAGCAGGTGGTGACGCGGCAGGCGTCTCAATAGCAGTTCAATACGGGAGCAATGCGCGGTGAGTCTGGATCCTGTGGTGCTGTTCTTTGTCTTCGGTCTGTTGGCCGGTCTGCTGAAAAGCGAACTGAAACTGCCGCCGGCGTTGTATGAAACGCTATCGATCATTCTGCTGCTGGCGATTGGTCTGCACGGCGGCGTGGAGCTGGCCGAGCAGGCCAGCTGGCAGTTGCTCGGCCAGGCGGCCTGGGTGCTGGGTCTGGGCGTGGCGTTGCCGTTGCTGGCCTTTGCCGTGCTGCGTGGCCTGGGTTTCGATCGGGTCAACGCTGCGGCGGTGGCGGCGCACTATGGCTCGGTCAGCGCCGGTACCTTCGCCGTGGTAGTGGCCTACATGCTGGCCAAAGGCATCGAGTTCGAAAGCTATATGCCGCTGTTTGTCGCCATTCTGGAAATCCCGGCGATTCTGGTCGGCATCCTGTTGGCCAAGGGTATTGCTCGCGATACCGATTGGGGCGAGCTGGGCCGGGAAATTTTCCTCGGCAAGAGCATCATGCTGCTGCTTGGAGGCCTGATCATCGGTGCGATTGCCGGCAAGGAAGCGATCAAACCGCTGGAGCCGTTCTACACCAGCATGTTCAAGCCGGTGCTGGCGCTGTTTCTGCTGGAGATGGGCCTGATCGCTTCCGGTCAGCTTGGCTCGCTCAGGCAGTTTGGTCTGCGGCTGCTCGGTTTTGCCCTGCTGATGCCGTTGTGCGGTGCGTTGATCGGCGCGCTGCTTGGCCGCTTTATGGGCCTGAGCCTGGGCGGCACCGCCGTGCTGGCTACACTGGCGGCGTCGGCGTCCTACATTGCCGTGCCGGCGGCCTTGCGTCTGGCCTTGCCTGAGGCCAACCCGTCGCTGTCGCTGACGGCGTCGCTGGGTATCACCTTTCCCTTCAATATCATCGTCGGCATCCCGTTGTACCTGATGCTGGCCGAACAGCTGATGGCCTGGGGGCTCTGAAATGGACGCGCATATCCGCACCCTGCTTACCGTGATCTGCGAAGCGGCGCTGGAGAAGAAGCTGGTGGCTGACCTGGAGCAGCTCGGCGCACCAGGCTGGACCATCTCCGATGCCCGTGGCCGGGGTGGGCGCGGCGTGCGCAGCGCCGGCTGGGACACCGAAGGCAATATCCGCGTGGAAATCATTTGCACCCGCGATGTTGCCGAGCGTATTGCTGGCCATCTGCAGGCGCGTTACTACGCCAATTTCGCCATGGTCTGCTACCTGGCCCAGGTGGAAGTGCTGCGCGCGGAAAAGTTCTAGCGGACGCGCGGCGGTAAGCCGCGGCTTTGTGGGTGGATGACGCGTTATCCATCCACCAAACTGCGACGGTGGAAGAGAAAAGCGTCATCCACCCTACGAGCCCTAGACAGAGAATTCAGGCATCCGGGAAGCCATTGCGGTGTGATCCGCTGTGCCGGGTGGGCGTCTACCTGCCATCGTCCGAGGCGCGCTCGGACCTTGTGGCGAGCCTGAACATGCAAGCGCTGTTGAATGAAATTCTCGATCAAGTCCGTCCGCTGATCGGCCAGGGCAAGGTGGCCGATTACATCCCGGCGCTGGCCGATGTGCCGGCCAACCAGCTGGGCATTGCGGTGTACAGCAACGACGGCGAGCTTTATTGCGCCGGTGATGCACACACGCCGTTCTCCGTGCAGAGCATTTCCAAGGTGTTCAGCCTGGTGCAGGCCATCGAGCATTCCGGCGAGGATATCTGGCAGCGTCTGGGCCATGAGCCGTCCGGCCAGCCGTTCAATTCGCTGGTGCAGCTGGAGTTCGAGCGGGGCAAACCGCGCAATCCGTTTATCAATGCCGGCGCCCTGGTGATCTGCGATATCAACCAGTCGCGCTTTGCCGCGCCGGTGCTGTCGATGCGCGACTTCGTGCGTCGATTGGCCGGCAACCCCGAGGTGCTGGTGGATAACCGGGTGGCCGAGTCGGAGTACCAGCACCGTGCGCGCAACGCGGCTGCCGCCTATCTGATGCAATCTTTCGGCAATTTCCACAACGATGTGGAAGCGGTGCTACGCAGCTACTTCAGCTACTGCGCGCTGCGCATGAGCTGTGTCGACCTGGCGCGGGCCTTCTGCTTTCTGGCCAACGATGGCTTCTGCAAGCACAGCGGTCAGCAGATCCTCAGCGCGCGGCAGAGCAAGCAGGTCAACGCGATCATGGCTACCAGCGGTCTGTATGACGAAGCCGGTAATTTCGCCTACCGCGTCGGTCTGCCGGGCAAGAGCGGTGTCGGTGGCGGCATCGTCGCCGTGGTGCCGGGGCGTTTCAGCGTGTGCGTGTGGTCACCGGAGCTGAACGCCGCTGGCAACTCCCTGGCCGGAATCAAGGCGCTGGAACTGCTTAGCGAGCGGATTGGCTGGTCGGTGTTTTGACGAGCACGTAGGAGCGGGCTATGCCCGCGATCGCCTTTCGTGGGCATAGGCTAGGCGCCCCCGCCGCTCCTGCAACTGATCAATCGGCCATTGGTTCCGCCGATTCGTCGGGTGCGGGGGCCTCTTCCTCGGTCTTTTTACAGATGCCATTGCCACCCTGTTTACCGGTGTAGGAGACCATCGGCGAGCCGTCGGCCTTCAGGCTGATAGAGAGGGTTATTCCCTCACCCTTGGCCTCGAAGAACTGCTCGCTGAGCTTGTGCAGAACAAGCGGCTTGTCGTTGACATACACCGGGCCACCGGCCTCGGCGCGCACGCTCAGGTCGCTTGGGCACGTGACCTCAAAGGCCGGCAGGTTGGCGGCATGGGCCATGCCGCTGGCGGTTAACAGGGCAATCAGGGTTGGCAGTCTGTTCATGCTGTGGCTCCAGGCAGGGCGACGGGCTAGGCCGCCACTGTTAGCGGCGGCCGGAATAATCAACTAAGCAGCCGCCTGTGGCCTTGTCCAACTGCTGTGGGATTTGCCCGATCAACTGCCGGGCCCACTATCAGCCGGCGATCAGCTCCTTGGCCGCCTGACGGTGATCGGCGATCAGCTTGGCCACGTCGAGGCCTTCGATCTGCCCGTCAATCACCCGCCACTGGCCGCCGATCATCATCCGGTCGGCCTTGTCGGCGCCGCACAGCAGCAGCGCGGAAATCGGGTCGTGGCTGCCGGAGAAGCGCAGCTCGTCCAGTTTGAAGAAGGCCAGGTCGGCCTGCTTGCCCACGGCCAGTTCGCCAATATCGCTGCGCCCCAGCAGCTTGGCCGAGCCCTTGCTGGCCCAGCCCAACACCAGTTCCGGGGTGATCTTTTCGGCACCGTAGCGCAGGCGCTGGATATACAGGGCTTGGCGCGCTTCGAGGATCATGTTCGAGGCATCGTTGGAGGCCGAGCCGTCCACGCCGATGCCGATCGGCGCGCCCGCAGCTTCCAGGTCGAGGGTCGGGCAGATGCCCGAGGCCAGGCGCATGTTCGAGCTTGGGCAATGGCAGATGCCGGTGCCGGCTGCACCCAGGCGGGCGATCTCATCCGGGTTGAAGTGGATGCCGTGGGCCAGCCAGGTGCGCGGGCCGAGCCAGCCGACGCTGTCCAGATAATCCACGGTGCGCAGACCAAAGCGCTGCAGGCAGAAGTCCTCTTCGTCGAGGGTTTCCGCCAGGTGGGTGTGCAGGCGCACGTCCAGCTCCTCGGCCAGTTCGGCGCTCTGGCGCATGATTTCCTGGGTCACCGAGAACGGCGAGCAGGGCGCCAGGGCGATCTGCACCTGGGCGCCGTCGCCGCGCTGGTGGTAGTCATGGATCAGCCGTTGGCTGTCGGCCAGGATCACTTCACCCTCCTGCACGGTCTGCTGCGGCGGCAGGCCGCCATCGGCTTCGCCCAGGCTCATGGAACCGCGGGTGAGCATGGCGCGCATGCCCAGTTCGCGCACGGCTTCGACCTGCACGTCGATGGCGTTTTCCAGGCCGCCGGGGAACAGGTAATGGTGATCCGCCGCCGTGCTGCAACCGGACAGCAGCAGTTCGGCCAGGGCCACTTTACTGGCCAGGGCGAGTTTCTCGGGCGTCAGGCGTGCCCACACCGGGTAGAGGGTTTTCAGCCAGGGGAACAACGGCTGGTTGACCACAGGGCCCCAGGCGCGGGTGAGGGTCTGATAGAAGTGGTGGTGGGTGTTGATCAGGCCCGGCAGCACCACATGCTCGCGGGCATCGAAGGTGCGGTTGCACGGCTGCGACGGCTGTTGGCCGGCCTTGAGCAGCTCGACGATTACACCGTCTTCAATCACCAGGCCGCCGGCGGCGTCAAGGGTGTTGGCAGTAAAGATGGCGAGGGGGTTTTTGATCCAGATACGTGTAGCAGCCATTGAGTTGGCTCCTCTGAAGTTGGGTTCAGGTTAGCCAGCTCAGTGTTTACCCTGTCTGCTGATCCAGGTGCGCGGCCGGCGCAGGTGGCCGGGCGTGGCGCAGAAGATAGCGCCGTAATCTGCCTGCGACAAGCCCGTCGGGCGAATTTTCTGACCAGAAGGTCAGCGTTTAGAACAGCTTGCGGTACTGGATAAATCCCGAGCGCTCGGCGATGCGCTCATACAGCAGCATGGCCTTGCTGTTGCTCTCGTGGGTCAGCCAGTAGGTGCGCGAGCAGCCGTGGGCCTTGGCTTCGCGGTAAACATGCTCGATCAGCTGACGGCCGGCACCGCTGCTGCGGATGTCCTTGGCGATAAACAGATCCTGCAGGTAGCAGTAGTCGCCGCTGGTCCAGGTCGAGCGGTGGTAGATCCAGTGCACCAGGCCAATCGCCTGACCGTCATGCCAGGCCAGCGCGGCGTGCATCGGCTCGGCCGCGTCAAGGAAGCGCTGCCAGGTGATGTCGCTGGTCGCGGCGGCAATCTCGGTCATATAGAAGCGTTGATAGCCCTGCCACAGCGGGAGCCAGGCAGCATGGTCGGTGCTGGTGATCGGACGGATCTCGACGGGAATGCGCACGGGCATGGCGGCAACCTCCTTGGCGTCATTAGCTGGGTTACAGGTGTTGCAAACAGGGTAGATGGTTTGACCCTGTTTGCCGCCATTCAGTCCATTAGTGTGTGGCGCGGTAGTCCTTGATCAGGCTGACCAGGTCTTCACGCGAGCATTCGGCCGGCAGGTGGCTGCTCAGGTCATAGCAGCGCTGACCGAAGCCCATGGGCCAGTAGATGATGCTGTAGGGCGGCCAGAAGATCGACACCACGCGAAAGCGTGTACGCAGCTTGCCTTCGGACAAGGTTTCACCGGTGGCACTGGTTAGCCGATACGGCACGCCAGCGGTGCGGTTCCAGAAGAACGGGCGGGTTTTCACCAGGCCTTGCGGGTGCTGTTCGGTGCGTTGGTTGACGCTGATGGTGCTGTGCTCCGGCAGCTTGAACCAGGCCTTGGTGGAGCAGCCGGTGATGGTCAGCGCGAGCAGCAGAAACGTGGCGAGGCGAAGCGACGACATGCAGAACGTCCTTGTAGGTCGGATGGTTGATGGTCTGTAGGTTGGCGAGCGGGCTCGCCGGGGGCGCGACTATAGCTGCTTGCACGTCGGCAAGCAGCTACTTATTCGGCCCGTTCACCACACAGATCCACGGCAAACCAGCGCTCCACCTCGGCCTGATTCAGGCCCGCGCCAAGCAAGGCGAACAGCTTGCCCAGCGCCGCTTCGCGGGTCATGCCGCCGGCGGAAATCAGCCCGGCGCTGGCCAGTTGGCTGCCGGCGGCATACACGCCGAATTCGACATGGCCGTGCGGGCACTGGCTGATTGCGGCCAGCACCACGCCACGTTCATGGGCGGCCTTGAGTACGTCGAGCAGTTCGGTGTCGGCAGCCGGGCCCGTGCCGCTGCCGTAGCACTCCAGCAGCAGGCCTTGCACGCCGCTGTCGAGCAGGGCGCGCAGGTGGCTGGCCTGGATACCGGGATAGAACGGCTGCACGGCCAGATTGACCGGCTGACGCGGCTGGCGGTAGTCGATGCTCGGCGGAATGCCCTCGGCACGTAGGCTCTGGCGCTGGCGCGGTAGCACGTGAAAGGCATCGAAGGCATCGCTGCGCAGCTTGCTGACCCGCGCACCATGCAGCAGCTCACCGTTGAAATACAGGTGCACGCCCGGCGTGACGCCGGCCTGCAGCGCGCGCATGGCGCCGAACAGGTTGCCCCAGGCATCGCTGCCCTCGGCACCCGCCGGCAGCATCGAGCCGCTGAGAATCACTGGTACGGGCAAACCCAACAGCAGAAAGCTCAGGGCGGCAGCGCTGTAGGCCAGGGTATCGGTGCCGTGCAGCAGCAGCACGCCGTCGCAGCCGTCCTGCTCTATAGCGGCGCGAATCGCCGCGACCATCGCCAGCCAGTTGCTCTGGTTCATATTGGCGCTGTCGATTGGCGGCAGCAGCTCGCGGAAGATCCATTGCGGCAGTGGCTGGGACTCCAGCGCTTGCTGGCGGTGCAGGCGTTCATCGAAGCCGGACGCTGGGGCCAGGCCGGCGGCGCTCATTTGCATACCGATGGTGCCACCGGTGTAGAGCACCAGAAGATTGCTACAACCCATCAGGGGTCTCCGTACTTTCATTGTTCTTATAAGAAAACAGGGGGCCAAGCCCCCTGTTTATTACAGCTGATGCAGCATTAGCAGGGACTTAGCGCTGATGCACGCTGTTGCCAATTTCCGCATGGTTGGCCGGGGCGTTTTGCGCCGCGTTAGGCCATGCAGCTGGGTCGAGGTCCAGATCAGCGAAGTTCTTCGCATCGAACACTGGCGACTCTACACCCGCCTTGATCTGGCTGTCGTAGTCGCGCATCAGGCGCAGACCAACCTTGAACAGCAACGCCAGGGCAACCAGGTTGCAGATGGCCAGCAGGCCCATGGTCACGTCGGCAAAGGCGAACACCGTACCCAGATCCTGTACCGAACCCCAGAGTACCAGAGCCACCACCAGCAGGCGGTAGACCACCACTGGGCCACGCTTCTTGCTGAAGAAGCCCAGGGCGTTTTCACCCAGGTAGTAGTTGTAGATCAGGGTGGTGAAGACAAACAGCAGCAGCGCGACGGTGACGAACACCCGGCCCCACTCACCGACCACGCTGGCGACGGCAGTCTGGGTCAGTACGACGCCGGCCATCTCGGTGCCTGGCTGATACACGCCCGACAGCAGGATGATCAGCGCGGTGCAACTGCACAGGATGATGGTGTCGATAAATACGCTGAGCGACTGCACGATGCCCTGGGCGGCCGGGTGCTTGACCTCGGCCACAGCGGCGACGTTCGGTGCACTACCCAGACCGGCTTCGTTGGAGAACAGGCCGCGTTTAACACCCATCAGAATGGCCGCGCCGATACCGCCGGCAAAGGCAGGCTCCAGACCGAAAGCGCTCTTGAAAATCAGCGCCAGAGTGGCCGGGATAGCGTCGACGTTGCTGCCGATCACGAACAGCGCCATGGCGATGTAGGAGAAGGCCATCACCGGCACCAGTACGTCGGCGAACTTGGCGATGCGCTTGATGCCGCCGAAGATGATCAGGCCGATCACTACGGTGAGGATCAGGCCGCTGACATAGGTCGGCAGGCCGAAGGTGTCATGCATCGAACTGGCCACGGTGTAGGACTGCACGGCGTTGAAGCCGAAGCCGAAGGTCACCAGCAGCAGGATCGACACCACAATGCCCAACCAGCGCTGGCCGAGGCCGTGCTGGATGTAGAAGGCCGGGCCACCGCGGTAGGTGCCGTCGTCTTCACGGCGCTTGTACAGCTGCGCCAGGGAACATTCGAAGTAGCTGGTGGCCATACCGACCAGGGCTACGACCCACATCCAGAAGATCGCGCCCGGGCCACCGAGCATGATCGCCACCGAGACACCGGCGATGTTGCCGGCACCGACGCGGCCGGCTACCGACAGCATCAGCGCCTGGAACGAGCTGAGCTGGCCAGGCTGGCGCTGGAAGGCTTCGGCGAAGATGCGGAACATGCTGCCGAAGTAACGGAACTGGACGAAACGCGAGGCGAGGGTGAAGTACAGACCCAGGCCGATCAGCATCACGATCAGGAGCTTGCTCCAGATCAGGTCGTTGAGAATATCGAGCATGGCAGTGAGGTCTCTCTTGTTGTTTTGTGAAGGAAATATGGGCGGGGCCGAATGGTTGAGCAGACGCGCGCGCGGTGCAATTTCGCGGGTGGCGGCGAACTGATGCGAGTTGATGCTAGAATCGCGCCGCTCGCATCACCAGGAAAACTGCCATGCCCGACCATCTAGGGCCCAATCTAAAGCTGTTGTGCGGCCATTACCGGTCGATCGCCGAGGTTTGCCGCAAGCTCGCGATCAATCGCGCCCAGTTCAACAAATACCTGAGCGGACAGAGCCGACCAACGGCCTATAACCTCAAGCGCATCTGCGACTTTTTCGGCGTCGAAGCTTACGAGCTGAGCCTGCCGGCCGAGCAATTTGCCGACCTGATTGGCGCGCGCACGCCAGGCCAGGATGCAGGTGCGCGCAGCGACGCGCTGATGGAACTGCTCAAGCCGCTGCGCGCGCATGCCGGCAACCTGTCGCGCTACTGCGGCTACTACTTCGAATACTCCAACTGCATGTCGGTGCCGGGCACCGTGCTGTTATCGCTGGTGCATCTGTGGGAGGAGGACGGTGACTTTCTCTTCGAGCGCCAGGAGCGTCAGGAGCGCTCCGCCAGCGCTGATGTGCAGGGCGAAGACTGGGTTCGTTGCCGTTACCTGGGCGCCGCTTTCCAGCTGCAGGACCGGCTGTTTCTGATGGACTATGAATCGCTGACCCTCAACGAGATGAGCCAGACCATCCTGATTCCCAGCTACAAGAGCCGCATCACCCGGCTTAACGGCCTGAAAACCGGGGTTTCCAGCGGTGATCGGCGCAGCCCCGCCTGCACCCGCGTGGTCTGGGAATACCTGGGCACCGAAATCAACCGCATCAGCGCCTACCGCCAGGTGCGCTTGTACCGCCCGGATGATCCGCGAATTGATGATGATGTGCGCCGGCGCCTGTCGGTAACCCCGCTGAAGAACGGCCTGTTCGAGATCGAGTAGGCCGCGGTGCTATGACCGCAGGTCCTCTAGGCGCTGTTTCTGCTGGCCGTCGGCGCTGAAGTTGTCCGCCGCCAGCCAGCGTCGGAACGCCGCCTCGCAGCCTGGCCACTCGCTGTCGAGGATGGCAAACCAGGCGGTGTCGCGGTTACGCCCTTTGACCACCATATGCTGACGAAACAGCCCTTCATAGCTGAAACCCAGACGTTTGGCCGCGCGCATCGAGCGGGCATTTTCGGCGTTGCACTTCCATTCCAGGCGGCGATAGCCAAGTGTGCCGAGCGCCAGCTTGGCCAGCAGGTACACCGCCTCGGTCGACGCCGGGCTGCGCTGCATGGCACGGCCAAAAGCGATATGGCCGATCTCGATACAGCCATCCTTGGCTGCAATACGCAGATAGCTCAACAGGCCGACCGCGCGCTGCTGGCGCAGGTCGATCACGCTGAAGAACAGTGGATCGCGACTGGCGGCATGGCCGCTCAGCCAGGTATCGAACGCGGTGCGTTCGCTGAATGGACCATAGGGCAGGTACTCCCAAAGCAGCGGGTCGCTATCCGGGCCTTGCAACGCCTGCCACAGATCGTCGCCATGGCGTGCCGGGTCGAGCGGTTCGAGGCGTACATACTGGCCGTCCAGGGGTTTATGGGCCGGGGTGGGCACGGGCTGCCAGTTGTGTAGCGGTTGCTGGGGCATGCGGCGGCTCCTGTTCAGAACTGTTTGCGGTATTGGATAAAGCCCGAGCGCTCGGCGATGCGGTCGTAGAGCTGGCGGCCTGGGTAGTTGGTCTCCTGGGTCAGCCAGTGCACGCGGCTGCTGCCGGACGCCTGGGCCTGAGCATAGACATGCTCGATCAGCAGGCGGCCGATGCCGCCGCCGCGTTGATCGGCGCCGACAAACAGATCCTGCAAGTAACAGCTGTGTTCCACCGACCAATTAGTGCGGTGGAAGATCCACTGCACCAGCCCCACGGGCTGACCGTCGCGCCAGGCGAGGGCGGCATGGGTCGGCTCGCTCGGGTCGAGAAAGCGCTGCCAGGTCATGGCGCTGACCTCGCTGGGCAGCTCGCTCTGGTAGAAGTGCAGATAGCCCTGCCACAGCGGCCACCAGGCTGCGTGATCAGCAGGGCTGACGGGGCGGATTTCGATGCTCATAACGGTCTTCCTTGGGTTAGTGATCAGTACTGATGTGCGCGGCCAGCTCGCGGTCGCGCGGGTCATGGCTGGCGTGCAGGCCCTCGCGTACGCCGGCCTGGTCGGCCTGGCTGCGGTTCTGCCCGAGCTTCCATTTGCCCTCCAGGCGTTCGATGGGCAGGGCGAAACCGACGATGGCGCGCAGCATGCTGTCGATGTACTCGCGCGGTGCATCGCTGACTGCCCATGGCTGCGGGCGCTCGGCTTCATGCAGTGCGCCGAGGCGGCTGACCAGCTGCAGCAGGCGCTCGGCGTCATCGAATACTTCAGCGCGGCCATGGGCCTGCACGCTGATGTAGTTCCAGGTCGGCACCACCTTGCCGTGCTCGGCCTTGGCGGCATACCAGGACGGGCTGATATAGGCCTCCGCACCTTGAAAGATCACCAGCGCCGGGCTGCCGTCTACCAGGTCGCGCCACTGTGGATTCGCTCGGGCGAAGTGGCCGTACAGCGTGCCGTAGGGGCCTTCATCGGTCTCCAGCAACAACGGTAGATGGCTGGCGAACAAGCCGTTTGCGCCATGGCTGACCAATGTCGGCAGGCGCGTGGCGCGTATCTGCTGATGCAGTGTGGCGAGGTCGTCCTGGCGAAAGGCGGCGGGCGTGTACATGGCTGCTTCTCCGAAACGGGACCTGAACTGATGGAGCCATGCTAGGCCGCAGATTGGTCTGTTGTAAGATCCATTTTCTGCGACTTTTATGGAGCCAATCGGTATGACCATTTCGCTCGCCGCGCCGCTGCCGGTCGATCTGTCCGGCATCCGGCTCGATCCGCAGCAGGGCCTGGCGCGTCAGCTGTATCAGGCGCTGCGTGAGCGCATCCTCGATGGTCGTCTGCAGCGCCGCACGCGCCTGCCGGCCAGTCGCGACCTGGCGAACCTGCTGGGCATTTCGCGCAACACCGTGACCCGCGCCTTTGATCAGCTGTATGCCGAGGGCTATATCGAGGGGCGCGTCGGTGCCGGCACTTATGTGGCCGAGTTGAGCGCGGCGACGCGGCCGGTGCCCGCGCCCCAGGCGCAGCCGAGCGATGCTCCGCAGAGTGCGGCGCTGCAGCTGTTGCAGACGCACCATCTGAACCCGCCATTGAGCGGAGCACCACGGGCTTTTCGCGTCGGTGTGCCGGCCTTTGATCTGTTTCCCTTCGAGACCTGGGCGCGGTTGTCCGCGCGTTTCTGGCGCAAGCCATCGCCGGCCCGCCTGGGCTATGGCGACCCGGCGGGCGACTGGCAGCTGCGCGAGTTGATCGCCGCCTACCTGCGCAACAGTCGCGGCCTGCACTGCGATCCGGCGCAGATCGTCGTCACCAATGGCGCGCAGCAGGCCATCAGCCTGTGCGCGCAACTGCTGGTCACGCCGGGCGCACGGGTGGCCGTGGAAAACCCCGGCTACCGTGCCGCCGGCCATGCGCTGGCGATTGCCGGGGCGCAGCTGTGTGGCGTGGCAGTGGATGGCGAAGGCTTGGATGTTCCGGCACTGACGCAGCTTGAGGACTGTAGGCTGGTCTATGTCACGCCCTCGCACCAATACCCGACCGGCGTCACCCTGTCGTTGGCGCGGCGTCTGCAGTTATTGGAATGGGCCGAACGGCATAACGGCCTGATTATCGAGGACGACTACGACGGCGAGTACCGCTACAGCGGCACGCCGCTGGCGCCCCTGGCGGCGCTCGATCGCCAGGGCCGCGTGCTCTATGTCGGCACCTTCTGCAAGATCGCCTTTCCGGCGCTGCGCCTGGGCTACCTGGTATTGCCACCGGCGTTGGCCGAAGCCTTTGCCCAGCGTCGCGCGCTGGATATGCGCCATTCGGAAATCGGCACCCAGGCGGTGATGGCCGAATTTATCGCCGCCGGGCACTTTCAGCGGCATATCCGCCGCATGCGCACGGCCGCCCGCAGTCGCCGCGATGCGCTGTTGGCCGGCTGGCCGGATTCGGTGCCAGGCTGTGCGCCGCTGCCGGTGGTGGAAGCGGGGCTGCACCTGTGCGTGCGGGTAAGCAGCCTGGCCCGCGAGCGCGAGCTGATCAGCGCCGCCGAGCGGGTTGGTGTGGAGATGACAGGGTTAAGCAGTTATTGGCTGCCCGACAGCCGCACGCCGGAAGATCAGCGCGCCGGGCTGGTGCTGGGGTTTGCTGCGGTGCCCGAAGCGCAGATCGATGAGGCATTGACCGCGTTGCGTCGCGCCTGGCTGCTATAGCGGCCAGGCGCGGTTGGCTTCAGCACAGCTCGGGGTTTTTCGCGCAGCTGCCGTAGCCTTCGCTGCGCATCTGTTCCAGGGCGGCCTGCAGGCGTTCGACCACTTCGTCCGGGGTGTCTTTGTTCAACGCCAGGTACAGCTGCGAGGTTTCAAAGCTGAGTACGGTTTGCAGGTCATCGACGCCCTGCTCTTTGGCATAGACGCGCCACACTGGGTCGGAAGTGGCCCACAGGTCGATCTGGCCGCGTTGCAGCTTGCGGATATTTTCCTGGTCACGCAGGGCGTTCTGCGGGGTGAAACCCAGGCGTTCCAGGTGCTGGCTGACCGCGGCACTCTGATAGGCGCCGACGCGGTAGGCCTTGGCCTGTTCCAGGGTGCTCAGTTGCGGGTGGCTGCCTTTACGGCCGACCAGCACGCTCTGGTACTCGGCGATGGGCCCGACCCACTTGAACAGCGGCTTGCGCGCCTCGCTCATGGAGGTGGAGAACAGACCGTGGTTGGCGGTGGTCATGGTCTGTTGGTAGATGCGATCCCAGGGGAAGCGCAGGGTCAGGCTGTAGTCGATGCCGGCGCGTTTGAACATCTCGCGCACGGTGTCGGCGCTGATGCCCCGGATATTGGCATCGCGGGCGAAGTTCTTGCCGTGCTCGGCCATGTTGAACGGCGGGAAGTTTTCCGTCAGCAGCACCATCTTGTAATCGGGCGGCAGGGCCGCCTGGCTCAGAGGGCTGAACAGCAGGCTCAGCAGCAGAGCGGTGAGGCCGCTGCCGCGTTTGTTCCAGAGGTATTGAAGACGCTGCAACATGGGGATTTTCCCTTTTTCTTGTTGTGTGGGGCGGTATCGCCGGCCGCCCTTGTAAGGCGAGCCGGCGATGCCGCGGGTGTTGCTATAAGAAAGCCCGCTTGGTCAGCGCGGTGGCGAGGGGGTGTGTGCCGACACGGGACGTCGTCACGGCGCTGACCAGGCGGGCTGTTCGGTGCCAGGGAGCGCAGGGGTTGCCTGCTGCCGCCTGCTGTAGTCACTGGCATGGTCTTGCTCGGTTGCTATTACTGCGCGTTGTCGCTGTTGTAGATGTCGCGATCCAGCTCCTTCTCGCTGCTGCCGACCAGGGTGGTGGTCATCAGGTCGCCGGCGACGTTGACCGTGGTGCGCGCCATGTCGAGGATGCGGTCGATACCGGCGATCAGCGCCACGCCTTCCAGCGGCAGGCCGACCGAAGTCAGCACCAGGCCGAGCATGATCAGCCCGGCGCCGGGCACGCCGGCGGTGCCGACCGAGGCCAGGGTGGCGGTGAGGATGATCATCAGGTACTGACCGGCATTCAGGTCAATGCCGAAGGCCTGGGCGATAAACAGCGCCAGTACGCCTTGGTAGATGGCGGTGCCGTCCATGTTGATGGTCGCCCCCACCGGTAGCACGAAGCCGGCCACGCCCTGCGACACACCGAGGTTCTTGCGCGCGCACTCAATCGATACCGGCAGGGTGCCGGCGCTGCTTGAAGTGCTGAAGGCCACGGCCAATGCCGGTGCCACACCCTTGAAAAAGCGCAGCGGGCTGAGCCGCGCCAGCACGCTGACCAGGCCGCCATACACCAGCAGCATATGGGTGATGCTGGCCAGGTAGATCACCCCGATCACACTCGCCAACGGCAGCAGCACTTCGATGCCGTGGGAGGCCACCACGCCGGCGATCAGCGCAAAGACGCCGATCGGCGCGCAGCGCATCACCAGGTCGGTGAGCTTGTAGAACACCTCGGCCAGGCTGTCGAACAGCTTGACTGCCGGTGCAGCTTTTTCGCCGATCAGGTTCATGCTCACGCCCAGGGCGATGGCGAACACGATGATCTGCAGGATATTGCCCTCGGCAAACGCCGCCACCGGATTGGTCGGTACCAGGCCGACCAGGATCTGCACCAGCGAGGGAGCCTGCTTGGTTTCCTGTACGCCGCTGGCGACCATGTGCATGCCTTCGCCTGGGGAGAACAGGGCGCCGAACAGCAGGCCGATGCTCACCGCAAAGGCGGTGGTGATCAGGTAGATGGCGATGGTCTTGACGCTGATGCGGCCGAGTTTGGCGCTGTCGCTCATGGCCGTGATACCGGCCACCAGGGAGACGAACACCAGTGGCACGATGAGCATCTTGATCGCGTTGAGGAACAGCGTACCGATGGGCGCCAGTACCAGGGCGTCGGCCTTGAACAGCACGCCGGTCAGTACGCCGAGGCCGAGGCCGATAAGGATTTGTTGCCACAGCGGCATGCGCCGCAAAAAGCCTAGGGAGGAGGTGGTGCTCTGACTCATGGTTATCACCCGGATTATCGTTTTTGTGGGGCCGTCTATGCGGCCTTGAGCGGTGCCGCCCGGCAGGCGAGGGCGGAAGGCCAGTTACCCATGATCTGGGCGCTGGTTACAAAAACGCGCCGTTCCTTGCGGAGACGGCGCGTGTAGTGCCCTGGGGATCAGCCAGCCAACAGAGGGACGAGGCGTGGGGCGATCATGTTCTCGGGGCGCAGGATGTCGGCCAGTTCGGCGTCGCCCAGCAGCTTCTCCTCGCGCACCAACTCCAGTACGCCGCGACCACTTTCCAGCGCCACCTTGGCAATGCGCGTGGCGTTTTCGTAGCCGATATAGGGGTTGAGGGCGGTGATCAGGCCGATGGAGTTTTCCATCAGTTCACGGCAGCGCGTTTCGTTGGCGGTGATGCCGTCGATGCACAGCTCACGCAGCATATCCATGGCGCGGGTCAGCAGACGGATCGAGTCGAAGATCTTGTAGGCGATCAGTGGCTCCATCACGTTCAGCTGCAGCTGGCCACCTTCGGCCGCCATGGTCAGGGCCAGGTCGTTGCCGATTACTTCGAAGGCCACCTGGTTGACCGCTTCCGGAATCACCGGATTGACCTTGCCCGGCATGATCGAGCTACCCGGCTGGCGCGGCGGCAGGTTGATTTCATTGATGCCGGTGCGTGGGCCGCTGGAGAGCAGGCGCAGGTCGTTACACATCTTCGACAGCTTCACCGCAGTGCGCTTGAGCATGCCGGAGAACAGCACAAAGGCGCCCATGTCCGAGGTGGCTTCAATCAGGTCGGCTGCCGGGGTCAGTGGGTGGCCGCTGATGATCGCCAGGCGTTTGACCGCCAGCAGTTGGTACTGCGGATCGGCGTTGATCCCGGTGCCAATCGCGGTGCCACCCAGGTTCACTTCGGTGAGCAGGGTCGGGGCGAGCAGCTTGAGGTGCTGCAGGTCTTCACTCAGGGTGGTGGCGAAGGCGCGGAACTCCTGACCGAGGGTCATCGGCACGGCATCCTGCAGCTGGGTGCGGCCCATCTTCAGTACGTGGCTGAACTCCAGCTGCTTTTTAGAGAGCGACTGGATCAGCTTGTCCAGAGCAGTGAGCAGGCTGTCGTGGCCGAGCAGCAGGCCCAGGCGGATGGCGGTGGGGTAGGCGTCGTTGGTCGACTGCGCCATGTTCACGTCGTTGTTCGGGTGCAGCTGCTTGTAGTCACCTTTCTCGAAACCCATGGCTTCGAGGGCAATATTGGCGATGACTTCGTTGGCATTCATATTGGTCGAGGTACCAGCCCCGCCCTGGATCATGTCGACCACGAACTGGTCGTGGAACTCGCCTTGAATGATGCGTGCGCAGGCAGTGCTGATCGCCGTGTGCTTGGCGGCAGACAGGTGGCCCAGCTCGCGGTTGGCGTCGGCGGCGGCCTGCTTGACCATGGCCAGGGCAACCACCAGTTTCGGGTAGTGCGACAGCGTCACGCCAGACAGGCGGAAGTTCTGCACGGCGCGCAGAGTCTGAATGCCGTAATAGGCGTCAGCAGGAACGTCGAGGGTGCCGAGCAGGTCTTTTTCAAGGCGAGTAGATGCAGCAGGGGACATGATCAAGGTTATCTCAGGAAATACGGCATATGCCGCGATGGCCCGTAGGTTAGGGGCTGCAGCTTGATGCTGGCCAATGCTGTTAAGCACTGGGTCATGCATAATCGGCATAATGTTGGCGTGACCGCGGTGTGGCGGCAAACGTAGGGTGGGTTAGCCGCTTGCGCCATTGCCACCTCTCACGCCACTTGCGACGCGGCGTAACCCACCACCGGCGCAACGCAGTCGACCGTTTGCAGGGTTATGCCCTATAGGCCGTAGGGTGGATGACGCTTTACCCATCCACCACAACCGAATGCTGGCTGGGCGGTGGATGAAAAGCGCGTCATCCACCCTACAAAAACAGGAGTGACGATGAACCTCGAAAGCAAATGGCTGGAAGACTTTGTCACCCTGGCCGCCACTCGCAGCTTTTCCCAGGCGGCGCAGAAGCGCTTTGTCACTCAGCCGGCGTTTAGTCGGCGTATCCGCAGCCTGGAGAGCATGCTCGGCCTGACCCTGGTCAATCGCGCCTGTACGCCCATCGAGCTGACCGAATCCGGCCAGCTGTTTCTGGTCACGGCACGCAGCATGGTCGAGCAGCTTGGCGAGGTGGTGCGTCACCTGCATAACCTCGAAGGCCAGCAGGGCGAGGTGATGCAGATTGCCGCCGCGCACTCGTTGACCCTGGGGTTTTTCCCGGAATGGATCGCCCGCCTGCGCCGTGAAGGGCTGCCGTTGACCACCCGCTTGGTGGCGACCAACGTTGGCGAAGCGGTGCATGCGTTGCGTGAAGGCGCCTGCGACCTGATCCTCGCCTACTACGACCCGGACGCTGCATTGCAGATGGACCCGGAAATCTTCCCCTCGCTGCACCTGGGCCGCACGGAAATGCTGCCGGTGTGCGCGGTGGGCGAAAACGGTGCGCCGTTGTTCGACCTTAACAACGGCCAGAGCGTGCCGCTGCTGGCCTATAGCGCCGGGGCGTTTCTCGGTCGCTCGGTCAACCTGTTGCTGCGCCAACGGGCGTTGCGCTCGACCACGGTGTACGAAACGGCGATGGCCGACAGCCTGAAAAGCATGGCCCTGCAAGGCATGGGCGTGGCCTGGGTGCCGAGGTTGAGCGTGACCGCCGAACTGGCCCGGGGCGAGCTGGTGGTGTGCGGCGATGAACAGTGGCAGGCGCCGCTGGAAATCCGCCTGTACCGCTGCGCACTGGTGCGCAAGGCAGCGGTACGTTTGCTGTGGCGCAAGCTGGAAAGCGGCGAAGTGGGCCGCTAAAGCTGTCGCAGCGCTTGTAGGAGCGGGCTTGCCCGCGAATCCAGGGCAGCAGAGAAACATCGCGGGCATGGACTGGGCGTCCCCGCCGCTCCTACGGGGTTGCAGTACCAGCTGCCATCAGGTGCCCGACTTGATGGTGTTCCACACTCGTGTACGCACGCGTTCGATCTTCTGTGGCAGCGGCTGCAGCACGTAAAGGGTCTTCTGCGCTTCGGCGGTTGGGGTTAGGCCGGGGTTGTCGCGGATTTCTGCCCCCACCAGCGGCATGCCGTCCTTGTTCGGGTTGGGGTAGCCGAGGAAGTCGCTGACCGGCGCAATCACCTTGGGGTCGAGCAGGTTGTTGAGGAACTCATGGGCCTCGGCAACGTTCAGGGCGCTTTTCGGGATGGCGAAGGAGTCGTACCACAGCGGCGCACCTTCCTTGGGCAGACGCCAGTCGACCACCACGCCGTTGCCGGCTTCCTTGGCGCGGTTGGCGAACTGGTAGAAGCTGCCGGAATAGCCGATGGCCACGCAGATGTCGCCGTTGGCGATATCGGTCATGTACTTGGCCGAGTGGAAGTAGGCCACGTGGGGGCGAATCTTCAGCATCAGCGCGCTGGCTTTCTCGTAGTCCTCGGGCTTGCTGCTGTTGGGGTCCAGACCCAGGTAGTGCAGGGCAATCGGCAGGATATCGCCGGGCGAATCGAGCATGGCCACGCCGCACTGCTTGAGCTTGCTGATGTTCTCTTCCTTGAAGATCAGATCCCAGCTGTCCACCGGCGCATCGGCGCCGAGCACGGCCTTGACCTTGTCCGGGTTGAAGCCGACCAACACGGTGCCGTACATGTAAGGCACGGCGTACTGGTTGCCGGGGTCGTTGGCGGTCATCAGCTGCAGCAGGCCGGGGTCGAGGTGCTGCCAGTTCGGTAGCTTGCTCTTGTCGAGCTTCTGGAATACGCCGGCCTTGATCTGGGTGTCGAGGAAGGTGTTGGTCGGCACCACCAGGTCGTAACCGGAGTTGCCGGTGAGCAGCTTGGCTTCCAGCGCTTCGTTGGTGTCGAACACGTCCCAGGTCAGCTTGATGCCGCTTTTATCCTGAAACTCTTTGGGCACCGCCGGCAGCATATAGTCGGCCCAGTTGTACACGCGCAGCTCACGCGGCTTCTCTGGCGTTTGCGCCTGGGCCGCAGTGGCCAGCAGGGTTGCGCCGCAGATGGCGAGGAGGTGTTTGATTGTTTTCATCGTTTTCACCCTTATTAGACGTTTTGAAATCTGTAGGGTGGATGGCGCTTTATCCATCCACCAGAATCAGCGGCAGCGTTATCGGTGGACGAGCAGAGCGTCGTTCACCCTACCGGCCTTCGAAACCTTCCAGCACGTTGACCGCGTTGACGCCGATGGCTTCCACCGCATAACCGCCTTCCATAACAAACAGTGTTGGCTTGCCGAGGGCGGCGATGCGCTTGCCTATGGCCAGGTAATCCGGGCTGTCGAGCTTGAACTGGGAAATCGGGTCGTCCTTGAAGGTGTCCACGCCCAGCGACACCACAATCACTTCAGCACCGTATTCGGCAATCCGCTGGCAGGCTTCATCCAGCGCGGCGCTCCACACTGCCCAGGGGCTGCCCATGGCCAGCGGGTAGTTGAAGTTGCAGCCTTCACCGGCGCCAATGCCGCGTTCATCGGCGTAGCCGAGGAAGAACGGGAAC
This sequence comes from Pseudomonas sp. 8BK, assembly GCF_902506475.1. NCBI lineage: Bacteria > Pseudomonadati > Pseudomonadota > Gammaproteobacteria > Pseudomonadales > Pseudomonadaceae > Pseudomonas > Pseudomonas sp. 8BK. Next base: position 1,276,925 of record NZ_LR733252.1, on the reverse strand, counting down.
TCCTCGGCCGGATCGCCGTGGATCGAGGCGAACAGCACATCACTCCTCGCATAGAAAATGTCCTGAGTACCGTTGCCGTGGTGGTAGTCGACATCGAGGATCGCTACCTTCTTGTGGCCCTGATCGAGGAATGCCTGGGCGGCGATGGCGGCATTGTTCAGGTAGCAGTAGCCACCCATCAGCTCGCCGGCCGCGTGGTGACCTGGCGGACGGCACAGGGCAAAGGCGCTATGGGCACCCTTGGCGATCTCGGCCTGGGCACTCAGCGCCACCTGCGCGGCACTGTAAGCCGCCTGCCAGGTGCCGGCGGTAATCGGTGCGCCGCCGTCGAAGCTGTAATAGCCGAGCTGGCCATGCAAATCGTTCGGGATGACCTGGCGCAGGGTGCGTGCCGGCCAGGTGAAGGGCAGCAGGTCGCCGTTGCCCTTCTGCGCCTGCCAGCGCGCCCAGGCGCCCTTGAAGAAGTCCAGGTAGGCCGCGCTGTGGATGCGCTCGATTGGTGCCAGGCCGAAGTCCTGCGGCGGACGCACCTCGCCGAGCTGGCGATGCTGGACGCGCGCCAGGATATGGTCGGCGCGTTGCGGTTTCTCGAAGCAGGGCATCAGCTGGCCGTCGATCAGCTCGCAGCTGCCGTGGTGCAGGTGATGGTCGTCGCTGTAAAAGGTCAGCATGCAGGTGGCTCCCAGGCTTGTTGTTCTGGTTGCCATTGTTCGCCCGTATGGCGCTGTGAAAGAACGCTGACAACGGCCAAAAGGGGATCGAAATGGCCAGATTTTACGGCCGGAGCGATTGTTATCCTCGCGCAGCGATGGGCCGCAGGGATGACAGCCTTACATTGCGCGATCGCCGTGGTATGTCGTGGGGGCGCATTAGCGGCGAGTTTTTCTCAGGTCGCGGCTGACGCCCATCCCGCAAACACCATCCCCCTATGTCTTGTTGGGCTTTGTCGCTTTGCTTCTCAACCCAGCCTACGCGCGAAAGCGGCTCGGCGGCACGCCGCTCCAGCGCTGGAAGGCATGGCGGAAGCTGGCCGTTTCGCTAAAACCGAGGTATTCGGCAATCCGATAAATTGGCCAATCCTCCTGGCCGAGCAGGGTTTTCGCCCGCTCGAAACGCAGCTCGTCGAGCACTTCCTGATAGTGGGTGCCCAGCTCCTGCAGGTGCCGGCGCAGAGTGCGCGGCGAGCAGTGCATCTGCTGCGCCAGCTGTTCCAGGCCTGGAGGTGCGGTCAGCTGTTCGGCCAGGAGCTGGCGGATGCGCGCGAGCCAGGCCTGACGGGTGTTGAACTCGCTATTCTGCTTGCGGCAGCGTTCGAGCATTTCGCGGTGGGTCACCGCATCGGCCAGCGGTAGAGGGTGTTGTAGCCAGCTGGCGGGAAAGGCAAAGGCATTGCGCGCGGCATCGAATTGCAGCGGGCAGGCGAAGCTGTGCGGGTAGCGTGCGCTGTAGTCCGGCTCGCTGTAGCGAAACTGCGCCGCGCTGAGCGGCAGGGATTGGCCGAGCAGGTCGTCGCTGATCAGCTTGAGCGAGGCCAGGCACATCTCCAGGTTGAACACCTCCAGCGCTGGCGCGTACTGGTAATCGCTGGCGCTGACCCAGGCCAGCTCGCCTTCAAGGTGCATATCCAGCTTGAAGTAGGTGCCGAGCAGCGCCGGGTACTGCAGCATCAGCCGCCAGGCGTCACCAAAGGTGGCACTGGAGAGCGCGGCGTAACCGACCATGCCATAGGCCGACACATGCATGCGTCGGCCCAGCTCCAGGCCCAGATCACTGCGCAGCAGCAGGGCATTGGCGCAGACCTGCAATTCCTGAGTGCGGGTGATGCGCGTGTCGGCGCAGGCCAGATCAGTCGCAGCAATGCCGCTGCCGGCCAGTAGCTGCTCGGTCAGTTCGGGTTGCGTGGCAAAGACTTCCAGGATCAGCGAAACCACATGCAGGGTGGTCAGGTGGGCGTGCAACATCGGGGCAACCGCAACAGTTCAGAATGCCTGAATGACGCAAGAACTATGCCGCGGCACCGCAGCAGTCCGGGGCTGTCCGGACCGCTGTGGTCTAGTCAGAGTTAACGATTACGCAGGAAGGCGTTGATAAAGTCGCCCTGATTGGGTGCTTTCTCGTGGGTAGTGAACAGCAGGCCGGCATCGCCCTCGCGCAATTTGAGTTCGGCGTCAAAGCTGCACTGCACGGTTTTCAGCTGCTCGGCCTGGGCTTTGAACTCCGTGCTGCTCTCGCACAAGCTGGCCATCTGGCGGACCACTTCGCCGCAGAAGCTCGGCACGCCAAGACGCTTGAGTTTGTCGTCGTCGAGGGCTTTCCAATCCACCGCGGTGGTCAGTGGCGTACCGCAGCTCTGCGATGCGTCCTGGTCAATCTGTTGCAGCTGCTGGGTGAAGTCGGCCACGCGCTTTTCCCGGTCGAAGCGGCTCAGCTTGTCCTGAATGCCTTTCTTCTTCTGCTGCTCATAGAGTGCCAGCAGATTGGCCGGCTTGGCTTCTTTGCTCTTGGCTTCATCGAAGCCCAGTTCGAAACCGTCGGTATTGGGCAGATAGAGCTGGAAGCGCTCGCCACCCCAGCCCTGGCGCTTGACCAGCATGTTGTAGGCGCTGCCATTGAGGGTGGTGGTGTAATCGCGATCATCATTGCCACGGTCTTTGATCGTGGTCAGCAGTACCACCTCATCCAGTGGGTGATTGATGCCGCTGACCTGAACCAATGCCTGCGTGTCATCGCTGCTGGGTGCAACAGTGACGCTGATGCCTTTGCCGGCACCGAATACTTGCGGGTATTTGGCCAGTTCGAGGGCGCTGGCGTTGAGGGTGAACAGCGAAGCGGCGAGTAGCAGTGACAGCCTTGTCATGGTGGTGTCCTTGTTGGGTTAAAAGAACGCCAAGTATAGCCATGCCTCTGACAGCGATTTGTGCGCCAGGTCTGCTCGTGGTGTTCGCCTTGCGCTGCGTTGACCTGCCGCCTGACAGCGCGGCGAGCGGTCCGCGACAAACGGCGCGCCGGGGTGCACGCCAGCCCAGGCTTTACGGTATACTGCGCGGCCTTTGGCGGCCCGCACCGCCATAATTCATACACTAACAAGCCACGCCTGGTTTCCAGCGTGGCTTGTTAGTTTCTGCAGCGCCTACGGGCACTTGATGAAGAAGAGGCACGACGATGAGCGCACTGGTTGGCGTGATCATGGGCTCCAAGTCCGATTGGTCCACCCTTAGCCACACCGCCGAGATGCTGGACAAGCTGGGCATTGCGTACGAAGTGAAGGTGGTTTCCGCCCACCGCACCCCGGACCTGCTGTTCCAGTACGCTGAAGAAGCGGAAGGCCGTGGCATTCAGGTGATCATCGCCGGTGCCGGCGGCGCAGCGCATCTGCCGGGTATGTGTGCGGCCAAGACCCACCTGCCGGTACTCGGTGTGCCGGTGCAATCGGCCGTGCTCTCGGGCGTCGATTCGCTGCTGTCGATCGTGCAGATGCCCGCCGGTATTCCGGTCGCCACCCTGGCCATCGGCAAGGCCGGCGCCGTCAACGCCGCGCTGCTCGCCGCGAGTATCCTCGGTCACCAGCATCCGCAGTTCCATGCTGCGCTCAAGCAGTTCCGCCAGGAACAGACTGAAACCGTACTGGACAATCCGGACCCGCGTGAGGCCTAACCCATGAAAATCGGCGTAATCGGTGGCGGCCAGCTGGGCCGCATGTTGGCCCTGGCAGGCACACCGCTGGGGATGAACTTCGCCTTTCTCGACCCCGCGCCGGATGCCTGCGCGCAAGCGCTAGGCGAGCATATCCGCGCCGATTACAGCGATCAGGCTCACCTGCGCCAGCTGGCCGATGAAGTTGACCTGGTGACCTTCGAGTTCGAAAGCGTGCCGGCCGAGACCGTAGCCTTCCTCTCGCAGTTCGTGCCGGTGTATCCGAGCGCCGAAGCCCTGCGCATCGCCCGTGATCGCTGGTTTGAAAAATCCATGTTCAAGGACCTCGGCATTCCCACCCCGGATTTCGCCGATATCCAGTCGCAAGCCGATCTGGATGCCGCCGTGGCTGCCATTGGCCTGCCCGCGGTCATGAAGACCCGCACCCTGGGCTATGACGGCAAGGGCCAGAAGGTTCTGCGCAAACCAGAAGATGTGGTTGGCGCCTTCGCCGAGCTAGGCAGCGTGCCGTGCATCCTCGAAGGCTTTGTACCATTTACTGGCGAAGTATCGCTGGTGGCGGTGCGCGCCCGTGATGGCGAAACGCGCTTCTACCCGCTGGTGCACAACCGTCATGACAGCGGCGTACTGGCGCTGTCCATTGCCAGCACCGATCACCCGCTGCAGGCGCTGGCCGAAGATTACGTCAGCCGCGTGCTGACCAAGCTCGATTATGTTGGCGTGCTAGCCTTCGAGTTCTTCGAAGTCGATGGCGGCCTGAAAGCCAACGAAATCGCCCCGCGCGTGCACAACTCCGGGCACTGGACCATCGAAGGCGCCGAGTGCAGCCAGTTCGAAAACCACCTGCGCGCCGTCGCCGGCCTGCCGCTGGGTTCGACTGCCAAGGTCGGCGAGAGCGCGATGCTTAACTTTATCGGTGTGGTTCCGCCGGTGGAGCAGGTAATCGCCATCGACGACTGTCGCCTGCACCACTACGGCAAGGCCTTCAAGGCCGGCCGCAAGGTCGGCCACGCCACCCTGCGCTGCGAGGATCGCGCCACCCTGGACCAGCAGATCGCCGTGGTCGAGGCGCTGATCGCCAAGGCCTGATCTTCGCTTTGTGACTAAGCTCTTGCGTACTGGCCATACACAAGAGCCTTGTCATGAAGTACCTGTTGCTGCTGTCTTTGTTGTACCTGCCGTTTTGCCATGCCGAACAGGTATTGCGCGCGGATTACCGTGAGCGCCCACCGGAGATGCAGGCCCTCGACTCACTCCCTGTCGGCCCGCTGATCGAAGTGCTGGACACGGCCGCGCAACGCGTCGGCGCGCGTATCGAATGGCGTTACGCGCCTTTTGTACGCAGCCTGGAAGATCTTAAATCCGGGCGTATCGACCTCGTGCCGCGTGTGCTCTTCACTGCCGAGCGCATGGACTACGTGCACTTTCTGCCGTCCATCGGCACTCAGCGCAAAAGCATCCGCTTTATCGTCAAGGCCGGGCAACAGGCCAGCCTGCGTAGCTATGCCGACCTGCAGGGCAAGGTGATCGGGGTCAAACGTGGTACCGCCTACTTCGATCAGTTCGACGGCGACAACAGCCTGCGAAAAAGCTTGGCTACCGACGACTACCTGCTGGCTGGGATGTTTCGCGCCGGGCGCTTGGATGTAATGGTGGTGCTGGACGCCGAGGCTATCGAAGCGCAGTTCCACAAAATCGACTTCCGCGACTACAGCTATGCCGAGTACCAGTACGAGCAATCCGTCGGTAATTATTACGGTGCGTCGATGCGCCACTATCGGGGCGCGAAAGCGCCCCTCTACGAACAGCTAGGTCAGGCGCTGCGTGGCATGCGCGAAAGCGGCGAGGTGGCCCGCATCTACCATCGCTACGGCGTCGTACCGCCAGAGACCGAAGAGTAGCGAACTGCCAGCTTTTCCCGTGGTCAGATCAACGGTCGTGAATCCCACCGTCCATTCAGGAGGCTCGCATGAGCATTATTGGCATCATTTTTATCGGCCTGATCGTCGGTCTGATCGCGCGTTTTATCAAACCCGGCAACGACAGCATGGGCTGGATCATGACCATCCTGCTCGGCGTTGGTGGCTCGATTGCCGCCACCTATGGCGGCCAGGCGCTGGGCATCTACAAGGTGGGCGAATCCGCAGGTTTTATTGGCGCAGTGATCGGTGCTGTGGTGCTGCTGGTAATCTACGGCGCAGTCAAAAAGGGCTAACACCCTTTCACTCAGCTGCTTGGTGAGCCTGTCCATGCGTTATCTGCTGTTACCCCTGCTGTTTATCAGCGCCCTGGCCTGCGCCGAACTGCCGGAAACCGACTGGCTTGAGCTGATGCCGCCGGAAGATCGTAAGGCCCTGGAAGACATGCCCGAGATCAGCCACGACGGGCAGGAGATGGAAAGCGGTTTCTACAACCCCGGCGGCCTCAAACAGCAGGACCAGAGCCTACCGGCAGTCATGTACTCCAGCAAAACCGTCGCGGCCTTCGACGGCAAAGCCATCCGCCTGGGTGGCTACCCGGTACCGCTGGAAACCGACAGCGAGGGCCACAGCACACTGTTCTTCCTGGTTCCCTACCCCGGCGCCTGCATCCACGTTCCGCCACCACCTCCGAATCAACTGGTACTGGTGCGCTACCCCAGAGGCATCGAACTCGAAGACATCTACGCCCCACTGTGGGTAAGCGGTACGCTGAAGGTCGAACAGGTCAACAACGAGTTGGCGGATGCGGCGTATGCCATGGAGGCGGAGTTGGTGAGGGTGGTTGAGGAAAGCGATCTGTAAGTGTCATGTGCCGAAGTCTTCCGGCACTTCTCGCGCTTCAGCTGATAGTCGTTTCAGTTGGCCTGGATGGCGCGTCGCAACTCCGCCGCTGTCAGGCGTTTCAGCGTGTGCGTGGCGGGGTTCGTCTCCACATCCAGCGCCAGCGGCGTGGTGCCGTCCGCGTCATACACGAAATAGGCATTGCCGCTGCTTACTTCATAAGTTTTCCCACTCGCAGTCGCTATGGTTTTCGGGGTCGCACTCAGCAGTACGTCGAGCGAGTCGTAACGCAGCACTAAGTCGACCTCGCCCAGTCTGCCAACGGGGGCGTCGACTACTTGAGAGGGCTCGGCCACCACTGATTGCAGAGACACAGCGTTTGAGGCGTCGATCCACTTGTTCGAGTAGGCGAAAGTCAGGTCCTGGTACTCGCTCGACAGCGGTTTATCCAGATTACATACGGCCTTGCGAATGGATGCGCCATTCTGGCCACTGCGGATATTGCCGTACACGCAATCGATGACGGGGGCTTTGTTCTTGAGCGCGAGGGTATAAAAGACTTCGAAATGTGTGTTTGATCCGGCGTTCTCGTAGGTCAACGCGGGAGCACCGTTGAACGAGACCAGGGCTCTGGACGTCTGGCCGGCGTAGCCAACGATATCTGCAAATACTTTGGTTTCCGTTCCCCAACTGATCGTCAATTCACCGGTTTTCATATCCGCCCGGTAGGTTTCAGTGTTGCCACTTCTATCGAAGGTGAGGGGCTTTGCCTGTGCTTGTGCGGGGGTAGCCAGCACAAGCATTAGCAGAAGAGCCCTTGGAATAACGTAGAGCAAAGCGACGTCTCCATCAGTAAAAACGAGATCGTATGTCAGCGGTTTATGCACGTTTCATATTCTGTAGCGAACGATGTATCGAAAGTTAGTTCTTCAGGCTCCTCTACATCGCCTGAAATATTTAATAGTTGGCGTTGGGTCACGTTGTACTGAACCCAGCCGATAGTGCCAGTACCGTTCGTATCGAAGAGCAGTTTCGCCATTACGCTGTCGCCGGTGTCATTGTCGATCAGTAAGTTAGTTTTCTCCTTGGTTACGTATTTAAACGGAAAGTTACTGCTTCTCACTAGCTCGGTTAGATATCCATAGCAAGAGCCCTCTTCTAGATTCGACTCCGCCGTGAATGACTCTTCTGCTGGTTGATTGGCGCATGCAGAATTACCAAAAAATGCGAGAAGGAATAGGATTGAACACAGAGTTCTATTCATTCTTGTTGGCCTCAAACGTCACTGACGTAACGGGTTTAATATCTCCTAAATGTTTTTGTATGTGGACTGAATCGTTGTACTCGTCGAGTGCCAGCGAGCTCAGTTGTCGTTGTGTTCGCTAATATAAGAAAAGGGGACGGATTATTTTGCCAATAAATATGTCCCATTTTCATTTGAAGAAACCGACCTGTAATGGTTATGTGCCGTCGGTCTTACGGCACATCGTTACCCTAAATTTGCTCCAGATACGCGATTAATATTTATTGCGGTGCTTCATATTGCAGTTCTTCTAGCCCATTTTCTGTGAGATATGAAAGGCGGAATATATGGTCTTCGAGGCTGCTGTCATCGACGACGTCCAGTAAGTTGGAATCATTCAGGTCTGGGGTTATTTCATGTAAGGGCTCATCGCTATTGTCGAACATACGATAGAAGAGCACAGACTTAGCACCCAGGCTCATTACCACTTCACGCTCATTATCAGTCGCTTCCACCAGCGGGAATGGCCCACCCAAGTGGCCTCCGAGTTTGTAGGCGTAGGTTGCTGAGCATGCAGTGCCGCAACCGAAAGTGAGTAGGAAAATGTGTGCTTCATAGCTTGCTGATGCTGGAGGGGCAGGGTAGTTAAGTACCTTTTCTTCCGTATTACCATCGTTGACGGAAATCGTGCACTGGGTGGCTTTGGCTACGGTCGAGCATTGGCTTTCGATCCGCCATTCGCTGTCTGGGATTTCGAAGCTTTCCGAGTAACTCTCGGCAGAGCATATGTTCGCCGCTGAAATAGACAGAACCAGTAAGCTAGCCTTTATAGAATCTGTAATCGTCATCGCTGACTCCTGGCGGATTAGGGACACGTTTTGAACTGATAGCGAAAGATGGTGTTTCTGGGTAGACACTCGGTTTTTGGACATGTAACTGCGCCTGAGCCCTTGGGCTGTAGTAGTTGAGTGCCTCTGGTAGTACGTTCGCATTTGCTGGTGCGTTCATGACCTCTTCTGCAGCTTTCTGGCAATCATCCCATGCCTGTCCGACAGGGTTGTGAATGGCCTTATAACCATGAGGGTCATGCTTTTTACTCCAGCAAGTAAATTGCAAGCGAGCAGTAACCACACTACGGTAGGTGCTGCCCCAAGTTCCTTTCATTAGACGGTTGCGAATAATCCACCCGACAGCAACTTTAGAGGCGTAGCTCTGCCCGCGGGCTTCACCGTAAATGGTCCTGGCGAGGTACATGAGTTCGGAGTCAGCTACTTCGCCGGTGTTCATACTCAAGCTATCTATTAGCCCTAACGGGTGGAAGTGGTGTATCTGCTTAGGCAACGCTACTTGCATCGCCCCCGCCAGCTCATCCCAGAACACCAGATTATCGATACGTTCCTTTTCATGGCGAAGCACTTCCGGGACATCCTTGAGTAACTCGTCTAATCGCTGCCATTTAGGGGCTGATGATTTTGCTTGCCATTCGGTCGGATGGTAGCCAATCAGTTTCGACCAACGGTCGCGGAACTTGCGATTTTTCAAGGCAAGGGATATTTCGTCAGCAGTGACCTTGTCATCCTTGTTGCCGAGTTGGTCAATTTTTAGATAAAGGTTCTGAAAGAAATCCGGCATTTCCTTGGGGTCGAGAAAGCCGTCGGCGTTATCGTTGCTTTCCTTGATAATTTGGAAACCTAATTTTTCCCTATCATGCTGACTAATGATTTCCCCGTCAGCCTTTGCTATATAGCCATCCACCGGGGTGGTGGCGCTGTTGACTTTGATCGGGTACCACTCTTTGCTGTCTGGGGCTTTGAACAACTTTGTCTGGTTCGCAGCAATCAGGTAGTTCTCGTTTATGACCAGTCCGCTGGGTGTAAACGTCGGTACCTCTGCAGTACCACCTTTGTTGTAAATGGTCTTGCCCTTGGTAACGCGTAAGTATTGTTTGCCGTCCTTCAATCCCGCCGGGTTCTTCAGGAATGCTTCCAGATTGGGGTCAGTAGAGAACAGCTCTACGTGAACCTGATGTCGGCTTTTCACCCCGCCTTTGGCGCTGGCGAGCGTCTCGTAGAGACCGAGGTAGCCAACAGGATCACCTGCTTTGATTGGGATTGTGCAGGTGACGACAGAGTCGAAGTCGCTTGGATCATCGGGTTTCAACTCCGCTACATTTGCATCAATAGCGACCCATACGGGGCCTGCCGGACACATTGGAGTGTCCCAGAATCCTCCGCTAACAATTGTGCAAGGGGCCATGATTTGCGGGCGGCCTGCCTGAATGACTCGCTTTACTGTGCCTGTGGCGTACTCCAATACGGTATTTTCTGCAAGCAAGCCGATTTTTTTATCGACCGGGTCTTCTGGTTTATTGAAGGCAGGAACTCGTTTTTTCAGTTGAGCTTTGACTTGGCCTTTCCAGTAGGTGGGACGAACGCGTTTTTGTGGTGGGATTTCTTCCGCATAGTGCTCGTCTGCCTTGCCTGGTTCCGTCTTGCTGATGGCCATCCAGACCACGTCACCTGCTTTGGCTGTTTGTACACCGCTCTTCTTCACCCCCTTGCTGAGAATCTTTATCTGAGCCAGTTCATAGGTAGCGGTATCACCGGGCTTTATCTGATGCCCGGATGTGGCTGAGATCAACTCGAATTCCGCCCCACTCTCAATCTGCCCTAGTACGGTGCCAGTAAGGTTTGCTTCCTTGCGCACATTGCGGCCCTTGGCCTTTACCTTGAACCGGCGCTGACTCTCGCCATTCTGTAACGGGTAATGCTCAAAAGGCAGCAGATGCATATACAGGCTGAAGAATTCAAGTTTGTTGGTTTCTGGCTTCTTGTCTTCTGCTTTCGCTTCAGCTGGGGGCGCAGGCGTTACATCCTTGAAGATGGCTTGCTTGTTTCGATCCTTGAGGATCACATCTTTCTTGTCGAATGCGGCGAACCAGATTTCGCTCGTTGCGGCACGAGTTACCGGATTACCAGCTCGATCTTTACCGGGCAATGCAGCCTTGATCGTGGCCAAGGCGAAACGCATATCTTTGGTGTCATGGATTTTGAGAATCTGCAGCTCTGTGCCTGCCGGCATAAGCGCTTCGAAGTTACCCGTATTACCCAGGACTGTGCTTGCGATATCGCGTCCATAGCGCGAGCTGGTAAGTTGTACTGTTTTACCTACCCACTCGATTTTGGCAACTGGTTTGCTCTCCGCCGGACGCTTCTGCGACTCATAGGTGTGGCGAACCAGGCAGAAAGACGTGGAGTAGCGCAGGTTGTCGCAGCTTTGTTCGCCCATGAATGTGGACGATAGATAATTCTTGTTCAGCCGGTAAGCGACCACTTCGCCATCTGCCATGCAGCGCACGGCCTGTTTGAGCTTAGCGTGTGGCATGCTGGAATCGCTGAAGTGGATGCCGCCATGCCAGAAGCCATGGTTGCCTAGCAGGTAGTGACCCGAGCTTTCTTTCTCCAATTCTTTGTACAGCTCGTCCAGGGTGTAATGGCTGCCGTCGGCTTTGCGTACGGGAAACTGATATTTCTTGTCATCGGTTGGTGAGGTATTTGACGGCCATGTACCGGGTTTTATATTGCCATCCACGATGTCTTTTATATATTTTTCGAACTGTGTCCGCTCAAGTTCGGCATGTGTATGTATTGCGTATGTTGGTTTGCCTTCGCCATCTGTCCTGTACTGAATGCCTATGGGTTGCCCATATTCTACGTATTGTCCATCTTTGACCTTGAAGTTTGTGTCTAAATGAAGGACTTGCCCAAGAAGGTCGTCGTATTTTTCGGTGCTATATATTTTGACTGTGCCGTAAGATTTAAAGGTCTTTACAAAGCCTGCGACAGGGCATGGAACATCGATAGACTTGTTGCTACCATTAACAAGTAAAACAAAATCTTTTTTTACCAGTCTACGGCCGCCTGGCTCATTTGTTCTGATTTCTTCTAGATGCCCGTCAGTTTCGTCATACTCACGCTTTGGCTCTCTAGCTTTTGATGGATGGTGTTTCTCCAAATCATCATAGGATTTGACCGGCTCAATACCATTTGTTCCGCTCTCTACTATTGTGTACATGCTAATTCCTTGTCGCTTTGTGCAACTACGGTCTTGTAATGATTATTAAATTCCGCACGCTTCTCCAAGAAGCTGTAATTTATATTTTTCCCCAGAAACGTTTAATTCGGCTTCTGCTATCCGGTCATGTGACTCTCGGTATTCACTGTAATTGCTTTTTTTAATCACATTAATTTGTAGGGATAGGTTTTCTTTTTTGTCTTTGTAGATCGAATTTTCTTTGTGTCTGGTTGTTAGAGACAGTTCGGTGAGTTGGTTGTTGTGCTTCACGTATATGTATTTTTCATCTATCTCTACCATTAACGTTTCGGCATCCTTAATGGATTCAGTATTACTTTTTTCTATGTAGCTGCACGTCCATACGCCAGGCGTGTCATGCTGTTGCTCTTGAAATGCGCGAATGGCTTCCTTGTACTCAAAGATTTGAAGCTCATTTAGTGATTTGCTGCTGCAAGCGGTGCTGGACAGTAATATACTTATTAGAAGAATGAATTGAGGTGTTTTTTTTATTAAACTACTTTTTCTGTGTGTCTGATGGTTTATGTTCATCTGGGTTTGCTCGTTAAACACTTGGTATTAGTTATTAAGTGATTATTCGGAAAACAGAAAGAATGTTTGCGGCTGCTTTTCTGTCTTTTGCAGTGAGTTCACCAGCGCCTCATCCAGCAAATTCCCCGCCTTATCGCTATCCGCCGCGCCTGGCAGCACCGGTGGTTTGATCTTGATGCCTGAGCCTTTACCCGGAGCACCGCCGGCGTTGATTTTGGCTTGTGGCCCGACCAGGGTGATGCCGCCGGGGTCGAGTTTGATAAAGCTGCCGCCGGCTTTGATCGTCAGTTCGACGCCGGCTTCGATGACCATCTTTTGCCCGGCTTTGAGGTGGATTTCGCGGCCGGCTTTGGTCAGTTGCGCGGTGCCGAGTTTGATGTGTTGGTTTTGCCCAACGGTGAGGTGGTCGTCGGGTTTGACTTCGACTTTGCGCTCGGTTTTCACCGTGAGGTGTTCTTCGGCTTGCAGCTCGGTGTAGCTGTTGGCTTCGACGGTGTCGTGGCGTTCGTTGCCGACGCGGATCTTTTGGTCGTGCTCGATGTTCTCGTCCCAGTCGCGTTGGGCGTGCAGGTAGATCTGTTCGGCACCTTTCTTGTCTTCGATGCGCAGCTCGTTGTAGCCGCCACCGCCCGGTGTGCTGAGGGTTTTGAACACGGTGCGGGTCTTGTTTGCCGGCAGGTCGTAGGGCACCACATGCTCGGCGTGGTATAGGCAGCCGGTGACCAGCGGCTGATCGGGGTCGCCTTCAAGGAAGGTCACCAGCACTTCCATGCCGATCCGTGGAATGGCGATGCCACCGTAAGCATCGCCGGCCCAGCTGGAGGCCACGCGCAGCCAGCAACTGGTGGTGTCGTCGGCCTGGCCTTCACGATCCCAGAAGAACTGCACCTTGATCCGGCCGTATTCGTCGCAGTGGATTTCCTCGCCTGCTGGGCCAGTGACTACAGCCGTCTGGCTGCCTAGAACTCTGGGCTTCGGATGGGCAAGCGGCGGGCGGAAGGGCACGTCCCAGGGGGCGGCGATAAAGTGGTTGCGGTAGCCCTGCTGGAAACCGTCGCTGGCTTCGGTATGGCTGGTGACGGACTCTTCCAGCACCTGCGGCTGTTTGCCCTGGTGAATCACCTCATGCAGCAGCCAGAGGTCGTTGTAGTCCTGGCGCGGGTGGTCGGATATTTCGAGGAAATGCCCGCTGAGCAGTTTCGGTTGATCGCCACGCCCCTCGGCCAGGCGGTAGTCGGCGCGGTGGCGTTCGAGGTTGCGCTGGCTGAGGTGCTTGCCACGTGTACGGTCGACAAAGCGGCCGGGGTAGTCGTAATCCTCAAGGTCCGGCAGCGGCTTGGCCTCGGGGTCACGATCCTCCTTGAAAGCGGCTTCCATTAGCAGGCGTGGCTGTTCGAAGTCGTAATCACGGCGGGTGATGCGGCTGGTGCGGGTTTCCAGGCGCACGGCGAAGCGTTTGATCACCGGCTCATCGGCGGTCATGCCGTTGTCTTGCAGGTAGGCGGTGGGTTGGCCGAGTTTGCCAAACGCAGTCTGGTCATCACCAAAGGTCAGTACGTGGCCCTGACTGCTGTGCTGGAAGTGGTAGTGAATGCCTTCCTCCTCGCACAGACGTTGGATGAAGTGCAGGTCGCTCTCGTCGTACTGCACGCAGTAGTCGCGCGTGGGGTAAACCGTGGGGCCGAGCAGGAACTGGTAGCCGCCTTCGACGATGCCGTGCTCTTGCAGGACCGTGGCGACGATTTCGGGCACCGTCAGGTGCTGGAAGATGCGCTGGTTGGTGCGCAGGGCCAGGTAGCTCAGCTGCGGCACGATGCTCAGTTTGTAGCGGGTCAGGCGCTTGCCGGATTCGGCTTGGGCGACCTGATAGATCAGGCCGTGAATGCCTAGGTCATCTGGGGTAAAGGCGAGGAAGGCGCGCTGATGCAACAGGCTTTGCAGATCCAGCTCGGCGTTCTCGCTGATCAGTTCCACCTCGAAACGATAAGGCTGACTGATGGCTTCGCGGCCGCTGAACTCGAGCACTTGCAGGTCGTGTTCAAGACCTTCGATGCTTAGGCTGAAGTGGGTTTCATTGGCCGGGTTGAACATAGTCATTTCCTTGTTAAAAGATCATCCATTGCTGTTGCTAGGTGCCGTTGGGCTTCGTACCTCAGCGCCAACCTACGAGTTGCGCCACAGCCAGCGCCGCCAACCGCTGGGCGTGGGTTGGCGAAATACTTCGAGCAACTGTGCGCAACTGATATTGCGCTGCGCTTCATCGAACGCCAGCGCGGTACGCACAGCGGGCCAGCAATGCGTCGGTAACTGCTCCGGACGCTGCAGCTGCTTATCCAGCTCCATGACCTTGGCCTGTTTGGCGCTTTGCCGGCTGAACGGATGGCGTCCACTGGCCAGTTCATACAGTACGCACGCCACGGCATAGACATCGGCAGCGGCGGTGAGCGGCGCACCGTCTAGCAATTCCAGGGCGGCGTAGCGCGGCGTCCAGGCGGTGAAGCGGTTGCGGCACAGGCGCGGCAGGCCAGGCAGCAGACCTTCCACGGGCTGGCCGAGACCATAATCGAACAGGCGCAGGCCGTCTTCGGCGAGCATCACATTGCTGGGCTTCAGGTCGCCATGCAGCACGCCGAGGCTGTGTGAATAGCTCAGGGCATCGAGCAGAGCGATGGCGATTTCCTGCAGTTCGCTCCAGGGCAGGCCTTCGGGGCGTTCGCTAAGTAACTGGTCGAGGGTCAGGCCCTTGAGCAGCTCCAGGGTGAGGAAGGCGCGCTGGCTTGGCACATCCACCTCGAAGCCGAACAGGCGCACTACATGCGGGTGATTGAGCCGTGCGGTGAGGGCGAACTCGCTGTACAGCAGCGCGTTGGCATCCGGGTACTCGGCGAAATCATCGCTGAGGGTTTTCACGGCCACATAGGGCTCGGGATCACCGAACTGTTCGCGCAGCAGATCACGGGCGCGATACACCGCCCCCATGCCGCCGACGCCGAGCAGGCGCTCGATCTTGTAGCGGCCGCCGAGCACTTCTGGCAGTTCGCTGAGTACTTCACGCGGGGCTTGCGTTGCCGGTTTGGCGGCAGTCGCAGCCAGGGCGAAGTAGGTCAGGTCGCTGGCCGGGCTGCTGGCCAGCGGCAGTTCATCGAGCAGCTGTTCACTCATCCATGAGCCCTCATCGGCGAATCACCACCGCACTCAGGTTGTCCCGCGCCGGGCCGTCGAGGGCCTGCTGGAACAAGCGGTTCAGTGTGAGTTGCGGTGACGGCAGGTTTAGCGCTGCGCCGAGGTCGTCGACGGACACGCCTTGGTACAGGCCATCGCTGCACAGCAGAAAGGCATCGCCAGGCAGCACATCCAGTTCGAGAATTTCCAGCTTCAGCTCGTCACTGGCACCGATGGCGCGGGTCAGCGCGTGCGCCGCCGGATGCCGAGCAGCTTCACTGGGGCTCAGTTGCTGTTCATCGATCAGTTGCTGCAGCAGCGAGTGATCGCGGCTGAGCTGATACAGCCGACTGCCGCGCCACAGGTAGCAGCGGCTGTCTCCGGCCCATACGCAGGCGGCACGGTCGCCTTCGATCAACAGCGCCACTACCGTGCTGCCGATCACCGGGTCGGGATGGGCGGCGGTAACCGTCAGCTCCTGACCGAGACGCCGGTTCAGTGAGTGCAGGCGCTTGCGCAGTTCATCCAGACGTTGCGGCAAATCGCCTGCGCTCGGCTCGGCCAACTGCTCGACAATCAAGCGGCTGGCCAGGGCACCGTTCTGGTGCCCGCCCATGCCGTCGGCAACCACCCACAGGCCCTGCTCTGGCAGGGCCAGAAAGGCATCTTCGTTGCGCGCCCGCACCTTGCCGTTGTCGGTGCGCGCAGCGCTGCGCCAGAGGTTGGCAACCTCCTGCATCAGAGCGTGGCCGGCAGTTTGAAGCTGCGCAGCTGGTCGAGGTCAAACGGGTTCGGCGAGCGCTGGCTGTGCAACAGGTAGTTAGCACGCAAGCCACCCAGGTCGGCCTTGAGCATCAGCACGTCACGACCACTGTGGTAGTCCACGCTCATCAGGTCGAGCAGACGGAACAGCGACCAGGGGCCGGTGTTCTTCTCGATCCCCACCTTGCGTCCACCGAGCTCTTCCACAACCAGGCTGGTGCGTCCTTCATTGGCCTCGGTCGGCCAGCTGAAGGCGGTCTGCACGATAGGTCCGTGGCGGTATTCCATCTGCTGGTTGCCGAAACGGAAATCGGCGCGGCCCAGGCTGGAATCCAGCGAGTAGGGCTCGAGCTTGAACAGCACTTTCGGCTCGTTGGGATTCTCGGCAAAGAAGCTGCGGCGGATAGTTTGCGCATGGCTCATCTGCAACAGGAACTCGCGCGACAGCGGCAGGCCACGGCCATCCATGCGGCGCAGTTGATACTGGCCGGCGGTGCCACTGACGAAGGGCTTGAGATAGCTGTCGAAGAAGCGCTCGGCAATACCCTGAGCCTTGAAGAACTCGCGGAAGTCGGCAATCGCCACATCGCTTTCGCTGTGCGCGCTGAACGGATAACGCTGCTTCAACGAGCCATCGTAAGCGGCATAGAGCTCGCTCTTATAGCGTTGGTTGAGGTAGTGGTAGGCGTCGTTGAGCACCAGCATCCAGCTGTCTTCGGCGAGCAGGCCGAGCCAATTACCAACCGGTTGCGGCAGGCGCGCGGCACTGCTGCGTACCTGGTTGATCGCATCACGCTGGCCGCCCATGCGCGCCTTGGCCAGCTCGAACGCAGCCTGCTCCGGTGCGCTGGCGTGGGCCAGGCTGGCCAGTTGCAGTTGCAAGGCATCCAGCGCTTGCATGCTGGCCGCCAGCTCAGCCCCGGCACCGCCATTTTCATCAAGCAGGCGGTGCAGCGGTTCGAAGCGGCGCTCCAGGGTTTTGCGCGCGGTGTCCGGCAGGTTTTTCACTAGGGCAGCCTGCGCCTGTTCGGCGGCAGCACCGGCCAGTTTGGCAACCTTACCCAGCTTGCCCTTGGCGCCTTTCAGGGTGTCGGCTGCCGCGCCAGCATCATCCGCCGCTTCGGCCATGCCTTTGAAACGGGTGTTGTCACGCACTTCGACCAACAGCTGCAGCAGCGGTGAGTTGGCCGCAGTGAGGCTGGAAAGCTGCAGAGCGCCCTGATTGGCGCTGCCGATCGGGTCCAGCGACAGCTGCGCGATGGCCTCACCCCAGTAGTTGGCGTAATCGCGGAAGTACAGCTGTTCCATCTCCACCAACAGGCGGCTGAGGTCGCTGCTGCTGAGGGTGTCGCTGTCGCCCAGTACCCAGTTATCGCGCAGCAGTTCGCGTACCAGGTCGGCACCCTTGGCGGTAAAGGTTTTCTGGTAGCCAGCCTGGGTATAGAAGCCTGGAATGGCGTAGTCGCTGCCGACAAATACCCCGGCTTGTGGACCGAGCCTCTGGCTCAGACGGTACTCCGGCAGGCTGCGGGCCTGGTCGCGGAGCATGCGATACACCACATTGGCCAGCGATTCGCTGCGCAGGATCTTGCGCGCTTCGGCGACCAGTGGCGCGTTGAGCGAGTAGGGCGTAAACGACTCGGACAGCAGGCGGTCAAAGTGCTCGTTGAGGCCGCGCTGACCGACGCTGTTGCCGGCATAACGCAGCGACCAATCGGCTGCCAGCCACTCTTGCAGGAAGGCTTTGTCGCGGCGCTCCTCGAGGTTGAGCATGAGGTAAGCGCGCAGGCTGTTGAGCAGGCGCTCACGGTCATTGAGGTTGGCGCGAACCTGGGCTTCCAGCTGACGGCCAACACGGCTTAGCAGCAGGTTTTCCAACTCGCCACGGTAGGCCCGCTGAACGGTCGGGTCGGTTTTTTCACCCTGATACAAACCACCGCGTTGCAGATAGGAGGCTTGATCCACCGGTGGGAACACCTGAGTGGCGGCGTAGCTGTGATCCAGCGCCTTGAGAGTGCGCAATGCATCGTCTTGCGCACTCAGGCTCTCGTGTTGCTGAGTCAGTTGCTGAGCGAGATCGCGCAGTTGTTCCAGGCGGCCGTGGTTACCGGAAAAACCATTGGCCCAGACCACACCAAACACACCGAGCACGACCAGGGCCGTGGCGTACATGGCGCGCTGGCCCCAGTCGATACGACGCACTTCTTTTTGATCCAGCCCGGCCAGGTCGGCCTCGGGGAAGATCACGCGGTTGAGCACATGATTGATAAAGCGTGCGCGGCCGCTGCGGAAGGTCGGCAGGGCGCTGCTGGAGAGGCCTAGGTTGCGACCAATGCTGCTGGTGCTTGCATCGAGTTGGTCATTCAGTTCCGGTGCGCTGGTCAGGTAGAAACCACGCAGCTGGCTGGCGCGCTGATAACGGTTGCCGCTGAACGCCAGCTCGCTGAACAGGCACAGACGCTCGCCCAGCAGGCCGAGTTGGTGCGGGAAATCGAGGATGCGGCCACGGCGCTGGGTGTCGCGCTCCTGGTGCATGCGCAGGATCACCTGGCTGTTGAGGCGGCGCAGCAGCTCTTCGAATTCCTGACGGATTACCTGTACATCGGTGGCGTTCTGCTCCTTGCGGAAGCTGGCGCCGAGCACCTGATCGCTTTCTTCACGTGACAGCTGATCGAAGAACTCATCGAAGCCCAGCACCTTGTCGGCCTTGCTCAGTACCAGGTACACCGGCACGTTGGCGCCAAGGCGCTGATGAATATCCTGCAAACGCTGACGAGTCTGACGCGCGAGGTTTTCCAGTTCGACTTCGCTGCCGCCTTGCAGGTACTCGACGGGGATATTCACCAGCACGCCATTGAGCGGGCGCGCGCGGCGTTTGCGCAGCAGGCCGAGCAGGGTTTCCCAGGCGCGGCCGTCGATGGCCGGGTCAGGCTGGGTCAGGTAGCGCCCGGCGGTGTCGATCAACACGGCGTGGTCGGCAAAGTACCAGTCGGCGTAGCGCGTGCCGGATACGTCCTTGGTCAGGCGTTGCTGGTCACCACGGTTGAGTGGGAAGTCCAGGCCGGAGAAGTCCAGCAGGCTGGTTTTACCGCTGCCTTGTGGGCCGAGCAGCATGTACCAGGGCAATTCACTGCGCCATTTTTCGCTGCGGCCACGGTACAGGCTGGAGCGTTTCAGGGTATGCAGCGCCTGCTTGAAGCGATGGCGCAACTCCATCTGTTCTTCATTGATCAGGCCTTCACGGCGCAGGCGCTCTTGGGCGTCGGCGTCATCCTCTTCGGCCTTCTTGCGGGCGGTGGCCTTCCAGCTGGCGAACACCATGGCCAGGCCCCAGATCAGGAACAGCAGGCTGATGCTCAGCAAGCGGCTGGTGGCCGATTCCCAGAACTTGTAATCATTGACCGCCAGCAGCGGGCCGACGAACCACACCAGCAGGGCCAGCACCAGTACCAGGCACAGGCTCCAGACCCAGGTCTTGCGGAAAAAAGCGGCTAACTTGCCGAAGAAACTCTTCATTTCGTCTCATCCATGAATACACCCGCGGACGGGTCAAGTTGCTCGTATGGCTGCAAAATTGTTTCGCGTTGCTCGCCCAGTACCCAGGCAAAACCGCCATACATCACTACCAGGCAAACCACTGTGAACAGTGCCACCAGCCACCACGGCACGATGCGCACTAGGCGTCGGCGGGTGTCTTTCAGGCCCTGCCAGTGCGGCGAGACTTCGCGCGGTACGTCGCCGCGCATCTGGCGGATCTGCCGATAGAGGCTGTCGCGCACCGCTTCCAGTTCGAGCATGCCGCGTGGCAGAACGCGGTATTTGCCCTCGAAACCGAGCGACAAACACAGGTACATCAGCTCAAGCATCGGCAGGTGCTTGACCGGGTTGCGCGACAGGCGCTCAAGCAGCTGGAAGAACTTCTCACCACCGAAGGTCTCGTTGTGGAAGCTCGACAGCAGGCTCATCTGCGACCACGTACTCTCATTGCCCCACGGCGTGGTCACCACGGCTTCATCGACCACGGTGCAGAGCACGTAACGGGCGGCCATCACCTGGCTGCTTTCCGCACCCTCATGCAGGGCGCGGTGCTCGAACAGCTTGATGGCGCTGGACAGACGTTGGTTGAGCGCATGCATGTCTTCACTGTCGAAGCTGTGCTTGAGCCGCACGACTTCCGAGAGCAGGTTGGCGGCGGCAGCCACCAGCGGATTGAGGCTGATATTGAAGCTCTCGGCCGGGCGCAGACGTGCGGCGTAGATCATCCGCTCTTCCAGCTGTTCGAACTTCGGCGGTGCGGCAAAATCGGTCAGCGGGCTGTGCGCTGGGGCATCACCTTTACGGTTGAGGATGACGGTTTTGTCGTCCTGGCCGTATTCCATTTCCTTGGTAGTCATCGTCAGTTCCTGATCGCCCAGAATTTCATCTCAAGCCCGGAGAACTCGCCGGACACGTGGAAAGCGAAGCCGCCGGAGCGTTCCAGTTGCGCCAGGTCTTCGGAGCCCAGTTCCAGGGCGAAGTAGGTTTTGCCCGAATGGAAGGGAATCTGCCGTGGCGCCACGGGCATCGGTTTGACCTTGATCCCCGGCAGGTGCAGGTTGACCAGTTGGCGGATCTGCTCCACTGGGCCGACCTTGAGGTGCGCCGGCAGGCGGTTACGCAGCTCTTCCGAGTCGCACTGGGCGCTGGCCGCGAGGACGAAGGTGGAGGTGGCGAGCAACTTGTGGTCGTGCAGCGGCGACACTTGAATGCCGTACTGACGCTGTTGCAGGAGCATTTCGATAGCGTGCTGCTCCAGCACCATCGACAGCACTTGGCGAATCGCATCCATCAGCTTGCGGAAACTGGTGCCCTGATCGCTGTGCAGGTAACGGCCTTCCAGGCGCGGGCGTTTGATCTCGCTGGAGAAGGTCGCCAGCTCGCCGAGCAGGCCGAGCAGCTCGCGGTAGATCTGCTCCGGGTGCACCTGTTCGATGCCCAGGTAATGCCGCAGCACCGGCTCGAAGCGGTTGATCAGCTGCAGCATCATGAAGTCGCCGACTTCCGCACCGCCGACCTTGCCGGTGGCGCGAATCCGCTCGGCGAGGATGTCACCGCGGTGGGCGAGCATGCTGATCACTTCCTTCAAGCAGCTGAGCAGGTAGCCGGAGGCCTGGAAGTTGACGTAGGTGGGGATGAACTCTGGATCAATGCTGATCACCCCGTCCGGGGTGGTGTCGAGCACGTCGCACAGTTGCAGTTTGACGTAGGCCTGGTCGCTCTGGTGTTCACCCAGCAGCAGGCGGAAATCCGGGCGGCCGCAGCTGACTTGGCTCGACGCGCTGTCGCCGGCGTTGGAATCGGCCACTTCTTCATCGAATGCGGTGAAACGTGCCAGTACGTCCTGCTGTTCCGGGCGGCGGCTCTCGATATGGTTGCCGGTGACCAATGGCAGGGCCAGGTACACCGGGGTGTTGCCGGTATTCGGTGGCACGTCGAGGGCCAGTGGCTCGCGCTCGGCACCGATATCGAACAGGGTGCCGTCGGGCAGGATGCCGCTGGCCTTGCTCACCACCAGTTTGCCCATGTTGAGGAACTGGCGGTCGATCTCCAGCTCGAAAAAGCCCCAGGCGTAGCTGTCGAGTTTCTGCGTGCGGGTTTTCAGCTGGTAATCGTAGTAACGGTCGTTCTGCTGGAAGTGCTGCGGGCGCAGCAACATACCTTCCTGCCAGACCACTTTATGCATGGCCATGGCTTAATCCTCGTCCTTGTTGGCTTTATCCGGGGCTTGGATGCCTTTGGCATCCAGCGTCAGCACGCTGTAGTTGTGCTCTTTTTCCTGCAACACAATCACTGTGCGCCAGTTGCTTTCTGGTAGGTCGCGGTAAGCGGCTAATACACCGACATAGCGGCTGCCAGGCTGTACCGAGAGTTTCAGTTTGCGCTGCTCGCCAGGACGCAGCTCCAGCTCTTCGAGCACCACCATGTCCGGCGACAGGGCTTCTTTCGGGCGCTGATACAGCGAAAAGAAATCGGCCGTTTCAAACGACACCGGGTGCTTCAGCTCGACCAGGCGCAGGACGATCGGTGAAGGGCGGCCATTGAGGTCCGGGTTGAGTTCGTCCCGGCCGTTCAGGGTCAGGTCGAGTTTGGTCATGTCCGAATAGGGCGACAGTGCGGCGCAGCCGGTCAGGCCGAGCAGGGCGGCCAATAGGGCCAGGGGGAGCAAGCGGTACATGGAAATCATCCTTGAACGTCGTTGTTAAGAGTGGCGATCAGGCGAACCTGCTCTTCATAGGTGCGGGCAAAGTCGCGGGCGAACAGGCGGTCGCTCCAGTCGTCGTTCTGTTCCAGCGCGCTGTGCAGGCGGCGGTAGGCACGCCAGCGGCTACCCGCGGTGGCGATCAGCGGCTTACGCCCTTCGCGCTCGAAACGCAGGCTCAGCTGTTCCGGCGACAGTTGCTCGAACATGCCTTTGACCGCCGCGCGGCTGGCGGCGAGCAGTGCCACCTGGTGCGCCTGCAAATCCCGGAAACTGCGACTGATGGTTTGCTCGGCGCTCAGTTGCCCAGCCTTGCCGCCACGCAGCAGCGCGCTCAGCGCTTCACTGCTGTCTGCGGTGTGTTTGAGTGGGTTGTTGCCGGCGCTCTGCACCGTGGTCAGGGCCAGGCGCAGCTCGTTTTTCAGTTCGCTGCGGGTGCGCAGGCTCTGTTGCAGGCTGCCGACGCTCTGCTTGAGTAGCTTGGCGGCATTCAGCGCCAGCGCTTCGCGGGCGTCATCGTCGAGGTCATCCAGCTTGACCCCGAGTGCTTCGCCGAATTTTTCCCAGAAGCTCAAAGGCAGACGCACCGGTTCCGGCGCGGGCTTGGGCTGCGTGATTACCGGCGGTGCAATCAGCTCCGGCACCAGCAGGTTCTCTTCATCGATCTGCGCGTAGTCGCGTTGCTGGGCATGCACGTTGTGCGGCTGCAACACGGCCGTCAGGTCATCAACTTGGGCGTACACACGCTCCTGCTGATCGAGCGCAGTCATAGGGTCAAGATCAAGAAAGGCATCGTCCGGGATGATGCTGCCAGCAGGCTGCGAGCGGCCGATATCGCCGGCGAACAGCGCCGGGTCCTGAATCAGCCGCGCGCGCAGCTCAAAGTCACCGAAGCAATACACGCTGCCGTGCTCGATACGCTGGGCCTCGCCCTTGCGCAGGCTGGCGCCACTGTCTTTCAGCTGAATACCGTTGCTGCTGGTATCGGTCAGGAAGAAGGAGCCATTGCGATAGCTCACCTCGGCATGCCGGCTGGACAACACGCGCTTGCGATCCGGGATCACCCAGTCGCATTCCTCCGCCCGACCAATAATGCCGCCGGCCTGCTTGAAGGTTTTGGTGGTCAATAGACCTGGCACGAACTGCTGTGCACTGACCACATCGAAGACCAGTTCCATGGTTGTTAACTCCTTGCGGTCAGTTGCCGCGTTTCACTGCTTGCGGTTCGCCCAGGGGGCGGTATTCGTCGTCGCTGAACTTGTAATTGCCGCTGCAGGCAGAGAGGCTCAGGGCTGCGAGAAGAACGAGGGCGTAATAGCGTTTAGGCACGCGGATTTCCTCCTTGAAAGCGTGAATGGCAACGGTAGTCACCGCTGTAGTGGCAAAGTGCTGCTTGTGGGCGGGCATTGAAATGCAAGACAGAGCCTTGTCAGGTGACCTGGTTCATAAAAATGGTGGATGAGCGCCAGAAAATGGGAGCTGTGACCGCAGTGCTTGTGTTGATCTTCACCGCTGCACCTCCTGTGTTTGCAGGCTTACCAACCCGGTGAGCGAGATCAGTGGTAAACCAATGGCTATTTGTCATTTGAGCGTCGTGCTCCATTCCTTGACCCCGCTGTTTAAGCCTCAGTTTTGCTTGTCGGCTTGAAATTGATCAGATTTTAAGTGGCCAAACTTCCGTTGTTTGTTGCTGGTAGTCCGTTATTAATAAAAACATGCATTAATGCTTTATTAATATTGCTTTGCCATCAACAGATTAGATATTAAAAGCCAAGCTTGGGGACGTGGAATGAAAGTGGTGGATGAGTTTTCTTCCATTCATGGAAAAACTTTTCGCCCTCAGCCTTTTGCTCGGCAGTTAGTTCGTCTTCGAATGTGTCGAGTATCCAGCTAGTCTTTGCTTTACCTAGCGCATCTCGCCTGAAAAGTAGTAAGCCATACGCCATAGCCTTATTGGGCGTGTACTCGGGGTTTTGATATATGTCAGTTCGGCCTTTGTGAATTGTTTCTAGTGCTAACACACAATCGGCATGACTGGTTAATAAACACTTCTCTAACCATTTTTTCGATTCAATATAGTTTCCTGCTCTATTTAGTCTTAACGAAAGAAGCGACATAGCTTTGGGGTTGCCTTCCTCTGCTGACTTTCTGAGAATTTTTTCGCCCTCACGGGTTAATTTCGTTTTTCCTGTTTCTTGTGTCCTCGTTTCGCTCAGTATTAAGTCAGCGAGAAAATATCCAGCTTCATGATTGCCGGCGTCTGCAGCCTTTTTTAACCAGTCTCTGTCGCCCGTTAGATAGTAGAGGGCATGCATAGCTACATTATTTCCGCTCTGTGCCTGTTCCTGTGCTAGGTCTTTGGCCCTACTCTTCCAATAGGCTCGATCTTTTTTACAGCTGACTTGTAGTGCCGCGCAGAGATCATCGCTCTTTGAAAGGCGTATCATCGCAAAGAGGTCGTTCTGTTCGGCTGCAGCTTCATACCATTGCTGAGACTCTTCCGTCATATAGCGATTAGAAAGTCTCAAGATTTCCGCTAAATAATACTGCGCTTCACTGTTTCCGGTTTTAGCTGCATTTCTAAGCGGCTCTTGTGAGTTAATCCAGTCGTGTTGGTTGTATAACGTGAAACCTCTACTTAAGTCGGCGTTTTCTTGGGCGGCGATCGCTGATAAGCAAATTGCGCTTAGCATTATGAGCCGGAAAAGTTTATGGCGCATTTCGGTCTCTATTTGTCTTAAGTATGTCGAATGAAGTTTTTAGGTGAAGTGTTAGTGCTGTTTTTAACTGTTTGAAATTGGCTTGGCTGGTTAATGCTTCCAAGCTTTTACCGGGGTTACGCATAAATTCTTCTAGTGCGGATAAATTTTCTTTAGCCTCCACAAGTTTGTCATCAGAGTGGCTCGCATCAATACTCATCCGCTCAAGCGCTTTTTGAAAGAGTACTTGTGCCGGGTTTGGGTCAAGTTCACTAAAGCGCTTTCCGCTAGCGTTACCGGCTGTCCACTCCAAGCAGCGAGCGATGGCGATTTGCTGGAAGTCACTTGCTTGCTGGGTCGAATATGTATCGGGTTCAGTTTGCCCATCACTCTGTATATTGAAACCACGGGGCTCGCTGCTCAGCGTATAAAGCAACGGCCCCAGCGTTTCCGGGGGCATACCTAGGAACCATTGGCCTACGGCTTCACGGTTAATTTCGTTGACCAGGGTGTAGGCGATTTGCCCGGCGCGTTTACTGGGGTTGCCGACCACTTCATCAATCAGTGAGTCGAGTTTGGTTGCCAGTAACGCACTAAATTCGGAGACGTTGGCCAGGGTAAGGGTGCCGAACAAGGTTATTTTGCTGAGGTAGTTAAAGGCGTTTTCATCGATCCAGTCGATACGGCGGAAGTTGTTACGCATCAGCACCCGGCGATACAGCATCAGCAGTTGTTTAATGCCTTGGTAGTCCAGCTCGAAGCTGTAGGCGCCTTTGGCACCTGGGCCGAAGAACACTGAGGCCTTAATGCTGAACATCAGCTTGCCGCCAATAAGCCCCACACGGAAGTCGAACTCACGGCCAATGCCGACCCCCAGGGAGCCCTCTGCCATAAATGCGCTAAGTGTTTGCCAGCTGGCTTCTTTCTTGTCATCCAAGTTTGGGCTGAGGATTAACGCATCCAGTGGCGGCTTCCAGTGCAGGCCACCTTTGATGGTGCAGCCAACCTGCGCGCCGGCAAACAGTTTGATGCTGGCGGCTTGTCCTTCGCGCTGGCCGAAATCCACTCCGCTGATGCTAGGGCGACCATTGTTATCAACTTCCAGCACGACCTCGCGGGCGAGCATCAGGCTGACTCCGGCAAACCCCCAGGCGACCACGCTATAGCTCAGGTAGAAATGCCCGATGGGTTGGCTGGCTTCGGTGCCCTCTGGTGTGTTGAAACGCAACGTGATGGCAGAGGCTTCAGCTTTTTTAGGTATTTCGATGTTCACCAAGTCGACTTCGCCGCGGCCAATATCGACGGTCATGCCGAGGGCGGCGGATGCCAGGGTGCGCTCCTTGAGAATCTTCGGGGAGTCGTCGATGCCGGATGCCTCAACAGATGAGGAGGTTTCCATCCACTCCGTGCGGGTGGTGAGTGCATCCAACTCGGCGGCGGGTATTACTTGCGGTGATGCCGTGCGGACAATCGCGTTAACGTTGACTTCGCTGGCATCCATCCCCAACAGGCGGACAAACTGGGCTTGATAGGAGGTGTCGAACAGCCGCAGTTGTTGCCGGGTCGAGTCCTCGAAAATCATTTGTAAGAGCTTCTTGCCCCAGGTTGCTGCCTGGCTTTCCAGGCTTTTTACCTGCCAGCCACTTTCTTGCAGGTAGTTAAAGAAATCATCGGCGATAAACAGGCCGTTCTTGTCGAACCATCTTGGGTCTTGTTCTTCAAGAGGGATCGCGCCCTGGCGTTCAAGAAACGCAGAAAAGATGGCGTCCGGGTCGGCTCGATAGAGTGAGGCGAAGCGTGCGGTGCGTGCGTGATCCTTTTTAAGGGTCGCGGCCAGTTCAGGGTCACTTTTGTTGGCCAGGTCATACAGGCTGAGGTGGGCCAGTGGACGCGTTATGGAGGCAAGGGAGAACTCGCGTAAGGGGATGTCGTCATTACAGACACTGTCCTGATGGCGCATTTCGTAGCTGTGGGTGTCCCACAGCAACTGACGCGTTGGACGCATGCGCTGCATGTTGGCATCCGCTTGCTGTCGTAGCCGGTCGAGAATGGGCTGTAGCTCGGCAATTTTTGCCCGCTGTTTACTTAATAGTTCGGAGGGGGGCGGTGAGTAGCCACCTGTGGCTTTGACGAATCTATCGAAGCGTTCTTCGGCGTCGTTTATGGCCTCTTGCTTCTTCTTGTAGGCCTCAAGGTAATCCTTGTATTCCTTCAGGCCGCTGGCCATATCGCTATTGCTACACAGGGCGAACTCTGGTGTCGCGATACCTAGGTTCGCAAGGGCGATGATGGGCTCGATATAGCCACCTAGGCGGTACTCGACGAGGTAGTCGTAGCGCGCGCGAAAGTCTTCCAGTGCCTGGCAATCCAGTGCGCCGCTCTGGCACGACTCAATGACCTTGCGGTAGGCGTTGAGTACATCCCAGACAGGCTGATACTCATTGGTGAGGCGGTTGTATTCAGTGAAGTCGATACCCCTGACTTTCGCCATAAAGCTGTTGTAGGCCTGCAGCGCTTCGCGCACTTGAACTTCACGCAGGCCGTACATTTTCTCGTTTTCGATATGAAAACCGACGCCCTTGGCGATGCTGTAGCCTTTGCTGCGCAGCTTGCCGCGCTTAAGGTGCAGCTTGCGCAGACGTTCACGGCGATCACGTAGTGCGCTGTGTAACTCGGCGCGCGCGTCTCTGAGTTCTGCCAGGTAGGGTTTCTGGGCGTTAATGCCGCGTTGGCTCAGCACTTTTTGCTCGGCCGCATCGTAACGCTGCAACACGCGCGGTTCATCGGCTGCAATCTGTTCTTTTAGGCTGCGTATCTCTTCTTCGATGGCGTCATAGTGCTGCTGGTCTTCTGGGCTGAGGAAAACATACGCATCGATTGGGATAAACGGTTCATGCAGACCATGCTGGGCAAGGGCTTGGTTGCGCGCATCGCGATCCTTCAGCACGGCTGAGGCACTTAGTTCGTTGGAGCACTCGATCAGTAGCGTTTGCAAGCGCTCAGGTAGCAACCAGAATTTGCGTTGGCCGGTGACATAGGCGATATCGGCAAAGGCTTTCGGTGAGCATGCTGGGGCTGCGTCGTCGGAGAACACGCTTTGGTCGGCCGTTATTCCGCGGGCGATCTGCGGCAAGGGAATTGGGTTGGCTTTGCAGCTGTTCGCTGGGGAAGTGGACGTTCCTGTCATGTCAGCGTTTCCAATTTTTCGAGTTTCTGGAGTAGGGGCAGATCACTGCGCAGAATCGACATAGTTGTGTCTTGCTCCTGCAGCGGCTGTTTATTCAGCAGCAGTAACAAGCGTTGTAAGTGCCTAGCCTCATCGACTCCGTGAGTGCTCAGCAGTTGCAGGTTATCGATAACTCTGCGGATTTCCGCTTGGCTAAGCGGGTTTGCAAATGCTGTTGTGTGGTGTGACAACCAATAGAGCCAACGGACTTCTTGGTGCAGCTGCAGTTCATGGCTCCCCAGCGTCAGTTGTTGAGTGGTGGCAGCTTGCGTTGTTTGTGGGCGTTGCCATTGCAGCCAAGAGTTCTCTGAACCGATAAGCGCGTTGCCGGGTGTAAACACTCGGCTCCATGGGCCGAAGAGGTTTGCTTGGTTATTTTCGTCAAACGATAAAGCCAGTGCGCTCCACAGCCGAGGGTCGTAAAACCGGCAGAGGCTTTCGCCGTGGGTCGTGCTGTTTACGGTCAGCAGCGATTGCGCATGACTGAAGGCATCCTCTGCCGTTTGGTTGGACTGGATGGCTATGCCAGACAGTCGGTCATGGCAAAGCTGAGCGGCAAGACTCTCGACCTGACTATTGGCTTGGGCCGAAATCCAGACAGGGCTGCTATCGATTAAGGCTGCATAATCGCTGCTCTGGAAGAGCATGCGAGTTTCGATAGCGCCTTCTGCCTGATAGAGCTTTTCCAGTGCTTGGGGGTGGAGCACCCGATCTAGGATGAAGTACACCTGACCCTCTGCGTGCCACTCTTCAGGTGTGGACTGGGGCAGGTCTTCAAGCGTTGTTAGCCACGTATGCATGGGCAATCCTTACGGCTACAGGCGCCGTTACTTTGCTTGCCACAACGTGAAATGAGCGGCTGACTGCGGTGAGTACTGAGGATAAAGGCCCCTGGGGCTATCGGTTGCAGTAGCTCCCCAGCCTTATCCGCATCCGCCGCCCCCGGAATAATCGGCAGCACAATGCCGATCCCAGTGCCCACGCCCGGTGCGCCGCCGGAGTTCATCTTGATGGTTGCGCCGCTGAGGGTGACGCCGCTGGGGTCGAGTTTGAGGAAGCTGCCGCCGCCGCTGGCGGTGAGTTCCATACCGGCGTCGATCACCACTTTGCTGCCGGCGTAGTAGTGGATTTCGTTGCCGGCTTCGACGAATTGGCCGGTGCCGACTTTCACATGCTGTTTTTGCCCGACGGTTAGGTGGTCGTTGCTGCGGGTTTCCACTTTGCGGTCGGCGTGGGTGGTGCGGTGTTCTTCGGCCTGGAATTCGCTGTAGCTGTTGGCTTCGACCGTGTCGTGGCGCTCGTTGCCGATGCGGATTTTCTGGTCGTGCTCGATGTTTTCATCCCAGTCGCGCTCGGCGTGGATGTAGATCTGTTCGGCACCTTTTTTATCTTCGATACGCAGTTCGTTGTAGCCACCGCCGCCAGGGCTGCTGAGGGCCTTAAACAGGCTGCGAGTTTTGTTGGCAGGCAGTTCGTAGGGCACTACATGTGCGGCGTGGTACAGGCAGCCGGTGACAAGGGGGTGATCAGGATCGCCTTCGAGGAAGGTCACCAGCACTTCCATGCCGATACGCGGAATAGCGATAGCGCCATAGCGGTCGCCAGCCCAGCTGGAGCTGACGCGCAACCAGCAACTGGTGGTGTCATTGGCTTGGCCTTCACGGTCCCAGTGGAATTGCACTTTGACCCGACCGTATTGGTCGCAGTGGATTTCTTCACCGGCGGGCCCCGTGACTACGGCCGTCTGGCTGCCTAGAACTTTGGGCTTTGCATGCTTAAGTGCGGGGCGGTGCAGCACGTCCCAGGGTGTGGCACTGAAGCGGTTGCGGTAGCCCTGTTGGAAGCCGTCGCTGGCTTGGGTGTCGCTGGTGACGGACTCTTCCAGCACCTGCGGCTGTTTGCCCTCGTGGTGGATTTCCGTCAGCAGCCACAGCTGGTTCCAGTCGCTGCGCGGGTGGTCGCTGAGGTTGAGAAAGTGGCCGCTGACAAGCAGCGGCTGGTCGCTTTCACCCTGGGCTAATTCGTAATCGCTGCGATGACGTTCGAGGTTGCGTTTGGCCAGGTGCTTGCCACGTTCACGCTCAACAAAGCGGCCGGGGTAATCGTAGTCTTCCAGGTCGGGGCTGAACTCACTGGTAAAAGCTGCTTCCATCAACAGTTTGGGTTTTTCGAAGTTGTAGTCGCGGCGGGTGACGCGGCTGGTGCGGGTTTCCAGGCGTAAGGCGAAGCGCTTGACCACCGGCTCATCGGCCACCAGGCCTGTGTCCTGCTGGTAGGCCGTTGGCGCCAGTTTGGGGAAGACGGTTTGGTCATCACCGAAGACCAGTACATGGCCTTGCTCGCTGTGCTGGAAGTGGTAATGAATGCCTTCTTCCTCGCACAGGCGCTGGATAAAGTGCAGGTCGGACTCGTCGTACTGCACGCAGTATTCGCGTTCTGGGTAGACGGTCTGGCCGAACTCGAACTTATAGGCGTTGCTCTGGATGCCATGTTCTTCGAGCACCTGGCTGATGATTTTTTCCACCGTCAGGTGCTGGAAAATACGTTGGTTGATGCGGTGCGCCAGGTACGCCAGTTGCGGGCGCAGGGTGACGTGGTAGCGGGTTATACGGTGCCCGGAGTCGCCTTGGGCGATGCGGTAGATCAGGCCATGAATGCCGCCGCCATCGGCTGTGAACTCTAGGAAGGCGGGCTGATGTAGCAGGCTTTCCAGATCCAGGTCAGGGCGTTCACTGATCAGCTCGAGTTCGAATGCAAAGGGTTGGCTGATGGCCTCGCGGCCTTTAAATTCAAGTACTTGCAGATCGTGGCCGAGACCGTCGATGGCCAGGGTAAAGCGGTTTGGCGCCAGGCTTGTGGCAAGGTTGGCGGCGTTGCCGGTCAAGGCGCGAACGACTGCGGAGGCCGATACCGCACTACTTCTGGCATTGGCTGTAACAGCCTCAGTCGGCGGCTGGGTCGTCGCGGCCGGAGCAATATGGGTTGCGGGCTTGGGGTGAAAAAGAAAATTACGGCAAAACACACAGTGGATTTCGTCGTACTGCAGGCCGTGTTTGCTCAACTCGCTGAATACATCGCTCAGCGCGATGGTGCTGTTCTGCAACAACAGGGTCGGAGTTTTGCGATTACGCACGGTGAGGATGTCGACGCCTTCGAGCTTGGCACCGTAGGCAATGCTCGAGTACTGGTCGTCGCTGTACTTGGAAACCAGGTAGTTCCGTGTGGATTCCCCCGGTCCTTTCTGTTCGTGAGGCGCGATTTCACCGCGCATCACCTTGCCCAGGCCGGGGTCTTGCAGAGTTTTACCGTCCGGGCCATAAAACACCAGCGAGGTGTTGGCGGGCACGTTCAAGTGCATACCAGGCATGTAAGCGCCATGGCTGGTGATGATCAGTTTCTTGCTTGGCTGCCCAGAGGACTTCTGGAACAGATAGAAATGTTCGCCGAGAGCGGTTGCGTTCGCTGGAGTAGGTTTCACGCGAAGACTCCTACATGACCACGTTGCGGCTGGACAAGCACAGCGCTGACGGGATTGACGTAACTCTGATTGGCGGCGTTGAACATGCTCTTCTCCTTAAGCCTTACACGTCAGCCGGGCTGATACTCAGCCGCTGCATGCGGTACAGCAGGGTGCGGCGCGGCAGGCCCAGTTCGCAGGCGGCGCTGGTCTGGTTGCCACGGTTTTTGCGCAGGCAATCGAGCAGCAGGCTGCGCTCGACACGCTCCATGCGTTCGCGCAGGTTCATACCACTGTCATCCGGGCTGCTGTCCTGACGCAGGTTGAAGTACTCGGGCAGTAGCTCGCCGCCTTCGCACAGCAGCACCGCACGTTCGACCATGCCTTTGAGTTCACGCACGTTACCGGGGAAGGCGTAACTGGCCAGTTGGTCCAGTGTGCGGTCGGCCCAACGGCAAGGGTTGCGTTGCAGGAAGGCGCTTGCCTTGTCGGCAAAGTGCCGTGCCAGGGTGAGGATGTCTTGCTCACGTTCGCGCAGGGCCGGCAGCTCGATAGGGAACTGCGCCAAGCGGTAGAACAGGTCTTCACGGAAGCGACCTTCTTCGACCAGGCTGCGCAGGTTGTGGTGAGTGGCCGAGACGATGCGCACGTCGACTTTGTGCGTGCTGGTTGAGCCGAGCGGGCGCACTTCGCCTTCCTGCAAGACGCGCAGCAGTTTGGCTTGCAGGCTCAGCGGCATATCGCCGATTTCATCGAGGAACAGCGTGCCGCCATTGGCCGCATCGAACAGGCCCTGATGGTCGCGGTCGGCGCCGCTGAACGCGCCTTTGCGGTAGCCGAACAGTTCACTTTCCAGCAGGTTCTCTGGCAGCGACGCGCAGTTCTGCACCACAAAGGCTTTGCTGCGGCGGAAGCCGCAATCGTGAATCGCGCGGGCGACTAGCTCCTTACCGGTGCCGGTTTCACCCGCCAGCAATACGCTGACAGGGTTGTGCAGCACTTTGCTGATCAGCTGATAGACGCTGCGCATCGCTGGGCTGTCGCCAATCAGGCCATAGCCGCTGGCGCAGGGCGTACTGACCACAGCGACCGGCTGCTCGTCGCTCGGAGCGCGCAGGCGTTGCAGCAGGTGCAGTTGGGCGACCACAAAACTGCCCAGCTGGCCAAGCGAGTCGGCAAAGCCTTGCAGCTCCCGCGAGCGCTGGCTGGCAATCAGCAACAGGCCGGTGACGCCTTTCTGCTCATCCAGAAGCGGTTGGCACAGCAAGCTGCGCCAAGGCTGTTGCGCCTCGGGGAGGAAGCCGGTCTGGTGCAGGTTGCGGTCCAGCTCATTGAGGCTCAGCGTCTGGTTCTGGCACAGGCAGTACTGCAGCAGATGTTCGCCGTCGTAGTCGCTGGACAGGCTGGCATCCGCACGCGGTTGCAACAGGCCGTCCTGCCATTCGGCGGACAGCGTCAGGCGTGTGTGGGTGTCGTCGAGCAGGTACAGCTGGCTCAGTTCGCTGCCGGACAGCTGTGCGGCACTTTCCACCAGGCCGCCGAGCAGAGCGTCGCTAGTGGACGCGCGCGCCAGCGTGGCGAAGCGTTGCAACAGCGCTTCGGCATAGCGCAGCGGCTGCGGCACCTGACTGAACATCAGCGACACGTTAAGCGAACTCACAGACCACCGATCCTTCGCCGTCCAGGGTGGCGTGTACGCGTTGCAGGCTTTCGCCGTTGGCCATGGCGTCGAGCAGGCGGTCGACCACCAGCGGTTGCAGGTGTTGGTCAATCAGGTGATCGATCAGGCGTGCGCCGCTGTCGCTGTGGCTGCAGCGCTCTGCCAGATTCTCCAACAGGGCAGGCGCGTAGCTGAACTGCAATTGGCGACGTTGCAGGCGCTCAGCGAAGCGCTCCAGCTTGAGGCCGACCAGTTCGTTGAGCACTTCGCCGTTGATCGGGTAGTACGGCACCACGCGCATGCGGCCGAGCAGTGCCGGCTTGAAGTGCTGGGTCAGGGTCGGGCGAATCGCTTGTTCAAGGTCTTCCGCATCCGGGCGCTGGCCGCCCTGGCAGAGGCTGGCGATCCGCTCGCTGGCCAGGTTGCTGGTCATCAGGATCAGCGTGTTGCGGAAGTTGATCTCGCGACCTTCGCCGTCGTTGGCCACGCCCTTGTCAAAGATCTGATAGAAGACGTTCATCACGTCCGGGTCGGCTTTTTCCACTTCATCGAGCAGCACCACCGAGTAGGGCTTCTGCCGCACGGCTTCGGTGAGCATGCCGCCTTCGCCGTAGCCGACGTAGCCGGGCGGTGCGCCGATCAGGCGGGAGACGGTGTGCTTCTCCTGGAATTCGGACATGTTGATGGTGGTAAGGAAGCGCTCGCCGCCGTACAGCAGATCGGCCAGGGCCAGGGCGGTTTCGGTCTTGCCGACGCCGCTGGGGCCGACCAGCAGAAACACGCCGACCGGTGCATCGGCGCGATTGAGGCCAGCGGCGGTGGCACGCATCGAACGGTCCAGGGCGGCGATGGCTTGCTCCTGACCGCGCACGCGCAGGCCGAGGTCGCGGGCGAAAGTCAGCACTTTGCTGTTGTGCTCGCGGGCCAGCTGGCTCAGCGGCACGCCGGTCCAGTGGCTGATCACTTCGGCCACCAGGCGCGGGCAGACTTCGAAACTGACCAGGCGCTCATTCACCTGAGTACTGGCCAGCTCGGCTTGCACGGCGCGCAGTTCGTCTTCCAATTGCTCCAGCGGCACGGCCTGGTCGTCGTTGTCTTCAGGTTTGGCTTCGGCTTCGCTCGGGTTCTGGCGCAGGCTGGCGCACTGCTTGCGCAATTCCAGCAGACGTTCGGCCAGTTCGCGCTGCACCGACCAGCGGGTTTCGATCTGCTCAAGTTCAGCGCGGGCCTGGCTCAGGCGCGCTTCGAGCTGTTCGAGGATTTCGCTGTCGATCTGCAAACCGGCTTGTTTGTCGCGGCCCATGGCTTCGCTCTGCCGTTCGCCTTCGGCAATTTCACCGCGCAGACGCTCCAGTGCCTCCGGTGCAGCGGCCAGGCTGATGCGCACGCGGGCGCAGGCGGTGTCGAGTACATCGACGGCCTTGTCTGGCAGCTGGCGGCCAGCCAGGTAGCGCGCCGACAGTTCGGCGGCGGCGACTACGGCGTCGTCACGCAGATAGATGCCGTGGCTCTTCTCATACACCGGAGCCAGGCCGCGGAGGATGGTCACGGCCTCTTCGACTGTTGGTTCGTGCAGTTGCACGGGCTGGAAGCGCCGAGCCAGGGCCGGGTCCTTCTCGAAGTACTTTTTGTATTCGCTCCAGGTGGTGGCGGCGATGGTGCGCAGCTCGCCACGCGCCAGGGCAGGCTTGAGCAGGTTGGCCGCGTCGCCGCTGCCGGCCTGACCGCCGGCACCGATCAGGGTGTGGGCTTCATCGATAAACAGGATGATCGGCTTGGGCGAGCCTTTGACCTCATCGATCACGCCTTGCAGGCGGCGTTCGAACTCGCCTTTGACACTGGCGCCGGCTTGCAGCAGGCCGAGGTCCAGGCACAGCAGTTCGACACCCTTGAGCGCGGCGGGTACCTCACCAGCGGCGATGCGCAGGGCCAGGCCTTCGACGATGGCGGTCTTGCCGACACCGGCTTCACCGACCACGATCGGGTTGCTTTTACGGCGGCGGGCGAGGATGTCGATCATCTGGCGGATCGCGCCGTCGCGGCACAGCACCGGGTCGAGCTTGCCGTCACGGGCCTGCTGGGTGAAGTTGTGGGTAAAGCGCGAGAGGTTTGACTCGCCACTATTTGCGGGTTTGCCGACGGCAGTTTGCGGCTGCTGGGCCAGGGCGAATTCGCGCAGGCGCTCGGCATTCAGCTTGGCTAGCAAGGGTTGGTAATGGCTGCCGGCATAGCGCATTGGGTTGCGCAGCAGGGCGAGGATCAGCGCGGCTTCATCAACCTGGCTCTGGCCGAGCTCCAGGCTGGCGACCAGCAGAGCATCCTGCAGCCATTGCACCAATTCGGTGGCAAATACCGGGTTGCGCGACTCACTGTGTTCGCCACGCGGTTGTAGGGCGCGGGCCAGCTCGCCGGCGTCCACTTCGGCATCCTGCAGGGCGCGGGGCAGCAAGCCTTCCGGGCGCTCAAGCAGGCCGAGCAGCAGATCTTCGACGAGAATCTTGCTGCCGCCGCGAACCACGCAGCGCTCGGCGGCGCATTCCAGGTCATGTTTGCTGGCCGCGTCGAGGGCTTGCACCAGTTGTTGTAAATCGACGTTGATCATCTTCATCAATCCTTAATGAGCTTTGCTGCCGAGGGTGACCACGCCGTCGGCGTTGTCACGCCCCAGCCAAGTGGTCCAGCCCAGCAGGCAGGGGTTGTCCGCGCCGAGGCGCAATTCGCGTATTTCGTCCTGGCGCAGTTCCAGGCGGATGTCGTAATCCAGCGGGTCGCGCAGGGTGAAGCGCACCAGCGCGCAGAGCGGTTGGTAGCCGCTGCCGATGGGCAGAAATTCATGGAAGCGATCCCAGTTCAGCTGGCGTACATGGATGCGGAACTTGCCGCCGCGGTCACGCACGAACTCGCCGAGCACCAGGCTTTCACCCAGTTGGCTGTTGGCCAGGCCGAGGCGGTTGCGCTGCTCACCGAGGATTTCCACCTGACGCTCCAGGCACTGCTCGATATGCAGGTCGGCATGCTTGAAGTAGTAACGCAGCACCGACTCGATCAGCGCCGCCGAGTGGGCACGCAGACTGAGCAGGCCCAGATAAGGCAGCAGGCGCTTCCAGTTCAGCTCCTTGGCCTGGCGAATGGTTTCCCCGCCTAAGCCGATCAGGGCAAACAGGTGTGCGGAGAACGCGTCGACCGCGCCGCTTTGAAAGCGGGTGTGGTAGCGGTATTTCTGCCAGGTTGGCAGCAGCAGACGCTGCAGGCGGTTGTTGAACAGGTCGAGGAAGTCGCGGGTTGGGTTGCCATCTTCACTGTCCCCCAGCGCTTGCTCAGCGTAGAACGCCGGCAGGGGTGAGCCAGCACCAAACAGGCTGACCAGGTTGATGCGCAGGCGCGCGCGCAGCTCGCCGTGCTCTTCAAAGAACTGCACGCGATCAATATCGCTACCGGGGAACCCCATGCTCGGGTTGGCCTGCAGTTCCAGTCGCTGATACAGCGCTTCTTCATCCAGTTCAGGATGAGCGGCGTGCAAGCGTTCCAGCACCAGCTGCACACCCTGAAACAGGCTGTACTCGCGGATGCCCCGGCTAAGCCGGTTTAGAGCAGGGGCTGTAGCCCCATGCGCGGCGTCCATTGGTACACCTCTCCCTGTGTGCTCTGTACGCGCAGCTCGTGGTACGAGTTCAAGCTGGCATACAGGGCGAAAAATTCATTGAGTACGGTGGCGAAGAGAAACAGGTCACCCTCGCCGACATAACCCTCGGGGTTGATCGTCAATTGCGTACGTACACCGCGCACCGGCAGGCCGCGATGCAGTCGGTCGACGTGCTGGTGGCTGATGCTTTTCAGGCCGTCGAGCAGGCGCTTGCTGACCTTCTCCGCGTGCTGGTCGTAGTAGCGCGGCAGGTCGTAGGTTTCGAGAATTACCTTGAGCGCCTCGACGTTGGCCAGCGACAGGTAGTTCAGCGACATGTTGCTGATCAGTTTCCAGAGAAAGTCGCGGTGTAACGGCGGCGCGTAACTCGGCGTGACTGCGCTGATATTGCGGAAGGTGAGAAACTCCGGGGTGTCCTCGCAGGGCATGCAGATATCACCGAGGCCCAGCTGACGCGGCAGGTTCTGGTTGGTGCAGGTCAGCTCGATGGACAGGGTTTCATGCTGATCAAGGTTGCGTAGGCCGAAGCTCAGGTAGGTTTCCAGGCCGTCGCCCAGTAGCGACGGTTGCTGGCGCACGCTGTAGTGCGGGCGCGCCAGGGGCACGTCGAAGCTGGCGTCATGCTCGAAGGATTCGAACGGCACGTACTCTTCGTAACCCTTGCCGCCAGGCTTCCAGCCGGTGACGCGATCCACCGAGAACACCCCGCAATGCTCGGAGTCGAGTTCCGATGGCAGCAGCAGGTATTGATCCTGCTTGCCGTCGAGGCGAATCGGGATGGCGTCGTGGGCGAACAGGTTGACCACCGGTGTGCAGTACAGGCGCACGTTATCCAGGGTCGGGCGGATACGTTGCACGCCGGCCTTGTGGATATCAAAACGCAGTTCGATGCCGCGCGCCTGTTTGAGCACGTCTTCGGGCACGCGCTTGAGCGCATCCAGGCCGAGCAGGTCGACAAACAGGAACTTGTCCTGGAAAGCGAAGTATTCCTGCAGGTAGCGATAGCCGC
Organism: Pseudomonas sp. 8BK; assembly: GCF_902506475.1. Lineage (NCBI taxonomy): Bacteria > Pseudomonadati > Pseudomonadota > Gammaproteobacteria > Pseudomonadales > Pseudomonadaceae > Pseudomonas > Pseudomonas sp. 8BK. The sequence goes on along the minus strand of NZ_LR733252.1, from coordinate 1,238,787 downwards.
GGAAGGTATTCAGCGGGTAGGGGATCAGCGCCTGATCTTCGGCAAAACCGACAGGTTGGACATTGCTGCTGGGTAGGCTCAGGGCATCCAATGGACGGCCGAGGGTGTCCTGCAGTGGTTTGCCCGCGGCATCGAGCAGCACCAGCTGTATACCGCCAAGGTGGCGCAACAGGCTGAGGTACAACAGCTGGCTGATATAGCGCTCGCCAGCCAGGTGTAGGCGCAACTGCTTGAGGTTGAGTTCGCCAAGGTGGCCATCAGCGGTCATGCCGAGGCGCAGGCTGAGCATCGCACCAGCGCCCTTGATCGAGTAGTCCAGGCCATTCAGTGCCAGTGGTAGCACCTCGGTGGCAAAGGCGGTGCGAAAACGGCAGGTCACGCCCTGGATCGGCTTGGATTCCACAGGCGTATGGCGTGGCACCAGCAAGGCACCGCCCGACCGTTTGAGTGGGTCGAACTGCAACATGCTGAACGCCGGCAGCGGGCGCATATAGTTCGGCCACAGCAGATGCATCAGCGAATGTGTCAGCTCCGGCAACTCGTCATCAAGCTTCTGCCGCAGACGCCCGGTCAGAAAGGCAAAACCTTCCAGCAGTCGCTCGACATCCGGGTCACGCCCGCTCTGCCCAAGAAACGGCGCCAACGCCGGGCTGCGCTCAGCAAACCGCTTGCCGAGTTGGCGCAGGGCGGTGAGTTCGCTCTGGTAGTAGTGGTTAAAAGACACGACTCAGTCCTTGATTCGGGTGGCTGTTGGTGAAAAGGGGTTCATGTACTCTTTCCGGCCAGAGCCAGGCGTGCTGCCGCGTAGATGGCCGCCAATGTCAGGACTCCCGACAAGCCGGCGAAGAACAGTGCTCGCAAAGGATGTTGCGGCAGCAAGTAGATAAGGTTCGCTATTACCAATGCACTGGTCAGGGCGATCTTTACTTTCACGCTTGTTGTGAGGGTGATCAGGCCATTGACCAAGACAAAGGCGACGAAAATAAGCTGAACCGCTAAACCTAATGCGACCCCCCTGGATAACGGGGAGCCAAAGAGAAATGTATAGGCCTGGAAACCCAGGCTAGTGGCTAGCGGGAAAAGCAGGCATGCCGCGGCGTGGCATGCAAAGGCGATAAGTTTTTGCCGACTCATTTCTTCCACTCTCCGAACTTGGAGAGAGATTCTGTGGATATGGATTGTTGGAGATACTGCATAGATCCTGGCTGGAATACAGAGCTCACCTGTTCGACCGTGCGGGCACCGCCTCGCGTAGGCACCACTTTCTGGGTGATAACCAACTGGAAGTTTTCGGAGGCCCAAAGCGCCCCGCGAAGCACCATGTAATTGTCGTATTCATTGCTTGGATCGCTACTTGGAGCGAAAGGATTGCCGTCTCCATATTCCATCCCAGTCCGCACTGTTTTGCTGATCGCGGCGGGTTTGGCGCGTAGCTCTTCGAAATACTTCCTGAAGGTGTCGGCCGCGAATGGTATCTGTCCGACGCCATCGGTCCAGTAGGGGTATTTATCGACCATAACCATCAGGAAACCGGCACCGCCGTCCGAGTTGCCTTTCCAATCGCCAGGGAGTCCTTTGGCGAAGCTGATCGACCACCGATCTATGGTGGCGAAGTCGATAATTTGCTTCCAAGTGAAGTGTTTGTACGCGGAGTGAGCTTCCGAACCAGGCTTGGATGAATCCGGGTGCTGCCATATCAGCTCTCGATATTTGTCCGCCAACGGTTCGAACCACTGAATTTTTTCCGAGTACAGCTTGTCGGCCGTAATGATGCGGAAAGGCTTTTCGCCCTGAGTCGGCCGCACAGCAAACAGGGGAAATCCGTTTTTGCGCGTAATCAACCATGCAGTGGGAACTTTGATCTTCGGTGGTTCTTTGTCCTTGCTTGGCGTGCTTTCGGACTGCACCTTGAGCTCGGTTTTACCTTCCTTTGTTACGAAGGTATGGGTGACCCCGTCGAGAGTGATGAGGGTTTCCATCAGTCCTCTCCAGAGATGTAGAGCGTAAGAGCTTCTTTCTTTCCGCCGGTGTAGATGCTGCCAGTGATGCCGGCTTCTGCTGTGGAGCCTTGCTTGGTAATTCCGCTCTCAGACACTATGCGGTAGGCGAGCCCTTTTAAGGGCTGACCGCCCTCTGCTTCGAGGGAAAACAGGCGGTCGAATCCTTCTGCAATAGTCAGTGGCGCCGGCGCTGTAAATGCCGCCCCACCCCCACTGGTCCCGATAATCACCGTCCCCGAACCCGCCACAACCGGATTGCCGTGATTACCCACAGTGCCCACCGTGGTAGCTGGCTTACCGTTGATCAGTACATTGCTGATCACGTTACTGGCCAAGGAGCTGCCGCAGGCAGTTGGGTCGTCTTGGCGTGCGGCGGACAGGTTGTCGAACAGCACGTTGGGTGAGCCAACGGTGATTGGATTCTTGCTGTGGCCAGGAAGCGGACAGACAGTGGGGTCGCTGACGCGGGCGGCGGGTTTACCGGACATGGGCTCTCCTTAATTGACCTTGACCTGTCCGCTGCCATCCAGGCGCGCGGAGAAACTGACTTGGCGTTTAAAGCCGTCCACTTCCAGCAGGCCTTCGATGGCAAAGGCCAGGCTCAGCGGGTTGTTGTCGCGGGGCAGGGAAATCACCCGCACTTCGCTTAAACGCGGTTCGTACGCTTCGATAAAGCGTTCGATGGCGATACGCGCCTGCTGCAGCGAATCGTGCAGCGACAGACGCATATCGTTGAGATCGGGCAACCCGTAGTCGGGCAGCGTTTGCACGCTGCCCGCCCGGGTGCTGAGCATTTTCGCCAGGTGGGTAGCCACCGATGCCATGGCGGCAACCTCGCGGCTCCAGCCAGCACGCTGGCTGGCTTCACCGCCGAGGCGTTCGAATAGGCTTCCGTACCCGGCCATAAGGATGCTTATTCCTTGTCCAGTTTGCCGACGAGCGACAGGGTGAAATCGGCACCCATGTACTTGAAGTGCGGGCGCACGTTGAGGCTGACGCGGTACCAGCCCGGCTCACCATCAACATCACTGACGATGACCTGAGCGGCGCGCAGCGGACGACGGCTGCGTACTTCGGAGCTTGGGTTTTCCTGGTCGGCAACGAACTGACGGATCCACTTGTTGAGTTCCAGCTCCAGGTCGGTGCGTTCTTTCCACGCGCCGATCTGCTCGCGCTGCAGCACTTTCAGGTAGTGGGCCAGACGGTTGATGATGAACATGTACGGCAGCTGGGTGCCGAGCTTGTAGTTCAGTTCAGCGGTCTTGCCTTCTTCGCTGATGCCGAAGAATTTCGGTTTCTGTGTCGAGTTGGCGGAGAAGAACGCGGCGTTGTCGCTGCCCTTGCGCATGGTCAGGGCGATAAAGCCTTCTTCGGCCAGTTCGTATTCACGACGGTCGGAGACCAGCACTTCGGTCGGAATCTTGGTTTCGATTTCGCCCATGCTTTCGAAGTGGTGCAGCGGCAGGTCTTCTACTGCACCACCGCTCTGCGGGCCGATGATGTTCGGGCACCAGCGGAACTTGGCGAAGCTGTCGGTCAGCTTGGAGGCGAAGGTGTAGGCGGTGTTGCCCCACAGGTAGTGCTCGTGGCTGTTGGCGACGTTCTCTTTGTAGACGAAGGTCTTCACCGGGTTGTCTTCCGGATCGTACGGGTTGCGCAGCAGAAAGCGCGGTACGGTCAGGCCGACGTAGCGGGCATCTTCCTGCTCGCGGAAGCTCTGCCATTTGGCGAACTGCGGGCCTTCGAAGTGATCCTTCAGATCCTTCAGGTCCGGCAGACCGGTGAAGCTTTCCAGGCCGAAGAATTTCGGGCCGGCAGCGGCGATAAACGGCGCGTGGGACATGCTGGCGACACTGGCAACGTATTGCAGGGTCTTGACGTCCGGAGCGCTCGGGTCGAAGAAGTAGTTGGCGATCAGTGCGCCGACCGGCTGGCCACCGAACTGGCCGTATTCGGCGGTGTAGATGTGCTTGTACAGGCCGGACTGCATGATTTCCGGGCTGTCCTCGAAGTCATCGAGCAGATCTTGCTTGGAGGCGTTGATGATCTCCAGCTTGATGTTTTCGCGGAAGTTGGTGCGATCCACCAGCAGCTTGAGGCCGCGCCAGGAGGATTCCAGCGCCTGGAATTCGGCGTTGTGGAGGATTTCGTCCATCTGCCGGCTGAGCTTGGCGTCGATCTCCGCGATCATGCGGTCGACCATGGCCTTTTTCACCGGCTCATTTTCGTTCTGCGGCTTCAGCAACTCTTCGATAAAGGCCGACACGCCACGCTTGGCGATGTCATAGGCTTCGTCGTCCGGAGTCAGTTTGGTCTCGGCAATGATGCGGTCGAGGATGCCGAGGTCGGCGGCGCTGCGACCGCTTTCTACTGCTGCACTAGTGCTCATGAATTAGCTTCCTTGTTAATTGAATCAGGAGTCCAGCTTGCCTTGGGCAGCCAGGCCGAGTTCGCCGAGTACGCGGTCACGCGAGTCGTCGTCAGCCAGCACGCTTTCGATGGCCTTGCGGAAGGCTGGGGCATTGCCCAGTGGGCCTTTCAGAGCCACCAGGGCGTCGCGCAGTTCCATCAGTTTTTTCAACTCAGGGACCTGGTCGACGACATTGGCCGGGTTGAAGTCCTTCATCGAGTTGATGCGTAGCTGCACGGCCATGTCGTCGCCTTCAGCGTCGTCCTGCAGACGGTTAGGCACGGCGAAGGTCAGGTTGAGTTCCTGCTTGGCCAGCACTTCGTCGAAGCTGTTCTTGTCGATGCTGATCGGCTTGCGGTCTTCGATCTTGCGATCGTCGGCGCGCTGGGTGAAGTCACCCAGAACCATCAGTTTCAGTGGCAGTTCGATCTCTTCCTGAGCACCGCCAGTGGCGGGTTTGAAAGTGACGTTGATGCGTTCCTTGGGGGCTACCGAGCCTTCTTTGGCCATGGTCATTCTCCGTTACGGTTATGGCCCGAGGGCCTAGTCCAGTACCACTTCAAGATCGAGGTGGCACAACCTGCGGTAGATCTCTTCCTTGCTTTCACGCACCGCGTGGTTCTGCGGCAACAGCTCACAACAGCTGTGCAGCATGCGCAGTACGTCCAGGGCGAGATCGGGTTCCCAGTCGCCGAGGCCGGTGGCCTGTAGCGTCTGGTCGAGCGATTCGAGTTGGGTCTTGGCCAGTTCGTATTTCTTTGCGCTGTAGCACAGGCGCGCCAGGGTCAGCTGCCAGAAGAAGCGTTCACGGCCGCCGCGCGCCTTGGCCAGGCCGAGCTTAAGTTGCTGCACGGCGGATTTCAGACCGTCCTTGCGCAGCTTGGGCAGGGTTTCCTGCAGGGCGATATCCCAGGCCGGCAGGCTGTTGCCGTCGTTGGCGACTGGGGCGTTTTCGCTGACCGGCGCCTGTACATGAGGCATTACGTGGGAGCTGAGCCAGGCTCGGGTCTGTGCATCGGCGAAGGCGCTGCCGTCGTGGAAGCGCAGTTCTTCCAAGCCGCTCATGCGCTGCATAAACAGTGCGAGCTGGATTTCCACTTCACGCATCGCCTGCTCGGCGTCCAGTTCGTGCAGGCACTGCCAGACGAGATGCTGGCCGTCGAGCCAGAAGGGCGCGCGGGCGATGCTGGCTTCCAGGTCGACCAGCAGGTCGGCGTATTGGCCGTTCTGGTAGCGCTCCTGATAGCTGGCCAGCTTGTCGGCAGGCAAGCCGCGCAGCGCGGTGATCTGTTCGGCGTTGCGTTCCGGCAGGCTGTCGATGGGCAGCCAGAGCAGGGTGCGCGCCAGGCGCAGGGCGCGCAGGTCGCTGGCTTTCTGTTTCAGCCAATAGGCGCAGAGCGGACGGGCTTGGTCTTGCAGGCTGCGTAGGCTCTTGTGCGCTTCCTTTTCACTTTCCACTGGTGCGCCAGGGGTGAGCATCTGGCTGGCGGCCTGTTTGACCTGGGCAATCGCCGCGCCGACGGACCCGGGCTCCGGCTGACCCTGGCTGGCGCGCTTGACCAGCTCATCCAGGCGCCGGCACAGCGGCAGCAGCAGTGGTGCATCCTCGCCCAGGTGCTCGGCCAGGCAGGCTTCCAGAGCGCGCAGTTGCTCGGCCAGGCTGCGGAACAGCGCCAGTTGTTCGCCAATCGGTACATGTTCGGCCAGCGCCTGCTCCAGGCGAGGAATCAGCCAGCTGATGGCGGCGGCGCGGGTGCGCGGTTTGCGCGGATGCAGCTCGACCCAGTGGTTGAGGCACAGGTAGTGCAGCAGGCTGAAACCGGCTTGCAGGCCGGGGAAGGATTCACGCTGGTAAAGCCCCCAGATCAGCCAGGCGGCAACGCGCAAATCCTTGGAGTGGGCGCTGAGCAGTATCTCGCTGTTTTCGCGGACCTTTTGCCAGTCGATCGCCGCCGTTTCGTGCAGTGCGGTGGCCTTGCCCAGCTCGTTTTCGAGAACTTCATATTCCGTGGAATAACGCACGTCATTACCGGCAAAGTTCCCTTCATTTATAGGAAGTTTGGCCAGCTCTAAATAATGAGCAGTGAGTTTGTTTGAATAGGTCATTCCATGACTCGATTATCGCTGCGAGTAACTTCGGAGAAGCCGGTGAAGCTTGCGAAGATCATCTTGCTGCGCTGTGGGTGCGCAAGAAGTTGCGCACTTAAATGTGCAACAAGTTGCGCACGTCCTAGTGAGGTGGGCATCCTAGCCCTATGAAGAGTGTCGGACAACCGTTGAAAGTGTGAAATATGTAACAGTGAGAGATATTCGGCGATTATTAACTGGAACGATAGTTCCTAAAAATTATGAGTGTTTCGTCACAATAAGATGGGTCTGAAAAGTTATGTAGGGATATGGCTCTATATATGTAAGTAATTGCTTACTGGCAAATTAGTGGCGCGTCACAGAAGTTGTCTGATTACTGCAAGTTAGTGTGACGTAGTGCAGGTTCTGCCGGGTTGGCCTGTGACCGCTGTGCTACGGCCGAGCCCGGATGGGCTCGGCGCGGGGAGGGGGTAAACCGTTGGTCGGTTAATCGCGGCAGGATTCGGCCCAGAGACTCACATCGAGCTGATGCTGCTCACCCGTCGCCAGCACACGGATATCGTCCAGTACGTTGGCGTGCTCGATACACAGCATGCCAGGCCAGGCATTAGCGGCGAATTGCGAGAGGCGTTGCGCCTTGTCGATCCAGGGGTTCCACAGTACGGCCGAGTTTGAGCCACTGCTGTGCAGTTGGATGCGCCGCCGCCAGGCGCGGTCAAGGATGCTCAGCTGCGCCGGAGTGTCCAGGTAGATGCGGTCGGTCTCGCCGCTGAATGTCAGCAGGCCGTCCTGCTGGCGTTGCTGCCAGTCTTCCAGGGTTTCGATATAGCGGCAGCCGTGCAGGCCTTCGACCGCGACGTGACGGATATCGCTGACGGCAAAGTAGCTGTGCAGCGCCTGGCTGATGGCCAGCGGCGTTTCGCCCAGGTTGCGGCTGCTCAGTTGGATATGCAGGCGCTCATCCAGGCGAATGCTCAGGCGCAGTTCGGCGGCGTGGGGCCAGTCGATCAGTGGTTGGGTGGCGCTGTTGTAGACGAATTCCAGCTGGACGCCATCATCGTGCTGATCGATGCCTTGCAGCTGCCAGTCAAGGTTGCGTGCCAGGCCGTGGGCGGGTGCAGTGTCGGGCTGCAGGTGCATGCTTTGTATGGCCTGCGGGTTGCGTTGCAGGCTGCCAAACCATGGCCAGCACACCGGCACGCCGCCGCGCACGCCTTGGCCGCGCTTGTAGGCCGCTTGCTCGCTGAGCCAGATCAGCGGCGGCTGGTCATCTTCCTGATAGCTGAGTATCTGCGCGCCTTGCTGGCTGATCAGCAGTTCGCGGGCACCAACCCGTGCGCGCCAGCAGGTCAGCTCATCCAGCTCAAGGCGTTCAACGTGGGATCTGGCCATCGGTGTACTCGTAGAGATAGGGATTAAAGAAGGCTATTGGAGCCCAGCTTGCGCGCAGAAAGCAAAACGCCCGTCAGTGACGGGCGTTCTGGGCTGGAGTCAGGCTTACTTGCCGTAGACCTGTTCCGGCAGCCAGGTGATCAGCCCGGGGAACTGGTAGGCAATTACCAGCAGCAGGATTTGGATCAGGATAAACGGCAGCACGCCTTTATAGATGGTGCTGGTGGGTACCGAGGCCGGGGTGACCCCGCGCAGGTAGAACAGCGCAAAGCCGAACGGCGGAGTCAGGAAGGACGTCTGCAGGTTCAGTGCGATCATCACGCCCAGCCATACCGGATCCAGGCCCATGGCCAGCAATACCGGACCGACAATCGGCACCACCACAAAGGTGATCTCGATAAAGTCGAGGATAAAGCCGAGCAGGAAGATCACCACCATCACCAGGAAGAACGCACCGAGCACGCCGCCAGGCAACTGGGCAAAGATGTCCTCGATCATCGCTTCACCGCCGAAGCCGCGGAACACCAGGGAGAACAGCGAGGCGCCGATCAGAATGAGGAACACCATAGCGCTGATTTCGGTGGTGCCGTAGGCCACTTCGCGCAGCTGGCCGAAGTTCAGCTTGCCCTTGTAGAAGGCCAGTAGCATGGCACCAAGGGCACCGAGTGCAGCGGCTTCGGTGGGGGTGGCGTAACCGGCGAGGATCGAGCCGAGCACCGCGCCGATCAGCAGCAGCGGCGGTACCAGGGCGTTGATCAGCTTGCCCCATTCGATCGGGCCCAGCTCTTCCTGCGGCAGCGCTGGCAGCTTCTTCGGCTGGAAGATTGCCACGCCGATGATGTAGGCGATATACAGCCCCACCAGCAGCAGGCCAGGTAGCAGCGCACCGACGAACAGGTCACCGACCGAGACGGTTTTGGGCGAGAAGATGCCCATCTTCAGCTGCGCCTGTTGGTAGGCGCTGGACATCACGTCACCCAGCAGCACCAACACGATGGACGGCGGAATGATCTGCCCCAGGGTGCCGGTGGCGGCCAGGGTGCCGGTGGCAATCGCCGGGTCATAGCCACGGCGCAGCATGGTCGGCAGGGCCAGCAGGCCCATGGTCACCACGGTGGCGCCAACGATACCGGTGGAGGCCGCCAGCAACGCGCCGACCACGCACACAGAAATTGCCAGGCCGCCGCGCAGCGTGCCGAACAGTCGGGACATAGATTCCAGCAGGTCTTCGGCGACCCTGGACTTCTCCAGCATCACCCCCATAAACACGAACAACGGCACCGCCAGCATGGTCTGGTTGTTCATGATGCCGAACAGGCGGTTGGGCAGGGCGCTCAGGTAGCCGCCATCGAAGGTGCCAGTCAGAATGCCGATGCCGGCAAACAGCAGCGATACGCCGCCCAGGGTGAAGGCCACCGGGTAGCCAGCCATCAGGGCCGCGCAGATGCTGATAAACAGCAGAATCGCCATCAACTCAGCCATGCTTCACCTCCGCGCCCTGCAGGCGGCCGGTGAGGATATTGGCGAATTTGATCAAGTCGGAGATTCCTTGTAGTGCCAGGCTGACCACCAGCACCAGGATGATGCTCTTCTGCAGGTAGACGAATTTCAGGCCGCCCGACTCGCTGGAGCCTTCCAGGGTTGCCCAGGAATTGCTGACGTAATCCCAGCTGGCCCAGCCGAGGAACAGGCACACCGGCAGCAGAAACAGTAAGGTGCCGAGACTGTCGACCAGGGCTTTACGTTTGGCGCTGAACTTCTGATAGAAGATGTCCACGCGCACGTGGCCGTTGCGTTGCAGCACCCAGGCGGCAGCGCCCATGAATACCAGCGCGTGGCTATACAGCACGGCTTCCTGCAGGGCGGTGGCGCCGATGCCGAAACCGTAACGCAGGATCACCACTATGGCAGTACCGAGGACCAGAAACAGGGTCAGCCATGAGCAGGCTTTGCCGAGGTGGGAATTGAATGAATCGATCAGGCGGGCAAGGCCGAGCAGCAGAGGCGGTTTATCGGACATTATGAGTCCTTATGGTTATGGGCTTTGTGGGCAGGCAGGCCGGCGATTCTAGGCAGGCCCGGGCACGTGCGGCAATGGCACTACAACTTTAGTCGTATCCGCTAGGCTTGAGAGTCACTTACCCCTATGTTACTCAGGCGCGGTGGGTCCGCAGCGATCCTGTGGTCAGACCACTACAACAATAAAGGAGCTTTGCATGAAACGTCGTCAAATTCTCGCAGCAGCAGGCGTAGGCCTTGCAGCCACGGCACTGGCCGGCTGCAAACAAGAGGCTGAAACCGCTGGTAAGCCCCAAGAAGGCGCGAGCAGCCAAACCTTCAACTGGAAAATGGTTACCTCCTGGCCGAAGAACTTCCCCGGCGTAGGTGTCGGTGCCGAGCGCTTCGCCAAACTGGTTGATGAAATGAGCAACGGCCGCTTGAAGGTCAAAGTCTATGCCGCTGGCGAGCTGGTGCCGGCACTGGAAGTATTCGATGCAGTGAGCCGCGGTACCGCCGAGATGGGCCACGGCGCGCCTTACTACTGGAAAGGTAAAGTACCGGCCGCGCAGTTCTTCTGCGCTTCGCCATTTGGCCCCAATGCTCAGGAAATGAACGCCTGGCTGCACCGTGGTGGCGGTATCGAGCTGTGGGAAGAGGTGTACAAGCCGTTCGGCGTGCTGCCGATGGCCTGTGGCTCCACCGGCGTGCAGACTGCCGGCTGGTTCAACAAGGAAATCAACTCGGTTGAGGACTTCCAGGGCCTGAAGATGCGCACCCCAGGTCTGGGCGGCGAAGTGCTGACCAAGATGGGTGGTACCGTGGTCAACATGCCGGCCGGTGAGATCTTCACTGCGCTGCAAACCGGTGCCATCGACGCCACCGAGTGGATCGGCCCATACAACGACCAGGCCCTGGGCCTGCACAAAGCCGCCAAGTATTACTACACCCCGGGCTGGCAAGAGCCGAACGTCACCTTCGAGCTGGATATCAACATCAAGGCGTGGGAAACCCTGCCGGCGGATCTGCAGGCCATCGTTCGCGCCGCCGCGCGTGATGTGAACGGCGACATGCTCGACGATTACAACGCGAAGAACATGGAAGCCCTGGAGCAGCTCAAGGGCGAGGGCGTGGAAGTGCGCCGTCTGCCGGACGAAGTGCTGGCCAAGCTCAAGGAAGTGGCCGCCGAAGTGGTCGACACCAGCGCCGCCGCCGATCCAGTAGCAAGCAAGGTGTGGGCGCAGCAGAAGGCTTATCTGCAGCGTCTGTACGAATACGCCGAGCTGAACGAGAAGGACATCTACAATATCCGCGGTTAATACCCGGGGCTCCAAGGAATGCCGGCTGATGCCGGCATTCTGCGTTTCTGGCACAGGGAAAAGCGCAATCCGGGTTAACCGGGGCCGTTTAAGGTCGTTCTACACCGTGGCGATCGCCGCGGTGCGAACAGGGAGCCATGTATGAAGGTCGTCACTCGTCAACGTTATGCCGTCGCATTGCAGCAGGTCCTCGACTGGCTGTTGGCGCATCTCGACGAGCCGATGGATTTCTACCGCCTGGCCGACGAGGCCTGCCTTTCGCCGTTCCACTTCCACCGCGTGTACCGCGGGCTGACCGGCGAAACCCCGCAGGACACCCAGCGGCGCATGCGTCTGCACCGGGCCGCGGTGGCCTTGTGCGGATCGTCGCAAGGCATTGCTCGGCTGGCTCGCACGGCCGGCTATGGCAGCGTGCAGGCCTTCAGCCGCGCTTTCCGCGAGGCCTATGGCGAAGCGCCCACGGCGTACCGGGCGCGCACGCAGGCGGTGGCTCCCCTGACTTTCCCGCCCTTTCAGGAGCATACAAACATGTATCAGGTGGAAATCCGTACCCTCAGCCCACAATCCGTCGCCGCCATGGCTCATTGCGGCAATTATCAGGCTATTGGCGAAACCTTCGAACGGCTCAACGCCTGGGCCGCAGGCCAAGGGCTGGCGGTCGCGCAGAGTCGTTCATTCGGCATCTACTATGACGATCCGCTGTCGCAGCCGGTCGCGGCACTACGCGCGGACGCCTGTATCGAAGCGCCCGATAACCTGATGCTGAGTGCGCCGCTGCGCCGTCTGCAGACCCCAGGCGGGCGGTGTGCGGTGCTGGAGTTTGTCGGGCCCTACGCCGAGCTGGATCAGGCCTATCACTGGCTATATAGCCAATGGCTGCCAAATTCCGGCGAGCAACCCGGAGAAGCACCCTGCTTTGAGGAATATCTGAATGACGTGCGCAGTGTGCCGCCGGCCCAGTTGCGCACGGCGATTTGTATTCCGCTGGCGGGTTAGTTCACTTCAATCATGCTCGGAGCGGGCTATGCCCGTTCCGATGCAGCCCTTCGCTCGGTTTCAGCTGCGCTTGGGCACCGGGCGCGTGCGGCCGCTGCCGTCGATGGCAACAAACACGAATACCGCCTCGGTGACCTTGCGCCACTCGCTGGACAGCGGATCGTCGCTCCACACTTCGACCAGCATCTGGATCGAGCTACGGCCGACTTCCACGGTTTGCGTATAGAAGGACAGCTGTGCGCCAACCGCTACCGGCACCAGGAAGGCCATGCGGTCGATGGCCACGGTGGCTACGCGGCCGCCGGCTACCTTGCTGGCCATGGCGGTGCCGGCCAGGTCCATCTGCGACACCAGCCAGCCGCCGAAAATATCGCCAAAACCGTTGGTTTCACGTGGCAATGCGGTGATCTGCAAAGCCAGGTCGCCTTGCGGGATGGGGTCTTCCTGTTCGAAATCGTGCATCGGATAGGCTCGCGGCGCGGTTGTTGTTATTGGCGCGGTGCAGGGCTTGGCGGTGGCGGCGAGTCAGGCTCTGCGGCTATCGCGGGTCGGCCCAGCAGGCCCGCGGGAGTGCGGGCGCAGCGAGTATAGCGACTCGGCAGTCGCAGGGCGACCATGGCACTTGGCCGCCTGGGCTTTGCACCTCAGTCATCGACTGCAGCAAAACATGGGTTGCGTTCATCTAACTGTCACATTGCTTACATACAGTCGTCATGCGGCCTACAGATACTTGGCCCCGTTCAATCCAACACTAGTCTGCTAGGAGTAAGGCATGAAACTTAAGCGTTTGATGGCGGCCATGACTTTTGTCGCCGCTGGCGTGGCTACCGCCACTGCGGTTGCTGCTGTCGATCCGGCTCTGCCGAGCTACACCAAAACTTCCGGCGTGTCGGGCAACCTGTCCAGCGTTGGTTCCGACTCCCTGGCCAACCTGATGACTTTGTGGGCTGAAGAGTTCAAAAAGGAATACCCGAACGTCAACATCCAGATCCAGGCCGCCGGCTCGAGCACCGCGCCGCCCGCTCTGACTGAAGGCACTGCCAGCATGGGCCCGATGAGCCGCCCAATGAAGGATGCCGAGATCCAGGCGTTCGAAGAGAAATACGGCTACAAGCCGACTGCCGTACCGGTGGCCATCGACGCCCTGGCGGTATTCGTGCACAAAGACAACCCAATCAAGAGCCTGGACATGGCTCAGGTTGACGCGATCTTCTCCAGCACCCGCCTGTGCGGTGGTGCTACCGATATCAAAACCTGGGGTGATCTGGGCATGACCGGCGAGTGGGCGGCCAAGCCGATTCAGCTGTTCGGCCGTAACTCGGTATCCGGCACTTACGGTTACTTCAAAGAAGAAGCCCTGTGCAAAGGCGACTACAAGGCTAACGTCAACGAGCAGCCAGGTTCGGCTTCCGTGGTGCAGTCGATCTCCAGCACCATCAACGCCATCGGTTACTCGGGCATCGGCTACAAGACGTCCAGCGTGAAGACCGTGCCGCTGTCGAAGAAAGGCGGCGAAGCTTTTGACGCCAACGAAGAAAACGCCCTGGCTGGCAAGTTCCCGCTGGCTCGCTTCTTCTACGTCTACGTCAACAAGGCGCCGAACAAGCCACTGAGCCCGCTGGACGCCGAGTTCGTCAAGTTGGTGCTGTCCAAGCAAGGCCAGGAAGTGGTCGTGAAAGACGGTTACATCCCGCTGCCAAGCAAAGTGGCGGCGAAAACCCTGAAGGAGCTGGGCCTGGAGTAATCCGGGTATAGGCAAGGACGCCACGTAAGCCGCACGCCCGCCTTCGTTTACGACAGGCGGGCGTTGCTTTGTCAAAGCGCTGTAACTTTTCTGTCACATAGGCCGGCTAGAGTTAGCGCCTCGTATAGCGACAGAAATCACTATGGCGCGCTCATGGCTGCGCAGAGACGCTCTTACCTATGAATGACTTGGCTAGTGAAACCATGACCGCCACCTCCAAATCCCTTGGGCTGGACTTCAACACTCCGGCCCTGCAGCGCAAGCGGCGTATCCGCGCGCTGAAAGATCGTTTCGCCCGCTGGGCCGTATCCATCGGTGGTATGGCCGTACTCGGCGCCATCACCCTGATCTTCTTCTACCTGGCCTACGTGGTGCTGCCGATGTTCCAGGGCGCAAGCCTGGACGCTCGCAAGCCGGTGCAGGTCGCCTGGTTGAATGAAGCTGCCGCGCCACTGCTGCTGACTCTGGAAGAACAGAATCAGATGGCCATGCGCCTGGACCAGAGCGGCAAGGTGCAGTTCTTCGATGCGAAGAAGATGCAGCCGCTGAGCAGTGTGCAGCTGCCGATCCCGGCGGATGTGCGGATTGCTTCGGTCGGCCAGGATCAGCCGGGCAGCAATCGCGTCGCCCTGGGCCTGTCCAACGGCCAGGTGCTGGTGTTCCAGCATGTCTACAAACTCAGCTACCCGAATGATGTGCAAACCATCACGCCGAGCATCGAGTACCCGTTCGGCGAGGCGCCGATCGAGCTCGACCCTCAGGGTCGCGAGCTTGATCACATGGGCATCAGTCTGAACAGCGGCACGCTGATGCTGGCTGGCTCCACCGGCACCGAGCTGCACGTGCTGAGCCTGGGCCGCGAAGAAAACCTGATGACCGGTGAGGTGACCCTCAGCGAAGAGCGCGTGGCTCTGCCGCAGATCGCCGAGCCGATCAAGGCACTGATCATCGATCCGCGTCACCTGTGGCTGTATGTGGTCAATGGCCGTGCCACGGCCGATGTGTTCGACATGCGCAGCAACAGCCTGAACGGCCGCTACAAGCTGCTGGAGGACGGCAAGCTGGAAGTCAGCAACGCCACCTCGCTGCTCGGCGGTATCTCGCTGATGATCGGCGACAGCAGCGGCGGCATCGCTCAGTGGTTTATGGTGCGTGAAGCAGACGGCAAGGCCGTGCTGAAATCCATCCGCAGCTTTCAGCTGGCCGGCAACCCTATCGTGCAGATCCTCCCGGAAGAGCGCCGCAAGGGCTTCTTCGCCCTGGACGCCAAAGGCAACCTGGGTATCTTCCACAGTACTGCGCACCGCACCCTGCTGGTTGAGCCAGTTGCTGACGGTCAGGCCCTGGCTGCTCTGTCGCCCCGCGCCAACCGCGTGCTGGTGGAGAGCGATGGTCAGCTACAGCGTTTGATCATCGACAACCCGCACCCGGAAATCTCCTGGAGCTCGCTGTGGGGCAAGGTCTGGTACGAGAACTACGACGCACCCGGCCACGTCTGGCAGTCGACCTCGGCCAGCACCGACAACGAACCCAAGCTGAGCCTTGCGCCGCTGGCCTTCGGTACCCTGAAAGCCGCGTTCTACGCCATGCTCCTGGCCGCCCCGCTGGCCATCGCCGCCGCGCTGTACACCGCCTACTTTATGGCCCCGGCGCTGCGTCGCAAGGTCAAGCCGGTGATCGAGCTGATGGAAGCGCTGCCGACGGTGATTCTCGGCTTCTTTGCCGGTCTGTTCCTTGCGCCTTATGTGGAAGGTCATCTACCGGGCATCTTCAGTCTGCTGATCTTTACCCCGATCGGCATTCTGCTGGCCGGTTACCTGTGGAGTCGCCTGCCGGAGTCGATTCGCCTGAGCGTGCCAGATGGCTGGGAGTCGGCGCTGCTGATTCCGGTGATCCTGCTGGTGGGCTACTTGTCGTTGGCTCTTAGCGGCCATCTTGAGAATTTGCTGTTCGACGGCAATATGCGCATGTGGCTGAGCAACGACCTGGGCATTCCGTTCGACCAGCGCAACGCTCTGGTAGTCGGCCTGGCCATGGGCTTTGCGGTGATCCCGACCATTTACTCGATCGCCGAAGACGCCGTGTTCAGCGTGCCGAAGAGCCTGACCTTCGGCTCCCTGGCCCTGGGTGCCACGCCCTGGCAGACCCTGACCCGGGTGGTGATCCTCACCGCCAGCCCAGGCATCTTCTCGGCGGTGATGATCGGTATGGGTCGCGCCGTTGGTGAAACCATGATCGTGCTGATGGCCACCGGCAACACCGCGATCATGGACATGAACATCTTCGAAGGTCTGCGCACCCTGGCCGCCAACGTGGCGGTGGAAATGCCCGAATCGGAAGTCGGTGGTACCCACTACCGCGTGCTGTTCCTCTCGGCGCTGGTGCTGCTCGGCTTCACCTTTGTCATGAACACCCTGGCGGAGCTGGTGCGCCAGCGTCTGCGCGTCAAGTAC
Source organism: Pseudomonas sp. 8BK (assembly GCF_902506475.1). Classification (NCBI taxonomy): domain Bacteria; kingdom Pseudomonadati; phylum Pseudomonadota; class Gammaproteobacteria; order Pseudomonadales; family Pseudomonadaceae; genus Pseudomonas; species Pseudomonas sp. 8BK. Next base: position 1,222,387 of record NZ_LR733252.1, on the reverse strand, counting down.
GCCTCGCTCTAAGGCTTGGGAAGGTATATGTCCGTGAAACAGAACAACCTGAAAACCTGGTTCAAGAGCGGTACGCCGTGGATCTGGATGAATGCCGGCGCGGTGTCGATCGCGGTGATCATGACCCTGGGTCTGATGATGGTGATTGCCGTGCGCGGCCTCGGCCACTTCTGGCCGGCGGATATCATTGAGGCCGACTACCAGATCCCTGGTCAGCAAGCCAAGGTGATGGCCGGCGAGGTCACCCAGATCGAGGAAGTGCCACGTGCGCGTCTGGCGGCTTCCGGCTTGCCGGTGACTGCCGAGGGCGGCGAATTTATGACCCGCGAGCTGTTCAAGGTGGGTAACCGCGATGTGTATGGCGCGGACTTCACCTGGGTGGTCGGCGAATGGCTGAGCAACCTGCGCACTCCGGAAAACCTTACGGCGCTGGAGCGCCGCGAATGGGGCAACTTCTACGGCTACCTGGTCAACGTCAAGGAAAGCGGCGAACTGGTTGCTGAAGGCGACGCCAGCTGGCCCGCCCTGCAAGAGCGACTTGAGCGCGTCGAGCAGCTGCACAAGCAACTGGTGCGCCTGGAGAAGAAGGACATCGGCCGGATCAACGCCGGCCTGGAACGCATCCGTCTGCAAACCCGCAAGCTGGAGCTGCAGGGCAAGCTGGACGAGGTTGCCCAGGCCGAGCTGGACGCCGAGCGTGCGCAGTGGGACGCCGAGTACAAGGTGCTGGAAACCGAGCTGATCGCCCTTAATCAGGCGTTCAACCGCGACAGCGTCACGCTGAAGACTGTCGATGGCCGTGAAGTAACCATCAGCCTCGGTAAGGTGGTGCGCGCGTTCCAGCCAAATGCCATGGGCCTGGGCGACAAGTTCGGCTTCTACCTCGCCAAACTGTGGGAATTTGTCAGCGACGACCCGCGTGAGGCCAACACCGAAGGCGGTATCTTCCCGGCGATCTTCGGCACCGTGATGATGACCCTGATCATGGCCGTGATCGTTACCCCGTTCGGTGTAGTCGCGGCCATCTACCTGCGTGAGTATGCCAAGCAGGGTCCGCTGACTCGGGTGATCCGTATTGCGGTCAACAACCTGGCCGGCGTGCCGGCCATCGTTTACGGGGTGTTCGGCCTGGGCTTCTTCGTCTATGTGCTGGGCGGCTCGCTGGACCGCCTGTTCTTCCCGGAAGCCGCACCGGCGCCGACCTTTGGCACGCCCGGTCTGCTGTGGGCTTCGTTGACCCTGGCGATCCTCACTCTGCCGGTGGTGATTGTGGCCACCGAAGAAGGCCTGGCGCGGATTCCACGGGCCGTACGCGAAGGCTCCCTGGCCCTCGGCGCAACCAAGGTGGAAACCCTCTGGCGCGTGGTGCTGCCCATGGCCAGCCCGGCAATGATGACCGGCCTGATCCTTGCCGTGGCCCGCGCCGCCGGTGAAGTGGCACCGCTGATGCTGGTGGGGGTGGTCAAGCTGGCCCCGAGCCTGCCGGTGGATGGTAACTACCCGTACTTGCACCTTGATCAGAAGATCATGCACCTGGGCTTCCACATCTACGACGTCGGCTTCCAGAGCCCCAACGTCGAGGCCGCGCGGCCGCTGGTGTACGCCACCGCGTTGCTGCTGGTGTTGGTCATCGTGGTGCTGAACATGTCAGCGGTTTATATCCGCAACCACCTGCGCGAGAAGTACAAGGCGCTGGATCACTAATCATTGCGCCGCGGCCCGCTGGCCGTGGCGGCTCAACGTATTTGTTAGCGTAGGGAGCATCCCATGCAGCACGAAGCACACACACACGGTATCGACATGGCCGCCCTTGGTCGTGACCGCCAGGGCCTGAACATGGCCAACGAGCGTGTGGCCATCGACGTCCCCGGTCTGAATCTGTACTACGGCGAAAAGCAGGCGCTGTTCGATGTGCAGATGACTATCCCCAACCAGCGCGTGACGGCCTTTATCGGACCAAGCGGTTGTGGCAAGTCGACCCTGCTGCGCACCTTCAACCGGATGAATGATCTGGTCGACGGCTGCCGCGTAGAAGGCGAAATCAACCTCGACGGCAAGAACATCTACCGCAAGGGCGAAGACGTCGCCGAGTTGCGTCGCCGCGTCGGCATGGTATTCCAGAAGCCCAACCCGTTCCCCAAGAGTATTTACGAGAACGTGGTCTACGGCCTGCGCATCCAGGGCATCAACCAGAAGCGCGTGCTTGATGAAGCGGTGGAATGGGCACTGAAAAGCGCCGCACTGTGGGATGAGGTGAAGGATCGTCTGCACGAGTCGGCACTCGGCCTGTCCGGTGGTCAGCAACAGCGTCTGGTGATCGCCCGTACCGTGGCGGTGCAGCCGGAAGTGCTGCTGCTCGATGAACCCTGCTCTGCGCTGGACCCGATCTCGACACTGAAAGTCGAAGAGCTGATCTACGAACTGAAATCCAAATACACCATCGTCATCGTTACCCACAACATGCAGCAGGCGGCGCGGGTCTCGGATTACACGGCGTTTATGTACATGGGCAAACTGATCGAGTTCGGTGATACCGATACGCTGTTCACCAACCCGGCGAAGAAACAGACAGAGGACTACATCACCGGTCGTTACGGCTGATGGGCATGTCAGAGTGCGCTGGACTGCGTCGGCGGAACTTGCCGTACTAACTTGTACTGTCTGCGTTCCGCCTCCTTGCCCAGCACCCTCTGCCAAAGCCCATCCTAAGCAGAGACGTTATTCGGTTAATTCAAGGGTTTGCACATGATCAACAAAGAAAACCTTACCCAGCACATCTCCCAGCAGTTCAACGTCGAGCTGGAGGAGGTGCGTAGCCACCTGCTGGCCATGGGCGGCCTGGTCGAAAAGCAGGTCAACGACGCGGTTACTGCACTGATCGATGCCGACTCCGGCCTGGCTCAGCAGGTGCGCGAGATCGATGACCAGATCAACCAGATGGAGCGCAATATCGACGAGGAGTGCGTGCGCATTCTTGCCCGTCGTCAGCCGGCCGCGTCCGACCTGCGTCTGATCATCAGCATCTCCAAGTCGGTAATCGATCTCGAGCGCATCGGCGACGAAGCCACCAAGATCGCTAAGCGCGCCATCCTGCTGTGCGAAGAAGGCGAAGCGCCGCGCGGCTATGTCGAAGTACGGCATATCGGTGATCAGGTGCGCCGGATGGTCCAGGAAGCGCTGGACGCGTTCGCCCGTTTTGACGCCGACCTGGCGCTGTCGGTGGCGCAGTACGACAAGACCGTCGACCGCGAATACAAGACTGCACTGCGTGAGCTGGTGACTTTCATGATGGAAGACCCGCGCTCGATTTCGCGCGTGCTCAACATCATCTGGGCCCTGCGTTCGCTGGAGCGCATCGGCGACCACGCGCGCAATATCGCCGAACTGGTGATCTACTTGGTACGCGGCACCGACGTGAAACACATCGGCCTGACCCGCATGCAGGAAGAAGTGCAGGGCACCAACAAGGGCAACTGAGTCGGCTGTTACGGGCGGTGTTGACGCGCCGCCCCGTACGGCGCTGCATGGCAAAGATGCACCTGATCGCGACATATGGTGCATTTCGGTTGGCCTTTGGCCAGTAGCCGTGACTATGCTTAAGGCCATTAGAACAGGAGTGGCCGATGAGCAAAGTCAGCGTGCTGGTAGTGGACGACGCAACCTTTATCCGCGATTTGGTGAAAAAGGGGTTGCGCGATCACTTCCCAGGCATCCAGATCGAAGAAGCCGTCAACGGGCGCAAAGCCCAGCAGATGCTGACGCGCCAGCCGGTCGACCTGATTCTCTGTGACTGGGAAATGCCGGAAATGTCCGGCCTGGAACTGCTTACTTGGTGCCGCGAACAAGACAGCCTGAAAATCGTGCCGTTTATCATGGTCACCAGTCGCGGTGACAAAGAGAACGTGGTGCAGGCGATTCAGGCCGGCGTTTCCGACTTTATCGGCAAACCTTTTTCCAACGAGCAGCTGATCACCAAGGTGAAGAAGGCCCTCAGTCGTGCCGGCAAGTTGCAGGCGCTGATGTCCAGCGCACCGCCGAAAATGCTCAGCAGCGGCGCCTTTGCCAACGACTCTTTATCTGCACTGACTGGCGGCAAGGCCGATGTGGTCAAGCCTGCAGCAGGGCCTGCCGTGCAAGCCGCTGCGGCCTTTGCCGGCAAACCTGCTGCCAAAGCACCTGCATCCAGCGCGCCTAGCGGCCGTGGTCAGGGCCAGTTGCGTTTGCCTGGCGGTGCCACCATGTCCTGCGTGATCAAGGCGCTGAGCCTCAAGGAAGCACTGCTGGTGGTCAAACGCACCGAGGTACTGCCGCAGGTGCTGGAAAGCGCCGTGCTCGATCTGGAGCAGGGCGAGGCGGCGGAAACCGCACGGCTCAACGGCTATCTGCATGCCGTCGCGGCGTTCGAGCCAAAACCCGATAGCGAGTGGCTGCAACTGACTTTCAGATTCGTCGACCGCGATCCGCAGAAGCTCGACTACATATCCCGACTGATCGCACGCGGTACCGCGCAGAAGCATTTTAGCCCCGGCGCGTAGGGCGACGCTGCGCATAGCGCCAGCCTATCCGCAACTCCCCGCTATGTGTTTCACGCAGGCCGAAGTCTGGGCGCCATCCGGGGAAACTGGCGGCATATGCCGACCGGTGGCGGTGAGCCGGTTCACAGCCTGACCCATGGTGCCTCGCACGGTGGCGGTAGCGCTGCTAATCTCAATGGTCCGGACACAGCACATCATAAGATCCGAGTCGTTATGCTAGGGCGTTTGATACTTCTCTGCAGTTTGTTGACCCTTGCCGGCCAGGCAGCGGCGTTGACTATTTATAAGTACACCGATGCCAACGGCGTGGTCACCTATACCGACCAGGCCGCGCCCGGTGCGCAGGTGTTCGTGTTTCGCGACCGCATGGTTGAGCGCCTGGACAACCAGGTAAAGCTGGAAACCAAGAAGCACGAAGCCGGTGAAACCCTGTTGGTACGCAACGACCTGCACGCCCCTGTGCAGATCGAACTGCGCCTGGAAGCCACTGACAACGTCACCGGCGTGCCGAACAAGCCGATCAGCTGGGTGCTGCCGCCGCGCAGCAATATCCGCCTGGCTACCCTGGCCCCGCGTGATGCCAGCAAACCCATGCGTTATACGCCCAAGCTGCGTTACGCCATGGGCGATCCGCGCCTGCTGCCGACGCAGAAGAGCTATCCGCTGCCGTGGCGCGGCGGCCCGTTTCGCCTGACCCAGGGCGCCAATGGCAAGTACAGCCACTTCACCCCGAAAGGCCGTTACGCCATGGATATCGCCATGCCCGAAGGCACGCCGATTGTCGCGGCCCGCAGCGGCATTGTGGTGAAAACCGAGAATCGGCAGAGTGGACGCGGCAACAACCCGGCCGGCAACTATGTGCGCATCCTGCATGACGACGGCACCATGGGCGTTTACCTGCACCTGATGAAGGGTTCGGTGGCGGTCAGCGAGGGTAGTCGTGTGCGCGCCGGCAGCCTGCTTGCGCGCTCTGGCAATACCGGCAACAGCACCGGCCCGCACCTGCATTTTGTGGTGCAGCGCAATGTCGGCCTGGCGCTGGAGTCGATTCCTTTCAACTTTGCCCAGCCGGTCAATAGCCTGCCTAACTTTGCCGTTGGTGGGGAATAGGCTGGCTTGGTCGCATGCCCATGCGGGTCGTAGGTTGGTCGGGCGGCGCTTCGTTGAGGAGCCGCACGACGAAGCCCAATGCAGCTGACTAGCAGCTGTTGGGCTTCGCTACGCTCGGCAGCAACCTACGCCCACCTCTCTCAATCCAGCTTAAGCACTTTGGCTAGGACAATCTTCGGGCCTTTCATCTTCTTGACGATGATCCGTAGGCCGTCGACTTCCAGCACTTCCTCTTCTTCGGGCATGCGCTTGAGGGTTTCGTAGATCAGCCCGGCGAGGGTTTCCGCTTCGACGTGATCGAGGTCGACGCCGAGCAGGCGCTCGACCTTGGCCAGTGGTGTGTCGCCACGCACCAGCAGTTTGCCCGGCTGGTAGGCGAGGATGCCGCGTTCGGCCTTGCGGTGTTCGTCCTGAATATCGCCGACCAGCGCTTCCAGCACGTCTTCCATGGTCAGGTAGCCGATGACTTTGCCATCGGCTTCTTCGACCAGGGCGAAGTGCGAGCCGCCGATGCGGAATTGCTCCAGCAAGGTGGACAGCGGCATATGCCGGCTGACGCGCTCGATGGGGTGCATCAGCTCGGCCAGTTTCAGTGCCGAGGGCAGCATTTCCAGCAAGGAGAGGTGCAGCAGCAGGTCCTTGATATGCAGCACGCCGACGTATTCACCGCTGTTGTCGTCATAAATCGGGTAGCGGCTGTATTTATGCCGGCGGAACACGCCGAACACTTCATCCAGCGCGGCGTTCAGTGGCAGCGACACCAGGTCTTCGCGGGAGTTGGCCCAGTCCACCACTTCCAGTTCGCCCAGTTCCACCGCCGAGGCCAGCACACGCATGTCCTGATCGCTGGGGTCGCTGGCGCGGCTGGAGTGCAGGATCAGCTTGAGCTCATCACGGCTGTAATGGTGCTCATGGTGCGGCCCCGGCTCACCCTGACCGGCGATGCGCAAGATGGCGTTGGCACTGGCATTGAGCAGGAAGATCGCCGGATACATGGCCCAGTAGAACAGGTACAGCGGTGCGGCCGTCCACAGCGACAGCAGCTCGGGTTTGCGAATGGCCCAGGACTTGGGCGCCAGCTCGCCGATCACGATATGCAGATAGGAAATGATGAAAAACGCAGTGAAGAAGGCGATGCCATGCACCAGTTTCGGCGACTCGATGCCAATGGCCCCAAGCAGCGGTTCGAGCAGGTGGGCAAAGGCCGGTTCGCCGACCCAGCCGAGGCCGAGTGAGGCCAGGGTGATCCCCAGCTGACAGGCTGAGAGGTAGGCGTCCAGCTGGTTGTGCACGGTACGCAGGATATGCCCGCGCCAACCGTTCTGGGCGGCCAGGGCATCCACCTTGGTGGCGCGCAGTTTGACGATGGCGAACTCGGCGGCGACGAAGAAGCCGTTGAGCAGAACCAGAAACAGGGCGAAGAGGACAAGGCCGAAATCGGCGAAATAGCTGTTGGCGGCGTAACTCGTGGAGGGGTCCATACAGGGTTCGGGTAGTGGATGACCGCTAAAGGGTGGAGGTTGCCAGCGGGCTTTGCAAGTAGGACGCGGCTACTGGCCGCGTTTGACAACCTGTTGGCTGGAGAAGTGACAGGTAAAGGTGCTGCCTTTACCCAGGCTGCTGACGATCTCCAGGCGTGCACGGTGGCGCAGCAGCACATGCTTGACGATGGCCAGGCCCAGACCGGTGCCGCCGGTGTTGCTGGCGCGACTGGAGTCGACCCGGTAGAAGCGTTCGGTCAGGCGCGGCAGGTGCTTGGCCTCGATACCCAGGCCGCTGTCCTGCACGCTGAGGTGTGCGCCCTGCTCATCGCCCCACCAGCGCACATGAATCTCGCCTTCGTTCGGGGTGTATTTGACGGCGTTGAACACCAGGTTGGAGAAGGCACTGCGTAGCTCGGTTTCGCTGCCCTTGAGCTTGAGGTGCGGGTCGGCTTCCAGGCTGATGCGGTGATGACGCTCGCCGGACAGCGCCTGGGCATCGTTCTTGATGCTCAGCAGCAGCAGGTCGACGGCCACCGGCTGGTTATCCGAGGGATAGTCGGTGGCTTCCAATTTAGCCAGCAGCAGCAGGTCATTCAGCAGGTTCTGCATGCGTCCGCCTTGCTGCTGCATCTGCTGCAGGGCGCGCAGCCAGCGTGGATTCACGTCTTCAACGTTATCCAGCAGGGTTTCCAGGTAGCCGGCGATCACTGTCAGCGGGGTGCGCAGCTCATGCGAGACGTTGGCGACGAAGTCCTTGCGCATCTGTTCCAGCTGATACAGGCGGGTGATGTCGCGCACCAGCATCAGGTGTTCGCGGTTGCCGTACTGGGTGATATGGAATTGCAGGCGCAGGCGGTCGCTGACCGGCGAGGGCAGCTCCAGCGGCTCGTTGTAATTGTGGTTCTCGAAATACTCGATAAAGCGCGGGTCGCGCACCAGGTTGGTGATCTGCTGGCCGCTGTCCTGCGGGGTTTTCAGGCCCAGGAGTTTCTCCGCGGCGATGTTCCACCATTCCAGGTTGCCGTCGCGGTCGAGCATGATCACCGCATCTTTCAGCGCGGCGGTGGACTCCTGCACGCGGTCGATCACCGCCTGCAGGCGGCCACGGACTTTCTGGTCGCGGCGCTGCAGGTGATAGATGCTGTCGAATACTTCGCCCCACAGGCCATAGCCATCGGGCGGCGCTTCGTCACCCTGGCGGGTGCGCAGCCATTTGTGCAAACGCAGCAGCTGGCTCAGGTGCCAGCCAAGGTAACCAGCCAGGCCGAGCACCAGCGCCCAGGCATATTCGCCGGTGATCAACCCGAGCAGCAGGCAGACACCGACCAGCAGCAACAAACGACGTATCAGGGGGCCGCGCCAGTCTTGATTCAATTCACACTCATCCGCCAATCAATCCATGCTTGCCTGGTGCCGCAGAGCTTAAGTCAGCTCTTGGTGGAGAAACGGTAACCCGTGCCGCGTACAGTCTGCACCAGATTCTCGTAGACCTCGCCCAGGGCTTTGCGCAGGCGGCGGATATGCACGTCGACGGTGCGCTCTTCGACATATACGTTGCCGCCCCAGACCTGATCAAGCAGCTGGCCGCGGGTGTAGGCGCGTTCCTGGTGGGTCATGAAAAACTGCAGCAGGCGGTATTCGGTGGGGCCCATTTCGGCGGGTTTGCCGTCGATGGTCACGCGGTGGCTGATCGGGTCGAGCAGCAGGCCGCCGACTTCGATCGGCCCTTCGCTGTCGGTTGGGCCGGCGCGGCGCAGCACGGCCTTGAGGCGGGCGACCAGTTCACGCGGCGAAAACGGTTTGGTGATGTAGTCGTCGGCACCGACTTCCAGGCCCTGGATCTTGTTGTCCTCTTCGCCCTTGGCGGTGAGCATGATGATCGGGATATCACCGGTCAGCTCATCGCGCTTGAGGCGGCGCGCCAGTTCGATACCGCTGGTGCCGGGGAGCATCCAGTCGAGCAGGATCAGATCGGGTTTGCGGTCGACGATGATGGCGTGCGCCTGCTGGGTGTTCTCCGCTTCCAGGCACTCGTAGCCGGCCATTTCCAGGGCCACGGCGATCATTTCACGGATCGGTGCTTCGTCATCGACGATCAGGATATTCTTGCCAACCATGGATCAAGCCTCGGGTCATCTCGCTGTAATGGGCTGCATTAGATAACGGAATTATTGCAGCGATATGACAGCTGCGCGGCAAGCCACCTTTCTACCCGCGCAGCGCGTAGTCCAGAACCAGGCCGATAAAGATCGCCAAGCCGGCCCAGTGGTTGTGCAGAAAGGCATTGAAGCAGGCCATCGGCTTGCGGTTGCGGGTCTTGTGATACTCCCAGGCAAAGCAGCCGGCGGCGGCCAGCAGGCCGAGGTGGAAGTACAGGCCCAGCTCGAAGCGCGCGGCGGCCAGCAGCAGGCAGAGCAGCGCCAGGCCCTGGAGGATGACGATGATCAGGCGGTCGGCATCGCCAAACAGAATGGCGGTGGAGCGCACGCCGATCTTCAGGTCGTCCTCGCGGTCGGCCATGGCGTAGTAGGTGTCGTAGGCCACGGTCCATAGCAGGTTGGCGATATACAGCAGCCAGGCTTCCGGCGGCAGGCTGCCGGTTTCGGCGGTAAAGGCCATCGGCATGCCCCAGGAAAATGCCGCTCCGAGCACCACCTGTGGATAGAAGGTATAGCGCTTCATAAAGGGGTAGCAGGCGGCCAGGGCCAAACCGCCGAACGACAACCAGATGGTGGTGGCGTTGGTAAACAGCACCAGCACAAAGCTCAGTGCCACCAACACGGCGAACAGGATCAACGCCTCACGCGGTTTGATCTTGCCGCTGGCCAGCGGGCGGGCCTTGGTGCGGCTGACGTGGCCGTCGAAGTTGCGGTCGGCGTAATCGTTGATCACGCAGCCGGCGGCGCGCATCAGGATTACCCCGAAGACGAAGATCAGCAGGTTCTTCACGCTCGGCACGCCTTCGGCCGCCACCCACAGCGCCCACAGCGTCGGCCACAGCAGCAGGTAGATGCCGATGGGCTTGTCCAGGCGCATCAGCTGGATAAAGTCCCAGGCGCGTGGGTGCAGGCGATTAAGTGAATGCAGCAGGCGGGTATACATCGAGCGCGTCTCCATGCGAGGTGCGGCTGATTATACGGAGGGCGTAGGGTGGTTCACGTTTTATCGATCCACCAGTGTGGCTGCAAGGTTGATGTAAAAACGACATCCACCCTACGACTCGATGTCAGCTGCGGCCCAGAACTCAGGAAGGAAGACCTCGGCCACCAGCACGCCCAAAGCCCCACGGCTAAAACACGAACGCCGCGCCCACAGACGCTCGCTGCAGGCTTCCGCTGGCAGCCACGGTGCCGGGTAGCGGCACACCTGCAACTCACCACGATCGAAGGCACGGTCGCTGAACAGCAACTCCCCCAGCGAGCGGCTGCCGAGTTGGTCCAGCGCTAGGCCGGATCCTTCCAGGGCGCTACGCGCCGCCACGCTGCGGGCAAATACCCAGGGCTGGCCGTGACCGCGCAGGTACACCTCGCGCACCCAGCCCTGGCTGCCGCCGACCACGCCCAGCGCGCTGCACTCATCGCTGCGCAGGCGCTGCCAGCCTTCCTGCAGCGGGGTGACGCTGAAACCATTGGCCGACAGAGCGGTGAGTCGCCGTGTCAGCGAGTCTTCATTGAATAGCCAGTCACGCACCGCCGCCGTGGGTGCGGGATGCAGTTGGCTGGCAGTCAGCCAGCGCGGCGGATGGGCGAGGGCGGCGTGGGGCACGAGCTGGTTTCACCGTAGGCAGAGGCGCGCGAGTCTAGCATGGGCATTACGTCTGGACAGATGGCGCAAGGCGCGTCGATTGGCCGCTACGTCGGGCAGAACCCGACTTTGGTTGGCCTCGATGACGGGCTATTCATCGTCCGGCGGCTTGGCGCACATGCACATATACGGTAGTTTCCCCGGCGCAATAGCCGTGTGATCCGCCTGAGGTAGTTATGAAGAAGTGGCAATGTGTAGTCTGTGGACTGATTTACGACGAGAGCCAAGGCTGGCCTGATGAAGGCATCGCCGCCGGCACGCTCTGGCAGGATGTCCCGGAAGACTGGCTGTGCCCTGACTGTGGCGTGGGTAAGCTGGATTTCGAAATGATCGAAATCGGCTAAGACCCGTCCCCGATCTGCTGCGCGTCGGCGCTGCTGCGTTAAAAACAGGCTCGGTAAGCCGCTTGCGGCTAACGCGCTTTAGTGCGGCCCGAAGGGCGAGTGAAACGAGTAATGCTCATTTACAGCCGTAAACTCCGCTTTCTCGCCTGTTTTTGCCTTGCGTCGCTCTAGCTCGCGAGATCTGAAACAGGTTCTAAGTAGATACTGCTCTAGGCGGCGACCCAAGGGTCGCCGTTTTGTTTGGCGAGTGCCCATACTCAATACCCCGAACGAGCTGAATTAAGCAGCGAGGTGGTTATGCGTAAGTGGCAATGTGTGGTGTGCGGGTTTATCTATGACGAAGCCCTCGGCCTGCCCGAGGAAGGCATCGCCCCTGGCACGGCCTGGGAAGATATTCCCGCCGATTGGCTGTGCCCCGATTGCGGCGTCGGCAAGCTGGATTTCGAGATGATCGAGATCGCCTGAGCCGCGTCAGCCCTGAAATCTATTACGGCCGCCGCAGTGCGCGGCCTGTGTGAGGAATGAGCATGAGTGCACCTGTCGTCATCGTCGGCACCGGCCTGGCCGGTTACAACCTGGCCCGTGAATTTCGCAAGCTGGACAGCGAAACTCCGCTGCTGTTGATCACTGCTGACGACGGGCGTTCGTACTCCAAGCCGATGCTCTCTACCGGTTTTGCCAAGAACAAGGACGCCGATGGCCTGAGCATGGCCGAGCCGGGCGCCATGGCTGATCAGCTCAAGGCGGAAATTCGCACCCATACCCGCATCAGCGGCATCGATCCTGGCCACAAGCAACTGTGGATCGGCGAAGAGGCTGTGCCGTACCGCGACCTGGTGCTGGCCTGGGGGGCCGAGGTGATTCGCGTACCGGTGCAAGGTGATGCCGATGATGCGATCTTCTCGATCAATGACCTGGAGGATTACGCGCGTTTTCGCACTGCAGCTGCCGGCAAGCAGCGTGTCCTGCTACTGGGCGCCGGGCTGATCGGTTGTGAGTTTGCCAATGACCTGAGCCTGGGCGGCTATCAGGTCGAACTGGTCGCCCCTTGCGAGCAGGTGATGCCTGGTCTGCTGCATCCGGCTGCCGCCGCCGCGGTTCAAGCTGGCCTGGAAGGGTTGGGGGCGCGTTTTCACCTCGGTCCGGTGTTGGCCAGCCTGAATCACAAAGGCGATGCACTGGACGCGCACCTGTCCGATGGCACCCTGATCGAGTGTGACCTGGTGTTGTCAGCTGTGGGTTTGCGCCCGCGTATCGAACTGGCTGCCGCTGCCGGGCTGGCGGTCAATCGCGGGGTGGTGGTCGACCGCCAGCTGCGCACCTCTCACGCCAATATCTACGCCCTGGGCGACTGCGCTGAGGTCGATGGGATCAACCTGCTCTATGTCATGCCGCTGATGACCAGCGCCCGTGCCCTGGCGCAAACCCTGGCCGGCACCCCGACGGCAGTAAGCTACGGGCCGATGCCGGTGACGGTTAAAACCCCGGTCTGCCCGCTGGTGGTGTCGCCGCCACCGCATGGCCTGCAGGGCGAGTGGAGCGTTGAAGGCAGCGGCGCCGACATCAAGGCGCTATGCCATGACAACACTGGTGCGCTGCTCGGTTATGCCCTCACCGGTACGGCCGTGCAGGATAAATTGGCCCTGAATAAGCTGCTGCCTGCACTTTTGGCCTGAATGGCGGCCGTTCTGTCGGATATGCCACAAAATTGCCTGGTTTAACTGTCGGACAAGACTGGCGCAGGGCCCAATGGCATGCCATCCTCCCTCAGTCTGCCGCAGCCTAGAGCTGTTGCGGCGCCTTGGTATCTGCTCGCGCAGAGCAGCCCGGACACAACAACAAAAAACCGTAAAGAGGCATTTATGCGTAAACCGGAACTCGCCGCCGCCATCGCCGATAAGGCGGATCTGACTAAAGATCAGGCAAACCGTGTACTTAACGCGGTACTCGAAGAAATCACCAACGCACTGAACCGCAAGGACAGCGTCACCCTGGTGGGCTTCGGTACTTTCGTACAACGCCACCGCGGTGCTCGCACCGGTAAAAATCCGCAAACCGGTGAGCCGGTAAAGATCAAGGCCAGCAACACCGTCGCCTTCAAACCGGGCAAGTCCCTGAAAGACGCGGTCAACTGAGTCCTCAGGCCCGGGGCCTTTGGCCTCGGGCTGCACCATCCCGGCCAGCGTGTTCACGCCCTTCTTTCAGCCGGATGTAGTCCCTGCCGCAAACCGCTACAATGCGCCGCCTTTTCCCTACCCTTTGCGAGGCCTCGCGCATGAAATTCCGTTTTCTTCTGTGGATGCTGGGCCGTCTGATGGCCAAGGCCAGCCGTGAAAATCCGGCATTCCAACAGCAACTGGTTGACCGCGATATGGTCTTTCAGCTGCATACTCTGGACGGTAAAGTCGCCCGTCACTTCATCGTCAAAGACCAGCGCATCACCAGCAAGCGCGGCCCGGCTACTGAGCCTGCCTTCGCCCTTGGCTTCAAGGATGCCGCCTACGGCTTCGCCACCATGAACGCGAAAAACAAGCAGCTGGCGTTTATGCAGGGCATCCAGAACAAGGATATCCAGATCCAGGGCAACCCCGCGTTGGTGATCTGGTTCCAGGGGCTGACCAAATACCTGATGCCGAAAAAGAAAGACGCTGCCATAAAAGCTGCCTGATTCGCAGCAGTGCGCGCCAGGGCTGGCCTGCGCGCACTGCATTCGCTAGGCTGGGCATAGCCCTAGTGAGAGTTTGCCCATGCGTCTGCTGCTGAGTGCCCTGCTGTTTTCCACCTCCGTTGCCCATGCCGCGCCCCCCAAAGCCGAAGCCTTTGCGCCGTTATTCGAGCTGGCCGGCATCCGTTTGCTCTGTGAGCAGAGCGCACCGCTGGTGCAGCGTGGTCTGAGCGATAAACAGCAAGCGCAGTTGGCCAAGGTGTTTGCCGCTGATGCTCTGTGTCTGGACTTGGCTAAGAAACTGACCGGCAAGCTCGATCAAACCCAGCTGGAACAGGCCAAGAACTTGCTGGAAAGCCCGCTGGCGCAGGGCTTTACCGCTGCCGAGCGTTCTGTGGGCGAGGGCGGTGCAGAAGGCTTGGCGGCCTATCGCAAACAGCTGGGCGAACGCCCGCCGCGTGAGGAGCGTATGGCTCTGGTGCGGCGCCTGGATGCCGCCGCGCACACCACCACCCTGGCCACCCTGTTGCGCTATGAAGTCGGCAAGACTCAGGCATTTCTGGCCCTGCAGGGCCGTGGTGAAAGCATCGACGAGAAGGCCCTGAGCACTCAGACCAAGGCTCAGGAAGACGCGCTGCGGGCCTCCAGCGCCGAAGCGGTGGAGTCTTTTATGCTGTATGCCTATCGGCAGATGCCCAGCGAAAAACTGGCCGAATATGCTGCCCTGTATGAGCAGCCAGCCGTGGCGCAGTTGCTCGATGGTAGCGCGCAGGTGCTGCCGGAGCTGTTCGCCGCACGACGCGCACAGCTGAAGAAGTAATCGTTCGACTGAAACGAAAAAGGGGCCCGTAGGCCCCTTTGTGTTTTCTGCAGCTTTAGCAGGCTGTTGAAAAACTACCTGCGTTGCCATCGCGGCGTTAAAAACAGTCTCAAAATGCTCATTTACAACTCGTAAACTCCGCTTTCTCGCCTGTTTTTGCCTTGCGCTGGCTGCCTCGCCAACGTTTTTAAACGGCCTGCTAGTGCGCGGGATGGAATTGCGCGGCCAGTTCGCGCAGCGCGACTTCAGCCACCAGCACCTTGCTTACGGCTTCTTCGGCTTTTTCCCGGCTGATGCCGAGGTTGTCGAACAGGCTTTGCGGAATCTCGCTCTGCGGGCCGGCACCGATGCCGCGATTGCGCAACAGGCTAACCGACAGGCACACCAGGTTCGGGTAGGTGGCGTGGGGGCCGGTGTATTCAGGGTCGTGCTGGAAGCGCAGGGCGCTGGCCAGTTCTTCCGGCATATCCCAGTAGCGCATCAGCCAGGCACCGATCTGCTCGCGGCTGATGCCGAGCAGATGCTGCTCGATATAGCTGTGTGACAGGTGCGGGTTGACCTCCAGATGGCGGCAGATCAGCGAGAAATGCGGTGGAAACACGTGCGCCAGCACCAGATAGCCGAAGTTGTGCAACAGGCCGGCGAGGTAGGTCAGGCCGGCTTCCGGACGCTGCGCGCGCGGGATGGCGCGGGTCAGGCCCTCGATCACCGCAGCGCTGTAGATCGCCTGTTGCCAGTACGGTGTGGCCTGTTGCGGATGATCCTTGGGCAGGCTCAGGGTTTTGCCCAGGGCCAGGCCGAGGGCCAGGTTGATCACTAGGTCGAAGCCCAGCACGCGGACGATGGCGTCCTCCACCGAGCGGATCTTGCCGGGTGCCGCGTAGTAGGGCGAGGCGGCCCAGCTGACCACCTGGGCGGCCAGCGCCGGGTCGGTTTCGACCACGCCGGTGATGTCATCCACGGTGGCATCCGGGTCGACACGCAGCTTGATGATCTTCTGCGCAGTTTCCGGCAGCGGCGGAATTTCGATGGTTTCTTCCAGGCGTTGCTGGATGCGCCGCGCGGTAAAGGCCTGCACCGCCAGGGTGATCTCGGCGCGGTCGTCGTCCGGGCGATTGAGGTTCAGGCGGATATTGCTCAGCGGCTCGCCGAAGCGCGCGGCGCTGGCCTTGCTCAGCAGGGTTTTGAAAGCGTCGGTGCTTAGCTCCAGCAGCACGCCGCGCTGGCCGGACTCGATATACAGACTCGGCACCTGCAGCAGGCGCTCGTCATACAGGCAGGGCGAGCTGGTCAGCGGTGGCAGGCCAGGCAACACCTTCAGGCTGTGTTTGCCGAGCATGCGCTCCAGGCGCTCTGGCTTGACTGCGGTCAGTTGGCGGCCGGTCAGTTCGGTCAGGCGATTGAGGTCGAGCAGCTGGCTCTGCGGATAGAGCACCAGTAGCGCGCCCACGGCGTCATCCAGCAGTACCGCTTGCAGGCGTTGAGCGGCTGGCAGGCCGGGCATGTCGCGGCAGACTTGGTAGGGCAGGCCGAGCTTCTCCAGCAATTGCAGAATCACCGCTGGCGGGCGCGGAGCGGTGTCGGGAGCAAGGGCAAGTTCGGTCATGACGGTATCCAGCAGAAGTAGCAATACCCCGAGTATAAACAGCGGGATGAGTAAAATGCGGCGCAGGCGACGGTTGCACTGTGCGCTGGCTCACACTTGCCCGTATTGTTGGCCATGCCGCAACCAGCGTTCAAGTAGCGGGCTGACATGTTGCGGCCAGTGCTCCAACAACGCTTGCGCGGCATCGCGCACTGACGGAAGTAAGTCAGCATCACGCATCAGATCGGCCACCTTGAACTGCAGCAAGCCGGTCTGACGGGTGCCGAGCATCTCACCGGGGCCGCGCAGCTCCAGATCCTTTTCGGCGATAACGAAGCCATCGCAGGTCTCGCGCATGATTGCCAGGCGCTCACGGCCCAGCTGCGATAAGGGCGGGTGATAGAGCAGCAGGCAATGGCTGGCCGCGCTGCCACGGCCGACCCGGCCACGCAGCTGGTGCAGCTGGGCCAGGCCCAGGCGCTCCGGGTTTTCGATAATCATCAGGCTGGCATTCGGTACGTCGACGCCGACCTCGATCACCGTGGTGGCCACCAGCAGCTGCAGCTGGCCCTGTTTGAACTGGTCCATCACCGCGGCTTTTTCCGCCGGTTTCATGCGCCCGTGAATCAAGCCGACATTCAGCCCGCCGAGCGCCGCCGATAAATCCTCGAAGGTGGTTTCCGCGGCCTGGCAGGTCAGCTCTTCGGATTCTTCGATCAGTGTGCAGACCCAGTAGGCCTGGCGCCCTTCGTTACAGGCCAGGCGCACCCGTTCGACCACTTCCAGGCGGCGGCTGTCGGCGATCACCAGGGTGTTCACTGGGGTACGGCCGGGCGGCAGCTCGTCGAGGATCGAGGTGTCGAGGTCAGCGTAGGCACTCATCGCCAGGGTTCGCGGGATCGGCGTGGCGGTCATGATCAGCTGGTGCGGGCACATACGTCCGCCGATGCCTTTCTGCCGTAGGGCCAGGCGCTGCTGCACGCCGAAGCGGTGCTGTTCATCGATAATCACCAGTGCGAGTTTCTGAAACTGCACTTCATCCTGAAACAGCGCATGGGTGCCGACCACCATGGGTGCGCCAGCGGCGATCTGCTCCAGGGCGCTGGCACGGGCCTTGCCCTTGAGCTTGCCGGCCAGCCAGGCAACCTCCAGGCCCAGCGGGGCCAGCCATTTGCTGAAGTTGATGAAATGCTGCTCGGCAAGAATCTCGGTGGGGGCCATCAGCGCTACCTGATAACCGGCTTCCAGCGCCTGCAGTGCGGCAAAGGCGGCGACCACGGTCTTGCCGGCACCCACATCGCCCTGCACCAGGCGCAGCATCGGCTCGCTCTGGCTGAGGTCGTAGGCGATTTCCGCGCCGACCCGTTGCTGCGCACCGGTGGGGGTAAAGCCCAGGTTGGCGAGGTATTGCTGCGGCAGCGTTTTCGCAAGGGGCAGCGCCGGGGCCTGCTGCGCACGCACGCTTTCGCGCAGACGCTGCAGCGACAGTTGGTGGGTCAGCAATTCCTCGAAGGCCAAGCGGTGCTGGGCCCAGTGACGGCCTTCGGCGAGTTCTTCCAGATCGGCATCCGGCGGCGGTCGATGCAGATAGCGAATCGCCTGATCCAGTGGGCTGAGCTGGTAATCGTCGGCCAGTTCGCGCGGCAGCCAATCCGGCAAGCTGTGCGGCCCAAGACGCGCCAGGGCCTGCTCGCTGAGTTGGCGCAGGCGCTGCTGGGTCAGGCCCTCGGTGGTCGGGTAGATCGGCGTCAGGGTCTGTTCCACGGCAATCGGTTCGCTGCCGGACAGCGCACGGTATTCCGGGTGGTAGATCTCCAGGCCCGACGAGCCAGGGCGCACTTCACCGTAGCAGCGTACCTGGGTACCGCGCTTGAGGCCTTCCTTTTGTGCCTGGCTGAAATGGTAGAAACGCAAGGAGAGGGTGCCACTGCCGTCCTGCAGGCGTACCAGCAGGCTACGCCGCCGACCCATGACCACATCGGCGCCGGCGACTATGCCTTCCACCACGGCGTCCTGACCGGGGCGCAGCGCGCCAATCGGCACGATGCGGGTGCGATCCTGGTAACGCAGCGGTAGGTGGAACAGCACATCCTGCAGGGTTTCCAGGCCGACCTTGGCGAGCTTTTCGGCCAGGGCCGCTCCCACGCCTTTCAGCGCGGTCACAGAAACCGCGGCCAGTTCGGTCATGGTCTGTTTTAGCTGCTCTTGGGCAGTGGTTTGGCCACCGAGCACAGGCGAATCGAATCGGTCAGGACTTCGATGGCATTCGGCCGTGGGAAGCTGGCGCGCCAGGCGATGGCCACGGTGCGGAACGGCGTCGGCGGACTGAGTGGGCGTACTTCGATCACGCCGGGAGCATAGTGGTGGCTGTCGACGGCAGAGAACGGCAGGATCGATACGCCGAGGCCCGAGGCGACCATGTGACGGATGGTTTCCAGCGAGCTGGATTCCACGGTGGTGTGCTTGGCGCTGTCTTCGCCGCCCTTGCGCAGGGTCGGGCAGGCTTCCAGCACCTGATCGCGGAAGCAGTGACCTTCACCGAGCAGCAGCAGGCTCTTGTCATTCAGCAGCTTGCTGTCGATGGTTTTCATCGCGGCCCAGGGGTGACCGGCTGGCAGCAGGGCGTAGAACGGCTCGTCGTACAGCGGCTTGGTCAGCACATCGGCTTCGTGGAACGGCAGGGCGATGATGATTGCGTCCAGCTCGCCATTGCGCAGCTTGTCGCGCAGCACGTGGGTAAAGTTTTCTTCGATATACAACGGCATCTGCGGCGCGACGCGGTGCAGTTGCGGAATCAGATGAGGGAACAGATAAGGGCCGACGGTGTAGATCGCACCGATCTTCAGGGGGGCGGCCATCTGGTTCTTGCCGGCCTGGGCCAGCTCGCGAATGCCCTGGGCCTGCTCCAGCACTTTCTGCGCCTGGGTGACGATGCCTTCACCGACCGGAGTCAGACGCACTGCGCTCTTGCTACGTTCGAAGATCAGTACGCCCAGCTCATCTTCGAGCTTCTTCACCCCCACCGACAGCGTCGGCTGGCTGACATGACAACGCTCGGCGGCGCGGCCGAAGTGCTGTTCCTGAGCGAGGGTGACTATGTAGCGCAGTTCGGTGAGGGTCATAGTCTTTATCCATTGAGATGCAGCCAAGCATAGCGGCTGTATTCAATGGAACCAACTGTTGATGCGCTTCAGCCCCCGTGGCTGAGGAGGCGAAGCGGTTTTGGCGATTGGCTACGCTTTAATGTCGCTTTGTGAACAGAAAATAATTAGTTACTAAAGCGATGTGCGCATAGAATTGCGACCATACTTTGCGAGCGACCCAGGCCGGGTTTTGCGCTCGCCACAATAAAATTATACAAGCCGTTCCTTTCACCCAAGGAGTACCGGCATGCCTGATGCGGTAACGACCATGTCCCATAACTGGGCTTTTGCTGTGTTCCTGCTGGGAGTCTTCGGGCTCATTGCGTTCATGCTTGGGCTGTCCAGCCTGCTGGGTAGCAAAGCCTGGGGTCGCAGCAAGAATGAGCCCTTTGAGTCTGGCATGTTGCCCGTCGGCAGCGCGCGTCTGCGCCTGTCAGCCAAATTCTATCTGGTCGCGATGCTCTTCGTGATCTTCGACGTTGAAGCCCTCTTTCTCTTCGCTTGGGCAGTTTCGGTACGCGAAAGCGGCTGGGCTGGGCTGATCGAAGCTACAGTCTTTATAGCAATTCTGTTGGCAGGTCTTGTCTACCTTTGGCGGATCGGGGCGCTCGATTGGGCACCTCAGGGCCGTCGCGAGCGGCAGGCGAAGCTAAAACAATGAGGCTTTGGCGATGCACTACAAACTTACTCGGATCGATCCGGATGCGCCCAATGAGCGCTATCCGGTCGGCGAGCGGGAGACTGTTTCCGACCCGCTGCTAGACGATCAAGTCCACAAGAACATCTACATGGGCAAACTTGCCGATGTACTCAATGGCGCAGTGAACTGGGGGCGTAAGAACTCCTTGTGGCCGTACAACTTCGGCCTGTCCTGCTGCTATGTGGAAATGACCACCGCCTTTACTGCGCCGCATGATGTGGCCCGGTTTGGTGCGGAAGTGATCCGGGCCTCCCCACGTCAGGCGGACTTCATGGTCATCGCTGGCACCTGCTTTATCAAGATGGCTCCGGTCATCCAGCGCCTGTACGAACAGATGCTGGAGCCCAAGTGGGTGATCTCCATGGGCTCCTGCGCCAACTCTGGCGGCATGTACGACATCTACTCGGTGGTCCAGGGGGTCGACAAGTTTCTGCCGGTCGACGTTTATATTCCCGGTTGCCCGCCGCGTCCCGAGGCGTTTCTGCAAGGCTTGATGCTGCTGCAGGAATCCATCGGTCAGGAGCGTCGGCCGTTGTCCTGGGTGGTCGGTGATCAGGGTGTTTACCGTGCCGACATGCCTTCGCAGAAAGAACAGCGTCGCGCCGAGCGCATCGCCGTGACCAATCTGCGTAGCCCCGACGAAGTGTGAGCCTGGGCTCGACTGAGCCCGCCTACTGACGCCGTTGACCGATAGCGACCGAGACCATGACTGCAGACAGCATTCTGTCCATACCGCCGTACAAGGCTGACGACCACGATGTGATCGTCGAACTGAATTCCCGTTTTGGCGCTGACGCCTTTACCGCACAGAGCACCCGTACCGGCATGCCGGTGCTGTGGGTGGCCCGCGAGCGGCTGGTCGAGATCCTGACCTTTCTGCGCAACCTGCCGCGCCCCTACGTGATGCTGTATGACCTGCATGGCGTCGACGAGCGTCTGCGCACCCAGCGTCGTGGTCTGCCGGATGCGGATTTCACCGTGTTCTATCACCTGATGTCGCTGGAGCGGAACAGCGATGTGATGATCAAGGTCGCCCTGTCCGAACGCGACCTCAATCTACCCAGCGTCACCAGCATCTGGCCCAACGCCAACTGGTATGAGCGCGAAGTTTGGGATCTATACGGCATCCACTTCAGCGGCCACCCGCACCTGACGCGGATCATGATGCCGCCGACCTGGGAAGGTCACCCACTGCGCAAGGACTACCCGGCGCGTGCCACCGAATTCGATCCGTTCAGCCTGACCCTGGCCAAGCAGCAGCACGAAGAAGAAGCGGCGCGTTTCAAGCCGGAAGACTGGGGCATGAAGCGTGGTGGCGAGCATGAGGACTATATGTTCCTCAACCTCGGCCCCAACCACCCTTCGGCCCACGGTGCCTTCCGTATCATTCTGCAACTCGATGGCGAAGAGATCGTCGACTGCGTGCCGGAAGTCGGCTACCACCACCGTGGTGCCGAGAAGATGGCCGAACGGCAGAGCTGGCACAGCTTTATTCCCTACACCGACCGTATCGATTACCTCGGTGGGGTGATGAACAACCTGCCGTACGTGCTGGCCGTGGAAAAGCTCGCGGGCATCACCGTGCCGCAGCGGGTCGACGTGATTCGCATCATGCTGGCCGAGTTCTTCCGCATCACCAGCCACCTGCTGTTCCTCGGTACTTACATTCAGGACGTCGGTGCGATGACCCCGGTGTTCTTCACCTTCACCGACCGCCAGCGTGCCTACAAGGTGATCGAAGCCATCACCGGCTTCCGCCTGCACCCAGCCTGGTACCGCATCGGCGGCGTTGCTCACGACCTGCCGCGCGGTTGGGATCGTCTGGTCAAGGAATTCGTCGACTGGCTGCCCAAGCGCCTCGACGAGTACGAAAAAGCCGCACTGAAGAACAGCATTCTCAAGGCACGAACCATTGGTGTGGCGCAGTACAACACCAAGGAAGCGCTGGAGTGGGGCACCACCGGTGCTGGCTTGCGGGCGACGGGCTGCGACTTCGACCTGCGCAAGGCGCGGCCGTATTCCGGCTACGAGAACTTCGAGTTCGAAGTGCCGCTGGCCGCCAATGGCGATGCCTATGACCGTTGCATGGTGCGTGTGGAAGAGATGCGCCAGAGCATCAAGATCATCGACCAGTGCCTGCGCAATATGCCGGAAGGCCCGTACAAGGCCGATCACCCGCTGACCACGCCGCCGCCGAAAGAGCGCACGCTGCAGCATATCGAAACCCTGATCACCCACTTCCTGCAGGTTTCCTGGGGGCCGGTGATGCCGGCCAACGAAAGCTTGCAGATGATCGAGGCGACCAAGGGCATCAACAGCTACTACCTGACCAGCGACGGCAGCACCATGAGCTACCGCACGCGCATTCGTACGCCGAGCTTCCCGCACCTGCAGCAGATCCCCTCGGTGATTCGCGGCAGCATGGTCGCCGACCTGATCGCGTACCTGGGCAGTATCGACTTCGTTATGGCTGACGTGGACCGCTGATATGAGCCAGACAACCCTGATTCAAACCGACCGTTTTGCTCTGAGCGAAACCGAGCGCGCGGCCATCGAACACGAGATGCACCACTACGAAGACCCGCGCGCGGCGTCGATCGAAGCCCTGAAGATCGTGCAGAAGGCCCGTGGCTGGGTGCCGGATGGCGCCGCCGATGCGATTGGCGAAATCCTTGGTATTCCCGCCAGCGATGTCGAAGGCGTAGCCACCTTCTATAGTCAGATTTTCCGTCAGCCAGTGGGCCGTCACATCATCCGCGTATGCGACAGCATGACCTGCTATGTCGGTGGCCATGAGTCGGTCGTCGCTGAAATGCAGAAACAGCTCGGTATCGGCCTCGGCCAGACCACCACCGACAACCGCTTTACCCTGCTGCCGGTGTGCTGCCTGGGCAACTGCGACAAGGCCCCGGCGCTGATGATCGACAACGACACCTTTGGCGACGTGCAACCTGGTGGCGTGGCTCAACTGCTGGAGGCCTATCAATGAGTGGTATGAAAACGCTGACCTCCATCGGCCCAGCCAACCGCATCACCCGCAGTGAAGAGACTCATCCGTTGACCTGGCGCCTGCGTGACGACGCCCAGCCGGTATGGCTGGAGGAATACCAGGCGAAGAACGGCTACGCCGCCGCACGCAAAGCCCTGAGCGAAATGGCCCAGGCCGATATCGTGCAGACGGTGAAAGATTCAGGCCTCAAGGGCCGTGGTGGTGCCGGCTTTCCCACCGGGGTGAAGTGGGGCCTGATGCCTGCCGACGAATCCATGAATATCCGCTACCTGCTGTGCAACGCGGATGAAATGGAGCCCAACACCTGGAAAGACCGCATGCTGATGGAGCAACTGCCGCATTTGCTGGTGGAGGGCATGCTGATTTCCGCCCGTGCGCTGAAAGCCTATCGCGGATACATCTTTCTGCGCGGCGAATACGTCGATGCCGCGGCGAACCTGAACCGCGCCATTGAAGAAGCCAAGGCCGCCGGCCTGCTCGGCAAGAACATCCTCGGCAGCGGTTTCGATTTCGAGCTGTTCGTCCATACCGGTGCCGGTCGTTATATCTGCGGTGAAGAAACCGCACTGATCAACTCCCTCGAAGGTCGCCGCGCCAACCCGCGTGCCAAGCCGCCGTTCCCGGCAGCCGTCGGCGTATGGGGTAAGCCGACCTGCGTCAACAACGTCGAAACCCTGTGCAACGTGCCGGCCATCGTGGGTAACGGCGTGGACTGGTACAAGAGCCTGGCCCGCCCGGAGAGTGAAGACCACGGCACCAAGCTGATGGGCTTCTCCGGCAAGGTTAAAAACCCCGGCCTGTGGGAACTGCCCTTCGGCATCAGCGCCCGCGAGCTGTTCGAGGACTACGCCGGCGGCATGCGCGATGGTTACAGGCTGAAGTGCTGGCAGCCTGGTGGTGCCGGCACCGGTTTTCTGCTCCCCGAGCACCTGGATGCGCTGATGTACGCCGGCGGTATCGGCAAGGTCGGCACGCGCATGGGCACCGGCCTGGCGCTGGCGGTGGACGACAGCATTAGCATGGTTTCCTTGCTGCGCAATATGGAAGAGTTCTTCGCCCGTGAGTCCTGCGGCTGGTGTACCCCGTGTCGCGACGGCCTGCCGTGGAGCGTGAAGATTCTCCGTGCCCTGGAGCGCAAGCAAGGCACGCAGCAGGACATCGACACGCTGCTCGGCCTGGTCAATTTCCTTGGCCCCGGCAAGACCTTCTGTGCTCACGCACCGGGTGCGGTCGAGCCGTTGGGCAGTGCGATCAAGTATTTCCGTTCGGAGTTCGAGGCTGGCGTGGCCAGCTCGGCGGCTTCGTCAGCGACGGGGCAGTTCGTTCCCGCGTAAAAAAATGGCGCTCTGGCGGCCACTGACCTGGCCCCGCAGCACAACGTGATTCCATTAGCCAAGCCCGCTTCGGTGGGCAAAGAAGAAACCTGAACCATGGCCACTATCCACGTAGACGGCAAAGATTTCGAAGTCGATGGGGCGGACAACCTGCTGCAGGCCTGCCTGTCCCTCGGTCTCGATATCCCTTACTTCTGCTGGCACCCGGCGCTCGGTAGCGTCGGCGCCTGCCGCCAGTGCGCGGTCAAGCAGTACACCGATGAAAACGATACGCGCGGGCGCATCGTCATGTCGTGCATGACGCCGGCCACCGACAACACCTGGATCAGCATCGACGATGAAGAATCCAAGGCGTTCCGCGCCAGCGTCGTCGAGTGGCTGATGACCAACCACCCGCACGACTGCCCGGTGTGCGAGGAGGGCGGCCATTGCCACCTGCAGGACATGACGGTGATGACGGGCCACAACCAGCGCCGTTATCGCTTCAGCAAACGCACCCACCAGAACCAGCAGCTCGGCCCGTTTATCTCTCATGAGATGAACCGCTGCATCGCCTGCTACCGCTGCGTGCGCTACTACAAGGATTACGCCGGCGGCACCGATCTTGGCGTGTATGGCGCGCACGACAACGTGTACTTCGGCCGGGTCGAAGACGGCGTGCTGGAAAGCGAGTTCTCCGGCAATCTGGTCGAGGTCTGCCCGACCGGTGTGTTCACCGACAAGACCCACTCCGAGCGCTATAACCGCAAGTGGGACATGCAGTTCGCCCCAAGCATCTGCCATGGCTGCGCCAGCGGCTGCAACACCAGCCCAGGCGAGCGCTATGGCGAACTGCGGCGCATAGAAAACCGCTTTAACGGTGATGTGAACCAGTATTTCCTCTGTGACCGTGGTCGCTTCGGCTACGGCTACGTCAACCGTACGGATCGTCCGCGCCAGCCGCTGCTGGTCAATAAAGATGGTGGCGAGAAGCTCGGCATCGACGCCGCGCTGGACAAGGCCGCCAAGCTGCTCAAGGGCAAGCGTGTGATCGGCATCGGCTCGCCGCGCGCCAGCCTGGAAAGCAACTTCGCCTTGCGCGAGTTGGTCGGCGAGGCCAACTTCTACTCCGGTATCGCCGCTGGCGAGCTGGAAAATATCCGCCTGATCCGCGACATCCTGCAGAACGGCCCGCTGCCGGTACCGACCCTGCGTGAAGTCGAGCTGCACGATGCGGTGTTTATTCTCGGCGAAGACCTGACCCAGACCGCTGCACGCATGGCCCTGGCCCTGCGTCAGGCGGTCAAGGGCAAGGCCACTGAAATCGCCGCCTCGATGAAGATTCAGGACTGGCACATGGCGGCGGTGCAGAACGTTGCACAGGACGCGCTGAACCCGCTGTTTGTCGCCAGCGTTACCGCGACCCGCCTGGATGATGTGGCCGAAGCCTGCGTGCATGCCGCGCCGGCCGATCTGGCGCGTATCGGTTTTGCCGTGGCCCACGCCATCGACCCGAGTGCCCCAGCTGTCAACGGCCTGGACGAAGAAGCTGCCGAACTGGTGCAGCTGATCGCCGACGCGCTACTTAAGGCCAAACGTCCGCTGATCGTCTCCGGTGCATCTCTCGGTGAAAAGAGCCTGATCGAGGCCGCGGCGAATATCGCCAGCGCGCTGAAAAATCGTGAAAAGAACGCCTCCATCAGCCTGGTAGTGCCGGAAGCCAACAGCATGGGCCTGGCCCTGCTTTTGGGTGAAGAGTGTGGGGAGAGATCCGTCGATGCGGCGCTGCAAGCGTTGACGACTGGGCAGGCCGATGCCGTGATTGTGCTGGAGAACGATCTGTACCGCCGTGCCGATGCGGTCCAGGTTGATGCCGCATTGGCGGCCGCCCAGCTGGTGATCGTCGCTGACCATCAGCACACCGCCACTAGCGAAAAAGCCCACTTGCTGCTGCCGGTGGCCAGCTTCGCCGAAGGCGATGGCACCCTGGTTAGCTTCGAAGGCCGCGCT
This sequence comes from Pseudomonas sp. 8BK, assembly GCF_902506475.1. Lineage (NCBI taxonomy): Bacteria > Pseudomonadati > Pseudomonadota > Gammaproteobacteria > Pseudomonadales > Pseudomonadaceae > Pseudomonas > Pseudomonas sp. 8BK. Next base: position 1,195,864 of record NZ_LR733252.1, on the reverse strand, counting down.
CAGCGCTTCTTCCAGGTGTTCGAGCCGAGCTACTACGACGCCAATATCCTGATTCGTGAGGGCTGGCGCTGGCTGCATGCCCTGCACAGCACCATTCAGGGCAAACCGCTCGACTGGACCCAGTTGGATGCAGTGACCACGGCTGTCGCCGCGAGCAACCGCCAGTTGGCGCGTATCGTCGACGCGGCACCCAAGGCCTCGTTCCGCATCAAGGGCCTCAAACTGGCCCGTGAGCCGCACCGTTACAGCGGTCGCACCGCCATGCGTGCCAATATCAGCGTGCACGAGCCGCGTCAGCCGCAGGACCAGGACTCGGCCTTTGCCTTCTCCATGGAAGGCTATGCCGGCAGCCAGGAAGATCGTCAGCAGATTCCGTTCGCCTGGTCGCCAGGTTGGAACTCGCCGCAAGCCTGGAACAAATTCCAGGACGAAGTTGGCGGCCACCTGCGTGCAGGTGATCCCGGTGTGCGTCTGCTGGAAGCCAAAGGCGCAGTGCTGCCCTGGTTCAGCGTCCCGGCCGCCTTTAACCCGGCGCCGGGCACCTTGCAGGCCGTGGCCTTGCATCACCTGTTCGGCAGCGAGGAAACCTCGGCCGGGGCCGCGCCGCTGCAGGAGCGTATCCCAGCGCCTTATGCAGTGCTGGCCAAGGCCGAAGCGGATCGCTTGGGCGTAAATGACGGTGCGCTGCTCAGTCTGACCGTCGCCGGACAGACCCTGCGCCTGCCATTGCAGATCACCGAAGAGCTGGCCATTGGTGTGGTCGGCTTGCCAGTCGGTTTGGCGGGCATGCCTGCGCTAATCGCAGGTATCGTGGTCACTCGCATTGAGGAGGCCGCGCAATGAGCTGGCTGACCCCCGAAGTGCTGGATGTGCTGATCGCGGTGCTCAAGGCTATCGTGATTCTGCTGGTGGTGGTGGTCTGCGGCGCGTTGCTGAGTTTTGTCGAGCGCCGTCTGCTGGGCTGGTGGCAGGACCGTTACGGCCCCAACCGGGTCGGCCCGTTCGGCATGTTTCAGATCGCAGCTGACATGATCAAGATGTTCTTCAAGGAGGACTGGACGCCACCGTTCGCCGACAAGTTCATCTTTATCCTGGCGCCGATGATTGCGTTCTCCGCCATGCTGATTGCTTTTGCGATCATCCCGATCACCCCAACCTGGGGCGTAGCGGACCTGAACATCGGCATCCTGTTCTTCTTCGCCATGGCCGGCTTGTCGGTGTACGCCGTGCTGTTTGCTGGCTGGGCCAGTAACAACAAGTTTGCCTTGCTCGGTGCATTGCGCGCCTCGGCGCAGACGGTGTCCTACGAGGTGTTCCTGGCGTTGGCGCTGATGGGCGTGGTGGCGCAGGTTGGCTCGTTCAACATGCGCGATATCGTCGATTACCAGGCCGAGAATCTGTGGTTCATTATTCCGCAGTTCTTCGGTTTCTGTACCTTCTTTATCGCTGCCGTCGCCGTGACCCACCGTCACCCGTTCGACCAGCCGGAAGCGGAGCAGGAGCTGGCTGACGGTTACCACATCGAATATGCCGGGATGAAATGGGGCATGTTCTTCGTCGGCGAATACGTGGCCATCGTCACGGTGTCGGCGTTGCTGGTGACGTTGTTCTTCGGTGGCTGGCACGGCCCGTTTGGCCTTCTGCCGCAGATTCCGTTCTTCTGGTTTGCCCTGAAGACCTGCTTCTTCATCATGATCTTCATCCTGTTGCGCGCTTCGATTCCGCGCCCACGGTATGACCAGGTTATGGCCTTCAGCTGGAAGTTCTGCCTGCCGCTGACCCTGATCAACCTGCTGGTGACCGGCGCACTTGTGCTGGCCGCGGCCCAGTAAGGAGAACCACCGAATGTTCAAATACATATGGGATGTGCTGGTCGGCACCGGCACCCAACTGCGCAGCCTGGCGATGGTGTTCAGCCATGGCTTTCGCAAGCGTGACACTCTGCAGTACCCGGAAGAAGCGGTGTACCTGCCGCCCCGTTACCGTGGCCGCATCGTGCTGACCCGCGACCCTGACGGCGAAGAGCGTTGCGTGGCCTGCAACCTGTGCGCAGTAGCCTGCCCGGTGGGTTGCATCTCGCTGCAGAAGGCGGAAACCCCGGATGGCCGCTGGTATCCGGATTTCTTCCGCATCAACTTCTCGCGCTGCATCTTCTGCGGCCTCTGCGAAGAAGCCTGCCCGACCACGGCGATCCAGCTCACCCCGGATTTCGAGATGGGCGAGTTCAAGCGCCAGGACCTGGTGTACGAGAAGGAAGACCTGCTGATCAGCGGCCCGGGCAAGAACCCGGACTACAACTTCTACCGCGTCGCCGGTATGGCCATTGCCGGCAAGCCGAAAGGCGCGGCGCAGAATGAAGCTGAACCGATCAACGTCAAAGGCCTGCTGCCCTAAGGAGGGGACATGGAATTCGCGTTCTACTTCGCCGCCGGTGTGGCGGTGGCATCGACGGTGGGGGTGATCACCAACACCAACCCGGTGCATGCCTTGCTCTATCTCATCGTCTCGCTGCTGGCGGTGGCGATGACTTTCTTCGCCCTCGGTGCGCCCTTTGCCGGTGCCCTAGAGATCATCGTCTATGCCGGCGCGATCATGGTGCTGTTCGTCTTCGTGGTGATGATGCTCAACCTCGGTCCGGCGGCGGTCGAGCAGGAGCGCCAGTGGCTGAGGCCCGGTATCTGGTTTGGGCCGGCGCTGCTTTCGGCGCTGCTGCTGGGTCAGCTGCTGTATGTGTTGTTCGAGTCGCCCAGTGGCGCAGCGCTGGGTTTGCAGACGGTTGATGCCAAGGCGGTGGGTATCGCGCTGTACGGGCCTTACCTGCTGGTGGTGGAGCTGGCCTCGATGCTGCTGCTCGGCGCACTGGTCGCGGCGTATCACCTCGGCCGTCACGATGCCAAGGAGCCAACCGCATGAATGCGATTCCCATGGAGCACGGCCTGGCACTGGCCGGCGTGCTGTTCAGCCTCGGCCTGATTGGCCTGATGGTGCGGCGCAATATCCTCTTCGTGCTGATGAGCCTGGAAGTGATGATGAACGCCACCGCCCTGGCCTTTATCGTAGCCGGCAGCCGTTGGGCTCAGCCTGACGGCCAGGTGATGTTCATTCTGGTGATCACCCTGGCGGCCGCCGAAGCCAGTATTGGCCTGGCGATCCTGTTGCAGCTGTATCGCCGCTTCAACACCCTCGATGTCGACGCTGCCAGCGAGATGCGCGGATGAACCTTCTATTCCTGACCTGTGTATTTCCGCTGCTGGGCTGGTTCCTGCTGGCCTTTTCGCGCGGGCGTTTCTCCGAAAACCTCTCGGCGCTGATCGGCGTGGGCTCGGTGGGCCTGTCTGCCCTGACTGCGGCCTGGGTGATCGTGCAGTTCAACCTCAATCCGCCGGCAAATGGCGTGTTCACCCAGGTGCTGTGGCAGTGGATGAGCGTGGCCGGTTTTGCGCCGAGCTTCACCCTCTACCTGGATGGCCTGTCCGTGACCATGCTCGGCGTGGTGACGGGTGTGGGCTTTCTGATCCACCTGTTTGCCAGCTGGTACATGCGCGGTGAAGAGGGCTACTCGCGTTTCTTCGCCTACACCAACCTGTTTATCTTCAGCATGTTGCTGCTGGTGCTGGGCGATAACCTGCTGCTGCTGTATTTCGGTTGGGAAGGTGTAGGGCTGTGCTCCTACCTGCTGATCGGCTTCTACTTCAAGCACACGCCGAACGGCAATGCAGCGCTGAAGGCCTTTATCGTCACCCGTATCGGCGATGTATTCATGGCCATCGGCCTGTTCATCCTGTTCCTGCATCTGGGCACCCTGAATATTCAGGAGCTGATGGTGCTGGCACCGCAGAAGTATGTGGAAGGCGACAGCTGGTTGTGGATTGCCACGCTGATGCTGCTCGGCGGAGCGGTGGGTAAATCCGCGCAGCTGCCGTTGCAGACCTGGCTGGCCGACGCCATGGCTGGTCCGACCCCGGTTTCTGCGTTGATCCACGCGGCGACCATGGTGACGGCGGGTGTTTACCTGATCGCCCGTACCCATGGCCTGTTCCTGCTGACCCCGGACATTCTCGAGCTAGTCGGCATCGTCGGCGGTGTGACCCTGGTGCTGGCTGGTTTTGCCGCGCTGGTGCAGACCGACATCAAGCGCATCCTCGCCTATTCGACCATGAGCCAGATCGGTTACATGTTCCTCGCCCTCGGCGTGGGTGCCTGGGATGCAGCGATCTTCCACCTGATGACCCACGCCTTCTTCAAGGCTCTGCTGTTCCTCGCTTCCGGTGCGGTGATCAACGCCTGTCACCACGAGCAGAACATCTTCAAGATGGGCGGCCTGTGGAAGAAACTGCCGTTGGCCTACGCCAGCTTTATCGTCGGCGGCGCGGCCCTGGCGGCGTTGCCGCTGATCACCGCCGGTTTCTACTCCAAAGACGAAATCCTCTGGGAAGCCTTTGCCAGTGGTCATCAGTGGTTGCTCTATGCCGGCCTGGCGGGCGCCTTCTTGACCTCGATCTACACCTTCCGCCTGATCTTCATCGCCTTTCATGGCGAGCAGCAGACCGAGGCCCATGCCGGTCACGGTGTGGCTCATTGGCTGCCGCTGGTGACGCTGATCGTGCTGTCGACCTTCGTCGGTGCGCTGATCAGCCCGCCGCTGGCCGGTGTGCTGCCGCAAAGCGTCGGGCATGCCGGCGGTGAGGCCAAGCACAGCTTGGAAATCGTCTCCGGAGCCATCGCGATCATCGGCATCGTCCTGGCCGCGCTGCTGTTCCTCGGCAAGCGCAGTTTCGCCACGGCGGTGGCGCAGAGTGCGCCGGGGCGCTTCCTCTCGGCCTGGTGGTTCGCCGCCTGGGGCTTCGACTGGCTCTACGACAAGCTGTTTGTGCAGCCCTACCTGCTGCTGTGCCGGCTGCTCGGGCGTGATCCGATCGACCGCAGCATTGGCCTGATTCCGCGTCTGGCGCGAGGTGGCAACGCCTTGCTGGCCAGCAGCGAGACTGGTCAGGTGCGTTGGTATGCCACTTCGATTGCCGGGGGCGCCGTGCTGGTGCTCGCCGTCCTCCTGTTTCTGAATTAAGGAAAATAGCCCGTCATGATTCTGCCCTGGCTAATCCTGATCCCCTTTATTGGCGGCTTGCTGTGCTGGCAGTGCGAGCGCTTCGGCAGCACCTTGCCGCGCTGGATCGCCCTGCTGACCATGGGCCTGCTGTTCGGTCTGGGTCTGTGGCTGTGGGCCACCGGCGACTTCAGCCTGGCCCCGGCGCCAGGCGCTGCGCCGCAGTGGGCGGCGGAGTTCCAAGTGCCGTGGGTCGAGCGCTTCGGCATAAGCGTGCACCTGGCGCTGGATGGCCTGTCGGTGCTGATGATCAGCCTCACCGGTCTGCTCGGTGTGCTCTCGGTAATGTGCTCGTGGAACGAGATCCAGAACCGCGTCGGCTTCTTCCACCTCAACCTGATGTGGATTCTCGGCGGCGTGGTCGGCGTGTTTCTCGCGGTCGACCTGTTCCTGTTCTTCTTCTTCTGGGAAATGATGCTGGTGCCGATGTATTTCCTCATCGCGCTCTGGGGTCATAGCGGCAGTGATGGCAAGACGCGCATCACTGCCGCCACTAAGTTCTTTATCTTCACCCAGGCCAGCGGCCTGATCATGCTGCTGGCGATCCTCGGCCTGGTATTCGTGCATTTCGATCAGACCGGTGTGCTCACTTTCAACTACGCCGATCTGCTGAAAACCGAGCTGGCGCCGGGCACCGAGTACATCCTGATGCTCGGCTTCTTTATCGCCTTTGCGGTGAAGTTTCCGGTGGTGCCGTTCCACTCCTGGCTGCCCGATGCCCACGCTCAGGCACCAACCGCCGGCTCCGTGGACCTGGCCGGTATCCTGCTGAAAACTGCAGCCTACGGCCTGATGCGCTTTGCCCTGCCATTGTTCCCCAACGCCTCGGCAGAGTTTGCGCCAATCGCCCAGTGGCTCGGCGTGTTCGCCATCATCTATGGCGCTCTGTTGTCGTTCGCGCAGACCGACATCAAGCGCCTGGTGGCCTACTCCAGCGTGTCGCATATGGGCTTTGTGCTGATCGCGATTTACTCGGCCAGCGAGATCGCCTTGCAGGGCGCTGTGGTGCAGATGATGGCCCACGGCCTATCCGCAGCGGCGCTGTTTATCCTTTGCGGCCAGCTGTATGAGCGTCTGCACACCCGCGACATGCGCGAGATGGGCGGGATCTGGGCACGCATGCCCTGGCTGCCGGCGATCAGCCTGTTCTTCGCTGCTGCTGCCCTGGGCTTGCCAGGTACCGGTAACTTCGTGGGTGAATTCCTGATTCTGATCGGCAGCTTCCAGAGCGCGCCATGGGTCACCGTATTGGCCGCCACCGGTCTGGTGTTCGGCTCGGTCTACTCGCTGATCATGATTCACCGCGCCTACTTCGGCCCGGCCAAGGCGGACACTGCCTTGCCTGGCCTGCAGCTGCGCGAGCTGAGCATGGTGCTGGGCCTGGCTGTGCTGCTGATCCTGCTCGGCGTCTACCCGCAGCCGGTGCTCGACACCTCTGCAGCCAGCATGCAAGGCGTGCAGCAATGGCTGGGTAGTGCAATCAATCAACCTGTTCCGGCCCGGTAAGTAGCGTATGGAATTCACGACTCAACACTTTATTGCGCTGCTGCCGCTGCTGATCACCAGTGCCACCATCGTGCTGGTGATGCTGGCGATTGCCTGGAAGCGCAATCACGCCATGACCTTCGGCCTCTCGGTGCTGGGCCTCAACCTGGCCCTGCTGTCGCTGTTGCCGGCTCTGGAGGTGACACCGATCGAGGTCACACCGCTGTTGCTGGTGGATAAATTCGCCTGCTACTACATGGCCCTGGTGCTGGCGGCGACCCTGGCCTGTGTGACGCTGATTCACGCCTACCTGGGCGGTGAGTCCGGCAAAGGTTACCCGGGCAACCGCGAAGAGCTGTACCTGCTGATGCTGCTGTCTGCCGCTGGCGGTCTGGTGCTGGTCAGCGCGCAACATCTGGCGGGCCTGTTTATCGGCCTGGAACTGCTGTCGGTGCCGACCTACGGCATGATTGCCTACGCCTTCTTCAACAAGCGTTCGCTGGAAGCCGGCATCAAGTACATGGTGCTGTCCGCCGCAGGCTCGGCATTTCTGCTGTTCGGCATGGCGCTGCTGTATGCCGAGTCGGGCAGCCTGACCTTCGCCGGTATCGGTGCCAAGCTGGCCGCCGATGGCCTGCCGAGCATGCTGGCGCAGATTGGCGTAGGCATGATGCTGATCGGTCTGGCGTTCAAACTGTCGCTGGTGCCGTTCCACCTGTGGACGCCAGACGTCTATGAAGGTGCGCCGGCACCGGTGGCCGCCTTCCTGGCTACGGCCAGCAAAGTTGCGGTGTTTGCCGTGCTGCTGCGCCTGTATCAGGTCTCGCCAGCGGCTGCCGGCGGCTGGCTGAATGACCTGCTGACGCTGATTGCGATTGCCTCGATCATCTTTGGCAACCTGCTGGCGCTGCTGCAGAACAACCTCAAGCGTCTGCTCGGTTATTCCTCCATCGCGCACTTCGGTTACCTGCTGGTGGCGTTGATCGCCAGCAAGGGCCTGGCCGTGGAAGCGGTTGGCGTTTACCTGGCCACCTATGTGCTGACCAGCCTGGGTGCGTTCGGCGTGATCACTTTGATGTCGACGCCCTACAGCGGCCGTGATGCCGATGCCCTGTACGAATACCGTGGGCTGTTCTGGCGCCGTCCGTACCTGACCGCTGTGCTGACCGTGATGATGTTGTCGCTGGCCGGCATTCCGCTGACGGCCGGGTTTATCGGCAAGTTCTACGTGGTTGCTGCCGGTGTGCAATCGCAGCAATGGTGGCTGCTGGCCGCTCTGGTGCTCGGTAGCGCCATTGGCGTGTTCTATTACCTGCGGGTGATGGTCACCCTGTTTATGCTCGAGCCGAACCTGCGTCGCCACGATGCACCCTTCAACTGGGCGCAGCGTGCTGGCGGCATGATGCTGCTGTTCGTTGCCGTGCTGGCGTTCTTCCTCGGTGTGTATCCACAGCCGCTATTGGAGCTGGTGCAACAGGCCAGCTTGGTGGCACTGTTGCCCTGATGAATAACCAGGGAATACGCAACGATGAGTAAGACACTGATGATCGCCGGCTGTGGCGATGTCGGCAGCCGTCTGGGTCAGCAGCTAAGCGCTGCAGGCTGGACGGTGTATGGCCTGCGCCGCAGCGTGGCACTGCTGCCACAGGGTATTCGCCCGGTGGCCGGTGATCTGTATGCCGATGCCTGCCCGGCGGCCTGGCCGAGTGAGCCGCTGGATTACCTGGTGTATTGCGCGGCCGCCACCGAACACGACGAGGCCGGCTATCGCGCCGCCTATGTCGACGGTCTGCGCCGCGTGCTTGGCTGGTTGGCGCAACAGGGTCAGCGGCCCAAGCGCCTGCTGTTTGTCTCCAGCAGTGGCGTATATGGTCAACAGCTCGGTGAGTGGGTGGATGAAGCCTCCCCAGCAGAAGCCGATAGCTACTCCGGGCGGATCATGCGTGAGGCCGAGCAGCTGGCACTAAACAGCGGGCTGCCTGCCAGCCTGGTACGCCTCACCGGCATCTACGGCCCAGGCCGCGAATGGTTGCTCAAGCAGGTGCGCCAAGGCTATCGCGTGGTCAGCGAGCCGCCGCTGTACGGCAACCGCATCCATGTCGATGACGCGGCGGGGCTACTGGCCTATCTGCTGCAGGCCGATGCCCGTGGTGTGGCGCTGGATGACTGCTATATCGGCGTCGACGATCAGCCGGCGCCGCTGCATGAGGTGGTGGCCTGGTTGCGCGAGCAGCTGAATGTCAGTCATTGGTCCGAGCAGTCGACGGTGCGCCGTTCGGGCAGCAAGCGTTGCACTAACGCCCGCGCCCGTGCTCTGGGCTGGGCACCGCAGCACCCGAGCTACCGCGAGGGTTACCGGGCGATTCTGCAGCAGTTGTAGCTTGGCGTTTTGCGCGGGTTTAGCGTTTGACCAGCAGCCAGCGCTGCTGGCCTTTGTAGTAGCTGGGCATTTCATCGATCTGTGAGCGGTTGAGCGCTTCGAAGACGCGCAATTGGTCGCCGTCACGCTCGAACAGCCAGCTTTGCCCCTGGTCGCCCAGTTGCAGCCAGAGGCTGTCGAACTCGCCGCTCATGGCCGCACAGTCACCTGCCAGACACAACGCATAACGCTCCGCGCCTGGCAGCCCCTGCAGGCTGCCATCAGCCTGGAACAGCACCAGGCCGCCTTCGCCCAGGCCTTCCTTGATCAGCCAGGTGCCGCCCAGGTAAGCGCTGTACAGCGCCTGCTCGAAGCTGCTCCCCGGTGGCGCCAGTAGGCCGGGCGCTGCGGGTGCGCGGACAAAGCGCTGCTCCGGCCAGGTATCGCTTTGCGCTTGAATCAGCTCATTGCCGCTGAGGCTCAGGTTTTCCTGAAAATCACCGTAGAACTGCACGCGCAGCTGGCCGTTGGCCTGGCGCTCGAAGCTGCCTTCGCCGCGCTCGAAACCATTGCTGAAGCTGGCCAGCTGGCGCTGGTTGTCGAGTTGCCATTCCAGATTGGGGCCGTAGGCCAGCAGGGCTTCGCGCAGGTTGCCGCTGTCCACGGCCGCGTCAATGGCGGCCTGGTTGATCCAGGTGCCGCTGGGGTCGTGTGAAGGGCTGGCGCAACCGCTGAGCAGGACGCCGGTGAGCAAAGCAACAAACAGGCAACGCATGCGGCGTCCTCAAGAGGGATGGGCGGGGCAGCAGCCCCGCCGAGGGGCTTATTCGAGAACCAGAATAGCGTCCATTTCCACCTGCGAGCCGCGTGGCAGTGCGGCTACGCCGATGGCTGCGCGGGCCGGGTAGGGCTGCTCGAAGTAACGGCCCATGACTTCATTGACCTTGGCGAAATGCGACAGATCGGTGAGGAAGATGTTCAGCTTGACGATGTCCTTGAACGAGCCGCCAGCCGCTTCGGCCACGGCCTTGAGGTTCTCGAATACCTGCACGGTCTGGGCTTCGAATCCTTCCACCAGTTCCATGGTTTTCGGGTCCAGCGGGATCTGCCCGGACATGTACACGGTGTTGCCTGCCTTGATCGCCTGGGAGTAGGTGCCGATTGCGGCTGGGGCCTTGTCGCTGGTGATAACGCTCTTGCTCATGGGAACTCCTGTAAAGCTGATGTGGAGGAACACTGCAGCGCAAATGGGCGCGCTGCCAGTTAGATTGCCTAGGTTGGGTGAAAGCCACAGCGGCTGTCAAAGTACAGCTGGCGGTTGATTGCGCTGTGCAACTTTTGTGTTGGTGGATCAGGCGCGCGCGCGGGTAATGCGGATCACCCCGGTGAGGGCGCGCAGTTTCTTGATCACCCGGGCCAGGTGTACGCGGTCATGTACGCTGACGACCAGCTGCACGACGCTGATGCGGCCATCACGCTCGTCCATGCTGATTTTCTCGATGTTGCCATCGGCGGCATTCACGCTGCCGGCGAGCAGGGCAATCAGGCCGCGTTGATGTTCCAGTTCGACACGCAGTTCGACATTGAATTCGCCGGTAACGTCCTTGGCCCACGACAGCTGGATGCATTTTTCCGGGTTGTGGCGAATTTCGCCGATGTTCTTGCAGCTTTCCAGGTGCACCACCATGCCCTTGCCGGCGGACAAATGGCCGACAATCGGGTCGCCTGGAATCGGCGTACAGCATTTGGCGTAGCTCAGCACCAGGCCTTCGGTGCCACGGATGGCCAGTGGGCCTTCGCTGCTCGGCAGCGCCTCGTTGCTGTCGCTGAGCAGGCGACGCGCGACCACGTAGGCCATACGGTTACCCAGGCCGATGTCTTCCAAAAGGTCTTCGATGACCTCCTGATGGTATTCGGCCAACACAGCCTTAATGCGTTCGGGCGAGAGTTTGTCGATACGGCTGTCGAAGCCGGCCAGTACTTTATTCAGCAGGCGCTCACCGAGGCTGATGGACTCTGAGCGGCGCTGCAGCTTCAGGGCATGGCGAATGTGGGTGCGCGCTTTGCCGGTGACCACGAAACTCAACCAGGCCGGATTCGGGCGTGCCCCTGGCGCGGTGACGATCTCGACAGTTGAGCCGCTTTCCAGTGCCTGCGACAGCGGTGCCAGACGGCGGTTGATGCGGCAGGCAATGCAGGTGTTGCCCACATCGGTGTGCACGGCGTAGGCAAAGTCGACCGCCGTGGAACCTTTTGGCAGCTCCATGATGCGGCCCTTGGGCGTGAACACGTAGACCTCGTCGGGGAACAGGTCGATCTTCACACTCTCGATAAATTCCAGCGAGTTGCCGGCGCGTTGCTGCATCTCCAGCACGCCCTTGACCCACTGCCGCGCGCGGGCGTGGCTGCCCTTGGGCTGGTCTTCCTCGTTGGATTTGTACAGCCAGTGTGCGGCAATGCCGTTGTTGGCCAACTCTTCCATCTCGCGGGTACGGATCTGGATCTCGATCGGTACGCCGTGCATGCCGAACAGCGTGGTGTGCAGCGACTGGTAGCCGTTGGCCTTGGGGATCGCGATGTAATCCTTGAAGCGCCCCGGCAGGGGTTTGTACAGGTTGTGCACGGCGCCGAGCACGCGGTAACAGGTGTCGACCTTGTCGACCACGATGCGGAAGGCGTAGACGTCCATGATTTCGTTGAACGCCCGGCGCTTGCCACGCATCTTCTGGTAGATGCCGTAGAGGTGCTTCTCACGGCCCATTACCTCGCCTTCCATGCCTTCACGGGCCAGGCAGTGGGTGATCGACTCTTCGATCTTGTTGACGATTTCCTTGCGGTTGCCCCGAGCCCGCTTGACCGCTGTGCGGATGCGCTCGGAGCGCATCGGGTGCATGGCCTTGAAGCCCAGGTCTTCGAACTCGATGCGCATGCTGTGCATGCCCAGGCGGTTGGCAATCGGTGCGTAGATTTCCAGGGTTTCCTTGGCAATGCGTCGGCGTTTTTCGCCGGACAGCACTTCCAGGGTGCGCATGTTGTGCAGGCGGTCGGCCAGCTTGACCAGAATCACCCGGATATCACGGGCCATGGCCATGGCCATTTTCTGGAAGTTTTCGGCCTGGGCCTCGGCTTTGGTCTCGAAGTTCATCTGGGTCAGTTTGCTGACCCCATCGACCAGTTCCGCCACGGATTCGCCGAATTGGGCGTCCAGAGCTTCTTTGGCGATACCGGTGTCTTCGATCACGTCATGCAGCATCGCGGCCATCAGGCTCTGATGGTCCATGTGCATGTCTGCCAGGATGCTCGCCACCGCCAGAGGATGAGTGACGTAGGCTTCGCCGCTGCGGCGGCGTTGGCCGTCGTGGGCTTGTTCGGCGTAGAAATAAGCGCGGCGAACCAGGTTGACCTGGTCGCCGTCGAGGTAGGTCGAAAGTCTGTCGGCGAGGGCGTCTATGCTCGGCATGGGCGTACCCCTTGCCGATTCAGATGACCCTGCGCCTGACGACGTCGACCCGGCATAGGCTTACAGAGGCTCGTTAGCCTCTTCCTCGAATGCAGCAAACAGAGGTTCTTCTTCGACGATATCGTCTTGCGCGATGACGTCGTAGCTCATCAGGCCAGCAGCGATTTCGCGCAGCGCGACTACGGTCGGCTTGTCATTTTCCCAAGCCAGCTTCGGCTCTTTGCCACCGGTAGCCAGTTGGCGCGAGCGCTTGGTAGCGAGCATGACCAGCTCGAAGCGGTTATCAACGTGATCCAGGCAATCTTCGACGGTAACGCGGGCCATGGTGTTCCTCGTAGCAAATGCGTAATAGAGCTGGGCCCAAATGGGCGAGCGGACTGGATAGTCTAAAAAATCACCAGCATTAAGGGAAGCTTTGATTTGCCGCAGCGTGATAAGTCAGACCAGTAACTCGCTGAGCAAACCGCTGTGGCGTTGCTGTTGTGGGCCTTGCAGCAGCTGATTGGCGCGGAAAATCGCCTTCAGATCGCTCAGCGCGTGGGCGAAGTCATCGTTGATCAGCAGGTAGTCGTATTCGACGTAGTGGCTCATCTCGCTGACGGCTTCACGCATGCGTCGCTCGATGATCTCGCCGCTGTCCTGGCCGCGGTTGGTCAGACGGTGGCGCAGCGCTTCCTGGGTCGGCGGCAGAATAAAGATGGATTTGGCTTCCGGCATCAGTCGGCGTACCTGCTGCGCGCCTTGCCAGTCGATCTCCAGAATCAGGTCGAAGCCGTCGCGGAGGGTCTGTTTGACCCATTCCTGCGAGGTGCCATAGAGGTTACCGAAGACTTCCGCGTGTTCGAGGAATTCGGTCTTATCGAGCATGGCGTGGAATTGCTCGCGACTGACGAAGTGGTAGTTCACCCCGTCTACCTCGCCTGGGCGCATGGCGCGCGTGGTGTGCGAGACCGACACGCGGATCTGCGCTTCGCTGTCGATCAGCGCCTTGACCAGGCTGGTCTTGCCCGCGCCGGATGGGGCGGAAACGATATAGAGGGTGCCGGTGGTTATGCTCATGGATCAATCCTGAAACGCGTTGTTCGAAGAGTAGCAGTAGCGGTTTGCCTTACTCGATGTTCTGCACTTGTTCGCGCATCTGCTCGATCAGCACTTTCAGGTTTACCGCCGCCTGGGTGCTGCGGGTGTCGAAGGCCTTGGAGCCAAGGGTGTTGGCTTCGCGGTTGAGTTCCTGCATCAGGAAGTCCAGGCGCCGGCCGGCTTGCCCTCCGGTTTTCAGCACGCGTCGCACTTCACTGACGTGGGTGCTGAGGCGATCCAGCTCTTCGGCCACATCGCTTTTCTGCGCCAGAATCACCAGCTCTTGCTCCAGGCGCTGCGGGTCGAGTTCGGCCTGCATCTCGGCACAGCGGTCGAGAATTTTCTGGCGTTGTCCGGCAAGCATCTGCGGTACCAGTTCGCGTAGGGCGGCCACCTGTTCGAGGATGCTGTCCAGGCGCTCATTGAGCAGCTTGGCCAACTCTGCGCCCTCGCGTTCGCGGCCTTTCTTCAGCTCGGTCAACGCTTCGTTGAACAGTGCCAGAGCACTCTGGTTCAGGGCTTGCGGGTCGGCAGCATCGGCTACCAGTACGCCAGGCCAGCCAAGCACTTCCAGCGGGTTGAGCGCGGCGGGCTGCTTGATCAGGCCAGCCACGCTTTCGGCGGCGGCGACCAGTTGCGCGGCGCGTTCCAGGTCAACTTGCAGGGCTTTACCAGCATTGTCGTCACTGAAGCGCAGGGTGCACTCGACTTTGCCGCGCGACAGGCCATTGCGCAGTGCTTCGCGCACCGCGCCTTCGAGGTCACGAAAGCTTTCCGGCAGGCGCAGGTGGGGTTCCAGGTAGCGATGGTTGACCGAGCGCAGCTCCCAGCTCAGGGTGCCGTTGGCTCCGGCCTGCTCGGCGCGGGCGAAGGCGGTCATGCTGTGGATCATGGGGCGAACCTCGCGAAAAGTCGGAACGAAAGGCGCAGGATTGTAGCGCAGTGCGTCGGTCGCTCCCAATTCGGCACACCCGCTACGGGCTTACGGCCCTATAATGCCGGGCAGATTTTTTATTCAGAGCAGGAATTCCTAGATGAAACGTCCTAGTGGCCGCGCCGCCGATCAGTTGCGCTCGATTCGCATCACCCGCAACTACACCAAGCATGCCGAGGGTTCGGTGCTGGTGGAGTTTGGCGATACCAAAGTGATTTGCACGGTCAGTGTCGAGTCGGGTGTTCCGCGCTTTCTCAAAGGCCAGGGCCAGGGTTGGTTGACCGCGGAGTACGGCATGCTGCCGCGTGCCACTGGTGACCGTAACCAGCGTGAAGCCAGCCGTGGCAAGCAGGGCGGCCGCACCCTGGAAATTCAGCGCCTGATCGGCCGTTCGCTGCGCGCCGCGCTGGATATGTCTAAGCTGGGCGAGAACACCCTGTATGTCGATTGCGATGTGATCCAGGCGGATGGTGGCACGCGCACCGCATCTATCACCGGCGCTATGGTGGCGGTGATAGATGCGCTGAAAGTGATCAAGAAGCGTGGCGGCCTGAAGGGTGGCGATCCGCTCAAGCAGATGATTGCCGCCGTATCGGTGGGCATGTATCAGGGCGAGCCAGTGCTGGATCTGGACTATCTGGAAGACTCCGCGGCCGAAACCGATCTCAACGTGGTGATGACCAGCACCGGTGGCTTTATCGAAGTGCAGGGCACTGCCGAAGGTGCGCCGTTCCAGCCGGCCGAACTGAACGCCATGCTGGCGTTGGCGCAGAAGGGCATGACTGAGCTGTTCGAACTGCAGCAAGCGGCTCTGGCTGACTGATTGAGCTGTATTACAAGTCTGTAACGCAAGGAGAAGCACCATGAGCGACGAGTCCCAAGCGCCACAGCCGGTTCCCGGCCCTGAAGCCCGCCAGTGGGCGATGTTCTGCCACTTTGCTGCCTTTCTCGGGCTGGTGATTCCCTTTGGCAACCTGCTTGGGCCGTTGATCGTCTGGCAGATCAAGAAGGACCTGGATCCGTTCGTCGATGCGCAGGGCAAGGAAGCGCTGAACTTCCAGATCAGCGTGGCCCTGGCCGCACTGCTGTGCTTTCTGCTGATGGTCGTCGTCGTGGGCTTTCCGCTGCTGGTGCTGGTCAGCATTGCGGCGCTGGTTCTGACCATCATTGCCGGGATCAAGGCCAATGAAGGCCAGGCTTACCGTTACCCCTTTGCTTGGCGCTTGGTGAAATAAGCGTTGCGCAGACAGCAAAAGATCGCCGGAAGCGATTGTTAGCGTCGCATCGCAACGGCCTCCGCAGGGTGGCGGCCAGGGATGGCAGAGCATAAAAAAGCCGGCGCTTAGCCGGCTTTTTTA
Organism: Pseudomonas sp. 8BK; assembly: GCF_902506475.1. Taxonomy (NCBI): domain Bacteria; kingdom Pseudomonadati; phylum Pseudomonadota; class Gammaproteobacteria; order Pseudomonadales; family Pseudomonadaceae; genus Pseudomonas; species Pseudomonas sp. 8BK. Next base: position 1,180,084 of record NZ_LR733252.1, on the reverse strand, counting down.
TGCTCTGTTATCAGGCTATACGCTGAGTATCCAGTCGTAATCGACGATCAGCGGCGCATGCTGCGAGAAGCGTGGCTGACGAGGCAGGCGGGCGCTGCGGATGCTGCGACGCATGCCGGGCGTGAGCAACTGATAGTCGAAGCGATAGCCGAGGTTGAGCAGTTCGGCCTGCTCGCTGTCCGGCCACCAGCTGAACTGGTCGCCTTCACGGCTGACTTCGCGCAGCGCATCGACATAGCCCATGGTGCCGATCACTTCATCCAGCCAGGCGCGCTCCGGTGCAAGGAAGCCTGGTGATTGTTGGCAGTCGCGCCAGTTCTTCACGTCGAGCTTCTGATGTGCCACATAGAACGAGCCGCAATAGATGTACTCGCGGCGCTTGCGGCGCTGCTTGTCCAAATAATGGGTGAAGTCGTCCATAAACTTGAATTTCTGATTCAAGCTTTCATCACCCTGCTGCCCCGAAGGCATCAGCATGGTGGCAATACTTACTTTGTCGAAATCGGCCTGCAGGTAGCGCCCATAGCGATCGGCCATTTCAAAGCCGAGGCCACTGATTACCGCCTTGGGTTGCAACCGCGAATACAGCGCCACGCCACCTTGGCTTGGCACTTCTGCATCGCAGGCATAGAGGAAATAGCCATCCAGTTGGAGGGCTTGGTCGTCCAGTTCAAAGGCGGAGGCGCGGGTGTCCTGCAGGCAGATGACGTCGGCATTCTGTGCTTGCAGCCAACTGAGCAAACCGCGCTCGACTGCAGCATGAATACCATTCACGTTCACACTGATGATCCGCATAAATGGCCCCCAAAATCACGTGCGTGTATGATACCCGAGCTCACCTCTATTAGCTAAATTACCTAGTAAATCCGTGCTGTCCGGGGCTTTTTAATGCAAGCGTATCAACGCGACTTCATCCGTTTTGCCATCGAGCGTGGGGTTCTGCGCTTTGGTCAGTTCACCCTGAAATCCGGGCGTATCAGTCCTTATTTCTTCAATGCCGGGCTGTTTGACAGCGGTTTGGCCCTGGCCCAGCTCGGGCGTTTCTATGCGGCGGCCGTGGTGGACAGCGGTATCGAATTCGATGTGCTGTTTGGCCCGGCCTATAAGGGTATTCCCCTGGCGGCGACCACCGCAGTGGCGCTGGCTGAGCATCATCAGCGTGATATGCCCTGGTGCTTCAACCGCAAGGAAGCCAAGGATCACGGCGAAGGTGGCACCCTGGTAGGGGCGCCGCTGGCGGGTCGTGTACTGATCATCGATGACGTGATTACCGCTGGCACGGCGATTCGTGAAGTGATGCAGATCATCCAGGCCCAGGGCGCGCAAGCCGCCGGAGTGCTGATCGCGTTGAACCGTCAGGAACGCGGTAAAGGTGAGCTGTCGGCGATTCAGGAAGTCGAGCGCGACTATGGCATGCCAGTGGTGAGCATTGTGTCACTCGAACAGGTACTGGAATATCTGGCAGAGGATGCTGAACTCAAGCAGTATCTGCCAGCGGTAGAAGCTTACCGCGCTGAATACGGAATCTAACCTGCCGATTAAGGTGCTGTATCGATGCATAGACCTGCCCTGACCTGCTGTTCGCTGTTGCTAGGCCTACTGCTGCCGGTTGTGGCGGGTGCGGCTGAGTTGTACCGCTACGTCGATGACAAGGGTGTCACGGTGCTTAGTCGTCAGGGTGTGCCGCCGGAGCACATCAGCAAAGGCTATGAAGTGCTGAATGATCAGGGGCGAGTGATTCAGGTGATCCCGCCTGCACCGAGCCCTGAGGAGATGAAGCGCATTCTTGCCGAAAAGGCCCGCGCCAGCTCTGATGCACAGCTACTGCGGCTGTACAGTACGCCGGACGACGTCGAGCGTGCACGTGAGCGTAAGCTGGCCGAGCTGGATGGTCTGATTGGGGTGGCACGCGGTAACCTGCAGTCGGTGCGTACGCAGCAGGCCAACCTGCAGAGTCAGGCCGCCGACCACGAGCGCGCTGGACGTGCGGTGCCTGCGCATTTGCTGGCGCAGATCGATAACCAGAAAGCCGAACAGGTGCGCCTCAAGGGCGACATCCAGCGCTATCAGGCGGCGCGCAAAGAGGCGGACAGCAGCTTCAATGCTGACCGTGATCGGCTCAAGGAGTTGCTGGGCCGTAACCAGTAGCCTTATTGCTCAGGCGCGCAGCGCTCAAAGGCCAGAGTTTTCTCCCTCAACCATGCCGGTAGCGGACTGCTGCTGCGGCTTGTGCCGTCCGCGTGTACGTAAATCACTTCGCCGGCGGTCAGTGCCAGCTCGCCGCACCAGATGCCCATGGCAAAGCTCAGGCTGGAGCGGCCAAGGCGGGCGACTCGAATACCGATTTGCAGCTGATCATCAAAACGTGCGGGTGCTAGGTATTCCAGTACGGTCTTGATTGCGAAGAAGTCACTGCCGTCACGGCTCAGGTCATCCGGATAGCGAATGCCCAGGGCGCGAAAGTATTCGGTGATGGCGACATCGGCATAGGTCAGGTAGTGACCGTTGAACACGATGCTCTGCGGATCCACTTCGGCCCAGCGCACGCGCAGCGTGTGGAAAAAACTGAAGGCTTCGCGGGAAGGTACGGTTGGCATGCGGTACACCTCTGGCTGGCAGTGTAGGTTCACTGAGCTTCGGTGTTGCGGCGGCCTGCTGCAAGAGTTGCAGCAGGCTATCAGGCGGCTGAATCAGCCAGGATTACCCGGCTGATTCGCTTATGGATGCTTAGAAGCTATTTACGATCTTGCGAGCTAGAGCCATACAAGGCAAAAACAGGCGAGGAAGCGGAGTTTACTGGTGTAAATGAGTATTCCGAGCCTGTTTTTAACGTAGTAGGGCCGACGCGCAGCAGATCGTAAACAGGTTCTCAGTGGCGCTTGCGGTTGCAGATCAGGGTACCCACACCACTGTCGGTGAAGATTTCCAGTAGCACGGCGTTCGGTACGCGACCGTCGATGATATGGGCGCTGGTCACCCCGCCTTGCACCGCTTCCAGGGCGCAGCGGATCTTCGGCAGCATGCCGCCGTAGATGGTGCCATCGGCGATCAGGCTGTCGACCTGTTCGGTGGTCAGGCCGGTGAGCACCTGGCCTTGTTTGTCCATCAGTCCGGCGATATTGGTCAGCAACATCAGCTTCTCGGCCTTCAGGGCTTCGGCGACCTTGCCGGCCACCAGGTCGGCGTTGATGTTGTACGACTCGCCGTCCGGACCGACGCCAATCGGTGCGATTACCGGAATAAAGTCGCCTTTGACCAGCATGTTCAGCAGGTCGATGTTGACCCCGGTGACTTCGCCGACATGGCCGATATCGATGATTTCAGGCTGGGTCATCTCCGGCGTCTGCCGGGTTACGGTAAGTTTTTTCGCGCGGATCAGCTGGGCGTCTTTGCCGGTCAGGCCGATGGCGCTGCCGCCGTGCTGGTTAATCAGGTTGACGATGCTTTTGTTGACCTGGCCGCCGAGGACCATTTCCACCACGTCCATGGTCGCGGTATCGGTGACGCGCATGCCGTCGACAAAGTGGCTTTCGATGGACAGGCGCTTGAGCAGATCACCGATCTGCGGGCCACCGCCATGCACCACCACCGGGTTGATGCCAACCGCTTTCATCAGCACGATGTCGCGAGCGAAGCCTTGCTTGAGCTCTTCACTTTCCATGGCGTTGCCGCCGTATTTGATTACCAGCGTCTTGCCGACGAAGCGGCGGATATACGGCAGCGCTTCGGACAGTACCTTGGCGACGTTGGTGGCAGCATCACGTTCGAGGGTCATGCAGGGCTCCAGTAGACAATTCGCTAATCAATCAGAACGGCAGGTCGAGGTCGGGCACCGCGCTGTACAGCTGGGCGCGGAAGACTTCCTTGATCCGTTCAAGTTCTTCTTCAGTTTCCGCCTCGAAGCGCAATACCAGCACCGGTGTAGTGTTGGAAGCGCGCACCAGGCCCCAGCCTTTGGGGTAGTCGACGCGCACGCCATCGAGGTTGGTGATATTGCCTTCACCCCATACGCCGTCGCGCTGCAGGCGTTCGATGATGCTGAACTTGCTCTGCTCGGTGACCTGGAGATTGATTTCCGGGGTGGCAATGTCGTTGGGGAAGGCGCTGAACACGTGTTCGGCGTCGCGGCGATCCTGGCTGAGGATTTCCAGCAGGCGCGCGGCGGCATAGATGCCATCGTCAAAGCCAAACCAGCGTTCCTTGAAGAAGATATGCCCGCTCATCTCGCCGGCCAGCAGCGCGCCGGTTTCCTTCATTTTTTTCTTGATCAGCGAGTGACCGGTTTTCCACATCACCGGACGGCCGCCGTAGCCGCTGATCAGCGGGGTCAGGCGGCGCGTGCATTTGACGTCGAAGATGATGTCGGCGCCGGGGTTGCGTGACACCACGTCCTTGGCGAATAGCATCAGCAGACGGTCCGGATAGACAACGGTGCCGGTATTGGTCACCACACCGACGCGGTCGCCGTCGCCATCGAAGGCCAGGCCGATGTCGGCTTTCTCGCTTTTCACCTTGGCGATCAGGTCCACCAGATTTTCCGGTTTGCCGGGGTCCGGGTGATGGTTGGGGAAGTTGCCGTCGACTTCGCAGTACAACGGAATGACCGAGCAGCCCAGCGCCTCGATCAATTGCGGGGCGATCACTCCGGCCACGCCGTTGCCACAATCGACTACCACGCGCATGGGCTTGGCCATGGCGATATCGTCGCGGATCTGCTTGAAGTAGCGTTCCAGCACATCAACCTGTTCGACCGTGCCGACACCGCTGGCCAGGTCGTTGTTGTCGATGCGTGTTTTCAGGGCCTGGATCTGTTCGTTGGCCAGGGTGTCGCCGGCGATGACGATCTTGAAGCCGTTGTAGTCGCGCGGGTTATGGCTGCCAGTGAGCATCACTGCTGATTTACCAGTGAGGATATGCCCGGCGTAATACACCACGGGCGTTGGCACCATACCGACATCGCTGACGTTACAACCGCAGTCGAGCAGGCCCTGGATCAACTGCTGCGCAAGCTCTGGACCGGACAGGCGACCGTCGCGGCCGACGGCGATGTTCGGCTCGCCCTGGGCCAGGCTCTGCGAGCCGATGGCGCGGCCGATCCAGTAGGCGGTTTCGGCGTTTAGGGTGCGGCCGACCACGCCGCGAATGTCGTAGGCGCGGAAGATATCGGCGGGCAGCTTGGGCGCTTTCGTCTGCACGGGAGCTGGCGCCGGCTCATCGAGGCCAAGCAGGTCCTGATCTTCGTCGAGAATATCGATGTCGAGGATGTCGGTGTCCTGAAACAGTGGGTCGACCATGGCGCTGGCAGGCGTCTGCATGGCGGCGACTCCTGGATTGGCTGCACCTGCATTGGCCGTCGGGGCGGCGGCCTGTTCAGTGGCGCGGCGCGGTATGCGTGCGAGGTTCTGCGCGAGGATATCCAGGGCGGGCAGGCTCAGGCTAAAGGCTTTGACGGCCTTGCCTGCGCTCAGCTCCTTGAGCATCTGCCCCAGTTGCAGCACGTCGTCACGCAGGTGACGTTGCAGGCTGCTCTGCAGCAGGTAGAGGCCGGCAATTGCACCAGCCAGGGCCAGCAGCCCGGCGATGGCCAGTAGCAGCGGCGAGAATACCGGGTTGGTCAGTGACGGGCCGGGGGTAAAGCTGACTGTCCAGTTGGGGTTGCCGGTGCTAAATGCTTGCGCGGTGCCTTGCGCGTCGCCGCGTTGGGCGAGGACCTGGGCCGCGGTGTTGTTGAACTGCTGGATCAGCTGGATCTGGCCGATTTCGGCGGGCATCACCGGCAGACTGGCGAGCAGGCGCTCCAGGTCCACGGCCAGCAGCAGCGTGCCATGCAGCGGCTCACCTTCGCTCAGGCGCAGCGGTGCGGCGCTATACACCAGCCAGCGTTGGCCAACTTTGTAGGCCTCCGGTGCGGGCGTCTGGCCGTTTTCTGCACGGCGCAGCATGTCCAGTGCGGCGAAGTTCATCGGCGCGCTGCGGCCCATGTCCTGCACCGCCTGGCCGCGGGCGTTGAGGTGCGCGTCGACCACCCCGTGCCAGTAAGTGAGATTGCGTTCGGCGTTGCGGATCTGATTGATGTCCTGACTTTGCAGGGCTTGTAGCAGTTGCGGGTTGCGTGCGGCTGCTTGGGTGTCGGCGCTCAGTTGCTGCAGGGCTTTCTGCAACACGGTCGCCTGACCGCCACCCCAGGCTTGGCTGAGTTGCTGCAGCTGCTGTTGGTAGGCGCTGTTGAGCGGCCCGAACCAGAGCAGCGCGCCGGCCAGAATGATGCCGACTAACGCCGCCAGCACACCTGGCAACAGGGCATTGGGGCTGTTCTTGGCCGCTTTGGCGGCGGGGGCACTGGTCAATTGGGCGCTGGCGGTTACTCCGTCAGCGTCCTTGGCCGTGCGCTTGAAGAGTTTCATGCAGCGTCTCCTCGGCAATTCATTCTGGAATTAGATTAAGGCAATCAATGGCTACCGGAGTGGCCGAAGCCGCCTGCGCCGCGTTGGCTCTCATCAAACTGTTCAACCAGCTCGAAATGCGCCTGTACCACCGGTACCAGAATCAGTTGCGCGATACGCTCGCCGATGGCGACGGTGAAGGCGCTCTGCCCACGGTTCCAGCAGGACACCATCAATTCGCCCTGGTAGTCCGAGTCGATCAGGCCGACGAGGTTCCCCAGAACGATGCCATGTTTGTGACCCAGGCCCGAGCGCGGCAGGATCATTGCGGCCAGGCCGGGGTCGCCGATGTAGATGGACAGGCCGGTGGGGATCAGTACGGTTTGCCCTGGTTCCAGCACCAGATCCTGCTTGAGCATGGCACGCAGGTCGAGGCCGGCGGAGCCTGGCGTGGCGTAGTGCGGCAGGGGAAATTCGGTGCCCAGGCGCGGGTCGAGGATCTTGGCTTGTAAGGCGTGCATATCGGACTCGGTTCGGTAAGTGGGTGTCAGCAGTTGGCCATACGATCGGCAATAAAGCTCACCAGCTGACGGGCAATCTTGCTTTTGCTGGTCTGGGCGAAGCTGCTTTGTTGAAGTTCACGGTCGATGATGGTGATGGCGTTTTCTTCGCTGTTAAAGCCGATGCTGGGATTGGCCACGTCATTGGCGACGATCAGGTCGAGATTCTTGTCACGCAACTTGCGCGAGGCGTACTCCAGCAGATTCTCGGTTTCGGCGGCAAAGCCGACGCTGAACGGGCGATCAGAGCGCCCCGCCAGGGTGGCGAGAATATCCGGGTTGCGCACCATTTGCAGGAGCAGGCCATCACCACTGGTGGGGTCTTTTTTCAATTTGTGCTGGGCGACCACTTCCGGGCGGTAATCAGCCACGGCGGCCGCGGCGATCAGCAGGTCGCAGGGCATTGCGGCTTCACAGGCGGCAAGCATGTCGCGGGCGCTGGTTACGTTGATGCGGGTGACGCGCTCGGGGGTTGGCAGGTGCACCGGGCCGCTGATCAGGGTGACCTTGGCCCCCGCTTCGGCAGCGGCTTCGGCGAGGGCAAAGCCCATCTTGCCGGAGCTGTGGTTGGTGATGTAGCGCACCGGATCAATATTTTCCTGGGTCGGGCCGGCGGTGATCAGCACATGCTTGCCGGTCAGTGCCTGATGCTGGAAGCAGTCGGCGGCACATTGCACCAGTTGCTCGGCTTCGAGCATACGGCCCAGGCCGACATCGCCGCAGGCCTGGCTGCCGGCGGCAGGGCCGAACAGGTGCAGGCCGCGTTGGCTCAGCAGTTGGGCATTGGCCTGGGTCGCCGGGTCGCGCCACATGGCCTGGTTCATCGCGGGTGCCAATGCCACAGGCGCATCGGTGGCCAGTACCAGTGTGGTCAGCAGGTCATCCGCGACGCCTTGGGCCAGGCGGGCCATCAGGTCGGCAGTGGCGGGGGCGATCAGCACCAGATCAGCCCAGCGCGCCAGCTCGATATGACCCATCGCGGCTTCGGCTTCGGGGTCAAGCAGGTCGAGGTGTACCGGATGCCCGGAGAGGGCCTGGAGGGTCAGCGGGGTGATGAATTCGCGACCACCTTTGGTCATGACCACGCGCACGTCGGCGTCCTGGTCCTTGAGTCGGCGAATCAGCTCGGCACTCTTATACGCGGCAATACCGCCGCCCACGCCAACAATGATGCGTTTCCGATACAGCCGCTGCATAGGCCTGCCTTTTATAGAGATGGATATACACCGCGACGCTGACACCTCCCCAGGTCAGGCGCCGCGCAAAAGTTGGGCTACGATAGCACAAGGGTTGTATGCGAGTAGCGCTGCCAAGTGCTTGCCTGGCTTGGCTTTGCGCGCGCTGGCGTGGCGCGTTGTCGCGCCTTTTAGCACACATGGAGGTGTGATGAGTATTCGTGATTGGCCTGCGGCAGAGCGCCCGCGGGAAAAGTTGCTGGCACAGGGCGCAGTCACCCTGACCGACGCGGAGTTGCTGGCGATTTTCTTGCGCACCGGGGTGGCCGGGCAAAGCGCGGTCGATCTGGCGCGTCATCTGTTGAGGGATTTCGGCAGTCTACGGGCCTTGTTGCAGGCGGATCTGCCCTCGTTCAGCCAGCGCCTGGGCCTGGGGCCGGCCAAGTTCGCCCAGTTGCAGGCGGTGCTGGAGATGGCGCGTCGTCATCTGGCCGAGCAGCTGCGCCGGGATTCGGCGCTGGAAAGCCCGCAAGCTGTGCGTGATTACCTGAAGGCGCTGCTGCGCCATGAGCCGCATGAGGTATTTGGCTGTTTGTTTCTCGATGCCAAGCACCGTGTGCTGGCGTTCGAGGCGCTGTTTCATGGCTCCATCGACAGTGCCAGTGTCTACCCTCGACAGGTGGTCAAGCGCGCCTTGGTGCACAACGCGGCGGCACTGATTCTGACCCATAACCATCCGTCCGGTGTTGCCGAGCCCAGCCAGGCGGATCGGGTGCTGACCCGTCGCCTGAAAGAGGCGCTGGAGCTGGTGGATGTGCGCGTACTCGACCACTTTATCGTTGGCGACGGTGAGCCGCTGTCGATGGCCGAGTACGGCTGGCTTTAAGGGTTCAAACGCACTTTGGAAAAGTCCTGGCGACCGAACGGACTGACCTGATAACCCTCGACCTGCTTGCGCGTCAGCGCATAGGCGGTCGGGTGGGCCAGTGGCAGCCACAGCGCCTGCTGCTGAATGATCTGCTGCGCTTCCTTATATATCCGGCTGCGCTGCGCCTGGTCGCTGGTGCGTTTGCCGTCGGCGATCAGCTTGTCCAGTTGCGGGTTGCAATAACGGGCGAAGTTCAGCCCGGACTCAAGCGAGGCGCAGGCAAATTGCGGGGTGAGGAAGTTGTCCGGGTCACCGTTGTCGCCGGCCCAGCCCATGAATAGCAGGTCATGTTCGCCGGCCTTGGCGCGGCGAATCAGCTCGCCCCATTCAATCACGCGAATTTCCGCCTTGATGCCGACCTTGCCCAAGTCAGCCTGCAGCAGTTGTGCGCCCAGGCTCGGGTTAGGGTTGAGCACGCTACCGGTGGGGCGGGTCCAGATGGTGGTGCTGAAACCATCGGCCAGACCGGCGGACTTGAGCAGTTCGCGGGCTTTCTCAGGGTTGTACGGGTAACCGGGCAGTTCGCTGGCGTAACTCCAGGTATTGGGCGGGTAGGGGCCGTTAGCCGCTTCGGCGCTGTTCTCGAATACCGCCTTGAGGTAGCTGGCTTTGTCGAAGGCCAGGTTGATTGCCTGGCGCACGGTGGGTTGGGCCAGTGGCGGGTGCTGGCTGTTAATGCCGACGAAGGCGGTCATAAAGGCGGCGGTATGTGCACTCTTTAGCGTGTTGTCGCTGCTGATGGCCTGCACATCCTGTGGTTTGGGTGACAGGGCGATATGGCACTCGCCGCGGCGCAGCTTCTGCAGGCGCACGTTGGCGTCCGGGGTAATTGCGAAGATCAGGTTGTCCACCGCAGGTTTGCCGGCGAAGTAGCTCGGGTTGGCGCTGTAGCGCACGCTGGCGTCTTTCTGAAAACGCTTGAAAACGAACGGGCCGCTGCCAATCGGCTGGCTGTTGAGCGCTTGCGGGGTGCCGGCCTTCAGCAGTTGCGCGGCATATTCGGCGGAATAAATAGAGGCGAAGCCCATGCTCAGGGTGGCGAGAAAAGTGGCGTCCGGGCGGTTGAGGGTGAAACGCAGGCTGTGTGCGCCGATCTTGTCGATGCTTTTGATCAGGCTTGGCAGCTGCATCGACTGCGCGTGGGGATAGCCGCTGGGCGCAACCTTGTGCCACGGATGGGTCGGGTCGAGCATGCGCTGAAAGCTGAATAGCACGTCATCGGCATTCAGCGGGCGGCTGGGAGTGAAATAGTCGGTTTGATGAAACTGCACGTCCGGACGCAGGGTGAAGCTGTAGCTCAGGCCATCCGGGCTGACCTCCCAGGCCAGCGCCAGACTCGGCTGCAACGTGCCGCTGACAGCATCGAAATCCACCAGGCGGTTCATCAATACGTCAGCCGAGGCGTTGGTGGTGGTCAGCGAGTTGTACTGCACCACGTCGAAACCATCCGGGCTGGCTTCTGTACAGACGCTGAGCGTGTTGGCCTGGGCCAGGGCGGGAGCCAGTAGCGGGGCGAGCAGCAGCGGTAGGGTGGCAAGACGCATGGCAAACTCCTGACAAGGTGGATGCGCGGACGAAGGTCTTACCCTAGGCCATTATCCGGCGGCGGGGCAATCAGGTCTTGGCGACGAGCGGTCGATCTGCGCTGTTGCCGCCACCGGCCGGCCTGGGCGCCGGAATTGCGAGTTGGTCTTTGCCGGGTAAAGTACGGTTAACCTTGTTGCGCTGGGGGCTTTCTGGTATAAAGCAGCGCTCTTTTGTAGGGGCCCGGTTCTTGCGCTTTCAGGTACGGCCGGTAAGACCCTCGAGATACGCGGCGCTAAGCGCCAAGATTGAATATTAGCGGCCAACCCATGCCGGGTTGGGCATGTGGTTTTAGAGGGCTGAGGCATGTCGAGAGTCTGTCAAGTTACCGGTAAGGGTCCGGTAACCGGGAATAACATTTCCCACGCAAACAACAAAACCCGTCGTCGTTTCCTGCCGAACCTGCAGCATCACCGCTTCTGGGTCGAGTCTGAGAACCGTTTCGTGCGTCTGCGCGTTTCTGCCAAAGGCATGCGTTGCATCGACAAGCGTGGTATTGACGTCGTTCTGTCCGAGCTGCGTGCTCGCGGCGAAAAGGTTTAAGGGGAAAGTCATGCGTGAATTGATCCGTTTGATCTCGAGTGCCGGTACTGGTCACTTCTACACTACCGACAAAAACAAGCGCACCACTCCGGACAAAATCGAAATCAAAAAATTCGATCCGGTTGTGCGTAAGCACGTGATCTACAAGGAAGGCAAGATCAAGTAATTGATCTGGCTCCTTGCCGAAAAAGCCCGCCTATATGGCGGGCTTTTTCTTGCCCGTGATTCAGCCCTGGCAGCTCGGGTGGCAGAGATGGCTGCGGCTTTGGGTATTACATGGTCGTGGTTGGCCGCTGCGAAACCCAGGCAATAAAAAGCCCGCGCAAGGCGGGCGAAGGGGTGACGCATGAATGGCGATCAGTTGCTGGCTTGCTCGAAGATCACATAGACCTTGCGGCAGGGCTCCAGCACTTCCCAGGTGCCAGAGAAGCCGGCCGGGATCACGAAACGGTCGCCGGCGCGCAGGGTCTTGGCGTTGCCATCCTTGTCGCGCAGTACCGAGACGCCTTGCAGAATTTCGCAGTACTCGTGTTCGGTGTAGTTGATGGTCCAGTGGCCGATGCCGCCTTCCCAGATCCCCGTATTGAACTGCCCACACGGGCTGCCGTAGTGGTTGCGCACACTTTGCTCGGGGTCACCCTTGAGGACTTTTTCCGCCGCTGGACGATAGTGCTCCGGGGCGGTGGTGGCGGTGGCGAAGTCGACAATCTGTTCGATGTTCATAAGCGGGTCCGGTTGGGGATGTGCGCCTGTTCTGGCCAGGCTTGTTGTCGGTTGGGGTGGAAGTTTTCGCAGTCTATGTTTAATAAAGCACACATAACAAGGCGGCTTTGCCAGTTTTTGTAAAAAATATTGGAAGTGTGCAGGCCTCTGGTTTAGTGTTGCCGGCAGGATTGGGTAAGCATGTTCTTGCTGCCCATGCAGAATAATTGACAGCGCGTGCGGCAGACCTGCGGCGCTTTACTAGCGATAGAGGATGTAGCAATGACTAGCCTGACTCGTGCCGACTGGGAGCAGCGCGCCAACAACCTGAAGATCGAGGGCCGCGCCTTCGTGCATGGCGAGTACCGCGCCGCTGTTTCTGGGGCCACCTTTGAGTGCATCAGCCCGGTTGACGGTCGCCTGCTCGGCCTGGTGGCCAGCTGTGATCTGGCCGATGCCGAGCTGGCTGTGGCGGATGCCCGCGCCACTTTCGAGTCTGGCGTGTGGTCGCGTATGGCCCCAGCGCAGCGCAAGCGCGTGATGATCCGTTTTGCCGATCTGATGGATGAGCATGCTGAAGAGCTGGCGCTGCTGGAAACCCTGGATATGGGTAAGCCGATCAGCGACTCCCTGGGCGTTGATGTGCCGGGTGCCTCCCGTGCGATTCGCTGGAGCGGCGAAGCGGTCGACAAGATCTATGACGAAGTGGCCGCCACCCCGCACGATGAGCTGGGCCTGGTGACCCGTGAGCCGGTTGGCGTGGTTGCCGCCATCGTGCCGTGGAACTTCCCGATGATCATGACCTGCTGGAAGCTCGGGCCGGCGTTGTCTACGGGTAACTCGGTGATCGTCAAACCGTCCGAGAAGTCGCCCCTGACTGCGTTGCGTCTGGCGCAGCTGGCACTTGAAGCGGGCATTCCGGCTGGCGTGCTCAACGTGCTGCCAGGCTACGGTCACACCGTTGGTAAGGCGCTGGCGCTGCATATGGATGTCGACACCCTGGTGTTCACCGGATCGACCAAGATTGCCAAGCAGCTGATGATCTACGCCGGCGAATCCAACATGAAACGCGTCTGGCTGGAAGCAGGCGGCAAGAGCGCGAATATCGTCTTCGCCGATGCACCAGACCTCAAGGCCGCGGCCGAGGCTGCTGCTGCCGCGATCTGCTTCAATCAGGGCGAGATGTGCACCGCCGGTTCGCGTCTGCTGGTGGAGCGCTCGATCAAAGATCAATTCATGCCGATGGTGCTGGAAGCCATGCAGGACTGGAAAGCCGGCCACTCTCTTGACCCGGATACCAAGGTCGGTGCGCTGGTCGATGCCGGTCACCTGAATGCCGTGCTCGGCTACATCGACGCCGGCCACAAGGATCAGGCCAAGCTGCTTTGCGGCGGCAAGCGCACCCTGGAAGAGACCGGCGGCCAGTACGTTGAACCGACCATCTTCGATGACGCGCACAACGCCATGCGCATCGCTCAGGAAGAGATCTTTGGCCCAGTGTTGACCGTCATTCCGTTCGATAGCACCGAGGAAGCCATTCAGATCGCCAACGACAGCATCTACGGTCTGGCGGCTGCCATCTGGACCAGTAACTTGTCCAAGGCGCACCTGGCTGCCAAGGCGCTGCGTGTCGGCAGTATGTGGGTCAACCAGTATGACGGCGGCGACATGACCGCGCCGTTCGGTGGCTTCAAGCAGTCGGGCAATGGCCGCGACAAGTCGCTGCATGCCTTCGATAAGTACACCGAGATCAAGGCGACCTGGATCAAGCTGTAACGCTGCATAACGGGCGGCGGTAGCTGCCTGAAGGTCCGCCCTCCGGGGCCGGCTCGAAGAGGGCCACACCTGCGGCCGGGTTCCTATGGAGCCCGGCCGTTTTGCATCTGTGCAGCGGGTGCCGCGCGGGCCAGGGAATGGAGTGAGAAGAATGAACTGGATGACCTATTTCGCCGTCAGCGCGGCGGTGGTGATCGTCGGGTTGGCGCTGGGCGTGACGCTGCCGCTGGTGTCGTTTCGCCTTGAGTCGTGGGGCTACGGCCCCTTTGCCATTGGTGTGATGGCCGGTATGCCGGCGATTGGTGTGCTGGTCGGGGCGCGCCTTACGGGGCGCCTGGCCGGCTGGTTTGGCACGCCGCAGACGCTGCGCCTGTGTTTGCTGGCCAGCGCCGCGTCGGTTGCGCTGCTGAGTGTGATGCCGAGTTATCCGCTGTGGCTGTTGCTGCGCCTGCTGATTGGTATCTCCTTGACCGTGGTGTTTGTGCTCGGCGAAAGCTGGATCAACCAGTTGGTCGAGGACCGCCTGCGTGGCCGTCTGGTGGCGCTGTATGGCACCGGCTTTGCGCTCAGCCAGCTGTGCGGACCGCTGCTGCTGACCCTGCTGGGTACGGAAAGTGACCGCGGCTTCTGGTTCTCTGCCGCGCTGCTGGTGGGCGGTAGCCTGCTGCTGTTGGGCCGCGATGGAGCGCCCAAGGTCGATGCGCAGAGTGCGTCCGGGCGCGGCATTCTGGCGTTTTGCCGCTCTTCACCGGCGATTGCCTGGGCTGTGGTGCTGTTTGCCGGGTTCGAAGCCATGGTGCTGACCTTGCTGCCGGTGTACCTGGTGCGCGAAGGTTTTGCCCAGCAGCTGGCGTTGATCATGGTCAGCGTGGTGGTAGTCGGCGATGCGGCGCTGCAGTTGCCGATTGGCTGGATGGCCGACCGGGTGCCCCGGCAGATGCTGTTCCGCTGCTGTGGGGTGGTATTGCTGCTGTCGAGCCTGAGCATTCCCGCATTGCTGCACACGCCGCTGATCTGGGCGGTGCTGGTGCTGTTCGGCGCCAGCGCAGGCGGCCTGTACACCCTGTCGCTGATTTTGGTGGGGCAGCGCTACCGCGACGATGCGTTGGTGCGGGCCAACTCGCATATCGCCCTGCTCTGGGGCGCGGGCTGCCTGCTCGGGCCGCTGTCGACCGGCGCCGCCAGCCAGTGGGTCAGCGGCCATGCGCTGCCGATCCTGATGGCGATTGGCGCGGCGCTGTTTGTCTGGCTGGCGTTTCAGCGCGGTGCATTTAGCGAGGTGGCAGCCATCAAGGCGTGAGCGCAACCTCTTCGCCGTTATGCACCAGCTGCTGCTCGGCCAGCAGGTCGGCCACGCATTCGCCCACCTGGCGAATCGCCTGTTCCAGCGCAGGGGTGGGTTGGCCGGCGTAGTTGATGCGCAGGCAATTGCGGTATTTGCCGGCGGCGGAAAAGATGCTGCCAGGCGCGATCTGGATATTGTGTGGCTGCAGCACGCGGTTCAGGCGCTGGCTGTCAAAGCCTTGTGGCAGCTCCAGCCACAGCATAAAGCCGCCCTGGGGCCGGCTGACGCGTGTTCCAGCGGGGAAGTAGCGGCTGACCCAGTCGATCATGCAGTCGCGGTTGCGCGCGTACTGGCTGCGCATGCGGCGTAGATGCGGCTCGTAATGACCGCTGGCGATAAATTCGGCCAGGGCCAGTTGTGGCAGCTGTGCGGCCATGCCGGTGCTCATGTATTTGAGGTGCAGCACCTGTTGCAGGTAGCGGCCCGGGGCAATCCAGCCGGCCCGCAGGCCGGGTGCCAGGGTCTTGGAAAACGAGCTGCAGAACAGCACGCGGCCATCCTCGTCGAATGATTTGATGCTGCGCGGGCGTGGGTAGCTGTAGGCCAGCTCACCGTAGACGTCATCCTCAATAATCGCCACGTCATAGCGCTGCGCCAGGGCCAGCAGGGCGCGCTTGTCGGCCTCCGGCATGATGTAGCCGAGCGGGTTGTTGCAGTTGGGGGTGAGCTGAATGGCCTTGATCGGCCATTGTTCCAGCGCGAGCTCCAGTGCCTCCAGACTAATGCCGGTGAGCGGGTCGGTGGGCAGCTCCAGGGCCTTCATGCCGTAGCCCTTGAGTGCCTGCATCACGCCATGAAAGCTCGGTGAATCCACGGCCACGATGTCGCCAGGCTCGCACACGGCGCGAATCGCTACGGACAGGGCCTCGTGGCAGCCGGTGGTGGTGACGATTTCTTCAATGGCAATCTGGCAGCCAGAATCGAGCATCAGGCGTGACAGTTGTGCGCGCAGGCCTGGGTCACCATACAGGCTGCCATAGCTCAGCTCCTTGACCTCCTGGCGGCGGCTCATGCGTGACAGGGTGCGCAGCAGCGGTTTCAGGGTTGGGCTGCTGATATCCGGCATGCCGCGCCCCAGTTGCAGCACATCACCGCCAGGCGGTCGGCTGATCAGTTCGAGCACCTGGTCCCACTGGGAAATATCCACCGGCCGCTGGGCGGCGCGGCTGACCATCGGCAGCGCCGGCTGCTGGCGCGCTTGGGGCACAAAGTAGCCGGACTTGGGCTTGGGTGTGGCCAGGCCCTGATCCTCCAGGTGGCGATAGGCCTGTTGCACCGTGCTCAGGCTGACGCCATGTTCCAGGCTGAGGGCGCGCACAGAGGGCAGGCGATCACCGGGGCGATACAGGCCCTGTTCAATACGGGCGCCGAGCAACTCGGCCAGGTTGACGTAAAGCGTCATAACAGTTGCCTCGTAATTTCTCTGTGTGCCGCACCAAGCCAGTACAGATAGGCGATAAATCCACCATTCAGAGCCTGGTTTCGGAAATCTGTATGGATTTAAAAATATATTTTTGAATCTGTCATGCTTATCCTGCGTCACTCATCATGCTCTCCAGGCTTACGGGCAGGAGAAGGTGATGAACGGATTGAGTGATGTCAGGCTGACAATGAAATCAGGCGAACTGCAGCAGGAGTCCGTGGGGAGACATCTGTATGCTCAAACGGATAAAGCGAAGCCAACTGTAGGCCGCTGGAGCGCATTCTGGCTGCGCCTGACCACTCGTCGGGCGCTATTGAGGCTGACTGATGAGCAGCTCAAAGATATCGGCTTGAGCCGCGCGCAGGCCCAGCGCGAGGCGCTGCAGCCGTTCTGGAAGCTGTGAGGGGGATGCGCAAACGCTCAGAGTCTGCTTAGGATTCTGCGAGTTAGAGTCCTGAAAGGCAAAACAGGTGTACGAGCCGTACATGAGCACTACTCGCTTCGCTCGCCCTTCGGGCCGCGCTAAAGCGCGTTAGCCGCAAGCGGCTTGCCGAGCCTGTTTTTAACGCAGTAGGGCCGGCGCGCAGCAGAACATAAGCAGATTCTCAGACCAGCTCTTTCATCCGATGCCAGAGCATGCCTAGGGCTAGCAGCGGCGAGCGCAGGTGTTTGCCGCCAGGGAAGGTCATGTGGGGCACCTTGGCGAACAGGTCGAAGCCGCTGCTGGCCTGGCCGGCGATGGCCTCGCCGAGCAGCTTGCCAGCCAGGTGCGTGGCGTTGACGCCATGGCCCGAGTAGGCCTGGGCGTAATACACGTTGGGTTGTTCCTTGAGACGGCCGATCTGCGGCAGGCGGTTAGCACCGATGCCGATCATGCCGCCCCACTGGTAGTCGATCTTCACGTCTTTCAGGTGCGGGAAGACTTCCAGCATTTTTGGCCGCATATAGCCGGCGATGTCTGCAGGATCTCGACCTGAATAGTGGCAGGCGCCGCCGAACAGCAGGCGCCGGTCGGCGGACAGGCGGTAATAATCCAGGGCTACACGCTGGTCACACAGCGCCATATTCTGCGGAATGATTGCCCGCGCTTCGGCTTCGGACAGCGGCTCGGTGGCGATCACGTAGCTGCCGGCGGGCAGCACCTTGCCGCCCAGGTTGCTGTTCAGTCCATTCAGGTAAGCGTTGCAGCCGAGCACCAGGGTAGCGGCGCGCACCACGCCTTGGGCGGTGTGCACCTTGACCTCGCTGCCATAGTCGATGCGCGTCACTGCCGAGTTCTCGAACAGCTGCACGCCCAGGCTCTGCGCCGCTGCGGCTTCGCCTAGGGCCAGGTTGAGCGGGTGCAGGTGGCCGGAACCCATATCGATCATGCCGCCGACGTAGCGGTTGGAGCCGACTACTTCATGCATTTGCTCCGGTTGCAGCAGGCGCATTTCATGGCGATAACCCAGCTGTTTGAGTTCGGCCATGTCTTCGGCGAAGTCGGCGAGGTGGCTGGGTTTGTTGGCCAGGTCGCAGTAGCCCCAGGTCAGGTCGCAATCGATATTGAACTGCTCGATGCGCTGGCGGACGATTTCCACCGCTTCCAGACCCATCAGTTTCAGTTCGCGCACGCCCTGCGCGCCAATCACCGAATCAAATTGCTCAACGCCATGGCCGACGCCGCGAATCAGCTGGCCGCCGTTGCGCCCACTGGCGCCCCAGCCAATCTTGTGCGCTTCCAGCAGCACCACCGAGAGGCCTTTCTGCGCCAGCTCAATGGCCGTGTTGAGGCCGGAAAAACCGCCACCGACAATGCACACATCGGCACGCAACTCACCGCCCAGGGCGGGGTAGTCGAGTTGGCGATTGGCGCTGGCGGCGTAATAGGAGTTGGCGTGCTGGCTGTTGTGCACCGGCTGGTGAACGCGGGCGTTCATGTGTGGAATCCTGATTATTGTGTTTGGAAAATTTTACGAAGCATAAGCGCGAGATTTGCCAAACGCCAAGAGGCAATCGTGAAATAAGCGGATTTTCGTCGGTTAGCCCTGGCTCCTGCCGCGATTCAACCCTGGGCGCGGTTACTATGCTGGCCTGTGTTTCAGGATCCCGCCCATGAGTTGCACCAACCGCAAGATCGACCAGCTGCGTTTGCAGATTCCCAGTTTCGCCTGCGTGCCGGGTTGCCACGATTGCTGCGGCCCGGTCACCGCGTCATCCGAGGAAATGGCGCGGCTGCCGGTGAAGAGCGATGCTGAGCATGACGCCGCGCTGGCCGAGTACAACTGTGTGCATCTTGGTCCGCAAGGCTGCACGGTGTATGACCAGCGCCCGCTGATCTGTCGGCTTTTCGGCACCACGCCGAGCCTGCCGTGCCCGCGCGGCCAAGGGCCGGAGCAGCTGACCGAACCGGGAGTGGAGCAGCGGGTACACCAGCTGATTGCGACTACCCGCCAGGTGCTGGTGTAGGGTGGGTTGAGCGTAGCGAAGCCCAACAGGGAGTGCGCAGCGCCCCGCCCGATTGTCTTGTTTATACCTCGTTGGGCTTCGTCGCAGGCTTCTCAACCCAACCTACTTGCAGCTTTACCCTTAGTCAGCAATCGGCAGGCTCAGGCTCTCTTTCACTTCTTCCATGACGATGTAGCTCTTCGACTCGCGCACGTGCGGCAGCTTGAGCAGGATATCGCCGAGCAGCTTGCGGTAGCTGGCCATTTCGTTGATTCGCGCCTTCACCAGGTAGTCGAAGTCACCGGACACCAGGTGGCACTCGAGTACGTGGGGCAGCTTGAGTACCGCGCGGCGGAACTCCTCGAAGGTGTCGCCGGACTTGTAGTCCAGGCTGATCTCGACAAACACCAGCAGGCTGGCCTTGAGCTGCTGCGGGTTGAGCCGGGCGTGGTAGCCCATGATGATCCCTTCGCGCTCCAGGCGGCGGACTCGCTCGGTACAGGGCGTGGTCGACAGGCCGACCCGCTCGCCCAGCTCGGTAAAGCTGATGCGCCCATCTTCCTGCAGGATGCGCAGGATATTGCGGTCGATCTTGTCCAGTTCGCGGCGGCTCTGATGCTGGGTGCGCACGGTGGATACCCCTCTAGATAAGGCGATATTGCCAAGAATTGTCGCCAAATATAGCCATTTATATAGTGAAAAGCACTGGTGATCTCTTCCTATACTGCGCTTAATTGTGATCTCAGGAATTATCCGTCGCGCATTGTCGCGGCGAGGAGCGTGTCATGCGGGTTCTGGTTCTCGGCAGCGGTGTGATTGGTACAGCCAGTGCGTATTACCTGGCGCGTCAGGGTTTTGAAGTGGTGGTGGTCGACCGGCAGCACGCCCCGGCCATGGAAACCAGCTTCGCCAACGCCGGCCAGGTGTCACCTGGCTACGCCTCGCCGTGGGCGGCGCCGGGCGTGCCGTTGAAAGCCATCAAGTGGCTGCTGCAAAAACATGCACCGCTGGCGATCAAGGCCACCGCTGATATCGACCAGTACCTGTGGATGGCGCAGATGCTGCGCAACTGCACTGCCAGCCGTTATGCGGTGAACAAGGAGCGCATGGTGCGTCTGTCCGAGTACAGCCGCGACTGCCTCGACGAATTGCGCGCCGAGACCGGCATCGCCTATGAAGGCCGCAGCCTGGGCACCACCCAGCTGTTTCGCACCCAGGCGCAACTGGATAACGCGGCGAAAGACATTGCCGTACTCAAACAATCCGGCGTGCCCTATGAGCTGCTCGACCGCGCCGGCATTGCCCGCGTTGAACCGGCTCTGGCGGCGGTCACCGACAAGCTGGCAGGCGCGCTGCGTCTACCGAATGACCAGACCGGCGATTGCCAGCTGTTCACCAGCAAGCTGGCCGAGATGGCCAAGGCGCTGGGTGTGGAATTCCGTTTCGGGCAGAACATCCAGCGCATTGACGCCGTCGGCGATCGGGTCAATGGCGTGTGGATCGATGGCAAGCTGGAAACCGCCGATCGCTACGTGCTGGCCCTCGGCAGTTTCAGCCCGCAATTGCTCAAGCCGCTGGGCATCAAGGCGCCGGTGTACCCGCTCAAGGGTTACTCGCTGACTGTGCCGATCACCAATGCGGCGATGGCGCCCACCTCGACCATCCTCGATGAAACCTACAAGGTGGCGATCACCCGTTTCGACAACCGTATCCGCGTCGGCGGCATGGCTGAGATTGCCGGCTTTGATCTGAGCCTCAACCCGCGTCGCCGCGCCACCCTGGAAATGATCACTGCCGATCTCTACCCGCAGGGCGGAGATCTGCGCCAGGCCGAATTCTGGACTGGCCTGCGTCCAGCCACTCCGGACGGCACGCCGATTGTTGGTGCTACCGGCTTGCGCAATTTGTTCCTCAACACCGGTCACGGCACACTGGGCTGGACCATGGCCTGCGGCTCCGGTCGCCTGCTTGCCGACCTGATGGCGAAAAAGCGTCCGCAGATCAGCGCCGAAGGTCTGGATATTTCCCGTTATAGCCGTTCCCAGGAGAGTCATAAGCATGTCAGTACAGCGCCTGCACACTGAAAGCCGTTACAGCGAAATCGTCATCCACAACAGCACGGTCTACCTGGCCGGCCAGCTGGCGGATGACTACAGCGGCGATATCGTGCAGCAAACCCGTGAAACCCTGGCCAACACCGATCGTATGCTGGCCGAGGCCGGTAGTGACAAGTCGAAGATCCTTTCCGTGACCATCTACCTGAAGGACATGGAGCGCGATTACGCCGGGCTTAATCAGGTCTGGGATGCCTGGGTCGCGCCAGGCGCGGCGCCTGCACGGGCCTGTGTCGAGGCGAAGATGTACAAGCCTGAGGTGCTGGTGGAAATGATGATCGTGGCCGCCCTGTAAATCGGCCGATCCCGTTTGCGATAAGTGTTTGCCCGGCCATCACACCGGGCTTTTTTATAGTCTGAAAACTGCTGATAGCCGAGAACGTCATGCGTCCTGCCCGCGCCCTGATCGACCTGCAAGCCCTGCGTCATAACTACCAACTGGCCCGTGAAGTCAGCGGCGCGCGCGCCCTGGCGGTGATCAAGGCGGATGCCTACGGCCATGGCGCGGTGCGTTGTGCCCAGGCGTTGCAGGAACAGGCCGATGGTTTTGCCGTGGCCTGTATCGAGGAAGCGCTGCAGCTGCGCGAGGCCGGTATTCGTGGGCCGATCCTGTTGCTGGAGGGCTTTTTCGAGGCCGACGAGTTACCGCTGATCGAGCAGCACGAATTGTGGTGCGTGGTGCATTCGCTGTGGCAGCTTGAAGCGATTGAGCGCAGCGCTGGGCGCGGCCCGCTGACGGTCTGGTTGAAGCTGGACAGCGGCATGCACCGGGTCGGCCTGCATCCGGCCGATTACCAGGCGGCCTATCAGCGCCTGCTGGCCAGCGGCAAGGTGGCGAAGATTGTGCTGATGAGCCATTTCGCTCGTGCCGACGAGCTGGATTGCCCGCGCAGTACTGAACAGTTGGCGGTTTTTCAGCAGGCGCGGCAGGGCATTGTCGCCGAGGTCAGCCTGCGCAATTCGCCTGCCGTATTGGGCTGGCCGAGCGTGCCGAGCGACTGGGTGCGCCCCGGCATCATGCTCTACGGTGCGACCCCATTCGAACAGGCGCAGGCCGTGGCGGCACGGTTGCAGCCGGTGATGACCCTGGAATCGAAGATCATCAGCGTGCGCGAACTGCCGGCCGGCGAGCCGGTGGGCTATGGCGCGCGCTTTGTCAGCGAGCGGCCGACCCGCGTCGGTGTGGTCGCCATGGGCTATGCCGACGGCTACCCACGTCATGCGCCGACCGGTACGCCAGTGGCGGTGGACGGCCAGCTGACCCGCCTGATCGGCCGCGTGTCGATGGACATGCTCACCGTCGATTTGACCGATCTGCCGCAAGCAGGCCTGGGCAGTCGGGTCGAACTCTGGGGCAAACAGGTGCTGGCCAGCGACGTGGCCACCCAGGCGGGCAGCATTCCCTATCAGCTTTTCTGCAACCTGCGGAGGGCGCCGCTGCTCTACCTCGGGGACTAACAGTCGCGCTGTAGACGAGTTTGAACGCGAGTGTTGTAAATTCTGAACGCTATGCCATGATACGGCGACTTTTCCGTATCTATCCCAAGGGGGACTCCAGCATTGGACGTCGGTGTACGACTGCAATCCATTCGCAAACTCAAAGGCCTTTCCCAGCGTGAACTCGCCAAACGGGCGGGCGTCACCAATAGCACCATTTCGATGATCGAGAAGAACAGCGTAAGCCCTTCGATCAGTTCGTTGAAAAAGGTGTTGGCGGGTATCCCCATGTCGCTGGTGGAGTTCTTCTCCCTGGATGTGGAGCAGGATAGCCAGGCCCAGGTGGTCTATCGCGCCGCCGAACTCACCGATATCTGCAGCGGGGCCATCACCATGAAGCTGGTAGGCAAGGCGCATCCGAGCCGAGCCATTTCCTTCCTTGATGAAACCTACCCCAGCGGCACCGACACCGGCGACGAAATGTACGCCCACGAAGGTGAAGAGGCCGGCATGCTGGTCGAAGGCAAGCTGGAGCTGACCGTGGGCGACGAGGTATTTATCCTTGAACCGGGCGACAGCTACTACTTCGAGAGCAGCAAGCCGCACCGTTTCCGTAATCCGTTCGAGCAGCCGGCACGCCTGATCAGTGCCACCACGCCGGCAAATTTCTAACGGCCAGGCCAGGCCGCTAATAACCCTGCGACAATATGGGTTGTTTCGGCGGCCGCGGCTTGCCGTTATACTGTCGCCCGCTCGCGAAACCGTGGCCGCGAGCGTGACTAGCCACGAAGAGGGTGTACCGTGAACCTGATTAAAAAGCTCCTGGTAGCACCGGCTACCGTATTGGCCCTGTGGGCAGTGACTGCTCAAGCCACGACCGACGAAGCTATTGCCGAGCGACTGAAGCCGGTTGGCCAAGTCTGTGTGATGGGCGAAGAATGCAAGGGCGTGGGTGCTGTAGCAGCCACAACCGGCGGCGCTGCGCGTACTGCTGATGACATCATTGCCAAGCACTGCGGTGCCTGCCATACCCCGGGTATTCTGGGTGCGCCGAAAATTGGCGACACAGCTGCCTGGAAAGAGCGCGCTGATCACCAGGGCGGCCTCGACGGCATCCTGGCCAAGGCAATCTCCGGTATCAACGCCATGCCGCCAAAAGGCACCTGCGCTGATTGCTCGGACGACGAGCTGCGTGAAGCGATTCAAAAGATGTCCGGCCTGTAATACGCCTGACGCTGCTGTAAAAAAGCCGCCTATTCAGGCGGCTTTTTTGTGCACAGGAGAAACTGTGGCAGCCGCCAGTGGCGCTTAGTCGATAAAGCTGACCTGACCATCCTTGAGTGAATCGATGCGCGCCAGCGACTCGACCCGGTAGCCCTGAGCATCCAGTTCGGCGCGGCCGCGCTGGAAGGACTTCTCGATCACTACGCCAATGCCGGCAATACTCGCACCGGCCTGGCCGATCAGGTCGATCAGGGCGCGGGCGGCATGGCCGTTGGCCAGGAAGTCGTCGATCAGCAGCACATGATCCTTGGCGTTCAGGTGCTTGGCCGAAATGGCCAGGGTGCTTTCGGTCTGCTTGGTGAAGGAAAACACCTTGGAGATGTACAGGTCGTCCTTGAGTGTCAGCGACTGGTACTTGCGCGCGAAGATTACAGGCACGCCCAGCTCCAGGCCGGCCATCACTGCCGGGGCAATGCCCGAGGCCTCGATGGTGACGATCTTGGTGATGCCCTGGGCGGCAAAGCGCTGGGCAAATTCGTGGCCGATCTGCTGCATCAGCGCCGGGTCGATCTGGTGATTGAGAAAGGCATCGACCTTGAGTACGTGCTCCGAGAGCACGGTGCCTTCCTCGCGAATTTTCTGTTTTAGCGCTTCCACGCGGTTACCCTCGTCGTTCTTTCTGATGCCCGGTCTGTGCCGGGATGTAATGGTGCAGCGTAGCGCGGATGCAGGAGGTGACGAAATACGTCTGTCTGCGCCCGCGCGCTGTTGCCGGTTATTTCTTCAACATGGCGCGCATATTGGCCAGTGCCGAGTTGCCGGTGGCGGCCTTGACCTCGGGCGCGGCGTCTTCCAGACCTTCCCAGACCAGGTCCTCGGGTGGCAGTTCATCGAGGAAACGGCTCGGTGAGCAGTCGATGATCTCGCCGTACTGTTTGCGCTTGGCGGCGAAGGTCATGGTCAGGTTGCGCTTGGCGCGGGTGATGCCGACATAGGCCAGACGGCGCTCTTCCTCGACCGTATCGGCTTCGATGCTGGAGCGGTGCGGGAGAATTTCTTCTTCTACGCCGAGGATATACACCGACGGATATTCCAGTCCCTTGGACGCGTGCAGGGTCATCATCTGCACGCCTTCGGCGCCTTCCTCTTCTTCCTGCTGGCGTTCGAGCATGTCGCGCAGCACCAACTTGCCGATGGCGTCCTCGATGGTCATGTCGCCGTCTTCGTCGCGCTCCAGAGTGTTCTTCAGCGCTTCGACGAGGAACCAGACGTTGCCCATGCGCGCGTCGGCGACCTTGTCGCTGGAGGCGTTCTGGCGCAGCCAGTTTTCGTAGTCGATGTCCATGACCATGCTGCGGATCGCCGCAATCGGATCGTTCTGCGCACATTCCTGGCGTACCCGGTCCATCCACGTGGTAAAGCGTGCTAGGCGTTCGGTGTAGCGCGCGTCCAGCTGCTCGCCGAGGCCGATCTCGCCGGCGGCAGCGTACATGCTGATCTTGCGGCTGGTGGCGTAGTTGCCGAGCTTTTCCAGGGTGGTCGAGCCGATCTCGCGGCGCGGTACGTTGATCACGCGCAGGAAGGCGTTGTCATCGTCCGGGTTGACCAGCAGGCGGAAGTAGCTCATCAGGTCCTTCACCTCCTGGCGGGCGAAGAAGCTGGTGCCGCCCGACAAGCGATAGGGAATCTGATGGTGCTGCAGTTTCAGCTCCATCAGCTTGGCCTGGTAGTTGCCGCGATAGAGGATGGCGTAATCGCTGTAAGGGCGCTGGGTGCGCAAGTGCTCGGTGAGGATTTCCAGGGCCACCCGTTCGCACTCGGCGTCTTCGTTGCGGCAACGGATCACGCGGATCTCGTCGCCCATGCCCATCTCGCTCCACAGCTGTTTCTCAAAGGCATGCGGGTTGTTGGCAATGAGGATGTTGGCGCATTTGAGAATGCGGCTGGTGGAGCGGTAGTTCTGCTCGAGCATCACCACCTTCAGCGAGGGGTAGTCCTCTTTGAGCAGCATCAGGTTTTCCGGGCGCGCGCCGCGCCAGGCGTAGATCGACTGGTCGTCGTCGCCAACCACGGTGAACTGGTTGCGCATGCCCACCAGCATCTTTACCAGCAGGTATTGGCTGGCGTTGGTGTCCTGATATTCGTCGACCAGCAGGTAGCGGATGCGGTTCTGCCATTTTTCCAGGATGTCGGCGTGCTCCTGGAACAGCACCACCGGCAGCAGGATCAGGTCGTTGAAGTCCACTGCGTTGTACGCGCGTAGGGTGCGCTGGTAGTGCAGATAGACGATGGCGGCGGTCTGTTCCTTGGGGTTGCGCGCGCCTGCCAGCGCCTGCTCGGGCAGGATCAGGTCATTCTTCCAGCTGTCGATGTAGTTCTTGATCTCATCCGCACCATCATCACCGGCATATTCCTTCTGCATAATGTCGGTTAGCAGGGCCTTGATATCGCCATCATCGAAGATCGAAAAGCCCGGCTTATAGCCCAGGCGGGCGTATTCTTTGCGGATGATGTTCATGCCCAGGTTGTGGAAGGTCGACACCGTCAGGCCCCGGGCTTCGGGGCCCTTGAGCAGGGTGCCGACGCGCTCTTTCATTTCCCGCGCGGCCTTGTTGGTAAAGGTCATGGCGACAATGTGGCGGGCCTGGATGCCGCAGTTTTGTACCAGGTGGGCGATCTTGCGGGTAATCACGCTGGTTTTGCCGGAGCCTGCGCCGGCGAGCACCAAAAGTGGGCCGCCGACATAGTTCACGGCTTCCTGCTGCCGGGGGTTCAGTCGGGACATGGAATCAATCGTCAGGCGGAATGGGCGCGCATTTTAACAGGCCTGGCACTTTCTGCCGTGACCATCTGGAAGTGTGTTGCAGTGCACATAATGGCAAACAGCCAGGCTTGGTTAATTTTGCTAATCCAGTACTCTGGTGCCACTTTCGGGTCTTTGCCATGCCGCAGGGCGCGCGCCACTGACACAAGGATGTGCGTGATTAGACGTCGATTACGACGCATCCGAGCGGGTTCAATGCTCTTTATTTGTGCAGTGGGGGAAGTTTTTTGTCCGCGTTCGTCGAACCATTACGGTTGCTTTTGCTGGCGGAAACTCCAGGCTGGGCGCAGTTGCTGCGCGAGCGCCTGAGTGCGCTCGGCAGTGGTTATGCGCTGATCACCGCACCGTCCTGGGAGGCAGCCAGCGCGCTGTTCGATAAACCCAGCAACGCCCTGCTCCTGACCACCGCGAAATACCTGCCTGCCTCCGGGCGCTGTTCCCTGCCGATTGTCCTGCTGCTGGATGCCGAGCCTGAAGCCGAGCCCGAGGGCGTGTGCGACTGGCTGGTACGCGACCAACTCAGTACTGAAGTACTGCGCCGTTGTCTGCGCTATGCGCGCGAACAGGGCAACCTGAAGGACACCCTGCTCCGCCTGGCCGAACAGGATGCCCTCACCGGCATTGCCAACCGGCAGGGCTTTCAGACCCTGCTTGCCGCGCGTCTGGCTGAATATGAAGGTCGCGGCCTGACCCTCGGCCATCTCGACCTGGACAACTTTCGTCACGCCAACGATGCCCTTGGCTATCAGGGCGGTGACAGCCTGATTCTGCAAGTAGTGGCGCGGATCAAGGCGCAGCTGCAGGCCGGCGATCAGGTGGCCCGGTTGGGCAGCGATGAGTTTGCCTTGCTGCTCGACAGCCGCCGCGATCCGCAACGTGCCGAACGGCTGGCCGCGCAGATTACCGAAGCCCTCGGCGAGCCGTACTGGATCGACGGTGAAAGCCTGCTGATCGGCTGCAGTCTGGGCCTGGCCCACTCTCGTGCCGAAGGCAGCGCTGACCCACTGATGTGGCACGCACATATCGCCATGCAACAGGCCAAGAGCCAGCAGGGCTGCACTTTTCATATCTATGACGAACGGATCAATCGCAGCGCCCGCAACCAGGCCGACCTGGAAAGCGAGCTGCGCCGCGCCCTACGACGTGATGAGCTGGAGCTGCATTATCAGCCGCGTCTGTGCCTGCAGAGCGGGCGCATCGTCGGCCTGGAGGCGCTGGTGCGCTGGCGCCATAGCGAGCATGGCCTGCTGGCCCCCAACGAATTTGTACCGCTGGCCGAGGAAAGCGGGTTGATCGTGCCGCTCGGCTACTGGGTGATCAGCCGTGCCCTGCGCGATATGCAGTGGTTACGTGGGCGTGGCCTGCCGGCGCTGCATATGGCGATCAACCTGTCATTCCGCCAGTTCCAGGACAGCCAGTTGCTGCCGACCCTCAGTCGCCTGATCGAAGAGCGTGGCGTCGATGCGCAGTGGCTGGAGTTCGAGCTGACCGAAACCGCCGTAATGCGCCGTAGTGATCAGGTGCAGCAGACCATGCTGGCCCTCGGTCGCCTCGGCGTGCGCTTCTCGCTGGACGACTTTGGCACCGGTTTCTCTTCTTTCGTGCACCTGAACAACCTGCCGATCACCTTGCTGAAGATCGACAAAAGCTTTGTCGGCGGCATGAGCGAGCGTGCGGAAAATCGGCAACTGGTGCGGGCGATGATCAACCTGGCGCACAACCTCAACTTGCAGGTGGTCGGCGAGGGCGTGGAAAACGCCGAGCAGTTGGCGCTGCTGCGTCAGTACGGCTGCGACCAAGTGCAGGGCTACCTGATCAGCAAGGCTTTGCCGCTCCCCGAGCTGGCGCGCTTTCTGGTGTTTGGCATGCGCCAGCCTCTGTTCGGGCTGAATAACAGCTGAGCCGCTCGCTGATGCCAAAAGGCCCGCACTTGCTGCGGGCCTTTCTGTTTTACGGGGTTACTGCGCGGTCTTGCCTTGGGCTTGGGCCTGGCGCTGCGCCAGTTTCTGCTGGCGGTAGCTGATGGCCGCCGGCGGCACTGCAGTGACCTTGCCGGTTTCTAGCCAGCGCTTGAGGCGGTTGGCGTCGGCCATATGGGTGTATTTGCCGAAGGCATCCAACACCACGAAGGCCACCGGGCGGTTATTCATCACGGTATTCATCACCAGGCAGCGACCCGCTTCGCCGGTGTAGCCGGTCTTGCTCAGCTGCACGCTCCAGCCGGGCTTGCGCACCAGGTTGTTGGTATTGCGAAAACCCAGGGTGTAGTTAGGCTTGCGGAACGCCTGGGTCTTCTCCGCGGTGGTGCTGAACTGGCTGATCAGTGGGTACTGCCGCGCGGCCTTGAGCATCAGCACCAGGTCGCGGGCGTTGGAGACGTTGTGTTCCGACAGCCCGGTGGGTTCGACAAAGCGCGAATGCTTCATGCCCAGGGCGCGGGCCTTGGCGTTCATCGCCGTGACAAAGGCCGCGTGGCCACCCGGATAGTGGTGCGCCAGGCTGGCTGCGGCGCGGTTTTCCGAAGCCATCAGGGCCAACAGGAGCATGTCGCGGCGGCTCAGCTCGCTGCCCACGCGCACACGGGAGAACACGCCGCGCAGGTCATGGGTGTCGCGAATCATGATCGGCAGCACCTGATCCAGCGGCAGTTTGGCGTCAAGGGTGACCATGGCTGTCATCAGCTTGGTCACCGAGGCAATCGGCACCACGCTGTCGGCGTTGCGCTCGTAGAGCACCTGATTGGTCTGCAGATCGACCAGCAGGGCGCTGCCGGCGGCCAGATCCTGTTGTTTGGCGGGGGCGGCCTGGGTGTTCGATGCAACTACAACGCAGCTGCAGATCAGCAGCAGGCTTACTATCGAATGGCGGATTTTCACAGGGAGCTTCACGGGCAGGTTGGAGGGAGGGCGCTGCACTGCCAAGTATACGGAAATCCGCGCGGCGGCTTGAGTGGGCGGGCTTAAATCGTCATGCGCTCGCGCTATAGTGCGACCGCGTTTATTGCCATGAGTTGCCCGCATGTCCGAATCGTCTGCTCCACCTGCGCCGCCCGCTGTCAGCCTGGGTGAAGCCTTCTGGTTCTGGCTCAAACTGGGGCTGATCAGCTTCGGCGGGCCGGCTGGGCAAATTGCGATCATGCATCAGGAGTTGGTGGAGAAGCGCCGCTGGCTGTCCGAGCGGCGTTTTCTGCATGCGCTGAACTACTGCATGCTGCTGCCGGGGCCGGAGGCGCAGCAGTTGGCCACCTATATCGGCTGGCTGCTGCACCGTACCTGGGGTGGGGTAATTGCCGGGGTGCTGTTCGTGCTGCCGTCGCTGTTTATCCTGATCGGCCTGTCCTGGCTGTATATCGCTTATGGCGATGTGCCGCTGGTGGCGGGGATTTTTTACGGGATCAAACCGGCGGTGACCGCCATCGTGATGCAGGCGGCTTGGCGCATCGGCTCACGGGCGCTGAAGAACAACTGGCTGTGGGGCATCGCTGGCGCGTCCTTTGTCGCCATCTTTGCCTTCAATCTGCCGTTTCCCTTGATCGTGATTGGCGCGGCGCTGCTCGGCTATTGCGGTGGTCGGCTGTTGCCGCAGCAGTTCAGCCTGGGTGGTGGACATGCGGCGGCCAGCCATTCCTACGGTCCGGCGCTGATCGATGATGACAGCCCGCCGTTGGCGCATACACGTTTTCGCGCCCCGCGCCTGGCGCTGTTGCTGCTGGTCGGCGCGCTGCTCTGGCTGCTACCGATGGGCCTGCTGACCTGGCTGTACGGCTGGGACGGTACGCTGACACAGATGGCCTGGTTCTTTACCAAGGCAGCGCTGCTGACCTTTGGCGGCGCCTATGCGGTGCTGCCGTATGTCTACCAGGACGCTATTGGTCATTACGGTTGGCTGACGCCGACGCAGATGATTGATGGCCTGGCCCTAGGCGAAACCACGCCGGGGCCGCTGATCATGGTGGTGGCGTTTGTGGCCTTTGTCGGCGCTTATCTGCAGCCGATGTTTGGCGGCGATTCGGGCTTTGTCAGCGGCGCAGTGGCGGCGGCGCTGGTCACCTGGTTTACCTTTCTGCCGTCCTTTCTGTTCATTCTCGCCGGCGGACCGCTGGTGGAATCGACCCATGGCGAGCTGACATTCACCGCACCGCTGACCGCAATTACTGCGGCCGTAGTGGGGGTGATTCTGAATCTGGCACTGTTCTTTGCCTACCACGTGCTCTGGCCGCAGGGCTTTGCCGGCAGCTTCGACTGGCCGTCGGCGCTGCTGGCCGTGGCAGCGGCGCTGGCGCTGTTGCGCTTCAAGCGTGGGGTGATGGAGGTGCTGCTGGTGTCGGCGCTGGCCGGGTTGGCGGTGTATCTGCTGCGTTGAAGTCGCGCGCCCGCTGCCAAGGCAACGGGCGCGCGGAGCAGTTACGGTTTACAGGTAGTTTTCAACGACCTGTTACATAAACCAGCGGTACTCCCGCGCACTCACTTCCTGCATAAAGGCCAGGTGATCCTGGCGCTTGTTCTCGCAATAGACCATCACGAACTCACTGCCCAGGCCCTGGTTGACTACCGGGTGGTCGCGCATGGCACTGACCGCGCCGAGCATGTCCTGGGGAAAGTCGATGCCGCTCTGGCGGTTCTCGTTGAGCGGTGCGATGGGTTCCCTGCCGGCATCCAGGCCATGTTCCATACCGGTGAGGATCGCCGCCAGCACCAGATAAGGGTTGGCGTCGGCGCCGGCCAGGCGGTGTTCGATGCGCAGGTTTTTACCGTCCGATTCGGGAATACGGATACACGCATCGCGGTCCTCGAAGCCCCAGCTGGCGCGGCTGGCGGCGTTGACCATAGCGCCATAGCGGCGGAAGGCGTTGTGGTTGGCGGCGAAGATCGGCATGCAGTGCGGCAGCAACTCCAGGCAGCCGGCCACCGCATGGCGCAGCGGGCGCTGCTTATCGGCGGCCAGCAGGTTGTTACCTGCGTCGTCGTACAGGCTGACGTGCACATGCATGCCG
Source organism: Pseudomonas sp. 8BK (assembly GCF_902506475.1). Taxonomy (NCBI): domain Bacteria; kingdom Pseudomonadati; phylum Pseudomonadota; class Gammaproteobacteria; order Pseudomonadales; family Pseudomonadaceae; genus Pseudomonas; species Pseudomonas sp. 8BK. The sequence goes on along the minus strand of NZ_LR733252.1, from coordinate 1,148,646 downwards.
CTGCCCGGCGCGTGCAGGTAGGGCTTGCTCATAAAGCTGGCGCGCTGGCCGTGCTTGAGCGCCACACCGCGGGTGCTGCGACAGAACAGGGCGGCCCAGTCGGCGGCGCGCAGACCGTCGTCACAATGGCCGAAGTTGATCTCGAACTGGCCGGGGCCGAGTTCGGCTGTAATCACATTGGCGTCCACGCCCTGTTCATTGGCAGCGTCGACGATCTCGTGCAGCACATCGGCGAAGCGCGACAGCCGTTCGATATGCATATTCGGCTGGTCGTCGGCATCGTCGCACAGCGGGTCGCGGGGGAACTGCGGCAGGCCGTCCTGCAGCTTGCGGTCGAACAGGTAGAACTCCAGTTCGAACGCCACCACCGGGCGGATGCCTCGCGCTTCCAAGCGTTTGAGCACGCGGGCGAGCACTTCACGGGGCTCGAATTCGATCGGTGCTTCAGTGCCATCGGAGCTGATCAGCATCTGCGCCAGCGGCTGGTTTTCCCAGCGCACCGGTTTGAGCGTGCCAGGGATCAGCCGGCGCGGCGCGTCCGGGTCGCCGTCGTTGAAGCAGTAATCACCAATCGGGTGCAGGCCGCCCTGCACGCCGAGCAGCACGCAGTTCTGCGGGATTTTCAGCGGGCTGCCGGCGGCGACCTTCTCCAGCATCTCGATGGGGTAGCGCTTGCCGTAGAAATGTCCGGGAATATCCAGACTGATCAGGTCGACATAACGCACCTCGGGGTGGGCGCTGCGGAAGGCGCGGACTTCGCTGAGCAGGTCGGGGAATGCTGTTGTTATTGTCATGGTGGTATCTGCGCGGATCAGGTGAAGATCCAGAGCACTCGTGTGGGTAAGTCGGTGAGGTTGGCGTAGCGAAATTGCGCGTGCGGCGGCAGCTGGAAGCTGTCATTCGGGCCGAGGGTGACCGGCTCGGCAGCGTCGCCGTACCAGATCGTCAGCTCGCCTTCGAGGACAAAGCCGCCCTGTTCGGAGCTGTCGTTCAAATGTCCATCGCCGCTGGTGGCGCCAGGATCCAAACGGCTTTCGAGCATGGAGAAACCGCCCGACATGGTCGGCGAGGCCAATACATCGGTGATGCCGCCGGCGTAGTACAGCGTGCGGCGCTCGCCGGGGCGGGTGACCCAGGGCACGGCACGCGGCTTGCTCAGGCTGTAGAAATAGGTGGTCGGCACGCCGAGGCTTTCGCTGATGGCGGTGAGGTCGGCCACAGTCGGGCGCGACAGGCCGCGTTCAACCTGAGAAAGAAAGCCCACCGAGCGGTCGATGCGTGCGGCCAGCTCACCCAGGGTGAGGTTCTTATGCTTGCGCAGGTCGCGGATTAGGATCGCCAGGCCTTCGATTTCTTCCTGCATGTCCATGGGCACCTTCCTTAAATAACGTCACGCAGGCGATACCAGGCCTTGCCCACGGCCTCGATGGGCGCAGCGAGCAGATCGCCGCCGGGGAAGCGCGGGTTGCTCAGGCCCTGGTACAACTCGAGCAGCTCGCTGTCGCCGAGGATCGCGTCGCTGACCGCGCGGGCGGCGGCCAGGGTCGGCAGGATGCCGTGGCCGGAGAAGCCTTGTAGCCAGTACTTCTGAGCGCTGCGGCCGACGTCCGGGGTGCGGTGCATGGTGCAGTCGATATGCCCGCCCCAGCCATAGTCGATCTGCACGCCGCGCAGTTGCGGGAACACCCGCTCCAGATATGGCCGGGTGGCTGCCGGCACGTCCGCCGGAATACCGCCGAGGTAGGTGCAGCCACCGCCGAACAGCAGGCGATTGTCCGGGGTGACGCGGAAATAGTCCGGTACGAACTGGTTATCGATGGCGCAGGTGCCGCGTGGGAACAGCGAGCGCGCCAGCTGAGGGTCCAGTGGCGCAGTGGCGACCTGGTAGGAACCGACCGGCAGCAGGCGCTTCGACAGTTGTGGATCGAGCTTGTCGATATAGGCGTTGCAGGCCAGTACCAGCAGATCGCTGCGAATCTCGCCGTGTTCGGTGCGTGCCAGATAACCGTCTGCCGTTTCTTGATAGTTCAGCGCCTTGCTCTGCTCGAAGATCTTGCCGCCGGCTTTCTCGAAGGCATCGGCCAGACCCTGGGCCAGTTTCAGCGGGTTGAGGTGGGCGGCGCCGCTGTCATGCAGGGCAGCCAGGTAACGCGGGCTGGCGATCCACTGCGGCAGTTCGTCCTTGGGGATGAAACTCAGCTGCGTATAGCCGTATTTCTGCTCGGCTTCTTCCAGGCTTTCCTGCAGCTGGCGCACGCGGCGTGGCAGCACGGCGGTGTAGATCGCGCCGGTGCGGTAGTCGATATCAAAGTTGTGCCGTTCGGGCAGTTCGCGCATTTCCTCGGCGGCCCAGACCATGCTGTCCCACAGGCGGCGGGCGCGTTCCAGGCCGAGGGCCTTCTCGAACGGCGGCATATCGCAGGACCAGCCCGGCAGCGCCTGACCACCGTTGCGCCCGGAGGCTGCCCAGGCCAGGCGACTGGCTTCCAGCAGCACCACCTTCTTGCCCGCCAGGGCCAGGCGCAGCGCCGTGTGCAGCCCGCTGAAACCGCCACCGATAATCAGCACCTCACACTGCAACGCTTCCTGCAGGCGCGGCCGCAGCGGGATCGGACCCGGATAGGTGCCAGCGTAGTAGGTGCCGATATGCTGGGCGGATTGTCTGAACATGGCGCGCCTCATGAAATTCTATTTAGTTAATTTCATGAAAATCTACGTGATAAATTTCATAAAGCCAAGCGAGAAGACACCTGAACTAGCCGAAGTCGATAGCCAGACGCAGGCGATCCCTATGCTGCAGGCCCTGTTCGAATAGTGGCTCGGGGTAGTGTTGCAGGAAGTAATCCGGTTCGACCGCGTACACTCGAAGGCCGGCTCGCTGGTAGAAGGTCAGCTGGTGGCCGAAGCTGCCGGTGGCGACTTCCAGGCGTGTAGCGCCCAACTGCCTGGCGCTGTGCAGAGCATGTTGCAGCAGCTGTGTGCCGATGCCCAGGGCCTGGCAGTTCGGTGCGACGGCGATATTCATCAGCTCCAGCGTGCCGAGGCTGCGCGCCTGCAGCACATAGGCGCCGACAGTCACGCCATTCTGTTGCGCGTGGTAGCAATGGCCGGTTGCCAGGTAGGCCTGTACATGCGGCAGATGCGGATCGGCTTCCAGCAGCAGGTCCATGGGTAGCTGCGCGGCGTCGCAGGCGCGAATATCCAGGCTCATGGTCAGCTTCAGCGCACCTGATTGCGGCCGTTGTGTTTGGCCTCGTACAACGCGCGGTCGGCCTTATCCAGCAGGTCGTCGGCACTCGCCGGGGCGTCTTCGGTGGAGGCGATGCCAGCGCTCAGGGTGACCGAGAACTGCTGGCCATGGGCGATAAAGTGCAACTCGGCAAAGCGCTGGCGGATTTCATCGAGAATACGCAGCGCCTGGTCGGACGGGCAGTCCGGCAGTACCACGAGGAATTCTTCGCCACCGTAGCGGCCCAGGCTGTCGATGCGCCTCAGGCGTTGGCGCAGCAGGTTGGCCAGGGCGCGAATCACGTTGTCACCGGCGGCATGGCCGTAGCTGTCGTTGACCTTCTTGAAGAAGTCGATATCCAGCATCGCCACGCTGGCCGGTTTGCCGCTGCGCTGCGCGCGCTCCAGTTCGACCGCTGCCTGCTCCTTGATATCGGCGTGCTTGAGCAGCCCGGTGAGGCTGTCGCGCGCCAGCGCATTGCTCAGCAGGCGCGCGCGCTGGGCGCGGGAGAACACGGCGGCGACCAGGGCATTGTCGGAAATCGGTTTGGTGACGAAGTCATCGCCGGCCTTGATCAGTGCGTTCATCTGCCGGTTGATATCGGTTTCTGCCGACAGGTAGATGATCGGCACGCGCAGCCAGTCGTCGTTCATGCGGATGATCTGCGCCAGCTCTGGGCCGGTGCAACCGGGCATGCTGACGTCCAGCAGGACTACCTCGGGGTTAAAGCTGCGCATGCTGGCGAAGATGTCGGCGGGCTCGTGAAGCATCTCCACCAGCATATTGGCGCCGCGCAGAATCAGGCTGAAACGGCTGGCCAGCTCGAGGTCGTCGTCGATGATCAGCACCCGATACGGCTCGCCCTGTTGCTGGGCGAAGCAGCGCTCCAGGCGGTTCTCCAGTTGCGGAATGTCCACCGGCTTGGTGAAAAAGCCCATGGCGCCAACACGCACGGCTTCCAGGTAGGTGGCGAAATCGTCCTGGGTGGTGATCACCAGCAGCGGCAGCGGTTCGTCCAGGCGCTGTTGCAGACTGGCGGCATATCCCAGGCCGGTGAGGCTTTCGTCGGGCAGGTTAACGTCGACGATCAGCGCATCGGGCAGTTGCTCTTGCAGCGCGGCGTCGAGCTCGCTGATGCGGCTGAAGTGCTCGGCGTGATAGCCGAAATTGTTCAGCGTCAGGCGCATGTTTTCGCCAATCGACAACTGGTCTTCGAGGATATAGATGCGCCGCGCGCTGCTGTTCGGCCGCGGCGGCTTGACCGTGCGGGTAGCGGTTTCCTGACTACGTTCGGCCTGAAACTGTTGGCGTGCGAGTTGCTGCAGGCTGCGGCTGAAGTCCTGCAGGCTCTGTTGTTCCTGCTGCAGGGTTTCCAGCCACTGATCGGCTTCCAGTTCCAGCTCGCGGGCGCGCTGGCCGAGGCTGCTGAAGCCGAAGGTGCCAGCGGCGCCGGCCAGCTTGTGCAATTGGTCGCGCAGGCTTTGCAGGTGCTGCAGCTGCTCCTGCGGGTCGGCGGCGTGCAACAGGCGTTCGGCGTTCTGTGCGAGGGCGGGCAGTTCTACCTGCAGGCGCACGGCGAAGGCATTGCTCAACTGCTGCAGATGTTGCTGCAGTTCATCGGCGGTGTTTTTGCCTTTACTCATGGGCCAGGCTCCAGATCTTGCGCACCTGCGCGGCCAGCTGCATGGGGTCGAAGGGTTTGATGATCACATCGCGGGCGCCGAGGCTGCGGTAATGGGCGATTTCCGTCGGTTGCACCTTGGCGGTCATAAAGGCCACTGGCACCTGGTTGATGTCGATCAGCTGGGCGATCTGCGCCAGGGTTTGCGGGCCGTCCATGTCCGGCATCATCACATCCAGCAGGATAAAGTCCGGAGCAAAGCCCTGCAGTTGATCCAGCGCGTCCCGACCGGATGAGCAGCTGAGCACCTGAAAGCCGCCCACCGCTTCGAGCGCCAGCTTGGCTACGGCCTGGATCGATGGATCGTCTTCCACGTGCAGGATGCGTTGCAACTCAGGCATGCCGATTTTCCTCGGGGCTGGCGGGCGATTCGGGCGTCGTCTCTAGGGCCAGGGTAGCCAGTTCGAACCAGAAAGTCGCGCCGTGACCGGGGCTGGAGTGGAAACCGATCTTTCCGCCTATGCGTTCGATGATTTCCTTGCTGATCGCCAGGCCCAGGCCGGTGCCGCCTTTCTGCCGGGTATCGGTGGCGTCGGCCTGGGAGAATTTGCTGAAAATCCGCGCCTGGAAATTTTCCGGCACACCGGGGCCGTGGTCGGTCACGCTGACGCGGACAAGCGCGTCGTGTTGCTCTACTCGCACTTCCACGGTCTGCCCCTGGGGCGAGAACTTCGCCGCATTTGACAGCAGGTTGGCCAGTACCTGGGCCAGACGCAGTTTGTCGACGCGCACGCGGGCCTGGGTCGGCGGGCCTTGTAGCTGCAGTTGCACCTGGTAGTGGCTGGCGTATGGCTGGTTTTCTTCGATGGCCTGTTCCAATAGTGGTTGCAGCGCCTCATCGTGCAGCTCGAAGAGCATCTTGCCGGCCACCAGCTTTTCCATATCGAGCAGGTCGTTGATCAGCAGGTTGAGGCGTTGGCTGTTGTCCTGGGCGATCTGCAGCATCTGCTGAATAGCCTCAGGTACTTCGCCCAGCGCGCCACCATTGATCAGGCCAAGCGAGCCTGAGATGGCGGTGAGCGGGGTGCGCAGTTCGTGGCTGACGGTGGAAACGAATTCGTTTTTCATTCGCTCGATGCGTTTGCGCTCTTCGATATCCCGGATTACCGCGATAAAACGCCGCTCGCCCTGGTGGCTGATCTGCGAGATGGCCAGCTCGATGGCGAACGTCTCGCCATTGCTGCGCATGGCGGTCAGTTCGATGTCCTTGCCGAGCATCTGCTGGATGCCGGTTTTCAGGAAGTGGCTGAGGTAGCGTGCGCGCATCGAGCGTTGTGGTTCGGGCAACAGCAAGGTCGCGCGGTGCCCGGACACCTCCAGGTGGCTGTAGCCGAAGATGCGCTCGGCAGCGTGGTTGAAGGTTTCGATATAGCCCTGCTGATCGATGGTGATAATCGCGTCGAGCACGTTGTCGAGCAGGGCGCGCAGGTAGTCCTCGCGTTCCCTAATGGCCATTTCTGAAGCGATACGCTCGTTGAAGTCCTGAATCTGCACCACGAAGTGCACCGGCCTATCGTCGCTGTCGCGTACCAGCGATACGCTCATCAGTACCCAGATGATCCGCCTCTGGCTGTCCAGGTAGCGCTTCTCCATCTGGTAGGTGCTGATCTCGCCGGCCAGCAGCTCTTCAATATGCTGCAGGTCGGCTTCCAGGTCGTCGGGGTGGGTGATCTGCTGGAAGTCGCTGCACAGTAACTGCTCGCGGCTGTAGCCGAGCATTTCACAGAGTTGATCATTAACTTCCAGCCACTGCCCTTGCAGCGAGACCAGAGCCATGCCCTGAGGCGCCAGGCTGAACGCGTTGCTGAAGCGCTGCTGGCTAAGGCGCAGCTGATCTTCCACTGCCTTGCGGTCGCTGATGTCCCAGATAAAGCCGGAAATCCATTGCAGTTCGCCGTGGCTGTCGTATTCGCCGCGGCCCTTTTCCCGTACCCAGACGCTATGGCCGTTGGCATGCAGCAGGCGGTAGGTCAGCTCGAAGGATTCCTGGCGCTCGATAGCAGCTACTGCGCGGTAGGTAATGGGCAGGTCGTCGGGATGCACCACGCTGGAAAAGCTGCGTACGCGGTTGTTGATAAAATCGCTGGCCGGGTAGCCGCTGAGCGCTTGAATTTCTTCACTGAGGTAGCTCATCGACCAGTCGGCATCGTTGCGGCAGCGGTACACCGCGCCTGGCAGACTGCTGACCAGGCCACGGAAACGACTTTCGCTTTTTTGCAGGGCGCGGGTGGTCTGCTGCAGGTCGTTGATGTCGCTGGCGATGCCCAGATAACCGGTGATCACCCCTTCGGCATTCCGCATGGCGCTGACGGTGAGGTTGACGATGCGTTGCTCGCCGTTTTTGCGCCGGTAGGTCCACTGGCGGGTTTCCGGCTCGCCCAGGTCGGGGAGGCGAGTAAACACCGCAAAACCGCTGACTTCAGTGCCGAACTGATGACTTAGTTGCTGACCACGCTCCTGTATTTCCTCGGCCAAGTGGAACAGCGCCGGGCTGTGCCGACCGATCACTTCTGCGCTGCGATAACCCAGCAGGCGTTCGGCGCCGGAATTGAACAGGGTGATCAGGCCGTCGCAGTCGCTGGTGATGATCGCCACGCCGGTGGCCGAGTCGAGCACCGCTTGCAGGAAGCGGCGTGCCTCTCGCGTCTGCTCTTCATGGCGCATGCGCTCCAGGGTGGCGCCGACCCAGCGGGCGAACAGGCGTATGAATTCTTCGTCGGCATCGTCAAATGCTGTGCTGCGCACTTCGCTTGAGGCAAAGCACAGGGTGCCGAAGCGCTTGCCAGCGACCCAGATGCTGGTGCCGATATAGCTTTCCAGGGCGAACAGTGGGTAGCAGGGGTGAGCGGCATGTTCGCTTTGGCCCATGGCTGCAATGGCCAGCACATCGTTGCTGCGCAGGGTGATGCTGCAATAGGTGTCGCCGAGGGTAAAGCACTGGCCGTCCTGCAGGGTATCGGGCGGCGACACCTGCACCCTGACCTGGTAGGTGTCCGCGTCGATCTGACTGATGATGCCGATCGGCATGCCATAGAACTCGGCGCCCAACTGCAGGGCTTGGCGCAGTTGCTCGTGGGTGCTCAGTTTCGGCAGTGCGGCAATCTCGTTGAGCGCGCGCAGGGCTGCCTGCTGGCGCTGCATGCGCTGCTGGGTCTGCGTGCGCTGGGTATCGCGACGCAAGGCTTCAAGTAACTGGCCGAGGGTGGTCAGCAGCGGTTGCAGTTGGGCGGCGAACTGTTCGTCGTAGCCGCCTGCGCGATTGGCCAGGCCGAGCATGCCGCGCAGCTCGCCGTTGGCGTGAATGGGCAGGCCGACAAACGCCTGCAAGGGCGGATGCCCCGGCGGCAGACCGGCGCTGTGCGGGTGATTGCCTGGGTCGTTGCTGATCAGCATCTGACCGCTGCGGATCACCTGGCCGAACAGGGTGTCGAGGTTGCGAAATTCCAGGCCCTGCGGCGCATGGGCGGCATAGAAGGCGCGGCTTTGTGCGTCCCAGGCGATATTGCTGATGGCGAAGGTGCGCAGAAAAGGTGCTCCGGCCTCGTCATGGCGGATTTCCCCGACAAAGCCGAACTGACTGGCGCTGACCTCGAGAATCCGCCCGAGCAGTGTGTCGAAAGCCTCGCGCTGGTTGTCCGCGTTGATATAGGCCGCCTGGGTCTGGGTAATCAATGCCAGCAACTGGCGCGACTCTTCGGATTGCTGGTGCTTGTTTTGCAGCTCGGCGTGGTGGCGGCGCATGACCAGTTGGCTGCTGTGCCTTGTGGCCTGCAACAGCAACAGCAAGAGCATTTCCGCGGCGAGCCAGGCCAGCAGCCACTTGATTACCAGCCAGCGCTTGTCGCGCTGGTGCAGGTTGTACAGCGCGGTGACATCGCGCCAGGTCAGCGCCAGTAGCGGGCTGTCGATAATGGCAGGATCAGCCTGGTAGCCGTTCAAATACACCTGGTTGAGCAGGTAGGTGCGGCCTTGATCGTCGAGTAGCTTGAAGGTATTGCCTGCCTCGGGGTCTGGCAGGCGATGTTGTGCTTGCCAGCGCTGCACCTGAACCTGGGAATAACCTGCCAGGTGCCATTGATTGCGCTTTGTAACCGGTGCGCGCAAAGTTTCACCGCTACTGCCTGGCGCCCGTAGTTGGCGCTTGATCAGTAAGGCCACCCCTGCATCCAGTTCGCGATCCAGTTGTTGCAGGTTGCTCAGCACATCCAGGCTCACCTCCAGCGCGCCGACACTCAGCAGGCCTGCTGGGCTTTCCACCTGCAGGGGCACGATGGCGCGCATGCTCAGGTTGTCGCCACTGGTCGCCAGGCCTGCAGTTGCCACCCCATAGTTCAGGCTGTCGAGCAGCATGGGTCGCTGTGCAGCAGGGAAGTCAGCAAACCACTGCGGTTTATGCACCCGCAGCAGCACCTCGGCTGTAGGCGCCAGATGCACATACAGGGCGAATGGGCGGATGCCTTGCAGGTTGCGCCAGCGCGGGGCGATGCGGGTGTACAGCTGGTTGCGGATGGCACTCAGGCTGTGTGTGTCTGTCGGATCATTGCTTTGCAGCGCATAGGCCTGGCGCACCAGCTCGACCAGCCAGGAGTCGGCGGCAATAGTTTCGGCCAGCAGCTGCGCCTGTTGCTGCAGCTCCTGCTGGCTGTTGCGCAGGGTCAGGCTTTGCAGTTCATGCTGCTTGGCGATTTGCAGGTTCCACAGGGTTTCCCGCTCATTCAGGGCAAAGCCGCCGAGCACGCTGAAAAACAGCGCCAGGCCCAGGCTGCCGAGGCCGACGATCCAGTGGATGGTGTTGGGTTTGAATGGCTTAAGCATCCATCCGCTCCATCGCCTGGCTAGGCATGCAGAACGTCACTCAGCTCAGCCCCGCCAGTCGGCGCAGGCGCGCCAGCTCAGGGTCATCAGGTGCGCTGTTGAGTTCGCAGGCGGCCAGGCGCATGAGGATGTTCTCGCGTTTGACGTTGTTGGTCGGCAGGTTGTAGCACGCGCCGATCAGCTCGCGCAGCTGCATTGGCAAGTGCCATTGGGCCTTGATGCTGATGGCAAAAGGGCTGCTGAACTGATCGAGTGCCTGCATAACCTGGGCCTCGCTAAAGCTTTGCCCGCTGTCCTGCCACACCTGCGCCAGATACAGCACACAAAGCTCGCCCATGCGATGCAACAGGGCGGCGGTATGGAAGGGGGCAGGGTCCATGGCGCACTGGCGGGCGAGGTGGGTGCTGCGTTCGATCAGCTGTTCGGTACTGTCCAGGTGCGCCTGGGCAAACAGGCGCAGCAGGGCGTTATCCAGCGCGCTGCATTGGCGTAGAGCCAGGCCCAGCGCCAGGTTGAGGCTGTTGATCGCGCCGAGTTTGTGCAGCGCCTCAAGTAGATTGGTGCAGGGTTTTCCGACTTGGTTGTAGGCACTGCTGTTGGCAACGGCGAGCAGGCGCGCGCTAAGTGCTGGGTCGTGCTGCCACTCGCTGGCCAGCTCGCGCAGGTCGATCTGTTCGCCCTTGAAGCTTTGCAGCAGACGATCACGTACATGTGCCTTGAGTGGTAATTGCAAGGCGCTGCTGGGCAGGCTACGCAGGTGGTCGAGCAGGTCGTGCTGGATGTTGCTGGCCTGGGACGGCTGCTCGTCGTTGTCTGCGGGTAGTAGGGTTGCCAGGCTGGCGGCGACATGCGCGGCCTGGAAGGGTTTGCTGATAAAGGCGCTGATTTTCAGGGCACGCACGGCCAGTACGCTGGCGCGGTCGGAGCGGCCGGTAATCACCACCAGTGGCGTGCTGCTGTTGTCACGGCGTACCTGCTCGAGCAGTCGGGTGCCGGGGCCATCCGGCAGGTTCCAGTCGCAGATGACCATGTCGGCCGGGCGCTGCTGCCATTCGCGCAGGGCCGCGCTGACGTTGTCCAGGCATACCACCTGGCAGCAGGGGCGCAGGCTGAGGACGATCTGTTTGAGCAGATCGGCAATCCAGCTGTCGTCTTCCAGAATCATGATCCGCATACGGGGTGCCTTAGTTCGTGGTTGCGGCGTTTAGAGCCAAGTGTGTGGTCAGCTGCTCTGCAGGTTGCGGACGGCCGAAATAATAGCCCTGGGCGTGGTCGCAGCCGAGTTGCTGGAGCAGTTCGACCTGTTCGAGCTGTTCAATTCCTTCTGCCAGCACCTTGAGGCCCATGCTGTGGCCGAGGGCGATCACCGCGCGGGTGATGGCTATATCATCCTGATCATGCGGCAGGCCGCTGACAAAGCTCTGGTCGAGTTTGAGTTTGTGTACCGGCAGACGCTTGAGGCGCGCCAGGGAGCTGTAGCCGGTGCCGAAGTCATCGATGGCCAGGCGGATACCGAGGGCGCGCAGGCGTTCGAGCAAGGCCAGCGCTGCGTCGGGGTTTTCCATCACCGCGCTTTCGGTGACTTCCAGCTCCAGGTGCGCCGGGGCGAGGCCGGTATCGCGCAGCACCTCGGCCACCCGCAGGTCGAGCTCACCACGGCTGAACAGACGGCTGGAGACATTCACCGCGACAAACCTCAGCTTATGTCCGGCGATTTGCCAGGCGACCATCTGCCGGCAACTCTGTTCCAGCACCCAGGCGTCGATGGCGCCGATCAATCCGGTTTCTTCGGCAATCGGGATAAATTCGCCAGGCGCCACCAGCCCGCGTTGCGGATGCTGCCAGCGCACCAGGGCTTCGACGCCGATCATCTCTTGGCTGCGCAGGCAGATCAGTGGCTGGTAATGGACGCGCAGTTCCTGATGATCCAGGGCATGGCGCAGGGCGCTGGCCAGCTCGACGCGTTGGCGCGCGTGTTCGGTCAGTTCCTGGCTGTAGAAGGCATAGCTTTCGCGGCCGCTGTTTTTTGCCTTGAACAGCGCGGAGTCTGCGTTGCGCAGTACTTGGCCAACATCACTGGCCTCTCTGGGGTACAGGCTGATGCCGATACTGGCGGTGATAAACAGCTCCTGCTGGTTGGTTTTGAAGGGCTGGATCAGGCAGGCCTGTAGACGCTGGGCAATCACTGCCGCCTGTTCGGCGCTGCTGCAGCTTTCATCGAGCAGGCCAAACTCGTCGCCGCCCAGGCGCGCGAGCGTCATGCGTTTGCCGAGCTGTTGGCTAAGGCGCTCGCCGACGTCCTTGAGCAGCAAATCGCCGATGGTGTGGCCGAGGCTTTCGTTGATGTGCTTGAAGTGGTCGAGGTCGATCAACAGCACCGCACCACTCAGCTCATCGTGCTTGGCACGTTCGAGGGCGCGTTCGACACGTTCGGTGAACAGCAGGCGGTTGGGCAGGTTGCTTAACGGGTCGTGATGCGCCAGGTAATCCAGCTCGCGTTGTGAGCGTTTTAGCGCGCTGATATCGGAGAACACCGCGACGTAGTGGCTGATTTCGCCCAGTTCATCGTGGATCACCCGGATGCATTGCCACTGCGGGTAAATCTCGCCGCTCTTGCGCCGGTTCCACACCTCGCCACTCCAGGCTCCGCGGCTTTGCAGGGCATTCCACAGACTTTCATAGAAGCCTTTATCGTGCCGCCCGGATTTCAGCATGCTCGGTGACTGGCCGAGAATCTCTTCCTGGCTGTAACCGGTGATGCGACTAAAGGCCGGGTTGCAGTGGACGATGCGCTGCTGCGCATCGGTGACCAGTACACCTTCCTGGGTGGCATCGAATACTGCTGCCGCCTGGCGCAGGCTGTCTTCGTCCTTGCGCCGCTGGGTGATGTCGCTGGCGGTACCGATCAGGCGTTCGGCCTGGTCGTGATCGTCGAGCAATAGGCGGCCACGTGACTGAATCCAGCGGTAGCTGCCGTCCTCATGCCGCAGGCGATAGTTGACCTCGTAAGGCGCCGGGTTGCGCGCGGCCAGGCGCTGCTCCAGGTTGCTGTCGAAACTGGCGCGGTCATCGGCGTGCAGGCGTTGCAGCCAGTGTTGTGGGTCTGTGCCCAGGGCGTCGGGAGGCAGGCCGAGCAGAGCCGCATAACCAGGGGAGAAATACAGCGTCTGGGTCTGCAGATCCCAGTCCCATATACCGTCTTTGGCCGCTTCCAGTGCCTGATGCAGGCGCTTCTCGCTGCGCTGCAAGGCTTGATGCGTCTGGCGCTGCTGCGCGTGGTGGGTGCGCAGCACGGCGTACAGCAGGCCTGCGGTAAGCAGCACAAACGCCAGCCCCTTGAACAGTTGCGCGCGTTCCAGTTGCGGCAGCGACAGGCCGAGGGCGACCAGCAAGCCGTCGCTGAATAGCACCCAGAGAACAGCGGCCAGCATATAGCTGAGAGTCAGGCGCCAAGCGCCTTGTGGTGCATTCATGGGGTTTAAGTCAGTCCTTTGTCTAAGACCGGCAGTATAGATGCTGATAAGGGGGCGGCATTCTTATGCAAAAGACCAACTGGTTTTCTGATCCTGGTCAGGGATAATGGCTGGCGACGTGTGCTAACAATGAGCGGCGTCTTTCCTTCTGCACGAGGCACACGATCCATGTGGTACAACGGTTTTCTTGACCTGTCGATCTGGCAGTTGATCGCGGTCACCCTGCTGATGACGCACGTGACCATCGTCAGCGTCACGGTCTATCTGCATCGCTACTCGGCGCACCGCGCTCTCGAATTGCACCCGGCGCTGAAACACTTCTTCCGCTTCTGGCTGTGGCTGACCACGGCGCAGAACACTCGCGAGTGGACCGCGATTCACCGTAAGCACCATGCCAAATGCGAAACCGTCGATGACCCGCACAGCCCGGTGATCAAGGGCCTGAGCACCGTACTGCGCAAGGGTGCGGAGCTGTACCGCGAAGAAGCGCAGAACCCGGAAACCCTGCGCATCTACGGCAAGAACTGCCCCGAAGACTGGATCGAGCGCAACCTCTACTCGCGCTTCCCTGTTGGCGGCGTGGCGCTTATGGGGGCCATCGACCTGGCCCTGTTTGGCGCTGCCGGCATCACCATCTGGGCAATCCAGATGATGTGGATTCCGGTGTGGGCGGCGGGCGTGATCAACGGTCTCGGCCATGCTGTCGGCTATCGCAACTTCGAGTGCCGCGATGCGGCGACCAATCTGCTGCCCTGGGGCATCCTGATCGGCGGCGAAGAGCTGCATAACAACCACCACACCTACCCGAACTCGGCCAAGCTGTCGGTGAAGAAGTGGGAATTCGACATGGGCTGGTTCTGGATCAAGCTGTTCAGCCTGTTCGGTCTGGCTCAGGTGCAGCGTGTTGCACCCATCGCCCATCGCGTCGAAGGCAAGCGCAGCCTGGACATGGACACCGCCATGGCCATTCTCAACAACCGTTTCCAGATCATGGCGCAGTACCGCAAGCTGGTGATTGCACCACTGGTGCAGCAGGAGCTGGCCAAGGCCGATGCCTCGGTGCGCCATCATTTCCATCGCGCCAAGCGTTTGTTGTCGCGTGAGCCGAGCCTGCTCGATGAAGGCCACCAGGCGCGTATCCAGCGCATGCTGGAGCAGAGCCAGGCGCTCAAGGTGATTTACGAGAAGCGCCTGGCCCTGCAGCAGATCTGGGTGAAAACCAGCGCCAATGGCCACGACATGCTTGAGGCCATCAAGCACTGGGTCAGTGATGCCGAAGCCAGCGGTATTCAGTCGCTGCGCGAGTTTGCCGAGCAGCTGAAAACCTACTCGTTGCGTCCAGCAGGGGCCATCTAACGCCTGCGCTGTTGCTCAAGCCCGCCACTCGGCGGGCTTTTGCTATCTGAGTTGCGCCTGGCGGTTGTCGCGGCGTGATGATGCAAGTGCCTCCCGCCCCTTGTTTATTTCTGGCGTATGCTTCAGCCATTGCCCGGTAACTGAGTGCAATGGCGATGGCTATGGATGAAGTCAGCAGGCAGCAGCTCGAACAGGAAGAATTGACCCTGGCGCTGTTGCATACCCGCGCCGAGGTGGCGCGCCTGCAGGAGCGCGAGCAGTTGTTCAGCACCTTGCTGGGCAGCGTCAATGCAGTGCTCTGGGCGTTTGATTGGGATGCCAAGCGAGTGATTTACGTCAGCCCAGCCTACGAGCGGGTTTTCGGGCGCTCCGCCGCGCTGCTGCTGGCAGGTTATGAAGAGTGGCGCAGCAGCATCTACCCCGATGACCTGGATTACGCCGCCGAAAGCTTTGCCCAGGTGCTGGAAACCGGTGCGGTCGAAGCCCGCGAATACCGCATCATCCGTGGCGACGGCCAACTGCGCTGGCTTAGCGACAAGTGTTTTGTCAGCCGCGAAAGCTCGCCGGGCAAGCCGCATATCATCGTCGGCATCGCCGAAGACATCACCGAGAAGAAGCAGCTGGAAGGCGAGTTACACCGCCTGGCCACCACCGATGTGCTGACCCAGAGTAGTAACCGTCGGCACTTCTTCGAATGCGCCCAGCGCGAGTTCGAGCAAGCCCGTGAATATGGCAGCCCGTTGGCCTTTCTGCTGCTCGACCTCGACGATTTCAAGCAGATCAATGATCGTTATGGCCACCAGATGGGCGATCAGGTGTTGCAGCGTCTGGCCTACAGCGGTGCTACCACCTTGCGCCGGGGGGATCTGTTCGGGCGCATCGGCGGTGAGGAATTTGCGGCGCTGTTTCCACGCTGCGAGCCGGAACTGGCCGAGCAGATTGCCGAGCGTCTGCAGCGCGAGGCGCGCCGCCTGAGTTTCAGTCACGAGGGCAGCACTTTCGGCGTGACCCTGAGCCAGGGCCTGACCAGCCTGCGCCCTGAAGATGCCAGCCTGGATGCTCTGTATGCACGCGCCGATGCCGCGATGTACCGAGCCAAACGCCAGGGCAAAAATCAGATCGTGGTGGATTGATCACGCACGGGCATGCCGTGGGTTTGGGGTGCTGGCGATAACCCGCCTTTTGGCTTTTTGCTATCGGCAAAAAACCGCTTATTGCTTCTTTGTCAGGCCTGCAAAGACCTCGTCATAAATTTGTAAAACCTTGTAATAGATGCATCGGCGAGCTGTTTTGGGCAGCTGGCACAGTATCTGCGTAGGGCTCAGCGCATAACGGCCGGGATGATCGGCCGACAATAAAAATGAAGAGACCTGCGCCATGATTTTTACCTGTCCGCTGCTATGTCCTCATTTCCCAGCTCGCGCTGACTGCCTTCACGCGATCACCTGATTTCGCTTATTGCACGGCCGGCCCTGGCTGCGGCAGCTGTTCGCCTGCCCGGTGTCTGGCCCTGCAATAACTCCCCGAATTCGGTGCGCGCCTGCCGCTTCATAGGCTGAAGACAGTACCCGCGCCGATGTGCAACCCACACACAACTGGAGAACACATAATGAGAAAGACCTCCCTGGCCCTGGCCGTTGCTGCCAGTACCCTGGGCTTGTCCCTGAGCCAAGTCGCCCATGCCGACTTTATTGGCGACAGCAAAGCCAGCCTCGAAGCGCGTAACTTCTACTACAACCGCGACTTCCGTGAAGACGCGGGTCCGCACAAGTCCGAAGAGTGGGCTCAAGGTTTTATCCTGCGCGCTGAGTCGGGCTTCACCGAAGGCACCGTCGGTTTCGGTCTCGACGCCATCGGCATGCTCGGCTTCAAGCTGGACTCGGGAGATGGCACTGCAGGTAGTGGTCTGCTGGTTCCGGATCGTTCGTCCAAGGGCTCCCAAGACAACTACTCCGGTCTGGCTGTAGCGGCCAAGGCCAAGGTTTCCAAAAGCACTCTGCGCGTCGGCCAGATGCAGTTCAAGAACCAGGCGATCGCCTCCAGCGATAGCCGCCTGCTGCCGCAAATTTTCCGCGGCGGTAACCTGGTATCCCAGGAAATTGATGGTCTGACCCTGGATGCGGGTTACCTTGATGAGGTCAACAACCGCAACTCGCAAGACTACGAAGACATGACCCTGAATACCTACTCCTTGAGCGGTATCCAAATCAAGGGTGGTGCCGTCAACCAGTCCAACGAGTTCGTCTTTGCTGGCGGTAACTACAAACTCACCAAGGATCTGACGGCGGGTTATTACTATTCCAATCTGGAAGACCTGTACAAACAGCATTCCTTCAATCTGGTGCATGTACTGCCGCTGGGCGACAAGCAGAGCCTGAAGACCGACGTGCGCTATGCTCGCTCCACCGATGACGGCCTGAGCAATGTCGATAACAAGGCATTCGGCGCGATGGTGACCTATGCCCTGAGCGGTCATAAATTTGGCCTCGGCTACCAGAAGATGAGTGGTGACACCGGTTTCGCCTATGTCGGTGGTACTGATCCGTTCCTGGTCAACTACGTGCAGATTGGCAACTTCGCTGCCAAGGACGAGAAGTCCTACCAAGCGCGTTATGACTTCGACTTTGCTTCTGTTGGCGTGCCTGGTTTGACCTTTATGACGCGCTTCCTGTCGGGCGACAACATCGACCGCGGTCGCAACGTTTCTGAGGGTAAAGAGCGTGAGCGCAACACCGAGCTGATGTACGTATTCCAAGAAGGCGCCCTGAAGAACCTGGGTGTGCGCTGGCGTAATGCGACCATGCGCAACAACTTTGGTCGCGACCTCGACGAAAACCGTCTGATCGTCAGCTACACCCTGCCACTGCTCTGATTGTGGCGGTTTCAGGCTGAGCTGTTGCATCCAGCCCAGCCTGAGTAGCAAACCAAACCCGGACTCTGTTCCGGGTTTTTTATTGCCTGCGATTGACCTCTGTGCGGTGACTGGGCGGTGCTTGCTATTCAATATACAAAAGAATAGATTGTTTTTATCTTAATTGAGCCGCTTGCCATGACGCTTGAACACCCTCCGCTCGATATCCAGCAACTGCGCGCCAATGCCGATGCGGCGGGGCAGTTGCTCAAGGCCCTGGGCAATCCGGATCGGCTGCTATTGCTGTGTCAGCTCTCTCAGGGCGAACGCAATGTCAGCGAGCTGGAAACCCTGCTGGGTATTCAGCAGCCGACGCTGTCGCAGCAGCTGGCGGTGCTGCGCCGTGAAGGGCTGGTGGCGACCCGTCGTGAGGGTAAGCAGATCTATTACTGCATCAGCAGCCCGGCGGCGCTGGCGGTGATCAACACCCTGTATCAGCTGTTCTGCGCCGGTGAGCAACGATGAGTATCGATTGGTACAACTTCACGCCCTGGAGCGCCCTGGCGGGTGGCGCATTGATCGGCCTGGCCGCCAGTCTGTTCGTTGTGATGAATGGCCGGGTGGCCGGTATCAGCGGCCTGCTCGGCAGTGTGTTGGAGCGCGGTGAAGGCTGGGGCGAGAAGGGCCTGTTTCTGCTGGGCGTGCTGCTCGCGCCGCTGCTCTGGCAGCTGTTTAGTCGCCTGCCCGAGATTCAGATTGACAGCGGCTGGCTGGCGCTGACGGTTGCCGGTCTGCTGGTCGGTGTCGGCACCCGCTATGGCGCGGGCTGCACCAGCGGTCATGGCGTCTGTGGTTTGTCACGGCTGTCACTACGCTCTCTGGCGGCCACCTTGAGTTTTATGGCCGCCGGTTTCGTTACGGTGTTTGTCCTGCGTCATCTGCTGGGGTCTTGAGCATGCGCAAACTATTGGCCTTTCTCGCCGGTGTGACCTTTGGCATCGGCCTGCTTAGCGCCGGCATGGCCAACCCGACCAAGGTGCTGGCGTTTCTCGATCTGGCAGGCGCCTGGGACCCATCGCTGGCCCTGGTGATGGTGGCGGCGATTGGCGTGGCATTTCTGCCGTTCAATTGGGCGCGCGCGCAGCGCAGCAGTCTGCTCGGTGCGCCGATGCAGTTGCCGGGCAAGCGTAAGCTGGATCGGCGGTTGATCGGTGGCAGCCTGTTGTTCGGTATCGGCTGGGGGATTGCCGGCATCTGTCCGGGGCCGGCCGTGGCGCTTCTGCTCACCGGGCGCTGGCAGGTGCTGCTGTTCATGGCGGCCATGCTGGCGGGCATGGTTGTGTTTGCTGCGCTGGAACGCCGGCGCGGGTAATTGATGATCGGAATATCACTTTCACAGCAGGAGCTGCCATGTCACCGTTGATTCAGGCCTTTTTCGACCCTGCCACCTCGACCTACAGCTATGTCGTCAGTGACCCGGCCACCGCGCAGTGCGCCATTATCGATTCGGTGCTGGATTACGATGCGGCGGCCGGGCGCACCGCTACCACCAGTGCCGACCGTCTGATCACCTACGTGCGCGAGCAGGGCCTGAGCGTGCAATGGTTGCTGGAGACCCATGTGCATGCCGATCACCTGTCTGCTGCGCCCTATCTCAAGGCTGTCTTGGGTGGGCAATTGGCAATCGGTGAGCAGATCCGCGTGGTGCAGAACACCTTCGGCCAGTTGTTCAATGCTGGTAGCGAATTCGCCGTTGATGGCCGCCAGTTCGATCAGTTGTTCCGCGATGAACAGGTGTTTCAGCTCGGCTCGCTAAATGCCCGCGCCCTGCATACCCCT
Organism: Pseudomonas sp. 8BK; assembly: GCF_902506475.1. Taxonomy (NCBI): domain Bacteria; kingdom Pseudomonadati; phylum Pseudomonadota; class Gammaproteobacteria; order Pseudomonadales; family Pseudomonadaceae; genus Pseudomonas; species Pseudomonas sp. 8BK. The sequence goes on along the minus strand of NZ_LR733252.1, from coordinate 1,129,402 downwards.
GGGCATACCCCAGCCTGTATGACTTACCTGATCGGCGATGCGGCGTTTGTCGGCGACACCCTGTTTATGCCGGATTACGGCACCGCGCGCTGCGACTTTCCCGGTGGCGATGCGCGGGCGTTGTACCGTTCGATTAGCCGGCTGTTTGCCCTGCCCGATAGTACCCAATTGTTCATGTGCCACGATTACCTGGCGCCGGGGCGTGAGCAGCATCGCTACCAGAGCACCGTAGCCGAGCAGCGCGCGCATAACGTGCATGTGCACCAGGGCGTCGACGAGGAGGCCTTTGTCGCCATGCGCCAGACCCGCGATGCCAGCCTGAGCATGCCGGCGCTGATACTGCCCTCGGTGCAGGTGAATATGCGTGCGGGCCATCTGCCGCCCGCCGAAGACAATGGTGTGCGTTACCTCAAGGTGCCGCTGAATGTTTTCTAGGTGGACGCTGCTGACTACCTTGCGTCGTTACGACCGCGATCAGGCTGGCCGCGATCTGCTCGCCGCCTGCCTGGTCTGTCTGCTGCTGGTGCCACAGGCGTTGGCCTATGCGCAGCTGGCCGGGTTGCCGGCGGTGGCGGGGTTATACGCGAGCATTCTGCCGCTGGTGGTGTATGCCTTGATCGGCGCCAGTCCGGGCGTGGCACTGTCGTTCGGCCCGGTGGCGGTGCTCTCGCTGATGACTGCCGCGGCCTTGGCCCCGGTGGCGGCCGCCGGTACTGCGGCGTATCTGGCCGCGGCCACCACCTTGACCCTGTTGGTCGGCGTGTTACTGCTGCTGATGGGGCTGCTGCGGATGGGCTTTGTCGCCAACTTTCTCAGCCATCCGGTGATTTCCGGCTTTGTCAGCGGCTCGGCGCTGCTGATTGCGGTTAGCCAGTTCAAACATTTACTCGGGATCTCCGCAGACGGGCTGACCCTGCCGCAGGTGTTGCCCGCGCTGTATGCGCAGCTGCCGGCGCTGCACCTGCCAACGCTGCTGTTGGGGCTGGGCAGCCTGGCGCTGCTGCTGGTGCTGCGTAACCTGGGCATGTTCGGTATGCCTGAGGCACTGGCGCTGCGTATCAGGCAGTTGAGTGCGTTGCTGCTGATGCTGTTGGCGATGGCCCTGGGCGCGGCGCTGCAGCTGGAAGTTTATGGCGTGCGGGTGGTTGGCACGGTGGCCGCGGGTCTACCGCCACTGGAGCTGCCTGGCCTGGAGCTGGGCTTGCTGCGCGAGTTGCTGCCGGCGGCCGTGTTGATTGCCCTGGTGGGGTTTGTCGAGTCGGTGTCCATCGCCCAGAGTCAGGCGATGCGCAAGCGCCAGTCGATTAGCCCTGATCAGGAATTGCTCGGCCAGGGTGCAGCCAACATCGCTGCCGCCTGCAGTGGCGGTATGCCGGTCGCCGCAAGTTTTTCGCGCTCGGCGCTGGCGTTGCAAAGCAATGTAGCCACGCCGTTGGTCGGCATATTTGCTGCCGGCTTGATGCTGGCGGCGGTTCTGGGGCTGGCGCCGTTGCTGCAGCACCTGCCACAAGCAGTGTTGGCCGCGAGCATTATTGTCGCGGTAGTGGGGCTGATTGATGTATCCGGCCTGCGCCGCACCTGGCGCTACTCGCCGCAGGAAGGCATGGCGCAGCTGGCAACGCTGGTCGGCGTGCTGTTGTACGGTGTTGAGGCAGGCATTCTGCTCGGTGTAAGTCTGTCGCTACTGTTGTTTCTCTGGCGTACCAGCCGGCCGCATATGGCGGTGGTCGGCCAGCTGCCCGGCAGCGAGCACTTTCGCAATGTCGAGCGCTATCAGGTCGTGGAAAGCCCCAGCGTGCTGTCGCTGCGGGTCGATGAAAGCCTGTACTTCCCCAATGCGCGGTTTTTGGAAGAGCGTATCGGCGCGCTGATCGCCAAACGTTCAAACGTGCGCCATCTGGTGCTGATGTGCTCTGGAGTCAACCAGATTGATGCCAGCGCCCTGGATACTCTGGAAGCTATTGGCGAGCGCTTGCACAGCGCTGGCGTGCAGCTGCACCTGGCAGAAGTGAAGGGGCCGGTGATGGATCGGCTGCAGCGTTCGGATTTTCTGCAACGCTTTGGCGGGCAGGTATTTGTCAGCCAGTACCAGGCTTTGCGCACGCTGGATGAAGAAAGTACGGCGCGGGCTATGCGAGTGCAGTGAATCTGAGCTAAACGTTAAGCACCGCGTGCCGATACGCTGGTTGGTTCAGGGATGAATAGATTGCCGTGTGCCCTGAGCAAATATTGCCCTTTCTGAGGCGCTTCATATGTTCGGATCAAAGGCTCACAGTGAACTACAGCAGTGCCAGGTACAGCTGGCAGCCAGCCAGCAGGTAATCGGGGCCATCCGACAAACCTTCGCCGTGATCGAGTTCACCGCCCAGGGCGAGATACTCGATGCCAACCCGCCATTTCTCGCAACCATGGGCTATCGCCTGGAAGATATCCGCGGCCAGCATCACCGCATGTTCTGCAGCAAGGAGCAGGTGGCCAGTCCGGCCTACGCGCAATTCTGGCGACGCCTAGCCGATGGTGAGAGCTTCAGTGACCGCTATATGCGTATTGCCAAAGGCGGCCGTGAGATCTGGCTGGAGGCCAGCTACCTGCCGGTACGCAATGCCGAGGGGCAGGTGATCAAAGTGATCAAGCTGGCCGCCGACATCACTGAGCGCATGCACGTTGAGCACCAGCATGATAGTTACCTGAAGGCGATCAATCGTTCGACGGCGGTGATCGAGTTCAATCTGGCCGGTGAGGTGCAGGATGCCAATGAGAACTTCCTCAGCACCATGGGCTATCGCCTGGAGGAAGTGCGTGGCGTGCATCACCGCCAATTCTGCACCCATGAGGAGGCGGCGAGTGATGATTATCGGCGCTTCTGGCAGCTTCTGAACCAGGGCGAGTTTGTTTCCGATCGCTTCAAACGCGTGACCAAAAGTGGTCGTGTGGTGTGGCTGCGCGCCACTTATAACCCCCTATATGACGCGACTGGTCGGTTATATGGGGTGGTCAAGTTTGCCAGTGACATCACCAACCAGGTGGAGCATCGCGAGGCCGAATCCGCTGCTGCCCAGCTGGCTTTTGTTATCGCCCGGGAAACCGATGAAAGCGCGATAAAGGGCGCCGAAACGGTCGAAGAAACCATGCAGGTGGTGCGCGGCATTGCCGCTGAGTTGACGCATGTTTCCGAGAATATTGGCGCTTTGAGCACTCAGTCCGAGCGTATCAGCAGCATTGTTCAGGTTATTCGTGGCATCGCCGAGCAGACCAATCTGCTGGCCCTCAATGCGGCCATCGAAGCTGCCCGTGCAGGCGAGCAGGGACGCGGTTTTGCCGTGGTGGCTGACGAGGTGCGCAACCTGGCGGCCCGCACCAGTCAGGCGACGGTCGAGATCAACGACGTGGTGCGTCTCAACCATGACCTGGCGCTGAAGGCGGTCAGTGGCATGGATGGCAGCAAGCAGAAAACGGAACAGGGTGTGTTATTGGCCAACAAGGCGGGTGAGGTGATGCTGGAAATCCGCGATGAGGCGCAGCGCGTGGTGGATGCCATTGGGCAATTTACCCAGGCCATGCAGGACTAGGAACCTGTTTACCATCTGCAGCATGTCGGCCATTCGGCGCTAGCTCGCGCGATCGTAAACAGGTTTTGCCTAACGCCCAGCCCTCAGCTGGCAGGGCTTAGTCCTTAGCGTTTCTGCGCTGCAGGTTGCTGCTGGGTGATGCAGTGAATATTGCCGCCGCCCAACAGAATTTCCCGGCCCGGCACCATTACCACGCGGTGTGCGGGGAACAGGCGACGCAGGATGGCTTCAGCCTCGGCATCCTTGGGATCGTCGAACTTGGGCGCAATGATGCCGCCGTTGACGATCAGGAAGTTGACGTAGGAGCCAGCCAGGCGGATCGATGGATCGCGCTCCTGGGTTCCGGCCACCAGATCCACCCCCGCACACTCTTCATCGCTGGCATACAGCGGGCCGGGTATCGGCATCTTGTGCACGATCAGTTGCCGGCCCTTGGCATCCCGAGCGTTTTCCAGCACGCGCATGGCCGCCTGACAGCGCGGGTAGTTAGGGTCCGCGGCATCGTCGGTCCAGGCCAGCAGCACTTCACCGGGGCGCACGTAGCAGCAGAAGTTGTCGACGTGGCCGTCGGTCTCGTCGTTGAACAGGCCGTCCGGCAGCCAGATCACGCTGTCGATGGCCAGGTGATCAGCCAGGTACTGCTCGATCTGCTCGCGGTTCAGGTGCGGGTTGCGGTTGGGGTTGAGCAGGCATTCCTCGGTAGTGATCAGGGTGCCTTCACCGTCGACATGGATCGAGCCGCCTTCGAGGATCAGCTCATCGGTGCGATAACGCGCGCAACCTTCGAGCTGCAGAATCTTGCGCGCCACCTGATCATCACGCACCCAGTTGGCATACAGCCCGCCATTCAGGCCGCCCCAGGCGTTGAACGCCCAGTCCACGCCGCGTACTTCGCCGCTGTTATTAGTGACGAAGGTCGGCCCGGTGTCGCGCACCCAGGCGTCGTCGGTGGTGATCTCCACCATGCGGATATTGGCGTGGGCCAGGCGCTCACTGGCGTTTTCATACTGGCCGGCGGACACGCACACGGTCACCGGTTCGAACTCGGCAATCGCCCTGGCTACTGCAGTGAACGCGGCTTGCGCAGGCTTGCCGCCCAGGCGCCAGTTATCCGGGCGCTCGGGCCAGACCATCCAGGTCTGGCTGTGGCTTTCCCACTCGGCAGGCATGCGGAAGCCGTCGGCGCGTGGGGTAGTCGTCAGGGTTGTCATAGGGTCACCAAAACATTGAGCGGGACGGATGGGTATTAACGCAGTGCGTCGCAACCCACCTTACAGGGGCGTTTTTACTCGGAGGCCAGATGGCCGTCGAGGGTTTTTAGCGGGCTATAGAGGTTGGGCCGACGGTCACGGAAGCTGCCCCAGGCGCTGCGGATATGCTCCAGCTGATCCAGATCGAAGCTGTGCATCAGTACCGCTTCGTCGGTTTCGTTGGCTTCCTGCACCTTGGCGCCGAACTGGTCGGCAATAAACGACGAGCCATAGAAGTTGATGTGGTAATCGCCCTGATCTTCACGGCCGATGCGGTTGCTGGCGATCAGCGGCATCAGGTTAGCGCCGGCATGGCCCTGCTGTACGCGTTGCCAGTGGTCGCGTGAGCTGATGCTCGGGTCATGCGGCTCGCTGCCGATGGCGGTCGGGTAGAACAGAATCTCGGCACCCAGCAGTGCCATGCTGCGCGCGCACTCGGGGAACCACTGGTCCCAGCAGATGCCCACGCCGATCTTGGCGTAGCGCGTATTCCATACCTTGAAGCCGGTGTCGCCGGGGTTGAAGTAGTACTTCTCGTGGTAGCCCGGGCCGTCCGGGATATGACTTTTCCGATAAATCCCGAGGTTGCTGCCGTCGGCGTCGATGATCGCAATGCTGTTGAAGCGCGCGCGGCCGGCCAGCTCGTAGAAGCTGATCGGCAGGACCACTTGCAATTCCTTGGCGATTTTCTGGAAGTGCAGGATCGCCGGGTTGCTCTCGGCCGGGGTGGCCAGTTGCAGGTAGTCCGGGTTGGGCTTCTGGCAGAAGTACGGCGCCTCGAACAGCTCTTGCAGCAGGATGATCTGTGCGCCCTTGCCGGCGGCCTGACGCACCAGCCGCTCAGCGTTGGCGAGATTCGCGGCGGTGTCCCAGGAACAGGTCATCTGGGTGGCGGCGACGGTAACGATACGGGGCATGGTTTTAGCACCTCAAGAGCAGTTGGGGCGGTCATCTGACACTAGCAGAGGCCGGCGACTGTGCCATGCCTCGCGGACGAGTCATGGCAGTGGATGGCCTATTTATATCCGATAAAAATCGACATTAAAAGCAAAAAATAAGATGTCGAGTGGTATTTAATCGACTTATATCGAATAAAAATCGGATTAAGTCGCTGCGGAAAAGCAAGCGCCGATCAAAGGCAAGGTAATACGCCGTCACGCAGGCTGACGTGCTGCGGGCGAGGAAGAGTTTCAGAGGGGGGTTGGGTAAGGCGAGGGGTCAGGCGCTGTAGCGTTTGTGCAGCTCGAATTGCTCGTGGCCGTCGTCCCAGCCGGCTTCCCAGGCGGCGATCAGCACATCGGCAGCGAGTCTGCGCGGGGCGTTGGTCTGTCCGGTCAGCCCTGCCATGTAGCCCTGTTGGTAAGCCTTGTTGAGGCTTTCCAGGCTCCAGTGCTGGTCATCTTCCGTGTTGAGGTCGGCGCAGGCCATGGCGGCAGCTCGCAGTGGATTTACCCATGCAATGCTAGCCGTATCACCCGGACAGGGCTGCGCCGCTGATCCCGCTTTTGCCACCGCTGGCGGTTTATGTGATGCAGTTGGCGAAATGCCGGCTGCATGCGAGCCGGCATTTTTCGGGGGTTAGACCGCGTGGGCCAGGATGCTGGCCTGATAGGCTGCGGCAAAACTGTCGAAATCGCCTTCTTCCTGGGCTTCCAGTTCCGCTTGGTCCTGCAGCGATTGCGCAGCGCTGGCCTCGAAGGCCGCTTGCTGTTCGGCGCTCAAGGGCTGGCTGCGGAAGTACTCGGCGTGCAGCTTGCTCTGATGCAGGGCGAACTCGGTAAAGCTCAGGCCCTGTTGCAGTTGCGCCAACACCTGGGCGGACGGAGTCAGGCTGGGATCGCCAACCTTGGCCTGTTGCGCCTGCAAGGCCAGGCTATGGGCGTTGTTGCCGTGGTTCTGGTCGAGCAGCTCGGCCAGCGGGCGAATCTGCTCCAGCAACTCGTCAGCCCAGGCCTGCAGCACCACCGGCTGGCCATTGCGCTGCAGCTGCAGGCCCGGCCGGCGACCTTCCTTGACCACGGCCAGGAAGTTGTCGGTGCAGGCATGGCATTCGCCGCTTTCCAGCAGCGGACTGTCGGCCAGCGCGCAGAACAGCAGGAAGGCGTCGAGGAAGCGCGACTCGATCAGATCGATACCCAGAGGCAGGAACGGGTTGATATCCAGGCAGCGCACTTCAACGTACTGCACGCCACGGGCCATCAGTGCCTGAATCGGCCGCTCGCCGCTGTAGGTCACACGTTTCGGGCGGATATTCGAGTAGTACTCGTTCTCGATCTGCAGGATGTTGGTATTGAGTTGCAGCCACTCGTCGTTCTTCTTCGCGCCGATCTCCACGTAGGGCGGGTAGGGCGTACCGACCGCCTGGCGCAGGCTGTCGGTGTAGCTGGCCAGATCGTTGTAACAAGGCGTAAGGCCGGCCTGAGCGGTGCTCTGATAACCCAGATCGCTCATGCGCAGGCTAGTGGCGTAGGGCAGGTAGAGGGTTTCTGCGTCCAGTTCCTGCAACTGATGCGGGCGGCCGCGCATAAAGCCCTTGTGCAGCGCCGGTGAGGCACCGAACAGGTACATCAGCAGCCAGCTGTAGCGGCGGAAGTTGCGGATCAGCGCGATATAGCGCGCCGACTGGTAATCGCGTGCGCTGCGCGTATCGCCTTCGGCCTGTTGTTGCAGCTGCCACAGGGCATCCGGCAGGGAGAAGTTGTAGTGGATGCCGGCAATGCACTGCATGGTCTTGCCGTAACGCAGGGCCAGGCCTTTGCGGTAGACGTACTTGAGTTCGCCGATATGCGAGCTGCCATAACGGGCGATCGGAATCGTCTCCTCGTCCGGCAGGGCGCAGGGCATCGACGGGCTCCACAGGTATTCGCCGTTCAGTTTGCTGTAGGCGAAGCGGTGGATCTGTTCGAGATCGGCCAGGGTCGCCGCCGGATCAGCCTCGGCTGGAGTGATAAATTCCAGCAGCGATTCGGAATAGTCGGTGGTGATCTGCGCGTGAGTCAGCGCCGAGCCGAGGGCGGCCGGGTGCGGCGTGAGGGCCAGTTGGCCGTCGCCATCGACGCGCAGGCATTCGCGCTCGATACCGTGCAGGCATTGGGAAAGCAGGGAGAGGTTGGCGCGCTCGCCAAGCTGGGCCAGGCGGCGGTTTAACAGGTCGCTCAAGATTGCATTCCTTCACGCATCGGTCGCCTCAATATGGGGACGACACGCATGCTCTACAAGGGGGCGAGAAAACCGCTTGCGGCGGCCGATAGCGCTTTATAACCCGGCGCGGGTGAAGAAGGTTATAGCTGGGCGCTGTGGTTTTGCGTCAGGGCGACGCGGCAGGGGATGGCCCACGGACATTGCGCCTATGTCCGTGGGCGTTGGCTTATTTCTTCAGTTGCTTGGCATTGGCAAACAGTGCCGCCATGCCGCCGTTGGCCGGTGCGGGCTTGTCCTGGCTGGAGTGGCGCTCGCTGCGCGGCGCATTGCCGGCCGGCTTGCCGCCACGTGCACCGCCGCGGGATTGCCCGCCACGCGTCCCTTCGATCTTCTCGCCGGGGGTGTCGCCCATGCGCATCGACAGGGCAATGCGGTTACGCGGGATGTCGACTTCCATGACCTTGACCTTGACCACGTCGCCGGCCTTGACCGCTTCGTGCGGGTCCTTGATGAACTTCTCCGACAGCGCCGAGATATGCACCAGACCGTCCTGGTGCACGCCGATATCGACGAAGGCGCCGAAGTTGGTCACGTTGGTCACCACGCCTTCGAGCATCATCCCCAGCTTGAGGTCGTTGAGGGTTTCCACGCCTTCCTGGAATTCGGCAGTCTTGAACTCCGGGCGCGGGTCGCGGCCGGGCTTTTCCAGCTCACTCAAGATATCGCCGATGGTCACCAGGCCGAACTTGTCATCGGTGAACTGCTTCGGATCGAGGCGCTTGAGGAAGCTCGAGTCACCGATCAGCGAGCGGATATCGCGGCCGGTGTCGGCAGCGATGCGCTGTACCAGCGGGTAGGTTTCCGGGTGCACGGCGGAAGCATCAAGCGGGTTGCTGCTGTTCATCACGCGCAGGAAGCCGGCGGCCTGTTCGAAAGTCTTGTCGCCCAGGCGCGGCACTTTGAGCAGGTCGGCGCGGCTGTTGAACGCGCCGTTGGCGTCGCGGAAGGCGACGATATTCTGCGCCAGGGTCGCATTCAGCCCGGAGATGCGCGCGAGTAGGGCGGCGGAAGCGGTGTTCACATCGACGCCGACGGCGTTTACGCAGTCCTCGACCACCGCATCCAGCGAGCGTGCCAGCTTGAGCTGGGAGACGTCGTGCTGGTACTGGCCGACGCCGATGGATTTCGGGTCGATCTTCACCAGCTCGGCCAGCGGATCCTGCAGGCGACGGGCGATGGACACCGCGCCGCGCAGCGACACGTCCATGTCCGGGAATTCCTTGGCGGCCAGCTCGGACGCCGAGTACACCGAGGCGCCGGCCTCGGACACCATGACCTTGGTCAGCTTCAGGCCGGGTACGGCTTTGATCAGGTCGGCGGCTAGCTTGTCGGTCTCGCGGCTGGCGGTGCCGTTGCCGATGGAGATCAGGTCGACACTGTGTTTGGCGCACAGCTTGGCAAGGATCGCCAGGGTGCCGTCCCAGTCGTTGCGCGGGGCATGCGGGTAGACGGTGGCGGTTTCCAGCACCTTGCCGGTGGCATCGACTACAGCCACTTTGCAGCCGGTGCGCAGGCCCGGGTCGAGTGCCAGGGTGGCGCGTGGGCCGGCCGGTGCGGCCAGCAGCAGGTCGTGCAGGTTACGGGCGAACACGTTGATCGCCTCGTCTTCGGCGGCTTCGCGCAGTTCGCCGAACAGGTCGGTTTCCAGGTGGGTGTAAAGCTTGACCTTCCAGGTCCAGCGCACTACTTCGCCCAGCCACTTATCGGCGGCGCGGCCACGGGCGCTGATGCCGAAGCGCTCGCCGATCATGCCTTCGCAGGGGTGCATGGCCCCTGGGATTTCCTCGCCGACTTTCAGGCTGGCGCTGAGAATGCCTTCATTGCGCCCGCGGAAAATCGCCAAAGCGCGGTGCGAGGGTGCGCCCTTGAGCTTCTCGTCGTGCTCGAAGTAGTCGCGGAACTTGGCACCTTCGTTTTCTTTGCCAGCGACCACGCGGGCACTGAGGATGGCGTTGTCCTTGAGGTAGCTGCGCAGGCTGGCCAGCAGGTTGGCGTCTTCGGCGAAGCGTTCCATAAGAATGTACTTGGCGCCTTCGAGCACGGCCTTGACGTCGGCAAAGCCCTTTTCGGCGTCGATAAAACGCTCGGCTTCGCTCTCGGGATTAAGCTCGGGGTTGTTAAACAGTGCGTCGGCCAGTTCGCCGAGGCCGGCTTCCAGGGCGATCTGGCCCTTGGTGCGGCGCTTCTGCTTGAACGGCAGGTAGAGGTCTTCCAGGCGGGTCTTGGTGTCGGCCAGGTTGATGTCGCGGCTCAGTTCCGGGGTCAGCTTGCCCTGTTCCTCGATGCTGGCGAGGATGCTGGCGCGGCGCTCGTCGAGTTCGCGCAGGTAGCGCAGGCGCTCTTCCAGGGTGCGCAGCTGGGTGTCATCCAGGCTGCCGGTGACCTCTTTGCGGTAGCGCGCGATAAACGGCACGGTAGAGCCTTCGTCGAGCAGCGCCACGGCGGCGGCGACCTGTTGCGGGCGTACGCCCAGTTCTTCGGCGATGCGGTTGTTGATGCTGAGCATAGAAAAAGCTACCCACACGGAAACGAAAAACCGGCCACGCAGAGCACGGGCCAGACACGAAAGCCGCGCATTATAAACACTGACCGGCAGCGCGCCGGGAACCAGTCGGGGAAAAATCTGCTAACAATGGACCACACGCCGGCTACGGCTCCTGAGCCATAATGCCGGCCATTGCACACTGCCAGCGCGCCCGCGCCCGGCAGATGCCCGGACAAGGAGCCCTGAATGAGCAGCACTGCACTTCCAGCTGAAGGCGAAAAAATCCTCATCGTTGACGACGACGCGCGCCTGCGTCGCCTGCTTGAGCGCTTCTTCGACGAGCAGGGCTACCGCGTGCGTGCGGTGGAAAACGTCGAGCAGATGGACCGCCTGCTGGCCCGCGAACTGTTCAATCTGGTGGTTCTCGACCTGATGCTGCCGGGCGAGGATGGTTTGTCTGCCTGCCGCCGTCTGCGTGAGGCGAACAATCAGGTGCCGATCATCATGCTCACCGCCAAAGGCGATGAGGCCAGCCGTATCCAGGGCCTGGAACTGGGTGCCGACGATTACCTGGCCAAGCCGTTCAACCCGCGCGAGCTGCTGGCACGGATCAAGGCCGTGCTGCGTCGCCAGGCGCCGGTAGTGCCAGGCGCGCCGGGCAGCGAAGACGAGAGCGTGAGTTTCGGCGACTACGAACTGTCCCTGGCCACCCGCGAACTGAAGAAGGCTGACGAGGTACATATGCTCACCACCGGTGAGTTCGCTGTGCTCAAGGCGCTGGTGCAGCACGCCCGCGAGCCGCTGACCCGCGACAAGCTGATGAATCTGGCCCGTGGCCGCGAGTGGGACGCGCTGGAGCGCTCCATCGACGTGCAGATTTCCCGTCTGCGCCGCTTGATCGAACCCGATCCGTCCAAACCGCGCTATATCCAGACGGTCTGGGGCGTGGGTTATGTGTTTGTGCCGGATGGCAATAAGTAACTGCCGTAGGGTGGATGACGCTTTATTCATCCACCTCTGTTTCTGCTCGGTGGATCGATGAGGCGCGATCCACCCTACGACCACATCGAGTCACCATGAAAACCCCTCTCTGGTTCCCGCAAAGCTTTTTCGCCCGCACGCTGTGGCTGGTGCTGATCGTGGTGCTGTTCTCCAAGGCGCTGACCCTGGTTTATCTGATGATGAACGAAGACGTGCTGGTCGACCGCCAATACAGCCACGGCGCCGCGCTGACCCTGCGTGCCTATTGGGCGGCGGACCCGGAAGATCGTGCCACCATCGCCGAAGCGGCCGGGCTCAAGCGCGTGCCGCATGAGCAGGTGCCGGCCACCGAGCAGCATTGGCCGTATAGCGAGATTTTTGCCCGGCAGATGCAGACTGAGCTGGGCCCGGATACCGAAGTGCGGGTGCGGGCCAAGAGCCCGCCAGCGCTCTGGGTGCATGCGCCGGCGCTGGGCGATGACTGGCTGCGGGTGCCGTTGTACCCGCATCCGTTGCGGGGCCAGCGGATCTGGAGTGTGCTGGGCTGGTTCCTGGCGATCGGCCTGTTGTCGACGGCGGCGGCGTGGATTTTCGTACGCCAGCTCAGCGCACCGCTCAAGCGCCTGGTATTTGCCGCCCGGCAGATCGGCAAGGGGCGCAGCGTGCGCCTGCCAGTGGGTGATACGCCGAGCGAGATGGCCGAGGTCTACCGCGCCTTCAATCAGATGGCCGAAGACGTCGAGCAGGCCGCCCGCGAACGTGAGCTGATGCTCGCCGGGGTGTCGCATGACCTGCGTACGCCGTTGACCCGCCTGCGCCTGTCCCTGGAGTTTCTGCACACCGATTCGGAGCTGACCGAAGATATGGTGCGCGATATCGAGGACATGGACGCGATCCTTGATCAGTTCCTCGCGTTTATCCGTGATGGTCGTGATGAGCCATTGGAGCAGCTTGATCTGCTCGAACTGATCCGTGAAGTGGTCGCGCCCTACAACCAGAAGCAGGAAATGGTCCGCCTGTGCCTGGAAGCGGTACCGCCTTTCCCGCTGCGTCGGGTATCGCTCAAACGGTTGCTGGTCAATCTGATCGAAAACGCCCTGCGCTACGGCGGCAATGCGGTTGAGGTGGCGGTTTCCCTGTCCGGCGATCACGGCGCGCCTTATGTGGTGCTGAGCGTGCTGGATCGCGGTGCGGGCATTGATCCGGCCGAACTGGGCAGCATCTTCAACCCCTTTATCCGTGGCGACCGCGCCCGTGGCGGGCAGGGTGCCGGCTTGGGCTTGGCCATCGTCAAGCGCATCGCCGCCTTGCACGGTGGCAGCGTTGAATTGCGCAACCGCAGCGGCGGCGGCCTGGAAGCACGGGTTTGCCTGCCGTTGGGGCTGCTGTTGCCGCGCGACGCGGTCTAGAGGGCACTGGCATACTGTCATCACTGCGCTGAACTATGCTTTATCAGCGCGATGACATGAGGTCAGCATGCCTGCCGTTCCCCACCGCCTCTCACCATGGACCTGGTTGCTGCCGCTGCCACTGTTCCATCTGGCTACCTGGCTTTCCTTGGCGACGCAGTTCACCGACGGGGCGGCGCTGTGGTATCCGCCGTTTGCCCTGGCGCTGGTGTTTGCCCTGTGGTGGGGCCCGCGGGTGCTGTTGGCGGTGTACCTCAATGCCATGCTGTCGATCCCGCTCTGGGGCCTGGAATGGCAGTGGGCGCCGCTCTATGCCCTGCCGGAAACCCTCGGTATAGCGCTGGCCTGGTTGTTGCTGCGGCAGCGGCCGTTTGATCCGGCCCTGCCCGACCTCAGCCATTTGCTGCGCTTTATGCTGCTTGGCGTACTGCTGCCGACTGTTCCCATGGCGCTGGGAGTGCAGGGCAATCTATGGCTGCTCGGCCACGCGCCGCTGGAGGATCTGCCCTCGGGCAGCATGACGTTGTGGCTGGCCGATAGCCTCACTGCCCTGGCCATTGCCATCCCCTTGTTGGTTTACCTGACGCCCTGGTTGCGCCGGCGTGGCTGGCTGGCTGCGCCGCTGCTCAGCGGTTGCGAGCAGGTGCCCGAGGTGTTGCGCCAGCTGCCGCCCTGGCCACTGCTGATGCTGCTGTTGATCGGCATGCCGGGGTTGTTAGGTGTGTTGCCGCTGACCCTTAATCTGCCGCTGATTGGCGTGATGATGCTGGGTCTGGCGCTGGTCTGGGGCTTTGCCGGCGGCCTGTGTGGTGCGGTGCTCAGTGTGTTGATGGTGCTGATCCTGCCGCTGCTGAGTGGTCTGGTGAACAGTGCCGGTTGGCTTGATCCACAGCGCATGGAACTGCACTTCAGCGTGCTGCTATTCATGCTCGCCACCCTGCTGGTGGGGCGCAGCCTGAGTGATCTGCGCCAGGCCCTGGCGCGCAGTGCGCAGATGCAGCAGCAACTGGCCCTGGCCAACCTGGCGCTGGAGGCCAGTCCGCTGGGGGTCATCATTGCCGATGCGCGCCAGCCGGCGTTGCCGCTGATCTACTGCAACCCGGCGTTCGAGCAGATTACCGGCTACAGCCGCGAGGAGACCCTGGGCAACAACTGGAACTTCCTCCTGCGTGATGACCAGCAGCAACAGGGCTTGAGCCGCTTGCAGCAGGCGGTTCGCGAGGGCATGGGCTGTGATGTGGTGCTGCGTAACTACCGCAAGGACGGCCAGCAGTTCTGGAACGAATTTACTCTGGCACCGATGCGTGACGACCAGGGCATCAGCCATTTTGTCGCCCTGCAGAGCGATGTCACCGCCCGCGAGCAACTGGCCACCCAGGTGCGTTCGCAGAGCGACGAGCTGCTCAAGCAGAGTTATCTGTTCAGCCAGACCGAGCACATCGCCAATCTCGGCGGCTGGGTGCTGAACATGCCAGAGCAGGATATGGACTGGAGCGCCGGTTGCTTTCGCATCTACGAACTGGACCCGAAAAACGGTACGCCTGACCTCAATGCTGCATTGAACTATCTAGATGCAGCGGGCCGGGCACTGGCTGAGCAAGTGCTGCAGCAACTGATTGATGGTCTGGAGCAATTCGATATCGAAGTGCGCCTGCTGACCGCCAAAGGCAAGGCGCGTTGGGTGCGTATTCGTGGTATGACCGAGCGCGATGGGGCCGTATTGGTAAGGGTTTATGGTGCGCTGCAGGATGTCAGCGCGCGCAAGTTCGCCGAACAACAACTGCGCGAGCGGGATGAGCGTCTGCGCCTATTCTTCGAGGCGCCGCTGATCGGCATGGCCCTGACCAACCCGAACTTTGCCTGGGAGGAGGTCAACCACAAGCTGTGCAGCATTCTCGGGCGTTCGCGCGAACAGTTGCTGGCGTCGAGCTGGGAAGAGCTGTCGCTGGACGACGACCTGCACAATGAACTGCCGCTGCTCGATCAAGTGCTCAGCGGCCTGCGTGAAGGCTTTGAGCTGGAAAAGCGCTTTCGCCGCGCCGACGACAGCCTGGTGCATACCCGCGTCAGCCTGCGCGCGGTGCGCCACAGTACCGGCCGGGTGCGCATGTTTCTGCTGCTGGTCGAAGACATCAGCGAGCGCCTGCAGGCGGAGGCGCGCTACCGCACCATCGTCGAGAATGCGCCCGAGGCGATCATGCTGTTCGACCTGCATGGCACGCTGGTCGAGTGCAATGACAACGCCCTACGTTTGCTGCGTTACAGCCGCGAGGAAATCGCCAGCAAGCGTGTGTTTGACCTGAGTCCCAGCAAGCAGGCGGACGGCCAGCTGACTAGCGAACTTGGCCAGGTCTATCTGCAGCGGGCGCTGGCCGGTGAAGCGCCGGTATTTGACTGGTTGCACCGCGATAGCAAGGGCCGGCAGATCCCCTGCGAGGTGCGTCTGGTGCGCATGCCCGGCGAGCCGGTGTTGATTCGTTGCAGCATCACCGATATTTCCGAGCGTCAGCGTTATCAGCGTGAGATCGAGCGCCTGGCGTTCAGCGACGAACTCACTGGTCTGCCCAATCGGCGCTTGCTGCTCGACCGTCTGCAGCACGCGATGGACCGCGAACAGCGCGAAAACACTCTGGGCGCGCTGCTGTTTATCGACCTCGATCACTTCAAGACGGTCAACGACAGCCTCGGTCATCTGGTCGGTGATGGTCTTTTGCGTGAGGTCACCGCGCGACTGGCCAGCGACCTGCGCGCTGAAGACACCCTGGCGCGGATGGGGGGCGACGAGTTCGTGGTGCTGCTCGAGGGGCTTGACAGCAACCCGCAGCTGGCGGCAGAAGCGGCCGCCGTTACGGCGGAAAAACTGCTGAAAAGTCTGGTTGGCACCTGCTGGATCGACGGCCATGAGCTGTCGATCAGCGCCAGTATCGGTATTGCCTTGCATCCGTTCGGCAGCCAGGTGGCTGCTGATGTGCTGAAACAGGCGGATACCGCCATGTACCGGGCCAAGCAGGGCGGACGCAATGCCTTGCACTTCTTCGCCCCGGAGATGCAGGCGGCCATCGATCAGCGCTTGCAGATGCAGAGCGAGTTGCGTCAGGCGGTGCAGCGCAACCAGCTGTACCTGGTGTTTCAGCCGCAACTGGCGCTGGCCACCGAACGCATTGCCGGCGCGGAAGTGCTGCTGCGCTGGGTGCATCCGGAGCGCGGTGAAGTGATGCCCGGCGACTTTATCCCGCTGGCTGAAGAAACCGGCTTGATCGAGGAGCTCGGTGCCTGGGTACTGGAGCAGGCCTGCGCTGCTCTGGCGCGCTGGTTACCGCAGTGGCCGCAGCTGGTGCTGGCGGTCAATCTCAGCCCGCGCGAGCTGCGCCAGCGCAGTTGTGTGGCGCGCATCAGTGAGTGCCTGCAACGCCATCAGGTACCTGCCACGGCGCTGGAGCTGGAAATCACCGAAGGCGTACTGCTGGAGGAAGTCGAGCAGTGCATCAGCAATATGCAGGCGCTCAAGGCATTGGGGGTGCGTTTCGCCATCGACGACTTCGGTACCGGCTATTCCTCGCTGACCTACCTCAAGCGTCTGCCGCTGGATCGGTTGAAGATCGACCGCAGCTTTACCTGGGACATGGACGGTGAAGACGGCAGTGGCCTGATGCTGGTGCAGACCATCCTGGTGATCGCCCGCAACCTGGGGCTGGAGTGCGTGGCCGAAGGCATCGAAAGCCAGTGGCAACTCGACTGCCTGCGCCAGCATGGTTGTTCGCTGGGGCAGGGCTATCACTTTAGTCGGCCGCTAAAGGAAGCGGATCTTCAGGCCTGGATGCAGCAGCATCAGGACCCTCCGCCACTTGTGTGAGGCTCAGCCCTTGCCCTTGGTACGCGTCAGATGCGGGCCGCTGTTTTTCTCCAGATGCTGAATCACCAGGCTGGCAACATCTTTACCAGTGGTGGTTTCAATGCCTTCCAGGCCCGGCGATGAGTTGACCTCCATCACCAGCGGGCCATGGTTGGAGCGCAGGATATCCACCCCGGCCACGCTCAGTCCCATCACCTTGGCTGCGCGGATGGCGGTCATGCGTTCTTCCGGGGTGATCTTGATCAGGCTGGCGCTGCCGCCACGGTGCAGGTTGGAGCGGAATTCGCCGGGCTTGGCCTGACGTTTCATCGCCGCAATCACCTTGTCGCCGACCACAAAGCAGCGGATATCCGCACCGCCGGCTTCCTTGATGTATTCCTGCACCATGATGTCCTGCTTGAGGCCCATAAAGGCCTCGATCACCGACTCGGCGGCGGTCGCCGTTTCACACAGCACCACGCCGATGCCCTGGGTGCCTTCCAGCACCTTGATCACCAGCGGCGCGCCATTGACCATGTCGATCAGGTCGGCGATGTCATCCGGGGAGTGGGCGAAACCGGTCACCGGCAGGCCGATGCCGCGACGTGAGAGCAATTGCAGCGAGCGCAGCTTGTCCCGCGAGCGAGCAATGGCCACCGACTCGTTAAGCGGGAATACGCCCATCATCTCGAACTGGCGCAGCACCGCGCAGCCGTAAAACGTCACCGACGCGCCAATCCGCGGGATGACCGCATCGAAGCCTTCCAGCGGTTTGCCGCGGTAGTGAATCTGCGGCTTGTGGCTGGCAATGTTCATATAGGCACGCAGGGTGTCGATCACCACCATCTCGTGGCCCCGCAGTTGCCCGGCTTCGACCAGGCGGCGGGTGGAATACAGGCGCGGGTTGCGCGACAGCACGGCGATCTTCATTGGTCACCAGAAGGGTCAGCAAGGGTGGGTTTGTTTTGTACGTAGGTCAGTGCGGGGTTGACCAGCAACTGCCCGGCAATCAGCGCCTTGGAACCAAGCAGCACGCGGTAGCGCATGGTCTTGCGGCAGGTCAGGGTGAACTCCACCGGCCATTCGCGCTCGCCCAGGGTCAGGGTGGTGCGAATCACGTAGCGCGACTGGGTATGGCCGTTGGAGCTTTTGATGGTCTTTACCGACACCAGCGGTGCTTCGCAGCGGTGGCGGCGTTGCACCAGAGTGCCCAGGTGCGCAGTAAAACGTACCCAGGGTTCGCCATCGCGGTCGAACGGCTGGATTTCGCTGGCGTGCAGGCTGGAGGTGCTGGCCCCGGTATCAATTTTGGCGCGCAGGCCGACCATGCCCAGCTCCGGCAGGTTGATCCATTCACGCAGGCCGATTACGCCAAGTTGGTCAAACGTCTTCAAAGGGCAGTTCCGGGCTATTTGCGGGCATTCTAGTTGGCCCTTATGACAACTGCATCAGGCAAAATGTCCGCCTGCACAGCAGGTATCAACGGGGATCAGATGAGCGATAAAGACGACGACAAGGTGCGCCTGGATAAATGGCTATGGGCCGCGCGCTTTTATAAAACCCGCGCCCTGGCTAAGGCGGCGATTGAAGGCGGCAAGGTGCACCACCGTGGTGAGCGTTGCAAACCTGGCAAGGAACCGAAAATTGGCGATATCTATGTGATTCGCACGGGTTTCGAGGAGCGCAGCGTGGTGGTGCAGGCGCTTTCCGTGGTGCGTCGAAGCGCGCCAGAGGCGCAGACGCTGTATGCCGAAACGGCAGAAAGCATCGCGTGCCGCGAACAGGCGGCAGTGCAGCGCAAGGCCGGGGCCCTGGGCATGCAGACCGATGGCCGGCCAAGCAAGAAGCAGCGCCGGCAGATTCACGACTTTAATGAGCGGCAGGATGGCGGCTTGCGCCATCCCTGGGCTGACGACGAGTTCTAGGCTGTGCATCGCCACCGCCTTGCTCAGCGGCGCAGCACCTCCAGCTGCGTACGCTAGCGGCCGCTGATAACGCTTAGTCGGCCCAGCAATGGCAGCTTGGCCAGGTTCTTGAGTAGCGGCTGGGTAACATTCTCCAGCCATTCGCTGGTTTTGTAGGCAAACGGGGTGAAACAGGCCCAGGCCAAGCCCAACAGGGCGAGGAATACGCCGCCTACCAAAGCGTCCGAGGCCCAGTGTGCGCCCGCTACCAGGCGCGGCAGCATAAAGATAATGGCCATGCTCCAGACCAGCAGCAGGCGCCAGTTGCGCGCGAAAAAGCTCAGAAAAAACGCCCAGATCAGCAGCACCGATGCGTGATCGCCGGGGAAGCTACGTGTGGCGCTGTCTTTCATATCCCAGCGCTCTTCCCAGGTTGGGAACAGTTCAGTCAGGCGCGCTGCACCTTCCACCACCAGGGAGGCGCTCGGGCGCTGCCAACCCATCAGTTTGACCAGCTCGGCGAAACCGACGCGAAACAGCAGCATCACGATCAGCGCCGCGAGAAAGGCATACAGCGCCTTGCGCACCTGGGCGCCGCTGAACACTAGATCGGCCTTGAGCATCACGGCCAGCATCAGCACGCCAACCCCCATGTCGACCGGACGCATGCTGCCGATCGCCCAGGTTTGCGCCCACAGGCCGGCGCTGTGCACGGGTTCGTTGAGCAGGGCAAACAGCTGCAGATCAAATTGATCCCACAGCGCGCGACTGGGCGCCCAGAGCCAGCTGGCGAGCAGCAGCAGGGCGACAATATGGCAGGCAACCAGCGGACGGATACGCCACTGGTCGTTGATAAAGGAAGGGTTCATGCAGTGGCATCCTTGTCATCTGTAAGGGATTAAGGCGGCGGGCATGCTAGGTATTCTGTCTTCTGATTGCAAAGATTCGCGCTGCCTTTTGTCGGCAACTGTGACTCGGGTTGGTATCGATAGCTTCCGCCCGCAACGCTGATAGATAAGAGGCGCTTGGTCGGACGGGCGTTTGCGCCTAAAATCGCGGGCCGAATCACATTCAGTGAAGTTGGCATGTCTGATTTTTCCCAACGCTTCTTGTTCGACGACAGCGATATCCGTGGCGAACTGGTCGGTCTGACCGACAGCTACAGCCATGTGCTGGCCAAACACACCTACCCGCAACCGGTCGCCCAACTGCTGGGTGAACTGCTGGCCGCTGCCTCGCTGCTGATCGGCACGCTGAAATTCGAAGGCCTGCTGATCCTCCAGGCGCGTTCTTCCGGTGCCGTACCCTTGCTGATGGTCGAATGCTCCAGCGAAGGTGAGCTACGCGGTATCGCCCGTTACCATGCCGAACAGATCACTGCTGATGCCAACCTGCGCGAGTTGATGCCCGATGGCGTGCTGGCCATGACCGTCGACCCGAAATCCGGGCAGCGTTATCAGGGTATCGTCGATCTAGAAGGGGAAACCCTGGCCGATTGCCTGACCAATTATTTCGCCACCTCCGAACAGTTGCCCACCCGCTTCTGGCTTAGCGCTGATGGCCAGCGCGCGCGCGGCCTGCTGCTGCAGCAGCTGCCGGCCGACCGTCTGAAGGAAGCCGATGAGCGTGAAGCCAGCTGGCAGCATGCCATGGCCCTGGCCGACACCTTGAAGGCCGAGGAACTGCTCGGTCTGGATAACGAAACCCTGCTGCACCGTCTGTATCACCAGGAAGCACTGCGTCTGTTTGACCCGCGCGCCTTGCAGTTCCGCTGCAGCTGCTCGCGTGAGCGCTCCAGCCGTGCGCTGATCAGCCTCGGCCAGGCTGACGCTGAGGCACTGGTGCAGGAGCATGGCGGCAGTGTGGAAATCGATTGCCAGTTCTGTAACGAACGCTACCTGTTCGATGCGGCGGATGTGCTGCAACTGTTTATCGATGGCAGCACCGATGCGCCGTCAGACACGCGCCACTAGGGCGCGCGGCTCTAAATCGAGGCGCGGAGAACTGATCAGAGGCTGCACCCGCAGCTAAATTTTTCTGGCATAATCCGCGCACTTTTTCGCTGTAGTAGTGCTCCACTTTCTACTACAAAACGTTCGGAAGACTCGGCCACGTGGCCGACGGGGACCCACATGACGCAAGCCAACAACGCCGTGTACACCGACATCAGCGCTGCCCAACTGGTCGAAGAAGCCCTTCGTCGCGGTGAAGGCGAGCTGGCCGCCAACGGCTCGCTGGTCGTACGCACAGGCCATCGCACTGGTCGTTCGCCGGCTGATCGCTTCATCGTGCAAGAGCCGAGCACCGAGGCGAAAATCGCCTGGGGCGCAATCAACCGTCCGTTCCCGGCTGACAAGTTCGATGCCCTGTGGGATCGCGTACAGGCGTTCTCCGACGCGCAGGACAGCTTCGTGTCCTACGTTCATGTAGGTTCTGCCGACGCGCACTACCTGCCGGTCAAGATGACCACTGCCACCGCTTGGCAGAACCTGTTCGGCCGTTGCCTGTTTATCAACCCGGAGCAGTACAACCCGGCCGGCAAAGACGAGTGGCAAGTGCTCAACGTCGCCAACTTCGAGTGCGTACCGGAGCGTGACGGCACCAACTCCGACGGCTGCGTGATCCTCAACTTCGCCGCCAAGAAGGTCCTGATCGCCGGCATGCGTTACGCCGGTGAAATGAAGAAAGCCATGTTCAGCGTGCAGAACTTCCTGCTGCCTGAGGCCGACGTGCTGCCGATGCACTGCGCCGCCAACATCGGTGAAGAAGGCGACGTGACCCTGTTCTTCGGTCTGTCCGGCACCGGCAAGACCACCCTGTCCGCCGACGAAAGCCGCTATCTGATCGGCGACGACGAGCACGGTTGGGGCGTGGGCGTGGTGTTCAACATCGAAGGCGGTTGCTATGCCAAGTGCATCGACCTGTCCGAGAAGAACGAGCCGGTGATCTGGAAAGCCATCCAGTTCGGCGCCGTGCTGGAAAACGTCGTTCTCGATGAAAACCGCGTACCGAACTACGCCGACGACAGCCTGACCCAGAACAGCCGCGCGGCTTACCCGCTGGAGCTGGTTGAGAAGCGCAGCGAGAAGAACCTCGGCGGCGAGCCGAACGCGGTGATCTTCCTCACCTGCGACCTGACTGGCGTACTGCCGCCGGTGTCGATCCTCAACGAAGAGCAAGCGGCTTACCACTTCCTCTCCGGTTACACCGCGCTGGTCGGTTCCACCGAAATGGGCAGCGGCGGCGGCATCAAGTCGACCTTCTCCACCTGCTTCGGCGCGCCGTTCTTCCCGCGTCCGGCTGGCGAGTACGCTGAGCTGTTGATCAAGCGTATCCGCGGCTTCGGCTCCAAGGTCTACCTGGTCAACACCGGCTGGACCGGCGGTGGCTACGGCGTGGGCAAGCGCTTCAATATCCCGACCACCCGTGGCGTGATTGCAGCGATCCAGAGCGGCGCGCTGATTGGCACCGAAACCGAGCTGCTGCCAATCATCAACCTGAGCGTGCCGAAGTCGGTACCGGGCGTGGAAACCAACCTGCTCAACCCACGTAACACCTGGGAAGACAAAAACGCCTACGACGAAGCCGCCAAAGGCCTGGCCGGTCTGTTCATCGACAACTTCAAGAAGTTCGATGTGTCCGACGCCATCCGCAACGCCGGCCCGCAACTCTAAGTTGTAAGCGTCGTACTGAAAAAACCGCCTTGATTGGCGGTTTTTTTATGCATGGGAAATTGCAGAGATAGCCTGTAGGAGGCGCTTTGCATGTGCGATAAGAAACGGAAAAGCCGCCCGGAGGCGGCTTTGGGTGCGTATCTGCCAGCAGATCAGGCACGTTTGCGAGTGTTACGCGTTGCATTCTTGCTCAGGTGGCCGCTCTGCACGGCCTTAGCTGTTGCTGTATGGCTGTCTCGGGCCACAGCGCTAACGGGGTTGGCAACTCAGGCGATTTCCAGAGCCTTTGTCTGCGACTGTCGACTTCAGCATGACTGGCGAGTGCCAGGTAGGTATCGATATGTCGCGGTTGAGCACTGGCGCTTTCGAATTGCATAACGGCGTTAGGTCTATGGTTTGGCACAACTCACGGCGAACCTGAGTTTTCCGCCAGACTGCGCATCGGCCTGTGGTTCGCATCAGCTACTCCGGTTCCGCCGGGGTCTTTGCTGCGCGGCCATCTGGCCTGGGTGGTGAGCGATCTAGTGGATAACCGGCAAGCTGCCGCTAAAACCAGATACCTGCATACTCATCTCCTTTTTTGTTGGCATGGTTTGAATGTACGCCTGTGTTGCCCATGGTGTTAGTTGGATTGGCAATAGCGGCGCGGCCTGTAGGAATTAATCATTGTTTACCGCTGCGGCGGTCAATGGAGTGACAGCCATGAGTACCCTGGAACGTGTGTTCGGCTTCAAGCAATTGCGCCCCGGTCAGGAGCGTGTGGTCACGGCCGTACTGGCCGGACGTTCGGCGGCGGCGATCTTTCCCACCGGTTCGGGCAAGTCGTTGTGTTATCAGCTGCCGGCGTTGCATCTGCCGCACCTGACCCTGGTGGTCTCGCCCTTGCTGGCGCTGATGCAGGATCAGCTGGCGTTTCTGCATGGCCGTGGCATCAGCGCCGCCAGTATCGATTCGGCGCAAAGCCGTGAGGAGGCCAGTGCGGTGATGGCGCGGGCGAAATCCGGCGAGCTGAAGATTCTGATGATCTCGGTCGAGCGTCTGAAGAACGAGCGTTTCCGCAACTTTATCGCCCAGGTGCCGATTTCCCTGCTGGTGATCGACGAGGCCCACTGCATCTCCGAATGGGGCCATAACTTCCGTCCGGACTATCTCAAGCTGCCGGACTATCAGCGCCAGTTCGGCATCCCGCAGGTGCTGCTGCTCACTGCCACGGCCACGCCGCCGGTGATTGCCGATATGCAGCAGAAGTTCGCCATCGCTGCCGATGATGTGGTCACCACAGGTTTCTACCGCGCCAACCTCAACCTGCTGGTCGAGCCCGTCAGCGGCGCCGACAAGCAGCACCGCCTGGAGCAGTGGCTGGGCGCCAAGGCCGGGCAGCCGAGCATCGTTTACGTGACTCAACAGAAGACCGCTGAACAAGTAGCCGCGCGCCTGAGCCAGCGCGGCCTTGCCGCCAGCGCCTACCACGCCGGCATGGCTTCTGATGCGCGCGAGGCGATTCAGCGACAATTTATGGCCGGGACTATCACCTGCATCGTCGCCACCATTGCCTTCGGTATGGGCATCGACAAGGCCGATATCCGTAATGTGCTGCACTTCGACCTGCCGAAATCCATCGAGAATTACAGCCAGGAAATCGGCCGCGCCGGCCGCGATGGCCAGCCGTCGGATTGTCTGGTGCTGGCCAATCGCGACAGCCTCAACGTGTTGGAAAACTTCGTCTACGGCGATACGCCGGAGTTGGACGGCATTCGTTGTGTGCTCGATAAGCTGCTGAGTGAGTGTGATAACGGCGAATGGGAGCTGATGCTCAACCAGCTGTCCGAGCACAGTAATATTCGTCAGCTGCCGCTGAAAACCCTACTGGTGCAGTTGGAACTACACGGCATCATCGCTCCGCGTTATGCCTATTTCGCCGAATATCGCTTCAAATTTCTCCTTGATCCCGAAGCGCTGCTGGAGAAGTTCGAGGGCGAGCGGCGGCAGTTTGTCGAGGCATTGATCAGCACCTCGCAGCGCGCACGCACCTGGTGCACCGTGGATTTCGAGCAGCTCTACCAGCAACACCAGGCTGAGCGCGGCCGGGTGATCAAGGCCCTGGATTACTTCCAGGAAAAGGGCTGGGTGGAGCTGGAAAGCAAGCAGATGACCGAGGTGTATGCGTTGCTTGAGCCGGGTTTCGATCCGGCAGCCTTGAGCGTCGAACTGCATGGCTATTTCAGCCAGCAGGAAGCCAGTGAAATCAGTCGGATTCATGCCATGCTCGCGCTGTTTGCCAGCGAGCAGTGCCTGAGCCAACGCTTGGCCGCCTATTTCGGTGACGCCAATGCGCCGCAACAATGCGGGCATTGTTCGGTGTGCCGTGGGCAGGTCGCCCGTTTGCCCGAGCCGCCAGCGTTGCCTCCGTTGGTGGAGCTGGATATGCAGGCGCTCTGTGACGGTTTTATGCGCAAACATCAGGAGCTCAAAGGCAGCGAGCCAAGCGCCGAGTGCCTGACGCGTTTTCTCTGCGGCATCAGCGTGCCGCTGTTTACCAAGCTCAAGGCGCGTCAGCTTGGCGGTTTTGCCGCGCTGGAAGACTATCCCTACGCCGAGGTGCGTAGCTGCCTTCAGGGCTAGGAAAGATTGCTGCGGCGGCTGTTAAGCGAGCGCATCCAGCGTTGTGGTTTCGCTATCGGCGGGGTGGCTGAGCGGCTCGTCAGGCGATGGTTGGAACCAGGCGCGGAATGACCGCTCACCGGCCGCAGTGAATGCCACCACGCGCGAGTCGGCCACGCACTTGGCCCAGCCAAGTTCCTGAATGCGCACAAACAGCGCGGCGCCGAGCGCGCCTGCCAGATGGTGGCGGCGTTCGCTCCAATCCAGGCAGGCCCGGGAGAATGAGCGGCGTTGCAGGGCCAGGGCGTCGGGGTCGATACCAATCTGGCGAAACCACTGGCGCCCGCTGTTGGTGAGCGCTGGCCCGGCGTCCAGCTGTTGCAGCAGCTCGCGGCGCAGCAGTCCCTCATAGGCGAGCACACCCAGTTCACCGGCCAGGTGGTCGTAGCAGACCCGCGCGCGGCGCAAGGCCAGGTCACGTGGTCCGGTGCGTGGCAGCGGCGGTCCGGCGTGCAAGGCGAGGCCCATCATCGACTCAAGCAGTTGTGCGATTTCCCGGCCTGCCAGGCGGAAGTAGCGATGCCGGCCCTGCTGGTCGACGCTGAGCAGGCCGGCGTCGAGCAATTTTCCCAGGTGCGAGCTGATGGTCTGTTTGGTCACGCCGGCGATATCGGCCAGCTCGGTAGCGGTCAGCGCGCGATCAGCCATCAGTGCGGACAGCACCGCGGCGCGGGCGTTGTCACCGAGCAGGGCGGCGATACGGGTGATGTTGGGGCCTTCGATCATGGTTCGATGCTAGTCGAACCATATGGCAGCGGCAATTGGCTAAGGTCTGAGCCACCAACCAGAGGAGTGAACCCATGCAAATCACCTGTGTAATCCGCTATGAAATCGACCCGTTTCAGCGCGCCGCCTTCAAGGAATATGCGGAGAACTGGGGGCGCATTATTCCGCGTTGCGGCGGCCAGCTGTTTGGCTACTTCCTGCCGCATGAGGGCAGCAACTATGTGGCCTGGGGCTTGATCGGCTTTGCCAGCCTGGCCGCTTACGAGGCCTATCGGGCGCGGCTCAAAGATGATCCAGAGGGGCGCGCCAACTTCGCCATGGCGCAACAGATGCGCTTTATCCTGCGTGAAGAGCGCTCCTTCGTAGAAGGCGTCGAGGGCACCCTGGGCGCTCAGCCTGGCTTCTCGAGGGGTGCAGCATGATCGCAGTGATCTTCGAGGTGCAGCCCCAGGTTGGCCGGGAGTCGGAGTATCTGGACACGGCTGCGGCGATCCGTGAGCAACTCGAACAGGTGGATGGCTTTATCTCGGTGGAGCGTTTTGCCAGCCTCTCCCAGCCGGGCAAGCTGCTGTCGTTGTCGTTCTGGCGGGACGAAGCGGCGGTCAAGCGCTGGCGCACCCTGGAGGTGCATCGCCATGCCCAGGCCGCCGGGCGGGGTGGCGTGTTCGCCGACTACCGGCTGCGGGTGGCCGAGGTGGTGCGCGACTATGGCCTGCATGAGCGCGACCAGGCGCCGAGCGACTCACGCCGGGTGCATGATCCGCTGTAACTGCCAGGGCTCGGCTGGGGGGGCCGGGTTGGGATTACTCGCCGATATCCTCGTTCCACAGCGTCGGCTGGGCGGCGATAAAGTTCTGCATCAGGTGCAGGCATTCGCTGTTGTGCAGCACATCGAGCTGCACGCCGCGCTCGCGCAGCAGGGCTTCTTCGCCGAGAAAGGTCTGGTTCTCGCCGATGATCACCTTGGGGATGCCGTACAACAGGATCGCCCCGCTGCACATCGCGCAGGGCGAGAGGGTGGTATAGAGCACCGACTCGCGGTAGGTCTGCGCGCTCTGCCGGCCGGCGTTTTCCAGGGCGTCCATTTCACCATGGCGGATGGCGCTGCCTTGTTGTACCCGGCGGTTGTGGCCGCGGCCGATAATCTGGCCGTTATGCACCAGTACCGACCCGATCGGGATGCCGCCCTCGGCCAGGCCCTGGCGGGCTTCGTCGATGGCCGCTTGCATAAACTTATCCATGGTTCACCCCTCGCTATAACAACTCAATTCACTGCTGCTGTGCCGCTTGTCCTTGTTGCAGGGTCCACTCCAGCACATCGCGGGCCAACTGGTCGCCGGCCTGGCCGAAGGCGTTGACCACCGCTGGCACCGAGGTGTCGCTGGCTGCCTGGCTGACTTCGAAACGCCGGCTGGCGAGGATGCGCAGGCTGCCGCTCTGCACCAGGCGCGCCTCGAACAGGATGCGTGCGGCCGGGCGGCCGTCTTGGTATTCGCTGTGGAAGGCGCGCAGGTCGCCGTCCAGCTCCAGATCGGCCTGCAGGCGGCTTTCATCGCTGCTCACCGCCTTGAGGCGGCCGTCGTCGAGGAAAGCATCGATCAGCCGGTCGCGCAGCAGCAGTGGCGCGCGGTCACTCCAGCGTACACCCTGGTAGGCGCTGATCTGGTCGCCCGGTGGCAATACGGCAATTCGCGTGCTGTCGAGTAACTGGCTGCTGTAGGGCTTGTTCACCCGCAGCGCCCAGTCAGCGCTGGTGTCATGGCTGGGCAGGCTGTTGGCGGGTAGGCGGTAGATGCTCAGCACCTGGCTTTTCGGCAAGACCGAGCAGGCGGTCAGGCTGCCGACCAGCAGCAGGGCGGCGAGCAGGGCGGCGAGCAGGCGAAGACGACTCATGGTTGAAACTCCTTGATGGTGTCGCTGCGCAGCAGGTAGCCGGCCGGGTCTTCCTCCAGGCGACGGGCGAAGGAGCGCAGGGCGCTGAGGGTTTCGCGCAGTTCGATAATGGTCGGACCCAGCTCGCCGATGCCTTGCATGCCGCCGTCGAGGGCGGCGCGGTTGTCGCTGAGCAGGCGCTCGACGTTGCTACTGCTGCGCTCCAGCGAGGTCAGCAGCCGGTTGGCGCTGTCCATCGCTTCGCGGCCCTGGCCACTGAGCAGCTGATTGGCGTTGCGCATCAGGTTGGCGGCTTCCTGACTGGCGCTGCTCATCTGTTGCAGTGCCGTGCGCAGCTCGTCGCGCTGTTCGGCAACGCTGGCGCTGGTCTGTTCGATGTTTTCCAGGGTGCGCGAGATGCTCCCGATATTGTCGCGGGAGAACAGCTGGTTGGCGCGGTTGAGCAGGCGTGTGACGCTGAGTACCAGGTCTTCGCCATTGGACATCAGCCTTGAGAGCGGTGAGCGGTCGGCGATGATTTCTGCGCGCTGATCGCCCTTGCTGATCAGCATGGGGCTTTCCGGTGAGCCACTGTGCAGCTGGATCAGCGCCGCGCCGGTGATCCCGGTGATCGACAGGCGGGCACGGGTGTCTTCCTTGATTGGCGTATTGGCGTTGACGCGGATATGTGCGCGGACCTTGCGCGGGTCTTGCGGGTCGAGGCGCAGACTGATCACATCGCCGACCTTGATCCCGCTGTATTGCACGGCGCTACCCTGGGATAGGCCGCTGACGGCCTCGGTGAAAATCACATCGTAATCGTTGAGCTCCTGGTCCGAACTGGCTTTGCTCAGCCACAGGGCAAAGCCCAGTGCGGCGGCGACCATCAGCACGGTAAACAGGCCAATCAACACGTGGTGCGCACGCGGTTCCATTCAGTTGCTCCCTGGCGCGCCGCTGGCGGCCTGTTCGGCTGCGCGTCCGCGCGGGCCGTGAAAATACTCGTGAATCCAAGGGTTGTTGGTGGCGGCCACAACGTCCAGGCGGTCGGCCACCAGCACGCGTTTTTCCGCCAGCACGGCCACCCGATCGCAGATGGTGTAGAGCGTGTCCAGGTCATGGGTAACCAGGAATACGCTGAGGCCCAAGGCGTCGCGCAGGGTCAGAATCAGTTGGTCGAAGGCCGCCGCGCCAATCGGGTCGAGCCCGGCGGTAGGCTCGTCGAGAAACAGGATGTCTGGCTCCAGGGCCAGTGCGCGAGCCAGTGCGGCGCGCTTGATCATGCCACCGGACAGTTCCGTCGGGTACTTGTCGCCGGCTTCGCGCGGCAGGCCGACCAGGGCCAGTTTGACTTGCGCCAGGCGCTCGGCGGCCGGGCGCTTGAGGCCGGCATGTTCAAGCAGCGGCAGAGCGATGTTTTCGGTCACCGTCAGCGAGGAAAACAGCGCGCCACGCTGATACAGCACACCGAACCGCCGCTCCAGTTGCGAGCGCTGTTCGGGCGGCAGGCTCAGCAGCTCCTTGCCGAACACCCGCACGGTGCCGGAGTTGGCGCGGCGCAGGCCGAGGATGCTGCGCAGCAGCACCGATTTGCCGGTGCCCGAGCCGCCGACCACGCCAAGTACTTCGCCGCGGTACAGATCCAGCGCCAGGTCCTGGTGCACGGTCTGCGTGCCGAAACGGTTGACCAGGTTGCGTACTTCAATGATCGCTTCGCCCGTCACCAGCCCATCTCCATCAGGAACAGCGCGGCCAGGGCGTCGAGCACGATCACCACGAAAATCGACTGGACCACGCTGGAGGTGGTGCGCTCGCCAACCGACTGCGCGCTGCCGGTAACCTTGAAGCCTTCCAGGCAGCCGATCACGGCAATCAGGAAGGCAAATATCGGCGCCTTGGCCATGCCCACGACAAAGTGCTTGAGGGCGATATTTTCCTGCAGCATGGCCAGGTACATGGTGGGTGAGATATCCAGACTCAGGGCGCAGACCACCGCGCCGCCTAGGATGCCGCTGAGCATGGCGATAAAGGTGAGGATCGGCAGGGCGATCAGCAGGGCGAACACCCGTGGCAGCACCAGCAGCTCCATGGGGCTTAGGCCCAGGGTGCGGATGGCGTCGATTTCCTCGTTGGCCTTCATCGAGCCGATCTGCGCGGTAAAGGCGCTGGCGGTGCGCCCAGCCATCAGAATGGCGGTGAGCAGCACGCCGAACTCTCGCAAGAAGGAGAACGCAACCAGATCGACCGTATAGATGCTCGCGCCAAAATCGGCCAGCACCGTGGCGCCGAGAAAGGCCACCACGGCGCCAACCAGAAAAGTCAGCAGGGCGACGATGGGCACGGCATTCAGGCCGCTCTGCTGCAGGTGCGCAACCAGCGAGGTGATGCGCCAGCGGCTGGGGCGCAGGAGGATGGCGAACATCGTCGCCAGGGTCATGCCGATAAAACCGAGCAGCGCCACGGCCTGCTGCCAGAGTTCTTCTATAGCCTGGCCGATCTGCCCGAAGAATTCGCGCCAGGCCGGGATGCGTTTGGTTGGCAGGGCATCGCCAGCGTCGGCAATTGCGCTGCCTACCGCTTGCAGCAATGCACGGCGCTCGCTGGCCAGGCCGGGTGCATCCTTGGCCAGTTGCGCTAGGCGCTGGCTGCCGAGCAATTCCACCAACAGCGCGGCGCCAGCGGTATCCAGTGCGCCAAGGCCTTGCAGGTCGATACTGGCGGCGCTGCTCAAGGTGCCGCGCAGCGCCAGTACTTCGGCTTCCAGGCTGGCGTAGTGAGGCAGCGTCCAGTCGCCGCCGATGCGCAAGCCAGAGGGCGCATCCGTGCGGCTGGATTCAAGCGGCGTAATAAAGGGGGCTGTGCTCATGGCCACAGCTTAACCTTCTAGTCGAGGCTACGCCCAGTCTGCCTAGGGCTTATTGCGGCCTAACCGTCTGCGGTGATTTCAGCAATCAGCTCACGCAGCGCTGCTTCGGCGTCCTCGTTGGCCACCTGGCAGGTGCCGGCATTGGCATGACCGCCGCCGTTGTAGCTCAGGCACAGTTCGCCGACATTGGTATTGGAGCTGCGGTCGAGGATTGATTTGCCGATGGCGAACACAGTGTTCTGCTGCTTAACGCCCCACATCACGTGGATCGAGATATTGCACTGCGGATACAGCGCATAGATGACGAAGCGGTTGACCGCGTAGATCGTCTCTTCGTTGCGCAGATCGAGCACCACCAGGTTGTGATAGACCGTGGCGCAGCGCTGGATCTGCGCCTTGGCTTCGCGCTGGTGCTCCAGGTACAGCGCCACACGCTCATCGACATCCGGCAGTTCGAGAATTTCCGCGATGCCGTGGGTCTGGCAGAAGTCGATCAACTGCATCATCAGTTGGTAGTTGGAAATGCGGAAGTCGCGGAAGCGCCCGAGGCCGGTGCGTGCATCCATGATAAAGCTCAGCAGTTCCCAGCCCTGCGGGTCGAGGATGTCGTCGCGGCTGAATTGCGCGGCATCGGCCTTGTCCACGGCCTCCATCATCTCGTCCCAGTCGCGCGGGAAGGCGTCGTGGCCGCCGTAATGCTTCCACACGACCCGCGCCGCCGAAGGGGCATCGGCATCAATCAGGTGATTACTCGCTGGCTGGTTGCGGATGGTTTCGCTGAGGTGGTGGTCGAAGGCCAGGTGGCAGCCAGGTACATAGGGCAGGTTGGTGGTTATGTCATTGCTGGTGATCGCCACTTTGCCGTCCTGCATGTCCTTGGGGTGGACGAAGAGGATGTCGTCGATCAGGTTGAGGTGTTTGAGCAGGGCGGCGCACACCAGGCCGTCAAAATCACTGCGGGTGACCAAGCGGTAAAGACTGGACATAAAGCATCTCCGGATCGGGCAAGCGGCGGGAATAAACCAACAGGCCCCCTTCAAAGTAGCACGCAGTTTGCCCATCAGCCTGGGCGAAGGAGCTGCGTTTCCAGGCAGTTGCAGGTCGACCTCAGGACAGTCCCGGCAAGGTGGCGGTTCTAGGCTGGCGCTTGTTGTTCTACCGACCTCAGGAGCCACCCATGTCATCGATTACCGTACTGCGTGATACCCAGCCGACTCCGCTGCTGGATGCCTGCAAGTGGACGCGCATCGCCGGCGAGCCGCATACCGTTAACCTGAACGCCTACACCTCTGAGGACGGCAGCAAGATCATGGGCACCTGGATCTGCACACCCGGCAAATGGCAGGTGGCCTATGAAAAATGGGAGTACTGCCACTTCCAGGAGGGGTATTGCATCATCACTCCGGAAGGTCAGGCGCCGATTCACCTGCGCGCCGGCGATATTTTTATCGTCGAGCCCGGGATGAAGGGCACCTGGGAGGTGGTCGAGACCGTGCGCAAATACTTTGTCTTTGCCTGAGCCCTGAGCCCTGAGCCCTGAGCCCTCAGGCCTTAGGGCTTGAAGTTACGCGCATCCTTGGCCCACTCATCCAGCGCCGGCTTGATGTCTTTTAGGCTCAGTTGGGTGCTGTCGTTCTCCAGTTGCAGGCCATGGCCCTTGCGCACCACGCGGGTCATCGGCTGGCTGTTGCGGCCGTCGATGGCTTCCAGCTCGACATAAATACTGCTGTTGAGGTCGCGGGTGCCGGCGGCGGTGCTGGCGGCTGCGGCTACCAGGGCAATTGGCACCACTTCATAGATTTTCAGCCCTTCCGGCGACAGGTTGACCGCGGTGATTGCCGAGCGCAGTACCAGGGTGTCGCGATCGGCATATTCGACAACCTTCAGTCGTCCAGCCAGTTCAAGGCGCATGGCCTGCTGCAGGTAGAGGGCGATTTCGTCCAGGGTCTGCTGACTGACCTGTGCAGTTGCGGTGGGTGCAGGGTAGAACACCGGCCTCTCTACCAGCACCGAGCGGTAGTTGTCCGGTTTGAAATCCGGCGACACCCAGCGCATCACAGGCGCGCCGCTGGCCGACTGTGCCGGCTGCAGTTGTGAGTAGTCACTGAGGAAGCCCGAATACTGCGACGGTTGCGTGGTGTCGCTGGCGCAAGCGGCCAGTAACAGGGTGGCGGACAGGGCAAGGCCAAGGGTTTTCAGCGTCATTGCAATGATCTCGCTAGAGGTGGTCGCCTAACTGTAGACCAGTTTGCAATAGGCCATGCTCTGCCCTGGCGAGCCCTCTAAATCGGATTCTGCGGGGCTTGTGCGCGGCTAAATACCAAAGCCTTGAGGGCGCTGTCCGGTTGGCTGTCGGGAAACTCCGGCGGGTTTTCCAGGCGTTCGCTGAAGTGCAGGCTGGGTGCTTCAGCGGCCATGGTCTGGATCAGGTAATCCGGGCCGATTTCCGGCTCGTTACTGCAGGCCAGCACCACTCCGTTCGTACTCAGCAGCTCGGGTAGGCGGCGCAGCACCTTGGGGTAGTCCTTGCTCAACACAAAGCTGCCACGCTGGAACGACGGCGGGTCGATGATGATCAGGTCATAGGGGCCGTACTTGCCTACCTTGCCCCAGGACTTGAACAGGTCGTGGCCGAGAAACACCACCTGGCTGAGATCGTGCTGGTTCAGCCGATGATTATCGCGCCCCCGGCTAAGCGCGGCCCTGGCCATATCCAGATTGACCACCTGGCGCGCGCCCCCGGCCAGTGCGGCCACGGAAAATCCGCAGGTGTAGGCGAACAGGTTGAGCACGCGTTTGCCCGCCGCCTGGGCTTGTACCCATTGACGGCCATAACGCATATCGAGAAACAGCCCACTGTTCTGCTTTTTTCCCAGGTCGAGGCGGTAGTGCAGGCCGTGCTCGCAGATATCCCAGTGCTCAACCGCTTCGCCGAGCAGCCACTGCGTCGGGCTCTCCGGCAGGTAGCGCTGCTGCAGCAACAGGCTGTGTGCACCGCTGTGCTGCCAGACGGCGGATTGCCCGAGGTCGAGCAGCATCTGCTGTAACGCAGCCAGTTCGGCATCGCTTACCGGCTTGAACAGCGCCACTAGCAGCACGCCTTGCAGCCAGTCCACGGTGATCTGCTCCAGCCCAGGCCAGCAGCGGCCACGGCCGTGAAACAGGCGACGGGTTTCACTGGGCGGTGCAGTCAGGGCGTCAAACAGCTGTTGCTGGAGGGTGAGCAGGGCGTCTGGGGTCATGGGCTGTGGTCAGTTTGGCGAGGCGGCGATTTTAACAGGCGACCGCCTAGAATCGTCTTTGTCGATCATTGTTATCGGCAAAGGCGTTTGGCGTTACGCCTGGCAAGTGCCTAGCATTACCCTCTTTCACACCCTGCATATAAGGAATGCCTATGTACATCGATGAAGCCATCCGCAGTCGCCGCGCCGTCAAAGGTTATGACCCGACCTTTACCCTGAGTGATGCCGAGAAGGATGAACTGCTGCAACTGGCGCTGCTGGCCCCGTCGGCGTTCAACCTGCAGCATGTCCGCCTGGTCGAAGTCAGCGATCCGGCACTGCGTCAGCAACTGCGCGAAGTGGCCTGGGGCCAGGCGCAGGTGACCGATGCCTCGATGCTGGTGGTGGTGTGCGCGCAACTCGACAGCTGGCAGCAGAATGTCGGTCGTGTCTGGGAAGGTGCACCGCAAGAAGTGCAGGCTTATATGGCCGGCGCCATCGACACTTACTACCGCGACAAACCGCAGGTGCAGCGTGATGAAACCATGCGCAGCTGCGGTCTGATGGCACAGACCCTGATGCTCGCCGCACGCGGCAAGGGCCTGGATTCCTGCCCGATGGACGGCTTTGATTTCGATGCGGTGGGCAAGTTGATCAACCTGCCTGAAAACCATGTGATCGCCCTGATGGTCGCCGTCGGCAAGAAGACCATTGAACCCAAGCCGCGTATCGGCAAGCTGCCGTACAACGAAGTGGTGTTGCGCAACCGCTTCTGATTGCCAGGCAGATGGTTGCGCGCTTCGGTCATTTTTCAACTATCACTGTGGTCAGCCTGCGCCTGATCACACCACTAAAGGTTGGATGACAAACGCGTTCTAGGGGGGGAATCTGGCGGGCATACGGGGGCTACACATGCCCCGCAGCCATAAGAAGAAGCCTGAGGAGCCCCCATGTCTGCCGAACATCTGGATGTATTGATCATTGGTGCCGGTCTGTCCGGCATCGGTGCTGCCTACCACCTGATGAAGCACTGCCCCGGCAAGCGCTTCGCCATCCTCGAAGGCCGCGCAGCATTGGGCGGCACCTGGGATCTGTTCCGCTATCCGGGCATTCGCTCCGACTCGGACATGTTCACCCTCGGTTATAACTTCAAACCCTGGACCAACCCGCTGGCGATTGCCGACGGCCCGTCGATCCGCAGCTACATCGAGGAAACGGCCGAGGAAAACGGTATTCAGGAAAAGATCCGCTTTCAGCACAAGGTGCTCAAGGCCGACTGGTGCAGCGAGCGCGCCACCTGGACCTTGCAGGTGCAGCGTGGTGATGAACCGGAGCCGATCAAGCTGAGCTGTCAGCACCTGCTGATGTGCACCGGCTATTACCGTTACGAAGCGGGCTACACCCCCGAGTTCAAAGGTCGCGAACAGTTCCAGGGCGACTTTATCCATCCGCAGCTGTGGCCGGAAAACTTCGACTACAGTGGCAAGAACGTGGTGGTGATCGGCAGCGGCGCGACGGCCGTGACCCTGGTGCCGGCGATGACCGACAAGGCCAAGCACGTGACCATGCTGCAACGCTCGCCGACCTATGTGGTGAGCCTGCCGCAGGGTGATCCGATCTCTGATGTGCTGCGCAAGTTCTTGCCGGAAACCTGGGTCTATCGTCTGGCGCGCACCCGTCAGGTGGCGATACAGCTGGGTTTCTACAAGCTCGCCAAGGCCTTCCCCAACCTGGTGCGCAAGGCGTTGCTGGGACTGGCTCGGCATCAGCTGGGTAAGGATTTCGACATGCGCCACTTCAGCCCGCGCTACAAACCCTGGGATGAGCGGGTCTGTGCGGTACCCAATGGCGATCTGTTCAAGGTGCTGCGCAATGGCAAGGCCTCGGTGGTGACCGAGCATATCGACAGCTTTACCGCCAAGGGTATCCGCCTGAAGTCCGGTAAGGAGCTGCCGGCGGATGTGATCATCAGCGCCACGGGTCTGGAGTTGCAGCTGTTTGGCGGCATGCAGGTGGCGGTCGATGGCGTGCCCTTCGATGCAGCCAAGAGCATGGGCTATCGCGGCATCATGCTGCGCGATCTGCCCAATACCGCTGTGGTGCTGGGCTACACCAACGCCAGCTGGACGCTCAAGGCGGACCTTTCCAGCGAATACTTCTGCCGCCTGATCAACCATATGGATGCCAACGGCATGCGCCAGTGCACCCCGCGCGACACGGCTCGGCAGGTCAAGAATGCGCCGTTCCTTGATCTCGCCTCCGGCTATATCAAACGCGCTGCTGACAAGATCCCCAGCCAGGGGGATCGTGCGCCGTGGAAGCTCTACCAGAACTACCTACTGGACCTGGCGCTGCTGCGTTACGGCAAGGTTGAGGACGGATATCTGGAGTTCAGCTCACCGCATGTCGGCGAATCTGCCAGCACAGCCACAGCGGTCTAAACTGCAAAACAATGTAAGCCAAACGCTATAGCTGCTTGGCGCGTTATGCCTACAGAGATGTGGCCATTTGCCGCTTTAGAAGCAGGCACAGGGCCACTATGCTTTTGTGACAGATTTCACGGATGAACGGGCCGGTATACCTGGCTGCTGTCGCAAAGGAGTCCTCTAGAGGATGAAAAGAATGGAATCGCTTCAGCAAGAGCAACGCTACCTGCCAGAGCTGCGGGCACATATAGACAAACTGCTGGCCAAAGGCTGGGTGATCGCCGAGCGTAGCCCGCTGACCCTGCAGTCCGGGCGCAAGACCTATATGGTTATGCACGGCATGTTGATTGGCGATAACGCGTTTTAACCTGCGCCCCACCGTTTTCCCGGGCCGCTGCTGATCAAGATGATCGGCAGCGGCCTTTTTTGTGCGCGTTGAATTGTTCAGGCACCTAGTGGCGACAGCTATGCCTGTACCGCGAGCACTGTTGGCATGGGTAAGGCGGGCTATGCCTGAATCTGTAATAACGCCGGACAATCAGACTCTACTGGTCGGATCACTGGAAAAGTCTAAGGGAGCGGGGCATGCGGGTTCTGCTTGGTTTGTCGTTGTTTACCCTGTTGTTGAGCGGTTGCGGCAGTTCGCATTTCACCCATATGAGCCTGCCGGTATTGCCGGGTTGGTACAACGGTGAGCAGGTGTACTACCTGACCACCGATATTTCGGATGCGCAGATGGCGACAGTGATGCAGGCCAACTACGTGCCGCGACTGGCCAATGCGTTGCCCGAGATGCCAGGGCCGCACCCGTTGGCTACTTATGATCGGGTCTACAAATTTGTTGATGACAGCCAGGCCAGCGTGTTCCCGTCCATCCCGCTGCCGTTAGGTGGGGATAACCAGGACACGGCCTACAGCCCGTTGTGGCATGTCTATGAGGCGCGCTGGTTGAGTGCTACGCCAGGCAGCCCGTTGCGTTCGGCTGATGCCGTGTTGCAAGCGCAGGAGCAAGGCTTGGTCAGTGTGAGAGCCAGTGGGATTATTGTTAATTGCCCGGTGGTAGCGGTTGGCGAGCAGCGCCTTCAGTAGGTGTAGCGGGCAAATGCCACTGGCAGTTCTCCAGCCAGCTGGCAAACGCGTTGGGTGGCAGCGGTTTGCTGAGCAAGTAGCCCTGGGCGATATCGCAACCGAGCTGGTCGAGACGGTCGAGAATGGCCTCGGTTTCCACCCCTTCGGCGACGATCTTCAGGCCCATGTTGTGGCCCAGTTCGATGGTCGAGCGGACGATGATGTCGTCATCGGGATTGCTCAGCAGGTCAAGCACGAAGGACTTGTCGATCTTCAGCTCATGCACCGGCAGACGCTTGAGTTGGGCCATGCTTGAGTAACCTGTGCCGTAGTCGTCGATCGACAGTCTCACGCCCAATTCGCACAATTCCTGCAACTGGCCCATGGCCAGTTCCGGGTCGGCCATCACCGCGCTTTCGGTGATTTCCACAATCAGGGCCGATGGCGGCACGCCATGCTCGGCCAGTTGTGCGGCGATAAAGCCGGCAAAACCGGGATCGGCCAGGTCCAGTGCAGAGATATTGATCGCGGTCTTCAGTTCCAGCCCCTGTTCCTGCCAGGCGCGACTCTGCGTCACCGCGGTGCGCACCACCCAGCGGGTCAGGGCGCAGACGTTGCCGGTCTGTTCGGCCAGGGGGATAAATTCGTCCGGCGGAATAAACCCATGCACTGGGTGAATCCAGCGCACCAGGCACTCCACGCCATACAGGCTGCGCGCGCGGATATTCAGTTTCGGTTGGAAATACAGACTGAGCTGGCCGCCTTCTACCGCGCCTTTCAGCTCGCTCATCAGCGCCAGGCGCAGCAGGCTGTGACGATCCAGCTCCGGGCGGTAGAGGGCGTAGGGCGAGCGCTGCTGCTTGCCCAGGTACATCGCCACCTCGGCGTGTTGCAGCAGGCTGCCAGCACTTTCGCCGTGATCCGGATACAGGGCGATGCCAATCGTGGCGTTGAGGGTCATGCTGATGCCGCGTACGGCGAATGGCTCATGCAGGGCGGCGCGGTAATGCTCGGCGGCAGGGATCAGCCAGCCGGGCTGGCAGGGGCTGATCAGCAGGGCAAACTCGTCACCGCCGAGGCGCGCCAGTTGCTCGCCTGGCCGCAGCAGCGCCTGCAGGCGTGCGGCGAGCTGGCAAAGCAGCTGGTCGCCAGCGTCGTGGCCGAGGGTATCGTTAAGGTCCTTGAAGTTGTCTAGGTCCATCAGCAGCACGGCGACGCCTGCGCCTGGCGGGCACTGCGTCAGGGCCTGTTGCAGCTCGGCGACAAAACGGTTGCGGTTGGCCAGTTCGGTCAGCGGGTCGCGGTAAGCGAGAAAGCTGATGGTGGTTTCGCGTTCGGCAATGCCTTGTTGCATGGCGACGAACTCGCGGGCGAGCAAGCCGACCTCACCGCTGGCCTGAGTCGCCGGCACTTGCATAGCCACCTGATAGTCGCCGCTGGCGATGCGTCGCACGTTGTCGACCATCTGACTCAGTGGCCGGCTGACGGTATTGGCAATCCACAGGGCGCCGAGGCCCGCCAGTAGCAGGGCGATGGCAAAGATGGCTGCCAGCTGCCATTGCAGTGGCTGGTAATCAGCCAGCTCGGCGGCCAGCGAGCGCATCAGGAGTACCTGCAGTTCGCTACTGGTGTTCACCAGCGGTGCACGCAGGGCGACCTGTTCCAAACCCTGTAATTCAAAGCGAAATACCCCTTCGGCATTCGTCAGTAATTGGCCGGCCAGTTCAGCCCTTGGCAGCGCCTGCAGGTTGCTGGCGAGTACGCGGTATTGTCCGGGACTGCCGTCGAGCAGCGCGACATCGGCGCCGCTCAGGCGTGCCAGCTGTGCCGTGGCTTGATCATCCAGTTCAAAAGCCATTAGCAGCCAGCCCATCAGGTTGGGGCGTGGGGCGAAGATTGGTGTGGCGTTGATATGCAGTACCCGCTCGCCAAATACCACCAAGCGCTCTTTGCTCTGTGCATCGTCTGCGTCGAGCAGGTCATTCCAGGGCAATTGCGCGCCTGGCAACAGTTCGCCACTGGTGCCCGCCAGAATCAGCCCCTCGGGCGCACTGACCAGGGCAAAGCTGGCCTGGCTGCGTGACGCGAACGATTCCAGTGCGGCGGACAGCGATTGCGCTTCCTGCTGGGGACTGGCGATCAGGTCGGCGATTTCACCGAGCAGGGTGAAGTCCTTGGCGATCAGATCAGCCATGGCGCTTTGCGCCTGACGCCGGCTCTGCAGTTCGTTACTTAGCACCGCATGGGCGAAGTTCAGTTGCCCGGCCACCTGGCTCAGGGTGTGCTGATAGGTGGAGCGGTAAACCAGTGCCAGTAGCAGCATCATCACCGCCAGCAACAGCAGCAGAAAGAAGCCGAGAATCTTGCCGCGCAGGGTCATGGCACGTAGCCGCCTTTACCCTGTGGACGCATGGTCGGCGCTTTTGGCCGTGGGTCGCGTCTCAGCATGCCGCTCAGCTTCCAGGTCAACGTGCCGTCACCGGGTACGGCGCGGCTCAGGGCCTCCTGTGGGTCGGCGATGCGCGGGTGCCAGAGCTGCAGGGTTTGTCCGGCGGTGGCATCGAATTGCAGAAGGGCCTTGCCCTGCTTGTCGGTCTGGGCGAACCAGGGGGTGTCGAGCACCAGGATAAAACCGAGCATCCAGTCGTGGATATTGCAGCCCAGGGTGACCAGACCAGGTTGGTCGAAGCGCATCTCCTGTGGCGCTGCCTTCTGCTGGTGCAGGCGCAGTTCGAAGCGCTTGGCCGGCGAGAAGGAATAGACGTGGTGGTTGATCGGGTCGGAGTTGGGAAAGCTCACCGTGGTGCCGACCTGCACCGGCAGAACATAGGGGGTGAATTGGCGCTTTTTCTGGTCCATCACCGCAGTGGCAGGTTGGCTTTTCGCCGGGCCGGGTTCGATCCACAGCACGGCGTCGCTGAGCGGTTTGCCCTGATTATCGAGCAGCACGATCTGCAGATCCTGGGCCTGCGCCAGTGTGCCCAGCAGCACCAACAGCAGTGCCAAAGCCGATTTCAGCATGATCGATTCCCCAAGACCGCACGACAGTAGCCGTCAGTATAGGAAGGCTTTGTTCGGCTGCCGGGTGATCAGTGCTGATTGATCTGCT
Source organism: Pseudomonas sp. 8BK (assembly GCF_902506475.1). Lineage (NCBI taxonomy): Bacteria > Pseudomonadati > Pseudomonadota > Gammaproteobacteria > Pseudomonadales > Pseudomonadaceae > Pseudomonas > Pseudomonas sp. 8BK. The sequence continues at coordinate 1,089,148 of NZ_LR733252.1, read as the reverse complement.
GGATCTGTTCAATTAGCCAATGTAGCGCCGGGTCGCGCTGGCGCTGGGCCAGGCTGACGATTTCCAGGTGAAACGGGCCAAGGGCGAACGGCAGCTCGAACAGTTGCAGTGGCAGCAGGCGGGCGAAGTGGCGCGCCAGTTGGGTCGGCAGCACGGCGGCCAGCTCACTGTCGGCGACAATATGTGCGGCCTGCAGGTAGTTGGGCGTGGTGTAGAGAATCTGCCGACATAGGCCCTGTTCGCCCAGCCATTGGTCGACCATGCCGCGGGTCTGGCCACCATGTACCCACAGATGACGCAGTTGCAGAAAGGTTGCTAGATCCATGGGGCCACTGGCTAGGGGATGCTCGCGACGTAGGGCCAGTTGCAGGGTTTCGCTCATCCAGTGCTGGCGGGCAAAGCGCGCGGGGATGTCCTCGAAGCGCCCCAGCACCAGATCCAGCTCGCCCTTGTCCAGCGCCTCGGCCGGCAGGCTGGGGCTCAGGTGGCGGATGTCGATGCGCATGCCGGGGGCCTGCTGGCTGAGTTGTTCAAGCAGGCGTGGCATGCAGATCAGCTCGACATAGTCGGTGACGGCGATGCTGAAGTGCTGGCGGCTGCTGGCAGGGTCGAATACGTCGCCGGCACTGAGGCTCTGTTCCAGTTGCTGCAGTGCCGCGCGGATCGGCGTTTCCAGCGCCTGGGCGCGTGGCGTGGGCTGCATGCTGCGGCCCACCCGCACCAGCAGCGGGTCATCGAGCAGTTCGCGCAGGCGATTCAGCGCGTTGCTCACCGCCGGCTGGCTCAAGGCCAGACGCTCGGCCGCGCGGGAAACGTTCTGCTCACGCATCAATGCGTCGAACACGCGCAGCAGGTTGAGATCGAAGGTCGAGAAATTCATCTGCTGAATACGACTTATCACAAGACTAAATTTCAAAAATAGTAGCGCCTTGCTTAAGGTGGCTGGCGAATTTTCTTTGCAGCACAGGCATTTCATTCGGCACCAACTAGAGGAGTGGGCATGAGCAAGGCATTCGAGGTTCGACAGGCCGCCGTGATCGGCGCGGGCACCATGGGCCGGGGTATCGTCATGAGCCTGGCCAACGCCGGCATTCAGGTGCTGTGGCTGGACAACAACCCGCAGATGCTCGAGCAAGCCATGCAGGTGGTGGCCGAGACCAATGCCCATAACCTCAAGCTGGGGCGGATCAGCGCCGAGCAGTCGGCCGCCCGCCTGGCCTGCGTCACCCCGGTGGGTGACTACGCCGCGCTGGCCGATGCCGATCTGGTAATTGAGGCGGTGTACGAGAACCTCGAACTCAAGCAGCAGATCTTCCGCACACTCGACGCCACCCTGAAGCCTGGCGCGATCCTCGCCAGCAATACCTCGGCGCTGGATATCGATGCGATTGCCGCCGTCACGGCGCGCCCGCAGGACGTGCTCGGTCTGCATTTCTTCAGCCCGGCGCACATCATGAAGCTGCTGGAAATCGTCCGTGGCGCAAAAACCGCCCCAGCGGTGCTGGACGCAGCTGTGACCCTGGGTCAGCGCATTGGCAAGGTCAGCGTGGTGGCGGGCAACTGCGACGGTTTTATCGGCAACCGCATGCTGCACACCTATGTACGCGAGGCGCGCATGCTGTTGCTCGAAGGCACCTATCCGCATCAGGTGGACGCCGCGCTGCAGGGCTTTGGTTTCGCCATGGGCCCGTTCCGCATGTACGACGTGGTGGGTATCGACCTGGAGTGGCGTGCCCGCGAGCTGGCCGGCAAGGGACAGGATGATCCGGCGGTGCAGGTGGATAACCGCCTGTGCGGCCTCGGCCGGTTCGGCCAGAAGGCGCGCATGGGCTATTACCGCTACGCCGAAGGCAGCCGCCAGGCCGAGCATGACCCTGAGGTGGATGCGCTGGTGCTGCAGGTGTCCGAGCAACTGGGGTTCACGCGCCGCGAGATTGGCCCCGAGGAAATCCTCGAACGCTGCTTGCTGGCGCTGGTCAACGAGGGGGCAAAGATTCTTGAAGAGAATATCGCCGCCAACAGCCACGACATCGATCTGGTCTACCTCAATGGCTACGGTTTCCCGGCCGACAAGGGTGGGCCGATGAACTGGGCGGACAGCCAGGGTGTGGCGGCGATTCATGACCGCTTGAAGGCGCTGCAGGCGGCGTTCGGTGAGCACTGGCTGCCGGCACGCCTGATTGAAAAACTGGCCAGCAGCGGCCAGCGCTTTGCCGACGTGCGGGTATCCGACATGCAGGAGGGCCGGGTATGAGTTATCAGGCCCCGCTGCGCGATATGCGCTTTGTGCTGCACGAACTGTTCGATATCAGCGGCCACTGCGAGCTGCTCGGCAACGGCCTTGACCGCGAGCTGATCGACGGCGTGCTGGAAGAGGGCGCGCGTTACGCCGCCGAGGTGGTCGCGCCGCTGAATCGCCACAGCGATGAGCAGGGCTGCCAGCTCAGTGATGGCCAGGTGCGCACGCCGGACGGCTTTGTCGAGGCCTATCAGCAATATGTCGATAACGGCTGGGCGAGCATGACCGGGCCGAGCGCGTACGGCGGTCAGGCGCTGCCGCAGATGCTCGCGTGCAACTTCCACGAGATGCTGATGGGCGCTTCGCTGTCATTCCGCGTGTATTCCGGGCTGACCGAAGGCGCGGTGCTGGCGCTGTACAAACATGGCAGCGAAACGCTGAAAGCCACCTACCTGCACAAGCTGGTGAGCGGCCAATGGACCGGCACCATGTGCCTCACCGAGCCGCAGGCCGGCACCGATTTGGCCCTGCTGCGCACCAAGGCCGAGCCGCAGGCGGACGGCAGCTTCAAGGTCAGCGGCAGCAAAATCTTTATCAGCGGCGGCGAGCAGGACCTGTCGGAAAACATCATCCACCTGGTGCTGGCGCGTCTGCCGGATGCGCCGGCCGGGGTGAAGGGCATCAGCCTGCTGCTGGTGCCGAAATTTATCGCTGCGGCCGATGGCACACCGGGCGAGCGCAACGCGCTGTCCTGCGGGGCCATCGAGCACAAGATGGGTATCAAGGGCGCGTCCACCTGCGTGATGAACTTCGACGGCGCCACCGGCTGGCTGATCGGGGAAGCCAACCAAGGCCTGGCCTGCATGTTCACCATGATGAATGACGCGCGCTTTCAGGTCGGTTTGCAGGGCTTGGGGATAGGTGAAGCGGCCTTCCAGGGTGCGCTGCGCTATGCCCGCGAGCGTTTGCAATCCCGCGCGCTGAGTGGGCCTGCCGAGCCAAGCAAGGCGGCCGACCCGATCATCGTTCACCCCGATGTGCGGCGCATGCTGCTGACGCAGAAGAGCCTGGTCGAAGGCAGCCGCATGCTCGCCGTCTACTGCGCGCGCCAGCTTGATCTGGAACATGCTCACCCGGACGCCGCCGCGCGCAAGGCCGCCGGCAAGCGCGCGGCACTGCTGATCCCGATCGTCAAAGCCTTCTTCACCGATATGGGCCAGGAGGTCGCCAGCCATGCGGTGCAGGTGTACGGCGGCCACGGTTTTATCCGCGAGTGGGGTATCGAGCAGCTGATGCGCGACAGTCGCATTACCCAGCTGTATGAGGGCACCAACGGCATTCAGGCGCTGGACTATATCCGCCGCAAGGTGCTCGGCGACGGCGGTGCCGAACTGTCGGCGTTGCAGGCCGAGTTCAGCGCGCTGTGTGATGCCCAGGTTGGGCGTCCGGCATTGGCCGAGATGGCCAAGAGCGTGCAGACGCGTCTGGGCGAGTGGCGCGAGCTGAGCAGCGCAGTGATTGCCGCCAGCCAGCGCGATGTGCAGGAGATCGGCGCGGTGTCGGTGGATTTCCTCCAGTATTCGGCCTATGTGCTGCTGGCCGGTTTCTGGCTGCAGGCGGCGGCGCGGGCACAGGATGCGCTGGAGAAGGGTAGTGGCGAAGCCGCGTTCTACCAGGCCAAGCTGCAGTGCGCCGACTTCTACCTGCGTCGGGTGTTGCCACGGGCCAGCGCCCATCGCGAGTCCCTGCTGGGCGGTGCCGACTGCCTGATGGCCATGGATGAGGCGAGTTTCGCCTTCTGACCGAAAGGCGTAGCGTGGGCACCAGCCACGCTGCTGCGCGCGCCAAAAATTACAACAAGAGGACCACCCCATGCTGCCCTTTAGCTTTGCCACCACGGCGCAGATTCTCTGCGAGATCGGTGCGTCCCGGCGTCTGGCCGAGCTGTGCCGTGAGCGCGGCGCGCAACGGGTGCTGATCGTCACCGATCCGGGCATCAGCAAGCTCGGCCTGCTGGACGAGGTGCTGCCAGGTTTTGCCCGCACCGAGCTGACCGTCGAGGTGTTCGATCAGGTGGTCGCCGACCCACCCGAGGCCATTCTGCTGGCAGCGGTTGAACAGGCTCGGGCGCTCAAGGCGCAGCTGATCATTGGTTTTGGTGGCGGCAGTTCGATGGACGTGGCCAAGCTGGTGGCGCTGCTGGCGCATCCCGAGTGCAGCCAGGCTTTGGCGCAGATGTATGGCGTTGGCAATGCCCGTGGGCAGCGCCTGCCGCTGATTCTGGTGCCGACCACCGCCGGTACCGGTTCGGAAGTCACGCAGATTTCCATCATCACTACCGGTGAAACCACCAAGATGGGTGTGGTTTCGCCGCTGCTGCTGCCGGACCTGGCCCTGCTCGATGCCGAGCTGACCCTCGGCTTGCCGCCGGCGGTGACTGCCGCCACCGGAATCGACGCCATGGTGCACGCCATCGAGGCCTACACCAGTGTGTTGAAAAAGAACCCGTTGTCCGACCTGCTGGCCCGCGAAGCGCTGCGCCTGCTGGCGGGTAATCTGGATAAGGTGGTGCATGACGGTTCTGACCGTGAGGCGCGTCAGGCCATGCTGCTGGGCTCCTGCCTGGCCGGCCAGGCCTTTGCCAATGCGCCGGTGGCAGCGGTGCATGCGCTGGCCTATCCGCTGGGCGGGCATTTCCATATTCCCCACGGCCTGAGTAACGCCTTGGTGCTGCCGCATGTGTTGGGCTTCAACGCCAATGCGGCCGCGCCGCTGTATGCCGAGCTGGCACCGCTGGTGCTGGGCGATCAGCTGCGTGCAGGTAGTGCGTTGCAGCAGACCGAGCAGTTGATCGGCGCACTGGCCGACTTCAGCGTACGCAGCGGCCTGCCTACGCGCCTGCGTGATGCCGGTGTGCCGCAAGACATGCTGCCGACCCTGGCCCGCGACGCCATGCAGCAACAGCGCCTGCTGGTGAACAACCCGCGGGAAATGACTGAGGCCCATGCCTTGGCTATCTATCAAGTCGCCTATTGACCGCGTTTCGCGGCTAAAGCCCCTCCCACGGAGTACCGCGCGCTTGTGGGAGGGGCTTTAGCCGCGACGCTTGCCGAATCTCGCCCATTACAAGGATTACCGATGAGCCAACCCCAACACCTGCGCGGCGATTACCGGCATTTCCAGCCGATCACCACGCGCTGGCATGACAACGACGTCTACGGCCACGTCAACAACGTCACCTACTACAGCTTCTTCGACAGCGCGGTGAACACCTACCTGATCGAAGTCGGCGGCCTGGATATTCATAACGGTGAGGTGGTGGGCTTTGTCGTCAGCTCAAGCTGCGATTACTTCGCCTCGATTGCCTTCCCCGAGCGTATCGAGATCGGCCTGCGGGTCGGCAAGCTGGGCAACAGTTCGGTGCAGTACGAGCTGGCGGTGTTCAAGGCTGGTGAAGATGAGGCCTGCGCCGCCGGGCGCTTTGTGCATGTCTTCGTCGACCGCAGCAGCAACCGCCCGGTGAGCATTCCCGAGAACCTGCGGGCGGCGCTGACGGTGCTGCTGGTGGAACCGACTGCGTAGCGGCACTTGAGTGGCGTGCCGTCAGGCGCTCCCACATAAACAAGAAAGCCGCTGTTAGGCGGCTTTTTGCTGTCAGCATTCGGCACTTAGCGGTGTTTGTGCTTTTTATACTTCTTGTGTTTCTTGCCGTGGTAATGGCCGCGATCACGTTCGCTGCCACCGGCGTATTCATTGGCCAGCGCGCCACCGGCCGCGCCGCCGAGGCCCGCGCCGATGGTTGAACCGGTGCTGCCGCCGACCTTGTTGCCGAGTACCGAGCCTCCGGCCGCGCCGAGGCCACCGCCTAGGGCTGCTTCGGTCTTGTTGCCGTCGCGGGCGGTAATCACCCCGCCGGCTGCACCACCTAAGCCTGCGCCAATCGCCGCGCCGGTGCTGCCACCGACCTGTTGACCGATCACGTTACCCAGGGCGCCACCAATACCGCCGCCGATGGCGACCTTGCCGGTATCGCCCGCGAGGGCCAGGGGCGAAGCCAGGGCGCTGAATAGCAGCGCAGAAACTAATGTACGCATACGGCAGACCTTCTCGACTAAATGGGTGTGCGGAGCTAGGCCTTTGTTTCTAAAGGATGATTTGTCCGCGCACAGTCTTAGAGGGCGGTTTGCCGAAAAATTCCCTGCCGCTGGTCGCCGTTGTGATCCTTGCCACAGATCCGTTCAAAGAATGCGCTCAGCGGCCTGATGAGCGTATAGGCGAATCGCCACGTATTTTGAGGTCGGGGTAAAGCTGCCCGTACCGAAACTCTGCAGCGGCACTAGCGGGTTGGCTTCCGGGTAGTAGGCGGCGGCCTGGCCGGCAGGTATGTCGAAGGCCAGCAGGGTAAAGCCCTCGACCTTGCGCTCGATGCCGTCATCCCAGATCGACTGGATGTCGACCTGCTGTCCCGGTTGAAAGCCCAGGCGCAGAATGTCGGCTTCGTTGGCAAACAACACCTGACGCTGGCCCCTGACTCCACGGTAGCGGTCGTCCAGGCCATAGATGGTGGTGTTGTACTGATCATGAGAGCGCAACGTCTGCAGGATCAGGTCCGGCGTTTGCCCGCTGCTACGCACTTGCGGCGGCAGCAGGTCGGCAGGCAGTGGGTTGGCCTTGAAATTGGCCTTGTGGCTGGCGGTAAGCCAGCGTCGTTCGGCAGCGGCGTTGCCCAGGTAGAAGCCACCGGGGTGTTGTAGGCGCTGGTTGAAGTCGCTGAAGCCGGGAATAGTCTCGGCAATCAGCTCGCGGATGCGCCGGTAATCGGCAATCAGTGCGTCCCAGTCGACCGGATGGTTGCCCAGGGTGGCCTTGGCGATACCGGCAATGATCGCCGGCTCCGAACGCATTTGCGCCGACAGTGGTTCGAGTTGGCCGTAAGAGGCGTGGATCATGCTGAACGAGTCTTCCACGGTCACCGCTTGCGGGCCGCCGGCTTGCAGGTCGATGTCGGTGCGGCCCAGGCACGGCAGAATCAGCGCGTTGGCTCCGGTGGTCAGGTGGCTGCGGTTGAGCTTGGTGCTGATCTGCACGGTCAGCGCGCAACGGCTCAGGGCGGCATGGCTGCGCGGACTGTCCGGAGTGGCTTGGGCGAAGTTGCCGCCCAGACCGATAAACACCTTGGCCTTACCGTCGAGCATAGCGTTGATCGCCTCGACGGTGTTGTGGCCCTGCGCGCGCGGCACTTGGAAGTCAAAGCGCTGCTCCAGCGCATCGAGAAAGGCCGCCGACGGGCGCTCATTGATGCCCATGGTGCGATCGCCCTGCACGTTGCTGTGGCCGCGCACCGGGCACAGGCCGGCACCGGGCCGCCCAAGGTTGCCGCGCAGCAGCTGCAGGTTGACGATTTCCTGAATGGTCGCCACCGAGTTGTGGTGCTGGGTGATGCCCATGGCCCAGCAGATGATCACCCGCTCGGCACGGCGGTAGAGCAGGGCGGCATGCTGCAACTCATCCAGGCTCAGGCCGGATTGCTCGACCAGCGATTCCCAGCTGCTGGCATCCAGCAACGCCAGGTAGGCATCCACGCCATTCGTATGTTCAGCGATAAAGGCCAGGTCGAACACCGCCGGCTCGTCCTGGGCCAGCGCTTCGCGGTGCCACTGCAACAGGAACTTGGCCATGCCGCGCAGGGCGGCTAAATCACCACCCAGGGCTGGGCGGAAGAACGCGGTGTTCAACGGTTCAGAGCTGTTGCTGAGCATTTCCAGGGCGTGCTGCGGATGCTGGAAACGTTCCAGGCCGCGCTCCTTCAGCGGGTTAAAGCACACCACCTGCGCGCCGCGTTTGACCGCCTCACGCAGCGGTTCGAGCATGCGCGGGTGGTTGGTGCCGGGGTTCTGCCCAAGCACGAAGATCGCATCGCTGTGCTCGAAGTCGGCGAAGGTCACGCTGCCCTTGCCTACACCGACGCTCTGCCCGAGGGCCACGCCGCTGGCTTCGTGGCACATGTTCGAACAATCGGGAAAGTTGTTGCTGCCAAAGGCGCGAACGAACAGTTGATACAGGTAGGCCGCTTCGTTGCTGGCGCGGCCGGAAGTGTAGAACTCGGCCTGGTTGGGGCTTTCAAGCGCCTGCAGATGCTCGGCGATCAGGGCGAAGGCGGCGCCCCAGCTGATCGGCCGGTAGTGATCGCTGGCAGCGTCATACCGCATCGGTTCGGTCAGGCGGCCCTGGTATTCGAGCCAGTAATCGCTTTGCTCGCGTAGCTGGCTGACGCTGTAACGGGCGAAGAAGGCCGCGTCCACGCGGCGCTTGGTGGCTTCCCAGTTGACCGCCTTGGCGCCGTTCTCGCAGAACTTGATCCGCCCGTCTTCCGGCGAGTCGCCCCAGGCGCAGCCGGGGCAGTCGAAGCCGCCATGCTGATTGGTCTTGAGCAGGGCGCGGAGGTTCTTGAACGGCTGCTTACTGTCCAGCCAGAAGTGCGTCACGCTGCGCAGCGCACCCCAGCCGGCGGCTGCGCCTTTGTACGGTTGATAGCGTGGATTGATCGGTTGCAGGCTCATGACTGGGCGACTCCGGGCGCGGCTGCTGGGCTGTAGACCCGTGGCGCGCTCTGCTGGGGAATATGGATCAGATTGAGGTTGTGCTGGCGCGCCCATTGCACGCTCAGGCTGGTCGGTGCCGACAGGCTGACCAGGGTGCCAATACCGGCGCGCAGCGCCTTGTGAATCAGCTCCAGGCTGCAGCGGCTGGTGACCACGGCAAATCCCTGGCGCGGGTCTTCACCGTCGCGATGGAGGGCGCCGAGCAGCTTGTCGAGGGCGTTATGCCGGCCGATATCCTCGCGGCACAGGCGGATCTGCCCTTGAGCATCGACAAACAGCGCGGCATGTACTGCGCCGCTATGGCGGGCCATGGTCTGTACGGTATGAATGCGCTGACGCAGGCCCTGCAGATGGGCCGCCGCGGGCAACGAACTGGGCGCCAGGCTTTGCAGCTGCGGTAGGGCCTGTTCCAGCGCCTCGACCCCACACAGGCCGCAGCCGCTGTTGCCGGCCAGGGTGCGGCGCTGCTGCTTGAGTGCCCAGAAGGCGCGGTTGCTGACCTGCACCTCTGCACTAATGGCGCTGTCATGCTGCTGCAGGCGGATATCGTAGATATCATCGAAGCTATCGATCAGGCCGGCACTCAGGCTGAAACCGTAGATAAAGTCCTCAAGGTCGCTGGGCGAAACCATCATCACGCTGTGGCTGATGCCGTTGTAGCTGATTGCCAGTGCCGCTTCTGTGGCCAGCGCTGCAGTGCCATCCTGCTGTGCGTCCGCCAGTTCGACATAGCTGTAAGTGGGCGCTGGCAGCAGTACTGGGGCGGTATCTTTGATGGTGGCAGGGACGTGACGTGGCATGGACTGGCTTCCCGGCAGAGAGGCAATAGCGCCAGCCTAGGCCGCTGTGCCGGGTGCGTCTAATCGCTGTTACTGATCTTGCAATCGACGCTGTCTATCAAGGCTTCAAGTCTGGGCCTTTCAGCCTGTATCAGCGGCTAATAGCTTGTGCGTTTCGGCAAAGCAGGCCTCGGCCAGGGCCGAGCGCGGCGCACTGCGGCGCAGGATCAGGCCCAGCGGGGCGAGGGTGTGGGCGTCTTCGATGGGCGTCAGCGCCAGGTGTTCGGTGAACTCGGCCAGGCCGCCGTTGAGCGGCATGATCGCGCAACACAGCCCGGCGCTGACTGCTTGCAGCAATTGATGCACGGCATCGGTTTCCAGCCGTGGATTGGGCGTCAGACCACGGGAGCGAAAGCTGTGGTCGATCGACTGGCGAAAATGCATGCCGGCCGAGAGCAGGCCCAGCGGCAGGTCGATCAGGCTTTCCCAGCGCAGCGCCGGGCGGGTGAACTGAAAATGCCGGCGGTCATACAACAGACCCATGCGCGTTTCGGCCAGCTCCAGGCTGTCGAAATGCTCAGGGTTGAGGCGGTCGAGATACGACAGGCCAAGGTCGAGCTGATTACGCCCGAGGCGTTCGAGAATCTCCTCGCTGCTCAATGCAAATAACTGAAAGCGCAGCCCAGGATGCTGCTCGGCGAAAAACTGCACCAGGCGCATCGGATCAAACCCGGCCAGCGGCACTACACCCAGGCGCAGGGTGCCGACCAGCTGGCCACGGCAGGCGGCCGCTTCGGCATACAGGCCATCGTGGGCGGCCATCAGGCTGCGTGCCCAGGCGAGAATGCGCTCGCCTTCGGCACTGAACCCTTCAAAGCGCTGGCCACGCCGCACCAGCTCCAGGTCCAGTTCATCTTCCAGCTGACGCAGGCGCATCGACAGGGTCGGCTGGGTGATATGGCAGCGCGCCGCGGCCTGGCCGAAGTGGCGAGTTTCATCCAGAGCGATGAGGAATTTCAGCTGTTTGATATCCATGCTCAATCCTGCAATGTCCTGGGTTGCGCCGATTCTAGCAGGACGTGAAACGCTTCCTGGCGCTGAATACGGCCTATGGCGCGGCCTGCAGCGACAGCGCAGGGTGTGGCACCTTTGTCACGAATCAGGGTCTAGACTTCTGGCTCCGGGCAGCACCGCCCGGTCACTTTCCAAGGAATCACGAGGAAGCCTTATGAGTCTGTTTGCCTTTGTCAAAGAAGCCGGTACCAAACTCTGGGAGTCGCTGGTTGGCCAGGAGGCCCAGGCGGCCGAGTCGCTGACGGCGCACGTTGCCAAGGTGGGTTTGGGTAATCCGAATATTCAGGTCAGCGTCGAAGGTGAGAAAGTCATCGCCCGCGGTGAAGTTGCCAGCCAGGAAGAGAAGGAGAAAATTCTCCTGGCCCTGGGTAACGTCGCCGGTGTGGCCGAAGTGGAAGACCATATCAGCGTGGCCACGCCGGCACCGGCGGCGCGCTTTGTCACAGTGAAGAAGGGCGACACCCTGAGCGCGATTGCCAAGGCCGAATACGGCAACGCCAATGCCTATCCGAAAATCTTTGAAGCCAACAAGCCGATGCTCAGCCACCCGGACAAAATCTATCCGGGTCAGGTGCTGCGTATTCCAGAGTAGAGCGCCATTGTGGGAGGGGCTTGAGCCGCGACTGCCGCGGTTAATGCTCCTCCCACCAATCATCATTTGCTCCCATCCAGGTTGCGCAACAACTCCCGATAATCCTCCACGGCGGCAAACTCCTCGGTGTCCTTCGGCCCCGCCTGGCTATCGGGCTGGCGCACGGCGAGCAGCTGGCCGACGCCAAAGCGCCCGGCGCTGCGCAGGATCGGCAGGCTGTCATCGATAAACAAGCTACGCGCAGGCGTGAAGCTGATGTCCTGTTGCAGGGCGTGCCAGAACTGCTGGTCTTCCTTGGGGAAGCCATAGTCGTGGGAACTGATCAGCCGGTCGAAGTAGGGCGCCAGTTCGATACGCTCCAGCTTCAACGACAGCGAATCGCGGTGTGCGTTGGTGATCAGCACCACCTGCTTGCCGGCGTGGCGCAGGGCCTGGATAAAGGTGTCGGCGTCCGGGCGCAGGGCGATCAGGTGTGCCACCTCGCGCTTGAGGTCGCGAATCGACAGGTTCAGCTCGCGGCTCCAGAAATCCGTGCAGTACCAGTTGAGCGTGCCGGCGTGCTGGCGAAACAGCGGTAGTAGCTCGGCCTCGGCCAGCGCGCGGCTGATGCCGTGGTGCTCGGCATAACGCTGCGGCAGGTGCTGCAACCAGAAGTGGTTGTCGAAGTGCAGGTCGAGCAGGGTGCCGTCCATATCCAGCAGGACGGTGTCGATGGCGTTCCAGGGCAAGGCAGGCATGCGCAGTTCTTCTGGCTGATGCGCAGGCGGTCGCGATTTGCGCCTTGGGCGTCGTGATCGCGCAATCTCCTACGCAGATAATAGGAAAAGCCGCGTTATGATAACCCGCTATGTCCTGCCCAGGAGCCGCCCCATGCGTCAGAAACCCACTGTACTCGCTCGCGAAATCGTCGCCAGCAGCCGCCTGTTCCGCGTTGAGGAGCTGCAACTGCGCTTCAGCAACGGCGTAGAGCGCACCTATGAGCGGTTGGTGGGCAAGGGCGCAGGTTATGGCGCGGTGATGGTGGTGGCGATGGTCGATGACGAGCACGCCCTGCTGGTCGAGGAATACTGCGGCGGCACCGATGACTATCAGCTGTCGCTGCCCAAAGGGCTGATCGAACCCGGTGAGGACGTATTGGTGGCGGCCAACCGCGAGTTGAAGGAAGAAGCCGGTTTTGGTGCGCGCCAGCTTGAGCTGCTGGCCGAGCTGAGCCTGTCGCCGGGCTATATGAGCCAGAAGATTCAGGTGGTACTGGCCTCGGATCTTTATGAAGAACGCCTGCCCGGCGATGAGCCGGAGCCGATGCGCGTCGACCAGACCAGCCTGCGCGAGCTGTCGAGTCTGATCCAGCATCCGCAATTTACCGAAGGTCGCGCCCTGGCTGCGTTGTACCTGGCCCGCGATGTACTGACTCAGCGTGGCATCTTCAAACTATGAGCCAAGCCATAAGCCATCCACTGATCCCCGCTGTGATTGAACTGGTGCGCCAGGCCGGCGCGGCGACGCTGCCGTTCTGGCGCGCCGATGTGACAGTGAATGAAAAAGCTGATGCGTCGCCGGTGACCGCCGCCGATCTGGCCGCGCACCATATTCTTAACGATGGCCTGTTGGCTCTGGCGCCTGATATTCCGGTGCTGTCTGAAGAGGCGGCCGATATTGCCCTGAGCGAGCGTGGGAAGTGGAGCCGCTGGTGGCTGGTCGATCCGCTGGATGGCACCAAGGAATTTATCGCCGGCTCCGAGGAGTTCACCGTTAACGTCGCGCTAATCGAGCAGGGCCGCGTGGTCTTCGGTGTAGTTGGCATTCCGGCCACCGGTCAGTGTTATTACGGTGGTTTCGGTCTGGGCGCCTGGCGAGAGGATAAAGCGGGCAAGGCTGAGCCGATCAGCGTGCGTCTGGCCCCGCAGGAGGCCTTTACCCTGGTAGCCAGCCGTCGTCATTCCAGCCCAGCGCAGGAGGCGCTGCTGGCCGGCTTGAGTGAGCGCTTTGGTGATCTGCAACTGGCCAGTGTCGGCAGCTCGCTGAAGTTCTGCCAGCTGGCCGAAGGCAATGCCGATTGCTACCCGCGCCTGGCGCCGACCTCGCAGTGGGATACCGCCGCGGCGCAGGGTGTGCTGGAAGGGGCGGGTGGTGAAGTGCTGACGCTCAAGGGCGAGGCGCTGACCTATGAGGCGCGCGAATCCTTGCTTAACCCGTACTTTCTGGCCTTGCCATCGGCTGCTGCCTGGCGCGCCGAGCTGATTCAGCTGGCGCGTGCGTTGGATTAAGCCCGTAGGATGGGTTAGCCGCAGGCCAACCCATCACTGGTGCTCAGTCGAGCATATCGCCGTAGCGTTCATCCTTCTTGAACAGCAGCGGCTGGGCAAAGCCCGGCACCTTGATCTGCTCGCAGTTGATCTCGATCTGCTGGTCGTCGATCAGGTCGTTACCGAAGTTGTAAATGATCCCCAGATCCCCCAGCAGCGCCTTCGCGTCGTAGACCTGGGCGGCAGTGCGCGTGGCTTCGCGGCGTTGCCGGTAGGCGGCAAAGGCCGCTTCGCCGTGGCGCTTGCGCAGCATACGTTCGGCTACATGCGGCGCCAGCAGCAGGGCGCTGGCGTTGTTGCCGCCAAAACCCTTGGAGTTGATAAAGCAGACGTCGAGTTGCTCGGGCGCGCGGGCGCGGTCAGTGGTGGCGAAGCTTAGGTGCTGCTGCTGCACGTCGTCGGCCACCGCGTCGATGGTCTTGATGCCGGGGATGATGCCGTACTTGAAACTGCCCAGGGCGGAGATCACCTGGTCGCCACTGGCGGTGGCCAGGGAATGGCCAACAAAGGCTTTCACTGCAGTGACCGGCCACTGCTCAATGGCAAAGGCGCTGGCGATGCGGTCGAGGATTTCCGATTCGGTCACTCGGTTGGCCGGGGTGCTGGAGCCGTGGGCATGCACGAAGCTGCGCTCGCGCACCGCGTCGATGCCCAGCAGTTGCACGGCGCTGGCCACGGCCTTGGCCACGGTCAGGTAGTTGCCCGGGCCGGGGGCAGAAATGGATTTCTTGAAGCCGTCGGCGTTGATAAATACATCCGGCACCGCGCCGTGGATATCTGCGCCCAGCTCCAGGGCCAGGGCGTCGTCCATCAGCACGACGAACTGGCAGGCTTCAGCCAGGGTAAAGCCGCAGTTTTCGCCAAACGGGCGGCTGGCGCGACGGAAGTCCACCGCATCCTTGCCTTCGATCTGCCGCAGGCCATCTTCAGTGGCCAACGCGCCCATGGCGCCGTAACCCTCGATGCACTCCTGATTAATTGGCGCTTCGCTGCTGCCGATGATAACTACCCGCGCTTTGCCATTGGCAATCTGTTCGATGCCCTTCTGCAGGTTATAGAGGAAGGTGGCGCAGGCGCCGGTGATGGCGCCGGTGGTGCCTACGCTGCCCAGCACATAGGCGTTGATAAAGTCCGCCGACATGGTGTTCAGGCCCAGGGCCAGTTGCTTGGCGGTGACGCGGCCGCCTTTGAGGCGCGACTGCATCAGGCCGCCGAAGCCGTTTTCGTCAAGCTGGCTCATGATGCAGCTGGAGAACACCGCGACTTCGTCGGGGGCCACGTGCTGCATGATGGTTTGCCAATCGATGCCGGTGGCGCGCAGCGCATCGGTGACGCCGGCGATGGTCATGGCCAGACCGCGCGGATGGAAGCGCGCGTTGTACAACTCGCTCGGCTCGAAGCCTGTGGGCAGCTGGCCGGCAGATTTCACCGGCAGGGCGCGGTAGCTGTCGACCTTGAATTCGCAGTTGTCGTGCAGGGTCACCAGCACTTCGCTGGCGTTCAGCTCGTCCACCGTCCAGTCGCTCGGTAGCGGCTCGGGCAGGTGTTTGCGCAGGGTGATAAAGCTCAGCGGCTGACCGGCGGTGGCGCTGATATCGATGGTTTTTTGCCAGTGCGCGGCGTCGACATCCAGGTGCTGCTTCTCGATGCGGCGCACCAGGGTCGAGGCGAGAATCTGCTCGGCGAAGCGACTGTCGATCTCGGCCAGGCTCAGGATATTGCCTGCGTCATCCTGATAGCCGCCATCAACTACCTTGACCAACCTCATCATCACCGCCAGGCCGGCGAGGGTCTGCTGGCGCGCCGGCGTGTCCATCGACTCGATTACGGTACGGCGGAAACCGTGGTGGAAGGAGCTGCGCCCGGCCGCGTTATAGCCACCAAAACCAACGATCACAGGTAAACGTGAAGTCACTCGATAACTCCTTGAAAAGAGGGCGCCAGACAAACCGAGATAAAGCTATGAAGGCTTGTCACACAGGCTGAAGCGCTCTGCGGCAGTTATTACGCCGCGATCAAGCGCCCAGCATGGCTGTTCGGATGCCTATGCTGACGTGATTGCTGACTTGTAAGTCACGGTTTCGACCAAGGTAGCGCATCGCAAAAACCTTACGGCTGCTATGGTCTCTGCGCACAACGCCCAGCTGGAGAACAACAATGCACAGCGTCAATCCCTACGAATACGGCATGCCCCGCGATGCGGCTAATTTTCAGGCGCTCAGCCCGTTGAGCTTTCTTGAGCGCGCCGCCAGCGTCTATCCGCAACGCCTGGCGCTGATCAATGGCAGCCTGCGCCAGACCTGGGGTGAAACCTACAGCCGCAGTATTCGTCTGGCCTCGGCCCTGGCCCAACGCGGCATTGGCCTGGGCGACACGGTGGCGGTGATCGCGCCCAACGGCCCGGCGATGTTCGAAGCGCACTTCGGCGTGCCGATGTGTGGCGCGGTGCTGAATGCCATCAACACCCGCCTGGATGCCGAAGCCATCGCCTTTATCCTGCAGCACGGCGAGGCCAAGGTGCTGCTGGTGGACAAGGAGTTCGGCGAGCTGGCCCAGCGCGTGGTCGGCCACTTACCGCAGCCGCCGCTGGTGATCGGCATTGACGACCCGGAATATGCCGATGGTCTACTGATCGGCCAGTTGGAGTACGAGGCGCTGCTGGCCGAAGGCGACCCAGGCTATGCCTGGCAGTTGCCGGCGGACGAGTGGCAGGCGATCTCCCTCAATTACACCTCCGGCACCACCGGCAACCCCAAGGGCGTGGTCTATCACCACCGCGGTGCGCACTTGAATGCCTTGTCCAATGCCATGTGCTGGGACATGAGCCGCTTCCCGGTGTACCTGTGGACGCTGCCGATGTTCCACTGCAATGGCTGGTGCTTCCCCTGGGCGCTGGCCGCCTATGTTGGGGTCAACGTGTGCCTGCGCCACGTGCGTGCCGAAGCCATCTACCCGGCGATTGCCGAGCACGGCGTCGACCATTTCTGCGGTGCGCCCATCGTGCTGAATATGCTGGCCAATGCCGATGACGCCCTAAAAGCCCTAAAGACCCAGCCGGTCAAAGTACTGACCGCCGGCGCCGCGCCACCCGCTGCGGTGATCGAAGCCATGGAAGCCCTGGCGTTTCGCGTCACCCACGTTTACGGCCTGACCGAAACCTACGGCCCCAGCGTGGCTTGCGAGTGGAAAAGCGAATGGGACAGCGAAACCCCTGAGCAGCGCGCCCGCCTGAAATCCCGCCAGGGCGTGCGTGCTCCGCTGCTCGACGGCCTGATGGTGGCCGACCCGGATACCCTGCAACCGGTGCCGAAAGATGGCCAAACCATCGGCGAGATCATGATGCGCGGCAACGTGGTGATGAAGGGCTACCTGAAGAACCCCTCCGCTACCGCTGAGGCCTTTGCCGGCGGCTGGTTCCACTCCGGCGATCTGGCGGTGTGGCATGCCGATGGTTATGTCGAGATCAAGGATCGCAGCAAGGACATCATCATCTCCGGTGGCGAAAACATCTCCTCCATCGAGGTGGAAGACGTGCTGTATCGCCATCCGCAGATCCTTGAAGCCGCCGTAGTGGCCATGGCCCACGCCAAATGGGGCGAAACCCCCTGCGCCTTCGTCACTCTCAAGCCGGGTGCCGAATTGACGGCCGAGGAAGTGATCGCCTTCTGTCAGCAGCGCATGGCGCGCTTCAAGGTGCCGGGCTGCGTAGTGTTTACCAGTCTGCCAAAGACCAGCACCGGCAAGGTGCAGAAGTTTGTCTTGCGTGAGCAAGCCAAGCAGTTGGCCGCACAGCAGGCGGTGGCCTGACGTTCCGGCTTCAGCCCACGATGCATGGCGTGGGCTGAAGACACTTGTTACAGGTTTAAATGGATAACGAGTTGAGAACCTAAATGCCATTCACTAGTATTTGGCACCTTAACTCGTCTATACCAAGAGGCATTCTCCATGCAGGTAAGCAAAGGCTTGTTCGCCGCACTCTCTCTCACCGCGTTGGCCAGCACTGCGCAGGCCGCCGATGAAGTGGTGGTTTATTCCTCGCGTATCGACGAGCTGATCAAGCCGGTATTCGACGCCTACACCGCGAAAACCGGGGTCAAGGTCAAGTTCATCACGGATAAAGAAGCGCCGCTGATCGCCCGCCTGAAAGCCGAAGGTGCCAACACTCCGGCTGACCTGCTGATCACCGTCGATGCTGGCAACCTTTGGCAAGCCGAGCAGGAAGGCGTGCTGCAGCCAACTAAGTCCGAGCTGATTAACGCCAATATCCCCGCGCAGTACCGCTCCAGCACCGACAGCTGGACCGGCCTGTCGCTGCGCGCGCGGACCATCTTCTATTCCACCGAGCGGGTTAAACCGAGCGAGCTGAGCACCTACGAAGCCCTGGCTGACAAAAACTGGGAAGGCCGCCTGTGCCTGCGTACCAGCAAGAAGGTCTACAACCAGTCGCTGACCGCCACCCTGATCGAAACCCATGGCGCGGCCAAGACCGAAGAAATCGTCAAGGGTTGGGTCAACAACCTGGCCACCGACGTATTTGCCGATGACACCGCGCTGCTGCAGGCCATCGACGCTGGTCAGTGCGATGTGGGCATCACCAACACCTATTACTACGGCCGCCTGCACCAGCAGCAGCCTGACCTGAAAGTGAAGCCATACTGGCCGAACCAGAACGACCGTGGCGTGCACGTCAACCTGGCCGGTGCCGGTGTGACCAAGCACGCGCCAAACGCCGAAGCCGCGCGCAAGCTGCTGGAGTGGATGACCACCGAAGAGGCGCAGACCATCTTCGCCGGCGTCAACCAGGAGTTCCCGGCCAATCCGGCGGTCGCACCGTCCAAGGAAGTTGCTGCTTGGGGCAGCTTCAAGGCTGACTCGATCGCCACCGAAGTGGCCGGCAAGCGTCAGGCCGAAGCGACCATGCTGATGGACCGCGCTGGCTGGAACTGAGCCAGGGCTAAGCCGCAGGTGGAAAAGCCGTCACGGTTTTCCACCCTGCAACGCGCTGGCTTTATACTGCCGACGCCCCGCCTTTGCGGGGCGTTGTCTTTTCCGCTGTAGAGGACTCTGCGTGGCCCATCCTGCCCAGCGCCGCTGGTATCCCATCGTCTTTGCCGTTGCCTTGCTGGTGCTGCTACCGCTGAGCGTGCTGATGTTCAGCTGGCACGAGGTCGACCAGCAGATTTGGGCGCACCTGTGGCAAACCCAGTTGCCGCGTCTGCTCGGCAATACCCTGGTGCTGGTGCTCGGCGTGGGCGTGGGTGTGACGCTGCTTGGCGTCAGCCTGGCCTGGCTCACCAGCCTCTGCGAGTTCCCCGGGCGACGCTGGCTGGACTGGGCGCTGATGCTGCCGTTTGCCATTCCGGCTTATGTGCTGGCGTTCGTGTTCGTTGGCCTGCTGGATTTCGCCGGCCCGTTGCAGACCCTGCTGCGCGAGTGGTTCGGCAGCGCTGTGCGCTTTCCCCGGGTGCGCTCCACCGGCGGGGTGATCATCGTTCTGGTGCTGGTGTTCTACCCCTACGTCTACCTGCTTGCACGCAATGCCTTTCTGGCCCAGGGCAAAGGGTTGATGGAAGCGGCGCGGGTACTTGGTCTGAGCCCCTGGCGGGCGTTCTGGCGCGTCGCCTTGCCGATGGCGCGACCGGCGATTGGTGCGGGCCTGGCCCTGGCGATCATGGAAACCCTGGCGGATTTCGGTGCGGTGGCGGTGTTCAACTTCGACACCTTTACCACGGCGATCTACAAGACCTGGTACAGCTTCTACAGCCTGACGAGCGCCACCCAGCTGGCCAGCCTGCTGCTGCTGGCGGTGATGCTGGTGCTCTACGGCGAACGCCGCGCCCGTGGTGCGGTACGCCCGGTGAATGAGCGGCCGCGCGGCAAGGCGCTGTATCACCTCAAGGGCGGCAAGGCGCTGGCCGCCAGTGCCTGGTGCGGCCTGGTGTTCGCCTGCGGCTTTGTCATCCCGCTGCTGCAGCTGATCGTCTGGTTCTGGCAGCGCGGCCGTTTCGATCTGGATGAGCGCTACAGCGCCTTGATTCTGCATACCTTGTATCTGGGCGCGATGGCGGCGCTGATCACCGTCAGCGTGGCTTTGCTGCTGGCGTTCTCTCGCCGTTTGACCCCGACCCGTTTGATGCGCGGCACCGTCGGTGTGGCCAATCTCGGTTATGCCTTGCCGGGTTCGATGCTGGCGGTGGCGATCATGCTGGCGTTCAGTTACCTGGACCGCGAGCTGGTGATTCCGCTGTCCAGCTGGCTGGGTGGTGCAGGCAAGCCGGTGCTGCTCGGCAGTCTGTCGGCGTTGCTGCTGGCCTATATGATCCGCTTTATGGCGGTGGCCTACGGCCCACTGGAAAACAGCCTGGCG
Organism: Pseudomonas sp. 8BK; assembly: GCF_902506475.1. Classification (NCBI taxonomy): domain Bacteria; kingdom Pseudomonadati; phylum Pseudomonadota; class Gammaproteobacteria; order Pseudomonadales; family Pseudomonadaceae; genus Pseudomonas; species Pseudomonas sp. 8BK. The sequence goes on along the minus strand of NZ_LR733252.1, from coordinate 1,069,189 downwards.
CGTATTCGCCCCTCCTTGCCGGAAGCCTCGCGCAGCCTGGGTGTCGGCGGTGTTGGGTTGTTCTGCAAGGTCTATCTGCCCCTGCTGGTGCCGGGTGCGCTGTCGGCAGCGCTGCTGGTGTTTGTCGATGTGCTCAAGGAAATGCCCGCCACCCTGTTGATGCGTCCGTTCGGTTGGGACACGTTATCGGTGCGAGTATTTGAAATGACCAGCGAAGGCGAGTGGGCGCGCGCCTCACTGCCGGCCCTGACTCTGGTACTGGTCGGCCTGCTGCCGGTGATTCTGCTGATCCGCCGTTCGGCGCGGCGCCACGGGTAGAGTGGGTTAGCTGCGTAGCGGCGTAACCCGCCAGGCTCCTTCAGTACAGCCAAGACCAAGATGACCGCCCCCGGTGTTGCGGCTACAATGCGCGCCATTCGCAGCGGCCGATCATCTTGATAGCCCGTGCCAGTGCCCGATTATGTGGGCTCAGCCAGGTTGCCGCTGCACTGCCCAGCCCGCAAGGAGACACTTATGGGACAGCGCACACCGCTTTATGACCTGCACCTCGCTTTGGGTGCCAAGATGGTCGACTTCGGCGGTTGGGACATGCCGTTGCACTATGGCTCGCAGGTCGAGGAGCACCATCAGGTGCGTCGCGACTGCGGGGTGTTCGATGTGTCGCACATGACCGTGGTGGATGTCAGTGGCAGCCAGGCCAAGGCCTACCTGCAACACCTGCTGGCCAACGACATCGAGCGCCTGCAAAGCATCGGTAAAGCCCTCTACAGTGGCATGCTCAACGAGCAGGGCGGGGTGGTGGATGATTTGATTGTCTACCTCACCGACTTCGGTTACCGCGTGGTGGTGAATGCCTCGACCCGCGACAAGGACCTGGCCTGGATGCGCCTGCAGAGCGTCGATTTTGACGTGCAGCTGCAAGAGCGTGCCGAACTGGCGATGCTGGCGATTCAAGGCCCCCAGGCACGCAGCAAGACTGCCGAGCTGGTCAGCCAGTCCCGCGCCAACCTGATTCAGAGCCTCAAGCCCTTCGAAGGCCAGCCCGATGGCGAGTGGTTTATCGCCCGCACCGGCTACACCGGCGAAGACGGTCTGGAAATCATGCTGCCGGCCAGCGAAGTGGTGGCTTTCCTCAATGAACTGGTCGGTGCCGGGATTTCCCCGATTGGTCTTGGCGCGCGCGACACCCTGCGCCTGGAAGCCGGGATGAACCTGTACGGCCAGGACATGGACGAAAGTGTGACCCCGCTGGCCGCCAATATGGCCTGGACCATCGCCTGGGAGCCGGCCAGCCGTGGTTTCGTTGGCCGTGCCGCGCTGCAAAAGCAGAAGGCCGAAGGTGTCGCCTCCAAGCTCGTCGGTCTGGTGCTGGAAGAGCGCGGCGTGCTGCGTGCGCATCAGGTGGTGCGGGTTGAAGGGGTGGGCGAAGGCGAGATCACCAGCGGCAGCTTCTCGCCGACCCTGGGCAAATCCATCGCCCTGGCCCGCGTCCCGGCTGCGACCCAGGAGCGTGCCGAGGTGGAGATTCGCGGCAAGTGGTACCCGGTGCGAGTGGTCAAACCGACCTTCGTGCGTAACGGCAAGGCGCTTATCTAAGCCTTGAGCTGGCCATGGATGGTCGAGAACGCCCCGGTTTGTAACGGTGCGTCAGGTTTTTAAAGACTTTCTTTCGGTATGGCCAAGGCCTGCTAAATTTCCATGACGGCGTGGTCGCCGTCATGTCAGATGAGGAACGACACATGAGCAATATCCCCGCCGATCTGCGTTACGCCGCCAGCCACGAGTGGGCGCGCCTGGAAGCCGATGGCAGCGTTACCGTTGGCATTTCCGATCACGCTCAGGAAGCCCTGGGTGATGTGGTGTTCATCGAGCTGCCGGAAGTCGGCAAGACCCTGAATGCCGGTCAGGAAGCCGGGGTGGTGGAATCGGTCAAGGCCGCGTCCGACATCTATGCACCGGTCTCCGGTGAAGTGATCGCGATCAACGACGGCCTGGCCGACAGCCCCGAAAGCGTCAACAGCGATCCGTACGGCAGCTGGTTCTTCAAGCTCAAGCCGAGCGACGCCAGCGAGCTGGACAAGCTGCTGGATGCGACCGCTTACAAGGCCGCCGCTGACAGCGACGCCTAAGCCTCCCGCTTAGCTGCAAAACAACGCCCCGCATTGCGGGGCGTTGTTGTTTCTGCGTCGTTGTCTGTCGCAGGTAATGGCACTGTGCCGCTCTAGCACGGCGATTCGCCGCACCCTGCTGTTTGTTCGGTCAGAAAATTTGCGCGGCCCGCGATGCTGACTAGGCTGTTGATCCATGTCACGAGATGTTTCCCCATTCGGCGCATAGTGGGGTGAGCGGGCATGCACCAATTCCCCGGTTTCTATGCACTAACCCCTGCACGGTTATAGGGTGCCAGGGTATGGACCGTGCGACTGCGTTTGCGCACAAGGACGATGGAGGCAGGTTGATGATTGGACGAACCAACAAACCCCTGAAAATGCGCGTGCTGATGGTCGACGACGACCTCGGCAGCCCCGCCAGCATGCGTGGGCGCGTGCTCAACGAACTGGTCGACGAATTTGCCAGCCGCAATGCCGAACTGATCAAGGCCACTTCCTATGAGGATGGGTTGGCGGCGGTGATGTCCGATGCAGCGCTGCATTGCATCTGCGTCGATTGGACTCTGGGCAAGAATGACGACAGCTCCCACGCCCAGGCTCTGCAGTTGCTGCGCAGCATTCGCCAGCGCAACGAAAACGTCCCGGTATTTCTGATGGCCGACCGTAATGCCAAGAAGAGCATCACGGTGGAGGCCATGGGTCTGGCCGACGAGTTCGTCTGGATGCTCGAAGACACCGCGCCCTTTGTGGTCGGTCGGGTGATTGCCGCGATCAACCGCTACCTTGAGCACCTGCTGCCGCCATTCACCGATGCACTGCTGCGCTACACCATGAAGGATGAGCACTCCTGGGCCGCGCCGGGGCATCAGGGCGGGATTGCCTTTACCAAGTCGCCGGTGGGCCGGGTGTTCTTCGACTTCTTCGGGGAAAACCTGTTTCGCACTGACAGCGGTATCGAGCGCGGCAGCCTCGGTTCAGTGCTCGACCACAGCGGCCCGGTGGCAGACTCCGAAGCCTATGTGGCGCGGATCTTCGGTGCCCACGCCAGCTACTCGGTACTCAACGGCACCTCGGGCTCCAACCGGGCGATCTTTATGGCCTGCGTCGGTGAAAACCAGTTCGCCCTGTGCGACCGCAATTGCCACAAATCCATCGAGCAGGGCCTGGTACTGACTGGCGGCCTGCCGCTGTATATGACGCCGACACGCAACCGCTACGGGATTATCGGCCCACTGCTGCCCGCGCAGTTCGATGCACAGCGCATCGAGACCGCCATCGCCAACCATCCGTTGCGTGCCCAGGCCAAGGGCAGCAAGCCCGTGTATGCCGTGGTCACCAATTGCACCTATGACGGCATGTGCCTGCACGCCGAACGCGCCGAGGGCATGCTGGCGCAAAGCAGCGAACGCATTCACTTCGATGAGGCCTGGTACGGCTACGCGCGTTTCAATTCGCTGTACCAGGGGCGTTACGCCATGCGTGGCGACCCGGCCAGCCACCCGACCGACGGCCCGACGGTATTTGCCACTCACTCGACCCACAAGCTGCTGGCGGCGCTGTCGCAGTCCTCGTTTATCCATATTCGCAACGGCCGTAGCCCGGTCGAGCACAGTCGCTTCAACGAGTCCTTCGTGATTCAGGCCAGTACCTCGCCGTTGTATGCGTTGTTCGCCTCCAACGAGGTGGGCGCGGCGATGATGGACGGCAACGGCGGCTATAGCCTGACCCAGGATTCGCTGCGCGAGGCGGTGGATTTCCGCCAGGCGCTGGCACGCACCCACCGCGAGTTTGCCAGCCGTGGTGACTGGTTCTTCCAGCCGTGGAACGCGCAGCAGGTCTGCGATAGCAAAACCGGCAAGACGGTTGATTTTGCCGACGCCGATGCCGAGCAACTGGCCAGCGATCCTGCCTGCTGGGAGCTGGAGCCAGGCGCCGAGTGGCATGGTTTCGCGGGCCTGGAAAAAGGCTGGTGCATGCTCGACCCGATCAAGGTCGGCATCATGGTGCCGGGCATGGGCGTCGACGGTCAGCTGTTGGCGGAGGGCATCCCCGCGCCAATCCTCGGTGCCTTTCTCTACCGCAACAACATCGTGCCGTCGCGCATCACCGATTTTATGGTGCTGTGCCTGTTCAGCATCGGTGTGACCAAGGGCAAGTGGGGCACGCTGATCAATGTGCTGCTGGCCTTTAAACGCCACTACGACAGCAATGCTCCGCTGCAGCGGGTGCTGCCTGATCTGCTCGCCCAGGCGCCTGAGCGCTACCGCGGCATGGGCCTGCGTGACCTCAGCAGCGAGATGTTCGAGTACATGCGCAGCAGCCGCATGGACGCTCTGCAGGCCGAAGCCTTCGGCAATTTGCCGTTGATCGAAACAACCCCGCGCGCTGCGTTCCAGGCGCTGCAAACCGGCGAGGTCGAGCTGTTGCCGCTGCAACAGGCGGCGGGGCGGGTTACCGGGGTTGGCATCATGCCATATCCACCGGGTATCCCGATTGTCATGCCCGGCGAGAACCTTGGTCCGCTGGATGGCCCATGGATTCGTTATATCCAGGCCCTGCAGGATTGGGGCAAGCATTTCCCCGGTTTCGAGAAAGAGGTAGAGGGCGCCGTGCATCAGGACGGCGGTTACCACTTCTGGTGCCTCAAGCGCACAGGCTGTTGAAAAACGCTAGCGAGGCAGTCAGCGCAAGGCAAAAACAGACGAAAAAGCGGAGTTTACGAGTTGTAAATGAGCATTTTTGAGTCTGTTTTTAACGCCGCGATGGCAACGCAGGTAGTTTTTCAACAGCCTGCTAAGGCTTGGCACCCATCAGGTCTATTACAAGGAGTTCATCATGAGTCACGCCAAAGTGCCGTTGCCGGCATCCCTCGCTCAGCGTTACCCGGTGCTGATTGTGGTCAACACCCTGGAGCACCCGGACAGCATCGTTCTGCGCAGCGCCGAGGCGGTGGGTCGGGCCTTGCAGCAGCATGGCCTGGAGGTTGAGCGGGTCAGCTCGCTGGATGACGCGGAAATCGCCTTTCGCGCCGACCCAGCCTATTGCTGCGTCATTCTCGGTTGGGGCTTGTGTGAGGAAAACCTGCCGCTAGCGCTGCACCTGATTCAGTTGATCCGCCAGCGTACCGCACAGCTGCCGATCATGCTTGGCATGAGCCAGGCGCATCAGAGCCGCGTGCCTCTGGAGTTTGTCGAAAATATCGACGGCTTTATCTGGCAGCCGGAAGACAGCCCGGAGTTTGTCGCCGGCCGTATCGAAGCCGCTGCCCGGCGCTACCTGAACAGCATCCTGCCGCCATTTTTCGGCGCTTTGGTGAACTTCGCCGACACCCATGAATACTCCTGGCACACCCCTGGGCATACCGGCGGCACCGCCTTTATGAAAACCGCAGTGGGGCGCAGTTTTCTCGACTTCTACGGCGAGCAGATGCTGCGCTCCGACCTCAGCGTGTCGGTGGGTGAGCTGGGCTCGCTGAATGATCACTCCGGGCCTATTGCCGAGGCGGAAAAGAATGCCGCGCGGGTGTTTGGCGCCGATTACACCTTCTTCTCGGTCGGCGGCAGTTCAGCCAGCAACGAGATCGTCCTGCACTCTGCAGTCACCGATGGCGATGCGGTGCTGGTCGATCGCAACTGCCACAAGTCGCTGAACTACGCGCTGAATATGTCCGGTGCGGTGCCGCTGTACCTGCGGCCACGGCGTAACGCACGCGGGCTGATCGGCCCGGTGCCACGCAGCGAGCTGATGCCCGAGGCGGTGGCGCAGAAAATCGCCGAAAGTCCGCTGATGACCGACAAACAGGCCCGTCCAGTACTGGCGGTGCTGACCAACTCGACCTACGACGGCCTCTGCTACAACGTGCAGACCACCACCCGCGAACTGAGCCAGAGCGTCGAGCGGATTCACTACGACGAAGCCTGGTATGCCTACGCGCGCTTCAATCCGCTGTATGAAGGCCGCTACGGCATGCACCGTGGCGAACGGCATGCCGATGACGCCACGGTGACCGTTACCCACTCGACCCACAAACTGCTGGCGGCGCTGTCGCAGGCCTCGATGATCCATATCCGTTCGGGCAAGGTGCCGGTCAAGCCGGCGCTGTTCAACGAGGCGTTCATGATGCACACCTCGACCTCGCCGCAGTACAGCATCATCGCCTCCACCGATGTGTCGGCGAAGATGATGGATGATGCCGGCGAGTACCTCACCGATGAGTCCATCGGCGAAGCCATCGCCTTTCGTCAGGCCATGGTGCGCCTGGGTAATGAGGTGCGTAAGCGCAAACCGCAGGATTGGTGGTTTGGCGTGTGGCAACCGGATGAGGTCAACGGCGTGCCCTTTGCCGACCTCGACCCGCAGACCTTGCGTCAGGGCGATACCTGGGTGCTCAAGCCGAACGCCAGCTGGCATGGCTTCGGCGACCTGGGCCGTGATTACTGCATGCTCGACCCGATCAAGGTCACCGTGCTGACCCCAGGGCAGACCCTGGAAGGGCAGATGGAGGCCAGCGGCATTCCGGCGCCGCTGGTGTCGTCGTTCCTTGCCAGCCGCGGCATCGTGGTGGAAAAGACTGAGCCGTATTCGATTCTGCTGTTGTTCAGCCTGGGCGTAACCAAGGGCAAGTGGGGTTCGCTGGTTGCCGGGCTGATGGAGTTCAAGAAGCACTACGACAGCAACGCCTCGCTGGAATTGGTGATGCCTGAGCTGGTCGCCAACCACGGCGAACGCTACGCCGGCATGGGCCTCAAGGATCTGGCCGACGCCATGCACCAGGACATGCTCGCCTCCAAGCTGCTGCACAACATTGACGCCGCCTTCAGCCTGCTGCCGGATGTGGTGAGTTCGCCGCGCGAGACCTACGCCAAGCTGGTCAAGGGCCAGATCGAGCAGATCGCCGTGCGCGACATGCTGAACCGCACCGTGGCTGTGCAGGTGGTGCCGTATCCGCCGGGCATTCCGCTGATGATGCCGGGCGAAAAGGCTGGCGCGGACAAGCAGGCGATCATCGATTACCTGCTGGCGATGGAGCTGTTCGACAGCCACTTCCCCGGTTTCGAGCACGACAACCATGGCGTCGAGATTGAGCGCGATGGCCAGGGTGGGCTGACGTACAGGGTCTATGTGGTCAAACAGTAACCCTTAGCCACTCCCGGCCGGCAGCCTTGGCTGCTGGTTGCGGCCAGTGCCACGCACAGAACAAGGAGAGGTCGATGGCTGAGTCAAGCAAGAAGATGAGCCTGGTGGGGCTCACCACCCTGGTGGCGGTCAATATGATGGGCTCCGGCATCATCATGTTGCCGTCGAGCATGGCCCAGTTGGGCGCTGTTTCGCTGCTGTCGTGGATCATCACGGCAGTCGGCTCCATGGCCATTGCCTACTGTTTCGCCCAGTGCGGCATCTACTGCCACCGCTCGGGCGGTATGTCGGCCTATACCGAGGAAGCGCACGGCAAGTCGGCGTTCTTTCTCTGCTCGTTTCTGTATTTCCTTTCGCTGGCCATCGGCAACGTGGCCATCGGTATTTCTGCGGTGGGCTATCTCACGCCGTTCTTCCCCTGGTTGGGCAGTGGCGCGATTCCGCTGTTTGTCGGCACGGTCGGGCTGATCTGGCTGACCACAGTGGCCAATTTCGGCGGCCCGCATATCACCGGCAAGATCGGCGCAATCACCGTCTGGGGGGTGATCATTCCGGTGGCGGGGCTCAGTGTGATCGGCTGGTTCTGGTTTGACCCTGCGGTGTTGAAGGATGCCTGGAACCCGCACAGCCTGAAGATCAGCGATGCCATTGCGCAGAGTATTCCGCTGACCCTGTGGGCCTTCCTCGGCATGGAGTCGGCGGCGCAGAACTCCGATGCGGTGGAAAATCCCGAGCGCAATGTGCCGTTGGCCTGCCTGTTCGGCACCCTTGGCGCGGCGGTGGTGTATGTGCTGTCGACCACGGTGATTCAGGGCATTGTGCCGAATGCCGAGCTGGCCAACTCCAGCGCACCCTTTGCCTATGTCTATGCGCAGATGTTCAACCCCTTTGTCGGCAACATCATCATGGGCCTGGCCGTCATGGCCTGTATCGGCTCGCTGCTGGGCTGGCAGTTCACTTTGGCGCAAACCGCCAAGGTCACGGCGGATCAGGGCATGTTCCTCAAACTGTTCGGCAAGGTGACGGCGGCCAATGCACCGGTGATCGGCATGATCGTGTGCGGGGTGCTGCAAACTCTGTTGGCGCTTTCGACCATCTCGCCGAACGCCAGCGCGCAGTTCAGCAAGTTGGTCAATCTGGCGGCCGTTACCAACCTGATTCCCTATGTCACGGCGCTCTCCGGCTTGCTGGTGATCATGTACAAGGCCCGCGTCAGCGCGGCGATCTATACCCGCAACGTGGTGGTGCTGATGGTGGCGATGGTTTATTGCTTCTACGCCCTGTATGCCTCGGGCAAGGATGCGGTGTTCGGCGCGATGCTGGTGCTGGCGCTGGGCTACCTGCTGTACGGCTTTATCGCCAAGCGCTTTGTCGCTGAGCAGCCCGCGTCTGGTAAGGCGTGAGTATGAAAGCGGACTGCCAAGCCATCTGAATCTGGGGATATAGACATGAACGGACAACTGCTAAAACCCATCAATCTGCTGCTGGCCTGCCTGCTCGCTATGCCGCTGTTGGCTGGCGCCAGTACGCTGGAACGCGTGCGCAGCAGCAACAGCCTGACCCTCGGTTACCTGCCGGATATCGCGCCCTTCAGCAGCCAGCAGGACGGCCAGCCCAGCGGCTATGCCATCGAACTGTGCGAGCAGGTTGCCGCGCATATTAAATCCGAGCTGGGTCTGGCCGATCTGCAGGTGCGTTACCAGGCGTTGGAGGAGGCCGAGAGCATCGCCGCGGTCAGCGCGGGCAGCATCGACATTCTCTGCTCGCCGACCCTGGAAACGCTGACAGAGCGCAAGGCGGTGAGCTTCTCGCTGCCGATCTACACCGCCGGCCTTGCCGCACTGGTGCGTGAGGATGCCTCGCCGGCGCTGATCAATGTGCTTAACGGCAAGGTGGCGCACAGTGGCCCGACCTGGCGAGCCACCATCAACCGCGGCCTGGCCAATCATACCTATGCGGTAACCGAGGGCGGCGCGACCGAAGCCTGGGTGCGTCAGCAGCAGAACCAGCTGGGCGTGGTTGCCACTCTGGTGACGGTCGTCAACCCGGAGCAGGGCGTGCAACTGGTGGCGGATGGCAAGGCCGATGCGTTCTTTTCTGAGCGCATCCTGCTGCAGAACTACCTGGCCAAGAACAAGGATGCCAGCGAGATGAGGGTGCTGGAGCGCATTTACGAATTCGCCCCGGTGGCCATGGCCCTGGCCCGTGATGATGAAGACCTGCGCCTGTTGGTGGATACCGCGCTGAGTGAAAGCTACCGTTCCGGCGAGCTGGAGAAAATCTACCGCCGCCACCTGGGTGAGCCGGGTGAGATGGTCAAGGTGTTGTTCAAGGTCTACGCATTGCCGCGATAACGGATGCATTGGCGTGGTGTAACAAGGCCGCCAATGGGCGGCCTTGTTGCGGGGTATTGGCGTCTGCGTGTCGCACTAGATGAGCACTTCATCAATCTGCAGCAGTGGCTGGATATCGGTGAAGTTGGCGATGTCGCCGATGATGGTTGGGCCGTGTTGCGCCAACGTCGCCTGAAACGCTTCAACCGAGCTTATCCAGATATTCGCCAGGCAGATGAACGCCGCCGGTGCGCCATCCGGTGTCGCTAGGCCCTTGCGTACCTGGCTGTTGAGGCAGTTGCCGGCGAGCAGGCGAGTGACCATGGGGATGTGCTGTTCGAGGTAATAGCTGAAGTCGAAGCGGGCACCGGCTGTCTGTGGGTAAGCGATGGACACGCAGTACATGATGGCTCTCCTGTTATGCAGGTGTGCGGTAGCGGTCAGGTATCGTTCGCGGGTTTGCAGCCGTGAGCGGGTAGGCTGCTTAGGGCCCGCTCAAGTAAGGCATGGCTGCGTCTGCTGTTGAGGATGCTGGTATGGGTTTCGTCGAGCAGGTACAGGCGTTCAGCTTCATCCTGGGCGGCGGCACGCAGTGCGCTGGCCAGGGGCACTGTGCCGTCATTCGGATTGGGCAGCATGCGTGTGTTGCCGGCATAGCTGACCAGCAGCCATTGGCGCATATGCGTCGGCAGCGGCGTGGCAAACAGGCGTTGCAGGTAAGGGCTGCCCGGCGCCATATCGCGCCACACTGGAATATCCAGCGGCACGTCACGCACTCCGCTAGCCGCCGAGGGGTGGCCATCCCAGGGTGTCGACAACGTGATAAACAGGCAGAGGCGTTGGTTGTCATCCGCGCTCAACAGCTGCACGGCACGCCGCGCCACCAGGCCGCCCATGCTGTGGGCAAACACATGCAGACGCGGCGGTGTGTGGCGCAACTGCAGATCACGGATGGCGACGCTGAGCATATAGGCGCTGTTGCTTAGCGGCAGGCCGCTGGGGAAGTGGTAGAGCACCAGCTGATAACGCTGCAGGTCGAGGTTTGCGGCCAGTGCCTGCCAGACGCGCGGCGAGGAGTTGATGCCGTGGACCAGAACGATCGGTTCCTTGTGCTTATCCCAGGGCGCGAGCAGGTACAGGCCATAGCCCAGTTCGCGCATAAAGGTCAGTGGTTGCCAGGCTCCCATGCGCACATTTTTATCGTTGAAGCGCGGGTCGTCGAAGCTTACCGGCTGCAGGTAATTGCTCTGCATGCGCGGTTGTTCGTGGTACAGCACCTCCAGGCTGAGATCCAGCGCAGGGGCTTGCTGCAGGTCACTGGGAGTAAGGCGTAGCGGGTTGAGCTGACTGAGGCGCGCACGCTCATCCGGCTCTGGCTGCACGCTAAGAGGTGCGCTCTGGGCATTGCTCAGCCAGTGGCGGGGCTCGTCGTTGTCGAGGATAAAGTTGCCGTTGCGGTCATCGAAACCCAGCAACTGGTAAGCGGCCGGCGCGGCGGTGAAGTAAAAGGTCTCGCCGGGGGCGGCGATACGGTAGGCGATCAGTTTGCTGTCCGCATCAAGCAGCGCGACCAGCGCGCTGCGGCCGGAGTCCGAGACTTGCAGCTGGCCGGGGATCAGCAGCAGCTCCTGGCGGGCCTGCTGCATTTCCTTATCCAGTTTCAGCAGGCTGCAGCCGCTGCTGAGCAGCAGCGCAGCGGCCAGTAACACGGGCCATCCGCTCATCCGGCCACCTCAAGGGGCTTAACTTGCTTGCTCGGCCTCAACTCGCAACAGCACGCCATCCTGCCCCACCACCCGCACAGGCGTGCCGGCTGGTAGATCAGCGCCGATGACCAGCCACAGGCTGTCGCCGGCCTTGATCTTGCCACGTCCGCCGCTGATCGCTTCGTGCAGCACAAAGGTGCGGCCGACGAATTCGCTACCGCGCTGGTTCAGCCCAGGCTGGTCGGAAGGCTTGGCTGCACTGCGCTGACGTTGCCACCAGAACACTGCCGTGAGTATCGAGAGCAGGCCGAACAGAATGAACTGCGCAGCCCAGGGCAGGCCGGGGAAGATAAAGGTCAGCAGGCCGACGCTGGCGGCGGCCAGGCCGATCCACAGCAGATAGCCGCCGGCACCGAACACTTCGAGGATCAGCAGCAGGGTGCCGAACGCCAGCCAGTTCCAGTACGACAGGTGCTGTAAAAAGTCCCACATGGTTTAACCCTTCTTCTCGCCGAAGGTGGCTTTGACAATTTCGCTGATACCGCCGACTGCGCCGATCACCTGGCTGGCTTCCAGCGGCATCAGGATGACTTTGCTGTTATTGGCGCTGGCCAGTTGGCCGAGGGCTTCGATGTATTTCTGCGCGACGAAGTAGTTGACTGCCTGTACGTTGCCCTGGGCGATGGCTTCGGAAACCATGCGCGTGGCTTCGGCTTCTGCCTGGGCGGCACGTTCGCGCGCTTCGGCTTCGAGGAAGGCCGCCTGGCGCTGGCCTTCGGCCTTGAGGATATCGCCCTGCTTCTGCCCTTCGGCAGTGAGAATGGCAGCGGCGCGCAGGCCTTCGGCTTCGAGAATCTGTGCACGCTTGATCCGTTCGGCTTTCATCTGCCCGGACATGGCGGCCATAAGGTCGGCGGGCGGGCTGATGTCCTTGATTTCGATCCGGGTGATCTTGATGCCCCATGGCGCGGTGGCTTCATCGACGGTGCGCAGCAGGCGTTCGTTGATGGCGTCGCGCTGGCCGAGCATGGCATCCAGCTCCATGGAGCCAAGCACGGTACGGATATTGGTCATCACCAGGTTGCGGATGGCGTGTTCGAGGTTGTTGACCTCGTAAGCCGCCTGGGCCGAGTTGATGATCTGGAAGAAGCAGATGGCGTCGATCTGCACTGTGGCGTTATCGGCGGTGATGACTTCCTGTGGCGGAATATCCAGCACGTTTTCCATCACATTGAGCTTGCGGCCGATCTTGTCCATGACCGGTACGATGATGTTCAGACCTGGCTTGAGGGTGTTGGTGTAGCGGCCGAAGCGCTCGACTGTCCACTCGAAGCCCTGCGGCACGACCTTGAAGCCCATAAAGACGATGGCGACGGCGAGGCCGACAAAGAGAAAAATGACGCTGCCGATTTCCATGTGATGTAGCTCCTTGGCGGTTTTTAGTCTGCGGATTAGCTGTTCAGGTATCTAAGCACAGTTGGCATTGGCGCTGCTGTCGATGGCGTTGCAGAGTGTGCCGATCAACGGTCATGGCTGCCGATCAGTGCACGTTTGGCGCGAGGGCTTTTATCAGGCGCACGTCGCGCGCATAGATGTCCGGGTAGTAGCGCAGGGCCCCGTCCTTGCTGGCTTCGACCGTCCAGTAGGCAATCAGCAGCGGTGCCGGATGTTGCAGACGGTATTGCTGGGTTTCGCCGCTGGCGATACGCGTCTGCACGCTGCTCAGCTCATCCGGAGTGAGCAGCCAGGCGAGCAGGGTGTCGACGGCCTCGACCCGTACACAGCCCGAGCTGAACGCACGTGGGGCTTTGCTGAACAGCTGCTGGCTGGGAGTGTCATGCAGATAGACCGCAAATGGATTGTCAAAGCGCACAGCGACGCGGCCAAGCGGGTTATGGCTACCGGCGGACTGGCGCAGGCGGATTGCCCCGGGGCTTTCCCAGTCGATGCTCTGCGGGTCGAGCAGGTTGCCGTCGCGGTCGAGCACGCTCATCTGGTGGCGCTCCAGGTAGCTGATGTCGTCACGAATGGCAGGCAGTTTGTCTTCGCGCAGAATAGTCGGCGGCACGGTCCAGGTCGGATTGAGGGTTAGCCGCACGATGCTGGAGGCGAGCAGCGGCGTTTGTCGTTCGGCACGGCCGACCTGGGTGCGCGTGCGCCAGAGCAGCTGGTTATTGCGTCGCACCTGAATTTCAGCGGCTGCGACATTGATCAGCACTTCGGCATCGCCCATTGCGTCGGCCAGCCAGCGCAGGCGCTCAAGGTTGGCGCGCAGCTGCTCGCGGCGCAGCTGTGGGCTGATATTCAGCTCGGTCAGGCTAGCGGGGCCGAGAATGCCATCCGGGTTGAGACCGTGATCGCGTTGAAAATTCTCCAGGGCGCTTTGCGTGGACAGATCATACGTGCTGCCCAGTTCTTCTTGCGGTGCAGCCAGGTAGCCCTGGGCGATCAGTCGTGCGCGCAATACTGGCAGTCGCGCATCCTTGCCGCCGGGCTTTAGCAGTGCGCCACTGGCGAGCGTTGCCCATTCCTGTAGCGGCTGTAGGCGTTGTTGCGCATAGGCGCTGCGTAGCCGCTGGTATTGCACGGTGGCCGGCCGTGCGCTGGCAAAGGCCAGGGATGGTGTGTGCAAATGCAGCAGGGCCAGTGAGAGAGTCGCCAGCTGCGGGTCTGGGTTGGTATGCCCTGGTGCCTGCCACAGTGGCTCTAGGCGTTGTTGCAGCAGGCGGCCGCGACGTAGATGCAGCAGGGCTTGCAGGTAGCTGTGGCTGGTCAGCAATTCCGCACACTCGCGCTGCTCGGCGAAACTTTCCGCGACCAGGCTGGGCAGCAGATAGTCGTTGGGCTGCAGACCGTCATCTTCCAATTGCGCCAGCTGCTCGCGTAATTGCAGCAGTTGTTCGCTGTTCTGCCAGGCCGGTTGGCCGTCGCGTTGCGCATAAAAAGCCTGCAGCAGGCGTTGAGCATTCTCGTCTAGGCTTGTCGGTAATGCGCTGCAGTGCTGCGTCAACTGAGCCAGCAATGGGCGCAGGTCGGCGCTGGTGGCAAAGGACGCATCGGTGGCATTGGCGACCAATGGCAGGGTGAGCAGGGCGGCGCTCAGGTAAAGTGTGCGTTTTTTGAACAATCTACTGCTCCAGTCCTTGGCTCTGAATAGAATCCCGCACGTGGGATTTAACACAAAAAGTATAGACAGGCCGTAGTTGGATCTTGTGACAGGGCGTCCTGGGGTCAGTACCTTGAGGTATTTGCGCAATGTTTGGACGTCTTGGCAGGTTCTGCCTGATCGGTTTTTGGCTTTCTTGCATGCCCTTGTCGGTGACTGCAACCGAGCAGGGTGCCTTGCTCAGGGATCTGGCGCGGATTGCGCCTGGGCTCAATCAACAGGCGCTGCAGCATGCGCTGGCGGCCATGCAGTGTGCGGTCAATCATGGCGCTGATCCGGCGCGTCGTCTCGCCGTAATCGATTATTCGCGGCCTTCCACCGAACGGCGTTTGTGGATCTTTGATCTGCAGCGCAAGCGTCTGCTATTGCGCGATTATGTCGCCCACGGGCGCAAGTCCGGGGATAACTTTGCCGAGGCGTTTTCCAATCGTCTGGGCAGCCACCAATCCAGTCTTGGGCTGTTCCGCACGGCGGAAAGCTACCGCGGCAAGCATGGTTATTCCCTGCGCATGGACGGCCTGGAACCGGGGTTGAATGACCTGGCCCGCGAGCGTGCCATCGTGATTCACGGTGCGGGCTATGTGAACCCGCTCTGGGTGGCGAAACATGGCCGTATCGGCCGTAGCCTGGGTTGCCCGGCGGTGCGTCCCGAAGTGGCGCGCATGGTGGTCGATCAGCTAAAGGGCGGACAGTTTCTCTTCGCCTGGCACTCCAATCAGCGCTTGCTGCAAGCCTCGGCCTATTTGCAGTGCAAGCCGCAGCGGGTCGCCAGCATTCTCGCTCGCCAGCAGCGCCTGCCCAGAAGCTGAGGTGTCTAGCGGCGTTATTTCTGCTCGCTCTGCGGGGTTACCCGCAGCACTTCCTCGATGGTGGTCAGGCCGGCGGCAACCTTCTGCGCGCCGGACAGGCGCAGGCTGCGCATGCCTTCCTTGAACGCGTGCCGACGTAGCGCGATCAGGTCGGTGTCGGCGGTAATCAGCGGTTTCATCGCGTCATTGATCAGCATGATTTCATACACCCCGGCGCGGCCACGGTAGCCGGTGTCGCGGCATTCCAGGCAACCGACGGCGCTGCAGGCCTGAGTCGGCAGCGGCGCACTCCAGGGTTTGGTCAGGCTTTGCCAGCCGTCTTCATCCAATGCCTGGGGGGCCTTGCAGTGCGGGCATAGGGTGCGCACCAGGCGCTGGGCCATCACCCCGAGCAGGGTGGCCTTGAGCAGGTAATGCGGCACGCCCAGTTCCAGCAAGCGGGTGATGGCGCTGGGCGCATCGTTGGTGTGCAGGGTGGACAGCACCAGGTGCCCGGTGAGCGCGGCCTGGATCGCCATCTCGGCGGTTTCCAGATCGCGGATTTCGCCGACCATGATGATGTCCGGGTCCTGGCGCATCAGCGCACGTACGCCGCTGGCGAAGGTCAGGTCGATATTGCTCTGAACCTGCATCTGGTTGAACGCGCCCTCGATCATTTCGATCGGGTCTTCGATGGTGCAGACGTTGACCTCTTGAGTCGCCAACTGCTTGAGCGTGGTGTACAGCGTGGTGGTCTTGCCCGAGCCGGTAGGACCGGTAACCAGGATGATGCCGTTGGGCTGGCTGGTCATGCTCTGCCAACGTTTCAGGTCGTCGGCAGAGAAACCCAGCTGATCGAAGCTTTTCAGCAGCACTTCCGGGTCGAAGATCCGCATCACCATCTTCTCGCCGAAGGCGGTGGGCAGGGTCGACAGGCGCAGCTCGACTTCACCTCCGTCCGGGGTCTTGGTCTTCACCCGGCCGTCCTGCGGCTTGCGCTTTTCTGCGACGTTCATCCGCCCCAGGCTTTTCAGGCGGCTGACTACCGCCATGGTCACCTGCGGCGGGAACTGATAGACCGTGTGCAGTACGCCGTCGATGCGAAAACGCACGCTGCCCTGCTCGCGGCGCGGTTCGATATGGATATCACTGGCACGCTGGGTAAAGGCGTACTGGAACAGCCAGTCGACGATATTGACGATATGCGCGTCGTTGGCATCGGGCTCTTGGTCCTGGGCGCCGAGATTAAGCAGTTGCTCGAAGTTGCCGGCCCCGCTGATTTTCATATCACCGGCCGAGGCTCCGCTGACCGACTTGGCCAGGCGGTAGAACTCTACGGTAAAGCGCTGAATCTCCGTCGGGCTGGCCACCACGCGCTTGATTGGGCGCTTAAGCACGTGGATCAGGTTGGCTTCCCAGCTGTGCACCAGCGGTTGGCTGCTGGCGATGGTTACGCTGTCGTTGTCCACCGCCACGGCAAGAATCTTGTGGCGCTGGGCGAAGGCGTAAGACATCAGCGGGGTGACGGCGGCGACATCAATCTTCAGTGGGTCAATTCGTAAATATGGCTGCCCGGATTGTTCCGCCAACCAGACGGTCAGGTCTTCTAGGTCAAGCTTCTTGCCGGGTTTTTTCAGGTCGTCGAGTTGTTGGGCCGCGAGAAATTCCAGCGGGTGCTGCTTATTGTTGACCGCGCTGCGGCGGATCGTCAGACATTGTTCGGCATTGTCCTGATTGGTCCGACCCTGGGCGACCAGTTCACGCAGCAGATCAGCGAGTTCCAGCTGGCGATCATGGGCGGACGAGACGAATGCGGACATAAAACTCCCTGACGATCCTGATAACTAAGCAATATCAGCAGCATGACGCCAAGGGCGCGAGCTGTCTGCCGACTTGATCCATTTTTGCACAGCCGCCAGCCCTTGCCGTTACGAATGTCAGGCGCGCTTGAGGGTTTTCACGCCTTCTGCGGTGCCAAGTAGCAGCAGGTCAGCCGGTCGTGCGGCGAACAGGCCGTTGGTGACCACGCCGACGATGGCGTTGATCTGGCTTTCCAGCTCCACCGGGTTGGTGATCGACAGGTTGAACACGTCGAGGATGATATTGCCGTTATCGGTCACCACGCCTTCGCGGTACACCGGATCGCCACCAAGTTTGACCAGCTGGCGCGCCACATGGCTACGCGCCATCGGGATGACTTCTACTGGCAGGGGGAAGGCGCCCAGCACGGGCACCAGTTTGCTGGCGTCGGCAATGCAGATAAAGGTCTGCGCCACGGCTGCGACGATTTTCTCGCGGGTCAGGGCCGCGCCGCCGCCCTTGATCAGGTTGAGGTGTTCATCGCTCTCGTCGGCGCCGTCGACATAGAACTCCAGGTCGCTGACGGTGTTCAGCTCATACACCGGGATACCGTGGCCCTTGAGGCGTGCGGCGGTGGCCTCGGAGCTGGCGACTGCGCCATCGAATTCCATTTTGTGTTTGGCCAGGGCGTCGATAAAGCAGTTGGCGGTGGAGCCGGTGCCGACTCCGATCACACTCTTGGCGTCGAGTTTGGGGAGAATAAAGTCGACGGCAGCCTGGGCTACGGCTTGCTTGAGTTGATCCTGATTCATCATGGGGCCTGGCGTGGGAGTAAGGAGGCGCGAATTATAGCGCGGCTGCGCCGCCAGCGGACCTGGGCCGGGAAAACCCCGCAGCTAATATGGTCGTTCGGCGCGCCCCTGGGGTAGACTCGCGAACTCCCTGAAAAGCCGCCTGCGATGCCCGCCATGCTCGAACAGTACGTCAAGAAGATCCTTACCTCGCGCGTCTATGACGTGGCGGTGGAAACCCCGCTGCAAGCCGCCAACCAGCTTTCCGAGCGCCTGGGTAACCAGATTCTGCTCAAGCGTGAAGACCTGCAGCCGGTGTACTCGTTCAAGATTCGTGGCGCTTACAACAAGTTGGCGCAGCTCTCCGCTGAAGAGCAGGCGCGCGGTGTTGTTACCGCCTCCGCTGGCAACCATGCCCAGGGCCTGGCACTGGCGGCCAAGGTGCTGGGGGTCAAGGCGACCATCGTGATGCCCAAGACCACCCCGGAGATCAAGGTCCAGGGCGTGCGCTCACGCGGCGGCAAGGTGGTGCTGCACGGTGACAGCTTCCCCGAGGCGCTGGCTTATTCGCTGAAGCTGGTCGATGAGAAGGGCTATATCTATATCCACCCTTACGATGATTCGCACACCATCGCCGGCCAGGGCACTGTGGCCATGGAAATCCTCCGTCAGCAGCCGGGGGCAATCGACGCGATCTTCGTGCCGGTGGGCGGCGGCGGGCTGATTGCGGGTATCGCCGCCTACGTGAAATACCTGCGGCCGGAGATCAAGGTCATTGGCGTTGAGCCGGACGATTCCAACTGCCTGCAGGCCGCCATGGCCGCTGGCGAGCGCGTGGTATTGCCGCAGGTTGGGCTGTTTGCCGATGGCGTGGCGGTGGCGCAGATCGGCGAGCACACCTTTGCTGTGTGCAAGGACCATGTCGATGAAGTGATCACCGTCAGCACCGATGAAATCTGTGCGGCGATCAAGGACATTTACGACGACACTCGCTCGATCACCGAACCGGCCGGCGCGCTGAGTGTGGCCGGGATCAAGAAGTACGTTGAACGCGAAGGCTGCAGTGGGCGCGTGCTGGTCGGTATCGACTCGGGTGCCAACGTTAACTTCGACCGCCTGCGCCACGTCGCCGAACGCGCCGAGCTGGGTGAGAAGCGTGAAGCGATCATCGCCGTGACCATCCCTGAGCAACCCGGCAGCTTCAAGGCATTCTGCGAGGCGATCGGCAAGCGGCAGATCACCGAGTTCAATTACCGCTACCACGAAGATAAAGAGGCGCACATCTTTGTTGGCGTGCAGACCCACCCGGAAAACGACCCGCGTGCGGTGCTGGTGCAGGGCCTGCGTGACCAGGGTTTCCCGGTGCTGGACCTGACCGAAAATGAGCTGGCCAAGTTGCATATCCGTCATATGGTCGGCGGTCATGCCGCAGCTGTGCCGGATGAGTGCGTGTATCGCTTCGAATTTCCCGAGCGCCCAGGTGCACTGTTCAATTTCTTACAGAAGTTGGGTGGTCGCTGGAATATCTCGATGTTCCATTACCGTAACCACGGCGCTGCCGATGGTCGTGTGGTGGCGGGCCTGCAAGTGCCACAGGCAGAACGTCACCTCGTACCGGCGGCGCTGGAAGCCATCGGCTACCCCTATTGGGACGAAAGTGATAACCCCGCATACAAACTCTTTTTAGGCTAATCGGCAGGAACTGAATCGATGGAACACTACTCACTGCTGAAAATTCTCCACAGTGCTCCGGGCGTGCTGTTGTTGCTGGGCGTGCTGGCGCACGTGTTTATGCTGTGGAAGGCATCGCGTGGCGGCGATAGCGCGGTGCTGCAGCGCAAGCTCAAACGCACCCGGCTGATCAGCTTGCCGGTATTCGCTCTGCTGGCTCTGAGCTTGCCGATCAGCGGTTGGTGGCTGGTCAATCTGGCGGGTTTCCCGCTGGGCCAGACTTGGTTGCTGGCCAGCAGTGTGCTGTTCGCCGTGCTGGTGTTGTTCGGCTTGCTGCTCAATGGTCGCCTGGCGGCCTGGCAGGCATTGGGCGATAGTCCTGCGCCGATCAAACTGCTGCGCTTCTGTGCGGTGTATACCGGGCTGATTGTGTTGCTGTTGTTGCTGATCATGGGCCTGATGGGTGCCAAACCGGCCTGAACAGCGCTCAAATAAAAACGCCGCCTGATCAGGCGGCGTTTTTTATGGTGGCGGATTTAGCGTAGCGAGATCACTGGCCAGCCGCGCTGTTCGGCTTCGGCGCGCAGCTTCGGGTCGGGATCGACGGCGAAGGGGTGGGTGACTTGCTCCAACAGTGGCAGGTCGTTCATTGAGTCGCTGTAGAAGTAGCTGTCATCAAGGTTCAGGCCGCTTTCCGCCAGCCAGCGGTTAAGGCGGGTGACCTTGCCTTCTTTGAAGCACGGCACGTCGGTGGTGCGTCCGGTGTAACGGCCGTCTGCCATTTCGCATTCGGTGGCCAGCAGAGTGTCGACGCCCAGGCGTGCGGCAATCGGTGCGGTGACGAAGCGATTGGTGGCGGTGATGATCAGCAGTTTGTCGCCGGCGTTGCGGTGTTCGGCGAGCAGCGCTTCACCCTTGGCGAGGATGATGGGTTCGACGCAATCGCGCATAAACTCGCGGTGCCACTGCTCCAACTGAGCCATTTCCGTGCGACCGAGGATTTCCAGGCTGAAATTCAGGTAGTCGGTGATGTTCAGGCGGCCGGCCAGGTAGTCCTGATAGAAGTCATCGTTGCGCGCCTTGTAGGCGATGCCATCGAGGATGCCGCGTTCACACAGGTAATCGCCCCAGGCGTGGTCGCTGTCGCCACCGAGCAGGGTGTTGTCGAGATCGAATAAAGCCAAACGCACGGGAGCACCTTTGATTGCCAGCTACAAAAGGCGGCCAGAATAACGGCTTTTATAGGTCATTCCTATTACGCGCCCCGCTCGCGTTGCTGCTGCCGCGGCCTTTGTGGAACAATGCCGAAACATGCGTTTACGAGGTTGTGCGCCGTGATCGATCCTGATGGTTTTCGCCCGAATGTCGGCATCATTCTGACCAATGATGTCGGCCAGGTGCTGTGGGCGCGTCGGATAAACCAGGACGCTTGGCAGTTCCCGCAGGGCGGGATCAATGACCATGAGTCGCCGGAAGAAGCGCTGTACCGCGAATTGAATGAAGAAGTAGGCCTTGAACAGCAGGATGTGAAAATTCTCGCCTGCACCCGGGGCTGGTTGCGTTATCGTCTGCCCCAGCGCCTGGTGCGCACGCACAGCCAACCGTTGTGCATCGGGCAGAAACAGAAGTGGTTCCTCCTGCGTTTGACTGGCGATGAGAACCGCGTGCGCATGGACCTGACCGGTAAGCCGGAGTTCGACGGCTGGCGCTGGGTCAGTTACTGGTACCCGCTGGGCCAGGTGGTGACATTCAAGCGCGAGGTTTACCGTCGCGCCCTCAAGGAACTCGCTCCGCGCCTTTTGGCGCGCGACTGACACAGGCTAGAGCCAAGCATGCTCAATACGCTGCGCAAGATTGTCCAGGAAGTAAATGCCGCCAAGGACCTCAAGGCGGCGCTGGGCATTATCGTGCAGCGAGTACGCGAGGCCATGGGCAGCCAGGTCTGCTCGGTCTACCTGCTCGACCCGGAAAGCAATCGCTTTGTGCTGATGGCTACCGAGGGCTTGAACAAGAAAGCCATCGGCAAGGTCAGCATGGCGCCCAACGAGGGGCTGGTCGGTCTGGTTGGCACCCGCGAAGAGCCGCTCAACCTCGAGCACGCCTCCGAACACCCGCGCTACCGCTACTTTGCCGAGACCGGTGAGGAGCGTTACGCCTCATTTCTCGGTGCGCCGATCATTCACCACCGCAAGGTGATGGGTGTATTGGTCATCCAGCAGAAAGAACAGCGCCAGTTCGACGAGGGTGAAGAAGCCTTCCTGGTGACCATGAGTGCCCAGCTTGCCGGGGTTATCGCGCATGCCGAGGCCACGGGCTCGATCCGCGGGTTGGGTCGGCAGGGCAAGGGTATTCAGGAAGCCAAGTTCATCGGCGTCCCAGGCTCGCCCGGCGCGGCCGTGGGCACGGCGGTGGTGGTCTTGCCGCCGGCCGATCTGGAAGTAGTGCCGGATAAGGCGGTCGACGACATTGCCGCCGAGCTGACCCTGTTCAATAACGCCCTGGAAGGCGTGCGCAGCGATATGCGCGCGCTGTCGGCGAAGATGGCCACCCAGCTGCGCCCGGAAGAGCGCGCGCTGTTCGACGTCTACCTGATGATGCTGGAAGACGCTGCCCTGGGTAACGAGGTGGTCAAGGTCATCCGCACCGGCCAGTGGGCTCAGGGCGCGCTGCGTCAGGTGATTGGCGAGCACATCAATCGTTTTGAACTGATGGACGACGCCTACCTGCGCGAACGCGCCAGCGACGTCAAGGACCTCGGCCGGCGCCTGTTGGCCTATCTGCAACAGGCGCGTCAGCAGACTCTGGTGTACCCGGACAACTGCATTCTGGTCAGCGAAGAGCTGTCGCCGGCGATGCTTGGCGAAGTGCCGGAAGGCAAGCTGGTCGGTCTGGTCTCGGTGCAAGGCTCGGGCAACTCGCATGTGGCGATCTTCGCGCGCGCCATGGGTATTCCTACGGTGATGGGCGTAGTCGATCTGCCGTATTCGAAAATCGATGGCATTCAGCTGATCGTCGACGGTTACCACGGTGAGGTCTTCACCAACCCCAGCGACGTGTTGCGCAAGCAATACGCCGAAGTGGTCGAGGAAGAGCGCCAGCTGGCTCAGGGCCTCGACGCACTGCGTGCCTTGCCCTGCGAAACCCTCGACGGCCACCGCATGCCGTTGTGGGTCAACACCGGTCTGCTCGCCGATGTAAAACGTGCCCAGGAGCGCGGTGCCGAAGGTGTTGGCCTGTATCGCACCGAAGTGCCCTTTATGATCAAGGAGCGCTTCCCCAGCGAGAAGGAACAGCTGGCGATTTATCGCGAGCAGCTGGCCGCTTTCCACCCACTGCCGGTGACCATGCGCAGCCTGGATATCGGCGGTGACAAGGCGCTGAGCTATTTCCCGATCAAGGAAGACAACCCCTTCCTCGGCTGGCGCGGCATCCGCGTCACCCTCGACCACCCGGAAATCTTCCTGGTGCAGACCCGCGCGATGCTCAAGGCCAGCGAAGGGCTGAACAACCTGCGCATCCTGTTGCCGATGATTTCCGGCATTCAAGAGCTGGAAGAAGCGCTGCACTTGATTCACCGCGCCTGGGGCGAAGTGCGTGACGAAGGCACCGACGTGCCGCTGCCACCGGTCGGCGTGATGATCGAGATTCCGGCGGCGGTCTATCAGGTGCGCGAGCTGGCACGCCAGGTCGACTTCCTCTCGGTCGGCTCGAATGACCTGACCCAATACCTGTTGGCCGTGGACCGTAACAATCCGCGCGTCGCCGACCTCTACGACTTCCTCCACCCGGCGGTGCTGCAAGCGCTGCGCCTGGTGGTGGCCGGCGCCCATGCCGAAGGCAAGCCGGTGAGTATCTGCGGCGAGATGGCCGGTGACCCGGCATGCGCCGTGTTGCTGATGGCCATGGGCTTCGACGGCCTGTCGATGAACGCCACCAACCTGCCCAAGGTGAAGTGGTTGCTACGCCAGATCAGCATGGGCAAGGCCCAGGAATTGCTCGACCAGGTGATGAGCATCGACAACCCGCAGGTGATCCACAGTACCCTGCAACTGGCCCTGCGTAACCTCGGTCTGGGCCGGATGATCAATCCGGCGTCGGATATCCAGGCGTGAGTGCACGCCGCTCGTGCTGAACCTCGCGGATAACTTTATGCAGCTGCGCCAACTCGCTACGCTGCGCTTGTCAGCGGCCAGCGCACTGGTCTGTCAGGGCCAGAATCTGTGGGTGCTAGCTGACGATGCGCTGGTGCTGCAGCGCTACAAGCTGAATGGCGACTGGCAGGCCGAGCTTGCGCTGCTGCCAGGTGAGTTGCCCACCGACGCCAAGCAGCGCAAGCGTTCTAAACCTGATTTCGAAGCACTGTTGTCATTGCCAGGCGACTGCCTGTTGGCTCTGGGCTCGGGCTCCACTGAGCGCCGCTGTCGCGGTTGTCTGGTTGAGGCCGACACTGTGCGGGTTATCGACCTCAGCCCCTTGTACCAGGCGCTCGCTGGGCACTTTCAGGACCTGAATATTGAAGGCAGCGTGATCTACCGCGGACAGTTACTGCTGGCGCAGCGCGGCAATGGTCGTGGCCGAGAAAATGCTCTGGTGCTGCTCGACCTGGCCCAGGTGCTGCGCGATCTGCAGGATGGACAACTGAGCACCGCCGCATTGCAGCGAATTGCGCCGCTGCAATTACCGGAGCTGGACGGTGTGCCACTGAGTCTCACCGACCTCAGCGTGGCGCCCGGTGGCGCGCTGTATTTCACGGCATCGGCAGAGGCTACCGACTCCAGCTACCTGGACGGAGCCTGCGTCGGCAGCGTGCTCGGACGGCTCGATGCGCAGCTGGCTATCGTCGAGCTGAGCCGCCTGACGCCCGTGGTGAAGATCGAAGGGTTGGCCTTTCAGGCCGATGGTCGGCCGCTGCTGGTGGCCGATGCCGACGATCCGACGATTGCCTCGCCGCTGTTTACCCTTGACCGGTTCAGCGAATCTGCCTGAGGCGACTGAACGGCGTCAGCACTGCAAAACCACTTCGCCCAAACAGTTGCCATTGCTGCCGAACGTGCGCTCGGCCAGCACGCGGCTGCCGTCGGCATTGACGATCAATGCAGTACTGGCGCGGGTGCCGTAGGTGACGCTGGCAATAAATATGCTGGACAGCAGGCGTTCGCCGGTCAGGCCGATGCCGGTCTGTGGCAGCTCAGCGTCCGCCGCGCGGGTGGGGTCGGCCAACAGCTTGAGCAGCATCTGTGGATGCGGCTGATGCAAGCCGTTGTGCAGTGCCTGCTTGGCCCGTTGCAGCTTGGGCCATGGCGTGTCCAAATCGGCATTCGACAGGCCGTGTACGCCTTCCGCTAGCGGCTTGGCACGTCCGTTGAGGGAATTGAAGTGCCAGAGTTGCTGGCTGTCACCGAGCAGCAGGTTGAAGCCGCTGTAGTGGCGGCGCTGCTCGTGCAGGTGATGCAGAAAGTCTTCGATGCTGTGGCTGCCGGCGAGAAAGGCCACCGGCAACTCGCCCCGCGAGCGGCCGCCTTGAGCCTGGCCGGGGTCACGAATATTGGTCAGGGCGGCAAAGCGCCCGTCAGGGCCGACGCCAAGCCAGGTGCCGCCGGCCTGCAGATCGCGTCCGGCGATCACGCCTGGCACATCGGGCCATTCGGCCAGCGGTTGGCTGGGGCGTTCATAGAATTCATCGCGGTTGGCGGCCAGCAGCAGCGGCTGGGCATGGCCCGGTCGCCAGGCCAGGACGATCAGGCACATGAGTTAGCTCCTTAACTTGGCCAGCACGCCGGCGTTGTCCAGTTCGTGGCCCAGGTGTAGGCGCACCTTGCGCGCGCCGCAGCCGAGGCCGAGTTCCAGCAAGATGCGCTCTTCGACCTGTGACAGGCCGCCTTCCAGGCGCTCCAGCGGTTGAATCAGCAGTTGTGGCGGTCGGCTCAGGCGCAGAAAACGCTTGGGCAGGATTTCCTCGACGCCGCGCTGCAGCAGTTGCTGCGCCGCCGCAAAATCCGCTACCAGCAGACGCTGGTTGCTGAATGCCGGGTCGGCCTGCAGGTGCAGCACGCGGCCACTTTGCAGATGCGTCAGGTGCATCTGATTGCAGCTCAGCTTCAGGTACAGGGTCGGGCGCATGTTGGTCTATTCCACAGGCGATGGAAGGCACTTTACGCAAAGCCAGGGCGGACATCCATCGCCCAAAGTAGAGTCCGGCCCTGTGCATCCGTTACCATGCCGGATTGTTTGCGGGGGTGCTGATGGAACTGCTGCTGTATTTGGTCCTTGGGGCTGCAGCTGGAACGCTTGCCGGGTTATTTGGCGTGGGTGGCGGCATTATCATCGTGCCGGTGCTGGTCCTGAGTTTTGCTGCACAGGGCTTTGATCCGGTGATTCTGACGCATCTGGCAGTGGGCACTTCGCTGGCGACCATTATCTTCACCTCGATCAATTCGGTGCTTGAGCATCAGCGTAAAGGCGCGGTGCTGTGGCCGGTATTTGCCTGGATGACCCTGGGGATTCTGCTGGGCGCGGGGCTAGGCGCAATCACTGCGGCGGCGATTCAGGGGCCATTGCTGCAAAAGATCATCGGCGTGTTCGCAATTATTATTGCCGTGCAGATGGCCCTGGAACTGAAACCCAAAGCCAGCCGCACTGTCCCAGGCAAGCCAGCACTGACCCTGGCCGGTGGCGTGATTGGTTGGGCTTCGGCGATTTTCGGGATTGGTGGCGGTTCGCTGACGGTGCCGTTTCTGACCTGGCGCAGCGTGCCTATGCAGCAGGCGGTGGCTACTTCTTCGGCTTGTGGCTTGCCGATTGCCATAGCCAGTGCCCTGAGTTTTATCTGGCTGGGCTGGGATAAACCCGCGCTGCCGGAGTGGAGTCTGGGTTTTGTCTACCTGCCGGCGCTGCTGGGGATTGCGATTCCCAGCATGTACTTTGCCCGCGTTGGCGCACGCCTGGCGCACAAGCTGTCGCCGCGCCTGCTCAAGCGTCTGTTTGCCCTGCTGCTGTTTAGCGTGGGCTTAAGTTTCCTGATCTAAGGAGTTTTTGATGCTGCCTTACCCGCAGATCGACCCGGTTGCACTGGCCCTTGGCCCGCTGAAAATCCATTGGTACGGCCTGATGTACCTGATCGGCATCGGCGGCGCCTGGTGGCTGGCCTCGCGCCGGGTCAACGCCTTTGCGCCGACCTGGAACAAGGAGAAACTCTCCGACCTGGTGTTCTGGGTGGCCATGGGGGTGATCCTCGGTGGCCGTCTCGGTTATGTGCTGTTTTACGATCTGGCCGCCTATATCGCTGAGCCGGTGCGCATGCTGCGTATCTGGGAAGGCGGTATGTCGTTCCACGGCGGCTTGATCGGCGTAATGCTCGCTACCTGGTGGTTTGGCAAGCGCAACAACAAGAGTTTCTTCGAACTGATGGACTTTATCGCGCCGCTGGTGCCGATCGGCCTGGGTGCCGGGCGTATCGGCAACTTTATCAATGCCGAACTGTGGGGCAAGGCCACCGACGTGCCGTGGGCGATGATCTTCCCCACCGATCCGCAGCAACTGGCGCGCCACCCTTCGCAGCTGTACCAGTTCGCTCTGGAAGGTGTGGCGCTGTTCGCCATCCTCTGGTTCTACTCGCGCAAACCGCGGCCGACCATGGCCGTGTCCGGCATGTTTGCCATGTGCTACGGGATCTTCCGCTTTATCGTTGAATTCGTCCGCGTACCGGATGCCCAGCTCGGTTACCTGGCCGGCGGCTGGCTGACCATGGGCCAGATCCTCTGCGTGCCGATGATCCTCGGCGGCCTGGGTCTGATTGCCTACGCCTACAAACGCCAGGCGGCGCAGGAGGCCGTACAATGAAACAGTACCTCGACCTGATGCGCCTGGTGCGCGAGACCGGCACCTTCAAGCAGGACCGTACCGGCACCGGCACCTACAGCATTTTTGCCCATCAGATGCGCTTCAACCTGGCCGACGGCTTCCCGCTGGTGACCACCAAGAAGTGCCACCTGAAGTCCATCATTCACGAGCTGCTGTGGTTCCTCCAGGGCGACACCAACATCAAATACCTGAAGGACAACGGCGTGCGCATCTGGGACGAGTGGGCCGACGAAAACGGCGACCTCGGACCAGTTTATGGCTACCAGTGGCGCAGCTGGCCGGCGCCGAACGGCGAGTCGATCGACCAGATCAGCAAGCTGATCGAGATGATCAAGAACAACCCGGACTCGCGCCGTTTGATCGTCTCGGCCTGGAACCCGGCACTGGTTGAGCAGATGGCCCTGCCGCCGTGCCACGCGCTGTTCCAGTTCTACGTGGCTGACGGCAAGCTCAGCTGCCAGCTGT
The DNA here is from genome assembly GCF_902506475.1 of Pseudomonas sp. 8BK. Lineage (NCBI taxonomy): Bacteria > Pseudomonadati > Pseudomonadota > Gammaproteobacteria > Pseudomonadales > Pseudomonadaceae > Pseudomonas > Pseudomonas sp. 8BK. Next base: position 1,041,362 of record NZ_LR733252.1, on the reverse strand, counting down.
ACCAGCGCTCGGCGGATATATTCCTCGGTGTGCCGTTCAACATTGCCAGCTACGCCTTGCTGACGCTGATGGTGGCCCAGGTCTGCGGCCTGCAACCAGGTGACTTTATCTGGACCGGCGGCGACTGCCACCTGTACGCCAACCATATCGAGCAAACCGATCTGCAGCTGAGCCGCGAGCCGCTGCCGCTGCCGACCATGAAGCTCAACCCCGAGGTGAAAGACCTGTTGGCCTTCAAGTTCGAAGATTTCGAGCTGGTCGGTTATCAGGCGCATCCGCATATCCCGGCGCCTGTTGCGGTCTGATCTGCGCTGTTTGATTCGCAGCTAAAGCGGAGCGCCGCCCGGCCCTTCCCACGGATAGATGCTGTCCATGTGGGAGGGGCTTTAGCCGCGACATCTGAAAACGGCTAGAGCAATTCTGCCGCCAACTGCTGCACCTGCTCCTGGCGCTCGCCGTCTTCCAGTTGTGCATTGGGGTTAAGCGATGACCATTCCGGGTGGGCGCGGGCCTTGTGCAGGGCGTCCGGCAGTTTGCCTTCGCGCCAGCTGGTGTCCTGTGGGGTACTCAGCTTGATTGCCTCGACCGCAGCATGGCCACGGGCTTCCAGCGCTTGCAGTAACAGCTGCTGACGCAGGGCGAGCAGGCGCAGCACGGCGTCGTCCAGGGTGAGCTCGCGCTGGCCCTTGAGTTTGCCTTTCAGCCGCGCGCCATAGCCGCGCAGGGTCTGTGCGCTGCCGCCGAGCACGGCGCCGATAAGCGCCGCCGCGCCCAGAGTAATGCCGCCCACCAGCAGATCGACGCCTACGCCGGTGGCCGCGCCTGCCGCCATGCCGCCGCCGATATTGATGCCGAGCTGTTTGAGGGTTTCCGGGTTGAACAGGTCGTCGCCCCAACGGCCGTCGAGCAATGGCAGTTCGCCGGCCTTGGCGTCGTCCTGACGGAAGGCATACAAACGCAGTAGGCCTTCCACGCAGCGTTGTTCGCGTTGCCGGATAGTCTGATGCAGGTCGCGGATGGCGCTCTGTTCAAGCACCGCATGCGCGGCCACGCTACGGCGGCAGGCGGCGCAGTCCAGCAGCAGTTCGGCGATCAGGCGCGCGCCGCTGCTCTTGCGTAATTGGCGTTGCGCCAGGTGATCGTCAATTAGTCGCTGCAGTTGTGCTCGGGCCTTTTCCTGCAGCAGCGCCAGGCTGTCGTACAGGCGCCGCTCGCCATCCAGCGGCGGTGCGACGCTGTCGAAACACACCAGGGCATGCAGGCCGAGGCGGGCGAGGGCATCGCGCCAGTCCTGCTCGCGGTGTTGGCTGCTGCTGACGAAATTCAGTACGGGCAGCAAAGGCCGGCCGCACATGGCCAGCACGGCCAGTTCATCCCGGTACTTGGCCAGCACCGGTTCGCGCGCATCGATCACATAGAGTCCGGCGTTCGAGGCCAGCAGCTGGCGCAGTACCTTGGCCTCCTGCTCGAAACGCTGGCGCGCTTCGCTGCCGTCGAGAAAGCGCGTCAGCCGCGCAGGGCCATCCAGGCGTTCGCCGGGGCGGTCCAGGCGTTCCAGATAATCCAGCAGGGCGATGGCGTCTTCCAGGCCGGGGGTGTCGTACAGCTCCAGCAGCGCCTCGCCGTCCACCGACAGCCGTGCGCCTTCGACGTGGCGGGTGGTGCTGGGGCGATGGGACACCTCGCCGAAGCCGACGTCGCGGGTCAGCGTGCGCAGCAGCGAGGTCTTGCCGACATTGGTGTGGCCGACCACGGCCAGCGCGAGGGCTTTAGTCATGGCCATGCTCCAGCCAGCTAAACGGCGCACTGTCGCTGTAGCTCAGCTGCAGTTGCTCCAGTGCATGGTGCCAGTCGCCCAGGCGCGCGCTGTCGAGGGCTTCACCGGGTGGCGGTGGCAGTAACCAGATCCGTGTGGCGGCTGCGCTGCGCGCCAGTTCACCGAGCAGTGCCAGGCTGCCACGATCCGGCGAGCGGCGTGGGTCACAGGCAATCAGCAGGCGTGCCGGCGGGAAGCGGTTGAGCTGGTCGAGCAGCTGGTTGCGCTGTTCGCGGCTGTCGACCACCCCGGCATCGCCGACGTTCTTGGGTAAAGCGGGTGGCCAGCTACGTTGTGGATCCAGCTCGACTGCTACCAGCAGCGCGCCGTGACTTTCTTCAGCCTGGCTGCCGGCCTGCGGTTGGTGCAGTTGCGCCGGCGCGGCGTCGCACACGCCGAGGCGTTCGCTGCTCGGTTGCAGGCGCTCGCGCAGCAGGCTGTAGCCCGGCAGGCTGAGGTCCAGGCTCAGCGCCGCGTAGTCCCGGCGCCATCGCCATAGGCAGAGCAGCAATAGGCCCAGGCGCGGCAGTATGCCGTAGACCACAAGCACGCCCACCAGCCAGCCGGCCCAGCTTAGCCGCGCGCTTTCGTTGGCCAGGGCGCTGTCGCCGCTGGCGCGGATCAGTTCAGCATCCGGCAGGCTGAAGCCGAGCAGCGCCGGCAGGCTGCCGATGGCCTGAGTCATCGCGATAAAGCTGTCGCCGCCGAGCAGGGTGCTTTCCCAGACAAAGCCGTAACGGCGGGTGGCCAACAGGGCCAGCAAGGTCAGGAGTGCGGTAAGCAACGTCAGCAGCCAGAAGCCCTGCACCAGCACGCCCAGGCCCCAACGACTGAGGCGCTGACGTTGCAACATCAGCAGCAGGGCAGGGGCCAGTTGGGCGGCCTGGGCATCGCGGGCCAGCTTGGCGCTCAGCCATAACCACAGATGGCCGAGGGCGCCGGCGCTGTCACGGCTTAGCAGCAGCCCCAGCGCCCAAACCAGCAGCAGAAGCAGGTTCAGCCCGAGCAGGCTGCCCAGGGCCCAGAACACATTGACCGGACGCAAACCATCGCCCAAAGCAGCCACTGCCAAGCCACTGCCGCTGAGGATGGCCAGCAGTACCAGCAGCAACCCGGCCAGCCGTGCGCCCTGTAGCCAGTGCTGCAGCGCCTGCACCTGGCCGTCGCGTTCGCCCAGCAGCCAGGCGCGGGTCTGGATGCGTTCGCCGAGTGCGCCGCCTTTGGCCTGGGCGCGGCGGTTGGCTTCGCTGTCCTCCAGCGGACCGGCATGTTCCTCGCGCAGGCGGATGGTTTCACTGAGCCAGAGGCGCTGCAGGCGGCTGGGCGTGGGTTTATCGAGTGGGCTCACGCGGTGTTCCATAAACGAGTGGAAACCAGAGCATAACCGCAGCAGCTTGCACATGGCACAGCGGCGCACGCGTGTACTCCTGTGGCCAGTCCGGCTAGGCTGTGGCCAGCGGGTTGCCGAGTGCTTCGCTCAGCCGCCTCTGCACGCATAACAATAAAAGCGAGTGCCATCGTGAAGTTACCGCACCTTGAGTGGGTCAGTCAGGATTCGCCGTACCTGCGTCAGCATCAGCAGGGCTTTCGCGCGCTGAGTTTTGACGATGAGCTGGAGCAGGCGTTCAAGCGTTATCACGCCAACGTGTTCCTGCGCCGTATGCGCTGGTCATTGCTGGTGGCCACGCTGCTGGCGTTGCTGTTTGTCCTGCTGGATGCGATCAATCTGCCGGACCCGCTGCGCGGTCGCATACTCGCCCTGCGCCTTGGGGTAATCCAGCCGATGCTGTTGCTGGCCTGGCTGGCCACCTACCGACCGGGCTTGCGTGATCATCTGCAGCTGATCGGCGGCATCGTGGCGTTGCTCTCCGGCCTGGCTGTGGCGGGAATCATCGGCCTGGCCCGCTATCACGGTTTTGCGTTGCCCTATGAGGGCATCATCCTGGTCACGGTGTTCTTCTACTTCCTTACGGGGCTGCGCTTTACCACGGCCGTGCTGTGCGGCTGGTGGACTCTCGTGGCATATCTGGCGGTGGAGTTGAGCGTTGGTCTGGCGGGCGAGACGCTGCTGAACAATGCCTTGTTTCTCGCCCTGGCCAACATCATCGGTTCGGTGGGCTGCTACTCACTCGAATATGCCACGCGGCAGAATTTCCTCGCCCATGGCCTGCTGCAGGACTTGGCCGAGAAAGACTTCCTCACTGGGCTGCTCAATCGCCGCGCCTTTACCGAGCGTGCCGAACGTAGCTGGCGTCAGGCACAACGGGAAAAACAGGCGCTGGGCGTGGTGATGATGGATGTCGACTTCTTCAAGCGTTACAACGACCACTATGGCCACGCGGCCGGTGATGAGGCGTTGCGCCAGGTGGCGCGGGTGGTCGGCGAGTATGCCCGGCGGCCGCTGGATTGCGCGGCGCGTTATGGCGGTGAAGAGTTTGTCGGCGTCTGGTATGGCCTGGAGGAAGCGCAACTGCTGGCGATTCTGCAGGACATTCGCAGCGCCATCGAAGCCCTGGGTCTGACGCATGCTCACTCGGATGCCGCCGGCGTGGTCACGCTGAGCATCGGCATGGCCTACCTCACCCCGCAGCCGCATCAGAGCCTGGTCGATGCCTTGCGCCTGGCAGATGTCGCGCTCTACCTGGCCAAGGAGCAGGGGCGCAACCGTGTGGTGGGTAAGCGCCAGGATGGGTAAGCGAGCTGAACGGTGAACCGGTTCTGAGGGAAGGCTTCAATGATCGCCACGCAGGCGGTATTCTCGCGCCTATGAAAAATCCCCTGCCTCTCTGCATGATCGCCGCCCTCGCGGAAAACCGCGTGATCGGCCGCGATAACCAACTGCCCTGGCATCTGCCGGCGGACCTCAAGCACTTCAAGGCGCTGACCTTGGGCAAGCCGATCATCATGGGCCGCAAGACCTGGGATTCCCTCGGCCGGCCCTTGCCGGGCCGACTTAATCTGGTGGTCAGCCGTCAGCTTGGTTTGCAACTGGAGGGCGCGGAAGTGTTCGCCAGTCTCGACGCCGCACTGGAGCGTGCCGAGGTCTGGGCGCGCGAGGAAGATGCCGAGGAGCTGATGCTGATCGGCGGCGCGCAGCTGTACGAGCTGGGCCTGGCTCAGGCCGAACGCCTGTACCTGACCCGCGTAGGCATCAGCCCCCAGGGCGATGCCTATTTCCCCGAAGTGGCCGAGGCTGACTGGCACCTGTCTTCCGCCATCGAACACATGGAGGGTCTGGAAACCCCCGGCTACGTGTTTGAGGTGTGGGATCGCAAATAGCCCGTCCGGGCTGAGTTTTCCCGCGCTGCATTGATCTCCGCCAGGGTGGGCGCCGCTACGGCGTGTCACCCTGCGCGTCATTGTTGTGCAGCGTTAATCCATGCAAGGCGTGTCTTGCTGGCCGCTACGCTGTCTATGTCGTTTGCCCTCTACAGGTTGTTCCCCATGCATGACGCTGATACCGATCACGCCGAGCCGGATCGTATTGCCGCGATCTTTATTCGCCACCCCCTCTGGGAAGATGGCCTGGCGCTGCTGCTGGGCACCGCCATGGTGGCGCTGGGGATTACCCTCTACAGCCAGGCGGGCTTGCTCACGGGCGGCACCGTGGGCTTGGCTTTTCTGATGAAGTACCTGCTCGGCTGGCCCTTCGGTGTGGTGTTCTTTCTGCTCAACCTGCCGTTCTATGCCCTGGCCATCTGGCGCATGGGCTGGCCGTTCACCCTGCGCACCTTCTGCGCGGTGGGGATGGTCTCGCTGCTGGCTGAATTGACGCCGCAGTGGATCGGCTTCACTCACCTCAACGTGATTTATGCCGCGCTGTTTGGTGGCTTTGCCATGGGCCTGGGGCTGCTGATGCTGTTCCGCCACCGCGCCAGCCTCGGCGGGGTGAATATCCTCGCGCTGTACCTGCAGGAGCGTTTCGGCCTGCGCGCCGGCAAGGTGCAGATGGGCATCGATGTGCTGATCGTGCTGGGCGCGGTCATGGTCGTACCGCTGGACAAGGTGGCGCTGTCGATCCTCGGCGCACTGGCGCTGAATATGGTGTTGGCGATCAACCACCGCGCCGGGCGTTATATGGGCGTTAGCTGAAAACAAAAAAGCCCGGCACTCAGCCGGGCTTTTGTTTACAGCGACTGGCTTAGGGCACCAGTTTTTCCAGTAACGCCTTGTCGCGCACCGCGCCCTTGTCGGCGCTGGTGGCGAGCAGGGCGTAGGCCTTGAGCGCTGTGGTGACTTTGCGCGGGCGTACTTCCACCGGCTTCCAGCCTTTCTTGTCCTGTTCCACGCGGCGTGCGGCCAGCTCTTCATCGCTGATCAGCAGGTTGATCGAGCGCTCGTGGATATTGATCAGGATCTTGTCGCCTTCGCGCACCAGGCCGATGGCACCGCCCGCGGCGGCTTCCGGCGAGGCGTGGCCGATCGACAGGCCCGAGGTGCCGCCGGAGAAGCGGCCGTCGGTGAGCAGGGCGCAGGCTTTGCCCAGGCCCTTGGACTTCAGATAAGAAGTCGGATAGAGCATTTCCTGCATGCCCGGGCCGCCTTTCGGGCCTTCGTAGCGGATGATGACGATATCGCCGGCCTGCACTTCGTCGGCGAGGATGCCGCGCACGGCGCTGTCCTGGCTTTCGAAAATTTTCGCGCTGCCTTCGAAGACATGGATGGACTCATCCACACCGGCGGTTTTCACCACGCAGCCGTCGAGGGCGATATTGCCGTAGAGCACGGCCAGGCCGCCTTCTTGCGAGTACGCATGCTCGACGCTGCGGATGCAGCCGTTTTCACGGTCGTTATCCACGGTGTCCCAGCGGGTGCTCTGGCTGAATGCGGTCTGCGTCGGGATGCCGGCCGGGCCTGCACGGAAGAAGGTATGTACGGCTTCATCGTCGGTCTGGGTGATGTCCCATTTGGCAATGGCCTCGGCCATGGTCTTGCTGTGTACGGTCGGCAGGTCGGTGTGCAGCAGGCCGCCACGGGCCAGCGAGCCGAGGATGGAGAAGATGCCACCAGCGCGGTGCACGTCTTCCATATGGTACTTCTGGATGTTCGGCGCGACTTTGCACAGCTGCGGAACCTTGCGCGACAGGCGGTCGATATCGCGCAGGTCGAAATCGACTTCGCCTTCCTGGGCGGCGGCCAGCAGGTGCAGGATGGTGTTGGTTGAACCACCCATGGCGATGTCCAGAGTCATGGCGTTCTCGAACGCCTTGAAGTTGGCGATGCTGCGCGGCAGCACCGAGGCGTCACCTTCGCCGTAGTAGCGTTTGCACAGCTCGACGGCTGTGCGCCCGGCTTGCAGGAACAGCTGTTCGCGGTCGCTGTGGGTGGCCAGGGTCGAACCGTTACCCGGCAGGGCCAGGCCCAAGGCTTCCATCAGGCAGTTCATCGAGTTGGCGGTAAACATGCCGGAGCAGCTGCCGCAGGTCGGGCAGGCGCTGCGCTCGTACTCGGCGACTTTTTCGTCACTGGCCGAATCGTCGGCGGCGATGACCATGGCGTCGACCAAGTCCAGACCGTGGCTGGCCAGCTTGGTTTTACCGGCTTCCATCGGCCCGCCGGAAACGAAGATCACCGGGATATTCAGGCGCAACGAGGCCAGTAGCATGCCGGGGGTGATCTTGTCGCAGTTGGAGATACAGACAATGGCGTCGGCGCAGTGGGCGTTGACCATGTACTCGACGGAGTCGGCGATGATCTCGCGGCTCGGCAGCGAATAGAGCATACCGTCGTGGCCCATGGCGATGCCGTCGTCGACCGCGATGGTGTTGAATTCCTTGGCCACGCCGCCGTGTTTCTCGATCTCGCGGGCAACCAGCTGGCCCATGTCCTTCAGGTGCACGTGGCCGGGCACGAACTGGGTGAAGGAGTTGGCGATGGCGATGATCGGCTTCTTGAAGTCTTCGTCCTTCATCCCTGTGGCGCGCCACAGGGCGCGAGCGCCGGCCATATTGCGGCCGTGGGTGGAGGTCTTCGAGCGGTAGTCAGGCATGGCGGTCAATCCTGCAAAGGCTATTCAGGTCACGCATGCACAGGCGATAACGCTGTGCGGGCAACGGGCTGTTGATGCGTATGTTGAGCCGGGTTCAGGCCCAAGGCAAACGCAAGTGCGCATTTGTCGGGCCGGGGCGCTGCCTGGCGCGGGGTGGGCGCTGGCGTGGCTGGGCTACAAGTCCGCCTAGGATATGGCAGGAGAATGCCGATTCTAATCGCAGGTTCCTCGGGGCGAAAGGCCAGGTGGTGGCGCGGTGCGCGCAGGGGCAAGCATTTCTGTGCGCGGGCGCGCGAAAGACCGCTCGGTCATCAAAGATTCATCGGCATCGCCGCGGCTGTCATGTCTGCGCAATCAGGACGCGCTGGTATAGGCCAGCGTGAGGCAAGCCTGCCGTCTGTCTCGGCCAACCTTATCTACAACAATCTAAGGAAGCGACATGACTGCAACGAAAACCGTGGGGGGCCTATTGGCGTTTACCGCCGCCAGCCTGCTGACCGCCCAGGCCGAAGCCGGCAACAACAAGGTGCTGTTCTTTGGCATCGATGGCTTTAAGGCCGATGCCATTGCAAGTGCGCACATGGTCAACCTGGAGCGTTTGATTGCCGATGGCGTGTACACCGACGGCGGTTGGGCACCGGATACCTCGATGAGTGGTCCCGGCTGGTCAACCCTATTTATGGGGGTGGAGCGCGACAAGCACGGGGTGCGTGACAACAGCTTTGCCGGCAAGAAATACGGCCAGTATCCGCACTTTCTCAGTCTGATCGAGCAGCGTAAACCGCAGCTGGTTACTGCCTATGCCTACAACTGGGAGCCCCTGTACAGCCAGATGCAACCACAGGCTGACCTCAAGTTTGACGGCCCGGAAGCCAACGACCCGGTGTTGTTCGCCCAGGCCGAAGACTGGCTGCGTAACCGTGCCGACCTCGATGTGCTCAGCACTTATTTCTATGGCGTCGACGAGGCTGGCCACGGCTATGGCTTTCATTCCGATACGCCACAGTACATCCAGGCCATGGACCGTGCCGACGCCGAGCTTGGTCGGCTTTTGCAGGCCATTGAGGCGCGGCCCAGCTACGCTGAGGAAAACTGGCTGATCATCGTAAGCACTGACCACGGTGGCTCCAGCACCGGGCATGGCGGCAACCGCCCGGAGCACCGTAAGGTCGCGGTGGTGATGAGCGGTGCCGGGATTCCGGCCCTAGGGCGCAACACGCTGCGTGAACCGCTGCGCCAGGTCGATGTGCTGCCGACGCTGTTCGAGCACCTAGGGGTGTCGACTCAGGGGTTGGATCTCGACGGCCGCTCGCGGCTACACCCACAAGCCCGCACATTCGCCTTCGGTCAGAACCTTCTGGGCAACCCGGGCGCCGAGTACGGTGTGGCCCACAGCGACCTCGACTATGACCCTGACATCGCCGGTTGGACCAAGGGTGGCCTACAGACGGTGATGCACTACGGTGCGCGCGCAGAGCTGCCGAGTGGCCAGGGGCAGTTGTTCGTCGGTCAGGGCAAGGGTTCGCTGACCCAGCGCATCGAACTGCCGGCCGACGCCGCAGGGAGACCGTTCCTGCTCAATGCGCAACTGGGCGCCAGCGCAGGCAGCCGCCATGACGCTCGGGTACTGTTGCGTTTTCGCAGCGAGCAGAAACGCAGTTCGCTGTACTGGAATGACGACACTGGGTATTTCTTCGCCGGTGATCAGTACTACCGCTATAACTACCGCAGCGACCGTGTCGATCCGGGTTATCCCAAGTCGATTGCCGGCAATTGGATCGGTCTCGATGGTTTCGCCGGCGGCGCCCGCGATATCGATGCGGCGTTCAACGCCGGCAACGGTAAGGCCTACTTCTTCAAGGGCGAGCAGTATGTGCGCTTCGATATCGCCAATGATCGGGTCGACAGTGGCTACCCGAAGCCAATCGTAGGTAACTGGCCAGGGCTTGAGCGTCTGGCGGGTGGCGCGCGCGACCTCGACGACGTGCTTGAGGTCAACGGTTCCAAGCTGTATTTTTTCAAGGACGGCGAGTATGTGCGCTATAACTTGAGCCTGGGCGACAAAGCTGACAAGAACTATCCGCTGAGCCTCTCCGGAGCTACTTGGTCCGGGGTGCAGCAGTGGCCGCTGGGCATCAGTGCGGCGGTCAAGCGCAACAGTGGCGTGGCTTATCTGTTCAATGGCGGCGAATACATCCGCTACAACCTGATTACCGATAAGGCCGAGAGCGGCTACCCCAAGGCGGTGACCGCCAGCACCTGGCCCGGGCTAGATGCGTTCCGCGACGGCGGGCGTTTTTTCGCCACTGAGCCGTTGAGTGCTGCCGAGCGGGACGGCCAGTTGCTCAGCCGTGAGCTCTACGGCAGCGTGCCGGCCGGGGCGACTTCGGTGGAAGTAGAGCTGCGCTTCGAGACGTCGGGCAGTAACGGCTTTCCCTTCGCCGATGAACTCAGCCTGCGGATCTACTGAGACGAGGCCCCGGCAACCTGGGTTGTCGGGGCCTACTTATAGCTCTTCGATACCGCGCATGCGTTCGGCGCGGCGGCGCAACAGTTCGATGGTCACCAGCAGGGCGATGGACACCAGAATCAGCAGGGTGGCAATGGCCAGGATGCTCGGGTTGATCTGCTCGCGCAGGCCCGAGAACATCTGCCGGGGGATGGTGCGTTGCTGTGGACCGGCCATAAACAGGATCACCACCACCTCGTCGAACGAGGTGATAAAGGCGAACAGCGCGCCGGAAATCACCCCAGGACGGATCAGCGGCATGATGATGTCGAAGAACACTCGCAGCGGCGTGGCGCCCAGGTTCAGCGCGGCGCGGGCCAGGCTGTAGTCGAAGCCGGTGAGGGTGGCGGTGACGGTGATGATCACGAACGGCGTGCCCAGGGCCGCGTGGGCGATGATCACCCCGAGGTAGTTGCCGGCCAGGCCCAGGTCCGAATAGAAGAAGAACATCCCGGCGGCGGTGATGATCAGCGGCACGATCATCGGCGACAGCAGCAGTGCGGTGATCAGCCGGCGCGCGGGCATGTCGTCGCGGGCCAGGCCGACTGCCGCGCAGGTGCCGAGCACGGTGGCGATCAGGGTGGCGAAGATGCCGATCAGAAAGCTGTTTTTGATCGCCAGCAGCCACTTGTCGTCACTGAAGATGGCGCTGTACCAGCGCAGCGAATAGGCCTCGGGCTGCAGGGTGAGCATGCCTTCGGTAAAACTGAAGAACGGCTCGGTGTTGAACGACAGCGGCACGATGACCAGGATCGGCAGGATCAGAAACAGCAGCACCAGCCAGGAGCTGGTCTTCAGCAGCCAGGCCCCGAGGTGATGCCAGAAGCCGTAGTAGGCGGGAATCTTCATCGTCTGTTCCTTAACCTAGCTTGATATTGCTGGCACCGACAAAGCGGTCGTACAGCCAGTACAGCAGCAGGATCAGTCCGAGCAGCAGGGAGCCCAGCGCGGCGGCCAGTTCCCAGTTGTTCGAGCGCTGCATATGGAAGGCGATGATGTTGCTGATCATCTGCCCGTCGGTGCCGCCGACCAGTGCTGGGGTGATGTAGTAGCCGACCGAGATGATAAATACCAGCAGCGCACCGGCGCTCAGGCCCGGCAGGGTCATCGGGAAGTAGATGCGCGCAAAGGCCGGAATCGGTCGTGCACCCAGTGACAGCGCCGCGCGCAGATAGCTGGGGTCGATGCCGCGCATCACGCTGTACAGCGGCAGGATCATAAACGGCAAGAGAATATGGGTCATCGCCACCACGGTGGCGAACGAGGTGTAGAGCATCTCGATGGGTTGGCCGATCACGCCGATGCCGAGCAGGAAGGAGTTGATCACCCCGTTGGTCTGCAGCAGGGCGATCCAGGCCGTAGTGCGTACCAGCAATGAGGTCCAGAACGGCAGCAGAACCAGCACCAGCAGCAGGTTGGCGCGGTTTTCCGGCAGGCCGGCCAGGTAGTAGGCCAGTGGGTAGCCGAGCAGCGCGCAGAAAAGCGTGATGACCAGCGCCATGCTCAGGGTCTTGCTGTACAGCTGCAGGTAGATCTGTGTGTCTTCGCGCACCTGAATACCCTGCTCGGGATGCAGTTCCAGGTCGAGTGCAGTCAGGTAGTAGTCATAGGTATAGGGTTTGCCCGCGCGCTGGATGGCATACCAGATTTGCGGCTTGCTCCAGTTGCGGTGCGACTTGAGCAGGATCTCGGCGCCTTGTTGCGTCAGTTGCTCGTCATTCAGGCGTGAGACTTTGCGGGCGGTGGATTTGACCACGCTGGACATGCCCGCCGAGGCGCGGTTGAACTCTTCGGCCAGTTTGCCGGACTGGCGCTCTTTGGCCAGGCCATGCAGCTCCTGGGCGAACACGCTCAGGGTTTTCTCATCAGGAATCGTTTTGCCGTCCCAGCGTTGCAGCTCGCTCAGGGTCAGCGGAATCAGGGCGGCCACCGTCGGGTGGTGAACGCTGCGCCAGAGCATGCTGGCAATCGGTGCGACGAAGGTCAGCAGGATAAACACCAGCAGCGGTACGACAAACAGAAAGGCGGTGAGGCGTTTCTTGTTGCGGGCGTTGGAGGCTTGGCTGGCTTCGGTAGACGTGAGGGAGGACAAGGCGTTACTCCGAAAATCCTGACCCCTCTCCCGCAGGAGAGGGGTCATGGCGGGTTACTTCAACAGCCACTCGTTGAATTTTTCACCGAGGGATTCGCCGTAGTCAGCCCAGAAGTCCGAACCGGCCTGGATGCCTTTGCTCAGGTGAGCAGTCGGCAGGTGCGGTGCGGCGCTCTGGTCAGCCAGTGGCATGGAGGATTTGCGGGTTGGGCCGTAGGCCACGTCCGGCATGCCGGCCAGTGGAGTGGAGCCGGTGGCGTAGGCAATAAATTTCAGTGCCAGGTCCTTTTTCGGCGAGCCTTTGACGATGGCCCAGGCATCAAGATCGTAGACGTGGCCGTCCCAGACGATGACGAAGGGTTTTTTCTCCTGGCGGATGGCGTCATAGAAACGGCCATTGGCCGACTGCACCAGCACCGCGCCGCCATCGTTGAGCAGTTGTGGCGCCTGCGACCAGGAGTCGAACCAGACGATGTCCTGCTTGATGGTGTCCAGCTTGGCAAAGGCACGGGCCTGGCCTTCCGGGGTCGACAGCACGTCATAGACTTCGCCCGGCGGCACGCCGTCAGCCAGCAAAGCCCACTCCATGTTCACCTGCGGACGTTTGCGCATGGCGCGCTTGCCGGGGATTTTGCTGGTGTCGAAGAAGTCAGCGATGCTCGCGGCTTTGGTGCCCCCGATGGTTTTCTCGTTGTAGGCGAAGACCACCGACCAGACGATATTGCCGACTGCGCACTCGCTGGCTAGGGCTTCGGGAATAAAGTCTTTAGCGGCCGGAACGCCGTCGATACCGGCCGGCAGGATGTCGCGCGGGATGCTTTCCAGCAGACCTTCGGAGCAGGCGCGCTCAAGGTCGATGACCTCGAAGTCGACCACGTCCCACTGAATATTGCCGGACTCGACCTGGGCTTTGATCTCGGCCACACCGCCGGTGTAATCCTCGAACAGGACCTTGTTGCCGGTGTCTTTCATAAACGGGTCGATCACGTGTTTCTGCTGGGCTGCGCCGTAGGCACCGCCCCATGACACGACTGTCAGGGTTTCCTCGGCGCTGGCGGCGAAACTTGCTGTGCCTAGCGCGGCGGCGAGGGCGAAGGTGGAAAAGCGGGTGGTCAGTGTTCTAGCCATTGCTGTGCTCCATTGCTTCTGCTTCTAGTTATCAGGGTCAGGTTGGTGTGACGACTGGGCGATCCAGTGCCTGGCTGTCTTGCGGCAGCCAGGCAAGGGCTACTTCTTCCTTGGCACTGAGTTGCGGGGCGCTGCTGTCATTCATGTTCTTCACCACCAGCTCGGTGCCGTCAGCGGTCTCGAAGTGGTAACGGATGTATTCGCCGACGTAATGCCGGGTGACGAACCGCGCCATCACCTGATTGCCGGTGCTGCCAAGACGCTCGGTAAAACTGAGCTTTTCCGGGCGAATGGACACGGTGGTGGGCTGGCCGATCTCGGTGCAGTTGGCTTTCAGGGTGCTGACCAGGCCGCCATCCTCCAGGCGCACCTGCACGCTGTCCGCGCCAACGCTTTCGATCACGCCCTTGAGCTTGTTGCTCTCGCCGATAAAATCGGCGACGAACAGGTTGGCCGGGCGCTCGTAGAGCACATGGGGCGGCGCGCATTGCTGGACAATGCCGTTGTTGAATACGGCGATGCGGTCGCTCATGGTCAGCGCTTCGGTCTGGTCGTGGGTCACGTAGATCACGGTAAAGCCGAGCTGCTCGTGCAGGCGCTTGATCTCGAACTGCATCTGCTCGCGCAGCTTCTTGTCGAGGGCGCCGAGGGGTTCATCCATCAGTACGATGTCGGGGGCGAAGATCAGCGCGCGGGCCAGGGCCACGCGTTGGCGCTGGCCGCCGGAAAGCTGGCCAGGGAAGCGGTTGCCGAAATCCAGCAGCTCGACCAGTGACAGGTATTCGTCGACCTTGGCGCGAATCACCTCTTTGGGCTGTTTGCGGATCTTCAGCGGGTAGGCGAGGTTTTCGCGCAGGGTCATGTGTGGGAACAGTGCGTACTGCTGGAATACCATGCCGATATTGCGCTGGTAGGGAGCGATGCTGGTGACTGAGCGGCCGTTGATCAGGATCTCGCCGCTGGTCACGTCCTCGAACCCGGCGAGCATCATCAGGCAGGTGGTTTTACCCGAGCCGGACGGGCCGAGCAGGGTGATAAATTCGCCCTTGGCCACATCCAGGTTGAAATCCTTGACCACCAGATTCTTGTGGTCGTAAGTCTTCTTAACGTTGGTGAATTGCAGGAACGGTTTGTCCCCAGCCAGGTCAGCCATACCCCTCCCCAAATGTGCTCTGAACAGACAGCAGCTTGTGGCCGTTATCTGAATACTTGAATTCACGCGCCCGCTTCTATGCTGTAACGGGTACTTGTTTGAATGTTCAAGTTACGCAAGCACTGTGCCAGTCCGCTGTGGCTCATCGCGGGCGCTGCAGTGCTGGGGGTAAGCCTAGCCCAGGCGCGGGGTTGCGCCAGGCGGGTGTGGGAAGTGGTAACAGCGCGGGAGAGAAAGAAGCACCTGCCGACACGCACTCGGCAGGTGCAGGTGCTCAACTGTTGGGCAGCAAACGCACGGTCAGGCTCTTGATATAGCGGGTTTCATTGATGGCCGGGTGTACTGGATGATCCGGGCCCTGGGCACCACGTTCGAGCAGCTGGATATTGCGATCCAGATGGCGTGCGCTGGTCAGCAGGATGTTCTGCAGGTTGTCTTCTTCCAGGTGCATGGAGCAACTGGCGCTGATCAGGATGCCGTCCTTGTTGAGCAGGCGCATGGCCTGCTCGTTTAGGCGGCGGTAGGCACCTTCACCGTTTTTCAGGTCTTTCTTGCGTTTGATGAAGGCGGGAGGGTCGGCGACGATCACGTCGAAGCGTTCTTCGGCGGATTTCAGCTGTTTCAGCGCCTCGAACACATCACCTTCGACACAGGCGACCTGATCGGTCAGGCCGTTCAGCGCGGCGTTGCGCTCTACGCCGTCGAGGGCAAAGCCGGAAGCGTCCACACACATCACGTCACTGGCGCCGAAGGCTGCAGCCTGCACACCCCAGCCGCCGATGTAGCTGAACAGATCGAGTACGCGCTTGCCCTTGACGTAAGGCGCCAGGCGCGCGCGGTTCATGCGGTGGTCATAGAACCAGCCGGTTTTCTGGCCTTCGATCACCGGGGCTTCGAACTTCACCCCGTTTTCTTCCAGGGCGACCCACTCCGGCACCACGCCAAAGGGGGTTTCCACATAACGCGCCAGGCCTTCGGCATCGCGGGCGGCGGAATCATTCTTGAGCAGGATGCCGCTGGGCTTGCACACCTGGATCAGCGCGGCGAGTACGTCATCCTTGTGTCGCTCCATGGTGGCGGAGGCCAGCTGCACCACCAGGATGTCGAAGAAACGGTCGACCACCAAGCCTGGCAGCAGGTCGGAGTCGCCGTACACCAGGCGGTAGCAGGGCTTGTCGAACAGCCGTTCACGCAGTGACAGGCAGACGTTGAGGCGGTGCACCAGCAGCGACTTGTCCAGCACATGTTTGACATCGCGCGACAGCAGGCGCGCGCAGATCAGGTTGTTCGGGCTCATCGCGACGACACCCAGCGGTTTGCCGCCGGCAGCTTCGAGCACCGCTTGATCGCCGGCAGCAAAACCACTCAACGGTGTGGCGGCCACGTCGATTTCGTTGCTGTAGACCCACAGGTGGCCGGCGCGCAGGCGTCGATCGGCATTGGCTTTCAGGCGCAGGCTGGGCAGGGACATGCTGGGGACTCCGAAAAAAGAGCGGAATTATAGCGGGTTCGCCGGCCTTACGGCGGTTACAAAAGTCGCCTGTGGAAGTGCTGGTGGTTTAGCTAGACTGTGCATCACTTCTCATATCGGTTGTTCCCGTCATGTCTCAAGAGCTTTCCGCCGAATATATCCAGCAAGTGCTGCAGGGCATCAGCGTGCCGCCGCAGCCGCAGATCATGGTGGATTTGCAGATGGAACAGGTGATGCCGAGCCCGGATCTGCGCGCCATCGCCAAGCTGATCGGTCAGGACCCTGGCCTGTCCGGCGCGCTGCTGAAACTGGTGAATTCGCCGTTCTTCGGTCTGACCAATCGCATCGCCTCGATCCAGCAGGCGGTCAACCTGCTGGGCTGCAACACGGTGATCAACCTGATCAATGCGCAGTCGATCCGCGGCGAGCTGACCGATGAGGCCATCGTCACCCTCAACCGTTTCTGGGACACCGCCCAGGATGTGGCGATGACCTGCCTGACCCTGGCCAAACGCATCGGTTATCACTCGCCGGACGAGGCCTACACCCTCGGCCTGTTCCACAATTGCGGCATTCCGCTGATGCTCAAGCGCTTCCCCAATTACATGACCGTGCTGGAAGAGGCCTACGCCAGCGCCACCGGCGAGCGCCGCGTGGTGGATACAGAGAATCGCCTGCTCAATACCAATCATGCGGTGATCGGCTACTTCACTGCCAAGTCGTGGAACCTGCCGCTGCACCTGTGCGAAGCCATTGCCAGCCACCACAACGCCCTGGCGATTTTTACCGAGGACGCCAGCCGCGATGCACAGCTGAAAACCCTGCTGGCAATTCTGAAGATGGCCGAGCACATCTGTGAAAGCCATCTGGTGCTGGGTAATCAGCCGGACGACCATGAGTGGCAGAGCATCGAGCAGCTGGTGCTGGAGTATGTCGGGCTATCGGGGTATGACTTCGAGAATCTGCGCGAAAGCATTCGCGATATGGGGGCGAGTTAGCAGCCGGCTGGCCTGTCTCGTCGCCCCTGGGACATTCCTGCTAAGGTAGGCGCCCGCTCGAATTGCTCAGCTGACTATTCGCTATGCCAGAACTTCCTGAAGTAGAAACCACTCGCCGCGGTATCGCCCCATTCCTTGAAGGCCAGCGCGTCAGCCGGGTGATCGTACGCGAGCGCCGCCTGCGCTGGCCGATCCCCGAAGATCTGGATATTCAGCTATCCGGGCAGCGTATCGAGTGCGTTGAACGGCGCGCCAAGTACCTGCTGATCAAGGCCGAAACCGGCAGCTTGATCAGCCACCTGGGTATGTCCGGTAGCCTGCGACTGGTCGAAGCGGGTTTGCCGGCGGCCAAGCATGAACATGTGGATATCGAGCTGGAGTCCGGTCTGGCCCTGCGCTACACCGATCCGCGGCGCTTCGGTGCACTACTGTGGAGCACTGAGCCGTTGAGCCATGTGCTGCTCAGCAAACTGGGGCCGGAGCCGTTGACCGAACTGTTCGATGGCGAGCGATTGTTCCAGCTGTCCCGTGGCCGGGCCATGGCGATCAAGCCCTTTATCATGGACAACGCCGTGGTGGTCGGGGTGGGTAATATTTACGCGAGCGAAGCGCTGTTTGCTGCGGGTATCGACCCGCGGCGTGAGGCCGGCTCGGTGTTGCGGGCGCGTTATGTGAAACTGGCGGACGAGATCAAGCGCATCCTCGCCCATGCCATCGAGCGCGGCGGCACCACCCTGCGTGACTTTGTCGGTGGCGATGGTCAGCCGGGCTATTTCCAGCAGGAGCTGTTTGTCTATGGGCGCGGCGGTGAGTTCTGCAAGCACTGCGGCAGCACCCTGCGTGAGGTCAAACTAGGCCAGCGCGCCAGCGTGTATTGTCCGCGCTGCCAACGCTAAGGATTTGTCGTCGGGCTAGATTTGCCCGTCATACGCTGATGACTGAACCGTTTACACAATAATAAGAACGACCGAGGTATTGATGTTCGGTAACTATCTGCACCGCAATCCTCTGGCCGAATGGGTTGGCCGCGTGGTACTGAAACTGATGGGTTGGCGTATCGAGGGCGAGCTGCCGAAACTCGACAAATTTGTGGTGATCGGTGCGCACCACACGTCTAACTGGGACTTTGTAATCTTTATCGCAGTGAAGTTTGTGCTGCGTCTGAATGCCCGCTGGTTTGGCAAACACACGATATTTAATTGGCCGTTTGGCGGACTGATGCGGTTGTGGGGCGGCATTCCGATATACCGCGAGCGTCAGGGCAATACGGTTGAGCAGGCGGTGCAGGCCTTTAGTGAGCATCGGCAATTTATGCTGATCCTCTCGCCGGAAGGTACGCGCAAAAAGGTCGAACGCTGGAAAATGGGCTTCTATCACATCGCTCTAGGTGCCGGCGTGCCCATCGTGCTGGGCGCTCTGGACTACCAGAATCGACGTGTATTTATCGGCCCGACTTTTATGCCTAGCGGGGATGAAGCTGCCGATCTCGAGGCGATTCTTGCGTTTTTTCGACCCTTTATTCCGAAAAAACCTGAATATGCCTTTTATGGCGATTGACGGCCGTCACGCTGACAATTACCAATGCGCTGTTATAGTTAGATCTACCGCCTCCTAATAGCTGAAGGATCGCCCCATGAAACTGTTCCGCTCAACCGCTGCTGCTCTGGCGTTGACCACTGGCCTGCTGGCGCTGCCGGCTTATGCTGACGTAGCGCAGCAGAACACTAGCGGCGACCCTCTTTATACTGCTAACGCACCCAAAGCCTATTCAATGATTGGCGATCTGCTGATTGCACGACCGTTACTGATCGGGGCAACTGCCATCGGTGCTGTGGCATTTGTGGTGAGCCTGCCGTTTACGGCTGCAGGTGGCAATATTGGTGAGGCTGGTCATGCACTGGTTGTGGAACCAGGCAAAGAAGCTTTTGTGCGCTGCCTGGGCTGCACCACTAGCGGCTATAAGCAGAACTGATTGTTTTTATATTTTTCCGGGCTGTCGTGCTGTTTGCTTTGACAGCCCTGAGAAGTTCTCGTCTGGCGCATCGGTGATCAGCATCATTGCGGTGCGACTGGTGTGACCACCGCAGTACCGATCCCGCGCGGATCGCTTGCGGCTGCAACCTTCCCGTCTTGTTTGTTCCAGTACAGCACCTGCTGATTGCCGTATTGCCGGCCTGTTGCTTTCAATTGATGCCCAAGTGCCTCTAATGCTGCAATTTCTGCTGGGCCGAAAGCGTTCGGCTCATGCTCGATCAAGTCTGGGCGAAACTGGTGGTGGTAGCGTGCCGCGCTGGGCCAGCGCTCGATCGGTTGCTGATCCAGATACTCCAGCATCGCCAGTAGCACCATGCTGGGTATTCGGCTGCCGCCCGGCGTGCCGAAGCTGGCGAAGCCTTTAGCGCTTTCTATAAAGCTTGGGCTCATGCTCGATAGCGGCCGTTTGCCGGCGGCGATGCTATTGGCCTGGCTGCCGCTCAGGCCGTAGGCATTACTGCCTTGTATGTCGGCGGCAAAGTCATCCATTTCATTGTTCAGCAGCACCCCGGTGCCGGGCGCAGTAAATGCTGCACCGAACGGCAGGTTGACTGACAGGGTGGCCGCCACCGCATTGCCCTCGCTGTCGAGCACCGAGAAATGGGTGGTGTGGTCGCCTTCCTGCCAGGTTTTACTGGGCGGCAGACTATCACTCGGCGTGGCGCGCTGCGGGTCGATACTGCCGGCCAGCTGTTTCAGGTACGCGGGGGCCAGCAGTTGTTGCGCAGGATTGCGAACAAAGTCGGGGTCGCCTAATAGGCCGCGATCCCGGTAGGCGCGCCGCAGGGTTTCGACGACAAAATGAGTGCGCTGCACTCGGTTTGCTTGCTGCCAGGGCAGTTGCTGCAGGATCAGCAGGCTCTGCCCCAGGGCGATACCACCTGCAGATGGCGGGGGCGCGCTGATTAGTTCACGGCCTTGATCAAGTGATACGCGCAGCGGCTGGCGTTCAGCGATGCGGTAGTCGGCCAGGTCCTTGAGGGTCCAGATGCCGCCTGCATCGCGTACGGCCTTGACCATCTGCTCCGCCACCGCGCCGGCATAGAAACCTTGACGGCCCTGACTGCCCAGCTGTTCGAAGGTGCGCGCCAGCTCCGGCTGGCGCAGCAGGCCAAACTCCTCGGGTATTTCGCCTTTATCGAGGAAGATCCGTGCGGTTTCAGGGTCGTCGCGCATGGCCGCTAAGCGCCAACCCGCGCGTTCGCGGTAGACCCGGTCGATGCTCACGCCGCTGCTGGCCAGGCGGATTGCCGGAGCCAGTGAGTCGCGCAATGGCAGGCGGCCGAAGCGCTCGGCCAGCTCGACCAGTGCGGCCGGCAGGCCGGGAATGGCAGCGGCCTGTGCGCCATTCAGCGACAGGTCTTTGCGGATCTCGCCGTCGACCCGGTATAGGTCGGCATGGGCGGCTTGCGGGGCGCGCTCGCGGGCATCAAGAAAACGGTAGTTCGGCGAGTCGCCGGCTTCGCGCAGCAGAAAGAAACCACCGCCGCCCAGCCCGGAGCCATAGGGTTCGACCACCGCAAGCGCTGCGCTGATGGCCACTGCAGCGTCAAAGGCGTTGCCGCCCAGAGCTAGGGTTTCCTGGCCCGCCACAGTGGCGGCGGGGTGTGCGGTGGCAATGGCGATGCGTTCAGGCTGGGCCGCGGCATGCAACTCAAGGGCGCAGAGTAGAGCAAGCGCACCAAGCAAGGTGCGCCAGGGGTGATGGCCGCGGATCAGGCGGCCGGTCTTCATGCTTTACCGGTAATGATCAGGTACTTCTGCATCAACTCATCCTTGCTCTCGACATTGTTCTCATCGAGCGGGATGCAATCGACCGGACAAACCTGCTGGCACTGCGGCTCGTCATAGTGGCCGACGCATTCGGTACACAGGTTGGGGTCGATCTCGTAGATTTCTTCGCCTTGGGAAATCGCAGCGTTCGGGCATTCGGGTTCGCAGACGTCGCAGTTGATGCAGTCGTCGGTGATGATCAGGGACATGACAGAACCACTCCTGCTGCCGCTCTGGAGCGCAGCCTAGATGTGTGCAGAAAGACTATGGAACGAATTGTGCCGCATCGGGGCCGCGCATGCACGCGGCCTGGCGCTAATGGCTTAGCGCTTGAAACGTTCGGTCAGCGCGGCGGCCACGGCCGGGTGCACGAAATTGGAGATGTCACCGCCCAGTGCGGCGATTTCGCGCACCAGCGTCGAAGAGATGAACGAGTATTTCTCCGACGGGGTCAGGAACAGGCTTTCCACGTCCGGAGCCAGCTGGCGGTTCATATTGGCCAGTTGGAATTCGTATTCGAAGTCGGATACCGCGCGCAGGCCGCGCAGAAACACGTTCGCGCCCTGTTCCTTGGCGAAGTGTGCCAGCAGGGTGGAAAAGCCGACTACTTCAACGTTGGGCAGGTGTTGGGTGACTTCCCGGGCCAGCTCGACGCGTTGTTCCAGGCTGAACAGCGGGTTCTTCTTCGGGCTGGCCGCTACCGCAATGATCACGCTGTCGAACAGCCGTGCGGCACGCTCGACCAGGTCGCCGTGCCCCTTGGTGATGGGGTCGAAGGTGCCTGGGTATAACACTCGATTCATCGTGACGTCCTGGCGGATCCGTTGGGGAGTCGGATGGTAGCGCAGCAAGGCACTGCGGCCAAGTCGGTGCGTTTGGTCTCAGGTTCTGTTGCGGGCCAGAAAAACCAGCAAGGCAGCGATCACCAGGCAGGCCAGCGCTACCCAGTCGGCGAGTACCACCCGGCGTAGCGCCTCGTTGTAGCCGGGAGTGCTCCAGGCCAGGTAAAGAAAGCTCAGCACGCTAAGCAGTCCGCCGGTCAGGGCGATGGGCTGCAGTGTCGAGCGGAACGCTGCGTAGACCAGCAAGGCGCCGAGCAGGCCAAACAGCACGGCGCGACTGCGCATCAGCAAAAGCAGGTTGGGCTCCTGGAAGGTCAGGCCGTAGAGTTGCGCTAGGCGTTCAGCGCCTAAGACGCCGCTGAGCGGCAGCAAGTGAATGATGCCGGCGATGATCAGCAGCACGGAAACCACTTTCTGCAGCATGGACAGGCTCCCGGGTGGTCTAGGCGTGCAGCCGCTCAGCCAATTGGCTGGCCAGCTTGGCCGTCAGCCCATAGATCGACAGCTGCGGGTTGGCGCCGATGCTGGTGGGGAATAGCGAACCGTCATGGATCGACAGGTTGCTCAGCTGGTGGTGGCGACCCAGGCTGTCGGTGACGGCCTGCTGCGGGTCTTCACCCATGGCGCAACCGCCCATGACGTGGGCACTGCCGAGGCGGGTGCGGTACAGCTCCAGGCTGAGGTTGTCGATCAGGCTTTTCGCTTCGGCCAGGGTTTTCACATAGCCGGCATCGGCATGCAGCGGCAGCACCGCCTTAGCCCCGGCGGCAAACTGAATCTCGGCCATGGTATGGAAGGCGCGGCGCACGCCGTCCCAGGTGTAGTCGGTCATCTGGTAGTCGAGCACCGGGCTGCCGTCGCCGCGCAGTTCCACCGTGCCTTCGGCGCTGTCCGGGTGGAAGCCGTCACGCAGCAGGGCGAGCATTACGTTGGTATTGGGCAGTTGCTCCATGCGCATGGCGTTGTCGATACCGAAGCGGCCGAGCAGGGTGGCCGTCAGCGCCGGCTGCAGCGGCGGGACTTCGAGCTTGTAGGACAGGCGCCCAGCGGTGCCGTCATCCCACTGGAAATGGTCGGAGTAGATGGACTGCGGCGCGCCGTAGAAGGGGTTGATCACCTGATCGAACAAGGCCGCCGAGAAGTTCACCAGGTGCAAGAAGGTGCGCTTGCCGGTGCGCTGGTGCGGGTCCGGTGCATTCGAGCGCAGGAGAATTCCCGGTGTGTTGATGCCGCCACCGGACAGTACGTAATGCTTGGCCTTGACCGTGATCTTGCGGCCATTGGGGGCGACGCTACGCTCATCCATGCCGAGGCATTCGATGCCCGTGACCTGGTCACCGTCGATTAACAAGCGTTCGGCGCGGGCCAGGTAGAGCAGCTCGCCGCCTTTATCCAGAGTGGTCGGGATTGTGGTGACCAGCATCGACTGCTTGGCGTTGGTCGGGCAGCCCAGGCCGCAGTAACCGAGGTTCCAGCAGCCGCGCACGTTGCGCGGAATCGTCTGCCACTCGTAACCGAGCTTGTCGCAGCCGCGGCTGATTACCGCGTTATTGGCATTCGGCGGCACAACCCAGGGCGCGACGCCCAGGCGCTGTTCCATCTGCTCGAACCAGGGCGCCATTTCTTCAGGGCTGTGGCCTTTTACGCCATGCTCCTTGGCCCAGTGCTCCAGGGTTGGCGCGGGTGTGCGAAAGCTCGAGGTCCAGTTGATCAGCGTGGTGCCGCCAACCGCGCGGCCTTGCATGATGGTGATGGCGCCATCCTTGCTCATGCGGCCGATGCCTTCCTGATAGAGGCTGGCGTAGGCCTTGTCTTCGAGCATCTTGAAATCGTCGCTGGTCTTCAGCGGGCCTTCCTCGATCAGCAGCACCTTGAAGCCGGCCGCGCTGAGGATTTCTGCGGTGGTGCCGCCGCCGGCGCCGCTGCCGACGATGGCCACGTCGGCCTCCAGGGTCAGATCGCTGTCCAGGTGCGAGCCGTTATAGGTCTTCCAGCCACGGGCCAAGCCCTCTTTGAAACTATCCGGTACAGGCATTTAAGGTGATCTCAGGCGAATTCTTATTAGAGTTCAGTGGTTCCGCTAATTGACGATCTCGCGAGCTAGAGCCAGGCAAGGCAAAAATGTCCGAGGAGGCGGAATGTACTTTTGTACATGAGCACTACTCGTTTAACTCGCCCTTGCGGGCCGCCCTTCGGGCGTTCGGTGACAAGTCACCGTCCGAGGCCATTTTTAACGCGGCATGGCCGACGCGCAGCAGATCGTGGTCAAACAGTCGGAGGGCCGGGGTAGCCGCAGTGCACCCAGGACTCGGCTCGGCTATACCAGCTCATCATCACCAGTTGCAGCAGCGAGGCGTGGCCCATCTTCAGCAGGCCGATGGAGCTGTCTTGCCAGCGGTCGAGAAACGCCTGTACATCGGCGCTCGAAGCGTTTTCCCAGCTGCCCCAGACGCCAGTCAGCGGGCCTCGGGTGATTGGCATGGCCAACACGTCGAACAGCTGCACGGTCAGCTTGAGCAGTTCCGGTGACAGGTGGCTAAGACTGTAATCGAGGTTGGCGAGGGTGCCCGCCACGGCTTGTGGCATCTTCTCGGCCGTGACCGCGCCAGTCAGCATCACCGGGATCAGGGCATTGAGAAACGCCAGGTCGGACTCGCGGATCACCGCAAAGCCGGCTTTCGGTGTGCTCGCCGAGCAGCCGCTGAGGCTGGCCGTCAGCCCGGCGGTGGCGAGAAATGCCGAGCCCATCAGGCCAATCTTGAGCAGGCCGCGCCGCGACAGGCCGGGGGCTGCGAGAGTGCTGTCGTGCATTGTTGTGATCACTCAAACAGGCTGAAGCAGGAGCGGGTTAGCCCGCTCCTGCTGAGAAAGGGTTAGCGAACGAAGAGTTTGTACACCAGCTTCTGGATCGACTTGCCGTATGGCGGGTAGATCAGCTTGGCGGCGTTCAGGCGCTGCTTGATAAACACGCCCTTGGCCTTGCTGAAGGTCAGGAAGCCTTCGTGGCCATGGTAATGGCCCATGCCGGATGGGCCGACGCCGCCGAATGGCATGTCGTCCTGGGCCACGTGCAGCAGGGTGTCGTTAAGGCACACGCCGCCCGAATGAGTCTCGTGCAGCACGCGCTGCTGCTCACTCTTGTCGTAGCCGAAGTAATACAACGCCAGTGGCCGGTCGCGCTCGTTGATAAAGGCCAAGGCGTCTTCCAGCTTGTCATAGGGGATGATCGGCAATAGCGGGCCGAAGATCTCGTCCTGCATCACCTTCATCTCATCCGTCACGTTCAGCAGCACGGCCTGCGGCATGCGCCGGCCCTGGGCTTCGGGGTACAGCGGAATGATGGTCGCGCCCTTGCTTTCGGCGTCCTGCAGGTAGCCAGTGAGGCGTTGCTGCTGGCGCTCGTTGATGATCGCGGTGTAATCCGGGTTGTCCTTGAGTTGCGGGTAGAAGCTCTGCACCGCGTTGCGATAAGCCTCGACAAAGCCCTCTACGCGGTCTTTCGGCACCAGTACGTAATCCGGTGCGACGCAGGTCTGGCCGGCGTTCATGGTCTTGCCGAAGGCGATGCGCTCGGCGGCGTCGCTCAGCGGTACGTCGGCACTGACAATGGCCGGCGACTTGCCGCCCAGCTCCAGGGTCACCGGGGTCAGGTTGTCGGCGGCGGCGCGCATCACGTGTTTGCCAATGCTGGTGGCGCCGGTGAACAGCAGGTGGTCGAACGGCAGTTTGGAGAACGCCATGCCGACTTCCGCCTCGCCCAGCACCACGGTTACCAGATCTTCGGGGAAGACCTTTGCCAGCAGATCCTTGACCAGCTGTGAGGTGGCCGGGGTCGATTCGCTCATCTTGATCATCACCCGGTTGCCGGCAGACAGCGCGCCGACCAGCGGACCGATGGCGAGAAACAGCGGGTAGTTCCACGGCACGATCACCCCGACCACGCCCAGCGGCTGGTAGATCACCTTGGCCGAGGCCGGCATAAATTGCATGCCAACGCTGCGTCGCGAAGGTTTCATCCATTTCTTGATGCGTTTGCTCGCGTAATGGATGCCATGCAGGCTGGGCATCAGCTCGGCGAGCAGGGTTTCGTCGGCGCTGCGGTTGCTGAAGTCCTGGGAGATCGCCTGGATCAGCTGCTCTTGAGAGTCGGTGAGTAGCTGGGTAAGAACTTTCAGCCACTGAATGCGCTGTTCCGCCGAAGGCATCGGGTTGGCCTTGAATGCCTGGCGCTG
Source organism: Pseudomonas sp. 8BK (assembly GCF_902506475.1). NCBI lineage: Bacteria > Pseudomonadati > Pseudomonadota > Gammaproteobacteria > Pseudomonadales > Pseudomonadaceae > Pseudomonas > Pseudomonas sp. 8BK. Next base: position 1,015,325 of record NZ_LR733252.1, on the reverse strand, counting down.
CCGGGCAAAGCTGCTCTCCAGCTGGCTGAGCTGCTGTTGGCTGCGTTGCAGGCTTTGTTCTAGGTAAGCGACGTCGGCGACCATGGTGTAACTCCTCGGCATTCCAGCAATGCAGTGCGTCAGCTGAGCTGAGGTCGCTGCAGAAAAGGTGTGCTGGATTTTTAGAGCAATTGCTCTAATCTGTCAAATAGCATGACGCTGTCAGCCGACGGATGCAGCCCAACGAAAAGTTAGCGCATGTTTCCGCGGCTTTTTCCGGTAACACTTCTGATCGTTCTGCCTGTACCTTTGCCGGGCTTTTGAGCCGAGATCGAGTTGCTATGTCAGCCCCACTGAAAACCCGCGAACGTATTATTCAGGAGAGCCTGGCGCTGTTTAACGCTCAGGGTGAGCGCAGTGTCACGACCAACCATATCGCCGCGCACCTGGGGATTTCACCGGGCAACCTGTACTACCACTTCCGTAACAAGCAGGCGATCATCGCCGAGCTGTTTAGCCTCTACGAAAGCCAGGTAGACACTTTTCTGCGTCGCCCCGAAGGCCGCGCGCTGACTGTGCAGGACAAGACCTTCTATCTGGAAGCGCTGCTCGCTGCCATGTGGCACTACCGCTTTCTGCACCGCGATCTGGAGCACCTGCTCGATAGCGACGCCGAGCTGGCTGAGCGCTACAAACTGTTCTCGCAGCGCTGCCTACAGCGCGCGCAGGGCATTTATCAGGGCTTTGTCGAGGCCGGCATCCTGCTGATGAATGCGCCGCAGATCGAGGCGCTGACCCTCAACAGCTGGATCATCATGACCTCCTGGGTGCGCTTTCTCTGCACCACCCGCGGCAACCCCGGCGACCTCAGTCAAGAGATGCTGCGCCGTGGCATCTACCAGGTGCTGACGCTGGAGGGCGGCTATATCGCCCCGCAAGCGCGCGAGGCTGTAGAGGCGCTGTACGCCAAACTGCATGTGCCGCTAGAGCAGGTGATCTAACTAGTGCTGAGAACTGCCAGCATTGGGCACGATGGGATGACACTTTTTAGATATTTTGTTATCACTCCATCAGGTCTTAAGATATAAATAAATTCTATTTGTTTTTGAGATGTATTATCGTTCGCGCCGCGTCGTAGAGCGCTCCAATCGCGATAATTCACAAAAAGCCTTTCCCAATGTCTACCTCTTCAACGGATGAAGTCCCCCTGTTTCGCCCTGAGGCGCTGGCCGCCAAAGGTGCACAGCGTTTCGGTAGTGTCCTTATTCACCAGCCCTGGGGCTATAGCTTGGCCGCTATCCTTGCGGGTGTATTGGTTCTTCTAGTTGTTGCGTTTGCTTTTTTCGGCACCTACACCCGCAAAGCCACGATCAACGGTCTGCTCATGCCAGAAAGGGGTATGTTGCGTTTGACAGCTCCTGGTCCTGGCATTCTTAGCGATGTCCGGGTTGTCGAGGGGCGGTCGGTCGAGGCAGGGGAGGCGTTGTTCATTCTTTCTGGCGAGCGGCTTTCCGCAGCAGGGGGAACCCAGAAGCTGATTTCGCAGCAACTGAGCCAGCGTCTGCTTTTGCTGGAGCGCAATCGCTCATTGGCGGATGAGCGTCTGGCAGTGCAGTTGCGCATGCTCGATAGTCGTCTGGCAACCATCGCTAGTGAACTGTCTCAGTTCAGCGAAGAGTTACGTCTGCTGGAGCGCCGCGGGGAACTGGCCAATGCCCATCTGGGGAGGCAGCAGGAGCTGGTCGATGCGGGGTTTATCTCTGTCGCTCAACTGCAACAAGCTGAGGCAGAGCTACTTACCCTACAAGGTCAACAACAAAGTATTCAGCGTGCCCGTGCCAGTTTACAGCGAGAGCGTACCGAATTGATGGCTCAACGCCAGGATGTCGAGTTGCACCACCGCAGCGAAATGAGCGAAATCGACAACGGAATTGCGCTGATCAGGCAGGAACAGGCGGAAAGCGATGCGCGTGCTGAATTGGTCAGTGTCGCCCCCTTTGCTGGAACGTTGACGGGGCTGAGTGTTCAGCCAGGTCAGCAGGTGGCGGCAGGTGCATTGCTGGCCAGTTTGATTCCGCAAGGCGCTACCTTGATTGCCCATCTTTATGCCGCACCACGGCAAGCGGGTTTTATTGAGCCAGGACAGCCTGTCCTGATGCGCTACGCAGCCTACCCCTATCAGAAGTTCGGCATGGCCCGTGGTCGGGTGGTCGATGTAGCGAAAAGCCCGTATGCGGCGCAGGAGTTGCCTGCGCATATCGTCAGCGCTATTCAGGGTGTGGGGGCACCCAGCGAGCTGTTCTATCGCGTCACGGTCGCGCTCGACTCGCCAAGCATGGATGTCTATGGCAATGCACAGCTACTGCAGGCCGGCATGCTGTTGGAGGCAGATGTCGTACAGGATAAGCGTAGGCTCTACGAGTGGGCGTTGGAACCGCTGTATTCCGTCACGGGGAAAATGCAGGAGTGAAGGGGCTCTCCAGATCAATACATGTGAAGCAAATAACTAGAAGAACGAATGGAGTGGTGTAAGCATGACGAAGCGAGAACGGGAAGTTCTGCATCTGTTGGCCATGGGGAAAACCAACAAACAAATCGCGCTCGAGCTGAATATCAGTGATTTTACCGTGCGCGATCATGTCTCTTCGCTGCTGCGCAAGCAGGGCGTCACTAGCCGCATGCAGCTGATTGCCATGCAGGCCCAGCAACTTGGGGTGGTATAGCTGCCCCCCCCCCTACATCCCCCTACATCTGTCGGGTTTTCGGTCATCACACGCACAGCTAGTATGCGCGCCGCTTGGTATAGGCCAGCTCTAATGATATTTATCCAGGTAGCCACTGGTATCTGTATTTCTATAGATCATTTATGTTAGCGGCGCGGTATTTCATGCTGGCGTGGGCTTTGCTGTGCTGCGCAGTCACGCCGCTTATGGCGGATAACCGGGGGCTCGAACGAATTGGCGAGCTAGACGGTGTGAGCGAATATCGTCTGGCCAACGGTTTGCGTGCGATTCTGGCGCCTGATGCCAAGAGCACGGCTATTGCCTTCAACATGATTTATCTCACGGGTTCTCTGGATGGCCCGCAAGGCCAGGGCGGCACTGCGCATCTGCTGGAGCACCTGCTCTTCAAGGACACGGCGACGGTGCCGGGAGCGCAGCTGATCGAAGGGCTTAGCCAGCGTGGTATCAAGTTCAACGCTACCACCAGTTTTGATCGCACCCATTATATGGCCTTTCTAGCCGCCGATGCCGACAAGCTGAACCATCTGTTGGCACTTGAGGCTGATCGCATGTTCAGCGCGCGGCTCGATCAAGCGGATTTGCAGGCTGAAATCGAAGTGGTAGTGCGTGAACTGGAGCTGGCTCAGGACAATCCGCTTAGCGCGCTAGGGCAGCAGATGTTTGCCGCCACCACCCCGGGGCAGGGCTTGGGTCGTCCCGTACTGGGTTCGCGCGAGGAACTGACGAATATCGGCGTGGAACAGTTACGTGCGTTCTACCGGGAGCACTATCGGCCCGACAACGCGGTAATCGTGATTACCGGCAAGTTTGATAGCAAGCAAACGTTGGCAGCTATCAAACAGCATTTTACCCCTCTGGCAACACTGGCTGGCATCGCGGAGAAACAGCCGCTAGCTGTTCCCGTGCTGGATAAGCCGGTAACAGCTCAGCTTAAGCGCGGTGACAATGAGTGGTTGGCGCTCGCATATCCGCTGCCGGCTGCCTCTGATCAGGCCAACAGCAAGAAGGTCGATAGCGCCACCCTGTATATCGCCGAGCACTTGCAGGGGCGTAGTCAGATGGTCTCTCGCTTGAGTAGGCGTGTGCGCGAGCAGGAGGGTCTTACTTATGGCATCAAGTCCTCGATGAAAATTGCCACCTTTGATGACGCTAGCTGGTTGATGATTCAAACTGGCTACCCTCTGGGCGACGGTCCCAGAGTTGCTGACATGGCCAGGGAAGAGCTGCAGCGGTTGATCGAAGACGGTATTACCGAGCAGGAACTGCACTATGCCAAGCAAACCATTCTGCATGAGCGACAACTGGCCGTTGCCTAGGAACAGAGTGTTCTTTCATGGTTGCCGCGCCAGCTATATGAAGGCATCACCATGCAGTCTTGGGTGGGGCGTAATAATGCATTCGCGGCGGTAACTGTCGAGCAAGTTAATGCAGTGATGCTGCGTTACTTTGGTCTGGATAACTTCGTTGAAGTGCTGGCTGATGTAGAGGGGCTTGGGAGTAGCGCCGTCTAACTATTCGCGCATGGTGATGTTAGGTGTGGTGAGGTAGGGTAAGTGTTTTAGTCTGTTAGTTTCTGTAGTTGGATTATGCGTTTGGCTGTTTTGTATGTTTAGGTTGGTCGTTCTGTGTATATAGATTTGCAATTCACTTCGGGGCTTGGAGAGTGGTAATTGTAAGTTTTAAGTAGCTCTTGGTGTTAAGAGCGTTTTTATTGGCATGCCCCCCCCCNGGTGCACTCAGGAGGATTCGAACCTCCGACCGCTCGGTTCGTAGCCGAGTACTCTATCCAGCTGAGCTATGAGTGCATATGGCGCTTTTTAACCAGATCACCGCTGGCTGAAACAAAATGGCCTGCATCGCTGCAAGCCATTCCGATTTGGTGCACTCAGGAGGATTCGAACCTCCGACCGCTCGGTTCGTAGCCGAGTACTCTATCCAGCTGAGCTATGAGTGCATATGGCGCTTTTTAACCAGATCACCGCTGGCTGAAACAAAATGGCCTGCATCGCTGCAAGCCATTCCGATTTGGTGCACTCAGGANCGCCGGCAGCGACTACACCGCCACCCTGACCAATGCCAGCTTCAGCAATGGCGTCACCTATGACCCGGCCACCGGCCAGGTCACCGTGCCGGCCGGCGTCACCGGCTTTACCGTCAGCGTGCCAACCCTCACCGACACCGTCACCGCTGAGCCGGTGGAAACCGTCACCCTGACCATCGGTGGCCAGACTGGTAATGGTGGCATTATTGATGTCAACCAAGCACCTGTTGCGTCCCCTTCCATCGCGACAGGTGCAGAAGATCAACTTCTCACATTAACTTGGACCAACTTCGGCGTCAGTGATGTCGACTCTGCCTCTTCCAACCTTGCCGTTGTGATCACTGAACTACCTAGCAATGGCACTCTGCAGTACCAATTGAGTAACGGCTCTTGGGCGTCCGTGACCCAGAACCAAACTGTCAGCAAAACCGATGTCGATGCAGGCAAATTACGCTTTACACCTGATACGAATGAATCAGGCATTGATGCTTTTGGCGGCTCTGGGGTCGGCAATCAGCAGGCTGATTACGCTCATATCGGCTTCCGCCCTACCGATGGCACCAACCTTGGGGGTACCGCCACACTCACCATCGATATAACACCGACGGCTGACATACCTGCGCTCAACCTGAACGATCAGCTCAACCTGCCCGACGGCAGCGGCTTGCTGGTTCAAACCTGGACAGGTCTGCCACTCGGTACAAACGGAAACGGCGCAAATCCGAACGACCTACAGTCGGTTATTGATCAGGCTGGCGCCCCTAGTGGCACCGCGACCCTGAGCGATGTAAACAATAGTGGCGTCGCAGCTGGTACAGCCAGCAAAGTTTCCGGCCTGATTTACCTAGAAGCTGGCCAGACCTACACCTTCAGTGGCGTTGGTGACGACAGCATCCGCGTTGTGGTCGGCGGCAACAATGTGGCTCAGGCTACTTGGAGCCCTGGCAGCGGTCAGTTCAATGGCAGCTTTACGCCAGCTAGCAGTGGCTATTACACCCTGGGCATCTACCACCATAACCAGAGCGGCCCGGGTAGTTATGATGTAAACGTATCGGTCAATGGTGGGGCGGCACAGAACCTCAGCAGTACAAACTTTGATCTGTTCCCCAATAGCAGCGCAATTACAGATCAGGGCGTACGCCTGAGCGATCTGCAAACCGACTTAAGCGGCAGCTTCTACCGTCCATTTAGCATCAACGAAGGCAATGAGGACAGTTCGATTCCTCTGTCCAGCATCACTGCCGGCCTGGTAGATACCGATGGTTCCGAAACACTAGTAATTAACATCGCAGGATTGCCAGAAGGCGCAATCCTTAGCGATGGCACACGTGTCTTTACCGCGTCGGCAGGCAATACTATTGCCGATGTCAGCGGCTGGACGCTCAATAATCTGTCGCTCACCCCACCACAAAACTTCAATGGCACACTCAACCTCAGCGTGACAGCCACTGCCACTGAGCAGGCCAATGGTGACCAAGCCATCGCCACACAGAACCTGGTGGTAACCGTACACCCGGTTAATGACGCGCCGTCTGCTGCAAATGTTGCACTTACCGGAAGCGAAGATACGGCGCTGAGCCTGGGCTGGGGTCAGTTTGATGCCCAGGATGTCGACAATACAGCCGCCGAACTGTCCATCGTGATCAACTCCCTGCCCAGCACCGGCACCCTGCAGTACAACGCTGGCAGTGGATGGACCAACGTAAGTCAAGGGCAGTCCTTTACCCAGGCGGAAATCGCGGCGGGCCAATTGCGTTATGTGCCGCAGACGAATGCGTCAGGCGACAACGACACAGCATTCTCCTACCAGGTCAGCGATGGCAGTCTGCTTAGCCCACCGGCAACAGTCAGTATCAGTATTAGCCCTGTAGTGGATGCACCATTACTGCAGGCCTCGGTAAGCACCGCGCAGATCGGCATGACTCAATTGTTCCTGAGTACTTTCGACTCGACGCCGAGCATGCCGACCAACCAGAACTTCTACAGTAGTGCCGATGGTTGGACCCCAGGTACAGGTGCCACAACGATCGAGGTACGCGACGCAACGCAAAACAGCTCGAGTGAGCAAGGCTATAGCGGCACCCGCTATGTAGAACTCAACAGTGCTACCTCTTTTGACAACACGCCTAGCATCAGTCGGACTGTTGCTACAGAAGCAGGTAGTTTTTACACCCTCAGCTTCCAATACACACCACGCCCTGGCTATGGTGCTGATGTCAACGTTTTCGAAGTTCTGGTCGATGGCCAGGTAGTGGGGACCTTCTCTGCTAATGGATTAGGGCTGAGCACAACCAGCTGGCGTGAAGGCAGTGTTAACTTCATTGGCACTGGCGCAAATCAGACCATCGAGCTGCGTGAAACATCTAGCTCTGACCAGGCTGATGGTCGTGGCATGTTCCTCGACAACATTGCTTTAAGTACTGCCAGTCAATACAGTTACGACATCAGTGTTGATGCGCGCTTGACCGACACTGACGGCAGCGAAAGTCTGCAGGTTATTATTGATGGTGTACCGGTTGGCAGTGTTTTGCAGAACAGCAGCGGCTCACTTGTAGCCAACGGTAATGGCCAGTACATCCTCAACAGCAACCAACTGATTGGGCTCAAGCTCGTAAGTAACCAAGACCTTCACAATGTTCAGCTAAACATTCAGGCGGTCAGTACGGAAAATGCTACGAGCGAGAGCGTCTCGCGTAGTACGCAGCTGATGATCAATAGCGTCGAAGCAAGTGACAACTTCGCCCAGGCTGTAGTTTCTCTAAGAACCAGTGAAGCCTCTTCGCAGAGCAATCTGACAGCCAGTGACGCACGCAATGGCGGTGCAACAGAAACAGCAGGGGCATTCTTCACCGTATCTGGTGGTAGCGCCACACTTGCGTTCAATACAGCCTTTAACAGCAACAATTCCAATAGCGACACCTTCCAATTCCGTCTACAACAGTGGAATGGCTCATCTTGGAGTACACCTAGCTATCAAACCCTGAATGCCGGTTCCAGCCCAATCAGTGGCTTAGTTGATGGCGCCACCTACCGCCTACAGATTCGCGTGCAGGACAACAGTAACAACAGTTCGAATGCGAGCGTGACGCTGAGCAATCTCGTCCTGACCACCACGCTAACCAACCCGGTAACCGAAGTATCAGCCACCGCCGGAAATGTTCTCACCGATAGCAACAACTATCTGCAGAGCAGCGACAACTGGGGGGCAATCGATGCGCTAGGTGCCGAAGGTGCAGTTATTACGTCGGTCAACGTAAATGGGATCAACAGCACCGTTGCCGCGACGGGTAACACTCTGATTGCCGGTCAGTTCGGCACCTTGAGCATTGCCGCCAATGGCAGCTACACCTACACCCCCACCGCTAATATGAGCAATCTTGGGAAAACGGACACCTTCACTTACACCCTGACACAGCCGGACGGTGATACGGCCAGCGCCAACTTGGTCGTTGCTATTGCCAACTCACCTTACAGCGCACCAAACCTAGTGACGGGCAACGGCACCATAAACGGTTCCGCCGGTAGCGATTTACTAATTGGTAATCATGAAGGTGACCTACTACTCGGCGGTGGCGGCAATGACCGTCTTGAGGGTGGTGCAGGCCACGACCGCCTGATTGGTGGCACCGGCAATGACATTCTGTTGGGTGGTAAGGGGGCCGATACTTTCGTCTGGCAAACAGGCCATACCGGCCAGGATGTAATCAAGGACTTCAATGTCGGTGAAGGTGACCGCATTGATCTGCATGATCTACTGCAAGGCGAGAATGACGTCAATATTCTCAATTACTTGCGCGTCGACACCGCGACATCCACCTTGTTGATAAGCAGCACCGGAGTACTAGATGCCAGCGGCAGCAACGCAGACGTGACTATAAAGTTGGAAAACGGTGGCAACCCGGTGAATATCAACCCTGGCAATCTCAGCCAGGCTGATCTGGTCAACTCGCTGATTGCCGGTGCCGACCCACTGATCAAAATCGACCATAACTGATGACCGCAACCCCGCTACCATAAGGAAGCGGGGTTGTTTATTCAGGGCGGCCAACAAGGCAAGGAGCGGTCGATGTTGTATGTAAAGCGGGATGCCTGGGGCAATTTGCAGCAGGTTGAGGCAGCGCCTTTCGAGGGTATGGATGGTGAGCTCCTGGCGGATAGCCAGGAAGCTGAAGCCTGGTATGCCAATCAAACGGTAGAAAGCAGCCTGCTGCAGCTCAAGCAGAGTGACCTGGACATGATCCGGGTACTGGAAGACTTGATTACCGTACTGATCCGCAAGGGTGTGGTACGTATTACTGATCTACCAGAAGCAGCACAGGGCAAGCTGGTCGGCCGTAGCAAGGCACGAGACGCCTTGGGTGGCTTGCATCGACTGATCAACGACGATGAGTCGGAGCTGATCTAACCCTGAGTGGGCCAGCTATTCAGAGCTGTTGCCGCGTCGGTCTAGGAGCAGTTCGCGGACAAGTCCGCTCCTAGAAGGCTGATAGCGCTAGCGCCAAGGTCCCGGCTCACCAAATAGACGCCCCTGTACGCCGTTGATAGCCATGGCGCGCAGTACCTGCCACTCCCCTTCGGTTTCAACTCGTTCGGCAATCAGTGGCAGATCTATGCTGTTAGCTGCACGCTGCATGGCTTCGATAAACAGGCGCTTGTCGTTTTCCTGGTCGATATCGCGGATATAGCTGCCATCGACTTTGAGGTAACCGAGGCCAAGCTTGGCCAGGTTGCCGATCATGCTGAAGCGCCCACCAAAGTGCTGCAAACCGAGGCCAAAACCCAGGCTGTGCAGACGCTGGGTCAAGCTTTCCAACGCGGCCTGATCAGGCAACTGATCTTCATCCAGCTCCAGGGTCAGGCGCGGCCCCAGCTGCCTGTATTGCTGCAACAGGGCATACAGCTCCGCCAGCGCCTGCGGTTCACGCAGGGTACTGCCAGACAGGCTCAACGCAACAGCAGCCTGATGACTTTGCAGTTGCGTCAACACCAGACCGAGCATGGCCCGATCCAGTCTCGCCGCCCAACCGAAACGCTCCACCCAGGGCAGAAAACGCCCGGCGGGAATCACCCCACCCTGCTCATCAATTACCCGCGCCAACACTTTGTGGTGCAGCACCCGCGCGGGCTCGTCGGCAGCCACCACCGGCTGGAAGAACAATTGAATGCGGCCCCGCTCCAGCGCTTGATCCAGCAGGTTGTACCAACTTTGCCTCTCGTCCACGGCCAGCACCTGCTCGGCCAATTCATTGAACGCCCAACTCGGCTGCGCCTGACAGGCGGCAAGAGCCAGAGCCGCATCCAACGCGCGATACAGCTCGTCTTCGGCCGCGCCTGGGGCAAAGCTGGTCAAACCGATGTGGGCCACAGGCAAACAGTCGCTGGCACCGGTCTGCTGCAGGCTGTGCAGACTCTGCTCAAGCTGCTCGGCCAGTTGTTGGACTTCACTACGGGCAAGACCCGGTGCCAGTAGAGCGAACTCACCACCACGGTTACGCGCTAGTACAAAACGCCCCCGACTGAGCTGCTGCAGTTGCTCGGCGATGCTGACCAGCAACTGATCGGTACGTTGGCCGCCTAAACGCTGATTAAGGCCGCTTAGGTCATTAACCCGCAGCAACAGCAGGTAACCGCTACAGGCCTGCTCCTCAACGTTGAGCCGCGCATGCAGCTGCAAATCGAAATAGCGCCGGTTGGCCAGCCCGGTCAGGCTGTCCTGATAGGCTTCGGCACGCAGCACTTCGCTGCGCGCGGCTTCCTCGGCAAACAATGCCTTGAGCTTGCCAACCATCTGGTTCATGGCGTTGACCACCCGGCGAAACTCGGGGGTTTTCGGCAGTTCCGGCAGGCTGAGGAATTCGCGACGGGCAATTGCATTGGACTGCGCAACCATATACTCCAGTGGGCGCAGCTGACGCTTGAGCAGCAGCACACCCAGAGCAATACACAGCACGCCGCTGAGGGTCAGCCACAGTAGATTGCCCAGAGTGCTCTGCCAGAGCTTACCGACGGCAAACAGTGGATGGCTGATCACCTGCACCTGCGCGGCTTGCCGCCAGCCGTCACTGACAATCGCATCACCCTGTGCGGCCTCCAGATCCACCAGTTGGGCAAACCATTGCGGCGCTTCGCCGCTGACCGGAACGCCGCTGCGCTCGACTAACAGCTCGCCAGTGGCAGGATCGGTCACACGAATGCTTTCAAAGTAGCCACTGTCGAAAATCGAGCTGACCATCAACTCGATCATCGCGGTGTCGTTGACATGCGGGCTGAGCGACAAGCCCAGTGCCGTGGCGGCATCCTGGGCATGGGCACGCAGTTGGTTGACCTGTTGCTCGCGCGAGCTCTCGACGCTGACCAGAAAACTGCCGGTGAAATTCACCAACATCAGCACACAGATGGCGATAAACAACTGCTTGAACAACGACATCAACCACTCCTGTCGGGTGGCCTTCGATAAAAGCCAGTTTCCCGAATATTTTCCTGCAAACGTGGCTCAGGCCACAGTTGTTGAGGATCAGCCAGCGGCTCGTTTACACGTTGTCGACATAGCGGCGACTGATGCGGACAGCCATGGTCTTGATCTCACCGCCGCGGATACACCAACATTGTCAGCAAAGCCGCAGAGTAGAACCTACCAAGTCGGAAGCGAGGGCGATATTCAACAGGAAAGTTGGTCCACAACCCCTAATAGCGGGCGTAATGGTGAGGGCCAGGAGGGCAAAATACAATCACCGAAGCGCCATGCTAGACACCGCTAGGCTGGCATGTTCAGACTGCAAAATATGTTTTGGAGAACGCTAGGTGCTCAACACTTTTTTGCTGCATTACCGCTTGCGTCTACTGTTCTTCGCCAGCCTGTTGTTGACCTGCATTATGGGCTGGCCAAAGCTGGCGCTATGGCCGGAATGGGGAGCCTTATTGTTGCTGGTGTTAGCAGGCATAAATACCCTGCGCCACAAGCGGCTCTTTATGGCCTTGCTACTCGTCTTGGGGCTGACCAATCTGTTGCTATTAGCCTTGGAGAAACTGGTCAACCTGCCCGCACCGTTAAGCGACGGCCTGGGCCTGGTGGTGTTCTACCTGGCGATGATGGCCTCGCTGTTTCACCGAGTGATCCACGAGCGACCGGTTACCAGCGAGCTGATCTACGGTCTACTAGCCCTATACCTGCAACTAGCAATGGCATTTGCCATGGCCTACCAGGTGATCAATGGTTTTGTGCCTGAGGCGTTCTGGAATGCCCACGGCGCGTTGCACCTGCATGACTTCGTCTACTACAGCCTGGTTACCCTGACTACGGTGGGCTATGGAGACATCCACGCTCTGGCACCCGCCGCTCGTCTGCTGGCAGGCGCTGAGGCGGTAGCCGGGGTGATGTTTATCGCCATTGCCGTGGCCCGCAGCCTAATGCTGATGAGCGACAGTGACGAGGAGGTCTAACAGGTGAATACGGATCAGGCCTTGGCCAAACTCTGCAAATGAACAAAACCAAACAGCAGCACCTGCACCCGCTGCAACCAGGGCTGCGGCTGGCCGACCAGGCGCGCCTTGAACAGTAGCATCTCGCCGAGGTGCGCCAGCAGCATGCCGCCGGCAATCAGGTTGACCGCCAGATACCAACCCTCGCCCATGGGGTAGAGCAGGTTGAGCAGCGCCAGCAACCAGAATGCGGCCAGCGCGCCTTTGGCGAATATCAGAACGGGCATACATCACTCCTTAATCAGGTGAAAAACCGGATTAGTCTGCCCTGATAGCACCTCAAGCGCGTCCGCACTTTGGTCGGGTTCGGTGACGCAGCAGCACTCAGCGCAGCGTCAGGGCAATCGGCTCATCGCTGAAATCGAAGCAGCCGAGAAAGGTCTTGATCTCCAGCAGACTGCCATCGACCTTTACATCGCCCAGCAGCGCGCCCTTGAGCAGGCCGTTCTCGCCACTCATCACAGTGTCCAGGTACGTCTTGTCGAGGGTCAGTTTAAGGGTGGTGCCCTCGGGGATGCCCTGGTGCAACTGCACCACACCGCGGCGCACTTCCAGCGCCCACTGCTCGCCGATATCCGGGAAGCTGAAGCCCAGGGTCAGCTCAACATCATTGGCCTTGTCCGGATCGACACGGGTAATCCAGTTCTGCAGGAAGATCCGCGCCGGAAAGTTTTGCAGCATATCCGCCGAGAGAAACGCGCTGCGCATGCTCACGGCCATCTGCTGGACATCCTCACCAGCCAGCTTGCCCTCCAGCTCCATGGCGCTCATCAGGTACCAGTTACGCCAGTTGATATTCATGCTGGCGTAGCCCAGCTTACGGAAGCTGCGCGCCTTGATATCACGCGCCAGCTTGTCCTCTTTGTCCGCCTGAATGGCGTAGCTGGAAAGCTCGGCGGCCCATTGGTAATCGCCTTTGAGGTAGGCGTCACCGGCGGCCAGCAGCAGTTTTTCCCGCCCCCCCATCAAGGCGATCAACCGCTCTGCCTTGTCTTTCGGCGGCAACGGATCGAGGGCCACCGGGTCACCCTGGAACCAGCCCAGGTAGCCGTTGTAGATCTGCCGCACGCTGTGTTTCACCGTGCCGTAATACTCGCGCAGGTAAGGCGTGTAGCCGGCCAGATGCGGCGGCAGTTTGACCTTCTCGACCAGCTCGTCCGGAGTCAGCCCCTTGTTCATCCAGCGCACGGTCTGGTCATGGATAAAAGCGATGCCGTCGCGGGTCATGCGCAGCACTTCCTCGACCTTATCCTGGCCGCTGACCGGGCGGCCGTGCAGCGGCACCATATGCTCGGCTTTGTAGGCGCGCAGCCTGTCCAGGCTCTCGACCCACACCACCGGGTCGCGGAACTTGGTACCGCGCAGGGTGTGGATATTCGGCAGCGTCGGTCCCTGCTCCACCTCGGCGCTGATCAGCACGCGGTTGTCCGGCAGGTAGACGGTGATTTCGTCTGGCGCTTCGCTGGGCACATGCAAAAACTGCAGATCCAGGCCGGCGATACGGGTGTCGAGCTTGTCCTTGAAGGTCAGGGTCGGCGCGATAAAGGTCGAAGCCTCGACCTTGGCCAGCGGGCCGATCCCGGCGTTCATCTGCTCGTGGTCACTGTCCGGCAGGCCGGCGCCGAAGCTGTAGCCGGAACGCACCGAGAGAATCGGCCCGACCAACGCGCCCTGGGCCACCACATTGGCCAACAGGGTTTCGTGGGCGATGATCTGCACCTCGCCGCTGCGCACCTGCTCTTCCGTGACAAAAGCCTTTACGCCGTTGATATGGTCCGGATGGAAGTGGGTGTAGACCACAGCCTTGACCGGCTTGTCGCTGATCTTGCGGAACTCGGCCATGATCTTGCGCGAGGCGCTGACCGCTTCGCCGGTGTCGATAATGATCAGCCCTTCCGGCGCCTCGATCATCGCCACGTTACCCAGCTGCCAGCCAACCGCCGAATAGACGTTGCCGGCCACCTGGTAGACCTTCTGCGCGAAGTGCTGGGTGTGCTCGGCCAGCTCCGGGTGGATCGAGGCTTTGATCTGCTCTTCCGGCAAGGCCGCATGGCCGGCCATGGGTAACGCCAGGCTCAGCAGCACGGCGGCAGTTCGATTAAGTGAAAACATGCGAAGGCGCTCATTGTTATTGGCAGTGCTGGAAGATTGGCCAAACGAAGTCAATAATTCCAATGCATTCCAAACTAAATAGCGATGCATTACACGCATGAATGACCTTCGCCAGCTCCGCCACTTTGTCGCCCTCGCCGAACACGGCCATTTCGCCCGCGCCGCCGAAGCCGTGCACCTCAGTCAGCCAGCCCTAAGCCGTAGCATCCAGGCGCTGGAAGCCAGCCTCGGCTGCAGCCTGGTCGACCGACACAGCCGCGGTATCAGCCTGACCACCCACGGCCAGCTGGTACTGGAACATGCTCAACGCCTGCTGGCCGGCAGTCGCGCGCTGAAGAATGCCGTCAGCCAGCTGGGTAATCTGCAAACCGGTGAACTGCGTCTGGGCACCGGTCCCTACCCGGCCGCGCGCCTGGTGCCACGAGCGCTGGGACGCATGGCGCAGCGTTACCCACGGGTGCGGATCAATCTGCAGATTGGCAACTGGCTGGAACTGCGCAGCAGCCTGCTGGATGACGCCCTGGAGTTGTTTGTCGCCGATAGCCGCGAGCTGCTTGATGACCCCACGCTGTGCATCGAGCCACTGCACCGCCACAGCGGCGTACTGTTCTGCCGCCCCGGGCACCCACTGCTGGAGCAACCGACGCTGCGTATGCACGATCTGCTCGACTACCCCATTGCCGGCACCCAGCTACCGCAGGCGGTCGAGCAGAACCTGCGCGCACTCAGCGACCGTGAACAGCCGCTGAGTATTCAGTGCGACAACTTTATGGTGCTCAAAGCCCTGGTGGCCGACAGCGACGTGCTAAGCATGGCGCCCTGGGATGTGGTGGCTGAGGATATCCAGACCGGACGCCTGGCCCGGCTGCCGCTGGAAGCAGGTGCATTGACCGAGCAATCCGCCTACGCCCTGATCAGCCGCGCGGGGCATAGTCTGTCTCCAGCGGCGCAGGCCATGCGGGAAGAGATACTGGCCGAAGATCGCCTCTTCGGCCGTCAGCTTGAAGGCGCGCCGAATTCGTAGCGCATCTGGGAATAGTGGTCAGTTGCGCTGCCGCTCCCAACCCTTACGCTCATCGCGCCGGTCATCACCTCGGCGCTCTCCACGCCATTGTGCATCGTGACGCTGCGCGCGCTGCTGATGGTTGCGGTAATGGTCACGGCGGCCATCCCAGCCAGCCTGCGGTTGCACAACGCGGTAGTCATGGCGCTTCTGGTATTTGTGCGTTTGGTAATGGCGCGGCTGCGGGGCCGGCACGTAATAGCGCGATGGGTGACGGTGATCATCGTAGCGTCGCCCGTCATGCTGGTGAGCCTTGTAGCGTTGCGGCTGCGGCACCACATAAACCGGGTAGCGTTGTACCTGATAGTAGGTATTCGAATGGCCGCGATCATAACCACGGTGGCCATAACCACTACCGTCGCCATAGACCGCGCAACCGCTTAAAGTCAAAACCAACAACGCCAGCAGCATGGATTTGTATGACATGGCGGCCTCCTTCGACCGCGGGTGCGGCAACGACCGTTGTCGCTGCCAGGGATTGCTCCCAATGAATAGACAACGGCGCAGGCCATCCAGTGCGCAGCAGCTGCTCTGCAGATTTCATGACAAATTATTTCAGCACTGATACTGCCTTCGCTTCGGCTTACACGCGCCAACCTGGCACAGTCCTCGCTTAACGTTCTGCGCATAAAGGAAATGCGTACGGCGGCAAGCAGCTTGCAGCCAGACAATCTGCAATGGTCGACTAGGGTTCCGGTTCGCTGAGCAAGCCTGCAGCGAATGGCTGGTCCGAGAGTCGACGACCTCACGCAGTGGCCACGGCCATGGGGTTACACGGCGGGATAAAAGCCCGGGAGAACGCACAGCACCGCTGTTCGCTTTCCTGTTCCCGCTGACTGACCCGAGGTTACCCATGCCCCTACGCACCTTGCTCGCCCGCCTGACTGCCACCTGCCTGCTCGCCGCCCTGCTGCTGCAACCGGCCCATGCTGCGAGTGAGCCGAAAACCTTCAAGCTGTGCTGGTCGATCTTCGCCGGCTGGATGCCCTGGGGCTATGCCGCCAGCGAAGGCATCGTCAACAAGTGGGCCGAGCAGTACGGCATCCGCGTCGACGTCAGCGAGGTGCCGGATTACGTCGGCTCCATCGAGCGTTACAGCGCCGGTGAGTTCGATGCCTGCTCGATGACCAATATGGATGCGCTGACCATCCCAGCCGCTGCCGGCGTGGACTCCACCGCGCTGATCATCGGTGACTTCTCCAACGGCGCCGATGCCATTCTGCTGCGCGGCCCGGGCCTGACGCTGAAAGACCTCAAGGGCAAGACCGTGCTGCTGGTGGAGAACTCGGTGTCGCACTACCTGCTCAGCCGCGCCCTGGAATGGGCCCTGCTCACGCCTGCGGATGTGACCATTGAACACGTGTCGGACACGCAGATTGCCGAGGCCTTTCTCGCCGGCCAGGGCGATGCGGTAATCACCTGGAACCCGATCCTGGCCAAGATCAAGCAGCAGACCCAGGTCAGCCAGGTATTCAGCTCCAACCTGATTCCCGGCGAGATCGTCGACCTCACCGTGGTCAACAGCAAGGTCCTCGCCGCCCACCCGGAACTGGGTAAGGCGCTGACCGGCGCCTGGTTCGAAACCCAGCGCCTGATGGGCATGCCCACCGATGCGGGGAGAACTGCGCGAGCCAAGATGGCCAGCGCCGCCGGCACCACGCCGGAAGATTTCAGCCAGCAACTCGACACCCTGCGCTCGTTCTACTCGCCGCGTTACGCCCTGGCCTTTGCCCGCGCCAACAAGATGCCCGAGCTGATGCAGCGGGTCGCCCAGTTCGCCGACCAGCAGAAGCTGCTCGGCAACGACGGCAAGGGCCTGGACAAGCTGGGTATCGCCTTCAGTGGTGAACGTAGCCTGGGCAATGCCGACAACATCCTGCTGCGCTTCGATGGCCGCTATATGCAGATGGCCGCCGACAAGCAACTTTGATCTGACGCCCCGCAATGCAGCACAGCCGCTGCATTGCGCACAGCCAGGGCGCACAAACCAGGCCTGGTGTCAGCAGAAACCCCGTGCCAGCGGGCTAGTTCAAGCTGGCACGATGCTCGCAATACCCAACTCGTGCAGGAACAACCCGCTGTGGCGGGATCGCGGCACCACAACTTGCAATAGCTGACTAGGGTTCCGATCCGCGTTCCGATGAATACGGGTGACTGGTCCGAGAGTTGGCGACCTCCTTCGAGGTTACACGGCGGGATAAAAGCCCGGGAGAACGCGCCCCACCCGTGGGGAAACCGCCGCGCACTCCTGCCCGTCTTTCTCGAACTGGAGGCTCCACCATGCGTAAGACCCGTCTGTGTTCAGTACTCGCCGCCGGCCTGGCCGCCGCCATCAGCCTCAATAGCCACGCCGCGCCGAAAACCGACTTCAGCGTCTGCTGGACCATCTACGCCGGCTGGATGCCGTGGGAATACGGCGAGGCCTCCGGCATCGTCGACAAGTGGGCGAAAAAGTACGACATCAACATCGATGTGGTGCAGATCAACGATTACGTCGAGTCGATCAACCAGTACAGCGCAGGCCAGTTCGACGGCTGCACCATGACCAATATGGATGCCCTGACCATTCCGGCCGCTGGCGGCGTGGACAGCACCGCGCTGATCATCGGCGACTTCTCCAACGGCAACGACGGCGTCGTGCTTAAAGGCGAGAAGAAGACCCTGGGTGACCTCAAGGGCCAGAACGTCAACCTGGTCGAGCTGTCCGTTTCCCACTACCTGCTGGCCCGCGGCCTGGAAAAAGCCGGCCTCAGTGAGAAAGACCTGAAAGTGGTGAATACCTCCGACGCCGACCTGGTCGCGGCTTTCGCCACCAGCGACGTCAATGCGGTGACCACCTGGAACCCCCTGCTGGCCGAGATCGAAGCCACACCGAACGTAACCAAGGTGTTCGACTCCAGCCAGATTCCCGGGGAGATCATCGACCTGATGGTGGTCAACAGCGACACACTCAAGGACAACCCGGCCTTCGGCAAAGCCCTGACCGGCGCCTGGTACGAGATCATGGCCACCATGAGTGCCGACACGCCAGCCGGCATTGCCGCCCGCGAACATATGGCCAAGGCCTCCGGCACCGACCTGAGCGGCTACGAGGCGCAACTGGCGGCGACCAAGATGTTCTACACCGCCAAGGAAGCCGTGGCCTTCGCCACCAGCCCGAAACTGCCGGCGACCATGACCAAGGTGGCCGAGTTCTCCTTCGCCCACGGTTTGCTCGGCGAGGGGGCGCAAAGCGCCGATGCCATCGGCATGAGCTTCGCCAACAGCGTGGTCACCGGCGACACCGGCAACCTCAAGCTGCGCTTCGACCCGAGCTATATGCAGATGGCGGCGGACGGCACGCTCTGAGACCCGTAGGGTGCGCCATGCGCACCCACTCCAACGAGTACCGATGGTGCGCCCGGCGCACCCTACGCAGAGACTCCCTATGCGTCTGATCAACCGACATCCGGATCGCGGCGGCCGCCTGCTGCTGATCCTGTTGCCCTTCGCCCTGCTACTGTTCGCCTACTTCACTGGCTCGACAGCACGTCTGGCGGACAACCCCAACGACAAGCTGCTGCCCAGCGCCAGCCAGATGGCCGGTACCGTCGAGCGCCTGGCCTTCACCGAGGACAAGCGCAGCGGCGAGTACCTGTTCTGGCAGGACAGCGCCGCCAGCCTGGCTCGCCTCGGCATGGGTATCGGCATCGCCGCCCTGGTCGGCCTGTGCCTGGGGATAGCAGCTGGCATTTTGCCGCTGTTTCGTGCGCCACTGTCGCCATTGCTCACCGTGCTGTCGATGGTGCCACCGCTGGCGATTCTGCCGATTCTGTTTATCGTTTTCGGCCTCGGCGAACTATCCAAGGTGATGCTGATCGTGATCGGCATCACCCCTGTGCTGGCCCGAGACCTGGAACAGCGCGCCCGCGAAATTCCGCAGGAAATCCTGATCAAGGCGCAGACCCTCGGCGCCAGCACCTGGACCCTGATCCTGCGTGTGGTGCTGCCGCAGTTGTTGCCGCGCCTGCTGATCGCCCTGCGCCTGGTGCTCGGCTCGGCCTGGCTGTTCCTCATTGCCGCCGAAGCCATCGCATCCACCGACGGCCTCGGCTACCGCATCTTCCTCGTGCGCCGCTACATGGCGATGGACGTGATCCTGCCCTACGTGGTGTGGATCACCCTGCTTGCCTGGCTGATGGACCTGGGCCTGCGCCAGACCACTCGCCTGCTCTTTCCCTGGTATGAAGGAGCCAAGGCATGAAGCCCTTCATCGAAGTCAAAAATGTCTGGCAGGAGTACGGCGATCAGGTCGTGCTCGAGCGTTTGAACCTGATCATCAACGAGGGCGAGTTCTGCACCCTGGTCGGTGCCTCCGGCTGCGGAAAGTCGACCTTTCTGCGCCTGCTGCTGGGCCAGGAACGCGCCAGCCGTGGCGAGATTCTGCTTGGCGGCCAGCCACTGGCTGGCGAGCCGGATAGCAGCCGCGGCGTGGTGTTCCAGCGCTACTCGGTGTTCCCCCACCTGTCGGTTCTGGACAACGTCGCCATCGGTCTGGAGCTGCCGCGCTCGCCCCTGCTCGGCCGCCTGTTCGGCAACGCCAAGCGCGAGGCCCGTGCCCAGGCCGAAGTGATGTTGCGCAAGGTCGGCCTCGGCCATGCCCTGGACAAATACCCCAGCCAGCTGTCCGGTGGCATGCAGCAACGCCTGGCCATCGCCCAGGCGCTGATCATGAAGCCCCGCGTGTTGCTGCTCGACGAGCCCTTCGGCGCCCTCGACCCGGGCATTCGCAAGGACATGCACGCCCTGCTGCTGGAGCTGTGGAACGAAACCAAGCTGACCGTGTTCATGGTCACTCATGATCTGAGCGAGGGCTTCAGCCTTGGCACCCGCCTGCTGGTGTTCGACAAGACCCGCATCGACCCGCATGCGCCGAACGCCTTCGGCGCGCGCATCACCTATGACATTCCGCTCAACAGCGAGCGCCGCGCCCAGTTGCCGGCGCAACTCGCCAAGCGCCTGCAACCCGACACCCAAGGAGCCTGAGCATGACGGCCTCTCTCGCCCTGCGCCCGACCCTGTACGAAGAGCTCGTACCGGGCGGCGGCCATACCTCGTTCGTCCTCAAGCGCGGCCAGCTGCTGCGCATCACCGATCTCGAAGGCGACGCCAATGTCAGCCTGCTGCTGCTCAGCGCCGCCGAGAAAAGCGAACGCCTGAACCTGCCGGACACCCTCAAGTGCCAGCACACCGCCAAGCTCACCGCCGGCCACTGCCTGTACTCGGATATGGGCCGCGTACTCGCCGCCATCACCGCCGACACCTGCGGCTGGCACGACAGCTTCGGCGGCGTGCTCAACGCACAGGAAGTCGCCGAGAAGTACGGCGCCGGCCGCTACCAGGAACTGCGCAACGGTTTCTTCCGCAACGGCGTGGACAACCTGCTGGTGGAAATGGGCAAGTGGAACCTCAACCTGCAGGACCTGCTGATGGCGCTCAACCTGTTCAGCAAGGTGACGGTCGATGGCGACGGCCGCTTCCACTTCGAGCCGGGCAACTCCAAGGCCGGCGACTACATCGAGCTGTACGCACCGATGGACACCTTGGTGGTACTCACCGCCCTGCAACACCCCATGGATCCGAATCCCGAGTACGCGCCCAAGCCGGTGCAACTGAGCTGGAGCAAGGTCGAGAGCGACGGCATCAGCGTGCTGTGCCGCACCTCGCGCCCGGAGAACGGTCGCGGCTTCCACAACACCGAACGGCTTTATATCTGAGGGCTGCCAGCATGACTCTTACCCATAGCGACAAGCACCCCGAAGCCGCCGTCTACCGCCACGAAATCCCGGCCGGCGAGCCGTTTCTCTGCGAAGTCAAAGCCGGACAGACCGTGCGCCTGCTCGACCTGGAAGGCAACCAGGCAGTCGACACCCTGTTCTTCTCGGCCCGCAACCCGCGCGAGCGCTACGACCCGCAACGCACCCTGCGCAAGCAGAACAGCGTGTACCTGACCACCGGCACCATCCTCTACTCCAACCTGGGCAACCCGTTGCTGACCATCAGCGCCGACACCTGCGGCCGCCACGACACCCTCGGCGGCGCCTGCGCCCAGGAGAGCAACACGGTCAGATACGCCCTCGACAAACGCTACATGCACAGCTGCCGTGACAACTTCCTGCGCGCCAGCTTGCACGACGGCCGCCTGGAGAAGCGCGACATCGGCGCCAACATCAACTTCTTCATGAACGTGCCGGTGACACCCGAAGGCGGCTTGACCTTCGAGGACGGCATCTCGGCGCCGGGCAAATATGTGGAGTTGGCGGCGCATATGGACGTGATCGTGCTGATCTCCAACTGCCCGCAGCTGAACAACCCCTGCAATGGCTGGAACCCGACGCCTGCCGAGGTGCTGATCTGGAACTGAGCTCGTGGGAGCGGCTTTAGCCGCGATGCTTTCGCGCGGTCCTGCTTCGCGGCTAGAGCCGCTCCCACGCGCAACCTACCGATTTATCCACCCCGGACGACCGTGGTGCAGACCGAATAGCAGCGGGACGGCCCGCCAACCCTTTCGAGGGCAAGCAGATGTTCGACAAACTCCTGATCGCCAACCGCGGCGCCATTGCCTGCCGCATCCTGCGCACCCTGCGTCAGCTCGACGTCAAGGGCGTGGCCGTGTACTCCGAAGCCGACGCCGCCAGCCTGCATATCCAGCAGGCCGATGAGGCCTTCAGCCTCGGCGAGGGTCCGGCCGCCGGCACCTATCTGGTGGTCGACAAGATCCTCGCCGTCGCCAAGCAGACCGGTGCAAAAGCCATCCACCCCGGCTACGGCTTCCTCTCCGAAAACGCGGCGTTTGCCGAAGCCTGCGAAGCCGCCGGCATCGCCTTTGTCGGCCCGACGCCCGAGCAGCTGCGAGTATTCGGCCTGAAGCACACCGCCAGGGCACTCGCGAAACAGCATGGCGTGCCGATGCTGGAAGGTACCGAGCTGCTGGAAAACCTCGACGCCGCGCTGGTCGCAGGCGAAGAGGTCGGCTACCCGGTGATGCTGAAAAGCACCGCCGGTGGTGGCGGCATCGGCATGCGCGTGTGCAACAGCGCGGCCGAACTCGCCGACGCCTTCGAGGCGGTCAAGCGCCTGGGGCAGAACAACTTCAGCGACAGCGGCGTATTTATCGAGAAGTACATCCAGCGCGCCCGCCACCTTGAAGTGCAGGTATTTGGCGACGGCGCCGGAGAAGTGCTGGCCCTGGGCGTGCGCGACTGCTCGGTACAGCGACGCAACCAGAAGGTGCTGGAAGAAACCCCGGCGCCCAACCTGCCGGCCGGCATGGCCGACGAGCTGTGCGCGGCGGCGATCAAGCTGGCCAAGGCGGTCAGCTACCGCAGCGCCGGCACCGTGGAGTTCGTCTACGACAGCGAGGCCGAGCGCTTCTACTTCCTCGAAGTGAACACCCGCCTGCAGGTCGAGCACGGGGTCACCGAACAGGTGTGGGGCGCCGACCTGGTGCGCTGGATGATCGAACTGGCGGCCGGCGACCTGGCCCCGCTCAGCCAGCTGGCCAAGGGCCTGAAACCCAGCGGCCATGCCATCCAGGCGCGCCTGTACGCCGAAGACCCGGGCCGCGACTTCCAGCCGAGCCCCGGCCTGCTCACCGCCGTCGAATTCCCCAAGGCCGATGGCAAGAGCCTGCGCATAGACACCTGGGTCGAAGCCGGCTGCGAGATTCCGCCCTACTTCGACCCGATGATCGCCAAGGTCATCACCTGGAAGCCAACCCGCGAAGAAGCCAGCGCCGCGCTGAACCAGGCCCTGGCCGACACCCTGCTGTACGGCGTGGAAACCAACAGCCAGTACCTGCGGCAAATCCTGGTCGATGCGCCCTTCGCCAGCGGCTCGCCCTGGACCCGCTGCCTGGAAAACCTGACCTACCAGGCACACACCGTCGAAGTGCTGTCCGCCGGCACCCAGACCACGGTGCAGGACTTCCCCGGCCGCCTCGGTTACTGGGCCGTCGGCGTGCCGCCATCGGGGCCGATGGACGACCGCGCCCTGCGCCTGGGCAACCGCCTGCTGGGCAATGACGAAGGCGCCGCCGGCCTGGAAATCACCATGAGCGGCCCGCTGCTGCGCTTCAACACCGATGCAGTGGTAGCCGTGACCGGCGCGGAAATCCCCGTCACGCTCGATGGTGTTGCGCAGCCGCTGAACACCGCCCTGCTGATCAAGGCCGGCAGCACCCTGAGCCTCGGCACCATCGCCGGTTCTGGCGCGCGCGCCTATCTCACCCTGCGCGGCGGCCTGCAGGTGCCCGAGTACCTGGGCAGCAAGAGCACCTTCACCCTCGGCCAGTTCGGCGGCCACGGCGGCCGCGCCCTGCGTGCCGGCGATGTGCTGCATATCCCAGAATTGAGAAATCTGGAGTCCGGCGCGCAACTGCCCGCCGCACTGTGCACCGCCCTGCCCGCCGTGCGCGAAATCCGCGTGATCTACGGCCCGCACGGCGCGCCGGAATACTTCACCCCGGCCTATATCGACACCTTCCTCGCCACCGACTGGGAAGTGCACTTCAACTCCAGCCGCACCGGCGTGCGCCTGATTGGCCCGAAACCGGAGTGGGTGCGCGACAGCGGCGGCGAAGCCGGCCTGCACCCGTCGAATATCCACGACAATCCGTACGCGATTGGAGCCGTGGACTTTACCGGCGATATGCCGGTGATCCTCGGCCCGGATGGCCCGAGCCTGGGCGGCTTCGTCTGCCCGGTGACCATCATCGAGGCCGACCTGTGGCAGCTCGGCCAGCTCAAGGCTGGTGACAAGCTGCGTTTCATGCCCGTAAGCATCGAAGTCGCACGGCAACTGGCCAAAACGAAAAATCTCGAGTGCGCCGATCTCTGTGGGAGGGGCTTTAGCCGCGACCCAAGCAGCACTGATGTCGCGGCTAAAGCCCCTCCCACAAAAGCCACGACCTCCCACACCTCGCCCATCGTCCTCGACATTGGCGAAGCCGACAAACGCCTGGTCGCCCGCCTCTCCGGCGACACCCACCTGCTGCTGGAAATCGGCCAACCGGAGCTGGACCTGGTGCTGCGTTTCCGCGGCCACGCGCTGATGCAGGCGCTGGAAGGATTGAACCTTAACGGTGTGATCGACCTGACTCCGGGTATCCGCTCGCTGCAGGTGCATTACCAGCCGGAAACCCTGGCCCTTAGCGATCTGCTCGGCATCGTCGCTGGCGAATGGGACGCGGTGTGCGCCGCACAGGACCTGCGCGTGCCGTCGCGCATCGTTCATCTGCCGCTGTCCTGGGACGACCCGGCCTGCCAGCTGGCGATCGAGAAATATATGACCACGGTGCGCAAGGACGCGCCCTGGTGCCCGAGCAATCTGGAATTTATTCGCCGCATCAACGACCTGCCCAATCTCGATGAGGTGTACAGAACGGTCTTTGAAGCCAGCTATCTGGTGATGGGCCTGGGCGACGTCTACCTCGGCGCGCCTGTGGCCACGCCGCTCGATCCGCGCCATCGACTGGTCACCACCAAGTACAACCCGGCGCGCACCTGGACCGCGGAAAACTCGGTGGGCATCGGCGGCGCCTATATGTGCGTGTACGGCATGGAAGGCCCCGGCGGCTACCAGTTCGTCGGCCGTACCCTGCAGATGTGGAACCGCTACCGTGAAGTCGCGGCCTTCGACGGCAAGCCCTGGCTACTGCGCTTCTTCGACCAGATCCGCTTTTACCCGGTCTCGGCCGAGGAGCTGCTGCAGATCCGCCGCGACTTCCCGCTCGGCCGCTTTGATCTGCGTATCGAGCACAGCGAACTGGCCCTGGCCGACTATCAGGACTTTCTCGCCAAGGAAGCCGAAGGCATCGACGCCTTCCGCACCCAGCAGCGCGCCGCCTTCGACGCCGAGCGCCAGCGCTGGATCGAGTCCGGCCGGGCGCAATACGACAGTGAAGAAGTGGCACCCGAACTGGGCGATGACGCGCCGCTCGGCGCCGGCCAGCATTCGATCGACAGCCATATCGCCGGCAACCTCTGGCAGGTGCAGGTCGAAGCCGGCAGTACGGTCAAAGCCGGCGACGTGCTGGTGATTCTTGAGTCGATGAAGATGGAAATCCCTCTGCTCGCCCCTGTCGCCGGAACGGTACGCGAGGTGCGCGTACAACCCGGCTCGCCGGTACGCGCCGGGCAGAGCGTGGTGGTGCTGGAAGAGGCTCAGTAGAGGTAGGGTGGATGACGCTTCACCCATCCACCAACTGCGGCCTGATGGTGGATGAGAAAAGCGTCATCCACCCTATGCGCTGCCAACACGTTAGCGGTCAGTCGCGGCTAAAGCCCCTTGCACATGACTGAGGCCATACGGCCAGCGCTCCATGTTTCAGCAGCGCCGGCCGTTGCCGAAGGCTACAATGCGGCGATTATTTAACCAGCAGAGCCTTGCATGCCTCACAAATCCCCCCTGGCCCGGCAATGGTCCTTGATTGCGCTGCTGCTGGTTCTGCTCGGCTGTGGCTTCCTTGCCACCTCCCTGGCCAGTTACTACACCGCTCTGGATTCGATCCGCGCCGGCATCATCAACACCGAACTGCCGCTGACCTCGGATAACGTCTACTCGGAAATCCAGAAGGACCTAGTTCGGCCCATCCTGATTTCCTCGATGATGTCCCGCGACACCTACGTGCGCGACTGGGTGCTGGGCGGCGAGAAGGACCCCGAGCAGATCACCCGCTATCTGCGCGAGGTGCAGGAGCATTACGCCACGGTCACCAGCTTCTTCGTCTCCGAGAAAACCCACACCTACTACCAGGCCAAGGGCGTGCTCAAGCAGGTCAAGCAAGACCAGTCGCGTGATAACTGGTATTTCCGCGTGCGCGACATGCAGACCCCGTACGAGATCAATGTCGACGTCGACATGGCCAACGACGACCGCATGACCGTGTTTATCAACTACAAGGTGTTCGATTACCAGCAGCGCTTTATCGGCGCCACCGGCGTCGGCCTGACCGTGGATGCCGTGGTCAAACTGATCGACACCTACCAGCAGCGCTATGAGCGCAGCGTGTTCTTCGTCGACACCAATGGCCTGCTGGTACTCACCGGCGCCAGCGGCGGGCCGATGGGCGCGCGGGTTGGCCAGTCGCTCAGTGAAATCCCGGGTCTGGAAGAGCTGCAGGCCAAGCTGCCGCATCCGCAAAGTGGCGACTTCGAGTACAAGGAACACGGCCGCGACCACTTCCTCAATGTGCGCTTTATCCCCGAGCTGAACTGGTACCTATTTGTCGACAAGCATGAGGACGGAGCGGTCGCCGGCATCCGCAAGTCGCTGTACCTCAATCTGCTGATCTGCCTGGTGGTCACCGTTATTGTCATCAGCCTGGTGAGCCTGGTGCTGCGCCGCTATCAACGGCGCATCAGCGCCCTGGCCACCACCGACCTGCTCACTGAGCTGCCCAACCGCCGTGGCTTTGACCTGCTGGCCAACCAGGCCGTGCAGGAAGCCCGGCGCAGCCCAAGCGCGCTATGCGCCCTGATGCTCGACCTGGACAACTTCAAACAACTTAACGACAGCCACGGCCATATGGCCGGTGATGAAGTGCTGCGCCGCTTTGCCAGCAACCTGCGCAGCACCGTGCGCCAGTCCGACATCATCTGCCGCTGGGGTGGCGAGGAATTTATTTTGCTGCTCAAGGACACCACGCCCGAGCAAGCCCGCGAGCTGGGCGAGAAAATCCGCCAGCAAACCGAGCAAAGCAGCATCAGCTTCAACGGCGCGCAGCTGCGCATCACCACCAGCATCGGCCTGGCGCAACTGCATGCCGATGAATCCCTGGAGCAGCTGATCACCCGCGCCGACCGCGCCCTGTACCGCGCCAAACAGAGCGGCCGCAACCGCCTGTGTGAAGAAATTGCATGAATGCTGACACCAGCCGCTGCCCCTGCTGTGGGCAGCTTAACCAGTGCGCCCAAGCTGGCGCCGACGCGCCAGTGAGCGAGTGCTGGTGTTTTAGCGTACCCATCGATGACGATCAGCTGGCCAAACTGCCGCCCGAACAGCGCAACCGCAGCTGCCTGTGTCCACGCTGCGCCCAGGGCTTGCCGCCCGAGACGCAGCCAGCAGCTGATTAGCCATGCGCCTCGACCGTTTTCTCAGCAACCTGCCCCAGCTCAATCGCCAAGCCGCCCGCCAACTGCTGGCCAGCGGCCGCGTACGAGTGGACGGCGCGGTGGTTTGCGATGGCCTGTGCGAAGTCAGCCAGTTCAGCCGCATCGAGGTCGATAGCGAGCTGCTGCAAGCCGGCAAAGCCGCACGCTACTTTATGCTGCACAAACCCATCGGCGTGGTCAGCGCCACCGAACATGAGCAACACCGCACCGTGCTGGATTTGCTTGAGGAGCCGGACAAAGCCGATCTGCACCTGGCAGGCCGTCTGGACCTGAACACCAGCGGCCTGCTGCTGATCACTAACGACGGCCAATGGTCACGCCGCCTCACCGAGCCGCGCAGCCGTCTGGGCAAGGTCTACCGCGTCGAGACCGAACAGCCGATCAGCTCTGAATACATTGAGGTGTTCGCCCGTGGCCTGTACTTCGCCTATGAAGACCTCACCACCCTGCCCGCCGAGCTGGTCATTCTCGATAGCCACAGCGCCCTGCTGACTCTGCACGAAGGCCGTTATCATCAGGTCAAGCGCATGTTTGGCCACTTCCAAAACAAGGTCATCGGCCTGCATCGCCTAAGCATGGGCGCCATCCAACTCGACCCGCAGCTGGCACCCGGCCAGTACCGCACCCTGACGACAGCGGAAATCGCCTGTTTCTAAGACAGCCCGTGCTCAAGTCACATGCTTAGCTAGCTAACCGACAAACGGTTGTTCGATATCCCAATATTCACTTGCGCCAGCAGGAACACGGCTGTTTAAATCGAACCACAAGGTCTTATCGTGACTTAACAGTCACGAAAGCCGTCTAAGCGTTCCATCGGTTACTTGCGCGTTGCGCGAAATGGGTTCCTGCCTGGTCAAAGACGCCACTCCACACCTGCTAAAAGGTCGTGGACGGATGCTCTATTTCAGCCCTAACTGATTGAAAATAAATAACTTATAAAATCCTCCAGCCTGACATCTTGTTGTCACGTCCAGGCGCTTTCCTGACTGTCCTACTTAGCCCGGTTCAACGGCCCAGCCGTTTTGCCATGCCCATTTTTGCGCCAGGAGGAAACGACATGAAGCCAGCCATCGCTGTCGTCGATATTCACAGGACGTTCAAGGTACACACGGAGTTTTACGCCAACCCCAGCGCACGCAAGACCATCATCCTGATCAACGGTTCGCTGGCCACCACCGCCGCCTTTGCGCAAACCATCAAGTACCTGCAGCCGCAGTTCAATGTGGTGCTTTACGATCAGCCCTACGCTGGCCAGTCCAAACCGCACAACAGCCATAGCCGGCCCATCAGCAAGGAAGATGAAGCCGCCATCCTGCTCGAGCTGATCGAACAGTTTCAGGTCGACTATCTGCTGTCGTTCTCCTGGGGCGGCGTCGCCGCCATGCTGGCCCTGGCGCAACGCCCGGCGCGTATAGAAAAGGCGGTGATCACCTCCTTCTCGCCGCTGCTCAACGCGCCGATGCTCGACTATCTGGAAAAAGGCATGACCTACCTGCATGCCATAGACGGCGAAAAGGTCGGTCATCTGGTCAACAGCACCATCGGCAAATACCTGCCCTCGCTGTTCAAGCGCTACAACCATCGTCATATCAGCAGCCTCGACAGCCACGAGTACCTGCAGATGCACGCGCACATCAACCAGGTGGTGCACATGGACAACCACTGTCAGATGGACTGTCTGGCGGGCATCGACATCCCGCTGCTGTTTATCAACGGCGAGCACGACGAATACACCTCGCCGGATGACGTGCGCCTGTTTGCGGAGCACCTGAGCGACTGCCAGTTCGCCATCATCAACAACGCCGGGCACTTTCTCGATATGGAGCACAAGAAGGCCTGGCTGCAGAGTCAGGCCGTGATGCTGGGCTTCCTGCAGGCCCCGGCACGCAACAGCTCCAGCTACCGCCCACAGCACGACCAGCACCACGCGATAGCCGTATGACGCACCGTCACGCCCCAAGCCTGCAGCGCGTCAGTACAGATAGCCGCGCTGCAGGCTTCATTTCAGCCAAGACTTCCGGTATAAAGGCACCCGCTGCGGGCGTCGTATAGTGGTAATACCCTAGCTTCCCAAGCTAGAGCTGTGGGTTCGATTCCCATCGCCCGCTCCAAATCGCAATTTTTAAAGCCCTGATTTCTAACAAGATTTCGGGGCTTTTTGCTTTCAGGGTCAAAGGGACGCACGTAGGCCAAAGCGAAAGCAGCACTTGGCTGAACGAGATAACCCATTGAAAAACGAAGTAAGCGCTTAATAGCACAAACACACCATCAGGCATTTGTTAACAACCCTGACGTGCTGCAGTAGATGGCGTTCCCAACTGGATTCGAACCAGTATCTAGCCCTTAGGAGGGGCTTATTCTATCCATTGAACTATGGGAACCGAGGCTGGATAGACGGGCCACCAGCGGGCGGCATCTTAGCGAGGCTGAGCGGTTTTGTCATGCCGCTGCCATCATCTCGGCGCCATACTGCCAACTGACTGCCAACCGGCTGTCATAAGGAGAGGAGATCGCCATGCGCCCCGCTGCTTCGCATCATCTGCCGGATTCGCCGTTTGCCGATTTTCACCTGCGTGCGGTCAGCGTTAACGATGCTGCTGCCCTGGCGGCCTTACTGCAGCAGCTCGCGCCTGATGAGCCGCGTGCCGATGCCAAGCTGCTGGCTTTGCTTCTGAACGAGCTGCCGGTGAGCCGTGTGGTACTGGTGGCCGAACGTGACGGCAAGTTGCTCGGCACCTGCACGATCAATTTGATTGAGCACCTGGCGCACAATTTTGCCCGCTCGGCGATTCTGGA
Organism: Pseudomonas sp. 8BK; assembly: GCF_902506475.1. Taxonomy (NCBI): domain Bacteria; kingdom Pseudomonadati; phylum Pseudomonadota; class Gammaproteobacteria; order Pseudomonadales; family Pseudomonadaceae; genus Pseudomonas; species Pseudomonas sp. 8BK. The sequence continues at coordinate 984,959 of NZ_LR733252.1, read as the reverse complement.
AGATGTGGTGGTGGATACTGAGGCGCGCGGCCTGGGGATTGGCCAGGCGCTGATGGCCAAAGCCATCGAACGCGCCCGCGCCTGGGGTTGTTACAAGGTGGCGCTGTCCAGCAGCCAGAGCCGTGAGGCCGCCCATGCTTTTTATGCCAACCTGGGGTTTAAGCCGCATGGGATTAGTTTGGCGCTGATACTGGACTAAGCAGCTGTCAAAGGCCTTTGTAGCGGCGGCGACTCCTAGTCCATGCTGGCGAATCGCCGTTGACCTGAAAGCATCGCGGGCATGGCCCGCTCCTACACATTGTGTAAAACGTGCCAGTAGTGCGGGCTACGTTTAGCTGTTTTTAACGTCCAAACCGCTCTTCAGCTAATTGATCAGCGATTTCTACGGTGGTTTTGCTCGCTGCATCGGCGCGTTGGAAGATCTGTTCCAGAGTCTCGCCGATGCCTTCGATATGCGCTTTGAGCTGCGCGGCGCTGCCGCCGGTGCGTTCGTAGCAGACATCGATAATGCCGCCGGCATTGATCGCGTAATCGGGCGCGTACAGGCACTCGTTACGACGCAGGGTTTCCGCCAGGCTGGCATCGGCCAGCTGGTTGTTGGCGGCCCCGGCGATAATCGGCGCACGCAGGGCTTCCAGGGTTTGCTGGTTGATAATGCCGCCCATGGCGCACGGCGCGAATACATCCACATCCAGGCCGAAAATTGCCTGCTGACTGACGGCTGTTGCGCCCAGTTGCTCGACCGCGCGACGCACATTGGCTTCGACGATGTCGGTGACCCACAGCTCGGCCCCGGCAGCTTTCAGCTGACGCGCCAGGTCGAAGCCTACTTGCCCTACCCCCTGGATCGCGACTTTCAGACCGTGCAAGTCATCACGGCCCAGGCGGTGTTTGACCGCAGTCTGAATGCCGATAAACACCCCGTAAGCGGTAGACGGTGACGGATCGCCATTGCGCGTGCCGCCAGCGAAGGCTTCGCGCAGCTCGGCGCCGGATACGTGGCGGGTGCGTTCGGCCATGATCTGCATTTCCGCCACGCCAGTGCCGGAGTCGGCGGCGGTGATATAACGGCCGCCGAGGCTGTCGACAAAATCACCCATAGCCTGGAACAGCGCCGTGCTCTTGCCGGTATGCGGCTCACCGATGATCACCGCTTTGCCGCCGCCCAGCGGCAAGTTGGCCAGGGCCGATTTATAGGTCATACCGCGCGACAGGCGCAGCACATCGCGTAGCGCTTCATCGTCATTGGCGTAGGGCCACATGCGGCAACCGCCAAGAGCTGGGCCAAGGTTGCTGTTGTGAATGGCGATTATCGCCTTCAGGCCGCTGGCCTTGTCGTGGCCGTAGACCACCTGCTCGTGGTGGTCGAAATCGATATGGGAAAACACGGACATAGGTGCCTCATTTTTTTGTTGTAAGAGGTCGCCCACTCCCGGTTAAGGGAGTGGGTGATGGTTATAAGCGTCAGGGGTGAGAGCCTGCTCACGATCTCGCGAGCTAGAGCGAGACAAGGCAAAAACAGCCGAGGAAGCGGAGTTTACGGAGCTGTAAATGAGCATTCCGAGGCTGTTTTTAACGCCGTATCGCCGACGCACAGCAGATCGTGGGCAGGCTCTCAAGCGGCCGGTTCGAACAGCTGCACGGCCTGAATTTCGCTGACCAGCATGCGCGCCTTGAGCTGGCTGCTCTGCTCGCGCACCTTGGCCAGGCTGCGTTCCTTGACGTGGCCATAGCCGCGAATCTGCTCCGGCAGCTCGGCCAGGGCCAGCGCGGTGCGGTAGTTGTCGGCGTTGAGTTCCTTGAGCAGGTAGTCCAGATCCTGCTCGTAGTCGTCGATCAGCTGCAGCTCAAGCCGGCGCTCGGCGCTGTAGCCGAACAGGTCCAGCGGCGTGCCACGCAGAAACTTGAACTTGGCCAGTACGCCGAAGGCCTTGAGCATCCAGGCGCCGAACTGACGCTTGCGCGGCTCACCGGCGCTGGCATCCGGCTTGCTGAGCCAGGACGGTGCCAGGTGGAATTCCAGGCGGTAATCGCCGCTGAACTGTGCTTCCAGCTGGCGGATAAAACTACCGTCGCTGTACAGCCGTGCCACTTCGTACTCGTCCTTGTAGGCCAGCAGTTTGAAGTAATAGCACGCCACTGCCTTGCTCAGGGCTTGGTCAGCGCTCTTGTCGACCTGCTGCACCCGCGCCACCTGCTCGCGGTAGCGCTCGGCGTAGGCGGCGTTCTGGTAGGCGGTCAGGCGCACCACGCGGTCCGCGATGATGTCTTCCAGAGTCTGGCAATGCGGCGCTTCGATCACGTCTGGCTTGGCCAGACGCTCCACGGCGACAGCGTCATGGGCAGCACGACGGCCCCAGAGGAATGCCTGCTGATTGAGCTGCACGGCCACGCCGTTAAGCTCGATGGCCTTGTTGATGGCTTCGGCGGACACCGGCACCAGGCCTTTCTGGTAAGCGAAACCGAGCATAAACAGGTTGGTGGCGATGCTGTCGCCGAGCAGGCGGGTAGCCAGGCGGCTGGCATCGACAAAGTGGGTTTTGCTCGCGCCCACTGCCTCAATCAGTGCCTCACGCATTGCTACGCCGGGTACCTGGGCATCGGGGTTGCGGGTGAATTCGGCGGTGGCGGCTTCATGGCTGTTGACCACCGCATGGGCGATCTTGTCATTCAGTTTGGCCAGGGCCTCTTCACTGGCCGACACCACCAGATCGCAACCCAGCAGCAGATCGGTTTCCCCGGCGGCAATGCGCACGGCGAAGATGTCGTCCTGCTTGGCGGCAACGCGGATATGGGTGATCACCGGGCCGAACTTCTGCGCCAGGCCAGCCTGATCGAGTACGCTGCAGCCCTTGCCTTCGATATGCGCGGCCATGCCGAGCAACGCGCCGACTGTGGTGACGCCGCTGCCGCCGACACCCGGCAGGAGGATATTCCAGGGGCGATCCAGCGCCGGTTGGCGCGGCTCCGGCAAGGCGATAAATAGCGCGCCCAGGCCAACTGCCGTGGGTTTGCGCAGGCTGCCGCCGTGCACGGTGACAAAGCTTGGGCAGAAGCCTTCAACGCAGCTGAAATCCTTGTTGCAGGAATTCTGGTCGATCTCACGCTTGCGCCCCAGTTCGGTTTCCAGCGGCAGCACTGACAGGCAGTTGGACTTGACGCTGCAATCGCCGCAACCCTCGCACACCGCAGGGTTGATAAAGGCGCGCTTCTGCGGATCAACCAGCTTGCCGCGTTTGCGCCGACGACGCTTCTCGGTGGCGCAGGTCTGGTCGTAGATGATCACCGAGCAGCCCTTGAATTCGCGCAACTCGCGCTGCACGGCATCCAGATCGCGGCGATGGTGGAAGGTGACGATGGGCGCGAAAGTGTTGCGGGTCGGGTATTTCTCCGGCTCATCGGTGACCAGGGCGATGCGCTTCACCCCTTCGGCATACACCTGCTGGCTCAGTTGATCGACGCGCAGTTCACCGTCGATGGGCTGGCCGCCGGTCATGGCCACGGCGTCGTTGTAGAGAATTTTGTAGGTGATATTCACCCCGGCGGCCACGGCCGCACGCAGGGCCAGCTGGCCGGAGTGGAAGTAGGTGCCGTCGCCGAGGTTCTGGAAGATATGCGGGGTGTCGGTAAACGGCGCCTGGCCGATCCAGGTCGCGCCCTCGCCGCCCATCTGGGTAAAGGTGTCGGTATTGCGGTCCATCCACTGGGTCATGTAATGGCAACCAATACCGCCTTGGGCACGGCTGCCTTCCGGCAGTTTGGTCGAGGTGTTGTGCGGGCAGCCGGAGCAGAAATGCGGAGTGCGCACGGTGTGATGCTTAGGCGCAGCCAACGAGGCTTCCTTGGCCGCGAGGAAGGCCAGGCGCTCCTCGATCTGCGGGCTGCTGTAGATCGGCGCGAGGCGCTTGGCGATGGCGCGGGCGATCATTGCCGGGGTCAGCTCGGAGAGATTCGGCAGCAGCGAATGGCCAGCCTCATCGAACTCGCCGACCACCACCGGGCGCTTACCCACCGGCCAGTTGTACAGCTGACCGGTGAGCTGGTCTTCGATGATGCTGCGTTTCTCCTCGACCACCAGAATCTCGTCCAGGCCTTCGGCGAATTCATGCACCGACACCGGCTCCAGCGGCCAGCTCATGCCGACCTTGAGTACGCGCAGGCCGACCTGGGCGCACAGCGCTTCATCCAGACCAAGGTCATCCAGGGCTTGGCGCACGTCGAGATAGGACTTGCCGGTGGTAATAATGCCCAGACGCGGGTTGGGCGAATCGAGCTTGATCTGGTTGAGGTTGTTGGCCAGCGCAAAGGCACGGGCGGCGTAGATCTTGTAGGTATTGAGGCGCGCCTCCTGAGCCAGGGGCGGGTCCGGCCAGCGGATATACACGCCGTCTTCCGGCAGCTGGAAATCCTCGGGAATCTTCACCTGCATGCGCAGCGGATCGACATCCACCACGGCGGAAGAATCGACGTTTTCGGCGATGGTTTTCAGCGCCACCCAGCAACCGCTGTAACGCGAAAGCTCCCAGCCGATGATCCCGTAATCGAGAATCTCCTGAACGTTGGCCGGATTCAGCACCGGAATCGAGGCGGCGATAAACGCATGCTCGCTCTGGTTGGCAATGCTCGAGGATTTGCAGCCATGGTCGTCGCCGGCCAGCAGCAGCACGCCACCATGCTCGGAAACGCCGGCCGAGTTGCCGTGCTTGAACACATCACCGCAACGGTCCACACCCGGGCCTTTGCCGTACCACATGGCGAACACGCCGTCGTAACGCGCGCCAGGGAACAGGCTGGTCTGCTGGCTGCCCCACACAGCGGTGGCGGCCAACTCTTCGTTGACACCCGGCTGGAAGTGGATGTGATTGTCTTTGAGGTATTGCTTGGCGTCCCACAGGCTCTTGTCCAGGTTGCCCAGCGGCGAGCCACGGTAACCGGAAATAAAGCACGCGGTATTCAGGCCATGAGCTGCGTCGCGTTGCTTCTGCAGCATGGGCAGACGGGTCAGTGCCTGGGTGCCGGTCAGGTAGAGGTGACCGGTAGCAAGGCGGTACTTGTCATCCAGGCGGATCTCGGCCAGAGACATGGTGGTGCTCCTGTTATTTTTATCGAGAGCTGGGTTGGCAACGGTTAATGCCACCCTTGTTAAGCCTAGTGCGGGATCACCGCACTAGGCGCATAGCCAAGAATATGAATGGAGCGCACGGCTTTTTTATTTCTTTTTGCTGGCCGTTTTACAGATACTGCGCATGATTAATCCAACAAGAACAAAAAATTCGGAACAGTCATGCAAGAAAAACTCAGCCCCATCGACCGCAAGATTCTTCGCCTGCTGCAACACAACGCCGACCTCTCCGCCGCCGAGATCGCCGAGAAGGTGGAGTTGTCACAATCGCCCTGCTGGCGGCGGATTCATCGCATGCAGGTAGACGGCATCATCGAGCGCAAGGTGGCCCTGCTCAGCCACAAGCAACTGGGCTTCAGCATCACCGTGTTTGTCGATATCAAGCTGTCGGCGCACGGGCGCAGCAACTTGGAAGAGTTTGAGCAGGCGGTGGTCGGGTACCCCGAGGTGCTGGAGTGCTTCACCATGGCCGGCGGCTCGGACTACCTGCTCAAGGTCGTGGCCAAGGACATCGCCAGCTACGAACGCTTTCTGCGCGACCACCTGCTGCAACGCCCGCACGTACACGAAGCGCACTCGCATATCGCCATGAGCGAGGTGAAACGCACCACCGAGTTGCCGCTGGACTGAAAATGGCTTGAAGATTGCGAAGGGGCCGGGCGGCGCTCCGCTTTAACCGCGATCGCTGAACAACAGCAAGCCCCTCGCACAAAAGCGCTGGCCGCTCATAGCACTCGCCCATCAAAGGCCAGACTTACGCCGGCCGGCAAGGCATCGGGGTTATCCAGCAGCCAGGCATCGAAGCTATGGCCGATATGGGTCAGCACGGTTGCCCTGGGCTGCAGCCTCTCGACCACCTCCAGCGCACGGGTCAGGTCGTTGTGATTGCGCGGGGCGATGGGTTGCGGCGCGGTGGAGCAATCCAGCACCAGCAGATCCAGCGGCTGTTGGCGCAGCACCTCGGCGCTGGCGTCCGGCACGCCGAGGGTGTCGGTGAGGTAGGCAATACGCCTGCGCTCTCCATTTACCTCTGGGCCCTCCAGCAAGTAGCCAAAGGTCAGTTTCGAGTGATTAAGCGGCAGCGCCGTGACGCTGAGTTCACCCAACTGCCGCTGCTCGAAGGGCGCGAATGGCTGGCTGAAATCGAGAATGCCGGGGTGCTTGTACAAATCGGCCAGGCCTTGCAGATCATCTGGGCCATGCACCGGAATAATCAGCCCCTGCCCCCAGCGCAGGTGCAGCAAACCCTGGGCGTGGTCGGCGTGGTAATGGGTTTGCAGGATGCCGCTCAGGCTATGGGGCGGAAAGCGCTCACAGAGATCGGTCAGGCCCGAGTCGATCAGCCAGCGCTGCGCGCCACATTCGATCAGCGCGCAACAGGGGCCACGGCGCCGCGCGGGATAAACCCGCGCGCTGTCGCAGGCCGCGCAGCTGCAGTTGTATACCGGCACCTGACGCGCATCGCCGGTGCCAAGCAGGGTCAGGCGCATGCGCGGGCATCGCTAAGCAGTTGCAGCAGCTGGGTGACGGTCTGGTCGAGCGGGCCGGAGTTATCCAAAACAATGGTGCTCTCAACTGGTGCTGCCGTGGGAGGGGCTTCAGCCGCGACCGTCGCCGCTAAAGCGCCTCCCACAGACGCAACTCCTACAGCCCGAGGGATGGCCGATACAAAGTAGCGGCTGCGCGCCAGGCGGGCTTCGATCTGCTCGGCGCTTTCCCGACCGCGCGCTTGCAGGCGCTGGCGCAGGGCTGCTTCATCCACCTGCAGCAGGATCGCCAGCAATTCGGGATAACGCTCGCGCGCCTTAGGCAGATAGCCGCGCGAGCCATTGACCAGCACATCCTGCCCCGCCGCCAGCCAGTCATTGATCTGCCGGGGAATGCCATAGGCCAGGCCGTTGGCGCGCCAGCTCAGGGCAAAGGCACCGGCGGCCTCCTGCTGGTCGAATTCGGCCGGCGACACGCCAATGGCGTCCTCGCCCACCGCTTCCGCCGAGCGGGTGATGATCCGCCGGGCGGTCACACAACCCTGTTCGGCCAGACGCTCGCGCGCGGCATTCAGCAGGCTGTCCTTGCCCGAGCCCGAAGGCCCCATCAGATAGATCAACCGGCCACTCATCAGAACACCCTTTTCGCTTGTCGCCAGACTTGCTGGATCACCGCCTGGCCCCCGTGCACCTGCGCCTGCACCAGGTCAGCACGCAGACCGACGCGGATTTCACCGCGATCATGCAGCCCCGCCGCCTGTGCCGGCACGCGGCTGACGGTGGCAATCGCTCGCGGCAGATCATAGCCGTTATCCTGCCCGGCCAGCAGCAAAGCGGCCTGCAGCAGGCTGGCCGGGTAGTAGTCACTGGAGAGGATATCCAGTACACCCTGCTGAGCCAGTTCGGCGGCGGCGATATTGCCGGAGTGCGAACCGCCACGAACGATATTCGGCGCGCCCATCAGCACCTTCAGACCCAGCTCGTGGCTGGCTTTGGCCGCCTCCAGAGTGGTGGGGAATTCGGCGATGGACATGCCGAAGCCGGCCGACTCCTGAACATGGGCCAGGGTGGCGTCATCGTGGCTGGCCACGGAAATACCGCGGGCCTGGCAATCGGCAACGATGCTGCGACGCTGACGGTCGCTGTACTGCCGCGAGTTGCCCACCTGCTCGACGATAAAGGCATCCATCTCCGCAGCACTGAGATGGTACTTGCCCATGTAGTACTCGCGGTATTTGTCTTCCTTGGCGAACTGGCGCTGGCCCGGCGCGTGATCCATCACCGAGACCAGTTGTACCAGCGGGTGCTCGACCAGATCGCGAAACACCGAGAGAGTCTCCGGGTGGCAGACCTCGCAGCGCAGGTGCAGGCGGTGATCGGCGCGCAGATGCCCGGCCGCTGCCGCTGAAGCAATCGCCTCGAGCATCGCCGGCAGTTGCTGCATGCGTTTGCCACGCGGGTTGACGTCGCCAATTGCCAGTGCATCGAACACCGTGGTGATGCCCGCCGAGGCAATCTGCGCATCATGGGTCAGCACCGCCGAGGCCGAGGGCCAATCCACCCCCGGCCGAGGGCTCATGTATTTTTCCAGGTTGTCGGTGTGCAGCTCGACCAAGCCGGGCAGCAGGTAATCACCGTTCAAATTCTGCGCCTGGGGCAAGCCGCTAACGCCCTCTTCCACCTGGGCGATCAGGCCGTCATGCAGCACCAGGGTGCCGACAAACTCCTGTTCGGCGGTGACGATCCGCGCGTTGGTAAGAATCTGTTCAACCGGCATATACATACTCCTGCTGCGCCGCAGCGCTCATATCAAGGTAACGATCGGCCACTGCCTCACGGGCGGCGCGGTCGTGGAAGATGCCGATCAGCGCGCTACCGGCGGCCTTGGCTTCATCGATCAGTTCCAGCACCACCTGGCGGTTGGCGTCGTCCAGGGAGGCGGTGGGTTCGTCCAGCAGTATCAACGGCCAGGCGACCATAAAGCCGCGGGCGATATTCACCCGCTGCTGCTCGCCGCCGGAGAAGGTGCCGGGGGCGAGCTGCCACAACGCCTGGGGAATATTCAGCCGGCTGAGCAGGCTTTTCGCCCGCGCTTCGGCATCGGCCTTGCTCCAGCCACGGGCCAGGGCCGGTTCCATCACAACATCCAAGGTCGACACACGGGGAATCACCCGCAGAAACTGACTGACATAGCCCAGGGTCTGCCGGCGCACCGCCAGCACCTGGCGTGGTTCTGCGCCAACCAACTCAACCCAGGCGCCGTTGTGCAACACGCGAATGCTGCCGCCAGCGGCCAGGTAGTTGCCGTACAGGGTGCGCAGCAAGGTCGACTTGCCAGCACCGGATTGACCGTGCAGCACCAGGCACTCGCCGGCGCGCACGCTGAAATGCAGCCCGCTCAACACATTCAGCACCACGCCGTGCTGCTGATGCAGGGTGAAGGTCTTGCTGAGGCCGGAGACCTCGATAAGCGTATTCATATAAACCTCGAACTACGTACGACCGGATGTGATCCGGCGCGAGAGTCGTTTCGTAGGGTGGATGGCGCTTTATCCATCCACCATGGCAACACCTCGGTGGATGAAAACAGCGTCATCCACCCTACCCAGCGTCAGGGTTGAAGCACCGACGACACCAGCAACTGCGAATAGGGATGCTGCGGGTCATCGAGAATCTGATCGGTGAGACCGGCCTCGACCACATGGGAGCGGCGCATCACCATCAGCCGGTCCGCCAGCAAGCGCGCCACCGCCAGGTCGTGGGTGACGATCACCACCGCCAGGTCCAGTTCGCGCACCAGGCCGCGCAGCAGGTCGAGCAGGCGCGCCTGCACCGACACGTCGAGGCCACCGGTGGGCTCGTCCATAAAGATCAGCCGTGGGCTGGAAACCAGGTTGCGGGCGATCTGCAAGCGCTGCTGCATGCCGCCGGAGAAGGTGCGCGGCAGGTCGTCGATGCGTAGCGGGTCGATCTCCACCTGTTTCAGCCAGTCGATGCCGGCCGCGCGCAGTTCGCCGTAATGGCGCACGCCCTGGGCCATCAGCCGTTCGCCGATATTGGCCCCGGCAGACACGCCCATGCGCAGGCCGTCACGCGGGTTCTGCTCGACAAAGCCCCACTCGGTACGCAGCAAGGTGCGTCGCTGCGCTTCGCTGGCGCTGTACAGATCGAGCCAGTTGCCGGCCGTGTCGCGGTAACTGACTGCGCCGCGATCCGGCGGGCAGCGCCCGGACAGCAGGCTGAGCAGGGTCGACTTGCCCGAGCCGGACTCACCGACGATGCCCAGCACCTCGCCCGGGTACAGATCGAACGACACGCCCTGGCAGCCCTTTTCCGGGCCGTACAGACGGGTCAGGTCACGCACGCTAAACAGCGGCTGCGCCGTGTCTGTATGCAGGTGCAATTTTTCGGCAGCACTCATTGCGCGCCCTCCTGTTCAAGGTCACGGCGTTGCATGCAGTAATCGGTGTCGGAACAGACAAAGCGTTTGCTGCCGGCGTCGTCGACAATCAGCTCGTCCAGATAAGAGTCGTGGCTGCCACAGAAGGCGCAGCATTCGTCCCAGCGCTGGATCTCGAAAGGGTGATCTTCGAAGTCCAAGCTCACCACCCGGGTGTAGGGCGGCACGGCATACAGGCGTTTTTCGCGGCCCGCGCCGAACAGCATCAGCGCCGGGCTCATGTGCAGCTTGGGGTTGTCGAATTTGGGGATCGGTGACGGGTCCATCACGTAGCGCTCATCCACCGTCACCGGGTAGGCGTAGCTGGTGGCGATATGACCGAAGGTGGCAATGTCCTCGTACAGTTTCACGTGCATCACACCGTAATCTTCCAGCGCGTGCATGGTGCGGGTCTCGGTTTCCGAAGGCTCGATAAAGCGCAGCGGCTCAGGGATCGGTACCTGGTAAACCATGATCTGATCGCCGCTCAGCGCGGTTTCCGGGATGCGGTGGCGGGTCTGAATCACCGTCGCCTCGGGCGTGCGCGTGGTGGTTTTAACCCCGGCCGTACGGGCGAAGAAGCGGCGGATCGACACCGCATTGGTGGTGTCATCCGCGCCCTGGTCGATCACTTTGAGCACATCGTCAGCGCCGAGAATCGCCGCAGTCAGCTGCATGCCACCGGTGCCCCAGCCATAGGGCAGCGGCATCTCGCGACCACCGAACGGCACCTGATAGCCGGGAATTGCCACGGCCTTGAGCAGGCCACGGCGGATCATGCGTTTGGTTTGCTCATCGAGGTAGGCAAAGTTGTAGCCAACCTCAGTTGCATATTGTGTTTGGGCCTGGGCATTCATGCGCGTTGCTCCTCGGCGGCGGGCTGCTCGCTGGCCTGCTTGCGCAGTTTGCGGATCAGCTCCAGCTCGGATTGGAAGTCGACGTAGTGCGGCAATTTCAGGTGCGAGACGAAGCCGGCGGCCTCGACGTTGTCGCAGTGCATCAGCACGAACTCCTCCTGCTGCGCCGGGCCTTCGACCTCTTCGTTGTACTCGCCCGCACGCAGCGAACGGTCAACCAGGGCCATGCCCATGGCCTTGCGCTCGGCATAGCCGAAGGCCAGGCCGTAACCGCGGGTGAACTGCGCCTGCTCGGCACTCTCGCCAACGAACTGGTTGACCATCTCGCACTCGGTCACTTCGATATCACCCAGCGGTACGGCAAAACCGAGTTCTTCCGGCTCCAACCAGACCTCGACCTCGCCGATGCGGATCTCCCCGGCAAAGGGGTGATTGCGGCCGTAACCGCGCTGGGTGGAATAGCCCAGCGCCAGCAGGAAGCCTTCATCGCCTCGGGCCAGAGCCTGCAAGCGCTGGGCGCGGCTGACAGGGAAATCCAGCGGCTCGCGGGTGATATCCGGCACCGCTAAACCATCATCGACCTCGCGGGCCATCAGCCCTTCGTCGGCGAGAAAATCCAGCACCCGCGGGCACGGCGACAGTTCAGCCTGTGGATCGACCTGCGGGCCTGGTTGCTCACCTTCGGCCAATAGCGCGAAATCCAGCAGGCGGTGGCTGTAGTCGAAGGTCGGGCCGAGCAGCTGGCCGCCGGGCAGGTCCTTGAAGGTGGCCGAGATGCGCCGGCTCAGCTGCATCTGCGTGGTCTCCAGTGCGGCGCTGGCACCAAAGCGCGGCAGCGTGGTGCGGTAGGCGCGCAGCAGGAAGATCGCTTCCATCAAGTCACCGGCCGCCTGCTTGATCGCCAGGGCAGCCAACTGCGGGTCGTACAGTGAGCCTTCGCTCATCACCCGGGCGACCGCCAGGGGCATCTGCTCGCGCACCTGCTCCACGCTCAGCTCTGGGATGGAAGTATCACCACGGCGCTTTTTCGCCAGCAGTAAATGGGCATTGTCGATGGCGCGTTCGCCACCTTTGACGGCGACGTACATCAGGCAGCCTCCTCGGCGTTGAGCAGCACACGGGTGCTGCGCGGCAGGCCGATGACCTGCTCACCAGCAGCGAAGAAGGCATCCAGGCCACGGGGAAACGCGCTGCGCGCCTGGCGCTGCTGCCAGAACGCCGCCGGCAGCGGTAGCTCGACGCTGCGTACGTCCTTGATGCCCGGCCCACGCCAGCGCAGCGCGTCGCCATTGCTGAGGGCGTCGAGCTGGATCAACAAGGTGCAGGACTGGTCCGGGTAGCGCTCGCTGCCATTGTCGAAGGCCGACAGGTCCGTCAGCTCGCTTGCATCGAGCAGGGCAAATAGCGCCAACTCACGCTCGGCGACAATCGGGCAGCCGCAGTGAAAGGCCAGGTTGGCGCGGATCGCCGGGGTGTCGAAACGCGGCGCAAGCCACAGCGGCGTGTCGCCATCGAGAAACGCCAGGCACAGGGCGTAAGTGGCCGGATGCAGGCTTTCCAGGGCCAGGGCACGGTTCAGCGGTTGTACCAGGCCTGGCTCGGCCAGCGCCTTGAGGGCGCTGCGAAAGCTGGTTTGCGCATCCAGCACCGGGTCATTGAAGGCCGGTTGCAGCCATTGCGAGCTATTCGCCGCGTTCATCAGTCTTCTCCTCGGACCAGGGTAAAAAACTCCACCTGGGTGGTGGCGGTTTCGGCGGCCTTGGCCGCCTGTTGGGCACGCTGTGCAGCGACTAGGGGCTCGATCAGCCGGCTCTGCCAGTGAGCCTGCTCGGCACCCTGCAAGTGCGCATCGGCCAGAGCTGCCAGCTCGGCGTGCTGCTTGTCGCGGCCGGCCACATAGCTGTAACCGGTGCGGCCATCGGCCAGGCGCACCACGCAGCGGGTCACGCTCATCTCGCCGAGGTTGAACGGGCTGCCGGTGCCGCCCATGCGCCCACGCACCAGGCACATGCCAATTTCCGGGGCACGGATCAGGCGGTAATCCGCTTCTTTCAACACCGATTCATAGGTCGCCAGCTGGCCGCCGGCGCGGGCGAGTACACCCATCCAGCGCTGGCGAATGGCGATCTGCGGATCGCTGTGCAGCAGGTTGCTTTGCGGTCGTGCGCGGTTCATCAACGAGCCTCCATCAAAGGGCGAGCTGGTACTGGAAACGGTCGGCGCGGCTGGTCGATAACGACAGCTCCACCGGCCGCCCGGCCAGATCGCGGGAAAGGGTTTGCACACTCAACAGCGGTGCATGTTTGGGCATCAGCAGCCGTGCGGCCTCGTCACGGCTGGGCAGGCGTGCGCCAATCAGGCTGAAGGTGCGGGTCAATGGCAGGCCGCGCTGACTGAGGTACTGGCGCAGCGAGCCTCCCTGGTAGTCGGCCAGCAACTCGGCGTATTTGGTGCTGAAGGCATGGCGAATCAGGCTGACGGGCTGACCTTCAATCAGGCGCAAAGTACTCAGCTCCAGTAACTGCGCAGCACTGGGCAGTTGCAGGTACTCACGCTCTTCGCAGCTGGCCGGGCGCAGGCGGCTTTCCAGCAGCTGTGCCTCGACTTTGTGACCAAGCGCCGAAAGCGAGGCGCTGTAGGCGCTACCGGCCTGCATCGGGTAGACCATGGGTTTAGCCAGCACCCGCGTACCCTTGCCCTGCTGGCGCAGCAGGCGGCCTTCGAGCACCAGCTCATCCACGGCGCGTCGCAGGGTGTGGCGGTTGACGGCAAAACGCGCGGCCAGCTGCACCTCGGCCGGCAGGTAATCGCCGGGGCTCATGCGCTGCAGCTCATCACGCAGCACGGCAGCCAGTTCGCGGTACAGCGGCTCAGGTTGTCTAGACAAGTGCATGGCTAATAAAGGGCATCCGCAGATGCCCGTTCTCCGTCAGATGAATTGTTTACGCAGGCGCTGCGAAATGATGTCCAGCAGGCTGACCACGAGGATGATCACAATCAGCAGGGCGCAGGTCTGGGCGAACTGGAAGCCGCGAATCGCTTCCCAGAGAATCACCCCGATACCGCCGGCGCCGACCATGCCGACCACGGTTGCCGAGCGCACGTTGGATTCGAAGCGATACAGCGAGTAGGAAATCCACAACGGCAGAACCTGCGGAATCACCCCGTAGATGACTTCCTGCAGCGCGCTGGCACCGGTGGCGCGTACGCCTTCAACCGGGCCCGGATCGATGGCTTCGACCGCCTCCGCAAAGAGTTTGGCCAGCACCCCGGTGGTGCCGATAAACAGCGCCAGCACCCCGGCGAATGGACCCAGGCCAACGGCCACCACGAAGAGCATGGCGAAGACCATTTCATTGATCGAACGGCAGGCGTCCATCACTCGACGAATCGGCTGGTAGACCCACCACGGCACGATGTTTTCCGAGCAGAGAATGCCCAGCGGGATAGCCAGAACTATCGCCAGCACCGTGCCCCACAGGGCGATCTGCACGGTGACGATCATCTCCTTGAGGTACAGCTCCCAGTTGCTGAAATCGGGCGGAAAGAAGTCCGCGGCAAAGGTCGCCATATTGCTGGAGTCGCGGATCAGCGCCAGCGGATTCATCTCCGCGCCCTGCCAGGACCAGGCCAACACAACGAAGAACAGCCCCCAGCCGATCAGCTGCAGCCAGGAACTCTTGGCGATCAGGTCGGGCGTGGGTGCGGTGGTCAAAGTGGTCATAACAACATCTCGAATCAAGCGGCAGAAGAAAACGACCCGCCGTGGGCGGCGGGTCGAGAACTGCGATTAACCAGCGCTGGCAGGGCTCTGCTTGGCGATTTCAGCCATGCGCTTTTCCAGCTTGGCCAGCTCGGCATCCAGCTCTTTGAGCTGAGCCTGCTTGTCAGCAGCATTGAGCTTGTCGTTGTTGGCCACTTCGGTGCGCTTCTTGAACAGTTCCAGCTGGCGAATCGGCAGCAGCTGATCGTCATCGGAAGCCTTGAACTTGGCCCACTGCAGACCAGCCAGGACTTTCTGCTCGGCCGGCTCGTCGCCGTAGGTCATAAAGAATTCGCGCAGCTTGTTCTTGGTGGCGTCATCCAGGTTCTTGCGCCATACCATCGGATCGGACGGGATCAGCGGCGAGGTCCAGATCACCTTCAGCTGAGCGGCCTTGTCCGGCGCAGTCACTTGCAGACGCTCCATGCCTTCGCTGTTGAAGGTGCCGACATCGACCTGCTTGTTGGCTACCGACAGCGCGTTGACTTCGTGGCTGCCATTGAGCGCGCGCTTGAAGATCTTGTTGGCGTCGGCATTGTTTTGCGCGAACACGTAGTAGCCCGGTACCAGATAGCCCGAGGTGGAATTCGGGTCACCGTTGGCAAAGGTCAGGCTCGAAGCGTTTTTCAGCATGTCTTCGATCGAACTGATCGGGCTGTCCTTGTGCGCCACCATCAGGCTGTAATAGCCCTGAGTGCCGTTGGCGGCAACGGTCTGGGCGAAGATCTGCCCATTGGCACGGTCCACTGCTTCCATCGCAGCCTTGTTGCCGTACCAAGCCATGTCGACCTTGTCGAAACGCATACCCTGGATGATCCCTGCATAGTCAGGGGCGAAGAAGGCTTTGATCTTCAGGCCGGTCTGCTCGCTCATGTCCGCGAGGAAGGGATCCCACATGGTTTTGAGGTTCTGCGAGGACTCGGTGGAAATGATGCCGAAATTGATTTCCTGCTCAGCAGCCTGGGCAGCACCCAGAACCGAACCGGCCAGCAACGTGGACGCGGCGAGAACGCGACTGATACGTTTGAACATGCAAAGCACTCCTAGTGCAGATGGACATACAGGGGTTGGCATAACAGGCAAGCGGCTCAGGCCTTGGCCAGAGCCAGCGGAACTTTCGGGGTACGCGCACGGCGCGGCTTCTCTGCGTTTTGCGGCTCTGCTATGAGCTCGGCCCCGTACAAATCGTTAAGGAAGTTGGGATGCAGCTCGGCGGCGGCGCCGTCGTAATGAATACGCCCCGCTTTCAACGCCACGGCGCGCCGGCAATAGCGCATGGCGTAATCGACCTGATGCAGGGTGACCACCACGGTGGTGCCGTCTTCGCGGTTGATGTCGGCCAGAATCTGCATGACCTTGCGCGCTGATTCGGGGTCGAGCGAGGCAATCGGCTCATCAGCCAGAATCACCTTGGCCCGTTGACACAGGGCACGGGCAATCGCTACGCGCTGCTGCTGCCCACCGGATAGAGTCGAGGCGCGCTGCTGCGCCAGATCAGCCAGACCGACACGGGCCAATGCCTGCAATGCGCGCTGTTTTTCTTCGGCATTGAACAGGCCGACGGTGCCTCGCCAACGCGGCATGCGCCCCAGGCAGCCGAGCAGCACGTTCTGCAGCACACTGAGACGGCCAACCAGATTGAACTGCTGGAAGATGTAGCCGATATCGGCACGCAGGCGACGCACTTCGCCATTCAGACTGCCATTGGCCTGCACCTCACGACCCAGCACCTGAATGCTGCCACCGCCGCTGCGGTCACAGCAGGCCAGGCCGGCCACGTGGCGCAGTAGGGTCGACTTGCCGGAGCCTGAAGCGCCGATCAACGCCACCATTTCACCGGGATCTACGGACAGCGCCAGATCAAACAGCGCCTGTTTGCGGCCGAACGTCTTGTTCAGGCTCTCAACCCGGATCACTGCGCTCATGGAATGCCTCCTTTTTATTAGCGGTTACACCGCGGCTGACAGCCGCCTTCTGGTGTAGACCAAGGTAGGCAAATCCTGTGTCAGGCCGATTAATGGGCCGTGACACTTACGTGACCATTGCTTGAAGTTTTTTCTACGCGATAGTGAATTTCCTTGCTTTTTGCACAGCACGGCGCATTTCTGATGACTGGTGCTGGCATAACGCCTTTACTCGCCGCAAAATGCGACACGTCATTGACGTCAATTTATCGACCTATTGACTATAGAGTCACATGCGATTTAAGCGGCTTTCTGGCTGAACGGTTAGTGCTAAAGGTGGTCAAACCGGTGACAATCCTATAGCCCATTGCCAGTATCGCTTTCCTGAACTAACCGGTTTAATGTACGCGCCCTATGAAACCAGCACTCTATTCCAGCCGCACCGCTGACAAATTCGTAGTTCGTCTGCCCGATGGCATGCGCGAACGTATTGCGGATGTCGCACGCAACCATCACCGCAGCATGAACTCGGAGATCATTGCTCGCCTCGAGCAAAGCATGCTCCAGGAAAGCGCTCTGGGTGACGACCTCAACATGCGCCTGGACAGCCCAGATCTGTCCTTGCACGAGCGTGAGCTGCTGCAACGCTTCCGCCAGCTGTCACGCCGTCAGCAGAATGCCCTGGTGGCATTGATTGCTCACGATGCCGAGATGACAGCCGAAGAAGCCTGACTGCACTGCACAACGAAAAAACCGGCCTAGGCCGGTTTTTTTGCTGCCATTAAAAAATGGCCTGGAGCCATTTCTAACGCTGCACCGCGTCGGCCTGCAAGATGGCCATCAGGGATGGCAGGCCATAAAAAACCGCCCTTAAGGCGGCTTTTTATGGCTCGTGTTAATTAGCCAACAAAGCTGAGCAACACACCCGCGGCCACGGCCGAGCCAATCACCCCAGCCACGTTCGGGCCCATGGCATGCATCAGCAGGAAGTTCTGTGGGTTGGCTTCCAGCCCGACCTTGTTCGACACCCGCGCCGCCATCGGCACCGCAGACACACCAGCCGAACCAATCAACGGGTTGATCTTGTTCTTACTGAACAGGTTCATCAGCTTGGCCATCAGCACACCAGCTGCCGTACCAGCACAGAACGCCACCATACCCAGACTGAGGATGCCTAGCGTCTTCAACTGCAAGAAGGAATCGGCAGAGAGCTTCGAGCCCACAGTCAGGCCAAGGAAGATGGTGACGATATTGATCAGCGCATTACGCGAGGTATCAGCCAGACGCTCAACCACGCCGGCCTCACGCAGCAGGTTACCGAGGGCGAACATGCCGATCAGCGGCGCAGCATCCGGCAACAGCATGCCGATCAGCAGGCACAACACAATCGGGAAGATGATCTTCTCGGCCTGACCCACAGGGCGCAGCTGCTGCATGACTATGGCGCGCTCCTCCTTGGTGGTCAGTGCACGCATAATCGGCGGTTGAATCAACGGCACCAGCGCCATATAGGCATAGGCCGCCACCGCAATCGGGCCGAGCAGATGCGGGGCCAGCTTGGAGGTCACGAAAATCGAGGTCGGGCCGTCGGCACCGCCGATGATGGCGATGGATGCAGCTTCCTTGAGGGTGAACTCAAGCCCTGGAATACCCAGGGCGGTGATCGCCAACGCACCCATCAGAGTACCGAAGATGCCGAACTGCGCCGCCGCACCAAGCAACAGGGTTTTCGGATTAGCCAGCATCGGACCAAAGTCGGTCATGGCGCCGACGCCGAGGAAAATCAGCAACGGGAAGATACTGGTGGGTAGACCCACCTCGTAGATCATATGCAGGAAGCCCGCCCCCTCGGCCATATTAGCCACCGGGATGTTGGCCAGCAGGCCGCCAAAACCAATCGGCAACAGCAGCAGAGGCTCAAAGCCCTTCTTGATCGCCAGGTAGATCAGCAGAATGCACACCGCGATCATAAACAGCTGACCGACCTCAACGTGATACAGGCCGGTGCTCTGCCAAAGTTTGAGGAGCTTATCCATTACTGCGCTCCCTCAACCGATGGTCAGCAGACTGTCGCCCACCGCCACCGCATCACCGACCTTGACGTTGACCGCAGCAATGGTGCCGGCCTTGAACGCACGAATCTCGGTTTCCATCTTCATGGCTTCGAGAATGATCACCAGCTGCCCCTCTTCCACCGCCTGGCCTGGCTGCACCAACACCTTGAAGATGTTGCCAGCCAGCGGGGCACTCTGCGGTTCGCCAACACCAACGGGGGCAGCTACCACCGCAGCCGAATTAGCACCGCCACCGACAGCCTTCAGCCCTTCGATGTCGCCACCTTCGTTGACCTGCACCACATAGGACTTGCCGCCCACTTCAACGGTGTAGACCTCAGGCTTGCCGGCTTCACGAGCTGGCGCTTCCTTGCCGGTCGGCGCCGGCTCGAACGCCGCCGGGTTACCGCGATTTTCCAGAAACTTCAGGCCGATCTGCGGGAACAGCGCGTAGGTCAGCACGTCGTCGATTTCGTCAACGGCGAGTTTGATACCTTTCTCGCTGGCAATGCCCTTGAGCTCGGCAGTCAGCTTGTCCATCTCGGCTTCAAGTAGATCGGCCGGACGGCAAGTAACGGCCTCAGCACCATCGAGCACACGCGCCTGCAGCTCTTTATTGAAAGGCGCCGGCGCTGCACCGTATTCACCCTTCAGAATGCCGGCGGTTTCCTTGGTGATCGACTTGTAGCGCTCACCGGTGAGCACGTTGATCACTGCCTGGGTGCCGACGATCTGCGAGGTTGGCGTTACCAACGGGATAAAGCCGAGGTCTTCGCGTACGCGCGGAATCTCAGCCAACACTTCGTCGAATTTGTCCTGGGCGCCCTGCTCTTTCAGCTGGCCTTCCATATTGGTCAGCATGCCACCCGGCACCTGGGCAACCAGGATGCGCGAATCGACACCCTTGAGGTTGCCCTCGAACTTGGCGTACTTCTTCCGCACTTCACGGAAGTAGGCGGCAATTTCTTCGAGCAGCTCCAAGTTAAGCCCGGTATCGCGCTCAGTGCCCTGGAACATCGCCACTACAGACTCAGTCGGCGAATGGCCATAGGTCATCGACAGCGAGGAAATAGCGGTGTCGACATTGTCGATGCCGGCTTCCACGGCCTTGAGAATGGCCACAGACGACAAACCTGCCGTGGCATGGCACTGCATATGAATCGGGATCGACAGGGTCGCCTTCAGGCGCGTCACCAGCTCAAACGCGGTGTAAGGCGTAAGAATACCGGCCATGTCCTTGATCGCCACCGAGTCAGCGCCCATGTCTTCGATCTGCTTGGCCAGATCAACCCACATTTCCAGGGTATGCACCGGACTGGTGGTGTAGGAAATGGTGCCCTGGGCATGCTTGCCCAGTTGCTTGACCGCCTTGAGGGCAGTTTGCAGGTTGCGCGGGTCGTTCATCGCATCGAATACGCGGAACACATCGACACCATTGAAGGCGGCGCGCTCGACGAATTTTTCCACCACATCATCGGCGTAGTGGCGATAACCCAACAGGTTCTGTCCGCGCAGCAGCATCTGCTGGCGGGTGTTGGGCATGGCCTTTTTCAGCTCGCGAATGCGGTGCCATGGGTCTTCACCCAGGTAACGGATGCACGCATCAAAGGTCGCGCCCCCCCAGGATTCCACAGACCAGAAGCCAACCTGATCGAGCTTGGGCGCGATCGGCAGCATGTCTTCCAGGCGCACACGGGTGGCCAGGATCGACTGGTGGGCGTCACGCAGCACCACATCAGTAATTCCGAGTGCTTTCTTTACGGCAGTCATACAGATGCTCCCTGTCGAACCTGGCTCACCCGCGGCGGGCGCGGTGCTGGTGAATAGCGGATTGGATAGCGGCTAGCACATCAGCGCTCGGCTCGTCGGAGGCCGGCTTGACTGCTGATGGCACAGATACGGGAATGGGTGTTTTCGCGGCAAAGCACTCGATAACCCACGACATCACGCGGATCATCAGCACCAATAGCATCAGGAATAGAAATACGGTGCCCAGGCCGAACAGCATGAGCTCGACACCCTCGAGGAGGAGTTCACTAGGGGTCATCTTGGCTCCATTACCAGCTACGTATGAGCTGCGTTAATTATTAGATAGGAGCGCCCGGGAGCTGATCCCGGGCAAAGCTGGCGAACCTTAGCGTGAAACGAGCGTTTGAAGCAAACCCAGTGCAGCCTAATGAGACATTTTCTGTAGAGAAAGCGTCATCAGCCCGGCAGGCTGCTAGAGCAGGAACAAACTGGCCAAACCGAGGAAGATAAAGAAACCACCACTATCGGTCACCGCCGTGATCATCACACTGGCGCCTAAGGCTGGGTCACGTCCCATACGCACCAGCGTCATAGGGATCAGCACCCCCATCAGCGCCGCCAGCAGCAGGTTCAGCACCATCGCAGCCGTCATCACCACGCCCAGCGACCAGCTGTCATAGAGCAGGTAGGCCACCACGCCGATCACCCCCCCCCAGACGATACCGTTGACCAACCCCACACCCAGCTCCTTGCGAATCAGCCGCGAGGTATTGCCGGTGCTGACCTGATCCAGCGCCATGGCGCGCACGATCATGGTGATGGTCTGGTTACCCGAGTTACCACCTATACCCGCAACAATCGGCATCAGCGCAGCCAGGGCGACCAGCTTCTCGATGGAGTCTTCGAACAGACCAATCACCCTCGACGCCATAAAGGCAGTAACCAGGTTGATCGCCAACCAGGCCCAACGGTTGCGCAGGGATTTCCACACCGAGGCGAAGATGTCCTCCTCCTCGCGCAGACCGGCCATATTGAGGACTTCGCTTTCGCTTTCCTCACGGATCAGATCGACCATCTCATCGATGGTCAAACGGCCGATCAACTTGCCGTTCTTGTCCACCACGGGCGAAGAGATCAGGTCATAACGTTCGAACGCCTGTGCAGCGTCGTAGCCGTCTTCATCCGGGTGAAAACTTACCGGATCGGTGGCCATGACTTCGCTGACCAGCTTCTCCGGGTCATTGACCAGCAGGCGCTTGACCGGCAGCACGCCCTTGAGCACACCGTCGTAATCGACCACAAACAGTTTGTCGGTGTGCCCCGGCAGCTCCTTGAGGCGGCGCAGGTAGCGCAACACCACCTCCAGGCTGACATCTTCGCGAATGGTGACCATCTCGAAGTCCATCAGCGCACCGACCTGATCCTCCTCGTAGGACAACGCCGAGCGCACACGCTCACGCTGCTGCGCATCAAGGCTTTCCATCAGCTCATGCACGACATCGCGCGGCAGCTCGGAGGCCAGGTCGGCCAGCTCGTCGGCATCCATGTCCCTCGCGGCCGCGAGAATTTCATGGTCATCCATGTCCGCAAGCAGGGTTTCACGCACCGCGTCAGACACTTCGAGGAGGATGTCGCCGTCGCGCTCAACCTTGACCAGCTGCCAGACCGTCAGGCGGTCATCAAGCGGCAAGGCTTCGAGGATATGGGCAACGTCGGCGGAGTGCAGCTCATCGAGCTTGCGTTGCAATTCGGCGAGGTTCTGCCGATGCACCAGGCTTTCCACCCGATCGTGATGCTGGCCTTCCTGACGATGAGTCAGGTCTTCGACCAGCTTGTGCCGATGCAACAGCTCGACCACCTGGGCCAGGCGATTTTGCAGGCTTTCTTGCGGCTTTTTTGCTTCTACTTCAGTCATGGCGCGCTCCACCCCCAGCGGCAGCGCACGCCACGGAGGGTCAATCAGTCAATACGTGATTGCACAATCGAGATTCTGAGTAACTACTGGGTAAGTCCATGGTGGTTTTCCACAAGCCCCGGCGGGGCTGACGCGGCGAATGATACCACCGCCCAGGCGCTTTGCATGTGACAAAAACAATCCTAGAACAAGCGCTTGCACGACAAACTTAAGCGCGCTTGCACATCTGTAACTGCGACGTGCCTGGCACAGGCAAAGGCACGCCTGGCGCAGACAAAGGTATCGACTACCCTTGCACATGGACCGTCACGGAGGACGCACCATGCATGGACTGCACTGCGCAGCTTTCTGCGCCATTCTGCTTTGCCCCCTACCCACACTCAGCTCAACCGTATTTCGCTGTGAAGACGCCAAAGGCCACATCACATTCACCCGCCAAGGTTGCCCCGACGAACACAGCCAAAGCCTGCAGCAGGCCTACAACCCCACACCCGGCAGCGGCAAACCGGTGCCATTGGCCAAACCGCGCAAGGCCAGCCGCGAGAGCAAGAAGAAAGATGAACATAAGCTGACAGTGATCGGCACTAAGCAGGACGGCTGCGGCAATCACCTCAGCAGCAGCGAGCGGCGCGCCGCCATCATCAAGCAGCAGATACGCCTGGGCATGAGCCGCAGCGACGTCGAGAGCAGCCTCGGCAAGCCTGACAAGGTCACCGAACAGAACGGCCAGACGCGCTACGTTTACCAGGGCAAGAAAGGCAACAAGCGCAACGTCAGCTTCGATGAAGCCGGCTGCGTCAAAGGCAAGGACAAACGAAAATCGGCGAGCAAAAAATGACCGACAGCCACTTTTAACGTCGTACAGCGACAACCCGCCGGGTCGCAACGATAAATGGCAAGCAATAAAAAAGGGCCTGCATCGCTGCAGGCCCTTCTTGTTTGGTGCACTCAGGAGGATTCGAACCTCCGACCGCTCGGTTCGTAGCCGAGTACTCTATCCAGCTGAGCTATGAGTGCATATGGCGCTTTTTAACCAGATCACCGCTGGCTGAAACAAAATGGCCTGCATCGCTGCAAGCCATTCCGATTTGGTGCACTCAGGAGGATTCGAACCTCCGACCGCTCGGTTCGTAGCCGAGTACTCTATCCAGCTGAGCTATGAGTGCATGTAACGCTTGCACTGCAGACTTTCAACACCAACGCCTACAGCACTAAATAATGGCGGAGAAGGGGGGATTCGAACCCCCGACACCCTTTTGAGATGTACTCCCTTAGCAGGGGAGCGCCTTCGGCCACTCGGCCACCTCTCCGCAACACGGGGCGCATGATAACCATGTTTTCCCCGTTTGCAAAGCCAAAATTTCGATAAAAATTAGTGGCTTGGTTCTTCGCCTTTCTCTTTCTGGATGCGCTGGTAAATTTCTTCACGGTGCACGGCAACCTCTTTCGGCGCGTTAACGCCAATGCGCACCTGATTACCTTTAACGCCCAACACGGTGACAGTGACCTCGTCACCCACCATCAGGGTCTCTCCGACCCGGCGAGTCAGAATCAGCATTCCTTTCTCCTTACGGATATCAGTTCAGGACAACAGCAGTCTGCAAAAAAGAAAATGATGGCAGCCCCGAACATCTCAAGCAGAGCCTTCACCCAAGTATTGACCAGTGTGAGCAGAAAGAAAGTTCCCACTCATGCCAACCAAAAAGACAAAAGGCGCGGGATAAACCGCGCCTTTCGGATAATGCCTCAGTCGCCCTGACGGGCCGGGGCATCCAGTTCAAAAGCAGTGTGCAGGGCGCGCACCGCCAACTCCAGATATTTCTCTTCGATCACCACAGAGACTTTGATCTCCGAGGTGGAGATCATCTGGATATTGATGTTTTCCTTGGCCAGCGCCTCGAACATGCGGCTGGCAACACCTGCGTGGGAACGCATGCCAACGCCGACGATGGACACCTTGGCAATCTTGGTGTCGCCAATCACTTCACGCGCACCCAACTCGCGAGCAGTGTTCTCCAGCACCTGCTGCGCCGCACTGTAGTCATTGCGGTGCACGGTGAAGGTGAAATCGGTGGTGTTATCGTGCGCAACGTTCTGCACGATCATGTCCACTTCGATGTTCGCAGCACTGATCGGACCGAGAATTTTGAACGCCACGCCCGGGATGTCCGGTACGCCACGGATGGTCAGCTTGGCTTCGTCGCGGTTAAAAGCGATGCCGGAGATGATCGGCTGTTCCATGGATTCCTCTTCATCAAGGGTAATGAGGGTGCCCGGCCCCTCTTGGAAGCTGTGCAGCACGCGCAGCGGGACGTTGTACTTGCCGGCGAATTCCACCGAGCGAATCTGCAGCACCTTGGAACCGAGACTGGCCATTTCCAGCATCTCTTCGAAGGTGATTTTTTCCAGACGCTGAGCCTGCGGCACCACACGCGGATCGGTGGTGTAGACACCATCGACGTCGGTGTAGATCTGGCACTCATTGGCCTTCAGCGCAGCGGCCAACGCCACACCCGTGGTATCGGAACCGCCACGACCGAGGGTGGTGATATTGCCGTGCTCGTCGACACCCTGGAAACCCGCAACCACCACTACACGACCGGCCTTGAGGTCGGCACGCAGTTTCTGGTCATCGATCTGCAGGATGCGCGCTTTGTTGTGTGCACTGTCAGTCAGGATGCGTACCTGGTTGCCGGTATAGGACACCGCCGGCACGCCAAGCTTGATCAGCGCCATGGCCAGCAGGGCAATCGTCACCTGCTCGCCGGTAGAGACCATCACGTCGAGTTCACGCGGTACCGGCTGACCATCACTGACCTGTTTGGCCAGATCGATCAGGCGATTGGTTTCACCGCTCATGGCGGAAACCACAACCACAATGTCATCGCCGTTTTCGCGGAATTTCTTCACCTTCGCGGCCACCTGCTGAATACGCTCAACAGTGCCGACGGAGGTGCCGCCAAATTTCTGTACGATCAAAGCCATTTCAAAGCCGCCTCAGCCCGTGAAGGGCGCCCATTAAACAGATAACTCAATAGCCTGCCAAGGCCCGCCGGGCGTATACCGGGCCCTGGTCTTTGCACTCAAGCAATCAGGTACTTACAGACCTTGCTCGGCAAAGGAGACGGCCAACGCCAGCGCACCATCGAGGGCCGCCGCATCAACGCCGCCGCCTTGCGCCATGTCCGGACGACCACCACCCTTGCCACCGACGGCCGCAGCCGCCTGCTTCATCAACTCGCCGGCCTTCAGCTTGGCGGTCAGGTCCTGGGTCACACCGGCCACCAGGACGACCTTGTCATCCTGCACGCCGCCGAGCAGGATCACCGCACTGCCCAACTTGTTCTTCAGCTGATCGACCATCGCCAGCAGCGCCTTGCCGTCCAGACCGTCGAGACGCGCCGTCAGCACCTTGATGCCTTTGACGTCGACAGCCGAACCCGCCAGGTCATTACCTGCCGCACTGGCGGCCTTGGCCTTGAGCTGCTCGAGCTCTTTTTCCAGCTGACGGTTGCGCTCCAGCACACCGACCAGCTTGTCCAGCAGGTTGTCGCGACTGCCCTTGACCAGCGCGGCGGCTTCTTTCAGCTGCTCTTCGGCGCCATTCAGGTAGGCAAAGGCTGCTGCGCCGGTACTCGCTTCAATTCGACGCACGCCAGCCGCCACACCGCTTTCGCTGATAATTTTGAACAGACCGATATCACCGGTGCGCTTGACGTGAGTACCGCCGCACAGCTCAACGGAGAAATCGCCGCCCATGCTCAACACGCGAACCTGATCGCCGTATTTCTCACCGAACAGCGCCATGGCCCCCTTGGCCTTGGCAGTTTCGATATCGGTTTCCAGGGTTTCCACTTCGCTGTTAGCGCGCACTTCGCGGTTGACGATGGCCTCCAGCTCTTTCAGCTGCGCGGCAGTGATCGCCTCGAAGTGGCTGAAGTCAAAACGCAGACGCTGGCTGTCGACCAGCGAGCCCTTCTGGGTCACGTGCTCGCCCAGTACCTGACGCAGCGCGGCGTGCAGCAGGTGAGTGGCCGAGTGATTGAGCGCAGTGGCCTGACGCACACTGGCGTCAACTTCGGCCTTGAGCGAAGTACCGACGCTCAAGCCGCCTTTGACCGCAACGCCGTGGTGCAGGAATGCGCCGCCAGCCTTGGTGGTATCACGCACATCGAAACGCACACCAGCACCTTCAAGGAAGCCGCAGTCACCGACCTGACCACCGGATTCTGCATAGAACGGCGTCTGGTCGAGGACGACTACGCCCTCCTCGCCTTCACCCAGGCTGTCGACGGCCTGGCCGGCCTTGAACAACGCAATGATCTTGCCGCTGCCACTGGTGCCCTGGTAGCCGAGGAACGCAGTGTCGCTGTCGACCTTGACCAGGCTGTTGTAGTCCATGCCGAAAGCACTGGCAGAACGGGCGCGCTCGCGCTGCGCCTGCATTTCGCGCTCGAAACCTTCTTCATCCAGAGTCAGCTCACGCTCACGGGCGATGTCGCCGGTGAGGTCCATCGGAAAGCCGAAGGTGTCGTACAACTTGAAGATCACATCGCCCGGAATGACGGAGCCTTTGAGCCCGGCCAGGTCCTGCTCGAGGATCTTCAGGCCCTGCTCCAGGGTCTTGGCAAACTGCTCTTCTTCAGTTTTCAGCACGCGCTCGATATGCGCCTGCTGCTGTTTCAGCTCAGGGAAGGCATCGCCCATCTCGGCCACCAGCGCGGCAACGATCTGGTAGAAGAAGCTGCCCTTGGCACCCAGCTTGTTACCGTGGCGGCAGGCGCGGCGAATGATGCGGCGCAGCACGTAGCCACGACCTTCGTTTGACGGGGTGACGCCGTCGGCGATCAGGAAGCCGCAGGAACGGATGTGGTCAGCCACCACCTTCAGCGAAGCCTGGCCCTCGTTGACGCAACCGATAGCCTGAGCAGCTGCATTCAGCAGACTCTGGAACAGGTCGATCTCGTAGTTCGAGTTGACGTGCTGCAGCACGGCGCTGACACGCTCCAGACCCATGCCAGTGTCCACGCTCGGTGCCGGCAGCGGATGCAGCACACCGTCTGCGGTGCGGTTGAACTGCATAAAGACGTTGTTCCAGATCTCAATGTAACGATCACCGTCTTCTTCTGGCGAGCCGGGTGGGCCACCCCAGATATGCTCGCCGTGGTCGAAGAAAATCTCGGTGCACGGGCCGCACGGGCCGGTGTCGCCCATGGTCCAGAAGTTGTCGGACGCATACGGTGCGCCTTTGTTGTCGCCGATGCGGATCATGCGTTCGGCCGGAACGCCGATTTCCTTGTTCCAGATGTCATAGGCTTCGTCGTCTGTGGCGTAGACGGTGACCCAGAGTTTTTCCTTGGGCAGGTTCAGCCAGTTTTCGCCGGTGAGGAACTCCCAGGCGAAGTGAATGGCGTCGCGCTTGAAATAGTCGCCAAAGCTGAAGTTGCCGAGCATTTCGAAAAAAGTGTGGTGACGCGCGGTGTAACCGACGTTTTCCAGGTCGTTGTGCTTGCCGCCGGCACGCACGCACTTCTGGCTGGTGGCGGCGCGGGTGTAGGCGCGCTTTTCCAGGCCGAGGAAGCAATCCTTGAACTGGTTCATCCCCGCATTGGTGAACAGCAGGGTCGGGTCATTACCCGGAATCAGGGAGCTGGAGGCGACACGGGTGTGTCCCTTCTGTTCGAAGAAGCTGAGGAAGGCTTCACGGATTTCTGCGCTTTTCATAGGAATCTTCCAAAAACCAGCGGCCACGACAAAGCCGGCAAAGGGCCGCATTATATCGGGCCTGCGCTAGGGGGCTAGTGCCTTTATTGATAGAGAGCGACTATTCATCGCTCCAAGACAATCAACTCCGGCGAAATTCGGCGAAAGCTGCCACCACCTGATCGATATCCGCAGCGGCAATATCCAAATGCGTGACCATGCGCAGCCGCGGCGCAGCAGTGAGCTTGATCCCGCGCTCGGCGCAGAAGGCCTTCAGCGGGCCGGCCTGTTCACCCACCTGGGCGTAGACCATATTGGTCTGCACCGGCTCCACCGCATAACCCAGCTCACGCAAGCCTGCGGCCAAACGCTCGGCATTGGCATGATCCTCAGCCAAGCGCGAAACCTGATACTGCAGCGCATACAAACCGGCCGCCGCGAGCATACCGGCTTGACGCATGCCGCCGCCGACCATTTTGCGCAGCCGCCGCGCCTTACCGATCAACTCGGCTGAGCCGCACAGCACCGAGCCAATCGGTGCGCCAAGGCCCTTGGACAGGCACACCGAGACCGAATCGAAGTATTGAGTGATTTCCCGCGCAGGCACGCCCAGCTTGACCGCCGCGTTATACAAACGCGCGCCGTCGAGATGCAGAGCCAAGCCACGTCGCGTGCACAACTCACGCGCCGCCTGCAGATAAGCCTGCGGCAGTACCTTGCCCTGCATGGTGTTTTCCAGTGCCAGCAGGCGGGTGCGGGCGAAGTGGAAGTCATCCTGTTTGATTGCTGCTTCAACCTTGGCCAGATCCAGCGAGCCATCGGCTTCGCCCTCGATCGGCTGCGGCTGGATCGAGCCCAGCACCGCCGCGCCGCCGCCTTCGTACTTATAGGTATGCGCCTGCTGACCGACGATATATTCGTCACCGCGTGCGCAGTGGGCCATCAGCCCGAGCAGGTTACTCATGGTACCGGTGGGTACAAACAGCGCTGCCTCGAAGCCCAGCTCGGCGGCCAGAAACTGCTCCAGGTGATTGACCGTGGGGTCTTCGCCATACACGTCATCGCCCAGTTCGGCGGCCTGCATGGCCTCGCGCATACCAGGGGTCGGCTGGGTGACGGTGTCGCTGCGCAGGTCGATAACGGGCATGGCGGGCAGTCCTTAATGGGGCTAAAGCCCGATGCTAAAGCGCGCCACATAGGCAAACAAGGTACAGATCAGGTAAGAAAACGCAGGACAGATGTGTAGGGTGGATGACGCCTTTTTCATCCACCTTGCGTGCATCAATTGGCGGATGGATAAAGCGCCATCCACCCTACTGGATCAAGCCAGCTGCACATCTTCGGCCGGGACGATCAGGATACCGGCGCGCAGGCCGTTCTTGACCTTGGGATTGGGGAAGATGATGCGGGCACCCGGCTCATCCACCACCCAGCGGGTATCGGCCAGATCCTCGGCCAACAGGTAGCCAAGTGGCAATTCACTGAAGTTCTCGATATCCGCCGGCAGGTGCAGCTTGAAGGCGTCGCTGTGTTTGATCACCTCGCGCGCTACGGCAAATAACTTCAGCTCGCCCAGATCATCAGCGGCACCTTCTGGCTCGCGGCCCTCGATCAGCGCCCGCAAATGCTGCTCAAGCAGATCAAGGTTGACCAGTTCGTTCTGCCCGAACGGCCGTGCCTTGCCCAGTTCCAGGGTGAAGGCCTCCGCACCCAGCTGGGTATAGGTGTAGGCGCTGAAGGTGATCGAACTCTTGTTGTGCAGCAGCACCGCTTCGATTCCGGCTGCGCTCAAGCGCGCCAGTTCGCGCTGGCTGCGCGGACGGCCTTCCTGAAAGGGATAGAGGGCGAACTGTTCGATCTTCGACGCGCGAATCGCGGTGTGCAGGTCGTAATGCAGACGGGTGCGATCCGGCTTGCTGAAGAAGGTTGCAGCCAGATGCTCCAGATCACAGGCGCGCAACGCTTCCGCGCCGGTGTGCTGATCGTGGCGGCCGTTGAACAAGCGGTTGATGTCCTGCTCGATATAACGCTCACCGCTGCGCATGGCAGCGGGGTTACCGAACAGAAAGAGAATGCGCGCGCGCGGTTTCAGCTGGTTGCGAGCGATGCCTTGCAGCAGGCGGTCGAGCAATTCAATCGGCGCGGTTTCGTTGCCATGGATGCCGGCAGACAGCAGCAGATCCAGGCCATTGTCGCTGGCCACCGGCGGCGTTATTTCCAATGCGCCTTCGGCCAGCCAACGCAAACGCGTGCCCTCGGGGGTCAGCTGAATCTTCGCTGCCGGTTCGTGGCCGGCGAGGGTCAGTTCAAGCAGTTTGCCGAGGGCAAGCATGGGCGTTTCCTCAATCGTGATTACAATCTGGGCCATGCACATGGCCGTCTTCATCCGCCAGATCGGCCGATTCCATTTCCAGCTCCAGGCTGACCAGGTTGGTGGCCAGTGGGCGCAGCAGCAGGTTGGCGTATTCGGTGTCGCCCTCCTCCACATCCACGCCAATCATCAGCTGGCCATTACCAACCTGCTGAATCCAGATTTCCTTGCCCTGCCAGACCACGGCAAACCGCGTGCAGGAGGTTTCCAGCTGGGTGCCATCGGTGTCTTCGAGGATCAGTTGCAGGGCGTCGGACATGGTAATAAGTACTCAATCAAGCTAATTGGAATGGATAAACCGCGCCCAGTTTAAGGATCTGCGTCAGTTCGTCCAAGGCCGTACGACATTCATTGAGCAATTGTGGGTCAGCCAGGTCGTTTTCGCTCAGGCGATCACGGTAGTGCTTGTCGACCCAGACGCTGAGGCTGTCATGCAGGGTCGGGGTCATGATCACGCCTTGATTGACCGCCGCCAGCTCGTGCTCCTTGAGCGCCACGCGCAAGCGCAGGCATGCCGGGCCACCGCCATTCTGCATGCTCTGCTTGAGGTCGAATACCTTGACCTCGCGGATCGGCCCGTTACCGCTGGTCAGCTGCTCCAGGTAGCGCCAGACGTTGGCGTTGTTGCGACATTCCTCCGGCACGATCAGCAGCATGCTGCCATCGGCGCGAGTCAACAGCTGGCTGTTGAACAGGTAGGACTTGACCGCATCCTCCACCGTCACCGCATCACGCGGTACGCACACAGCCTGGAAGTTGCCGCCACGGCGGGCGAGCTTGTCGCTCAGTTCAGCCAGCACCTTGTCGGTGTCGAGAAAGGCGTCCTGGTGATAGAACAACACCTCGCCATTGCCCACCGCGATCACATCGTTGTGGAACACGCCCTGATCAATCACCGCAGGCGTTTGCTGGGCGTAAACCACGCCCTCATCGCTCAGACCGTGCAGACGGGCAACCGCCTGCGAGGCCTCCAGAGTCTGCCGCGCCGGGTAACGTTGCGGCGCCGGGAAGCGGCTGTCAAAGGCGCTGCGACCGAACACGAAGAACTCCACACCGGCATCGCCGTAGCCTTTGCAGAAGCGCGTGTGGTTGGCCGCGCCTTCATCGCCGAACTGACCGACTGCCGGCAGCGCGGCGTGGTGAGCGAAGTGCTGCTCATTGGCGAACATGGCGCCGAGTACCCGACTGGTGGTCGGGTGCTCGATCGAACGGTGGAATTTGCAGTTGAGGTTGGCGGCGGTGAAATGCACACGACCATCGGCCGTATCGGCACTCGGGCTGACGGTGCAGGCGTTGGCCGTCCACATACTGGACGCCGAGCAGCTGGCGACCAGCAGCGGCATGGCGTTTTTCGCGGCCTTCTGGACCACCTGGGCGTCGGTCCCGGTAAAACCCAGGCTGCGCAGCACGGCGACATTCGGGCGTTCCTGCGGGGCCAGCACGCCCTGCTTGAAGCCCATCTCCATCAAAGCCTTCATCTTGGCCAGGCCCTGCTTGGCCGCTTCTTTCGGGTTAGACGCAGCCTGACTGTTGCTCTGCGAGGCGACGTTGCCATAGGACAGGCCGCCGTAGTTGTGAGTCGGCCCGACCAGACCGTCAAAATTCACTTCAAATGAGTTGCTCACAGACTTACTCCGGGGGTCAGGGTGGCAGGCAGGCTTAGGCTCTCGGATTCCAGCGAGGCCACCGGGTAGGCGCAGTAATCGGCCGCGTAATAGGCACTGGCGCGGTGGTTGCCGGAGGCGCCCACACCGCCGAATGGCGCAGTACTGGCGGCGCCGGTCAGCTGTTTGTTCCAGTTGACGATACCGGCGCGGCTCTGCAGCCAGAACTGCTCGTAGCGCGCCTTGGAGTCGGACAGCAGGCCAGCAGCCAGGCCGTACTGGGTGTTGTTGGCCTCAACGATGGCCGCATCGAAATCGGCGTAGCGAATCACCTGCAGTAACGGACCGAAGAACTCTTCATCCGGACGATTGGCGACTTCGGTCACATCAATGATACCTGGGGTGAGCAAGGCGGCGCCTTGCAACGGCTGGGTCATTTCCAGCAGCGGTTTGGCGCCCTGGGTCAGCAGATGCTGCTGAGCCTTGATCAGGTGCTGCGCGGCGGCCAGGGAAATCACCGAACCCATGAAGGGCGCAGGCTGGGCGTCGAAACTGCCAACCTTGATGCTTGCAGCCACTTCCACCAGACGCTCCAGCAGGCTGTCGCCCCACGCCCCTTGCGGTACCAGCAGGCGACGGGCACAGGTGCAGCGCTGGCCGGCGGATATAAACGCCGACTGAATAATGGTGTACACCGCTGCATTGAGATCAGCGACCTGATCAACCAGCAGCGGGTTGTTGCCGCCCATTTCCAGGGCGAGGATCTTGTCCGGACGGCCGGCGAACTGGTTGTGCAGCAGGTTGCCGGTGTTGCTGGAGCCGGTGAAGAACAGCCCGTCGATGCCGTCATGCGCAGCCAAAGCCACACCAGTATCGCGCGCGCCCTGCACCAGGTTGAGCACGCCTGCCGGCAAGCCGGCTTCGATCCAGCATTTAACGGTCAGCTCGGCGACTTTCGGCGTCAGCTCGCTGGGTTTGAACACCACGCAATTGCCCGCCAGCAGCGCCGGCACGATATGACCGTTAGGCAGGTGACCGGGGAAGTTGTACGGACCAAACACCGCAACCACACCATGCGGTTTGTGCCGCAGCACGGCGGTGGCGTCGGCCAGTGGCCCGCTCTTCTCACCGGTGCGCTCGCGGTAGCTCTGGATGGAGATGGCGACCTTGTTGACCATGCTGGTGACTTCGGTGGCGGTTTCCCACAGCGGCTTGCCGGTCTCTTCACCGATGCAGTGGCCCAGGGCATCGGCATGGCTTTTCAGGGTGGCGGCAAACTGCTCGAGCACGGCGATGCGCTCATCCAGCGAACGCGAGGCCCAAGCCGGGAATGCAGCGCGCGCGGCCTGCACGGCGGCGTCAACCTGCGCAACACTGGCCGCCTGACCTTGCCAGATAGCTTCCTGGCTGACCGGGTTGAGCGATTCCAGGGCTTCGCCCTGACCTGCGTGCCAGGCACCGGCAATGTAATGAGTGCTCATCTTGTTTTATCACTCCCAGCAAGGTATCGACCCGACTTGCGCCGGATCAGCAAATAGAAACAACGGCGCTCGACTTTAGCCGCGAGCAGAAACCGCGACCGCTCGCACCTGATCGCCCGCCGACAGCCGTAGACGCTTGGCGGTCTGCGCGTCGACCACCAGGGTGCCGGCGGCCAGACGTGCCGGCGCTGCGGTAATCCGGCAGTCTTCGCGCTTGCGGTTGTGGATCAGAAACTGCGGGGCGTCATCACCTGGGGTGCCGACGGCCAACACCAGCACCTGACTGTCCTGCACGGCACGAATTTTTGCAGTCTCGGCCTCGATGGCCGGGCCGGCGTCGAAGATGTCGACATAGCCCTGGTAGCTGAACCCCTCGCCCTTGAGCATGGCCAGCGCCGGCTCGGTGTCCGGGTGCACGCGGCCGATGATGTTGCGCGCATCCTCCGAGAGGAAGCAGGTATAGAGCGGAAACTTGGGCATCAGCTCGGCGATAAAAGCCTTGTTGCCCACCCCGGTAAGGTAGTCGGCCTGGCAGAACTCCATCTTGAAGAAGTGCCGCCCCAGGCTTTCCCAGAACGGTGAACGGCCCTGCTCATCGGACATGCCGCGCATCTCGGCAATCACCTTGTCGCCGAACAGCTCGCGGAATTCGGCAATAAACAGAAAGCGCGCCTTCGACAACAGCCGGCCATTCAGGCCACTGCGCTGGTCACTGCGCAAAAACAGCGAGCACAGCTCGGAGTTGCCGGTCAGGTCGTTGGCCAGAAACAGCGTGGGCACCTGCCGGTGGATGTTCAGCTCCTGCGAGGCGCTGACGGTCAGGCCGACCCGGTAGTTGTACCAGGGCTCGCGCAGGCCAACGGCACCGGCGACGGCGGAGATACCGACTACCTCGCCGTTGTCGTCTTCGAGCACGAACAGGTAGTCGGCATCGGCACGCGCGGCTTCGCCACGGAAGGTTTTCTCGGCCCAGCCAACGCGGTGCGCCAGGCGCTCCTCATTGGCGGGCAGCGTAGTCAAACCAGCGCCGGTACTGCGCGCCAGTTGAAACAGGGCCGGCAGATCGGCGCTGCGGACGGGACGAACGATCATGCGCTAACTCCTTAAACCGCAACCAGGCGTACGCTGACGCCTTCGCCGACGCCCAAGGCCTCGGCGGCCGCAACACTCAAGGTGACCGGCTTACCCGGCACCCAATCCAGCTCCGCGACAATCGCGCGGAAATCCTGCAGCTGGCCGTTGCTGACCAGGTACGGCCGCCCGCCTTTGCCAGGCTCGCCGATGCGCACCGGCACCACTCGGCTCTGGGCAATCGAGCGGATACCCGAGGTGCGCGCGTGCAGGGTCGGGCCGCCATCGAAGATATCGATGTAATGGTCAGTCTCGAAACCTTCACGCATCAGAATGTCGAAGCTGATCTGCGCCCGAGGATGCACCTGGCCCATGGCTTCTTGCGCCTCATCCGGCAGCAGCGGCACGTAGATCGGGTAATGCGGCATCAGCTCTGCGAGGAAGGTGCGGCTTTTCAGACCACACAGGCGCTCGGCCTCGGTGTAGTTCATGTCGAAGAAGTTACGCCCCACGGCATCCCAGAACGGCGAATCACCGGCCTCGTCGCTGTAGCCGACAATCTCCACCACCAGCGCATCGGCAAAGCGCTCCGGGTGGTTGGCGAGAAACAGCAGGCGACCGCGCGAATTGAGTTCCGACCAGGCGGTGTTCACCAGCGGCCGCTCGACGTAGAAGCTGGTCAGCAGGCTGTTACCGGTGAGGTCGTGGCACAGCGAGAGCACGTGGATCTTGTTATGGATCTTCAGCTCACGGGAGTTGTGCACAAAGGTTTCGTTACGGAAGCTGTAGAACGGCTCGGAGTAGCCGGCCGAAGCAACGATACCGGAGCAGCCAACCAGGCGGCCGCTCTCGCTGTCTTCGAGAACGAAGAAGTAGCTTTCTTCACCGTTGAAGCTGACTTCGGCGGAAAACGAGGCCTCCGAGGCAGCAATCTTTTCGCGCAAACGATCGGCATCGTCCGGCAGTGAAGTCACACCAACCGGGCTGTCCGCGGCGAGACGCTGCACTTCAGTGAGGTCGGCCATTTGCGCGGGGCGCATCACCAGCATGGTGCCACTCCTTTTGATAAAAGCTCCAAGCAGCCCAACGCGGACGGCTCAGAGAAAACCGCAACACAACTGCGGCACACACAGAGACAGGCTTCCTTGCTGTTAGCTCAACCCATCCGTGGGTCGAGCAAGCGCAGCCTGACCCGCCGTATAACGGCAGGCCAGGCCGGCAATCAGGCTTGGGTCAGCTTGGCCACGGCACGCTCGAAACGCGCCAGACCCTCATCGATATCGGCGTCTTCCACCACCAGGCTCGGGGCGAAGCGCACCACATCCGGGCTGGCCTGCAGCACCATCACGCCTTCCACGGCAGCGGCGTCGAGAATCGCCTTGGCCTTGCCTTTCCAGGCATCGGACAGCACAGCACCGATCAGCAGACCGAGACCGCGTACTTCGCTGAACACGCCGTACTGCTGACCGATCTGCTCCAGCTTGGTTTTGAAGCGCAGATGCTTGGCCTTCACCCCGTTGAGTACTTCAGGGGTGTTGATGGTATCGATCACCGCCTCACCCACCGCACAGGCCAGCGGGTTACCGCCGTAAGTGGTGCCGTGAGTGCCGACTGCCAGGTGCTTGGCCAGCTCGCTAGTGGTGAGCATGGCGCCAATCGGGAAACCGCCGCCCAGGCTCTTGGCGCTGGAGAGAATGTCCGGGGTCACGCCGTAATGCTGATAGGCGAACAGCGCACCACTACGCCCCATGCCGCTCTGCACTTCGTCGAATACCAGCAGCGCATTGTGCTTGTCGCATAGCTCACGGGCCGCTTGCAGGTAAGCCAGGTCAGCCGGCAACACGCCGCCCTCACCCTGAATCGGCTCCAGCACCACGGCGCAGGTCTTATCGGATACCGCGGCCTTCAGCGCCTCGATGTCGTTATACGGAATGTGGCTGATGCCCTGAATCTTCGGGCCGAAACCGTCGGAATACTTCGGCTGGCCGCCGACGCTGACGGTAAACAGGGTGCGACCATGGAAACTGTTGGTCGCAGCGATGATCTCGCACTTGTCTTCGCCGTACTTATCAAACGCCACGCGACGGGCCAGCTTGAAGGCGGCCTCGTTGGCTTCGGCGCCGGAGTTACAGAAGAACACGCGCTCGGCGAAGGTGACGCCGATCAGCTTCTTGGCCAGGCGCAAGGCCGGCTCGTTGGTGAACACGTTGGATACGTGCCAGAGGTTGCCGGCCTGCTCGGTGAGCGCCTTGACCAGCGCCGGATGGGCGTGACCCAGCACGTTGACGGCAATACCGCCGGCAAAGTCGATCAGCTCGCGACCGCTCTGATCCCACACGCGCGAACCGGCGCCACGTACTGGAATAAAAGCAGCGGGTGCGTAGTTGGGCACCATCACCTGGTCGAAATCGGCGCGTTGCACCGGGTCGTGCTGAACGGACATCTGAGCTCTCCTAACGAGGAACACCTGCATTCAATAGCAGGCGATGTGAAGGATTGTAGGGACTGATCCGGGGCTGGCATTGCCGCCATGCGACAACTTCTTATAGCGCCAACCCGAGGAAATCCGCTGCTTTCGCAAATGCGACAGAAAGCATCGGGAAGGCGCAGTTTAAATGCAGCCACCCGCCTTGGCGCGGTTTTCTCGGCCACGCGGAAAAGGAATTTGGCCGCGCAGGCGGCCGGGATCAAACGATAGGTGACGGCCTGGCTAGGCGGTTACCGGAATCACTGCCGGTACCGGCGGACTGTCCAGACAGAGAAACTCGATCAGGCGGGCTTTCTGCGTCATGGCGTCCTGATAACCCAGCTCAATCAGCTCGTTGCAGTAACCCGGCTCGAACAGCAGGTAACTTAGCACCCCTGCCCCGCTGGCTTTGGTTGCCCCTGGCCCACGCAAGAAAAGACGCAGAGCCCTGGGCAGCTCATGGCGATGGCGCGCGGCGATCAGGTCCAGCGGCTGGCTGGGAGAAATCACCAGCACATCCACCGGTTTGAGGCCCAAACCACGTGGATGGCTTTCGGCGGGAATCAACCTGCCCATCTGGTTAAGCCGCTCAAGCAATTCAATATCGCTTTCCAGGCTGTCAATAAAGGTGCTGTTGAGCATATGCCCGCTGATCTGCGCCAGGCTCGGCGGCCGGCTGTGCTGCGGCCGCACTACCGGCAGCTGAGCCTGCGGCCCGGCCGGATTGCCACTGACCCCAACCACCAGCACCCGCGTCGCACCCAAATGCAGAGCCGGGCTAATCGGCGCGGACTGGCGCACCGCACCGTCGCCGAAGTATTCACGGTTGATCTTTACCGGCGGAAATATCAACGGAATCGAGGCACTGGCCAGCAGGTGCTCAAGGGCCAGGCGGGTTGGCACACCGACCCGACGATGGCGGAACCAGGGATCGATAGTGGCGCGGCCTTGATAGAAGGTCACCGCCTGACCGGTTTCATAACCGAATGC
Source organism: Pseudomonas sp. 8BK (assembly GCF_902506475.1). Classification (NCBI taxonomy): domain Bacteria; kingdom Pseudomonadati; phylum Pseudomonadota; class Gammaproteobacteria; order Pseudomonadales; family Pseudomonadaceae; genus Pseudomonas; species Pseudomonas sp. 8BK. Next base: position 946,982 of record NZ_LR733252.1, on the reverse strand, counting down.
AGTCACCGCCACTGCGCGCAATTGACGATGGCGCACGGCCGCGGCGATCCCACTAAAATCCAGCTCGCGCCCGAGCAGATCGGCCAGCGGCGAACTGTCGAGCAGCGCCACCGGCACCTGGCCGCCCAGCCCGAGCAAGCTGTGGCCAATAAAGCGACTGGCCTGGCGCAACACGCCCGGCCAATCACTGCGGTATACCTGATGAGTATGAAAACCCTGCCAGACGCTGGTCAGCCGGCGCACCGCTTCGGTGAAGTGCAACGCGCCGCAGGCCAACCCCACCGCATTGATCGCACCGGCCGAAGTACCGACGATAACCGGAAAGGGATTGTGCGCGGCGTTGGGCAGCAAGTCGGCAATCGCCGACAACACGCCAACCTGATAGGCCGCCCGCGCGCCACCGCCTGAGAGAATCAGCCCGGTGACCGGCTTATTGGTTGAAGCAGTGTGCGGCATAGGCTGTTTCCTATTGTGTTTAAGCCAGTATAGGAGCCAGCCTGGCGCACACGGAACAGCTCAACGCCAAGAAACCTCACTTCAGCGCAACAACCCGCCAATTGGATGGCGGCTCTAACGTTTCTTCTTATAGAGCTTCGGCTCGCCTTCGGGGCGCGTCTTGAAGCGTCGGTGCGCCCAAAGGTATTGCTCAGGACACTGGCTGATCGCCTGCTCGATCCACTGATTGACCCGCAGGCAGTCGGCCTCTTCGCTGTCAGTGGGGAAGTCCGCCAGCGGTGGATGAATCACCAGACGATAGCCCTGGCCATCGGGCAAACGCTGCTGGGTAAAAGGAATCACCTGAGCACGCCCCATACGGGCGAACTTGCTGGTGGCGGTGACGGTGGCCGCCGGCACACCGAAGAGCGGCACAAACACACTGCGCTGGGCGCCGTAATCCTGATCCGGTGCATACCAGACCACCCCACCGGCGCGCAGCAGCTTGAGCATGCCGCGCACGTCGTCACGACCAATCACCCCGAGCAGACGCTGCTCGCGGCCGCGACGCTGCATGTAGTCGAACAGCGGATTCTTGTGCGGGCGGTACATGCCGTACATGTTCTGCGCCATGCCGAGCAGGCCGCCGCCCATTTCCAGGGTGGTGAAATGCAGCGCCATAAGGATCACGCCCTGGCCGTCGGCCTCGGCCTGACGCAGATGCTCCAGGCCTTCGATGCTGCCCAGGCGACGCAGGCGCTCGGCGGGCCACCACCAGGCGATAGCCATTTCAAAGAAGGTAATTCCGGTGGAAGCGAAGTTTTCCTTTAATAGCGCTTCGCGCTCGGCGACTGGCATCTGCGGGAAACACAGTTCCAGATTGCGCGCGGCAATCTTGCGCCGCGAACTGGCCAGGCGGTACATCACCCCACCCAGGCAGCGCCCCATCCACAACAGCACCTTATAAGGCAGCTGAGCGACCAGCCACAGCAGGCCCAAGCCCAACCACAACAGCCAGAAACGCGGATGCAGGAAATAAGTGCGAAATACTGGGCGATCCATAACACAGGTCCAAGGCACGCAATAAAGCGCGGCATTCTATCAGGAGTTTGTCTGCCGCCTGGTTTCGCGGCGCGCAACTTGCGAGCGCGCGGCGTTCTCGCTATAAGTCCGGCTTACTTTTCCCCCAGTTCCTAAATAAGGGCCGTATCAGGCAGACCATGAGCCAAGCTGATCTCCTCGAGCAAGACCCCGTATTCCAGCTTAAAGGCAGCATGCTGGCCATCACCGTGATGGAGCTGGCGCACAACGACCTCGCCCGCCTCGACCAGCAGCTCAGCGAAAAAGTCGCCCAGGCCCCAGCCTTCTTCAGCAACACCCCGCTGGTACTGGCCCTGGACAAGCTGCCGGAAGGCGAAGGCGGACTGGATCTGGCCGAGCTTATGGCGGTCTGCCGCAAGCACGGCCTGCGTACCCTGGCGATCCGCGCCAACCGTGAAGCCGATATCGCCGCCGCCGAAGCGCTGGACTTGCCCGTACTACCACCCTCCGGCGCGCGTGAACGCTTGATCGACCTGGCCCCGCCAAAGCCGGAAAAGCCCGCCGAACCCGAGTTCAAGCCGAGCAAAATCATCACCAGCCCAGTACGCGGCGGCCAACAGGTATATGCCCAGGGCGGCGACCTGATCGTCCTGGCCCCGGTCAGCGCCGGCGCGGAACTTCTCGCCGACGGCAACATCCATGTTTACGCACCGATGCGCGGCCGAGCACTGGCCGGCATCAAGGGCAATCTCAAGGCACGGATTTTCTGCCAGCAGATGGGCGCCGAACTGCTCTCCATCGCCGGCCAATACAAGGTGGCCGAAGACTTGCGCCGTGACCCGCTCTGGGGCGAAGCGGTGCATGTCAGCCTGTCGGGTGACGTGTTGAACATCACCCGCCTTTAACGGATACTGCCGCCACTTTTCAAGGACACAGACAGGGCACCCGGAAGCCTGAGATAGGCCACGGAAACCTGCGTTTTTTCTACATTTTGGGGTGAATCACCTTGGCCAAGATCCTCGTTGTTACGTCCGGCAAAGGTGGCGTCGGTAAAACCACCACCAGCGCTGCCATCGGTACCGGCCTCGCCCTGCGCGGGCACAAGACTGTCATCGTCGATTTTGACGTCGGCCTGCGTAACCTTGACCTGATCATGGGCTGCGAACGCCGCGTGGTGTACGACTTCGTCAACGTGGTCAACGGCGAAGCAACCCTCACCCAGGCCCTGATCAAAGACAAGCGCCTGGAAAATCTCTACGTACTGGCTGCAAGCCAGACCCGTGACAAGGATGCCCTGACTCAGGAAGGCGTCGAGAAAATCATCAACGAGCTGCGCGAAAACTTCGAATACGTGGTCTGCGACTCGCCGGCCGGTATCGAGAAAGGCGCGCACCTGGCCATGTACTTCGCCGATGAAGCGATTGTCGTGACCAACCCGGAAGTCTCCTCGGTACGCGACTCCGACCGCATGCTCGGCCTGCTGGCGAGCAAATCGCGCCGCGCCGAGAAAGGCGAAGAGCCGATCAAGGAACACCTGCTGCTGACCCGCTACAACCCTGAGCGCGTGGTCAAAGGCGAAATGCTTGGCGTTGAAGACGTCGAAGAAATCCTCGCCATCCGCCTGCTCGGCGTGATTCCTGAATCGCAAGCCGTACTCAAGGCCTCGAACCAGGGCGTGCCGGTGATCCTCGATGACCAGAGCGATGCAGGCCAGGCCTACAGCGACGCGGTTGACCGTCTGCTGGGCAAGGAAGTGGCACATCGGTTCCTCGATGTGCAGAAGAAGGGATTCATGCAACGCCTGTTTGGAGGTCGTGAATGAACATTTTTGACTTCTTTCGTGAGCGCAAGAAAGAAACCACCGCGTCCATTGCGAAAGAGCGTCTGCAAATCATCGTCGCCCACGAGCGCGGCCAGCGCAGCCAGCCGGACTACCTGCCGGCCCTGCAGCAAGAGTTGGTCGAGGTGATCCGCAAGTACGTGAACATCGACTCGGATCAAGTACAGGTTGCACTGGAAAATCAGGGCAGCTGTTCCATTCTGGAACTTAACATCACGCTCCCCGACCGTTGATTGGTTGAGAGCATGCAACGGCGGCCCAGGCCGCCGTTTCTATTTGTGGAAAGCCCATGCCACTGTCGAATGTCGAAATTCTCCACCAGGACGCCGCCCTGCTGGTGATCAACAAGCCCACCCTGCTGCTCTCAGTGCCCGGCCGCGCAGAGGACAACCGCGATTGCCTGGTCACCCGCCTGCAGGAAAACGGCTACCCGGAAGCGCGCATCGTCCATCGCCTGGACTGGGAAACCTCGGGGATCATCGTCCTGGCGCGCGACGCCGACAGCCACCGCGAGCTGTCGCGGCAGTTTCACGACCGCGAAACCGAGAAGGCCTACACCGCACTGTGCTGGGGCCAACCCGAGCTGGACAGCGGCAGCATCGACCTGCCGCTGCGCTACGACCCGCCGACCAAGCCGCGCCACGTGGTCGACCATGAACTGGGCAAACATGCCCTGACCTACTGGAAGGTGCTGGAACGCCACGCAGAGCATTGCCGCGTCGAGCTGACGCCGATCACCGGCCGCTCGCACCAGCTGCGCGTGCATATGCTGTCCATCGGCCACCCACTGCTTGGTGACGGCCTGTATGCCCACGAACAAGCCCTGGCCGCCTACCCGCGCCTGTGCCTGCATGCCAGCATGCTCAGCCTGAGCCACCCACAAACGGGCGAACGCATGCGCTTCGAGTGCCCGGCACCGTTCTAAGGACAGATCGCGTGGATAAGAACCGCTTCTACGCCGCCACCCAAGGGGCCCCTGCCCAACCCACCTTGCTGCGCGCCCTCGACTGCTGGCAACAGCCCCCTGGCTTGGCGCTGGATCTTGGCTGCGGCGCAGGGCGCGACACCCTCGAACTACTGCGCCGTGGCTGGCAGGTTGTAGCGATTGATAATGAACCTCAGGCACTCGAGTGCCTGCACGCGCAAGTACCGACCGAGCACCGGGAAGCGCTGGAATCCCATTGCGCCGCGTTTGAACACTTCAAGCTCCCCACTGCCAGCTTGATCAACAGCAGCTTCGCCCTACCGTTCTGCCCACCCGAGGCCTTCGCGCAGCTCTGGCAACGCATAAGCGACGCGCTTCTCGACGGCGGATTGTTTGCCGGGCACTTCTTTGGCGAGCACGATGACTGGGCCAACAGCCCACAACTGACCATTCACAGCCGCGCACACGTGCAGGACCTGCTGTACGGCTGGGAAATCATCGAACTGGAAGAGATCGACCGAAGCGGAAAAACCGCAGTCGGTCGCAGCAAACACTGGCATCTGTTTTCTGTAGTCGCCCGCCGCTGACCCATCGCCTCGCGCTGGCGGCTAGCCCTGCTTACGCGGCCAGATCAGACTAAAACAGGCGCCGCCCAGCTCCTCGCTGCGACTGATCTGCGCGCGGCCGCCGTGCCAGTAGGTAATCCGCCGCACGATGGAGAGGCCCAGACCATGCCCGCCCGAGGCGCGCGTGCGGCTGTCGTCCAGGCGCAGGAAGGGTGTAAAGATGCGCTCCCAGGCCTCTTCTGGCACGCCGGGGCCGTCATCTTCGACATCCAGGCGGCAACGCTGCTGGCCCACCTGATAACTCACCCGCACCCGTGATTCGGCATGGCGCATGGCGTTGCTTACCAGATTCTGCAGAGCGCGATGCAGGTAGCGCAGCTCGGCGTCAACGCCGGCGCCGCCGCCATCCAGGGCATCGCGTGAAGGGCCATGCTCGACCCGCACACTGGCGCGCAGCGGCGCCAGCTCGGTGATCACCTGATCGATCAGCTCGCCCAGATCGACCTGCTGGAAGTTCAGCGCCGGCGAGCCCTGCTCCAGGCGCGCGTAAGTGAGCATCTCGTCGACCAGCTTGTCGAGGTCCTGGATATCGCTGTCCATGCCCTCCATATATTTACGCCGCGCCGCATCGGTTTCCGCGTCGCCAATCATTTCCAGGCCGAAGCGCAAGCGTGCCACCGGCGTGCGCAGCTCATGGGACACCGCACGGACCATCTCACGCTGAATACTCAAGGAGCGCTGCAGGTGCTCGGCCATGGCGTTGAAGGCCGCCGCCAAACGCCCCACCGAATCACTGCCGCGGGTTGGCACACGAGCATCCAGCCGACCGCTGGCGATGCGCGTGGCGGCGCCTTCCAGGTCGCTCAGGCGCTGCTCCAGAGGCCGCACCAGCAGATAGACCATCAAACCTATCAGACTCAGGCCCAGCGCACCGATCAACACCAGCCACTGCGCGGGGTACGGGTTCATCTGGTACAGCGGGCCGATTTCCAGCACCCAGGGCGTATCGACGATGCCGGAGAACACATGAATGCTGTCGCCGCCCCGACCCAGGGCCATCACCGTATCGCCCTCGTCCACGCGGCGGCGCTGATCAGGGTCGAGGTCGGCCTGATCGAGGCGCACCAGGCGCAAGTCGAAACCGAACTGTTTGTCCTTTTTCAAAGCGGCCAGCCGGCGCGGCTGTTCATCCCAGGGATAACGCACCAGCTCATCGATCAGCAGAAAGCTGGTGGCGCGGGCCAGCTGCTCGCTGACCTGCTGCACATCGGCGATCAGCAGCAACGGCTTCCCGCCCAACTGACTAAAGATGCGCGCCTCGTGCGGGCCAGTCTGCTGCACCAGCACCTGACCGCGGCGCAGGCTGTTGCGTGCGCCGCTGTCCAGCCCGGCGCTTTCCAGCGCCTCGACGCGCAGCGGAATACCGAGCAAACGCCCCCACACCGTCACCGCGCGGCGCCGCTCGATATCCACCATGGGTGAGAGGTTATCGGCCATCAGGCGGAAGGTACCCTGAGCCAGGCGCTCACGGTATTGATCGACCCGCACTTCGTTGAGCAGCTGCAGCGCGCCGACACCGAGCAGCGCAACAAGCACCAGCACGGCGAGCATGCCGCCGTAGATGCGCAGGAAGATCGAGTTCATCGCAGTGAATTCATGTCAGCGCTTCAGCCGCTTCGGCAACAAACAGATAGCCCTTGCTGCGCACGGTCTTGATCAGCCGCGGGTGCATCGGGTCGTCACCGATTTTCGGGCGGATGCGAGAAATGCGCACGTCGATGGAACGGTCCTGACCGTCGTACTCGATGCCGCGCAATGCGTTGAAAATTTCCTCGCGCGAGAGAATCCGCCCGGCATTGGAGGTCAGCAGCCACAGCAGGTCGAATTCGGCGCTGGTCAGCTCGATGCCCTGCTCACCCAGCCAGGCTTCACGCATGGCGCTGTCGATCACCAGCGGGCCGAACTGCAGACGCCGGCGCTCGCCAGGGGCCTGGGCCTCACTGCCTTCATGACGGCGCAGCAGCGCACGGATGCGCGCCAGCAACACGCGCGGGCGCACCGGTTTGCAGACATAATCGTCCGCCCCCATTTCCAGGCCCAGCACCTGGTCCATATCGTCGGTACGCGCAGTGAGCATCAGGATCGGCCCCTCGTATTGCCCGCGCACCTTGCGGCAGATCGACAGGCCGTCTTCGCCGGGCAGCATCAGGTCGAGAATCACCAGATCGGGCTGCTCCTGCAGAATCCGCGCGGCGGCCTGCGCGCCATCCATCTCGATGGACACGTTGAGGCCGTTGCCCTGCAGGTACTCACGGGTCAACTCGGCCAGGCGCTGGTCGTCTTCGACAATAAGGATGTGCCACGACTGCTGCTCCACAACGGACTCCTGACAACATGAAAACGGCCGGCATTGTATCAATGCCCCGGGCACTGCATAGCGCATGCCATATTTCTGTAAAAACACTAGATGTAGTATCGACCTGAGAGATAGGCCACGTCTGGGTAACCCGTGGAAAAAGCCTGATCAACACCGACGAACGGTACACCCCAGCAAGCATGCGGGCTTGCCGCCAATCGCGCGGTTTAACCCACAATTCACCCACAAGTTATCCACAGGTTGTTCTTGCGCTATCGCCTTGCAATACCCCAGATAGCGCATTATCTTGTATGCCAATCGCGCGACACCCACCACATGTTGGGTTTAGCCTGGCAACCGGACACAAGAAGAATGACTCGCACACGGCCTGATCCCAGCCCGTCACCGGTCGCCTGAAAGACCTTTGCTATACGCCTGCTCTACCGCAGCAGGCCGCACTTCAGCGCAGCGCTCGGCGCGCCTGAAAAAGAATAAAGCGCCAACCGCACACGCGGTTGCACCACTAGATGTAGTAGTTGAGGCGCAAAAACGCCTTGACGTGTGACTTTTGAGCCAGGAGGGCGCTTTAGTCGTACCTTCCCTGCCCAATTTGCAAGTCCCCGTGTGCCCAGCCTCAGGCTGTGCCCATGGCATTGATGAAATGGAATGAACAAGCGTTCTTTGCAGTGATCGACAGTTAAAGCGTCCATCTAACAAATACAGAACATGGAGATCTTCATGCACACCGACACCTCCCGCGAGAACCCGCAGGCCAATGCGCCGCAGGCCACCGATGACAACCAGAGCCTGAACGCCACCGCGCCGGGTCAACTGCGTGTGATCAAGCGTAACGGCACCGTGGTGCCCTACACCGATGACAAGATCACCGTTGCCATCACCAAGGCCTTTCTCGCAGTTGAAGGCGGCACCGCAGCCGCTTCGTCGCGTATCCATGAAACTGTCGAGCGCCTGACCGAGCAGGTCACCGCCACCTTCAAGCGCCGCATGCCGTCCGGCGGTACCATCCATATCGAGGAAATCCAGGACCAGGTCGAACTGGCCCTGATGCGCGCCGGCGAGCAAAAAGTCGCCCGCGACTACGTGATCTACCGCGAAGCCCAGGCCAATAAGCGCAAGAACGCTAGCGCCGGTGAAGTTGCCCAGCCACACCCAAGCATTCGTGTTACCCACACCGACGGCAGCGTTGCGCCGCTGGACATGGGCCGCCTCAACACCATCGTCACCGAAGCCTGCGAAGGCCTGGCCGAAGTCGATGGCGAGCTGATCCAGAAAGAAACCCTGAAGAACCTCTACGACGGCGTAGCACAAAGCGACGTCAGCACCGCCCTGGTGATGACCGCGCGCACCCTGGTTGAGCGTGAGCCGAACTACAGCTACGTCACTGCCCGCCTGCTGATGGACAACATCCGCGCCGAAGGCCTGGGCTTCCTCGGTGTCGCCACCAGCGCCACCCACCACGAAATGAGCGAGCTGTACGCCAAGGCGCTGCCGGCTTACATCGCCAAGGGTATCGAGTTCGAACTGCTCAACCCGGTGCTGGCCAGCTTCGACCTGGAAAAACTCGGCAAGGCGATCAACCACGAGCGCGATCAGCAGTTCACCTACCTGGGCCTGCAGACCCTCTACGACCGCTACTTCATCCACAAGGACGGCACCCGCTTCGAACTGCCGCAAGTGTTCTTCATGCGTGTGGCCATGGGCCTGGCGATTGAAGAGAAGCAGAAAGAAGACCGCGCCATCGAGTTCTACAACCTGCTCTCAAGCTTCGACTACATGGCCTCGACGCCGACCCTGTTCAACGCCGGCACCCTGCGTCCGCAGCTGTCGTCGTGCTACCTGACCACCGTGCCGGATGATCTGTCGGGCATCTACGGCGCCATCCACGACAACGCCATGCTGTCCAAATTTGCCGGCGGCCTGGGCAACGACTGGACTCCTGTGCGCTCGCTGGGTGCCTACATCAAGGGCACCAACGGCAAGTCGCAAGGCGTCGTCCCCTTCCTTAAAGTGGTCAACGACACCGCTGTTGCAGTTAACCAGGGCGGCAAGCGCAAAGGCGCAGTCTGTGCCTACCTGGAAACCTGGCACATGGACATCGAAGAGTTCATCGAGCTGCGCAAGAACACCGGTGACGACCGTCGCCGCACCCACGACATGAACACCGCCAACTGGATCCCGGACCTGTTCATGAAGCGCGTGTTCGACGATGGCCAGTGGACCCTGTTCAGCCCGAGCGAAGTGCCGGACCTGCACGACCTCACCGGTAAAGCCTTCGAAGAGCGCTACGAGTACTACGAAGCCCTGACCCAGTACGGCGGCAAGATCAAGCTGTTCAAGACCATCCAGGCCAAAGACCTGTGGCGCAAGATGCTCAGCATGCTGTTCGAAACCGGCCACCCATGGCTGACCTTCAAGGACCCATGCAACCTGCGCAGCCCGCAGCAGCACGTGGGCGTGGTGCACAGCTCGAACCTGTGCACCGAGATCACCCTGAACACCAACGCCGACGAAATCGCCGTGTGCAACCTGGGTTCCGTGAACCTGCCGAACCACATCGTCGACGGCAAGCTGGACACCGCCAAGCTGGAAAAGACCATCAAGGTCGCTGTGCGCATGCTCGATAACGTTATCGACATCAACTACTACAGCGTGCCGCAGGCGAAGAACTCCAACTTCAAGCACCGTCCAGTGGGCCTCGGCATCATGGGCTTCCAGGACGCCCTGTACCTGCAGCACATCCCGTACGGCTCCGACGCCGCCGTGGAATTTGCCGACAAGTCGATGGAAGCGGTCAGCTACTACGCCATCCAGGCTTCCTGTGACTTGGCCGACGAGCGCGGCAGCTACTCCACCTTCGACGGTTCGCTGTGGAGCAAGGGCATCCTGCCGCTCGACTCGCAGCAGATCCTGATCGAGCAGCGCGGCCAGAAGTACATCGACGTTGACCTCAACGAAACCCTGGACTGGGCGCCAGTACGTGCCCGTGTACAGAAAGGCATCCGCAACTCGAACATCATGGCCATCGCCCCGACCGCGACCATCGCCAACATCACCGGCGTGTCGCAGTCGATCGAACCGACCTACCAGAACCTCTATGTGAAATCGAACCTGTCCGGCGAATTCACCGTGATCAACCCGTACCTGGTGCGCGACCTCAAAGCCCGCGGCCTGTGGGACTCGGTAATGATCAACGACCTGAAGTACTACGACGGTTCCGTGCAGCAGATCGAGCGCATCCCGCAAGAGCTGAAAGACCTCTACGCCACCGCATTCGAAGTCGACACCAAGTGGATCGTCGATGCCGCCAGCCGTCGCCAAAAGTGGATCGACCAGGCACAGTCGCTGAACCTGTACATCGCCGGCGCTTCCGGTAAGAAGCTCGACGTGACCTACCGCATGGCTTGGTACCGTGGCCTGAAAACCACCTACTACCTCCGTGCCCTGGCCGCGACCAGCACCGAGAAGTCCACCATCAACACCGGCAAGCTCAACGCCGTGTCCAGTGGTGGCAACGATGGCCTGAGCGCAGCACCGGCCAAGGCCCCGGAAGTGGAAATGAGCGCAGGCCCAGCTCCAGTACCAAAGGCTTGTGCGATCGACGAACCAGACTGCGAAGCCTGCCAATAGTGTTCGGCAACGCGCGGATCTGAGCGGAATTCGCGGCGTTACCTGCCGGAGTGGCCCCCATCACGTACATGCGTACGCTCAGGGGCTCCACTCCAGCAGGTGCCTTGCGACTACTCACTCAGCTACACGCTTGAACGTCGAGCAAAGAGCACAAGCAACACAGCTGTATCGGGAGAGGGCTAGACAACACCGCCCTCCCCACTTATTACCACCCCCCGCCCTACCCGGCGCGGGCTTCGGGGTAACGGCCAATCACTAGAGCCACCCCGACCAGCGGTACCCGTTTTGCCCTTGCGCGCTGTACGCAACGGAACACAATAAAGACTGTATATCCACACAGGTCGGTTATTTCACCGGCCCGCAAGCAGGAGCCAAGCCATGCTGAGCTGGGATGAATTTGACAAGGAAGACGGCGCCGACGCCGTAGTAGCCAACAAAGCCGCTGCCCACATGGCAGACATGAGCATCGACAAACTCGACCAGGTTGGCGGTGCCGCTGCTGTTGAAGCCCGCGCCGTGGCCAGCGATGACAGCGCCGCTGTCGCTCGCGCCAAAGCCTCGCTCGACCAACTCGACATCGCCGAAGGCCTGGCCGAGCTGGAAGGCACAGCCGCCCGTGTAGCCGTCGACGAAAAACGCATGATCAACTGCCGCGCCGACCTCAACCAGCTCGTACCCTTCAAGTACGACTGGGCTTGGCAGAAGTATCTGGATGGTTGCGCCAACCACTGGATGCCGCAGGAAGTGAACATGAACGCGGACATCGCGTTGTGGAAAACCCCGGACGGCCTGACCGACGACGAGCGCCGCATCGTCATGCGCAACCTCGGCTTCTTCTCCACCGCCGACAGCCTGGTTGCCAACAACCTCGCCCTGGCCGTGTACCGCCTGATCACCAACCCGGAGTGCCGCCAGTACATCCTGCGCCAGACCTTCGAAGAGGCGATCCACACCCATGCCTACCAGTACTGCATCGAATCGCTGGGCATGGATGAAGGCGCGATCTTCAACATGTACCACGAGATTCCATCGGTCGCGAAGAAAGCCAGCTGGGGCCTCAAGTACACCCGCTCGATCTCCGACCCGACCTTCAACACCGGCACGGTCGAGACCGACAAAGAACTGCTGCGCAACCTGATCGCCTACTACTGCGTACTGGAAGGCATCTTCTTCTATTGCGGCTTCACCCAGATCCTCTCCATGGGTCGCCGCAACAAGATGACCGGCGTGGCCGAGCAGTTCCAGTACATCCTGCGTGACGAGTCCATGCACTTGAACTTCGGCATCGACGTGATCAACCAGATCAAGATCGAAAACCCGCACCTGTGGGATGCCCAGCTCAAAGACGAAGCCACCCAGATGATTCTCCAGGGCACCCAACTGGAAATCGAATACGCACGCGACACCATGCCGCGCGGCGTACTGGGCATGAACGCAGCGATGATGGAGGACTACCTCAAATTTATCGCCAACCGTCGTCTGACCCAGATTGGTTTGAAGGAAGAGTACCCAGGTACATCTAACCCGTTCCCATGGATGTCGGAAATCATGGACCTGAAGAAAGAGAAGAACTTCTTCGAGACGCGGGTTATTGAGTATCAGACGGGTGGAGCGTTGAGCTGGGATTGATTCCAGTCACTCACTGAGAGATTAAGAGCGCTTTACCTGAAATGGATGTTTGGGGTAGCGATCAGCAAGATCAAAAGCCCCGCCTAGTGCGGGGCTTTTTTGAGGTCACGTACTATGCAACAGCACGAACTAGCTCATGCGGACGGCTCACTACTTGAACGTCCAACCAACCAGCTCCTGAATGATTTTGGTGCCGGCCGGGCCTCCCCTGGCTCCGGCAGTGCAGCAGCATTGCTTGGGCTTCTTTCTGCAAAAATGATTACTACGGTTTGCGATATAAGCCTTCGAAAACGGGAGCGTGCCACCAACCACAAAGACTTCGAATTCATTTCAAAAACCGTCAGAGAAGAGCTCGAGCCAAGACTCAAATTCCTGTTCGAAGCTGACGCAAAAGATTTTGAAAAAGTCATTCGTCTTCGCGTCGAAAGAGACAAATGTAATGACCCGCAGGAGAAGTCAAAACTTAGTAAGGACTCTCTGGACTTACTCCAAACAGCCACAGACTACACTTTCGAGATTGCCGACATATCCATTCGACTCATGGGCTTTGGCATCTTTGCATTCGAAAATGGCTGGCATGCAATCCGCGGTGATTCGGGCGTTGCGATTAGTGCAGCCATGTCCAGCGTCATGTCTTCAATTTTCATTGCAAATCTGAACCTAAAGACATTAAAGCGCCGTAACTACGCCTCACTTAATCTCAAGCGTTGCCAGGCCCTTCATAATTCTCTGAACGAACTGCAGACAAAAGCCTTCTCTTGTGTGACCACCATCAGCTCAGAGTCTCTTGAATCTATTCAACTAGAACTTCAAGAAAGTTGATTTTGATCGTTCCTGCGCTCTGCGTGGGAACGCTGCAGGTGAAGCAGAAAAGAGGGCATATTTATTTTCTCCGTCGCCCGCTTTTACTGGTTTCGGCCTTACGCCGAGTTACTTTCTCTTTGCTTGTGCAAAGAGAAAGTAACCAAAGAGAAAGCACACCCCACATCCGGGTTTCGCTACGCTCAACTTCCCTCGCTCCGGCACTGTTCCGAGGGTCGTCACGGTGGGCCATCCCTGGCCCATCGTTCCTCGTTTGGCATCCATGCCAAACGCCCCTCTCCACAGCACCTCCACTCGGCCTCCTGACGGGATTCAGGGACCGCGTTGCCTAGGCGATTTGTGGAGGACAGAGCGAACAGCAAAAGCAGAGCGTGAACGCAAAAGCATCGCGGCCGTGGGGCGCTCCTACAGAACCGACTGGTATCCGTAGATTTGGAGGATGGGTTGAGCGCAGCGATACCCATCACAAAGCTGCGTGCCGACGGCCGTTGGCGAGGCTGGACTATCACGCTGACACTAGACACCTGAGATAAACCATTATCGGCATCGATGTTTACCATCAGCTCAATGAAGTTCTCTTAAAAAACCTCGGGCGTACCATCTGCTCCATCAACCAATAACACCCCGGAGCACACCATCATGAAACGCCAACTCATCCTCAGCTTTGCTTTCTCTGTACTGGCAGCCAACGTTTTTGCTGCTTCCTCTGCTCAACCAGTGGTCGCTGAAGGTGGTTCCGACCGCCTGATCGACAACCGCGTTGCCGAAGGTGGTTCTGACCGTCTGATCGAAAGCCGCGTCGCCGAAGGTGGCTCTGACCGCCTGATCGACAACCGCGTCGCCGAAGGTGGCTCTGACCGTCTGATCGAAAACCGCGTTGCCGAAGGTGGCTCTGACCGCCTGATCGAAAACCGCGTTGCCGAAGGTGGTTCTGACCGTCTGATCGAGAATCGCGTTGCCGAAGGTGGTTCTGACCGTCTGATCGAAAGCCGCGTCGCCGAAGGTGGCTCTGACCGTCTGATCGAAAGCCGCGTCGCCTAAGGTAACTCCGACTGTCTGATCGAGAACCCCGCATGACTACATCGGAACTGCTGCCAGAAAGAAAGCCGGCCCAATCAGCCGGCTTTTTTTCGCGTGCGCGATTTGACCGTCCCCACGCTCCGAAAAACAATCGGGGACACGACTTTCCGTTAACCGCTATTACGAGTTTCGCCCTTACGGCGAGTGACTTTCTCTTTACTCGCTCCGGCCTCCTGACGGGATTCGGGGACCGCGTTGTTTGGGCGATTTGTGGAAGGCAGAGCGAAAGGCAAAAGCAGAGCAACAGCAGAAGCATCGCGGGCAAGGCCGCCCCTACAGGTTCGGCGGACATTCGTAGGATGGGTTGAGCGCAGCGATACCCATCAACCAGGCCATTACCCAACCGCATGGGTATCGCTCTGCTCCACCCATCCTACGCCGCGCTGGTTTGCGTCAACAATCTCCCAGACGACGCCAAACGCCCCATCAGCAGGCCGAGCGGAATCGTTGCGTAAGGGGTTGAGCGGCATGGATGCCGCGAGAGCCGCGATGGGCCGGGGATGGCCCTTCGCGGCGGGCCCCTGGAGCAATGATGGAACGAGGGAAGTCGAGCGCAGCGAGACCCGGATGAAAGGGGCAAGGCTTTTTGCTTACTTTTGGGGCGTCTGCCAAAAGTGAACCGCCGTAAGGGCGGAACCGTTCGAGCAGACAATACATAAGCGACGGATTCACGCAGAAAGCCTCACGGCCATCACGCGGCTCGCGTTATTTCTTTTTCTTATCGTCCTTGCCAACTTCGTGACCAATCACCCCGCCTACGGCAGCCCCGACGCCAGTGCACAGCACACCACCGCATAACAGGTGACCGGCTGCGCCACCAATCACTGCACCGCCAGCGGTGGTCTTGTCCTGATGGGACATATTCGAGCAACCACTCAGGCCCAGGGTGGAAAGCAGGATGCCGGTAAACAGCAGCTTGGAAATACTCATGTGCGTGACTCCAATGCGTCGCCTTATGAAATGCTCTGGCGAATTGCCCGATTCCATAGAGGACGAAAGGCCAGTGTGTGCTTATTGCTGGCTGGCGTCCGAGTTATATCGTCTCCCGGCCAAATCGCCTCGATTTGGCCGCGAGTAACCCGGATAACCGCCGCAACGGCGGATGCATAAAGCGTCATTCACCCGACAGGGCTACAGCGTACACAGCCCCCCCGGCACCGCCATCACCCAATCCCGCACCGCCCGAATGGTCGGATCGTGCTTACGGCTTTCCGGGTACACCAGAAAGAACGGCTTGCCTTCCAGCTCCGGGCCGAAGGGCTGTACCAGCCGCCCTTCCCTCAGCTCATCCTCAATCAGTTGCCGGCTCATCAGCGCCACTCCCTGCGCGCCGATGGCGGCCGAGACGGCGTGGGTCTCGTCGGAGAACACCAGCCCGGCGCTGATATCCAGCCCCGGCACCTTGGCCTGCTTCTGCCACGCGGCCCAATCGATCGGCGAAGAAACCACAGCTTGATTGCGGAAGTGAATCAGTGAGTGCTTGGGCAGCTCGGCGGCATCGTGCAAGCCGAGATGCGGGCTGCAGGCAGGGATAAAGCTGTTGTCGAACAGCTTCTCCGCCACCAGCCCCGGCCAGCGGCCGTCGCCATAACGGATGGCGATATCCGCGGTAACGCCATCCAGCGCCACCGGCTCATGCGAGGCGTGGATGCGCAGGTCGATATCCGGATGGGCGTCGCGCAGCATGCACACCCAGGACAGCAGCCAGCGCACCGCCACGGCAGGCGTGGTGCTGAGTGTTATAGCCTGGCGACAGGGAACCGCGCTAAGGCGCATCGCCGTGGCGCTGATGCTGTCGAAGGCACTTTCCAGCACCTGCTGCAGCTCGCGCCCCTGGGCGGTCAGTTCCAGCTGGCGCGGCTTGCGCAGAAATAGCGCGACCCCGAGCGACTCTTCCAGGGCGCGAATCTGATGGCTGATCGCCGTGGCCGTTACCGAGAGTTCTTCGGCCGCCTGCTTGGCGCTCTGGTGGCGCGCAGCCGCTTCAAAGGCGCGCAAGGCAGAAAGCGAAGGTAACCAGCGCTGCGCCATAGATGAATCTCCCTCATCCATACCTGAAAATAATCGTCGTTTGTCGCCCGCTTTAGCTGGGCTTAGCCTGAGTCTGCTGCGAATAACAGATGAATTCAACTTCGAAAGGAGACTCGACATGCCACATATCCTGCACCTGGACGCCAGCGCCCGCCCCGGCCTCGCCGGCAAGGATCAACACGGCTCGCACAGCCGCAACCTCACTCAGCGCTTTGTCAGCCAGTGGCTGGCCAGGCGTGGGCAGGACAGCCTCACCTACCGCGACATCGGCCAGAACCCACCGTCATTTATCAGCCATGACTGGATCGCCGCCGCCTTTACTCCGGCCGAGCAGCGTGAGCCGTGGATGCAGGAAACCCTGGCCGAGAGCGACCTGCTGGTCGATGAGCTGCTGGCGGCAGATGTGCTGCTGATCGGCGCGCCGCTCTACAACTTCGGCATGCCGGCCGCGCTCAAGGCGTGGATCGACCAGATCGTGCGTGCCGGCAGAACCGTGGATATCAATGAAGGCAATCCGCTCGACCCTTACGTGCCGCTGCTGGCCGACCGGCCACGGCATGCGGTGATCCTCTCGGCCCGAGGCGGTATCGGCTTTGGCGTGGGGGGCGAGATGGCGCATATGAACCACCTGGAACCCAACCTGATCACCGCACTCGGTTTTATCGGCATTACCCAGGTGCACCAGATCGCCATCGAGGGTCAGGAAGTCGGCGGGGAACTGCTGGCCGAGTCGGTGGCTCAAGCCCTGAGTCAGGTCGATGCCTTGGTGCTGAAGCTGCAGCGAGCGCTGCAGGTAAACCGCACGCCAGAGCTGGCCTGAACACCAACGGCCTGCGCCACGGCGGCTGCCTTGTAGGGTGGACAACGCGAAGCTTGTCCACCTTGATGACCAACACCACCGCTGGCGACCACCACTGACAACGCTTTTGCTTTTCAACCCGCAAACACACAGACGAGACAAAACTCCTCATCTGGGGGCCGAAGCGCAGCGATCCAAGCATTACCAGAGAACA
The DNA here is from genome assembly GCF_902506475.1 of Pseudomonas sp. 8BK. Taxonomy (NCBI): domain Bacteria; kingdom Pseudomonadati; phylum Pseudomonadota; class Gammaproteobacteria; order Pseudomonadales; family Pseudomonadaceae; genus Pseudomonas; species Pseudomonas sp. 8BK. Next base: position 929,596 of record NZ_LR733252.1, on the reverse strand, counting down.
AAACCGAAGCAGTGTATGTACGCAAGGCTAAACAAGAGCACCGTGGTCAAGCTTTCCTACATATTCAATTAGCACTCGCAGGATTGGCTAAGGAACAATAGAGGACAACCCACCCTTGATAACGTCTATTTGAGCACCTAAGCGAAACTCTAAGCTGCTCAGATTATTCGTTTATCTACCGCGAACAAGGAAGCTCCATGCGCATAGCCCCCATCCTTATCTTGCTCCTCTGCCAGTCCGCACACGCCGCCCAAACCGTCAACGACATCAGCGGCATGAATCCCATCGAGGTGGCGCAGGTACTGGCGCCAACTGAGTTGGAGCAAGTCGTCGAGGCAGTGCGCGGGCATCCTGGTCCCATTGCCATTGGCGGCGGGCGCTTCAGCATGGGTGGGCAGACCGCCACCGAACACGCACTACAAGTCGACATGCGGCGCTTCAATCGAGTGCTGGAGTTTTCCGCAGAGCGCCGGGAAATTCGTGTGCAGGCCGGTATCACCTGGCGCGAAGTGCTCGACTACATCGACCCCCACGGCCTTTCACCACAGATCATGCAGTCCTACGCCAATTTCACCGTTGGCGGCGCCCTCAGCGTCAACGCCCATGGCCGCTATGTCGGCCAGGGTCCGCTAGTACTCGGGGTGCGCTCATTGCGCCTGGTGCTGGCCGACGGCCAAGTGGTGGAAGCCAGCCCGACGCACAACAGCGAACTGTTCTATGGCGCTATCGGCGGCTATGGCGGGCTCGGCGTTATCGTTGAAGCCACCCTGCCGCTGGTGGAGAACAGCAAGTTGGTACGCCAAACGCAACTGATGCCATTGAGCGAATATGCGCAGTTCTTCGCCACTCAGGTACGCGGCAACCCGGATATGGTGATGCATAACGGCATCCTTTATACCGACGATTACGACAGTGTCCGTGCGGTGTCCTACCTTCGTACGGATGCACCGCTGACAGTCGCAGAACGCCTGGTGCCGACCGACCGCGACTACAAAGCAAAGCGTGCCGCGCTGGCAGTGGCCAGCAGCAAGGGCGGCGCGAAAATGCGTGAAAACCTGGTCGACCCGCTGCTGCTCAACAGCCCCCAGGTGCAATGGCGCAACCACAAAGCAAGCCTGGATGTGCGCGAGCTGCAACCCATTTCCGGATCCGACTACAGCTATGTACTACAGGAGTATTTCGTCCCCGAAGCCCAACTGCAGCGCTTTGTAATGGGGATGAAGGATGTGCTTAAACAGCACAAGGTCAAAGTCGCCAACATCTCCATCCGCCATGCCAAAGCCGACCCTGGCACCTTGCTGGCCTGGGCGCGCGGCGACACTTTCGCCCTGGTGCTCTACTACCGCCAAGGCGTTTCACCCAGTGAACGCGCCATTGTCACTGACTGGACGCGACAACTGATCGACCTGGTCATTGCCCATCAAGGCAGCTACTACCTGCCCTATCAAATCCACGCCAGCCGCGAACAATTTCTCGCAGCCTACCCTCGCGCCAAAGAATTTTTCGCCTTGAAAAAGCGCGTAGACCCAACCAATAAATTCCGTAACAAACTATGGGATGCGTACTACCGTCAGGCCGAGTAGCCCTCGTTATATAAGCCTTCGGCTTTGTGGGATGGGCAACGCAAAGCTTGCCCACCGGCGCTGTGGATCAACCCGCTAAATCTTTACGCAGGCAAAAATCGCATTCCCCGAAAGCCCATCCCACGGGATAAGTTTCTGGTAGTCATGCTCAAACACATGCACGTCAAAGTACGGCTGCAACAGCGCCTGCAACTCAACAAAGCCCACCGCCACCATTGGATGCTCGTCGTGCCACACCAGGGTGTGCTCGGCGGTGGCCTTTTCAATGCGCAGGCGCAAGACCTGCGTCTCGCCTTCGCCGGCGTAATGCCAGCCGGAACTGAAGGTGAAGTGGCCATCAGCGTAGTGGGCGCTGTGCGCGGCAAACAGGCTGTTGTCGATTTTGCCCTTGTCGACCACGTTAAAGCAGAACAGCCCATCGACTGCGAGCGCCGCATGGGCACTGGCGATGCAGGCTTTCAGCCGTTCGATACCGCCGCTGTAATGAATGGAATAGAGGAAGCAGGTGATCAGGTCCAGCGGCTCACTCACGGTGAAACCGCACATGTCCTGCAAGGCAAAGTGCGCCTGCGGGCAGCGTACGGCGGCCTTGTCCAGCATCGGTTGGTTAATGTCGAGCCCGCTGCTGATATAGCCAGCATCGATAAGGTGCCGCACATGCGGTCCCGTGCCACAGGCCAGATCGAGGTGGCGGCTGCCGGCGTTGCCAAACAGCTGCTGCAGCCGGTGGATACAGTGGCTTTGCGCCTGGTAGTCGATATCCGCGCACATCAGGTCGTAATAATCAGACAGGTCGGTATAGAGGGCATTAACGGACATGGTGACCTGATGATGGGTGAGCGGCTTTGCCGGGCGCGCATCATAGCCCAAGCCAAGCCAGCGCCGTTCAGCTCCTGCCAGGTGACGCGCAGCAAGGATCGATCCCGCAGGCGTTACAATGCCGCCCACGCCGACCGCCCAATCGCGCATGCCCCGGAGCCAGACTGACGATGTTCACCCTTGTACACCTGGACACCCCACCACCCGAATCACTGAACAGCCAGGTGCTGCAGATGGTGGTGGACTACCTCAGCGACATCAGCCCGGTGTCACTGACGCCCAGCAACCCGCTCTACCAGCTGTACCAGTACGTGATTGGCTACGAGATGCACCTGTACCTGCAGGCCATGGACAGTGCCATCGCCAGCAGCGCGCGGTTGATTCTCGCCCTGAGTGATCAGGACCCGTCCCAGGTGCTGGGCTTTGCCCTGTACCTGCCGACCAAGGATGCTCCCGACGCCTGCACCCTGGCTTATATGGCTGTGCAGGCCAGCCAGCGTCGGCACGGGATTGCCCGCGCCATGCTGCAACAGATGGTTGCTCGTCACCCGCATGCCGAACTGGCGTGCGTGGCAGGCAAGGTCGCGACCTTCGAGGCCATGGGCTTTCAGGTGCTGGCCGCGCGCGGGCCGCAGGTGCTGATGGGCACCCGCAACTACAGCGCGAACGGCATGCTGGCGGTGCAGGACCTCGCGCCGATCTTCCAGTCCACGGAAGTCCGGCAGATTCACGCCTACCTGCTCAAGCAGCACGGCAAGCGGGCCATGAGCGACGCGGAGAAACAGCGCGACCGCCTGCTCGACCAGCTGGCCCAGCAAGCGCAGACGCTGGTACGCGAGCGCCTGATCGTGCATTGAGCGCAGCATGCCTGTGCTGCCGTACACAAACCGCACGCTGAAGCGAGCCACACACAAAACGCCGATGACCGCTAACTCACGCGCCAGGAACAGCCATAGCGCTAGCGAACCGCGCAGACAGGGCAGTATATTCAGCGCCATGACATCAAATCGCCACCCGCCCCACGACAAGCTACTGGATCTGCTGCTGGACGTTGTCTGCGTAGTGGATAAGGACGGCCGCTTTCTGTCCGTCAGCGCGGCCTGCGAGCGGGTTTTCGGTTATCGGCCCGACGAAATGCTTGGCCGCACTGCCTTTGAATTGATGCACCCGGACGACCGCGACGCCAGCCGGGCGCTGGTACAGCGCATCAATTCGGGCCAACCCTCGCACGATCATGAAAACCGTTATATCCATAAAGACGGCCACATCGTGCACATCATGTGGTCTGCCCAATGGCTTGAGGCCGAGCAAGTACGGGTCGGGGTGGCGCGGGATATCACTGCGCGCAAGCGTGCCGAAGCGATGCAGGCGGCGCTGTATGCGGTATCGGAAGCGGCTCACGCGGTTGGCGATCTGCACAAGCTCTATAGTCGAGTGCACGAGGTGCTGGGGTCGTTGCTGCCCGCCACGCACTTTTCTGTCGCGTTATACGACGCAGCGAATGACCAGCTGAGCGTTGCCTATCACGTTGATCCCTCAACCCCGTCGCCGTCACCCATGCCGCCGAGCACCACCACCGCCCATGGCGAGGTTATCCGCCGCGCTGAAGCGCTGTTGCTAACCCCTGAAGCAATCAATCAGCATGCTCTCGACTGGCTGGGTGCGCCGCTGATTTCAGGCACCCAGACCCTCGGCGCGCTGGTGCTGCAGCACTACTCCGGGGGCGTGCGTTACACCGAACAGGACAAGGCGCTGCTGCAATTTGTGGCGAGCCAGCTGGCAGCGGCCATAGAGCGCAAGCGCACGCACACTCGCCTGGAGTTTCTTGCACAGTACGACCAACTGACCGAGCTGCCCAACCGCACGCTGTTCCTTGACCGCTTGCGCAGTGCGCTGCAGCGGGCAAAAAGAGACGCCTTACAGCTGGCGGTGCTGTATCTCGACATGGATCACTTCAAGCAGATCAACGATACCTTCGGCCACACCACCGGCGACCTGCTGCTGCAGGAAGTCGCGCGGCGCCTGCGCCAGTGTGTGCGTGAGTCCGACACGGTGGGCCGGTTGGGCGGCGACGAGTTCGCGGTGATCGTCGACAACATCGGCCGCCAGGAAGATGCCACCCTGGTGGCCGAGAAGATGATTGTCGCCCTCAGCGCGCCCTACCTGCTGGATGGGCACCGCTTGATAAGTGCGCCAAGCCTGGGGATCGCGCTGTACCCCGGCCACGGCCAGACGGAGCTGCAGCTGGTGCGCTGCGCCGATGAAGCCATGTATGTGGCCAAACGCAGTGGCGGCAAACGCTACGTGGTCGCCGCACAGCCGCTCACGGACGCTGACTGACGGCCTGATGCGCGCGGTGCGGCAGGTGTCCGCAGCTGACGACAATGGGCTCGCCCCCCAGTAGCCGGGGGGATTTGCCTGGCCGAGGAACTTCACCTCTGCGCAACAGTCAGTTGGCTGCGCTGCCAACCCGGCACCACTGCTCAACCCATGCAGTGCTCAACGGACGGCCCACAAGGCCCACAAACCAAGGACTTTTTATGACCTCGCCGAAACTGCCCCTGTTCGTTCTCGCCTGCGCCCTGCCCCTGACCGCTTGCGCCGCCACCCCGGAATCACTCAAGCCTTACCCGGCAGCCGCCGAAGGCTATCACCGCCATGTGATCGAGCTGCCGGCGCAGGCCAATGAGGCCGAGCACAAGGTCGAACTGATCGCCGGCAAAACCCTGGAGGTGGACTGCAACCAGCAGCGCCTCGGCGGCCAGTGGCAGGAGAAAACCGTTGAAGGCTGGGGCTACAACTACTACGAGCTGGGTCAGGTCGGCCCGGCGATAAGCACCCTGATGGCCTGCCCCGACAACAGCCGCAAGCAGGCGTTTGTCCCGGTGGGCGGCGAACCCCTGCTGGTGCGTTACAACAGCAAGCTGCCGCTGGTGATCTACGCCCCGGCCGATGTGCAGGTGCGCTACCGCATCTGGTCCGCTGCCCCGGATAGCCTGGCAGCCGAGCAGTACTGAGTCATCGCCCATCCAGGCCAGCCTGTTACAGGCTGGCCTGCTGGCCTTCACTGGATCGGCAGGGCAATCGGGCGCATCGGTGAGCCATCGGCGCCCTTGAGCCGCAGCGGCGTGCCAAACCAGGCGAACTGGTAGACCTGATCGGCGGCCAGGCTTTCCAGGTTGACGTTCTGCATGATCGGCACGCCCTTGATCGACAGCATGGAGCTGTGCACCGGAATCCAGTTGTCCTTCTCCTGGGACGGCCACACGTCGGTGCTGATGTTGTCCACCCCGATCACCACCGCACCGGCATCGGCGAGAAAGTCGGCGGCTTCGCGGGTCAGCCCCGGAGTGTTGTGCATATAGCGCTCGGCCTCGCGGAACCACTGCATGCGCCCGGTGCGCACCATCACCACGTCGCCGCTTTCCAGGGTCACGCCCTGGGTTCGGGCGGTGTTGCGCAGGTCCTCGACGCTGATGCCATAGGACTCGGGCAGCACCTCGACGCCCTTGTAGCGGGCCACATCCAGCAGCACGCCGCGGGCGATGATCGGCGGATACTTCTCCACCCCGGCCTTGTGCCAGCCGCGATCACCCAGGTTGTCGGCGGCCGAATAGCCGTTGAAGATCTTGCCGTTGAGGCCGAAGTGAGACAGCGCGTCGATATGGGTACCGGTGTGCACGTACATGGAGATGGCCGAACCGGAGTAGCTGATCTGGCTGTTCTTCTCCTTGCCCAGGCCATTGGGGTCGTCAACGATGGTGCCCTGTGGGGTGTGCACGTTCCAGATCTGATAGCGCGGTTGGCCGAGGAAGTAGTAGCTGGGCATGCCGACGAAGTATTCGACGCTGAGGTCATAGACCTTGCCGCTGCTGATGCGCTGCACCACTTTGAGGACCGACTCGGGGGTGATACGGTTCAGCGCGCCGATTTCGTCCTGGCTACCCCAGGGGCTCTTGCCGACCTGTTCAGTCTGGGCCGCCTGGGCCAGACCATTGAGACTCAGGGCCAAGCCCAGACCAAGCATCAGGTGTTTCATGGATCAGACTCCGTAAAAAAGGTTCGAGCACAGGTTACGGAGTGGGCCAGGGTGAAAAAACGGCCAAGGTGCGAAAGCATTTTTCGCGTCTCGTGAATAATCAGGCCAAGGGAGAGCCGATTGATGGACAGGTTGCAGGCCATGCACTGCTTCGTACGCGTGGTGAAACGCGGCAGTTTTTCAGCCGCTGCCGAAGAGCTGGGCTACGCCAACGCCACCGTCAGCAAATACGTGCGCCAACTGGAGCAGTGGACCCAGCAGCGGCTGCTGCAGCGCAGCACCCGCAGCCTGCAACTGACCGAAGCCGGCCAGACGTTCTATGACTACTGCCTGCGTATCGAGCAGGAAACCCAGGCCCTGGAAGACCAGCTTGAACGCGACCAGGTGGCCGGCCGCCTGGTGGTGTCGGCGCCGATCTCCCTGACCCTGAAATTGCTGGGCCCGGCGCTGCTGGAATTCCAGCAGCAACATGCGAACCTGCATCTGGAAATGCGCCTGAGCGACCAGGCAGTAGATCTGGTGCGCGACGGCATCGACCTGGCCCTGCGCGGCAGTGCCGAACTGCTCGACTCAAGCCTGATTGCCACCATGGTGATGCCCCTGCCCCGCGTGCTGGTGGCCAGCCCCGCCTACCTTGCCAAACATGGCACGCCTCACCACCCGGAGGATTTGAGCCAGCACCCGTGCCTGGTTTACAGCCGTGGTAGCGAGGCGGCCACCTGGGTGTTCAACGCAGGCGAACAGGTGCACAGCGTGCGGGTACGCGGCCCGCTGACCGTGGATAACAGCCTGCTGTTGATCCAGGCGCTGCTCAGGGATCAGGGCCTGGGCCTCGTCCCCCGCGCCCTGATAGAGGACGAACTGGCCAGTGGCGCACTGCTCGCCCTGATGAGTGACTGGCAGCCCGAAGGCCGCAGCCTGCATGCGCTCTACCCCAATCGCCAGTACCTGCCGCGACGGGTCAGTGCGTTGATCGAGTTTCTCAAACAGCGCTTCGCCGTGGCTCAGGGCACGCCAAACAGCGCCGTCCAGTAGATCCTCGCGGGTGACTGCCGCACTGGCGGGCGGTGGTGTCGGCCAACTGATCAGCTGCGCAGCAGTAAGCGCAAGCCACCAATCCAGCCAGACGCTAGGGTCTGTTGCCGTTTCGTTCGCGGTCGCGCCGGAGCCTGTTTTAGCGCGAGGCAAGGCACGAGACACGAAGTTTGGTTGTTCCAAATGAGTGTCGAGAAACGCAGTATCGCGCTAAAACAGGCCCGGCCCTCTGGGTTGCGCACAAAATCTCGCCAGGCTAGGCGGAGGACTTGGCAAGGGAACAACCATTACCTGCGTCCTCCGCCTAGCCTGGCGAGATTTTGCGCAGCAACGCGGCGCGCGTCGAAATGGCAACAGACCCTAGGCTGCAGAGCTGAGCATCTCGACCTCGCGAATCTCGAAATCACTGCGCAGGTACTCCATGCGCCGCTCATGGAACTGGCGCATATGCGGCAAGCCACTATGGATGGCCAGATGCTCCCGTGACTGCCAGACCTCATAGAAGATAAACAGCGTCGGGTCCTGGCTATCACGCAGCATGTGATAGGCGATGCAGCCCGCCTCGGCGCGGCTCGGCTCGACATAGGCACGAAACAGCGCCTCGAACTCGGCGGCCTTTTCCGGGCGGATGTGGGCGTGCAGGATAAATCCGTATTGGTCAGCCATCTTGGGCTCCTGGCAGGGTGGATTTATTTACCCTACAACAGCCAACCCCAGACCATTCATGCATTTCAGTCACAAGTAATTTGCCCGCCAGCGGCTATTTCTCCCCGCCCATGCGCCCTAGCATGCCGCCATCCATTTACCGAGGATCATGCCATGAAGAACATCCTGCTACTCAACGGCGGCAAACAGTTCGCCCACTCCGACGGCCGCTACAACACCACCCTGCACAACACCGCGCTGGCCTTTCTCGACCGCGCCGGCTTCGACCTCAAGCACAGCCATATCGACAGCGGCTACGACGTCGCCGAGGAAGTGCAGAAATTCCTCTGGGCCGACGTGATCATCTACCAGATGCCCGGCTGGTGGATGGGCGCCCCCTGGACGGTGAAGATGTACATCGATGAGGTGTTTACCGAAGGCCACGGCAGCCTCTACGCCAGCGACGGTCGCACTCGCTCGGACGCCTCGCAGAAATACGGCAGCGGCGGCCTGATCCAGGGCAAGCAATACATGCTGTCACTGACCTGGAACGCACCGCAGCAAGCCTTCGACGACCCGACCGACTTCTTTGAAGGCAAAGGCGTGGACGCCGTCTACTTGCCCTTCCACAAGGCCAATCAGTTCCTCGGCATGCGCGCCCTGCCGACCTTCCTCTGCGTCGACGTGATGAAGCGCCCTGCCATCGAGGCCGATATTCTGCGCTACGAGCAGCATCTGGCGCAGGTGCTGGGCTAAGCAGCCGACCTTAGCGGCAGAGGGGCAAAGCCAACAGCTGCGCCCCAAGCCAGCCGGCCAGGTACACACCCAGGCCGAATACCAGATGGGTGAGCAGCGCACGCAACCTGACCTGCCAGGGATTGGCCATACGCGAGGCCGCCAACCCCATGCCGAACCCCGGCTGCATCAGCAGCAACGGCGCTGCCACACTGATGACACCGAGCAGCAGCGCCGGTAGCAGCGTCGGCCGACACAACCACTGCGGACCTACCAACAGCACAAACAGGCCGACGAAGGCCACGCCGATCAGGTAATGGCTGCACCAGCCCAGCAGCCGCTCGCCACTCACGGGTTGTGCCTTGCCGATGGCCGCATGCTGGAAACGGCCATGACGCATATGCCCCAGCCAGCGGCCGACCAGGGCGTAGTCCAGCGAGGCAATGCCGAACCAGCGCCGCCGCGCCAGCGCCCAGGCGTCCATCAGCAGCGTTGCGCCCACGCCCACCAACAGCACGTAGAGAATCAATTGACTGTTCATATCCACCTCTTTTGCTTTGTCTGAAAGGCTGTTTTCATAAGCCTGCCAGTTCAAGCTAACTTGAGGTCAAGGATGAAAGAGATGGATATCGGCAAAGTCTCGCGCTGGTCCGGTTTGCCGGCGTCGACCCTGCGCTATTACGAAGAGAAAGGCCTGATCCGCTCCATCGGCCGCAACGGCCTCAAGCGCGTGTTCAGTGAATCGGTGATCCAGCGCCTGGCGCTGATCGCCCTCGGCCGTGAAGCAGGGTTTTCCCTGGATGAAATTGCCACCATGCTCGCCGCAGGCAGTCAGCCAGCAATTGACCGCGCGCAACTGCAAGCCAAGGCCGACGAACTGGACCGCAGCATCAAACGCCTCAGCGCCATCCGCGACGGCCTGCGCCATACGGCGTCCTGCCCGGCAGACAACCACCTGGAGTGCCCGAAGTTCCAGCAACTGATGAACCTGACCGCCCGCACCACAGCCAGGAGCCGGGTTCATCCGCCGATCAAGTAAACGGCCGACAGGCACGCGCCATAGCCAAACGCCAGCATCCGTTCGTCTTGCCGCATAGCTTGCCGGATGGACGGCACCTCAGATTGAAAAACGCCGTCCCATACTGATTTCCCTCATGTGCTTCGCGCTGTGTGCATGAGCTCAACCACATGGATATCAATCCAAGGGTGACGTGCCACAGCAGTGCAGTAGCTCGCGCAGTAAGAAGTTTTACGGGCAGGGTGCGCCCCTTGTTGAATAGGAGTGTTCAGCAATGTCGCATCTGCCTGAAAGTTCGAAAATCCCGCCCATGCCCGACCTGCTTCCGCCCAGCGCAGAAGATGGCCCCGGCCTTAGCAACGCCAACATCAATAACGCCAATCTGGCGATCAACCCCAACCTGCAGCTGCAGCCCGGACAGATTGTCTTCCCGCAGTTGCGCAGCCTGCGGGCTGGCTGCTGGCTGCTCAACTACAAGCCCAGTGGTGCGCCACTGGTATCGTATGACGGCACGCTACGGGTCGAGTCGCACAGCGAGGGCCGCACGGCCAGTGGCGATCTGTATCAGCGCCCGGTGATCTTCCTGCCACTGCCCATCACCTCGCCTATCCCGCTGCAAAACACCCTCAAGCCCAATGTCAGCCTGACACCAAGGCCCATTCTGCTGGCGGGGCCAAATCCGGCGTCGGGCATCCCGATTCTGCCGCGCTCGCGCTACCGCTATTACGTGCGAGTGACGACCTTGCCGGAGTATTTCTATCTGGGTAACAGCTTCAGCCTGGGCTTCCAGCTGTATCGCTTCACCGCGCCCAATAGCTGGGTGCTGGAAAGCACGCTGACTGCGCAGATGGTGCGCATGACCGGGCCAGCGGGCTTTCCGTCACCGTCGGACTATGCCGAGGGCGATGTGAAAAACGCCGCCAATGTGGTGGTCGGTCGCCTGACCATGGGCTGGCTATCCACCTACCTGCGTCGCTGCACGGTGGAGATCGACACCGTCAACGGTTCCGAGCGGCCCACCAACAGCGGCATCGGCCATACCTGGACCAGCCTGATGGACGCGGTGGGCTGGCAAACCACGGTGCACCTCAGCGACACCAATGTCGCCGAGCCCAGCGGCAACTCCTGGTCCAATGCGGAAATGCACGCGGCCATGCTGGCGCGGCGCGCGGTGATCAACCTCGACAGCGAGTGGCGTTATCACGTGCTGGCGGTGAAGAACATCGACTCCACGCCTCGCGGAATCATGTACGACAACGGCGGCACCGACTCCAACAACGTGCCACGCGAGGGGGTGGGAATTGCCTCGCACTGGACCATTTCCGCCGGCTGGGGCACGGTCAGCGGTCAGCGCTTTGGCACGGCGGCGGCGCCCTACTTCCGCACGGCGGTCCATGAGCTGGGACATGCCATGGGCCTTTACCACAACTCGGCGGACTTCGGCTTTATGTGCACCAGCGATGTGATCGCGGCTGCCGGTACGCCTGCCACGCCGTTCCCGAGCAATATCCAGTGGTCCTTCCACCCGGATAACCTCAAGCAGCTGCGTCACTACCCTGACCCCTTCGTGCGTCCAGGTTCGGTCGCTTTCGGCGGTGCCTCCACCGCTACCCCGAGCATCTCGCCGACGGATCTGGAAGCCGACGTGCTGGGTCTGGATCTGAAGATCACTCCGCTGCTCAGCGAACTGCCGTTGGGAGCACCGGTGCGCATCGGCGTCACCCTGCGCAACCATGGCGATCAACCGCTCCTGGTGCCAGCAAGCCTGAGCCTGAAAAGCGAGAGCGTCAGCGGCAGCGTGACCGACCCATCGGGCAACGTGCGGACCTTCCGCACCATCATCCACTGCATCGAAGACTCGCCGTTCAAGGTGCTTGAACCCGGCGAGCAGATCGAGGAGTCGATGACCCTGATGCGCGGCGCCGAAGGTGCGTTGTTCGGTGTATCGGGCATCCATCAGGTGCAGGTCGAGGTGCATTGGGAAGTCGACGGCATGCTTGCCCATCTGGCGGACAGCGCCAGTGTGATGGTCACCGCTGCCGTCGACGCCAATCACGCGGAAGCCGCGCACAAGGTGCTCAGCACCCCGGACGCCCATCTGGTGCTGGCCATTGGTGGTGATCACCTGACTGACGGCATCGCGGCGATCCAGGCGGCGTTGGACTCTCCGGTACTCAAACCGCACTTTGCCGCCATCGAGACCAAGCGCCTGGCCAGTCGTTTTATGAAGCGCAAACCAGACGCCAAAGCGGCTACGGCGCTGCTCGATTACGACACGGTGATGAGCGGCAGCGAGCATGACAAGCTCGAACGTTTGCTCGGCGACGCAGGCGGCAGTTTGCCGAAGACCAGCAAGGCCAAGGCCAAGCCAGTCCGGCTGACCAGCGCCAAATAGTGCACACGCAGTAAACCGGAATGCGCGGGGCCCATGCCCTGCGCACTCCTAAGCAGCACAAGCAGGAGAATCAGAATGGACTTGCATGAGGCACAACTGCCAGGCAACTGGCACAAGAACAGTCAGGAACAATGCGCCGCCGGGTATGCCGCGCACCTGCATCTGCAGAGCAATGGACTGTATGTCGGCAGCAGCGAGCCCGCCGGCAGCTTCACCTGGTGGGACCAGGGCACCTGGGCGCTGCAGGGCCCCGGCAAGCTGGCCATTTCTACCGCCAACGACGAAGTCGTCACCTACACCTACAGCCTCAGTGACGGCACCCTGACCTTTACCGACCCTGCGGGCTGCCGGTTCAGCTATCGCCGGGCGCCCTGAACGGAGCATGCCGTGCAGAGGCACGGCCCCTGGCAAGAGCCTTTTACGCATCGCCAAGGAGGCACCATGTCTGGCTCAATTGTTCCTCCCACAGTGTTTTTCGACCTGGGCGACACCCTGACGTTTACCGGCCCCGGCGGCGTACGAATGCGTTATGCCGACTGCCTGGATTGTCTACAAGTGCTCAAGGCACGTGGCTATCGCCTCGGTCTGCTATCCAATCAGGCAGCCGGCACCAGCGTGGCCACTGTGCTGGCAACGCTCACCTCACTGCATCTGGCCCGCTATATCGAGCCGGCGCTGATCACCCTGTCCAGCGAACTGCCGGGCAACCTCGGCAAGCCGGCACAGGCGATCTTCGACCTGGCGCTGAGCAAGGCGCAGCACAGCGCGGCCAGTGAACGGGCGATCTTTATTACCGAGAACCTGGCCCATGTACAGGCAGCCCGCAGCTATGGCTGGCGCGCCATTCTCAAGCGCAACAGCGGCAGCTGCGTGGCCAGCGAAGGCGAATGCGTCAGCGGTCTGGCCGCTTTGCTAAGCAAACTACCGCCACTGGCTGCGCCAAACAGCAGCCTGGCCCTGGCACCGCCGCCCAAGTTGGTCGATGGTCTGTGGGCAGTGCCTATGGATATCGTGCGGATCGACGCCAGCCTGCTGTTCGATGCCGCCACCCAGCAGATCAGCGGCGACGCCACCCTGGCGTTTCGCCTCGGCAAACACGCTGGCTGCCCGATCTTCGACCTGCGCCAGAGCGTCACCGGCGTGTGGCTGGATGGCGTGGTGGTTGCGCCAGCCGATGTTGCCAGCCATGACTTCGGCGGTGGCGCCAATGCCAATCTGCGCGTGCTCAACCGGGTGCTGGATGCAGGTAGCAGCCACAGCCTGCGCCTGACCTATGCGGTCGGTGTGCCACAGGCCTCGATGACCGGTTCCTATCTGCCGCAGATCGTCTGGAGCGCGGGCCCGCGACTGGCATTCAACTTCGGTTTTACCGACCTGGGCGCGGGGCGTTATCTGGAAGCCTTTGTGCCGGCCAACCTGATTCATGATCAGTTCGAACTAAGCCTGCAACTGCGCCTCACAGGTACCGCCGTGGCGCATACACCGATCAGCAATGGCACCCTCAACGTGCTGGGCACCAACCACTGGCGCATCGACTTTCCCGCGCGTTTCAGCGCCCTGTCGCCACTGCTGGAGCTGCGTGCCAGCGACAGCCTGCAGAGCACCACGGTGAATACCGTGCTACCGGTATCCGGCAGTAATGTCGCGATCACCACCTGGAAGCTCACCAGCAACCCCGCCAATCTGCTTAACCAGGCCAATGCCATCGCCGGCTTTCTCGCTGACAACGAAAACAGCTCCGGGCGCTATATCCACGGCAACCGCTTTACCGCCTTTATCCATCAGGGCGGCATGGAATACGACGGCGGTACCACCACCAGCACCGGCCCACTACGCCACGAAACCTTTCACAGCTGGTGGGCGCGCGGGCTGAAGCCGGCCAGCCAGGCCGACGCCTGGTTCGATGAAGCCTGGACCACCTACCACGACAACGGCGCGGCGGGCGTGCAACCGTTCAACTTCGCCGAAGCGGCACTGGCGTTGTGCCCGCGCAACCCATGGGTGCGGGTTACCCACGGTTCCTCCTACGGGGCTGGCGAACGCTTCTGGAAAGGCATGGCTGGCTTGCTCGGTGCCGCCCCGCTGGGTGACCTGATGCGCAGCTTCTACCTGGCGCGTTACCCGCAGCCGGTCAAAACCGAAGAGCTGGAGTGCTTTCTACTGGCCCGGGGCGGCAATCCAACCTGCGTGGATGCCTTCCACCGCTTCGTCTACGGCCTGCCCGATCCGACGCCACTGCCAGATGTCTGGCTGCGCGACGATGCCGCCGATCCCGGCGCCAACAACTGGAGCGGACGCTTTTGGGATTCACCGGATCTGTGGATTCGCAACCGCGATGACGATGGCCTGGAACATCAGAACCTCGAGTTCGGTCAGGACAACTGGATTCACGCCCGCGTGCGCAACCGCAGCGCCACGGCCAGCGCACGGCATCTGCTGGTGAGTTTCAATATCAAGCAGTACGCCGGTAGCCAGTTCGTCTATCCAGCCGATTTCCTCCCGGCAGTCACGGCAGCCGCGGATTTCGATCTGGGCCCCGGCGAGACGCGCATCGTCAAGGCGCGCCTGCCACGCAGTGCAATACCGCCGGTGGGCAGCCACCCTTGCCTGCTGGCCGCGCTGTTCAGCCGTTTCGATCATCCACTAGCCGGGCGCCATGTGTGGCAGCAGAACAACCTGGCGCAGAAGAACCTCAGCGTGATCGATCTGGCCCCCAACCTGTGGATTGTGTTGCCCTTTATGGCCACCAGCCTGCGCGCCCGGCAGACACGCAGTGTGCTATTCGAACTGCTGCGCCCCAAGGGGCTGGAAACGCTACAAGCCAGCCTGCTGCTGGATAAACGCGCGCTGGCGCCCACGCTCAAGACCAGTGCCCTGCGTTTGCCAGAACTGGCAGACAAATCAATTGCCAAAGCAAAACCTACGGCTGATAACGCACTGGATTGCGCCAGCCACGCCTGTGCGGCAATGCCAAGCACCGATCAGCTATTGACCAGCAAGACCCCGGAGCGACTCGCCGAGACGTTTCCTAACGCACTGGAGCTGAAATTTGCCAAGGGTAAACAGGCGCAGCTGCCAATCGTGCTACGCCCGCTGGAGTCGCAACGACTGGGGCTGCGCGTCACGGTGCCGGCAGACGCCAGGCGCGGCAGCAGCTTTACCCTCGACTTGGTGCAGCGGGAGAACGGCAAGATAGTCGGCGGCGTGGCGCTGCGCATCAATGTGCGCTGAGCCCGGGTTACGGCGCACCAAACAGCGCCGTCCAGTAGATCCCCGCGTCGCTCTTCGGATCGTTGGCGTAGGCGGCGCCCAGTTCGCTGAATTGCGGGTTCATCAGGTTGGCGCAGTGGCCGGGGCTGGCCAGCCAGCCGGCGAGCACTTTGCTCGCGGTGTCCAGGCCGGCGGCGATGTTTTCACCGACGCGCTGGCCGCTGTAGCCGGCCAGCTCCGCACGGTCGCCGGGGGTGCGGCCGTCAGGGTCCTGGTGATCGAAGAAGTTGCCGTTGGCCATGGCCCGGCTGTGGGCTTCGGCGGTGCTGCCCAGGGTGGCATTCCACACCAGCGGCGCGGCGGCGGCAAAGGCCTGGCTGCCGCACTGACGTGCAGTACTGCGCGCACTGTTGAGCTGCTCAAGCAGCTTCTGCCCTTCCGCCTGCCAGTCGCCCAGGCGTGCCGCCAACAGCGGCCGGGCCAGCAGAATGCGCCACTCACGCCCCTGCTGATTAACGCCGATATCGACAAACTGCGGATCGAGCACGATCTTGCAGAAGCTCTCCTGCAGCACTTTCAGCGCCGCCGCCGCATCACGTGGGCCAGACAGGCTGATAGCCTGCACGTTGACCATCGGATAGCCCGCCGCACTCATCGCCTGCTGCAAGTCCCCCGAGCGCCCCACCGGCTGCACCAGACGCGGATCGGCCGTCAGCGGCGGCAGCTCGGCGGAAGCCTGATCGCCACAGCGCTGCACTTCGCTGCGGTAGCTGTTGATCAACCCGACTAGCTGCGCATCCTCGGCGGCCTGCGCACCCGCAGTGCACAACAGCCCCAACCCCAGAACGGCGAACGCCCGAACAAATTCCTTGCTAGCCATAAATCCCCTCGACCTGAGCATGCCTATGCGGTGTGCCCACAACTGTGTTCGGGTGATCTTGGCGTACCTCGCGCGCTGAAACCAGCCCAATGCGCAGGCAGCGCAGCAGGGCCGACGCGCAGCAGATCCGAGACGGCTTCTTAGACGTAGATGCTGACGCCGCCCCTGGCCTGCAACCAGTCGCGGTAGGTGGTCAGCGAGTCGGTCTGCTGGTCGCCGTTGTAGCCAACAAAGCTGTCGGTCTTGTCCAGGCCGGCATCGACCAACTTATTGATCTGCGCCAGCAGCTTGGCGGCGTCCTCGCGGTCCAGTTCGGCGACATCCGGCAGGGCAATTTTCGAGGTCTCGCTCTCAGGCTCGGCCACCGGGCGAAAGCGATCACTGGCAATCGCGTTGCTCGCGCCGCTGCTCTCGGCGTGCATCGCACGCAGCAGGCCACCACGGCTGTTGGCCACCATACCACTGGCAAAGCGACGAATCTCCGCAAGCGGGTCTGGCGCGCTGGTACTCGGTTTATCCGTACTGCTACCACTGCCGGCAGCAGCGGTGCTGGGTTTGACGGTGTTGGCAAAGTAGCTCGCCAGCGGCGAGTTGTTGGAAATACTGGTCATGGCGAATCCCTGCATAGGTCAGCTGGCAGGCATTTCTGCAGAATATGGGCCAACCACCTGCAGGCCAGTAAATATGCGGCTTACCACCCATTCCGTCATACGCGAGGAGGCAGCGCGTTGCCGCTCCGGGCCGGCTATTGCCGCCGCAGGCATACAGCCTGGCCCCTGAAACGACAGCGCCCCCGCAGAAAACTACGGGGGCGCATGTAGTGGGTCGATAAGCAGCCAGTCTGGCCGGCTGCCCTTGGCGTTTATTTAGACGGCGCGCAGACGTTCCTCGGCGAGGAAGTCCTCTTGCAACAGAGCGTCCCGACCAGGGATATCGTTCGCCTCGTCGGCGTGCAGTGGCGTGACGCGCTTGCTGCGCAGCTTGCCGAATTGATGCTCAAGGGCGTGGTGCAGTTTTTCGATGGAGCCGTCGATGGCCTGCTCCAGTGACTCGGCCTTGTGGGTGACGGAAATAGGTTGCAGGCCCTTTGGCCGCGCTTCGATCTGGCAGCGCTTGTCGTGCGCGCCGGCTTTGGCGCCGTTGTCGTCATGCAGATGGACAACGATGCGGGTCAACTCGTCATCGAAGCGCTCCAGCTTGCTGGCAACACTGGCACTCACCCACTCAACCAGACGAGCACTGCCTTCGATGTGGTTATCGCTGTGAACTTGGATTTGCATAAAGCTTTCCTTCTTCAACTGTTCGCGAAAGCGTCGCCTACCAAGGCGACAACTCCAGCCTACGCCACTACGCCCCCCTTTAGGCAAGCACTAAGACGTTGGTCGTAGCCACAAATCTGCAACGCGCCCTCCTGCAATTCGCTACACCCCTTGTGCCCCGTGAGTTGCAAGGCTAGGGCTGCAAATCAAACAAAACTTTTCCGCTTTCCATATCGCACGGCATGGAGAAATGCTCGTGGCCGATCAGCCATTGCCCGCCCTGCCGGCGGAAACACTGGCTGACGCGCATCCAGCTGCTGTGCATTTCGCCCTTGTCATCGCTGCCGCCACAGTGGAACAGGTAGTGCACCACGGCCAACTCATCACTGAGCAGAAAGCTCGGCTTATGGATCTCGAACAAGCCCGGGCCGGGACACATTTCCATGCAGGCCTGCCAATGCGCCTGATAGGCCGCGCGGCCCTGAAACCGCAGCGGGCCGATGGCGTCGTAGGCCACTACATCCTCGGCGTAATGGCTCATGATACTGCTGACATCCTTGCTGCGGCAGGCCGCGGCCCAGGAGTCCAGTTGCTGTTGAATCTGCGCTTGGGCGTTGCTCATGGTTGTGCTCCTTGTGCTTATTTCTGGGTCGAGGCGCAGCAGGCATGCGCCGCTGCCGGTTGCAGATATTCGTCGTGCAGGCGGGTCCAGTGCATGCCCTTGCCCTCTAGATCGGGCATACCGTCCCAGCCTTCACCGCGACCGAAGGGCGTGAGGTCGAGGTAGTGAAAGCTGCTCATCAACATTTCCAGACCACGGCCATAACTGGAGTAGCAGTGATAGACCTGCGCGCCATCACGCAGAAATACGCTGACGCCAGGCTGCTCGCCCTGCACGTGATAATTCAGGCCCAGGCGCTCCAACTCAGCCTTGTCACGGTAGTTGTACTCGACCGGAGCGATCTGCTCGTCAGTCGTGGCGTGGTAGTCGTAGTTGAACGCGCTACCCAGCGAGGAATACCAGGGCAGGCTCCAACCCATGCGCCGCTGAAACGCCTGCAGATCGGCCAATGGCGCGCGGGAAACCAGCACCAGGGTGGTGTCGCGGGCATGCAGATGAGCCTGGTGGCCGACATTGTCGACCAGGCAGGAACAACCGTCGCAGCCCTCGCCGCGCTCCATGTGGTACATGAAGTGGTAGACGATCAGCTGACTGCGCCCGGCGAACAGATCGGCCAAACCCAGCTCACCCTCCAGCCCCTGAAAACGGTAATCGGCCTCGACCTTGACCATCGGCAGCTGGCGGCGCTCGGCGTTGAGCGCATCGCGCTGCTGGGTCAGCGCCTTTTCTTTGGCCAGCAAAGCCTTGCGGGCAAGCAGCCACTGCTCACGGCTGGCAATCTTGGGGTATTCAGGACGACTCATGGGCAGTGCTCCTTTTCCGTTGTTTTACCAACTCGGGCAGCGTGCGTTCTAGACCTGCAGCTCGCGTACCGGGCGGACCTCCACACAACCGACACGCGCCGCCGGAATATGCCCGGCCAACTGGATCGCTTCATTCAGGTCGCGGGCTTCCACCAGATAGAAGCCCGCCAACTGCTCCTTGGTTTCGGCAAACGGGCCGTCGATGATCGACAGCTTGCCGCCACGCATGCGCACCGTGGTGGCAGTCTGCACCGACTCCAACGCTTCGGCGGCGAGCATGCGGCCGCTTTCTGCTACCGACTCGGCATAGGCGAAACACTCCTCGTCACGCGGGCTGTCGGGTGAGTTATGCAGTTCATGCTCGTTGCTGTAGACCAGGCACAGGTATTTCATGACGTTCTCCGGTGGTGTGGCGCGGTTACTGACTAATCGAATGGTGCGACGCTGAATCGACAGCGCCGTAGAAAATATTTTCAGGCCCGACCAACGGTAGCCAAGCTGCGCTTATACGCCAGGCGGATGGCGACTTAGCCGGTCGGCAACTCGTCCAGGCGCATCTGCAGAAACTGCCGATCCGCGCCCTGCTGCGCCAGTTGCAATGCCCGCAGATAGGCCTCACGGGCAGGCGCCACGCGGCCCAGACGACGATTGAGGTCGGCGCGGGCAGCATGGGCCAGGTGGTAATCGGCCAGTTCGCCGCTGACCAGCAATGTGTCGACCAGCGCCAGACCGGCCTCCGGCCCGTGCTGCATGGCCACCGCCACGGCGCGATTAAGCGCGATTACCGGCGACGGATTCAGGCGCAGCAAAGCATCGTAGAGCCCGACGATCTGCGCCCAGTCGGTCTGCTCGGCGCTGGCGGCCTCGGCATGTACGGCGGCAATCGCCGCTTGCAGGGTGTAGGCGCCGAAGCGCCGCGAATGCAGGGCCTGCAGCACCAGGGTGTCGCCTTCGGCGATCAATGCGCGGTCCCACTGGCGACGGTCCTGCGCCTCCAGCAGCACCACTTCACCGCTGGCCGAGCTGCGCGCACTGCGCCGCGACTCGTGCAGCAGCATCAGCGCCAGCAGGCCCTGCACTTCCGGCTCGGGCAACAGCTCCAGCAGCAGGCGCGCCAGACGGATGGCTTCATCGGACAGGTGCGCGCGGGTCAGCGAATCGCCGGAGCTGGCGAAATAGCCTTCGTTGAACACTAGGTAGATCACCCGCAGCACGGCGTCCAGGCGCTCGGGCAGCTCGCTGCGTCCGGGCACTTCATAGGGAATGCGCGCATCGCGAATCTTCGCCTTGGCGCGCACGATGCGCTGCGCCAGGGTGGCAGGCGTGGTGAGGAAAGCGCGGGCAATTTCCTCGGTGCCCAGGTCACAGACTTCACGCAGGGTCAGGGCCACCTGGGCATCGCTGGCCAGCGCCGGGTGACAACAGGTGAAGATCAGGCGCAGGCGGTCGTCTTCAAGCAACTCGCCTTCGTCCAACGGCGCGTCATCGGCCAACTCAAGGTGGTCATCCAGCGGCTGGAAACGCCGCTGCCGGCGCAGGTTGTCGATGGCCTTGAAGCGCCCCGCCGATACCAGCCAGGCGCGCGGATTGGCCGGCACACCGCTCTGCGGCCACTGCTCCATGGCCGCGCGAAAGGCTTCGTGCAGCCCCTCTTCGGCCAGATCGAAGTCACCCAGCAGGCGGATCAGAGTGGCCAGCACGCGGCGCGACTCATCGAGGTAGAGCTGCGCCAACTGGGCCTGCCAAGCCGTATCCATCACGCCTCCCGCTAACCGAGTTATGTAGGGTGGATGATGCTGTGTTCATCCAACATCGCGGTTGGTGGATGGGTCAATCGTCGGCTACGCGCCCCGATCCACCCTACGAAGTTGTAGGCCTTACGAGTAAACATAGGTTCTACCGCACTCAACTATCCGTCAGCTTTTCAAGCGATAACCGGTTTTGAAGATAAAACCCACGGCCAAAATGCACAGCAGCAGAAAGCCGAGAATCATCGCCAGACTGAACACCACGTTAACGTCGGAAACACCGTAGAAACTCCAGCGAAATGCACTGATCAGGTACACCACCGGGTTGAACAAGGTCACCGTCTGCCACACCGGCGGCAGCATGCTGATCGAGTAAAAGCTGCCACCGAGGAACGTCAGCGGCGTGACGATCAGCGCTGGCACCACCTGCAACTTCTCCCAGCCATCGGCCCACACGCCGATGATGAAACCAAACAGGCTGAAGGTCAGCGCGGTCAGCACCAGAAACGCCAGCATCCACAGCGGATGGAGAATCTCGAAGTCCACGAACAGTCGCGCGGTAATCAGGATCACCAGACCGAGAATGATCGACTTGGTGGCTGCTGCGCCGACATAGCCAATGAGGATTTCCAGATAGGACACCGGTGCTGACAGCAGCTCGTAGATGCTCCCCGAATACTTGGGCATGTAGATGCCGAACGAGGCGTTGGAAATACTCTCGGTGAGCAGCGCCAGCATGATCAGCCCCGGCACGATAAACGCGCCATAACTGACGCCCTGCACCTGGGTCATGCTCGAACCGATGGCCGAACCGAACACCACGAAATACAGCGAGGTGCTGATCACCGGGGTGGCGATGCTTTGCAACAAGGTGCGCCAGGTGCGCGCCAGTTCGAACAGGTAGATGGCCTTGATGGCATAGAAATTCATGCACGTGTCCCTTTTACCAATTCGACAAAAATCTCTTCCAGTGAACTCTGGCTGGACTGCAAATCCTTGAAGTCGATGCCGTGCTGGGCCAGGTCCTTGAGCAGTTCGGCGATGCCGGTGTGCTCGCTCTGGGTATCGAAGGTAAACACCAGCGCGCGGCCCTCGTCGTTCAGCTCCAGCGGGTAACGCGCCAGCTCGGCGGGGATGCTCGCCAGGGGCTGTTGCAGCTGCAAAGTCAGCTGTTTCTTGCCGAGCTTGTGCATCAGCGCCTGCTTGTCTTCCACCAGAATGATCCGGCCCTTGCTGATCACCCCGATGCGGTCGGCCATTTCCTCGGCCTCTTCGATGTAGTGGGTGGTGAGGATGATGGTCACACCGCGCTCACGCAGACGCCGCACCATGTTCCACATATCGCGGCGCAGCTCGACATCGACGCCGGCGGTAGGCTCGTCGAGAAACAGAATCTGCGGCTCGTGGGAGAGCGCCTTGGCGATCATCACCCGGCGCTTCATGCCGCCGGACAGCTCGAAAATCTTCGCGTCGCGCTTTTCCCACAGCGACAGGTCCTTGAGCAGTTGCTCCAGATAGGCCGGATCAGGCTTCTTGCCGAACAGGCCACGGCTGAATTTCACCGTCGCCCAGACGGTTTCGAACACATCACTGACCAGCTCCTGGGGCACCAGGCCGATCTGTGAGCGCGAGGCGCGGTAGTCCTTGATGATGTCCTTGCCGCCCACCAGCACCCGCCCGCCGCCTGGGTTGACGATGCCGCAGATAATGCTGATCAGCGTGGTCTTGCCCGCGCCGTTGGGGCCGAGCAAGGCAAAGATTTCGCCGGGGCGAATATCCAGGTTGATGTCCTGCAGGGCCGGGTGGCCACTGGCGTAGGTCTTGCTCAGCTGTTGAATCGAGATCACCGCTTGCACAGAACCTCCTGCTCTGGGGAAAAGCGCAATTGTAGGGAAGTTGGCCGGACTTGCGGAAATGCTGATGCAGTAACCTGACTGATTGACCCGCCCGACGTTGAGCGACAACGGATGCGGCTGCTAGGCTGACCCGAGTTTTATGCAGACAAGGAAATCGATCATGGCTCTTCGTCACGCCCTCACCAGCCTCAGCCTGCTGACCCTGCTGGCCGGTTGCAGCTCACAGCCGCCCGCCCAGCAAGCCGCCGAAATCAACGGCGACTGCGATGTCGAGCAGGTTCACGGCGTACTCGGCCAGACCGCCAGCAGCGAGCTGATCGAGCAGGTGCAACAGCAGGCCAACGCCAAGACCCTGCGCGTGCTCGCCCCCGGCGACGCCGCGACCATGGATTACAACCCGCAGCGCCTGAACATCGATATCGATGAAAGCGAAGTGATCATCCGCCTGACCTGCGGTTAAACGCCCCTGACACGCGAAAGCGCGTGCCAGGGTATTGAGCCTCAGTATCGATAGTTACCGGCGGCGATGGCCATCTGTAACTCGCGGGTCAGCGGTACGTAGCGATCAGTACCTGGCAGCCAGGCATACAGCGGATCGCTGCAGCGGTCGAGGTCGTAGGCCTGCTCCTTTAACGGCGCTTTCTTGTGCTTGAAGGTGCCAGTGGTTTCCATTTCGGCACTCAAACGCAAGAACAGCGGCACGGCGTAGGCCGGCAGTTCCTGGCGCAAGTGCGTATGCAGGGCCTGGAAATCAAAATCCTCCGGCGCACAGGCCAGACGGATGCAGGCCATGCCGGCGCGGCCGTTGGTGTTGGCCACCTCGACACCATAGACCACGGTTTCGCTGACCCCTTCCACGCCATCCAGCACCGCTTCGACCTGAGTAGTGGAGACGTTTTCGCCCTTCCAGCGGAAGGTATCGCCCAGGCGATCGACAAACTGCGCGTGGCGAAAGCCCATGTCGCGCATCAGGTCGCCGGTGTTGAACCAGGCATCACCCGGCTCGAACACATCACGCAGGATGCAGCGCTCGGTGTCGCGCGCATTGGTGTAACCATGGAACGGCGACTTGTCGGTGATCTTGCCCAGCAGCAGGCCCGCCTCGCCCTTGGTCACCCTTTGCAGGTGGCCGTTCTCGCGCAGCGGTGCCTCACGCTCCTGATCGTAGCGGACGATGGCGTAGGGATAAGGCGAGAAGCCCACGGTGTTGTCGAGATTGAGCAGGTTGGTAAAACCGATGTTGCCCTCGCTGGAGGCATACAACTCGACCACCCGTTCGACCGCGAAGCGCTGCTTGAACGCCTGCCAGATGCTCGGGCGCAGGCCATTGCCGACCATCACGCGGATCGGGTTGGCGGCGTCGCTGGCGCGCGCTGGCTGGTCGAGCAGGTAGCGGCACAGCTCGCCGACATAGCCGAAGGCGGTCGCACGGTGCTGCTGCACTTCATCCCAGAAACGGCTGGCGCTGAACTTGCGCACCATGATCAATGCCGCCTGGCCGGCCAGTACCGAGCCCCAGCACACCACCATGGCGGTGCCGTGATAGAACGGCAGGCTGACGTACATGCGATCCTCGCGGCCTAGGCGTACAGCTGCGAAACCGAAGGCCCCGTAGCCCTTCATAAAACGCCCGTGGTTGAACACCACGGCTTTCGGTAGGCCGGTGGTGCCGGAGGTGTAGATATAGAAACAGGGATCGTCGGCACGTACTGGACGCTCCAGCAGCGGCGCATCAACGGGATAGTCCTGCAGCGCAGCGGCCGGGTGCTGCCAGCCTGCGGGCGCCTCGCCGGGGTCGCGCCAGGTTGGCCGGTCGGCAAAGTAGTGACAGGCATCGGCAGGCAGCGCCACCTCGGCGGCGATTTCCGTGAAGGCGTCTTGCAACTCTTCGCCCACCAGCACCATACGCGGCGTTGCCAGGCTGATGCTGTGGGCCAGCACGCGGCCGCGCTGGCTACTGTTGATCAACGCGCTGACCGCGCCGAGCTTGGCGCAGGCGACCACCCCGGCGAGCAGCTCGAAGCGGTTCTCGAACATCAGCGCCACGCTGTCGCCCTGGCGCAGGCCGTGAGCACGCAGGTAGTGCGCCAGCTGGTTGGCCCAGCGGTCGAACTCGGCGTAACTGAGTTGTTCGTCGCCCTGAATCAAGGCCACGCCGTTTGGATTGTCACGGGCCGCCGACTCGATACAACTGGCCAGGCTGACGGGGTAATCGCCACGGCTGCGGTTGCCAATATGCAGCCCCTTGACGATAGCGGGCAGGTCGACCAGCAGACGGGGCAAGCGTGACAGCAGGCGGGGCAAGGTGATCAGGTCAGCATGACTCATGGTGCAGGACTCCAGGCGGTGCGAAGCACTCGATGTTGTTTGCCGGTCAATCTAGTCGCTCGCTGCTGTGCGTTTAATAGCCAGAGGTTGCATCACTGTGGCAATTTGTCTCACCAGCGGCGCACAATCGAGCGACCCTGGTTGGAGAAGGACGCACCATGCCACTGGCCCACACACCTAGCGCAACCGCGTCACAGTTACTTGATCTGTACCTGTCACTGCAGGGCTTCGGCCTGGCCGGCCCGGATGATCTGGACGAATTGGGCGTCGAGCTGGAGCAGTTGAAAAACCTGGAGATGCGCGTCCCGGTGCGCTGGGCCTTGCAGCTCTGGCAACGCGCGGCCAGCCGTGGCGCGCGTGCGGAAATCGGCCTGCTGGTCGGCCAGCAGCGCGGCCTGCACACCCGCGGACCGGTTGCCCATCTGGCCGCGCAGAGCGCCACGCTGGGTGAGGCCATCGAACTGTTTCGCCGCTATATCCCGGTGATGAGTGAGGGCGAAAGCCTACGGGTTGAATCCTTTGCCGGGCGGGTGCGTATCCACTTTCTGTTCAATGCGCCGCTGCTCGGCTACCCCGTCGTCAGCGAGCACAGCCTCAGTTCTGCACTGTGCTGGGCGCGTCAGCTCACGGGGGTGCGCCTGGTGCCGCAGGCTGTGGGGTTTCGTCATGCGCCACTGGCGCCCCCAGCGATCTATCGCCAGGTGTTCGGGGTATCGCCACGTTTTGCCGAGGCCTTCGATTACCTCGACCTGCTGGAAAGTGATCTACAGCTCGCGGTGCTGGGGGCCAATGCCTATCTCAAGGACCTGATGCAGCAACGCGTGAGTGCCATGCAGGCCCAGCTGCCAACGCAGCGCAGCACCCGCTTGCAGGTGCTGCAGCTGATCGAGCAGAACCTGCTCAGCGGCGATCTGTCGGCAGACGGTGTAGCGCGGCACCTGGCCATCAGCCGGCAAACCCTGCACCGCCACCTGCGTGAAGAAGGCTGCTGCTTCTCTGAACTGTTGGCCCTGGTGCGCCGCCAACACGCGCTGCAGCGTCTGCAGCAGCCCGCTTGCCGGGTCGAGGCGCTGAGCCGCGAACTGGGCTTCAGCGAACCCAGTGCCTTCTACAAAGCCTTCAAAAGCTGGTTTGGCCTGTCGCCGAAAGCCTACCGACAACAGGCTACTGGCGACTCGACAGATTTAACTAAGGCAGACAGACCGGGCATACTGGCGCACCTGTAAACCAGTCGGCCGCCCGTTCCCATGCGTATTCACGTCACCTTTATCGACCGCGTTGGCATCACCCAGGAAGTGCTGGCGCTGCTCGGTGGGCGCAATCTCAACCTGGATGCGGTGGAGATGGTGCCGCCGAACGTGTATATCGACGCGCCGACCCTGAGCCCCGCAGTGCTCGACGAACTGCGCGAGGCGCTGTTCAAGGTGCACGGTGTGCAGGCGGTGACCATTGTCGACATCCTCCCCGGCCAGCGCCGCCACCTGCAGCTCGACGCCCTGCTTGCGGCGATGACCGATCCGGTACTGGCGGTCGACAGCCAGGGCCGCGTGCTGTTGGCCAACCCGGCGCTGATTGAGCTGTGTGGCCAGCAGCCCGAGGGTCTGGGCATTGGCGAGCTGTTCGCCGACAGCCAGCTGGAAGTGGAGCTGCTCGACCAGGGCTTTCGTCTGCCGATGCGTGAAGTCACCCTCAAGGGCCAGGCGTTGCTGCTGGATGCGCAACCCATTACCGAGGGCGTCGACGGTAGCGCCCGGCACCTGGCCGGTGGCCTGCTCAGCCTGTACGCACCGAGTCGCATCGGCGAACGCCTGGCGGCGCTGCACCACGATCACGCAGAGGGCTTTGATTCGTTGCTCGGTGACTCCGCGCCGATCCGCAGTCTGAAAACCCGTGCCCAGCGCGTCGCCACCCTCGATGCGCCGCTGCTGATCCAGGGCGAAACCGGCACCGGCAAAGAGCTGGTGGCGCGCGCCTGCCACGCCATCAGCACGCGGCGCACCGCGCCGTTTCTCGCGCTCAACTGTGCGGCATTGCCGGAGAACCTCGCCGAAAGCGAGCTGTTCGGCTACGCCCCTGGCGCCTTTACCGGCGCCCAGCGCGGCGGCAAGCCGGGGCTGCTGGAGCTGGCCAACCAGGGCACAGTGTTTCTCGATGAAATCGGCGAGATGTCGCCGTATCTCCAGGCCAAGCTGCTGCGCTTTCTCAGCGACGGCAGCTTTCGCCGGGTCGGCGGGCAGAGCGAGGTCAGGGTCAATGTGCGCATCCTCAGCGCCACCCACCGCAACCTGGAAAAGATGGTCAGCGAAGGTGCGTTCCGCGAAGACCTGTTCTATCGCCTCAACGTGCTCAACCTGGAAGTACCGCCGTTACGCGAGCGCGGCCAGGACATTCTGTTGCTGGCGCGACACTTTATGCAGCAGGCCTGCGCGCAGATCCAGCGCCTGCCCTGCCGCCTGACACCGGACACCTACCCGGCGCTGCTGGGCAACCGCTGGCCGGGCAATGTGCGTCAGTTGCAGAACGTGATCTTTCGCGCGGCGGCGATCTGCGAAAGCAATCTGGTGCAGATCGATGATCTGGATATCGCCGGCACCGCCGTAGCCGCGCAACAGGCCGACGGCGAAGTCAGCAGCCTGGAAGCCGCCGTGGCCGAGTTCGAAAAAGCCCTGCTGGAAAAGCTCTACCCCAGCCACCCCTCGACCCGACAACTGGCGACCCGCCTGCACACCTCGCACAGCGCAATCGCCATGCGCCTACGCAAATACGGGATTCCGGGTAAGCCGTAAACGCGTGACTCAGAAGGTGCCGTGCCGCCCCGTACCAGCCTTGAAGCGCTGTGCGCCGGCCTGGGTTTCACCGCTGGCGACCACCGCCATACCGCCGACAAACTCGCTGGCCATGGCCTGGGTAAACGGCAAATCCCACTGCGCATAAGCGCTGGCGCGATCAGCCAGCATGCAGCGTTGCGGGAAGCCGGCAATCTCCAGCGCCAACTGCTGGGCGGCAGCTAACGCACTGCCGGCGGCGACCACCCGGTTGACCAGGCCCATGCTCAGCGCTTCCTCGGCCAATACCGGGCGACCGGTGAGAATCAGGTCCAGCGCGCGGCCCTGGCCGATAATCCGTGGCAAACGTACGGTGCCGCCGTCGATCAAGGGCACGCCAAAACGCCGGCAAAACACCCCGAGCACCGCGTTATCGGCCATCACCCGCAAGTCGGCGAGCAGCGCCAACTCCAGGCCGCCAGCTACCGCATGGCCTTCGATGGCAGCAATCAGCGGTTTGCTCAGCTGCATGCGACTCGGCCCCATCGGCCCGTCACCCTCGGTTTCCAGGCGATTGGCACGCTCAGCGCCTGCGGCCACCGCACCCAGATCAGCGCCGGCGCAGAAGGTGCCGCCCGCCCCAGTCAACACCGCCACCCGCGCCTGCTCGTCGGATTCAAAAGCCCGCAATGCGCTGGCCAGCGCCTCGGCCGTGGGCCGATCAACCGCGTTGCGCACCTCGGTGCGGTTGATGGTCAGGGTGGTTACGGGGCCGTTCTTTTCGATGATGACGCGCATGTCCTGCTCCCTAAAAAGCCGAAGGCCGGCATTTAGCCGGCCTTCACCTTAAAGCCCTGTGCGGTGGAAATCAGCCTACTGACCGATCTCCCCGCCAGAGTGGCGCAATCAGAGGGCGAACTTCTGCAGGTTGGCCATCATCTCTTTCATCGCTTCGATATTGTCCTTCGGATGGGCGGCGCCCTCGAAGTCGCAGATCTGCGCGAAATTGGCCGCCACGTCTTCCGGGCTGAAGCCTTCACGCGGATCGAAACCGGCACCCAGGCTGCGCTCCCAGCGCACTTTGCCCATCCAGCCGCCGCCGACTTCGAACAGGCCGGAGGTTTCTTCGCAGGCATTGCTCGCCAGGTACACCACCAACGGGCTGACCAGCTCAGGCTTGAGCTGCTCGAACACCTGCGGCGGGATCAACCCTTCGGTCATGCGCGTGCCGCCGGTAGGGGCAATGGCGTTGACCAGGATGTTGTTCTTGCGCCCTTCGAGGGCCAGGGTGCGGGTCAGGCCGTACAGGCCGAGCTTGGCCATGCCGTAGTTGGACTGGCCGAAGTTGCCGTAAATACCCGAAGTGGACGCGGTGAAAATCACCCGGCCATAACCCTGCTCACGCATATGCGGCCAGGCGGCGCGGGTGACCTTGTAGGCACCCTCGACGTGCACCTTGTAAACCAGGTCCCAGTCGGCGTCTTCCATCTTGTGGAAGGTCTTGTCACGCAGGATGCCGGCGTTATTCACCACCACATCGATGCGGCCAAAGGTGTCCAGGGCGCACTGCACGATCTTCTCGCCATCTGTTACCGAGTCATGGTTGGCAACGGCGGTGCCGCCCGCAGCGCGGATTTCCTCGACCACCTTGTCCGCCGCCGAGGCATTGGCGCCTTCACCGTGGGTGCTGCCGCCCAGATCGTTGACCACCACCTTGGCGCCATGCTTTGCGAACAGCAGCGCATGGGCGCGGCCCAGGCCGCCGCCAGCCCCGGTGACGATTACAACCTGATCTTGAAAACGGATGGCGTCGCTCATGCAGCATTCCTCGGCAGATTAACAATGCCCTGAGTGTCCAGCAGACGCGCACTGGTCACAATAGATACGAGCAGCGCTGAATGGTGCGCAATAAAGCAGCGGGATAGTCAGGCTGGGCGGATCAGGCTCAAGTGGTTATACAGATGCAATACATGCGCCTGGGCATAGTCGGCATGGCTAAGCGCGCCGTAGGCAAAATGCGGCTGCAACTCGCCCTGATACGCGGCGAAGTCTGCAAACGCCTGCTGCAAACGCTGCAGCGCCTGGACCTGACTGGACGGTGAGTTCAAAGCTGCAGCGCCGGGAATGGCCTCACTCAGAGGATGTCGCATCGCCCCGCGCGCGGCAAAGACGCTGAACGCCAGCGGGCCGACACTGCTGCGAAACCAGGCAGGCTTGAGCTCGGGATACCCACTGATGGAGTACTCGATGCTCTGCGCGCAATGGTTGAACACTTCGGCCGGGCTCCAGCCTTTAAGGCTCAACAGCGGTTGATCGACCAAGCCGGCCAGCACCTGCTGCGCGCCCTCCAGGCTCAAGGCAGCGGGTGCCTCGCCGCAGGGCAATGCCCAGAAGCCGGCACCCAGAGCCGCCACACCACCGAGGGCGGCACCTTTCAGGACTGTGCGTCGTTGCATCGTTTGGCCTCCAGCCGTTGACGAAATTGCAGGTAATGCGTCAGCACCTGATCCGGTGCCTCGGTCTGCGGATAATGACCAGTGCCCTCCAGCAGCACAGTGTCTGGCTTGGCAATCAGCTCACGGTAACGCGCCACCATATGCGCCCCGGAAATTGGGTCGACTGCACCGTCGATCACCCGCATCGGCACCGCCGTAGCCTGCATCGCCGCCACCCAACGGTCACGGTTAACGCGGCGCTCGGGCATATAGCGGATCAAGCGATGCATCACCGCCGGACCGTTATTCGCGGCAATCAGGCTCCAGAAGCCATCCAGCTCACCGGCGCTCGGTTGAGTGTGCGGGCCAAACACCTGGGCAAAACTCTGCGCCAGCTTCTGCCGACTGAACAGCCGGCCAACCAGCGGGCCGATGGGGCTGAGCAGCAGCTTCTGCACCAGCACCGGATGGTGAGTTTCCGGAAACAACCCGCCATTGAGAAACACGCAACTGGCGAGCTGCACGCGTCCGTCCTGATGCCGCGCCAGCAGCTCTTGCGCCACGCTGTCGCCATAGTCATGGGCCAGTACATGCAGCGGTTTATCCACGCCCAGGTGCGCCAGCAGCGCCTGTTGCAGATCGGCCTGCTCCAGCAGGCTGTAGGCATGCCCACGCGGTTTGGCCGAGTCGCCAAAGCCGAGCATGTCACAGGCTATCACCTGATAGCGCTCCGCCAGCGCAGCCCACAGGTAGTGCCAATCCCAACTGGCAGTGGGAAAACCGTGAATCAGCAACAACGGCTCACCCTGCCCGGCCGTCCAGTAGCGGATGGCATGGCCGTTAAAGCTGAAGGTCTGCCCCGCGCTGCGCCAATCCGCCAGGGCAATCCCTGGCAGCGCCGTCATGCTGCGTAACCTGGCATCTGTTGATCCAGCTTGCGCAGCAGTGCCGGCCACGGCAGTGCGCCGCCCATGCCCTGCGGGCTTTTCATCACGCCGGCGATCATCGCCCGGGCGCCATCAAGAATCTGTTGCGGGATATGGATCAGCTCTGCCCCGCCGCTCTGCGCCATCACCTGAATCTCGCAGGCGCGCTGCAGGGTGAACATGCCGAGGAAGGCATCGGCGATGCTGCCGAAGGCGGTGAGCAGGCCGTGGTTAGGCAGGATCATGAAATTCTTGTCGCCCAGATCCGCCTGCAGGCGCGACTTCTCGTCATGGTTAAGCGCCACGCCTTCATAGCCGTGGTAGGCCAGGCTGGCGAGAACGAACAGCGACTGCTGCGACAGCGGCAACAAACCCTGTTTCTGCGCCGACACGGCGATGCCCGCCGGGGTGTGGATATGCAGCACACACCCGACGTCGTGACGCACCTCATGCACGGCGCTGTGGATGGTGTAGCCGGCCGGGTTGATATCGAACGGGCTGTCCATCAGCTTTTTACCGGAGAGGTCGATCTTCACCAGGCTCGAGGCGGTGATCTCATGGAACATCAGGCCATAGGGGTTGATCAGGAAATCTTCAGTGCCGGGAATCTTCGCCGAGATATGGGTGAAGATCAGATCATCCCAGCCATACAGGGCAATCAGTCGGTAGCAGGCGGCCAGGTCCACCCGCGCCTGCCACTCGGCGGCGGAAACCTGATCCTTGAGGCTGACAACAGGCAGTGCGTGGGCAACGGTCATGGTGGATTCCTCGGCTTTTGTTATTAAAGTGCCCAGGAGTCTAGCGAGGGATGCCGCAAAGGTGAGTCGCTCTGGCGGCCAGCGTGGTGGCCTTGCAGGTCAAACCAGCTCGGGATGCAGCTGCGCCAGCAGGGGCCAGTCGCGTTGGGCCTCAAGGTTATCACTGAGCAGCTGGAAGCCGGCAAAGTCGAAACCCGGCGTCACCGTGCAGCCCACCAGGGTAAAAGCCCCGGTGCTGCGCGCCGCCTGCCAGGCATGTGCCGGTACCAGGCGCTGCGGCAGTTGGCCAACAGTCACCGGGCCAAGACGAGCACAGCGCACCGCATCGGGCTGCTCGGCCAGCAGCAACTCCAGCGGCGCGCCTTCATAGAAGTGCCAAAGCTCGTCGGCATCCACCCGGTGCCAGCGGCTGACCGCGCCGGCGGGGAGCAGAAAGATGATCGCCGTGCCGCACAGGCGGCCGCCGTCCAGCTGCGCTGACGACTCATACAGACGGCGGTAATAACCACCTTCCGGATGCGCCTGCAGTTGCAGCGCCGTGATCAGCTCCTGAGCGCGCGGGTGCATCAGCCTTGCAACGCCACGATAAAGTCCGCCAGCCAGGGCTCGGCGTCGGTTTCCGGGGTCACGCTTTCGCTGCTGTCCAGGCGCAGCATCGGCTGCACTTCACGAATGCCCAGCTCGGCATACAGCTCGCGCACCAGCTCGCCGCCGCCGCAGAAGGTATCGCCGTAGCTGGAGTCGCCGAGGGCAATCACCCCACCCGGCAAGCCGTTCCAGGCCGGCAGATGATCACGGATGGCGTAGTACAGTGGCTGCAGGTTATCCGGTAATTCGCCCATGCCGGTGGTCGAGGTCACCGCCAGAAAGGCTTCGGGCGCAAAGGCCTGAATATCTGCCAGGCTGGCGCACGGGTTGTGCCAGGCCTCATGGCCGGCGGCCTTGAGCAGACGCTCGGCGTGGCGGGCAACTTCCTCGGCGGTGCCGTACACCGAGCCGGAAAGAATGGCGATTTTCATGCAGAACTCCGAAACAGTCAGAACCAAATCGATAAGCCCGGCATTATGCCGCAAGTAGACAGCCCGCCCGGATGTTTTAGAATGCAGCCGACATAGCCTGGGAAATCGCCTCATGATCAACGCCAAACTGCTGCAACTGGTGATCAACGCCTCCAACGACGGCATCGTGGTGGCCGAACAGGAAGGCGACGACAACATCCTGATCTATGCCAATCCCGCCTTCGAAAAGCTCACTGGCTACACCAGTGAAGACATCCTCTATCAGGATTGCCGCTTCCTCCAGGCCGACGACCGCGACCAGCCGGGCCTGGCCGCCATCCGCGAAGCGGTGAAGAACCATCGCCCATGTCGGCAGATCATCCGCAACTACCGCAAGGACGGCAGCCCGTTCTGGAACGAGCTGTCGATCACCCCGGTGGTCAATGACGCCGACCAGCTGACCTACTACATCGGCATCCAGAAGAACGTCACCGAACAGGTCGAGGCCCAGGAGCGGGTCAAGCAACTGGAAGCCGAACTGGCCACCCTCAAGGCTGAGCTGGCGCGCTTACAGGCGACGACCGGCAGTAACTAATCCTCAAAGCAGCGGTCACAACAGCTCCAGAGCCCGATGTAGACCGCTTCCATGCAAGAACAGGCACTTCTGACCCAGGCAGAACTGGCGTTTATCCGCCAGCTGCATCAGCCCGGCCCAGCCGAACAGCGCAGCCAACCGCACCTGTCGATGGACATTGCCAAGCAGCTCAGCGAACTGCTCTCGCACTACACCGCCAATGAACCGCTGAGCCTGCACGCGCATATCGCCAATCAGCACCTGACCTTCGACCTGCACCTTAACCAGGATGAGCAGAACACGCCCTATTTGCAGCTCAGCGCTCCGCAGATTTTCGATGAAGGCGAGATCAACCGCGCCTGGCGCTCGCCCCTGCCCGAGCCGTTGCCGCTGCACACGCCAAGTGCGCAGCCGAGCGGTCTGTGGATTCATCAGCTGTCGATGAATGGTGCGTTGATCGAACATCGGGCACGGCGCAAAGCTCCCAAGCGCTTTCATCTGGTGTTGCCGGTAGACGAGCACACGCCGATTGCCGTGACTGGGGTTTTTGTCCGTGAAACCGAAGGCGGCCTGCTGGCCTACCAGCTGCACACCCTCGACCCGCAAAGTGACGAGCAGCTGCGCCGGTTTATCTACCAGCAACACCTGCAACAGGAACAACGACTGCATGCCGGGCGCCGCTAAGGCCAGCGACAGACGTTGAGCAAATCCCAGACAAAAAAAGACCCGCATTCAGGCAGGCCTAAAGTGCAGGCAAAACGCCTGCAGCAGGGATAAAAAAATCCGATAACCGAAAATGGGCGGAACTTGTGGCTATCGGATTGCGCAGTCGTTTTAGGCAGCAAATTCCTCATCACTGAAAGCCATCAGGGTATCTTTGCCGGCCTTGACCTCAGCCAGCAGGCTGTCGGTTTCAGTCAGAATGCGCGCCATAAAGAAGTCGGCAGACTTCAGCTTGGCGCCGTAGAACAGGGCTTCCGTGCTGCCGGCCGCCAACTTGGCCTTGGCTACCGCAGCCATGCGCGCCCACATCCAGGCCAGACTGGTCAGGGCAAACAGACGCAGATACGGCGTTGCAGCCGCACCGGCCTGCTCGGGGTCTTTCATCCCCTCGCTAGCGATCCACAGCGTGGCCTGCTGCAACTGCTTGAGCGCAGCAGCTACTGCAGCCACATGCTCAGCCTCGGCGCTGGCCTTGAGCCAACCTTCAATCAGGGCAAAGTAACTACGCACTGCACGTCCGCCACCCAGACCCAGCTTGCGGCCGACTAGGTCAAGCGCCTGAATACCGTTAGTGCCTTCGTAGATACGGGTAATCCGTGAATCACGCACCAGCTGCTCGATGCCCCAGTCTTCGGTGAAGCCGGAACCGCCGAGCACCTGCAAGCCTTCGTTGGCACAGTTGAAGCCCTCATCGGTGAGGAAGGCCTTCACCACCGGTGTCAGCAACTGCACCAGGTCATCGGCCTGCTCGCGCACTGCTGGGTCTTCGTGATCATGCGCAACGTCTTCATGCAGGCCGGTGAAATAGGCCAGCGCGCGGCAACCTTCGATCATCACCTTCTGACGCAGCAACATGCGCCGTACATCCGGATGCACGATGATCGGGTCGGCCGGCTTATCCGCCGCTTTCGGGCCGGATAACGAGCGGCTCTGCAAGCGCTCCTTGGCAAATCCGAGGCTGACCTGATAGGCACTTTCGGCAATACCGAGGCCCTGCATGCCGACCATCAGGCGCGCCGAATTCATCATGGTGAACATGCACTTGAGGCCCTTGTTCGGCTCACCGATCAGCCAACCTTGGGCACCTTCGAAATTCATTACGCAGGTGGCAGAGCCCTTGATGCCCATCTTGTGCTCCAAGCCGCCGCAGAAAGCAGGGTTGCGGCTGCCGTCCTCAAGAATCTTGGGCACCAGGAACAGCGAAATACCTTTCACGCTATCCGGTGCATCGGGCAGCTTGGCCAGTACCAGATGCAGGATGTTGTCAGCCAGATCGTGCTCACCACCGGTGATCCAGATCTTGGTGCCGCTGATGGCATAACTGCCGTCAGCCTGCGCTACGGCACGGGTGCGGATCAGGCCCAGGTCGGTGCCACACTGCGGCTCGGTCAGGCACATGGTGCCTGTCCACTCGCCACTGATCAGTTTCGGCAGATAGCGCTCTTGCAACTCACGAGCACCGTGAGCGGTCAACGCGTTAATCGCGCCGTGGGTCAGCCCCGGATACATGCCCAGCGACAGGTTCGCCGAGCAAACCATCTCCTCAACCATCATGTTCAGCACATGGGGCAGGCCCTGGCCGCCAAACTCAGGCGAGCACGCCTGTGCGGTCCAGCCGCCTTCGGCGAATTGCTGATAGGCTGCACGATAGCCATCCGGGGTTTTTACCGATTTGCTCTGCGGATCGTAGGCGCAGCCTTGCTTGTCGCCTGACCCATTCAATGGGGCCAGCACGTTTTCCGCCAGCTTGGCGGCTTCTTCCAGAATGGCGCCACCGAGGTCGTTTCCGAACTCGCGCTGGCTAGGCAGCGACTGCAGGGTGGCATAAGCGTCGAGCACCTCGTCAAAAACGAAACGCATATCGCGAAGGGGTGCGCGGTATTGGGTCATGTTGCTCAGTCCTCAAGCTGTACAAGCGAATTTAAGCTATACACAAACAATCAATGTATAGGTTTTGTATAGCCTAAAGACCCAGATAGCAAGCAATTTTCTGTACAAGATGTACAACTAATCGGAATCAGCAACAAATTGCAGGCAGGCAAAAGCGCAGTTGCCATAACGGCGACTGCGCTTATTCAGGCGTGCTTAATAGAAGAAATCAGGTATCCAGGTGGCCAGCCAGAAACTGCTGCAGGCGGCGCTGCATCAGGCGACCTTCGTTACCCAGGCAGGCAATCGGCGAACCGCTGAGGCTTTCCTCGGCCAGATCGGCACCATCGCCGGCCATCACCAGCGGACAATCCAGCGCCAGCGCCAGACGTGAGAGCACCTTGGGCAAGTCATCGCTGGGCGGCTGATTGGAGAACAGCACCAGTGCCTGGGGCTGCATTTTTTCACAGATCAGGGTCAGCTCTTCCAGCGGCTGGCCTAGCCCGAGCACGCTGACAGCGGTGTCGGCACTGCTCAGCAGCAATCCGGCAACCAGCAGCTCCAGTTCGCGGCAATGGCCCGGCAAGGCCGCCAGCAGTACACGTTCCTCAACCTGGGCGCGCAGCACCTGCAGGCGCTGCAAGGTACGGGCACGCAGAAAGGTATCGAGAAACAGCCACTCGCTGGTCTGGCCGTATTCGTCCTGACGCAGCAGCAGCTCCTGCCACAGCGGCATGAGGATGTCCTGGAACACCACCGGCAGCGGGTAGCTGGAGAAAATCTGGCCGTACAGCCGATCCAGGCGCAACTCGTCGAAGGCACTGATGGCGCGGCGCAGTTGGGCTTGCCACTCACCCCACTCGCTGGCGCTGACCTCTTCATAAACCGGAGAACTGGCAGATTTTATCGAGCTGCTTTTGGCCAGAATCTTGCCAACCTTGCTCACGGCCACACCGCGCTCGATCCACGCCAGAATGCTGCGCACCGACTCGATATCCACCTGCGAATACAGGCGATGACCGCTGTCGGTGCGGGTTGGCTGGATCAGCCCATAGCGCCGTTCCCAGGCCCGCAGGGTGACTGGATTGACGCCGGTCAGGCGCGCCACTTCACGAATAGGAAAGAGCTCTTCCTGCTTGAGGGCACTCGAAACGAGGGACGCAGTACCAACGTGATCGGACATGGGCGCAGGTATCACAGAAAAAATGTTGCCCGCATTGTAACTCAGCTATTTTCGGCATACTTTGTACAAAACCTATACAAAGAGTTAAACCATGAACAAGCAACCGCACTGGCCTCTTACCCTCTACTACGATGGCGATTGCCCACTGTGTGCGCGCGAAATCCAACTGCTGCGTCAGCGTGCCGATGTGCAGCGTCTGTGCCTGGTCGATATCGGCCTCGATGACTTTCATCCCGAATCCGTCGGCCACAGCCGAGAAACCCTGCAGAACCGCCTGCATGCACGCTTCGCCGATGGCCAATGGGTGACCGGCCTGGATGCCACGCTGTGGAGTTGGAGCGCTGCCGGCCTTGAGCGCTGGGTCACTCCATTGACCTGGCCAGCATTACGGCCTCTGCTGGAGCTGGGTTATCGACTTTTCTGCCGGTTACGCCCGCACCTTGACTGGCTGCCTCACCCGAACGCCAGCCGGCGCTGCAGAAACGCCGCCTGCACTGTCAGCAGAAAGTCGCGATAAGCCATCAGTACAGCTTGATCCACAACCCCGGATCAGGCTCAAGCAACGTGGGGCGAGCAATAATTTCATCGTGGCTTTCCGGCTGCAGCAACAACATCTGCCGCACTCCGCAACGGCGCAGGCGCGCCTTGAGTAATGCCAATCCAGGCCACAGCGCACGCCCCGACGCATGCTCCAGCGTGCGCACGTCGCCAGCCTTGCTGACCACCTGCACCTTGTAGCCACTGCAGCGCAGGGTGAGCACCTCAACATGGCGCACCTGCCCACACAGCACTGCAATGCTCAACTGCCAAGGCTTCATAACGGCACACACCTGTACAATAAAACCAATTTTGTACATGACAAAAACAATTTTATTAAGCCCGCCTGTAGAAAAAATACCGATACAGCTCAATGAAATAGGCTAAATGACCTGAAACAGACCAGTACCCTCACGGGGCGCATGGTTGTACAAAGATTGTTGCTGGTATAACTTTACCCCTGGTTCAGTCGAGGTCACGCCCTACTGGTCAGGTAACCCGGCGCAGCGTCGCTGAACCCACCCTTTTCTTTCTGCCGAGTCGAGCATGAGCGCTAGCGCCGCCCCCATCCTGATAACCGGAGCCAGCCAGCGCATTGGCCTGTACTGCGCCGAACGCCTGCTGGATGACGGTCATGCAGTGATCATCACCTACCGCAGCGAGCGCGACGGCATCGAGACACTCAGGCAACGCGGCGCGCTGGCCCTACAGGCGGACTTTGCCAGCGAAGCCGGCATTCTGGCGTTTATCGAGCAACTCAAAGCACACACCGACAGCCTGCGCGCCATCGTGCACAACGCCTCCGACTGGCTGGTGGAAACACCTGGCGAGGAAGCCGCAGCCTTTCAGCAGCTGTTCAGCGTGCACATGCTCGCGCCTTACCTGATCAACCTGCATTGTCAGCCGCTGCTGGCGCGCTCAACCCCGGCCGATATCGTCCATATCAGCGATGACGTGGCCCGTAAAGGCAGCGCCAACCGGCCGGCCTATTGTGCCAGCAAGGCTGGGCTGGACAGCCTGACGCTGTCGTTTGCCGCACGCTTCGCCCCGCAGATCAAGGTCAACGGCATCGCCCCCGCGCTGATCCTGTTTAACCCGGACGACGACGCCAATTACCGCAGCAAAACCCTGAATAAATCGGCACTGGGCATCGAACCCGGGCCTCAAGTGATCTACCAGAGCTTGCGCTACCTGCTCGACAACCCTTACGTCACCGGTACCACACTGACTGTCAACGGCGGCCGCCATCTCAAATGAGCCTGGCCGCGAGGACCTTGCAATGACTCCAGAACTGCCCAACCACTATCGCGAGATCCTGCTCGGCGTTGGTGAAGACCCCGAACGCGAAGGCCTGCTGGACACGCCCAAGCGTGCCGCCAAGGCCATGCAGTACCTGTGCAACGGCTACCACAAGAGCCTGGAGGAAGTGGTCAACGGCGCGCTGTTCGAGTCGGATAACGACGAGATGGTGATCGTCCGCGATATCGAGCTGTACTCGCTGTGCGAGCATCACATGCTGCCGTTTATCGGCAAGGCTCATGTGGCCTATATCCCCACCGGCAAGGTGCTTGGCCTGTCGAAGGTCGCGCGCATCGTCGACATGTTCGCGCGGCGCCTGCAGATCCAGGAAAACCTCACCAAGCAGATCGCCGACGCGATCCAGCAGGTCACCAACGCCGCCGGCGTAGCCGTAGTGATCGAAGCCAAGCATATGTGCATGATGATGCGCGGCGTGGAGAAGCAGAACTCGGTAATGACCTCCTCGGTGATGCTTGGAGCCTTCCGTGAATCCTGCAACACTCGCCACGAATTCCTGCAACTGATCGGACGGAGCAAGTAATGCCGCGACTGGAACCTGGGATGGCGCGCATCCGCGTCAAAGACCTGCGCCTGCGCACCTACATCGGCATCAAGGAAGAGGAGATCAACAACAAGCAGGACGTGTTGATCAACCTGACCATCCTCTATCCCGCAGTGGAAGCGGTGCGTGATAACGATATCGACCACGCACTCAACTACCGCACCATCACCAAGGCAGTGATTCGCCACGTCGAAGAAAACCGCTTCGCCCTGCTGGAACGCATGACCCAGGAGATTCTCGACCTGGTAATGGCCAACCCGGACGTTCGCTACGCCGAAGTTGAAGTCGACAAACTGCACGCCCTGCGCTTTGCCGAGTCAGTATCGATCACCCTCGCCGGGCACCGTTAGTCGATTCCCGGTGTGCCCTGCGCCGGGTCGTTGCCGCCAGACGGGCATGCTCTTATCATCGCCGCCACGCACTCCCGCCTGCCTTTAGAGAGCATTGCCATGACCGAGCAAGAACGCCTCGAACTTGAAGCCGCCGCCTTTCGCAGCCTGGTGCAACACCTGCGTTCGCGCCCCGACGTGCAGAACATCGACATGATGAATCTCGCCGGTTTCTGCCGTAACTGCCTGTCCAAATGGTTCAAGGCCGCCGCCGACGATATCGGTGTGGCCATCACCCCGGATGAGGCCCGCGAAGAGGTCTACGGCATGCCGTATGCCGAGTGGAAAGCCAAATACCAGAAGGAAGCCAGCGCCGAGCAGCAGGCAGCCTTCAGCAAAGGGAAAAAGTAATGAGCGACCTCAACGACTTTCGCGCCAAGCTGCGCAGCGAACACTTCACCTTCGCCGAAACCCTGGCGTTTATTGCCGAGCACTACCAGTACCAGCCCAGCGCCTTCAGCAATGGCACCGTGCACAACCCTACTGGGCAGAACGAAGGCTCATGCAAAACCCTCGGCCTGGCCCTGCTCGAAGGTCTGAGCCTGGAAGAAACCCTGCTGTGCTTTGGCGAGCACTACCGCAGCGTATTGGCCACTCCGAGCGGCAGTGATCACGGCAATATCCGCGCACTGATGGACACCGGCCTGGCTGGCGTACGTTTCGAGCAGCCGTCGCTGCAGCGCAACAACCTGTAATCACACGCTTGAGCTAACGAGCAAGAACTTGCGCAACTGTCGGCAAAAGCTGACAGACATCACAGTTGAATCCCCCTATGCTGCGCGCCATTACTTGAACGAGAACACCAGGGAAGGTGCTCCGTGCTGCGTCATGGCCGCGCTTCCCCGGTTTCTCCAACCCTACCTGGCTTGGAGTCGCTTAGATGCAGCAGACCTTGGTATGGAAACCATGGCACAACCCCGGCGTGGAAAACCTGCGCCTGAACATCGATGAACACGGCATCAACGCCACCAGTCATCTGATGCAGAGCCTGCAGGGCCACAGCATCGCCGCCACCTACGTGCTCAACTGCGACCCACGCTGGCGCTTTCGCCGCCTGTGGCTGAAGGTCGACAACCATGGCCAACGCAGCCTCAACCTCAAGCGCGACATCCGTGGCAACTGGTTCCACAACGGCGAACCACGCCCGGACCTCAGCGAATGCCAGCAGGTGATGCTCTCCGAATCGCCCTTCACCCACACTCCTGCTCTGCAGCGCTGCGCCCTGGAAACCGGGCAGAGCGAACTGCTGCAAGTCGCCTATGTCGACCTGCTGACGCTCAAGGTGGAAGCACGCAGCCAGCGCTACCAGCGCCTGCGCGAAGAAGGCGGCAGAACCCTGTACCGCAGCGAAGCGCAGGGCAAAAAGAGCAGCGAACTGACCGTCGATGAACACGCTCTGCTGGTCAAAGCCAGCGATCAGTTTCTGCGCATGAGTTCGCGGGACTTGAAGCTCAATACCTGGGTCTGAGAAGCCACCGCTGATGTGGGAGGGGCTTTAGCCGCGACAAACCACAAAAACTCGCCGCTAAAGCGCCTCCTACGAAGCCCTCATCGCCCGTACAGATGCTTTCCTCGGACACATAAAAATGCCGCCGACCTGATCCCGGTCGGCGGCATTGCGGTTCACATCAAGGCCTTTGCACTCTCAGGCTTATTGACCGTCGAGATAACGCTCAACATCCAGCGCCGCCATGCACCCGGCACCGGCCGAGGTGACCGCCTGGCGGTAAACGTGGTCGGCTACATCACCGGCAGCAAATACGCCGGGAATACTGGTGGCCGTGGCATTGCCCTCGCGGCCACCGTTGACCACCAGATAGCCATCTTTGAGCGCCAGCTGGCCCTCGAACAACGAGGTGTTCGGCGTATGGCCGATGGCGACGAACAGACCGTCAACGCTCAGCTCGTCAAAGCTGCCATCGTTGTTCTTCACCCGCACACCGGTCACGCCCATGTTGTTGCCGAGCACTTCATCCACCTCGGCATTCAGCTTGAGCACGATCTTGCCTTCGGCGACCCGCGCCTGCAGCTTGTCCTGCAGAATTTTCTCGGCGCGGAAGGTTTCCCGGCGGTGTACCAGGGTCACCTGGCTGGCAATATTGGCCAGGTACAGCGCCTCTTCCACAGCGGTGTTGCCGCCACCGACCACCGCGACCTCGCGGTTGCGGTAGAAGAAACCATCGCAGGTGGCGCACGCGGAAACGCCCTTGCCCATAAAACGTTCTTCACTGGGCAAGCCCAGGTAACGGGCGCTAGCCCCAGTGGCGATGATCAACGCATCGCAGCTGTAGGTGCCGCTGTCACCGACCAGGGTGAACGGCTTGCCGGCCAGGTCCACAGCATTGATATGGTCATAGACGATTTCCGTCTCGAAGCGCTCGGCATGTTCCTGCATGCGCTGCATCAGCGCCGGCCCGGTCAGGCCATGCACATCACCTGGCCAGTTATCCACCTCGGTGGTGGTGGTCAGCTGGCCGCCAGCCTGCAGCCCGGTAATCAGCAGGGGCTTGAGGTTGGCCCGCGCGGCGTAGACAGCAGCGCTATAGCCGGCAGGGCCGGAGCCCAGAATGATCACACGAGCATGACGATTGGCAGACATCAGCAACTCCACCCGGCAGCGCCGGCAGCAATAAAAAGGGACTTCCGGGAGTACCTAGGGGAAGGCAGTAAGGTCAGAAGCCCCGCAAAGGGATGACGCGCAGCCTATGCCCGCCCCGCGCATGGCGGAAATATGCTTTGCCAATGCCTTGCATAGGCAAGCGCTATAACACCGGCCGACAATCGTTAGCGCCCGTTGCAGAGGCTTTCACCTGCCACACAAAGCCGGTAAGGTCGGCGCGACTTCAACCTCGCGGAGACTCCCACCCATGCCTGCTCCCGTACTGACCGGCCCGCAATACCTCAGCGAAGGCCTGAAACTGGTCCTGAGCCCCGGCCTGCGGCTGTTTGTGCTGCTGCCCCTGACGATCAATTTGATCCTTTTCATTGGCCTGATTTACCTGGCCATGCAGCAGTTCGGTGGCTGGGTCGACACCTTTATGCCCAGCCTGCCGAGCTGGCTGGGCTTTCTCGAATACATACTGTGGCCACTGTTTGTAGTGCTGGTACTGCTGATGGTGTTCTTCACCTTCACCCTGCTGGCCAATATCATCGCGGCGCCGTTTAACGGCTTTCTCGCGGAGAAGGTCGAAGTGGTGGTACGCGGGCAGGATGATTTTCCGCCGTTCAGCTGGGCCGAGCTGATGGCCATGGTACCGCGCACCCTGGGCCGCGAGCTGCGCAAGCTGGGCTACTTTCTGCCGCGCGCCATTGGCCTGCTGATCCTCAGTTTTATCCCGGTAGTCAATCTGATCGCCGCACCGCTGTGGCTGCTGTTTGGCGTGTGGATGATGGCGATTCAGTACATCGACTACCCGGCGGACAACAACAAGATGAGCTGGCAGGACATGCTCGCCTGGTTGCGTGAAAAACGCTGGCAGAGCCTGGGCTTTGGCGGTATCACCTACGCTGCGCTGTTGGTGCCAGGGCTGAATATCCTGATGATGCCGGCAGCCGTGGCCGGCGCCACGGTGTTCTGGGTGCGTGAACGCCAGGAGCAGGCGCTCACGTCCACGTCCTAAGTCATCACCCCGCAGGCTGGCTGCACTCAAGCACCGCGCGCAGCGCCTGCATCGAGGCCAGGGATTCGCGCTCGATGCGCCGGCTTAGCAGCAGGCGGTTGGCCAGACGCATCAGCACACCGTCGAAACCGTATTCCAGGGTGCGCACGAACTCGCAACCGCCCTCCACTTCCAGGCACTCGTAGGTCAGCAGCAGCCCCAGGCCGTGATCGCCACGGGCGCTGGCTTGCCAGCGGCGTGCCGGTTGATAGTCGAGCACATCCCAGCACAGATGGCCGGCGCGGCCACCAGCGTGGATATCTTCCTCAAACACGTCACCCACAAGCAGTACACCATCGCGGCCGTAGATATGTAACGACGACGGATGCCATTCGGGCCAGTGAATGGGGGCGGCGGCATAACTCAGCACCTCGTCCGCAGGGCGGGCGATATGCACGCGATGCTGCTGGCGGTTCTGCTGATAGGTCGGCTCAGGCTCCCAATGCAGGGTGCCGTACAGCCAGTCCATCAGCGGATGAACGATGCCGAAGTTGCGCGAATGCATCAGCTCACGGCGATGGTGCAGCGCATGCAAACGACGCATCTGACGAATCCACGGCAGGCTCGAAACCGGGTGTTCGTCTGGCAGATGCTCGCACGCGTGCACCACCTCGTAGCTCATATACCCCAGCAGCATGCTGCCGGCGAACAGCGCGGCCAGGTTGCCGTCGATAGCCGCCAGCACCCACCAGATACCCAGCAGCGGCAGACTGTAGAGCACGATCAGCCAGGCCGGAAAGAGGATCAC
The DNA here is from genome assembly GCF_902506475.1 of Pseudomonas sp. 8BK. Classification (NCBI taxonomy): domain Bacteria; kingdom Pseudomonadati; phylum Pseudomonadota; class Gammaproteobacteria; order Pseudomonadales; family Pseudomonadaceae; genus Pseudomonas; species Pseudomonas sp. 8BK. The sequence continues at coordinate 885,196 of NZ_LR733252.1, read as the reverse complement.
CCGCCAGTCGCGCGGCGTCTCGTAACGCATCTGGCCTTCGACGAAAAAGCTGTGGTGATCGCCGGTGTGGCGCTTGTAGAACAGCTGGCCGAAGCGCGTCTTGTGGTGCCCCAGGCGCTTGTGCACCTGGTACTCGCCCCAGCTGAAGAACACCAGAGTCAGCGGTACCAGCAGCCACTGCCAGAGAGCCACCGCATCCAGGGTGCGCCACAGCAGGCTGATGCAGGTCAGGCCGTAGGCCAGCACAAAGCCGGCATGCAGCCAGGGGTTGTACAGCGGGTGGATGGCATCCCGATAACGTGTGCGGAAAGCCTGGGCATTGTCGTTGTTATAGGCCACGGCATGACTCCTGTGCGGATTGACAGCAGTCTAGGCGCGGTCAGATCATTCGAATAATGGATATTTGAAAAGAGCATTATTCTTGATTACGAATTTGCGCCAACTCGACCTCAACCTACTGCTGGTCTTCGATGCGCTGATGCAGGAGGGTAACCTGACCCGCGCCGCCGAGCGCCTGCACCTGAGCCAGTCGACGGTGAGCAACGCCCTGGCCCGCCTGCGCCAGCAACTGGGTGAAGAGCTGTTCCTGCGTACCGCCCGCGGCATGACGCCCACCGCACGCGCACAGGCCCTGTATGTGCCGGTACGTCAGGCGCTGCGCCTGCTGCAGACCGGCCTGGGCCCGGCCGAGCCGTTTGATCCGCAAACCCCGTACGCCTTCAGCCTGTCGCTTAACGACTACGCGCAAGCCGCGCTGCTGCCCATGTTGCAGGCGCATTTGGCGCGCAGCGCCGCTCAGGTCGAGCTGCTGGTGCAAGCCGATGATGCCGACAGTCTGGTGCAGCGCCTGGAAAGCGGTGCGCTGGACCTGGCCATCGACTACCTGCACTTCGATTCGCCTGACCTGCATTACGCGCCGCTGCGCGAAGAGCCTCTGGTGGCTATCGGCCGCGCCGGACACCCGGCCTTCGCCGGCGGGCTGAGCCTGGAGAATTACCAACAGGCGCGGCATATCACGGTAACGCCGCGCGCCGGGCGTGGTTCGCCACTGGAAATCGTCCTCGGCTCGGCCAGGGTGCGCCGGCAGGCGGCGCTGCATCTGCCCAACTACCTGCCGATCCCGGCCATCGTTGCTCAGACCGACCTGCTCGGCACCGTGCCCGCGCGCCTGGCCGAAGCCTTCGCTCCGGTGCATGCGCTGGAAATCGCGCCGCTGCCCTTCGATATGCCGCCGGTGCAGGTCAGCCTGATCTGGCATCAGCAGCAGCACCTCGACCCGGCGCATGCCTGGCTGCGTCAGCAGTTGATCGAACTGCTCGACTGAAATACAAACGCAATCAAAGCGTCACAGTCATTACATAGCGGCAGCGGACACTGCCGTCATGAGCACAGCTTCCCTGCATATCGCGCTGATCAGCGAAACCTTCCCGCCGGAAATCAACGGCGTGGCCAATACCCTCGGGCGCCTGGTCGACGGCCTGCGCGGCCATGGCCATCGCGTGCAACTGGTACGCCCGCGACAAAACGTCGACCCGCGCGGCGCGGTCGATCAGGATTTACTGCTGACCCGCGGCTGGCCGCTGCCCGGCTACCCCGGTTTGCAGTGGGGTCAGTCGTCGATGCACAAACTGCTGCGCAACTGGCAACGGCAGCGCCCGGATGTGTTGTATATCGCCACCGAAGGGCCGCTGGGCCTGTCCGCCCTGCGCGCCGCGCGGCACCTGCAGATCCCGGTGGTCAGCGGTTTTCACACCAACTTCCAGCAATACACCGGGCATTACGGCTTTGGCCTGCTAACCCGCCTGCTGACCAATTACCTGCGCTGGTTCCATAACCGCTCGCAGATGACCCTGGTGCCCAGCGTCAGCCAGCAGATCGAACTGCAACGCCGTGGCTTCGACAATCTGGAACTGCTCTCGCGGGGCGTCGACAGCCAGCTGTTCCACCCGGCCAAACGCTGTGCGGCTTTGCGCGAGCGCTGGGGCCTGGCGGAACAGGACATCGCCATCTTGCATGTCGGCCGCCTGGCCGCAGAAAAGAACCTGGCCCTACTTAGCAAGAGCTTTCAGGCGCTGCAACAGGCGCACCCGCAACGGCGGCTGAAACTGATTCTGGTCGGCGATGGCCCGCAGCGCGCCAACCTCCAGCAGCAACTGCCGGAGGCGGTTTTCTGCGGCCTGCAGCGCGGTGAAGAACTGGCCGCGCATTACGCTTCGGGCGACCTGTTTGTGTTTCCCAGCCTGTCGGAAACCTTCGGCAATGTGGTGCTCGAAGCCCTGGCCTCAGGGCTTGGCGTGGTGGCGTTTGATCAAGCGGCAGCGGCGCAGCATATCCGCCACGGGCATAACGGCGCGTTGGCGGTGGCAGAGGACGAACAAGGCTTTATCGACGCCGCCAGCTGGCTGCTCACCGACCACGAGGGCCTGCGCCGGGTGCGCCTGAATGCCCGGCTGCATGCTTCACGCCAGGGTTGGCCGGCGATTGTCGAGCTGTTCGAGCAGCATCTGCGCAACGCCATGCAGCCTGTGCAAGCGTTACCGGCCGGCAGAACGCAGCATTGAAGAGGGGCGGACAGGCCCGTTCCTACAACCGCACATCCAGACGCTTGATCAGCTGCACACCCTGAGCGCTAATCGCCGCGCCGTAAGCCAGCACTTCCACACCGGCGCTCACCGCCTCACGCAAAGCAGCGGCGTAGGCCGGGTCGATTTCTTCGGCCGGGCGCACCGCGTCGATGTCCGTCAGGTTCACGCAATACAACTGCACCGCGCGAATGCCCTCACGGGCCAGTGCCGCCAGTTCACGCAGGTGTTTGCTGCCGCGCTCGGTGCGCGCATCGGGAAAGGCGGCGACACGGCTATCGGCAAACCCCAGAGTTACGCTCTTGACCTCGACAAACGCCACGCCTGTGGGGTAGTCCAAACGGAAATCGATCCGGCTGCGTTCCTGACCATAAGGCACTTCGCGCCTGAGGCTGGTAAAACCGTTCAGCTCGCTGATCAGCCCGGCGCGCAACGCTTCCTCCACCAGGGCATTGGCGCGCCCTGTGTTGATCACCGCCAAACGGCCGTGCGGCGTTTCGCCGATCTCCCAGCTGCCCGGCAGCTTGCGCTTGGGGTCGTTACTGCGACTGAACCAGATGCGCGCGCCCTCACTCATGCAGTTGAGCATCGAGCCAGTATTGGCGCAGTGGATAGTCAGCAGCTCACCGCTGGCGGTCTCGATATCAGCGAGAAAGCGCTTGTAGCGACGCAGCAGGCGCCCTTCTTCCAGTGGCGGATCAAACTGCATGGGGCTTCCAGCTGTTCAAACCACGTTTGATGCGATCCACCGCCTGCTGCAGACGCGGCAAATCCTGGGTGTAGGCAAAACGCACATGCTGCGCGGCCTGGTAGCGGCCGAAATCCAGGCCAGGGGTAAAGGCCACATGCTCGGTTTCCAGAAAGTGCTGGCAAAAGGCAAAGGCATCACCGCCGAAGGCGCTGATATCGGCATATAAATAGAAGGCGCCTTCCGGCTCCACGGCGATCTTGAAGCCCAACTCACGCAACGCCGGCAGGAGGAAGTCGCGGCGGCGCTGAAACGCGTGGCGGCGCTGTTCGAGAATCTCCAGGGTCTGCGGCTGAAAACAGGCCAGCGCGGCATGCTGAGCCATGCTCGGCGCGCTGATATAGAGGTTCTGCGCCAGCTTCTCCAGCTCCGGCACCGCAGCTGGTGGCGCCACCAGCCAGCCCAGACGCCAGCCAGTCATGCCGAAATATTTGGAAAAACTGTTGAGCACGAAAGCCTCGTCGTCCACTTCCAGCACGCTGGCAGCGTCCACGCCATAGGTCAGGCCGTGGTAGATCTCATCCACCACCAGATGCCCGCCGCGCGCTTTCAGCGCCTGGGACAGCCCGCCCAGCTCGTCGCGGCTAAGCAAGGTGCCGGTCGGGTTGGCCGGGGATGCCACCAACGCACCAACGCTATCCTGGTCCCAATAGCGCTCGATCAGCTCGGGCGTCAGCTGATAACGCACATCCGGGCCAACCGGAACCAGCTGCGCCGCGCCTTCGACCAGGCGCAGAAAGTGGCGATTGCAAGGGTAACCGGGGTCGGCCAGCAGCCAGTGCTTGCCGGGGTCAACCAACAGGCTGGTGGCCAGCAGCAAGGCGCCCGAGCCGCCCGGGGTGATCAGAATGCGCTGCGGGTCGATATCCAGACCGTAACGCTGGCCATAGAAACTGGAAATCGCCTCACGCAGGGCCGGCAGGCCACGCGCAGCGGTGTAACGGGTGTGGCCATCGGCCAGGGCCGCCTGCCCGGCGGCGACAATCGGCGCGGCAGTGGTGAAGTCCGGCTCGCCGATTTCCAGGTGGATCACATCATGGCCGTCGGCCTGCAACTGATTGGCCCGGGCCAGCAGCGCCATCACGTGAAAAGGTTCTATGGCGCGGCTGCGCGCACTGTAGGACTGGGCCATGGGACTGCCTTGGTCTGGATTAAGCCGCGGATTCTAAAGCATACCCGGCGCAGCTTCGACAACCGGGAGTGGCGCAGGCCGAGTTGTTCTGGTAAGTTCGCCCGCTTGCAGCCGCAGGGCCGCTTCTACCCAAGGTAGGATCGGCAAGGGACACCGTCCTGCGCAGTGGATTAGAGAGAGTGAGAGGCGGTCATCCATGCCCACCAAAGCAAAAGCAAAAAGCAGCCAACTGACTCGTGGTTTTGAGCCCTATAAAGAAACAAAGGGCGAGGAATACATGGGTGAGCCGATGCGCGCCCACTTCACCGGCATCCTCAACAAGTGGAAGCTGGAATTGATGCAGGAAGTTGATCGTACTGTGCACCACATGCAGGACGAAGCAGCCAACTTCCCCGATCCAGCGGACCGCGCCAGCCAGGAAGAAGAATTCAGCCTGGAACTGCGTGCCCGTGATCGCGAGCGCAAGCTGATCAAGAAGATCGACGAAACCCTGCAACTGATCGAAGACAACGACTACGGCTGGTGCGATTCCTGTGGCGTCGAAATCGGCATCCGCCGACTGGAAGCCCGCCCCACCGCCACCCTGTGCATCGATTGCAAGACGCTGGCGGAAATCAAGGAAAAGCAGATCGGTTCCTGATCTGACCCAGAGGGTGCTTCGGCACCCTCTGTTGTTTCTGCCTCCCTGTGTGCGCTACAGATGAACACGCCCGCCTATATCGGCCGCTTCGCCCCCACCCCTAGCGGTTATCTGCACTTCGGCTCACTGGTCGCAGCTCTTGCGTCCTACCTTGATGCGCGCGCGGTAAACGGCCGCTGGCTGCTGCGCATGGAAGACCTCGACCCACCACGGGAAGTCGCCGGGGCTCAGGCCGGGATTCTCAGCACCCTGGAAAGCTATGGCTTCGAATGGGATGGCGAGCTGGTACGCCAGAGTGAGCGTCACGGCGAGTACACCGCCCTGGTCGAACGCCTGCTCAGCCAGGGCCTGGCCTACGCCTGCACCTGCTCACGCAAGCAGCTGGAAAGCACTCAAGGCATCTACCCCGGCACCTGCCGCAATGCCGGCCACGGCTTTACAGATGCCGCCATTCGCCTGCGCGTGCCGGAGCTGAGCTACCACTTTGTCGACCGCGTGCAGGGTGATTACCGCCAGCACCTGGGCCGCGAGGTCGGCGACTTTGTGATTCGCCGTCGCGATGGCCTGTATGCCTACCAACTGGCGGTGGTGCTCGACGATGCCTGGCAGGGCGTGACCGATGTGGTACGTGGCGCCGACCTGCTCGACTCCACCCCGCGCCAGCTGTATCTGCAGGAGCTGCTCGGCCTCTCGCAACCGCGCTACCTGCATGTGCCGCTGATCATCCAGCCGGATGGCCACAAGCTGGGCAAATCCTACCGCTCGCCACCGCTACCGGCCGACCAGGCCACGCCACTGCTGATTCGCGCCCTGCGTGCGCTTGGCCAGCAGTTGCCGGACGGCGCCAGCCATGGCCAGCCTGCTGAACTGCTGCGCTGGGCCAGTCAGCACTGGGACGCTACACGTATTCCGCACAGCCTGACGCTAGCCGAAGCGCAATTGCGCTGATCAGCCAGTACTCGATAAGCACCGTAATCGGGTTCAGCTGTCAGTTGGCGGGGCATCAGCCAAAAAATCGGCCAACTCATCGCAACCACTCTGCACCGCCGCCAGCGCCTGCGCGCAGAGCGCCCGATAGCGCTGCAGAACCTGTTCACCGGTTTCAGTCAATTGCGTGCCGCCACCGTGTTTGCCGCCGGCCAGGGTGCTGACCAGCGGCTGCCGGAAACTGCGGTTCATGGTTTCCACCAAGAGCCATGCACGCCGATAGGACATGCCCATGGCGCGCGCAGCCCCGCTGATCGAGCCGTGCAGAGCAATCGCCTCAAGCAGATCCGCCTTGCCGGGCCCGAGCGCGATGTCAGTGCCGTTATGCAGGCGAATTTTCAGATCGAGGCGATACATAGGCATGCTCACGGGGTTATGGCGCAACCAAGGCCGCATCGACGATCTGCTGCGCCTCACTGAAGATGCGCTGCAGATGCGCCTCATCACGGTAGCTCTCGGCGTAGATCTTGTAGATATCCTCGGTGCCGGATGGCCGCGCGGCGAACCAGCCGCCTTCGCTGATCACCTTGATGCCGCCAATCGCCGCGCCATTGCCCGGCGCCTTGTCGAGCACCTGAATGATGGCGTCGCCAGCCAGTTCACGGTTACTGATCTGCGCTGGGGAGAGTTTGCCCAGGACCTTCTTCTGCGCCGCTGTAGCCGGCGCATCGACGCGGTCGGCATAGATGGCGCCGAACTCGTTGCTCAGGCCCTGATACAGCTCGCCAGGGTCACGCCCGCTTACGGCGGTCATCTCTGCGGCCAGGAGGGCCAGGGCGATACCGTCCTTATCGGTGGTCCAAACCCGGCCATCACGGCGCAGAAAGGTCGCCCCAGCGCTCTCCTCGCCGCCGAAACCCAGCGAGCCGTCGAACAGGCCGCCGGCAAACCATTTGAAGCCCACCGGCACTTCCTGCAGCGGGCGACCCAGGCGCGCGGCGACGCGATCAATCATTGCGCTGCTGACCAGGGTTTTGCCCACCGCTGCTGTGGCGCTCCACTGCGGGCGATGCTGGAACAGGTAATCGATGGCCACACTGAGGAAGTGGTTGGCCGGCAGCAGGCCGACGCTTGGCGCGACGATGCCGTGGCGGTCGTAGTCGGTGTCGCAGGCAAAGGCGATGTCGTAGCCGTTCTTCAGGCCAATCAGGCGCTGCATGGCATGACTGGAGGACGGATCCATGCGGATCTGCCCGTCCCAGTCCAGGCTCATAAAGGCGAACTGCGGATCGATAATCTCGCTCACCACGCCCAGATTGAGGCCGTACTGCTCGGCGATGCGACCCCAGTAATGCACCCCGGCGCCGCCCAACGGATCGACGCCCAGGCGCAGTCCAGCGGCGCGGATCGGCGCGAAGTCGATGACATTGCCCAGGTCATTCACATAGCTGCCGAGGTAATCGTATGCCTGCACATTGGCCGCCTGCCGCGCCTGCGCCAGGGGCATGCGCTTGACCTCGCGCAGGCCGCCTTCGAGCAGCGCATTGGCGCGATTTTGCACCCAGGTGGTGATATCGCTGTCGGCCGGTCCGCCGTTGCAGGGGTTGTACTTGAAGCCGCCGCTGTCCGGTGGGTTGTGCGAGGGAGTAATGACGATGCCGTCGGCCAGGCCCGAACTGCGGCCCTGGTTGTGCACCAGAATGGCCTGACTGACCGCCGGCGTCGGGGTGAACTCACCGCCCGCGGAGATCAGGGTCTGCACGCCATTGGCCGCCAGCACTTCAATTGCGCTGTCCAACGCCGGCGCCGACAGCGCATGGGTATCGGCACCGATAAACAGCGGGCCGCTGATGCCTTGACTGCTGCGGTAATCACAGATCGCCTGACTGATCGCCAGCACATGCGCCTGGTTGAAGCTGTGCACCAGGGAGCTGCCACGATGCCCGGAAGTGCCAAACGCCACCCGCTGGCTGGCTACACTGGGATCCGGCTGCAGGTCGTAATAGGCCGCCAGCAGCGCGACGATGTCGGTCAACAGGGAAACAGGAGCCGGCTGACCGGCCAGAGGGTGGACATGTGCGCTCACAAACACTCCTGGAAGATGGAACCCAGTAAAAGTGCGCAAGCTTAACAGGCCATGCCGCGTAAACGCAGCGCGACACGGCCATTTCCGGCTATCCTTGCCGGCCTCTTTTATGCCGCAGGATGACCCCAATGAAAGCCCAGCTCGAAGAATTGATCAGCAAAATAAGCTCGGGCTGCATGCTGCCGGAAGAAGTCGCGCGCATCGCCGATGAGGCCGCCCAGGCCTACGCCGACCCGCAGGCGTTTCTCGTAGCCAACCCGGACATCAATTTCGACGACAGTTTCCCGATTCCGCTGGGCGAATGGGTGGTGATCGGCAGCCTGCCGGAAACCGTGCTGTTCCAGGCAGACAGCTATGACGAACTGTTCCAACAGATCACCGAGTCGTTTGGCCCTGAGGTGAGCTTTGTGCTCAAACCCAAACAGCTGGTGAAAGTCGAGCCACTGAAAGCGCTGAACCGCATCCAGGTGCAACTGTCCAGCCTGTCACCGGAAACCAAGGGTTATGTCTTGCTGGATTTCAGCGAGCCGCTGGATGACGAGCTGCAAGCCGTACTGGTGTACAGCACAGACTTGGCGCGGGTGATGGAGCTGGCGGTGGAGGTCGGCATCTACGCTGCACCAGCCTATGAAGCGCTAAAAGCCGCACAAGACGCCGAGTAAAACCGGCAGTGAGCCAGGCCAGTGGCCTGGCGATCAGGAATGATTACGACGCAACTCGGCCAGCTTGGCGGCCAAGGCATCCAGCTCGGCGCTTTGCCCGGGCGGCAGTTGGCGCAGCACCGCCTGGCTCAGGCGCATCTGTTTGATAAACCGCCGGCAGTGCTGACACATGGCCAGGTGCAGGCGTACTGACATGCGCGAACGCAGGCCGAGCTGACCATCGAGAAACTCGCTGGAGCGGGCCACCAATTCCTTGCAACTCAACATTGGCCGGTCTCCTCAAAATGCTCCAGGGTGGCAAATACCTTGAGCCGTGCACGGTGCAGTAGCACCCGCACATTGGAGAGCGAGACCTGCAAAAGATTACAGATCTCCTCCAACTCCAGCCCTTCGCGCTCACGCAGGTGCAACACGCTGCCCTGCAGCTCGGACAGACTGGCCAGGGTTTTCTCCAGGCATTCGCGCAATTCGCCCTCGGTGAGCAGGGCTTCCGGGGAGTCGTGATGCCAGGCATGCGGCGCCAGCAGCCAGTGGCCATCGCCACTGAAACGCTCATCACCGATGCTGCCGTGGGGCGAGGGAATGTCGTCGAGCAGCACTTCACGGCGATTGCCCTTGAGGCGGGTTTTCGCGGTATTGGCGGTGATGGTCAGCAGCCAGGTCTTCAGGCTGGAGCGCGCCTGAAAGCCATCGAGGCTGCGCACCACAGCCAGCCAGGCGTCCTGCACCACTTCATCGGCATTACGGCTGCCGACAATGGCAAAGGCCACCGCGCGCATTGCCCCCTGATAGGTAGCAACCAGTTCGCGGTAGGCCTTCTGTTCACCTGTACGCAGACGCGTCAGCAGCGCCTGATCAGCTGGGTAATCCATCAATGCTTACGCAGGATCACGCTACCAATCGAGTAGCCCGCACCGAACGAGCTGAGCACACCCAGGGCGCCGCTCGGCAGGTCTTCCTGGTATTTGTGCAGGGCGATGACCGAACCGGCCGAGCTGGTGTTGGCGTAGGTGTCGAGAATTACTGGCGCTTCGCCTGGCTCGGCATCACGGCCGAGCAGCTTGCGCGCGATCAGCAGGTTCATGTTGAGATTGGCCTGGTGCAGCCAGAAGCGCTTCACATCGCCGACGTTCAGCTTGTTTTCGGCCAGGTGTGCGGCAATCAGCTCGGCAACCATCGGGCAGACATCCTTGAACACCTTGCGGCCTTCCTGGACGAACAGCTTGTCGCGTGCACCAACACCCTCTTCCGCACAGCGGTTGAGGAAGCCGAAGTTGTTGCGGATGTTGTTGCTGAACTGGGTGATCAGCTTGGTGCCGACGATATCGAACTGGTAGTTCGAGGTGGCCTGGTCGGCGCGCTCGATGATCACCGCCGTGGCGGCGTCACCGAAGATAAAGTGGCTGTCGCGGTCACGGAAGTTCAGGTGGCCGGTGCAGATTTCCGGGTTAACCATCAGAATCGCGCGGGCCTGGCCCAGCTGAACGCTGTTGGCCGCCGCCTGGATGCCGAAGGTGGCCGAGGAACACGCCACGTTCATGTCGTAACCGAAACCCTGGATGCCCAGTGCGGCCTGCACTTCAATCGCCACAGCCGGGTAGGCGCGCTGCAGGTTGGAGCAGGCCACGATCACCCCGTCGATATCGGCGGCGGTCTTGCCGGCACGGGCCATGGCGTCCTTGGCGGCGCCGACGGCCATCTCACAGAGAATGCCCCAGTCTTCATTGCTGCGCTCCGGCAGGCGCGGCGCCATGCGCTTGGGGTCGAGGATGCCGGCCTTGTCCATGACAAAACGGCTCTTGATGCCCGAGGCTTTTTCGATAAAGCCGCTGCTCGACTCGCTCAGCGCTTCGACTTCACCGCTGGCGATGGCCGCGGCGTTGTCGGCATTGAATTGCTGGACGAAGGCGTTGAACGACTCGACCAACTCATCGTTGGAAATACTGTTTGCCGGGGTATAGAGGCCGGTACCACTGATCACGACGTTATGCACAGTCATTCCTCTTTGTTCTTCGCCGCAGGCAGCGGCCAATTAGGCAATACGCCCAGGGCAGGCTAGGCCATGGGCAAAAAAACGGCTGACAGGCTCAGCAAACTCGATCCATGAAACGTCCTGTTACGAGCCACGGAGTTTGCCACAGCCTGGGGTGTTTCGTCCGCTCAGCACGTCAGGCCATGCACAACAAAGCTGCCGGCTATTGAGGCAAAGATGCTCATAACGTGGAGCAAGACACATCGCGCAAGAACCCATGAACAGGCGGCTGGGTGGCCTCACCCGTCCGGGTGATGGATGATTGTCGGACAATCTATATGCTCGCCTTTCCCTAATAACAAGAAAGGTTTTCGCCATGCGCAAGCTGCTGCTATTGCTGGTGCTGAGTTTTACCTCCCTGAGCCAGGCTGCCGTGGGCGTGTTCCCCGATAGCACCTTCCAGAATCTCGACCACGGCCTGTATTGGTTCGGTTACGGCGACAGCTGGCAGAAAGCTGTGCCCGGCCAGAGCAATGCCTACTACGTGGCCAGCAAACCGACATTGATCTATATCCACGGCTGGCAGAATGGCGCCACCCAGAAGAAAAACCGCGAAACCTTCAACCGCAAGGATGCTGGCGGCCCAGACCTGGATCTGGCCCACGCCTGGCTGGCCGCCGGTTACAACGTCGGCGTGCTGTATTGGAACCAATTTGCCGATGAAGGTGAAGTGAAGGATGCCGAGGCCAAGATCTGGACCGCCAGTGGCCCACGCTCCATGCGCTGGCGCAACAGCAGCGGCGCTTACACCACAGGCCCAAGCCAATCCGCCAGCGACCTGCTGTTCAACAGCTACAAAGCCAACCTCGCCGGTTACAGCGGCAGCCATATCCGTATTGCAGGGCACTCACTGGGCAACCAGATGGCCATCGTACTGACCAAGAAAATCAGCGATGCCGTCACTGCCGGCACAGTTAATAGCAAGCTGCTGCCCAAACGCGTCGCCCTGCTCGACCCGTTCTACTCCAACAACGCGAAAAGCTACCTGGGCAACAAGTGGGTCGGCGAAGTCTGTCGCAGCTATGTCAGCGCGCTGAAAACCAAAGGGGTGATCTTCGAGACCTACCGCACCTCCGGGGCTAGCAGCAGCGGGTTTATCGGCGACAGCAACAGCGGGCTGATGAACATGACCGCCTTCAGCGAACTCAAGCCCTGGTACTTCAACGCCACGCAACTGACCGAGAAGCACAATGCGGCGGTCTGGCACTACCTGTGGTCGTTTAGTAGCAACCCGCCGCTGATCAGCGGCACCAGCAACCAGGCCGCTTCGGCGAAAACCAGTGATAGCCGCATCGCTGCCCTGATGAATGGCAGCAAGAAACTGGTCCACGACCAAGGCGCCTACACCAAGGAACCGTCCGACGATAACTTCAAGGAAGCCAACCGCTGATAACGACGGCCCTGCCTTCACTGGCAGGGTCGTTACTTAGGCATATCCGTCGCTGCGACCTAAGGCGGCTTGACTATCCAGTCACAGCATGAAAAAACAGAGGCACGCAGGCTATGCCCTGCACTCTCCCGCTTCTGGATACTGTTTTATGGCTCTGCATACCTGGCTGATCTTTCTTACGGCAGTATTGGGTCTGTCGCTCACTCCTGGCCCCAATGGCCTGCTCGCGCTCAGCCATGGCGCCTTGTACGGCCATCGCAAAACCCTGTTTACCGTCAGTGGCGGGGTGCTGGGTTTTACCCTGCTGATGGCCTTGTCGATGCTCGGTATCGGCACCCTACTGCAAGCCTCGGCGCAGGCTCTGACCATCCTCAAATGGCTCGGTGGCGCCTACCTGATCTGGCTCGGCATTCAACTCTGGCGCGCCCCGCCGCTGCACCTTGCAATGGCCGAGAAAGCCAGCGAGACCAGCCCTTTCAAGCTGTTTCGCCAAGGCCTGCTGTCAGCCATTTCCAACCCAAAAGTGATCCTGTTTTTCGGCGCGTTTCTGCCGCAGTTTCTCGACCCGCGCGGTGACCTCTGGCTGCAGTTCGCCATCATGGCGCTGACCTTCGCGGTGGTCGAAGGCAGCGTCGAATACCTGCTGGCACGCATGGCCCACCGCGTTCGCCCCTGGCTACAGCGCACTGGCAAAGGCTTCAACCGCTGCTGCGGCGGGATGTTTGCACTGATGGGCGCCGCCCTGCCAATGACCCGCTGAAGCGTCTACAGCGCAAAGGATCTGCCCTGGTGTCCAAGCTGTTGCCTGCCCTGCTGTTGCTCACCCTGAGCAGCGCATCACTTGCCACCGAGCGGGCGCTGCGCTTCTCGATCAATGACAGCTGGGCCATGCCCATGGTGCGTATCGAAGACGGCAAGGCAGTGGAAGGCATTCTGCTCGACCTGCAACAGCGTATGGCCGCCAAGGTTGGGCGCAAAGCCGAACTGCTGGTAATGCCGCGCATGCGCGTGCAACAGGCGCTGGATACCGGAGAGATCGATGTGCGTTGCTACGTCAGCCCGAACTGGGTCAACAGTGGCCACTATCAATATATCTGGAGCCTGCCCTTTATGACCCAACGTGATGTGCTGGCAGGTGTCACTCCCGAAAAGCTGGAGCCCGAGCAACTGCTCAATGAGCGCCTGGGCACCGTTCTCGGCTTCACCTATCCGCGCCTGGAGCCGCTGTTCAGCAGCGGCCAGATCCAGCGTGAAGACGCCCGTACACAGGATCAAGTCCTGCTCAAACTTAGCGCCCGACGCTACCGCTACGCCATCAGCAACGAACTCTCGCTGCACTGGTTCAACCGCCACCAAGCGCCCGGGGAGAAACTGCACCACCTGAGCGAAGTGGCTACCGATCCCATCGCCTGCATTGTCCGCGATGCCCCGGATGTCCCGACCATGGCCCTGCTACGCGCCATGGTGCAGATGAAACAGGCTGGCGAATTCGACGAAATACTCGCCCGCTATCGCTGACCTCAACCCCTACGCACGCGCCGCCGATCGCCCACAGTTTGCCACTCTCAAAATAGTTAGTTAGTCTAACGAAATATAGAGGAGAGCAAACATGCCCATCACTGACAGCCTTAAACGCCTGCAATGGCACATGTGGCATCACTGGCGGCAGTACGCCCAGCACAGCGGCAGCATGGAGCTGAGCAACAGCGAGCTGGACTACCTGTATGCCCTGATGTCTGCCGAAAACGGCCTGCGCCTGACCGAACTGGCCGAACGGATGAATGTCAGCAAAGCCAGCGCCAGTGCCATGGCCAGCAAGCTGGAAGCACGCGGTTACCTGCAGCGCCTGCCTTGCAGTGAAGACGGCCGCGCCATGCGCCTGCTGGCCACGGCCAAATCCAATGCGCTGGAACAGGAAGAGCGTGATGTCTACGTGCAAACCGCCGCCAGCCTTGAACAAAACCTCAGCCCTGAAGAAATGCAGCAGCTGAGCCTGTTGCTCGCCAAAGCCTGCCAGACCCTCGAAATCGGCTGACCCAGCCGTTTACCCGTGAACCTCTTATGAACAACAGTCAAAGCATCACCCGCACCTTCTGGCGCTACAGCATCCCGGCCATCGCCGCCTTGATGATCAGTGGCCTGTACATGGTCGTCGACGGCATCTTTATCGGCCACGCCATGGGTGCCACCGGTTTATCGGCGATCAATATGGCCTGGCCACTGTCAGGGGTGATGCTGGCCATCGGCATGATGATCGGCATGGGCGGCGGTGCTCAATGCTCCCTGGCCCAGGGCGCGGCGCAGTGGCCGCAAGCACGCGGCTACCTGGCCCAGGCACTCTGGCTGCTGGTTCTCTTGGGCATCCCTACAGGCGTGCTGGTGGTGCTGGTCGGCCCATCCTTCATGGCTCTCCAAGGCGCCGAGAATGACTTGGCGCAACTGGGCAATGACTACCTGCGAGTGATTGGCTGGTCCGCGCCCTTGGTGTTCGGTTCCATCGCCCTGCCCCTGCTGGTACGCAACCTGGGCGCACCGCGTCTGGCGACCTTGGCCATGCTGGTGGGCGCGCTCGCCAACGTGGCACTGGACTACCTGTTTATCATCGTCTGGCAATGGGGGTTGCATGGCGCCGCCCTGGCCACGGTGATGGGCGAAAGCCTATCGGTGCTGATCTGCCTGGGCTTTATCTGCAGCCGGCACAATCCGCTGCAAATGCCCCTGGCCGCCTGCACCTTCAACCTGCGCAAAAGCCTGGACATCCTCACCACCGGCTTTTCCAGCATGCTGATGTACCTCTACATGAGCCTGGTGGTGGTGCTGCACAACCTGCTGTTTATGCACTACGGCAGCCCTTTGCAGGTGGCTGCCTACGCCATCGCCGGCTACCTGATGGCCTTCTACTACATGTTTGCCGAAGGCGTGTGCGGCGGCATGCAACCTTTGGTCAGCTACTTCTACGGTGCCCGCGAGCCGGACAAAGTACGCCGTGTGCTGCGCCTGGGCCTGCTCACGGCAGTGGGCAGCGGCGTGCTGATGACTGCAGCACTGTTGCTCCTGCCCAGGCTGTTTGCCGGGATTTTCAGCGGCAGCGACCACACCCTGCTGGACGCCAGCGTGCTGGGCCTGCGCCTGCACCTGTTCGCCATGTTCCTCGATGGCTTTATCATTCTGGCGGCGAGCTTCTTCCAGGCCATGGGCCAGGCCCGCTACGCCACCCTGGTGACGGTGGGCAATATGCTGATCCAGCTGCCCTTCCTCGCGCTGATGCCACTGCTGCTGGGGCTTAACGGCGTATGGCTGGCCCTGCCGCTGTCCAACGTCTGCCTGAGCCTGGTGGTGATCTGGATGCTGCGGCGCCAGTTGCAACAGCTGAAAACGCTCGACAGCCCACCCCTCAATCCACCCCAGGAACAAGCGCAATGACCGAGGCCCAAGAAGAACAACTCTGCGTACTGCTGGAAGACGCACAACAGCAGCTCTTGGCGGAGATCGACAAGGCGCTTCTGGCCTGCAGTACAGCGCTCGACCACGCCGCCCGCACCGCCGGCCTGCACAACGCGCAAGACCCAGTAGTCGACCCGCAATACCTGTATGCCGTGCTGCACCAGCACTGCTTTGAAAAACTGCATCAAGGCGATGCCGAAGTGGCCAGATTCGTTGCGGATAACCAGAACGCGCTGGCAGAGCAGCTGTAATCGCGATAGTCGGGAGGGTGCTAACAGCGCAATCATGGGCAGATCATTAACCGCCCTCTCAGGGTCTCAACTACGCTAATAACACTCAAATCGCCATCAGCTGCATGGGAGGTCTTACATGCGCATTAGCCTGGCACTTCTTGCCCTTAGCGTCGCCATCAACGCCCACGCCACACAATCGCCGGTGCAAATCTGCCTGGGCGACAGCTACGAGTGGCCGCCCTACAGCTTCTGGGAGCGGGTCAACGGCGAACCTGAGCAAAGCCGGCTGACCGGCTACTCGGCCACCCTGGTGCTCAAGGCGCTGGAAAACCTCGGACTGGATTACCGCATCCACTACATGCCATGGGCTCGCGCGCAACAGGAGCTGGCTGACTTCGCCAGCAAAGGCCGCTGCGAAATGACCTGGGACGCCAGCTTCAACAGCACCCGCGCGGGCTTTCTCTATTACAGCGTGCCGCTCTACAAAACCCGCCTGGGACTGTTCTACTCACGCAAACGCTTTGCCGAGCCGCCGCAACTGACGCTGCCCGACGACTTACGCCAACTCAAGGTCTGCGGCGTGATCGGTTTCAATTACCAACCCTATGGCATCGACTGGCCCCTGGAACGGCTGCCAACCATTCAGCAGAACCTCGAAATGCTCGACCGCCAGCGCTGCGACTTCTTCCCCAGCGAGATCGAACCCCTGCTCGGCGGCATTACCATCGGCACCTACAGCGATCCGGGGCAGCTCACGCCTCTGCCACTACCGCAACAGAAGACCTTCTACTTAATGGTCAGCAAAGGCTCACCCCGCGCCCACGAGCTGATCAACCGACTTAACCAGATCATCATCGAGCAACAGGAAAATGGTGAGGCGCAGCGTCTGCTGGAGCGTTTTTTGCCGGGGATGCAGTAAATCCAAGACACGGAGAACAACGCCACAGCTGCCATGGCCGCGCCTGGCAAGCAGCGCCCTGGGCGAAACCCTCAAGGCCGAAGAGGAATACCAGGCGCTGAGTAGCGACTACGCCGGCTCCGAAGCCGCCTATCGCTACGCTGTACTGCTGCGCAGCCTGGGCCGCCAACGTGAAGCGCGTGAAATGCAGCAATAGATCCAGGCCTACACCCGCCGCGCTGCCAGGCACTACCGCACATTGCACAAGGAATGGCTTGAGCTCAGCCAGCAGGAGCTACGCAGTCTGCAACAGAACTGACGACTCAAACCGCCTGGGTAACCTTGAGCACCAGCCGAATGCCGCGCAGCCCCTGCTCGCGCTCACGCTGCAAGGCGTAGCTGGCCAGTTCAGCCATGGCCCGGCGATGCACATAGGCCAGGCTGTCGATCAGCGTTGCGCTATTGCGCAGGAACTCGACCGGCTCGCCGGCCTGGGCATTCAGTCGTGGACAACGCAGACGCAGGTAACCGCCCAGAGTGCTGCCATCGAGCAGGGTCTGTGGAAGCTGATCCGCCGCTTTGAGCAAGCGCAGTGCCAGATCCTGATACCGCGACATGGCGTCCTGGCTCAAACGCTCAGTCAGGCTGTCGGGAGTCTGCTGATGCCAATCCAGAAAGCGTTCGGCCAGCTCACGGGCCTCCAGCAGGCGCGCGTAGTCGACATATAGCCGGCTTAGCTGCAATGCCAATCGGGCCGTTTCACGCAGCGCCGTGGTTGCACCCGCCAGGCTCAGCTCCAGGCGGCGCCGGTATAACGAAGCGGCCTGAAGCAACTGCAGCTGCGCAGGGGTCTTACCGGCGTCAATCTGCTGATACAACGGCAGGTGCTTGCTGGCATCAAACGCCTCGTTGTCACTGAGCCGCGAATTCACGCCATTGCGCTGCAACTCGCCACACCAGGCCAGCGCCACGCGCTGCTCTTCCTGGGTTTCAGCCTGAATCCAGGCTTGGGTGATTTCCGGAGACAGGCGCCGCAACTCATCAATCACAGCTTGCCAGCCCAGCGTGGCATGGGCCGCCTGAACCGGCTGGTGCAGGGCCAGCCAGGGCAGATTGCACCATTGCCGGCCTGTCCACTCCCAGAGCTGATCAAGCGCCTCTTCACGCTGGGCGCTGATCTGAAAGATCTGCTGGCTGTCCTGTAACTGCTGCTCGTCATAGTCCAGGCCCAGCTCCGCGTAGTAAGCCTCGGTGACACTCTGACAATGCTCGGCGAAGTGCTCGAACAGAACGGCTGCCGGGCGGGCGTCATGCAAGTAACCGGGCGCCTGCAGGGCTTCACTGTGCTGGATACGCGCCAGATCGGCAGGATGCGTGTGCCAGTAGCGGGTACTGCCCTCGTCGAGGCTTCGCTCCATCTGCTGCCGAATGGCCTGGCTCATGCTGGCGGTCTTTTCGGCAGTGGCGTGCGGCATGTCGCGCAGCAAACGGCGCTCGCGCCAGGTACGGGCATTCTGCTGATCCACTTCACGCCAGGCCCAGGACAACGAACGCAGCTGCAAGGCACTGCCACGAAACGCCGCACTCCCAGCCAGTAGGCTCTCGTAGCGGTCGGCGTCGAACTCCATCTGCCGCGACAGCGAGCGGGACAGGCGAAAGCTCAGCCAGAAACAGCCACGCATCAGCAACCGCGACAGCTCGATTCCTTGCTGCGCCACCCAGATGGCCAGCTGCAGAATCCACCAAGGATCATTTTCCAGCCATTCCTGCAGGCGATCATCCCAAGGGTCGCGGCTATTACTGCGCACTTCCAGCCAGGCATTGACCGAGTTGACCAGGAAGTTACAGCGCATGCCCAGACGCTGAGCAAAGTGGCCAAACTCGTGCCCCAGCACACCGACAAACTGCTGCACGCTCATCCCGGCAACCAGTGGCATGCCGATGGTCAGCACCTTGCGGCCAGAGAAGAATCCGCTCCAACCACTCTCGAAATGCACGCTGGCATTTACTTCATTGGACAGCTGCACCGCCACCGGTGGGCGCAGCCCAATCGCCTGACACAACTGGTTGATCACCAATTGCAAGCGCGGCTCGCAGGCCAGGTCCAGCTCCAGCGGTTCATCACCATGCTGGCTGGGTAGAAAAAACGGTCGAGCCATAAACAGCAGCAAAATGCTGCCACTGATGGCCGGTACGCCATAAATGCAAAGCAGCAACCAGATATTGCGCAAGCCGCCGAGGTATTCGTGGATATGCATCAGGTACCAGGCAAGCCCCACCCCCAGGCCAATCACCAACCCCGCATAAAACGTCGGTACCAGCAGGCAGCAGAGCGTCACCAGAAACAGCTGCAAGGCGTAAGCCGGGCTGGGTCGGGCGCGCTTAAGACCCTTCTGGGCCAAGTCCTGCAAAACTGTCAGAGGGTCGACCGCCGCAGGCACAGGCGCAGCCACTTCCTCGACTGCAACAGCCAGGCCCGCCTGCTGCAACCGACTGCGCCAGCGCTCGGCACTGGGCTGATCCAGACCACTTTTGACCACCCGGCGCGCCGGCGGCAACAGGGCCTTCACCTGGGCCTCGGAGAACTTCAGCTGCGTCTGTAGATGCTGAGCAATCTGCTCAGGCGTAAACCCGGGCAATGCCCGACCACTCAGCACAACACGGAACGACACGGCGATCCCTCGCAACAAATTGAAATGGGTGAGCAGATTAACAAAGCGTGCAGCACTCGCGACCTGTCGCACATGGTTCAAGTCACCGACAGCTGCGCAGTATTTGGGGAGATCGCACGTTTATCTAGCCCCTGCTCATCAGGCTGACCATTCCAGACCTGCAAAGGCTGTTCGGTACCACTCAGCAACCAACCACTGCGCCCACCCACCAGAGTGCTGACCGCATGCGCACGGCCAAATGAATTGTGCCGCGCCAGCAACAGCACGCTGTCACGCAGCCAGGCCAGGCTGCGGCTGTGGGATTGGAACAGCGGGGTAAGCAGGCGACTGGCTTGACGGTAATAACGTAAGTGATCACGCCGACTGCTGGCATAGGCGACGAATACCGCAGACCAGTCGCAGTCCATCTGTGTGCTCTGTGCGGTAACGGCTGCGGAGAGAGCCGCCGCATCCACCAGGGCCATATTCGCGCCCTGGCCCAGTTGCGGGCTCATGGCGTGGGCGCAGTCGCCGATGGCGATGACCCGGCCGTCATGCCACTGCTGCATGCGCACATCGGCATACACCGCCTGGCTCAGTTGTTCGGGGCGTTCGATCAGTTCAACAAAGGGTTCGGCAGCGCTGCCGGCCAGTTGCAGCACCTGGGTTTTCCAGGCAGCCAAGCCGGCTTCACGCCAGGCGTCAAACTGCGCCACCGGCAGGCTCCAGAACAGGCTGCTCAGGGCTTGCTCGCGGTTCAGGTGGGTACGCCCGGTGGGCATGATGCCGAACATCTGCGCACAGTCGCGGTACCACTGACGCAGGTCCGTGGCCTCCGGCGCGTTTGGCGATGAAGTCGGGGTCGGCACAATGCTCCACAGCGCGCCCCAGGGGTAAGGCTGCAGCCACTGTTTGACCTGCATCTGCCCACGCAAGGCCGAGCGCACGCCATCGGCCAGCACCAGCGCGGCGAACTCGCCGAATGGCTGCTCGACGCCCTGTTCGTCCTGGCGATACAGCTGCACATGGCTGCCGTACTGGCTGAAACGACTGATATGCACGCCGGTTTCAATTTGCACCCCAGCCTGCCGCGCGGCATTGAGCAACGCCGTGAGCAGCACGCTGCGATGAATGCCCATGCCGAAACTACCGGGCTGCCAGTGCGCATAACGGGTATCGAGAATCACCCGGCCCTTGGCCGAGGTGCCATACAAACGGCTGACCGCAGCCCCCAGGCCGCTGCACTCGGCAAACAGTCCCAGTTGCTGCAAAACCGCCAGTCCCGAAGGCTGCAACAACACCCCGGCACCCACTGGCTGCAGTTCCGGCACTCGCTCCAGCAGGCGCACGCTGAAACGCTGGCGGACGAGGAACAACGCCGTGGCCAAACCCGCCGTACCGGCCCCGACAATGGCAATCGGCAATCCCTTCACGACCCGTCTCCGTTATTAAACCGAGCGGATTCTACGCCTCTGCCAGATAAACACAGCCAGCCCCATCACAGGATGAACAGCGTCAAAGGAACATGCCGCCCGAGGCTTCAATCCGCTGCCCGGTAATCCAGCGGCCACCGTCGCTTAGCAGCATGGCAATCGCGCCGCCAATATCGTCCGGCAGGCCGACCCGGCCCAGAGCCGTGTTAGCGGCGATAAAAGCGTTGACCTGGCTGTTGTCGCGCACCACGCCGCCCCCAAAGTCGGTCTCGATAGCGCCAGGGGCCAGCACGTTGACACTGATACCGCGCGGTCCCAGCTCCTTGGCCAGGTAGCGCGTCCACACCTCGATGCCGCCCTTCATCGCCGCATAGGCGGCATAACCCGGCAGGCTGAAACGCGCCAGGCCGGTGGAAATATTGACGATGCGGCCCTGCTCGGCGATCAGCGGCAGCAGCTGCTGAGTAAGGAAAAACGGCCCCTTGAGCTGGATATTCACCAGTTGATCAAACTGCGCCTCAGTGGTTTCGGCAAAGCTGGCGTGGATGCCGATACCGGCATTGTTGATCAGAAAGTCGAAATCATGGCGACCGAAGGTGCCATGCAAGCCGGCCGCCACTGCGTCGGCAAACGCGGCAAAGCTGCTGCTCTGGCTGACATCCAGTTGCAGCATCAGCGCACGCGCGCCGAGTTGTTCGACCTCAACCGCCAGGCTCTGCGCATCAGCCGCCTGGCTGTGATAAGTGCCGATGATGTCGATGCCCTGCGCCGCCAGATGCAGGGCGGTGTTGCGCCCCAGGCCGCGGCTTGCGCCAGTGATCAGTGCGATTTTACGGGTCATGTGCGTGCTCCTTCAGTTGGCTAACAGTGCAGTGGTTGCAATCAGTGAGCACAGGTTATTGCTCGTACTGAGCTGGATAAACTCAGCGAAATTGAAAACACTGATCATCAATCACGAACAATTTAGTGGAGCGCCCGCCCATGAACACCCTGGAACTGCTGCGCACCTTTGTCCGCGTCAGCGAGCTGGCCAGTTTTACCCAGGCCGCCGACAGCCTTGGGCTGCCCAGGTCGAGCGTGTCGCAGCAGGTGCAAAGCCTGGAAGCCTTGCTCGGCACACGTTTGCTGCACCGCACCACGCGCAAGGTGCAGCCAACCCAGGATGGCCTGGTTCTGTATGAACGCAGCAAGGACATGCTGGCCAATATGGAAGAGTTGGAAAACCTGTTCCGCCAGGACGGCGCGCAGCTTAGCGGCCGCCTACGCATCGACATGCCCACTGGCCTGGCGCGGCGCTTGGTGGCACCTCGGCTGGGAGAATTTACCGCGCAGCATCCCGGCATCGAACTGGAGATCAGCAGCAGTGATCGACGCGTAGACCTGGTGCGTGAAGGCTTCGACTGCGTGCTGCGCATCGGTGTGGTCAACGAACCCAATCTGATCGTCCGCCCGCTCGGCCAGTTGCCCATGGTCAACTGCGCCAGCAGCGCCTACCTGGCGCGCTACGGCACCCCGCAGAGCCTCGATGACTTGGCTGAACATCGACTGATCCACTACGTGCCGGTACTCGGCAGCCGCTCAAGCGGTTTTGAATACCAGGCCGACGGCGCGCTGCAACAGCTGCCGATGGCGGGGAATGTCACGGTAAATAACGTCGATGCCTATGAAGGCGCGTGCCTGGGCGGGCTGGGAATTATCCAGGCTCCACTGCTCGGCGTTAGCGAGTTGCTGACCAGCGGGCAGCTGCACAGCCTGTTGCCGGATTACCTGCCACCGCCCATGCCGATCAGCCTGCTCTACGCCCAGCGCCGTCATCAGCCGCAGCGGGTACGGGCATTGATGCAGTGGCTGGAAGCGTTGCTGGCCGAGCACACCGGCGCCTGACGGGCAGGCACCGGTTTCTTGCGCGTTACTGAGTCACCGGGAGGATGTCGAAACCCTTGCGGTTATCGCTGACGATACGGAAGTTCTGCTGCGAGCCCGGCTCAACCTTCACCGCCAGCTCACGGCGCAGGCGGCCCATGCCGCACAGGGTGTCGTCCATCTCGTCGATACCGATGCTCAGCACCCGCGTGCCAACCGGCACCTGAAAACGCACCTGCTCACCCACGCCGATGCGCGCGGCCACCTTGCGGTCGACCAGCACAGCCACATAGCAGCCGCCGCCCATGCCGCCGAAGTCGCGATTGACCTGCAACTCTCCACCCTGCCCCAGCGGCGCCTGATAGCCCAGCAAACGGTCCGCCGGCACAGGTTTGACATCCTCTGGCGCGGGCTTCCAGGACGAACAGCCGGCCAACAGCAACAGCGGTAAAACGGCACAAGTCAATCGCATATGACGCATGGAAGCCCTCCATGGGCGCAGAAAACAGCAAAGGGAAACAGCCAAAACGGCTTGAGTATTGCCCCTGGCGCAGCCGGCCTCAAGTACAGACTGATGCGCCGCCGCAACCTGGCATTGATCAACCAGCAATACGTTTGAGCAAACGCGTCTGCAACGCCGCCAGCTCTTCCGGGGTCGCCTTGCCACCGGCATGTACGCTGAGCGCTTCGCCGGCGTAGCGCGGCACGATATGCATATGAATGTGGAACACCGTCTGCCCGGCAGGTGCGCCATTGAACTGCGCCACCTGCACCCCGGCAGGCTCCAGCTCGTCGACGATCACCCCAGTCAGCTTCTGCACCACGGCCATCACCTTGCTCAGGCTGTCGCTGTCGATTTCCAGAATATTGCGCGCCGCCGAGCGCTTGGGGATCACCAGGGTATGGCCAAAGGACTGCGGAAACACATCGAGGAAGGCCAGCACATCCTCATCCTCGTAGAGCTTGTAGCAAGGGGCTTCGCCGCGGATGATCTGGGCAAAGATATTCTGGGTGTCGTATTCGCCGTGCAGGCTCATCAGTGTTCTCCAGTGAGCTGGGGTTGAGATGGCCCAACCATACCGATTTCTGTGCGCGGGGAAAAACCTGCAACCTGACCAAATGGCCAATCACCGTTATCCTGCGCCTTTCGCCACCTTAATCCGGAGCGCCCATGTCAGATCTTTCCGTTTACCCAATTACGCAAAAATGGCCTGCCCAGCACCCAGAGCGCCTGCAGCTCTATTCGCTGCCCACGCCCAACGGCGTGAAAGCCTCGATCATGTTGGAAGAGATTGGCCTGGCCTATGAGCCGCACCTGGTCAGCTTCGACACCAACGATCAGCTCAGCGAAGAATTCCTCTCGCTCAACCCGAACAACAAGATCCCGGCGATCCTCGACCCCAACGGCCCGGGCGGTAAACCGCTGGCGTTGTTCGAGTCCGGGGCGATACTGATCTACCTGGCAGAAAAGACCGGCCAGCTCTTGGCCGAAGACGCCGCCACGCGCTACGAAACCCTGCAGTGGCTGATGTGGCAGATGGGCGGCATCGGCCCGATGTTCGGCCAGCTGGGCTTCTTCCATAAATTCGCCGGCAAGGACTACCCGGACAAACGCCCGCGCGACCGTTACGTCGCCGAATCCCAGCGCCTGCTCGGCGTTCTCGAACAACGCCTGCAAGGCCGCAGCTGGATCATGGGCGAGGACTACAGCATCGCCGATATCGCCGTGTTCCCCTGGGTGCGAAACCTAGTGGGTTTCTACGAAGCCGGTGAACTGGTGGAATTCGAACGTTTCAGCAATGTGCAGCGGGTGCTGCAAGCCTTTGTCGCTCGCCCGGCGGTGATCAAGGGCTTGGCCACCCCGGCACGCGGCTAAAATAGACACCAGCAACCTGTTCAACGCGTACACAACAGCGCCACGAGAACTGATATGAACAATGCTCTTCAACAGCCAGCGGTGACAGCATGATCGAGGTAACCGAGCTTTCCATTGCCGAACTGCGCGCCGCGCTCGAAGCCGGCCAGACCACGGCGGTCGAACTGGTACAGGCCTACCTCGCCCGCATCGATGCCTACGACGCTGCCAGCACGCCGACCCGACTCAATGCCGTGGTGGTGCGCAACCCCGACGCGCTCAAGGAAGCCCAGGCTGCCGATGAACGCCGCGCCCGCGGTGCAACACTTGGCCCGCTGGACGGCATTCCCTACACCGCCAAGGACAGCTACCTGGTCAAGGGCCTGACCGCCGCCTCCGGCAGCCCGGCCTTCAAGGACCTGGTCGCCTATCGCGATGCCTTTACCGTCGAGCGTCTGCGCGGCGCCGGGGCCATCTGCCTGGGCAAAACCAATATGCCGCCCATGGCTAACGGCGGCATGCAGCGCGGTGTCTACGGCCGTGCGGAAAGCCCATACAACGCTGACTACCTCACCGCCCCCTTCGCCTCGGGCTCATCCAACGGTGCTGGTACGGCCACTGCCGCCAGCTTTGCCGCTTTTGGCCTGGCCGAAGAAACCTGGTCCAGCGGTCGCGGCCCGGCCTCGAACAATGGCCTGTGCGCCTACACGCCATCGCGCGGGGTGATTTCGGTGCGCGGCAACTGGCCGCTGACGCCGACCATGGACGTGGTCGTGCCCTATGCCCGGACCATGGCCGACCTACTCGAAATACTCGACATCGTGGTCGCCGACGACCCGGACAGTCGTGGTGATCTGTGGCGCCTGCAGCCCTGGGTAGCGATCCCAAAAGCCTCCGATATACGTCCAGCCGCCTATGTCGACCTGGCGGCCAAGGCCGATGCTCTGGCCGGCAAACGCTTTGGCGTGCCGCGCATGTTTATCAACCAGGATGACGCCGCCGGCACCAGCGAGAACCCCGGCATCGGCGGCCCAACTGGCCAGCGCATTCACACTCGGCCTTCAGTTATTGCGCTCTGGGAGCAGGCACGCAAGGCGCTGGAAGCCGCCGGTGCCGAAGTGATCGAAGTCGACTTCCCGCTGGTCTCCAACTGCGAAGGCGACCGCCCCGGCGCGCCGACCGTTTATAACCGTGGCATCGTCACCCCGGAGTTCCTCCACGACGAGTTGTGGGAGCTGAGCGGCTGGGCCTTTGACGACTTCCTGCGTGCCAATGGTGACCCCAAGCTAAACACGCTGGCCGATGTCGACGGCCCGCAGATTTTCCCCCACGACCCCGGCACCCTGCCCAATCGCGAAGGCGACCTGGCCGCTGGCATGGACGAATACGTCAATATGGCCAAGCGCGGCCTGAAGACTTGGGAGCAGATCGAAACCTTGCCCGACGGCCTGCGCGGCCTAGAGAAAACCCGCAAGCTCGACCTAGAAGACTGGATGGACAACCTCGGCCTCGACGCCGTGCTGTTCCCCACCGTCGCCGACGTCGGCCCGGCGGATGCCGACGTCAATCCCGCGTCTGCGGATATCGCTTGGAGCAACGGCGTCTGGGTGGCCAACGGCAACCTGGCGATCCGTCATCTGGGCGTGCCCACCGTCACCGTGCCGATGGGCGTGATGGCCGACATCGGCATGCCGATCGGCCTGACCTTCGCCGGCCGCGCCTATGACGACTCCGCCCTGCTGCGCTTTGCCGCCGCATTCGAGTCCACCGGCTCGAAGCGCCTGGTGCCGCCGCGTACGCCGCCGCTGTCGCGCGGTTAACAGCACGACGGGATTGGCGCGCAAGGCGTCAATCCCGTTTTCGTTGTTTAGATAACAGCATGGCAATCGCTGCGCTCAACCCATCCTACCTAGCCAGCCCCCCACAACAGCAGGAAATGGCCAGAGCCTGCCTGTCTGCCCGATAAATAAATCTGCCCCCATCTCTCCAGCCCGCAGCGCCGCCGGCTTACGCCAGCAGCTCAGTAATCCACTGCGTCTGTTGCGCGACCTTCTGCACTTTCTTCTCTGGCACCCCTTGCCGCGCCTGAGCGAAGTCGGCCAGGGTCTGCTGCTTCAGGCGCAGCAGACGTTGCCACTTGGCCAGGAACGCCGGGCTGCGCGCCTGCATCTGCAGCGGGCCAAAGTACAACTCCTCGGCGCTATAGGTCACAGGTCCAGAACGTTCGGCCACAATAATCTCGTAGGCAAAGCGATTCTCCCGCAGCACTTCCTCACAGAGGATGCGGTAGCCATTTTCCATCAGCCATTGCCGCAGCGGCTGCTCGCCGCCGTTGGGCTGCAGAATCAAACGCTCCTGACCACTCAGGCGCGCCTTACCGCTGTCGAGGATGTCGCGAATCCGCTCGCCGCCCATCCCGCAGATGCTGATCGCCGTGATGGCATCGCCCGCCTCAATCGCCGCCAAACCATCGGCCAGACGCACACTGATGCGTTGGCCCAGGTCGCTTTCACGCACGCTACGTTCAGCCGCGTGGAACGGCGTCAACGCCACCTCCCCCGCCACTGCAGCCTCGATAGCACCACGGCGCATCAACGCCACCGGCAGATAGGCGTGATCCGAGCCAATATCAGCCAGGCGTGCCCCTGCCGGCACATGCGCCGCCACACGCTCCAGGCGCATAGACAATGTCTGCTCGTTCAACCCCAGCCCCTTCTCAGCCTTGACGTCCGACCATTAAGCCGAATCGGGGCGCGATTCTGTCGAGCAATGCCGTATATGGCAAATCGCGGCGACCAGCGCTATGCATCCGCCCCGAGCCTAGGTGTCAGGGGAGTACTAATAACGAAACTTAGTGATGGGCTGTTATCGACCCAAAGTGGCCTGTCATGACAGGCAGAAATCGGCCAAAAGCGGGCATTGGGTTAAGAGGCTATGTCTGAGCAACCGGATTGCTTACCGGCCAAGAAATAATGAACAAGCTTCCCGCTCCAGAGGCCTGGCATATCGCATGACCACCATGAGCCTCTGCGATGGCTTTGACCACCGCTAGCCCTAGGCCGCTGCCGCCGCTCTTGCGCGAGCGCGAGGGGTCGCCACGACGAAAGGCCTCGAAGATGTCGGCGGCCAGTGCGCTGTCGATGCCGGGGCCGTCGTCTGCCACGCTCAGTTGGCAGTTGTCGCCGACCTGTTGCAGGCGTACTCGCAAGTTGCCTGGATCGGCATGGCGCAGGGCGTTTTCCAGCAGCGCCATGAGGGCCTGGCGGATGCGCAGCGCATCGCACTCCACCAGCAAGTTGGCGTCCAGTTGGTTATGCAGTTGAAAGCCCTTGGCGGTCAGGGGTGCGGCGAAGGCCTGCAATACATTGCTCAATTCATCTGCGAGGCGCACGCTGGTCCGTTGAATTTCCAGATGGCCGCTGTCCTTGAGGCTCAGTACGCGCAGGTCTTCGATCAAACGGTTGAGTCCCTCCACTTGGCGCAGTAGTCCCTCGAATAGCTCACTGCTGGGGTCGAATACGCCTTCCGCCAGGCCCTGCAGGCGCCCGCGCAGAATGGTCACTGGCGTGCGCAGTTCGTGGGCGATGGCGGCGTTCCAGAATTCGCGCTCGCGGGTCATGCTTTGCAGGCGCTCAGCCATGGCGTTGAAGTCGCGCACGAGTTGCGCCGTCTCGCCCATGGCTTTTTCGTCAAGCGGTGCGCGGGCCGTGAGGTTGCCCTGTGCTACTTCACGCAGGCTGTGCGCCACCGAGTTCAGCGGGGTGATCAGGCGCCGTGACAGGCGAATGGCGACGAACACCGATAAGCCCAGTGCGGCGACGATGGTGCAGCCGATCCAGATCATCTCTACCCGTGAGGGTATCCAGGTTTCGGAGATGCTATTCGGCATGTAAGCCACGGCGATGGCATAGAACACCGAAGAGCCGAACACGGCGATGAAGATGATGCCCAGCGCCATTACCGCCAGAGACTGGATGAACTGCCGGCGCAGGCCCGGTGTCGGTTTCATGGTTCGACGCCGAAGCGATAGCCCACGCCCCAGACGCTGGCCGGCACGCCCTGGATATCCAGGGCTTCGAGCTTCTTGCGCAGTTTGCTGACGTGGCTGTCCACGGTGCGCTCCTGGGTGTCGCCTTCAGGCAAACAGGTTTCCAGCAGTTCGGCACGGCTGAACGCGCGTTTTGGCGCGCGCATCAGGCAGGCCAGCAGCTTGAATTCGGTCAGGGTCAGGTCCAGCGTGTGTTGCTGGCCATCACGCTGCACGCTGGCTTCGTGGCTGTCCAGGTCGATCTGGAATGCGCCGACGCGCAGTATCTGCGTGGCGGCAGGCGCGCTGCTCCGTGTGCGCCGCAGTACCGCTTGCACCCGCGCCACTACCTCGGACGGGTTGAAAGGTTTGACCACGTAGTCGTCGGCGCCCAGGCGCAGGCCCATCAGCTTGTCGATGTCCTGATCGAGTGCCGTGAGCATGATCACCGGGGTGTCGCCGCGGGAGCGGATTTCGCTGAGCACCTTCCAACCATCGAGCACGGGCATCTGCACGTCGAGCAGTAACAAGTCCGGCTTGAGCGTCTGGTGCAGGGCCAATGCCTGCTGGCCGTCGCTGGCGTGTTGAGTACGCAGACCGCTGCGTTGCAGGTAGGCGATGAGGATATCGGCGATCTCGGCCTCGTCCTCGGCGATCAGTACCAGTGCCGGGGTGGCAGTGCGGGTGCGCGCGTGGAGATCGGTCATGGGCTGGCTCGCAGACGGTGGCGCTGAATGTTATCGCGGCCTCCATGCTTTCTCCACAAAGCCTCGAATCATTCGCAACAGCGCTGTTCCAGACTGCAGCCTCGATCAGCTCCCGGTCGTCATCAGGTCTTCCGGGCGTAGCGTGTAACGAGGAGTGGGTTATGGGCAGTAAATACCGGCAACTGAGCCTCGTGCTCGCAGTAATTGCCGTATTGGCACTGGCAGGGTGTGATTCGGCACCCGAGCAAGCCGAAGCACCGGCGCCGCTGCAGGTGTCGGTGATGACATTGGTGCCGTACGAACTGGCGATCAGCGAGGTTCTGCCTGCGCGTGTGGCTGCCGTGCGCAGCGCCGAGATTCGTGCACAGATTGGCGGCATCGTGCAACGCCGCCTGTTCGAGCAGGGCGCCGAGATCGAGGCCGGTGCCGTGTTGTTCCAGATCAATCCGGCGCCGTTCCAAACCGAAGTTGATAGTGCTGCCGCAGCTTTACAGCGTGCCGAGGCAGTTTTGGCACGGTCACGGGTACAGGTCGAGCGCTTGACGCGGCTGGTGCAGGCCGAGGCAGTCAGCCGCCAGGTGTACGACGATGCCGTGGCGCAGCGTGAGCAGGCCGCCGCCGATGTGGCCCAGGCCAGGGCGACGCTGGCACGGCGCAAGCTAGATTTGCAGTTCGCCAGCGTCGAGGCACCGATTACCGGGCGCATCGACCAGGCGCTGGTCAGCGAAGGCGCGCTGGTGTCGCCCACCGATACCACGCCCATGGCGCGCATCCAGCAGATCGACCAGGTGTACGTCGACGTGCGCCAGTCCGCTTCGGTGCTGGACGCGCTGCGGCAGCAGGCAGGTTCGGCGACGCCGGAGTTGAGCGTCGACATCCTCGGCAGCGACGGCAAGTCGCTGGGTATGCGCGGGCGCATCCTGTTCTCTGGCATCGAAGTGGATGCCGGCACCGGCGACGTGCTGCTGCGCGTGCTGGTGGACAACCCGCAACGCCGCCTGCTGCCCGGCCTCTACGTGCAGGCGCGGATTCTCCGTGCACATTACCCAGCCGCCCTCAGCGTGCCGCAGCAGGCAGTGACCCGTACGGCAGGTCAGGCCAACGTGTGGCTGGTGGATGCCCAGGGCCAGGTCCAGTCGGTGCCTATCGAGGTCGGTGAACTGGTCGAGGGCCGTTACCGTGTGGTGTCCGGGCTCAGCGCCGGGCAGCAGGTGGTGATCGAGGGCATCGAGCGTCTGAGCCCCGCCGCCCAGGTCGCCACGCGCCCCTGGCAGCCCGCAGTCACCCGCGAACAACTCAGCGCCGCCGCGCGCTGACTCCGGAGAAGCCCTCATGCCGCAGTTCTTTATCAACCGGCCGGTGTTTGCCTGGGTCATCGCCCTGTTCATCGTGCTGGTCGGCGTCATCGCCATCCCGCAGTTGCCCATTGCCCGCTACCCCTCGGTGGCGCCGCCGTCGGTGACCATCTATGCCGCCTATCCGGGGGCCTCCCCGCAGACGCTCAACGACTCGGTGGTAAGCCTGGTCGAGCGTGAGCTATCGGGGGTGAAGAACTTGCTGTACTTCGAGTCCTCGGTGGACACCTCAGGTAGCGCGCAGATCACCGCAACCTTTAAGCCGGGCACCGATGCGGAGCTGGCCCAGGTGGACGTACAGAACCGCATCAAGGCGGTCGAGTCGCGCCTGCCCCAGGCCGTGCGGCAGAGCGGCCTGCAGGTGGAATCCGCCGCCTCGGGATTTCTGATGATGGTCGGCCTGACCTCGCCCAACGGCCAGTTCGATGAAGTCGCACTGAATGACTACCTGGCGCGCAACATCGTTCAGGAGTTGCGCCGCATCGATGGTGTGGGGCGCGTGCAACTGTTTGGCGCCGAGCAGGCCATGCGCGTCTGGGTCGACCCGAACAAACTCAGCGCCTATGGCCTGACCATGAATGAACTGGCCCAGGCCATCGAGCAGCAGAACGCGTCGATTGCCCCCGGGCGGATTGGCGACGAGCCGGCGTTGCCAGGCCAGCGCCTGACCGTGCCGCTGACCGTGCAGGGGCAACTGACCACGCCCGAGCAGTTCGCCGCCGTCGTCCTGCGCGCCGGTGCCGATGGCGCCAAGGTGGTGCTCGGTGATGTGGCACGGGTCGAGCTGGGCGCGCAGTCCTACGGTTTCTCCAACCGCGAGAACGGCGTGGCAGCGACCAGTGCCGCCATCCAGCTGTCGCCAGGCGCCAATGCCGTGCGCACCGCATCAAAGGTGCGCGAGCGCCTGGCCGAGCTGGCGCCGAGCATGCCGGCGGGCATGGCCTACTCGGTGCCGTTCGACACCGCGCCCTTCGTCAAGGTGTCCATCGAGAAGGTGATCTACACCCTGTTCGAGGCCATGGCGCTGGTGTTTCTGGTGATGTTCGTGTTCCTGCAGAACCTGCGCTACACGCTGATTCCGGCCATCGTCGCGCCCATCGCGCTGCTCGGCACCTTCGCGGTGATGCTGCTGGCCGGTTTCTCGATCAACTCGCTGACCATGTTCGGCATGGTGCTGGCCATCGGCATCATCGTCGACGACGCCATCGTGGTGGTGGAGAACGTCGAGCGGCTGATGGCCACTCAGGGCCTGTCGCCGAAAGAGGCGACCCGGCAGGCGATGCGGGAGATCACCGGCGCGGTGATCGGTATCACCCTGGTGCTCACCGCCGTGTTCATCCCCATGGCCTTCGGCAGTGGCTCGGTGGGGGTGATCTACCAGCAGTTCACCCTGTCGATGGCGGTGTCGATCCTGTTCTCGGCCTTCCTTGCGCTGAGCCTGACGCCGGCGCTATGCGCCACGCTGCTGCGTCCGGTGAGCGCGGATCATCATGAAAAACGCGGCTTCTTCGGTGTCTTCAACCGGGGCTTCGAGCGCCTCACGGCGAGCTATGGGGCGCGGGTGGCGCGCCTGGTCGGGCGTAGCGGGCGGATGATGGTGGCCTTCGCCGTGCTCTGCGCGGTACTGGCCGTCGCTGCCGCGCAGTTGCCGTCGGCTTTTTTGCCCGAGGAGGATCAGGGCTACTTCATGACCTCCATCCAGTTGCCCACCGGTGCTACCAGCGAGCGCACGCTGGACGTGGTCAAGGCCTACGAGGCGCATGTTGCCTCGCGTCCGGGCCTGGATGCGAACATGGTGGTGCTAGGCTTCAGCTTCGCCGGCTCCGGCCCCAACGCGGCCATGGCCTTTACCATGCTCAAGGACTGGGATCAGCGTGAGGGTGCCACGGCCGCCGAAGAGGCCGCGCTTGCGCAGCAGGCCATGGCCGATAACGTCGAAGGCACGGTGATGAGCCTGATGCCGCCGGCCATCGACGAACTGGGCACATCCTCGGGCTTCACCCTGTTCCTGCAGGACCGCGCCAATCGTGGCGAGGCCGCGCTGCTGGCGGGGCAAGCACAACTCCTGGAACTGGCGGCGCAGAGTACGGTAGTCAGCGATGTCTACCCCGATGGTCTGCCACCTGGCGAGAGCATCCGCCTGGAGATCGACCGGCAGAAGGCCGAGGCCATGGGCCTGTCGTTCGCGGCGGTGAGCAGCACGCTGTCGGCGGCCATGGGCTCGCTGTACGTCAACGACTTCCCCAATGCCGGACGCATGCAGCAGGTCATTCTGCAGGCCGACGCCTCGGCGCGCATGCAACTGGA
This sequence comes from Pseudomonas sp. 8BK, assembly GCF_902506475.1. Classification (NCBI taxonomy): domain Bacteria; kingdom Pseudomonadati; phylum Pseudomonadota; class Gammaproteobacteria; order Pseudomonadales; family Pseudomonadaceae; genus Pseudomonas; species Pseudomonas sp. 8BK. Next base: position 852,224 of record NZ_LR733252.1, on the reverse strand, counting down.
CGACGTGCTCGGCTTGCGCGTGCGCAACGCCAGCGGCGGCATGGTGGCGCTGCGTGAGGTTGTAACGCCGGTGTGGAGCGAGTCGCCGCAGCAGATGATGCGCTTCCAGGGCTTTCCCGCCGTGCGTATTGCCGGTGGCGCGACGGCTGGCGTGTCCAGCGGCGCGGCGATGGCCGAGATGGAGCGCCTGGTGGCGCAGTTGCCGCAGGGCTTCGCCCTGGCCTGGACCGGGCAGTCGCTGCAAGAGCAACAGTCGGCGGCGCAGGCGCCCTTGCTGATGCTGCTCTCGGCGCTGGTGGTGTTCCTGGTGCTGGCGGCGCTGTACGAGAGCTGGTCGATCCCGCTGTCGGTGATGCTGGTGGTGCCGCTGGGCCTGCTCGGTGCGGTAGCCGCTGTGATGCTGCGCGGCATGCCCAACGACCTGTTCTTCAAGGTGGGGATGATCACCATCATCGGCCTGTCGGCGAAGAATGCCATTCTCATCGTCGAGTTCGCCCGCCAGTTGCATGGCGAGGGGCGCACGTTGATCGACGCTGCCGTGACCGCCGCGCGCCTGCGCCTGCGGCCGATCCTGATGACCTCGCTAGCCTTCACCCTCGGCGTGGTGCCGCTGATGCTCGCTTCTGGCGCCAGCGCGGAAACCCAGCACGCCATCGGCACCGGGGTCTTTGGCGGCATGCTCAGTGGCACCTTGCTGGCGGTGTTCTTCGTGCCGGCCTTTTTTGTGTTCGTGATTGGCACGCAGGAGCGTTTCAGCGCCTGGCGTGCGCAACGCCGTGTTGTTGCGGCACCTCAGGAGAATCGTTGATGCGCCTGTTACTGATCCTACCGTTGCTCGGCTGCCTGAGCGCCTGCTCGCTGACGCCGACCCTGGAGCGACCAGTCGCACCGGTGCCGACGAGTTTTCCTGTGGCCGCTGCCGCACCGGCCTCGACGCTGCCGGCCAGTGCCCTGGGCTGGCGCGCGATGTTCGGCGATCTGCGCCTGCAACGGCTGGTCGACCTCGCGCTGGCCAATAACCGCGACCTGCGTCTAGCCACCCTCAACGTCGAGGCGGCGCAAGCGCAGGCAAATATCCAGCGCGCCGCGCGCCTGCCGGCCGTGGGGTTGGAGGGAGCAGGCAGCCGTGAACGCACCCTGAGCAGCGACTCGAATGGCCAGGCCAGCCGCGAGGTGAGCCAGCAGACCGGCGTGAACGTCGCCCTCAGCGCCTTCGAGCTGGACCTGTTCGGCCGTATGCGGGCGCTCTCCGATGCAGCGTTCGCGCGCTACCTGGCCAGCGAGCAGGGCCGCGATGCGGCGCAGATCGCCCTGGTCGGTGCGGTGGCCGAGGCCTACTTCGCCCAGCGCCTGGCCGACGAGCAACTGCAGCTCACCGAACGCACCCTGGCTGACTGGCAGCAGTCGCTGGCACTGGCGCGTCTGCTCAAACAAGCCGAGCAGAGCAGCAGCCTGGACGTGGCCCAGGCCGAAGGGCAGGTGGCCCTGGCTGAAGCCGATCTCGAGGCACGCCGGCGGGCCCTGGCGCAGGCGAACAACGCCCTGCAACTGCTGGTGGGTAGCGAGCTGCCGGGCGATCTGCCGGCCGCATTGCCGCTAGAGCGCCAATCGGTGATCGCGCAACTACCGGCCGGGTTGCCGGCCGACCTGTTGCTGAATCGGCCGGATTTGCGCCAGGCCGAGCAGATGCTGATTGCCGCCAATGCCGATATCGGAGCGGCGCGCGCGGCGTTCCTCCCGCAGATTTCCCTGACCGCGTCGTTCGGCTATGCCAGCACCTCGCTCGGCAGTTTGTTCGACCCGGTCGGACAGGTCTGGCGTTTCGCTCCACAGATTTCCCAGCCGCTGTTTCAGGGCGGGCGCCTGCGCGCCGAACTGCGCCTGGCCGAAGTGCGCAAATCCGAAGCGGTCGCGCAGTACGAGCGCGCCATCCAGACCGCCTTCCGCGAGGTGGCAGACGCCCTGGCGGGAACCGCTACCTTCGACCGCCAGATCGAGGCGCAACTGCGCGCGGTGAGCGCCGCAGAAAGGCGCCTACAACTGTCCGACCTGCGTTACCGCGCAGGCGTCGATGGCCGTCTGGAGCTGCTCGACGCACAGCGCCAGTTGCAGGCCGCACGGCAGACGCTGCTAGAGTTACGGCGTGAAGAAATTTCCAACCAAGTGGCGCTGTACAAGTCCCTCGGCGGCGGCCTGCATGAGCGCGATCTTTCGGAGGTTGTCGCTGTCAGAGCGGCTCAGGCCCCTCAGTATCGGTCTGGAGGTGTCGTCCATTACGGTCATGGGTTCGGTGAAAGCCAATAAGGGCGGTGCGGCGGGCTCGCTGGAAGCCAATGCGTACGAGTTGGGCACAGGCCTCGGGATCACCTTCTTCGGCGTATTCGTGTTCATTATATTTAGCCGCACGATCTTACTAACAGTGGATCTTGCGAAACCACCAGCAGAACGTTCGAGGATTCCAGAATGATCAAACTCCTGAAGGCTGACGTAGGCACACTCAGCGAGTTTAAAACTGCTCTCCAGGACTCGTTCCGAGTGGCGGCAGAAGCTGACTTAGGTCAGCCGCTTGAAGAGCCCATTCCTTCTGATGCGGACATAGAGCAGTCCATCGCTGTTGATGGAGCGGCTACCTACTGGATCATGGCGAACGATCAGCGTGTCGGTGGCGCAGTTTTGGTAATTGATGAAATGAGCAATCTAAACTCACTGTCCTTCTTCTTCATTTCAACCAGCCAGCAGAGTCGCGGGCTAGGGCTGCAAGCCTGGAAAGCAATCGAGAACGAGTATCCAAACACCAAGGTCTGGGAAACCGTCACCCCATATTTTGAGAAACGAAACATTCACTTTTATGTAAATAGGTGTGGCTTCAAAATTGTTGAGTTCTACAACAAGTTTCATCCGGATCCAAACCAAGTTCCGGTTCAGGTCCATCAAGAAGTGGAGGACAATGAGATGTTCAGATTTATGAAGGTTATGCGTCACAAGTAACTTCTCACCCAATCCTTAAACGGCTGCTTCTGGCCGACTGCGGCCTATCGAGTATTTATCTACCAACCTGCCCAGCAACTGTCACGGCGAAGTGAAATCCAGGATCAGAGCGTTACCACGCGCAACTGCGCAGGCTTGGACATGGCGCCACTATTCGGACTTTCCCATAACTCTGCTGCGACACAACGATAAGCAGTTGGCGTGCTAACCGAACCGTGTAGAATCCCGCGCCCCGAAAATGCAGGAGACAACACGTTGGCTATTCACTACACCGCGTCCGCGGAAAATGTCGCATGTGGACGCACCGGCTCGAACCTGAGCAGCACCCAGGATGTCACTCAGGTTTCATGCAAGCTGTGTCTGCGCAGCGTTGAAAAAGGCACTGCCGAACCTGTCCGTAAAACCCCAAGTCTTGCTGAACTCAGAGCCGCCGCAAAAGCTGCAAAGGCCGCTGCCGCCGCAGCTGAGCTGGTAAAACCAACCGCCACGCTGAAACCTCGCGCCGAATGGCAGCAACGCCTTGAACAACTGCCGGGTAGAAACCGCATCCCGCGTGGGATGGCTCGGCAGGTATTTGTTTAAACGCGGCAAACCTCGAGCGAGCGCCAACGGCCGCGCAGCCTCACCAGCAACCAGTAGCGCCCACCTGGTCGGTTAACGTCAGCTTCGCACGGCCTTATTGCTTCAAGGCCGCAGCAACTGCCTTGGCGGCATCCTCAATAGCGCGCTCATCGTAGGGCGCAAAACCCAGCACCAGCCCCGGTTCTCGGGGCTGCACGCAGTAGCGCGCCAGCGGCAGGGTATCGATACCGGCAGCCTGCAGGCGGGCAAACGCAGCCTGTTCGTTGTCCATCTGCAGGTTACAGGTGATATCCAGCCCAGCGCGGATCTCCGGTACATCGATCAACCCCTGCCAATGCCGCTGCGCCGACTCGGCGAAAGCCTCGGCGCGTGCGGCGTAGACCTTGCGCATGCGCCGTACATGGCGGTCGAAATGCCCTTCATGGATAAAGTCGGCCAACACCGCTTGCGACAGGCTGTTGGCGTGGCGAGACATCAGCGCGGCAGCGCGGGTGAAGCTCTCCAGCAGGTGCGCCGGCAATACCAGATAGGCCAGGCGGATGGAGGGAAACAGCAGCTTGCTGAAGGTACCGGCGAGGATCACCGACTGCTCCGCCGCCGGCATCGAGCGCAGCGCCGGAATCGGCTTGGCGATAAAGCGGTATTCGCTGTCGTAGTCGTCCTCGAAGATATAGCTGCCGTGCTGCGCCGCCCACTGCAGCAGGGCTAAACGCCGTGCGGGTGACAATTCACTGCCCAGCGGCGCCTGGCGTGACGGCGTGACATAGGCCAGCCGGGCATCGGGAGCTAAACGCACGCCTTCCTCCACCTGCATACCAAAGGCATCGACCGGCACATCCACGCGCGTCACGCCCGACACATCGATCAGCTGACGCGCACCGGGGTAACCGGGGTCTTCCATCCACACCTGGGAATCACCCGGTGCCAACAGGCGCAGGCACAGGTCGAGCCCCTGCTGCACGCTGTTGAGTACCAAGATGCGTTCGGCGGGCACCTGCACACCACGGGCGATGGCCAGGTAGCCGGCGATGGCTTCACGCAGCGCCGGCAAGCCGCCGGGTTCCGAATCAAGCAGGATAGACATCCGCGAGGCGCGCAGCTGCTGGATATGCAGCTTGCGCCACAGGTCGACCGGAAACGCCTGAACATCGCCCCGATGCGGGAAGAACGGGCGCAACCCCAACGCCTGCGGACGCCGCGCAAATACTGGCGTAATCGCGTCCAGGCGTTCGACCCACGGCGTGGCCGGCGGCGTGCGCGGTGCCTCTTGCGTCGCCACGACCTTGCGCCGCACATAGCCGGCGTTAAGCGTGGCATCCGGCAGCACCTGGCAAACCCGCGTGCCGCTGCCGCTCTGCGCCTCAACATAGCCCTCGGACAACAGTTGCTGATAAGCCGCCTGGGCCGTGCCCCGCGCCAACTTGTAATGCTCGGCCAGCGCGCGCGTGCTGGGCAGCTTGCTGCCAGCCGGCAGGCGGCCGCCGAGAATGGCGCCGCGCAGCGCCTCATACAACCAACGCTGCAGGCTGACGCCCGGCTCGGGTGTGCCCAATGGCAGGAAGACCACCTGCGGAGGCAATTTTTCAGCGAACATGGCCGCTCCAAAGTGGATCAATTAGTTGTAGCAAGAATGGCCCAACACCCTGATCCAAGCCAGAGGCAGAATCACTCCCGTCGTCAGCCAACAGCCTTTCTCTTCACTACGGGAACCTACCAACATGAAACAGCAAATCCTGATCATCGGTGCCGGCTTTGCCGGCATGTGGAGTGCACTCAGCGCCGTGCGCCTGCTCGATCAACAACAGCGCCTGGACATCGATGTCACCCTGCTTGCGCCCCAGGCAGAGCTACGCGTGCGTCCACGCTTTTATGAACCCGACCTGGCCAGCACCGTTGCCCCGCTAGGCCCGCTGTTCGAGGCCGTGGGTGTGCGCTTCGTCCAGGGCAGTGCCACGCAGATTGATGCCGCGAGCAAGCGCGTCAGCTACCGCGACGCGTCGGGTGTCGAGGCCGAGTTGAACTATGACCGTCTGATCCTCGCGTCCGGCAGCCAGGTGGCGCGCCCAGCACTGGAAGGTATCGAACGCTTTACCTTCGATGTCGACAGCCTGGAGTCGGCGCAGCGTCTCGACGTTCATCTGCAGGGACTGGCGCAGCAGCCGGAGAGCGCGGCGCGCAACACCGTGGTGGTGGTCGGCGGCGGCTTCACCGGCATCGAAACCGCCAGCGAAATGCCGGCACGCCTGCGCGCCATCCTCGGCGACAAAACAGATGTTCGCGTGATCGTGGTGGATAGGGCCAAGCAGGTTGGCGCGGCCATGGGCGAGGCAATCGCCGAGGTCGTCGCCGCAGCCAGCGACAGCCTGGGCGTCACCTGGCGGCTCTGCAGCCCAGTGTCCAAGGTCACTGAGCACGGCGTACAGCTGAGCAACGGCGAACGCATTGCCGCCAGCACGGTGATCTTTGCCGTGGGGGTAAACGCCTCGCCACTAACCCGGCAGATCAACGGCGAACGCGACGCGCATGGCCGCCTGCACGTTGATCGCAACCTCAAGGTGCTCGGCCAGGACGCCATTTATGCCACCGGCGACACCGCCTATGCGGCCGTGGACGATCAGGGCAATCACGCCTTGATGAGCTGCCAACACGCCATCGCCCTGGGTCGCTCGGCCGGCAATAACGCCGCAGCGGATTTGCTTGGTGTTGCGCCGATTGCCTATAGCCAGCCCAAGTACGTGACGTGCCTGGACCTGGGCGGCTGGGGCGCGGTGTTTACCGAAGGCTGGGAGCGCAAGGTGTTGCTGACCGGCCAGGAAGGCAAGGCACTGAAAACCCAGATCAACACCCAGTGGATCTACCCGCCACAGGCTGATCGGGCAATAGCCCTGGCGGCGGCCGATCCGTTGATCCCAGTGGTTGCTTAATCCCTTCCCGCCAAGGCCTGGGCGACGCAGCGCGGTATTGGCGGGCGCACCGGCCACCCAGTGAAAATGGCCATATCTGCTACCGCCCACGCCACAGTGGGCCTGGCCCTCGCGGCCAAACCAGTGCCGCGCGGTTGAAACAGCAACCGGCAGGAGGACGCACAAGCGGTAACCGGACGCAGGAACAGAAAGCATCAATCGCCAATCCAGGAAAAGCCAGGCCTGCTTAACTGCAATACATCCTCGCACCGACAAGACTGTGCAGACCCTAGGCTAACTCGCTTCAGGAGCCGCTTATCTTGATGCCACCCCAACGGTTTCCCAACCTGCCCCTGGCGGTAAAAATCATCCTGCTGACTCTGGCCTATGTTCTGGCCGGCCGCCTGGCGTTGCTGTTGGCTATTCCGCCAGGCTTTGCCAGCGCCATTTTTCCACCCGTGGGTATTGCCCTGGCGGCTGTACTGATCTGGGGTTATCCACTGCTACTCGGAGTTTTTCTCGGCTCGCTGCTGCTTAATCTGAGTATTGGCTTTAGCAGCTTCGAGGCGCTCAACCTCAGGGGCCTGCTGATCGCCGCCGGCATCGCTCTGGGCACCTCGCTGCAAAGCCTGCTCGGCAGCTGGCTGATTCGCCGCCTTGTGGGCTTTCCCAACGCCCTGACCGATGAGCGCAGCATTTTTCGGCTGCTGCTGCTCGGCGGACCACTGGCCTGCCTGCTCAGCGCCTGTGTCGGTACGGGGGTGCTGTATGCCAGCGAGGTCATCAGTGCCACCGAACTACCCTTCAGCTGGTGGACCTGGTGGGTAGGCGACAGCATCGGCGTACTGATCGCCACCCCACTGATGTTTATCGCCTTTGCCCAGCCGCGGGCGCTCTGGCGCAGCCGCGTCGGCAACGTGGGCCTGCCCTTGCTGATCAGTTGCGCGATCATGATGCTGATTTTTATCCGCTCCAGCGAAGCCGAACAAAACAACCTCAACCAGCGTTTCCACGAGCAGGCCAAGCTGATGAGCCTGACCCTGCAATCGCGCCTGGACCTTTACGCCAAGGCGGCGCAGTCGATCGAGCGTTTTTTCAGCGCCTCCCAGGAGGTTACGCGGGAGGAGTTCGCCCAGTTCGTCGCCAACCTGCCGCAAACCTATCCAGGCATTACCGCCCTGGGCTGGGATCGCCAGATTGCCGGCAGCGAGCGCGCTGACTACGAAGCGGCGCTCGCCGCGCAAGGCTTCCCCGGGGTGCGCATCAGCCAGCACGACGAGAGCGGCGCGCAGGTGCCTGCTGAGCCGCGCGACAGCTATGTGCCCATCACCTATGTCGAGCCCCTGGCCGATAACGCAAATATCCTCGGTTTTGATATCGCCAGCGACCCGCTGCGCCGGCGCGCTCTGGACCAGGCTCGCGATAGCGCCCAGGCCACCATGACCGCACCGATCAGCCTGGTGCAGGACGCCCAGGCGCAACCTGGGGTGCTGATCTTCTATCCGGTGTACCAGGGCGCCGAGCCACCCGCCCTGCAGCAGCGCGCCAGTGAGGTACGCGGGTATGCGGTGGCAGTAATCCGTATTAGCGACCTGATCGATAGCGCCCTAGGCGTCTACCCCGCCGAGAGTTTTCAACTGCACCTGGAGGATGTCACTGAAACCAGTGCGCAGTCCTTGTATGGCCAGGCCAGCAGTGATCTGCCCGCCTATGCCAAGGCGCTGGTCTGGCAGGAGCGCTTCCAAGTGGCCGGGCGCAGCCTGCAATTGACGATCGCTCCGAGCATCAGCCTGTTGCAGCGCAACCACGGTCTGCAATCCTGGGTGGTGCTGGCTGGCGGCTTGTTGCTGTGCAGCCTGCTCGGTGGCTTTCTGCTGGCCATGACCGGGCGCGCCGCGCAGATCAGTCAACAGGTCGAACAACGCACCCGGGAGCTGAGCGCCATTCTGGAGAACACCGCCGAAGGCATCCTGATCTTTGACGCCCAGGGCCGGATCGAACGCAGCAACCCGGCCAGCAGCCGTCTGTTCGGCCATGATGCCGAGGCCCTGGGCCAGCGCCGCATCGGCCAGCTGATCCCGACGCTGTATACAGACAGCGACAGCGCCCTGGCGGACAAGCTGGACAAGCCCCTGGAGGTTGGCGGCGAGCACGCCAATGGCCAGCCACTGGAACTGGAAATCACCCTGAGCAGCTATGAACTGCCCGGCCGCCATCTGTATGTCGGCATGCTGCGCGACATCAGCGCACGCAAACAGGTCGAGCGTCTTAAAAGAGAGTTTATCTCCACCGTCAGCCACGAACTGCGCACGCCGCTGACCTCGATCAAGGGCTCGCTTGGTCTGTTGATCGGCACTGCGTTAGACGAGCTGCCGCCGCAAGTACAGGAGCTGGTACGCATCGCGCAGAGCAACTCGGAGCGTTTGATCAATCTGGTCAACGACATCCTCGATATCGAGAAGCTGGAGTTCGGCCAGGTCGGCATCCACCTCAGCCGTTGTGAACTGCGCCCGCTGCTGCGCGAGGCACTGGCAAACAACCAGGGCTATGCCGACAATTTCGCCGTGTGCCTGCAACTGGATGACAGCGCGCTACCGGAACAGACCCTGGTCGAGGTCGACAGCCTGCGGTTGCAGCAGGTGCTGAGTAACCTGATTTCCAATGCGGTGAAGTTTTCCGCGCCCCAGGGCCAGGTCGAGATCAGCGCCCAGATAGTCGACGACCAGGTGCGGGTGCAGGTACGCGACCACGGCCCGGGCATCGCCGAGGAATTCCGCGCGCGCATCTTCCAGAAATTCGCCCAGGCCGATGGCTCCGACGGTCGCCGCCGTGGCGGCACCGGCCTGGGCCTGAGCATCTGCAAGACGCTGATTGAGCGCATGCACGGGCAGATCGGCTACAGCAGCGTGGTCGGCGCAGGCAGCACCTTCTACTTCACCCTGCCGCTGATCGAGGCCTAATACCGGCTGTTGAAAAACTGCCTGCTAATACCGGCCGCTGCCGGCATGGCTATCGCTGCGCTAAAGCCATGCTACGCCTGCGCGAGGGTGCCGGGCCTATGCCTCCACCGCACTCCACTGCTTGCTCAGGCGCTTATCCGACACCGGCAGCTTGGTGCCCAGCTGCTGGGCAAACAGTGACACGCGGTACTCCTCCAGCAGCCAGCGGTACAGCACCAGCTGCGGGTCGCGTTTGCCTTCCTGGCTGTGTTTACCCAGGCGCGCCTGGTACTGCTCCCAGTAGCCCGCCAGCTCGCCGCTCCACACGCGGTCGCGTTGCACCTGGCCGGCAATCTTGTCCAGGCGCTGCTCAATGGCCTTGAGATAACGCGGCACTTCCTTCAGCCACTGCGCCGGGGTTTCGCGGACAAAACCGGGGTAGACCAGGTTGCTCAGCTGCAGCTTGATGTCGTTCAGCGCCATGGCCTGGGCCAGGTCGATCTTGCCCTTGAAGCGTTTCTGCAAGCCGTGCCACAGCTTGAGAATCTCCAGGCACAGCTTGGCCAGGCGTTCAGCCTCACCAGTCCAGTCGCCGCGCTTGCGCTCGGCCAGGGCCGCCAGACCAGCACCGTCGCGCGGCAAGGGCTCGCAGCCGTCGAGGATGCAACTGTCGAGGCTGGCCAGCAGAATATCTTCAACCAGCGCATCGACCCGGCCCATGTCGCGATAGAGCAGCGCCAGCTCGGTCAGCCCGGGCAGTTTGCCGCGCAGGAACTTGGCCTGCTCACTCAACTGCTGCAACAGCAAGCGCTGCAGGGCCCGGCGATGCTGGAACTCGGCTTCGGCCAGGGTCGGGAAGCGCCCTTCCTTGACCACACCCGCCTCCTCCACCAGCGCCGGGTAGACGGTCATGGACAGGCCAGCGACCTGCTGCTGAGTCTTCGCCGCCACTTCATTAAAGGCCTTGGCCTCGACCGGCTGCTGGCTCTTGGCGGTTTTCGGCAGGGCCAGGCCGGCCTGGGTCGCTTCGCTGAAACGCGCGGTCAGCTCAGCCAGATCGCGGCCTTCACCGAGGGGTTTGCCCTGGTTGTCGACCACCTCGATATTCATCCGTAGATGGCCTTCAAGCTGCGCAGCGGATTCGGCCCAGGCCTCGTCGCTGACCCGCGTGCCAGTCATGCGCGTCAGCTCGCGGCCCAGGGCTTCGGGCAGGCTGCCGTCGGCAAAGCTGATCTTGCTCAGCGCCGCGCCGACAAAGTCCGGCACCGGTACAAAGTTCTTGCGCAGCGCCTTGGGCAGGCCGCGTACCAGGGCCATGCATTTGGCCTCCAGCAACCCCGGCACCAACCATTCCAGGCGCTCGGGCGGCAGTTGCGGCAACAGCGGCGCGGGCACGCGCAGGGTCACGCCGTCACGTGGGTGGTTGGGTTCGAAGTGATAGCTAAGCGGCAGGGTCAGCTCGCCCAGGCGCAGGGTATCCGGGTACTGGGCGGCGGTGACTTCCTTGGCATCACGGGCGAGCACATCCTCTTCGCGCATAAGCAGCAGCTGCGAGTTCTTCGCGCTTTCCGTCTTGTACCAGCTGTCGAAGGTGGCGCTCTGGTAGATAGTCGCCGGCAGACGCGCCTCGTAGTAGGCGAACAGGGTTTCCTCGTCGGCGAGAATGTCGCGACGGCGGGCCTTGGCTTCCAGCTCGTCGAGTTTTTCCAGCAGCTGACGGTTGGCCATCAGGCACTTGGCGCGCGAGTTGATCTCGCCCCCCACAAGACCCTCGCGGATAAACAGCTCGCGCGAGGCCACGGGATCAATCGGACCAAAATGCACCGCACGGCGGCCGACCACGATCAGGCCGTAGAGGCTGATCTGTTCATAGGCCACCACCTGGCCGCGCTTCTTCTCCCAGTGCGGTTCCAGGTGGTTTTTCTTGATCAGGTGGCCGGCCAGCGGTTCGATCCAGTCCGGCTCGATCTTCGCCACCATGCGCGCAAACAGCTTGGTGGTTTCCACCAGTTCGGCGGTCATCAGCCAGCTGGGCTTCTTGCGGCCGATCACCGAGGACGGATGCACCCAGAAGCGCCGCTGACGGGCGCCGAGGTAGTCGCCGTCTTCGGTTTTCTGGCCGATCTGGCTGAGCAGGCCGGCGAGAATCGCCTTGTGCACAGCGGCGTAGCCTTTGGCGCGCTGGGCGGCCTGGTCTTTCTCGGCCAGCTCTTTTTCTTTCTGCACAGCGGAGAGCTGTGGTGCGGCATTGCGGCGATCCTGAGTAGCCGGCGTCTGCTCGTTAGCCCGCGGCGCGTTTTTACCGGCATCACTCGCCGGTTTGCCGAGCTGCAAATCACGGGTAATCAGCACCAACTGACGGTGCGCGTCGCGCCATTCGCGCAGGCGTAAGTAGTTGAGGAAGTTCTTCCGGCACCAGCTGCGCAGTGCGCTTGAACCCAAAGCCTGGCGCTGATCTTCAAAGCCGCGCCACAGGTTGATCAGCGCGGCGAAGTCGGAATCCACATCCTTCCACTGCGCATGGGCCTGATCAGCGGCCTGCTGGCGGTCGGACGGACGCTCGCGCACATCCTGCACCGACAAGGCGCTGGCGATAATCAGGATTTCCTCAAGGCTGCCCTGTTTGGCGCCTTCGAGCACCATACGGCCTAACCGGGGATCAACAGGCAGGCGCGCCAGCTGGCGGCCCAACGGCGTCAGTTGTCCTTCGCGGCTGACCGCCGAGAGCTCCTGCAGCAGATTGAAACCGTCGCTGATGGCCTTGCCATCCGGCGGCTCGATAAAGGGGAAAGCGTCGATCTCACCGAGGCGCAGATGGAGCATCTGCAGAATCACCGCCGCCAGGTTGGTACGCAGGATTTCCGGATCGGTAAAGGCCGGGCGACCGTTGAAATCCTCCTCACTGTATAAGCGAATGCAGATACCCGGCTCGACCCGCCCGCAGCGGCCCTTGCGCTGGTTGGCGCTGGCCTGGCTGATGGCCTCAATCGGCAGGCGCTGCACTTTGGCGCGGTAGCTGTAGCGGCTGATGCGCGCCGTACCGCTGTCGATCACATAACGGATGCCCGGCACAGTCAGCGAGGTTTCCGCGACGTTGGTGGCGAGCACTATTTTGCGCGCGCCCATGGGTGCAAAAATCTTCTGCTGCTCGGCCGGGGTCAGCCGCGCATACAGCGGCAGCACTTCGGTCAGGCGCAGGTTGGCTTTGCGCAGCACCTCGGCGGCATCGCGAATCTCGCGCTCACCGGGCAGGAACACCAGAATGTCGCCAGGGCGCTTGCCTTCGGCTTTTTCAAAGGCGCTGATTTCATCCAGGGCAGCGAGAATCGCCTGATCGACCGACAGGTCTTCTTCGACGCGGTTGCCGTCTTCGTCCTGCTCGGCGGCCAGCGGCCGGTACCAGGTCTCCACCGGGAAGGTGCGGCCAGACACTTCAACAATCGGCGCACCGCCGAAGTGCTCGGAGAAGCGCTGCAGGTCGATAGTCGCCGAAGTGATGATCAGCTTCAGGTCAGGGCGGCGCACCAGCAGGGTTTTCAGAAAGCCCAGCAGGAAGTCGATGTTCAGGCTGCGTTCGTGGGCTTCGTCGACGATGATGGTGTCGTACTTTTCCAGGTAACGGTCGTGCTGGGTCTCGGCCAGCAGGATGCCGTCGGTCATCAGCTTGATCAGGCTGCGCTCGTTGCTCTGGTCCTCGAAACGCACCTGATAACCGACCAGTTCGCCCAGCGGGGTGCCGATTTCCTCCGCCACCCGGGTCGCCACGCTACGTGCCGCCAAACGACGCGGCTGGGTGTGACCGATCAAGCCATGCACACCTCGCCCCAGTTCCAGACAGATTTTCGGCAACTGGGTGGTTTTGCCTGAACCGGTTTCCCCGGCGATCACCACCACCTGGTGCATGGCGATGGCAGCCTTGATCTCTTCTCGCTTGGCGGCAATCGGAAGCGCATCGTCGTAACGCATCACCGGCACGCTACGCCGGCGCGCCTCAACCTTGGCACGCGATGCCTCGAAGCGCTGCAGCCACTGCGCCAGCTTGGCTTCGTCCACCGGCGTCTGCTTGCGCAGCTCATGCAACTGGCGGCGCAGGCGATGACGGTCGCCCAGCAGGGTCTGATCGAGGTTTTTCAGCAGTTGGTCAACGGCGGGCGTGGCGTCGGTCATCGGGTAATCGCGGGGTGGGGTCAAGGGGAAGAGCAGGAAGGCGGCGATTGTCGCATTTTTGCCTAGGGGAAAACGACCGAAGGGCAGAAAGCAAAAAGCCCATCGGCGATGGGCTTTTTGCGAGGGTATGGACTTTAGAGCGCTGACACGTCGTCAGCCTGCAAGCCCTTTTGCCCCTGGGTCACGGCGAACTCGACCTTCTGCCCTTCGAGCAGGGTGCGATGGCCTTCGCCACGGATCGCACGGAAATGCACGAACACGTCCGCGCCGCTCTCGCGCTGAATAAAGCCATAACCCTTGGAATCATTGAACCACTTGACGGTGCCTGTCTCGCGCTCAGCCATTACCTGTATCTCCAGCGTGCAGTTTTTATTGTGTGGCGCGGCCTGCAGGCGAGTGCCCGGCCATCACCGAAGGCCGAGTATAAAACAGCGTTTATGACTGAAAAGCACTTTTTACAGAAAGGCTGCAGGCCATACAGGACAAGCTATGCAGCGATATTCATAAGGTGGAAAAACTGGCGCAGGATGGGCCAGCCGCGCAGCGGCGTAACCCATCACCAATAGCCGAGGTAAAAGCCGGCTAGTCGCGCTCAGACCACATCACGCCACCGGTGGCCCAGTCGCCTTTTTTCACTTCCTCGAAGATCACATCCACCGCGCTGGCATCGCAGCCAAGCACCTTGGTCGACGCGTCGGTCAGGGCTTTGGCGTACTCGCGTTTGATCTCATCGCTGCGGCCTTCGAATATCTTGACCAGGAGGGTAGGCATCTAATTAATCCTCATAACAGGTACAACAGGACTGGTTAGATCGGTCACGGCGATCCGTTTGGCGCATTGGCGCGGGGAGCATTATGGCGTGAGTTGCGGGTTTTGGCTGCACTGCACGGAAGCGCTGAGATACCTGTAGGAGGCGCTTTAGCGGCGAGCTTTTGATCGCTCTTGTCGCGGCTAAAGCCCCTCCCACATGGCCCATACGAAAGCCCCAAAAACAAAGGGCCGCATCAAGCGGCCCTTTGCAGGTACAGACAGGATTAGCCGTGACGGCGCCGACGCCACAACCACAGCGCCAACACGCCGAGAGTCAGCAACAGCGGCACCAGGGCGATATTGAGGAACTTGAGCGTGCTGCCCAGGGCCTCGATGTCGGCATTCAGCTGGTAGCGCACGTCGCGCAGCTCCTTGCGGATCGCCAACTTCTGCTGCACAAACTGCTGCACCGCGGCCTGCTGCTCCGGGGTCAGCTCCAGGGCTTTGCTCGGGTCATCGCTCTGCTGCAGGGCCGCGAGCTTCTGCTCGGTATCGGCCAGCTGGGTTTGCAGGGCCTGTTCCTTCTCGCGGAACTTGACCTCGGCCTCACGCTGAATCGCGTCCACCACCTCGAACGGACGGGTGAAGCGCCCGCGCGAACGCACACTGATCAGCGCTTCTGAGCCGGCCAGATTGTCCAATGCGTTGATCGCAAAACCGGCGTTGTCCGCCCAGGGCTGCGGAATACGCTGACCGAAGAAGTCCTGCACCTGCACCCACATGCGGTCGGTAAGCATGTCGGTGTCGGCGACAACGATCACGTTGATGTTGTCGGCCTGCTTGAGGCCATCCTTCTGCCCTTCGATCCCGTCCGGGAACGCGGTTTGCGCCGGGCCGCTGATACGCGCGGCCAAGGTGTAACGCTCACCGGTGGGCTTGAGTTCGCGGATCAGCTCTTCCGGGTTGGCCAGCATACCGAAGCGTTTGGCATCAAACGGCATGGCGTACTGCGAGCTGCGCACCAGCGGGATGAACTGGGTTTTCGCGCCGTCCAGCGGCTCCAGCATGCCGGCGGTGGCCACCGTGATGGTTTCCAGCGAAGCGGTGCTGATGTCGTCCTTGTCCAAGGCGTTCTTCGGCAGGCTCAGCCAAGCGGCGTGACGCACCGGGCGCTGGCCTTGGCCCATGCTCACCGACATGGCGTAGGAGCCGTCGCCCAGCACCTGATCCGGCACCATGCGCAAGCCCCAGGCCTTGAACAGCGCCGGCAGATCGGAGGCTTTGTCGATGACCATCTCACCGGGCATTTCGGCCTGGGTATCGGCCTCGCTGAACGGGTCGACGAAGGTCAGCAACTTGCCGCCGCGCAGGACGAACTGGTCAATCGCATACAGGGTCTGCTCAGGCAGCTGCTTGGGATGAATCAGCAGCAGCACCGAGACCTTTTCCGGGATCAGGTCGACGTCGCGCTTGAGGCTTTCGATCTGGAACAGCTGACGAATTTCCTCGATCAGCATCCAGGCCGGCGTCGGCTGCCGCGCGGCCATGTCGAAACCACCGTTGACCTGCAAGCCAGACAGCACGCCGACCACCGGCCGCTCAGGCTTGGCCAGGCTCTGCACCAGACGGCTGAGTTCGTATTCGAGGAACTCTTCCTGATCGAGGGCGAAGAACGGAATCACCTGGGTCTGGCCTTCGGCATTCTTGCCGGCCAGACCGAAGTAGATCGAGTCGCCGCCCTGCTGCAGTGGAATGCCCTGCAGACCGAATTCGGCGGCCTTGTCTTCGTCTTCGGAGAACGGTGCCGGGTCGATGATCGTCAGCTTGAGTTTGTCACCGGCTTCGCGCTGGTAAGCCTTGAGCATTTCCTCAACGCGCTTGGCATAAGTACGCAGCGCCGGCAGGTCCTTGGTGGCGGTGTCGGAATAGAAGAAGTTCAGCTCCACCGGTTCGTCCAGCTCGGCAAGAATCTGCTCGGTGCCGCTGGAGAGGGTGTAGAGCTTATGCTCGGTCAGATCCAGACGTACGCCGCTAAGGCTGACGCTGGAGAACAGGTTGAAGGCGAGAAACGCCAGGGCAATGAGTGCAAGCCCGGCGCTGGAAACCATCAGCTTTTTCATGGGCGGCCTCAGTCAGCTTTCTTCAGGTCGATTACCACCGCCGTCGCCGCCAACCAGGCGGCAATCAGGGTGAGGAAATACAGCAGGTCGCGCAGGTCGATCACGCCCTTGCTGATCGCATCGAAACGGGTCAGGAAGCTCAGCGAAGCCACGGCATCCACCAGCCACTGCGGCGCCCAGCCACTGAAACCGTCGAGCACCATGGGGAAGCCACTGACGATAAACAGGAAGCACACGCTGACCGCCAGGATAAAGGCGATCACCTGGTTCTTCGCCAGCGCCGACATGCACGAGCCAATCGCCAGGTAGGCGCCGGCCAGCAGCCAGCTGCCGATATAGCCGGTGATGATCGCACCGTTATCCGGCTCACCCAGGTAGTTGACGGTGATGATCATCGGGAAGGTCAGCAGCAGCGCTAAACCGGCAAAGGCCCAGGCGGCGAGAAACTTGCCAGTGACCGCATCGAAACGGGTGATCGGCAGGGTCATCAGCAGCTCGATGGTGCCGCTCTTGCGCTCCTCGGCCCACAGACGCATGGCAATCGCCGGCACCAGAAACAGGTACAGCCAGGGGTGGAAGTTGAAGAACGGCGCCAGGTTGGCCTGGCCGTTCTCGAAGAAACCGCCCAGGTAGAAGGTGAACACCCCGGACAGCACCAGGAAGATCAGGATAAACACATAGGCCAGCGGCGTGGCGAAGTAGCTCGCCAGCTCGCGCTTGAAGACTACCGACAGCTGACTCATACCACCTCCCCACGGGTCAGGCTGCGGAACACTTCGTCCAGCCGCCCGCGTTCAACATTCAATTCCTTGACCTGCCAACCGCGCGCGGCGATCAACGCATTGACCTGCGGGAAGATCACCTCCCCCGGTTTGGCGAGGATGCTCAGGCTGTTTTCCAGGGCGTTTTCTTCCACCCCGGCCACGCCTGGCAGCGCAGCCAGTGCAGCCTGGTCCAGCGGCTCGGCAGCCACCAGGGTGACGGCCTGGTGATAGCGCGAGCGGCTTTCCAGCTCCAACGGCGTGCCATCGGCCAGCAGCTTGCCGTGGGCGATCACCACGGCGCGGGTGCACACGGCAGAGACTTCTTCGAGGATGTGGGTGGAGATGATCACGATCTTGTCGTGGGCCAGGCTCTGGATTAGTTTGCGCACCTGGTGCTTCTGATTCGGGTCGAGGCCATCGGTGGGCTCATCGAGAATCAGCACCTTGGGGTCATGCAAAATCGCCTGGGCCAGGCCCACGCGGCGCTTAAAGCCTTTCGACAGGGTCTCAATCGACTGCTCAAGTACGGCTTCCAGCTCAACCTGAGCCACCGCCTTGGCCACCCGTTCACGTTTCTCGGCGCCCTTGAAACCGCGCACCTCGGCAATAAATTCGAGGAAGCTGCGCACGGTCATATCGCCGTAGCACGGCGCGCCTTCGGGCAGGTAACCAATCTGCCGCTGGGCTTTGAGGGTGTCTTTCTGGATATCGAAACCGAGAATACTGGCGCTGCCTGATGTCGGCGCCAGAAAGCCGGTGAGCATCTTCATTGTGGTGGATTTGCCGGCGCCGTTGGGGCCGAGAAAGCCCAGCACTTCACCGGGCTGAACACTGAAGGACAGGTCGTCGACAGCCGTGTGCTGCGCAAAACGCTTGGTTAGGTTTTTTATTTCGATCATGGCCTCTCACCGTTGCGGTAACAGGCCCTGCTTGCAGCCGGGCAGGCGCAAGCCGGGCGCGCTTAAATGCCGGGGGAATATAAGGAGTCACCCGCAGGCAGCGCAAGCCAAGAACCCAGGAGTCATGTATCTGTTCGCTACAGCGCCGTTCGCCCACGCGAGCAGCGCTGTTAAAGCCAGAGATTAGAGGGTGCCACGCAGGGCTTTTTCAAAAAGCTGACTGTATTGCGCAGCGGTAAAGGCAATCGGGTTGGTGCCGGCCGACGGGTCAACCTCAGCCATCTGCCCGACCTGTTCGATACGCGTGTCATCAATGCCAATCTCGCCCAGGCTGTGCGGGATACCGACCTGCTCACGCAGCGCCATCACCCACTCCAGCACACCGCTGAAACCGGGTTTGCCCAGATTCAGGTAGCGCGCCATTTTCTCCATCTGCGGCTCGATGCGTGCACGGTTGGCCACCAGCACGTAAGGCATCAGCACCGCATTGAGCAGGCCATGGTGCGCGTCGTACAGCGCACCGAGCGGATGGGCCAAAGCATGCATGGCGCCCAGGCCGCGCTGGAATGCGGTGGCACCCATGCTGGAGGCCACCAGCATCTGCAAACGCGCTTCGACATCACTGCCCTGCGCCACCGCGCGCGGCAGGTAGTGCTGCACCAGGCGCATGCCTTCCAGGGCGATGCCTTCGGCCATGGGGTGAAACAGCGGTGAGCAGAACGCCTCCAGGTTATGCGACAGCGCATCCATACCGGTGGCCGCGGTGATCTTGGCCGGCAGACCGAGGGTCAGCTCCGGGTCGAGAATCACCAGCGCCGGCAACATGCGCGCGTGGAAGATGATGCGTTTTATATGCGCAGCATCATCGGTGATCACCGAGGCGCGGCCGACTTCCGAACCAGTGCCAGCAGTAGTCGGCACCGCCACCACCGGGGCCATACCGGCGACATTGACGCGGTTACAGTTGTCACCGATGTCTTCGAAATCCCACAACGGCCGGTCCTGGCCGACCATCAGGGCGATGGCCTTGCCGGCATCCAGCGCTGAACCGCCGCCAAAGGCGATCACCCCGTCATGCTTGCCGGCCTTGAATGCGGCCACCCCGTCCATCACGTTGTGCCCAGTGGGGTTGCCCTTGATGCCATGAAACAACCCGGCCTTGAGGCCATCATCACGGCAGTGCAACAGCGCGCGATCAATCATCGGCAATGCGGCCAGGCCAGGGTCGGTGACCAGCAGCGGCGCGCTCATGCCCAGTTGCCGACAGGCAGCCGCCAGCTCGCTGATGCGGCCGACGCCGACGCGCACCGAGGTCGGGTAATTCCAGTTCATGCGGTAGTGATTCAGGTCCATGGCGCGCCTCACAGCTGGGTCTTGAAATGGAAGGATTTCGGCCGGGTGACGTGCTCGAAGCCGACGCTGGACAGGGTGCAGCCGCGTCCGGAGTTCTTCACCCCGGTCCAGGCCAGCGCCGGGTCGAGGTAGTCGCAGCGGTTAAGAAACACCGTGCCCGCCTCCACCCGCTCGGCCAGGGCCATGGCGGCATCGACGTCACGGCTGAAAATCGCCGCCGTCAGGCCAAACTCGCTGTCGTTCATCAGAGCCAGGGCTTCTTCGTCATCCTTGACCTTCTGGATGCCCACCACGGGGCCGAAGGATTCTTCGGTCATCACCCGCATGCCGTGGTGCACATTGGTCAGCACCTGCGGCGCCAGGTACTGCGAGCCGGGATGGTCCAGGGCAAAGTCGGCCGGCACCAAGTGCGCGGTGGCGCCCTGCGCGATGGCCTCGTGGATCTGCCCACGGACGAAATCCGCCGCCTCGGCACGCACCAGTGGGCCAAGGGTGGTGTCCGGGTCATCGGAACGACCTAGCTTGTATTGTTTGACCAGCGCCACCGCCTGCTCGACGAAGGTGTCATACAGCGATTCGTGCACATAGATGCGCTCGATACCGCAGCAGGATTGCCCGGAGTTGAAGAACGCGCCGTCTATTGTGGTTTCCACCGCGTGGGCCAGGTCGGCGTCGGCGCGCACATAGGCCGGGTCCTTGCCGCCCAGTTCCAGGCCGATGCTGAGAAAGCGTCCCACCGCCACCCGCTCAACCATGGTGCCGCCGGGCACTGAACCGGTGAAGGCGACGTGGGCGATGGTTGGCGCCTGGATCAGCGCCTCGGTTTCACCGTGACTCAGGTGCAGGTACTGGAACACTCCGTCCGGCAAGCCGGCCTCGCTGAAGGCTTCGACCATGCGTTCGGCGCACAGCGGGGTTTGCGCCGAGTGCTTGAGCAGCACCGCATTACCGGCCAGCAGCGCCGGCATCACCGCGTTCACCGCCGTCAGGTAGGGGTAGTTCCACGGCGCGATCACCAGCGCCACGCCCAGCGGTTCACGGCGGATAAAGCGAATAAACCCGGGCTTTTCCGGCACCTGGATATCCGCCAGCGCCTGCTCGGCGATATCTGCCATATAGCTGGCACGCTCGACAAAGCCGCGCACCTCGCCTGCGGCATAGCGGATCGGCCGACCCATCATCCAGCACAGCTCTTCAGCCAGCTGAGTTTCCTTGGCGGCGAAGGCAGCAATCGCCTTGCGGCCGATGGCGATGCGCTCGGCCAGCGGAGTGGTCTTCCAGGCCTGCTGCGCCAACTCGGCCTTGGCCAAAGCCGCCTGAATTTCAGGGTTGGAAGCCAGATGGCGCTCGACATACATCGAGCCATCGATGGGGGAAATGCATTGCAGTTTGCTCATTGCTTGCACCTTAAAATCCTGTCGCGAACAACAGGTAGGTCTGCTGTATATCTACAGGCCTGGACCTCGTAGGGTGGATGGCGCTTTACCCATCCACCTATACGCTGGTGGATGAAAACAGCGTCATCCACCCTACCCAGCGCCTCTAGCCCCTGTGTCTATTGGCACCTGCGGCAAAGCAGGGCATCAGATGATTTCGAAGTAGCGATCCAGTTCCCAGTCGCTGACATGCCGGCGGTATTCGCGCTCTTCCCACTCGCGGCTGGCGGCAAAGTGCTCGACAAACTCGTCGCCAAACAGCTCCCGCGCTGCCATCGAAGCCTTCAGCCGTTGCGCCGCATCCCACAGGGTGCGCGGCAGGGCCAGCTCTTCCGGGTGCTTCATGGCGTAGGCGTTACCCACCACCGGCTCGGTTGGCTCCCACTGCTGCATCACCCCGTACAGGCCAGAGCCAAGCGCCACCGAGAGGGCCAGAAACGGATTGCCGTCGGCGGCGCCGAGGCGATATTCCTGACGCTGGGACTTGTCACTGCCGGGAATGACGCGCAGCGCAGCGGTGCGGTTTTCCACGCCCCAGGTGGCATCGGTGGGCGCCCAGAACCCAGGGATCAGCCGCCGATAGCTGTTCAGCGTTGGCGCCACCATGCACAGAAATTCCGGCATCAGGCGCTGCTGGCCGGCAAGGAAGTGGCGCTGAATCTTGCTCATATTGTGCGCCTGGCTCGGGTCATAGAACGCCGATTTGCCGCTGGCGAGATCGCGCAGGGATACATGGATATGCCCGCTCTGCCCCGGATATTTGCCCGACCACTTGGCCATAAAGGTGGCCATCAGGCCGTTGCGCTGGGCCAGCACCTTCATAAAGGTCTTGAACAGCGCGCCCTTGTCGGCGGCGTCTTCGGCGCGGTCATAGGCGATGGCGGCTTCGAGCACGCCGGGGCCGGTTTCGGTGTGCAGGCCTTCGATGGGAAAGTCCATGCGCTCGGCCATTTCGAGGATCTCGTGGTACAGCTCGGCGTGTACCGAGTTGCGAATCATCGAGTAGCCGAACCAGTCCGGGGTGAAGGGCTTGAGGTTGCGAAAGCCTTTCTCGCGGGCCGACTCCGGGGTTTCATCGAACATGAAGAACTCGTATTCCAGCGCCGCGAACGCATCAAAGCCCATAGCCTTGCTGCGCTCGACCACCCGGCGCAGGGTGCCGCGCGGGCAGACCTTCTCGGCCGCCTCGGCAAACTCGCAGATAAATAGCAGCATGCCGTTTTCAAAGGGTAAATCGCGGCAGGTATGTGGCAGCACGCGCACCGGGGCATCGGGGTAACCGGTGTGCCAACCGGTGTACTGGGCGTTGTCGTAGAGCTGGTCCTTCACGTCCCAGCCGAGCACCACATCGCAGAAGGCAAAGCCGCTGTCGAGAGCAGAGAAGAACTTGCTGCGGCTGAGGTATTTGCCACGCATCACCCCATCGTTATCGAACACCCCGACCTTGATATGGCTAAGGCCACGCTCTTCGACAATGCGCTTGGCATCCTGAACGGTTTTCACGTCTCGCGGATTGAGCATAAATGCACCTGTCTCTTGTTGTTATGGCTGACTTCCGGTGTCAATCCTGCAGGCAACAACAGCATCTCAAGCGCATCCCCACAATCACCACACAACGCGCCCTGACACTACCCACGCCTGTTAGAACACCCGGCAAAAAGCTTCATCAGTGTGGTACAGGTTTGCCAAGTTGGCTGGGCAATTAAGCAAAACAAGCGGCAAGCGTTGCATCACAGGTGACGGCAGGTACTGCTCTGCTGTAAAAGCACAGATCATCACCCGCCGAACACCTGACTGCATGCGCCAAGTGGCCGCCAGAAGCCATACCGGAGACTGTTTGAACCCGATGCCCCGCACCCTGCCAGCGCCCGGCCAGACTCGGCATCGCGCAGCAATTACCGCCGCCCTGGTACTGGCACTAGCTACCTGGCTCGCGCCTACAACCTGCCTGGCGCGTGACTGGCTGATCTATACCCACAGCCTGGATAGCCAAGCCGTGCTGATCGACGGCCAGTTACGCGGACGCGAACATGCCGGCAAGCGGGCGTTCTTTCTTGAGCTGGTGCGCGAGCTGCTGGCCGATATGGCCGAGCCGCTGCCAATCCAGGAAGTGCCCTTGGCGCGTGGTCTGGCGCAACTGCAACAGCGTGACGATGTGGTGCTCTTCAACCTTGGCAAAACTCCGGAGCGCCTGCCGCTGGCGCACTGGGTCGGGCCCATCTGGGAAGAGACAGACTGGCTCTACGAAAACACCCTGCACCCCACCGGCATCCAGAGTCTGCGCGACGCCAAGAGCTTGCCAGTGTGCGTGCTCAACGGCAGCTCCCATGACGAACGCCTGACAGCTATGGGGTTCTCGCAGCTAAAGCGCAACAACGCTTACAGCACCTGCTTCGGCATGCTCGCAGCAGGCCGGATCGCGCTGGTTGCCTCGGCGGACTCAGGGCTGGCGCAGAGGCTGCGCGAGGCAGGAGTCGCGGCCAACAAGGTACGCCCAAGCGCCGTGCAGCTGGGCCGTGATGAAGGCTTTATCGCCCTGTCACGCAGCATGCCGGAGCAGGACATCGCGCGCTGGCGAGCGGCTTTACAGCGCGTGCAGCAGGATGGCCGCTTCCTGGCTCTACAGAATCGCTACGCGCACTGACAGAGCCGCCTGCCCGCCGCGCAAAAAAACACGCCCGCATCTTGCGCTGCGGGCGTGAGGTGTAGCGACCCCAGGTGCTAGCCGCGATAGGGCGCGCCGGCCTTGGCCATGAGTGCGTTGTACTTCTTGAAGATCTCCACCACCCGCGCGCAACGTGGGCTGGTTTTGGCGATTTCATCCCAGAACTTCAGCGCCTCGGCTTCCACCGTGGCCCACTCCTCGGCCGGAATGGAGGTCAGTTGTAGCTTGCCACCCTCGACCCGCAGCTGCGCTTCACCACCCCAGTACCAGTGCTGACGGTAGTAGTTAGAGCTGTCCATGCACAGTTTAAACAGGGTTTTCAGGTGCTCGGGCACTTCGTTCCATTTGTCCGAGTTGGCGAAGTAGGAGCCGCACCAGGCACCGGAGATATTGTTGGTGAGGAAGTACTTGGTCACGTTGGCCCAACCGACGGTGTAGTCCTCGGTGATACCGGACCAGGCGATGCCGTCCAGCTCGCCGGTCTGCATGGCCACCTCGACATCTTCCCAGGGCAGGGTTACCGGAATCACGCCGAAACGGGTAAGGAACTTGCCAGCCGTAGGAAAGGTAAAAATGCGCTTGCCCTTGAGCTGCTCAAGCTTGGTGATCGGCTCCACCGTGGCGAAGTGGCACGGGTCCCAGGCGCCAGCGCCGAGCCAGGTCACACCTTTGACTTCGCCATAGGCCTCGGCCCAGATTTCATTGAGCCCGTACTGGTTGAACAGCACAGGAATGTCCAGGCTGTAACGGGTGGCAAAGGGGAAGTAACCACCGAACACAGAGATATCCACGGGCGCGGCAATGGAGTCGTCATCGCTCTGTACGGCATCGATGGTGCCCTTCTGCATGGCGCGGAACAGCTCGCCGGTGGGCACCAGCTGGTCGGCGTAATACAGCTGGATTTCCATCTCGCCATTGGCGGCCTTGTTGAAGGCATCGATGGAGGGTTTGATCACATGTTCGCCCAAGGCGGCACCGGCATAGGTCTGCAGGCGCCAGACGATTTTCTTCGGCTCGGCGGCATAGATATGCGCCGAACCCAATGCCGTTGCCCCTGCTGCCCCGGTGGCCACCGCGGCGGTTTTCAGAAAACTGCGTCTCGTACTCATGCTGTTATCTCCAGGCTTGTCGATTCAGATGGCATACAACCGCACTGCCTGGCCCACGGGGCACTGGCAGGGTTTTCAGAGGGGCAACCTGCACCTGATGACTCAAAAGCCCTTGAGGATTGCGTACGGCATAAGCGGCGCTACGCCGCAGCAATCCTCACTGGCTTTATCGGTACGACTGCGCTGGCCTACAGCTGAAATTCATGTGCTCACCTGCCGTAATGCCACTGCGGCAGCCACAGGGCGATCTGCGGGAAAACCATGACCAGCACCAGCGCCAGGACCATGATCAGCACGAATGGGGTAACCGACACATAGATGTCGCGCAACGAGACTTCCGGCGGAGCCATGGCGCGCATCAGGAACAGGTTGTAGCCGAAGGGCGGGGTCATATAGGCGATCTGGCAGGTGATGGTGTAGAGCACGCCATACCAGACCAGATCGAAGCCCAGAGCACCGACCAGCGGAATATACAAAGGGGCGACGATCACCAGCATGGCGGTGTCATCGAGGAACATGCCCATGAGGATGAACGACAGCTGCATCAGGATCAGCACCTGCCAGGGCCCAAGACCAAGGCTTTCGAGAAAGAACGCCTCGATTGCCTTGACCGCGCCGAGGCCGTCAAACACCGCGCCGAAGCACAAGGCGGCGAGGATGATCCACATAAACATGCAGCTGATGCCGAGCGTCTTGCGCAGGGTTTCTTCCATCACACTGCGGGTCAAACGGCCTTTGATCAACGCCATCAGGGTGGCTGCCGCTGCGCCCACCGCCGAGCTTTCCACCAGGCTGGTGATGCCCATCAGAAACAGGCCGGTCATGCAGAAAAAAATAAACAGCGGCGCAACCCCAGCCTTGAGCAGCAACAGCTTCTCGCGCCGGCTGATCTGCCCGCGCTCCTCTGCAGATAAGGCCGGCCCCAGTTCTGGCTGCAAACGGCAACGCACGGCGATATAGAGGATAAACAGCGCCGCCATCAGCAGACCGGGAAACACCCCAGCCAGCCACAGCTGGCCGACCGGCTGGCGGGCAATCATGCCGTACAGCACCAGCACCACACTGGGTGGAATCAGAATACCGAGGGAGCTGCCGGCCTGAATCACCCCGGTGACCATGATCTTGTCGTAGCCACGACGCAACAGCTCCGGCAAAGCAATGCTCGCACCGATGGCCATGCCCGCCACGCTGAGGCCATTCATCGCTGAGATCGCCACCATCAGGCCGATGGTGCCGATAGCCAGGCCACCATTGAGCGGCCCCATCCAGACGTGGAACATCTTGTAGAGGTCTTCGGCCAGCCCCGATTCGGAGAGCATGTAGCCCATAAATACGAACAACGGCAGAGTCAGCAGCGGGTACCACTTCATCAATTTCATGGCCGCGCTGAAGGCCATTTCCGAACCGCCGTCGCCCCACAACAGCAGCGCCGCCACCACCGCGACAAAACCGATCGCGCCAAATACCCGCTTGCCGGTAAGCAGCAGCAACATCATCGAGGAGAACATCAGCACGGCTATCAACTCGTAATCCATTACAGCGGTTCCCCCCGCGCGGCGGCGATGTCCTTGAACAGGGTGGCAATGGCCTGCAGCAGCATCAGGGCGATGCCGATGCACATGATGATCTTGATCGGCGCCATGGGGGGCGACCAGGCCGAGTAGCTGGTTTCGCTGTACTCAAGGGCGTACTGGGTCGAAGAAATACCGCCGTAGAGCAGGAACACCAGGTAGAAAATCAGAAAGCCGATGGTGATCGCATCGATGATCGCGCGGGCCCGTGGCGACCAGCGGCTGTAGAACAGGTCCATACGCACATGGGCATCGAGCTGCATGGAATAGGCGCCACCAAGCAGGAAGTAGGCGACCATCAGAAACTGCGCCGACTCCAGCGTCCAGGCGGCGGGCATAAAGAAGGTTTTAGTGATTGAGGAATAGAGCAGCACGCCGAGAATGGCGAAGATCAGGTACATGGCGAAGCGCCCGACAACGCGGTTGAGCGCCTCCACTGCGTGCACAAACAGCCTGATGGCCTTGGGCATACTGCACCTGCCGAATAATTGTTATTCCGAGAGCCTAGACCAAGATGGCGCAAAGCCAACCAGCGCTGACAGCGTTAGCACAAAGCACGCCAGCTCTTTTACGCGGCCAATCTCTCTCGAAATATCAGCAGCTTAGTGCGCAGGAAAAAGCTGCGGTAGACCCCGACTAGCCCTCTAGAAAGCCCATCAGCACCGCCACGGTGCGTGCCGGCTCCTCTTCTTGGGGCACATGGCCCAGGTCGTCGAACAGCACCAGACGGCTGCCCTTGATATCGCGCTTGAAGCGCTCGGCATTAACCGGTGGAATCAACTCATCGCGACCACCCCAGATAATCAGCGTCGGCACCTTGAGTTCGGCGATACGCGTGTAGCTCTGCCCCGCTTCGGCCTGGATAAAGCGCTGACGCAAGGCTTCACGATTGCCGGCGCGCAGGGTCAGCTCGTAGTAGCGGTCGATCAGCTCATCGCTGACCTTGTCCGGATCGCCGTAGACGTTGCGGATGCTTGCCTCGATCATCTGCCGGGGCAGCAGATTGGCCATCAGTGGCGCTAGCGCGGGAATCTGCGCCAGACGAAAACCGATGGGCATGGAGGTGGCGTTGCGCGGATAACCGGCGGCATCCACCAGCACCAGCCGTTCAACACGCTGCGGATAGTCCAGGGCAAATTGCCAGGCCAGTTGCCCGCCAAAACTGTTGCCCGCCACCACCGCACGCGGCACCTGCAACTGATCCAGCACATGGCCGAGAAAGGCGCTGTAGTGGGCCATGCGGTAATCGCCATCGGGGAATGGCCCGGTCAAGCCAAAGCCCGGCAAATCAAGACTGATCACCCGACGTTTGGCCTGCAACGCTGCCACCCAGCCTTCCCAGGTGTGCAGGCTAGCCGAGGTGCCGTGCAGCAACACGATCGGCGTGGGGTCATCGCGTGGGCCCTGATCGCGCAGGTGCACCAGCATGCCGTCAACCGCGACAAACTGCGACGGTGGCAAAGCCCAGCGCGGCTTGAGGTCCGCCACGGGGCGATCCGGCGCCCAGTTCCAGGCGACTGCAGCGGCCAGGCTGATCAGCACCAACAGGACAACGGATACGGATATCTGCACAGCACGCTTCATGGTCGATACCTGATGACGGCGCACTGGCAATACTAGCCAACGAGGCACAGCTTGCCTGCAGAGCGCCGGATATCAATCGACACAAGCGGCCGATACCGGACGAAAAAGCTATGTAGCCATTGCGAGTTGTGAGGCGATAAGCCGTAGGTTGGTGTTGAGCGCAGCGAAGCCCAACGAGACAGGCCGCTGCATGTCTCGTTGGGCTTCGTCGCGTTGCTCCTCAACCCAACCTACCCATGCCCCCTGCGGACGAAAAAAAGCCCCGATGTGCCGGGGCTTGAGGAGTGTTGCGCCGTTTTTGCGGCGCACACGATAAAACGGGTATCTAGAATCTGTTTCGGATCTCGCGAGCTAGAGCGAGACAAGGCGCTACGTAGTAACAGCCTCCGGCTGGTCAAAACGCGGCGAGGAAGCGGAGTGTACGAGCTGTACATGAGCATTACTCGTTTCACTCGCCCTTCGGGTCGCGCTGAAGCGCGTTAGCCGCAAGCGGCATTCCGAGTCTGTTTTTAACGCCGTATCGCCGACGCGCAGCAGATTCGAGATAGGTTCTTAGACCAGGCTGGTCAACGCCTCACGGCTGAACGGCAGAATATCCTGCTCGCGGCCATCGCGTACTTTTACCGCCCAATCCGGGTCGACCAGCAGCGCGCGGCCTACAGCCACCAGGTCGAACTCCTGCTTGCTCAGACGTTCCAGCAGGTTTTCCAGGCTGGCCGGCTGGGCCACTTTGTCGGTGTTGACCATAAATTGCAGGAACTCGCCGTCCAGGCCGACGCTGCCGACGGTGATGGTCGGCTTGCCGGTGAGCTTGCGCGTCCAGCCGGCCAGGTTCAGCTCGGAGCCGTCGAACTCCGGCTCCCAGAAACGACGGGTCGAGCAGTGGAAGATGTCCACGCCGGCGTCGCTCAGCGGCTTGAGGAATGCTCCCAGCTCTTCCGGGGTCTGCACCAGGCGGGCGGTGTAGTCCTGCTGCTTCCACTGCGAGAAGCGGAAGATGATCGGGAAATCCGGCCCTACGGCAGCACGCACGGCCTGGATCAGCTCGTTGGCAAAGCGCGAACGCTGCGCCAGGTCACCGCCGTATTCATCGGTGCGCTGATTGCTGCCAGCCCAGAAGAACTGGTCGATCAGGTAACCGTGGGCGCCGTGGATTTCCACGCCGTCCATGCCGATGGCCTTGGCATCCTTGGCGGCTTGGGCGAAGGCGGCGATCACGTCCTTGATATCGTCCTGGGTCATGCCGTGCACAACCACATTGCCCTCTTTAATCTTTTCGCTCGGGCCGTAGCCTGGGACGCTGGCGTCCGGCTCGGTGCCCAGCTTGCGCACATTGCCCACGTGCCACAGTTGCGGAACGATCTTGCCGCCTTCGGCGTGTACCGCTTCGACCACTTTCTTCCAACCGGCCAGAGCATCTTCACCGTAGAAACGCGGCACATTCGGGTAACCGTTGGAGGCCTTGTGACCGACGGTGGTGCCTTCGGTAACGATCAGGCCAACGCCGGCAGCCGCGCGGCGACGGTAGTACTCGATGACCTTGCTATTCGGTACGCCGCCTGGGGAGAAGGAACGGGTCATCGGCGCCATGACCACACGGGTCGGCAGCTCCAGGTTGCCCAGGCTAAAGGGTTGGAACAGTGCTTTAACGGGATCGGTCATCATCATTCCTCGGGGCGCTTGGAGCAGCGCAACTGGTTAAACGGGGGAAGCCTGCAACAACAGCTGCAAACGGTGGATAAAGTCAGTCAGGGCGCGGGTGTTGTTGGCCACCTTGAGCCGGGTCAGCGCGCCTTGCCAGGCATTGGCGATAAAGCTCGCCAGGTTGCGGCAATCTTCATCGGCTGCCAGCTCGCCTGCGGCCTGCGCCTGTTCCAGACAGGCCTGCAGAATGTCCGCCGAGGTTTGCAGAATTGCATCAACCTGCACGCCCAGAGCCGGCGACAGCTCGGCCATCTCGAAGCTCAGGCTGCCAATAAAGCAGTGGTATTCCAGGCGCTCCTGGCGCGCGAAGTGTTCCACCAGCTCGGCGTAGTAACCGAGGATGCGTTCGCGCGGGCTCAACGCTGGGTTGCTCAGGGCTTCGGCATAACGCGCCAGGCGCGGCTGATAGACCCGCTGCAAGGCCTGCAAGGCAAAGTCTTCCTTGCTGGCGAAGTAGTGATAAAAGGAGCCTTTCGGCACCCCCGCCGCCTGGACGATTTCCTGCACACCGGCGCCGTGATAACCACGACGGGTCATCACCTCGGCGCCTTTGGCGAGGATCAGGTCACGCTTGTCGAGTCGAATGCTGGAGTTCATGCCGGCAAGAATATGACCGGTCGTCTCGCCTCGCCCAGCACTATTGATTTGCGTGATTATTGGCAAGAAGTAGCGCGGGTTTTAGACACGACAAAGCCGCGAACAGGTCGCGGCTTTGTGGGCAGGCGTGAGCCTTAATCAGCGCTGTACGCGCTGACTCGACGTCAGCCGCGAGCGGCTTTGATTACGTCGATGTAGGGTTCAGCAAAGCGTTGATCCTGGATCAGCGCGATAAAGTCATTGCCCTGGGCATCCTTGGCATTCAGGTCGTAGCCGGCGGCAACGAAGAAGCCAACAAAGCGCTCGAAGTCGTCGATACGCAGGCCACGGTAGGCCTTGACCAGCTTGTGCAGCGACGGCGGCGTGGCATCGGCCGGTTCTACGCCGAGGAACAGCTTGATCGGCTCGTCACCAATCTCTTCGCCAATCACCTGTTTCTTGTCTTTACGCATCACTCACTCCAGCTAACCAGGCCACACGGGGCCGGCAGTGTACCTCCGGGGCGGGTAACGGCTCAACGGATGCCGGACAACCACACGGTTTAACACGCGCTGAGGCTGGCGCACAGCCGACTTAGGTCAACACTGCACGCCGGGGCCGCCCCTTATACTGCGCCTATTGAGTTGGGAGTCATTATGTCGCTGCCCTTACCGCCGCTGTTCTCCGCCTGGCGCCAGACTTTGCGCGCCGGCTACGGCTGGAAAAACCTGCGCAGCGACCTGAGCGCCGGTTTAACGGTGGGCATTATCGCCATTCCGCTGGCCATGGCCCTGGCGATTGCCGTCGGAGTGGCGCCGCAGCACGGTCTGTATACGGTGCTGGTGGCCGGTACGCTGATCGCCCTGTTTGGCGGCTCACGTTTCAACGTCTCCGGGCCGACCGCCGCCTTTGTGGTGATTCTGTTGCCGGTCACCCAGCAATTCGGCCTCGGCGGACTGCTGCTGTGCACCCTGATGGCGGGTGCAATTCTGATAACCCTCGGACTGATGCGCGCCGGGCGGCTGATCGAATTTATCCCCTATCCAGTCACGCTGGGTTTTACCGCCGGTATCGGCATCGTCATCGCCACCCTGCAGATCAAGGACCTGTTCGGCCTGCAGCT
Source organism: Pseudomonas sp. 8BK (assembly GCF_902506475.1). Taxonomy (NCBI): domain Bacteria; kingdom Pseudomonadati; phylum Pseudomonadota; class Gammaproteobacteria; order Pseudomonadales; family Pseudomonadaceae; genus Pseudomonas; species Pseudomonas sp. 8BK. The sequence goes on along the minus strand of NZ_LR733252.1, from coordinate 820,991 downwards.
CAGCAGCCAGCCGAACAACTACATCGAACAACTCAACGGCCTTATACAGGCCCTGCCCAGCTTGCAACTGGGCGACAGCCTGATGGCATTGGTCTGCCTTGCGGTATTGCTGATCTGGCCGCGCTGGGTGCCAAAAATACCGGGGCATCTGGTGGCACTGACGATCGGCGCGCTGCTCGGGCTACTGCTGGAAAGCCTGCAGATTCCCGTGGCGACCCTTGGCGAACGCTTCAGCTACAGCCTGGATGGCGTTGAGCACCCGGGTATTCCGCCGTTTCTGCCGAGCTTTATCTGGCCCTGGCACTTACCGGGTGCCGATGGCCAGCCACTGGTGGTGAGCTTCGAGTTGTTTCGCCAACTGCTGGCCCCGGCCTTTGCCATCGCCATGCTCGGGGCCATCGAGTCGCTGCTGTGCGCCGTGGTTGCCGATGGCATGACCGGCAGCAAGCACGACCCCAATGGCGAGTTGATCGGCCAGGGCATCGGTAATCTGGTTGCGCCGCTGTTCGGCGGGATCACCGCCACCGCCGCAATTGCCCGCAGTGCCGCCAACGTGCGCGCCGGAGCTTACTCGCCACTGGCCGCAATGACCCACGCCGGCGTGGTGCTGATCGCCATTTTGTTTCTCGCGCCTCTGTTCAGCTACCTGCCGATGGCCGCACTGGCGGCTTTGCTACTGGTAGTGGCGTGGAACATGAGCGAGCCGCGGCACGTGCAACATACCCTGCGTATCGCGCCACGCAGTGATGTGCTGGTGCTGCTGACCTGCCTGATTCTCACCGTGCTGTTCGATATGGTGCTGGCGGTGGGCGTCGGCCTGCTGCTGGCAGCCGGGTTGTTTATCAAACGCATGAGCGACCTGACCGATACCGAAGCGCTGCCCAAGCACTTCCACCAGGCGCTGAGTGACCTGCCCGAACACGTGCTGGCCTATGCCATTCGCGGGCCGCTGTTCTTCGGCGCAGCGGAAAAAGCCCTCAGCGTGCTCAGGCGCTTTACCCCAGGGGTGAAGGTGGTGATCGTCGATATCAGCGCCGTGCCGCTGCTGGATATGACCGCCATCGCCGCACTGGACAATGTGCTGCGCGACTACCGCGAGCAGCACGTCGCCCTGGTACTCAGCGGGCCCACGCCACAGGTGCGCCTGCAATTGCGCCGCGCCGGCATCGTGCGCATTGAAGGTGAGTTGGCTTATGTACGCGATCTGGCCCAAGCCAGAGAGAAAGCGTTGCGCTGGCTAGCGCCCAAGACCGATGGGGAATCAGCACCGTAGGGTGGATAACGCGCAGCTTATCCACCCTGCCGTAACAGCGCTTACAGCCCTTTAACCGCGTAGATACCCGGCGCATTACGCCAGTAGCCTTTGTAATCCATGCCATAGCCAAACACATAGCGGTCAACGCAGGACATGCCGACGTAATCGGCTTTCAGGTCCGGGCGTGCTTTGCGGTCGTGGGTTTTGTCTACCAACACGGCAATGCGCACGTTCTTGGCGCCGGCGTGACGGAAAAAGTCGATGATTGCACCGAGGGTGTGCCCTTCATCGAGGATGTCGTCGATGATCAGCACGTCGCGGTCAATAAAGGAGATTTCCGGTTTGGCCTTCCAGAACAGCTCGCCGCCGCTGGTTTCATTGCGGTAGCGGGTAGCGTGCAGGTAGGACAACTCCAGCGGGAAGTTGAGCTTGGGCAGCAGCTTGCCGGAGAAGATCAGCCCGCCGTTCATCACGCAGAACACCACAGGGTTGCTGTCGGCCATCTCGCTGTTGATGGCGGCCGCCATGGTGTCGATGGCCACCTCAACCTCGGCATTGCTGTGCAGGCAATCGGCTTCGGCCATGACTTGGCGGATATGCGCGAGATCGACGGACATGCTGTTTCCTCTTGGGAGCGGGACGGTCAGACCAGAAAGCTGATCGATGCGTCAAAATAAAAGCCGGCAAAGGTACGCATCTGCGCCATGCAGAGCAAGCCCCGGCAGACCAACTGCGGCAATTGCCCGCAAGCGGCGACACGTTAGCCGCTATTTAGCGACATTAGGCCATCTTGGCCCAGCACTTGGCATAGCCAATGCTTTAATCTAACGCAATTTTTCGCCCGTCCTGCCGGAGACCCCGCCATGCCCATCCTCGAGATCCGCCACCCGCTGATCCGCCACAAACTCGGCCTGATGCGCCGCGCCGATATCAGCACGAAGAATTTTCGTGAACTGGCCCAGGAAGTCGGCGCGCTGCTGACTTACGAGGCGACCAAGGATCTGCCGTTGGAAGACTGCGAGATAGAAGGCTGGTGCGGCACCGTAAAGGTGGAAAAAATCTCCGGCAAGAAAATTACCGTGGTACCGATCCTGCGCGCCGGCATCGGCATGCTCGAAGGCGTGCTCAGCCTGATCCCAGGCGCCAAGGTCAGCGCCGTGGGCGTGGCGCGCAACGAGGAAACCCTGCAAGCGCACACCTACTTGGAAAAACTGGTGCCGGAAATCGACGAGCGCCTGGCGATGATCATCGACCCGATGCTCGCCACCGGCGGCTCGATGGTCGCCACCATCGACCTGCTGAAGAAAGCCGGCTGCAAGGAAATCCGCGCCATGGTGCTGGTGGCTGCGCCAGAAGGCATCAAGGTGGTCAACGACGCACACCCGGACGTGACCATTTACACCGCCTCCATCGACCAGCACCTGAACGAACACGGCTACATCATTCCCGGCCTCGGTGATGCCGGCGACAAAATCTTCGGCACCAAACAGAAGGACGCCTGAGCATGCAGGACGAATACACCGATCCACTCTGGCGCCAGGGCATTTCCGGCGCGCAGATGCTGTTTGTAGCCTTCGGCGCCCTGGTGCTGATGCCGCTGATCACCGGCATGGACCCCAACGTGGCACTGTTCACCGCCGGTATCGGCACCCTGCTGTTCCAACTGGTAACCGGACGTCAGGTGCCGGTATTCCTGGCCTCCAGCTTCGCCTTTATCGCACCGATTCTCGCCGCCAAAGGCGAGTTTGGCCTGCCGGCCGTGCTCGGCGGCATCGTCGCCTCGGGCCTGGTGTATATCCTGCTCAGCGCGGTGGTACGGGTTAAGGGCGCTGGTTTTATCGACCGCCTGTTGCCGCCGGTAGTCATCGCGCCGGTGATCATTTCCATCGGCCTGGCGCTGTCGCCTGTAGCGGTGAACATGGCCATGGGCAAGGCCGGCGATGGCAGCGCGCAGTTGGTGCCGTATGAAACCGCCATGCTGATTTCCATGTCAGCGTTGATCACCACCGTACTGGTCGCCGCCATGGGCCGCGGCCTGCTGCGCCTGGTGCCGATCCTTGCGGGGATCATTGTTGGCTGCATCGTCGCGGCGTTCTGCGGAGTCATCGACACCAGCAATATCGCCGCCGCACCCTGGCTGGCGATTCCGGCATTCGTAGCGCCGGAGCTGCATTGGGGCGCGATCCTGTACATCGTCCCGGTGGCGCTGGCACCGGCCATCGAGCACATCGGCGGCGTAGTGGCGATCGGCAGCGTGACCGGCAAGAACTTTATCAAGAAGCCCGGCCTGCACCGCACCCTGCTCGGCGACGGCCTGGCCACCTCGGCAGCAGGCCTGTTCGGCGGCCCGCCCAACACCACCTACGCGGAAGTCACCGGCGCGGTGATGCTGACCAAAAACTACAACCCGAAGATCATGACCTGGGCGGCCTGCTTCGCCATCGGCCTGGCCTTTGTTGGCAAGTTCGGCACCGCGCTGCAGAGCATTCCCGTACCGGTCATGGGCGGCATTCTCTGCCTGCTGTTCGGCTCCATCGCGGTGGTCGGTTTGAACACTCTGATCCGCCATCAGGTCGACCTGTCCGAGGCACGCAACCTGATTATCGTCTCGGTGACCCTGGTGTTCGGCATAGGCGGCATGGTGATCGGCAACAGCGACTTTGCCCTGTCCGGCATCTCGCTGTGCGCCATCTGCGCCCTGGTACTCAACCTGGTGCTGCCGGGTGGCCAAGGCTGGCGCAGCAAAACCGTGCTGGAAGAGCCGGATTTGTAAAACACGCTCACTAAAAAGCCCCGCAAGTGCGGGGCTTTTTCATTCTTGCGTGCCTCAGGCCGGATTGGCCGACCACTGCTGCAAGCGCACCACGCTCTCGCGGTAAGGCTTGAGACTCATGCTCAGCAGCACAATCGAACTGAACACGGCGATGCTGGTGACGACAAGCAGCGAGTAACGCAGCGCCATGTCATCGGCAAATACGTAATCGGTCACCAGGGCCACCGCCGTCGGGCCGATGCCCAAGCCAATCAGGGTGATCACGAACAGGTAGATGGCCGACGCCTGGCCGCGCATCGAGTTGGGCATGATCTCCTGGATTGCTGCCGGCGCCACGCCGAACGGCATGCTCAGGAAGAACACCGTCGGTGCCATCAGCACAGCGGCCCATACAGCGCTATCCATCAACGGAAAGGCCAGCACGCACGGCACGGCGCCGAAAGCGGCATACAGACCAACACGCATATTGGCGTCGCTGCTGCCGCGTTTGGCCATCCAGTCGGCCAGACGACCACCGAAGACGATACCCAGACAGCCAAACACCGCCACAATGCTGCCGTAAACGATGCCGACCTGGCCGGCGTCCCAGCCGTAGGTGCGGATAAAGAAAGTCGGCACCCACGCCGCGCTGCCGTAACCGGCAAACGCCAGGCCGGCAAAGCCGAAGTTGTGGCATAGCACCGTACGCCGGTTGGATCGGATATAGCGACCGACATCCGCCAGCGGCACCGCCACCCCGGCACCCACGCCGCGCCGTACTGGCTCCTTGACCGCCAGCATCAGCAGGGTAAACAGCACCCCGGCCGCGCCGAGAATCAGGAAGATCAGCTGCCACGGGCGTACTTCACCGAATACCGGCAACACTACATCGCCCTGTGCCGAGGCAAACTGAATCACCAGACCGCCGAGCAGAAAGGCCAGACCTGAGCCGAGGTAAACCCCCATGGAATACACGCTGATCGCGGTAGCACGGCGCTCGGCCGGAAAGCTGTCGGCAATCAGCGAATAGGCCGCAGGTGACAGCGCCGCCTCGCCGACACCGACGCCGATACGGCAGAGCAGAAATTGCCAGTACAGCTTGGCCATGCCGCAGGCAGCGGTGGCCGCACTCCAGAACAGCACGCCGATGGCGATCAGCCCACGACGGCTCTTGGTATCGGCCAAACGGCCCAGGGGAATACCGCAGACGGTGTAGAACAGCGCAAACGACAGGCCCATCAGCAGGCTCATCTGCGTATCACTGATCATCAGGTCACGGCGGATCGGACCAACCAATAGGTTGAGAATCTGCCGATCGATAAACGACAGCACGTACGCCACCATCAGGATGGCGACAGTCACCCAGGCACGGGTGGAAGAGGGATAGCCGTTATTGTTGTTGAGCACTGGCAGTCTCCTCGGCACCGTTGGTGCGGTGCACGACGGTTGAAAGAGCTGCCAGCTTAGGCCGAGTTGCAGGGCGCTGAGTATCGCCCGTAGGTGTTATCAGTCAGGCGAATGCGCGGCATCCTTTTGGGCGAATAACCGTCACAGCATATTTCCCTAAAGCTGCAGCGGCGCACGTTCGCTGAGGGTTTTCAGGGCAGCCACCCAGCTGGGATGATCATTCAGACACGGCACCAGCTGCAGGCTCTCGCCGCCGGCTTCGACAAACTGCTCGCGGCCACGGTCGCCAATTTCCTCCAGGGTTTCGATGCAATCGGCGACAAAAGCCGGGCACATCACCAGCAACTTCTTCACGCCCTGCTTGGCCAGCTCGTCGAGACGCGTCTCGGTGTAGGGCTCGATCCACTTGGCCCGGCCCAGGCGCGACTGGAACGACACCGACCACTGCTCGGGCTTGAGCCCCATGCGCTCGGCGAACAACTCGGCGCTGCGCAGGCACTGGGCACGGTAACAGCTGGCGAGCACCTCGGGCGAAGCGCTACGGCAGCAATCGGCACCTTTCAGGCAATGGTTGCTGGGATCGAGCTTGTGCAGGTGGCGTTCCGGCAGGCCGTGAAAGCTCAGCAGCAGGTGGTCAAAATCCTGCTCCAGGTAAGGCTTGGCGCTATCGACCAGAGCATCCAGGTATTCCGGCTGATCATAGAACGGCGGCAGGATGGAAAAGCGGATTGGCAGTTGCTGCTCACGCACCACCCGCCGCGCCTCTTCGATCACCGTGGTGGTGGTGCTGTCAGCAAATTGCGGGTACAGCGGCGCCAGGGTGACCTGTTTGATGCCCTGAGCGGCCAGGCGGGTCAGCACGGTTTGCAGCGACGGCTCGCCGTAGCGCATGGCCAGCTCCACCGGGCCGTGGGTCCAGGACGCCTTCATCGCCTGATGCAGACGCTTGCTCAGCACCACCAACGGCGAGCCCTCCTCCCACCAGATCGAGGCATAGGCATGCGCCGACGCCGCCGGACGCTTGATCAGAATCAGCGAAACCAGCAGACGCCGCAGCGGCCAGGGCAGATCGACGACATAGGAATCCATCAGAAACTGGTTGAGGTAGCGGCGCACATCGGCCACGTCAGTGGAGGCCGGCGAGCCCAGGTTTACCAACAGCAAGGCGTGATCGGTCATGCAAAGTCCTAGGGTCTGTTAACGTTTCGCTGCGAGCCGCGTTGCTGCGCCAAATTGCGCCAGGCAAGGCGCGGGGCGCCGACAATGGTGTTCCCTTGCCAAGCCCCGCAACGCCGCCTGGCACAATTTGCCGCGCAACCCGAAGGGCCGGGCCTGTTTTTACGCGATGCTGCGTTTCTCGTCACTCACTTGGAACAACCAAACTTCGTGACTCGTGCCTTGCCTCGCGTAAAAACGGGCTCCGGCGCGGCCGCAGCGAAACGTCAACAGACCCTATCTGGTTGGCCCAGCAAGTCCGCCAGAGCCACATCCAAATGAGTAAAACGAAAACTGAAACCAGCCTCCTGCAAGCGCGTCGGCACCGCGCGCTGGCCACCGAGCAGCAGCACCGACAGCTCGCCGAGCAGCATACGCAGGGCAAAGGCCGGGGCCGGCATAAAGGCCGGCCGATGCAGCTCACGGCCCAAGGCCTGGCTGAAGGCGCGGTTACGCTCAGGCGTCGGCGCGCAGGCATTATAAGGACCGCGCGCCGAGTCCTGCTGCAGGAGAAAATCAATCAGAGCGATTTGATCACTGAGATGAATCCACGGCATCCACTGCCGGCCATTGCCCAGCGGGCCGCCCAACCCGAGTTTGAACGGCAGCAACAGACGCTTGAGCAGCCCGCCATCACGGGCCAGCACCAGTCCGGTGCGCAGCAATACCACGCGGATGCCAAAATCCTCGGCGCGCTGGGCAGTTTCTTCCCAGGCGCCGCACAGCTGCGCGGCGAAATCCTCACTCACCGGCGGCGAATCTTCATGTAACTCGCGCTCGCCACCGTCGCCATACCAGCCTACCGCCGAGCCGGACAAAAGCATCTGCGGCTTATCCGCGCGGCTCTCCAGCCAGGCCAGTAATTGTTCGGTCAGACCAATCCGACTGGCCCATAGCAACGCTTTACGCTTGCGCGTCCAGGGCCGGTCGGCAATCGGCGCGCCGGCCAGATTGACCACAGCATCCAGCGGTTCTTCGCCCAGCTCATCGAGCCGGCCAATACCACGCACCGCATCGCCACACAGGGCCGCGACCTGCTCGGGCCTGCGGCTCCACACGGTTAATTGGTGACCTTGCTGCAACCAGTGGCGGCACAACGCCCGCCCGATCAAACCGGTTCCGCCTGTCAGAAGAATGTGCATGACAACGCCCTCGCATGACCTTTGCATAGTTGCTAACAATCGACGGATTAATGCCGTTTGTGGCTTCAATCCGGCTGCAGGTTGTCTTAACTATAGGAAGGCAGGATCGACTCCGGCATAGCTTATACATCAAAACAATATTGTATAGCTTTTGTCTAAAGCGTAGCCTAACGCTTGAAAACACGAGGTAGACCATGACCGCTCTACACCCCATCGCCATCATCGGCACCGGCATCGCCGGGCTGTCTGCCGCACAGGCGCTGCATGCCGCCGGGCACCCGGTGCAACTGTTCGACAAGAGCCGCGGCAGTGGCGGCCGCATGGCCAGCAAGCGCAGCGATGCCGGCGCACTGGACCTTGGTGCGCAATACTTCACCGCCCGCGACCGTCGCTTTGTCGAGGTGGTGCAGCAGTGGCAAGCTCGTGGCTGGGTCGCCGAATGGACACCCAGCCTCTACAACTTCAATAACGGCCAGCTCAGCGCCTCGCCGGATGAACAGGTACGCTGGGTCGGCAGCCCGCGCATGAGTGCGATCACCCGCGCCATGCTCGGTGCATTGCCGGTGAGCTTCTCCTGCCGCATCACCGAAGTGTTTCGCGGTGAACAGCACTGGCACCTGCAAGATGCCGAAGGCAATAACCACGGCCCGTTCAGCCATGTGATTGTCGCCACGCCGGCACCGCAAGCCACGGCACTGCTCTCCAGCGTGCCGAAACTGGCTGGCGCCGCCGCCAGCGTGGCCATGGACGCAACCTGGGCGGTGGCCCTGGCCTTTGCCAACCCGCTGGAAACCCGCGTCGAAGGCTGCTTTGTGCAGGACAGCCCGCTCGACTGGCTGGCACGTAACCGCAGCAAGCCGGGCCGCGACACCCAACTCGACACCTGGGTGCTGCATGCCAGCAGCCAGTGGACTAAGCAGCACCTGGACATGCCCAAGGAAGCGGTGATCGAACACCTGCTCGGCGCCTTCGCCGAACTGATCGGCTGCGCCGTGCCCGCTCCGGCCTTCAGTCTGGCGCACCGCTGGCTCTACGCCCGCCCCGCCAGCGCGCACCAATGGGGTGTACTGGCCGATGCCGACCTGGGCATCTATGCCTGTGGCGACTGGTGCCTGTCCGGTCGGGTTGAAGGCGCTTGGCTTAGCGGCCAGGAAGCGGCGCGGCGCTTGCTCGAACACCTGCAATGAGCATTCAAGCCCACGCACCAGCCAAGCATCGACTCAATCCGCGCAAACTGCTGCTGTCGAAATGGACAGCAGCGCAACCGAAAAATCGCGAGAAGCATTTCCTCGTCACCGAGCTGTTCTGCGACGAAGACGGTACGGTGCTGCAGATCGAGTTGCAGGCTGTACTCAACCAACGCTGCCAACGCCTGGACTGGCGCGCACTGGAAAACCCCGAGCACTGGCGCATGGGCTGGAAGTAACAGACCCACACACAAAACCATACAGTAGTTGTACAAAAATATTGACTTGTACAATTATAAACCTATGATGAACTCAAGTTGTACATCTACCAAGATCTGTACAAGTCGTCATCAGAGGTTGCCCATGACCCCATCGAACATCACCACCGGCAAACCCAAACTGGGCATCAGTGCCTGCCTGCTGGGCTCCGAAGTGCGCTACAACGGCGGCCACAAGGAATCGCGCCTGTGCAGCCGCACCCTCAGCGAGTATTTCGACTTCGCCCCGCTGTGCCCGGAAGTGGCCATTGGCATGGGCATCCCGCGTGAACCGATCCGCCTGGTTGGCGACCCGCAAGCGCCGCGCGCCGTGGGCACGGTCAGGCGCGAGGTGGATGTCACCGAGCCCCTGGCTGCCTATGGCGAGCGCATGGCCGGTGAGCTGACGGATATCTGCGGCTATATCTTTATGCAGCAGTCGCCGTCCTGCGGCCTGCATCGGGTCAAGGTCTATCAGGACAACGGCCGGCCCAGCGAGCCTGGCCGTGGCATCTTCGCCCAGGCCTTCTGCGCCAAGCACCCCAACCTGCCTGTGGAAGAAGACGGCCGCCTCAACGACCCGATCCTGCGCGAAAACTTTATTACCCGCGTGTTTGCCTATTCCGAGTGGCAACAGCTGCTGCGCGACGGCCTGACCCGCAAAAGCCTGATCGGCTTCCACTCACGTTACAAATACCTGCTGATGGCTACCAATCCGCTGCAATACAAACTGCTCGGGCGGATGCTCGGCAACCTTGGCCAAAACGATCTGAACGAGCTGGCCCCGCGTTATTTCAGCGAACTGATGAGCGCGCTGAAAAGCTGCGCCACCCGCCGCACCCACAGCAATGTCTTGCAGCACCTCAGCGGCTACCTCAAGCAAGCGCTGAGCAGTGACGAAAAACAGGAAATGCAGCAACTGATCGGCCAGTACCGTCATGGAGTGGTGCCGCTGGTGGTGCCCATGACCTTACTCAAACACCACTTTCGCCGTCACCCGGACACCTATATTGCGCAGCAGGTCTACCTGCAGCCGCACCCGGAAAAACTCAGCCTGCGAAACGCCCTATGAGCCTGGAGCCAACCAGTACAGGCGCCGCCGACGATTACCAGGCGGCGATTGCCCAGGGCTTTATGCCGATCCGTGATGTAGCGCGCATCACCGGGGTCAATGCCGTAACCCTGCGCGCCTGGGAACGCCGCTATGGTCTGATCGTGCCGCACCGCACGCCCAAGGGCCATCGCCTGTATGCCGATGAGCATGTGCTGCGCATCCAGGCGATTCTCACCTGGCTTAATCGCGGCGTCTCGGTCAGCCAGGTCAAGGGCCTGCTGCGCTCCAATCAGCCGGCCTTTGCCGAGGCCAGCTCACAGTGGGAAAGCAAGCGCCAGCAGTTGCAGGAAGCCATCTGCAACCTCAACGAGCGGCGTGTGGATGAGTGTTTCAACAGCGAACTGGCGCTCTACCCACCGCATACCCTGTGCCAGCAACTGCTGCTGCCGCTGCTGAGTGATCTGGAGCTGCGCTGGCGCAACCAGTTCGGCGCCCAGGCCGAGCGGGTGTTCTTCTACTCCTGGCTGCGCAGCAAGCTCGGTGCGCGCCTGTACCACAACAACCGCCAGTGCAGCGGCGCGCCGCTGCTGCTGATCAACGCCTCGGACCTGCAGATGGCCCCCGGCCTGTGGCTCACCGCCTGGCTGGCGAGCAGCGCCGGCTGCCCGGTGGAAGTCTTCGACTGGCCACTGCCACCGACCGAACTGGCCCTGGCGGTCGAGCATATTCAGCCGCGTGCAGTGCTGCTGTATTCCAGCCAGGCGCTGAACAGCACCCACCTGCAGCGCCTGCTCGGCGGTTATGACTGCCCCTGCCTACTGGTCGGCCAGGTGGTGCAGATCCACGCCGAAGAATTACTCGCCATTACCGCGCAGAACACCGAACTGAGCCTGGCCGCTGACCCGCTGGCCGCGCTGCATAACCTTACCGACCTCAACCTGCTGCATAGCTGATGGGAAATAACATGCTGCAATTGATCTGGTTTCGTACCGACCTGCGCGCGCAGGACAACAGCGCCCTGACCGCCGCCATGAGCAGCGGCCCGACCGTGGCGCTGTACCTGCTCAGCCCCGGCCAGTGGCTGAACCACGATGATGCGCCGAGCAAGGTCGATTTCTGGCTGCGCAACCTCAAAGAGCTGGCCACTGAGCTGGGCAAACTCAATGTGCCGCTGCTGGTAAGGGAGGCCGATCACTGGAGCGCCGCGCCGCAGGTGATCGGTGAACTGTGCCAGCAGCTGCAGATCGGCACGGTGCAGGTCAACGAAGAGTACGGCGTGCATGAAACCCGTCGCGACCAGGCCGTAGCGAAAACGCTTGATGGTTTGGGGATAAATTTTCGCAGCCATCTGGATCAGCTGTTCTTCAAACCCGGCAGCGTGCTGACCAAATCCGGCGGTTACTTTCAGGTCTACAGCCAGTTCCGCAAGGTCTGCTATCAGCGTCTGCACACTGCCCTGCCGGCTCTGATAACCACACCCAAGGCACAGGCGCCGCTGGCGATCCAAAGCGATGCCATTGCTGAACAAGTTACAGGCTTCGCCTTGCCAGCTGTAGAACTGCGTGAGTTGTGGCCAGCCGGTGAAGCCGAGGCCGCGCGGCGTCTGGATGATTTTGCCGCGCAGCAGATCGACTTCTACCAGAGCGCCCGCGACTTTCCTGCGCAACCCGGCACCAGCCAGCTCTCCGCCTACCTAGCCGCCGGGGTGATCTCGCCGCGCCAGTGCCTGCATGCGGCCTTGCAGGCCAACCAGGGCGAGTTCGACAGCGGCAATCTCGGGGTCATCACCTGGATCAACGAGCTGCTCTGGCGTGAGTTCTACAAGCACATCCTAGTGGGCTACCCCCGCGTCTCGATGCACCGCGCCTTCCGCGCGGAAACCGAGGCCGTGGCCTGGCGCGATGCGCCGCTGGAGCTGAAAGCCTGGCAGGAAGGCCGCACCGGCTTCCCGATTGTCGATGCGGCCATGCGCCAGCTACTGGCCACCGGCTGGATGCACAACCGCCTGCGCATGATTGTGGCGATGTTTCTGACCAAAAATCTGCTGATCGACTGGCGCGAAGGCGAGCGTTTCTTTATGCGTCACCTGATCGATGGCGACTTGGCGGCGAACAACGGCGGCTGGCAGTGGAGTTCGTCTACCGGCACTGATTCGGCACCGTACTTCCGCATTTTCAACCCGCTGAGCCAGTCGCAGAAATTCGACCCGTATGGGCGTTTTATACGCCAGTGGCTGCCCGAGCTGGTCGGCCTGAACAAGACCAATATCCATAACCCGACGGCCATCGGCGGGCTGTTCGGCATTGCCGATTACCCCACGCCGATTGTCGACCTGAGCAAGAGCCGCACACGCGCCCTCGCCGCATTCAAGAGCCTGCCGCACTTTGCCGGCGAGGAGGCCCTGTGAGCGACTTTCTGCGCCAGTTTGCCCAGGGCTTTGCCGGGCTGAACAAGGACAACCTCGACCGTCTGGGCCAGCTCTACAGCGACGATGCATTGTTCTGCGACCCGCTGCATGAAGTACGTGGCCTGACCAATATGCAGCGCTACTTCGGCGAGATGTACGCCAACGTCAGCGAATTGCGCTTCGACTTCTACGGCTTTGATCAGGTACGCGACGGTGAAGGCTACCTGCGCTGGACCATGAGTTACCGCCACCCGCGCCTGGCCGGCGGGCAGCTGATCCGCGTGGAAGGCTGCTCGCACCTGCTGTGGCACGACAAGGTCTATCGCCACCGCGACTATTTCGACGCCGGCAACCTGCTCTACGAGCACCTGCCCTTACTCGGCTCGGCAATTCGCTGGCTGAAACGGAGGTTGGCATGAACGCGAACGCACGGCGTATCTGGCTCACCGGCGCCAGCAGTGGCATCGGCGCCGCCCTGGCCGAACAACTGCTCAAACAGGGTCACCGCCTAGCCCTCAGCGCCCGCAGCCTTGAACCGCTGCAGGCGCTGGCCAAACGCTACCCGCTGCAAGTGCTGGTGGTCGCCGGCGACCTCGGCGATGCCTCCCAGGTACGTGCCATCGGTGAGCACATTACCCAGGTCTGGGGCGCGCTGGATTGCGCCATCCTCAACGCTGGCACCTGCGAATATGTCGAGGTCAGCGCCTTCGAGGCCGCCATGGTCGAACGGGTGATGCGTGCCAACCTGCTCTCGGCCAGCTACTGCATCGAAGCCGCCCTGCCCCTGCTGCGTCTGGGCAATCGTCCGCACCTGGTCGGCGTCGGCAGCTCGGTAACCTTTATGCCGCTACCGCGCGCCGAAGCCTACGGCGCCTCCAAGGCCGCCATGCGCTACCTGCTGGAAGCCCTGCGCATCGACCTGCATGGCGAAAACATTGCCGTCACCCTGGTCAGCCCCGGCTTTGTCGACACCCCACTGACGCAGAAAAACGACTTTCCCATGCCCATGCGCTGGCCGGTGGACAAAGCCGCTCGCTATATCGCCGAACATTTGCAGCAGCAGCCGTTTGAAATCAGTTTCCCCGGCCCCTTTATCGCCATGCTCAAGCTGCTCGGTCATCTGCCCAAGCGCTTGCAGGTGGCCATTGGCGCCCGTATGGCCCGCACTGAAGCCACGACCAAGGACCGCTCATGAAAATCTCCATTATCGGCAGTGGTATCGCCGGTTTGACCAGCGCCTACCTGCTCAACCGTCGCCACGACATCAGGGTCTTTGAGGCCAGCGACTGGATCGGCGGACACACCCATACCGTGGATGTCCAGGTCGATGGTCAGCGTTATGCCGTGGACACCGGTTTTATCGTGTTCAACGATTGGACCTACCCGAACTTTATCCGCCTGCTCAGCCAGCTCGGCGTTGGTTTCAAGGACACCGAGATGAGCTTCTCGGTCAGCGATCCGCTAAGCGGCGTGGAATACAACGGCCACAACCTCAACACCTTGTTCGCCCAACGCAGCAACCTGGTGTCGGCAAAATTCTGGGGCATGGTGCGCGACATCCTGCGCTTCAACCGCGAGGCGCTGAATGACCTTAACCAGCAGCGCATCGCCAACGATATGACCCTGGGTGATTACCTCCAGACCAATGGCTACAGCCAGCGCTTTATCCAGCATTACATCGTGCCCATGGGTGCGGCGATCTGGTCGATGTCGCTGAACGACATGCTTGGTTTTCCGCTGCAGTTCTTCGTGCGCTTCTTCAAGAACCACGGCCTGCTGTCGGTCAGTGACCGCCCGCAGTGGTGTGTGATCGAGGGCGGTTCCAGCAGCTATGTCGCACCGCTGACAGAATCCTTCAAGCAGCATATCCGCCTCAACTGCGCAGTGACCCGGGTCGAGCGCAATGCCCTGGGCGTTACCCTGCACAGCGCCGCCGGCAGTGAACACTTCGACAAGGTGATATTCGCCTGCCACAGCGATCAGGCCCTGGCGCTGCTGGCCGAGCCCACTCGGGTCGAGAAGGAAATCCTCGGCGCGCTGCCCTATGCCGACAATGATGTGGTGCTGCACACCGACACCCGCTTGCTGCCGCAACGGCCACGGGCCTGGGCCAGCTGGAACTATCGCCTCGGCGGCCCGGGCAGCCAAGCTGCCGCCGTCACCTATGACATGAATATCCTGCAGGGTATTCAGAGCGACACCACCTTCTGCGTCAGCCTGAACCAGACCGCCGCCATCGACCCGAACAAGATCCTCGCGCGCTACACCTACGCCCACCCGCAATACAGCCTGGCCGGCATGGCTGCGCAGGCGCGCTGGGAAGAGCTGCTCGGTGCCAACCACAGCTATTTCTGCGGCGCCTACTGGGCCAATGGCTTCCACGAAGATGGCGTGGTCAGCGCGCTGCGCGTGGCCCGTGAATTCGGTGAGGCACTGTAGTGAACAGCCCAACGGCACTGAACAGCGCCCTGTATAGCGGCTGGGTGCAGCACCGGCGGTTTGCGCCGCGGCTGCACAACTTCCGCTATCGCATGGGCCTGCTCTACCTCGACCTGAGCGAGCAGGAGGCGGTGCTCGCGCTGTCGCCCCTGGCCGGACGTGGCCACTTCGTGCCTTTTGCCTTTCGCGAGACCGATTACCTGCCGCAGTTCACCGGGACCGGTACCCGCTTGATCGATGCAGTACGCCAGCGCGTGACAGAGGCTCTTGGCCGCACGCCACTGGGCCGCATCTGCCTGCTGACCCAGCCGCGCAGTTGGGGGTTGAGTTTCAACCCGGCGAGTTTCTTCTACTGCCATGAGGCCGATGGTCGCCTGGCGGCGATTCTCTGCGAGGTGAGCAACACGCCTTTCCGCGAGCGTTACCACTATGTGCTGCCGGCCGATGGCGAGGGGCACCAGCACGTCGCCGTGGCCAAGGCATTTCACGTCTCGCCGTTTCTGCCGCGCGAGCTGGAGTACCGCATGAGCTTCAGCCCGGCCGGTGAGCGCCTGGGCATTCATATGGCTGACTGGCAGGGCGAGGAAAAACTCTTCGACGCCAGCCTCAGCCTGCAACGCATTGAACTCAACCGCGCCAGCCTGCACCGCTACCTGCTGCAGTTCCCCTGGATGACCGGCAAGACCCTAGCCGCCATCTACTGGCAGGCCCTGCGTCTGCTGCTCAAACGTATTCCCCTGTTCACCCATCGGGCCGCTGAAGGTGATTTCCGCGTCGCCCGCCCCGCATCAAAGGAAGTCCCCCATGAAAAGCTCTAGCCTGACCTCCGCCAAACATGTGGTGCGCGCCGGCAGCGGCATTGGTGCCAGCCTGCTGCGCCGTGCGGTATTACGCCAGCTGAAACAGCTGCGCCATGGCCAACTGGTGATCATTGAAGGTGACGAACGCATGGAGTTCGGCGATGCCCACTCCAGCCTCAGCGCCGAGATCCGGGTGCAGGATGGTGCCGTCTGGGGGCTGGTGGCCGGCAATGGTTCGATCGGCTCGGGCGAGGCCTATATCCACGGTTACTGGACCACCCCGGACCTGACCGCAGTGATCCGCGTGTTCGTCAGCAACCTGGAGGTGCTCGACGCCATGGAAAGCGGTCTGGCCCAACTTGGCCGCCCGCTGATCCAGGGCCTGCACTGGCTCAACCGCAACACCCGCAAGGGCTCGCGCAAGAACATCTCGGCGCATTACGACCTGGGTAACGACCTGTTCGAGCAGTTTCTCGATCCAACCATGATGTACTCGGCGGCGATGTTCCAGAGTGCCGATGACAGCCTGGAGCAGGCGCAGCTGAACAAGCTCGAACGCATCTGCCAGAAGCTGGCTCTGAAACCTAGCGACCACCTGCTGGAAATCGGCACCGGCTGGGGCAACATGGCGATCTACGCCGCCACCCACTACGGCTGCAAGGTCACCACCACCACCCTGTCGCGCGAGCAGTTCGCCTATACCCAGCAGCGCATTGCCGAACAGGGCCTGCAGGGGCAGATCACCCTGCTGCTGGAGGACTACCGCGACCTGGCCGGCCAGTACGACAAGCTGGTGTCAATCGAGATGATCGAAGCGGTTGGCCATCGCTTCCTGCCCACCTATTTCGAGCAATGCGCCAGCCTGCTCAAACCCGACGGTCTGATGCTGCTGCAGGCCATCACCATCCGCGACCAGCGCTATGAGCAGGCGAAAAATGCCGTGGACTTTATCCAGCGCTATATCTTCCCCGGCGGCGCACTGCCCTCGGTGAACAAGATGCTGGAAATCATCAGCGCCAAGACCGATATGAACCTGCACCATATGGAAGATTTCGGCCTGCACTACGCCCGCACCCTGCGCATCTGGCACGACAACCTGCGTCTGGCGCGACACAAGCTGGAGCAGCAGGGCTACGACGATTACTTCTTTCGCCTGTGGGAGTTCTACCTGTGCTATTGCGAGGGCGGCTTTATCGAGCGCACCATCGGCACCGCGCAATTGCTGCTGGCTAAACCGGCGGCCCGTCCTGCTCCGCTACTGGGAAATCTCAATGCCTAAATTGATCGTCAACACCCTGCTATTTCAGCTCGGCTGGTTCGCCTGCGTGTTTGGCGGCGACAGCCTGTGGCTGCTGATTGTCGCAGCGGTGCTGGCGGTGCATCTGCTGTGGACCAGCAGCTGGGCGGCGGAAGGCAAGCTGCTGATCAGCGTGTTCCTCGCCGGCAGCGCGCTGGACAGTTTTCTGCTCAACCTCGGCGTATTCGACTTCGGCGAGCCACGCACGCTGATACCGCTGTGGCTGGCCAGCCTGTGGCTGCTGCTGGCCACCACGCTCAACCACTGCCTGGCCTGGACCGCACAACCCTGGTGGCGCGGCAGCCTGCTGGGCGCCATCGCCGCACCGCTGTCCTATTACGGCGGCGCGCAGATTGCCGGCGTCGGCCTGCCCTACGGCACCTGGCAAAGCCTGCTGCTGATCGGCTTCATCTGGGCACTGGTGATGCCCGTGCTGCACGGCTTTGCCAAGCTCTATCGCAGCCAGTACGAACAGCGCCTGCGCACACGCCAGTCGGCTTAACAGCTCGGCTCATCGCCAGATGGATGAATAACAGCAGCCACCCTATGTCGGCAGCAGACGCCGCAAGAACACCGATGACGTACACTGCGCGGCATGAGTCAGAACATCCCCCATACCCAACTCGCGGATAAGCCCGCAGTCAGCTGCAGCAACTGCGCGGCCTGCTGCTGTCAGCTGGAAGTCATGCTGATCACCGACACCGGCGTGCCGCCCCGCTATATCGACACCGATGACTGGGGCGGCGAAGTCATGCTGCGCCTCGACGACGGCTGGTGCGCAGCACTGGACCGCGACAGCATGCGCTGCACCATCTACGAGGTGCGCCCACTGATTTGCCGCGAATTCGAAACCGCCTCCCCCGAATGCCTGGACGAGCGTAAAAGCATGAACAGAATCTACCGCTAGCGGTATTGCCGTTACAACGCCCGCACCGCCTGCCAATCCAGCCCAAAACGCGCCAGGTATTTACGCAGCCGATCCGCATCGTTTGGCTGGCTTTTGCCCTGGCGCGATTGCGCAAATAGCTGGCGCCCTGCATCCGACAGGCTGGCGGCTTCGCGACACAACGCCACCACCCCTGGCAATTGCAACTGATCGAACAGATCCAGCGCCTGCCAGCGCTCGCCCAGCAGGCGCTCCAGCTCCTGTTGCATGCCTGTCTTGGCCAGCCCTTTGCCGCTCCAGGCGCTTTGCAGACGCAGAATTTCATCCTCCACCAGGGCCTCGTCGATCCGCCCGCTATCGGCCAGGGTGGCCATACGGGTGATCGAGGCCGACAGTTCGCGGAAGTTGCCGCTCCAGGTCGCCTCGCGGCTGCTGGCGAAGGCCAGGTAACGCTGCCGCGCCTGCAGATTGAAACGCACTTGGCGACCCTGCTCGCGGGCATAGCGCTCGAGTTCGAACTCCAGGTTCGGCTCGATATCCTCACGCCGCCCGGCCAGGCCCGGCAGTTCAAAGGTCCAGAGGTTGATGCGGGCGAACAGGTCCTCGCGAAACAGCCCCTGCTGCACCCGCTCGCGCAGGTCGCGGTGGGTGCCGGCGATCAACAGAAAGTCGCTCTCGACCTCCTTGTCGCTGCCCAGGGGGAAAAAGCGCTTTTCCTCGATGGCCTTGAGCAGCATGGCCTGCTCGTCCGGCCCCAACTCGCCGATTTCATCGAGAAACAGCATGCCGCCATCGGCCGCGCGCAACAGCCCTTCGCGCGCGTTCTGCGCGCCGGTAAAGGCGCCCTTGCTATGGCCGAACAGCGCCGACACGGCGCCGTCACCGCGCAGGGTGGCGCAGTTGACCTCGACGAAACGCCCCTGCAGCAGATGCCGGGCGCGCTTGAGTTCATAGATGCGTCGGGCCAGAAACGACTTGCCCGAGCCCGTCGGGCCGACCAGCAGCATTGGCGCGCGCGAACGCACCGCCACCCGTTCAATCTGCTCGATGCTGCGGTTGAACGCGGGGTTGCGCGTGGCGATACCGGATTTGAGAAACGCCAGGGTTTCCTGCTGCTCGCGACGAAAGCGCGTGGCAATACCGTCGTACCGTGACAGATCAAGGTCGATCAGGGTGCAGGTGCCGCTGTGCGTGGCCTCCTCTGCGCGGCGCCCCGGCGATGTCTGCGCCAGCCGCGCCGGCAGGTAGCGCGCCTCGGTCAGGAGGAACCAGCAGATCTGCGCGACGTGGGTGCCGGTGGTGATATGCACCAGGTAATCCTCGCGCTCGGTATCGAAGGCATAGCTGCTGACAAACTCATGCAGCGCGCCGTAGACCTCCTGAAAATCCCAGGGATCACGCAGGGCCATGGCATGCAAACACACCTCGGTTTCCGGCGAGACCGCAGCGATATCGTCGCGTATACGCCCAGCCAGCCCGGCGTCGCGCGGGCTGTGGATCAGTTCGAGGCGGTCAATCAGCAAATCCTGCTGCTGACACAGACCAACGCTGGGCCGCCACTTGCTCCAGCGATTGGCACCCTTGCCAACTCTATCCAGGGTGGCACCGACAAAGCCGATGGCAACGGTTTTCTTAGCAAACATGCTTATACCAAAAGATAAATAGCGATAACAAAATATAGCAATGCAAGCAGCCAAACCCGAACAGATTTTATCTCCAGCTCAACAATTAAAATATTTCCCTTATAAATTAATAACTTATAAAAATATTTCGTCAGCCTGAATATTCTGGCACGCCCCTCGCTATATCCCTCTCGACCACAGCGCCAGGCAGGCCAACGGGTCGGGAGTCATATCCCGCCGGTGCAGGGATCCACCTTCGGGTTCGGATGCCCCGTATGCCGCCACCGCAACGCTCGGTCACTGGCTCGGTAGCTCAGTCGGATAGAGCAATCCTCCTCGGAGGATCGGTCGCAGGTTCGAGTCCTGCCCGAGCCATTTCGATAGCTCAGTCGGATAGAGCGGTCTTCTTCGGAAGACTTGTCGCGGGTTCGATTCCCGCTCGAAAAATGCCCTCTCACGGCAGCTACACCGCAGCACCGCAGTAACCGTTGGCGTGGCAGAGACGTTTCGCTGCCGCCGCCGATCCGCCCGGCCTCGTGCTCGAGCGGCGGGCAGAGTCAGCGTCGGGCCAAGGCAGGCCTTACGACCAGGACGGTCGCGACCCACGCTCACCCCGCCACCCCAGTACGGACGCCCGGCGGATCGGCGAACGCCAACACCAATAAGCAGATACCGATAAGAAATAACGAAAAAGGAATTAACGATGAACATGTTCAAACGCTTAGTGGTGAAAAAGAACGAGCGCGCAATGCTGTACGCCGAAGGCGATTTCCAGACCATTCTGGAGCCCGGCCTGTACCGCCGTTTCGATCCGCGCAACCGCCTGAGCGTTGAAGTGTTCAGCCTGAACTGCCCGCGCTTTGAACACCGCCTGACCGGTTACCTGCGCAAAGAGCAGCCGGCACTGATCGAGCGCCACTTCGAGCGTTTCGATACCGCCGAGCACGAGGCAGGCCTGCGCTACGAGGACGGCATGCTGGTAGAAATATTGCCGCCCGGTAGCCGTCGCCTGTACTGGAAGGGCCAGAACGAACAACGCCTGGAGCGCATCGATCTGAGCCAGGAGTACCGCTTGAACGCCGCACTGGTCGCCCTGCTCACCCAACCCGGCCTGCGCAGCCAAGCCTTGCAAGGCCTGGACGCAGTGTTGCTGACCCAGGTTCCGGCGTTTCAGGTCGGCGTACTCAAGGTCAATGGCGAAGTGATCGAACTGTTGCCGGCCGGCCACTACGGCTTCTGGCGCTTCAACCGGCAGATCAACGTCGAGTTGGTGGATATACGGATTCAGGCCCTAGAAGTCAGCGGTCAGGAAATCCTCACCCGCGACAAGATCAGCCTGCGCCTGAACCTCGCGGCCAACTGGCACTACAGCGACGTGTTGCTGGCCCATTCGCGCCTGGCCACACCCCAGGAGCACCTGTATCGCGAGCTGCAATTCGGCCTGCGCGCAGCGGTGGGCACCCGCACCCTGGACGAACTGCTGGAGAACAAGCAGTTGATCGACGAGGCAGTGAGCAGCCACCTCGCCGCCAAGCTGCCCGGATGCGGTCTGGAGGTCAGCAGCCTGGGCGTGCGCGACATCATCCTGCCCGGCGAGATGAAAGCCTTGCTGGCCCAGGTGGTAGCAGCGGAGAAAGCGGCCCAGGCCAACGTGATCCGCCGCCGCGAGGAAACCTCGGCGACGCGCTCGCTGCTCAACACCGCCAAGGTGATGGAAGACAACCCGACGGCCCTGCGCCTGAAGGAGCTGGAAACCCTGGAGCGGGTGGCCGAGCGCATCGACCGGATTTCCGTGTTCGGTGGGCTGGATCAGGTGCTTAACGGCCTGGTGAGCCTGGCCCCGAAATAACAGCACCGCCGGCCTACCGAGGCAGGCGGCCTGCACAGAAGATGCAAGGATAGGCAGCATTATGAAAAGCGGAAAACAACGCCGCCGGGAAATCAAAACGGCTCGCCGGTTGCGGGCCACCAAGGCGCAGCAAGACCTGATCGAACATCTGCCGCTGGGCTTTAGCCCAACCGCAGCAATAGCGGTCAACCCAGCGTTGCTGGCGTCCTACAACAGCTACGGCGAGCCGTTATTTCTCGCCCATGGCTGGTATCAGGATCAGCCGTTTCGTTGCATCGACTGCGGTAAGGACGAAGTCTGGACCGCCGCACAGCAACGCTGGTGGTACGAAGTGGTACAAGGCTCGGTATACGCCCACGCGGTACGCTGCCGACCCTGCCGCCTGATCCGCCGCCTGGCTGGCCGCGCTCAGCCAACACGTTAAATGCGCACGGCCCTATAGCCGGCACTTATTGAATACAGAGACAAGACAATGAAAGACACAAGCTACCAACTTCTGGAAGTCGCGGGCGGCAAGCCGATCAAGCTCTGGACCCAGGGCGTGCCGGTGGAAACCGAGGCGCAGCAGCAGCTGATCAACACCGCCAAGCTGCCGTTTATCTTCAAACACCTGGCGGTGATGCCGGACGTGCACCTGGGTAAGGGGTCGACCATCGGCAGCGTGATCCCCACCCTTGGTGCGGTGATCCCCGCCGCAGTGGGCGTGGATATCGGCTGCGGAATGATGGCTGCGCGCACCTCGCTGACCGCCAGTGATCTGCCAGATAACCTCAGCGGACTGCGCGATGCCATCGAGCGCGCTGTGCCTCACGGCCGTACCAATACCCGCGCAGGCCGCGATAAAGGCGCCTGGGAAAACGTACCTACCGCCACCGATCAGGCCTGGGCGAACCTGGCCGGGCGCTTCAAGCTGATCACCGATAAACAGCCGCGACTGGAAAAAACCAACAACCGTAAACACCTGGGAACCCTGGGCACCGGCAACCACTTTATCGAGGTATGCCTGGACGAGGCGCAGCGCGTCTGGTTCATGTTGCACAGCGGTTCGCGCGGCGTGGGTAACGCCATCGGCAGCCTGTATATCGAACTGGCCAAGGCCGATATGCGCCAGCACATTGCCAACCTGCCGGATAAGGACCTGGCCTACTTCGAAGAAGGCAGCCAGCACTATCAGGACTATGTGGAGGCCGTGGGCTGGGCCCAAGACTTCGCCCGGCAGAACCGCGAACTGATGATGCAGGCAGTGATAGCCGCGGCGCGCCAGGTGATCGGCAAGCCGTTCGAGGCCAACCTGCAGGCGGTCAACTGCCACCACAACTATGTGCAGAAGGAGCGGCATTTCGGCGAAGACGTGCTGATCACCCGCAAGGGCGCGGTCTCGGCGCAAAAGGGCGAACTGGGCATCATCCCCGGTTCCATGGGCGCGAAGAGCTTTATCGTTCGCGGCCTGGGCAACCAGGAAGCGTTCAGCTCCTGCAGCCACGGCGCCGGCCGGGTGATGAGCCGTACCCAGGCGAAGAAACAGTTCAGCCTGGACGACCAGATCCGCGCCACCGCCCATGTGGAATGCCGCAAAGACCTCGACGTGATCGACGAGATCCCCATGGCCTACAAGGACATCGAAAAAGTCATGCACGCCCAGCGCGAGCTGGTGGAAGTGGTCCACACCCTGCGTCAGGTGGTGTGCGTTAAAGGATAAGGGGCCGGTCGCCCCGTTTGCTTAGAAGGAAACAACAGATGGACCTGCATCAACAGCGCCACCCGCTCTCGGCAGCAATGCGCGAGTGGGTGCTGCGCGAGCTGAAAGCAATAGAAGCGCAGCACAACGTCACCGTGCTCTACGCCTGCGAGTCGGGTAGCCGTGCCTGGGGCTTTGCCTCGCCGGACAGCGACTATGACGTGCGCTTCGTCTATGTGCAGCGCCAGACTTGGTACCTGCGCGTGGACGCGCCGCGCGATGTGATCGAGCGGCCGTTGAGCGACGAGCTGGATATAGGCGGTTGGGAGCTGCGTAAAACCCTGCAGTTGCTGCGCAAATCCAACCCCACGCTGCTGGAGTGGCTGGACTCGCCGCTGGTTTACCGCAGCGAGCCGGGCGCCGCCGAGCAGTTGCGCGAGCTGGCCGAGCAGTTCTACTGCCCGACCGCGGCGCGTCACCACTACCTGTCGATGGCCAAGAAGAACTTTCGCGGCTACCTGCAGGACGAGCAGGTGCGCTTCAAAAAGTACCTCTATGTGCTGCGCCCGCTACTGGCCGTACGCTGGATCGACCAAGGCCTGGGCCGGCCACCGATGACCTTCGCCGCGCTGCTCGACGCCACCGTGCGCGACCCTGCCCTGCTGGCGGAAATCGATGCTCTGCTGACGCTCAAGCGCCAGGTGGTGGAGTCGACCTATGGCCCGCGCCGTGAAGCGATCCATGGGTTTATCGAGCAGGCTTTGCAGCAAGCCGAAATGCAGCCGGCACTGCCCAAGGCGGGCGGCGACACGGCCGACCTTGACCGCTATCTGAGCGAGACGGTGCTGCGCTATTCGTAACCCGGGCGCGTGAATGCCCGCCCTGTCTAATTTGGATCAGAAGTATGCAAACGGAATTTTTGGAACTGGACGGCGCCATCGGTGGTGGCCAGGTACTGCGCAGCGCGCTAAGCCTGTCGATGGTAAGCGGGCGGCCGTTTCGCATCGTCAATATTCGCGCCCAGCGCAGTCGGCCGGGCTTGTTGCGTCAGCACCTGACCGCTGTGCTGGCGGCGGCCGAGGTCTGTGACGCGCAAATCGAAGGGGCGCAGTTGGGCTCAATGAGCCTGAGTTTTCGCCCTGGTGCAATCAAGGCCGGCGACTACAGCTTCAGCATCGGCACGGCCGGTAGCTGCACCCTGGTGCTGCAGACGCTGCTGCCGGCCTTGCTGCTCGCCCCCGAGAACAGCCGCCTGCGGATCAGCGGCGGCACTCATAACCCGGCCGCGCCGCCGAGCGATTTTCTCCAGCAGGCCTGGTTGCCGCTGCTGCGGCGCATGGGCGCACAGCTGGAATTGACCCTCCTGCGCCATGGCTTCGCACCGGCCGGCGGCGGGCAGTTGGAGCTGCATGTGCAACCCGGACAACTGCAGCCGCTGCATCTAGAAACGCGCGGCGCCGTGCTCGATCAACAAGCTCGCTGCCTGCTGGCCGGTGTGCCCGGCCATGTCGGCGCAAGGGAATTGGAACGCTTGGCCAAACGCCTGAAACTGCCGGAAGAGGCGCTGCATTTTGTCCACCTGCCGCAAGAGCACGGCCCGGGTAACGCATTGCTGCTGGAAGTACGCTGCGAACATGTCAGCGAGCTGTTCGCAGCCTTCGGTCAGCCGCGGCTACGCGCCGAGAACGTCGCCGATCAGGTGGCGAAACAGGCCCGCGATTGGCTAGGCAGCGATACGGCAGTAGCCGAGCACCTGGCCGATCAGTTGCTGCTGCCCATGGCCTTGGCCGGCGGCGGCAGCTTTACCACGCCGCGGCGCACCGCGCATTTGGACAGCAATATCCAGGTGATCGAATCCTTTATGCCGGTACGTATCCACTGTGAAACCCTCGGGCCGGAGCGAATACGAGTCAGTTTGCTGGCTGCCGCCCCAATCAACTGACAAACCAATAAAAAGCCGGGTAACAACCCGGCTTTTTAACAGCTCAAACCGCTAGAAACTCATGCGGTAATGCAGGCTATAGCTCTCAACCCCGTCGTTAGGCTGCTTAAGCCCGGCGTTGGAGTAATGCAGGGCGCGCAGGCCAACCTCCTGCCCAGCGAAACGCACACCAAAACCGATGCGGTCTTCGAACTGGAAAGACGAGCCCAGATCGTTGTCTTCCAGCTCGGTGCTGCTGAACGCGGCAATGCCGATCCCGGCTTCGATATAGGGTTTGAAGCGCTCGCCAGCAAACTCGTAAACAAACACCGGGCTCAGCGAAAGGCTGTGGTTGCTGGAGGCTTCATCCCCATCCCAGTAGGTGTACGCCGCATCCCAGTAACCGGTCAGGCGACCGACGTCACTGGCAAGCCAGCTCTGCTTGAAATCAAGCTGGGTGCCCAGACGGTAGGTCATGGTCGAGTCGCCCGTCTGGCCGACCGCCACACTTAGATCCATCGCCTGCACGGCACCCACCTGCCCCCAAGCCAAGGCCGCCAGCGCAGCCAAGGTCACGACTTTTCTCATGGTAATAATCCTTATCCACCCAAGTAGAAGTTTGCTGACACTGCCTGAGAGTATAAAAATCTTTAGCTGCAGAGAAAGCCGACTTACGGCTAAACAGTGCTGGGCAGACCGCTGACCAGCGCCGCTTCGCCCCAGAGCAACGGCAACACCCGCTGCATGGCTGCGGGATCGCCGCTCGACCAGAACTGCGCAGGCTGCGCCGGGCCGCTGGCCAGTAAATCATGGTAAGTCAGCAGGCGCTGAACCTGCCGCGCCACCGCGGCCCCAGTGTCGATCAGGCTGATCGAATCCGGCACCAGGCTGCGCAGCAGCGGCTTGATAAAGGGGTAATGGGTGCAACCGAGAATCAGCGTATCGCAGCCTTCAGCCAGTAGCGGCGCGACAAAGCCCTGCAGCAACTCGCGAGTGGCGGCGCTATCCAACTCACCGGCTTCAATACGCTCAACCAATCCCGGACAGGGCTGAGTAATCACCCGCACATCGCTGGCAAACCGGTCGAGTAGCGCGGCGAATTTGGCGCTTTTCAGCGTGCCAGTGGTGGCCAGCACACCCACCACGCCGGATTGCGTCGCAGCCGCCGCAGGCTTGACCGCCGGCTCCATGCCCACCAAGGGCAGCTGCGGGTACAACTCACGCAACTCGGCCACCCCCGCCACCGTGGCGGTGTTGCAGGCCAGCACCAGCGCTTTGGCGCCCTGGCTGAGGAGAAACTCGGCCAGCACCCGGCAACGCTCGCGGATAAATTCCGGGCTCTTTTCGCCGTAGGGCACATGACCACTGTCGGCCACATAGAGCAGCGACTCATTTGGCAGCAACGCGCGAATCTCGCCCAGCACCGACAAACCGCCGACGCCGGAATCGAATACGCCAATCGGCGCGTTACTCACCGCAGGCCACCCCACATACACTGCAGCCCGGATCACGTTTGGCCCGCAGTTCACGGAACCGGCTGCCGAGCGCATCGATCAACAGCAAGCGGCCAACCAAGGGTTCACCAAACTGTGCCAGCAGCTTCAAGGCTTCCAGCGCTTGCAGGCTGCCAACCAGCCCCACCAACGGCCCGACTACGCCGGCTTCGCTGCACGTCAGCTCGTCTTCGCTGCCGTGACCGTAGATGCAGTGATAGCACGGGCTGTCATCACGGCGAGGGTCGAATACCGACAGCTGGCCTTCCAGGCGGATCGCCGCGCCACTGACCAACGGCACCTTGGCCGCTACGCACGCGGCGTTGACCGCTTCGCGGGTGCCGAAGTTGTCCGAGCAATCCAGCACCAGGTCCACCGCTGCCACGGCGCTGGCCAGGGAGTCGCTGTCCAGGCCCTGGCGGTGTGCTTGCAGGCGCAGCTGTGGATTGATCGCCAGCAGACGCTGGCTCGCCGAATCGACCTTGCTCTGACCGATGCTGGACGTATCGTGAGCGATCTGTCGTTGCAGATTGGTCAGGTCGACCGTATCGAAGTCCGCCAGGTGCAACTCGCCCACCCCGGCAGCAGCCAGGTACAGCGCCACCGGCGAGCCCAGGCCACCGAGACCGATGATCAGCGCGCGGCTGTTTTTCAGGCGCAGCTGGCCGGCGATATCGATCTGTTGCAGCAGGATCTGCCGGCTGTAGCGCAGCAGCTCCTCGTCATTCAGCATGTCGTGCGGACTCATGGCATCACTCATTATCGAAGCGTCCCAGACTGATGCGCTCATGGCCGCCGAGGTCACGCCGGCTTTCTACCGCGCTAAAGCCGCGCGCGCTAAGCAGCTCGCGCACCACTGCCGCCTGATCGAAGCCGTGTTCCAGCAGCAACCAGCCGCCCACTTCAAGATAGTCCGGCGCCTGTTGGATGATCAGGCGGATATCATCAAGACCGTCCGCACCCGCCACCAGGGCACTGCTCGGCTCGAAGCGCACATCGCCTTCAGCAAGGTGACGGTCATCGGCAGCGATATAAGGCGGATTGCTGACGATTAGCTGAAAGCGCTGGCCAACCAGGGCACTAAACCAGTGGCTTTCAGCAAAATTGGCATTGCTCAGTTTAAGCCGTGCGCGATTGCGTTCGGCCAGGGCCACCGCCTCAGGCACACGGTCCACACCGGTCAGCAGCCAGGCTGGACGCTCGCTGGCCAACGCCAGGGCAATCGCGCCGGTTCCTGTACCCAGGTCCAGCAGCGCGGCAGGCGTGACCGGCAACAACGCCAGCACGGTCTCCACTAGCAATTCGGTATCCGGACGAGGAATCAGGGTATGCGCCGCGACCTCCAGCTCCAGGCTCCAGAAACCCTGCTGCCCGAGGATGTAGGCCACCGGCTCACCGGCCTGACGACGAACGAGCGCGGCCTGATAACGCTCAAGCTGCTCAGCCTCAAGTTCGCGCTCCGGCCAGGTGCGCAGATAGCTGCGCGACGTGCCCAGGGCATGGGCGAGCAATAGCTCAGCGTCCAGACGCGGGGTAGGCGAGTCGGGGAGTTCGGCAGCGTTGAGCAGAGAGTCGATGGTGGGCATATTTCTCTCGTAGGGTGGATCGGGGCGCGCAGCTCGCGCTTTATCGATCCACCGCAGACCTCTGGTGGATGAAAAAAGCGTCATCCACCCTACGTGGTACATGGCGTAGGGTGCGCCGTGCGCAGCGCAGGACTCAATCGCCCAGCGCGGCCAGCTGATCGGCCTGATATTCGACCAGCAGCGGCTCGATAATCGCCTCGACGCCGCCGGCAATCACCTCATTAAGCGAATACAGGGTCAGGTTGATGCGGTGATCGGTGACCCGCCCTTGCGGAAAGTTGTAGGTGCGGATGCGTTCGGAGCGGTCACCGGAACCCACCAGTAGTTTGCGTGAGTCGGAAATTTCCTTGTGCGCGGCGGCTTCCTGCTGGTCCTTGAGTTTCGCCGCGAGCCAGGCCATGGCCTTGGCGCGGTTCTTGTGCTGTGAACGCTCTTCCTGACATTCCACCACGGTGCCGGTGGGGATGTGGGTGATGCGGATCGCCGAGTCGGTGGTATTGACGTGCTGACCGCCCGCACCGGAACTGCGGTAGGTGTCCACGCGCAAATCGGCCGGATTGATGTCGATGGCCATTTGCTCATCCGGTTCAGGCAGCACCGCGACGGTACAGGCTGAGGTGTGAATACGGCCCTGGGATTCAGTTTCCGGCACGCGCTGCACGCGGTGCGCGCCGGATTCGAACTTGAGCTTGCCGTAGACGTTGTCGCCCTCGACCCGAGCAATTACTTCCTTATAACCGCCATGCTCGCCTTCGCTGGCCGACAGCACCTCGACGCGCCAGCCCTGCTTCTCGGCATAACGCGAGTACATGCGGAACAGGTCACCGGAGAAGATCGCCGCCTCGTCGCCACCGGTGCCGGCACGCACTTCGAGGAACACGTTACGACCGTCGTTGGGGTCTTTCGGCAACAGCATGCGCTGCAGCGTGGCTTCCAGTTCGATCAATTGCGCCTTGGCTTCGGCGACTTCTTCCTCGGCCATTTCACGCATGTCCGGGTCGCTGTCCTTGAGCAGCGCCTGCGCGCCTTCCAGATCCGCCTGCACTTTACGGAAGCTGCTAAACGCCTGATACACCGGCTCAAGCTCGGCGTATTCCTTGGAATAGGCGCGAAACTGCGTCTGGTTGCTGATTACCTCAGCATCACCGAGCAGCGCAGTCAGCTCTTCGAAACGATCCTGCAACAGGTCGAGTTTATTGATCAGTGACGCTTTCATTGCAGACCTTTATTGGTTGACCGAGCCGCTATGGGTCGAAGCAGGCGGCGCGCCCTCGTCGAGGGCAAACAGCTCCTGAGCCACGCCCAGCGCATCGACGCGGCCGTCAGCAGAGAATTTTTTCAGCTGCACGCTGGGCGCATGCAGCAGCTTGTTGGTCAGGCCGCGGGCCAGCAACGCCAGCACATCCTCAGCCGAACTGCCGTTGTTGAGCAGACGCAGAGCCTTGCTCAGCTCCTCGTCACGCAAGCGCTCGGCTTGCTGACGGTAGGCCTTGAGCACATCCACCGCCGCCAGCTCGCGCAGGCGCTGCATAAAGTCGCGGGCACCGACGCTGACCAGCTCTTCGGCGGCCTGGGCCGCGCCTTGACGGCTTTTGAGGTTCTCCGCGATCACCTCATGCAGGTCATCCACGGTGTAGAGGTAGACGTCATCCAGCTCGCCGACTTCCGGCTCGATATCGCGCGGCACGGCGATGTCGACCATAAAGATCGGCTTGTGCTTGCGCTGCTTCAGCGCCCGCTCGACCGCGCCCTTGCCGAGAATCGGCAGCTGGCTGGCAGTGGAGCTGATCACGATATCGCTGTTGACCAATTCATCAGGGATTTCCGACAGCAGCACGGCATGCGCGCCGAACTGCTCGGCCAGGCTGCTGGCGCGCTCCAGTGTACGATTGGCGACGACAATACGTTTGATGCCCTGATCATGCAGGTGACGTGCGACCAGGCTGATGGTCTCGCCGGCACCGATCAGCAGCGCCTGACTGCGGTGCAAGTCGGCGAAAATCTGCTTGGCCAGGCTGACGGCGGCAAAAGCCACGGATACCGGGTTCTCGCCAATCGCGGTATCGGTGCGCACGGTCTTGGCAGTGCTGAAAGTGGCCTGAAACAGCCGCCCGAGCAGCGGGCCAAGGGTGCCGGCCTCACGGGCGACGGCAAACGCCGACTTCATCTGGCCGAGAATCTGCGGCTCGCCCAGCACCATGGAGTCCAGCCCCGAGGCCACGCGCATCATATGGCGCACGGCGTCGTCGTCGGCATGGATATAGGCGCAGGCACGCAGTTCTTCGAGGCTCAAGCGATGGTAGTCGGCCAGCCAGGCCAGCACTTCGTCGGCGCTCAACTGGTCCTGCTCGAGGTACAGCTCACTGCGGTTGCAGGTCGAAAGAATCGCCGCCTCCCGGCTGCTGGTGCGCTGACACAGCTGCTGCAATGCCTCAACCAACTGCTCAGGAGTGAAAGCCACGCGTTCGCGGACGTCCACCGAGGCGGTCTTGTGGTTGATACCGAGGGCAATAAAGGCCATGCACGTCGCTGACAGGGAGTGGAAGCCGGCAATTGTCCTACTTCGGCAAAGCGAGAACAACCACTGCGGCCTATTGTCCCAATAGCCAGGTTCATCTCTTAATCCGCATCATTGCAGCCCATGGGCTTGCCCCAACGCTTGTGTCATGATGCCCAAACCGCAGGTTGGCCACATACTCTTCCTATGAATAGATCCTTCGCGTTGCTGACTGCCGCTGCCTTTTTAAGCGGCTGCCAGACTTTTGCCCCCTCTGCCCCGGATGGCACGCCACCGGTGGAGGATCCCGCTGTTGTCGCCCCAGAAACCCAGCCGCAGGTTTACCGCAATTTCAGCCAGGAAACCCTGCTGTCGCTGCTGATCGCGGAACTGGCGGGCCAACGCAACCGCTTCGACATTGCCCTGGAAAACTATGTAGAACAGGCCAATGCCACCCAGGATGCTGGCGTCGCCGAGCGCGGTTTTCGTATAGCCGAGTACCTCGGCGCCGAGCAGCCTGCACTGGAAACCAGCCTGCTGTGGGCCAAGACCGCCCCCGAAAATATCGACGCGCAGCGCGCCGCTGCCGTGCAGCTGGCCCGCGCCGGCCGCTATGACGAATCCATGACCTTTATGGAGCAGGTACTGCAGCGTCAGGGCGATACGCATTTCGACTTCCTCGCCCTATCCGCTGCTGAAACCGACCCGGATACTCGCGCCGGCCTGCTGCAAAGCTTCAACCGCTTGCAATCGAAATACCCGGACAACAGCCAGCTGCAATTTGGCAAAGCCCTGTTGCTGCAACAGGATGGCCAACAGCAGAAAGCCCTGGAGCTGCTGGAGCAACAACCCAGCAAAGATCGCCCCATCGCCTCAATCCTGCTGCATGCCCGCCTGCTGCAAAGCCTTGAGCGCAACGACGACGCTCTGCCACTGCTGGAAAAAGGCATTGAGCAGCACCCGGACGACAAGCGCCTGCGCCTGACCTACGCGCGCCTGCTGGTGGCCGAAGACCGCCTGGATGAAGCCAAGGGTGAGTTTGCCTCGCTGTTGCAGCAACACCCCAGCGACGACGACCTGCGCTTCTCCCTGGCGCTGGTCTGCCTGGAAGCCAAAGCCTGGAAGGAGGCGATTGTCTACCTGGAAGAACTGGTCGAGCGTGGCAGCCACAGCGAAGCGGCGCACTACAACCTGGCCCGCGCCTACGAAGAACTGGATGACATCCCCAGCGCACTGATCGAATACGCCTTGGTTGGCCCCGGCAATGACTACCTGCCCGCCCAGGCCCGCCAGAGCGATCTGCTGTTTAAGGCGCAACGTGCTGATGAAGCCTCCGAGCGCCTGCGCCAGGCCCGCGAAAGCCAGCCTGACTACGCCATCCAGCTTTACCTGATCGAAGCCGAGGCCTGGTCTAAGCAACAGGACACTGAGCGCGCCTGGCAGCTGATCCAGCAGGCCCTGGAACAGTTCCCGGAAGACCTCAACCTGCTCTACACCCGCGCCATGCTCGCGGAAAAACGCGACAACCTTGCCCTGCTGGAGCAGGACCTGCGCTTTATTCTCGAGCGCGAGCCAGACAACGCCATGGCCCTCAACGCCCTGGGCTACACCCTGGCCGACCGCACCACACGTTATGCGGAGGCCAAACAGCTGATCGAGCAAGCGCACCAGCTCAACCCGGAAGACCCGGCGATTCTCGACAGCCTCGGCTGGGTAAATTACCGCCTGGGCAACCTGGATGAGGCTGAGCGCCTGCTGCGCCAAGCGTTGCAGGCATTTCCCGACCACGAAGTCGCCGCCCACTTGGGTGAAGTGCTGTGGGCACAAGGAAAACAGAAAGAAGCGCGCAAACTCTGGCGTGAAGCCCTGAAACAGCAACCCGACAGCACTATTCTGCGTAGCACCCTGCTGCGCCTGACCGGAGCAGAGACACTCTGATGCTTGCGCGCCACCTGATAGTTTTCAGCCTGATTACATTACTTGCAGGCTGCGCCGGCCTGACCTCCCGCGAAGCCCTTGAGGGCCAGGGCGATGCGCAAAGCTGGCAGACCCACAAGCAGCAGATCAGCCGCCTGGACGCCTGGCAGATCAACGGCAAAGTCGGCATCCGCGCACCGAAAGACTCCGGTAGTGGCACCCTGTTCTGGCTGCAACGCCAGGATTACTACGACATCCGCCTGTCCGGCCCACTGGGTCGCAGCGCTGCACGCTTGACCGGCCGCCCTGGCGCCATCCAGCTGGAGGTGGCCAATCAGGGCCGCTACCAGGCCGAATCGCCGGAACAACTACTGCAAGACCAGCTCGGACTGAACCTGCCGGTTTCGCACCTGCTCTGGTGGATTCGTGGCCTGCCCTCCCCCGACAGCAAAAGCCGCCTGAACCTCGACAGCCACAGCCACCTGGCGCAACTGAGCCAGGACGGCTGGCACGTCGAGTACCTGAGTTATGCCGAGCAGAATGGTTTTTGGCTACCAGAGCGCATCAAGCTCAGCGGTTTTGATCTGCAAGTCACCCTGGTGATCAAGGACTGGCAGCCACGCCAGCTCGGCCAATGAGCGCTCCTGCAATTCCCGCTGTTGCCGAATTGATTCTGCCGGCGCCGGCCAAGCTCAACCTGATGCTGCACATCCTCGGCCGCCGTGCCGACGGCTATCACGAGCTGCAAACGCTGTTTCAGTTTCTCGACTTCGGCGATGAGCTGGGCTTCGCCCTGCGCACCGACGGTGAGATTCACCTGCATACACCCATCGACGGCGTACCCCACGACAGCAATCTGATCGTGCGTGCTGCGCGTCTACTGCAACAGCACGCGAACTGCACACTGGGTGCCGACATCTGGCTGGACAAGCGCCTGCCCATGGGCGGCGGCATCGGTGGTGGCAGCTCAGATGCCGCCACCACCCTGCTCGGCCTCAACTACCTGTGGCAGCTGAATTGCAGCGAAGACCAACTGACCACTCTGGGCTTGAGCCTCGGGGCAGACGTGCCGGTATTCGTGCGCGGCCACGCGGCCTTTGCCGAAGGTGTGGGTGAAAAGTTGCAACCGGTCACCCTGAGCGAACCCTGGTTTCTTGTCGCGATTCCGCAAGTACTTGTCAGCACAGCGGAAATTTTCTCCGACCCCGAGTTGACACGGGATACGCCGCCCATTAAAGTTCGCAGCCTTCTTGAGGGGGGTGGTCGTAATGACTGCCAGCCGGTGGTCACGAAGCGTTATCCAGAAGTTCGTAACGCTTTGATCTTGTTGAACAAATTTGTTCCAACCAGATTAACCGGCACTGGAGCTTGTGTGTTTGGGAGCTTCCCAAACCAGGACGATGCTGATAAAGTCGCCCGCCAACTTCCAGCCACTTTGCCAAGTTTTATTGCCCAAGGCCGTAACATCTCGATGTTGCACCGCAAGCTAGAAACATTGGTCAGGAAGTGAATGTCCGCTTTTAGTAATTAAGAGCACAGAGTTGTACGGTAATAGGGGCGTCGCCAAGCGGTAAGGCACCAGGTTTTGATCCTGGCATGCGTTGGTTCGAATCCAGCCGCCCCTGCCATTTCCGCCCTGGAGCGGATACACAACTCAAAGCATTCGGTTACACAGAATACAGGGGCGTCGCCAAGCGGTAAGGCACCAGGTTTTGATCCTGGCATGCGTTGGTTCGAATCCAGCCGCCCCTGCCATTTCTGTACTCATCCAGGTATACCCCCAGCCGGCAGGTACTGCGCGTGTCCAAGATGATGGTTTTTACGGGGAACGCTAACCCCGATCTGGCGCGACGTATCGTACGTCAGCTGCACATTCCCCTCGGTGATGCTTCTGTCGGTAAGTTCTCCGACGGCGAGATCATGATTGAAATCAACGAAAACGTCCGCGGTAAAGACGTCTTCCTGATTCAACCGACGTGCGCGCCAACCAACGATAACCTGATGGAACTGGTAGTGATGGCCGATGCCTTCCGCCGCTCCTCAGCAACCCGAATTACTGCAGTTATCCCCTACTTCGGCTATGCCCGCCAGGATCGCCGCCCGCGCTCCGCTCGCGTGGCAATCAGTGCCAAAGTTGTGGCTGACATGCTCACCGTTGTAGGCATCGACCGGGTTTTGACCGTCGACCTGCACGCGGATCAGATCCAGGGCTTCTTCGATATCCCGGTAGATAACATCTACGGTTCCCCCGTACTGGTGGACGACATCGAAGATCAGCGCTTTGAGAACCTGATGATTGTCTCCCCGGACATTGGCGGCGTGGTGCGTGCTCGCGCTGTGGCCAAGTCCCTGGGTGTTGACCTGGCGATCATCGACAAGCGCCGCGAGAAAGCCAACCACTCTGAAGTGATGCATATCATCGGTGATGTTGAAGGCCGCACCTGTATCCTGGTCGACGACATGGTGGATACCGCCGGCACCCTGTGCCACGCCGCCAAAGCGCTGAAAGAACATGGCGCCTCGAAAGTCTTCGCCTACGCCACGCACGCTGTATTGTCTGGCCGCGCAATCGAAAACATTGAAAAATCCGTACTCGACGAGCTGGTGGTGACCAACACCATCCCGCTGTCCGCTGCGGCGCAATCCTGTTCGCGTATTCGCCAACTGGACATCGCCCCGGTAGTCGCTGAAGCGGTTCGCCGCATCAGCAATGAAGAATCGATCAGCGCGATGTTCCGTTAATTCGGCACACGCCCTGAGCGCAAACGCCCTGCCCTGATGGCATGGCTTTTCAACCAACCGTCCCGTCGCTGGTCGCAAGCGTAACGGACGGTTTGGTTATTTTGGAGAAGTGAAATGACTGAATTTGCCCTGAATGCCGAAGTGCGTTCCGACCTGGGGAAAGGTGCGAGCCGCCGCCTGCGTCGTAACGTTGCCATGGTTCCTGCCGTAATTTACGGTGGCGAAAAAGCCCCACAATCGATCAGCCTGCTGGCCAAGGAACTGGCCAAACTGCTGGAAAACGAAGCAGCCTACAGCCACGTGCTGAGCCTGAACGTAGCAGGCAGCAACGAAAGCGTGATCATCAAAGCCCTGCAGCGCCATCCAGCCAAAGGCTATGTGCTGCATGCTGACTTCGTTCGCGTAGTCGCTGGCCAGAAACTGACCGCTATCGTTCCCCTGCACTTCATCAACCAAGAAACTTCGGTTGGCGTGAAGCAGCAAGGCGGCGAAGTCTCCCACGTTCTGTCGGAAGTAGAAGTTTCCTGCCTGCCGAAAGACCTGCCGGAATTCATCGAAGTCGACATGGCTGCCGTTGAAGTGGGTCAGATCGTTCACCTGGCTGACCTGAAACTGCCGAAAGGCGTTGAGCTGGTTGCACTGGCTCACGGTAACGACCTGGCCGTGGCTAACATCCACGCCTCCCGCGTTGCTAAAGACGAAGGCGCTGCCGAGTAATCCTCGCAGTGTCGGAAACCAGCTCGGCATGCGATTCTGCCGAGCTATTTCCACAAAAGGGCTCCTGACATGACTGCCGTACAACTGATCGTTGGCCTGGGTAACCCCGGCCCTGAATACGACCAGACTCGGCATAATGCAGGAGCCCTTTTCGTTGAGCGCCTGGCTGACAGCCAGCGCATCAACCTGAGCCTCGACAAAAAGTATTTTGGCCTGGTTGGCAAATTCAGCCATCAAGGCCGCGACGTTCGCCTGCTGATCCCCACCACCTTTATGAACCGCAGCGGCCAGGCCGTAGCGGCATTGGCGAATTTCTTCCGCATCCCGCCGGAAGCCATTCTGGTGGCGCACGACGAACTCGACATGCCCCCCGGCGTCGCCAAACTCAAACAGGGCGGCGGGCACGGCGGACATAACGGGCTGCGCGACATCATCGCCCAGCTCGGCAATCAGAACAGTTTTTACCGCCTGCGGCTTGGCATCGGCCATCCAGGGCACAGCAGCATGGTCTCCAACTTCGTCCTCGGCCGCGCACCACGCAGCGAACAGGACCTGCTGGACACCAGCATCGATTTTGCCCTGGGCAGCCTGCCGGAAATACTCGCAGGTGACTGGAGCAAGGCCATGCACAAGCTGCACAGCCAGAAAGCCTCCTCCTAACTCTTTACCGCCATTCGCGCGAGGGATAACACCATGGGATTCAACTGCGGCATCGTCGGCCTGCCCAACGTCGGCAAGTCCACCCTGTTCAACGCCCTCACCAAATCCGGTATTGCGGCCGAGAACTTTCCGTTCTGCACCATTGAACCGAACAGCGGCATCGTGCCGATGCCCGACCCGCGCCTCGCGGCGCTGGCAGCCATCGTCAACCCCAAACGCATCCTGCCGACCACCATGGAGTTCGTCGACATCGCCGGCCTGGTAGAAGGCGCATCAAAGGGTGAAGGCCTGGGCAACAAGTTCCTCGCCAACATTCGCGAAACCGACGCAATCGCCCACGTAGTGCGCTGCTTCCAAGACGACAACGTTATTCACGTGGCCAACAGCGTCGACCCCAAGCGCGATATCGAAATCATCGACCTCGAGCTGATCTTCGCCGACCTCGACAGCTGCGAAAAACAACTGCAAAAGACCACTCGTAATGCCAAGGGCGGCGACAAAGAAGCTGTTGCACAGAAAGCCCTGCTGGAAAAGCTCATCCCCCACTTCAGCGAAGGCAAGCCAGCGCGCACCTTGATGAAGACTTTGGGTGACGACGAGAAGCAACTGATACGCGGTTTCCACCTGCTCACCAGCAAGCCGGTGATGTACATCGCCAACGTCGCCGAAGACGGTTTTGAGAACAATCCACTGCTCGACATCGTCCAAGCCATTGCCGACGCCGAAGGCGCTCCCGTGGTGCCGGTATGCAACAAGATCGAAGCAGAAATCGCCGAGCTGGATGATGGCGAAGAAAAAGACATGTTCCTCGAAGCCCTAGGCCTCGAAGAACCCGGTCTGAACCGAGTAATTCGCGCGGGCTACGAACTGCTCAACCTGCAGACCTACTTCACCGCCGGAGTCGAAGAAGTCCGCGCCTGGACCGTTCGCGTCGGCGCCACCGCCCCACAGGCCGCTGGCGTGATCCACACCGACTTCGAAAAAGGCTTTATCCGCGCCGAAGTCATCGCCTACAACGACTTCATCCAGTACAAGGGCGAAGCCGGCACCAAAGAAGCCGGAAAATGGCGCCTGGAAGGCAAGGACTACATCGTTAAAGACGGCGACGTCATGCATTTCCGCTTTAACGTGTAAGCGCTTGATCGCGCGCAGAAATTTTCACGCAACAGGGTTGACACCCAACCCCAAGACGCGAATAATGCGCGCCACTCGGCTACGTAGCTCAGCTGGTTAGAGCATAGCATTCATAATGCTGGGGTCCGGGGTTCAAGTCCCTGCGTAGCCACCAAACAAAACAAGGGTTTACCGAAAGGTAAGCCCTTTTTTGTTTGCGCCAGTGACTACAAAGTGACTACGGCGTGCCTACAAGTGGAATGGAAGCCAAATGAGATACCTGAAAGCAGCCTTGCTCGGTGCAGCGTTATTCGCAGCAAGCCTCACGATCTACGACAGACTCCCTCTGCAATACAAACACCTCATTTCTAACTGGTACAACCGGATCGGAACGCCTCACTACGTCGAAGCGCCAGATCTCTATTCAGAGCGTGACCAAGCATCGGTTATCAGCGACATGCAGGCACGCGGCCACAAACTGAAGTGTTATGGCAACCTGGGTGATCGCGAGCGGGTTGATAAGAATGACGACTACGTATGCTTCGCTCATATCAGTACCGCCTACAACATGCCGGCTCGGTTGGTAACTTTCTTCTTTTCGAAAAGAAAGCTAAACCATGTACGCATCGAGTTTGCGAGCAGAAGCTTTGATGACTTACAGGCCTACCTATCTAAAAGCCTTGAAGCCTATCCACGTATGGATAAGAGCAAATGGGCAAGATTCGAAAAGGGACTGATGGTTTGGAGAGTAAAAGAGGGTGTACTGATGGCTTCTGCAGAGAAAGACCAAGGAAGAAACCCAATTATTTTATGGAGTAGCCACACCAGCTTCCAAAGCAAAAACCCCGGAAGGGAATGCCCTACACCGCCGCCAAATACGCCAATGTTTAAGTCAATAGTTGAAAGTGAGGACTATATAATCTGGTGTTCGCTCTGAGCCAAAGGCGATAGGCGCAGGGCAGACACCAAACGTATAAACAACAGAAGCTCATAAGTTGCCGCTATAGCGAAAGGCTTACACGCGCTTACTGCAATCGCCTCTGTTAGCACTTGCTCCCTGAATCTAATCTACACACATCAACTGAAGCGCAGGAAGCGCTCAGGATCAAGGATGATCGGCCATGGCCTAGGAGGCTTCTGACAGGACGTCAGAATGGTCTTGAAGAAACCCGCTTCGGCGGGTTTTTTGTTGCCTCTTCAAATTGCATCAGGCCGAGTTCTGATTGCCCGCCAACAAAGCCAACGGCGAGAAGGTCAAAGCCGTGACGAAGTGACCCGGGGCCAGGTGCGAATAGCGCATCGTCATCTTGATATCGCCATGCCCAAGGATTTTTCTGCAACGCCAGGATGCTCCCGCATAGGCCGGGGATGTCTACCAGAGCGAGGTACTCCACCGCTTAACGACGCAGCTGCGTCCCCAGCAGCAAACCCGCAAAGATCAACGCAGCGCCGAACCAGTGGTAGCTTTGCAAGCCCTCCCCCAACAGCAGCCAACCCAATACGGCGGTAAATACCGGCATCAAGTAGTTGGAAAGTGCCGCCTTGGCAGCGCCGAGTATGCGGATGGCATGGTTCCAGGCCAGATAAGCGAGCAGTGAGGCGAAGAGGGCGGTATAGCCGATGGCAGCCAGGTTGTGCGGCGTCACGCTGAAGTATGCGCCCTGGGCCAGTTCATGCAAGTAGAACGGCAGAATCAGCGGTACGCCCAGCAGCATCAGCACGCCGAGCAAGGCCAGTGGCGGAATCGGCAGCAGGTGAGCCGACCAGCGTCGTAACAGCAATGAGTAGAGCGCCCAGTCGGCCACCGCCAACAGCATGATCAGGTCGCCCCGATTGAACGCCAGGCCGCTGAGGCTTGCCCAGCTGCCTTTGCTGATCAGCACCAGCAGTCCGCCTGCGGCCACCGCCATGCCCCACCAGGCGCGCCGGTGCGGCCACTCGCCGAGCAGCAGGCCGGCGCCGATAAAGGTCATCAACGGCAGGCAGGTATTGACCAGGGTGATATTTATCGCTGCGGTGGTTTGCGCGGCGGCGTAGAGCAGGCTGTTGTAGCCCGCGATACCAATGCCGGCGAGCACCAGCAAACGCCAGCCGGCCGCACGCAGTGCCACGCGGTGCTGCCACAGCGGTTTGGCCACGAAGGGCAGCAGTAGAACCAGCGCCAGGCTCCAGCGCCAGAATGACAGGGCAAACGGCGGGATTTCGCCGGCAAACGCCCGCGCCACCAGGGCATTGCCGGACCAGCACAGCGTCGCCAGCAGCAAACCGGCCAGCGCGATACGCACGGAGGACTGCATGCCTCAGCTCTGCCCGAGGGGGCGCAGGCGGTATTGCGGTGGCAGCTGCTCCATGCCACTGACGGTGACGTTAAGGTTCTTCCAGCGGCCATCCTTGATGCCGTAAATACAGCCATGCACCGCCAGCGGTTGGCCACGATGCCAGGCGTTCTGCACGATGGTGGTGTGGCTGACGTTCGCCACTTGTTGGATCACGTTGAGTTCACACAGACGATCGACCTGCTCCTCCTCGCTGGGCAACTGCGCCAGGTGTTCGCGGTGCTCGTAGTAGAGGTCGCGAATGCTGCGCAGCCAACCGTCGATCAGGCCGAACTGGGTGTCCTGCATGGATGCGCGCACGCCGCCACAGCCGTAATGGCCGGTGACCAGGATATGTTTGACCTTGAGCACATCGACCGCGTACTGGATCACCGACAGGCAGTTGAGGTCGGTGTGCAGCACCACGTTGGCGACGTTGCGATGGACGAACAGATCGCCCGGCAGCAGGCCGACAATCTCATTGGCCGGCACCCGCGCATCGGAGCAGCCGATCCACAGGTACTCGGGCACCTGCTGCTGGGCCAGCTTGGCGAAGAACTCGGGATCTTCTTCCTTGATCGCTTCGGCCCAACGCGCGTTGTTGTCGAAGAGGTGCTGTAGATCGCTCATGCTTCACTCCCGGATTCGTCGATGCGCACCATAGGAGCGCCACGGGCTTTTGACAAGCAAGGGTTAGTCGCCGTCACAGCAAACGGGCGACAGCGAACTTGATCAGGCGCGGCGGCGCCGCAACAACCAGAAAATCAGCAGCACGCCCGCCAATAGCACCAGGCTCACGCCCCATTGCAGCGGCCCGGCATAGCGGTACAGCTCGGCCGGCTGCAGACTGGGCACACGCAGCATGCGTTGCTCGGCGGCCGCGCCCTGGGTCGGGATATCAGCCAGGCCGTCGCCGTCCAGATCGGGCAGACCGCGAATATGGTCGAGCAGGCCCTGCCACTCTTTATATTCCTGCACACCAGACTGCTGCGGATCAGCATCGATGATCGCATCCTTGATCGCCGCCAGTGGCCGGCCCTCGGCATCCTTGGGCTGCACACTGAGCAGGCCCTTGGCCAGGTCGTTGACCAGCCAGGTGAAACTGCCGACATAGCTGGTAGCGCCGATGCTGTAGAGCCGCTGATCTGCCAGGTCCAGCGGCGTATAACCCTTGATCGGGTCGCCCAGTTCAATCCGGCTGACCCGATCAAACGGCACGCGCCAGGGGTTGTAACTGAAGCGCAGGCCTGACACGCGCGGGTAATAGCTTTTGCTTTCACGCACCTGATAGGCCAGCAGCAGCACCTCGAGCAGGTTCTTCAACTCCTGCCCGCTGACATACACCTTGATCAGCGGATAACCCGGTGCATCATCCAGCTCACCGACGCCCAGCGGAGCGATGCGGAACAGGTCGGACACCGCCTGCACGCCATACCGGCCCATGATCAGGTTGTCGCGGATAGTGCCGTTGCCAGTAAATGACACATCACTGCCCGTCGCGTGGCGCAGCGCGTCGGTAACCAGATTGCCGAGAATCGGATCGTCATGGGCGCGGCTCAGGGTCTTGTCGACCTTGGCCAGCGGCTGATCGAAGGCATATCCCTTGGGCGTCAGCATCTGCGCGCTGACCACCTGTTTGAAGTCCTCGACCTGGGCAGTCACCGCAGCGCTGCCCGCAATCTGGTCATTGATCGGGTGCAGCTGGTAATCGATAACCTGCGGCTTGCCGTCGGCTGGTAAACGCATGCGCAGCTCGCCCAGGTGCTGAATTTCGGAGCCGGCCTGCATCACGGGCGTGCGCCCATTGACCAGTACAGGCTGCGCCAGGGCCGTATGCGAGTGACCACCAACGACGATATCGATGCCCGGCACCTGCTCAACCAGCTCGACCTCCTCACCGCGCCAGCTACCGTCCTCCTGCTGCACCACGCCCATGTGCGAGAGCAGAATCACCACCTCGGCGCCCTCCTCGCGTAACTTGGCAACCATGGCCTGAGCGGTCGCGACCGGATCGGCAAACACCGCTGGCTTGATCATCGGGCTGACCGCCACGGCGTTGTTACCGAGCAGGCCGAACAGACCAAAGCGGATGCCACCCTTGTCGATCAGTTTGTACGACGCAATACGCCCAGCCTCGTAGTGCGCCTGCAGGCTGTCGTCTTCCTTGCGCTCGGGGTCAAAGCCGAGGTTACTCGACAGCAAAGGCATCAGCGCATCGCCCTTGATCTTGAATGCCGAGCTGATCATCGCGGCCAAGCCGGCCGGACGAAAATCGAACTCGTGGTTACCCAGGGTCGCGGCGTCGTAACCCAGTTCGGTCATCAAGCGCAGCTCGCCGCCGGTTTCGCGGGTCACGGTATGAAACAGCGTGCCCATGCTGAAATCGCCGCCGTCGAGCAACAGCACCGGTTGTTCGCCAGCAGCGGCGCGGCGCTGTTCCAGCAAAGTAGCCAGGCGCGCGACACCGCCGACGGTGTCGTCATCGCCGGTGGTAGCGGGGGAATATTCGTTGTTCGGGCCAAAGCCGAGCAGGCGTGACTGCCAGTCGTTGGTGTGCAGGATGGTAAAGCTGCGTTCGGCACTTAAGGCCTGAGCGGCGGTGAATAGGCAGAACACCGCAAGCAACGAAGCAGACAGGCGCATGACAGATCCTTAGGGCAATGGGCCGAACACTGCTGCCGCTGGGCAGCGCACGCCAGTATGCGACAAGCCCTGAGTCAGGTCAGCGGCGAATAACGCCGTGGGCGGTAGCCAATCGGGTCAGCAGCGGCTGGACAAGAGACTAGTCGAACAGCGGGCAGACCATTACCAGGGCGTCTTCACGACCACCGACGGCTGGGTAGTAGTCGCGGCGCTGGCCGACCTCATTAAAGCCGTAGCGCTCATACAAGCGGTACGCCACCTGATTGCTCGCGCGCACCTCCAAAAAGCAGTCATTGGCGCCCTGCTGTTGGGCCTGCTGCATCAGGTGTTCGAGCAGTTTCAAGCCCAGGCCGCGGCCCTGGCTTTCCGCCTTGACGGTGATGTTGAGCAGATGCGCTTCGTCCATGATGATCTGGATAACGCCGTGACCGACCTGCTGCTCACCTTCAAACATCACCCAGCAGTTGTAGGAGGTCAGGCTGTCGGTAAAGATACCGCGCGTCCAGGGATGGCTGAACGCGGCGTATTCGATTTTCAGCACCGCGTCGATATCCGTCGCAGTCATCGGGCGGAAGCTGATTGCATCACTCATTCAGGTTGACTCGGCAAGCAGGAGAAACCTCGGCCAAACGGCCGGGAAAAGGTGTATTCAATTGTCGGCCAACCAGCGCTGACGCACGCGGCGCATGGCCTGCCACAGCTCGCGCTTGCGCTCGGGCTCATCCATCAGCAACTCCAGGCCCGGTAGCGCCCAGGCAGCGCCCAGCCCCTCGACCTGCAACTCCCGGTTATAGGCGTCGGCAGTGGCCTCACCGGCAAAGCGAATAGCCGGCAAGCCTACCAGCCACAGACAGCTGCAGGGCTCTTGCTCTTCCAGCCGCGCGCCGACAAAACTCTGCACATATTCCAGCGCCGCTTGCGGCCCCTGATCGATCTGCCCACGCACCAGCAGCGGCCAGCGCACCGGCTCGCCAATCAGTTGTGGGCTGTCCGGCAGACCGGCGGCGCGCAGCAGATCCTTGAGCAACAGATAAGCCGGATCGCGCCCTTGCAACGGCTCGCCAGTGGGCAGCTCGACCAGCACCGCACAGGCACCAGCACGCAGCAATTGCAGGCCAAAACGCGGTGGCGCGACGGGCGTTGGCGGCGCCACCTGTGTTTCGGCGTCGGCGGCAACGGCTTCAGCCTTGGCCATACGCCCCTGAGGCGCCGGGCGTGGCACTTCGATCTTAGGCCGAGGGGCAGGCGCAGCTACGGGCGTTTCGGCAAGTGGCGCCTCATAGGCTGGCGCCGCTTCAGCAAGCGCCTGTGGCGCGGCAGCAGCCACCTCCGGCTCAGGCGCGGACTCAACCAGCGGTTGCAGCAATTCCGGGCGCGAAGGTGCTGCAAACGGCAGCTCTACACGCGGCAGCCAACTGGCTACCTGCATGGCGCTCAGGTAGGCACGACGGCGCAGTTCTGCAATCAAACGTCAGCCGCCTGTGGGTGAGCCTTCTGCCCGGCCTGCATCAGGTTCAGTGCGTTGATATAGGCCTTGGCCGACGCCACCAGAATGTCGGTGTCGGCGCCAT
Organism: Pseudomonas sp. 8BK; assembly: GCF_902506475.1. Lineage (NCBI taxonomy): Bacteria > Pseudomonadati > Pseudomonadota > Gammaproteobacteria > Pseudomonadales > Pseudomonadaceae > Pseudomonas > Pseudomonas sp. 8BK. Next base: position 776,569 of record NZ_LR733252.1, on the reverse strand, counting down.
TGCCGTTGACGATGCGCCCGCCCTTCTCCAAACGTACGGTCACCTCGCCTTGCGAATCGGTGCCTTGGGTGATGGCGTTGACCGAATACAACTGCAGGTTGGCCTCCGAGCTGGCGATCGACTCAATGGCCTTGAAGGTCGCATCCACCGGCCCCGAGCCCTGGGCATTGGCGCTGTGTTCGGCGCCGTCAATGCTGACCACCACCTGCGCCTGGGGCACTTCACCGGTCTTGCTGGCTACATCCAGGGTAATCAGCTTGAAATGCTCCGGGGCCTCTTCGGCCAACGTATCGGACACCAGGGCCTGCAGGTCTTCATCGAAGATTTCGTGCTTCTTGTCCGCCAGATCCTTGAAACGGGCGAAGGCGGCATTCAGCTCAGCTTCACCTGCTAGGACGATACCCAGCTCATCCAGGCGCGAGCGGAAAGCGTTGCGCCCGCTCAATTTGCCCAGCGACAACTTGTTGGTGTGCCAACCAACCGACTGGGCAGACATGATCTCGTAGGTTTCACGGTGCTTGAGCACGCCGTCCTGGTGAATACCCGACTCGTGGGCGAAGGCGTTAGCACCGACAATGGCCTTGTTCGGCTGTACCGGGAAGCCGGTGATGCCAGAGACCATGCGCGAGGTGCTAAGAATGTGCGGAGTGTCGATGCGTGTATGCACGCCAAGCAGGTCTTCGCGGGTCTTGATCGCCATGACGATCTCTTCCAGCGCGGCGTTACCGGCACGCTCACCCAAGCCATTGATGGTGCACTCGACCTGACGCGCGCCCGCGACAACGGCAGCCAGGGAGTTGGCCACGGCCAGACCCAAATCGTTGTGGCAATGCACGGAGAACACTGCCTTGTCGGCGTTGGGCACGCGGTTGAGCAACTGGCGAATGGTCTCGGCATACTGGTGCGGAATCGCATAGCCGACGGTGTCGGGGATATTGATGGTGCGCGCGCCGGCGTCGATGGCCGCTTCAATGATGCGGCAGAGGAAATCGATTTCCGAACGACCGGCGTCCTCGCAGGAGAATTCGACATCACTGCACAGGTTGCGCGCCCGCTTGATCGCATGCACGGCCTGCTCGACCACCTGATCCGGCTGCATGCGCAGCTTGTGCTGCATATGGATCGGGCTAGTGGCGATAAACGTGTGGATACGCCCCGAGTTGGCACCCTTGAGCGCTTCTGCGGCTCGGTCGATATCCGCGTCCAGCGCCCGCGACAGGCTGCACACGGTGCTGTCCTTGATGCTTTCGGCAATGGCTTTGACTGCGGCGAAGTCGCCCGGGCTGGCGATGGCGAAACCGGCCTCGATCACGTCAACACGTAAACGCTCCAGAGCCTTGGCGATGCGCAGCTTTTCTTCACCGGTCATCGACGCGCCGGGGCTCTGCTCGCCGTCACGCAGGGTGGTATCGAAAATAATGACGCGGTCGTTGCTGCTCATGCTGGTATCCTCACGGAGTCGCCGGAGCACGCACCCAACATTGGAGCGCGTGTCGATAAGGGCTGATTGTCGCGTGAAATGCCACGGGCGGGAAGCGCGGCGCGTATCGATGCCGCGTCGCGCTAAAGCCCCTCCCACGGGCCAGAAAGCAAAACGCCCACCAAAATGGCGGGCGTTAGGCTGATTGAGCGAGCTAGAGCCAGGCTAGGCGAAAGTGCGCGAGGACGCGAGGACGCGGAGTTTACTGCTGTAAATGAGCAGTACTCGCTCCGCTCGCCCTTCGGGCCGGCCTAAAGACCGTTCGGTGGCAAGCCACCGTCCGAGCGCACTTTCAACGACGCATGGTCGACGCACAGCCAATCAGAGGGTTTGATCCCAGGGACGGTCGCCGTTGGCGTCCTTGATCCGGGTCGGCAGGCCCATCACGTCCAGCAGCTTGAGGAACGGCTCAGCCGGCAGCTGTTCAACGTTGGCCATGCGCGCCACATCCCAGTCGCCACGCGCAACCAGCAGGGCTGCCGCGACCGGCGGTACGCCAGCGGTGTAGGAAATGCCCTGACTGTCGGTTTCCACATAGGCATCTTTGTGGTCGGCAACGTTGTAGATAAACAGCTCGGTCGGCTTGCCGTCTTTGGTGCCTTTGACCAGGTCACCGATGCAGGTCTTGCCGCTGTAGCCCGGCGCCAGCGAAGCGGGGTCCGGCAGTACGGCCTTGACCACTTTCAACGGCACGACTTCCAGGCCTTCGGCGGTTTTCACTGGCTGCTCGGACAGCAGGCCGAGGTTTTTCAGCACGGTAAACACGTTGATGTAGTGCTCGCCGAAGCTCATCCAGAAGCGCACATTGGGCACGTTCAGATGTTTGGACAGGGAATGCACTTCGTCATGCCCGGTCAGGTACAGATTCTGTTCGCCGACCACCGGCAGGTCGTCGGTGCGTTTGACTTCAAACATTGTGTTGCTGGTCCACTGGCTGTTCTGCCAGCTCCAGACTTGGCCGGTGAATTCGCGGAAGTTGATTTCCGGATCGAAATTGGTGGCGAAGTACTTGCCATGGGAACCGGCGTTGACGTCGAGGATGTCGATCGACTCGATGCTGTCGAAGTACTGTTGCTGCGCCAATGCAGCGTAGGCATTGACTACACCTGGGTCGAAACCGACGCCGAGGATGGCAGTCACGCCCTTGTCCTGGCATTCGGCCAGGTGCTTCCACTCGTAGTTACCGTACCAAGGCGGCGTTTCGCAGATCTTGCCCGGTTCTTCGTGGATGGCGGTGTCGAGGTAGGCGGCGCCGGTATCGATGCAGGCGCGCAGCACCGACATATTGAGAAAGGCCGAACCCACGTTGATCACGATCTGCGATTCGGTTTCGCGGATCAAAGCTTTGGTTGCTTCAATATCCAGCGCATTGAGGGCATAAGCCTGGATTTCGGCCGGCTGCTTCAAGCTGCCTTTGGCCTTTACGCTGTCGATGATGGCCTGGCATTTGGAGATGTTGCGCGACGCGATAGCAATGCGACCCAATTCGTCGTTGTGCTGCGCGCACTTGTGGGCCACCACCTTGGCGACACCTCCTGCACCAATGATCAGAACATTCTTCTTCAATTGTTTCACCTCCTGGGTACTGCGTTTAAGAGACAGATGTTGCGGTGCTACAAACAGGTAGGGTGGACGGCGCTTTACCCGTCCACCACTTGGCGATCACGTTGGTGGATGAGAAAAACGCCATCCACCCTACGGATCAGCTCAGGCTGGACAGGTAATCCTCAAAGCCAAATTCGCGAACCACCTCGACGCTGCCGTCGAGCTGCTTGACCGCGATGGACGGCATCTTCAGGCCGTTGAACCAGTTCTTCTTGACCATGGTGTAACCGGCCGCATCGATAAACGACAGGCGATCGCCGATCTGCAGCGGCTTGTCGAACTGGTACTCGCCAAAGATGTCGCCAGCCAGGCAGGACTTGCCGCACACCATGTAGGTGTACTCACCGCTACACGGTTCCATCTTGGCGTTAAGACGGTAGATCAGCAGATCGAGCATGTGCGCCTCGATCGAGCTGTCGACCACAGCCAGATGCTTGCCGTTGTAGAGAGTGTCGAGCACCGTGACTTCCAGGGAGGAACTCAGGGTGATCGCCGCTTCGCCCGGCTCCAGGTAGACCTGCACACCGAAGCGCTCGGAGAAGGCCTTGAGCCGCGCGCAGAACTGGTCCAGCGGATAGCCTTCGCCGGTGAAGTGAATGCCGCCCCCCAGACTGACCCACTCGGCCTGTTCCAGCAGATGACCGAAGCGTTCCTCGATGGTGCTCAGCATCTGGTCGAACAGCTCGAAGCTGCCGTTCTCGCAGTTGTTGTGGAACATAAAGCCGCTGATTTTATTCATCACCGCGGCGATCTTTTCCGGATCCCACTCGCCCAGGCGGCTGAACGGGCGGGCCGGGTCGGCCAGCAGGTAATCGGAGCTGCTCACCTGCGGGTTAACGCGCAGGCCACGGATGGTGCCTTCGGAAGCCTCGGCGAAGCGCTCGAGCTGGCCGATGGAGTTGAAGATGATCTTGTCGCAGTTGGCGAGCATCTCAGGAATTTCATCATCCGCCCAGGCCACGCTGTAGGCGTGGGTTTCGCCAGCGAACTTCTGCCGACCGAGCTTCAACTCGTACAGCGAGCTGGACGTGGTGCCGTCCATATACTGCTGCATCAGGTCGAACACCGACCAGGTGGCGAAGCACTTGAGCGCCAGCAGTGCCTTGGCACCGGAGTGCTCGCGTACGTAGGCGATCTTCTCCAGATTGCCCAGCAGCTTCTGTTTGTCGATCAGGTAGTAAGGCGTTTTGATCATGGCGCTGCCCCTGCAAGGTCGGCTAACGGGAAGCCAACAGGCTCCCCCCAAAAAAGTGGAGGCGAATTGTGCCGACAACCGGCACATATCGAAAGGGCAACGGGGATATTTCCTCGATTCAGCGACCATTGGCGGCGATTGGGCGCGCAATGGAAGCCCCCAGCACATGCCATAGTGCGCCAGCAGAATGACCAACAAGGATGACAGGAGCATGACGGCATAGAGCGCCTGCGCGGCGCTGATGCGGGGGCTCAGTTGATCGGCGTGGCCGTCAGGTTGGCGCGAATATCGGCGTTCTGCAGTTTGACCCCATACATCGAGGTCACCGCACCGCCGGTGGGGTGAACGTGCTGAATCCGGTCGATATTCACTTCCTTGAAGTGCACTCGGCCGTTGACCGCAAAGCCCAGTGGGTCGGGGCTAACCGGCGTACAACCGGTGCCCGTCTTGCTGCACACCTTGGTCGGTGCCACGTCCAGATTGAGGTCCACATTGAAGCCATAGTCGTTAGCGTTAGGATTCGCCGGATTGCCGTCAGAGGTGTGGAAGTTATCCACCACCAGTTGGCTGCCAGTGCCGTTCACCCCGTTGACCCGCCCGGTTTCGATAATGATCTGGTTACGTTTCTCATTGTTCGACACAGCATTGGCCGGGTTACCGGAGCCATCACGGACAAAGACGTTTTTCAGCTTGACCGAAATCCCCTCGTCGCCGCGATCCTCCCAGCGCCCGCCACTGGCCACACATGCCGCTGACGTGCCACCGCTACCGCCGACGCACAATGCACCGGCGCCGCCCGAGCTGATGGCCAGGATCGAACCCTGCTCATAACGCTTAAGCACCAAGCGACCAATGCTACTGCCGGTCTGCCGGTCACCCCAGCGCACGTCGTTCACATCCAGCTTGGACCAGTACGTGCCCTTACGCAGCTCGACGCCGTTGTTGCTGATATCCAGCGAACCTTCGCGGTAATGCATGTCATAGCTGCTGCCCGACAGCCACAGGCCACGACCATTTTCATCCACGGTAATCGCCGCGTTGGCCTCGGTAATATAGAAGTCGGCGTTGTAGCGCAGCCCATCACCAACGGCACCGCCAGCGCGCAGAGTGACCTGGCCGTTGAGGGTGAAATCATAGGCCGGGAAAATTTCCATCAGCACCAGCAACTCGGTGCCACCCTGCAAAGGCGCGTCGGCACCACCCACGCGCAAACCATCGAAGCTGTAGCTACCGACGACATTCTTGAAACCCAGGCGCATACCGTCGAAATGACCGTTGTAGCCGCCGCTGTTTATATCGCTGTTGCTGCCGGCATAGCAGCTCGTGCTCACGCCGGCGGCGCAGCTTTTGGTCAGATCAAAGGTAAACTGACCGGTACCGTGGGTCCGCAGGCCGCTGAACCACATGGTGTTGCCGTTATCGGTGAGTGCCAACGAGCTGTCGACCATATTCCAGCTGAGGTCAGCGCGGATGCCTTTCTGCCCGGAGTTGGGGTCACCGCCCGGACGCAGTTTCAGCCAATTCTGCCGAGCACCCTGGTCAAGAAAACTCAAATCCACCGCCAGGCCACCGAGTTTCTGATTGCTCGGGTTGCCCATAATCAGGCCGCCCAGGGTGGCGTTGAACTTGAGGTCCTGAAAGGCCACTTTGGCATAACTACCCACACCGTCCTGTTCCAGATCCAGAGTCAGCCCTGAATTGCTGATCAGGCTGCCGGCAAAATTCTCGGCGCGCAGAATGCCTTCGTCCTGGTACTGGAACAGGCTGTTGGCGATAGTGATATTCGGCTTGATCCGCAAGCCCTCGCCACTGGCGCCGCCACCCGCAATGCTGATGCTGCCGCCCAGGCGCAAATCCATGTTCAGCTTGCCGAAGCTGCGTTGTGCATCCACGTCACGCAGATCGGGGGTACCCGGCGTCACCGCCACACCGGCAGTTGGGTCGCCATGGGCCAGGTCCAGACCGATACCGGCAATCGAGCCGACAAAACGCGAAGTGCCAAGGTCCAGCTTGATTTCCTGGCCGCTGCCGCCGCTGACGATGTCCAGGTACGCGTTGTTCAGGTAAGTATCGAACGACAGGCCTTTGACGATCAGGTCAAAGCCATTGTCACGGTAATAAAAGGTTGCCGCACTCAACGACAGCTGGCTGTCATCCACGCTGAAACCGCTGACACCACTGGCCCCACCGCCACTCAATTTGAGGCTGGCGCCCAGGGTGAAGAACGCACGGAAAGCACCAAAGCTTTTGCTGCTACCGGCCAGCTCGATATTGTCGATGCTCAGCACCTGAGCACTGCCGCTGTGCTGCACCTGCAGCTGATTACCCACCACATCCAGTGTGGTGGTCGAGCTGCTGCCTGCCGCTTGCGGCGTACCGCTGACGCCCTTGAGGCTGAGGGTCTGACCATCCTGTTTGTAGTCAATGCTGCCGGCAGACCAGCCAGCGCCCGAGGTTTGCAGACTGATACCGTCGCGTCCGCTGACGGACGACAACGCCTGATCATCCAGCGCTTGCATGGCCTGCGTCAGCGGACTGAGAACTGCGAGCAACAACAGCGAATGACGGTGCATGGCCCTGCTCCTCAATTCTGCGGAAAGATCAGCACGTTGCCCTGCATACGGATGGTGCCGTCGATCTTCGCCGAGAAGATATTGGTCTGCTGGTACGACGGATTACCGCCATTGGCCACGCTCAGGGACTTGTTCTGCCAGCCACCTTGATTAGCCACACCAAAAGCAAAGCTGCCGTCCTTGAATTTCACCTCGCTGGGCAGCCCAAACTCCAATACGTCCTGATTGAAGGTCGCGCCATCACCGCCAAAGCCATCATCAATGGTGCGAGTGCGCAGGGTCAGCCCCTCAAAACTGAAGATACCTTTCATATTGTCCAGCACATACCAGCCGCCATCGGACTCGCTGCGCACGGCGACACGCAAGCCACAATGCTCCACCGCACTGGCGCCCGGGGTGGCGCAGCTGCGCTGATCGGCACTCCAGGTTGCCGGGTTGTTATTCAGCGGCAGGCTCCAGAGCACACCCCCCTCTTTGTTGATGCTGAACTCACCGGACAGATAAACCCCACCCTGGCCGTTGAGCTGGCTCAGGGCCTCGTCATCCAGGGCCTGCATTTCGGCCAGGGCAGGCAGGCTGAGCAGGCACAGTGCAAGGCATCTAGAGATCACGGCTGGTCACCTTCAGATAGTTAAAGCTCAGGCCACGGATCTCGCTCTGGCCAAAGTTGTAGCCCCCGGTCGGGGTTTGCCCGTAGCCAGGACGAGTGCCGCCAAAGTTGAGGTTACCGATCACCAGGTTGGTACGCGGCGCATTGGCGTAGAAATCCGCGGCCAGGGCATTGCGCTGGGCCTGGGTGGTGCCAGCCGCCACAGGATTGGGCAACTCCAAGACAAACTGGCCATTACTGGTGACGTCGAACAGCAGCGGCTGGCTCTTGCCGTAGCCCAGCGAGATAGTGGCAAAGGCGTTGGTCAGGTAGGCCGTGCGCGCGGCCTGCTCGGCCGTGGTCGCACAGTTGGCGGCACCGGCCGCGCAGGACATCAACTCCAGGCTCTTGGCAAAAATATTCACCCGCGCTTCGCCCACCAACTGCGCCCGCGAATCATCGCCCCACAGGCGCAGGTAGGAGCCGTCCATCACCAGCTCGGCGATATCGATATTGAGGATATCGGTACGCCCGGCAGCCACCTGGAAATCGAAGCGAATGCCCATATCCACACGGCCCTCTGGACGGGTGGAGCAGTTATTGCCAGCAGCGGCGAAACCACTGATACAGGCATTACCGCCGGCACCAATCAAGCGCTCGGGAAAATTAAGCTGCAGCACGCTGACATTGTTCGGCGTGGTCTGTACCCAGGTGCCATCATCACGCAGGCTGCGCAAGTCCTCACCCTTGGCCAGGCCCAGGGTAAAGGGATGATCGAGACGGCCAATGGTCACCGGGTTGAGCACTGCGCCCTTGTTGCTACCCGTGGCGCCTAGGTAAAACTCCTTGACCGAGATCGGCACGTTCTGCCCGCTGACATTATTGATATCGTTGATGGTGATGGCGGCCTGATTTGCGTCGAACAACACACCATCGAGAACAAAGCCGATACCAGCGCCTTGCACCGCAGACAGCTCGTCGTCCTCCAGGGCGACCATTTCGCCATGAGCCTGGGTGACTCCCAGAAGCAACAACACCGATAGCCACTTGCTCATGTCAGCACCCCCTATCTGCGGTACCGAAGCAGGTGTCCTGCCGCGGGATACCGTTAAAGGCTTCCTGGAAACTGGTATTGATCGCGGCTGTGCCGTCGGCATTACGCGGGATATTCATAAAGGCGCCAGCCAGGGCGGTGATAAACTTGCCGGCATCCTGCTGGTCGCGCCATTGCACATTCTGGCTCTGCATGGACAGGAACACGCCTTTGGCTGCACTGGCAAACTGCTGGCTGTTATTGGGATCAAGCTGGCCAATCGGGAAGCTGCCATAGTTGGCCAAGGGGAAGCAGGTCTGGGTGCTAAGCAACTCACAGTTGCCCGAAGAAAACAGGCTCAGCAGAAAATTGTCAAAGCCGGAGCCCGAAGGGATCGACAGTTTCTGTCCATCCACCATCCCGATCATCGTGGCGCGCACCGGGTCGGCGTCCCCCCCGCCATTGACCAGCTGAGCCTGAGCGCTGAAATCGCTGTTGGCATAGGCGCCCCCCACCAATCCCTTGGCCCCCGCACAAATCAGGTCATACCAGGCGCAACTCATCTGGGTGGCCAAGTAATTGCCCTTGCCGTAGAGATCCACGGCGATATTACCGGTCATGCGGTTGATATCCCCGGACAGATAGCCCTGGGCCTCGCTAAAGCCCAAACGCACCCCCACTACTTTGTTGCCCGAATAGGCCAGCTCAAGAAAAGGGTTCTTGATCAGAAAGGGATTGACCTGGCCAGTGGCGTCATTGACCGTACCCAAGGCGAAGTTGTTGATGTCGATATCAGCGGTATTGGCCGCCTCGCCAGCCCGTGAATACAGGCCCAGCTGCAACTTCTTGATATTGAGCTGGGCCGCCATATCCATACCAAAGTTGATCCGGGTAAAGTTCAGCCCATTGGCGCTGTCGGTGGTCAGGTTGATAAATGCCTGACCGGTGATATCCGACAGTTCACTATCCTCCAGCTCCACCATGCTCGCCTGGACGGCAGTGCTGACAAGGGCCGCACAGATGCAGGCGAGGACAGTCTTGGCAAGGCGAAAAGGCGGGCGCATGGCATAGTCCTTTATTGTTATAAGTGCCGCAGCTCAGAGGCCGACAGCCTTGACTAGCACTATAAAAAGGCTGTCGCCCCAGTGTGCCAACCCATAGTCGAGAAATCCTGTATAAAACGACGCTAGAAAAGTGTCAGCCTCCGCCCACTGTTACCCATAGTCACACCAGACGTTACCCCCGCTTGGAGCGATAACCGGCACTCAAGTCTTGCCCTCTGCTTGCAGTACAATCGGCGTTTTTTGCGAAAAGCCCGCGGAGCGGATGCCCCGATGATTGATCCCAAGCGCGTACTGCGCGCCCTTGCCGAACACTGGACGTTGCTGGAGCCGCTGTGCGAGCGCTTCGATGCTGGCACCCTGAGCCTGGTGGAGCTGCGTAATCAGCTGGCCGCGCAGTTGCCCGAAGGCACGCCCACCGATGTCACCGCCCTGCTCGATCAGTGGATCCGCCTGGATATCCTGGTGCCGGTGGCCAAGAGCCCCAATCGCTTCGAGCTGAATGCGCAGATTCACGACTTCCTCGCCTACCTGCGCCGCGAACACCGCCTGGGCCTGTGCCTGGAGATCGAAGCCTATCTGCGCCACCTGGAGCGCCTGGCCGGCTATATCAAGGATGCCTTCGAGGTGCGCGATGCCGCCGACCTGGCGCGCCAGCTGCGTTTACTCGATATGCGTGTGCGCGATGTATTGAAGAAGCTGGCCAACGACGAACAGGCGCTGGTCGCGGTAGCCGAGCGAGCCAAGACCAGCGACCGGCAGATTCCGCTGCGTCAGCGCTACGCCGAGGTGCTGGCCACCTGGGACGAATACGTCGAGCCGATGATCCAGCTGGTGGCCGCCGACGGTGCCTTCGAACAGGGCGTGTACCGCGTCGAACACGTGCTGCTGCGCCTGCTCGGCGAGCAACAGCGTCTCGGTCAACTGGTGGATGACGACCTGCTGCTGCGCACCCATGCGCGCATTCTGGAAATGCAGACCACCGCCCAGCTGACCCTGCGCCGCGCCCGCGAGCTGCTGCTGCCGCTGCGTGAAGAAGCGCGCCGGCACAACGCCGTGACCCGTGGCGCCGCCCTGGCCCTGGCGACGATTCGCAAGAAGGGACTGGACGCCGTGCCGCAGGCCTCCATGCCGCTGTTCAGCCGCCCGCAAAGCACCTTTCTCGGCACCGCGTCGCAGGTCGAGGCCTACGTGTATGCCCTGGCGCGCTTCGAGCCCAAGCCGGCGCAGTTCCCCAAGGCCCACAGCGGCCGCAAGGGCGAAGCCCCACGCGCACCACGCACCGCACGGGAGATGATCGAGCGCTGCGAACAGGCCCTGCCGCTGCCGGACCTGATGGTCTGGCTGCTGGAACAGGAGCCCGAAGGCGCCACCGACGAATTGCTCTACTGGTTCTCGCGCCTGTCCCGCGATGGCCGTTTCCAGCGCGAGCGCCTGGAGCGCCGCGACTACCTCACCCGCGAGCATCAGGTCAGCCTGAGCTCCTTTGCCCTGATCAAGCCGGCCGGGACCACCGCCCTATGAATATCGACCTGAAAGAACTGACCCAGCTCGCACCGATCTTCCGCGAGCTGTTCAAGGGCTACCACATCAGCCGCAGCAACCCGGAGCTCTACACCCAGCTGGCCGGCCAGCAGGACCAGTACCGAGGCCTATTCAAGGCCCTGGGCTATGAACTGACCTGCGACAGCCGTGGCTTCTACTATTTCGTGCCTGAACAGATGGGCGCGCAGGTCAACAAGACCGCCCAGCGCCTGGCGTTGTTTACCTTTATCCTCGTTGAACATTTGGCGGACCAAGGCCGCGACCCGCTGGCCGTACTCGACGGCGGCAGCCTGGGCCGTGACGAGCTGCCGGCGCTGCTGGAGAAGTACAAGGATCTGTTCCTCCAGGCCGAAGTCACCACCCAGGATGAACTGGAAGAGAAAGTCATGCGCCGCCTGACCCAGCTGGGCTTTGCCAGTGAAGACAACGGCATCTACCGCTTCCTCGCACCGATGCACCGCTTCCTCGACGTGTGCCTCTCCGTGCAGCAGGACCGTGACCTCGCCGCCACCCTGCACAGCGCCCTGCCGCTGCCGACGCCAGTGCTGCTGGATGAAGGGGCCGAAGACGAAATCATCAGCCTCAGAGAACCAGAAACTAACGAGTCCGAAGAAGACGACCTGGCCCGCGCCATGGCCGAAGAACGTGCCGCCCAGGAGATGGATGCATGAGCCAGGAACGCTACGGCATCCGCCGCTTCGCCCTACTGAATACCGCCGGCTACAGCCTCGGCCTGTTCCCGCTGGAAAACCCGCTGTCGGTTTACGGCGCCAACAACCTGGGCAAATCCGCTTCGATCAATGCCCTGCAGTTCCCTATCCTGGCGCGCATGTCGGATATGAGCTTCGGCAAGTACAGCCTGGAGCAATCGCGCAAGTTCTACTTCGCCAGCGACACCAGCTATATCCTCGTCGAAGTCGCCCTGCCTCATGGCCCCCATGTGATCGGCGTGGCCGGCCGCGGGCCGGGCGGCGGCTTCGGCCACCAGTTCTTCGCCTACCAGGGCACCTTGGACCTGGAGCACTACCAGAAAAACGGCACCTGCCTGCGTCAACGCGAGCTGTTCAACGCGCTGGAACGCGAAGGCATCAAGGCCTACGAGCTGAAACCCGAAGAGCTGCGCCGCCTGCTGGTCGGTGGGCATACTTCGATTCCGCTGGACCTGACCCTGATCCCGCTGCGCTCCACCAGCGAGCAGAGCCTGAAAACCTTCCGCGCGCTGTTTATCAACCTGCTGCATATGCGTGAGATCACCGCCGCCAAGCTTAAGCAGCTGTTCCTCGATGCCTTCGAGCACAGCTTGCGCTCGGGTAGCGTCGACTATATCGCCGCTACCGAAGAAGCCTTCCGCGATGTGCGGCGCATGGAACAGGACTACCAAGCCCTGGTGACCGCCGGCCCGCTGATTGAAGCCCTGGCCGCCGGTGTGGCCCAGCGCGAGCTGCTGCGCGGCAAGTTGCACCGCCTGTCGCCGCTGCTCGATTCACTGCTCGGCACCTGGCAGGACTACGCCGGCGCGCGCCGCGAAGAGTTGGTGATCCAGGCCGAACACTACCGTGGCGAGCAGGACGGTCTGCAGCAGGAGCAACGCGGCGGCACTCAAGAACTGATGCGCATGGAGCGCGAAATCAGCGAAATCCAGCGTTGGCTCGGTGAGCTGTCGGTGCTAAAAAATCGCTTTGCCCTGGTTACCGATGCCAAGGTGCTGGAAGAACAGCTGCTGGCCGCCAAGGATGCCCACGACGAGCTGGCCGGTGCCCTGGCGCAGTCGCGGCAATTCTCCGCCGAGGACCTGGACGAGCGCCTGCGCGACCTGGAAAAACGCCTGAAGTCGGTCAAGCAGCAACTCGAACACGCCGACAACAACAGCTACTCACGCCTGCGCGAAGAGTTCAGCCAGCAAGATGTCGATCGTCTGATGCGCCTGTTCAATGGCCAGCTGTTCAGCCTGCCGCTGGGCGAGAAAGGCATTCAGGTTGCCGACGGCGATGCCTGGGTCAAATCCCTGGAAAGCATTCTCGACCGCTTCAAGGGTGAGCACTTCGAAGTACCCGGCCTGAGCATCGACCTCAGCCATATCGAACCACCGGCCCTGCAAGCCCTGGCCGACCGCGCCGCTTTGCGCGACCAGAAAGACCGCCTGGATCGCGAATACAAACAGCTGAAAACCCAGCAGGCAGTGGCGTCAGACCGCGCCGCGAGCAAGGCCCAAGCTGAGCAGTTCTACCAGGCCGTGCTGGATGCACAGAAAGCCCTGGAGGACTTCCGCCGCAGCCAAACCCTTGCGGTTGAAGAGCCGCAGAAACTGGAGCAACTGGCTCAACTGGAAGCCGCTCAGGACGAACTCAAGCGCGCCGCAGATGCCTTTACCGAGCGCGTTCAACAGCTCTCCGCCAAGCTGCAATTGGTTGGCCGTCAGCTCGCCGATCTGGAAGCCAAGGAGCGCACTCTGGAAGATGCCCTGCGCCGCCGCCAGCTGCTGCCGGCCAACCTGCCGTTCGGCACACCCTTTACCGACCCGGTGGACGACAGCCTGGACAACCTGCTGCCGCTGCTTAACGACTACCAGGACGCCTGGCAGGGCCTGCAACGCATCGACGGGCAGATCGAGGCGTTGTACGCGCAGGTACGCCTGAAAGGCGTGGCCAAGTTCGACAGCGAAGATGACGTCGAACGTCGTCTGCACCTGCTGGTCAATGCCTACGCCCACCGCCAGGACGAAGCCATTACCCTGGCCAAGGCACGCCGTGCCGCGGTCACCGACATCGCCCGCACCCTGCGCAATATCCGCAGCGACTACGACAATCTGGAACACCAGCTGGCGCTGTTCAACCGCGAGATCAACAAGCGCCAGGTGTCTAACCTGGAAAGCTTCCGCATCGTTTTGGCCCCCAATAAAGACGCGCTCAAGCATATCGACCAGATCATCCACAGCGCCGGTCAATACGAAGAAGGCGAAACCCTCTCGGTGTTCGACCTGCAGCAGAGCAGCGAACAGGACAGCAAGAACGAGGAAGCCAAGGAATACCTGGCGCGCCTGGTCGCTGCCAACCATAACCAGCTGGGCTTGAAGGACCTGTTCGAACTGGCCTTCGAGATCACCAAGGTGCATGGCCAGCCGGTGATCCACACCGACATCGATGGCGCGGCGTCGAACGGCACCACCATGACCATCAAGGCGCTGACCAACATGTACCTGCTGCTGCACCTGATGGACCGCGACCAGGCCGGCAAGGTGCGCTTGCCTTACTACCTGGACGAGGCGGCGGATATCGATGAGAAGAACCAGCAGGCACTGATCGAAACCAGTCTGCAGCTGGGCTTTGTACCGATTCTCGCCTCGGTAAAGCCGCAGGTCTCAGCTCACGTGGCCATCGACCTGGAAGGCGGCAGCGGGCCGAATGGCATCTATATCGACGAAGCGGATTGGAAATATATCCAGCGCCGTGACAGCGCCAAGAGCAAGGCAGAAACCACAACCGCAGCAACCGAGCCCGCCTGACGCAGGCTCACCCGCCATAAAGCACAAGGGCCGCAATTGCGGCCCTTGTCAGTTATTTCTCCAGCGAGATCTTCGGCGCCCAGCGTAACCACTCTTCCTTGACCTCGTCATACAGGGCAAAGGTCTGTCCTGGCTGCGCTGGTCCGCCCATCTGCGGATTATCCGGCGAGGCGAAGGCGATGCCGCCTTCAAGCAAAGCCTCCAGCGACTCGGTACGCACCTTCACCCCGCTGAACAGCCCAGCATCCACGCCAATACCGCTGGCATTCCAGAAGCGGCTGCCGCTGCGTACCAACGGCGCATAACGCGGCTCAATCAGGATATGGATCAGCACGCGATCCGAAGTCGGCCCCAGCTCGAAATCGGTGACCTTGCCCACCGGCACCTCACGGTAACTGACCACCACACCCGGTTTGATCGAACCACGCCGCGCGGCACTCAACACCAGACGCAGGCCCTGCTCACGGGCATTGGCTTTAGGCGGTGCTTCGGCAGCCGTAAAGTTCATCTGCGCAGCGCCCTTCTGATTCGAGGGCTGCACTTCCAGATACTGGCCAGTGACCAGAGTTTCCAGGTTGGCGGCGCGGGTCAGGCTGACCTCGGGCTTGACCACCCAGAACTGTGTACCGACCCGGGCAATCTGCTGCGTCGCCTGAGTGATCCGCGCATACAGAATCACCGCCTGCAGATCATCCGTCAGTTCGATGCGCTCCACTTTACCAACGTCCAGGCCCTTGTAGCGAATCGCCGTGCCTGGGCTGAGACCGTCGCCGCTGGGCACCCGAATAGTCAGCTCTACACCTTTCTGCAACGCCACTTCCTGGCTGCTGTGCAGGCTGAAGCGCTCAACCCGCTTATTGCCTTTGGGGGCATTGGGATTCGGGGTTTCAAAGGCAATGCCACCTGCCAGCAAGGTCTGCAATGATTCGCTCTTGACCTCAACGCCGGACAGTCCGCCCTTCAGCGTAATGCCGCTGGCATTCCAGAAGCGCGTGCTGCTGTTTACCAGATGCGCATGCTCAGGCTCGATGTGCACGCCAAAGGCCACCTGCTTGTCATCACGCGACAGCTGAAAACTCTGCACCGTACCGACTTTGACCTGCTTGAACAGGACCGGGCTGCCTACCTCCAGAGAACCGCGTGTGTCGCTGAACAACACCAGATGCAAACCCGGCGCTGACAGGTCGAGCGGCGGGGCTTTGGCTCTGGCGACAAAATCACGCAGCGGAGGATTGCCGGCGTCGCCCGGCCGGATGGCGATGTAGTTGCCCTTAACCAGCGCCTCCAATCCGGTTATCCCAGCCAGGGAAATCGATGGTTTGACCACCCAGAAATCGGTGCCTTCAACCAGGTAGTCTTCGGTGCGAGGGTCGAGCATCAATTCCACCCGTGCGCCACTGAGATCCTGATCAACCTTGAAGGTCTTCATATGACCGACCTGGATACCCTTGTACATCACCGGCGTGCGACCGGGCTCCAGGCCTTCAAACTCATGCAGCTTGAGCGATACGCGAATACCGGCCTGTGCGCTGTCGAAGTCTTCATACAGGCGAAATGGCAGGCTCGGGTCAGTCGGCGGGCTATCTTTGCGGTGTTCAGGCGTAGCGAAGGCAATTCCGCCCGCGACAATGCTCGCCAAAGATTCGGTGCGTACTTTCACTCCAGATAAACCGGCATCGATAGAGACGCCGCTGGCATTCCAGAAACGCGTGTGTTTGCGCACCAGAGAGGCAAACACGGGCTCAATAAACACCTTCACCTCAATCAGGTTCTGCTCCTCAACCAAGGCATAACTTTTCACCCGGCCCACCTGGATCTGCTTGTAAAACACCGGGCTGTCCCGATTGAGCGAGCCAAGCCGCTCGGCCTTGAGGGTCAGGTGCAAACCAGGCGCGGTGTCGGCCAAGGGTGGTGGCTCACTCAGCGCAGTGAATTTACGTGTAGGCTCGCCATCACCAGGACTGGCTGTGATGTAGTTACCCGACACCAGGGTTTCCAACCCGGTGATGCCCGCCAGCGAAACGCTCGGCTTGACCAGCCAGAAGCGAGTATTGGTACGCAGATGCTGCTCAACCCGCTTATCCATTTCCAGGGTCGCACGCACACCACGCCGCTCGCCGCTGTCATCCAGCTCCAGAGCCGTGACCTTGCCAATCGGCATGCCTTTGAAGATCACTTCAGTCTTGCCCGGCTGAATGCCATCACCGCTGGCGAACATCACCTGAATCTCGATACCTGCTTCGTTATAGGCACGCCAACCCAGCCAACCACCAATCAGTAACGCAATCAGCGGCAATACCCAGATAGCCGACCAGTTCGAAGCAGGGCGCGCTTTAGCCAATGGCAAATCATTCATGGTGGTCATCCAAGTCCGTGTTATCCCAAATCAAGCGGGGGTCGAAAGTTAAAGCAGCCAGCATGGTCAGCACCACCACACTGGCAAACGCGGTCGCGCCGTAGCCGGGAACAATGCTCGCCAAACTGCCGAAGTTAACCACCGCCACCAGGATCGCGATGACAAAAATATCCAGCATCGACCAGCGCCCGATCCATTCAATAAAGCGGTACATCAACACGCGCTGACGCGCCGACATCGGTTGATGGCGCTGCACCGAATACAGCAGCAGGGCAATGCCAACCAGCTTGAACGTCGGCACCGCAATACTGGCGATAAATACCACCGCGGCAATCGGCAGCATGCCGTAGTTCACCAACTCGATAACCCCCGACATGATGGTGTCGGACTGGCCCTTGCCCAGCGAGTTGACCGTCATGATCGGCAGCAGGTTGGCCGGGATATACAGCACTGCCGCCGTCAGCAATAACGCCCAGGTACGTATCAGACTGTTGGGACGGCGCGCATGCAAGTGTCCGCCGCAGCGCGTGCAGAATTGCTTGTCGCTGTCCGGCTGCAGCGGATTGAGTTGATGACATTCATGGCAAATCAATAACCCGGCATCAATCGCCCGCATGCGCATCCTCTCCCGACAAGGCTTCCCAGATCTGATGGGGCGACATTGTCACCTCCAGCCAGACCTGAACCAGTAACAGCGCGACAAAACACAGCAGCCCCAGGCCAATGCTCAACTCGGCCAGATCGACCAGTTTCACAATCGCCACCAGGATGCCCATCAGGTAGACCTCAAGCATCCCCCACTCACGCATATGGTGATAAATGCGATAAAGCAGTAAGCCATAACCGCGGCCGATATCCAGGCGGATACTCAGCAGCACGGCAAACTGACACAACAGCTTGAGCAGTGGCACCGCCATGCTGCAGAGAAAGACCACCACGGCCACGCTCTGCATGCCGCTGTTATACAACCCGAGCACGCCCGTCCAGACGGTGTCCTCAGTCGCCTGCCCGAGCAGATTGAGTTGCATGATCGGCAAGAAGTTGGCTGGGATATACAACAACAAAGCCGCAATCACCAACGCCATGCTGCGGCGCACGACCTGTGCACGATGGGTATACAACTCATAGCCACAGCGCGGGCATTCGACCCGCTCACCTGCAGCAGCTTCAGGCTTGCGCAGCAACAGATCGCACTCATGACAGGCAATCAGCTGCTTAAGCTCAAGTTCGGAAAGTGGTTCAGAACCTGCCGGCTCGGCCATAGAAGAACCCTGATTAAAGTGCGCTTAGGCATCATAGCCACGCGCCGTTTAGTTGCCTATCAGAGGCGCACCTGCGCCTGGTTTGTTTTCACGGCGCAAAGTAAAACCCCCGACCAGTTTCCTGATCGGGGGTTTTGGTATAGGTGCTTGACGATGACCTACTCTCAATGGAGCGTTTCTTCAGAAGCCTGAAAACGGAGTGGATGCCAGAGCATGGCTATACCAGCCAAGGACAAGCTGAGGCTGATGTGCTGCGTTACCTGACGGATTACTACAACCATCAGCGGCCACACGGTTACAACGGATACAGAACGCCAGCGGAAACTGAATCACTGGCCGGATAAACCTAAACCAGTGTCCAGTTTTCGTTGACCACAACACCCCCGGCACCATAAAATCGAAAAAAGGCCTTGAGACTCAAGGCCTTTTTTATTGCCCGCAATAAAGCTACAGCACGCCAAAACAACGCTCAGACACAACCCTTACCCATCCGCCACAGGCCCGCAGAGCGCACGCACGAGACGCCGAGCAAAACACCTACAACCCAGCAACGGCATGCCCTGCAGGGGCTTGGCATTTGCCAGGAAGTTAGCGTAGAGTTTGCCCACTGTGTTTGCATGGGTCGCCGAAAATCGTGACCTGATGCAGTAGATCATCTAGATCCGCTACATCCCGCTCGACGTCGCATACCGCCTTGCAACCAGTATTCAGTCCCTCATGTCGAGTAGCGGCTGTCATCAACTCAAGGTTCAAGGAAATACACCATGTCGAATCGTCAGAACGGTACCGTCAAGTGGTTTAACGACGAGAAAGGTTTTGGTTTTATCACTCCAGAAAGCGGTCCGGATCTGTTCGTACACTTCCGCGCGATCCAAGGCAACGGCTTCAAGAGCCTGAAAGAAGGCCAAAAAGTCAGCTTTATCGCTGTGCAAGGCCAGAAAGGCATGCAGGCTGACGAAGTGCAAATCCAGGAGTAATCCTGCCGCTTTGAAGAACCCCTGATGGCAACATCGGGGTTTTTTTATGTCCTGCCATCCATGGCGGCCACCCTTCGAGCCGTCGCTACGCGACGCTGAAAATCACTCCTGGTCATTTTTATGGTCGAGCATTCCCACGAATGCCGTATTGTTGCCGCCATTCTGCTAGCCGATTGAGTAACGAGCCGTCCATGCCGAAACACCTACTGCGCCCGCAGGGTGAATTCCCCAGCGCGGGATTGATCCGCCGCCTCGCCGCGATGTTTTATGACTTTCTGCTGTGCATCGCCTTGCTGATCGTCGTGACCTTTATCTACAAGTTGATCCTGATGGGTTTCTACGGAGAGGCGCAACTCAAACAGATGTCCGACGCGGGCGCATTAGATGGCGACCCCCTGCTCTCGACTGTGCTGTTTCTCAGCCTGTTTGGCTTCTTCGCCAAATTCTGGACGCACAACGGCCAGACCCTGGGCATGCAGGTGTGGGGCCTACGTATCCAGAACAGCGACGGTACAGCGATCAGCATATGGCAAGCATTGCTGCGCTTTCTGGTCGCCATTGGTTCCTGGCTACTGCTGGGCCTGGGCTTTTTCTGGGTGCTTTGGGATAAAGAAAAGCGCAGCTGGCATGACATCTACTCGGACAGCCAGGTGATTCAGCTGCCGAAGAATATCCACAAGAAGTAACCAACAGGCATGAAAAAGCCGGCGTACACACTGGGTGCACGCCGGCTTTTTTACGCCTGAATCAACCTGCGCGGCGTAGCAACCAGACGCCGGCCAGCGCGCAGATACCGGCAGGAATCAAGACCGCCAGCAACGGCGAGAAGCCGAACACCAGGCTCGACGGGCCGAGCAGATCCTGGCTGATCTTGAACACAAAGCCCACCAGCACACCAGTAAATACGCGCTGCCCCAGGGTTACCGAGCGTAGCGGGCCGAAGATAAAGGAGATCGCCATCAGCACCAGCGCAGCCGTTACCAACGGCTGCAGCACCTTGGTCCAGAACGACAACCAGTACTGGCTGTTATTCAGCCCCTGCTCGGCCAGATAATGGATGTAATTCCACAGACCGGTCATCGACAGCGCGTCCGGCGCCAACACCACGGTGCCAAGCAGCTGTGGCGTCAATTCAACATCCCAGCGCTCACTACCCTGCTTAATGACCTCACTGCTACGCTCACGGAAGTGCGTGGTTGTAACATCTTCCAGCTGCCAGTGATCGCCCTGATACTGCGCACGTCGCGCGAAGCTGGATGACTGCATGCGCTTGTGTTCATCGAAGCGGTAGCGAGTAACGCCCAGCAGCACGCCACTGGGCTGCACGGCGTTGATATGCACATATTCCTGCCCCTGGCGATGCCACAGACCGCGCTTGGCGCTTTGCGCCTCACCGCCGCCCTGAGCCATGGCACGACTGGCCTGAGCCTGGTTTTCACTATAGGGCGCGAGGTACTCACCAATCAGCACACCGACCAGCATCAGCACCAGCATCGGCTTCATGACTGCCCAGACAATCCGACCGATCGACACCCCGGCCGCACGCATGATGGTCAGCTCGCTATTGCTGGCTAGCGAGCCCAAGCCGATCAGGCAGCCAATCAGCGCGGCCATTGGCAGCATTTCATAAATGCGTCGCGGTGCCGTCAGCAGTACATAACCGAGGGCATCAAGCAGGCTGTAGTTGTCCTGGACATCGCCCAGCTCGTCGATAAAGGCAAACAACAGCGCCAGGCCAACAATGATCCCCAGCACGGCAAGGATGGCGACAAACACCTGCACGCCAATGTAACGATCCAACTTAACCACGGGCCACCTCCTGTGCCACACGACGGGCCGCCCAGCGCAAACGCAGCGACTCCCAATAAAGCAGCAGTAGCCCGATCAATACGAACACCCCATGCACCCACCACAAGCCAAGCGCTGCGGGGATTTTCTCTTTATCCAAGGCGCCACGCGCGCCAATCAGCAATGCCAGGTAAGCCATATAAAGCAGAATGGCTGGCAACAGTTTGAGGAAGCGCCCCTGGCGTGGATTAACTCGCGACAGCGGCACAGCCAGCAGGGTGACCACGAACACCAGCACCGGGATCGACAAGCGCCACTGCAGCTCGGACTGCATGCGCGGCTTGTCGCTGCCAATCAGCTCGCGCGTCGGCATCGCCTCGCGGTCGGTGACCTCCACCGCCACTTCTGGCTTGGGCAGCAGCACACCGTACGTGTCGTATTTGATTGCGCGGTAATCGGCCTGACCCGGATTGCCGTCATAGCGGTAACCATTCTCCAGAATCAGGTAGCGGCTGCCATCGGCCTGGATCTCCTGACGACCGGACTCGGCCACCAGCACGGAGATGCCGCGCTCCTTATCACCCTGGCTGGACAGCTGCTTCTCGGAGATAAACACCCCAGACAACTCCCCCCGATCCTCGGACAACTCCTCGGTATAGGTCACCCGCGAGCCGTTTTTCATCGATTGAAAACGCCCCGGCACCAGAGTATCGAGCTCAGTCATGGCGCTCTGCTGATTGAGAATCCGCGCCACATGCTCAACGCCTTGCGGAGCCAGGCCCAGGCTCAACCAGCCAGCCAGCAAGGCCACCAAGGCCGCCGGAGCCAGGCTGTAAGCAAACAAGCGCTGCTGGCTCATGCCGGTGGCCGAGAGCACAGTCATCTCGCTGTCCAGGTACATCCGCCCATAGGCCAGGAGAAAGCCGAGGAATAGCGCCAATGGCAGAATCAACTGCAGGAAGCCGGGCACCCGGTACGCCATGATCATCAGCAGCACTCCAGGGTCGAGCAGACCCTGCGCCGCCTGGGCCAGGTAACGGATAAAGCGACCACTCATAATGATGACCAACAGCACCGCGCTCACGGCGCTCAAGGTCAACAACACTTCACGGGACAGATAACGGAAGACGATCAAACCAGACACTCCAGGGTTGTCAGGCTCAGGCGGCTAAGATCAAACTAGCCGCACTGCTTGCCGGCTCGCCCAACTGGCGAACCATCGAAAAATAGCCGGCATTATCCTGCAATACTGACGCCTTGTCTTGGGGACACCACGTAATGGAATTTATTGTTAAAAGCGCGCGCCCAGAAACACTAAAAACCGCCACCCTGGTTATCCCTGTTGCTGAGGGCAAAAAACTCGGCGAAATCGCCAAGGCCATCGACACCGCCAGCGCAGGTGCAATCAGTGCTCTGCTCAAACGCGGCGACCTGGCCGGCAAGGTCGGCCAGACCCTGCTGGTGCACAATCTGCCGAACCTCAAGGCCGAACGCGTGCTGCTGGTCGGCACCGGTAAAGACAGCGAATTGTCTGACCGCCAACTGCGCAAATTGATCACCAGCGTTTACAGCAGCCTGAAAAATCTCGGCGGCAGTGATGCGGTGCTGGCGCTCGACGAGCTGCAAGTCAAAGGCCGCGGCAGCTACGGCAAAACCCGTCTGATAGTGGAAAGCCTGGCCGATGCCGGCTACTGCTTCGACCGCTTCAAAAGCCAGAAGGCCGAAGCCGGCGCGCTGAAAAAACTTACCCTGCTCACGGGAAAAGCCTGCCTGACCGACGCCGAGCGCGCCAGCACGCACGCCCAGGCGATTGCCGCCGGCATGGCCTTTACCAAGGACCTCGGCAACCTACCGCCGAACCTCTGCCACCCGAGCTATCTCGCCGAAGAAGCGAAGAACCTGGGCAAGGCCTACAAAAATCTGAAAGTCGAAATCCTTGATGAGAAAAAACTCAAGGAACTCGGTGCCGGCGCCTTCCTGGCCGTGGCCCAGGGCAGCGACCAACCGCCACGGATGATCGTCATGCAGTACCAGGGCGGCAAAAAATCTGAGAAACCCTACGCCCTGGTCGGCAAAGGCATCACCTTCGACACTGGCGGTATCAGTATTAAGCCGGCGGCCGGCATGGATGAGATGAAGTACGACATGTGCGGCGCTGCCAGCGTATTCGGCACCCTCAAGGCCGTGCTGGAGCTGCAACTGCCGATCAACCTGGTGTGCCTGCTGGCCTGCGCCGAGAACATGCCGAGCGGCGGCGCCACCCGCCCAGGCGATATCGTCACCACCATGAGCGGGCAGACTGTGGAAATCCTCAACACCGACGCCGAAGGCCGCCTGGTGCTGTGCGACACCCTGACGTATGCAGAACGCTTCAAGCCGCAGGCGGTGATCGACATCGCCACCCTCACCGGCGCCTGCATCGTGGCCCTGGGCAGCAATGTGTCCGGCTTGATGGGTAACAATGACGAACTGGTGCAGCAGATCCTCGGCGCTGGCCTGACCGCCGACGACCGCGCCTGGCAGCTGCCGTTGTATGACGAGTACCAGGAGCAGCTGGATAGTCCGTTTGCCGACATCGCCAATATCGGCGGGCCGAAAGCCGGCACCATCACCGCTGGCTGCTTCCTCTCGCGCTTTGCCAAAAACTTCCACTGGGCGCACCTGGATATCGCCGGTACGGCCTGGATCAGCGGCGGTAAAGACAAAGGCGCAACCGGTCGTCCGGTGCCAATGCTGACCCAATACCTGCTGGATCGCGCCAAGGCCTGACTACCCTGTAGCCCGGACTGCATCCAGGCTACGCCTTTCCATACGCGGAATCGCAATGCCCCGAATAGAGTTTTACGTCCTTTCTTCCGCCATACCGGCCGACCGTCTGCGTGCGGCCTGCCAGTTGGCGATGAAAGCCTGGCGCGCCGGTATGCCGGTTTTTTTGCGCGGCAGCAATGCAGCGCAGTGCAGCGAGGTGGATGAACTGCTGTGGCGCTTCAAAGCGGAAAGCTTTGTGCCACACAGCCTCTACGAAGAAGACGCCCAAGCACCGGTAGTTATCGGCCTGGACGAAGTGCCCACCAGCGCGCAGGGCGTGCTGATCAACCTGGGCAACACGCTTTCGCCGCAAGTCGAGCACTTCAGCCGGGTGATTGAAATCGTCAACCAGGAGCCCGATCGACTGACCGCCTGCCGGGAGAATTTCCGCAGCTACCGGCAGCGCGGGTATGATCCAAAACGAGTCGAACTCTAGCAGGCCGTTGAAAAACCGCCTGCGTTGGCAATACTGCGTTAAAAGCGGCCTCGGAATACTCATTTACAACACGTAAACTCGTGTGCGAGCCCAGTCCGCTTCCTCGGCGCTTTGATCAGCCGAAGGCTGTTACTAATGTAGCGCCTTGTCTTGCCTGCCTCGCCTACGCTTTTCAACCGCCTGCTAGTTGCAAATATGGACACCCCAAAACCGCCGCAAAAACCCGCCCAACTGCTGAACGACCTGGAGTCGATCCGCCAATTGCTGGGCGATGAAAACCTCGAACCACCGCTGCTGGTCGACTCCCTCGACCCGGATAGCATCCCCTTGCTTTCGGATATCGTTACCCCGCCACCCAGCGTGGCAGCGATAGCGCCAGCACCTGCGCCCAAGCCAGCGGTTGCGCAAACCCTGCGTGAAACCGTCAGCCAGAGCGTCAACCGCGACAGCGAACTGAACCGGCTGGACAGTGAACTGCGCGCTGCGGCCCAGTTGATCCTGCAGGATGTGATCGACGATTTCGTACCGCAGATCGAGGCCGAGCTGAAACGCCGCCTGGATGCGCGCCTGACTCGCTTGCTGCCGCCGCGTCGGCCATAACCACGCCCACCAGTCAGCCGTACCGCGCGCGCCCTTACGTCATACAGGCCATCCCCGCTATACTTGCCGGCTTTTCCGTCTAGCCGTCATAAGGGTCCCGCCGCGCATGGACAAGACCTACCAGCCGCACGCCATTGAAACCGCCCTGTATCAGAACTGGGAAGCGAACAACTATTTCGCCCCGCAGGGTTCGGGCGAGCCCTACAGCATCATGATCCCGCCGCCGAACGTCACCGGCAGCCTGCACATGGGCCATGGCTTCAACAACTCGATCATGGACTGCCTGATCCGCTTCCGCCGCATGCAGGGCCGCAACACCCTGTGGCAGCCGGGCACCGACCACGCGGGCATCGCCACCCAGATGGTGGTCGAGCGCCAGCTTGCTGCTGAAGGTGTCGGCCGCCACGACCTGGGCCGCGAGAAGTTCCTGGAGAAGGTCTGGGAGTGGAAGGAACAGTCCGGCGGCACCATCACCCGGCAGATCCGTCGCCTGGGCTCCTCGGTGGACTGGTCGCGCGAGCGCTTTACCATGGACGAGGGCCTGTCCGAAGCGGTTAAAGAAGCCTTTGTGCGCCTGCACCAGGATGGCCTGATCTACCGCGGCAAGCGCCTGGTCAACTGGGACACCAAGTTCCACACCGCCATCTCCGACCTCGAAGTGGAAAACCACGACGAGAAAGGCCACCTGTGGAACCTGCGCTACCCGCTGGCCGACGGCAACCAGACCGCCGACGGCAAGGACTACCTGATCGTCGCCACCACCCGCCCGGAAACCATGCTCGGCGACAGCGCCGTGGCCGTGCACCCGGAAGACGAGCGTTACAAGGCCCTGATCGGCACCTTCGTCGAGCTGCCGCTGGTGGGCCGCCGTATCCCGATCATCGCCGACGATTACTGCGACCCCGAGTTCGGCACCGGCTGCGTGAAGATCACCCCGGCCCACGACTTCAACGACTACGAAGTCGGCAAGCGCCACAACCTGCCGCTGCTGAATATCTTCGACAAGGATGCCCAGGTTCTCGCCAAGGCTCAGGTGTTCAACATCGACGGTAGCGTCAACGCCGAGATCGACGGCAGCCTGCCGGCCGAATACGCCGGCTTGGACCGTTTCGTCGCCCGCAAGCAGATCGTTGCCGCCTTCGAGGCCGCCGGCCTGCTGCAGAGCATCGACGACCACGCCCTGAAAGTGCCGAAGGGCGACCGCTCCGGCACCGTCATCGAGCCCTGGCTGACCGACCAGTGGTACGTCTCCACCAAGCCGCTGGCCGAGAAAGCCATCGCCGTGGTCGAGAGTGGCGAGATCCAGTTCGTGCCCAAGCAGTACGAGAACATGTACTTCAGCTGGATGCGCGACATCCAGGACTGGTGCATCAGCCGTCAGCTGTGGTGGGGCCACCGCATCCCGGCCTGGTACGACGACGCCGGCAACGTGTATGTCGGCCGCGACGAAGCGGAAGTCCGCACCAAGCACAACCTGGGCGACGCGCCGCTGCGCCAGGACGAAGACGTGCTCGACACCTGGTTCAGCTCCGGTCTGTGGACCTTCTCCACCCTCGGCTGGCCGCAGCAGACCGACTTCCTCAAGACCTTCCACCCCACCGACGTGCTGGTCACCGGTTTCGATATCATCTTCTTCTGGGTCGCCCGGATGATCATGCTGTCCACCCACCTGACCGGGCAGATCCCGTTCAAGACCGTGTACGTGCACGGTCTGGTGCGCGACGGCCAGGGCCAGAAGATGTCCAAGTCCAAGGGCAACGTGCTCGACCCGCTGGATATCGTCGACGGCATCGAGCTGGACGCCCTGCTGGAGAAACGCACCAGCGGCATGATGCAGCCCAAACTGGCCGAGAAGATCGCCAAGCAGACCCGCGCCGAGTTCCCCGAGGGCATCGCCGCCTACGGTACCGACGCCCTGCGCTTCACCAACCTGGCGCTGGCCTCCACCGGCCGTGACATCAAGTTCGACATGGGCCGCGTCGAGGGCTACCGCAACTTCTGCAACAAGATCTGGAACGCCGCCAACTTCGTACTGGAAAACACCGACGGCCAGGACACCGGCGTCAATGGCGAGCCGGTTGAGTTGTCCTCGGTGGACCGCTGGATCATTTCTGCCCTGCAGCGCACCGAAGCAGACGTCACCCGCCACCTCGACGCCTTCCGCTTCGACCTGGCCGCGCAAACGCTGTACGAGTTCATCTGGGACGAGTACTGCGCCTGGTACCTGGAGCTGGTCAAGCCGGTGCTGTGGGACGAGAACGCACCCATCGAGCGCCAGCGCGGCACCCGCCGTACGCTGGTGCGTGTGCTGGAAGTGGCGCTGCGTCTGGCCCACCCCTTTATGCCCTTTATCACCGAAGAAATCTGGCAGCGCATCAAGGCGCAGGCGGGCGTCAGCGGCGACACCATCATGCTGCAGGCCTGGCCAGTGGCAAACGAGAGCCGCATCGATGCTGCGGCCGAAGGCGATATCGAGTGGGTCAAGCAGCTGATGCTCGGCCTGCGGCAAATCCGTGGCGAGATGAAAATCTCCATGGCCAAGCGCATCGACATCATCCTGGCCAACGCCAGTGACGAAGACCGCCGCCGTCTGGCCGACAACGCGCCGCTGCTGAACAAGCTGGCCAAGCTGGAATCGGTACGCGTACTGAGCGCCTCCGAAGAAGCGCCGATGTCCGCTACCGCTCTGGTTGGCGATATGCAGGTGCTGGTGCCAATGGCCGGGCTGATCGACAAGGACGCCGAACTGGCGCGCCTGGACAAGGAAATCGCCCGTCTCGACGGCGAGGTCAAGCGCGTCGGCGGCAAGCTGAGCAATGAAGGCTTCGTCGCCAAGGCCCCGGCCGAAGTGCTCGATAAAGAGCGCGCCAAACTGGCCGAAGCCGAGCAAGCCCTGAGCAAGATGGTTGAGCAGCGCGGCAAGATCGCCGCACTCTGATCCACTGGTAACACCCGTAGCCCGCGCCCTAATCGGCGCGGGTTTCTTTTTTGTAGGAGGGGTTCAGCCGCGAGCTTTAACAGAAAAGTCGCGACTGAAGCCCCTCCCACGGCTCACCTGATTTACCGGTACACCCATGACTGATACACGCTCCCCTTCCCTGCTTGATGCCCTGCTGCCGATTGGCGTGCTGGTGGTGTTGCTGGGTCTCTCCGTTTACCTGTATGGCGACAGTTCCTCCAGCGGGCCGAACCAGATCGCACTGATGTGTGCGGCCTTTGTCGCCGGCCTGGTCGGCCTGAAGAACGGCCTACAGTGGGCGCAGATCGAAGAAGGCATCCTCGCTGGCATCCATATGGCGATGAAGGCCAACCTGATTCTGCTGGCAGTCGGCGCCCTGATCGGCACCTGGATTCTCGCCGGCACTGTGCCGACCATGATCTGGCTCGGCCTCAAGCTGATCTCTGCAGAGTACTTCTACGTAACCAGCTGCCTGATCTGCGCCCTCACCGCGCTGTCCATCGGCAGCTCCTGGACGGTTGCCGGCACCCTGGGCATCGGCCTGATGGGTGTGGCCGCCGGCCTGGGCCTGGACCCGGCGATTACCGCCGGGGCGATCATTTCCGGCGCCTACTTTGGCGACAAACTCTCGCCGCTGTCAGACACCACCAACCTGGCACCCGCTGCAGCCGGAGCGGATCTGTTTGCGCACATTCGCCTGATGCTGCGCACCACGGTGCCGGCCCTGTTGATTGCCCTGGTGCTGTTCTTTATCCTCGGCCAGCAGGCCAGTGCCAGCCATGACACCGCACGCATCGCCGAGGTGCTGACGGCGCTGGAAGCTCAGTTCAGCCTGGGCTGGCACCTGTTGCTGCCGGTGGCGCTGCTGCTGTTTCTCGCCGTGCGCCAGTGGGCGGCCTTTCCGGCGGTGTTTGTCGCCGCGCTGCTTGGCGGCATCTTTGCCGTGGTCTTTCAGCCCGAGGTAATGGCCCGCCTGGCCGATCCAGCCGCCGGCAGTCTGGCACCGCTGAAAACTGTGTGGAGCGCATTGTTCGCCGGCTACGAGTCAAACAGCGGCAACCCCGCGCTGGACGGTCTGCTGTCCAAAGGCGGCATGGCCAGCATGCTCACCACCGTGTGGCTGATCATCTGCGCCATGTGCTTTGGCGGCGTGCTGGAAAAACTCGGCCTGCTGCAGCGCCTGCTGCAAAGCACCCTGCACCTGGCAAAAAGCACCAGCAGCCTGATCGCCAGCACCATTGCCACCACCATCGGCACCAATATCATCACCGCCGACCAGTACATCGCCCTGGTCCTGCCGGGCCGCATGTACCGCGCCGAGTATGAAAAACGCGGGCTGGCACCGGTCAACCTGTCGCGCGCCCTGGAAGACGGCGGCACCCTGACCTCGGTGCTGGTGCCGTGGAACACCTGCGGCGCTTATATGGCCGCGACCCTCGGCGTGGCGACCCTGAGTTACCTGCCGTACTGCTTCTTCAACCTGCTGATGCCACTACTGGCAATCTCTTTGGCCTTTATCTTCCCGCCGCAGGCCATCATGCCTGCCCACGCCGAACGCGACGACCTGTCGCAGGCCTGAGCCGAAACCCGCCCGCGACTGCGTATCCCGCGCAGTTCGGGCGCGTCAGCGCTAACCCATCAGTCAGAAAACGCCGGCGCAAGTCGCAGGCAGACTCGCTGGCGATAAATACCCTCCCAATTTCCGAGTATTTCAGGCATCTTCGTCGACGCATCAAAAGCCTCCGGCACCTCTAATTCAATAAAAAAGCCCTGCAAATGGAATTCTGACCATGTATGCGTTGATGGCATTGATCTTTGTCCTCGGTTACCTGTGCATCGCTCTCGAACACCCGCTGAAAATCGATAAAGCCGCGTCAGCCATCCTCACCGCGGTGATCTGCTGGACCCTGCTGGTACTGGGTGCGGACAGCATCCTGCCGTTGATCGGCGCCGCTACCGCCGGCGCCAGTGGTAATGACCATCACGTCACCGAAGAGCTGCGCCATCATCTGGGTGAAATTTCCGAGATACTGTTCTTCCTCATGGGGGCCATGACCATCGTCGAGCTGATCGATGCCCATGAAGGTTTCAAGGTCATCACCGACCGTATTCGTACCAACAAGCGCGTCACCCTGCTCTGGGTGGTGGCGCTGATCACCTTCTTCCTCTCGGCCGTACTGGACAACCTGACCACCACCATCGTCATGGTTTCGCTGCTGCGCAAACTGGTGGCTGACCAGAAAGAGCGCTGGTTCTACGTCGGTATCGTGGTCATCGCGGCCAACTCCGGTGGTGCCTGGTCACCCATCGGTGACGTGACCACCACCATGCTGTGGATCGGCAACCAGGTCACCACCAGTGGCATCATCGCCAATCTGTTTATCCCCAGTGTGGTCTGTCTGCTGGTGCCGCTGCTGGTACTGAGCATGGTCATGAAGGGCGAAATCCAGCGCCCGCAGCTCAGCGAATCGGATGAGGAACGTCGCGACCCGACCACACCGTTCGAACGCAATCTGGTATTTATCCTCGGCATCGGCGCACTGGTGTTTGTGCCGATCTTCAAGACCGTGACCCACCTGCCGCCCTATATGGGCATCCTCTTCGGCCTGGGCGTGCTCTGGGTGGTTACCGAGGTGATTCACCGCGGCAAGAACGACGAAGACAAGCACCCGCTGTCGGTGGTTGGCGTCCTGCGGCGCATCGATACCACCAGCGTACTGTTCTTCCTGGGCATCCTACTGGCGGTCTCCAGCCTGGCCACCGCCGGCCACCTGACCCAGGTCGCCGTCGCGCTGCGTGAAAGCCTGGGTAATGTGTATGCGATCAATATCGCTATCGGCCTGCTGTCGTCGGTGGTCGATAACGTGCCGCTGGTAGCCGGCGCCATGAAGATGTACCCACTGGTCACCCCAGAGGCGCTGGCACTGGCCGGTGCTGACACCGCCTGGCTGAACAACTTCCAGGTCAACGGCACCTTCTGGGAAATGCTGGCCTACTGCGCAGGCACCGGCGGCAGCTGCCTGATCATCGGCTCGGCGGCCGGCGTTGCGGCGATGGGCATGGAGAAGATCAACTTTATCTGGTACCTGAAGAAGATCAGCCTGCTGGCCTTCCTCGGCTACATTTCAGGAGCCGCGACCTATATCGCGATTGCCACCCTGAGCTGACCGTCAATCAGGCCGTGCGCCTCCGGCGCACTGCATCACGCCAGGTATATGCCCATGGATGTCAGCAAAACCCGCAGCAGTTTCTACCGCCGTCTGTACGTGGCCTGGCTGATCGACAGCGGCACCGCCACCAACGTGCCTACATTGATGGACGCCACCGGCATGCCCCGGCGCACCGCCCAGGACACCTTGAACGCCCTGGCCGAGCTGGATATCGATTGCGCCTTCGCCCAGCAAAGCGGTGAGCGTAATAACGCCGGGCACTATGAGATTCGTGACTGGGGCGCGATCAATCCACAGTGGATTGCCGCCAACCTGGCGCAGATAAAAGCCGTACTCGGCTACCCCTGAAGCCACGAGGCCGTCATGCGCAGTTCCTCCCGCCTGCTGCTGGTCATCCTGTTCCTGCTGGGCCTGTTCGTGCTGTTCGAAACCCTGGGCATACGCGCGCAGTTCAACCTCGACGCCTTGCAGGCGCTGCTCCTGATGCACCCGGTCGTCGGCCTGCTGTTGTTTACCCTGCTATTTGCTCTGGGCAATCTGATCCAGATTCCCGGCTGGGTATTTCTCGCCGCTGCGGTGCTGGCCCTGGGACGGGTATATGGCGGCGTCGTCACCTATATCGCGGCCTGCGTGTCCTGCACCGTCACCTACATCGCCATTCGCTATCTGGGCGGAAACGCCCTGCGTGAGCTGGACAACCCACTGGCGCAACGTCTGTTAAACGGCCTTGATCGCCACCCACTGGCCAGCATCATCAGTCTGCGCATACTGTTTCAGACCGTGCCGGCGTTGAACTACGCGCTAGCCTTATCTGGCGTGCGCTTTCGCATCTACCTGCTCGGCACCCTGCTCGGCCTGCCGCTACCCATTGCCTTGTACTGCGTGTTCTTCGACTACCTGGCCATGCTGCTCAATATTGCCCACTAGGGCCGACCTTCAGCGTTTACCTCCAGTCAGCAAGCAACCTGCGCCCAGCTGTGGGAAAATCCCGCGCCCCAAGCCTTAGATTCGCCTGCCATGTCCTTGCCGCCGAAACGTCCCAGCCGTAAACCTGCCGCACCGCGCACTGCGCCCAGTAAACCTGTGGCCAGCCCGGCCGATGCGACCAAGGGCCAGTTGCACCCACGCAATCGCCACCAGGGCCGTTATGACTTTCCCGCGCTGATCAAGGCCAGCCCGGAGCTGGCGGCCTTCGTGATCATCAACCCCTATGGCAAGGAGAGCATCGACTTCGCCAACCCGGCGGCGGTCAAGGTGTTCAATCGTGCGCTGCTCAAGCAGTTCTATGGCATCACGCACTGGGATATTCCGGCGGACTATCTATGCCCGCCAATTCCGGGGCGTGCCGATTACCTGCATTGTCTGGCCGACCTGCTGGCCGCCAGCAATGGCGGCGAGATCCCACGCGGGGCCAGGGTGCGTGCGCTGGATATTGGCGTCGGGGCCAACTGCATCTACCCGCTGCTGGGTCACCGCGAATACGCCTGGCAGTTTCTCGGCTCGGACATCGCCGCCAGCGCCATCGCCTCGGCCAAAACCATCGTGCAGGCCAATCCGGGTTTGAGTGAGGCGATTGAGTTGCGCCAGCAGCGCGACAGCGCACGTATCTTCCAGGGTTTGCTGCAAGCCGAAGAGCGTTTCGACCTGACGCTGTGCAACCCGCCCTTCCATGCCAGTGCGGAAGAAGCCAGCAGCGGCAGCAAACGCAAATGGCGCAACCTCGGCAAGCTCGACCCCAAACGCAAACTGCCAGTGCTGAACTTCGGCGGTCAGGCGGCAGAGTTGTGGTGCAAGGGCGGTGAAGCGGCGTTTGTCAGCCAACTGGTCAAGGAAAGCGCCGAGATTGGCCAGCAGGTACTGTGGTTCAGCAGCCTGATTTCCAAGGCCGGTAACCTGCCGGGCGTATACAGCGCACTGAAGAAGGCCGGCGCGCTACAGGTGCAGACTGTGGAGATGGCTCAGGGGCAGAAGCAGAGCCGCTTTGTTGCCTGGACCTTTCAGACGGCGGAACAGCAGCAGGCCTGGCGCAAAGCCCGCTGGTCGTAGGCTGGCAATGCGATGGCACGGCGAACGTAGGTTGGGTTGAGGAGCAACGCGACGAAGCCCAACAGGGTATGCCGGTACACGTTGGACTTCGCTGCGCTCAGCACCAACCTACCAGTTACACGTAACGGCCATATCCCATCTACCAGGGCAGCCAGCCGCCCAATGCCAGCCATAGCCCAGCCACGCCCATGCTTAGCAGGGTTACCGGCACGCCGCTGCGGGCAAAATCGATAAAACTCAGCGGCACGCCCTGACGCCGCGCGCTTTCGGCGACGATCAGATTCACCACGCTGCCGATCAGCAGCAGGTTGCCGGCCAGCGTCGACATGATCGCCAAGCCCACCAGCAAGGCCTCGCCGGCCTCCGGCAACACGCCCAACAGCAACATCACATAGGGCACATTGCCAATCAGGTTGCCGGCCAGCAGCGACAAGCTCGCCAGGGTGATCACCCCATGGGGTAACAGGCCCAAATCGGCCAGATTGCCGGCCAGAGCGGCGACCTGCGGCAGGCCCATCGCCGCGCCCGTCACGGTGAACAACCCGGCAAACAGCAGCAACAGGTTCCAGTCGACCTTCTGCACATAGTCGCGGCTGTCCACCCGCCGCGACAGCATCACCAGCACCGCAATCAACAGGGCGGAAATCTCCCGCGGCATGCTGGTGGAAAACAGCCCGAGCAGCACCAGGCTGGCCAGCAGCGGTTTCAGGTAACTGCGCGCGCCATAAATGTGCTGCACCGGGGTTTCCGCCTGCACCGCCGGCTTGGCCGTACCCCAGCGTTTGCGCCACTGCAGCCAGATCACCGCATAGGTGATGGCTAACGCCGCCAGTGCCGGTGGGCCGGCAATCCAGGTGTAGGACCAGAAATCCAGGCCACCAGCCTGGCCAATCAGGATGTTCTGCGGATTACCGATCAGGCTGGCGCTGGAGCCGGCATTGCACGACAGCGCCAATGCCAGGAGAAACGGCCGCGGGTCGAGGCCACGGGCCAGCAGGCTGTGGCACAGCAGCGGAGTCAGAGCGAAGGCGACGATATCATTGACCAGCAACGCCGACAGCACACCGCCCAACAGGACCACCCCCAGCAGCAACAGCACCGGCTGCTCGGCATAGTGGCTGAGTTGCTGGTTAAGCCAGGCGTACACACCAGAGAAGTCGAACTGCGCACTGATCAGCATCAGCGCCAACAGCAGCAACAGCGCGCCGGCATCCAGATGGCTGGCTGCCTCGCTGGGTGTCTGCGCACCACTGACCAGCAACAACACCGCCGCGCAGCCGGCAATCCAGCTGCGATCAACGCGCAGGCCACGGATGCCCCCTGCGGCCATGCCCAGGTAGGTCAATACAAACAGAATCGATACGACCCAAACGGTCATGCCAGCCATCCCCTCATGCCCGCGCGATTGCGCTGCAGCACTCTAAAGGGCGTGAGGCTGACGGGGAACTGGCCGCAAAGAAAAAAGCGCCAAGCGCAATTTTCAACACCGCGCAACGACGGCCCGAAGGGTGGCCGCCGCGGATGGCAGCCCATAAAAAGCCGGCGCGACGGCCGGCTTGTTTGCTACTCGGGCAGACGCAGGCAGCGCGCCTGACCACAACAGGCGTATTACTTGAGCAATTCGAACACCGCCACGTTGCCGCTCTTCTCCAGGCCGGTGACCAGGAAATGCCGCCCCTCACGCTCAACATGAGCCAACCCTTCCGGCGCCAGGTTGCCGGAGCCTGCGCCTTCACCGGCACCCACGACCTGCAACACCTTAGGTTGCTCGGCCTGGTCAAGGTCGATCAGGGCCAGGGCATCGGCGCGCTCCAGGGTCGCCACCGCCAGACGTTTGCCGAAGGCATCGAAACTCACCACACCTTCCGGCTCGCTGCCCTTGTTGGGACTGCGTGCATCCGGGTAAACACCAGCCTGAGCGGCCATATCATCCAGCTGGCTGCCGGTATCACCGAGCAGCTTGCCGCTCATGGCATCGAACACACTGACAGTGCGTCCACCACCGCTGGGCAGGCCAGCCTTGGTCTTGGCGATTTTCGGGTCGGTATCACCTTCGTCGGCGCTAACCAGGTAACGGCCATCGGCGCTCACCGCCAGGGCATCCGGCTCGCGCAGGGCAAACAGCTCGGCCGCCGGGGTGTATTTTCCGTCATCGACGATATCCGCGGCATGGCGCACGGTACCCAGACCAAACACCTTGTCCAGCTTGCCTTGCAGCACATCAACCACCGCAATCGCGTTGTTCTCTTGCAGGCTGACGTAGGCACGCGCACCGTCCGGGCTGAAGGTCACGTATTCCGGCTCGATATGCTCGGGGCTGGTGCCGAACGGCACTTTCAACTCTTCGCCGTCGATCACCCGCTCCAGCAGACGCTTGTGCTCAGCCTGGGTCGCGCCCTCAACATCTTTCAGGTCCGGCAGGGTGATCAGGCTGTGCTTGGCCGCCGCCACGCCGCCACTCAGGTCGATCAGACTGATCGAGCCTTCACCGCTGCGAAAACCCTCGCCGTCACGCACATAGCCTTCACCTTCGTTGGCCACCACGATGAAGTCGCCATTGGGCGAAAACGCCAGGCTGTCAGGCCAGATACCAATTTCAACGGTATTAAGTAGCTTGCCATCGGCCACCGAACGCAACTCGACACGACCGTTTTTCAGGCCATCGCTATTGCGAATACACACGGCAAACAGGTCTTCGCTGGGGTGGAAAATTACCGAGGTGATTTCCCCCGTGCCGGCTGCCACCAGGTTATGCCGGGCAATGCGCTTGAGCCCCTTGGCCGCATCCAGCTGCAGCACATCGACCAAGCCTTCGGCGCTATTGGACACAATCACGCGCATGCTCGAAACCTGCGCGCTGACAATTTCAGTGCCGGCAGCGAAGCCGCTCTCGTACAGCGCCAGGGGTTTAAGCTCAAGAGCAGAGGCCAATGGAGCCAGGGCAAACAGCGCGCAAAGTGTAGGGATTCGCAGCACAGCAACTATCCTTATGCAGAAACATGGGGATTGAACAAATCCGCAGCAGTCTTCACCCGCACGATGACGTTTTAATGAAGTATTAATGGCGTTTTATCTGCGTCTGCGCAGTGGTATTACTAGGCCATAAATACATGCAGGCGATATTCCCGGTTGTCACTAAGGGGCTTTAATGAAGTGGAAAAACCTGTTCGTCGCGTTCTGCCTGCTGCTGGGGCTGCCCGCGCAATCCAGCGAACAGCCAGAACTGAAGATCAGCGTTGGCGACTGGCCGCCTTATTTGTCCAGCGACTTACAACACAACGGGGTGATTGCCCACCTGATCAGCGACCTGCTCGCCGATGAGGGCTATCGCGTCACGTTCCAGTTTCTACCCTGGCCACGGGCCTATGCAGCCGCGGCTGCAGGCCGCTTTGACGGCACTGCGGTATGGATGCACAAGACCGAGCGCGAGGCGGACTTTCTGTTCAGCGCGCCATTGCTCGATGAACAGTTCGTGTTCTTTCACCTGAAAAGCCTACCCTTTGACTGGCAACGCTTTGACGACCTCACCGGCATGACCCTCGGCGGCGGCCTGGAATACAGCTACGGCCCACAGTTCGATGCCTTTCTCGCCGAGAACAAGGTGAAGATCGAGCGCGTTTCAAACGACCAGCAGAACTTCGAGAAGCTGCTCAAGGAGCGCGTGGTGCTCTACCCGCAGGAGATGAACGTCGGTTACGCCGCCCTGCGCAGCCACTTCAGCGCGGCAGATCAGGCCAAGATCACCCATCACCCGAAGCCGCTGCTGGTCAATCTGAGCTACCTGATGCTGCCGAAAAACCTGGAAGGCAGTCCGGCGCTGCTCGATCGCTTCAATAAGCGCCTGCAGCTCTACCGTGACAGTGGCCGTTATCAGCGTTATTTCGATGATCTACAGCAAGGCAAGTACCAGCAGGTGCCGTCAGCATCACCCACAGACGAGTAAAAGCCGGTCTTTTATGCACAACTGACTAGAGTGTTTTAGAGAATCACATGCACACCCAGAATAAGAAAAAATGGACGAGCGGACCCTACAGTGGCCCGCGATCATGGCAAGGAGCGTATCGATGACCTCTCGACAGCTGCTGCGTGGCCTGGTGATCAGCTGCCTGCTGATACCGGGTTTTGCCAGCGCAGCGGAGCCCGGCCTGAGCACGGATGAAGTGCGGATCGGCATGGTCAACGCACAGAGCGGCCCGGCGGCAGCCCTGGGTCTGGGCATGCTCAATGGCGCTCAGGCCTACTTCAAACGCGTCAACGCCGAAGGCGGGGTACATGGCAGACGTATCCACTTGCTCAGCCGGGACGATGGCTATGAGCCCAGCCAAACCGCCGCGCATACCCGCAGCCTGTTGCAAACCCAGCAGGTGTTCGCCCTGCTCGGCTATGTCGGCACGCCCACCTCACGCGCCGCCGTGCCGCTGGCGCTGCGCGCGCAAGTGCCTTACCTGTTCCCCTTTACCGGCGCCGAGTTTCTGCGTACACCGGCCAAACCCGGGGTATTCAATATTCGCGCGTCCTACATTGAGGAAACCGAGCAACTGGTCGAGCGCATGACCCAGGACCTCAAGCTGAGCAAGATCGCCATCCTGATGCAGGACGACTCCTTCGGTGAGTCGGTCAAGGGCGGACTCAACGGCGCGCTGGTCAAGCGCGAGCTGAAAATTCATGCGCAGGCGCGTATCCAGCGCAACTCGCTGGACGTGGCCGAGGCCATCAAGGCCCTGCAGCGCACCCAGCCGGAAGCGGTGTTCTTTGTCGGCACTTACAGGCAACTGGCGGCCTCGATCAAACAGGCGAAAGCGCTGGGCTTCAATACACGCTTTGTCAGCGTGTCGTTTATCGGCACCGAGGGGTTTATCCGTGAGATCGGCAGTGACGGCGATGGGGTTTATATATCCCAGGTGGTGCCCTCACCTGACGACAGCTCGCTGGCGCTGGTGCGCGCCTATCAGGCCGATATGCAGCCCGGCGATTTTGACCATGCTTCGCTGGAGGGTTATATCGGCGCTGCGGTGTTTACTCAGGCATTGCGCAAAGCCGGCGCTGAGCCTACACGCGAGACGTTTCTCGATGCACTGGAACACCTCGACACAGACCTCGGCGGTTTCAAGGTGGCATTCTCACGCCGCCAGCACCAGGGCTCCAACGCAGTCTTCCTGACCCGCATCGAAAACGGCCAGGCCATACCCGTTACCAGCATGCGCTAACGCCCGGCCAGCTGTACCTGCAACAGATCGGCCACCGGCAGCGCGACACCGAGGCGGCTGAGGTTCCAGTAATGCCCTTCCAGCGTGCGATTGACCAGCAAGGTGGCCGGTGCGGGTTGTAGGCTGCCCAATGCGCCCAGCACATCGGGCAACAGCCGCTGCACCTGCTCATGCAGCGGCGTGGCAGCAAAGTCCCAGTGCACGCCTGGCTGCAACAGCGGCCCGAGCAAGCCATGCAGCTGACGGTACAAGCCATAGGGCGTGGTGGATTGCGGCTGGCGTGTACCGAGCGCCTGGAAGGCCTTTTCCAACTGCTCGCCGTCGCGGGCCTGCAACGCCTTGTAAGTTTGCACATAGGCCGCCAGTAACGGCGCGGGCAGCGCCCGCACACAGCCGAAGTCATACACCACCAGCTCTCCGGCTGCGGTGTAGGCGAAATTGCCCGGATGCGGATCGGCATGCAGCAGGCCCAGCTCAAAGGCCTGGGCACTCAGCCAGCGCACCAGGGTCAGGGCCAGACGCTCACGCACTTCGGCACTGGCCCGGCTAACCTCGGCAAACGGCAAGCCGGCCTCCTCGCTTAGCGCCAGTACACCGGGGCGGCACAGATCTTCCTGCGGCTGCGGCAGACGCAAGCCCGGCCAATCGGAGAAATACGCGCGAAAGTCCTGCAGACGGCGCATCTCCGTCGGGTAATCCAGCTCAGCTGCGATCACCGCTGCCAGTTCCTGGTACAAGCCTTCCAGCTGTTCGGCAGGCGCGCGGAACAAGCGCCCCAGCGGCAACAAACGACGCAGCTGGCGCAGATCCGCCTGGCAGATCTCGGCGATACCCGGGTATTGCACTTTCAGCACCAGCGCCCGGCCATCTGCCGCTATCGCGCGATGCACCTGGCCCAAGGAGGCGGCGGCAAAGGGTTGCTCGTCGATCTGCTGGAAAAACTGCCCGAGGTCCGCGCCATACACCTGTTGCAGGTGTTCGCGCAGCGCGCTGAAGGGCAAGGCCGGCACACGGTTCTGCAACGAGGCCAGTGCCAGAGCCACCGGCTCAGGCAGCACACCCTGCCACTGTGAGGCCATTTGCCCCAGCTTGAGCACCGGGCCTTTCATCTCGCCCAGCACATCCGTGAGCAGATCGCCCACCGGCTGCCAATCAATCCCGCTGCGCCCAGGACGCAGACGCTGCCCCAGCACGCTGCCGCCGATGCGCGTG
Source organism: Pseudomonas sp. 8BK (assembly GCF_902506475.1). Lineage (NCBI taxonomy): Bacteria > Pseudomonadati > Pseudomonadota > Gammaproteobacteria > Pseudomonadales > Pseudomonadaceae > Pseudomonas > Pseudomonas sp. 8BK. The sequence continues at coordinate 737,165 of NZ_LR733252.1, read as the reverse complement.
GCCGTACCGGCCAAGGTCAGAAAGCGCCCAAGCGCAGAGGCAGACGGTGGAGCGGCGGGAGGCTTAGCCATGCGGCAATACTCATCGAGGCGAAGCACGATCATGCGCCTGCCCTTAACAGGCTCCAAGCATTAACCGACTCAGGGCTGAGAGCGTGCCAGAAAATCCCGCACCTGCTGCCGATACGTCACCGACTCGCGCTGACGCTCAATTTCATCCCAGATACGCGCGGCATACGCAGGGTTAGCCGCCACATAGGCGTTGGACAGCATCAGGTAGTAAGCCTTCTCTTCCAGCGGCAGCTTGACCTTTTCCAGCCGCGCCGCCAGCTCAGGATTGCTCTGCAGCACAAAGTCGCCGCGCAGGCTCTGCAGCGCCGCCGCTTCGATGCGCTTATGGCTAAGCATCTGCAACAGCGCCAGCGGATCACGGCTGGTTTCATCAACCTCGGCGCCCTGGGCGCGAATAAAGTCGACAATCGAAAAGCCGCTCAGGGAGCCAACCCGCCCCTGCAACTGGCGAAACTCTTCGCCGTTCCAGCTCACAGGGCTGCCCTTACGCCGGTACAGGGCGTAGATCGAGGTGTGCAGCCGTTTGCGCTCATCCAGGCGGCCATCGGCATCCTGCGGGTAACGGCCGAGAAGCAGACGCTCCTCCTTGAAGCTGGAGGCAAAAGCGCCGTCATAGGTGCCTTGAGCCATGCCAGACAAACAGCGCTTCCAGGGCACGGCAACGAAGCTGAACTGCAGCGGCAAGCTCTCGTCGACCAGCCGTAGCAGCTGCAGGTTGAGCCCGCTGCCATCGGTCATTACCCAGGGGTAGGAGTTTTGATCCTCATAACAGAGGATCAAGGCATCGGCCGAACGTGGGGCCGCATGGGCCTCAACAACCAGACAACAGCAGCACAGCAGGCAGATCAACAGCTTGGCCAAGGCAATGCTCCGAGACAGTGAAAGCGTCGTTCCCTGAGGGCGAGTGCGGCTTCCTGCGCGCTAGGAGCCTGTCGGACTTAACCGTTCGTAGCGAGGGAAAGCCCGGCTTGAGGCAGTTTTGCTGGTTTTCCGAGGCGAATAGCTGGCTATTTAACGAGGGAAAGCAGCAAAAATGACCAAATCCGGCTTTGCCACAGTAGAACAGTGTTAAGTCCGACAGGCTCCTAGGTTTCAGTATAGGTAGGCATAGCCCAAGCAACGCTGGCGCAGATCAATTGTCCCGTGCATTCACCGCAAAGCGCTTATCCAGGCCGCTATAACCCATGCCGACGCCCTTGTGCACTTTCAGCTGCACCGGGATGCGTTCCTTGAGCGCCTCGACGTGGCTGATCACACCGATCATTTTGCCGCTGGCATTGAGGTTATCCAAGGCGTCCAGAGCGACCTCCAGGGTTTCACCGTCCAACGTGCCGAAGCCTTCGTCGAGAAACAGCGAGTCGATGCTGGTCTTGTGGCTGACCAGATCGGACAGCGCCAGGGCCAGGGCCAGACTGACCAGAAAGCTCTCGCCGCCGGACAAGGTCTTGGTGTCGCGCGCCGCATCGGCCTGCCAGGTGTCGATCACCTCCAGCTCCAACTCGCCGCTGCTGCGCCGCGCCAACTGGTAGCGGCCATGCAAACGTTCGAGCTGCTGATTGGCCAGGTAGACCAGATGATCGAGGGTCAGGCCCTGGGCAAACTTGCGGTATTTGGCGCCATCGGCCGAGCCGATCAGGCTGTTGAGCTGCTGCCATAGATCGTATTCGCCCTGCTTGGCTTGGATCTCGGCAAACAGGCTCTGCTGGCCCTGCCTGCGAGCGTCGTCACCCTGCAGTTGGGCGCGGATCTCGCCCTGGCGCTCACTCAGGGTTTTCAGCTGAGCGTTGAGAGACTGCAACTGTTCATCAAGCTGCTCAAGGCTCAGCACGCTGTGCGGTAGCGCCTGCAATTGCTCAAGATGCCGAGTGCTGGACAGCATCAGTGCCTGGGCTTCGGCCAGCGCCTTGTCCACACGCTGCTTGAGGGCTGTCAGTTGCGCCTGCTGCTCAGGATCAAGCAGCGCCACCTGGTAGCTGGCTTCATCGGCAAAGGGGCTGAGGGCCAGCGCGTCGATCCAGGCTTGCTGTTGCCGATGCAGACCCGCCTGCGCCTGGCTGAGCAGTTCATTGTGGGTCTGCTGTTTGCCCTGCCAGCTACTTAGTGCTTGCACAGCGTCGTCGTAGCCCTGCTGCGCAGCCGCCAGACGTTCGCGGGCATCCGCCACCTGCGGCAGCTCCGGCAAGGCAGGCAACGGCTGCTGATGTAACCGCTGCTGCCAGAGGTCGGCTACTTCCTGGCTGCTGCTCAGACCATGCAGTTCATCACGCAGACGCTCCTGCAGCTCCGCCAGTTGCTGCTGATGCTGCTGCCACTGCGCCCATTCCTCCTCGCGCTGCTGCAGCCAGCTATCACCTTGCTCCGGCAGGCTGTAACCGAATTGCGCCAAGGCTGCGCCCAGTTGCTCCTGCTGCTGTTGCTGCTGTTGCTGCAGATGTTGCAACTGCTTGGCGATGTCTTGCTGCTGACGCTGTTGCTGCTCCTGTTTGCTGAGCAGCACTGCCTGCTCGGTGCGCTGCTGTTGCAGGCTACCCTGCACCTGCTGGTTGGCGGTACGGGCGCTATCCAGAGCGACCTTACATTCTTCAAGCTGGCTCAGGCGCACCTGCAACTGCTGCGCCTGTTCTGCATGGGTCTGCATGGCAGCCTTGAGCGCGGCGGCGCCCGCCAGTTGCTGGCCCAGTAGTTCGGTTTGTTGCTGCCAGAGAACGGCCTGCTGCTGACGTTCCTGCTCGACCCGCTGCACCTGCACCTGTTGCTGCTCGATACGTTCATTCAAGGTGGCGACAGTGCTGCGCAGGCCTTCGCCCTGCTCGCCCAGGGCTTTCAACTGCTCGCGCTTGAGTTCCAGCGCAGAGAGCGTGGCCGAGCTGTCCAGCGCCTGGTAAGCCGCCACGGCCGGATGCTCCTGGGAGCCACACAGCGGGCAGGCCTGCTCAGGCTGTAGCTGGGCGCGGTATTGCTCCAGAGCCTGAATGCGCTGTTCCTGCAATAACAGGGTTTCCTTGTCGCGCACCTGCTGCTGCAGATCACGGTACTGCTCGCGCAGGCTGACCAGCGCCTGTTCCTGCTGGGCCTTGTGCTGTTGCTGCTCCAGCATGGCATCGCTCAGTTGCCCGGCCTGCCTGGCCAGTTCCTGACGATGCTGAGCAATCTGCTCCAGACGCTGCAACACGTGACCCTGCTCCAGCAAGCGCTGCCAGTGCTCACGCAAGACGGCTTCGGCTTCCCCGGCCAGCAGTTGCTCAAGCGCCGCTTGCTGCTCACGCTCACGGGCCTCTGCAACCAGCAGTGCCGCCTCGGCCTGCTGCAACTGGGCCTGCAGGCTCTGTATCTGCTGCGCCAACTGCGCCGCATCAGCCTGCTCTTGCTGCTGCCTATTCAACTGCTCGGTGACAGCGTTGCCCAACTGCTGCCGCGCAGTCAGTTGCTCACGCCAGATACCCAGTTGCACACCCAACTGAGCGCGCTGCGGGTGCTGCGCCAACTGCGCCTGCACGCTCTGCTGCTGGTTAACGAGCTGGCCAATACGCAACTGCCTGAGCGCTACCAACTGCTGGCTGAACTGACTGGCCAGCCACAGTTGCTGGGCCATCTGCTCGGTGGCCTGCTGCTGGGCAATGGTGATGTTGTTCAACTCATCCTGCCGTTGCGCCAACAGTTGCTGGGCCTGCTGCCAGGCCTGATGAGCGGGCTGCAGACGCAGTGCCGGCGCGCAGTCTGCAAGCTGCTGCAATTGCACTTGTGCATCCTGCCAGGCGTGTTGCGCCTGCTGTTCTTGGGCCTGGGCCTGTTGATGCTGACTATGCGCCTTGCTCAGGTCGAGAACATGTTGGCGTTGCTGCTGGCAACTCTGTTGCTGGCCGTTGAGCAACACTTCCTGCTCAGCCAGTTGCGTGACTTCATCCTGCAGTGCCTGGCGCTGCTCCGCATTAAGCAGCTCCACCCCTTCGGCCCTGGCACGTAGCTGGTCGAGTGAGTTTTTTACCTCGCGGGTCTGCTCAAACACCCGCTGGGATATCTGCCCGTAGATATCGGTGCCGGTCAGCTCTTCCAGCAGCTCGGCGCGCTGGTTGGCACCCGCTTCGAGAAAGGCGGCGAAACCGCCCTGGGCCAGCAGCATGGACTTGGTAAAGCGCTCGAAATCCAGGCCCGTGAGGCGCTCGGTTTCGCGCAGTTTTTCGTTGATCTTGTCGGTGACGATCTGCCCGCTGGCTTCGGCCAGTTCGACCTTGGGCGCTTGCAGCGCGCCATCAGCCTTGTCGCGGGCGCGGCGCTGGCTCCAGAAGGCGCGATAGCCAACGCCCTTGACCTCGAACTCGACCTCGGCCAGACAGTCGGCGGTGTGCCGGCTCATCAGTTCATTGGCACTGGCCGACACCGTACTCATGCGCGGCGTGCGGTGATACAGGGCCAGGCAGATGGCGTCGAGCAGCGTGGTCTTGCCCGCCCCGGTCGGCCCGGTGATGGCAAACAGGCCGTTGTCCTTGAAGGGTTCGGCGCGAAATTCGATCTTCCACTCGCCTTTCAGCGAATTAAGGTTTTTCAGACGCAGGCTAAGGATCCTCATGCCTCGCCCTCGCGCAGCTCACTGACCACCTGCTGATACAGCCCAAGCAGACGCTGTTGCTCGGCGTCGTCCAGGCTTTCGCTGCTTAGGCGTTGGGCGAACACATCCTCAACACTTAGCTCATCCAGGGTTTCTTTGGCCTGGCCCTGCAGGCCGGCCACTGCATTGCCACGCTCGCGGCGAATGCGCAGCACTTCCACCGGTAGCCCCTCACACAGCGCAGCGATACGCAGCTGCAAGTCGCTCAGGTAATCGTCGCTGCCGACCAACACTTCCAGCCATACCGGCTGCTCGGTGCTGCCCTGTTTAGACGCATCCTGAATGGCGGTTTCCAGCTCTTTAAGCGAGCCGCACAACGACAGCAACGGCTGAAAACGCGGCACCGGCAGCGCGCTGATCTGCCGCAAGCCGCTGCTATCCAGCTCCACCAGCAGCACTTCTTTCTGCTGCTTAGCCTCATCGAAACTCAGCGCAATCGGCGAGCCGCAGTAGCGGATATGCTCCAGACCGCCGACCTTCTGCGGCCGATGGATATGCCCCAGGGCGATATAGGCCGCAGGCGGAAAGGCGCTGGTGGGAAAGGCCTCCAGGCTGCCGACATAAATTTCACGCACCGAATCGCTGGCGCTGGCGCCCACAGTGGTGAGATGCCCCGTGGCGATAATCGGCAGCTCGCCGCCCAGCTCGGCACGCTTGGCCTCGGCCAGGGCATAGAGCGCCTGGTAGTGCTGTTGGATCGCCTGCTGCAGGGACTGCTGCTTGTCCTGGGCACTCTGTCCGGCCTGGCTGTGCAGCACATCGCGCGGGCGGATAAAGGGAATACCGCAGAGCACCGCCCCGGGCGAACCATCGCGCCGATGCAGCACCAGCAGCTGTTCATCCAGCTGCTCGCAGACGCCGGGAATCACCCGCGTACCCAATTGCGCCAGCAGGGTCTTGCTCTCGCCGAGCATGGCCACCGAATCATGGTTACCGCCGAGCACCACCAGCTCGCAGCCGGTGCCACGCAACTCGACGATAAAGCGGTTGTACTGCTCGCGGGCATAGCTGGGCGGCGCGCCGGTGTCGAAGATATCGCCGGCAATCAGCACGGCATCGATTGCATAGGTGCGCACCTGCTCAATCAGCCAGGCGCAAAAGGCCTGGTGCTCGGCCTGGCGGGTCTTGCCCATAAAGTGCTGGCCGAGGTGCCAGTCGGAGCTATGCAGAATGCGTATGGACTGAGTCAAAAGGCCCAATCCTTGACCACCATATGGGTCTTCACTTTCTGCATGCCGGGGAAGTTTTCGATCTCGCCGCGAATCTCGCTCAGGCGCTGCATTGAGGCGGCCTCGATAACCACCAGCATATCGGTCTCGCCGCTGATGCCACTGCAGCGGCGCACCTCGGGGTAGACACGCATCAGCTCAACATAGTGCTCGCAGCGCCCGCCCTGGTAGAACAGCTCCAGATAGGCCTTGATCGCCGCCTCACCAGGCAGCGCCACCTGGGCGTGATAGCCGCCGATCACACCACTGTGTTCCAGCTGACGAATCCGCTCGCTGACCGCCGAACGCGACAGGTTGACCTCGCGGGCGATCTGGCTGACGGGTAAACGCGCATCGGCGCGTAACAGGGCGAGTATCTGCTGATCGAACTTGTCCACGGCAACTCTCAGGCAAAAAGCAATTTGACGGCCAATTCCGTCATTCTGCCGGGCAACGCCGACACTTCTACGGCGGTGTTTTGCAGGGACGCGCCCTACCATAGCCGGCAAAACGCCAGAGCATACAACATGAGCCGTCTGAACCCGGAATTGGGCCTACTGCAAGGCATTGGCCTGCTGAGTACCTCGCTACTGGGCACCGGGATTTTTGTAATTCCGGCACTCGCCGCCACCGCTGCCGGCGAGGCATCACTGTGGGCCTGGATGCTGCTGATCGCCCTGGTGCTGCCGGTGGCTTTTACCTTTGCCCAGCTGGGTCGCCACTACCCCCATGCCGGCGGCGCGCCGCATCTAATCGGCCGCGCTTTCGGTGCGCGGATGGAACGCCTAAGCGCCCTACTGTTTCTCGCCGTGCTGCCGGTGGGTTTACCAGCGGCGCTGAATATCGCCAGCGGCTTCTGGCAGGCGCTGTTCGATCTTAGCCGCGGCCAAGCCCTAGCGATCCAGTTGGCTACCCTCGCAGCCATGCTGTTGCTCGGCCAGCGCCCGGCCAAGGCTAGCGGGATGATTCAAGGGGCGATTGCCGTGGCGATTATCGCCACCATTGCGCTGATCTGGTGGGTCGGTGATCTGCCCGCCCCCAGCCAGCCGCTGCTGCCGCCAATTAGCGGCTCTTGGCATCTACTGCCGGCGGCGCTGGGGGTGATGTTTTGGTGTTTTGTCGGCATTGAGGCCTTTACCCATATGGGCGAAGAGTTCAAGAACCCCGAGCGCGACTTCCCCCTGGCGTTGCTGTTTGGCGTGCTGTTGGCCGGCCTGGTGTACTGGGCCTGTTCGGTGGCGGTGCTGAACCTGCATAGCTACGGCGACGTCACAGCAGATGCCGCATCGCTGCCGCGTATGCTCGACCTGCTGCTGGGCGAGCATGCACGCTGGATCGCCGCCACTGTGGGCTATCTGGCCTGCTTCGCCTCGATGAACGTCTATATGCAGGGCTTCGCCCGGCTGATCTGGAGCCTGGCCGACGAAGGCAAACTGCCGGCTGCCCTGGCCCAACGCAACCACCACGGCGTACCGGCCCGCGCCCTGCTGTGGGTGATTCTCAGCTGCGCCCTGTGCGCCAGCCTGGCTCAGTGGCTCAATTTGACCGTGGACGACCTGATTCGCTACGCCAATGGCAACTTCGTTGTGATTTACCTGCTGAGCATGGCCGCAGGCGTAGCGCTGCTGCGCGGTATCTGGCGTTGGCTGGCCGCATTCAGTTGCCTGCTCTGCGCCCTGGTGCTGCTGATGCTGGGCATGGATGCCGGGTATGCCCTGGGTTTGCTGGTGGTGCTCGGGTTACTCGATCGCTGGCGCGAACAGCGCAGCATGCGCCTGCTTGCTGGGCAGAGTTGAAATGGCGGGTTAACCGCGCAGCTGCAAATTACCTGTCAAAAGCAGGTCACGGCGCTTCTTGCGGCTGATTTGCTGATGTTTGCACAGCGAATAAACGCGTTCAAAGCCCACACGATCAATCCCGGGATACTGGTCCAGAGCGGCATACACCAAGTGGTCATAACGGGCTTCGTCAATATGCTCTTGAACCAGACGCAAGAACAGGAAGGCGAACTGGAAACCCAAGGCCTCCGACCAGTATGGCGGATGGCCGATATAACAGTTCTCGAGGTCGACCACCTTCATCGCATCCAGACGCTGCGGATCAAGCATGATATTGCCCGCCCACAGATCAAGGTGACAGACATGCTTTTCATGCAGCTCACGAATCAGGGCAAAAGCCCCCTGCAAGAATGGTTCAATCTGCATCTGCGGCTGGCTCAGCCAAAACTTGCCATCGACATAGCCGTCGAGCATGTCACTGATCAGGAACAGTTCGCGTACAGGCCTTACGCCAATACGGCGGTAACCGAAGCCACGTAGCTGCGGCACAGGCGCACCTTGGCGCCAAGCACTCGCACTGTTAATTAATTCGGCAATTGGCCAATCATAGCCACCTATACGACGCTGCATACCAAGGGTCACACGCAGTCGTGAGGGCAAGCTCTCTAGCTCTACCGTTTTGACAAAAAAACGTGAAGTCGCGCCACTCATGCAGCCGGAAATACTCCTGCGCAACTCACCGCTGTCGCGTTGCGCTAGTAGCGCGGAAATAGGTTTTAAGATGTCCGTAGCACCGTCGTCATCTAGGTGCAACGTCAAATCGCCACTGACAACGGTATGCGGAAAATCTTGCTTATAGGGTTTTAGGTAGCGCATCCCAGCGTCCGATTAATTTTTCGTGGCGCGAAACTATCGACTCAGTGCCCGAGTCTCAACTTGTTTTTCACACTTTTTTTACATTTCAGATGAACGCGACTGCATCGCATGCCGGTACAACCCTCCAACACTTAAGTCATTGTGGCTATCCTCAGCCAAGCTAACGACAAGGACTGACCATGCGCCGCATTCTCCATGATCTGAAAATCCTGATCCTCACCAACCTGTGGATAGTACCGGTGCTGGCTGGGCTGGTTGGCGCGCTGTTCTATTTCGCCGCGCCGCCGCCGCCAATGCATGCGCGCATGGCGACCGGTGCCGTGGGTGGTGGCTATCATGCATTTGGCGAGCGCCTGCAGGCGGAGCTGGAACTGCAGGGCTTTAGCCTGGAGCTGGTTGAGAGCGCCGGCTCCGAAGACAACCTGGGCAAACTCGGCAGCGGTGAAGTGGAGCTGGCACTGGTACAGAGCGGCCAGGAGCTGACTCTAAGCGCCGAGGCTCGCGGCAAGCTTAATGGCCTGGGCGTGATGTACCGCGAACCGTTGTGGCTGTTTCTCGGTGACAAGGTCAAATTCGAACGCCTGAGCGATCTGATGAAACTGCGCCTGGCGGTTGGCTCGCAGGGCAGCGGCACCCAGGCGGTGACTGCAGCATTGTTCGCCGCCAATCGGATCGAACCGCCGCAGTACCCCAAGCGCTGGCAACAACTGGGCGGCAGTCGCGCCGCCGATGCGCTGATTGCCGGCAAACTGGATGCCGCTTTTTTTGTCGGCCCGGCGGAAAACGCACTGATTCAGCGCCTGGCAGCCGAGCCCAAAGTGCGTCTAGTCAGTCTGCGCCGCACCGAAGCCTACCTGGCCCGCCTGCCCTACCTCAGCCGCCTGCAAGTCGGCGAAGGCATGCTCGACATGCAACACAATACCCCGGATCAAGACATCGTTACCCTTGGCCCGGTCGCCACCCTGGTGGCCGGCGAAGAGTTTCATCCTTCGCTAACCCCACTGATCCTCGAAGCGGCAAAAACCGTGTTGAAGAATGGCAGCCTGCTCGACCCCGCCGGCAGCTACCCAACCAAGCCGCCACTGTCACTAAACACCCTGAGCGAGGCCGAGTACTACTACGACAAGGGCCTGCCCATTCTGCAGCGCTACCTGCCGTTTCGCATCGCCTCGCTGGCCGACCGCTATATCATTCTGGCCATCCCGCTGCTGGTGCTGTTGTTCCCGCTGTTCAAGGCCATCGGCCCGATCTACCAGTGGCGCATCCGCGCACGCATCTACCGCTGGTACAAACACCTGCGCGAAATCGACCAGCAGCTGTACAAGGGCAAACTGCCAAGCGACCTGGACGCCGAAATCGCTCGCCTGGAACGCCTGGAAGACGAACTGGCGCGGGTCGAAGTGCCGCTGTCCTACTCCAGCGAGTTGTATGAGCTGCATATACACCTGCGCTATGTGGTTGAGCGGCTTCACGGCCTCAAAGCGAAGAACAAAGCCGCACCCGAGTAAGTACGTTATTCGAAACGGAGTTGTAGGTAGCGCCATGGCGCCAGCAGTACATGGGTGTACCGCCCAAATGCCAGGCGGTAAGCCAGGTCGCGCCGCAAGCGACGATAAGCGCTGTGGCTACCACCTCGGGCAACCGCTTTGGCCGTCGAAAAGTAGCGCACAGCTCTCGCGCTATCGCCGTGCTCAACTGCTTCGGCATAACCATCCAGCATGTGCTGCATGCAGGCGAAATAAGGGCGTAGCTGCGCCTCTTGATAACGTGATTGCCACACACGAAGCGCTTGCATGTCTGTTTGTCTTGCAGCATCTGCGGCTAGCCAGATCATCGCTTCATGATTCTCAGGCATCTGTTCAAGCGACCTGTGCGACACGGCTGCAGCCAACTCATCACGCCCCGTTGCGCGCAACCCCAAAGCCAGATTATTCAGCCCCCAGGCTGGGATGTCGGTACGCTGTTTCCAATCTGTAAGCCAATAAAGCATCGACGAGTACAGTCCCTGGCTCGCCAATGCATAACTGGCCATTCCCCAGATCATTCCATCATTGCGTATCGCCTCACGACAGGTTTGCAACGTACGAATCAGCAGACTGTTGGCATTCTCACGCTCAGCCAACAAATCCAACATGGCATGCTTGGCCGCATGCTTGGGATCATTGAGCAGTAGCCTGCTAAAACCTTTCCACAGTGAACCGGGTAGCCAGCGGGCATCTTCGTGCTTTAACCAGAAAAGCGCAGCGGCATGGTGTAACGCGCCCTCAGCAGCAGCCTTTTCTACAATGGGCCACAACTCTGGGTCACGTGCTGGCGCGACAAACCGTTTGAGTACATCAGCCCAGACGCCTGCGTTATCGTCATTTCGGCATAAAGGCTCAAGCGCCCGCTGTTTAAGTGGCCGATCACTGTGTGCCTGAGCGAAGTCCAATACCCTTATAAGAGTCGGAGGCTGAGAAGCGTTAGGCGCCTCCAATAGACGCGCCAACACAGCCCGGCAATCATCCACACGGCCATACTTCAGCTGCAGATCGAACTCATTGAGACCGGCAAAGGTGTAACCGGGATCGAGACGGAAGGCTTGTGAAAACGACAGTAGCGCCTGTTCGCTCTGCTCATTGAGCAATAACGCATGCCCAAGAAAACCATGGGAAATCGCCAGTTTTGGCTCCAAACGCACCATTTCTCTGGCTGATTCCACGTAGGCCGAGTAGTGCCCCGCGCTATCTTGCCAGTCCGCAAGCTCACGCCAGGCGTCAAAGCTGTTCCTGTGGCGCACCAGCAACTGGCGCAACGCCTCCATCGCAACGTCGTGCTTACCGCTGTTATAGGTCGCTCTAGGCCCGAAAACCGCCAATTCAACCGGCGTTGCGCCTCCCCAGCATGGTGCGGCCAACAACTCATGCAACTCGTCAAACCGCTCAGACTTCAGCAGCAGATCCAAGAGCTTTTCGTGCGCACCACGGTGGCGCGAGTTGAATCTCAACGCCTCACGCAAGGCGCCTTCACGCCCAGCTGCATCCTGTTCGTGCTCAGCCAGCGCTAGCCAGGCATCCGCATCACCGGCACGCAACTTGACCAACTCATGAGCCAGACGCAGTGGTCGCCCGGCATCATCCAGAGCAACACTGTAACGCCCTAACTGATTCCATACCCAGGCGTTACCTGGTTCATCGCGCAGAATCCGTTCGGCTTCCAGAACAGCCTCACCGTATGCCTCGCGCTCGCCCTGCACATAACTCAGGTAAGCACGCAACTCATGGTTATCGGGGGTTCGGCTAAGTACACGGTTTAACAAGGCTTCAGCTTCGGCCAGGTTATCGCCCTCATCCAGCAGGCTTTCCACATAGAGACGAACAGTCGGCGTCCACAAGGGGTTGATGCGGAAGCTTTCTTGCAGCGTCGCGCGACACTCACTGTATTGCTCATGATTCTTCTGCAGCTGGGCACGCTCCAGGGCCAAACGAGGCATCAGTGGAAAACGCTCAACCGCTGATTGCAAAAGCGCCTCGGCCTGCTCGACATGCCCGTCCAAAGCCTGTTGCCGAGCCACTACCACCCACAGCTGCCAAAGATCAGGACGCTGGCGCAGAGCCTCGCCAAGCTGTTCAAGCAGTACCTGCCGATCGAGGCGTTTCTGGGCCTGTTGCTGATAAGCCATCCAGCCTTCACCAAAAGTCACTTGCCGAACTAGCTCGGCATGGACGTAATCCAAAGACTGCAGCACGTCATCCTGGCCCGCGCAGGTGTCGAGCAACATATTGCTGGCGTATTCATTGTCAGCACTGCGCTGTAACGCCTCGCGGAAGGCTTCCTGAGCCTCTTCACGCTGTCCAGCCTGCAGCAGCACAAAGCCATGCGTGGAATGGCAGTAGGTATCTTGTGGGTCAATCACCAATACTTGCCTGCATAGGCTTAGGGCCTCTTCACTGCGGCCCAGTCGAGCGAGCACCACAGCCAATTCGCGTAATGCCCAGGCGTTTTGTGGGTGGCTGTACAGAAGGCGGCGCAAGGCTGCCTCGGTGGCTTCGAGGGAGCGCCGCTGTGCCCGCTCGACAGCGAACTCGGCGATGCCTGCATGGTGCTCAAAACGTTGAGCAAGCGCTTCCACATAAGCATCAACAGCCTCTTCCCCCGCAGACTGCCGCAATAACTGTGCATACAGGCGATGCAGCGACAGGTTCAGTGGATCAAGCTCGGCAGCCTCCTGACACCAGAGCAGAGCCTGTTGAATATCACCGCCACTGCGCTGGCTGTAGATGACCGCGGCACGCAGCCAGGCCCCACGCCGGCTTAAGGTCTCTGCCCGCAGTAGCAGTTGGTAGTTCAGCTCAAGCTCACCACTACGCCCATAAAAATCGGCCAATCCAAGCAACAGTTCAGGATCATTCGGACGTACCTGAAGCGCCTGTTCCAGCACATCACGAGCGCCATGCGCATCCCCAACCTCTTCAAGGCATTCGCTGAGCGTGATACTGGGGCCAGCAGCCAGAGCACCTAACTGCTGATGACGTTGACGTAAAAAGTGCATCCCCTCTTCAGTCCACCCCAAGCAACGCAGGGCGCGGAAGTACTGGTTGCTGTATCCCTCGTTGGCGGCATGCAGGCAGGCGGCAAACCGATACAGCTCGCAGGATTGCTCACGCATGCCCTCCCCCCAACGCAAGCTGGCCAGCGCATTCCATGCTGGGGCCTGCCCCGGTGCCTGGCGCAAGGCCTGGTTGAGCAAGTACTGCACGGTCGCGCCCTGGCCACCGCCATCGCCTAGCAAATTGGCATACCGCACCACGATCAACGGGTCACTCCAGCGCGCCTGACAGTACTGCTCCAGCCATGCCCGTTGCACCCCGCGCGACTGCAGCATACTCAGCGAACTGGCCTTGGAAAGAATCAGGTTGGAATCATCCGGGAAGTGTTGCAGCAGCGCCTCAGTGGCTTCGAGTACCTGCATCTCTCGGCCGTCATACCAAGCCAATGCACGCTGCGCCTGAAAATACAGACGATGCTCTGGTGCAGTGGCCTGCAACTCTGCCAATGTTCTTAACGCATCCTCTCGACGATGTACTTCCAATGCACAGAGCAGTCGGTAGTAGTTATCCCACTGGTGGCGTTCAGGGAACTCCAGCCCCTCCAATCGATAGGCCTGATCGGCGGGCAGCAACACCATGCCACGTGGACCCGAGGCGCGTTGCGTAGCAAACAGGCTCTCTGCCAGACACTCACCAAACTGCGCCTGGCCAGGATCTCGAATCAACAAGGTACCGCGCGGCTGGTCGTAGCCGACCACTGCCTGCAGGTGGCCGCTGCCGGTGTATTGCACGGAAAGGGTAAAAGGCAGCCCGCGATCAATCAGCTCGCAACTGGTCGCCCAGTCAGCGGTAAATTCACGCACCAGCCAGCCATTGCGCTCAGCCCATGCGCGCTCGGCCTGGTATGAGGTACCGTCGTAACAGATCTCTTCGGCGACCTCTAGATGAGCAACCGGCCGCCCCCAGAATGCAGAAAGCGCTGTCAACGTCGCCGGAGCGCAAGTCATATGGTGCTGCCGGACAAAACTCACAGGTAACAGGCAGCGCCGACCTTGCGGTGCCTGCAGATGTTCAGCGACCTTGCTGTAAAAGGGGCCTCCGGCCTGCCCAGCGAGTTCCCCGGCCTCTGCATAAGCACCACGTAGACTCGCCATATCGCAGCGCCTGCCGGCATACCAGCGCGCCAGGCCTTTTTCCAGCAAGGGCGACAATGCCTCGGCACGTGCCAGCCAGTGCCCGGCCTCGTCCAACTCATCGACTTCGATCAGCAGATCCACCAGCTGAGCGCACAGGCCACTGCTTTCCGATGCAGCAGCACCGCTGCGCAGGCGTTCCAGCGCCTGCTTCTCACGGTTGAGTTGCACCTCCAGCATTGCCGCCTGAATCAGCGCAGGCCGCGAGCCTGGCGTCAGGCGCAGGGCCTGCTCACAACAATCAAGCGCCTCAGAAAAACGATCCTCCTGCTCAAGACAATAGGCACGCTCCACTAACAGCCAAGGATCTTGCGGCGCCAGAGCCAGAGCTCGCTCGCTGCATGCGGCACTGCGAGTAAAGTCACGCAACAACGCAAATAGATAGGCAGAAAAGGAAAGCCACTCCGCATGTAGCGCCGGGTTCTCCGGCACCCAACTGCCAAACTGCTGAAGAAAACTCCACGCGCGAAACTGCCCTCGACGAGCAAGAAGAAAGCGGGCATAGCGCAGACGTGTTTCGGCCGCCTCTGGGTAACGTCGATAGCCCAGATAAGCCAGGGCATCCGCCAAACGCGGTGCGCCAAGATGAGCAGAAAGACGTGAGGCCATGACCATGGCAGCAGCTCCCCGCCATTGCCGGTAGTCCCCATGACGAATTGCAAGCTTATGAGCCTGCTGAAAAAGCCCCTGATCAATTAGCGCCTCAAGTTGCGCTAGCTGCTCGGGAGTAAGAAAGGTGGTACTGATAAGAGTGGAAGACATCGGACCCGTCCTTGGCCTTAGAAAACTTTTTCGCCACTCTAAGTAGCAATCTGCAGCGTTTCAAGCCAGGGGTAAGCCGGAACCGCACTTCACGCAACTTTGCCACGAACGGTCATTTTTCACGTAATTACGCTTCACTTCATTTGCTGTGATCAACTACGGCGAAACCGCTCCTAGAGAAGTGTGCCCGCACTGACCGCACAAAGAAAACCCCGCCAGAGCTCAGCTCTGGCGGGGTTTTGCATTTCAGCCGATCACTTGATCCAGTGTTTACCCCAGTGCGTGATGTCGTAGCTCTGCACACTACGCGCCACGCTCTTCTCGGCCTTGGCGGCTTCGATCTGATCATCGACCACTTTGGTGGAGAACGACAGCCAGCTGGTCACAAAGGCCATCGCATCGCCATTGATCTCCAGGGCACGCTGGGCGATGTTATTCAGGTCATCGCAACTGGCGTGGTAGCACGGATCAAGCGCGATCCCCGCCGTACCGCCATAAAGGTTCGCCTGCTCAGGCGTTTTCAGTACCTCTGCTCCCGTGAACAAGCCGCCAAAGGCGATGCCATCCTGGAAAAATTGCGCGTAATCCGAACGGAAGGTGATCTCATCGCCTTCTGAAGGCAGACCACGCAGTTTGTAATACTCCTCGAACAGTTTTTCGATGGCTGCCGAACCGGGTGGGCCTTGCAGACCGAATGCAGAACCGTCGCCGTCATAGATGAAGTAGGCAAAGTTGGGCGAAGCAATCATGTCGAAGTTCAAGTACGCCTTGATCTTGCTCTTCTGTTCGGCCGGCAGCTGGCTGACATAGTAAGTCGAACCAACCAACCCCGACTCCTCAGCCCCCCACCAGGCGAAGCGCAGCTTGTTCTTCGGCCGCACTTTCTGCAGCTGCAACGCCAGCTCCAGCAACGCGGCACTGCCTGATGCGTTGTCGTTGATGCCCGCTCCCTCGTACACGGAGTCGAGGTGAGCCCCGGCCATCACCACATTATTGGCATTGCCGTGGCGGCTCTCGGCGATAAGGTTGAAGGTCTGCGTACGCTCGCGCACCACGTCAGCCAGCATGCGCACCTGGGTCTCTGCGCTCTGCGCCAGGCCAACGCCGACATCGTAGGTGGCGAAGAACACCGGAACACCGCCGGCATAGCTGTCACCAAGAGTAGCGTTGAGCAGGCCCTTGCGGTCCTCGGTATCGCCCTGGTTGAAGATGATCACCCCTGAGGCTCCGGCCGCAGCGGCGTTCTCCGCTTTCAGCTGGAAGTTACAGGCGCCGCGCTGCAGCAAGGCGATAGAACCAGAGGGGAAGTCGACAAAGTCCTCCGCCTCACAACCACTGCTGGACAGGTTGCCAGCGCCAAGCGCGATATCCACCGCCGCCACTGGCGCACTGACGTCCCCGTCTTCGGTTTGCGACAGGTAGGTGAAATCCACATCCCACTCATACACCGCCGGCGTCGGCGCCAAGGCCTGCAGCTCGCCGGGCCCTTGTGGGTAATAGGCGGTGAAGGGGAATGGCTGAACCTCTACGCGATAGCCGGCACTTTCCAGGGTGGATTTCACGTAGTCGATCGAGCGCTGATAACCCGGCAAACCTGCAGCCCGATTGCCACCATTGGCCTGGGCAATGTCCTTGAACATCTGCAAGTGAGTGGAGGTGTTGCTCGCCTGCATACAGCGCGGCAACCCCAGTGTAGTGCTGTTGAGCAGGCCGAAACGACATTCCAGAGGACCCAAGCGAGTCGGGCTCCAAAACGCATTGAACAGCTGGCTGCTACTTTTGTTCGACTCTGCGAGCACCTCGCCCGAGATCGCCGCCAGTAGGCTTGCCACTATTAAGCCGCTTTTCACAATCTTGTTATGCATGCTGCCTCCAATCCATATATGGAGTTTTTTAGGTGCGGCGGCGCTTGTGACACTGCCGCGATACGTCCCTTTACTGCGTCGTGTGGACGCTACATAACCTAGACGTGGATATTCATCTTCGCGAACCGGTATCTACAATTTTCTTGAAAATAAGAACTTATCGACGAATATGGGAGCAATTGGCCAGCATCGAACGTTTTACCAATCTGACAGCAATAATGGGCTCCAAGGCGCGAACGACCCAGGGCGTTCAGCTGACGGATGGAGAGAAACCTGTACTCAGGTAAACTCTGCGCACATTTTCTAGATCGGCTCCGCGTTGGCCTCGCCAACGCCCCAGGAGCCATCCCCCCTGCGACTGAATTGAAGACCTAGCCCCATGCCGATCCGCCATTGCATCGTCCACCTGATCGACAAGAAGCCTGATGGCACCCCCGCCGTGCTGCATGCTCGCGACACCGAGCTGGCTGCCTCGCAAGCCATCGAGAACATGCTCGCCGACCTCAACGAGAGCTATAACGCCAAGCAGGGCAAGGCCTGGGGCTTTTTCCATGAAGAATCCGGGGCCTACCCGTTCAGCGGCTGGCTGAAGCGCTACCTGGACGATGAACAAGACTTCACCGCCTTCAGCCGCCAGGCGGTCGAGCAGCTGCAGAAGCTGATGGAGGAGTCCAATCTGTCCACCGGCGGCCATGTCCTGTTTGCCCACTATCAGCAGGGCATGACCGATTACCTGGCCATCGCCTTGCTGCACCACAGCGAAGGCGTGGCGGTGAACGATGCGCTGGACGTGACCCCGGCCAAGCACCTGGACCTGGGCCAGCTGCACCTGGCGGCGCGGATCAATATTTCCGAGTGGCGCAACAACGCCCACTCCAAGCAGTACATCTCGTTTATCAAGGGCAAGAATGGTAAGAAGGTCTCGGAATACTTCCGCGACTTTATCGGCTGCCAGGAAGGCGTCGACGGCCCCGGCGAAACCCGCACCCTGCTGAAAGCCTTCAGCGACTTCGTGGAAAGCGAAGACCTGCCGGAAGAGCAGGCCCGCGAGAAGACCAAGACCCTGGTCAGCTATGCCGCAAACCAGGCCAAACAAGGCGAGCCCATCACCCTCGACGAGCTATCGGGACTGATCGACGAAGAGCGGCCCAAGGCCTTCTTTGAGCATATCCGCAACAAGGATTACGGCATGGCCCCGGAGTTTCCGGCGGACAAACGCACCCTCAGCCAGTTCCAGCGCTTTACCGGGCGCGCCGAAGGTTTGTCGATCAGCTTCGAGGCGCACCTGCTCGGCTCGAAAATCGAGTACGACGAAGGCACTGACACCCTGGTGATCCGCAACCTGCCGACGCAGCTCACCGATCAGCTTAAGCGCCGCAAAAACTAAGCATGAGCCGCCTTCCGGATAGCCTGCTGGATGCCTGCCGCTGTAATCCGGCAGCACCCTTCACCCAGGATCCGGCACGCGATTTCGGCCTGAACAAGCAGGCGGCGCAGCTAGCCCTGGCCGAACTGCGGCCCTGGCTCAACCAGCAGCAGCGCATGCTCTGGGCCAATCGGCGTAATGCCCTGCTGCTGATCCTGCAAGGCACCGACTGCTCCGGGAAGGATGGCGTGATTCGCCGGGTGATCAGCAGCTTCGATCCCCAGGGTCTGCGCATCCACAGTTTTCAGAAACCCGATGCCTGCGAACAGCGCCATGACTTTCTCTGGCGCTACCTGCGGCGTTTGCCAGGGCTGGGCCTGCTCGGGGTATTCAACCGCAGTTACTACGAAGGGCTGATCAGCGATCCGCTGGATGGCCTGTGCAGTGCCGCCGAACTCCCTGCGCGCCAACAGGCCATTCACGCCTTCGAGACGCAGTTGCTCAGCCAGTCGATTCAGCCGCTGAAATGCTTTTTGCAGCTATCCCGAGATGAACAAAAGCGCCGCCTGCAGGAGCGCCTGGAACACCCGCATAAACGCTGGAAACTGCACAGCAGCGACCTGCAGTCCTATCGCGAATTCGAGCTACGCCAACAGCGCTGGGCCGAACAGCTAAGCGCCAGCCACAGCGAGGCAGCGCCCTGGTATGTGATTCCGGCAGATCATCGCTGGCTGCGCGACTGGCTGGTGGCCAGCCTGTTGGCCCGCGAGCTGGAACGGCTAAAACTGGACTGGCCGGATACCCCGCCGCCGTTCAGTCTGGAAGAATTGCAGCGCAGTTAGCCCACGACTCACTAAACCATCAATAGAAGAAGGCAAAGGAACGCCCATGAAGAAAGTCATCCTGCTGCTCAGCGCCTTGGCACTGTTCCAGCACTGGGACACTGTGCAACGCTGGTTTCAACCAACGCTGGCAGACCGGCCAGGCGAAGTGGTGTTATATGCCACGCAATGGTGCGGCTACTGCGCGAAAACCCGCGAGCAACTGGCGCAGGACCAGATTGCCTACCGGGAAATCGATATCGAGAAAGACCCTGCCGGTCAGGCGACCTTCAAGGCCCTGGGTGGGCGCGGCGTACCCTTGCTGGATATCAAGGGCACGCTGATTCATGGCTATGACCCGCAGGCGATGCGCGCCGCCTACTGAAAAACCGGCGCACAACAGAGCGTCAACAGACGCTTACAACGCCTGGATGGCAAAACCAAAGCGTGGGAAATGCACATGCACGGTGCCAGCGCGCGGGTCCTCGCGGCGCAGAATCAATTCTTCAACACCGGCGAATACGAGCTCGCCCTCCACCGGGTCGACACCGTAATCGGTGGCGGCAATCTGCACCCGCTGACCGACCGCAAAGCCGTTAGGCTCGACGAACGGCTCGTCAGGAAGAGCCGCCGGCGTCGCGGCACGGGCGATGGCGATAGCGTCATCTGCGCTCAGTGCACTGGACGCTCCGTGACCGAAGCCCAGCACGCGGCCGAGCCAGGCGCTGACATTTGGATAGGCGTCGACCAGCGGCGCGGTCACCGGGGTGCCTTTGAGGAACCACAAACAGTGGGCCAGGGAAAAATCAGCAATCGACGGCTCACCGAACAGATAATCGCCCTCCTCACGCGCCAGTTGCTGCTCCACCCGCGCCATCAGCGACGGCCAGTTGTGCTTGGCAACCTCCACCGGCAAACGCGTGGCGCTACCGCCACTGAACAACCCGGCACGGTCGGCGACAAAGGCCTTGACCGCCTCCGGCGGCAGCTTGCCGAAACGCACGGCGACGGACTCTGGCTGAAAAACCAGGCTCACCGCATGCTGAAAAATCTGCGAATCGACCCACTGGGCAAAGCTTGCCGCGACGAATTCCTGGCCCTCCGGGAACAACGCAGGGGTCGCTTTCTCGGCGTCCAGGCGACGGGCAATCAGCGCGGTATCACAATAGATATCGGCCCCCACCTGCAGCACCGGAGTCTTGCGGTAGCCACCAGTCAGCGCCATTAGATCGGGCTTGGGCATGATTCGCGGAATATCCACCGAGCGCCAGGACAGCTGCTTGAAGCCCAGCATCAGGCGCGCCTTCTCGGCAAACGGTGAGGCATCGTAATGGTGCAGGATCAACTCGTGCATAACAGGCTCCGCAAGGGGTCAGGTAAACCAGCAGCTTAACCGTGCAAGCCGTGGCGGCCTACCCGCTTAGCCTGATGGCGCGTTATCAGCTAGAGCGATAACAGGCGCGGTCGCCACCAGGGCCTCCTTGGCCAACTTGCTCATTGCCTTGACCGACCGCTCACGGCGCAACGCATCGCCTTTGCCGGCACAGGGTTCGATGTACACCAGCGCCTGCGCCGGGCTGGAGTGGAAGAAGCGTGCACCTTTACCGCTCTGGTGTTTGGCAAAGCGCTTGTGCGGATCGTCGCTGATACCGCAGTACAACGCGCCATTGGCAGCCCGCACTAGGTAGACAAACCAGGGCTTGCCGGCAGGTATTTCAGGCACAGAAGAGGAGTCAGGCATCAGTTAAATCGGCAGGCAATAAGCAAGGTCGCCGAGCTTAACGGCTCTTCTGGAAGGCAGCCAACCCTTTACCAGCCTGCTGGCGAATGGCGTTCTGCACAAACGGCGCCCAGCCCAGCAGGCGACCTTTGAGGCCCAGCGCCTGGCCGGCCCAGCGCCACAGGTCGAAGTGATCACGGTGCTCGCAAATCTTGCCATCACGGAAGCGGAAGTTGGCCTCGATATGGTTGACCACCTGATTACCGGTCTGGCTAAAGGTATAGGTCGCCACCCAACGCGCCTTGCCAGAGTGATCATCCGCCGCCACGCCATCAAAGGTCAGGGAAAACCCCTGGGCCTTGGCACAGAGCATGCGCCACATATCACCAGCCGCCGTACCACGTAGATCGGTAAACACCGGGTCGCTGAACTGCACATCCTCGCTGTAACAGCTGGCCATGGTCTCGGCATCCAACTGCTGGAAGGCCTGGTAGAAGCGGGTAATCAGCGCGGCGTTGGGATGGGTCATGGGACGAACTCCGGTAGGGAACGTGCGAGCAGTATTGTCGCTAAAACGCCGCCGCGCGATTGGCGCAAAAGACATACTTGTGTCAATAATCGCCAAAATCCATCAAAACTGAGCACCTCATGCTGAAAATTGCCCTGTTCGTCTGCCCACAAACTGTGTGTTCCAGCCTGAGCATGGCCATGGACGCTTTTGTCCTGGCCAACCGCCTGGCCGAGCAACGACTGTTCGAGCTGCAGCGCGTAAGCCTGGATGGGCACGCGGTCGATCTGGGCTTTGCACAGATTCAGGTGGATGGCGACCTGAGCCTGGCCGAGGATGCCGACCTGATTCTGCTCGCCGCCAGCGGCAGCGCCATCGACAGCAGCTTGGCCGACAACGCCGCCCTACTGCCCTGGCTGGCGCAGCGCCCCCCGCACCAGCAATTGGCCAGCCTATGCAGTAGCGCATTTCTCCTGGCCGCTGCGGGCGTGCTCGACGGGCGCCGCGCCACTACTCACTGGGCGCTGGCGGCTCAATTCCGCCAGCGTTTCCCACAGGTCAATCTGCAGATCGAGCAACTGGTCTGCGAAGACGGCAACCTGCTCAGCTCCGGTGGCGCGCATGCCGGGCTCGACCTGTGCCTGCATCTGATCGCCCAGCATGGCGGCGACAACCTGGCCCAGCAGGTGGCCAATGCCATGGTCTTCGACAGCCAGCGCGGCCTGCAGTCGCGCTTTGCCCCGCTGCTGCCAGCGCACACCAGCGATGACCAACTCACACCCGTGTTGCAGTGGATGCAACGTCACCATGGCGAAAATATCGACCTCAACCGCTTGGCCGCTCAGGCCAATTGCTCATCGCGCACCCTGTTGCGGCGCTTCAAGGCCAGCACCGGGCTAACGCCCAACGATTATCTGCAGCGGGTACGCATCAGCGCCGCACAGCGCGCCCTGCGCAGCTCGGCCTCACTGGAGCAGATCGCCGCACAGGTCGGTTACGCCGACCGTGCCACCTTTGCCAAGCTGTTCAAGCAGCTCTGCGGGGAAAGCCCTGGAGCATTTCGCAAGCGCCTGCGTCAACCAGACTAAACGTCGCCGCAACGTATCAAGATGCCGCGCCAGTGCTTGTCGAAAAAGACCATAAAGTCCAAAATGGAATTAATTGTTTAACTTGTTGCGGAGCCGCCCATGTCGACCACCCCTTATGTGCTGGATAAAAGCGCAGCCGAACAGCTGCTGGCCCAGGTCGATGTACACCAGGCCATGGTCACCATGTTCCGCGAGCTGGCCGCCGGTAATGCGGTGCAGCCGGCGCAGCAACTGGTGGAATTTCCCGCTGGCGGCGGCGACTTTATCAACTACCTCGGCGTGCTCGCAGGCGCGGGGGTGTACGGGGTAAAGACCTCGCCCTATATCGTCCGCGAGCAAGGCCCGCTGATTACCGCCTGGACCCTGCTGATGTCGATGCAGACCGGCCAGCCGTTGCTGCTGTGCGATGCCGGCAGCCTGACCACCGCGCGCACCGCCGCCACCACCGCAGTGGCCGTTGATGCCCTGGCTGCGCCCGAAGCCAGCCGCCTTGCGGTGATCGGCAGCGGCGCCGTGGCGCAAGCGCATGTGCATTACGTCAAGCAGCTACGGCCCTGGCAGAGCATCCGCCTCTACTCGCCAAGCCTGGCCGGCAAAACCGGCGCGCTGCTGCTCAAGCTGCAGCAACTCGACCCACGCATCCAGCTGTGCGCCAGCCAGGCAGACGCCATTCGCGATGCCGACGTGGTGATGCTCTGCACCTCATCGGCGAAACCATTGCTCGACCCCAGCGAGCTGGATAAACCGGCGCTGATCACCTCGATCAGCACCAACGCGCCGCGCGCCCATGAGGTAACGCCCGCCAGTCTGCTGAACATGGATGTCTACTGCGACTACCGCGCCACCACCCCGAACAGCGCCGGGGAAATGCTCCTGGCCAGCCGTCTGGGCTGGAACAGTGCCGACATCCTCGGTGATCTGGCCGAGCTCGTCAGCGCTAAGGCCGTGCGCCCGGATTACCGCCGCTCGGTGTTTTTCCGCTCCATCGGCCTGGGCCTGGAAGATGTCGCCCTGGCCCACGCGTTGTACCAGCTCAAGCAGGAGACCTGCTGATGTACCAGGCCGACTTCCTGATCATCGGTGCCGGTATCGCCGGCGCTTCCACCGGTTACTTTCTTGCAGCCCACGGCAAAACCATCCTGTTGGAGCGCGAGCAGCTGCCGGGTTACCACTCCACCGGCCGCTCCGCCGCGCTCTACACCGTGGCCTACGGCACGCCGCAGGTGCGCGCCCTGACCGCCGCCAGCCGCGCGTTCTATGACGCCCCGCCGGCCGGTTTTGCCGAACACCCGCTGCTGACCCCACGCGGCGAGCTGGTGGTGGACTTCACCGGCGATGCCGAAGAATTGCAGCGCCAGTTCGCCAGCGGCCAAGCCAGCGTACCGGAAATGCGTCTACTGACTGCCGACGAAGCCTGCGCCCTGGTGCCGGTGCTGCGCCGCGACAAGGTGCAAGCCGCCATGCTCGACCCCAGCGCCGCCGATATCGACACCGACGCCCTGCACCAGGGCTACCTGCGCGGCATTCGCCAGCAGGGCGGGGAAATTCACAGCCACTGCGCAGTGCTGCGCATCCAGCGCGACGGCGACGCCTGGCGGGTGGACTGCAGCAGCGGACAATACCGCGCCAAGACGCTGATCAATGCCGCCGGCGGCTGGTGCGACCAGATCGCCGCCCTGGCCGGTGTAGTGCCCATCGGCTTGGTCCCCAAACGTCGTGCGGCCTTTACCTTTAGCGGGCCGGAAGGCATCGACTGCCATGCCTGGCCCTGCGTGGTCAGCCTGGACGAGTCCTTCTACTTCAAGCCCGATGCCGGCCTGCTGCTTGGCTCGCCCGCCAACGCCGACCCGGTCGAGCCTCATGATGTACAGCCGGAAGAACTGGATATCGCCCTGGGCATCTACCAGATCGAGGAGCACACCAGCCTGAGCATTCGTCGCCCGGCGCACACCTGGGCCGGCCTGCGCTCCTTTGTCGCCGATGGCGATCTGGTCGGTGGTTTCGACCCGCAGGTGGCAGGCTTCTTCTGGGTCGCCGCCCAAGGCGGTTATGGCATTCAGACCTCGGCGGCCATGGGCATGGCCTGCGCCGCCCTGGCCCGTGGTGAACCGTTGCCCGAACACTTGCAACAGTTTGGTTTAACCGAGGCCATGCTATCGCCGGCTCGCCTGGTAGGCCGTTGAAAAACTACCTGCGTGGCCATCGCGGCGTTAAAAACAGGCTGCACCAATAGCTGCGCGCAGCGCCCAAGGATGACGCCTCGGGCGCTTTGCGGCACACTTCCAACGCCTCCCAAGCCCGAAGAGTTAGTCGCATGACGCCGCCCCGCCCTGCCCCCGAGCTGGACAACTACCGCACCATCGCCGACGCCATCGCTACGCTGTTCTTCCCCCACGCCGAAGTGGTGCTGCACGACCTGCGCACGCAGAAGGTCGACTACATCGCCAACAACATCTCCAAACGCGTGATCGGCGATGACGCGGCGCTGGAAGACATGCTCAGCGGCGACGTCGACGAGCGCAGCATCGGCCCTTATGAAAAGCTCAACTGGGATGGTCAGAAGATTCGTTCGGTCAGCAGCGTGCTGCGCGACGCCAGCGGCACCCCTATCGCGGTGCTATGCATCAACCTGAATATCTCGCTGTTCGAGACCGCCAAGCAGGCGCTGGATCTGTTTCTCTCTTCCAGCAAACTGGTGCCGCAGCCCGACGCGCTGTTCCGCGACGACTGGCAGGAGCGCATCAACACCTTCCTGCACAGCTGGCTACGCCAGCGCCAGCTTGGCCTCAACCTGCTGACCCGCGACCATAAACGCGAGCTGGTCGAAGCGCTGCACGCTGAAGGCGCCTTCAAAGGCAAAAGCGCCGCCAACTACGTAGCCAACGTACTGAATATGGGCCGCGCGACGGTGTACAAACACCTGAAAGAGATCAAGGGCGAGGGCTGAGCCCGCTCATCCGGCAAGGACTGCCAGACATGCAACGCTTTCTCGGTTTTATCCTCGCAACCATCCAGACGCTGGGCATTCCCTTGGTTGCTGGGCTGTTTATCTGCGCCGTTACCGGCGAACTGCGCAACCAGCGCCTCACGCTGGAATGGCCATTTTTAATCGATGTCGATTACCCGCTGCTGGAAATCCTGCTGCACTCGCTGCCCAGCATCTTGCTCTACGCCGCCCTCAGCAGAGTGCTGAAAAGTCGCCGCTGGCGGGCGGCCTGCTTTGTACTACTGGCTATGCTTGCGGCCTATTTCAGCTGCGTGGTTTTCGCCCAGGCCTTTGGTAATACCTGGACGCAGTCAGCAATTTTCATCGCCCTGTTTCTCGGGCGCCTGCATCTGCTTGCAATCGCTCTACTACCTGGCCTGCTGCTGTGGTGGCTTATTGATTTACTCGGCACGCAGATACGCGGACGCCTGTCGCAGGCGTGAGCCGGTCACGCCTTTGCAACTAAGTACGGGCGCCTGGAATGCCGCGAGCGTTTTTCTTCTGCAGAATCATTGATGCTTCGTTATAGGCATGCTGGAAGGCGTCGCTGCCGATCCACTCCACGGCGGTATCTTCGTCTTCATCGTGGAAGATCCCGCGATAGACAATCAGCAGCCCCATCATAAAGTCCGTGGCCGCGTCCTCCGCTTCCTCCGCGACCACCAACTCCAACACCGGGTATTGCAGGAATATCAGGCACATTGCTAACAGACTGATGCCTTCGCCGACCTTCATCGCCTGGAACAGGTCGTCGAAGTGCGCCGGATCGAAACCGTTCTCTTCGATGTCTTTGAAATCGAAGGTGCTCAGGTCGATTTCCACATCATCGAACGGCTCGTTGATCAGCGGATTGGCCAGCAATGGGTGAACAACATTGGTCTTGAGCTTGCCCGAACGGTTCTGCTTAGCCTTGGTTTTGGCTCGTTGGGCACGTTTTTGCTGTTTATCAGGGGAAGCCATAGAGGCGCGTTCCTTATTCGAGGCTGCCATTTAGAATTCTTGCGCAGGGCGGGGGCTCTGCCGCGAAGCTTACCCCGACCAGGCTCAGCCACAACAATAACTGGCTGGACGCCATTTAATGTTGGAGCAACTGGGTGTATCCAAGCACACATAAGCAGCAAAAAGCCGCGCACTGCGCGGCTTTCTTTATCCCCGACTGAATCAGTCGCCGTATATATCGAAGGTGAAGTACCGGTCCTGAATCTTCTGGTACTCGCCGCTGGCGCGAATCGCCTGGATAGCGGCATTCAGCTTGCCGAGCAGTTCAGCGTCGCCCCTGCGCACAGCGATGCCGGCACCTTCACCAAAGTACTTCGGATCAGTAAACGCCGGGCCAACGAAGGCGAAGCCCTTGCCGTTGTCGGTTTTCAGAAAGCCTTCATCCACCGGAATGGCGTCGGCCAGGGTGCCGTCCAGACGCGCGGAAATCAGGTCCAGGTAGATCTCGTTCTGCGAGCTGTAGCGCACCACTTCAACCCCTTGCGCGGCCAGCACTTCGCTGGCGAAACGGTCGGTGGTGGTCGAGCGCTGCACGCCGATGCGCTTGCCTTTTAGGTTGCTGAAATCGGCGGCGACCTCACTGCCGGCCTTCATTACCAGGCGCGCCGGGCTGTAGTAGTACTTGCCGGTGAAATCCACCGATTTGCGCCGGTCATCGGTGATGGTCATGGACGACAGAATGGCATCGACCTTCTTCACCTTGAGCGAGGGGATCAGGCCATCGAACTCCTGTTCGACCCATTGGCAGTCGGTCTTCATTTCGGCGCACAGGGCGTTGCCGATATCCACATCAAAACCGGCGATCTGCCCGCTGGCTTCTTTATAGGCAAACGGTGGATACGCAGCCTCGATACCCAGGCGCAAGGGTTTGTCTGCGGCGAACAGACTGGAGGTGATCAAACTCAGGGCGATGCCGCCCGCCAGGACGATTTTCTTCATGCTGTGGATTCCTGCTAAGGGAGGGACAGGCCCACGCCGCCTGGCATCACTGCGCAGTGCGAGCGGGCAACGACGGTTGCTGCAAGACAGAAGAAAGACGCGTCAGGTTTGCACCTGAGCGAGAAGCGATGGCTGGGTAGCACGCATGGACGGGTCATATGCCAGTCTCGATTTATACTTTAAATTCCATATTGGACTTATATGTACAAATCGTCAACCGGGCAAAAGCCATCACTGCGACTGAAATATCAGCACAGGCGACGCATGCACAATGCGCTTAAGGTTGTTGTTTCCAGCGCTCAGCTGCAGCCTGGTCGGAGCAGCGCCCTTCGACCCAGCGCGGGCCTTCGGCGGTGTCTTCCTTCTTCCAGAACGGCGCGCGGGTTTTCAGATAATCCATGACGAAGTTACAGGCATCGAAGGCTGCCTGGCGGTGAGCACTGGTGGTGCCGACGAAGACGATTGGCTCGCCGGGCTCCAGGCGACCGATGCGGTGGATGATCTCGATACCCAGCAGCGGCCAGCGCTGGGCGGCCTCCTCGGCAATCTTGCTCAGGGCTTTTTCGGTCATGCCGGGAAAGTGTTCGAGAAACATGCCGCCGACTTCGCGCCCTTCGTTGAAGTCGCGCACATAGCCGACAAAGCTGACCACCGCGCCGATACCCAGGTTGGCGGCATGCAGGGCGTTAAGCTCAACGCCCGGATCGAAGGGTTGCGACTGGACGCGGATGGCCATACTCAGCCTCCGGTGACGGTAGGGAAAAACGCCACTTCATCGCCGGCCGCCAATGGCTCATCCAAGCTGCAAAGCTCCTGATTGCGCGCACACATCAGGTTCTGTTCGGCCAGCACATCCCACACCCCGCCGCGACTCAGCAGGTGCTGGCGCAGTTGATCGAGGCTGGCGAACTCACCACTCAGCTGCTCACCATCCAGGCCGAGGGCTTCGCGGTAACGGGCGAAATACTGCACGCGGATCATGCTTCGTCCTCGGCCTTGAAGTGGCCACTTTTGCCGCCGACCTTCTCCAGCAGGCGCACGCTTTCGATCACCATGCCGCGATCCACCGCCTTACACATGTCATAGATGGTCAGCGCGGCAACACTAGCTGCGGTCAGGGCTTCCATTTCCACGCCGGTCTGCCCGGTCAGCTTGCAGCGCGCGGTGATGCGCACGGCATCCGCGCCTTCAGGCGTCAGTTCGACCTTGACGCTGGTGAGCATCAGCGGGTGGCACAGCGGAATCAGATCGCAGGTTTTCTTCGCCGCCTGAATGCCGGCGATACGTGCCACGGCGAACACATCGCCTTTGGGGTGATCGCCCTGGGCAATCATCTGCAGGGTTTGCGGGCGCATGCGCACCCGGGCTTCAGCCACGGCTTCACGGACGGTCAGGGCTTTATCGCTGACATCGACCATGTTGGCGCGGCCTTGGGAATCGAGATGGGTTAACACGGACAGGCTCCAGGCAAGTGTCCGACGATTGTAAACCCACGGGTCAGGTTTCGGCACCCGTGAATGCCAGGGGATTCAGACGGGAGGTTACGGCGACACCCGGCCCAGCAGCCATGACGGCCTGCTGGGCGAGCGTGATAAGGGTTACATATGGGTTTCGGCGTACTCGGCGAGGATCGAGCGCGGCACACCTTGCAGGGTGATATGCACGCCATGCTCGAAGTCTTTGAAGCGCTCCGTCAGGTAGGTCAGGCCCGAACTGGGCGCCGACAGATAAGGCGTATCGATCTGCGCCAGGTTACCCAGGCACACCACTTTCGAACCGCTGCCGGCACGGGTGATGATGGTTTTCATCTGGTGCGGGGTCAGGTTCTGGCATTCGTCGATCAGGATCAGGCTCTGCTGGAAGCTACGGCCACGGATGTAGTTGAGGGATTTGAACTGCAGCGGGACCTTTTGCAGGATGTAGTCGACGCTGCCATGGGTGTTCTCGTCGTCCATATGCAGGGCTTCGAGGTTGTCGGTAATCGCGCCAAGCCAGGGTTCCATCTTCTCGGCTTCGGTGCCGGGCAGAAAGCCGATCTCCTGATCCAGCCCCTGCACGCTACGGGTGGCGATAATGCGCCGATAACGCTTGCTGACCATGGTCTGTTCGATGGCCGCCGCCAGGGCCAGGATGGTTTTACCGGAACCGGCCGCGCCGGACAGGTTGACCAGGTGAATGTCCGGATCTAGCAAGGCAAACAGCGCCAGTGACTGGTAAATATCCCGCGGGCGCAGGCCCCAGGCCTCCTGGTGCATCAAGGGTTCCTGGTGCATGTCGAGGATCAGCAGTTCGCCGTGCTTGATGCCCTTGATCCAGCCAACAAAACCCTGCTCGTCGATGATGAACTCGTTGACGTGCACCGCCGGCAGGTTGTCGGTGAGTTGTACGCGGTGCCAGGTACGGCCGTGATCCTGACGGGTTTCCACCTTGTTCACGCGGTCCCAGAAGGAGCCGTCCATGTTGTGATAGCCCTGCGACAGCAAGGAGACGTCGTCGACCAGTTGGTCGGTGTGGTAATCCTCGGAATCGATGCCACAAGCGCGCGCCTTCAGGCGCATGTTGATGTCTTTGGTCACCAGCACCACGTTGAGACCGGGGCGGCGGGACTTCAGCTCGACCAGCTGGTTGATGATCTTGTTGTCGTTGAGGTCCTCCGGCAGCCAGGTGACCGGGCTGGCGCTCTTGCTCATAAGGATTGAGAGAAACCCACAAGGGCCGCTCTTGTCACGCTGGATAGCTACGCCGTGCTCCACCTCTTCCGGGTTGGCGCTGCCGAGAATCTTGTCGATCAGACGAATGGCTTGGCGGCACTCGGCGGCCACGCCCTGTTTGCCGGTTTTAAGCTTGTCCAGTTCCTCCAGTACGGTCATGGGAATTGCAACGTGGTGCTCCTGAAAATTCAGCAGCGCGTTGGGGTCGTGGATCAGCACATTGGTGTCGAGGGCGTACAGGGTTGGGGCGGTGGGCTTGGAGCGTCCGTGGTCATCCATACTCGGTCACCTTCTTGTAGTAGCCAAGCAACGCAGGGGCGAGTCTGCGCCGCGGAGGGGCCGTCGACTCCTCAGTGCCGGGGCTGAGAAGGCTGCAAAAAGGTGAGGGCCAATGGCCGCCACCTGTCTGCAGGGTTCGGCGGTCTTGCCTTTTAGATACTCCAATTCAGATGACAGAAAAACGTATTTTTTGAGTTTTTCAGGTTTATTTATCGGAGCGACAAATAGCGCTTGGCGCACCACGCAAGCGCCGTTAAAGTCGGAAGTCCCACTGGCTTTCGAGCCAGGCAGATTTTTCCATTCAGCCCCGCTCCACCCTGTGCTCATCGGCACAGCGATTGACCTCCACGGTCACATGCACCAGCTCCGCAATCCCCGCCAGCCGAGCCTTGTAGCGATCCGCCGAGCCGTCACCATGGGTCACCACGCTGACAATGCAGGCGAACTGCGCCCGGCCAACGCGCCATAGGTGCAGGTCGGCCAGCTCAGTGTCTGCCTCCTCGGCCAAGGCGCTGCGCACGCGCTCGACCACCGGACTGTCCATCTCGCGATCGAGCAACACCTTGCCGGTTTCGATCAGCAACCCCTTGGCCCACACCGCGATGATCACCGCACCGATCACGCCCATCAGCGGGTCGAGCCAATCCCAGCCCAGCAGCAAGCCGCCCAACAGCGCGACAATAGCCGCCACCGAGGTCAGCGCATCGGCTAGTACATGGATAAAGGCGGCGTGGCGATTAAGATCCTTGCCCGCAGGCGCTACAGCGTGATCGTGATCGTGATCGTGATCGTGATCGTGATCGGCATGAGCATGCTCTGCGGCGTGGCTATGGCCTTGCCCATGTGCGTGATCATGGCTATCACGCAGCAGCCAGGCAGAAGTCAGGTTGACCAACAGGCCAACGACGGCGACCCACAGCGCCATATCAAAGGTGATCACCTGGGGCTGCCACAGCCGCCACAGCGACTCGAACGCCAGCATCGCCACTACAACCAACAACATCAGCGAACTGGCAAACCCCGCCAGCACCTCGACCTTCCAGGTGCCAAAGGCAAAGCGTGGGTCCTGGGCATAGCGCCGCGCCAGCAGGTAGGCCAGCGCAGTCAGACCGATGGCGAGCATATGCGAAGCCATATGCCAGCCATCGGCGAGCAAGGCCATGGAGTTGAATGCATAGCCGGCGACAATTTCCACCAGCATGGTCCCCCCGGTCAGCGCGGCAACCCGCCAGGCCTGGCGTTCTGCGGTGGTTTCCAGCGGGCGATAATCGTGGGACGGTTCCCAGCGCGAATGATTGCAGGCGGTCATGACAGCTCCTTGAGAGATCGACCTGGGCAAACTACAACCCCGTGGCGGCCCCTGGGTCAAGCGCCTCAATCGGCCTTATAGGTAGTCTCAAGCGCCGGCAGCTTCTAGAATCGCCGCAGACTTTCAGGAGCACAGCTTATGTTGATGGTGATTTCCCCGGCCAAGACCCTCGATTACGAGACGCCGCCTGCGACCCCGCGCTTTACCCAGCCCGAACACCTCGACCACGCCCAGGACCTGATCCAGCAACTGCGCGACTTCACCCCGGCGCAGATCGCCGAGCTGATGCACCTCTCGGATAAACTCGCCGGCCTGAATGCTGCGCGTTTCGGCAGCTGGGAACGGCCGTTCAATCCGTCCAACGCCAAGCAGGCGCTGCTGGCGTTCAAGGGCGACGTGTACACCGGGCTTAACGCCGAGGATTTCAGCGAAGCCGACTTCGATTTCGCGCAAACCCACCTGCGCATGCTTTCCGGCCTGTACGGCGTACTGCGCCCGCTCGACCTGATGCAGCCCTACCGCCTGGAAATGGGTACCAAACTGGCTAACCCGCGCGGCAAGGATCTCTATGCCTTCTGGGGCGAGCGCATCAGCGGCTGGTTGAATGAGGCGCTGGCCGCTCAGGGCGACGATGTGCTGCTCAACCTGGCGTCCAACGAATACTTCAGCGCGGTGAAACGCAAGACGCTGAATGCGCGGATCATCGACACCGAGTTCAAGGACCTGAAGAACGGTCAGTACAAGATCATCAGTTTCTACGCGAAAAAAGCCCGTGGCCTGATGGCACGTTATGTCATCAAGGAGCGCCTGACCGATCCGGCCGGCCTCAAGGATTTCACCTATGAGGGCTACCGCTTTTCGGCCGAAAACTCGAAAACCGACACCCTGGTTTTCCTTCGCGACCATCCCCAAGATTAACCTCCCGCCTCCCCTGCGGGCCCGTAAACGGCCCGCCTCCCGCTATTTGTCGCCGTCGCCACGACCTAATCAAACAGTCAGCTTTATCAAGTTGAAACTTCTCCATGGAACTTTTTCGCGCCTATAAACACCGCGCGAGTTACTCGCCACACAACTGCAACGTGCTATCAAAGTGCAACTACCAAGCAGTTCTCATTTCATTGCAAAAGATGACGAACGGCAGGAACCATCATAAAAACATCGGACTCATAGCGAACACGATGTTTTTCTTCATGTAACTTCCGCATGAATATATCTGCGATTAATCCCGGCCCATTGTCCGGCGCATAAGTTCACCCGCAAGAAAGTTACGAAAAATCCAAGGAGGAACTATCAACTTTTTCACGACTCACTGAAAAACCTCATGCCAGAGCCTACCAAGCCACTGGCAAGACAATTAGAACGGGCGTGCATGCTATACAGCCCGACGCCGGCAACGGCTTTAAGTTGCCAACCAACTCTTATGCCTGGATTAGCTCAGCACTTACTCGTGCAGAACTAACGAACAACTGTGGCCAATAACCACTACTTGATTACTTAATAAATGAACGAGGTAAATGCGATGCGAATTAGCATCTTCGGTTTAGGTTATGTCGGGGCAGTATGTGCAGGTTGTTTATCGGCGCGCGGTCACCAAGTGATCGGCGTGGATGTTTCCGCCAGCAAGATTGATCTGATTAACAATGGCAAATCGCCAATAGTCGAACCGGGCCTGGAAGAACTGCTGCAACAGGGGCTGGCTTCGGGAAATTTGCGCGGCACCACCGATGTGACCGATGCAGTGCTGAACAGCGATGTGTCATTTATCTGCGTGGGCACGCCGAGCAAAAAGAACGGAGATCTGGAGCTCAATTACATAGAGGGTGTATGCCGCGAAATCGGTCTGGCCATGCGCGACAAAATCGAACGGCATACTGTGGTGGTACGTAGCACTGTGCTACCGGGCACTGCCAAGAACGTGGTACTGCCGATCTTGCAGGACTGTTCGGGCAAGCAGGCCGGGGTCGACTTCGGCCTGGCGGTAAACCCAGAGTTTTTGCGCGAAAGCACCGCGATCAAGGATTACGACTTCCCGCCCATGACGGTGATCGGTGAACTGGATCAGGCCTCAGGCGACCTGCTGGAAAGCATCTACAGCGAGCTGGATGCGCCGATCATCCGCAAGAGCATCGATGTCGCCGAGATGATCAAGTACACCTGCAACGTCTGGCACGCCACCAAGGTCACCTTCGCCAACGAGATCGGCAATATCGCCAAGGCGGCCGGCGTCGACGGCCGCGATGTGATGGAGGTGATCTGCCAGGACCACAAGCTCAACCTCTCCAAGTACTACATGAAGCCCGGCTTCGCCTTTGGCGGCTCGTGCCTGCCCAAGGATGTGCGCGCCCTGTCCTACCGCGCCGGGACCATGGATGTCGATGCACCGTTGATTGGCTCGCTGATGCGCAGCAACGCCATCCAGGTGCAAAACGCCTTCGACATCATCGCCAGCTACGACAAACGCAAGGTGGCCCTGCTCGGCTTGAGCTTCAAAGCCGGCACCGATGACCTGCGTGAAAGTCCGCTGGTGGAGCTGGCGGAAATGCTGATCGGCAAGGGTTATGACCTGAGCATCTTCGACCGCAACGTCGAGTACGCCCGCGTCTACGGGGCGAACAAGGACTACATCGAGTCGAAGATCCCCCACGTGTCCTCGCTGCTGAGCAGTGACTTCGATGCCGTGGTGGATAACGCCGACATCATCGTGCTGGGCAACGGCGACATGCACTTTGCCCCCCTGGCGCAGCAGACCCTGCACGGCAAACACGTGGTCGACCTGGTGGGCTTTATGCCGACGGCATCGCGCGCCGGCAGCGAAGGCATCTGCTGGTAAAGGTTGCAGCCGTGAGCTGAAGCAAGCCCTGGGCGGCCAAGCGCCGCTCAGGGCTACCTGGCACAGACGATGGATATGTTTATGCAAACCCACACGCTGAAAAGCGGCCTCAACCAGGCCGCTGGCTGGCTGTTCTACTTATCACTGCTGATGCTGCTGGCGCTGGCATTGCCCAGGAGCGTGTTCGACCCCGAGTCGCGCGACTACCTGTTGTTGATCGGCGCAGTCGGTATCTGGCGCTACTCCATGGGTGCCATGCATTTCGTGCGCGGCATGCTGTTTCTCTATCTGGTGTTCCCTTACTACCGGCGCAAGATCGCCAAGCTCGGCAAATCCGCTGACCCTTCCCAGGTGTTTCTGCTGGTCACCAGCTTCCGCATCGACGCCCTGACCACCGCCCAGGTGTACCGCTCGGTCATCCGCGAAGCAATTGACTGCGGCTACCCGACCACAGTGGTCTGCTCCATTGTCGAGCTTTCCGATGAGCTGCTGGTGAAGAACCTCTGGGCGCAGATGCAGCCACCGGAGCAGGTCACCCTGGACTTCGTGCGCATTCCCGGCACAGGCAAACGAGATGGCCTGGCCTATGGCTTTCGCGCCATCTCGCGGCAAATGCCGGATGCCGATGCGGTAGTGGCGGTGATCGATGGCGACACTGTGCTCGGCGCAGGGGTGGTGCGTAAAACCGTGCCCTGGTTCAAGTTGTTCGCCAATGTCGGCGGCCTCACCACCAATGAGTTCTGCGAGGTGCGCGGCAGCTATGTGATGAGCGAATGGCACAAGCTGCGCTTCGCCCAGCGTCACCTGAACATGTGCTCGATGGCCCTGAGCAAACGTGTGCTGACCATGACCGGGCGTATGTCGGTATTCCGCGCCGAAGTGGTGACTGACCCGGCGTTTATCGCCGATGTGGAAAGCGATCACCTCGACCACTGGCGCCTGGGTCGCTTCCAGTTTCTCACTGGCGATGACAAATCCAGCTGGTACAGCCTGATGCGCCTGGGCTACGACACCTTCTACGTGCCGGATGCGGCGATCAATACGGTCGAGCATCCGCCGGAAAAGAGCTTTATCAAGGCCAGCCGCAAACTGATGTTCCGCTGGTATGGCAACAACTTGCGGCAGAACGCCCGCGCCCTGCGCCTTGGCATGCAGCGCCTGGGTGGCTTCACCAGCCTGGTGCTGTTCGATCAGCGCGTGTCGATGTGGACCAGCCTGCTCGGCCTGAGCGTGGCGATTATCGCCAGCCTCAAATACGGCCTCGGGTTCTTCCTGGCCTACCTGCTGTGGATCGGCCTGACCCGACTGATTCTGACCCTGCTGCTCAGCGTCACCGGGCACCACATCGGCCCGGCCTACCCACTGATTCTCTATTACAACCAGATCGTCGGCGCGCTGGTGAAGATCTACGTGTTCTTCCGTCTCGACCAGCAATCCTGGACCCGTCAGAACACCAAGCTTGATCGCGGCCTGGTGAGCTTTCAGCGCTGGTTCAACACCTGGTCCTCACGGGCCATGACCTTCTCTGCCGCCAGTCTATTCGTCGCCACCCTGCTGGTGCTGGTGTGACGAACGCGCCCCTTTTGAACAGGAATTTGCAAGCATGAATACAGCCGTCAACGTCAACGTGGTGCATGAGTCCGAAGCCCAGCGCCAGCATGCGCGGGTGAAGATCCCGGCCCAGGTGCACTACCTGAACAAGAGCCGTGAGCGTGTCGAGTTACAGCTCTGCGATATCTCGGCAGGTGGTTTCAGCGTGATCGACAACCAGCAGGCGATGCAGATCGGTGATTTCCACAAAGGCCGCCTGCAATTCAAGCTCGACAGCTTCAACCTGGGTATCGACATCGAGTTTCAGGTGCGCTCGGTGGACAGCGACAGCAAGCGCATCGGCTGTCAGCTGCACAACCTCAAGCCACGCGAGCAGGCCACCCTGCGCCACCTGATCAGCGCCTACCTGGGCGGTGAGCTGGTCAGCGCCGGCGACCTGCTGAGCACCTTGCAACGCGACAACTTCACCAAGGCGCGCAAGAACACCAGTAGCAATGCAGGCATGGGGGTATTGGGCCGCCTAAAAGCCGTAACGTTCAGCCTGGCAATTTTTCTGGTTGGTCTGGCCGCCTTCGGTTTTATCTTCAAGTCGGTGTATGGCCTGTACTTCGTCACGCATGCCCAGTCAGCTCTGGTCAACGTGCCCAGTCTGCAGGTCACCATGCCGCGTGAAGGCACGGTGCAGAGCCTGATTGGCGCAGATGGCAGCGTGGCCAAAGGCGCGCCGATCGCCTCATTCTCCGCCAGCATGCTGGAGATGCTCAAAGGCCACCTGAACGACGAGCAGCTGAGCCCGGCCAACATCGAAAGCCTGTTTGGCAAACAGGTCAAGGGCACCCTGACCAGCCCCTGCGACTGCCAGGTGGCACGTCAGCTGGTGGCCGACGGCCAGTTCGCCAGCAAGGGCGATGTGATCTTCGAACTGGTGCCACAAAACACCCGCGCCACGGTGTTGGCGAGCTTCCCTTACCGCAACTTTGCCCAGGCCCGTATCGGCAGCCGCGCCAGCTTTATGGTCGCCGGCGAAGAGACCCCGCGCTACGGCAAGATCGTCAGCAGCAGCCTGCATGAAGGTGGCCTGGCAGCGGATATCCGCGTGGTGATCGAACCCGAGCAGACCCTGAGCAGCAAGCTCGCTGGGCAACCGGTGGAAGTGCTGCTCGACCGCGGCCCGTCGCTCGACTGGATGATCGACAAAGCCCTGGCGGCTGGTCTCTGAGGAGCAGGCGCATGTCGAACCGCAACGCCCGTCCGCTGGCCACGCCCCTGCTCACGCTCACCCTGGCGCTGGGCCTGAGCGCCTGCGCCAACCTGCCTGACCAGCGTCTGGCCGTGGAAGCGCTGAAGCAGGGCGACCACGCCACCGCCGAGCAGCACTTCCGCCAGCTGGCCGAGCTGGGCTATGTCGACGCGCAAATCGGCCTGGCCGACCTGCAACTGGCCAGCGGCTCCGCAGACGGCCTGGAGCAAGCCGAGCAGACCTACCGCAGCGCCCTCGATGGCTCGCCACGGGCGCAGGCGCGGCTGGGCAAATTGCTCGCCCGCAAACCCGCCGCCAGCCCTGCCGAACGCCACGAAGCCGCGCAATTACTGGAGCAGGCCTTCGCAGCGGGAGAACCCGGCAGCCTGCTACCGCTGGTGATGCTGTACCTGCAATACCCACAGGATTATCCCGATATGAACGTACAACAACGCCTCACCACCTGGCGCCAACAAGGCCATAACCAGGCCGATCTGGCGCAGATCCTGCTGTACCGCAGCCAGGGCAACTACGACCAGCACCTGGATGAGATCGAACAGATCTGCCAGGGCCTGATCAGCCAGGCCGATGTCTGCTATGTCGAGCTGGCCACCGTGTACCAGAAGCAAGGCAAGAGCAAACAGCAGAAGGCCCTGATCCAACGCCTGATGGCCGGTTACCACAGCACGGCGATCCCTGCGCAACGGGTGGATGCCGTGGCCCAGGTGCTGACCGACGCCGAACTCGGCAAGCCGGACGAAAGCCAAGCGCAAGAGATGCTCGAAGCCATTGCGCCGAACTACCCCGCCGCCTGGGTCAGCCTGGCGCGCCTGCTGTACGACTACCCGGCCCTGGGTGATATCGAGCAGATGCTCGCCTACCTCGAACAAGGCCGCGCCGCCGCCCTGCCGCGTGCCGAGCTACTGCTCGGGCGCCTGTACTACGAAGGCAAGCTGCTGCCGCAAGACCCGCACAAAGCCGAAGAGCACCTG
The DNA here is from genome assembly GCF_902506475.1 of Pseudomonas sp. 8BK. Classification (NCBI taxonomy): domain Bacteria; kingdom Pseudomonadati; phylum Pseudomonadota; class Gammaproteobacteria; order Pseudomonadales; family Pseudomonadaceae; genus Pseudomonas; species Pseudomonas sp. 8BK. Next base: position 698,938 of record NZ_LR733252.1, on the reverse strand, counting down.
CGCAAGGCCGCGCCCAGCGAACCCAGCGCCAATTACTTTCTCGGCCAGATCTACCTGCGCGGCTACCTGGGCGACATCTACCCGCAACAGGCCCTCGATCACCTGCTCAGCGCCGCGCGCAACGGCCAGATCAACGCCGACTTCGCCCTCGCGCAGATGTATTCACAGGGCAAAGGCATCCAGCCAGACCCGGTCAATGCCTTTGTCTTCAGCCAGCTGGCCCTGCCGAAAAACACCCCGCAGGTTCACGAGCTGGCGCGCAGCAGCGAACAGCAACTGAGCCCCAGCGAACGCGCCAGGGCCAGCAAGCTGCTGGCCGATGAGCGTCAGTTGCGCGGCACAGCCTGGCAAGCGCAAACCACGGCACAGGTGCTTAACCCATGACGCGCCTTGCCTTGCTAGAGCTCAACCCGATCAGCCTCGGTATTGGCCTGTCCATGCTCTGCGCCAGCTCCGCCTGGGCCGTGCAGATGGATGCCAAACACTTCGGTGCCGACGTCAAGATCACCGTGCAATCGGAAGAAGACCGCGACCTCGGCACCCGCGGCGGCGGCGACGCCAACGGCATGGCCCTCGACCTGCGGCCCTGGCTGCGCGCGCAACGGGGTGACTGGAGTGCCTTCGCCATGGGCCAGGCGGTAATGGCCAGCGACATCATCCAGACCGATACCCTGGAGTCGTCCGCAGACCAGCCGGAATCTGCCCAGACCGATGGCCGCACCCGCAAGAAGAACTACCTGGCCCTGCGCGAATTCTGGGTCGACTACGCAGGGCTCACCGACTACCCCGGCGAACACCTGCGCCTGGGTCGCCAACGCCTGCACAACGAAGACGGACAATGGCGCGACAGCAATATCGAAGCGCTGAACTGGACCTTCGACACCACCCTGCTGCAGGCCAGCCTGGGCGCGGCCCAACGCTTCAGTGAGTACCGCACCGACCTCGACGAACTGGCCCCGGAAGACGAAGACCGCCTGCACCTGTACGGCGATATCGCCGCTCAGTGGCAGCCAGGGCACTGGCTCGGTTTTCGCGCGCATCACTCACGCGACGACGGCTCGCTGGCCGACCCCAATCAGCCCATCGACGCCCTGGACAAACGCGCCAACGGCAACCTCACCTGGCTGGGCCTGCATGCGCACAGCGATGCGTACAACTTTCGCAACCAGCAGCGCCTCAACTACTGGGCCAGCCTCACCTCGCTGACGGGCGAGCGCAACAGCCTCAACAGCAGCCTGGATGACAGCGTTGCCGGCGGTCAGAACAGCACTCATCTGAATGCCTGGGCCACCGACCTGGGCTTGCGTCTGCGCCTTGATCGCCACTGGCAGATTGGTGCGGCCTACGCCCGTGGCAGTGGCGGCGGCGATGCAGACGGCACGGGTAACGACAACTACCGGCAGACTGGCCTGCACAGCAACCGCTCCACCTTTACCGGCACCCGTAGCAGTGTGCAGCGCTTCGGCGAGGCCTTCCGCGGCGAGCTGAGCAACCTGCAGGCCGCCACCCTGTTCGGCTCCTGGCAATTGGCCGACGACTACGACGCCAGCCTGGTCTACCACCACTTCTGGCGCGTCGACGCGCACCAGCAGATCGGCCGCAGCGGTATCAACGCGCGCTTCGATGACCCACTCGCCGATCTCAGCCCAGCCCCGCAAGTAGCCCTGGTGGACGGTGAGAAGGCGCTCGGCCAGGAGTTGGATCTGGTTGTCACCAAGTACTTCAAACAAGGCCTGCTGCCTGCGGCGATGAGCGAAGCCATCGACGAGCCCGCCGCGCTGGTGCGTTTGCGCGGCGGCGTATTCAAACCCGGCGACGCCTACGGCAGTGACACCGATTCGCTGATGCATCGTGCCTTTATCGATGTCATCTGGAAATTCTAAGGACCCCGCGCCATGACGCCACGCCCCAGCACACTCAAACGCGCCATCGGCATTGCCCTGCTGTGCAGCGGCCTGCTGCTCGGCGCGCTGCAACCGGCCGCGCCCTGGATAGCCACGGCAGCGGCAGGCGAAGCCCAGCAAACAGTCAAACCGACGCAGAACTACACGGTAACCAGCGCGCCCATCGCCGAATTGCACCTGGACCCACCGCAGCTGCCCGACCTCAGCGGCTACACCACCGCTGCTGTGAAAGCCAAGATCCAGCACACCCCCGGCGGCAAGGTGGTGGTGCGGCGCATGCTGCAGCAGGATACGCTGAAGGACTTTATTGGCGGCAACGAGCGTATACGCGAGTGGGTCACGCGGCAGAACGGCATGCCCCATGCGATCTTTATCGAAGGCGGCTATGTGACGCCCAAGGATCTCGCGCGCAGCCTACCGGACAATCAGTTCAGCGAAGTTGAGCCGGGCGTCTACCTGGCGCGCCTGCCCATCGTGGTGGCGCAGGGCGCGACCCTGCACGTGGGCAAAGACACCCAGGAGCTGCGCCTGTCCCAGGAGCGCGGCAGCTTTATGGTCAATGACGGTCAGCTGTTTTTCACCGAAACCAAACTCACCGCCTGGCGCGAAGCCGACAACGCCCCGGCGAGCTTTCGCAGCGCCGATGAGTTCCGCCCCTTTCTGGTCTCTTGGGGCGGCAGCGAGCTGTATATCGCCGCCAGCGTCTTCACCAGTCTGGGTTACAACACCAGCAAGTCCTACGGCGTCAGCATCACCCAGTACACCCCCGGCATGCAGGCCCGCCTGAAACGCCCGGAACCGACTGGCTGGCTGATTGATTCGGAGTTCGTCGACCACTGGTACGGCTTCTACTGCTATGAAGCCGAAAACGTGGTGATCAAGGGCAACACCTACCGCGACAACATCGTCTACGGCATCGACCCGCACGACCGTTCCCACGGACTGATCATCGCTGAGAACACCGTGCACGGCACCCAGAAGAAGCACGGCATCATCATCTCCCGCGAGGTCGACAACAGCTGGATCATCAATAACAAGAGCTATGACAACAAGCTCTCCGGCATCGTTATCGACCGTAACAGCGTGAACAACCTGGTGGCCTACAACCAGGTGTATGGCAATCATGCGGACGGCATCACCCTCTATGAAAGCTCGGACAACCTGCTCTGGGGCAACCAGGTCCTGAACAATGCCCGCCACGGCATTCGCCTGCGCAACAGCACCAACATTCGTCTGTACGAGAACGTCGCCGCGGCCAACGGCCTGACCGGCGTCTATGGGCACATCAAGGACCTCTCCGACACCGACCGCAATATCCAACTCGACCCCTTCGACACCGAGGTCTCGATGATCGTGGTCGGCGGCACCCTGGCGGCCAACGGTTCCGGCCCGCTGTCCATCGACTCGCCACTGTCGGTTGAGCTGTACCGCGTGGAAATGCTCGCGCCGAGCAAAAGCATCGGCATCAGTTTCAGCGGCATCCTCGGTGAAAAGCAGGAAGAAATCCTCGACCTGATGGTGCGCCGCCAACTGGCCGTGCTGATCGACCCCGTGGAACGCCAGGCCGAACTCCAGGATTGAGGAACGACAACGTGAACACACAGCCTTTCAAATTCCGCCAACTGGCCCTTGCCTGCACCCTGCTGGGTGCCACCGCTGCCGTACAGGCCGAGCCGCAGTACCAGGTGCAACGGGTCGGTCCACTGTGCCCCGCCGCCCAGGACCCCAGCCAGTACAACAGCAAATACCTGAGTTTTTTCACCGCCCTAGTGCAGGGCGAAGGTGACTGGCTGTTTCGCAGCCGTTATGACCTGCGCACCGATTTTGGCACCACGCCCGCCGGCTACCGGCAGTTCAAGCGCCTGCGTGATGCGCTCAAGCGCAAAGGCGTGGAATTGCTGATCGTCTATCAACCGACGCGCGGCCTGGTCAACCGGGAAAAACTCACAGCAGAGGAAAAGGCCAGGTTCAACTTCGAGCTGGCCAAGCAGAACTACCTCAAGGCCATCGCAAGCTTTCGCCAGGCCGGCATCTGGACCCCCGACCTGTCGCCGCTGTTCGATGAACAGGGCGTGGACACCGACTACTACTTCAAGGCCGACCACCACTGGACGCCCGCCGGAGCCGAGCGCACCGCCAAACTGGTAGCCGCAACGCTCAAGGAAATCCCCGGGTTCGACGCCATTCCCCAGCAGCAGTTTGAAAGCAACATTACCGGCCTGCTGCCCAAGGCCGGCACCCTGCACAAGACCGCTGCCCACTTCTGCGGTACCAGCTACGCCACCGAATACGTGCCGCGTTTCGAGACCGCGATACAGGGCGAGGCCGACAGCGACAGCCTGTTCGGCGACGAAGCCGACCCGCAGATTGCCCTGGTCGGCACCAGCAACAGCGGCCCGGCATACAACTTCGCCGGTTTTCTGCAGCAGCACAGCGGCGCCGAAGTGCTCAACCGCTCAGTCAGTGGCGGCGGCTTCGACAGCGCTCTGCTGCAGTACATGACCAGCCAGGAATTTCACGACAACCCACCGCAGATTCTGATCTGGGAGTTCGCCACCCATTACGACCTCGCGCAGCAAAGTTTCTACCGCCAGGCCGTGCCGCTGGTGGACAACGGCTGCGAGGGGCGCAAGGCGGTGATGAAGAACAAGGTCACCCTCAAGCCAGGCGCCAATCAGGTGCTGGTCAACGGTGAGCACAGCCCACTGCAGGACCTGCGTGGCGGTGACTACCAGATCGACCTGACCTTCAGCGATCCCAGCGTGCATCGGGCCCAGGCCACCCTCTGGTACCTCACCGGGCGGCGCGAGAACTTCAAGCTCGAACAGAGCGACCGCGCCCCTACCGACGGCCGCTACGTCTTCGAACTGCGCAACGACGCCGACTGGGCCGACCTCAACCTGCTCGCCCTGGACATCCGCAGCCCGGAAGACATGCCGGCCAACCTCAGCGTCGAAGCCACGCTGTGCAAGCGCCCCAGCGCTACCGACAGCACCCTCACGGCGCGTGCTCGATGAACCGCCCAGGAGCTTTGATGCCACGCCCCAGCTGGATCCTCGCGCCCTGCCTACTCGGCGTGGCCCTGTGCAGCCAAACGCTGCTGGCTGCCAGCCTGGTGCCGCCGCCGGGCTATTACGCGCCCGTGTCGGTTACCGCGAAAAAGGCCCAAGCCTGCCCGGCGACGCCGTCGCCCTACACCGACAAGCTGGTATTTCGCAGCAAGTACGAAGGCTCGGGCAAGGCTCGCGCCACCCTTAATCTCGATTCAGAAAGGGCCTTTCGCCACAAAACCGCCGCCATCACCGAGCTGGAGCGCGGGGTCAGCCAGCAGGTCACCCAGTACCTGCGCGATGGCCAGCCGGCGCAGCTCACCTGCGCGCTGCAGTGGCTGAACGACTGGGCCGAAGCCGACGCCCTGCTCAGCAGCGAGTACAACCACACCGGTAAATCGGTGCGCAAATGGGCACTGGGCAGCCTGGCCTCGGCCTACCTGCGCCTGAAGTTTTCCGCGTCGCAGCCACTGGCCGCTTATACGCCGCAAACCCAGCGCATCGAAGCCTGGTTCAGCACACTGGCCGAGCACACCGTGCAGGACTGGAGCGACCTGCCGCTGAAAAAGATCAACAACCACAGCTACTGGTCCGCCTGGTCGGTGATGGCCACCGCCATCGCCACCGATCGCCGCGACCTGTTCGACTGGGCCGTGGCGCAGTTTCGCATCGGCGCCAACCAGGTCGATGCCGACGGCTACCTGCCCAACGAGCTGAAACGCAGCCAGCGCGCCCTGGCCTACCACAACTACAGCCTGCCGCCGCTGGTGATGATCGCCGCCTTCGCCCAGGCCAACGGCGTCGACCTGCGCGCAGAAAACCACGGCGCCCTACAGCGTCTGGCCGAACGGGTGCTGAGCGGCGCGGATGACCCGGACGACTTCGCCCGCAAAACCGGTGAGAAACAGGACATGGACGAGCTGAAAAAACCCAACAAATACGCCTGGCTCGCGCCCTATTGCACGCTCTACCGCTGCTCGGCCAACGCCGAGGACTACAAGGCGCAGATGGGCCCGTTCAACACCTTCCGCCTCGGCGGCAACGTCAGCCAGCTATTCGAACCCAAGCACGCCAAAGGCAGCTGATTCGCGTAGCGGGCTAAGCGTTTAGCCCAGACGCGACTACGTCGGTAAACCCGTCCGCTGACGGGGTGAAACAAGTCTCTCGCTCGCGGGGGGAAAGGGGGGCTTGCGAGCCCCGGAAGAGTGGCTACTCAACGGAGATCTACGGATGGTGTTTTCATCCAACGTATTCCTGTTCCTGTTTCTGCCGATTTTTCTCGGCCTGTACTACCTGAGCAGTAATCGCTATCGCAACCTGCTGATCCTGATCGGCAGCTACGCCTTCTATGCCTGGTGGCGGGTGGATTTCCTCCTGCTGTTTGTCGCAGTCACCCTGTGGAATTACATCTTCGGCCTGCGTATCTATCAGGCGGGTGTCAGGTCCAAGGCGGCGCAGCGCTGGGTGCTGTGGGGGATCGTCGGCAACCTGGCGACTCTGGGCTATTTCAAGTACGCCAACTTCGGTGTGGCGAACATCAACAAGGTGATGGAAGCGGCCGGCCTGGAGCCGTTCCTGCTGACCCATGTGATCCTGCCGATCGGTATTTCCTTCTATATATTCCAGTCGCTCAGCTACCTGATCGACGTGTACCGCGGCGACACCAAACCCACAGAAAACCTGATCAACTTCGCCGCCTTTATCGCCCTGTTCCCGCAGCTGATTGCCGGGCCCGTGCTGCGCTACAAGGATCTGGCCGACCAGTTCACCGAGCGCAGCCACAGCCTCGACAAATTCAGCGAAGGCGCCACGCGCTTTATGCAGGGCTTCGTCAAGAAGGTGTTTATCGCCGACAGCCTGGCACCGCTGGTTGACCATATCTTCGCCCTGCAGAACCCCAGCACCGGCGACGCCTGGCTGGGCATGCTGGCCTACACCGCGCAGCTGTATTTCGACTTCTCCGGCTACAGCGACATGGCCATAGGCCTGGGTCTGATGATGGGTTTCCGCTTTATGGAAAACTTCAACCAGCCCTATATCAGTCAATCGATCACCGAGTTCTGGCGCCGCTGGCACATCAGCCTGTCCACCTGGCTGCGCGACTACCTCTACGTGCCGCTGGGCGGCAACCGTGGCGGCACCTTCAACACCTACCGCAACCTGTTTCTGACCATGCTGCTGGGCGGCTTCTGGCACGGCGCCAACTGGACGTTCCTGCTCTGGGGGGCGTGGCACGGCATGTGGCTGGCCATCGAGCGAGCGCTGGGGGTGAACGCCGCACCCACGCTGATCAACCCGCTGAAGTGGCTGTTCACTTTCCTCCTAGTGATGCTCGGCTGGGTGATCTTCCGCGCCGAGAACCTCGACGTGGCCTGGCGCATGTACAGCGCCCTGTTCAGCCCGGCGATGTTCAGCAGCCAGGCCTGGACATTGAGTGAGCTGAACCGCGCCAGCATCAGTGATCTGCAGATCGCCACCCTGCTGCTGGCCTACGCGGTGATGGCCTTCTGCGGCCTGCGCCAGTTCTACCGCCAGCGTGCGGCAAGCGCTGGCAACGGCCTGCTACCCAGCAGCGGCGCACTGCTGCTGACGCCTGCCGACGCGAGTATCGCCCTGCCCCGTTACCTGATGCGCGGCGCCTTGCTGCTGTTGTTCTGCGCCTCGCTGCTCAAGCTCTCGGCGCAAAGCTACTCGCCGTTTCTGTACTTCCAGTTCTGAGGAGGCCGACCATGACGCGCCCGTTACGCACACTCTATGTCGCGCTGTTTATCGGCGTGCTGGGCCTGCTGTTTGCCTGGTCCATGCGCTCGGTACTGAGTTATCAGCTACCCAAGCAGTTCAGCATCATCGACGGTGGCCTGGCGAAGACCTTCGAAAGCCATTACGACGAGCACTTCCCGATCAAAACCCTCGGCACCAGCCTGTGGGCCGGCCTGGACTATCTGCTGTTCAACGAAGGCCGCCCAGGCGTACAGATAGGCGAGCAGGGTTGGCTGTACTCGAGTGAGGAGTTCAAAGCAGAGGTCGACGGCGCCCAACAGGTGCGCGACAACCTGGCGCTGATCAAGGGTGTACGCGATGAACTGGCGCAGCGCGACGTGCTGTTACTGCTGGCCATCGTGCCGAGCAAGTCGCGGCTGTACCCGGAGTTTGTCGGTGACAACCTCACCAGCAGCTTGCGCCAGGGGCTTTACCAACACTTCCTCAACGAGGTGCGCGCCGCCGATATTGCCGCGCCGGATCTGCTCAGCACCTTGCAGGCCGGCAAAGCCAGCGGCGCCATGTTCCTGCGTACCGACACCCATTGGACGCCAGAAGGCGCAGACCTGGTAGCCCAGCAACTGAGCAGCACGCTCAAACGCGCCATCAGCCTGGCGGGCGAGCCGCAGGTGTTTGTCACCCAAACCAGTCCGGCAAAGCCCTACCCCGGTGACCTCACCCGCTTTCTGCCGCTGGAACCGCTGTTCGGCCACCTGCTGCCGCCCCCCGATCAGCTGCGCCGCCACACAACCCTGGCCGCCGAGCAAGCCTCAGGGGCTGATGCGTTGTTCAGCGACAGCGAAATGCCGGTGGCGCTGGTTGGCACCAGCTACAGCGCCAACCCCGCCTGGAATTTTGCCGGGGCGCTGCGCCAGCACCTGCAACGCGACCTCAGCAACCACGCCGAAGATGGCCAGGGCCCATTGGTACCGATGCTCAAGTACCTGCAAAGCGACGAGCTGAAGGATGCCCCACCGCAGCTGGTGATCTGGGAGTTTCCCGAACGTTACCTGCCCATGAGCAACGACCTCAGCGCCTTCGATGCGCAGTGGTTAAGCGCCCTCAAACACCCCAGCGGCAACCGCCGCCTGGCCGCCAGCGACAGGCGTTAAAGCCTGTCGCCGCAACTGCGGTACTGCGTACCGCTTTGTTAACTCATCCACAGGGAGTTCTACCCATGCACAGACCCACCTCAACCTTCGGAATGTTCTATGCCTGCGCGCTGGCCCTGAGTCTCACCAGCCTCACTGCCACTGCGGGCGAAGGCGGCCTGTACGCGCCAACCGCCCCCAAGGGCTCGACCTTTATCCGCGGCTACAACGCCAGTAATAACGAACAAAACTTCAGCGTCGGCAACACCGAGCTCAGCGACATCGCGCCGTTGGCCTCCAGTGACTTCAGCTTTCTTCCGGCCGGCAGCTACAGCGCCCAGGTCGGCAGCAGCAGCCTGCCGGTAAAACTCGAAGCCGAGCAGTTCTACACCCTGGTCAGCCAGGTCGGCGAACCGCCCAAGCTGGTGGCCGAGGCGCCCTTCAACAACAAGCGCAAGGCATTGCTGCGGGTGCAAAACCTCGCGGACAGCACCCTCAGCCTGAAAACCGCCGACGGCAAACCGGTGGTCGACCCCGTAGCGCCGGACGCCAACGGCCAACGCGAAGTCAACCCGGTCAAGGTCAGCCTGGCGCTGTTCGACGGCGAGCGCAAAGTCAGCGACCTCAAACCCGTCACCCTGACCCGTGGCGAAGTGGTGTGTCTGTACATCACCGGCAGCGGCAAGGCGCTCTCGCCGGTGTGGGTCAAGCGTCCGGCGCGAACTGAATAACCCCTGACAAGTACAAGTGCTGGCAATGACCGGCACAGCAAAGCAGCGCCTGCAGTGGCAGGCGTTTTGGAGTGATCCCCCAGTGCCGTTTATCAGCCTGGGCAACAGGGTATAACCGGTCACGGCCGGCCGCCCAACCAAACCAAAAGTGCTTTAGGAGTACATGCAATGATTCCAGTAATTCTCTCCGGCGGCAGCGGTTCACGACTCTGGCCGCTCTCGCGCAAGCAGTATCCCAAGCAGTTTCTCGCACTCACCGGCAGCGACACGCTGTTCCAGCAAACCATCAAGCGTTTGCGCTTCCCCGGCATGCAGGCGCCGGTACTGGTGTGCAACCTGGAGCACCGCTTTATCGTCCAGGAACAGCTCAACAGCCAGCAGCTGGAAACCCAGACCATCCTGCTTGAGCCCTTCGGCCGCAACACCGCGCCGGCCGTAGCCATCGCCGCCATGCAGCTGCTCGCCGAGGGCCGCGATGAACTGCTGCTGATCCTCCCTGCCGACCATGTACTGACCGATCAACAGGCCTTCCAGAGCGCCTTGCAACTCGCCAGCCGCGCGGCGGAAAAAGGCGAAATGATGCTGTTCGGCATCCCCGCCAGTCGCCCGGAAACCGGCTATGGCTATATCAAGTCAGTGGCAGACCCGGCCTTGCCCGAAGGCATCATCCGCGTTGCGCAATTTGTCGAAAAACCTGACGAGGACCGTGCCCGCGAGTTTGTTGCCAGCGGCGACTACTACTGGAACAGCGGCATGTTTCTGTTCCGCGCCAGCCGTTACCTCGAAGAGCTGAAAAAGCACGATGCCGACATCTATGACACCTGCCTGCTGGCACTTGAGCGCAGCCAGATCGATGGCAGCCAGGTGACCATCGATGCCGCCACCTTCGCCTGCTGCCCGGACAATTCCATCGACTACACGGTGATGGAAAAAACCACCCGCGCCTGCGTAGTACCACTGGATGCAGGTTGGAACGATGTTGGCAGTTGGTCCTCGATCTGGGACGTACACCCCAAGGACGCCCAAGGCAACGTGCTGTCCGGCGATGTAGTAGTGCATGACAGCCACAACTGCCTGGTGCACGGCAACGGCAAGCTGGTCTCGGTGATCGGCGTGCAGGACATCGTGGTGGTGGAAACCAAGGACGCCACCATGATCGTGCACAAGGACCGCGTGCAGGACGTCAAGGCCATGGTCAACCAGCTTGATGCCGACGAGCGCAGCGAAACCCAGAACCACTGTCAGGTCTATCGCCCGTGGGGCTCCTATGACTCGGTGGACATGGGCGGGCGCTTCCAGGTCAAGCACATCACGGTCAACCCCGGCGCCACCCTCTCCCTGCAGATGCACCACCACCGCGCTGAGCACTGGATCGTGGTATCCGGCACCGCCGAGGTGACCTGCGATGACAAGGTGTTCCTGCTCACCGAAAACCAGTCCACCTACATCCCCATGACCTCGGTGCACCGTCTGAGCAACCCCGGCAAGATCCCCCTGGAGATCATCGAAGTGCAATCGGGCAGTTACCTGGGTGAGGACGATATCCAGCGTCTGGATGATGTCTACGGCCGCAGCCAGACCGCCAAGCTGAGTCTCGCAGCCGGTTGATGCACAACCGCCAGCCCTGCACATGGGCTGGCGGGCCAAAGCATGTACCCAGCCGCCCGGCCTTGTGTAGGATGAACGTCTGTTTATCGACCAAGGCCATCTATCCCCATGTTATTCGGTGCAATCCTGGTACTGAGCTGGCTGATCTTGCTGATCCGCTACCCGAGCAAGGCCCTGCCGATCTCTCTCGGCGCGCTGATCGGCCTGGGCCTGGTCGCCAGCTGGCCCACCTCGAGTTACGCCTCGACTACGCGCCGGACCGCTGCCCGGCAGATCGTCCGCTGGTCCTGAACCTGAAGAACGGCAGCGAAGCCGCACTGCTTGAGCTGCATTGGCAGATCGCCGCCTACCGCCCCGGCGACAGCATCAACCTGGCCGAGCGCCTGTATGAAACCCCGCGGTACAGCGGCCCTGGCGAATTGCTGCCCGGCGCCGACTGGCAAACCTGCTTGCCCTTGCCAACCCTGCGCAGCGGTTACCGCGCCAGTACGCTGGAGTTTCGCGCCGAGCGCCTGCAAGGCAGCTTTAGCCGCTGATATTTGCCCCCATTAGAACGACAAGGAAAGCCGCATGACCCAGCCCAGCGTACTGATCACCGGATGTTCCAGCGGTATTGGCCGCGCCCTGGCCGAGGTGTTTCAACAAGCCGGTTATCAGGTCTGGGCCACCGCGCGCAAAGCCGAAGACCTCTCAGCACTGAGCGAAGCGGGCTTTCACGCCGTGCAACTGGACGTCAACGATGGTCTGGGGCTGGGCCAACTGGCAGAACGCCTGAAAGCCGAAATTGGCTGCCTCGATGTGCTGATCAACAATGCCGGCTACGGTGCCATGGGCCCGCTGCTCGATGGCGGCGTCGAAGCCATGCGCAAGCAATTCGAAACCAACGTGTTCTCGCTGATCGGCGTAACCCGCGCGCTGTTCCCGCTGCTGCGGCAGAACAAGGGCCTGGTGGTGAATATCGGCAGCGTCTCGGGTGTGCTGGTCACCCCCTTCGCTGGCGCCTACTGTGCTTCCAAGGCCGCCGTGCATGCACTGACCGATGCCCTGCGCCTGGAGCTGGCGCCCTTCGCCATCGAGGTGATGGAAGTGCAGCCCGGCGCCATTGCCTCCAGCTTCGGCGCCAACGCCAGCCAGCAGGCCGAGCAGCTGATCGACGAAGCCTCGCCCTGGTGGCCGATCCGCGACGGCATCCGTGCCCGCGCCAACGCCTCGCAGGACAACCCCACCCCCTCCAGCCACTTTGCCCGTAACCTGCTTGCCGCCGTGCAAAGCAAACCCCGGCCAAACCTGGTGCGCCTGGGCAATGGCAGCCGCAGCATGCCGCTGATCGCTGCCCTGCTGCCTAAGCGGCTGCTCGAAGCCGTACTGAAAAAACGCTTCGGCCTAAACCGCAGCCTCTAGGAGCACACCCCATGCGCGAACCAAGCCCCAACAGCGTTCCGGTCACCCGCCTGGCCCTGGCTGGTGTGCTGGCGGTGATCGCGCTCAACCTGCTGCTGCGCACCTGGGTCAAACTCGGCGGGCCACTCGCGACCCTGCTGATTGCCAGCGTCGTGGCCGCGGGCATGGCCCTGTGGTTTATCTGGCGCAACCAACGCCGTCCCCGGCAAGGCGAACGTCGCCGCCTGCTAGCGCTCTACGGCGGCATCCTGGCCCTGCTTTATCTGGGGCTACTGGCGATGATGACGTTGCAGGACGAACCCAGCCCCATGGGGCTGCTGATCTTTGGCCTGCATTATTTCTGTTATCCGCTAATGGCCTGGCTGTTGTTCGCGGAGCGCTTTGGCAAACCGCAGGACGAGCCCCGCTCGCCCTAGCGTTTGATGGTCTTGAGCAAATCTTCCGGGGTGATATAACCCACCGCGCCGCCCTTGCTCTGGGCGCTGCCCGGCTGCGGCTGATGCAGGATATGACCCTTCATCTTGCCGATGATATGCATCTCGCAGGGCTTGCAGTCGAACTTCAGGGTCAGCACTTCATCCTGATGGATCAGCTGCATGTCCGACACCTTGGTGCGCACGCCGGTAACGCCCTTGGCCTGCTTGGGGCAGAGGTTGAAGGAGAAGCGCAGGCAATGCTTAGTGATCATCACCGGTACATCACCCGCCTCTTCGTGGGCCTCGTAGGCGGCGTCGATCAGTTGCACACCGTAACGCTTGTAGAAGGTGCGGGCCTTGTCGTTGTAGACGTTGGCGAGGAAGGTCAGGTGCGATTCCGGGTACACCGGCGGCGGCACGCTGACCGGCTTGCGCCCGCCACGCGGGTGAGCGGCGACGCGGGCCTGGGTCAGCGCCTCGATGGCTTCGCGGCGCAGGGCCTTGAGTTGCGAGCCGGGGATAAAGGGCACGACCTCGCAATCGATCTGCGCGCCGCTGCTGTAGTAGATGGTGGTACCCAGCTTGCTCAGGCCATCGGCCAGTTGTTCACGGGCCTGTTCGGCATCCTTGGCGGCGGCGAACGGGCCGGCTAGGCTGACGCTGGCACTGATGCCGTCAGCGCTGGTGACGCTCAGGTTCAACTGCTCGCCCTGCATGGCGAGCTGCCAGCTGACCGCAATCCGTCGCTCGGATGAGGTCTTGAGCAGGGCCTGCTGCCAGTTATGGTCGAGGTTGCGATTGAGCGGATGCTGCGGGCGCACGCGGTGCATGGCCTCGGGCATCTCATTGGGCTCGACGCGGTAGCGGTAGCGCTTCGCGCCGTCTTCCTCGAACTCGCCTTTAAGCTCGGCGATATTCGCACGAAAACCCACCACTTCGCGCTTGATCAGCACGTTAAGGCCATCGCCGTTGGACAGCGGCGTATCGGTGACGGCAATCAGATCACGCTTGCCGACTTTCTCCACATAGCCAACAGAGAGCCCGGTAAAGGTCGGCGAGTCGAACGCACCGATGTCCACCTTGCGGTCGGTGACGAAGTAATCGGTGCTGCCACGGTGGAAGGTCTTGTCGGTGTCCGGGGTGAAGAAGTGCTCGGTACGGCCGCTGGACGCGCGGGCCAGGTGCGGGCGCTGTTCGAGAATCGCATCCAGCTCGCGGCGGTAATGCGCGGTGATGTTCTTCACGTAGCTCATGTCCTTGTAGCGCCCTTCGATCTTGAACGAGCGCACGCCGGCATCGACCAGATGAATCAGGTTGTCGGTCTGGTTGTTGTCCTTCATCGACAGCAGGTGCTTGTCAAACGCCACCACGCGGCCCTGATCGTCTTTCAGGGTGTATGGCAGGCGGCAGGCTTGCGAGCAGTCACCACGGTTGGCGCTGCGGCCGGTCTGCGCGTGGGAGATGTTGCACTGCCCGGAGAACGCCACACAGAGCGCGCCGTGGATAAAGAACTCCACCGCCGAATCGACGTTGCGGCAGATGTTGTTGATCTCTTGCAGATTCAGTTCGCGGGCCAGCACCAGCTGGGAGAAGCCGGCGTTATCAAGGAAGCGGGCTTTCTCCAGGGTGCGGATATCGCACTGGGTACTGGCATGGATCTCGATCGGCGGCAGGTCCATTTCCATCACGCCCATGTCCTGCACGATCAGCGCATCGATGCCCGCCTCGTAGAGCTGCCAGATCATCTGCCGCGCCGGCTCCAGCTCATCCTCATGCAGGATGGTGTTGAGGGTGACAAACACCCGCGCATGGAACAGGTGGGCAAACTGCACCAGCTCGGCAATATCGGCCACGCTGTTGCTGGCGTTGTGCCGCGCCCCAAAGCCTGGGCCGCCGATATACACGGCATCGGCGCCGTGCAGAATGGCTTCCTTGGCAATCGCGGTATCGCGCGCCGGGCTTAACAGTTCGAGGTGGTGCTTGGGCAGGGACATGGTCTGGGTATCGGGCAGTCAATCAGGCCGAGCATTTTACTCGGAATAGCCGATTTGTCTGTGCCCGCTTGGCAGTCGCCAGAGCACTGTATAGGCATACAGACAAAAGCCCGCGTAGAATTGGCCGATCAAAAATGATGTGAGAGCAACGCGGTGGACTTACAACAGGGCTTTCTGCTGACCCGACACTGGCGTGATACGCCGGCCGGCACGCAGGTGGAGTTCTGGTTGGCCACCGACCACGGTCCGCGCCTGCTGCGTCTGCCACTGCAAACCTCGGTGGCATTTATTCCGGCTGGGCAACGCGAGCAGGCGCAGGCGCTGCTGGCGGGCAAACGCGGTGTCGAGCTGCGGCCGCTGGGCCTCAAGGACTTTCACCTGCGCCCGGTGCTGGGGCTGTATTGCCAGCAGCATCACCAGCTGATCGACATCAGCAAGCTGCTGCGCCGCGCCGGCGTCGAGGTGTATGAGGCCGATGTACGCCCGCCCGAGCGCTACCTGATGGAACGCTTTATCACCGCGCCCGTGCAGTTCACCGGCACGCCCGATATGGCCAAGCCGGCCCTGCTGCTGGAGGCGCAGATCAAGCCCTGTGAGGATTACCGCCCGACGCTCAAGCTGGCCTCGCTGGACATCGAAACCAATGCCTTTGGTGAGCTGTACTCCATCGCCATTGAAGGCTGCGGCCAGCGCAACGTGTATATGCTCGGCCGTACGCCGGAACAGCCGCCAGCGGTGGATTTTCAGCTGGAGTACTGCGCCAGCCGTGGCGAGCTGCTCGAATGCCTGAACCAGTGGATGGCTGAACATGATCCTGATGCTCTTATCGGCTGGAACCTGGTGCAGTTCGACCTGCGTATGCTGCACGAACACGCGCGCAACCTGGCCATCCCCCTGCGTTTGGGCCGCGATGGCAGCGAGATGCAGTGGCGCGAGCACGGCAGCGGTAACGGCCACTTCTTTGCCGACGCGGCCGGCCGCTTGATCATCGACGGTATCGAGGCGCTGCGCTCGGCAACCTGGAGCTTCCCCTCGTTCAGCCTGGAGAACGTCGCGCAAAGCCTGCTCGGCGAAGGCAAGGATATCTCCACGCCCTACCAGCGCATGGACGAAATCGACCGCATGTTCCGCGAAGACAAACCGGCCCTGGCGCGCTACAACCTGCGCGACTGCGAGCTGGTCACGCGGATCTTCGCCAAGACCGCGATCCTCGACTTTCTGCTGGAACGCGCCACGGTCACCGGCCTGCCGGCTGATCGCAACGGCGGCTCGGTGGCGGCCTTCGAGCACCTGTATATGCCGCTGATGCACCGCCGTGGCTTTGTCGCGCCGAACCTCGGCGACAACCCGCCGCAAGCCAGCCCAGGCGGTTTTGTTATGGAATCGCAGCCGGGGCTGTATGAGTCTGTGCTGGTGCTGGATTACAAGAGCCTGTATCCGTCGATTATCCGCAGCTTTCTGATCGACCCGGTGGGGCTGATCGAAGGCCTGCGTCAACCGGACGACGCGCATTCGGTGCCAGGCTTTCGCGGGGCGCGTTTCTCCCGTACTCAGCACTGCCTGCCGGCGATTGTCGAGCGGGTGTGGCAGGGCCGTGAGGCCGCCAAGCGCGAGCACAACGCACCGCTGTCGCAAGCGCTGAAGATCATCATGAACGCCTTCTACGGCGTGCTCGGCTCCAGTGGCTGCCGCTTCTTCGACACGCGCCTGGCCTCCTCCATCACCCTGCGCGGCCACGAGATCATGGCCCGCACCCGTGCGCTGATCGAGGCCGAGGGTTATGCAGTGATCTACGGCGACACCGACTCCACCTTCGTCTGGCTTAAACGCCCCCATGGGGAGGAAGACGCAGCACAGATTGGCCGCGCGCTGGTGGCCAAGGTCAATGCCTGGTGGCGTGAGCATCTAAAAGATAAGTACGGCCTGGAAAGTGCCCTGGAGCTGCAGTTCGAAACCCACTACCGGCGCTTTCTGATGCCGACCATCCGAGGTACCGAGGAAGGCAGCAAGAAGCGCTACGCCGGCCTGGTCAGCCAGGCCGACGGCAGCCACAAGATGGTCTTCAAGGGCCTGGAAACCGTGCGCAGCGACTGGTCGCCGCTGGCCCAGCAGTTCCAGCGCGAGCTGTATGAGCGCATCTTTCTCGGACAGCCCTATCAGGACTATGTGCGTGACTACGTCAGCCGCACCCTGAATGGCGAACTGGACGAGCTGCTGGTTTACCGCAAGCGCCTGCGCCGCCTGCTCACCGATTACGAACGCAACGTACCGCCCCATGTGCGCGCCGCGCGCCTGGCCGATGAGTTCAACGCCGCGCACGGCCGCCCGCTGCAATACCAGCGTGGCGGCTGGATCAGCTATGTGATCACCAGCGCCGGCCCACAACCTCTGGAAGCACGCAGCGCCGTCATCGACTACGACCACTACCTGAGCCGCCAACTGCAACCGGTGGCTGACGCCATCCTGCCGTTTGTCGAGGATGATTTCGCCACGCTGATCGGCGGGCAGTTGGGGTTATTTTGAACGCTCTTGTAGGGTGGATGGCGCTTTACCCATCCACCATTCACGGCCTCACTGGTGGATAAAAAGAGCGTCATCCACCCTACATGCTGCCAGCATCCATTAATCAATCGTCAGGACGACACCCATGCTGCACACCCTTGCCGTCGCCAACTACCGCTCAATCAATAATCTGGTGCTGCCATTGGGCCGGCTCAATCTGGTCACCGGGGCCAATGGCAGCGGCAAATCCAACCTCTATCGCGCCCTGCGCCTGCTCGCGGAAACCGCGCAGGGCGGCGTGGTCAATGCCCTGGCCCGTGAGGGCGGGCTGGACTCAACCTTCTGGGCCGGGCCGGAAACCCTCAGCCGGCGCATGCTCAGCGGCGAGGTGCCGGTACAGGGCGGCCCGCGCAAGGAGGTCAGGCGCCTGCGCCTGGGTTTTGCCGGTGATGATTTCAGCTATGCCATTTCCCTCGGGCTGCCGGAGTCCAACTCCGGCGAGAGTCGCGATATTCCCAGTGCCTTCGCCCTGGACCCCGAGATCAAGCGCGAATGCATCTGGGCCGGAGGCAGCTTTCGCCCCGCCTCGCTGCTGGTGGATCGCGCCGGACCGATGGTGCGTATGCGCGAGGGGCGCAACTGGCAGGTGATGGCCCAGCATCTGCCGAGCTTCGACAGCCTGTATGAGCAGATCGGCAATGATCCCGCCTGCCCGGAAGTCTCCCACCTGCGCGAACATATCCGCCGCTGGCGCTTCTACGATCACTTTCGCAGCGATGCCGAAGCGTCCGCGCGCCAACCGCAGCTGGGTACCCGTACGCCGGTTTTGCATCACGACGGTCGTGACTTGGCGGCAGCGTTACAGACCATTCGCGAAATCGGCGATGCCGCTGCACTGGATGCAGCCATCAGCGACGCCTTCCCCGGTACTCGTCTGCGCATCGACTTTCAGCAAGGCGGGCGCTTTGTCGTGGAGTTACGCCAGGAGGGCTTGCTAAGACCGTTGTCGGCCAGCGAACTGTCGGACGGCACCCTGCGCTACCTGCTGCTGGTCGCCGCCCTACTCACGCCAAGGCCACCCTCACTGATGGTGCTGAACGAACCGGAAACCAGCCTGCACCCGGATCTGCTGCCCGCCCTCGGCCGGCTGATTATCGCCGCCTCGCAACATACCCAGGTGTGGGTGGTGTCCCACGCCAGCCGGTTGATCGCCACTCTGGAACAGCACCCCGAGTGCAACGCCATCGTCCTGGAAAAACAGCTGGGACAAACTGTAATCCAGGGCCAGGGCATGCTCGATGAACCAGCTTGGAAGTGGCCGAGTTAACCCTTGGCGGCCAGGGCCGTTCGTGGGGTGGAAGACGCTTCACCCATCCACCCGCTACGATCCGATGGTGGATGATAAAAGCGTCATCCACCCTACGCGTCTAGGCCTCGCGCGCCACGGCTATCGGTATGGCTTTGGGTTTACGGAATACCAGCACGTTACCGAGCATCACCAGCAGCAGGCCGAATAGCGCCGGCGCGGTCCACTGGTAGCCCTCGGCAAACACCGAGATATTCAGCGCGACCACCGGGAACAGCACGGTGCAGTAAGCCGCGCGCTCCGGCCCCATGCGCCCGACTAGCGTCAGGTAGGCGGTAAAGCCGATCACCGAGCCGGGAATCGCCAGGTACAGCAAGGTGCCGATATAACGGGTGTTCCACTCGAAGCCGAACGGCGTGCCACTGACCAGACAGATCGCCACCAGCATCAGCGCGCCATACAGCATGCCCCAGGCGTTGGTGGTCAGCGGTTTGAGCCCGGCCTTCTGCTGCAGACTGGAGAGCATATTGCCGGCGGAGAAGCACAGGGTACCGAGCAATGCCAAGCCGATGCCCAGCAGGGTTTCATGGCTGGCTTCCTGCCCGGCCAGTTCCGGCCAGAACAACAGCGCCAGGCCGCCAAGGCCCAGCGCGCCACCGGCCAGCACATTGGCGGCGATCTGCTGCTTGAAGAACAGCCGCGCATTGAGCGCATTCCACAACGTGGCAGTGGAGAAAATCACCGCCACCAGGCCGCTGGGGATCCACTGGCTGGCGGTGTAGAAGCACATAAAGTTCAGGCAGAACAGACACAGGCCCTGCACCAGGCAGATCAGCTGACCGCGCGTGTCGAGTTTCTGCAGGCGGCCGCTCAGCAGCAGGATGGCGAACAGCACTGCCGCGGCCAGGGCAAAGCGATAGGCAATGGAGGCGGCAATTGCCACCTCGCCCAATTGCAGTTTGAGGGCGATCCAGGTGGTGCCCCAGATCAGTACGGTAAGCAGATAGAGCGACAGATTCATCAACAGACTCCCGGTAGATGGTTGAGAGTCTGCGCCTGATCAGCCCTGGCGCTCTTGCATAAACTTGCGCTTTTTAGGGTCTACCATCTTTGGCGGCCACACTGCTGGCCGTCGCAGCGCAACGCTAAAAAAGCCGATACCAGTTGAGTGCCATAAGCGGGGCAGGTTGGCGTTGAGCGCAGCGAAGCCCAACAGAAATCGGCACACACCGTTGGGCTTCTGCGCTGCGCGCCTCAACCCAACCTACCTGTCAACCTCCTTTGAATGCCTAGGCAAACCAATGGAAATCACTGCCGCCAGCAGGACAAAAGCCGAGGACACCCACAGGCAGGCTTGCAGGCCATAGGCCTGATAAACCCAGCCCGAGAGCAGCGTGCCGATCAGCCGGCCGAGGGCGTTGGACATGTAATAGAAGCCAACATCCAGCGACACGCCGTCTGCCTTGGCGTAGCTGACGATCAGGTAGCTGTGCAATGAGGAGTTCACCGCAAACAGCGCGCCAAACAGCAGCAGTCCGCCGAGCAAGACCCACTGCGCGGATAAATCACTGTTCAGACCCAGGGCAATTGCGGCGGGCAACCCTGCCAGCACGGCAGCCCAGGCGAATGCCGCGCGGCCATCCGGCAACTGGCCGCTGCCCTTGCCACTGAACCTACTGGTGAGCGCTGGGGCGAAGGACTGCACCATGCCGTAGCCGATCACCCAGGCGGCGAGAAAGCCGCCGACCAACCAGAAATCCCAGCCAAAACTGCTTGCCAGGTACACCGGCAACGCCACCACAAACCACACATCGCGGGCGCCGAACAGGAAAAGCCGCGCGGCCGAAAGCAGGTTGATCGCCCGGCTCTTGGACAGCATGTCGCGAAACTTCGGCTTGGCTTTCGCCTTGCCTAGATCCTTCTTCAGCAGCAACAGACTGGCCAGCCAGATCAGCGCCAGCACGGCGGCCATGGCCAATACCGCACCGGTAAAGCCGAGCAGCGCCAGCAACGCGCCGCCCATAAAGAAACCCACGCCCTTGAGCGCATTCTTCGAGCCGGTAAGGATCGCCACCCACTTGTACAAAGTTCCCTGCTGACTGTCCGGCACCAGCAGCTTGATCGAGCTCTTCGCGCTCATCTTGTTCAAGTCTTTGGCGATACCGGACAAGGCCTGGGCGCCCATCACCCAGGGGATGGTCAGCCAGGCCGCAGGCACCGTGAGCATCAGCAAGGCCGCCACCTGCAGGCCCAGGCCGATATTCATGGTGCGATTAAGCCCCAGCCGTGCGCCCAGGTAGCCACCGACCAGGTTGGTGACCACGCCGAAAATCTCATAGAACAGAAACAGCGCAGCGATCTGCAGCGGCGTGTAACCCAGGCTATGAAAATGCAGCACCACCAACATGCGCAGCGCGCCGTCGGTCAGGGTGAAAGCCCAGTAGTTGCCGGTGACCAGCAGGTATTGGCGCACTTCGGGGCCTAGGCGGGATAAGGCGTGCATGTGCTGATCTCCTGATCAGACCGTAGGGTGGATGGTGCTTTACCCATCCACCAGATAACCAAGGTGGATGAAAAAGGCGT
Organism: Pseudomonas sp. 8BK; assembly: GCF_902506475.1. Taxonomy (NCBI): domain Bacteria; kingdom Pseudomonadati; phylum Pseudomonadota; class Gammaproteobacteria; order Pseudomonadales; family Pseudomonadaceae; genus Pseudomonas; species Pseudomonas sp. 8BK. The sequence goes on along the minus strand of NZ_LR733252.1, from coordinate 677,592 downwards.
CATCCACCCTACGGATCAATCGGCTGCACTCACCATCCGCGCCAATTCCACCGCGCGGTTGGCGTAGCCCCATTCGTTGTCGTACCAGGCGTAGAGCTTCACCTGGGTGCCGCCCACCACCATGGTCGACAGCGCATCGATAATCGAGGAGCGTGGATCGGTGCGGTAGTCGATGGATACGAGCGGACGTTCCTCATAACCAAGAATCCCGGCCAGCGGCCCGTCAGCGGCAGCTTTCAGCAGTGCGTTGACTTCCTCCACAGTAGTGGCGCGCTCCACTTCAAATACGCAATCGGTCAGCGAGGCGTTGGCCAGCGGTACGCGTACAGCGTGGCCATTCAGCTTGCCGCTCAGCTCGGGGAAGATCTCGGCAATCGCCGTGGCCGAACCGGTGCTGGTGGGAATCAGGCTCATGCCGCTGGCGCGGGCGCGACGCAGGTCCTTGTGCGGCGTATCGAGGATGCTCTGGGTGTTGGTCAGGTCGTGGATGGTGGTGATCGAGCCGTGGCGAATACCGAGGCTCTCGTGGATCACCTTGACCACCGGAGCCAGGCAGTTGGTGGTGCAGGACGCCGCCGTGACGATGCGGTGCTGCGCCGGGTCGAACAGCTGCTGGTTAACGCCCATGACGATATTCAGCGCGCCCGGCTCTTTTACCGGCGCACAAACCACCACGCGCTTTACGCCTTGATCGAGATAGGCCTGTAGCACGGCGACGGTTTTCATTTTGCCGCTGGCCTCGATCACCAGATCGCAGCCGCTCCAGTCGGTATCGGCGATGGTCTTGTTGGCCGTGACCTGGATACGTTTGCCGTCAATCAGGATGCACTCGCCCTCACTGCTCGCCTCGTGCTGCCAGCGGCCGTGCACCGAGTCGAAATTCAGCAGATGCGCGTGAGTCGGCGCATCGCCGGCCGGATCATTGATCTGCACAAACTCCAGTTCCGGCCAGCCCCAGGCCGCACGCAGCGCCAGACGACCGATACGACCAAAACCGTTGATACCTACCTTGATAGCCATGGACAGACTCTCTCGTTGAACGGATTAAATATTGCGCGGCGCAAACATGATGATCGCCATACCGAGCATGGCCACAGCCGCGCCCAGCAGGTCCCAGTGGGTCGGACGGATGCCATCCACCAGCCATAGCCAGACAATGGCGGTGGCCACATAGACCCCGCCATAAGCGGCATACACCCGCCCGGCGGCGGTGGGGTGCAGGGTCAGCAGCCAGGCGAACAGCGCCAGCGCGGCGGCGGCCGGCACCAGCAGCCAGATGCTCTTGCCCTGCTTGAGCCACAGGTACGGCAGGTAGCAGCCGATGATCTCGGCCAATGCAGTCAGGGCGAACAGCCCAAGGGTGTTGAGCATGCTCACCTCTGATGGTTGAAAGACAACGGGGGACTAAGTAGAACAGGCGACATCCGGCGCATCTCCTGCTCAGCCACAGTTCAACGGGCGTGCGGGGCGGTTACGCATACCCTGCAAACGCTGGCTGTCAAGCGACAGCGATGGCGCATCCGCCACCAGCAACTGCGCCAATAGTGGCGTAACCCAATCAGGCAGTTGGGGGTGCAGGCGGTAATACACCCACTGACCGGCACGCCGATCCGCCAGCAACCCGCTGCTGCGCAATAACGCTAGGTGGCGGGAAATCTTCGGCTGACTCTCATCCAGAGCCGCAGTCAGCTCACAGACACACAGCTCACCTTCACTCACCAGCAGCTGAATCAGGCGCACGCGGGTTTCATCGGCCAGGGCTTTGAACAACTCAGTCGGTGTTATCGGCAGCACATCTTAAATTCCATATATACGAATTCTCGAATATACATTGACCAGTGTGCCCACCGTCAAGCGCCCCCGAGTGGCAACCGAGGCCACAAGGGCTAACAAGCCATCTGCACAGCCATGCGCCGAGTGGTCTATCGCACCATTCGACAGCCCTTGCCGGGCAAGCTAGCGTCAATAACGAAGGGGCCGCTGCGGCTCCTGGTGCACCACCGGTCTGACCGGCATCTGTAACCTGAGGTACGCCGCATGTTTTCTCGCCTGGGCAACGCGCTTGCGCTGGTTTTCCTCTGTTTGCTCGCGCCGTCGGTACTGCATGCCGAAGCCAAGTGGGAGTCGCTGGACTTCATCACCGAAGAATTCCCGCCCTACAACTACACCGAAAGCGGCATCGCCCGCGGCATTACTGTGGACATCCTGCTGGAGGCGGCCGCCAGCGCCGGCCTGCCCATCGAGCGCCGGGATATTCGCTCACTGCCCTGGGCCCGCGGTTACCAGATGGCACGCAAGGGCCCCGGCGTACTGCTGTTCTCCATGACCCGCACCGATGAGCGCGGCCCGCAGTTCAAGTGGGTCGGGCCGATCTTGCCCAGCCGCATCGTGCTATTAGCGCGCAAGGATCGCCAGCTACAGATCAAGCAACCGGCAGATCTCAGCACGCACCGCATCGGCGTGATTCGCGATGATGTCGGCCATCACCTGCTTAACAGTCTTGGCATCAGCGACAACCAGCTGCAGATCTCTGCCAGCGCGATTCAGCTGGCCAACCTGCTGCATAACAGCCGCATCGACCTGTGGGCCTATGATGAGACCACCGCCTACTGGTTTATCCGCAACCTGGACATGCACAGCCACGACTTCACCCCAGTGCATGTGCTCAAGGAAAGCGCCATGTATTACGCCTTCAGCCTGGATACCGACGCGGTGCAGCTCACCCGCCTGCAGAACAGCCTGAATGCGCTCAAGCTGCAGCCGCGCTACCTGGAAATCCTCGACAGCTACAAATAGCCCCAGCTTGCATAATCTTGCGCTTTTCTGCCTGCGGGGGCTGGCACGCGGGCATGTCCGGCGTAGCATGGCGCGACGGAGGATTTATGTCGCAACTTGAGCACCTACAGGTTTTCCAGAGCATGCACAGCTCGCCCAACACCCGCCTGCACCGTAGTGCCGAGCTGGGTGACGGGCTGGCAGCAGCCGTGTGGAGCAACCGCCATGATGCCCGCGACTACGAAGCCCCCAGCCATCACACTCTCTCCTGCTACCTGGCCGGCGGCACCGGCACCTTCCGCCGCGAAAGCCCACAAAGCAAAGGCGCGCCGAACAAGCTGTGCATCCTCCCGGCGGGGCATCAGTCGGAGTGGGTGATCAACGGTGAAATCCAGCTGGCCCACCTGTACATCAACCAGGAGCAGTTCGCCCTGGCGGCCGTCAACCTGCTGGACCGTGAACCACGGGAACTGGAACTGCGCGAAGGCACCTTTCTCGATGACCCACAGCAGGCCCAGCGTTTTCGCCAGCTCAGCCAGCTGGATTGGCAGGAGCCGGCCGAGCGCCTGCTCAGTAGCAGCCTGGCCCACGGCCTGATCAACCACACGTTGCTGTCCCAGGTGGGCCGCCGCGAAGGCCTGCGCCTGACCGGCGGCCTGGGCCCCAGCCAGCGCCGCCGAGTGCGCGATTTTATCCAGGCCAACCTCAGTGAGCCGCTGAGCCTGGGGCAACTGGCCAGTTTGTGTGCGCTCTCCGAATACCACTTCGCGCGGATGTTCCAGCTCAGCTTCGGCCTGCCGCCGCACCGCTATGTGCTAGCGCAGCGCCTGCGCCATGGCCAGCAACTGCTGCAACACAGCACGCTGGCACTGGCTGAAGTGGCCATGGCCTGCGGCTTTGCCAGCGCCAGCCACTTCAACAACCGTTTCCGCCAGGCCTTCAGCGCCACGCCGGGGCAATACCGCGCCGCCCTGCAACGCCCCTGACCCCACGCCAAGCAGCATCAACCCGCCGCATACCCGTCTATCAGACAACGCAGCTTGCGCCCCCTAAGCCTGAAAACAGCCTGCTAATCCCACGCAGGCTGTGCAAGAATCATCGGCTGCCTTCGAGAAAGCTGCCCATGCCACGCTTCATCCACTCGCCCGCCCGGTGCCACTGATGGCCCTCGACATCCTGCATCTGCGCCAGGAAGACTGGCGCGCGGAATTCGGCGTGGGCGATCTGCAGCGCGGCCAAGGCTATGCCGCACAGGGTCGCAGCCGTTTGCTCAGCCTCAAGGACAACACCCTGCTGGCCAGCTGCCGTGGCTCCGGTGCGCAAACCTATCAACAGCGCATCACCCTGCACCCTTACGGCCAGGGCTGGGGCGTGACCGGCCATTGCAGTTGCCCGGTGGGCTTCAATTGCAAACACGTGGCCAGCGCCCTGCTCACGCTGCAAACCCAGCAGGAACAGGGCGTCGATCTGTCGCCGCTGATCGTCAGCAACCCGCAGGTTCGAGAAGAATGCCTGGAGAATCTGCAACCGGCGCCGGTGCTGAGCCTCGGCAGCCTCGTGCGCGTGCACTTCGATGCGCGCAAGGGCCGCATGCAGGAGCAGACCCAACACCGCGCCGCCCTGGCCTTCGCCTACCAGGGCCACCTGGCCTCCGGCAAACAGGGCAAAGACCTGCTGATCAAACAGGGCCCCGGCCTCAGCCTGCGCATCGTGCGCGACCTCAGCGCTGAAACCCAACTGCGCAAGCGCCTGGAGCAAACCGGCCTGCAAGTGGCCCTGCGACAGAGCGAAGCGCTGCCGGAAAGCGCCGGCGAAGCCTACGAGCAGCCCAACGAGGCCGCCTGGCTGCTGTTTGTCCGCGAGCAATTGCCGCTGTTGCGTGAAGAGGGTTGGCAGATCCGCATGCAACCGGACTTCCAGTTCAACCTGACACCGGTAGATGACTGGTACGCCGAAGTTGAGGAAGACCCCGAGCAGAACTGGTTCGATCTGGAACTGGGTATCGAGGTAGAAGGCCAACGCATCAGCCTGCTGCCGATTCTGCTGCAAGCCATCCGCCGCGCACCCTGGCTGCTCAATGGCGAAGCGCTGAACAAGCGCGATGACGATGAGGTGCTGCTGGTCAGCCTGCCGCACAACCACAAGCGCGTGGCCCTGCCGCTGGCGCGACTGAAACCGCTGCTGGCAACCCTGGGCGAGCTGTTCGTGCGTGAACCGGGCGAGTCCAACCAGCGCCTGCGCCTGTCGCGCCTAGATGCCGCACGGCTGAATCACCTGCAAGAAGGCCCGGCAGTCAGCTGGCAAGGCGGCGACCAGCTGCGCGACTTCGCCAAACGCCTACAGCGCCTGGACAGCGTCCCCCTGCAAGTGCCGTCGGGCCTGCAAGCGGAGCTCCGGCCCTATCAACTGCAAGGGCTGGCCTGGATGCAGGGCCTGGCCGAGCTGGAGGTCGGCGGCCTGTTGGCCGATGACATGGGCCTGGGCAAAACCCTGCAGACCCTCGGCCATATCCTCTGCGAGTTCAACGCCGGGCGTTTGCAGCAGCCAGCGCTGATCGTCATGCCCACCAGCCTGATACCCAACTGGCAGGATGAAGCCGCGCGCTTTACCCCGCAGCTCAAGGTACTGGCGCTGCATGGGCCGAAGCGCCGCGCGCTGTTCAAGCAGATCGACGAGCACCAGATCATCCTGACCACCTACGCCCTGCTGCCGCGCGACCTCAAGGCACTGGCCGCCTACCGCTATCGCCTTCTGATTCTCGACGAGGCGCAGAACATCAAGAACCCGCGCAGCAAGGCCGCCGTCGCTGCCGGGCAACTGCAGGCCGGGCAACGCCTGTGCCTGACCGGCACACCGCTGGAAAATCACCTGGGCGAGCTGTGGTCGCTGTTCAACTTTCTGATGCCTGGCTGGCTCGGCGACAGTAAAAGCTTTACCCGCGACTACCGCACGCCGATTGAAAAGAACGCCAACCAGCAGCGCCTGGCGCACCTCACCGGACGGATCAAGCCCTTTGTCCTGCGCCGCACCAAGGAGCAGGTGGCCAGCGAGCTGCCGCCGAAAACCGAAATCACCCACTGGGTCGAACTCAGCGCGGCGCAGCGTGACCGTTACGAAACTCTGCGCCTGGCCATGGACCAGAAGGTCCGCGCGGAAATCGCCCGTCAGGGTCTGGCACGCAGCCAGATCGTGATTCTCGAGGCGCTGCTGCGCCTGCGGCAGGCCTGCTGCGACCTGCGCCTGCTCGGCGAAGACGGCGACAGCAGCCTGACCAGCGCGGACTCCGGCAAGCTCAGCGGCCTGCTGGAAATGCTTGAAGAACTGTTTGCCGAAGGTCGGCGGGTGCTGCTGTTCTCGCAGTTCACCTCGATGCTGGCGTTGATCGAAGCCGAGCTGAAAACACGCAATATCCCCTACGCCAAGCTTACCGGCAGCACCCAGGATCGCCGAACCCCGGTGCAGCAGTTCCAGGCTGGCGAACTGCCGATCTTCCTGATCAGCCTGAAAGCCGGTGGCGCAGGCCTGAACCTGACCGCCGCCGATACGGTGATCCACTTCGACCCCTGGTGGAACCCGGCCGCCGAAGCACAGGCCAGCGACCGCGCCTACCGCATCGGCCAGGACAAGCCGGTGTTCGTCTACAAACTGATCGCCCGTGGCAGCGTGGAAGAGAAGATCCAGCAGCTGCAACAGGCCAAAGCCAACCTGGCCCGCGGTGTGCTGGAAGGCGGCAGCCAGACCCAGCTGCAGCTCAGCGAAGACGATCTGCAGGCGCTGTTTGCGCCATTAAGCGACTGACTGGATCTGTACCTTAGTCATCACTCTGCGCATCATCACGTTCTGCTGCTTCATCTGCCGGATTGGTCTTTTTCCGCGGCCCGTCAGCCTGCACCGCTGGAAAGCGCGACGAGGCATAGCGCACCACAAAGATCGCCACCGCCAGCAGCAGGATAGCCCCGGAGACCATCACCACACCCATGTCGGGTTTATGGTTGTGCGAGATGTCGGAAATCATCAGGCGGGTCAGCGCGGTAATCGCCACATAGATCATGAAGCGGATCGGCATATGGTTGGTCTTGAAATAGATCCCCACCATCGCCGCTAACTCGAGGTAGATAAACAGCAACAGGATGTCATCGACTGTGATGTGGCCCTTCTCCAGCATGCCAATAAAGGCCATCACTGCCGCCCAGGCCGTGATCGCGCCGATGGCGAACAGCGCCAGGTAGTGGAACGCCTCCATCAACAGATTGCCCAGCGACTCCGCCACGCCATGCACCTGTTGCCGTGTACGGTTTGCCCAGTTGTCGTTGCTCACTCATCATCCCCTTCAGTCTGCTTAGCTGTTGTGTGCATTTGTTTAGCGAGGCAAAGCCCAGGCCAAGAGTGATACAGATGCATGCCACTTGGTATAGGACACAGCATGCGCAACAAAGCACTAGAGCACTAGCAAGGTCGCAACCAATGGCAACCCCGCCGCCAGTGGCAACACCCAGCCACTGCGCCAGGCCAGCAGTACAACCAAACCAACAGCCGCCAGTAACAACTGGCACAGCCAAAGGACCAGGCCGATTTCCAGACCGCGGTCTACCACGCAACAACCCAGTGCAAGCACCATCGCCATGCCGGCTAGCCCACGCAGCAGGCGCTGACGCCAACGGGACACGACAGCACGCAATAGCCGTTGGTGATGCCGTGGTTGCGACAGGCACACTGCACTCAGCGCCAGGTAACTCAGGGCAAAGCTCAGCCACAGCATCAGCTCGGCTCCTCTGCTGTCACACCAATTTTTCCCCGGCCCTCGGCCGCCTCAAGAGGGCGCAGACGCCAGGCCAGGCCGGCACACACCAGGCCGGCGAACAACAGCGTCAGATCGATACCAGCCAGCGCCCAATCATCGCGACCGAGGCTGGCCAACAAATGACCATTGTCCGTACTCCAGCCATTGAGCAGCGGCAAACCCAACGCCAATACTGACGCCACGATCCATAGCAGCCGGGCCATACGCCGTGGTTGCCCGCGCCACAGCAGCGCCAACACGGCCACCAGCAACCAGCTCAGAACGAATACCCAGGCTTCAGCACTGACGCGCCATTCCAGGCTTTGCGACAGCAGACGATTAGCCCATAGCAACGCCAAGCTGGCCAAGGGCAGGCCGGCGAACACCGTCGTATTAAGCAGCCGTACACAGCCAACCGCGACACCACTACGGGCTTCACGCTTGGCCAGCCAGACCCGCAAACCGCCCACCAGCATGGCGCAGCCACACAGCCCCAGCAGTAGATAGAGCAGGCGTACCAGGCTGTCACCGAACTGCGCCATATGCAGGCCGGTCAGCCAGTTGTAGACGCGGTAGCCCGTGGCGGCCTGCTGACGGTGAAGCAGCTCGCCGGTGGCGGCGTCGTAACTCAGGGTGTCCAGCGGTGCGGCAATCCGCGAACGATCGTAACGCCGCACAGCCACCACGGCGGAGGCATCGGCGGGATGCTCGATATTCAACCAGCCTGGCTCGCCACCGCCCCAACGCTGCCGCGCATCGGCAAGCAGCGCATCCAGTGACACCGCCCTGCTAGCCGGCTGGTTTAGCTCGTCACGGTGATAGCTGCCCGCCACCTCACCGAAGAAGTGCTCGATATCACCCTGATAAGCCACCTGAGCACCTGCCGGCATATAAGAGGCGACAAAGATCACCAGACCGCTATAGGCCATCAACAGATGAAAGGGCAACCCCAGCACGCCGAACAGGTTGTGCGCATCCAGCCAGGCGCGCTGGGTATTGGCCTGCGGCCTGAGGGTAAACATATCCTTGAAGATGCGCCGATGCAGTATCACCCCGGAGACCAGCGCCACCAGCATAAACATGCCGGCCAGGCCGACTATGTACATGCCTGGCAAACCGGCCTGCAGGTTGTAATGCAGGGTGAAGAAGAACTCGCCGCCGAGGGTATCGGCCATCGGCTCGCGGCCATCGGGAGCGAATAGTCGCCGCTGCTGCTCGTCACCGTTATTAGGCACCCAGATCAAGCGCCAGAATGGCTCGCGAGCGGTCGGCGGATGGATCCAGGTCGCATGCAGCGGCTCACTGACGTTCTGCGCCAGCCAGTCACGCAACTGATCGGCGCTCAGGGTGTTTTCTTGCGACACATGCAGCGCCGGGCGCATCCAGCGCTCCAGCTCCTTGTCGAAGCAGGCGATGCTGCCGGTGAAGATAATCACGTAGAGCAGCCAGCTCGGCAGCAACCCGCCCCAGGTGTGCAGGCCCGCCATGGCCTGACGCAACTTCATGGCCGCATCCCGAACTGCCCCGCCAACAGCACGGCCAGGCCAAGCAGCCCTGTAGCACCCAGCAGACCGCCCCAGGCGCGCCAGGCGCTGGCCGCGGCAAATACATAAAGCACCGCGGCGGTCCAGACGGCAAAGCTCGCCAGGCTGGCGAAGACCACCCGATCGGCGCGAGCCAGGGGCAGATAGACAGCTGCAAACGCCGTCAGCGCGTAGGCCAGGCCATAGCCGCCAAACAACGCCGCCAGCACGCGCGAGGCAATCCCCCAGCGCGTCCCGCGGCTGCCTGAATACGCCTTACCAGGCATAGCTGACACTGGCGATCAGGTTGCGGCGGTTGCCGTACCAGCAGTAGTAATCGCAGGTGGCGACGTACTCCTTGTCGCCAAGGTTGTTGGCGTTGAGCTGCAGGGTCACATCGTTCAACTGGTAGCTGAGCATGGCGTCGTAGAGGCTGTAGGACGGCACACGCAGCGCATCGGTCTCGCGGTTGTCGCCATAGCTCTCGCCGGTATAGCGCGCCCCTGCCCCCACCTTCAGCCCCGTCAACGGCCCCTGGAAGGCATAGGTGGCCCACAGCGAAGCCATGCGCTCGGCTACCTGCGAGGGGGTTTTGCCCTGTTCTTGCAGCACCGTGGTCTTGCGAGTTTGCGCGTCGAGCAGGGTCAGCGAACCGACCAGACTGAGGTTGTCGCTGAGATCGGCGCTGGCCTCGAACTCCAGGCCACGGCTGCGCACCTCCCCCAGCTGGGTGCGGGTACCGGCGACGGTATTCTTGCGCACGTTCTGCTGGGTCAGCTCGAACAGCGCCAGGTTGAAGGCCCCGGCAAAGCCTGCGGGCTGGTACTTCAATCCCAGCTCCAGTTGCTCACCACTTTCCGGCTGGTAAGGCTCGCCGGTGCTGATGTTGATATCCGCCACCGGCAGGAAAAACTCCGAGTAGCTGACATAAGGCGTCAGGCCGTTGTCGGCCAGGTAAGCCGCCCCCGCCGTCCAGGTGAACTCCTCATCGCGGATGCTCTTGTGAACGCCAGTGCTGCGGTTATCCAGATCGGAACGCGCGTTATCGAAACGACCGCCGAGCAGCAGCACCCAGCGCTCATCCAGCTTCAGCTGCTCCTGCAGGTAGAACCCCAGCTGGTCGGCACGGGTGCGCTTATCCTGCAGGTCCTGCGGCCCGAGCACGGCCAGTGTCGCGGGGTTGAGCAGCGTAGTGCTGGCGGCGTAGCTGGGCTGGTAGATATTCAACGGTTCACGGATCAAGGGGTCAGCGGCAAAACCCTTTTCGTTGATATTCAACTGCTGATAATCGACCCCGAGCAGAAAGGTGTTTTCAACCCCCGCGCCCTGCCAGTAATTGACCAGACGATTGTCCAGCGACAGGTTGTCGGCCCTGCCATCGGTATAGGTCAGGCCGCGCATCACCTTCTGCCGGCTGGGGTCGTTAAGGTCCGGGTACTGCGCGCTGACAAGGCCGAACGCCATCGCCAGTGGAATGCTGAACTGCTTGGCTGTTGCGGCGGCTGCGCTATTGAGCACGTCGATGGCATGCCCTGCGTAATACATCTGACGCAAGTCGACATTCAGCTCGCCGTAGCGGAAGTTCTGCTGAAAGTCCCAGGCATCGCTTAAGCGGTAATTCAGCTCATAACCCAGCGTCGCCTGAGTGCGGTCGAACTTCTCATAGGCGGGGTTGCCCAGCGCGGTTTCATCGTCGATCTGCCCATTGACGCTTCCGATCAGGCTGCCCTCGGCCGGCAGAAACTGCAGCTGTGGGTCGGCGTTGTCCTTCTGTACGCTGGCCAGCAGGGTCAGCGAGGTGTCGGCGTTGAAATTCAGGGTCAGCGAAGGCGCCAACAACAGGCGCTCACTGCCAACATCATCCACCTGGGTGCCGCTGTCACGAGACAGCCCGACCACGCGGTAGAGCACATCACCCTGCTCATCCAACTTGCCGCCCACATCCAGGTGCACCTGCTTGCGCTGGAAGCTACCGTACTGCACCCCGACTTCATTCTTCTGCTCCAGTGTCGGCCGCTTGCTCTGCAGGTTGATCACTCCGCCCGGCGTGGCCTGACCGTACAACACCGAGGATGCCCCCTTGAGCACTTCAACCCGCTCCAGGCTGTACGGGTCGACCTGCCAGCTGTAGAAGCCGCTGGAATAGACGCGCACGCCATCCTGAAACAGACCGTTATTGGCCTGCTTGAAGCCGCGCAGAATAAACCAGTCCTGCTTGTTGTCCTCACCGAAGTAACCGGCCTGGATACCCGCCGAATAACGCAGCGCATCGCTGATGCTGACGACATTGCGATCATCCATCTGCTGCTGCGTCACCACCGACACCGAACGCGGCGTTTCATGCAGGGCGGTGTTGGTTTTGCTTGCACTGCGGCTGTTACGCGCCACATAGCCACGGTCTTCGCCGACCGGGCTGTCCAGCTCGCCGATCACACTGGCGCTAGGCAACTGCAGGGTGCCGGTAGTGGTGAGGCGTTGCAGGCGATAGCTGCCATCAGCCGCCATGACCGCCTGCAGGCCTGAACCACCAAGCAGTACGGCAAAACCCTCGGTGGCGCTGTAGTCACCCTGCAGGCCGGCGCTCTGCCGGCCTGCCGTCAGTGAAGGATCGAAACTCAATAACACGCCCGCCTGGCGGGCAAACCGAGTCAGGGCAGTTTCCAAATCACCGGCTTCGATTTGATAACGCTGCGCAGCCGGTTCGGCCCAGGCCAGCACTGGACTCAACAACGGCAAAGCCAGAGCAAAAGCAGCGGCGCGTATGGCGCAAGCCAGGGGTTTAGGACGAATTGCAACGGCGGGCATGACGACTCCTTCGGCAAGCATTCAAGTGATGACTGCCAAGGAGGCCGAACCAGCGCAAAAAACCTGCAAAAAATAATTTAGGCTTTTAGGCAGGCACTACCGTGACCCAGTAACGGCTGCGATAAACCACCTTAACCGGCAGCGTTTGACTCAAGGCGCGCAATGTCCGGTCGCTGTCCGCCAGGGGGAACACGCCGGAAATACGCAGTGCGGCCACCGCAGGGTCGCAGCGCAGGACACCGCTGCGCTGGCGCTCCAGTTCGCCAACAAACTGCGCCAAAGGCATCTGCTGCGCGACCAGCACACCGTCCACCCAACTGCTGCGCAGCTCATCTGCAGCCCCGCGCTCAGAGATGCCCTGGGCATCGAACTGTACTCGCTGCCCCGCCCCGAACCGCTGGCTGGGCGCCGCACGCGGGCGCACCTGCACCACACCGGCATAGACCTCGAGCATGCAGCTGGCCCCGTTGTCCCGCAGAAGCAGACGCGCCTGCTGCGCCTGCAGCACACCCTGTTCAGTACTCAGTAGCCAGGGCTCGGCTTGAGTACTCGCAAGACTGCTGAGCAGCAACTCACCGCGATACAGGCGGATCAAGTGCCGTTCGGCGCTGTAATCGATATCCAGCGCCGTCGCGCTGTTCAGGTGCAAGGTCGCCCCATCCGCCAAGCTCAGCCTGCGCCGCTCGCCAACGGCGGTACGCTGCTCAGCCAGCAGCGGTTGCCAGGGTTGCCACTGCTGCCCCAGCAACACGATGCCGCTGGCGGTACCGAACCAGGCCAGGTGCTTGAGCGCTCGCCGCCTGGCCGGATCGACCACAGGCTGACGCAGCGTGGCCTGCCCCAGTTGCGCCGGCACGCCGGCAAAACGCTGACCTATGACCTCAAGGCGCTGCCAAGCCTGTTCATGTTGGGGCGCCTGCTGACGCCAATGCAGGCAGCTCTGCGCGTCGTCGGCACTGGCCTCGCCGGAAACCAGACGCACCCGCCAGGCAATAGCCTGCTCGACCACCTCATCGGTCAGTACAGTCATGGGTACAGCGCCTTGTAACAATGGCTGAAGGCCTGGGTCATGTACTGCTGGATCGAGCTGACCGACAAGCCCAGACGCTCGGCGATCTGTGCATAACCCAGGCCCTCGAGCTGGGACAGCAGGAAGGCCTCACGCACCCGCGGCTTGAGGCCGTCGAGCAGGCGGTCAATTTCGATCAGCGTTTCCATGACCAGCACCTGCCGCTCAGGTGACGGCATCTCTGCCTCCGGCAAATGGCGCAGGGCCTCAAGATAGGCCATTTCCAGGTCACTGCGGCGGTAATGGTCGATCAGCAAACCACGGGCAATGCTGGCCAGGAATGCCCTGGGCTCGCGCACCTCCATGGGTGCGCGCTGGTTGAGTAAGCGCACGAAGGTGTCCTGCGCCAGGTCAGCCGCATTATCCGGGCAACCCAGGCGCTGCCTGAGCCAGCCGAGCAGCCAGCTGTGATGACCGCGATACAGACCCGAAAAGACGTGAAGATGATCGACTGGTGCCGCCACGGCATGCTCTGGAATTTTGCCAAGAAATTAAATGCGAATATATTTCATTTGATACCAAGTGTCACTTAGGCGAATACAGCAATGTCTCGGAAATAGGTTATGTTGCGAGCCGGCATGGCAATTGCTGCTGTTCAAAATGGTGCGAGTTCTTTATGCTCGCAAACCTGTATAAATAAACAGTTAAATTTAACCATCAGCGTGAAGGCGTAGAGGTGATGAATGGCCGTCGAAGTGGTGTACCGCAGCAGCCGGGATTTGGAGCGTTTGTTTATGGATAAAGCCGAAGCCGACCGTCATGACAAAATGCTCGAACTGGCCGAGCTGCTCACCGAGGTGCTGCAGAAAGCCGTGCCATCGTTGAATGAAGCCCAGGGTGAAGAGCTGGGCATCTACATGGCGAAGAACCGTGAGATCTTCGCCAAGGCGTTCAAGAACCAGCCCGACGCCTTGAGTGAACTGAGCGAACCTGCTGCCGAGTAAAGCTCGCAGCGATAAACAAAACCCCAGTCAATAACTGGGGTTTTGTGTTTCTGGTCAATATCAACTGCGCCGTGGGAGGCGCTTTAGCGGCGAGCTTTTAATCGCCGGTTTGTGATCGCAGGATCGCGGCCAATGCCCCTCCCACATAGTGGTGCGCTTGTTCAGCCATATAACAAGCGCTCGGCAATCGCATCGGCGACCCTTGCCGGTGAGCGCTTATCGGCCTGGGCATGGCCAAATATCTCGGTCAGCCGCCGGCTGATCTGCGTCAGGTGCGCGGTGATTGCCACCAGACTTTCCCCCTGATGCTTCAGCGCCACGTAGATCAGACCGCCCGCATTGATCACGTAATCCGGCGCATAGAGAATCCCCCGCGCCTGCAAGCTGTCGGAAATATCGGCACTGGCCAATTGGTTGTTCGCCGCCCCTGCCACTGCCGAACAACGCAGCTGACCGACACTCGCGCTGTTTAGCACACCGCCCAACCCGCACGGCGCGAGGATGTCGCACGGCGTGGCGAGCAGGGCTTCGCTGGCCACCGGCCGCGCACCCAGCTGCTCGACCGCCAGTTGTACGCGGCCATGATCCAGATCGCTGACCAGCAGCTCGGCACCCGCAGCATGCAGTTGCTCGGCCAGCGCATAACCGACATTACCCAGCCCCTGAATCGCCACCCGCAAACCTTCCAGGTTGTCACTGCCGAGGCGCGCCAGGGCGGTGGCGCGAATACCGGTAAACACGCCCAACGCCGTGTGCGGTGACGGATCACCCTCGGCCGTGGTGCTGGTGACATGCTGGGTGTGCTGGGCGATGCAGTCCATATCGACACTGGAGGTACCGCTGTCCATGGCGGTGATGTAGCGGCCGTTAAGGGTTTCGATAAACCGTCCGAAGGCTTCAAACAGCGCGCCGCGATTATCGACATGCGCGGGACGGATAATCACCGCTTTGCCGCCGCCCTGTTGTAGGCCGGCCAACGCTGCCTTGTAGCTCATGCCTTTGGCCAGACGCAGCACATCTTCAATAGCGCTTTGCGTGTCGGCATAGGGTAGATAACGGCAGCCGCCCAACGCAGGCCCCAGTCGACTGTTGTGAATGGCGATCATGGCCTGCAGACCGGTCAGCGGGTCCACGGCGAAGTGCAGCGACTCCAGCCGGGCGGTTTCCATCATGGCGAACATGCTGTGGCTCCCGTACTGATTTGCAGATCAGTATAGGCGCCGCACTCAATAACAAGCCCCCGGCGATCAGTTAACCAGCAAGGTGACGATCTGCTCGCTGTAACGGCTGATCACAAAGGGCAATGAGCGCTCACGGTAGCCAAGCAACGGCCGCTCGATGTAATTCCAGATCACCCGTACCTGCTCCAGCTTGCCGCGCTGATCGGCGTTTTCACCCGTGGACTGTTGCAGTTGCTCAAGACCTTGGCTGAACGTTTGAGCCAGAACATCAACGGGTTCATGTAAGTCCTGCACACTGTCATAAACCGCAGAACCGGAATCAAAGCTGGCAGCCTCGCGAACATATTCAGCGGCAATTTGCTGCATCAATACAGCCTGACGTAGGTCCATCGTGGCTGGGCTATTCACCAACTGAACCTGATGCTGCCGGATGAATTGCAACAGGCCATGGGCACTCTGTGACAGCTCATCGAGCGCATAAAAGTCAATGTCGCCGTTTATTTGGGCACAACTCAACAACGCAGTCTGAAAGCGCTGTGCGTGAGGCAGAAGGTTGGCTAGCGACTCATCGCTCTGCACTTGCATTAAACGCTGAAAATTTTCCACTTCAGCCTGCAGGCGAAGCTGTACTTCGGCAGCCCCCTGCTCAAGCCGCAATAGATGGAAAAGGGTTAGCAGCCGGTAGGTTGATAGTTCTTGGGCCAACAGTTTCTCTTGCGGGGTTTGCGCAGCACTTAGCAGGGGACTGAACAGCATTATCAGCGTCAGGGCATAGTGCCGTATGGCGGCAGACATCCTTGATTTCCTTATTCAGAGACACAGACAACACCATGGCATAGCGCAGACGCGGCAATGTACTGGACGAAGGTTAGGCGCTTGACTACAAAGCACAGACACGGGAGATGAATATGACCCCACGCGCCGCCTGCCTTGCCTGCCTGGAGCAGAACCCGCCTGCACTGTTCGAGGCGGCGCTGTGGATTGCCGCGGAACACCAGCCCACGCTGCAACCGGCCGAAGTGCTGCAACGCCTCAACGGTCTGCAGCAGCAGGTCAGCCAGGGCTTACCCAATCTGCCGCTGCAGGAACTGGCGCAACCGCTGCTGCGCCGGTTGAGTGAGCTGGATTTTCATGAAGACGACGAACGCCCGCTACGGCCAAGGGCCGCGCTGCTGGATCAGCTGTTGCTACGCCGCCGCGGCCAGCCGCTTTCCCTGGCCCTGCTCGCCCTGGAACTGGCCAGGCGCTTGGCGATTCCGCTCCAGGGAGTGAACTTTCCCGGGCATTTCCTGCTGCGCGTACCGGGTGCCGATCATCTACTCGACCCGTGCAGCGGCCGCCGGCTGTATACCCGCGAGTGCCGCGAGCTGTTGCAGCGCCACTTAGGCCCGACTGCCGAATTAAACGCCAGCCAGCTGCAGCCTTGCGACGCGCGCAGCATGTTGCAGCGTCTGTCACGCAACCTGCGGCAACTGCATCAACTGGATGATGACCCGCTGGCCGCGCTGCGCGATGCCGAGCGCGTGCTGCTGCTCGGCACACCGACCTTGCATGACCACCTGGCCCGCGCGGAGATTTATCAATTACTCGATTGCCCACAGGGCGAGCGCTTCGACCTGCAATGCGCCCTGCTGCTCAGCGATGACCCGGCGCAGCACCTGCAACTCAGCCAACGCCTGCGCCAGCTCAGCGCCAGCCCGGCGCTGCACTAGGGTCTGCTGCCGTTTCGGCGCGGCCGCGAACGAAACGGCAACAGACCCTAAAAAAAGCCCAACGCCTTGGCCTTGGCCACCGCCTGAGTGCGCCGCGCCACCCCCAGTTTGCCGTTGATCCGCCGTGCGTGGGTCTTGACCGTATGCAGGGAAATAAACAGCTGTTCGGCCACTTCCTGATTGGACAGCCCCTGGGCGATCAAGCCAAGTACCGCCAGTTCGCGACTGCTTAGTGCATTGGCGCTGGCAGGCACAGCATTCGTCGCGCCATCAACCTGGCTGGCGACGCGAAACCACGGACGCAGATAACCCAGGCGCCGCTGCAGCGCCTGGCCAGTCTGGCGGGCCTGTTCGGCGCCCACCTTATCGTCACAGGCTGCGCAGGCGTCGGCATAGCTCAGCCACAAGTCGCTGACCAATGCCTGCCGGCCCTGGCCTGCCACCTGCTCCAGCAACTGCCGCAGGGGCTCGCGTACATCTTCGCCCTGCACACGATCCAGCTGCAGCAATAGCGCCTTGAATCGAGGGATAAGCTCGGGGAAATTTGGCGTCGGCAGCACGGCTTTAACCCGCTGCGCATAACCCAATACCCGCGTCGCTGCGACGCGCGCCCGCGCATAGTGGCCCTGGGCAATCCACAGATGACTGCTGGCCAGCAACAGGGTACCGCGGTACAGGGTTTCATTGACGCGCTGACGCTGCATCTGCCGTTCGGCCTGCCCAAGGTGCGCAAAGGCTGTGGCCATATCGCCCTGCCCCATCGCCAACTCGGCCAGACCGAGGTAGCCATGAAACGCACCTGGATCGCCGCAGGCGAGGGCATGCTCAAGCCCGCGCTGCAGCGCTGCCTGCGCTTCATCCGCACGGTTCTGGCGCAGCTGCAGACGCCCCAGGCGCAGCTCAAGCCGCGCCAGCACCGGCGTGTTGCGCAAGGCGGTCGGCGCAGTTGCCGTCAGCACCCGCTGCAGCAGCGCTTCGGCACGGGCAAATTCACCGCGCGTTTCCAGCAACAAGGCGTGATCCAGCTCCAGCAGGGCTTCAAACACTGGGTTGCCATGCAGGCGTGCCTGTTTCAAGGCTTCAAAACTGAGTTTCTGTGCCACCTCCAGCTGACCTTCGCCAATGGCCACCAGGGTCAATGCCGAACGGCACAGCAACGCCTGCGACCACGCACTTTGCGGCAGCCCCTGCAGGGCATCATGCAGGTGGGCGCGAGCATCCACGGCACAAACTCGGCCATAGGCAATGATGCCCTGGATGGCTTGCCAGTGAGCGAACAGCTCACGGGTTCGCGCGCCATCGCTGCGCGGCTGAAAACGTGCCAGCTGATTGATACAGACCTGCGCCTCATCCAGACGGCCGACCAGCAGCAACACCCAGGCGTTGAGCAGAATCAGCCGCGGCGTACTGCACAGCAGGCTGTCCGGTAGCTCGCTGCGCCAACGCAGAATCAGCGCCAGGTCCTGACCTTGCAGCACCTGTTCTTCGGTAAAACGCTCAAGAAAACTACCGGCCACGTCCGGTTGCCCGGCCAGCAAGGCATGCTCCACCGCTGCGCGAATATCACCATGGTTGGCAAACCACTGACTGGCATGCACATGCAATGCGCTGCACGGCAGGTGTTGCGCCTGCCGCTGCAGCAAACGGGCCAGCGGTGGGAACAGCACATACCAGCCCTTGGCCGCGTCCAGTTCCTGAATAAACACGCCGCGCTCGATCAGCGCGCGTAACCACTGCGCGCCCTCGCCCACACCAAACAGGTGCTCACACAGCGCCGGGTTGAAGCGCGGCAATTGGGCCAGCTGCTGGAGCATCTGCAACAGCTCATCCGGCAACCCTTGCAACACTTCGCGCTCGACATACTCAGCAAGCAGTTGGTCATGCTCACCCTCCTGCGGCGCGCCCAGTACAGTCGGCTCGGCCTGAGCTGCCAGCAGACGCAGGCGCAAGGCCGCCGGCCAGCCCTGGGTCAACTCATGCAGATCGTGCGCCCAGGCACTGCGGGTTGGGTCCAGCTGCTGCAGCCAGGCCAGCACTTCCGCTTCGCTGAAGGCCAGTTCGCTGGCGCCCAGCTCAAGCAGTTCGCCCTCCAACAACAGGCGCGAAAGGTTGCATGCCGGGCGCCGGCGACTCCCCAGCCACCAGCAGATACCAGGCGGGGTGATCATCAGCAGTTGATTGAGGAAACCATCGAAGGCGTGATTCGGCTGCGCCGGGTAGTCATTGAGCATGATCCACAGCAGCCGCAACTCCTGCGCCAGGGTCGCCAGCAGCTCGCCACTACTGAGGTCTGCGGGGTAGTCGAGCAGCTTGCTGAGCTGCTGAGCCAGTTGCTCGGCGCACAGATCTTCGCCAGCGCAGGTCAGCCAGAGCAGACGATAATCGGCCGGGCACTCACGGGCGCAGTCGGCCAGCAACACGGTTTTGCCAAAGCCAGCCGGGCCAACCAGCAAACGCAGGCGGCAGTCGTGCGCCAGCAGCCGCTGTTGCACTGATAGCCGGGAGATATGCCCAGGCGGCGGGCGCTGCACGCTGCCACAGGACGACGCTGCGGCGCTTTGCGGGAAAGGCGCTAATGCGTTCATGACGGCTCGATTTATTGTTCTTGCAGGAACCGGATCCTTACAGGCTAAACCTCCATGCCTATCGCTCACAGCTCTATCACGACAGGTGATGGCGGGCGATAAAAAAGGCGGCCCGCAGGCCGCCCAATTACGGAGTAACACGTGCAGGTTATTGGCCTAGCGAACGCCGGAGCTGCGCAGTGCGGCTGGCGTGTAGTCGGCGGCGGTGGCTTTGAAACCAAAGTTATACGCCGACTTCTCTTCGTTTTTCATGCCCAGTGCCAGGTAACGACCGGCCACCAGGTCATACAGCGCCTCAAGGGTGTAGCCCGGCACTTGATGGTTGTAGTAGTGCTGCGCATGACCTTCGGCAACACGCCAAAGCTGACCACGGCCATCGTAATGATCGACCAGCGCTATCTGCCAGCTGTCCTCATCGACATACATGTGACGCTTGGCATAGATATGCCGCTCACCGCTCTTCAGCGTGGCAACCACTTCCCAAACCCGGTGCAACTCGTAACGAGTCAGGTCCTGATTGATATGCCCGGCCTTGATCACGTCGTCGTACTTCAGTGACGGCGAATCAAGCTTGTAGCTGTTGTAGGGGATATACATCTCCTTCTTGCCGACCAGTTGCCAGTCGTAACGATCTGGCGCCCC
This sequence comes from Pseudomonas sp. 8BK, assembly GCF_902506475.1. Lineage (NCBI taxonomy): Bacteria > Pseudomonadati > Pseudomonadota > Gammaproteobacteria > Pseudomonadales > Pseudomonadaceae > Pseudomonas > Pseudomonas sp. 8BK. Next base: position 657,576 of record NZ_LR733252.1, on the reverse strand, counting down.
GGAGAACAGGTCGAAGTTGTCGGCGGTACGCATACCATCGGCGGCAGTACCTGGGCCGTCATAGGCCACCTGCGGAGCGCGGCGCACGCGGCGCTGACCGGCGTTGTAGATCCACGCCAGGCGCGGCTCCTTGACCTGGTCGATGGTCTCGTGAACCAGCAGCACGTTACCGGCCAAGCGCGACGGTGCAGTCACTCGCTGCTTGAAATACAGCAAGACATTGCTGCCTTTGGCCGGATCAAGATCGGGCATATCCGCCGGGAAGGCCACTTCATCTTCGAACTTGACCAGGCTGTAGGAGCCATTGGTCTGCGGCGTCGCCTGAGTCACCACGCGGCGGGTGTTACCGCCACGGTAACGGGTGATGTGGTTCCAGATCACCTCAACGCCTGTCTTGGGAATGGGAAAGGCGTAGTAACGGCTGGCATTGAAGTTCTGCAGGCCGTTACCACCGTCTACGGGCGTGGTATTGACCGCACTGACCTTGGCCGCATCGGCAATCGCTGCAGGCACGGAGGTGGTTCGATGCGAAGGGTAAACCGGGATCTTGTAGCTATCCGCGTAGCGCTTGAGCATGGCCATCTGACCGGCTGACAATTTGTCTTTGTACTGCTCGGCATTGGCTGCGGTAATCGTAAAAAGAGGTTGCTCACCAGCATAGGGGTCAGCGAGGAACCCCTTGCCATCGACAGCCGCCGCACTGGTAGACAGACCACCATCCCAGGCAGGGATACTGCCATCGGCATTGCCAGCCATTTCCCCGCCCAGCGGCGTCAGGCTGGTACCCAACTGAGCCGCTTCTTGTTCAGAGACTGCGGCCATCACGCTGCTGGCTAACAAAGTCAGCAGCAGCGCACCAGCTTGCAGGATTCTTGTATTTTTCATGGTGTACGGATCCTTTTGCACTGCGTTGATCAGAAGTTCACACCAAAGCTCAGGGCAACAAAGTCACGGTCGACGTTGGTGTTGTAATCACCACCAAAGAAGTCGGTGTAACTGAGGCTGGCGTTATAGGTGTTCTGGTAGTCAGCGTTCAGGCCCAGGCTCACCGCCTTACTGCTCTCGCTGAAGTTGGGGCCATAACCATCGACGTCATGCGACCAGGCAATGCTCGGCGTCAGATTGACCCCGGCGAAAACGTTGCTGTATTCGGCACTGGCCCGTAGGCGGTAGCCCCAGGAGCTGCTGGTGAAGAAGCCGTCGTCATTACATTGATCAGGGTTGGCGGTATTCACCCCTGCGGTACAGGTCGTATTGGGGGTGAGCTGGCCAATGCCATAGACAGGATCGCGGCCGAAGCGCAGCTCACCGAGATCATCACTGATACCACTGACATGGTTGTAACCCACCTCACCCAGCAGAGTCAGGCGACTTGCCCCCAGCACCCGGTCGAAAAACTGCACCGCCGTGACTTGCGCCTGGGTCACCGGCTTGCGCACGTAACCGGACACTTCCTCGCCCACGGCATTGCGGCCATGACCACTGGTGAATACCGGTGAAAAACCCTGGCGCAGAGATGCAAAGGTCATGTCAGTGGAGTTGATGCCGATCGGCATGTTTGGCCGATAACTAAGTTCACCCGACAACGCCGTGCCATCGATGTTGGTCTGGAAACTGACGCCATACAGGCGGATATCTTCCGGATACTCCAGAAAGTAGCGGGCAGCCTGTGGTGCCCCGGTGCCAACAATGATGCTGCCGTTCGGGGTACGACTGTGGTAATTCATCGCGTACAGGCCGAACTCGGTGTCATTCAACGACTCGGCAAACCAGCGCAGGGCAACGCCAAACTGACCGCTGTCACGCGCATCACGATCACCCGCGCGCGGAATGAAGACGGGGTTGCCCGGCGCACCGGTGTTGTTTGACGCGTCCGGCGCGACATCAGCCCCGGCGACAACCAGGCGGTCATTACAGCCATCGGCGGCCGTGTCGCTGGGCGCGAAGAACGTTCCGCAGTTATCGATAACGGTCTGGTCCCACTCCAGCTGGTAGAACGCCTCCATGCTGACGGTGTCGGTCAAGCTCTGCGACACATAGAGCATGTTGACCGGAATCAGCCCTTCCTTGATCTCCGCGCCAGGCCGGCGGAACGCTGCAGCATCCACGGGGTTGATCGAGTTGATCGAGTTACCGATAAAAGTACTCTCACCCCAGCTGACCACTTGCTTACCGACTCGCACACTGCCCGGCATGCTGCCCAGGTTGTAGTTGTGGTAGATGAAGGCATCGAGAATTTCCGCACCGGAGGCCTGTGCCGCCGTCTTGCGGTTGTGGTCGTCGATGTCATACAGCAGACGGCTTTCGTCCTTGGTCTCGAAGTCGTACCAATACTTGCCGCGAATAAACACGCCGGTATCGCCGTACTTCAATTCAAGGTCGTGAATGCCTTTGAAAATCTTCGAAAAGGTTTCGCCTTTCTTGAAGTTCAGGCGCCCGTCATCGTTGGTCTGAGAAGACGCCTTGCCGCCATTACGTGTACCGATAAAGTCCGGATCGGCACCGCGCACGCTCCAACTGGCCCCCACAGAAAGCGATGAGTCGAACTGCGCCTCGACCTCACCGATATTGAATGTAATAGCCTGGACAGGCGCGACACAGCCAACAGCAATGGCAATCGCCAAAACGCTGGGCTGGAAGATGGCATGTCTTGTTCTTGTTCTCATGCGGCTCTCCTGGAAAGCGGGTTTCGTGTTGAGGCTCCACGCTACTCAGCCGTCTTGAGCGGGATAAGCGCCCGAAAGAGGTATTTGCCCTGTCAGCCGAAAGAGTGAATACGCCTCTGGAAAGCCGCTCTGCAGCCGGCCCATCGACCCGTTCAATGGCGCTTTATAGGGCGGGTGAATGGCCCTGGCGGTTCAGCAGAGAGATTGGCCGCTATCGGCAGAGCAATCCTGGCGCCTTACAGCATCAGCACCGGAGTTGATCACGGACTCCGCCAACACATGTATTGAACTAAATACACCGTAATGAAAACGACACAAAACATTCAGCCCGCGACGCTAGAGCCTTTGCGCTGTGCCTTATGGATGAATCGATCATGCGCGTATCGAAATCGCTACAATCGCTATAAAAACCAGCACTTAAAAAAAACTTAAGTTGTTGTTTTTATTGATAAAAACAACAATGGCACCACCCTTGCTATGGTCTTTTCACCTTCCGCTCGTGCCCAGCACGTGCGTCCAGCACATCGCCCCCAACAGAAAGGGCGAGTCACCACCCTTGAGGAGTTCACATGAGCGAATTGCGTTTTACCGTTGAGCACGAATGGCTGCGTCAGGATGCCGATGGTCTGGTTACTGTGGGCATCACCGCCTATGCCCAGGAAGCCCTGGGTGACGTGGTATTCGTCCAGCTGCCGGAAGCCCAGAGCTACGTTGAAGGCGCTGAAGTGGCCGTGCTGGAATCGGTAAAAGCGGCGAGCAATATCGCCATGCCGCTGGACGGTGAGGTGGTTGAGGTCAATGGCGAGCTAGAATCCAGCCCTGAGCTGGTCAACGAAGATCCCCTGGGCAAGGGTTGGTTCTTCCGTTTCCGTCCGGCCAATGCCAGCGCGGTAGCCGACCTGCTCGACCAGGCCGCCTACGAGCGCCTGCTCAACGCCAATGCTGATGCCTGAGAGATTGCAATGACCAAGCTGACCACCCAGAACGAATTTGTCGCCCGCCATATCGGCCCACGTGACGCCGATACTGCGGCCATGCTCGAACTGCTCGGCTACGCCAGCATCGACGCGCTGACCGATAACGTCATCCCCGAGAGCATCAAAGGCACCAGCGTGCTGGGTGCTCAGCCAGGCCTGTCGGAAGCCGACGCCCTGGCCAAGATCAAGACCATCGCGGCCAAGAACCAGCAGTTCAAGACCTATATCGGTCAGGGCTACTACGGCACCCTGACGCCGAGCCCGATCCTGCGCAACCTGCTGGAAAACCCGGCCTGGTACACCGCCTATACCCCATACCAGCCAGAGATTTCCCAGGGCCGTTTGGAATCCTTGCTGAACTTCCAGACCCTGATCAGCGACCTTACCGGTATGCAGATCGCCAACGCATCCTTGCTGGATGAGGCCACCGCCGCCGCCGAAGCCATGACCTTCTGCAAGCGCCTGTCGAAGAACAAGGCCAGCAACGCCTTCTTCGCATCCATGCATTGCCACCCGCAGACCCTCGACGTGCTGCGCACCCGTGCCGAGCCGCTGGGCATTGAAGTGGTCATCGGCGACGAAGCCGCCATCACTGACGCCAGCGCCTACTTCGGTGCGCTGCTGCAATACCCGGCGAGCAATGGCGACATCTTCGACTACCGCGAACTGGTTGAGCGCTTCCACGCCGCCAACGCCCTGGTAGCCGTAGCTGCCGACCTGCTGGCCCTGACCCTGCTCACCGCGCCGGGCGAATTCGGTGCCGACGTGGCCCTGGGCAGCGCGCAGCGCTTCGGTGTGCCGCTGGGCTTCGGTGGCCCGCACGCTGCCTACTTTGCCACCCGCGACGCATTCAAGCGCGACATGCCGGGCCGCCTGGTCGGCATGTCGATCGACCGTTTCGGCAAGCCGGCCCTGCGCCTGGCCATGCAGACTCGCGAGCAGCATATCCGCCGCGAGAAGGCCACCAGTAATATCTGTACCGCCCAGGTGCTTCTGGCCAACATCGCCAGCATGTACGCCGTGTACCACGGCCCGAAAGGCCTGGTGCAAATCGCTCAGCGCGTGCACCAGTTCACCGCGATTCTGGCCAAGGGCCTGCGCGCCCTGGGTTACAGCGTTGAACAGGAGTTCTTCTTCGACACCCTGACCCTGGCCACCGCCGGCAAAACCGCTGCCCTGCACGCCGCTGCACGCAAGGCCGGGATCAACCTGCGCGAAATCGATGGCGAGCGCCTGGGCCTGTCCCTGGATGAAACCACCGACCAGGCGGCCATCGAAGCGCTGCTGGCGGTCTTCGCCGAAGGCAAAGCTGTTCCAGCCTTCGCAGAATTGGCTGCCGGCGTAATCGCCCAGCTGCCAAAAGGCCTGCTGCGCGAAAGCGAAATCCTCAGCCACCCCGTGTTCAATCGCTACCACAGCGAAACCGAGCTGATGCGCTACCTGCGCAAGCTGGCCGACAAGGACCTGGCGCTGGACCGCAGCATGATCCCGCTGGGCTCCTGCACCATGAAGCTCAACGCCGCCAGCGAAATGATCCCGGTGACCTGGGCCGAGTTCGGCAACCTGCACCCCTTTGCCCCGGTCGAACAGAGCCAGGGTTACAGCCAGCTGACCACTGAACTGGAAGCCATGCTCTGCGCAGCCACCGGTTACGACGGCATCTCCCTGCAGCCGAACGCCGGCTCCCAGGGCGAGTACGCCGGCCTCTTGGCCATTCGCGCTTACCACCTGAGCCGCGGCGATGATCAGCGCGATATCTGCCTGATCCCGCAATCGGCCCACGGCACTAACCCAGCGACCGCCAGCATGGCCGGTATGCGCGTGGTGGTGACTGCCTGCGACAGCAGTGGCAACGTCGATATTGCCGACCTCAAGGCCAAGGCCGAAGAGCACAAAGACCGCCTCGCGGCGCTGATGATTACCTACCCGTCGACCCACGGTGTGTTCGAGGAAGGCATCCGCGAGATCTGCCAGATCATTCACGACAACGGCGGCCAGGTGTATATCGACGGCGCCAACATGAACGCAATGGTCGGCCTGTGTGCCCCGGGCAAGTTCGGCGGCGACGTCTCGCACCTGAACCTGCACAAGACCTTCTGCATCCCGCACGGCGGTGGTGGCCCAGGCGTCGGCCCGATTGGCGTGAAAGCGCACCTGATTCCGTTCCTGCCTGGCCACGGCCATATGGCCCGTAAAGAAGGTGCAGTCAGCGCCGCGCCATTCGGCAGCGCCAGCATCCTGCCAATCACCTGGATGTATATCAGCATGATGGGCGGCGAAGGCCTCAAGCGCGCTTCGCAAATGGCCATCCTGAATGCCAACTACATCGCCCGCCGTCTGGAAGAGCACTACCCCGTGCTGTATTCGGGCAGCAACGGCCTGGTGGCGCACGAGTGCATCCTCGACATCCGTCCGATCAAGGACAGCAGCGGCATCAGCGTTGACGACGTGGCCAAGCGCCTGATCGACTTCGGCTTCCACGCCCCGACCATGTCCTTCCCGGTCGCCGGCACCCTGATGATCGAGCCGACCGAAAGCGAATCCAAGGAAGAACTGGACCGCTTCTGCGACGCCATGATCGCCATCCGCAACGAGATTCGTGCGGTGGAAGCCGGCCAGTTGGATGCCAACGACAACCCGCTGAAAAACGCCCCGCACACCGCCCTGGAACTGACTGGCGAGTGGACTCACGGCTACAGCCGCGAGCAGGCCGTATACCCAGTGGCCAGCCTGATCGAGGCCAAGTACTGGCCGCCGGTCGGCCGCGTGGACAACGTGTTCGGCGACCGCAACCTGATCTGCGCCTGCCCGTCCATCGAGGCGTACCAGGACGCGTGATAACAGCCCGCGGCCCGGAACGCATCCGGGCCGCGGGACTGCTTTCTCCCCAATTTTCGACTCACCTCTACCCGAGGCGGGTTAGCTGCACCTCATATAAAAACCAGAGGGCCTCACCATGTTCAGCAAGCACGACCAACTGCAAGGCTACGATGATGCCCTGCTCGCCGCGATCAACGCCGAAGAGCAGCGCCAGGAAGACCATATCGAGCTGATTGCTTCGGAAAACTACTGCAGCCAGCGCGTCATGCAGGCCCAGGGCAGCGGGCTGACCAACAAGTACGCCGAAGGCTACCCGGCTAAGCGCTACTACGGCGGTTGTGAGCATGTCGACAAGGTCGAGACGCTGGCCATCGAGCGCGCCAAGCAGCTGTTCGGCGCCGACTACGCCAACGTGCAGCCGCACTCCGGCTCCTCGGCCAATAGCGCGGTGTACCTGGCCCTGCTCAATGCCGGCGATACCCTCCTCGGCATGAGCCTGGCCCACGGCGGCCACCTGACCCACGGGGCCAAGGTGTCGTCCTCCGGCAAGCTGTACAACGCGGTGCAGTACGGCATCGACGAGAACGGCCTGATCGATTACGCCGAGGTTGAGCGCCTGGCCGTCGAACATAAGCCGAAGATGATCGTCGCCGGTTTCTCCGCTTATTCGCGCACCCTGGATTTCGCCCGTTTCCGCGCCATCGCCGACAAGGTTGGTGCACTGCTGTTTGTCGATATGGCCCACGTCGCCGGCCTGGTCGCAGCTGGCCTGTACCCCAATCCGCTTCCTTTCGCCGATGTGGTCACCACCACAACGCACAAGACCCTGCGCGGCCCACGTGGCGGTTTGATCCTGGCCAAGGCCAACGAAGAGATCGAGAAGAAGCTTAACTCCGCGGTGTTCCCTGGCAGCCAGGGCGGCCCGCTGATGCATGTGATCGCAGCCAAGGCCGTGTGCTTCAAGGAAGCGTTGGAGCCTGGCTTCAAGACCTACCAGCAGCAGGTGGTCGACAACGCCCAGGCGATGGCCGAAGTGTTCGTTGCGCGAGGTTTTGATGTGGTCTCCGGCGGCACCGACAACCACCTGATGCTGGTCAGCCTGATCAAGCAGGGCCTCACCGGCAAGGCGGCGGACGCGGCACTGGGTGCGGCGCATATCACGGTAAACAAGAACGCCGTGCCGAATGACCCGCAGTCGCCGTTTGTCACCTCCGGCGTCCGCATCGGCACCCCGGCAGTCACCACCCGCGGCTTCAAGCAGGGCGAGTGCCGCACCCTGGCCGGCTGGATCTGCGACATCCTCGACGACTTGGAAAACCCGGCGGTAATTGAGCGCGTTCGTGGTCAGGTGGCGGCTCTATGCGCCAGCTTCCCGGTCTACGCTGACTAGGACGGCACGCAGTTTTTGCCACTAGCGGCGCGGTTATCCCGCGCGCTGTATCAACGCCGCCTCACAAGGGCGGCAGCAAAACACGCAGTCGGAGCAAACATGTCACTTAGCGTTTTTGACCTCTTCAAGATCGGCATTGGCCCGTCCAGCTCGCATACGGTCGGCCCGATGTTGGCCGCCGTACGCTTTGCTGAAGGCCTGCGCCGCGATCAACTGCTGGCCACAACCGACAGCGTCAAAGTAGAGTTGTACGGCTCACTCGGTGCCACCGGCAAAGGTCACGGCAGCGATAAAGCCGTGCTGCTCGGCCTGGAAGGCGAACAGCCGGACAGCGTCGACACCAGTAACGTCGACGCCCGCCTGGCGGCGATTCGCAGCAGCGGTGAACTCAACCTGCTCGGCGAAAAACCCATCCGTTTTGTCGAGAAACAGCACCTGGCGATGATCCGCAAGCCGCTGCCCTTTCACCCCAACGGCATGATCTTTCGCGCCTTCGACGCCGCCGGCTTGCAGATCCGCTCACGCGAGTATTACTCGGTAGGCGGCGGCTTCGTTGTCGATGAGCAGGCCGCCGGGGCCGACCGCATTGTCGAAGACACGACTGCTCTGCAATACCCCTTTACTACTGGCAAACAGCTGCTGGCGCACTGCGCCGAACACAACCTGTCGATCAGCCAGGTGATGCTGGCCAACGAGGCGGCCTGGCGGCCGGAAGCCGAGACCCGCGCGCGCCTGCTGCATATCTGGCAAGTGATGCAGGATTGCGTCGAAGCCGGTTGTCGCAACGAAGGCATCATGCCCGGCGGGCTCAAGGTCAAACGCCGCGCCGCCGCCCTGCACCGCCAGCTGTGCAAGCACCCGGAAGCCAGCCTGCGCGATGCGTTGAGCGTGCTCGACTGGGTCAACCTCTATGCCTTGGCGGTGAACGAGGAAAACGCCAGCGGCGGGCGCGTGGTCACTGCCCCGACCAATGGCGCGGCCGGTATCGTGCCGGCGGTGTTGCATTACTACAGCCGCTTTATCCCCAGCTCCAACGACGACGGCGTGGTGCGCTTTCTCCTAACCGCCGCGGCCATCGGCATCCTCTATAAGGAAAACGCCTCGATCTCCGGGGCCGAAGTCGGCTGCCAGGGCGAGGTCGGCGTGGCCTGTTCGATGGCCGCAGGCGCCTTGTGCGAAGTGCTCGGCGGCAGCGTCAACCAGGTGGAGAACGCCGCCGAAATCGGCATGGAACATAACCTCGGGCTGACCTGCGACCCTATTGGTGGGCTGGTGCAGGTGCCCTGCATCGAGCGCAACGCCATGGGCTCGGTGAAGGCGATCAATGCCGCACGCATGGCCCTGCGCGGCGACGGTCAGCATTTCGTGTCGCTAGACAAGGTAATCCGCACCATGCGCCAGACCGGCGCCGACATGAACAACAAGTACAAGGAAACCGCCCGCGGCGGCCTGGCCGTGAATATTGTCGAATGCTGACACGGCATCCCATACAGCCTGTAGGCAAGACGCTTTTAGCTCGCGCCTATACAAACAACCTTTACCGACATGGAGAACCGCATGACCACTGAAACCCTGGCGAAAACCCCGCTACATGCCCTGCATCTCGAACTGGGCGCGCGCATGGTGCCGTTCGCCGGCTACGACATGCCGGTGCAGTACCCGCTCGGGGTGATGAAGGAACACCTGCACACCCGCGAAGCTGCCGGCCTGTTCGACGTCTCGCACATGGGCCAGATTGTCCTGCGTGGTGCAAATGCCGCCAAGGCACTGGAAACCCTGGTGCCGGTAGACATCGTCGACCTGCCCGTGGGCATGCAGCGCTACGCCATGTTCACAGATGACAACGGCGGTATCCTCGACGACCTGATGGTCGCCAACCTGGGTAACGACACGCTGTTCCTGGTGGTCAACGCCGCCTGCAAGGACCAGGATCTGGCTCACCTGCAAAAACATATTGGCAGCCAATGCGAGATCGAAAGCCTGTTCGAGGCACGCGCACTGTTGGCGCTGCAAGGCCCGCAAGCCGTCGATGTGCTGGCGCGCCTGGCACCTGAAGTGGCGAAGATGACCTTTATGCAATTCGCCCCAGTGCGTCTGCTCGGCGTCGATTGCTACGTCAGCCGCTCCGGCTACACCGGCGAAGACGGCTTCGAAATCTCGGTACCGTGTGAGCACACCGAAACCCTGGCGCGCAGCCTGCTGGCCGAACCGGAAGTAGCCGCCATCGGCCTTGGCGCCCGCGACTCGCTGCGTCTGGAAGCCGGCCTGTGCCTGTATGGCCACGACATGAGCACCAGCACCACACCGATCGAAGCCAGCCTGCTGTGGGCCATGTCCAAGCCACGCCGCGCCGATGGCGCCCGGGCTGGCGGCTTCCCCGGTGCAGAACGAATCTTCGCCCAGCAACAACAAGGCGTTGCCAGCAAGCGCGTCGGCCTGCTGCCGCAGGAGCGTGTACCGGTGCGTGAAGGCGCAGAAATCGTCGATGCCGATGGCAATGTGATCGGCACCGTATGCAGCGGCGGCTTCGGCCCAACCCTGGCTGCGCCGGTAGCCATGGGCTATGTGCAGAACAGCCATATCGCCCTGGATACCGAGGTATGGGCCATGGTGCGCGGCAAACGCGTGGCGATGAAAGTGGCCAAGACCCCGTTTGTGCCACAGCGCTACTACCGAGGCTAAAGAGACCTTAGCGACAATCCTGGCGGGCAGCCCCTGCCCGCCAGCGCCCTGTTATTCGCGCAGCTGCCCGACCATGGCGGCTGCCACACTCAGTACATCCTTGCCCAACTGCATCGAACGCGCACTACTCCAGCCGGTCTGCGGGTTGGGACGGTCGTCGTGATCCTTGAACGGCATTTCGATGGTAAAGGCCAGGCAATCAAACTCCATGCCCACCGCGTTGCAGGCCAGGCTGGTGTTGGCCTGGCCGAACTGATCGGGCGTGTAGCCGAAGGTGGTCTGGAATTCGGCACCGTTATCGATCAGCAACTGCTTGAACTGGTTTTCCAGACGTTGCAGGCGCGGGCTATAGCTGGGGTTGCCTTCACAGCCGGCGACAAACACGTGAGGAATTTCCTCATCACCGTGGATATCCAAAAACAGATCGACGCCAACGGTGCGCATCTGCTGCTGGACGAAATACACCTCGGGGCTGTCCGTCTCACTCGCCGACTGCCAGGCGCGATTAAGGTCACACCCAGCGACATTGGTACGCAGATGGCCACGGAAGGCGCCGTCCGGATTCATGTTCGGCACCAGGTACAGATCGGCCTGCTCCAACAGCGTATTCAGCTCGGCATCATCGCGGCTCTGCAGACGCTCAAGCAGCCCCTGCATAAACCACTCGGCCATATGCTCGCCGGGATGCTGCTGGGCGATCAGCCAGATTTTGCGCTGTGCCTGTGGATTGCGGCTGATGCGCAGCAACTCGATGGGCCGGCCTTCAATGCTCTTGCCTGTGGCAAACAGCTCGGCGCCCGCCAAACGCTGCGCATCCTCGATCAACTGGCTATGGCGCTCGCGGCTGTAGGGCTCGAAATAGGCGAACCAGATCTGCCCGTGCTGCGGCTCGATGTCGAACTTCAGCGCGCCCTCTTCAAAGCGGCTGGGCACCCGAAACCAGTCGCGCTGATCGTAAGAGGCCACGGCGTGGTAACCGCTCCAGGCATTCTTGTACGACGACTGCCCGGCATTGACCAGGCTGAAGCCGTAACGCTGCCCAGGCTGCAAGCCCTCGACCTTGAAGTGGAACCACTGGAAATGCCTACTGTTGAGGTCCGGACGAATCGCCAGCTGCACCTGCTGTGGGTTGATGGCGTCGATGACCTCAATATTGCCGCTGTCGAAGTTGGAGCTGATCTGCATGGATACCTCGAAGGCCTGGGTTCGCGGAGAAGCGCGGAGATGACCAAGAATCGCAGCTCTGGCGCGCGGGCGAAACGCTGCAGGCGACAAACTGATATGGATTCTGCAACCTGCACGGGACGATCAATGCAGCCAACAGCTCGACCTCCGCGCAACTTGCATGCGAGGCTGCAATCTGCTGTTTACTCGCTACAGGCTCGACGTAACGTTCAACGTCAACTCAAGGGAGCAGAAACGCGCATGAACATTGCCCCACTACACCACCGCCCACTGTTGTTTCTGCTCTGCGCAAGCCTGCTGCTGGGCGGCTGCGCCAACCAAGCGGAACAAAGTCAGACCGAACAGCCCACCCAACAAGCAGATGCCCCCCGCGAAAACAGCGCCGCCGAGGCCAACCTGCGCAGCCAGGCCAACCGTGGCGATCTCGACAGCCAGTTCCAGCTCGGCAGCCTGTACTTCGTCGGCAAGCCGAACAAGGACCTCAAGCAGGCCGAATACTGGTGGAAGCTCGCCGCCGACAAGGGACACGCCATGGCCGCCGTCAGCCTGGCCTACCTGTACACCGGCCGCGACAACCCTGACTTCAACAACCCACAGCAGATGCTCAAGTACCTCAACCAGTCCGCCGCTGGCGGCAACCCGATGGCCCAGCACATCCTCGGCAGCCTCTACCTACGCGGCGAACAAGGCGTACCGCTGGACGCAAATCAGGCCCGGCGCCTGTTCACCAGCGCCTGCCAGCAGAATTACAGTGCTAGTTGCACAGCACTGCAGGAGATGCCCTGAAACCTCGACTCAGGTTTCGATGGACTTGCTCGCAGCCTGGTCATCCGGCTTAGTCTGCGGCTGCTCGGATTGCTGTGGCTCAGCCTCTTCAACGGGCTTGCCCAGCCACTCATTGGTTGATTGCTGCACCTCGTCCACCTGCTTGTTGAGCTCTTTCACGGTTTCATCAACCGCCTCGCGCGCAACATCCACAACGACCTGCTCGGCCTTTTCAACGAGCTTCTGCGCCGATTGTTCAGCCGCTTCGCAACCAACCAGGCCGATCAGCAACAGCCCCAGCCCACCCATTTGCATCGACTTACGCATAACGTTCTCCATAGCAGCCATTAACGGCCTGATTTGCGGGCGTGCCCCAGTAGCCACCACCTTGATTGATCAACCGAGCTAATCAACTGCACAAATGGACTTACCAGTGCGGGCGCAAATGTAGGGAGACATGCGGGTTTACTCAATTGCTTAGAGTTTGCAAGGTATTACCAAGCAGGCAGGCCCAACATTGGCAGTGAAAATACGCTGAACAAAACCAGTCCCACCCCAGCAAGCGTCAACAAGTGCTAGGCACACACACTCACACAAGGTTAATAATCCAACCATTGCAATTAGCCACCCCCAGGCAATACAGCGTCTGCAGCGTTCATCGCAACTAAAGGATTAAGTCGTGTTGTTACGCCATGCCCTGCTCACACTGATCGCCTTGATTGCTTCCCGTAATTCGGCGGCTGAGAACCTGCATTTTGTAACCGAGGAGTTCCCACCCTTCAGTTACTCGCGCGGTGCAACTGCCAGCGGCGCACTGCCGGAGATAGTCGAAGCCACCTGCCGCACCTTGCAGTGGCAATGCCATATTGAAGTACTGCCTTGGCGCCGTGCCCTGCAGCAGGCCGAAGAGGGTGAAGTGGATGGCATTTTCACCGTGATTCAATCTCCCGCACGGCGCCAGGCATTCCGTATTACGCCGATGCTGGTGACCTCCGGCTACGACTTCTACACCCTGCGTTCAAGCGACTTCCACTACAGTCAGCCAGGCGATTTGCAAGGCCGCCAGGTCGGCGTGTACGGCCCGTCAGGCACCTCATTCGTACTGCAGGAAAGCCTGAAGAACACAGCGGATGTCGAAGTTAAACTGGTGACCAACAACCATCGCCTGCTGTTGATGCTCACCGCTGGGCGCTTTGGTGAGCGAGGTGTCGTTGTACTTAATCGCGATGTAGCCCGCCACTTGATTGAGCATGAATATCTCTACGCGCTGCGTAACGCCGGGCATTTGACGTCAATTTCATACGGCATTGGTTTTTCCCGCAAGAAAGTCACGCCTGCACAGTTTCAGGCATTCAATCGCGGGCTGAGAACGTTGCGCAATAACGGCCAGCTTGCAACCATTGTGCAACGTTACGGTCTACAACCTGCCAACTAAGCAGGCTGGACATTTAACTTGGCTTCGCCATAATTGCCGAGCGCAGCCTAATTAACCCTTTAACAAATCTGACAACTCGTTCAGATCATCCACAATTAAAGGGTAAACCAGCGCGGCAATAGTCATTGAAACTATTCGCTACGCTTACTAAATGCGCGAGCTAAAACTGTTTGGCCGTCTCAGGTGCCCAGGCCATATGCCTGGCATCCAGCCAATATTCTGTTCAAGACCATGGGTAACTACGTGACGAAAGACGAACTGCGCGCCGAACTCGAGCGCCAGGCGCAGCGTTACAAGGATGTATACGGCGGGGAAGTGATTACCTACGCCGCTCAACCGGACCCCGAGCGCAAGCCGTGGCGCAAGAAGGCTAACCTTCTCGACCAAGCGTTTGAAAAAGAGCTGGTAAAAATCGAAAAAGAGCTGCAAGCCAAGGCAGACGAGGCGTCTGGCTGACGCCGCGCAGCCCTGATGCCAGATACCTGGCCATCCCTGATCGGGATGGCCACTGGTTCAACGTCCCTTGCCCCCCATCAGCGACCCCAGCAGACCACGCACCAGTTGCCGGCCGATCTGATTGGCGGCTTGGCGCATGGCCGTTTTCACCACCTGACTGGCCAGACCGCCAAGCAGCTCACCCGCTGCGCTACCAATACCGCCGCCAGACTCGACCTTCTTGTTCGCGGCGCTAGGTTTACTTGGCTCTGCCTGTTGGGCGGCCTGCTCAGCGCGGGCGGTCAGCAATTCATAGGCAGACTCACGATCGATTGGCTTGTCGTAGCGGCCACGCAACGGCGACTGCTGAATCAAGGCCACGCGCTCGGCCTCACTCAGTGGCCCAATACGTGACTGTGGTGGCGCCACGGCTACACGCTGAACCATAGCCGGCGTGCCTTTGGCTTCCAGCGTGCCAACCAGGGCTTCACCGATACCCAGCTCGGTAAGCACCGTCAACGTGTCGATAGCCGGATTGGGCCGAAAGCCATCGGCCACCGCACGCAGCGACTTCTGCTCTTTGGCGGTAAAAGCGCGCAGGCCGTGCTGGATGCGCAAACCAAGCTGCGCCAACACATCATCCGGCAGGTCGCCTGGCGATTGGGTGACGAAATACACTCCCACACCTTTCGAGCGGATCAACCGCACCACCTGCTCCAGGCGCTCCTGCAAGGCCTTCGGGGTGTCGGCAAACAGCAAGTGCGCTTCATCGAAGAACAGCGCCAGCAAAGGCTTGTCGGCATCACCACGCTCTGGCAACTGCTCGAACAGCTCGGCCAGCAGCCAGAGCAGGAAGGTTGCATAGACCTTCGGTGCCTCGTGCACCAGGCGACTGGCGTCGAGCAGGTGAATGCGTCCGCGACCATCGCGATCTGGATGCAGAATGTCTTCCAGCTGCAACGCCGGCTCACCAAACAGCGCATCTGCACCCTGCTGTTCCAGGCCCGCCAATTTGCGCAGCAGGGCTTGCGATGACGTAGCGGTAAATAGCGCGCTGTCTTCACCCAGCACTTCAGGATGACTTTTCAGGTGTGCCAACAGCGCCTTGAGATCTTTCAGATCAAGCAGCAGCAGACCTTCGCGGTCCGCTACCTTAAACGCGGCATAGAGTGCCGCTTGCTGACTGTCGGTCAGCTCCAGCAGCGCACCGAGCAGCAAAGGCCCCATCTCACTCAGGGTGGTACGCAGTGGGTGGCCGCTCTTGCCGTGCACATCCCACAGGGTTACCGGATAGGCCATCGGCTGATGATTGAGCCAGGGCATGCTGGCGATGCGCTCGGCCACTTTGCCTTGCGGCGCACCGGCAGCCCCCAGGCCACAGAGATCCCCCTTCACGTCCGCGGCAAACACTGCCACACCGGCATCACTGAAAGTTTCGATCAAGCGCTGCAGGGTCACCGTTTTGCCAGTGCCCGTGGCGCCGGCAATCAGCCCATGTCGATTGGCCAGACGCAATGCCTGCCCCACCGACAGCCCCTGAAGATCGGCCCCCACAACAAACTGATCGGTTTGCGCCATCTTGTTATCTCCGTGGTTAAAGCTTTACTGCAATTAAGCCGACATAGTCAGCATCGCCGCACGTCGGTGGTGCCATTGCCTTACATCAGCCCAAGACTGATGCCAGAACTTACCGGACGCAAGAAGCCATGACCAACAACCTGAAGTTCAGCCACAAGATTCTGCTCGCCGCCTCACTGGTGGTGATCGCCGCATTCTCAC
Source organism: Pseudomonas sp. 8BK (assembly GCF_902506475.1). Taxonomy (NCBI): domain Bacteria; kingdom Pseudomonadati; phylum Pseudomonadota; class Gammaproteobacteria; order Pseudomonadales; family Pseudomonadaceae; genus Pseudomonas; species Pseudomonas sp. 8BK. The sequence goes on along the minus strand of NZ_LR733252.1, from coordinate 641,442 downwards.
TGTTCACCCTGTACAACGATTACCTGCAGCGCAACGCCATCCGCGATGATCTGGAAAGCTATCTACAAGAAATGGGCAATGTCACCGCCAGCAATATTTCCAACTGGCTGTCGGGGCGCATCCTGCTGGTCGAAAACGTTGCTCAATCGGTCGCCCGCGACTCTTCCGGCGATGCCCTGACCGGGCTTCTGGAGCAGAAAGTTCTGACTTCCACCTTCGCCTTTACCTACCTGGGCAGCGCCGATGGCAGCTTCACCATGCGCCCGGACGAGGACATGCCGGATGGTTATGACCCACGCCAGCGCCCCTGGTACAAGGACGCCATGGCCGCAGGCGGCAGCACCCTCACCGAGCCCTATGTTGATGCTGCCACCAGCGAACTGATCATCACCATCGCCACGCCCGCCAAAGCTGCCGGAGTGGTTGGTGGCGACCTGAGCCTCAACACCCTCGTCGACATCATTAACTCACTGGACTTTGCCGGCATGGGCTATGCCTTTCTGGTCAGCGCTGATGGCAAGATCCTAGTTCACCCGGACAAGTCTCTGGTGATGAAAAATCTCAGCGAGGTCTATCCACAGAACACCCCACGGATCAGCGGCGAGTTCAGTGAAGTGGAGCTCAATGGCGAACCCCGTATCCTTACCTTCGCCCCGGTCAAAGGCCTGCCTTCGGTGAGCTGGCATGTCGGCCTGTCCATCGATCAAGCCAAAGCCTATTCGATGCTCAGCGAATTCCGCGCCTCGGCTATCGTCGCCACAATCATCGCAGTGGTGCTGATCATGCTGCTGCTGAGCATGCTGATCAGCGTGTTGATGCAACCTCTGAACGTCATGGGTAAAGCCATGGAGGACATCGCCCAGGGCGAGGGTGACCTGACCAAACGCCTGACCATTCAATCCAACGACGAGTTTGGCCGTCTGGCCAGCGCGTTCAACCAGTTTGTCGAACGTATCCATAGCTCGATCCGCGAAGTGTCATCCGCCACCAGCCAGGTCAACGAAGTAGCCAAGCTGGTGGTCGGCGCCTCCAACTCGTCGATGATCAACTCCGATGAACAAGCCAGCCGTACCAACAGTGTGGCTGCGGCGATCAACGAACTGGGCGCCGCCGCCCAGGAGATCGCACGCAACGCCGCCGACGCCTCGAATCAAGCCTCCGATGCACGTCACCTGGCTGAAGACGGTCGCCAGGTTGTGGAAAAAACCATCCAGGCGATGAATGAGCTGTCCGGCAAGATCAGCGCCTCCTGCAGCAATATCGAAACCCTCAACAGTAAAACGGTAAATATTGGACAGATTCTTGAGGTGATCAAAAGCATCTCCCAGCAAACCAACCTGCTGGCGCTCAACGCAGCCATCGAAGCCGCCCGCGCCGGTGAAGCCGGCCGTGGCTTCGCCGTGGTCGCCGATGAAGTTCGCAACCTGGCCCACCGCACCCAGGAGTCAGCCCAGGAAATCGAGAAGATGATCGAGGAGTTGCAGGTCGGCTCCCGCGAGTCGGTCACCACCATGACCGAAAGTCAGCGTTACAGCGAAGAAAGCGTGGAGATCGCCAACCAGGCCGGTGCACGCCTGAGCAGCGTGACCGAGCGCATCGGCGAGATCGACGGCATGAACCAGTCAGTGGCCACCGCCACCGAGGAGCAGACTTCGGTTATCGAATCGCTGAACGTCGACATCACCGAAATCAACACCCTCAATCAGGAAGGCGTGGAAAACCTCAATGCCACTCTGCGCGCCTGTGGCGATCTGGAGCAACAGGCCAGCCGCCTCAAGCAACTGGTCGACAGCTTCCGCATTTAACAAATGTGACAACCAAACGGGGCGCTCTGTGAGCGCCCCGTTTTTATTTCTGCTTGTCGCTATTCGCTGGCGGCTGTTCGTCCTGCTGCAATTGCCGCCACAGCTCAGCAGCGTCGGCAAACTCGGTACCGTTCTCGGGAGTCAACGCCTGTGGATCATAGCGCTGCGTACAGCCCTCCCCGAGCACCGGTGGCGCACTGGAGGTTCCACGCGCAAGCGGATCTGTCATAACACCTCCCATGTACTTCGCCGGTCTTCAATTAAGCGCCAGGTGACCTTCATCATGCTGGGCGAACTCCTTGACCGCACGCAGTACATCACTGCGGCTGACCTGCCCGATCAGGCGGCCTTCTTCAACCACAGGTAAACGCCGACGCCGGCCGCGCAAAAAACGCTCGGAGATTTCGATAATGTCCGCCTCAGGTGAAATCACTTCCACCTCAGTGGTCATATAGGCACTGACATCCCCACCCGCCGACTCGTAATAAGCCCCGGAGAGAATGCCGCGCAAGCAATCGCCCTCCGACAACAAGCCCACCAGATGCCCTTGCCCATCGACCACCGGCGCGCCGGAAATACGGTGTTCGAGCAACCGATTGATCGCGGTGAACAGGTTCATTTCAGGACGGAAAGTCACCAGATTGCGGGTCATGTAATCACGTACTTTGATTGACTTGAGCATCAGTAAAGCCCTCTTTCTGTACTGAACCGAACCGCAACATGCACCTCAGTCGAACACCACTGTCTTGTTATCGTGCACCAGCACTCGGTCCTCTAAGTGATAGCGTAGACCACGCGACAGCACCATCTTCTCGACGTCCTTACCCAGGCGCACCATCTCTTCGATGCTGTCGCGGTGGCTAACGCGCACCACGTCCTGCTCAATGATCGGCCCAGCGTCCAGCTCCTCGGTCACGTAGTGCGAGGTCGCGCCAATCAGCTTGACCCCACGCAGCGATGCTTGGTGATACGGCTTGGCCCCGACAAACGACGGCAGAAAGCTGTGATGAATATTGATCACCCGCTGGGAGAACTCGGCACAAAGTGGCGCAGGCAAGATCTGCATATAGCGCGCCAACACAATCACGTCAGCCGCATGGGCTTTAACCAGGCGCGACACTTCATCAAATGCCGGCTGTTTATCCTGCGAGTTGACCGGTACGTGAAAGTACGGAATGTCATGCCACTCAACCATGCTGCGCAGGTCATCGTGATTGGAAATCACGCAGGGAATATCGCAATCCAGCTCGGCGCTGTGCCAGCGGTGCAGCAAATCGGCCAGGCAGTGCGACTCGCGACTGGCCATCAGCACTACACGCTTCTTTACCGCCGAATCAGTAACTCGCCACTCCATGGAAAACTCACGGGCAATCGGCGCAAACGCCTGACGGAAACCATCCAGATCAAATGGCAGCGAGTCGGCGCGAATCTCGTGGCGCATAAAGAACCAGCCACTCTGATTATCCGAGTGGTGGCTCGCTTCGGTAATCCAACCGTTGTAAGTGGCCAGAAAGTTACTGACCTTGGCCACAATCCCGACCCGATCCGGACAGGCAATAACCAATCGAAAAGTACGCATCAACGGCTCCAGCGCTCAGATAAAGTCGGCCATTCTAGTCACAGCCAGAAAAAACTGCAGTACTCAAGCAGCGCTTGCCAGCGCAGCAATAACGCAAGATCGAACAGTTGCAGCCAGGCAAATAGCGCAAACACCACCGTCATAACTGGCAAATAACCAAACCTGTACAACAGAACACGTACTCAACTAGTTACTTAACAATACAATTCATAAAAAATACCGACAAAGCGGTTTACTTGTGAAAAGTGCCTGACTACTATTGCTATCACTTAGTCGCCAATCCCAAATACAGGTACCCAACATGTCGTTGATCAACGAATACCGCGCCACTGAAGAAGCCATCAAAGAACTGCAAGATCGCCTGAAAAATCTGTCGCAAGACGACAAACTGAAAAAAGAACTGGAATTCGAAGGCAAACTGCGCGCACTGATGGGTGAATACCAGAAATCGCTGCGCGACATCATTGCCATGCTTGACCCAGACGCTAAAGGCAGCAAAGCAACCCGCACCACCAAGCCCGCTGGCACCAAGCGCGCGCGTAAAGTTAAGCAGTACAAAAACCCGAACACCGGCGAAGTTATCGAAACCAAAGGCGGCAACCACAAAACTCTGAAAGAGTGGAAAGCCAAGTGGGGCGGTGACGTCGTTGAAGGCTGGGCAACCCTACTGGGCTAAGCCTGCCGCTTAAGCACCACAAGCTTCAAACAAAAACGCCAGCGATGCTGGCGTTTTTTATGAGCGCTGTTTCAACAACGCACTCAGCTTTTACCCTCACAAATTACAGGGCATAACGCTGACGTAACTGTTCTACATAATCACGCCACTCCAGCAAAACAGCTTGCTGCTGCACACCAATATCAGGAAGTACTGCGGCAAGGGCCTGATTGAACTGTTCGAGCGTATTCGGTGCCCCGTATTCAGGCTGACTCAAACGCTGTTGGCAGAATGTTCGCCAACGCTGTTGCTCTTGCGCATTCAGCGTCGCGGCGAAGTTGCGCGCACGGTAACGGAACAACAACTCAGGCAAACGTTCATCATCAAATGACCAAACAGATTCTGCCAAGCGCTGCGGCTCGGCACGCCGAACCTGTTCGCACAAACGGCGATCACGATCACCAATAAAACCATCGTATAACTGCTGCTCAGGATCTTGATTAGCGGCAAACTGCTCATCGGCATATACCTGCGCAAGTTTTTCCTGCCACACCCCGGGATTGCTGCGCAATTGTTCAGCCTGTGCTTGATAAGCCGGCACATCGAGCTGCAGACGCTGAATGTCCTCGGCGCGCAATACCTTCATCGGCGCAACGACCGGACAACGGTTGATGTGCAGCAACTTCAGCGGTATCGGCAACTCGCCGTCGGCCAATTGATCGCGACGGGTGTACAGACGCGTTCGCAATATCTCGGCCGACTCGTTGAGCAGCGGCGATATATCGACCTGCAGGTCACAAACAATCAACGCATTGCGGTTACGCGGATGCCAAGCCAACGGCAAGACCACCGCCAGGTAATGCCGAGCACCAGCATAACGCCCGGAGATATGCACCAATGGCTGCAACAGGCGTATTTGATCCTGCACGCGCTGCTTACTGCGCAGCTGATACAGGTAGTCATAGAGTTTGCGCTGTTTGCTACGCAGCAAGCGCGCCAGGGCAATGGTCGCACGCACGTCGGACAACGCGTCGTGGGCCTGACCGTGTGCAATGCCGTTGGCAGCGGTCAGACGCTCCAGTTTGAGCGTCACCCGGCCTTCGTCTTCTGGCCAGACGATGCCTTCCGGACGCAATGCATAGGCCGTACGCACCAGATCGATCAGATCCCAGCGACTATTGCCGCCCTGCCATTCGCGGGCATAGGGATCGAAGAAGTTGCGGTACAGGCTGTAGCGTGTCACTTCATCATCAAAACGCAGGCTGTTGTAGCCCACCCCGCAGGTGCCTGGCTGCGACAGCTCGGCATGCACACGACTCATAAACTCGACTTCATCCAGGCCATGCTGCGCCAGCTTGCTCGGGGTAATCCCGGTCACCAGACAGGCTGCCGGATGCGGCAGGATGTCGTCGCTGGGCCGGCAGTAGATGTTCAGCGGCTCAGCAATTTCATTGAGGTCTTCATCGGTGCGAATCCCCGCCACCTGCAGCGGCCGGTCGCGCCGTGGATCAATACCGGTGGTTTCGTAGTCGTACCAAAAGAGGCTGGAAGTCACTGTCATGTCCTGATGCTGGGGCGCTGGCAGTCTACCACCACGCCAGCATCACGCAGACAAGCGCAGAACCTTGCACCAGCGCACGCCCCACGTGGGGTCTGCGCCTTGTAGGGCGCCCTGGCTGCGACTAAAGTGGGAAGCTCGATTAACCACTCGTACAAGGACGCCCCATGAGTGAGATCAACCCCAGCAATCCCTACGCCGCACCTGCCAGTGCGCTGCAGGAAGCGCCACGCGACAGCCAGGTGCCAAGCATCGAAGAAGCGCTGAGCCGTGGCTATGACTTCAACATCAGCGACCTGCTCAGCGAAGCCTGGCAACGGGTAAAAGGCACAAAAGGCATCATCATCGGTGGCTTTCTGGTGTTCTACGCTGTGCTGCTCGCGGCGTCCTTTCTTATTGGCGGCTTTTTCGGCCTGCTGGGTGTAGTCAGCGACAGTCCGATGCTCACGGTCGTGGCAGAACTGGTCATCGGCATTCTGGCCTCGGCCCTGGCTTATCCCTTTATGGCGGGGATCAACATGATCGGCATCCGTCGCGCCGCCAACCAGCCAATCAGCTTCAATGACATTTTCAGTCACTTCGGCCGCACCGTGCCGCTGGTGATTACCGCGATTATCAGCATGCTGCTGATCTACCTCGGCATGTTCCTGCTGATCATTCCCGGTCTGTACCTGGCCATCGCCTATATGCTGGCTATCCCACTGGTGGTTGAGCGCGGTCTGACGCCGTGGCAAGCCCTGGAAACTTCGCGCAAAGCGATTACCCAGCGCTGGCTCAAGGTCTTCGGCCTGTTCATGCTGCTCGGTCTGATCACGCTCGTCAGCGCAATCCCGCTGGGTATCGGCCTGGTCTGGAGCATTCCGCTGTTTGTCATTGCTATGGGCGTGCTCTATCGCACCATCTTCGGTGTATTACCTGCGCCGCAATAATCCTTACTAAATACCGGTTCAGCTCACTGAGCCGGTTGCTTCCCTGCCTGCTGCTAGCTAGCATCGGGCTTTCCTCGACGCAGTCTGCCGATGTCGCCCACACCAACCCCTGCTTCAATCGCCACACGCCCGCTGCTGGATACCCGCTATAAAGTGGAAACACCGGAAGGTATCGACCTGATCCTGCGTCCAGCCGGTCTAGTGCCGCGCGCGCTGGCATTCAGTATTGACCTGCTGATTCGCGGTGCGCTGCTCGGCGTATTGTTTACCGTACTAGCGTTGCTCGGCCAGTTCGGTATGGGCCTGGGCACCATCCTGCTGTTTCTGGTGACCTGGTGGTACATGGTGCTGTTTGAAGTGCTCAACCAGGGTCGCTCGCCCGGCAAACAGATGATGGGGCTGCGGGTTATTCATGATGACGGCACACCAATTGGCTGGGCCGCCTCGCTCACGCGCAACCTGCTGCGTTTCGTCGACATCCTGCCGTTTGGCTACACCCTGGGCATTCTCAGCTGCCTGAATCACCCAGCGTTCAAGCGCCTCGGCGATATCGCCGCCGGCACCCTGGTGGTGTATCGCGATAACGCCCCGACAGCACCCGAGCTACCGCAAGCCGAGCCCATCCGTGCACCGTTCAGCATGAGCCTGAGTGAACAACGTGCCCTGCTCAGCTTTGCCGAGCGGGCGCAGAGCCTATCCAGTGCACGGCGACAGGAGCTCGCGAGCATCCTTGCCGAGCCTCTGCAGGTGCCGGCCGAGCAGGCCGAACAGCAAATCCACGGGATTGCCCGTGGCTTGTTGGGGCCGACATGAAACAGAGCCTGTTTGAACACCAGCACCAGGCCGAGTGGCAAGCCTTCAATGCGCAGCTCGAAGCCCTTGAGCGCAGCAAGGCCGACAGCCAGCAATGCAAGGCCTTTGCGGCCAACTACCGCAGCCTGTGCCAGCACCTGGCCCTGGCGCAGAGCCGTGGCTATAGCAGCCACCTGATTGAGCAGTTGCAGCTGCTGGCCATGCGTGGCCACCAGCAGTTTTATCGCCACCGCAGCCCTCTGGGAGCGCAACTGCTCGGGTTTATCCTGGCCGGATTTCCACGCCTGGTTCGCGCCGAATGGCGTTTTGTCGTGGCCGCGAGCCTGTTGTTCTTTGGCAGCCTGCTGCTGATGGGCACGCTGGTGTATCACTTCCCCGACTTGGTCTACGGGGTCATGGCGCCAGACCAGGTTGGCGAGATGGAAAAAATGTACGACCCCGATGCCAGGCGCATCGGCCGCTTCAGCGAGCGCGACTCCGGCGATGACTGGATGATGTTCGGCTACTACATCATGAACAACATCGGCATTGCCTTTCAGACCTTTGCCAGCGGCCTGCTGTTTGGCCTCGGCAGCCTGTTCTTTCTGCTATTCAACGGGCTGATGATTGGCGCTGTGGCCGGCCATCTGACGCAGATCGGCTACGGTGAAACCTTCTGGTCGTTCGTCATCGGTCACGGCTCTTTCGAGCTCACTGCGATTGCCCTGGCCGGCGCTGCAGGCCTGAAGCTCGGCTGGGCGCTGCTGGTCCCCGGGCGCCTACCACGCGGCGAGGCTCTGCGCGTAGCGGCTGGCAGCAGCGTGCGGCTGGTCGGCGGGGTGATCGTGTTTCTCCTGCTGGCGGCGTTTATCGAGGCCTACTGGTCATCCATGGACCTGGCCAGCCCCGCGATCAAATACGCAGTCGGCGCTGCACTCTGGTTGCTGGTACTGGCTTATCTGCTGTTGGCTGGCCGAGGTGTGCATGCGCCTGACTGATGCCAGCGTCGCCATCCGCCCCCGTAGCGCCTGGGAAGCCGTCGACCTCGGCGTATTGCTGGCCAAACAGCATGCCGGCGTATTGATGCTCAGTTGGGCATTGGTAACCGTGCCGATTTTCGCCCTGCTGTGCCTGCTGCTGTGGGATTACCCGAGCATCGCGGTGCTGATTTTCTGGTGGTTGAAACCGGCCTTTGAGCGCCTGCCGCTGTATATCCTCTCGCATGCCCTGTTCGGTGCCACGCCGAGCCTCAAACAGGCACTGAAAGCCCTGCCCGGCCTGCTCAAACCGCAACTGCTGGCCAGCCTGACCTGGCGCCGGCTAAGCCCCACACGCAGTTTCGACCTGCCGGTGATGCAGCTCGAAGGCCTGTCCGGCAAGGCACGCAGCCAGCGCCTGATCGTCCTCGGCCAGCGCGATGCGGGCGGCGCCAGCTGGCTCACCATCGTCGGCGTACACCTGGAAATGGCGCTGTGGTTCGGCATCATCAGCTTTATCTACATGCTGCTGCCGGCGCAGATGGAGCTGGACTGGACCTGGGACAGCCTGATCAATGCGGCGTCTGGCGAGTGGCTGTGGCTGGAGCATCTGTCCAACCTGACCTACGTCCTGCTGCTGATTCTCTGGGAGCCGATCTACGTCGCCTGCGGCTTCACCCTCTACCTGAACCGCCGTACCGCCCTGGAAGCCTGGGACATCGAGCTGGTCTTCCGCCAACTACGCCAGCGCCTGACGGGCGTGGCCTATGCCCTGCTGCTGGGCTGCGGCGTACTGCTAATGCAGGTGCCACACAGTGCCATGGCCGCCGCATCCATAAGCAGCTGCCCGCTGCCGATTGAAGACCCCATGGGGCCAGAGGCCGAGCGCCTGCTCAAGCAGCCACTGACCAGTGCCGAAGCGCAAAAAAGCATCGGCCAGCTGCTCGATCAGCCGCCCTTCGAACACCGCGAAACAGTTACCCGCTGGCGTCTCGGCGAAGAGCCCAAGGAATCGAGCGAGGAAGACGCCAAGGCCCTGATCGAACTGCTGGAGAAGTTCTTCAAACTTACCGAGTTCTGGAAAAGCGTCGACGCCGTGGCGCTGTTCTTCGAGGTACTGCTATGGGCGGTGCTGTTCAGCCTGATCGCCTGGCTGCTGTGGCGCTACCGCGACTGGCTGAGCGCCTTTGCCGGACGCCTGCGCTTGCCGCAAGGGCGCACCTATCAACAACCAGAACAGCTGTTCGGCCTGGAAGTGGCACCACAAAGCCTGCCAGCGGATATCCCCGGTGAAGTGGAACGACTCTGGGATGAACAGCCACGCGCCGCCCTCGGCTTGCTTTACCGCGCCCTGCTCAGCCGCATGTTGCACGAACAACGCCTGCCGCTGAAAAGCTCGCACACCGAAGCAGAAGTGCTGCAACTGGTTCAGGCGCTGCAGCAGAAAGACCTCAGCCACTTCAGCCAGGCCCTGACCCGCCACTGGCAGAACCTCGCCTACGGCCATCGCCTGCCGCCAGCTGCGCTCAAGCAGGGCCTGTGTAATGCCTGGCGCCGTCTGTTCGAACAGGGAGCGCAGGCATGAACCGGCGTCTCCAGTTCCTTCTCGGTGCCGGCCTGTTGCTGGTGCTCGGCCTACTCGGCATCTACCTGCTGGGCAAACTCACGCCCTATGAGGAAACCCTCGAACACGGCCCCGCACCCGAGGCCCGGGCCAACCCTTACCTCGCCGCCGAACATTTCCTGCGCAAACAGGGCCTGCAGATACAGCGCGCCGATGGCCTGGAGGTCATGAAAGACCTGCCAAGCGCCGGGCAAACCCTGCTGCTGCTCGGCGACCGCAACCGCATGACGCCCAAGCAGGCCGAACGCTTGCTGGCCTGGGCGGCCAAGGGCGGCCACCTGCTGTTTGTTGCCGAACGGTTGTGGGATGAAGATGAAGGCAAAAGCGGCGACCTGCTGCTCGACAGCCTGGGCATCCAGCAATACGAGAGCGAAGAGCTTGACGAGGACGCCAGCGAAGCAGCGGAAGAAGACGCAGCTGCAGAGGACACGGCCGACGCTGAGCCGCAAGCCGAACCGCAGGCTGAGGCAGAAGCAACCACAGATTCAGACAATGCCTATCCGGAGCTGACCCAGCTGTATCTGGAAAACGAAGAGGCGCCGGCCTACTTCAACTTCGACACCGACTTTCACCTCTACGATTCCGAGAACCGTGCCCACGCCTGGGCCAACAGCGACGCCGCCACCCACCTGCTGCAGCTCTACCATGGCGATGGCCTGATCAGCGTGGTCAGCGACAGCTGGATCTGGCAGAACCAGAGCATCGGCGAATACGACAACGCCTGGCTGCTCTGGTACATGACCCAAGACAGCCAGGTCACCCTGCTCTACCGCGCCGACCGCGATGACCTGTTCAGCCTGCTGCTCGAACACTTCCCCCAGGCGCTGGTCACCCTGGCGCTGTTGCTGGCATTCGGCCTATGGCACTTGGGCATGCGCCAGGGCCCACTGCTGTTGCCCGCCAGCCGCAATCGCCGGCAGCTGCAGGAACACCTGCGCGGCAGCGCCGACTTCCTCCTGCGCCACAACGGCCAGCACAGCCTGCTGCAAGGCTTGCAGCATGATATTCAGCGCCGCGCCCGCCATCGTCACCCCGGTTTCGAACGCCTCGCCGTGGCCGAGCAGTGGCAGGTGCTTAGCCGCCTGACCCGCCAGCCGTCCAGCGTTATCAGCCAAGCCATGCGACCGTTACCCAAGCAGCGACTGGCCGCCGCCGACTTCACCCGCCAGGTCGCCAACCTGCAAACCCTCAGGAATGCCCTATGACGAGCGAACACACCCCCGAACAGCCGGACAGCGACACCCAATCAGCCCCTGTCGCCGCTGAAACCGTCGAAGCTGCTGCCGCCGAAACGCCTGTACCGGCCCCAGCACCAGCTACCCCGGCAGCCGCCGCGGCGAATCCGAATGCGCAGCGCCAACGTGCCAGCCAGTTGGCTCAGGCGCTACGCGCCGAATTGCAAAAAGCCCTTATCGGCCAGACGTCGGTGATCGACGACGTGCTCAGCGCCCTGATTGCCGGCGGCCATGTGCTGGTCGAAGGCGTTCCCGGCCTTGGCAAAACCCTGCTAGTGCGCGCCCTGGCGCGCTGCTTTGGCGGCGAGTTCGCACGCATCCAGTTCACCCCGGATCTGATGCCCAGCGACGTCACCGGTCACGCCGTGTACGACCTGCAAAGTGAGCAGTTCAAGCTGCGCAAGGGCCCGGTATTCACCAACCTGCTGCTGGCGGATGAAATCAACCGAGCGCCGGCCAAGACCCAGGCCGCGCTGCTGGAAGTCATGCAGGAACGCCAGGTCACCCTGGAAGGCCGCGCCCTGAATGTACCGCTGCCGTTTATGGTGCTGGCCACGCAGAACCCGATCGAACAGGAAGGCACCTACCCGCTGCCGGAAGCCGAACTTGACCGCTTTATGCTCAAGCTGCGCATGGATTACCCCGAGCAGAGCGAAGAGCTGAACATGGTTCGCCAGGTGGCGCGTTCGAGCAAAGCCGACATGCTCGAAGTCACCCCCCTGCGCACCTTGTTACAGGCCCGCGATGTGCTTGCGCTGCAGAAGATTGCCAGTGACCTGCCGATTGATGAGCAGGTGCTCGACTACGCCGTGCGTATCGCCCGCGCCACTCGCACCTGGCCGGGCCTAGCCATCGGTGCCGGGCCACGCGCCTCGATTGCCCTGGTACGCTGCGGCCGCGCCCGCGCGCTGCTGCGCGGTGGCGATTTCGTATTGCCGGATGACATCAAGGGCTGCGCCCTGGCCGTACTGCGCCACCGCGTGCGGCTGTCGCCGGAGTTGGATATCGAAGGCCTGTCGGTGGATCAGGTGCTGCAGCAGCTGCTCGATCAGGTTCCGGCACCGCGCCTATGACCCGTCCCTGGCAAAAGCCCGCATTGAAAGGCATACCTGCATGAAGCCCTCACGCGCGCTGCTGGCGCTGCTCGCCGGTCTGTTCGTGCTCGGTATCACCCTGGGCATCTGCAGCGCCCTGGGCATTGCCGTGCCGCGCAGCTTCACGCCGATTTACTGGGGCATGCTGCTGGTGCTGCTCGGCCTGACACTGATCGACGCCCTGCTGCTGCGCCAAGTACCTTCGCCGCGCATCGAACGCCAGCTACCCGGCAACCTGCCGCTTGGACGCTGGAGCGACGTGCGGCTGAGCCTGCACCACAATTACACCCGTGCGCTGCAGGTGGAGGTGTTCGACCATCTGCCCGGCGATATGGCCTTCGAGCACCTGCCGCTCAAGGTTGATCTGCACCCGGGCGAACAGACCCAGGTCAGCTACCGCGTACGCCCACTGCTGCGCGGGCATTTCCATTTCCCGCAGTGCGAAGTCAGCCTGCCCAGCCCCATGGGCCTGTGGCGCGCCCGGCGCTATCTGCCCGTAGCTGGTGAAACCCGCGTCTACCCGGATTTCGCCCGCCTGTACGGCGCGCAACTGATGGCGGTGGATGACTGGCTTAGCCAGCTGGGCGTACGCCAGCAGCAACGCCGCGGCCTGGGGCAGGAATTTCACCAACTGCGCGAATTTCGCGACGGCGATACCCTGCGGCAGATCGACTGGAAGGCCACTGCACGCAAACGCACGCCGATTGCCCGCGAGTATCAGGACGAGCGCGACCAGCAGATCGTCTTCCTGCTCGACTGCGGCCGACGCATGCGCAGCCAGGATGGCGAGCTGTCGCATTTCGATCACGCCCTTAACGCCTCGCTGCTGCTCAGCTACGTGGCATTGCGCCAGGGCGATGCGGTGGGTCTATCGACCTTTGCCGGCGAGCAGAACCGCTTCCTCGCCCCGGTCAAAGGCCAGGCGCAGCTGAATGTGCTGCTTAATGCGCTGTACGACCTGCGCAGCACCCAGCAGCCGGCGGACTTCACCGCCGCCGTGGAAAACCTGCTCAGCCGTCAGCGCCGCCGCGCCCTGGTGGTGCTGGTGACCAACCTGCGTGATGAAGATGATCAGGCCCTGCTCGGCGCGGTCAAACGCCTGAGCCGCCAACACCGCGTACTGGTCGCCAGCCTGCGTGAAGAAGTGCTGGATACCCTGCGCCACACCCCTGTGCAGGACCTCTCCAGCGCCCTGGACTATTGCGGCACCCTGGACTACCTGAATGCCCGCGCTGGCCTTCACGAACGCCTGATTGCCCACAAGGTGCCGGTGCTGGATGCACGGCCGAGCGAGCTGGGGCCGCAGCTGGTGAGCAGTTATCTGGCCTGGAAAAAGGCCGGCGTTCTCTAGCATTGGCTAATGCCAACGCCGACGTAGGTTGGTGTTGAGCGCAGCGAAGCCCAACAGGCATTGGCGTGTCTCGTTGGGCCTCGTCGCGTTGCTCCTCTGGCCACACGCCCCGACCCAACCTACGGCTATAGCCACGTCACATGCTGCTCCAACGGAAAGCGCAAACGCGGGTTGTATACGCCCTTCTCGTCCTGCTTGCCCACCGCCAGCAGCATGATCGGTAACGCCTGGCGCGGGATATCCAGGGTCTTGCGCAGACGTACCTCATCAAAACCTTCCATCGGGCAGGTGGCATAGCCATGGCTCTGGAAGGCCAGCATCAGGTTCTGCGCCGCCAGCGCCGTGGATTTCACCGCCCAGATGCGCATCTGCGCCTGACTGTTGGGCGCGCGCATCAGCGGCTTGCGCCAGGCCGCCACGCGCAGCAGCTGACGCTTGAACAGCCCCAGCAGACCGAATGGCCCCTGGTTGTACTGAAAGGGGGCGGTCTTGCTGTAGAAGCTGCGAATCCGCGCTGGCACTTGCGGTTCCGGCCAATAGTCGATGATGTTCTGGCAGGCCTGTTTCCAGGTGTCCGGGCGCGCCAACACGGCAATGATCAGCGGCGCCTTGGCGGCATTCTGGCTCATGCACACCGGATGCAGCCGGGCCAGCAACGCCGGGTCGCGAATCACCTGAAAACTCCAGGGTTGCAGGTTGCAGGAGTTGGGTGCGAGCACCGCCAGCTCCAGGCAATCACGCACCACAGCCTCAGGCACCGGCTCGGCAGTAAAACGGCGCACCGCACGGCGACGCTCGATCAGCTCCCGCAGCGCGGCGGGGCTAGCGGGAGAAATGGCGGTGTCGGAGGGAAACAGGCTCATCTGGGGCATCCTCGGCAGGTTGCCCGATTAAGCCGCGATGCCGCGTGCTGAACAAGCGGCTGCGGTGGATAGTCCGCAGCCTTGGCGCAAATGGCCTTAGCCCAAGGCCTTCTCGATAGCCTGAATGATGCTTGGATCATCCGGCGTGGTGCGTGGCGAGAAGCGCGCCAGGACGCGGCCGTCGTGACCGACGAGGAATTTCTCGAAATTCCAGGTGATATCACCTGGAAACTCGGCACCCTCGCCTGCCAGCAGGCGATACAGCGGATGGCGCTCCGGCCCATTCACCTCAAGCTTGCTGCCCAATGGGAAGGTCACACCGTAGTTAAGGCTGCAAAACTCGCGAATGGCTTCCTCACTGTCGGGCTCCTGCTCGGCAAACTGGTTGCACGGCAGGCCCAGCACGCTGAAGCCCTGATTCTTGTATTGCTGATAGAGCTTTTCCAAACCGGCGTACTGCGGCGTCAGGCCGCACTTGGAGGCGACATTGACCACCAACACCACCTGCCCCTTGAAGGGTGCCAGCGGCAGCTCTTGGCCATCCAGTGCACGCAGGTTGAGGTCGTGAAAGGCACTCATGGCTAACTCCTTGAGAACACACAGGTTACGTGTAGCGGACAAGAAATGGCCGGGAGCCATTTTTAACGTCGCACCGCGACGGCCCGCAGGGTGACCGCCAAGGATGGCGGGTCATAAAAAAGGCGCCTATCTGAAGGCGCCTTTCTTCTGTTGCAGCTTAGCAGCCGGGCCAGCGGTTGATACGACCATAAGTCGACTCGCGGCCGTGGCATAAGGCTAAACCTTAGTGGTGGTGACCACCTTCACCGTGGATATGGCCATGCGCAACTTCTTCTTCGTTGGCATCACGCACGCTGACAACCTTGACCTTGAAGTGCAGACGCTGGCCAGCCAGTGGGTGGTTGCCGTCAACGATCACGTCGTCGCCGTCCAGTTCACGGATGGTGACGATCTGCATGCCGCCGTCTGGACCGGATGCGTGGAACTGCATGCCAACTTCCAGCTCGTCCACACCTTCGAACATCGAACGGTTGAGGGTGGCGACCAGCTCGGCGCTGTATTCGCCGTAGGCGTCTTCCGGCTCGACTGCAACTTCCAGCTCGTCGCCAGCTTGTTTGCCCAGCAGGGCTTTTTCCAGGCCGCCGATGATGTTGCCGGCACCGTGCAGATAAGCCAGCGGCGCGCCGCCTGCGGAACTGTCGATCACCTCACCGGCATCGTTAGTCAGGGTATAGTCGATGGAGACGGCCTTATTGGCGGCGATCAGCATGGGGCGAGACCTTTTGCTTAGAAATAAAGAACGGCCAAGTTTACCCAAGGGCACGCGCGAAAGCGAACCGGACACAGACGGACGGCCAAGCGCGGCCTCAGTGCGGGTGCTTGATTTTCGTCAGGATGAACACGGCCATTGGGTGGCAGTATTGTCCTGCGGCCATACTCAGCATCTGCGCCACCAGCCGCCCTGGCAGAATCGTGCGTGGGTGCTGGATGCTCAACAACGCCAGGCGCATCTGGGTGAACCTTTCCTCTGCGGCTGGTGCGCGGCTGAAAATGGCGCACTCGAGGCGATGACAGAACGCCCGAACCAAGATTTGAACAAGGAGCGGTAAATGCCTGCACGCAATATTCTGGTGATCAACTGCGGCAGTTCATCAATCAAGTTTGCCCTGATCAATGAAGCGCAAGATGCCTTTATCCTCAGCGGCCTGGCCGAGCGCCTGGGCAGCCCGGATGCCCAAGTCCACTGGCAACAAGGCGACAACAAAGACAGCCTGATTCTGCCCCATGCCGATCACCGCACCGCCCTCGCCCAGGTATTTCCCCTGGTGCAGGCCGCTGCGGGTGGCCAACTGCACGGTATTGGCCACCGTGTGGTGCATGGCGGCGAACATTTCACCGCGGCCTGCCGCCTGGATGCGTTAAGTCTTGCGGCGATTCGCGCCACCGCACCACTGGCGCCACTGCATAACCCGGCCAATCTGCTGGGCATCGAGGCGGCGATCAAGCTGTTCCCCGACCTGACTCAAGTGGCCGTGTTCGATACGGCCTTTCACCAGACCCTTCCCGAACACGCCTACCGCTATGCCCTGCCCGAGCACCTGTACCGAGAACACGGTGTACGCCGTTATGGCTTCCACGGCACCAGCCACCGTTTTGTCAGCCAGCGCGCCGCAGCAATGGCCGGGCTACCGGTCAATGCCAGCAGCTGGCTGGTGGCACACCTGGGCAATGGCTGCTCGACCTGCGCCATCGTCGATGGGCAAAGCCGCGACACCAGCATGGGCCTGACGCCATTGGAAGGCGTGGTGATGGGTACGCGCAGCGGCGATGTCGACCCCAATCTGCACAGCCATCTGGCACGCACACTGGGCTGGAGCCTGGAGCAGATCGAAACCATGCTCAATAAAGACAGCGGCCTGCAGGGCCTCTCCGGCCTGTCCAACGACATGCGCACCCTGGAGCAGGCCCGCGAACAAGGCCATGCCGGCGCCACCCTGGCCATTGAGGTGTTCTGCTACCGCCTGGCCAAATCCCTGGCTGCCATGAGCTGCGCCCTGCCGCAACTCGACGGCCTGGTCTTTACCGGCGGCATTGGCGAGAACTCGGCGCTGATTCGCCGCCAGACCGTCACGCACCTGAAATTGCTCAACCTGGCCCTCGACGAGCAGGCCAACGCCCGCACCGTGCGCGGCGCGGCCGGACCGATCCAGGCGCACGGGCACCCGCGCGTGCTGGTCGTACCGACCAATGAAGAACGACAGATTGCCCTCGACACCCTGGCGCTACTTGAAGCCTGATCGTCACCTGACTACTACGGAGCGCGAATGCACACTTTCTTTATTGCCCCCACCGGTTTCGGTGTCGGCCTTACCTCAATCAGCCTGGGCCTGGTCGGCGCCCTTGAGCGCGCCGGCCTCAAGGTCGGCTTTTTCAAGCCCATCGCCCAACCGCATCAGGGCGATTTGGGCCCAGAGCGTTCCAGCGAGCTGATCGCCCGTACCCATGGCCTGCACTCACCAAAACCGCTGGCTCTGGCCCATGTCGAACGCATGCTTGGCGACGGCCAGCTGGATGAACTGCTGGAAGAAATCATCAGCCTCTATCAGCAAGCCGCTGCAGGCAAGGACGTGGTGATCGTCGAAGGCATGGTGCCGACGCGCCAGGCCAGTTACGCCGCGCGGGTCAATTTTCACCTGGCCAAGAGCCTCGATGCCGAGGTGATTCTGGTCTCCGCGCCGGAACAGGAAAGCCTCAGCGAACTGAGCGATCGGGTGGAAATCCAGGCCCAGCTGTTTGGTGGGCCGAAAGACGAGAAAGTGCTCGGTGTGATCCTCAACAAGGTCCGCAGCGACGATGGCACCGAAGCCTTCGCCAGTCGCCTGAAAGAACTCTCGCCATTGCTCAAGGGCGATGACTTCCGCCTGCTCGGCTGCATCCCCTGGCAGGACGAACTGAATGCGCCGCGTACACGCGACATCGCCGACCTGCTTGGCGCGCGGGTACTGAATGCCGGCGATTACGAGCAGCGGCGCATGCTGAAAATCGTGCTCTGCGCGCGCGCCGTGGCCAACACCGTGCAACTGCTTAAACCCGGCACGCTGGTGGTGACGCCAGGGGATCGCGACGACATCATCCTCGCCGCCAGCCTGGCCGCGATGAACGGCATGCCGCTGGCCGGTCTGCTGCTGTGCAGCGACTTTGCTCCCGACCCGCGGATCATGGAACTGTGCCGAGGTGCCTTGCAGGGCGGCTTGCCAGTGATGACGGTCAGCACCGGCTCCTACGACACCGCAACCAATCTCAACCGCCTGAACAAGGAAATCCCGGTCGACGACAAGGAGCGCGCAGAGACAGTCGCCGACTTCGTCGCCAGCCATATCGACCACGAATGGCTGTTCGCCCGCTGTGGCACGCCGCGCGAGCTGCGCATGTCACCGCCGGCGTTCCGCTATCAGCTGGTGCAGCGCGCCAAGGCGGCGAACAAGCGCATCGTCTTGCCGGAAGGCAGCGAGCCGCGCACCGTGCAGGCCGCCGCCATCTGCCAGGCGCGCGGCATTGCCCGCTGCGTACTGCTAGCCAAGCCGGAGGATGTTCACGCGGTGGCCCACGCCCACGGTATCGAACTGCCGGAAGGGCTGGAAATCCTCGACCCGGACCTGATTCGCGAACGCTATGTCGAGCCCATGGTCGAGTTGCGCAAGGGCAAAGGGCTGAACGCGCCGATGGCCGCCGCACAGCTGGAAGACACCGTGGTGCTGGGCACCATGATGCTGGCCCTGGATGAAGTCGACGGCCTGGTGTCCGGGGCGATCAACACCACTGCCAACACCATCCGCCCCGCCCTGCAGCTGATCAAAACTGCACCGGGCTACAAGCTGGTGTCGTCGGTGTTCTTTATGCTGCTGCCCGACCAGGTGCTGGTTTACGGTGATTGCGCGGTAAACCCCGACCCGACGGCAGTGGAACTGGCGGAAATCGCCCTGCAAAGCGCGGCCTCGGCCAGCGCCTTCGGTATCACCCCACGGGTGGCGATGCTCAGCTACTCCACCGGTGATTCCGGCAGCGGCGAAGAAGTCGAAAAAGTCCGCGAAGCCACCCGCCTGGCAAAGACCATAGACCCACAACTGCTGCTCGATGGCCCGCTGCAATACGACGCGGCGGCAATTGAAAGTGTCGGCCGACAGAAAGCCCCCGGCAGCCCGGTCGCCGGCCGTGCCACCGTATTTATCTTCCCTGACCTGAATACCGGCAATACCACTTACAAGGCGGTACAACGCAGCGCCGATTGCGTCAGCGTCGGGCCGATGCTGCAGGGCCTGCGTAAACCGGTAAATGACCTGTCGCGCGGGGCACTGGTCGATGACATCGTCTACACCATCGCCCTGACCGCGATTCAGGCCGCCAACCTGCCGCAGTAATGCACAGCCAAGGCCGCTCAGCGGCGGCCCTGGCCAGAAAAGCGCTAAAAATCCGCGAAACGCGGCGATCACCAACGTTTCGAAAGGCTTGCAGTTCGATGCACAGGCGTTAACCTGTGCGCCGACCGATCTGTGGTGGAAAACCACAGGCGTAGATAAGTCGGGGACCAAGCCGCTTGAGCGCCACAGCAGTGGCCCGCAACCAGCCTGGCCCCATTTTCTGGAGGCACCTGCCCCAATGCTGCATTTCCTGCCTGCTCCACTGCGCGGCCTGTTTGCCGGCCTGATGCTCGCCCTGAATACCCTGATCTGCTGCTGGCCGCTGTTTGCCGTGGCCTTGCTCAAACTGCTGCTGCCCATTCCAGTGATCCAGCGTGGATTGCGCTTTGTCATGCATGGGATTGCCGAGTTCTGGATCAGTACCAACAAGTTCTGGATGAACCTGGTTGGCCGCACGCATTGGGATGTGGCGGGCCTAAGCGGCTTCGACAAACAGCATTCCTACCTGGTGACCAGCAACCACCAGAGCTGGGTGGATATTCTGGTGCTGCAATACCAGCTCAACCAGCGCATGCCGCTGCTGAAGTTCTTCCTCAAGCAGGAGCTGATCTGGGTGCCGGTGATTGGCCTGTGCTGGTGGGCGCTGGAATTCCCGTTTATGAAGCGCTTCAGCAAGGAATACCTGGCCAAGCACCCGGAAAAACGCGGCCAGGACCTGGCCACCACGCGCAAGGCCTGCGAGCGCTACAAGACCAACCCGGTGTCAGTGTTCAACTTCCTGGAAGGCACGCGCCTGTCGCCGGCCAAGCACGCGCAACAGCAATCACCGTTCAAGCATCTGCTCAAACCCAAGGCCGGCGGTATTGCCTTTGTGCTGGATGCCATGGGGGAGCAATTGCATAGTCTGGTCAACGTCACCATCCATTACCCACAGGGCACCCCCGGTTTCTGGGATCTGCTGTGCGGGCGAGTTGAGCAGGTGGTGGTGCGCTTCGATCAACTGCAGATTCCCAAGGAATTCATCGGCGGCAACTACGATCAGGACGAAGCCTACCGCCTGCAGTTCCAGCAGTGGGTCAACCAGCTGTGGCTGGACAAGGATGCGCAGCTCGACGAGCTGAAGCAGCGCTATCCCGCGCGCTAAGCCGCTATCGCCGATACCTCAAGCCCGCCTAGCCTGCGGGCTTTTCATTGCGTAACGGCAAATTGTGCCAATCCAGCTGTGCGGGGAAGGTGTTGATCTGCTCGGCGTCTAGCCCCGGCGCGACTAGAAAGCCCTGCATGATTGCGCAGTTGTGCGCCGCCAGCCAATCACGCTGAGCCATGGTTTCCACACCCTCGGCGATCACTTCCAACCCCAGATTGCGGCCCAGATCGATGATGGTGCTGACCACCGCAGCGTCACGCGGCGACTCGAGCATATTGGAGATAAACAGGCGATCAACCTTCAGCGTATCCAGTTCGAAATGACGCAGGTAAGCCAGCGATGAATAACCGGTGCCGAAATCATCGATGGCGATTTTCACCCCGAGCTTACGCAACTGACGCAGCTGTTCCTGACTGGCTTGCAGATCCTGCATCAGTGCGCTTTCGGTGACTTCCACTTCCAGTTGCCGAGGGTTCAACTGGTGCTCTTCAAGCACTCGGCGCAGGTCATCGACCAGCTGCGGCATACCGAACTGCACCGGGCTGACATTCAGGCTGAGCACCAGTTCGTTGCCGAAGTGCTGACTCAGCTGTTGGCACTTTTCGATCCCAGCCTGGAAGATCCAGCCGCCCAGGCGGTTGATCAGACGTGTCTCCTCCAGCAGCGGAATAAACACCCCCGGCGCCACGGTGCCGGCAACCCGATGCTGCCAACGCAACAACGCTTCGAAGCCACGCAGGCGTCCGCTCTCCAGGTAAATCTGCGGCTGGTAGACCAGGACGAAATCATCATTCTCGATGGCGTTGCGCAGGCTTTCCTCAAGCATCAACCGTGAGCGCGCACGGCCATTCATTTCCGGAGAGAAGAAGCGGTATTGCTGACGACCGGTGCGTTTGGCCTCGTACATGGCCATGTCAGCGGCGCGCAGCAAGCCTTCCACGGTTTGCCCGCACTCGGGGAAACAGGCAATCCCCACACTCGCGCCCAAAGTCACCTCAATACCGTCGAGGTTATGTCGCACCGACACCTGCTCGATCAGTTTCTCGGCGATACGCGCGGCGTCTTCCGGGTGTTCCAGGCTGTCGAGCAAGGCAGTGAACTCATCGCCACCAATCCGCGCCAGGCTGTCATAGGGGCGCAGGCTGGTCTTGAGCTGCTCGCCAACCAGTTTGAGCAAGCGGTCGCCCACGTCGTGACCGAGGGAGTCATTGATGCGTTTGAAGCCATCTAGATCGAGATAGAGCACCGCCATACGCTGGCCGCTGCGTTCGATCCGCGACAACGCCGACTCCAGCGCCTGATAGAAGCCACGCCGGTTGAGTAGGCCAGTCAGGGCATCAGTAATCGCCTGTGACTCCAGTTGCTGATGCAGGTGGCGCACAACCGACATATCCAGCGCCATCACCACCATGGCGTGCTGCAGGCGCGGCAGGGGAGAACAGGAAAGCGCCACCGGCACCTGCCCGCCGTTCAGCGTGCGCAGGTTGGCGTCATGCAGGCGATAGGCCTCGCCGCGCCGCCACTTCAGGTAGAACTCGGACAACCGCCAGTCGCTGGTCACTTGCGGGCTGACCAGATAGGAGAGCATTTCACTGCCTTCCAGATCACTGATCGAGCCTTCAAGCATGCGTGCCATGGCCGGGTTGGCGAAGTTGATGCGGCCATCTTCACCCACCACCATGATGCCTTCGGCGGCGTTGTCCAACACCGAGGCGTTGAACGCCCGGGCGGTGTCCAGCTGCTGGGTCAACTGCAGCAGCTCGCTGCGGTTGCGCTCATGTTCGAGCAAGGCGTGAATCTTGTGGCGCAATACGCTGGGGTCGAACGGCTTGAGCATAAAATCCACTGCACCGGTGGCGTAACCCTTGATCACCGAATCCTGGGTCTGCGCGATGGCAGATACGAAAATGATCGGGGTAAAGCGGGTACGGGGGTTGCCACGCATCAGTCGCGCGACCTCAAAACCATCCATGTGCGGCATCTGCACATCCAGCAGTACCAGGCCAACGTCCTCTTCGAGCATGCACTGCAGAGCCGTTTCGCCCGAGTCGACACAGCGCAGTTGCCAGTCCCCCTCCTCTAGCAGAGCCTGCATGGCCACCAGGTTTTCCGGGCGGTCATCCACGACTAGCAGAATCTGCGTGCTGGCCACGCTCTTCAGCTGTACCTGTGCCATATATCCTCCCTTATCCCTGGCGAGCGCCTTGCGACTCCTGTTGCGATTGAGGTTAGCAGGCCGCAGCAAAACTACTGCGGCGCTGCGGCGGATGCCCCGAACGAGTCCGTGTGCGGGTCGGCAGTGGCCAGCCAGCGCACCAGCAGCTCAAGCAAAGCCTCGCGACTGACCGGTTTGGCCAGGTAGTCATCGGCGCCAGCGGTGATGCATTTTTCTCGGTCGCCTTTCATCGCATGGGCGGTCAGGGCGATGATCGGGATACTGCAACCGTGCTCGGTCTTGAGTAGCCGAGTGGCGGTGTAGCCATCCATGGTCGGCATGGCCATGTCCATCAGGATCAGGTCGAAGGGTTCGCGCTCGTAACAGTTGATGGCCTCCTGGCCATCCTTGGCCGGACTTATGATCAGCCCGACTTCATCGAGCAGGGCCGTCAGGGCGTAGACATTGCGCACGTCATCATCGACCAGCAGCACGCGCCGGCCCTCCAGCGGATTGTTGATTCTCGAGGCTCCCGCCCGCGCGGGGTCGCGCACACTGCCCAGAAAGCCCTGCACCGCCTCGCTCAGCTCATGCATGTTCTCGCCGTGTTTATGCACCACCACTGCGCTGTAACGGCGCAGGCGCTGCAGGGTCTGGCGGGTGACATCGACACCGGTATTGATCACCACCCGCGTACCATTCAGCGGGCGCTGTCGATTGAGGGTTTCCAGCAGTTCAAAGCCGTCCTGATCAGGCAGGTCAAGGTCTATCACCAAGGCGTTGAACATGCCGCCGGCGTAGGCCTGCTGCGCCTCATCGGCGCGCGCGCAGGCCTGCACATCAAAGCCCAGCTGCTGCAGGTGCTCACGGTAATGTTCGCGCTCAACCTCGACATCCTCGACCAGCAGCAGTCGCTGGGCGGGCGACTGGTCAAGCTGCTGCAGATCGACAAAGACCTGCTCAAGGTCTTCCCGTTGAATCGGCTTAACCAGGTAACGCGTACCGTCATCGTTCCAGTCTGCCGGTTGCGGTACGCAAGAGATGATATGCACCGGCGTGCTGCGGTAGCTGGCCTGGCTGCGCAGGCGGCGGAACAGCTGCCAGCCGCTGATATCCGGCAGCAGAATATCCAGGATCACCGCACTGAACCGCTCGCTTTGCAGCAGGTTGAGCGCCTGCACCCCGGAGCGGCAATGCACGCAAGCAAAGCCATGGGCATGCGCCTCTTCGGCCAGTACCGCAGCAAAATTCACATCATCTTCAACAATCAACACCGCCGGGCCTTCACCGCTACGTTGCGGTGCATCTGCGGCCGGCTCTGCATGCTCCTGAATCTGAGCCTGAGCCTGAGCCTGAGCCACCACCCGCACCGGCAGCTGTACGGTAAAGCAGCTGCCTTCACCCAGCGCACTTTGCAGGCTGATCTCGCCATCCATCGCCAACACCAGTTGGCGGGTAATCGCCAGCCCCAGCCCGGTGCCACCAAAGCGCCGGCTGGTGGAACCGTCGATCTGCTGGAAGGCTTGGAAAATCTGCTCATGCTGCTCGGCAGGTATACCTATACCGCTGTCACGCACACTGAAGTTGAGCAGTTCATGGCCCTCCTCCGGCTCGCCACTGGCGCAGGATACGGTCAGGCTGACTTCGCCGTGCTCGGTGAACTTCAGCGCGTTGGACAGTAGGTTGCGCAGAATCTGCTGCAGGCGGATGCGATCTGTGTGAATCACCCGCGGTACCCCGGCCTCCAGTTGCGTGTGCAGGCGCAGGCCCTTGATCTCGGCCATCGGCCGCAGGCTGGCATCCAGCTCGACCAGCACATCTTGCATGTTCAGCGGCTCGAGCTTGAGCTGCATACGCCCGGACTCGACCTTAGCCAGATCGAGCACATCGTTGATCAACTGCAGCAGATCACTGCCGGCCCGGTGCACGATATCGGCATGCTTGGCCTGTTTCTCGGTCAAATTGCCGGCACTGTTCAGGCGCAGCTGGTCGCTGAGAATCAGGATACTGTTGAGCGGCGTGCGCAGCTCGTGGGACATATTGGCGAGAAATTCCGACTTGTAGCGATTGGCCAGAATCAGCTGCTCGGCCTGGTCGCGCAGGCGCTGCTCGGCCGCCTTGCGCTCGCTGATATCGATGATCACCGCCTGCACCAGGGCATCTTCACCACCACGGATCGGCGACAGCCCCACCTCCAGGGGAATCTGCCGGCCATCACGGTGCTGGCCGAACAGCTCGCGGTTATTGCCCATGCGCCGTGGTTCCGGGCTCTTCTGATAGCCCTGACGCATCGGCACATGGCTGCCGCGCAGGGCCGTGGGCAGCAAAATCTCCACCGGCTGGGCGAGCAGCGCCTCACGGCCATAGCCAAACAGTTGCTCGGTCTGACGGTTGACCATGGCGATACAGCCTTTGTTGTCGACCAGCACGATGGCATTGGGCGACGCCTCGACCACCAGGCGAAAGCGTTCTTCAGCGCCCTTGCGCGCGCGCAGGTCAATCAGGTTGATCAGGTAATTGACCCCACCGGAGTCGCCCAGCACGCTCAGGCTCAGAGCCACCGGAATTTCCTCGCCGAGATCACGGCGCGCCAAGTATTCGTTGGATCGCTCGGAGGTGTCGTGATCGATGGCCAGGGCACTGAGCTGCTCGACACTCGGCAAAAAGCGTTTGACCCGTTCACCGACCAAGCTCTCGGGGGTCGAGTCGAGCAGATCGGCGGCGCTGCGGTTGGCCATCTCGATCCGCCCCTGGGCGTTGCACAACAAGGTCGCCACCGGCAACTGCTCGACCAGCAGACGGAACCGCTCCTCTCGCTCACGCAGTTTGTCGGTGGCCAGGTGGTTGGCGTGCATCTCACGCTCACGCAAATACAAGTAGCCACCGACCAGCAAGGCCAGCAGGGTCGCAGCCACCAGGCCGATCCATAAACTGATACCGCTACGGCTGGAGAAGGCCGCCTCATAGGCGGGTGTACTGGTTACCTGTAGCACCCAGTTGCGTCCATACAAGGGTAATTCCAGCTCATGCTGAAATCGTGGCTGCGGGGAAACACCCTGCACCTCGGCGCTTAACAGCGGGGTTTGCAGGGCCTGCTGATCCTTGATCACCACATCGAAGCGCTGACTTTGCGCACCGAGAATGCCTTCCATCAGCTCATGGCTGCGAAACGCCCCATGCACCACGCCAAGCAAGGCAGCGCGGCGCTCCTCGGCCGTGCTCTGCGGCATGCCAGGCAGGTACACTGGCAGAAACAGCAGTACCCCGCCCTGCACATTGGCCTCGGTTTCCTGGCGCAGAGTAACGGGGGCACTGAGAATCGCCTGGCCCGTGTTGATGGCCTGTTCCACTGCTGCCCGGCGCACGTCTTCGCTGAGCAGGTCAAAACCCAACACCCGACGGTTACGCCAGTCCAGCGGGCTGATGTAGTCGATCAACAGATAGTGCTCACGTGCCCCCGTGGGGAATGCCCGGTAGTCGGCACGCCCTTGGCTCTGCTGGGTAGCCAGAAAGGCATCAAGCTGCTCCGCGCGCAGATAACGCGACCACGCCAGGCCGAGGATGCCGGGGTAGCGGTCCTGCAACTGCAGCTGATCGATGGCGCGGTCCCACTCGGTCAGGGACACATGATCACTGCCGGTCATCAACCCGGAAACACCGCGCAGTACCATTTCATAGGCACGCATACGGCTTTTCACCCGTTGGCCGATGTCCTGCGCTTCCAGCTCGAAACGCTGCTGGCTCTGCTCACGCTCACGTTGCTCGAAGACCTGCCATTGCCAGACGATCAAGGCCCCCAGGCCAAGCGACAAGGCCAGGGTGACCCACAACGGCAGCCAGGGTTTACGCGAAGTAGAAGCAGGCCTGTCGTCCATGATTGCTCCAGTTGTCGTCCATGTCCGGCGCAGGCAGCGCGCCGATGCAGCAGGGTTATAGGAACCACTGCCAGCAGTCTAGTCAGGATTTGAACGACCGGCCGCCCCTAAATTGCAGGTATAAAAAAGCCGCGTATTCGTGCGAATACGCGGCTTTATATGACGACGCCTTACGGTTACAGCGGACGCAGGTTGATTTCTACCCGGCGGTTCTGCGCACGGCCTGCTTCATTGGCATTGCTGGCAATCGGCTGACTCGGCCCCGCGCCGTAGGACGACAAACGCGAAGCCGGAACACCATTGGCGCTCAGGTAAGAGGCAACACTTTGTGCACGACGGTTGGAAAGGTTCTGGTTCAACTCGAACGAGCCTGTGCTGTCAGTATGGCCGACGATATCCACACCGTTCTTGTTGAACTCCTTGAATACGGTGACCAGCGAATTGAGGGTTGGGTAGAAGCCGCTGGAAATATCCGCCGAGTTGCTGGCGAAGGTGATGTTGCCTGGCATGATCAGCTTCAGGTCATCACCATTTCGCTGTACCTGCACGCCAGTGCCTTGCAGGGTCTGGCGCAACTTGGCTTCCTGAGTATCAACGTAATAGCCGTAACCGCCACCGGCCGCACCACCGACTGCCGCGCCAATCAAAGCGCCTTTTGCGCGGTCTTTCTTGCTGGAAGTAGCTGCACCGATTACCGCACCAGTAACTGCGCCAACACCACCGTAGATGCCCGCTTTGCCTGCCTCGCGTTCACCGGTATAGGGGTTGGTGGTACAGCCGGCGAGTACGCCAAGACCGAGGGTAACAACAGCCAGATTTCGCCACAGCTTCATGCGTACTTCCTTTGAATATCGGATCGGGACAGGTTTGCACCTGAGTTTTCGAGCCCGAGACATAGCTAAAGTTCATTTTCAGAGGTGATTGAGCAGGCAAACACATGGCCTGCTAGGCGCGGATAAACGGGTTATCACGCATTTCATCACCGAGGCGCGTATCGGCGCCATGGCCGGTCACCACGGTGGCGTCCTCGTCCAGGCTGTACAGCCGCTGCTTGATCGAGCGCTCAATGGTCGGGTAATCGCCGCCCCACAAGTCGGTGCGACCGATACCACGTTTGAACAGGGTGTCGCCGGCAATCAGCAGCTTGTCCTGGGGGAACCAGAAGCTCATCGAACCCGGAGTATGCCCTGGCGTGTGCAGGGCCACGCCGCAACCGCAGGCCAGCTCCTCGTCATCGCTCAACCACTGATCCGGTGCCGGCACCGGCGTATAGGGCACGCCGAACATGCGGCACTGCATTTCCAGGTTGTCCCAGAGGAACTGATCCTCCTTGTGCAGATGCAGGGTCGCGCCGGTTTTCTCCTTCATCTGCCCCGAGGCGAGGAAGTGATCCAGGTGGGCATGGGTGTGAATGATGCTCACCACCTTCAGCCCGTGGGCCTCCAGACGCGCCATGATCAGCTCGGGATTGCCACCCGGATCGACCACGATGGCCTTCTTGGTTACAGGGTCACCGATGATTGTGCAGTTGCACTGCAACGGGCCGACGGGGAAGGTTTCACGAATCAGGGTCGGGGTTACAGCAGAACTCATGGTTATTCCTCAGCGCGGTAATCGCTGGGCAGTTTACCCGTCCATTTCTTGAACGCACGGCGAAAATTCGACGGGTCGCTGAAACCCAGCAGGTAGGCAATCTCGTAGAGCGGCAAGTGGGTGGTGGTGAGGTATTGCAGGGCCAGGCTCTTGCGCACTTCATCGAGCACTTGCTGGTAACTGGTGCCCATATTCGACAGGTGCCGGCGCAGGCTGCGGCCACTGGTGTGCAAGGCTTCAGCGGCGCTGGCCAGGTCGGGAAAGTCGCCTGGGCGCGCCAGCAGCAAGCGGCGCACGCGGGTCAGCAGGCCGTCCTGCACATCCAGACTGGCCAACAACGCTTCGCATTGCTGCTCACACATCTGCACCGTGGCCGGGTTGGCCAGGGCCATGGGTCGGTCCAGATAGCTGATCGGCATGCTCAGACGGTGATAAGGCTGTTCAAACGCCACCGCCACGCCAAACAGCCGCTCGTAGCGCTCGGCATAATGCGGCGCGGCATGGGCAAAGCCCACCTCCACCTCCTGCAAGCGCTCGCCCACCAGAAAGCGTGCGATGGTGTAGAGGCTGGTCAGCAAACCTTCGGCGGCGAAGCGACTGAGCGGGCCCAGCGGCATGGTTTCGCTGGCGCGCAGTTCGATCCGCGCGCCCAGCTCGACCATTTCCAGTTCATAGGTCAGGCCCAGTACACGGTAATACTTGAGGGCGAACTGCATGGCCTTGCCCAGGTTGGCGCTGGACAGCACCGCATAACCGAGGATGCCGTGGGTCGAGACATTCAACCGCTGGCCCAGCAGCAGGCCCAGCGCCGGCTCGTCACACAGACGCAGAGCGCTGCTGGTGAGTTGGGTGAAATCAATAAAAGACAGCCGTCCCTGCGGGTTGCCCAGCACTTCGGGGCGCACCCGCGCCTCGGCAAACAGCTGCGCCCGCGGCACGCCCAACTCCTCGACCAAGTCGAGCAAGGCGGCAGCGTAGGCGACAGGAACCAGTTCGGCGGAGAAATTCAATGATGGCTTCATGGGCTTCTTATTATCTGGCCAGATATGACCACTGGCAGCGACGATAACCCCGTTCGACAAAAGCCGACAAGGGCATCCCTGCACCGCAGTGCCAAGTCAGTCGCCTGCGTAGTATATGCGAAGGCTTTGGCCATACTCAGGACTCGGGCAGCCGATCACCACGACCGAAGGTTGGGCGCACGCCGGGCACTGCTGCTTCTCTCGCCTCGGCAAGAGCTCTAGTCCGCAGGGTTGGCAATTCAGCCCGTTGAATTGGCAAGTCGCAGAGCCTGGTACATTCGTACAACATTGGCCACATATGACCGAAACATTGGCTGTTGTGAACCTTTGCCGAGCCGCCTGGTGAATCCATAGTGAGACCACGCTTCAGTCACAGACTCAGGGAGTCAGCATGGTTAGCACTACCCCGGAAGGTTTGCAGATTCGTCCACGGCATATGGATTTCGATTTCCCCAATCCGCTGCCACGGCACTGGCACAGCGGTGATGCCTTCAAGACTCATTTGTTTGATGCCATGTCGGTGCTGTTCCCCGATGGCGAGCGTTTCTTTATCGACTCGGTGCGACACTTCCGCGACCAGATCGATGACTCGGTGCTGAAAGAGCAGATCCGTGGCTTTATCGGTCAGGAAGGCCACCACAGCCGCGAGCACCTGGAATACAGCAATCGCCTGCGTGACCTGGGTTACAACATCACCCGCATCGAAAAACGCGCCCAGGCGCGGATTCGCTACACCCAGAAGAAGTTCTCGCCGCAAAGGCAACTGGCGGCCACCGCCGCGCTGGAACACATCACTGCGATCATGGCCGATGGCCTGCTCAAGGACCCTAAACATCTGGAAGGCGCCCACCCCACCATGGTGCGCCTGTGGCGCTGGCACGCGCTGGAGGAAACCGAGCACAAGGCGGTGGCCTTCGACGTGTACAACCAAGTTTGCGGCAGCCGTAAACTGCTGCGTCGGGCGATGATCATGGGCACCTTCTTCTTCGTGCTCGATACCACTCGCGGCCTGGCGCATATGCTCAAACAGGACGGCCTGCTGTGGAACTGGCGCGTGTGGCGCGACGGCATTCAGTGGATGTGGGGCAAGGAAGGCGTGTTCCGCCCGCTGATCAGCACCTATCGCGATTTCTTCAAACCCAACTTTCACCCCTGGGAGCACAACAACCTGGAGTTGCTCTACCAGACCCGTACGGAGTTCGATCTGCCTGTACAAAGCCAGGCGGCCTGAACCGGACACTGCAACCAAACAACAAGGGAGCCAGATGGCTCCCTTTTTTATTCTTCTGTTGTTCACCGATTGCGACGGCTGTTGCCGCCGCAATCGGCTTCTGTTCGATCAGCCCTGAAGAAAACGCAGGGCATCAGCTGCGCTTTGCTGGGGGATTTCTTCCATCGGAATATGCCCAACGCCCGGGTAGGTTTTCACCTGAATGCCCGGCAGATCGCGCTGCCACAGCGGCACGTGCTTCGGTGAAATCCAGCGATCACGCTCACCCCACAGCAGCAGCGTCGGCGCCTGAATCTGCGCCACCCGCGCCGGCGTGGTGTGCAGCTCGTCCTTGTTGACCTTGAGCAGCACGCGGAAGATAGCCATCATCGCCCGGCGATTACCCGGTCGCCGCGTCAGATCGTTGTAGCGATCCACCACACCCGGCTTGATCCGCGCAGGCTCGCCGTAGACTTCCTTGATGCCCTGGGCGATCAACGCGCGCGGCATCCACAGCGGCATGGCCACGGTGGCACCGGGTAAAGCAGCGGCGGCAATCATCCAAGGCACCTTGTGCATGTGATAACCGGCCGGGTCGATCAACACCAGCTTCTCCACTCGCTGCGGCTGCGCCAGGGCAAAATTCCAGGCGATATAGCCGCCCAGGGAATTGCCAACAATCGAGGCTTTATTCACGCCTAGATAGTCGAGCAACAGACCGAACACCTTGATCATCCGCTCGGCGGAATACACACCATCGCGAGCCGGACCGGTGAGGCCGAAGCCCGGCACATCGAAACGAATCACCCGGTAATCAGCGGAAAAGGCTGGCAACCAGTCATCCCAGGTGTGCAGCGAGGCGACTACGCCGTGGATCAAGACCAGCACCGGTTTGTCGCGGCTGCCCTCGTCGCGGTAGTGCAGGTTGAAGCCGTCGAGTTCGATATAACGCGAGCCATTGGCGGCGTTGCCATAGCGCGCCTTGAGGCGCTCCAGCGGCAGGGCGCCGAAGCCCAGACGGGCAAGACCGGCCGCCAGCGGTGGCGTCAGCGGGAGACTGGAAGCAGACATGCAGGCACCTCTAGATTGTTGTTATGAGAAAGACACATCCGGGATATCAGAGCATGTACGCCCAGAGCTGACGCCTAACCTAGGTTGAGCCGGACGCAGGACACAGCGAGGCGATCAGCAGCTCACTGAGCACACGCTTGGCCTGTTCGATCTCTTCGCGTTTGACGGCGCGGCCAAGCAGCTCCAGCGAGGCCGCTTCCATGGCCCAGATCAGCGCACGGTAGGTCAGTGGGTCCGCCGCGCGGGTCGCGCCATGCAGACGCTCGGCCAGCAACCGCGCCATCTCCGTGTGCGCACGCTGCCGGTGTGCTGCCAGCGGGGAATCGGCACGCAGGGCCTCTTCCTGCATCAGGCGGATAATCGGCCCGACCGCCAGGTGATAGTCGAAGTAGCGCCCGACCATGCCCTCTAACCAGGCCTGTGGGCTGCCGGCGATGCTCTGCATTTCACTGAAGCGCGACAGCAGCAGGGATACCGCCGTCTGGTAGATGCCTTCGAGCACCTGCATCTTGTTCTCGAAGTATTTGTAGAAGGTGCGCCGCGACACATTGGCCGCCGCCAGCAGGTCATTCACCGTGGTGTCCGCCAAGCCCTTGCGGGCAAATACCGGAATTGCCGCCAGCTGAATATTGGTGCGCTGTAGATGGCCGATCAGCGGCCCGTCGCCGTCCTGTTCCTGCTGCTGGGCTACGGCACCGTAACCGCCGAGGTCTTCGAATACCGCACGAACGGCACCCAATTCTGCCAACGCCTGCTGCATCGCACACTTCCCAACCAAGGCGCGGGTGACGCGAGCCGCCAAGCTGGTTACGCTGGGCCACGCCTACTCCGCAGGATTGTTCTTGTGCCGCACACGCTACCATCACGCCGTACCCTACCGCTGGCCATCCTTTTGCTGGTTCTGCTTGCGCCCGTACAGGCCACCGAGCTGTTCTACCTTGGGCAGAAGATCCCGGACATCCACAAACCCTGGAACAGCGCCGACTACCAGCAACTGCTGGAGGCGCTGAGCAAGGTCGACAGCACTCAGCTCAACGCCCTGCCCCGCCGCAGCGGCGAGTTCACCGGGCCGATCTACCAGCGCATGGTCAGCGAAGAGAATTTCCGCCCGCAGCTGAATATCTACGCACCGCTTGAACTACGGCAGAACGAGGCCCGCGAAGCGCTGTTTCGCCTCAAGGAGTTGATGCGCCTGTATTTTGATTTTCGCGCCGTGCAACAGCCCTATGCCGCCGAAGCACTGGGCTTGATGAGTTATTCGCTACGCCAGCAAGCCGTGCTGTTCACCCTGACCACCGAATTCTGGATGACCCTATCGGAAAGCGAGCAAAGCAACCCGGTGCGCCTGCAAGGCCTGCATGAAACCAAGGCGGCGGCGGCCATGCTCACCTCCAGCGCCCTGGACTATCTGGGCCTGACCAAACAGTTTGGCCGCGAAGAACTGGTGCTTTACAGCGCCGAACTGAGCAAGCAGCTGCCCGAGCTGTTTATCCATTTGAGCGGGGAGGTGCGTGAAACCCTGTTGCAACGCGTCGAACAACTGGCGCAGCAGCATGCTTATACCGAGGTGCAGAAAAACATGCGCGAACTGCAGCCGGTGCTGCTAAGCATTCAGCAGGATGTACAAGCCAAGCTGGCAAACGCGGCGGCGCAACCACGCAAAGCACCTGCGCGCAGCCTGGATCTATCGGTGCCGGCGGAGTCAGCGCAGTAGGCCGAGGCTCTTGGCCCGCGCCACCGCCTGGGTACGCCGCTCCACACCGAGTTTACTGTTGATGTGACGGGCGTGGGTTTTCACCGTGTGCAGGGAGATAAACAGGCTGTCGCTGATCTCCTGGTTGGAGCAACCTTGGGCGATCAGTTGCAGTACGGCCAATTCCCGCGAGCTGAGGGCATCGACCACAGCGGCATAATCGTCCTGACTGACCAGCGACTGCGCCTGCGGCAGATGCTGTTGCAAGGCTTCGATCAGCGGGCTGGCGTCCTGCCCCAGCAACTGCTCTCGCAGCCATTCGGGCTGTCGCGTCAGCAGGCCATGGAACGGCAGCAAGCCACCGCCTGCCGCCGCTTGCAGGGCGCTGCGCAATTGTTGCTGCGCTTCGCGTTCGCGCCCGGCGTCACGCAGCAATTCTGTCAGCTGCATCTGCGCAATCACCCCCAGCAGTTGACCGCCCGCGTTCTGCGCCAGCTGACTCAAGCCGCGCAAACGCCGCTCGGCCTGCTCATCCTCGCCCTGCAAACGCTCATATGTAGCCAGATGCAGCTGCACATGCAACGGCAGCTGTGGATGAAACTCCGGCGCGGCGGCCGCCTGCTCGCCGCCATAGGCATCCAGCAAACGACTCAGCCAGACACCGGCCAGCTCGGTTTGCCCCTGACGCAGCCACAGCTCGCATTTGGTCAGGGTGATCATCGCCAGGTAATAGATCGGCGGAATGTCCCAGATATGCATCAGCCGCTCGGCCTCGGCCAGCTGAGCAAAGGCCTCCGGCAGGTTGCCGCAGCGTCCTTCCAGGCTGGCCAACACGCAGTAACCGATCAGCACGCTGATGTCTCGGCAACCACGCGCCTCGGCAATCCCGGCCAACAGACGCTGGCGGGCCTGTTCTGGTTGCAGGCGCAGACTCAGCAGATAGCCTTCGTAGAGGGTCAACCGTCCGCGTGCGGCGTACTGCCGCTGGGCCGGTAGCTTGGCCAGGCGCTGCTGGCCCTGACGCACCTCATCCAGCGCACGCAGCACTTCGCCACGGGCTTGCAACACTCGCGCGCGGTCGTAATGAGCCAGGGCTTCGAACAACGGATTACCGACCCGCTGTGCCAGCTCCAACGCCTCGCGATTAAGCCCACGCGCCCGCCACAGATCACCATGCACAATCGCCAGGTTGGCCAGGCTGGACAGACACATCAGACGCTGCCCATAACGGTCCTGCGGCAAGCAGCTCAGCGCTTCACTGCAATAGGCCTGAGCCTTGGCACTGTCGCCGCGACCGCGGGCAATCACCCCGCTCAGCGCCAGCCACTGGGCCAGCAAGCCTTCCTGCTCACTGCGCTCACGGGCCGGCAGAAAGCGCCCCAGTTCAGCCAGCAGTTCTTCGGCGGCATCCAGTTGACAGGCCAGCGCCAGCGCCCAACCGTAGAGCAGAATCAGGCGTGGCGTGCTGGTCAGCAGGCTGTCCGGCAAGTCCATCTTCCAGCGCAGCAAGGTGGCGACATTCTGCTCGGCCAGCAATTGTTCTTCGGAAAGGTTTTGCACCAGATTCGCCGCCACATCCGGCTGGCCCGCGCGCAACGCCTGCTCGATGGCTTCATCCAACAGGCCCTCCGCGCTGAACCAGCGACACGCGCGCAAATGCAGGCCGGGAGTAGGCTGCGGCCGGCTACGGAGCAGGTCGGAAAACAGGTGGTGATAGCGAAACCATTTGCCCTGCTCATCCAGCGGCACCAGAAATACCTGATGCGCCTGCAGATGACGGAGAATCGCGGCGCTGCCATGGGCATCACGCAGGGCATCACACAGCTCGGCGCAGAAGCGCTCCTGGCTGGCCGTCTCATAGAGAAAGGCCTGCACGTCAGCCGGCTGGCGTTCGATCACTTCTTCAAGCAGGTAATCATGAATCAGCCCATCACCACCCTGCAACAACGCCGGTAACGCCGCTGACTCCTGCGCCTCACTGGCGGCCAGCGACCACAAGCGCAGCCCCGCGACCCAGCCCTCACTGCGTTGCAACAGCGCGGCCAGCGCATCTGCCGACAGCTCGGCACCCTGCAAGCGGAGCAACGCAGTGCTTTCAGCATCGGTCAGACGCAGATCCTGCTCATGCAACTCCAACAACTGACGCGACAGGCGCAAACGCGCCAGGTGCCAGTCCGGACGCTGACGGCTGGTCACCAGAATCAGCAGACCGGCCGGCAGATGGTTGAGAAAAAACTGCAGACAACGATCCAGCACTGCGCCCTGCGCCAGGTGATAGTCATCCAGCACCAGCAACAAAGGCTGCTGCGGATCGAGGCACACAGCCAGCTCATCGAGCAGGCCATCAAGCCACTCCTCAAAGGCAAACGGCTGATGCCGTT
Source organism: Pseudomonas sp. 8BK (assembly GCF_902506475.1). Lineage (NCBI taxonomy): Bacteria > Pseudomonadati > Pseudomonadota > Gammaproteobacteria > Pseudomonadales > Pseudomonadaceae > Pseudomonas > Pseudomonas sp. 8BK. The sequence goes on along the minus strand of NZ_LR733252.1, from coordinate 605,896 downwards.
GACGCAGGCGCAACAGGCCCAGCGCGTCCTGCCCCACGCCAGGGAAGAACTGCTGCAGCCCGCTGAGCAAGCGTTCAAGAAACCGCCCCGGATCACTGTCACGCGAACTCAGGCCCAACCACAGGCTTTGCCACTGCTCCGGCAGGTGCTCGCAGAACTCGATGGCCAGTGAACTCTTGCCAAACCCGGCCGGCGCACTGACCAGCAACAGACGCCCAGCCAAACCACCCAGTAGCCGTTCGCACAAGCGTGGGCGCGGCACATAGCTGGCAGGTAAAGGCGGCCGATAGAAGTGCCCGCCCAGTACGTTGGGCGAGGCTACCAAGCCAGGAATGCGGGACAGATCAGTCATCAGCCGGTTTCTTGTAGTAGTCAGGCAGAGGCACTACCAATGCCCCGCAGCCTAGCGCCTTGACTCGCGCATTTGAAGCCCTTGCTGCCATCAGGAAGCAAACTGCAATGATTGCTCATCCATCTGCCGCATGGTGCTTGGCGCGCGCGAAGCAAACTGACGACTTATAGCGGCATACCAGCAAAGGCTGATCGCACTACCGGACAGACCATCAAACTGAATCTCTATGCATAAAAAAACCGGCCACAAGGGCCGGTTCTTTATGCAGCGTGACTCAGGTTTAGCGTACGCCAGCCTGGCGCAGGGCAGCTGGGGTGTAATCGCTTTCCTTGGCCGGGTAGTCGAACTGGTAAGCGCTCTTCTCTTCGTTCTTCATGCCCAGAGCCAGGTAACGACCGGACAGCAGGTCATACAGGGTCTCTACGCTGTACCACGGCACTTGTTTGTCGTAGTAGTACTGAGCATGGGCTTCAGCCACACGCCACAGGGTACCGCGACCGTCGTAATGGTCGATGGCAGCAGCTTGCCAGGTGTCTTCATCGAGGTAGAAGTCACGTTTGGCATAGATATGACGCTCGCCCGATTTCAGGGTTGCGGTCACGTGCCATACGCGGTGCAGCTCGTAACGAGTCAGGTCCTGGTTGATGTGGCCAGCCTTGATGATCTGGTCATACTTCAGCTTCGGCGAGTCCAGACGGTAGCTGTTGTAAGGAATGTAGATTTCCTTCTTGCCGTTGAGCTTCCACTCGTAACGGTCAGGAGCACCGTTGTACATGTCGAAGTTGTCGGACGTACGCAGACCGTCAGCGGCGGTACCTGGACCGTCATACGACACCTGCGGAGCACGACGCACACGACGCTGACCGGCGTTGTACAGCCAAGCCAGACGCGGCTCTTTCACCTGGTTGAGGGTTTCGTGAACCAGCAGCACGTTACCTGCCAGACGCGAAGGAGCGGTTACGCGCTGTTTGAAGTAGAACAGTACGTTGCTTGGCTTGCTGGTATCGGCATCCTTCAGCGCACCACGGAAGGTGAACTCATCCTGGAAGTAAACCAGGCTGTAGGAGCCATTCGGCTGTGGAGTTGCCTGGGTTACCAGACGCTTCACGCTGCCACCACGGTAGCGGGTGATGTGGTTCCAGATCGCTTCCAGGCCGTCTTTCGGAATCGGGAAGGGGTTAGCCTGCTCGAAGTTCTCCAGACCGTTGCCGCCTTCGACCATCTTGGTGTTGACTGCGTTGTTCTTCGCAGCCGCCAGGATAAAGTCCGGCATGCTCGCCGTACGATGAGTAGCGAACACCGGCATTTTGTAGCTTTCCGGATAACGCTTGAACATCGCCAACTGGCCAGGGGTCAGCTTGTCTTTGTACTGATCCACGTTTTGCGCGGTGATAGTGAACAGCGGCTGCTCGCTCGGGAACGGATCAGAAAGGAAACCCGCGCTATCAGCAGTACCGGCGCTGGCTGGCAGACCGCCAGTCCAGGCTGGGATCGAACCATCTGCATTGCCCGCCATTTCCGCACCGATTGGTGTCAGCGTAGTACCCAGTTTGGCAGCTTCATCCGGCGATACCGCCGCCATCACACCGCTGGCCAGCAGCGAAAGCGTCAGGGCGCCGGTTTGCAGCAGACTTTTTGTTGTTTTCATAGTCATAGTCGTCCTCAAAAATCTCGTCCGCTTACTTAGAAGTTCACGCCAAAGCTGAGCGCAACAAAGTCGCGGTCAATTGAAGTGTTGTATTTACCGCCGAAGAAATCGGTGTAAGCCAGGCTGGCGGTGTAGGTGTTCTGGTAGTCAGCATCCAGACCCAGGCTGACGGCCTTGGCACCTTCAGTGAACAGGCCATTTGGGCCGTAGCCGTCAACGTCATGCGACCAGGAAACACTTGGCTTCAGGTTTACACCGGCGAATACGTCCGGGTAATCCCAGATGGCGCGAGCACGGTAGCCCCAGGCAGTGCTGGTTACAAAACCGTCGTCTTCGCAGTACTTGCTGACATTCTCCGCATTGGCACTACCCAGCGTCGAAACGTTCAAACCGATACACGCTGGGAAAACACCACCGGCGGCTGCGCCATTGACGTCATAGTTACCAGGCAACGCACCTGGACCGTAGATTGGGTCACGGCCGTAACGCAGCTCACTACTGTCTTCAAGACCACCTACATGTACTACACCTACTTCACCGACCAGAGTTAGGCGGCTAGCCCCCATAACCTGATCGAAGAAGTGGGTAAAGGTAGTCTGGAACTGAGTGATTTCTTTACGGTTATAACCGTTTGCAACAGCCCCTGCAGAAGAGTCGAGAAGAGACACATTGTTAATGCCGCTCGCAACAAAACCCGCACCAACGTTAGCCAGTTGACCCAGTGGTTTCAGGCCTGCATACAACACATCTGTTGTGTTGATTTGCACTGGTGCATTAGGACGATAGCTCACTTCGCCGGCCCATGAGGTACCAGTAGGCAGAGTAGTTGCGAAGCTTAAGCCGTAGAGTTTGATATCTTCCGGATACTCCATGAAATAGCTACCAGAACCCGCAGCAGCGAGAGGCGCCAGGCTAGCGCGAGTAGCAATCAAGCCTCCACCACCAGGACCCGCCAGAATATATTGGCGGATAGCTGCATAATCGGCTGCATCGCCCGCCTGACCACTGAAGACAGGAGTACGGCTGTGATAATTCATAAAGTAAGCACCGAACTCGGTGTCTAGAGGCTCAAACAAATAACGGAATGCAAGACCAAACTGGCCGTCATCATCCGGATCTTTGTCTCCGCTCCGCTGAACGATCACCCCTTCATCAGGAGTACCCCATTGGGTACCTAGGTTGCGAAGCGCAGTAACCTGAGCATTGGTAAGGGCGACGCCTAGGGGGGCCAGCGCCGTACGCAGAGCACTCTCGGTGCGTAAAACGGCAAGGTTGTTGTCGCAGCCATCAGCAACAATATCCGGCTGAGCGAAGAAAGTGCTGCAGTTATCAGCAACCGTCTGATCCCACTCCAACTGGTAGAAAGCCTCCATGGAGAGGTTTTCGGTCAAGCTCTGCGCAACATAGAACATATTGACCGGAATCAAACCTTCTTTGACTTCAGCACCTGGGCGACGGAATGCAGCAGCATCAACTGGGTTGATCGAATTGATGCTGTTCTGAATAAAGGTACTTTCACCCCAGCTTACAACTTGCTTACCCAGACGCACCGAGCCTGGTTGATCGGCGATGTCATAGTTGTGATAAACAAAGGCATCGAGAATTTGCGCGCCCGAAGACTGGGCAGCGGTTTTACGATGACTATCGTCAATATTTTTAAATTGGCGACTCTCATCCTTCAATTCGAAGTCGTACCAGTATTTTCCACGAACAAATACGCCGGTATCACCGTACTTCAATTCAAGATCATGGGTACCTTTAAAAATCTTGGAGAAGGTTTCGCCCTTTTTGAAGTTCCGATGAGAGTCATCCGAAGTCTGCGAAAGACCGTCACCACCGTTATTAACACCAATCAGATCCGGATCTGCTCCACGCACCGACCAGCTGGCACCAACCGACAGGGACGAGTCGAACTGACCTTCGATTTCACCGATATTGAAAGTAACGCCGAAAGCAGGTGCGGCGAGGGTGGATGCGAGGCTGACGGCCAATGGCAGTTTTGCCAGGCGCCAGGTTTGTTTTGTTTTTGTCATCGACGCTACTCCATGTGTTTTTTGTTATGGATGGTGCGGACTATAGCCAGCGGGTACTTCTGCTTGATCCCTCTAAAGTGTGATTTGCAGCCCCCAGGCACTCTGGCTCGCAGGTTTCGGCGTGTTTGGCACGGCCGGCAGAGCCAAGAATGGCTTGGAATGAGCAATTAGCAAGCCAAACGCTTGTTTGACTGACCAGTCACCAAAAGCGACCTGGCTTGGCGAAAACTGAACAGTCCATATCGTTACGCAAACCACCTCTATAAATTCCTGCTGGAACGCCTGAAAGCCTTTAACCACCTGGCTTTAGCGGCATTGAAGGCAAACGCGCCAACGGGCGAGGTTTGCGCCGCGCCCGCACCTCAGAGCTTTAGACAGTTGACAGAAATGGGCTGCCAGAGGCTTGCCACTGAACGATATCCAGGCGAATGCGTTTCTTATCCAGCTTGCCGACGCTGGTCTTGGGAACTTCGGTAACAAGGGCAATCTGCGAGGGTATCGCCCACTTGTTGATGCTGCCCTGATCGACAAAAGGCTTGAGGTGTTCCTTGAGGCCCTTGGCATCCAGGCTCTGGCCTTCGCGCAAGACCAACAGGGCAAACGGCCGCTCGCCCCACTGCGGATCGACCACACCCACCACTGCCACTTCACGCACAGCAGGATGACGGCTGATCAGATCTTCCAGCTCCAGGGAGGAAATCCACTCGCCACCGGTCTTTATCACGTCCTTGATGCGGTCGCGGATATCGATAAAGCCGAAGTCGTCGATGGTCGCCACGTCACCGGTGTGCAGCCAGCCGTGTTCCCACAGCTCAGCGCCCTTCTCCGGCTCGCGGAAGTAGCCCTGAGTCAACCACGGTGCACGCAACACCAGCTCGCCCTGGCTTTCGCCATCGGCCGGTAACAGGGTGCCATCGGCGGACATGATCGCCGCCTCCACCAGCGGCACCGGCACGCCGGCCTTGATCCGGTAGGTGGTGCGTTCATCTTCGCTGCCGGCCATCAGCTCATCGTTGATATGCGCGCAGGAGATCAGCGGGCAGGTTTCCGACATGCCGTAGGCGGCGGTCAACTGGATGCCGCGGCCCTTGGCGGCCTCATAAAGCGAACGATTGAGCGCGCTGCCGCCGATAATCATTTTAAGGCCACCAAAGTCGTGGCCCTGAGCACCTGGGGCAGCCAATACCATCTGCAGAATGGTCGGCACACAGTGGGAGAAGGTCACCTTCTCCTCTTTGATCAGGCGGCAGAGCATGTCTGGCTCATAACGGCCGGGATAAACCTGCTTGATCCCAAGCATGGTGGCCACGTATGGGATGCCCCAGGCGTGCACGTGAAACATCGGGGTAATCGGCATATACACATCGTTGGTGCCCAGCAGGCGAATGCTGTCCAGGCTGCCCAGCACGCTGGCTTCGGCCATGGTGTGCAGCACCAGCTGGCGATGGCTGAAATACACACCCTTGGGGTTACCGGTGGTACCAGTGGTGTAGAAGGTGGTGGCGACCGAGTTTTCGTCAAAATCCGGGAAGTCGTAACGCGGGCTGGCGGCGGCCAGCAGGTTTTCGTATTCACCGACCAGGCCGCCCAGGTCGGCGGTTTTCTCGGCTGCATCGGTGAGCAGAATGGTCTTCTCCACCGTGGTCAGCTGGCTTTCGATACCCTTGTACAGCGGCACAAACTCGCTGTTGACCAGCACGAACTTATCGTCGGCATGGTTCATGGTGTAGAGAATCTGATCGGCCGATAGGCGGATGTTGATGGTATGCAGCACCGCGCCGATCATCGGAATGGCGAACATGCACTCCAGGTAACGGTGGCTGTCCCAATCCATCACGGCCACAGTGTCACCGGCCTTGACCCCAGCTTCGGTGAGCACATTGGCCAGGCGCGCCACACGTTCGTTGAGGGTCGCGTAGCTGTAACGCAGTTGATCGCGGTAGACGATTTCGCGGGTTTTCTCGTAACGAATGCCCGACAGCAGCAGGCGCTTGATCAACAGCGGCGCTTGGTGTGCATTGTCGGCGGGAGCAATCAGGCGGGTCTGCAGCATGGCGGTACCTATTGTTGGTTTTTTCAGTGCGGCCAATCTAGAGCCCCCGCCGCCGGCTCAAATCAGCCCAAAGAATGATTTTTCGTGTGACTCTTTGGGCATTTTTAGTCACGCAGTAGAATCGGTGGCTCGCATCCGATGTGTTTGGCCCACGATCTACTACAAAAACGAGGAATTTTCTGATGTCCGATATCGTCATCGTCAGCGGCGCGCGTACGCCGATGGGTGGTTTTCAAGGCAGCCTGTCGAGCATTGCCGCGGTTGATCTGGGTGCGGCGGCTATTCGCGCTGCGGTCGAGCGCGCCGGTGTTGCGCCTGCCGACGTACAGGAAGTGATCATGGGCTGCGTACTGCCTGCCGGCCTCAAACAGGGCCCGGCCCGCCAGGCGTCGCTGAACGCCGGCCTGCCCGCCGCTACCGGTTGCACCACGATCAACAAGCTGTGCGGTTCGGGTATGAAAGCGGTGATGATGGCGTTTGATTCGCTCAAGGCCGGCAGCAATAACGTGATGATTGCCGGTGGCATGGAGAGCATGTCCAACGCGCCCTACATCATGACCAAGGCCCGCGCGGGCCTGCGTATGGGCCACGGTGAGATCAAGGACCACATGTTCCTCGACGGCCTAGAAGATGCGCGCACCGGCCGCCTGATGGGCTCCTTCGCCCAGGAAACCGCTGACCAGTACGGCATCACCCGTGAGCAGATGGACGCCTACGCCATCGAGTCGCTGAAACGCGCCCAAGCCGCCATCGCCAGCGGTGCGCTGGATGCGGAAATCGTCCCGATCACCGTCAGCGGCCGCAAGGGCGATGTCGTGGTCAAGGATGACGAACAGCCGCTGAACGCCAACCTGGAGAAAATTCCAGGTCTGAAGCCGGCCTTCCGCAAGGACGGCAGCATCACGGCGGCCAACGCCAGCTCGATCTCCGACGGCGCCTCGGCGCTGCTGCTGATGACTGCCGAAGAAGCCGCCAAGCGTGGCCTCAAGCCACTGGCGAAGATTGTCGCCCACGCCACCCAGAGCCAGGACCCAAGCGAGTTCACCATCGCGCCGATTGGCTCGATCACTAACCTGCTGAAGAAAACCGGTTGGGACAAGGCTGACGTTGACCTGTACGAGATCAACGAAGCCTTCGCCATGGTCACCATGCTGGCCATCCGTGAGCATGGCCTGGATCACGCCAAGGTCAACGTCTACGGCGGCGCCTGCGCCCAAGGCCACCCGGTCGGCTCCACCGGCTCGCGAATCATCCTGACCCTGATCAACGCACTGAAAAACACCGGCGGCAAACGCGGCGTCGCCTCGTTGTGCATCGGTGGCGGCGAGGCCACTGCTGTAGCGGTTGAGCTGATTTAAAAGGATCGATGCATGGCCGCAATGGCCATGTTAAAGCCGCAGTAACGGGCCAGCCTTGCGCTGGCCCGTTGCGTTTTAGATGCCGATTTTGTCCAGCGACTTGCCAACCTTGCGCCAGAAGCTGCGCTGCATGCGCTCGGTTTCGCCACTGGCGGCAATCCGTTCGAAAGGCTGAATCTCCCGGGTGGCACCGATTTCCGCGTCCGCCACCGCCTTGGATACCAGTTGCAGTGGACCATCGCCCTGGCTGGACGCCTGCTCATTGACTGGCGGCGGGTTGAGCTCGTCATAGCGCAGGTAGTAGATACCACCAGCTTCGGCATCCAGAGTGAAGCTGCTGATCAGGGTGAAGTCCAGCGGGCCGTCAGCGAAGAAGGTCCAGTGCGTGCCAAACAGCGGCCGACGCATCTCCAGCTGGTAACTGGCGATATCGAACTCCAGCACCATATAGGCATTGCTCGGCAGGCTGCCGATACGCGCGTTGTTCAGAAACAGCGCAGGCGCCTCCAGCTCCTGGTCTGCCCAGTCGCTTTGCGGGCGGTAAAGGTAAACCAGCGCGTGGTTGTCATCACTGAGCACGTGCTCACGAAACGCTTCGCCCTCGGTCTCCCCAAAAAATGCCCCTGGGGTCGAGCAACCACTCAAGGCGACCAACAACAGCACTGCAAGCCAGGGCAGACCACGCATCGACAGCATCCTTATTTGAGTTATGTGCCGAGCATAGCCGCGCCCTGCTCGCCCCACACCAGACAAAAGTGCGGGCGGAAAAAGTGCGGGTCAGCGACGACGATCGAGCAGGTTGACCAGCAACTGATCCAGCGCGCCCCAGATGGATTGCTGCACGCGCCGCCACCAGGGTCGCGCGCGCCAATCGGCCAGGGTGATTTCCTGGCTATCGGCAAAGTCCGCCTGAAAGCTTGCCGCCACGCTGGCGGTAAACTGCGGGTCCAGCGCTTCGAGGTTGGCGTCCAGGTTGAAGCGCAGGTTCCAGTGGTCGAAGTTGCAGGAACCGACGCTGACCCAGTCATCCACCAACACCATCTTCAGGTGCAGAAAGCGCGGCTGATACTCGAAGATGCGTACCCCGGCCTTGAGCAGGCTGGCGTAGTAGCGCTGGCCAGCAAAGCGCACCGGCGGATGATCGGTATTCTGTCCGGCCAGCAACAGATGCACCTCGACGCCACGCCTGGCGGCTTGACGCAGGGTGCGGCGCACGCGCCAGGTCGGCAGAAAATAGGGCGTCGCCAGCCAGATACGCTGCTTGGAGCCGCGCAGTGCGCGCACCAGCGAAAGCAGGATGTCGCGATATTGCGAAGCATCGGCAAAGGCCACACGGCCCAAGCCCTGGCCCAATGCAGGCAATGCCGGCAGGTTTTTCAGGCGCAGAGGCATACGCGGGCGCCAGGCGATCCAGGCCTGACTCGCCTGCCACTGGCGTTCAAACAACTGCTGCCAGTCGGCCACCAGTGGCCCGCTGATTTCCACCATAACCTCATGCCAACGGCTGCTGTCTTGCTCCGGCTGCCAGAATTCATCGGTCGCGCCAGTACCGCCGACAAAGGCAAATTGTCCATCGACCAGTAGAAGCTTGCGGTGATCACGATGAAAGTTGCGTACACCATGCTTCCAGCGCAGTGGGTTGTACCACTGCACCTGCACGCCGGCGGCCTGCAGCAGCTGCCGATCCGCAGCATGCAAACCCTGCGCACCAAAGGCATCCAGCAGACAACGCACCACGACGCCACGCTGGGCAGCCGCGCACAACGACGCCAGCAAGGCGCGCCCGCAGGTTCCGCTTTCCACCAGATAGAGTTCCAGCTCGACCTGGCGCTGCGCGGCGTCGATGCGCGCCAGCATCTGCACAAAGAACTGCGGCCCATCGATCAGCAAGGTCAGTGCATTACCGCGTCGCCAGGGAAAGACGTTATGCGGCATGACCGTTCACGCGGCGGTTGACTCTGCGCATTGCGGCTCACGCATGGGAAATGGAGTCGCCACCATAGCCGCCCGGCAGGGCCTTGCAAACCCTGCCGAGCGATCAGCCAGACGCAGCCCTGTTACGGCAGCGGCACGGCCTGTGGTAATAGCTGACAGCCCTGACGCGGGCCCAGCCATTGCGCGCTCTGGGTGCTGCCCAGGCCACGCGCGGTCACGCGCTTGTTGGCTTGATCATCGAAGAAGCCGGAGAGCGAAACATACTGCGCCACATACGCTTCGCAGTAGTCGGCCGGGTTGTTCGCCACATAGCGGCACGAACAATACTCCTTGGCCGAGTAAGCGCCGATGATGCCAGGGAAGGCTTGCAGGTGTGCGCGATTCTGCCAGGCCAGGACGGCGAGCAGCAGCGCAATCAGCAACAACAGGCTGCTGAACGGACGACGACGAATCATGGCTGCACCTCATCGGCCAACGCGGCGAGAACCAGCTTGAGAAAATGGTTGCGATCAAAGCTGCCATCGCGGTCATCGGCGTAGCGCACGATCACCAAGTTTTCGCTGGCAATCACATACAACCCCTGCCCCCAGTGCCCGGACGCCACCAGAGTGTCTTCCGGCGCATCCGGCCACGGCCTGCTCGCACCGGCTACCGCCGCGTTCAGCCACCATTGGCCACCGGGCACTGCCTCACCCGGCTTTTCGGCCTGCGGTTGGTAGCTGGCAAACGGCGTGCGATTGAAGTCGACCCAGGCCTTGGGCAACAACTGCTGCTCGCCCCAACGGCCATCGCGCTGCATCAGCAGGCCGACACGAGCCAGGTCGTGGGCGCTCATATAAGCGTAGGAAGAACCGACAAAAGTGCCGGCGGCATCGCGCTCCCAGACTGCGGTGGTGATCCCCAGCGGATCGAACAGTGCGGTCCAGGGGTAATCAGCGTAAGCCGCCTCGCCCACCATGTTCTTCAAGGCGGCGGCCAGCACGTTGGTATCGCCGCTGGAATAGCGGAAGCGCGCCCCCGGTTCGGCATCGGCGCTATGCGCCGCGGTAAACGCCGCCATATCACTGCGACCACGGGTGTAGAGCATCGCCACCACCGAGGACTTCAGTGGCGCGTATTCATAATCTTCCTGCCAGTCCAGGCCCGAGGCCCAGTTGAGCAAGTGGCCAACCTTGACCTGCGGGTGTGCAGCAAACGGCGGGTAGTAATCAGCCACCGGCGCATCCAGACGGAAGCGGCCCTGGCCGTAGGCCACGCCCATCGTAGTAGCCAACAGGCTCTTGGCCATCGACCAGGTCAGGTGTGGCGTGGTAGCAGTGGTCGGTGCGGCATAGCGCTCATAGACCACCTGGCCATCGCGGATCACCAGCAGGGCATCAGTGCGTACGCCTTTGCGGGTGGCGTCGTCGCGGGCGGGAAAGGCGTAGCTTTCCAGCTCGCTGAGGGCGGCGCTCGGCGCAGCCAGCTGACTGTCCCAGTCGCTGCCAGGCCAGTTCTCGGCCTGCGCCGTAGCGCTGCCCAGAGCGAAGACGCACGCCAGCATCAGCCGCCGCGCGGGAAAGGGAGTGAAGGACATGGAGCCGCCTCTGCTGGGATCGAAGGCGGCACCCTAGCATGCTGCCGATGACGACAAATAGCGCCGAACACGCCGCTTTAGCCGGCAATTCGGCGCGAAAAGTCAGTACGGAAGGAATCTATTTAAAGTCTCGCGAGCTAGAGTCCTGCAAGGTAAAAACAGGCGAGGAAGCGGAGTGTACTTTTGTACATGAGCATTCCGAGCCTGTTTTTAACGCCGCAGGGCCGACGCGCAGCAGACTTCATGTAGGTTCTTATTTCGGCAGGCGGTAATCCTCCGGCCCCATCAGATCCATACCGCACTCCAGGTTCTCGATCCAGTAGAGGAAGGCATTGATCATTTCTGCGCCGACAAAGGGCCGGCCGTGCTGCGGCACAATCATCGCCACATCCATCTCGCGGACCATCGCCGCCCATAGGCGGCAGGCCTTGTTGCCAGCCATGTAGCGCCGGTGAAAACCGAGCATGTTCGGCACATGGTTGACGAAGTCCGTCACCGGGTGTGCGTCATCGACCATCGAGGCGCCCATGTCACCGGAAAACAGAATTTTGCTCACCGGGTCATACAACTGGAAGTTGCCCACCGAGTGGAGAAAATGCGCCGGGACCGCCTTGAGCGTGCATTTGCCAAGGCTGAAGGATTGGCCACGGTCCGGCAGCGCGATAATCCGGTCAAAGGTGTTGATGCCACGGCTGAGTGCCAGGTAATTGGCCGTCAGGTGCGGCAGAAAGCGCGCCCAGAGTTTGGAGCAGATCACCCGTGCGCGGGTGTGCAGCAACCATTTATCCAGCGAGGCGATGATGTCCGGGTCCTGGTGCGAGGCAAAGATGTAAGTCAGGTCCTGTACCGGAATGTGCTTGGACAGCTCCAATGACAGCGGCGTGTAGGTCAGGTCACCGCCCGGATCGAGCAGCAGGTACTGCTCGTTGTCGGTGATCAGAAACTGGTTGGACTGCACGCCCTCCCCGCTGACCAGGTCATCGAACATCATGCATTGATGCTCGCCGTTATCGAACAGCACTATGGGCTCGCGTCGCATGGCAGGCTCTCTCCCGAAAGCCCGCGAGCTTACTGGCGCAGCACCTCAGCCTTACTGATCTGGATCAAGCCGGCACGTCATGCCGAGTTAAAGGTTGATGCCAAGCACCGCCTGCGCCTTGTGCAAACGTTTGCTGCGCGCGCTGCCAGCAATCGCCAGCAGGCCTTTGTCGCGTTGCCAGAGCTGCGCCCAGTGCGCATCGCCGGCAGCAAAGGCGTTGTCCAGATCACTGCGCAGGCTGTCGAACTGAGCAAACAGCCCGGCCAGCAGCAGATGACTGCCCGCCGCACTCGGGCATTGCCGAGCCACTTCCGCGCAACCGGCCAACAGACCAAGCAAGCGCAACTGCAGGGCCTGCGGCCAGGCCGACTCCTGCCCCACGCCAAACAGCCAGGCCGTCAGCGCTGCCAACACATGGGTGTCTTCCAATGTGCGGAAGGGTTTTACGTAGGCATCCCAACCGTCACCGGGCAGCCGCTCGCAATGCGCGCCTTGTAGATGCAGACGGCCATGGCTGACATCCGGCATCAGCGGCAATGCAGGCAGTGTCTCGATCTGCACCCCCGGCGCGCCATTGCGCACCACCCCAAGCGCAAGCTGCACCGGCGCGCCGTCGGTTTCCTCGCGAGCGGCTACCAGCAACCAGTCGGCGGAATCGGCGGCGGTGACGAAATCCTTACGGCCATTGAGGGTCAGCGCGGCGATCCGCGTACTCATGTCCACCGGACGGGTACTGCGGTTCTCGGTTACACACAGCGCGCCCAAGGTCCAGGGCGCGGCCGGCCAGAGTGCGCGTAACGCGCCTTGATAGCCGGAGAGAAACGCCAGCCCCGGCGTCGCGGCCAACCGGCCACCGAGCAGGGCCAGCTGCAACGGCGTTGGGTTGCCGATGCGCTCGAGCAGGCTGGCGTACCACTCCTCCAGCCCCGCGACCGGCAGACGCGCTTGCAGGCTCAACAGCTGTTGCCAAGGCATGCATTACTCCTTATTGGAATTATCGAAGTCACTGTCACACAAGCATCACCAAAGATTCACGGAGGTGACACCGCCGCTACCTAGCCTGAGCTTGCCCAACAAGATCGACCGGCTGCAAGGCAAAAAGCCGGCTAATGGAGATGACGGCATGACCCAGATGGCACTTAAAGCTACTCCCGCTCGCCGCCTGCAGGCCGAGCGTTTGCAAGGCGCTGCCGCCCTACGCGAAGCCCAGGCACTGCGCTTTCGCGTATTCAGCGCCGAATTCGATGCCAAGCTCAAGGGTGCCGAACTGGGCCTGGACATGGATGACTACGACATTCACTGCCAACACATCGGCGTGCGTGACCTGGGCAGCGGTGAGCTGGTGGCCACCACCCGCCTGCTCGACCACCGCGCGGCCGCCAGCCTGGGACGCTTCTACAGCGAAGAAGAATTCAGCCTGCACGGCCTGCCGCACCTCGAAGGGCCGGTGCTGGAAATCGGCCGCACCTGCGTCGACGCAGCCTACCGCAACGGTGCGACCATCGCCGTGCTCTGGGGCGAATTGGCCGAAGTGCTCAACCAAGGTGGTTACCGCTACCTGATGGGCTGCGCCAGCATCTCCATGCAGGACGGTGGCATCCAGGCCCAGGCGATCATGCAGCGCCTGCGTGAACGCTACCTGTGCACCGAGCACTTGCGCGCCGAGCCGAAAACCCCGCTGCCGGCGCTGGATGTGCCGGGCAACGTGATCGCCGAAATGCCGCCGCTGCTCAAGGCCTATATGCGCCTGGGCGCGAAGATCTGCGGCGAGCCGTGCTGGGATCAGGATTTCCAGGTCGCCGACGTGTTTATCCTGCTCAAGCGTGACGAGCTGTGCCCGCGCTACGCCCGGCACTTCAAGGCGGCCGTGTAGGTTGGGCTGAGCGCAGCGATGCCCAACGGACGATGTCCGTCTGACATCGACGTGCACCGGTCATCGCTTGTTGGGCTTCGTCGCTGCGCTTCTCAACCCAACCTACACACTAACAGCAGATCGGAGCAGAGTTGCACAAATCGCCGGCACTCTGTAGACAGTGCCGGCGTTTGTGTTTTTGCAGCGAGAGAGTTCGATGAAGAAAGTGCGTTTGTACCTGCGCCTGACGCGCCTGCTATTGGTGATCAGCCTCGGTACCCTGCTGGCGGCGGGCATCACCCTGCTCGAACGCCTGGTGCGGCATGACCTGATGCCAACTCGCCAACGTCTGACTCGCTGGTTTCTCGCGCGCCTGGCCGGGGCGCTGCCATTCCGCTTGCAGGTACGGGGCGAGCTGCCGCGTCAGCCGATGCTGTGGGTCAGCAACCATGTGTCCTGGACCGATATTCCGCTGCTCGGCATGCTCACTCCGCTGTCCTTCCTGTCCAAGGCTGAGGTGCGCACCTGGCCGGTGGCCGGCTGGCTGGCGCACAAGGCCGGCACCCTGTTTATTCGCCGGGGTTCGGGTGATAGCGGCCTGCTCAGCCAGCAGCTGGGCAACCACTTGCAACGCGGGCGTAACCTGCTGATCTTCCCCGAAGGCACCACCACCGATGGGCTGGGCCTGCGTACCTTCCACGGCCGCTTGCTGAGCAGCGCGATCGACAGCGGCGTATCAGTACAGCCAGTGGCCATCCGCTACCTGCGCGACGGCAAGCCTTGTAGCGTTGCGCCGTTTATTGGTGACGACGACATGCTCTCGCATCTGCTGCGCCTGCTAAGCAGTGAGCTGAGTGAAGTGCAGATCCAGCTGCTGCCACCAATTGCCAGCAGCGAGCTGAACCGCAACGCCCTGGCCCGCGCTGCGCAGCAAGCAATCAACGAAGCGCTGTTTGGTAGCACAGTTGCACCCGCCTCCAAGTGCGCCTGATTGGGCCTTGCGCAACCGTTTGTGGCTGAGAAAATCCCCTCGCAGTTGATGGCACAGATCTACTGCGCTTTGGCCGCGGTCGCTGCTTCGGTAGACAGTATCCCTCGGCAACAGCCATGCTTTGCCACACCCACCGCCGTGCCCGTCCGCCATGTTCACGAGCCAACTACTTATTGGTGACGCCTGTTTCATCGTCAGAGCGCACTCATTACCTAACGGTTACAACCAGCGACCCGGTATGACTCTGCTGGTGGCGTCAGGTCGTTTACCTCTTGAGCTGGAAATCGAAGGGCAGCCGGTAACTGCAGCGGGTTGGTTATTGGCCCCTGAACTTCGCCGTCGTTTCACCCATCCGCAGCCCCACATCAGCATCACCATCGAGCCGGGCCACGCCACTTACTCTCGCCTCTTAGCATGGACCCGACGGAGCCCGCTCAAATATCAGCAGCTGGACGATCCCGCCGTCATTGCGGAACTGGCGGCCATTGTCGACCAGGGTAATTTGGCGTCTTGCCTGAATCGCCTACTCGAGCGCTATCAGCAACCGCTTTCAACGCCAAACCCCAGGCTTGATTACCTGCTGTCACTGATTGATGAAGCGGATGCGGAGAGCACCGCAGAAGGCATCTGGCAGCTGTTTCGCCAGCGCTATCCGAGTACCCAGGCGCACTGCTCGCACTGGCTTCAGGGGTGTCTGGGGATTCCGCTGCGCAAGCTATTGCTCTGGCGCAAGATGCGCCGTGCCGTGGATATGCTCAGCGACGCCAAGCCGTTGACCGAGATCGCCCATGCCGCCGGATTTGCCGACTCAGCCCACCTTTCGCGAATCTGCCTGCGCACCTTTGGCCTGAACCCCTCACAGGCCAACGACCACAAAATCCTTCAAGCCCGTCGCCTGCCAGCCAACTGAAACTGACCACCTCAAATCTTGAGGTAGGCCGTTATGGCACATATGGATGTCTTGGTCGTCAGTGGTCTATTGATTGCTCTCGCCGCCCTGGAGCTTCTCGCAGGACGCCTGCTAACTCGGCGTCAGCCGGATGAGCTGATCGTCGATGTCGTCAGCCTGGCACAGTTCGTATTGCTGATTAAGCCGGCAATCATCGCCAGCGCAGCCCTGTTGCTTGGCGCACTCATGCCCAATCAAGCCGGCACGCTGTCCGCCACGCCTCTCTGGCTAGCAGTGCTGCTGGTCATCCTGCCAGCCGATTTTCTGCATTACTGGTATCACCGGCTGGGGCATACGTTACCCGTCATGTGGCGCATGCACCGCACCCATCACACAGCAACCGCCATGAGCATCAGCGTGGCCTACCGGGAAAACTGGCGCTGGTTTCTGTTTATGCCGGACATCTGGTACGCCGGAATAATGGTGTATCTGGGGCTTGGTGAGGCGGTGCTGATTAGTCATCTGATTTTTGGCTGCGCCAATGTGCTGATCCACAGCGCCTTTGCCTGGGACAGGGTGCTGTATCGCAAACGCTGGCTGGCCCCATTGGCCTGGGTACTGGAGCGTGTGGTGCAGCTTCCCAGCACGCACCGCGCACACCATGCGGAACTGGACGAGCATGGCAATCCGCCCCACCACAACTTTGCCCAGCTGTTGTTCATCTGGGACACCGTGTTCGGCACAGCTCGCTTCCCCCGAGATCGCTACCCCACACGCTACGGTATCCCGAAAGATCCTGGCGATCCCTGGTATGTCCAGTTGTGGTGGCCACTTCTGCGCTCCGATAAACACGACAGCGATTACCACTGATTTTAAGAACACAACCTGCGTGCAACTTAGGGAAAAGCAATCTGATTATTGAGGAGGTGACACATCACGCAAGCACAGCACGGGATGTGTTGCCCTAGATCATTACTAGGAAGCAACCCTCACCGTGAATAAGGCTTATGCATAACAACCTATTGATAGACACACACGCAACCCATAAAACAGCGCAGTCAATTCCAGCGACAGGTCGTACTGTGTATTTGACTCGCCAAACACCACTAATAATGAGTGAGTAACCAACATGCGTTCAACTTTGAGGTTCATCATTTCCGCCGCCTTGATTGCGACCGTAGCAGGCTGTTCTTCAATAGCCGCAAACACCAATATGCTTAGCGACGATCAGTTATTATCAAAGTCTGCCGGGGGGCTCGGCTATTCACCCAGCGACCTCCAACTCTTAGATAAACGGGTGAGTGGCACGGAAACCTACGCCACTCTAAAAGCCAGAGACGGCAAGGAATACACCTGCATTATAAATGGGGGGAATTTGTTGAGTTTTGGCATGACCAACCCAGCAATCTGCCAACCAAGACGGTAAGTCCAACAAGCCGGTCTAAAAGCCGGCTTCAAGCCATTAAATATATATACGCAGCATTGCAATAGGCACTCTGGCACCTACTGCCTATATACATCCCGACAAACATGGAGTTTCGTCATGAGTAAAGGTTGCAGACTGGCAGGTCTCTGCTTGCTTACCGCTTTGAGTAATCCTACTTACGCAGGATGGGTCTTGTTTCACCAGCAGGGAGAGACGGGCAAGCGCGAAGCCTACTTTGCCGAAATCACCCGCATTGCCGAGCGGACCGAAATAGACAGCATGATGGGCGCTACCAGTATCTGGGAATTGCCAGTCATGGTTGTCCATGAAGCGGCTGCCGCACCAGAGTGGAGCGAGCTAAAACTGCAGTTTGAATGCCAGAGCAAGCCATACCGCTCATCGGCCAGCGTTGATGGCTGGAATGACCCGGTAAATATGCGCATCGCCGCGCGCAGCTACACCGTACCAAGAGTCGATTTATCCAACCGACCGTTGCCAGAAACCCAGTGGGCCAAGGACAACCGCGTGCCCATGATCAAGGCGCAGAAATTCGCCTGCCAGGAAGAAGTTGTGCGCAACGCTTTGCAGGTGTCCATCGCTCACGGTCAATTCGACGTAAACCGTTTCAATACTGAGCTGCAGAAAATCGGCCTTGTTGAACCCGTGCATCCGCTTGAAGCCAAGACCGCTATCGACCTGCTGGACCTGAGCTGGAATGTGCTCTGGAAAGGCAGTAAGCGCCCAGATCCATCCGGACTCTGGGTGAAGAAACTCAGCCCACAAGAAAAAGCCCGTAACGAGGCCCAGTACGCCGCCATCCAGAAAAAAATGGATGACGCTGTGCAAAAGACGGATCAGAAATACCTGCCCACGGTGAAGAAGATGCAGGCCGAACACGCGTTTGTAGAGGCTGCTGCCAAGGTGCGTAGCAATCGTTCGCTCAGCAAAATGGAATCCTCGGCGTTAATGGTCTGGCTGGCCCGCGAAGAGACAGAGGTGAGCGCAAAGATGGGAGCACCTGCCATCACTCAGTCCGGTAACCTGAAGCTCCTTGGCTATGGCCAGTCTTTTGACAACACATCGGCGATGATGCATGTGCCTAGCGGTCAGGTTTTCGAACAAGGCGTACGTACAAGTTGTGAAGCGCAGTTTGTGATGTTGCAGGACAAACAGAATACCTGGCGCGTTGCCGATATCCGCATCGCGGGCGCGTCAAATCAAATAAGTATTAACTCATGCGAGGACTTGCTGACCACACCGGATACTCCATGAACCTGTCTTTAGTAATTAACTTTCGGCGACAAGCATTGCTTTCGCATGCTCGGCAGAGTCGAAACACTTATATTAACAAGCCACTACAGCCAGCCAGAACACACCTAGCCCTCATATAAAATGGTGTCTTTATGCAAAATAATCCCAGGTTGAATTTCTTCATCACATGGAAACTCATGATCTTCGCCCTGCTCACTGGTGTCGCAACTACTTCATCCGCACAGAGCTTCAAGGATTACAGCATCACTCGCTCGAACTTGGGCGCGTGGATGCTGCGAGTCAACCCCGCACAACCTGGCTTGAACTGCGCAATACGATTTATTCCAGTGAAGCGCGACTCATCTCAGCTGGCAATTTTCGGACCAACTGCGAGCAACCCAAACTCTACAGTTCTATTTTCTGGCCCATCAGTTCCGCGCAGAAGTAGTCCAGATGTTGTTGACTTGAAATTAAGTCAGCGCGAGGTACTTGAGACAACTTCTCTCAAGGGTCAATTATTACCACCCTCAGAGGGAACGTCGGGAGGGCACGTGGCTGTCCAAGTGGCTGATGTCGGCCAACTGTTATCGTCAATGCGCGATAGTGAGAAGGAGATGACACTCTGGATGGGAGGAGACTTCATCGGAAACAGAGAGATAATCTACCAACTGGATTACGACGGCTTAAATAAAGCAAAGAAAGAAATGCTCAACTGTATCGCCGGCAGAGAAATCTCAGGCCTGACCATGGATGAGGCTTTGGCAGAAGTTCGACCACTTGGTAACTCAACCATTGCCGGCAGTGCTTTTTATAAAGGAGGGTTACTCGCCAAGAAACAGTATCCGCCGAAGGGCAGCAGTGCAGTCAGCTTAATATGGATGAATGATGATTTCAAAGCTTGGTACGAACAGATTAAACGCGATAAAAAAATGCCCGACACAATGCCGGAACATATCGCCAAGAACTTTATGTCAACCGTGATAACTGATGACAAAGGCGGTTTTAAATTCACACGCCTTCCTGCTGGGGAGTACATGCTCCTGGCCAGCTTCTCATATGAGCAGGAAGTTACGCGATCTGAGATGATTGGTCAGATGCATGTTTTTGCAGGTAATCAGCATATCGGCACGCAGGATCATATGGCGTACTGGTGGGAAATCGTAAAAGAGCCAACAACCTTTCAGAAAACGGTAGCCATAAAGAATGATGGTGACACATTAGATGTAGCACTTGATAAGTCATTGACCATGTGCTTTTTGTTTGTTTCTGATGCACTTCAACTTAGATCAACACACATCGCTAAACCACCCAAGCCACGCACTGTTTAAAATGTGCCAGACCAAGCGCTTCAGCTATCGCAGGAGGCTTTATGCAACGTACCTTTACACAGAAAATAGCTCCATATGTTAATGCCGAGCTGGCAAATTCTAAACATGCGAACTCAATAGGCGACTCTCGATTAGAGTTCACATATCTCGAGCGCGCTCACGTACTTGGGCAAGAGTCTACATTCTTGCATGTTAAAGTTCACTTACTGATGCTGGCCTGGGCGTTGCGCAATATTTTAACTAGAGAAGTCATCGGTCAGATTATTCGTACCCTTGGAGCTTTGCTAGTAACGCCATTAGGCTTGGTGCCACTAGGCAACACAGGCGGCGCCAATGTCAGCCCATTTGAAAAGATGGCAATTGATCCGGAGCTGGCGGCGCTGATTAAAAAGGCCAAAACCGGAAAATAACAATACACACTCACAATACCCTTTACGTTGCTGCGCTTTGCAACGGCAGCGCTCTGCGTTATCTCTACTGGGGGAAGATTCGGTGGTTCATACGCTGCATCGCCTATCTGCGTGCCTTATTGGTAGTTTTATTACAATTCACTTGTTCAATCACCTGCTGGCCCTCGGCAGCATTGATGCACACATTAGCTTTATGACGTACTTTCGACAGTTCTACCGGATTCCGGTTATAGAGGCGCTACTGCTGAGCGGTATTCTTTTTCAGGTCGGTTCAGGATTACGACTCATCAAAAACAGGTGGGGCGAGCGGCGAGGTTTCTATGCAAGGCTTCAGGCTATTTCCGGTGGTTACCTGGCTTTCTTCCTTATTAATCACATTGCTGCGGTTTTATTCGGGCGGACCTTGCACGGCCTAGATACAAATTTCTATTTTGCTGCGGCGGGCTTGCACATCTCACCCTTTCAGCTGTTCTTTGTGCCGTATTACTACTTGGCCGTACTGGCGATATTTGCCCATGTGGCTTGCGCACTGCATTGGTTATCACGTGAGCGCTTAACCTTAGAAAAACGCAACCGCCTTGGTTTTTTGATTATTGCAATCGGCGCTTTACTATCACTGTTCATCACCCTCGCAATGGCAGGTGTTTTTTATCCAGTGGAGATACCGACGCAATACGCGGACTTTTATGGAAACAGTCCTGAGACAGCAACAGGCCCTTGATCACATCGAAGAGGCCGCCCGCTTATGCGTTGCAACACTCGACAACAGAAACAGCAATAACAGGTGAAAAAGAGCCAGGCCGCCTAACCGCCTAGCCCACGCTCGCGAGTAACGAAGTCCTGCAACTCGGGATAGAACTGGCGAAAATCCTCCAGCAGCGGCTGATAAAGCCGCTCCAGCTCGGCGGCACCGCCGGCCAGCATGCCCGGCCGCGAAAGCCGCCGATCAATCCCCGCGACCACCTGCTCCAGCACGGCAAACTCGCGGTAACTGCCCAGCCAGTCCTGCGCGGCCATGCGCGGCGCAATACGTGCCAGGCGCTCGGGTAAGTGTGGCTCGGCGGCCAGCACCTGATACACCCGCCCAGTAAAATGCGGCAGCGGCTCGGCGGCATAGTCGCCCCAATTCAGCGCCAGGCAGTGATCGAAAAACACATCCAGCAAGATGCCGCTGTAGCGTCGCCGCTCTAGGGCGAAGCGCGCCCGTGCCTGCGCTTGCAGCGGGTGGCTGTCGGTGAATACATCGATGCGTCGATGCAGGCGGATGGCCGCTTCGATATCCGCCGGCCACTGCCCAGCCAGCGGCCCTTTGACGAAATCGCCATACAGACTGCCGAGCAGCTGTGCCGGCGCGTCGCCGCCGAGATGTAAGTGCGCGAGGTAATTCATGGCCACAGCTTACACATCAGCCGCCATGATGATGACTATCGCCACGAACGATCTGTATATCGCCAGAAGCCGATATAGAGTTCGCCCCATCGCGATATGGCGTTACCGCACACAGGGGATACCCCGCATGCAACTCGACATCGATGAAGTGATCAAGGCCCTGGCCCACCCGGTGCGGCGTGACATCCTGCATTGGCTGAAAGACCCGCAGGCGTATTTCGCTGACCAGGATCACCCGCTGGAGATCGGTGTGTGCGCCGGCAAGATCGATCAGCGCACCGGGCTGTCGCAATCAACAGTCTCCGCGCACCTGGCAACCCTGCAGCGCGCCGGCCTGATTAGCAGCAAGAAGGTTGGCCAGTGGAACTTCTTCAAGCGCAATGAAGAGACCATCCAGGCGTTCCTCAACCACATGAACCAAGCGCTCTAAAACCCTTTTTCATTTCACCCTTTTTCAGGAGCTGACGGCATGCCTGCAGCGCTTCTCGTCCTCGCTTTGTCCGCGTTTGCCATCGGCACCACGGAATTCGTCATTATGGGCCTGCTGCCGGAAGTCGCCGGCGACCTTGGCGTGTCGATTCCCGGCGCCGGCTGGCTGGTGACCGGTTACGCCCTCGGTGTGGCCATCGGCGCGCCCTTTATGGCCCTGGCCACCGCCAGCTGGCCGCGCAAAGCGTCACTGCTGACGCTGATGGGCATTTTTATCGCCGGCAACCTGTTCTGCGCCCTGGCCAGTGATTATCAGATGCTGATGCTCGCCCGGGTGATCACCGCCCTCTGCCATGGTGCGTTCTTCGGCATCGGCTCGGTGGTTGCCGCCAGCCTGGTGCCGGCCAATCGCCGCGCCTCGGCGGTGGCGTTGATGTTTACCGGGCTGACCCTGGCCAACGTGCTGGGCGTGCCACTGGGCACCGCCCTCGGTCAGTACGCTGGCTGGCGCTCGACCTTCTGGGCCGTGACCCTGATTGGCGTGATTGCCCTGATCGGCCTGTGGCGCGTACTGCCCAACAAAACCGATGAGGCCAAGGCCGACTTCGCCAGCGAAGTGCGCGCCCTGCGTGGTGCCGGCCTGTGGCTGGCGCTGAGCACCACGGTGCTGTTCTCCGCGGCGATGTTTGCCCTGTTCACCTATATCGCCCCGCTGCTTGGTGAAGTCACGGGCGTGTCGCCCAACGGCGTGACCTGGACCCTGCTGCTGATTGGCCTCGGCCTGACGTTGGGTAACGTGCTCGGCGGGCGCCTGGCCGACCGCAGCCTGAAGGCCACCCTGGTCGGCGTATTCGTCGCCATGGCGGTGATCTCCACCCTGTTCAGCTGGACCAGCCAGGCACTGATCCCCGCCGAAATCACCCTGTTCCTCTGGGCCACCGCCGCCTTCGCAGCGGTGCCGGCCTTGCAGGTCAATGTGGTGGCCTTTGGCAGCGGTGCACCGAACCTGGTGTCGACCCTGAATATTGGCGCTTTCAACCTCGGTAACGCCCTCGGCGCCTGGGTGGGCGGCCTGGTGATTGCCGAAGGTTTCGGCCTGACCCGCGTGCCCCTCGCTGCTGCCGCCCTGGCTGTACTGGCGCTGCTGGCCACCCTGCTGACTTTCAGTACCCGTAGCCCTGAACCACAACTTGCACTCAACGAATAACCTGAGAGGACCGTCCCATGACTACGCTTTTCGACCCGATCCAAATTGGCGACCTGCAACTCAACAACCGCATCATCATGGCTCCGCTGACCCGCTGCCGCGCCGATGAGGGCCGCGTGCCCAATGCGCTGATGGCCGAGTACTACGTACAACGCGCCAGCGCCGGGTTGATCATCAGTGAAGCCACCTCCGTAACCCCAATGGGCGTCGGCTACCCAGACACCCCCGGCATCTGGTCGGCTGATCAGGTACGCGGCTGGAGCAATATCACCAAGGCTGTGCACGCAGCAGGCGGCAAGATCGTCCTGCAGCTGTGGCACGTTGGGCGCATTTCCGACCCGATCTACCTGAACGGTCAACTGCCGGTCGCGCCGAGCGCCATCCAGCCGGCGGGCCACGTCAGCCTGGTGCGCCCGATGAAGGACTTCGTCACCCCACGCGCCCTGGAAACCGAAGAAGTTGCTGATATCGTCGAGGCCTATCGCCAAGGCGCGGAAAACGCCAAAGCCGCCGGTTTTGATGGCGTGGAAATCCACGGCGCGAACGGTTACCTGCTCGACCAGTTCCTGCAGAGCAGCACCAACCAGCGCAGCGACCGTTATGGCGGCAACCTGGAAAACCGCGCACGCCTGCTGCTGGAAGTCACCGATGCGGCAATCGAAGTCTGGGGCGCTGGCCGCGTTGGCGTACACCTGTCGCCACGGGCTGACCTCCACGATATGGGCGACGCCAACCGCGCCGAAACCTTCACCTACGTGGCGCAGGAGCTGGGCAAACGCGGCATCGCCTTTGTCTGCGCCCGTGAGCAGGAGGCCGACGACAGCCTGTCACCTAGTCTGAAACAAGCCTTCGGCGGCGTATTTATCGCCAACGAACGCTTCACCAAGGATCAGGCCAATGCCTGGCTGGCTGAAGGCAAGGCCGATGCAGTGGCCTTCGGCGTGCCGTTTATCGCCAATCCGGACCTGCCGGCGCGCCTGGCGCAGGATGCCGAGCTGAATGCGCCACACCCGGAAACCTTCTACAGCCAAGGCCCGGTCGGCTACCTCGACTACCCAACGCTGTAAGCCTGAGGCTGCCGCTCTATCGTAGGAGGGGCTGGGCGACATTCCGCTTTAGCCGCGATAGCGTTATCAAACGTTCGCCGCTAAAGCACCTTCCACAGAGGCTCGCCAGAGGTTTAAACGCTTCAAAAAAGAAGCCCGCCAATTGGCGGGCTTTTTCGTTGCGACTTACTCAGCGTGCGTCGATCTGCTGCTGCAAATTCTGCACCTGCGCCTGCAGGGTGCTGATGTTACGGGTCATCTGCGCGCGGAAGGCATCGAACTCAGCCGTACTGCTGCCAGCGGTACCGGTTTCCAGATCGCTTTTCAGCACCAGCAGGTCCTGCTCGACACGAGCAATGGCCTGATTGGGGTTGCCCTGCTTCTTCAGCGCATCAAGTTCGCCGCTCAACCCGGCAAGTTTCTCGTCGAGTTTGCTTTGCCCGGCCAGCGTGCTTTTCAGGGTGGCTTGCTCATTTTTCAGCACCGCTTGCTCGGCACTCAGCTTGTTAAGGATGGCTTCCAGCTTTTCGCCACCGCTTTCCTGCCCCTTCAGTTGCGCCGCCAATTGCTCGAGGCGTTTGCTCTGCTCACTCTGCTGGCTGCTGGCGCCCTGCTGCTGCTTGCTCAGCTCGGCCAGTTTGCTTTCCAGCTGCTTGACCTGCAGTTTCAGCGCTTCACTGCCGCTGGTGACCGACGACTCGGTGGCCACTACCTTGCCGGAAATGTCCTGAATACGCCCGGCGGCTTCCTCGCTGATACGCGCGAAACTCTCCTGAGTGGCGACCAGTTGCTGCTCCATCAGGCTGATCTGCTGAAAGCTCCACCAGCCGAGCCCGCCCAGGGCGATCATCAAGGCGCCAACCAGCGCCCAGAGTGGGCCGGTACTGGCCGACTTCACCGGTGCAGCACTCGCCGCACGGCCATAGCTGCTGCCGCGTGCCGGCTCTGGGTGATCCGTCTGATAGTCATCGTGATCACGCTGATCAGCCCGCAGGCTGGGCACGTGATCGAGTTCGTCGTGGGCATCGTTACGCATGGGTCAACCTTCAAGAAAGCGCGGGGTGAGGAGCCTGTCGGGCTTAACACTGCTCGGCGGCGGAAAAGCCCGACAGGCTCCAAGCAAATTGCCGCGCAGTATAACGGTTCGCGCGCAGCGCTTCAGTGTCGCGCCATGCCAGTGCGAAACGCACCGACGAAGGGCACGGCACAGGCCATCGACTCGCTGCAGGCCGCACAGTTCCACAGAGTGTGAACTGGTATGCGCTTTGCACTTGTCTATTTGCGACGTCATCGCGGCACCAGGGAGCAAAGGTGTTGCAGGCGCGATCCGCACGCGGGAAACACGGCGAGACCAGGCCGGTGGCATTGCGGCTGGGTGACACCCAGCCCACTTGCCCACTTGTAATAGCTAGGGGGGGGAAAGATCCATGGAGCTGAACAGAGAAGTACTGGATTGCATGATGAGCCTGCGCCGCAGGTTGCGCGAAGAACTGACGGTGGACATCCGCATGAGCCAGCCTGATGCGATCAACAGCATGCTCAGCGCCTGCCTCACCTCAAGCAGTGAGGAAACCCGGCAACTGGGGCAACTGCTGGCCCAATACAGCGACCGTCCCTTCGGCGAGCCCGCGACCACACCACGTATGCAGGCCGGACACCCGCTGCTGGTGGAAGAAAGCGCGCATCGCCCACCCAGCGCCTCGGTGCGCATGTATCGCGGGCAGCGCGTCTACGCCTGAAACCTGTTTACCCGTAATCAGCTCGGATGATGCGCCTGCCACCAGGCGCAGAACTCATCCAGAGCGCTCCACAGGCTGGCCTTGGGTTCGTACTCCAGATACTGCTGCGCGCGGCTGATATCCAGGGAGAAATCCTTGGCCATCACCGCCACACCCAGGCGAAACAGCGTCGGCTCCGGGCGACCGGGGAGCAGCTTGCACACGCCCTCATTCAGCGCCGCAGCACCATAGGCCAGGCCATAGGGCAGATGGCGAGTGACCGGCGGCAGGTCGAGTTTGCGCAGCACATAATTGACCACGTCCCACAGCGGCACTGGCGCGCCATTGCTGATGTTGTAGACCTGCCCCAGCGCCGGCCCGGCAGCCAGCAGGCAGCTCATCAGCGCTTCGTTGAGGTTGTGCACGCTGGTGAAATCGACCTTGTTCAGGCCGTTGCCGATGATCGACAAGCGCCCTTTGCGCTGCATATTGATCAGCCGCGGGAAGATGCTGGTGTCGCCTGCGCCGGTGACAAAGCGCGGACGCAGCGCCAGCACTTCCAGACCGAATTCCTGGGCGGCAAACACCTGCTGCTCGGCGAGGAACTTGGTTTTGCCATAGTGATCGGAAAAACGTTTGGGCAGCTGTTCTTCACGCAGGCCGACATGCGCCTGGCCATCGAAGTACACCGACGGCGAAGACAGGTGCACCAGACGCCGCACCTTCTGCTTGAGGCAAGCGTCGACCACGTTTTCGGTGACCGTGACGTTGGCCTGGTGGAAGTCCTCGTAACGCCCCCACACACCAACCGCGCCGGCGCAGTGCACCACCGCCTCAACATCCCGGCACAGCTGCTGCACCAGCTCCGGGTCGGACAGATCACCCTGGACAAACTCCGCGCCACGCGCACACAGGTGCTCAACGCCCTCGGCACGCCGCCCATTGACCCGCACACTCAGGCCCTGCTCAAGGGCAAAACGGGCGAAACGCCCACCGATAAAACCGCTGGCTCCGGTTACCAGAATCTTCATTGTCGCCCCCTTTGCCGTGATTGCAGGCCACTCTAGCAGCGCACGCTGGGTGCTGCCGTGGCATTGCAAGCCAGAACAACGACCGCACACACCCTGCGATAGGCAACAGCGCCGCCCACAGCGGCTAAGCTGCCAGGCGCAAACCTAATAACAACCAAGGAGCATGGGATGTCGACGCACTGGATGATTTACGGCGCCAACGGCTACACCGGCCACCTGATCGCAGCCGAAGCCAAGCGCCAGGGCCTCACGCCCATTCTCGCCGGACGCAACCCGGCTGCGGTGCACGCCCTGGGCAGCCTGCTCGGCCTGGAATGCCGGATATTCGATATCCAACAACTGGATCGTGCCAAGGAAGCGCTGGCGGATGTCGCCGTGGTTGCCCACTGCGCAGGGCCGTTTTCCGCCACCAGCGCACCAATGCTGGAGGCCTGCCTGGCCAGCGCCACCCACTATGTCGATATCACTGGCGAGATCAGCGTGTTCGAAGCGGCCCATCAGCGTGATCAGCAGGCCCGCGAGCTGGGCGTGGTGGTCTGCCCCGGTGTGGGCTTCGATGTGATCCCCAGTGATTGCCTGGCCGCCTGCCTGCACCAGGCCCTGCCCGATGCCACACACCTGGCGCTGGGTTTTGACAGTGGCAGCGGGCTGTCGCCCGGTACCGCAAAAACCTCGGTGGAAGGCCTGAAGTTTGGCGGCAAGGTACGCCGTGCAGGAGTGATCACCGATGTGCCACTGGGCTATAAGCGCCGCGCCATCAACTTTGGCCGCGGTGAAAAGCCGGCGGTGACGATCCCTTGGGGCGATGTGTCCACCGCCTACCACTCCACCGGCATCGACAATATCGAGGTGTACCTGCCCACGCCGACGGCAGCCGCCATCGTGATGCGCCTGATCGACCCGCTGCGCGCCCTGCTGGGCCTGAATGCGTTGCAGAACTGGCTCAAGCGGCTGATCGAAAAACGCGTCAGCGGCCCGGACGAAGCCAGTCGCGCTCGTCAGCGCACCTGGTTGTGGGGCGAGGCGCGCAATGCAGCCGGTGAGATAAAAACCGCGCGCCTGGAAACCGCCAACGGCTATGACGTCACCGTGCACGGCGCCTTGCTGAGCGTGCGGCACTTACTCGATTACAGCGGCCCCGGCGGCTACTTCACCCCCAGCAAGCTGCTTGGCGAACGCTGCGTGGAACAGCTGCCGGACTCGGGCAAGGTGGTTATTTCCTGAGCGTTACCAGGCTTTGGCCTGCGGCCTGGGTCAGGTAGCGCGTCAGCTGATTAAGCAGCTCACCGCCATTGCGCCAATGGTGCCAGTACAGCGGCACATCGATTGGCCGGTCGCTGATCAACTCGACCAGCTCGCCACGGGCCGTTTCCTGCTGCACCTGCAGTTCTGGGATCAAACCCCAACCAAACCCGGCCTGCGCCAGACGGATAAAGCCCTCGGATGACGGGCACAGGTGATGGGCAAACCCGCCTTCCACGCCGAGGCCAGACAGGTAGCGGTGCTGCAACAGATCATCCGGGCCGAAGACGATGGCAGGTGCATGGGCCAGCGCGTGTGCCGTCACACCTGTTGGAAAATGCCGGGCAATAAACGCCGGGCTGGCCATGGCGCGATAACGCATCGCCCCCAGCAATACAACCCGTGCACCAGCTACCGGGCGCTCGCTGGCACATACACAAGCGGCGACTTCACCGGCGCGCATGCGCTTGAGGCCAACCTCCTGATCCTCCACCACCAGATCCAGCAGCAAGCGCTGTTCGGTGCAGAACGCGCCTACAGCGCCAGCCCACCAGGTGGCCAGGCTATCGGCATTCAGGGCAATACGCAGGCGCTCCGGCAAACCGCCCTCATCCAGCCCCGGCACCTGCGCCTGAATATCACGTTCCAGCAAACGCACCTGTTGCACATGGTTAAGCAGACGCCGACCGATTTCCGTGGGCGCCGGCGGCACCGCACGCACCAGCACCGGCTGACCGACGCGCGCCTCGAGCAGTTTGATCCGCTGCGACACCGCCGACTGCGACAAACCCAGCACCTGCGCCGCCCGTTCGAAGCCAGCCTGCTCGACAACCGCAGCCAAAGCGGCGAGTAGTTTGTAATCCAACAAAATGAGAATTCCTAATGAGAGATCAGGATTATTGGTTTCTCTTATATACCCGGCCGCAGCAGACTGACCAGCATCACCACTCGAAACAGGCAAACCACATGGCCGGCGAAACCTCACTGACCACCTTACTGCGCAGCATGAGCCCACAGCTGAACGAGGGCGCTTACGTGTTCTGCTGTTTAAGCGATGCCTCGCAACTGAAGGGCATACAACCGCTGGGCAGCTTTCAGGAAGCCGAAGGCCTCACGGTGATCCTGCCGCGCCAGCAGGCCGAACAACTGGGTTTGCATTACAGCTACGAGGCCGCCTGGCTGACGCTGCACGTGCATTCAGCTTTAGAAGCAGTCGGTTTGACGGCCGCCGTCGCCAGCGCACTGGCGCACGCAGGGATCAGCTGCAACGTGATCGCTGGTTTCTATCACGACCACCTGTTCGTCGCCCACGCCGATGGGCCGCGCGCGCTGGCCGTCCTACAACAGCTCAGCGAGCAGGCGGAGTAACCGCTATGTGGCAGAGCTATAGCAATGGCTTACTGATCGCCGCCGGGCTGATCATTGCCCTCGGTTCGCAGAATGCCTTCGTGTTGGCGCAAAGCCTGCGCCGCGAACATCACCTGCCGGTGGCGCTGCTCTGTGTGGTTTGCGATGCCCTGCTGGTGGCAGCCGGAGTCTTTGGCCTGGCCGCCGTATTGGCACAAAACCCGCTGCTGCTGGGCGTGGCGCGCTGGGGCGGCGCGGCTTTTCTGCTCTGGTATGGCGCCCAGGCTCTGCTACGGGCCAGCCGCCCGCAGGCCATGGGCTACAGCGCCGACAGCGGCCCGCGCTCACGCAAGGCCGTGCTGCTGGCGGCCCTGGCGGTGACCTTGCTCAATCCGCATGTGTACCTCGATACAGTCCTGCTGATCGGCTCACTCGGCGCCCAACAGCCGGTGCCCGGCGCCTATGCCCTGGGTGCGGCCAGCGCTTCACTGCTCTGGTTCTTCTGCCTGGCTATGGGCGCGGCCTGGCTCGCACCCTGGCTGGCGCGCCCGAGCACCTGGCGCTTTATCGACCTGAGCGTGGCGCTGATGATGTTCAGTATTGCCTGGCAGTTGCTCAGCGGCAGCCAAGTAGGCTGAAACCGCACTGCCGCAGGCCGGCGCAGAGCGCGCCAAGTTGGTTTTCCACACAGTTGCCGCGTGTTTAAGGCGCAGGGCCGGTGCTATGATTCAGGGCTTGCGGCGCAAAGAGATAACTCACGCCGCTGAGATAGCCGCCCGTGATCGGCTTCGCGCACACCGCACCTGACCTGATTAGGAGATAGACAATGGCTTTCGAATTGCCGCCGCTGCCCTACGCACATGACGCTCTGCAGCCGCACATTTCCAAGGAAACCTTGGAATTCCACCACGACAAGCACCACAACACCTATGTCGTGAACCTGAACAACCTGGTCCCAGGCACCGAGTTCGAAGGCAAAACCCTGGAAGAAATCGTCAAGACTTCTTCGGGCGGCATCTTCAACAACGCCGCTCAGGTCTGGAACCACACCTTCTACTGGAACTGCCTGGCGCCTAACGCCGGTGGCCAGCCGACTGGCGCCCTGGCTGACGCGATCAACGCGGCCTTCGGCTCCTTCGACAAGTTCAAGGAAGAGTTCAGCAAAGTTTCCATCGGCACCTTCGGTTCCGGCTGGGGCTGGCTGGTGAAGAAGGCTGACGGCTCCCTGGCTCTGGCCAGCACCATCGGCGCCGGCTGCCCGCTGACCAGCGGCGACACCCCGCTGCTGACCTGCGACGTCTGGGAACACGCCTACTACATCGACTACCGCAACCTGCGTCCGAAATATGTTGAGGCGTTCTGGAACCTGGTCAACTGGGACTTCGTAGCGAAAAACTACGCTGCCTAAGTACCTGCGTTACCCACAAGAAACCCGGCCCAGTGCCGGGTTTCTTGTTATGTGGATACATGCTTTAGAGCAGCTTGCGCGGGGGAAACGCCAGGTGCAGCGCCTCCACCTGCTGCACGGCCTGACTCAGACGTTGATCGGCGATGACCGGCCCCAGGTACTCGCACAGGCCGATATACAACAGGTTGAGCAATTGCCGTAATTGCTCAAGGCCCAAGCCGGCTGGTTCCAGCGCAGCGTCCTGCTCCAGCCAGTCACGCACCAGCAGGCGCTGCTCGTTAGCCGCGCTCAACCCGGCAAGATTGCCCGCAGCGAAACGCCGCAAACGCGGTACCAACTCGGCCTCCAGCTCATTCAACAGCACCCGACTCAGCGCCTCGAAGGTATGCCTTGCCTGGCTATCCGGGCCAACCCGTAGCGGCGCCGCCATGCCCATCCGCTGCCTCCAGCTGTGCAACAGCGGCTCCGGGTCGGGCAGCAAGGCCGACAGCGGTCCGGTCAGCGCGCCCACCAGTTCGCGGTAGAGCTTGGCGCGCTCCAGTTTGCGTTCAGTGGTCGCGGCCACTTCGCCGAGAAACTCATTGAGGGCGAACGGTGGTTTATCGGCGTATTTGCTTTCCCAGAGCGCCAACAAGGCCAACAGTTCATCCTCGGCAAAGTGTCCGGCCAGCCCGGTGTAGATCGCCCGCCGGCGAGTTGTCAGAGTCATCTCATACCCTCCTCGACAGGTCGTTACTGTCGAAGGTCACGGCCAGGTTGAACTCGGGATAGCCCACCTCCGCATGCTCGGCATAATCCAGGCCGCGCTGCTCATGCTGGGTGGAGGTACGCAGGCCGAGGGTTTTCGCCAGCAACAGATAGAGCATCAGCGCCAGCGGAAAGGCCCAGACAAACGCCACACCGGCGCCGAGCAACTGCACACCGACCCGCGACCAGTTGAACAGGTCGCCACTGAAGAACAGCCCGGCCGCCGCCGTACCCCAGACACCGGCAAAGCCATGCACTGGCACCGCGCCAACTACATCATCCAGCTGCCAGCGCTCCAGCAGGCGCATACCGAACACCACCACAAAACCGGATACCAGCCCGGTCAGCAGGGCAAACAGCGGCGACATACTCGCGCAACCGGCGGTGATACCGACCAAACCGCCGAGCGAACCGTTCACCGTAGTGGTCAGCAGCACCGGGCTGGAGGTACTGCGCTGCGCCAGAAATGCGCCCAGCGCTCCGGCCGATGCAGCCAGATGGGTATTCAGGGCAATCAGGCCGAGGCTGACATTTATCTCCAGACTGCTGCCGGCGTTAAAGCCAAACCAACCGACCCAGAGAATAAAACCGCCCAGCGCGACCAAGCTGAGGTTGTGCCCAGGAATGCTGCGCGGCGTGCCATCTGCAGCAAAGCGGCCCAGACGCGGCCCCAGCACCAAAATGCCGGCCAGCGCACACCAGGCGCCGATGCTATGCACCACGGTCGAACCGGCGAAGTCGATAAAGCCCAAGGCCGCCAACCAACCTTGGCCGCCATAGATGCCGCTCCACACCCAGCTGCCGAACACCGGGTAGATAAACCCGCTGATCACCACCGCGCCAATCAAGTAGGCCGAATAGCGTGTGCGCTCGGCCATGGCGCCACTGGCGATGGTCGCTGCCGTGGCGGCGAACATCATCTGAAACAGCAGAAAGGTGAAATCCCAGGGCTCGCCGGTATGCGGCGCGAAATGGCTCATGCCGAACCAGCCGGTGATATTGCTGCCGAACATCAGACCGAAGCCCAGCAGCCAGAAGGTGATGCCACCGACGCAGCCGTCCATGTAATTTTTCATCATCACATTGACCGCATTCTTTGCCCGCGACATGCCGCTTTCCAGCAAGGCAAAGCCGGCCTGCATAAAGAACACCAGCACGCTGGCCAACACCAGCCAGGCCGTGTTGAGAACCTCATCGCTGGCCGCCTGCGCCAGTGGTGAAATCAACAGTGCAGCTACCCCTAACAGTCGAGTTTTCATCGCAGCGTCCCCCATGAAGGTGAGTAGAGGGGGCGTCGCAACTCTCATGCCAAACAAAAAAATAGCTGGGTGCCAATATTAACGTTGCCTAGCAACAGCCCAAAAGGTGGCCGCCAGGCCTGGCAGACCATAAAAAACCGCCCAACGGCGCTCAAGCCGCAAGCAACTCGCACCGACACAGTGCAGGCGGGCAACACAGCTGCCTGCAGTCGCGCCATCGCCGCGCAGATAATTTGTTCGACAAACTTTGGTAATGGCCCTTTGACTGCAAGCGCGACTTTGCCAATACTCACTAGCGTCTGACGCCGAAGGCCTCGAACAAGGAACCGTCATTTGAAGCTGGAACTCAAAAACAGCTTGTCACTCAAGTTGCTCCGCGTGGTGCTGCTATCAGCGCTGATCGTCGGCGTGGTCTTGAGTCTTGCGCAGATTGTTTTCGACGTTTACAAAACACGTCAGGCAGTCGCCAACGACGCGCACCGTATTCTTGGCATGTTCCGCGACCCGTCCACCCAGGCGGTCTACAGCCTGGATCGGGAAATGGGCATGCAGGTGATCGAAGGCCTGTTCCAACATGAGTCGGTGCGCATGGCCGCCATCGGCCACCCCAATGAACCGATGCTGGCGGAGAAAGCCCGAGAGCAGGTCGATATCCCCACGCGCTGGCTGACCGACCCGATCCTTGGCAAAGAACAGAATTTCACCACCCAGCTGGTAGGCCGCGGCCCCTACAGCGAATACTACGGCGACCTCAGTATCACCCTCGACACGGCCCCCTACGGCGAAAGCTTTGTCACCAACTCAGTCATCATCTTTATCTCCGGCGTGCTGCGTGCCCTGGCCATGGGTTTGGTGCTGTACCTGGTCTACCACTGGCTGCTGACCAAACCGCTGTCGAAGATCATTGAGCACCTGACCAATATCAACCCGGATCGCCCCAGCGAGCACAAGCTGCCGATGCTCAAGGGCAACGAGAAGAATGAACTGGGGCTGTGGATCAATACCGCCAACCAGCTGCTCTCCTCCATCGAACGCAACACCCACCTGCGCCGCGAAGCGGAAAACAGCCTGCTGCGCATGGCTCAGTACGATTTCCTTACCGGCCTGCCGAACCGTCAGCAGCTGCAACAGCAACTCGATCAGATTCTTGAAGACGCCGGGCGCCTAAACCGGCGAGTGGCGGTGCTCTGCGTAGGCCTGGATGACTTCAAAGGAATCAACGAACAGTTCAGTTATCAGACCGGCGACCAACTGCTGCTGGCCCTGTCCGACCGTTTGCGCAGCCACAGTGGCCGCCTCGGCGCTCTGGCCCGCTTAGGTGGTGATCAGTTCGCCCTGGTGCAGGCCGATATCGAGCAGCCTTACGAGGCCGCCGAGCTGGCGCAGAGCGTACTCGACGACCTCGACAACCCGTTTATGCTCGACCAGCAGCAAGTGCGCCTACGCGCCACCATCGGCATCACCCTGTTCCCGGAGGATGGCGACAGCACCGAGAAGCTGCTGCAGAAAGCCGAGCAGACCATGACGCTGGCCAAGAGTCGGTCACGCAACCGGTACCAGTTCTATATCGCCAGCGTCGACAGCGAAATGCGCCGCCGTCGTGAGCTGGAAAAAGACCTGCGCGACGCCCTGGCGCTGAATCAGCTGCACCTGGTCTACCAGCCGCAGGTCGACTACCGCGACCACAGCGTGGTCGGCGTCGAAGCGCTGCTGCGTTGGCAGCATCCACAGCACGGTTTTGTACCGCCGGATCTGTTTATCCCGCTGGCCGAGCAGAACGGCACCATCATCCCGATTGGCGAATGGATTCTCGACCAGACCTGCCGTCAGCTGCGCGAATGGCACGACCAGGGCTTCACCGAGCTACGCATGGCGGTCAACCTGTCCACCGTGCAGCTACACCACGCTGAGCTGCCACGAGTGGTCAACAACCTGATGCAAGTCTATCGCCTGCCGCTGCGCAGCCTGGAGCTGGAAGTCACCGAAACCGGCCTGATGGAAGACATCAACACCGCTGCACAACACCTGCTCAGCCTGCGTCGCTCCGGTGCGCTGATCGCGATTGATGACTTCGGTACCGGCTACTCCTCGCTGAGCTATCTGAAAAGCCTGCCGCTGGACAAGATCAAGATCGACAAGAGCTTCGTTCAGGACCTGCTGGAAGACGAAGACGACGCAACCATCGTGCGTGCCATCATCCAGCTGGGTAAGAGCCTGGGCATGCAGGTCATCGCCGAGGGCGTGGAAACCGTCGAGCAAGAGGCCTATATCATCGCCCAGGGCTGTAACGAGGGTCAGGGTTACCTGTACAGCAAGCCGCTGCCGGCACGCGAACTGACGACCTACCTGAAGCAAGCCCGGCGACTGAACAGCGCCGCCAATCCCGCCACTCTCTGACGCCAGACGCCTACGAAAAAGCCCGCCAATTGGCGGGCTTTTTTATGCGGACACTTTACCTAGAAGCTGTTGATACCCAGTAACCAGGCCGCTGCCAACGCGCCGGCCAGACACAGCACGACACCGCCAGCCGCCTGCCAGTAGAACTGACGCACCAGCTCATCCTCACCGGCGCAGGAGAGAATAAACGGCTGGGCTTCTCGCGGCTTGCTCAGGTGATGCTGCACCGGCAGGGTGCTTTGCTGGCGATGCCGGTCTTCGGCCTCCAGGCTTGCGGCCAGCTGTACCCGCTGCCATTCACGCTCATCCAGCTGACCATTGCCGTCGCTGTCGAAGCGCTGCAGCAGGCCGCCAAAGTCGCTCTTCCACTCGCGAATCACCACACCTTGAGCAGCCGATAGATCCAGGCCCTGGCGACCGCCGCCGCTGCTGCGAAAATCGCCAATGGCGTACAGTGGCTGACCGGCATGCAAACGTTCCTCGGTATAGCGGTAGCGCTCATCGTTGCTGAACAGCGCACGCCAACCGGTTTTCGCCGCGCCCAGAGGGTGGCGCAGGCTGCCTTTCCAGACTTCACGGGTCAGTGGCCGCACCTGAGCGCCACGCGGGTCAATCAGACAACTGCCGGTGCTGTCGTCGAGTCGCAGCAACGCCTCACTGCTGCCGCTTTCCAGCGTGCGCCAGCTGCGTTTCTTGCCGCTTGAGGTGTATTCCTCGATCTTGTAACGCCACCACAGGCACGGCGTATTGGTCAGCGGGCCGAGCAGCTGTGGCTCGGTGCTGTCATGCAGTACGCCATAAAACTCAACATAGCCCTGAGCTGCCGAACGAATCTTCGAGGTCGGCGTATCGAGCAGATGCCGCGCCTGGGAGAAGCGCCGCAAGAACCACCATGCCCCGCCCGCACTGACCGCCACACTGCAGGCCAGCCCAACAACCTGTCCTTGAATATCCACGGCTTAGCCAAACAGCGATTTGAGATCGACGTCGGCTTTTTCACCCTCGCTGAACTCCAGCAGCGCGGCCTCTTTGAAGGCAAAGGCACGAGCAATGATCACATCGGGAAACTGCTCGATGCGCACGTTGTTCAGGTTAACCGCCTCGTTGTAGAGCTCGCGGCGGTCGGCAATACCGTTTTCCAGGCCGCTGATACGCTGCTGCAGGTGTTGGAAGCTCTCATTGGCTTTCAGCTCCGGGTAGTTCTCCGCCAAGGCGAACAACTGACCCAGGCCGACGCGCAGGCCCGTCTCGGCCTTGCCCAGGGCATTCATGTCACCTTTGGCCTGGGCGCTGGAAACCGCCTGACGCGCAGCAATCACTGCTTCCAGAGTGCCGCGCTCGTGCTGCATGTACTGCTTGCAGGTTTCCACCAGCTTGGGCAGCTCCTCATGGCGCTGCTTGAGCATTACGTCGATATTCGACCAGGCCTTGCTCACGCCATGCTTCAAACGCACCAGCGCGTTGTAGAGCACCACGGCATACGCCGCGAGCAGGACCAACAACACAATGACGACAACACTGGTAAGGCTCATGCGGAACTCCTGAGTGGTTCTTGAAGGCAGCTGTGCTGGCATTTTAGCCCTAGCGAATTGCCCGATCGCAGACTTTGCCCACAGCTCGCAGTGAAAAAGCTGCATTGACCCTTTGCGCAAAATGAAAATCTTTCGCATTATGTTTCGGTTTTTTGTACCCGCTTGCGTGGGTGCCCACTCTCACCAGCAAAGGATTCCGCCATGCTCCGTATGCCCCTGGCCTCTGCCAGCCTGCTCGCCATCGCCATCTCACTCGCCGGTTGCGGTGAAGACAAAGCGCCCGCCACCCAAGCTGCCGCACCTGCCGCCAGCAGCGCCAGCGCCCCGGTAGCTGCCACCAGCCAAGTCGATGAAGCGGCCAGCAAAGCGGTGGTCAGCCACTACGCCGACCTGGCCCTGGCCGTATTCAGCGATGCCGCCAGCACCGGAAAAACCTTGCAAGTTGCCATCGATGCCCTGCTCGCCAACCCGAATGACGACACTCTGAAAACCGCCCGCGAAGCCTGGCTGGCAGCCCGTGTGCCTTACATGCAGAGCGAAGTGTTTCGCTTCGGCAACGCCGTGGTCGACGACTGGGAAGGCCAGCTGAACGCCTGGCCACTGGACGAAGGCCTGATCGACTACGTCGCCAAGGATTACCAACACGCTCTGGGCAACCCAGGCGCCAGCGCCAACATCATCGCCAATACCGAACTGCAGGTCGGCGAAGACAAGCTCGACGTCACCACCATCACCCCGGAACTGCTGGCCAGCCTGAATGAGCTGGGCGGTTCCGAAGCCAACGTCGCCACCGGTTACCACGCCATCGAGTTCCTGCTCTGGGGCCAGGACCTCAACGGCACCAATCCAGGCGCCGGCGAGCGTCCAGCCAGCGATTTCGTCGTGGGTGAAGGTGCCACTGGCGGTAACAACGAGCGCCGCCGCGCCTTTATCAAAGCCGCCGCCGACCTGCTGGTCAGCGACCTTGATGCGATGGTTGTGCAGTGGCAAGCCGGTAAGACCGACAACTACCGCGCCACGCTGGAAGCCGACACCGCTGAAAACGGCCTGCGCAAGATGCTCTTCGGCATGGGTAGCCTGTCACTCGGCGAGCTGGCCGGCGAGCGCATGAAGGTCGCGCTGGAAGCCAATTCCACCGAAGACGAGCATGACTGCTTCAGCGACAACACCCACAACTCGCACTTCTACAACGGCAAAGGTATTCGCAACGTCTACCTGGGCGAGTACAAGAAGGTCGATGGCACCACTCTGACCGGCCCAAGCCTGTCGTCGCTGGTAGCCAAGGTTGACGCCGCCGCTGACAGCGCCCTGAAAGCCGATCTCGAAGCCACCGAAGGCAAACTGCAGGCGCTGGTCGACAGTGCCAACAATGGTAAGCACTTCGATCAGCTGATCGCCGCCGACAACGCCGAAGGCCAGCAGATTGTTCGTGACGCCATCGCCGCACTGGTCAAGCAGACCGGCGCAATCGAGCAGGCCGCTGGCAAGCTGGGTATCAGTGATCTCAACCCGGATACCGCTGACCACAGCTTCTAACTTGCTTCGACTCACGAAGTCCTAGCTTGTAGTGATGAAAAAGCCGCGACTCCTTATCCGAGTCGCGGCTTTTTTACACCAGCCTTTTTATGGCGAGACTGATGTGGGAGGGACTTCAGCCGCGACAAGCACCGCCGAAAGCTCGCCGCGGAAGCGCTTCCCACAGTGGATCGCTGGCTGGCCCCGATCACGGCCAAGCACGCCCCTACAGGGCCGAAATCGCCGGCAACAGTCAGCTCGGATATAGCCTTTTTTGGCACCCTGCGACCTTTGACCACCATCGATAATGCAAATCTGTCTTATTTAAAACGGGGCGGGCTGTTAAGATCGGCCGCCTGTTTTTCTGTTGCGGATGTCCTTTCATGTTTGCGCCGCATCGCGTTGCGCTGCTGCTGGCCTTGAGCCTGAGCTTGGCCGCCTGCGATACCCCCCCACAATTCACCCAAGCCGAGCCCGGCGAAGCCCTGTCCGCCGGCAGCGCCACCGTACGCAAGGCAGATCAGAACGCCTTCTCCCTGCCGTCAGCCAACCTGTCGCCTTCGCGCCGCCTGGATTTCAGCGTCGGCAACAGCTTCTTCCGCAATCCCTGGGTCACCGCGCCGGCCACCACTACCGCGCGTGACGGCCTCGGCCCGCTGTTCAACACCAACGCCTGCCAGAACTGCCATATCAAGGACGGCCGTGGTCATCCGCCAGCGCCTGATGCGCTCAGCTCGGTGTCGATGCTGGTACGCCTGTCGATTCCTGCCGGCAGCGAACATGCCGAGATTATCCAGCGCCTCGGCGTACTGGCTGAACCCACCTACGGCGGTCAGCTGCAGGACATGGCCAACCCCGGCGTCGCGCCTGAAGGCAAGGTACGCGTCAGCTACAACACGCAGCGGGTCAGCTTGGCCGATGGTCAGCAGGTCGAGCTGCGCAAGCCCAGCCTGGAAATCAGCCAACTCGGGTATGGCGCCCTGCATCCCGACACGCTGTTCTCCGCGCGTATTGCCCCGCCGATGATCGGCCTCGGTCTGCTCGAAGCGATTCCTGAAGCGGCCATCCTGGCCAATGCCGACCCCGAAGACAGCAATGGCGATGGCATCTCCGGGCGCGCCAACCAGGTCTGGGACCGCGAGCAACAACGCACAGTGCTTGGTCGCTTTGGCTGGAAGGCCGGACAACCGACGCTCAACCAGCAGAATGCCGAAGCCTTTGCCAACGACATGGGCCTGACCAGCACGCTGGTGGCCCATGACAACTGCACAGCAGCGCAGACCGACTGCCGCAGCGCGCCCC
This sequence comes from Pseudomonas sp. 8BK, assembly GCF_902506475.1. Classification (NCBI taxonomy): domain Bacteria; kingdom Pseudomonadati; phylum Pseudomonadota; class Gammaproteobacteria; order Pseudomonadales; family Pseudomonadaceae; genus Pseudomonas; species Pseudomonas sp. 8BK. The sequence continues at coordinate 566,186 of NZ_LR733252.1, read as the reverse complement.
ATGGCGGCGAGCCAGAGGTCAGCGACACCATCCTCGCCAGTGTGCTGTTCTATACCCGCAACCTCGGCGTACCGGCACGGCGCGGCGCCGATACCCCGCAGGTGCTCGCCGGCAAAAACCTGTTCTACCAGGCCGGTTGCCAGGGCTGCCATACCCCGCAATTCACCACCGCCAGTGACGCCGCCGAACCTGAACTGACCAATCAGCTGATTCGCCCCTACAGCGACCTGCTGCTGCATGACATGGGTGAAGGCCTGGCTGACAACCGCCCGGAATTTCTCGCAGGCGGCCGTGAATGGCGCACCCCGCCACTCTGGGGCATCGGCCTGACTGAAACAGTCAACGGTCACAGCCAGTTCCTGCATGACGGCCGCGCGCGCAACCTGCTGGAGGCCATCCTCTGGCACGGCGGCGAGGCCGAGGCGGCCAAGCAGCAGGTCATGACTTTCAATGCCGACGAGCGTAGCGCGCTCTTGGCTTTCCTGAATTCGTTGTAAGGAGCCGCAGATGATCCGCTCACCCCTCTCGCTCGCCCTGCTCAGCCTCACGCTCACTGCCTGCAGCCCAAGCGATCCGCAGCAGCAGGTCAGCCGCGCGCTCACCGATGGCGTGTTGCTGCCAATCTACAGCGCCTGGAGCGAAGCCGACCGCCAGCTTGCCGTTAGCGGTCAGGCCTTCTGCGCCGGCCAACAGAATCTCGTCGAGGCCCGCCAGGCCTTTGCCAGCGCGCAAAGCGCCTGGGCCGCCGTGCAACCGGTGGCCTTCGGCCCGCTGGCAGAGGGCAACCGCGCCTGGCAGGTGCAGTTCTGGCCAGACAAGAAGAACCTGGTAGCACGTCAGGTTGAAGCGCTGGTCAACAGCAAACCCGAGCTGACCCCGGCCGACCTGGATAAATCCAGCGTAGTGGTGCAAGGCCTCACCGCCTATGAGTACCTGCTGTTCGACCCTGCTATCGACCTGAGCGTCGCCGAACAGAAAGCCCGCTACTGCCCGCTGATCGTTGCCATCGGTCAGCACCAGCAAGTACTGGCTGCTGATGTGCTGAGCCAGTGGCAAGCCAAAGACGGTATGGCCACGCTGCTCAAGGACTTCCCCAACGCCCGCTACGCCGAAGCCCCGGAAGCGGTGGCCGAGCTGCTGCGCACCCAGGTCAGCGCCATCGACGGGCTGAAGAAGAAACTCGGCACGCCACTCGGCCGTCAGAGCAAAGGCCAGCCGCAGCCCTATCAGGCCGAAGCCTGGCGCAGCAAGGCTAGCCTGGCCAACCTCGCCGCCAGTCTGGCCAGTGCCGAACGCATCTGGCTGGGCGCCGAACAGGATGGCATCCAGGCGCTGCTTGGCAGTGATCAAGACGCACTGAAACAACGCATCGACGCCGCCTACAGCGACACCCGTCAACGCCTGGCCGCCGCCCAGCGCCCGCTCGGCGAACTGCTCAGCGACGAAGCCGGGCGTGCCGAGGTCAATGCCTTGTACGACAGCCTGAATGTGCTGCATCGCCTGCATGAATCCGAACTGGCCAAGACCCTGGGCATCCAGCTGGGCTTTAACGCCCATGACGGCGACTAAAGCATGCAGATCAATCGCCGCGCCTTTCTAGGGCTGAGCATCGCTGCTGTTGCCGCCACGGCAGCGGCCGCCGGCACTTATGGTGGCTGGACGCTGATGCACAGCGGCGCCCAGCCGCTGCTGCTGTCGGCGCGCAACGACAGCGCTGGCAAGCACTTCGCGGTGGGTTACCGGCTGGATGGCAGCCAGGTGTTTGCCACCCAGGTCAGCGAGCGCTGCCACGATGTGATCGGCCATCCGTTTTTGCCTATGGCGCTGTTTGTCGGCCGTCGCCCGAGCACCCAGAGCTACTTGATCGACACCCGCGACGGCCGTCTGCTGCAGACCCTGAATTCGCCCAAGCAGCGCCATTTCTACGGCCACGCGGTGTTCCACAAGGACGGCGAATGGCTGTACGCCACCGAGAACGACACCTCCGACCCCGGTCGCGGCGTACTCGGTGTCTATCGCCTGCAAGGTGAACAGCTACTGCGCAGCAGCGAACTGTCGACCCACGGCATCGGCCCGCACCAGCTGCTCTGGCTGCCAGACGGTGAAACCCTGGCCGTAGCCAACGGCGGCATCCGCACCGAGGCCGATAGCCGGGTGGAAATGAACCTCGACGCCATGGACTCCAGCCTGGTGCTGCTGCGCCGTGACGGCAGCCTGATCAGTCGGGAGCAGCTGCCCGAACGGATGAACAGCGTGCGCCATATGGCCGTGGCCAGCGACGGCACCCTGGTCACCGGCCAGCAATATATGGGCGAGATCAGCGATGTGGTGCCGCTCTTGGCGATCAAACGCCCTGGCCAGCCCTTCCAGCACTTTCCGGTAGCCGATGCGCAGCGCCAGCTGATGAACCAGTACACCGCCAGCGTGGCGATCCACAGCGAGCTGCGCCTGCTGGCGTTGACTGCTCCCCGCGGCAACCGGGTGTTTATCTGGGATCTGGACAGCGCCGAGCTGCGCCTGGATGCGCCCCTGGCCGACTGCGCCGGCGTTGGCGCGGTAGCCGACGGTTTTGTGGTCAGCAGTGGCGTTGGCCGTTGCCGCCTGTATGACTGCCGCAGCCCCCAGATCAGCAGCAAGCCCCTGCAGCTACCTGCCGGCCTGTGGGACAACCACCTGCGCCTGGCCTAGACCGCCCCACCGCTGAATCTATAACACGCCTGCGGCACGTTAAAGAACGCTGCCGCAGAGCCGATCTATACTCCTAGCGAGCCGCTGCTTCTCGGCAATCCGGCCCAGCTGATACCAGTCGATAGGGATCTTCGCAGTTAGGGCGCGCTCAGCGTCACTGGCATCCCGCCTTCCACACTCAGGGGTATCACCCATGTTTCTGCAAAAATCTTTGCGCGCGCAAATTCTCGCTCTGCTCGGCGGCAGCCTAGCGCTGATTCTGGTCACGGCACTGGCCTGTTTCAGTTTCCTCTCCAGCGGCATGCAGGCCTACCGTGGCCTGCTTGAGGGTCCGTTGGAGGCCTCGACGCTGATCGACTCGACCAACCTGAACTTCAAGACCCAGGTACAGGAGTGGAAGAACGTGCTGCTGCGGGGCAGCGACAAAGCTCAGCTGGACAAATACTGGAGCCAGTTCGAAGCGCAGGAACGCAAGGTGCAGGACCTACTGGGCAAATTGAGCGAGCTGACCGGCGACGACCGTGCGCTAAAAACCAAGGTCGATACGTTGCGCAGCGAACACCAGGCGCTTGGCGCCAACTACCGCAAGGGTCGCGATGCCTTTGTCGCTGCCGGCGGTGACGCGGCGGTCGGCGACAAGGCGGTCTCCGGCATTGACCGCAACACCACCCAGCAGATGGAGGCCCTGGCCAGCGAACTGCACCAACAGAGCCTGGATCAGGCCAGCCTGATCAATGCCTCGGCCGACCGCACCATCACCCTCGGTACCCTGCTGATGCTCGGCGCCACCGTGGTCATTGCCCTGTTCAGCCTCTGGTTGATCAACCGCAACCTGATCAACCCGATTCGCGAGCTGATCGAACATATCGCGCAACTTAGCCGAGGCAACTTCGGCCAGCACGTAGACGCCACGCGTCAGGACGAGCTGGGGAAACTCGCCGTGGCCGCAAATATCCTGCGCGACTTCCTCGCCGACACCTTTACCCGCCTGAAACGCAGCACGGCGGATCTGGATACCGCCAGCGGCGAGCTCAACTCCATCGCCACACTGATGGCCCAAGGCACTCGCGAGCAGTTCTCGCGCACCGATCAGGTCGCTACGGCCATGCATGAAATGTCCGCCACCGCCCAAGAAGTCGCGCGCCACGCAGCCGAAGCCGCCGGCGCGGCCGATGCGGCCGACAGCGCTGCGCGCCAGGGCGAGACGGTGATGCAGGCGACCATCAAAACCATCACCGATATTCGCGGAGAGATCAGTAACACCTCTGAGGTGATTCGCCGCCTGGAAGCCGACAGCGGGCGCATCGGCAAGGTGCTGGAAGTGATTCGCGGCATCGCCGAACAGACCAACCTGCTCGCGCTTAACGCGGCCATCGAAGCGGCGCGTGCCGGCGAACAGGGCCGCGGTTTTGCCGTGGTGGCCGATGAAGTGCGCACCCTGGCGCAGCGCACCGCCGAATCCACGGCGGAAATCCACCAGATTATCGACACTGTGCAAACCGGCGCGGTCAATGCGGTGCGCGCCATCGAAAGTGGCCAGACCCGCAGCGAGGCCGGGGTAACCCAGGTCACCGAGGCCGGAGCCACCCTGCAACTGATCACCAGCGCAGTGGAGGCGATTCGCGATATGAACCGGCAGATCGCCACCGCCGCCGAAGAGCAGACCTCGGTGGCCGAAGACATCTCGCGCAACCTCACCGAAATCACCGCCATCGCCACCGCCAATCAGGAGAACGTGGAGCGCACCGAGAGCGCCGGGCAAAACCTGCAAATCCTCTCCGGACAACTCAACGAAGTGACCCAGCGTCTGAGCGCTTGATCGGCGCAACGCAACACACAAAATGCCAGCACATGCTGGCATTTTGCTTTAAAAACACTTGATCAACCTGGCAACTTTTGCACCGCAATCTTTTGCAAATGCGAATCTTTGACAGGCCACGGCGAGGGGTCTAATGTGCCCCTCTTGCCTATTCCCAGGCCCTCATCCGCTTTGCCAAGGAACCGGAATATGTTGCTTCGCCGCATGCTGATCATGCTCGGCGCAGTACTCGTCGTGGTACTCGCCCTCGCCGCCTACAAAGGCTTTTCCATCTACCAACAAGTGCAGATGTTCTCGGCACCGCAGCCGGCCATCAGCATTGATGCCGCGACAGCAGAAGAACAGCCGTGGCAGGGTCGCCTGCCAGCCATCGGCACACTCAAGGCCTTCCAGGGTGTAGACCTGACCGTGGAGGTCGGCGGCACCGTGCAGCAGGTGCTGTTCCGCTCCGGCGAACAGGTCACCCTGCAGCAGCCACTGATCCAGATGGACAGCGATGTCGAGCAGGCCAGCCTGGGCACTGCGCAGGCCGAACTGGGCCTGGCCCGCGTGGAGTACGAGCGCGGTCGTAGCCTGGTCACCCGCCAGAGCATCTCGAAAAGCGAGTTCGACCGCCTCTCCGCCAGCCTGCAGAAGGCCAATGCCAGCGTCGCCCAGCTGCAGGCACAACTGGCGAAGAAGCGCATCCTTGCGCCCTTTGCCGGCACTATCGGCATCCGTCAGGTGGATGTCGGTGACTACCTGGCCTCCGGCACCACCATTGCCACTCTGCAGGACCTGAGCAAACTCTACGTCGACTTCTTCCTGCCCGAACAGGCGGTGCCCAAACTGGCCATTGGCGAGCGCGTGCGCTTCAGCGTGGCGGCTTACCCAAACGAGGTGTTCGAAGGCGAAATCGCTGCGATCAACCCCAAGGTCGAGGACACCACCCGCAACGTGCAGGTGCGCGCCATGCTGGCCAACCCGGAGAGCAAACTGCTGCCCGGCATGTTCGCCAACCTGGAAGTGCTGTTGCCCGGCGAGCAGAACCTGATCGTGGTACCGGAAACTGCCATCACCTACACCCTCTACGGCAACTCGGTGTACGTGATCGGCGAGAAGAAGGGCGAGGACGGCCAGGTGGTCAAAGATGACAAAGGCCAGGCTGAACTGGTGGTCGAGCGCCGTTTCGTCGAAACCGGCGAACGCCGCGACGGTCAGGTGGTGATTCTCAAAGGCCTGCAGGCCGGTGAACAGGTGGTATCCGCCGGCCAGCTGAAGCTGGATAACGGTGCCCACGTCAGCATCGCCAACGCGCAGGCCAAGCCGAGCGACGAGTAATCGCGCAGGCGTAAAGGAACTTATTTATGGCTTTTACTGATCCCTTTATCCGTCGCCCGGTATTGGCGACCGTGGTCAGTCTGTTGATCATCCTGCTTGGCTTCCAGGCATTCAGCAAACTGACCATCCGCCAGTACCCGCAGATGGAAAACGCCCTGATCACGGTGACCACGGCTTACCCCGGGGCCAACGCCGAGACCATTCAGGGCTATATCACCCAGCCGCTGCAACAGAGCCTGGCCAGCGCCGACGGTATCGACTACATGACCTCGGTCAGCCGGCAGAACGTGTCGATCATCTCGATCTATGCGCGTATCGGCGCCAATAGCGACCGTTTGTTCACCGAACTGCTGGCCAAGGCCAACGAGGTGAAGAACCAGCTGCCGCAGGACGCCGAAGACCCGGTACTGAGCAAGGAAGCCGCCGACTCCACGGCGCTGATGTACATCAGCTTCTACAGCCAGGAACTGAGCAACCCGCAGATCACCGACTACCTGTCGCGGGTGATCCAGCCCAAGCTGGCCACTCTGCCCGGCATGGCCGAGGCCGAGATTCTCGGCAATCAGGTGTTCGCCATGCGCCTGTGGCTCGACCCGGTGAAGATGGGCGCCTACGGCGTGACCGCCGGCGACGTCAACGACGCCGTGCGCAAGTACAACTTCCTCGCTGCTGCGGGTGAAGTAAAAGGCGAGTACGTGGTCACCAGCATCAACGCCGAAACCGACCTGAAGTCGGCCGAGGCCTTTGCTGCCATCCCGCTGAAGACCGTGGGCGACAGCCGCGTGCTGATCCGCGATGTGGCGCGGGTGGAAATGGGCGCGGAAAGCTACGACTCGATCAGCTCCTTCGATGGCACCCCCTCGGTGTACATCGCCATCAAGGGCACGCCGGGGGCCAACCCGCTGGACGTGATCAAGGAAGTGCGCAAGGTCATGCCAGACCTGGAAGCACAGCTGCCACCCAACCTGAAAGTTTCCATCGCCTACGACGCCACGCTGTTTATCCAGGCGTCCATCGACGAAGTGGTGAAGACCCTCGGCGAAGCGGTGCTGATCGTCATCGTCGTAGTGTTCCTGTTCCTCGGCGCGTTCCGCTCGGTGCTGATCCCGGTGATCACCATCCCGCTGTCGATGATCGGCGTGATGTTCTTTATGCAGCTGATGGGCTACTCGATCAACCTGCTGACTCTGCTGGCCATGGTGCTGGCCATCGGCCTGGTGGTGGACGATGCCATCGTCGTCGTGGAAAACATCCACCGGCATATCGAGGAAGGCAAAACACCGTTCGATGCGGCCATCGAGGGTGCGCGGGAGATCGCCGTGCCGGTGGTTTCGATGACCATCACCCTGGCGGCGGTGTACGCGCCTATCGGCTTCCTCGAGGGCCTTACGGGCGCACTGTTCAAGGAATTTGCCCTGACCCTGGCCGGCGCGGTGATCATCTCCGGTATCGTCGCCCTGACCCTGTCACCGATGATGTGCGCCAAGCTGCTGCGTCATGAAGAGAACCCATCGGGCCTGGCGCACAAGCTCGACCAGATCTTCGACAATCTCAAGCAACGTTATCAGCGCGCCCTGCACGGCACCCTGGATACCCGCCCGGTGGTCCTGGTGTTTGCGGTGATCGTCATGTGCCTGATCCCGGTGCTGCTCAAGTTCACCAAAAGTGAACTGGCCCCGGAAGAAGATCAGGGCATCATCTTTATGATGGCCAGCGCGCCGCAACCGACCAACCTGGAGTACCTGAACAAGTACACCGATGAGTTCGTGACCATCTTCAAGGAGTTCCCCGAGTACTACTCCTCGTTCCAGATCAACGGCTTCAACGGTGTGCAATCGGGTATTGGCGGCTTTCTGATGACGCCGTGGAACGAGCGCGAACGCACCCAGATGGAGATTCTGCCGGAGGTGCAAGGGCGCCTGTCGCAGATCGCCGGCCTGCAGATCTTCGGCTTCAACCTGCCGTCCCTGCCGGGTACCGGTGAGGGTTTGCCGTTCCAGTTCGTGATCAACACGCCGAACGATTACCAGTCGCTGCTGCAAGTGACTGAGCGGGTCAAGCAACGCGCGGTTGAATCCGGCAAGTTCGCCTTCCTCGACGTCGACCTGGCCTTCGACAAGCCGGAAGTGGTGGTGGAAATCGACCGCGAGAAAGCCGCACAGATGGGTGTGTCGATGGAAGACCTCGGCCTGACCCTGGCCAGCCTGCTTGGTGAAGGCGAGATCAACCGCTTCACCATCGACGGGCGCAGCTACAAGGTGATTGCCCAGGTCGAACGCGCCTACCGCGATAACCCGGAGTGGCTCGGCAGCTACTACGTGAAGAGCGAAAGCGGCGCGATGCTGGCCCTGTCGACGCTGGTCAAGGTCAGCGACCGCGCGCGGCCGACCCAGCTCAACCAGTTCCAACAGCTCAACTCGGCGATCATCCAGGGCGTACCAATCGTCAGCATGGGTGAAGCCGTCGAGACGGTGACGCAGATCATGCGCGAGGAAGCCCCGGCCGGTTACGCCTACGACTTCGCCGGTGCGTCGCGCCAGCTGGTGCAGGAAGGCAACGCGCTGTACATAACCTTCGGTCTGGCCCTGGCGCTGATCTTCCTGGTGCTGGCGGCACAATTCGAGAGCTTCCGCGACCCGCTGGTGATCATGGTCACGGTGCCGCTGTCGATCTGTGGTGCGTTGATTCCGCTGTTCCTCGGTCTGTCGAGCATGAACATCTACACCCAGGTGGGCCTGGTGACGCTGATCGGTCTGATCACCAAACACGGCATTCTGATCGTCGAGTTCGCCAACCAGCTACGCCGTGAGAAAGGCCTGTCGCGTCGAGAAGCGGTCGAAGAGGCGGCGGCAATTCGCCTGCGTCCGGTGCTGATGACCACCGCGGCGATGGTCTTCGGCATGGTGCCGCTGATCCTGGCCACCGGCGCCGGTGCGGTTAGCCGCTTCGACATCGGCCTGGTAATCGCCACCGGTATGTCGATTGGCACGCTGTTTACCCTGTTCGTGCTGCCCTGCGTGTACAGCCTGCTGGCGCAGCCCGATGCACCAGCGACAACGGCCAAGGCCCACTAACAAAAAAGCCCTGCAGTGCAGGGCTTTTTTCTATCTGTCGATCACCCACCGAACAGGCTCAACCTTGTGACCGAGCACCTTGGGACAGGCTGAACATAAACAGCAGCAGGTCGTGATCCGGCTTGAGCGCCTCGGCCGTTCGTGCCTGGGGTGGCAACGGGCAGTAGCCGCGCTCATTGAGGGTGATGACCTGGGGGCTGGCTTCCTGCCAGGCCGCCGCCGCGAGCGAGGCCACGCTGAGCGCGGTCACCAGGAACAAACCTCGTGCGATTTCTAGCTTCATCACTGCAACCTCTTGATAGCGCTGCCAAACGCTGTTTGTAGACCCTAGATCACTGATAACCGCAGTGTCGCGCTTTGCGACCAGCGGTCGTTACTGCCGGACTCTACCGGCAACTCCATCCAGATCATCCTGATCCACAAGCAAGCCATTTAGCTGGCCAGGCTTCGAGCTACGTTTGCACCAATGGTTCAATACGCGAACAAACCAAGGATTGGGTCCGTATCAGCGCACCCGAAGGTAACAACCCAAAAGTCACTTAATTGCCCAATTGCATCAATGTGGTGCGAGATAGAACCTGCGGTTTTAAAACAGCCACAGGCAAAACCGTAACTGGCACAACCTCCAGCCACACGACAAAAGCGGCGTGGTAGAGCACATCCAGGTGAGGTCAACACACGAAGCGGCAATGCTGAACAGCAGCACGGCGCAAATTGACAGGCTCCAGTCCGGGAGCACGCATCACACAAAGCAATTGGCGTACCGCTTTGCCGCGAGGGACTGTTATAGCCGAGAGAAATGAAAACCCCGTGACAGGCACGGGGTTTTCTTTACAGCGTACAGGTCATCTGGCGATGGCCTGTGGGAGCCGGGCAGGCTTACATCATGCCGCCCATGCCACCCATGCCGCCCATGTCTGGCATACCGCCAGCGGCCGGCTTGTCTTCAGCCACTTCGGCGATCATCGCTTCGGTGGTGATCATCAGGCTGCCGATCGAAGCTGCAGCTTGCAGCGCCGAGCGGGTGACCTTGGCCGGATCAAGAATACCCATCTCGATCATGTCGCCGTAGGTGTCGGTAGCGGCGTTGAAGCCGTAGTTGCCCGAACCCTGCTTGACCTTGTCGACCACAACGCTTGGCTCGCCGCCAGCGTTGGAAACGATCTGACGCAGCGGTGCTTCAACAGCACGACGCAGCAGAGCGATACCCACGTCCTGATCGGCGTTGTCGCCTTTCAGCTCGCTGATTGCCTGCAAAGCGCGAACCAGAGCCACGCCACCGCCAGGTACCACACCTTCTTCAACGGCTGCGCGGGTCGCGTGCAGGGCGTCGTCAACGCGGGCTTTCTTCTCTTTCATTTCAACTTCGGTGCCGGCACCGACCTTGATCACCGCAACACCGCCAGCCAGTTTGGCCAGACGCTCTTGCAGCTTCTCTTTGTCGTAGTCGGACGTGGTGTCTTCAACCTGCTTACGGATCTGCGCAACGCGCGACTCGATATCAGTCTGCTGACCTGCACCATCGATGATGGTGGTGTTTTCTTTGCTCAGGATCACGCGCTTGGCGTTACCCAGGTGCTCCAGGGTAGCGCTTTCCAGGCTCAGACCGATCTCTTCGGAGATTACGGTACCGCCAGTCAGAACAGCGATGTCCTGCAGCATGGCCTTGCGACGGTCGCCGAAGCCCGGTGCTTTAACAGCAGCGACTTTAACGATGCCACGCATGTTGTTCACAACCAGAGTCGCCAGGGCTTCACCTTCAACGTCTTCGGCCACGATCAACAGCGGACGACCGGACTTGGCTACAGCTTCCAGAACTGGCAGCAGTTCGCGGATGTTGGAGATCTTCTTGTCAACCAGCAGGATCAGCGGGCCGTCGAGCTCGGCAACCATGGTGTCCGGCTTGTTGATGAAGTACGGGGACAGGTAGCCACGGTCGAACTGCATGCCTTCAACAACCGACAGTTCGTTTTCCAGGCCCGAGCCTTCTTCAACGGTGATCACGCCTTCTTTACCGACTTTTTCCATGGCTTCGGCAATGATTTCGCCGATGGAGCTGTCGGAGTTAGCGGAGATCGAACCTACCTGAGCGATGGCCTTGGTGTCCGCGCATGGCTTGGACAGTTTCTTCAGCTCAGCAACGATGGCGAGGGTTGCCTTGTCGATGCCGCGCTTCAGATCCATCGGATTCATGCCGGCAGCGACGGCTTTCAGGCCTTCGTTGACGATGGCTTGAGCCAGAACGGTGGCGGTGGTGGTGCCGTCGCCAGCGTCATCGTTAGCACGGGAAGCCACGTCTTTAACCAGCTGCGCGCCCATGTTCTCGAAGCGATCTTTCAGCTCGATTTCTTTGGCAACGGAAACGCCGTCTTTAGTGATGGTCGGAGCGCCGTAGCTCTTCTCGATGATCACGTTACGGCCTTTCGGGCCGAGGGTAGCTTTTACCGCGTCAGCCAGAACGTTGACACCAGTCAGCATTTTCTTGCGGGCGGAATCGCCGAATTTAACTTCTTTAGCAGCCATGATGGTTATTCCTTGATTCGTTCAAATAGAGCGGAATTCGTAGCGACGGTGCGCTGAAATCAACCTTCAACGACAGCGAGGATTTCGCTCTCGCTCATTACCAGCAGGTCTTCGCCGTCAACCTTGATGGTGTTGCTGCCGGAGTAAGGGCCAAACACCACTTTGTCGCCGACTTTAACGGCCAGGGCACGCACTTCACCGTTGTCCAGCACGCGGCCAGTGCCGACAGCGAGGATTTCACCGCTGTTGGCTTTCTCGGCAGCGGAACCTGGCAGCACGATGCCGCCTGCGGTTTTCTTTTCTTCTTCGCTGCGACGGATTACGACGCGGTCATGCAGAGGACGAAGCTTCATTGTCGATCTCTCCCAATAGGTGGTTTACAGCGGCCGGTGTATGCACCGGCGGGTTAGCAAAGTCCGGCGAGGCCGGTAGCGCTACGCCAGGCGCAGCGCTGAAGTCTGATCTGCCGATACGACAGAAAACCTTGCGGTGACCGCTACATAAGGGCGCACAAGGGGATTTCAAGGGCAGAGGGTGAAATTTTTAATATGTGGACGCCTTTTTACGAGCCGCAAATCAGTCGCGGCGTTCGTATTCGCCTTCCAGCACATTGGGTTGGCCTGCACCCGACCGAGCGTGCCCGGAGCGTGCGGCCTGATCGTCGAAAAAGGCACGTTGACGCATGGCCTGCTCCGCGGCACGCAGGCGCACCTTGTTGACCAGCAGACGGCGGGTGAAGGGGATCAGGCAGAACACACCGAAGATGTCGCTGATAAAACCCGGCAGCAGCAGTAAACCACCACCAACGGCGATCAGCAGGCCTTCGAGCATTTCCTGCTCAGGCAACTCACCGCGCGCCAGCTTTTCCCTTGCGCGCCAGGCGGTGGCAACGCCGGCTACACGCAGCAAAACACTGCCGAGAATGGCAGTGCCGATGACCAGCAGCAGTGTCGGCAACACGCCGATGGAGCTACCCACCTGAATCAGCAGGGCCAGCTCGATGATCGGAAACAGTAAAAACAGAAACAGAAAAGCACGCATCAAAGGTTCCTTAACGGAAGATCAGCTTCCAGTAAGTGTGAAGTATGGGGTGTCGAGCTGAATTCAAGCTGAAGCCTGACCATCGGCCGGCCAGATCTCGGCGCGGGCCAGTGCTACCAAGGCCTGGCGCACCTCCAGCGGACTGTTACAGGATGTTGGAAAGGCCAGCCAATACAGGCTCTGGCCAATACGCAGGTGGAAACCTTCGCTGTCGATACCGACCAGTTCGGCCGGCGTATGGCTGGGCAACCCGGCCAACTCGACATAGTGGGCGATGGCTGCGGTATGATCGCTGTTCATATGTTCGAGCATGCTGATTTCAGCATCGCCGGCAAAGGGATTGGCCAGCGCCACCTGTTCCAGCCAGTGAATCGCGCCAAAACCACCGATATAGCGCCAGCGCACCGGTTCCAGCCGCCAGAAGTCGAAATCATGCGCCTGGTGATAGCCGCGCGAATCGGGGAAATAGCGGTAATAGCGCTGCGCCGCCGCTGCAATCTGTTCCTCGTCATCCAATTGTCGTGCTTGCGCGAGCAAAGTAAGACGTCCGACCGCCTGCACATCCTCCGCCCCGCGCTCGCCCACCAGCAGCGAACATTTACCGTCTTGTTTGAGGTTATGGGTGTGCTGAGCGATGCGGCTGATCAGAATCAGCGGATAACCGTCAACATCCAGGCAATAGGGCACCACTGATCCGAAAGGGAAACCCGGCATGGCCTTGGAATGGGTGCTGAGCACACCCCGGTATTCCTTGAGCAGCAATTCTCGGGCATGCTTGCCGGCTTTCACGCTCACCTTATGACTCCTTGCATAGAATCCGTCACAGAACGGCAGGCGCCTAGATTAACCGCCGGCAAGGCCACACGACACCATTTGAGGGGACACGCGATGCAACTTAAAGACAAAGTCATCATCATCACTGGCGGCTGTCAGGGCCTGGGCCGCGCCATGGCCGAATACCTGGCGGAAAAAGGCGCCAAGCTGGCACTGGTCGACCTGAACCAGGAAAAACTCGACGAAGCCGTGGCCGCCTGCAAGGCGCTGGGTGTGGAAGCGCGCGCCTACCTGTGCAACGTCGCCAATGAAGAACAAGTGACCCAGACCGTGGCCCAGGTGGCCGAAGACTTTGGCGCGATCAACGGCCTGGTGAACAACGCCGGTATCCTGCGTGATGGCCTGACCATCAAGGTCAAGGACGGCGAAATCACCAAGCTAAGCCTGGCGCAGTGGCAATCGGTGATCGACGTCAACCTGACCGGCGTGTTCCTCTGCACCCGTGAAGTGGCGGCGAAGATGATCGAGCTGAAGAACGAAGGCGCGATCATCAACATCTCCTCGATCTCCCGCGCCGGCAACATCGGTCAGGCCAACTACTCCGCCGCCAAGGCCGGTGTAGCCGCTGACACCGTGGTCTGGGCCAAGGAGCTGGCGCGTTACGGCATCCGCGTTGCCGGCGTAGCGCCGGGCTTTATCGAAACCGAAATGGTCGCCAGCATGAAACCGGAAGCGCTGGAGCGCATGACTTCGGTTATCCCGCTTCGCCGCATGGGCAAACCGGCCGAGATCGCTCACTCGGTGGCTTACATCCTGGAAAACGACTATTACACCGGTCGCGTTCTGGAGCTGGATGGCGGCCTGCGGTTGTAATCCGCTAGATCGAGCACTCCACAAAAAAGCCCCGCAAACGCGGGGCTTTTTTGCTCTTAACTTTTCAAGATCTAGCGAGCTAGAGAGCAGCAAGGCGCTACGCCAGTAACAGCCTCCGGCTGGACAAAACGGCGAGGAAGCGGACTGGGCTCGCACACGAGTGTACTTTTGTACATGAGCATTACTCGTTTCACTCGCCCTTCGGGCCGCGCCAAAGCGCGTTAGCCGCAAGCGGCTTACCGAGCCTGTTATTAACGCCGCGGGGCCGACGCGCAGCAGATCGACGGCCCAACACTTACCAGCCGACGCCAAAACCCAGGCTGTAACGGGTTTCATCCAGCTCGCCTTCTGCACCGCTGACCAGATCCTTCTCGGCCTTCATATTCAACGAGGCCCAGTCGGTCAGCTTGTAGCGCAGGCCCACGGCGGCATCCAGGGTGTAGTCAGCAGCGTTGGCCAGCGGTTTGCCCACTTCGCCATCACTGAACAGCTCAACACTCTTGCCGACCAGGTAACGGTTGTAATCCCACTTCATGCTGACGGCATAGAAGTTGTCGCTCTCACCATTGGCATATTCGTAGTCGGTACGGTTAAGCAGGCCGGCCACGGAGAAGGCGCCCAACTCGTTGTCCCAGAACTGATAACCGGGACCGGTACCTACAGTGCGCTGGCGCTCAAGCTCTTCGACCATGTCGCGCTTGTACTCCAGGCGGCCTTGCCAGAACCAATGCTCGGTCAGAAAGCGGTCAAGCGCGTACTCCACGCCCCAGTTATCCGTGGTGATCAGGTCATCCTGAAATTCGCGGTTGTAGTCCGCTTGCGCGTTATGCCGCCATAGGCCATGGCGCGCCTGAGTCTTGAGGCTGACGTCGTAGTCGTCGGTGTCACGCTCGGCACGTTTGTAATCCAGCGAGGCGTCGATATTGCCCTTCCAGATAAAGTCCTCAACCAAGGGCTTGGGTTTGAGGATCTGCTTGATGCTGGCCAACTCGATGGTCTTGGGCACACCACCGTTGGCAAGGGTCACCTTGCCCGATTCGGCCGAGTGCAGGGACTTGGCGCGTTCACCAGCGATGGCATTTTCCTTGATCAGCAGCTCCTGATCGCTTTCCAGGGTTGCAATCTTGCTCCAGTCGAGGGCAATCGCACCGCCGTAATCGGTCGCCAGCAACAGCTTGCCACCGTCGTAGAACTTGATCTTGCCGGTCAGGCGGTCGCCGTTCTTCAGCCAGACGGTATCCGCCAACGCGGAGGTAGCAGCCACAGAAAGGGCCAGGCACAGCAGGTTTCTGGAAAACATAGGGATGGTTTATCTACTTCGGGTGCGCGGAAGGTCGCGCATTATCCGTACGCACGACGCCAGAGCAAGCACTGACCGACAGAATTACCGCGAGTTCACCATGGCGTGCCCTACCAGCCGACCCCTACACCCAACAGATAGCGGCGCTCACTGCTGGTTTGCCCGAGCCCACGCGCCTGATCCAGCTCATACAGCAGCGACAGGCGCGCCCAATCTGTCAGGCGATAGCGCAGGCCTATTTCACTGTCGAGCACGTAGTCAATTTCTTCTATCGCCGGTAATTGCAGCTCGGCCGTGCTGTAAAGCTCCAGACGGGTGCCCCATAGCAGACGCTTGTAATCCAAGGCAAGCGAGTAGGTATTGAATGCGCGCTCAGCTTCACCGGACTCTATTTGCAGGCGATTGAACTGACCGATCACATCCAGTCGGCCCAGTTCGTTATCCCAGAAGCGATAACCCGGCCCGGTTCCCAGCGAGCGCTGGCGAGTAAAAAAGGTAAACTCATCCTCATCCTGCTCGGCCCCCACCCGCCAGAACCAGTGATCCGTGATAAAGCGATCGAGGTCGTATTCCAGCTGCCAGTTGTCGGCGGTCTTCGCGTCATTCTTGACCTTGCGCTCCAGTTCGCCGGCCAACACGTGACGCCAGCGCCCGTGCTCCACACGCGTATTGCCTTTGACCTTCCACTCATCGGTGTCGTTATCGTCACGCTTCATATCCAGCTTGGCGTCCAGATTGCCCTCCCAGAAGCGGTCCTGTAGTACCGGGCGCGGTGGGATCAGACGCTTGATGCTGGATAGCGGCACGGTCTGTGTGTTGTCACTGACCACCCGCACCATGCCCTTGCCGGCGGCTTCCAGCTGGTTACTGTGCTCGCTGTCGAGGCCCTGGCGGCGCATCAGCAAGGGTTTCTCCGAGCGCAGGGTGTCGATATCCTTCCAGGCAATCAGCACCTGGCCGGCGTACTTGGTTTTCAAGGCCAGTTTGCCGCCATCGAGCAGAACTATCTCACCGCTCAGACGGTCACCATTGTTCAACCACACCGTGTCCGCCCACGCAGGCGTGGCCAGAGCAAGAACCAGAGAGCACAACAGAGTACGTAGCAGCATGATGGGAAAGCC
The DNA here is from genome assembly GCF_902506475.1 of Pseudomonas sp. 8BK. Classification (NCBI taxonomy): domain Bacteria; kingdom Pseudomonadati; phylum Pseudomonadota; class Gammaproteobacteria; order Pseudomonadales; family Pseudomonadaceae; genus Pseudomonas; species Pseudomonas sp. 8BK. The sequence continues at coordinate 549,653 of NZ_LR733252.1, read as the reverse complement.
GGATAACGAGCCAAAACAGGTGCCGAAGCATGCCGCGCCAGGCCAACCAACAGCAAGCCAGGTTGAGCGCCGTACGGCACTTTATGCGGTGCTGGCACAGATTCCGGCCGGCTGCGTGGTGAGTTACGGCCAACTGGCTGCATACGCAGGTCTGGGTCGAGCCGCGCGCTGGGTCGGGCGCACCCTCAGCCAGCTGCCAGACGGCAGCACCCTGCCCTGGCACCGGGTAATTGCTGCCGGTGGCCGCCTCAGTTTGCCTGCTGGAAGCCTGTCCGGCGCGGAACAGCGCAGCCGTCTACGTGAGGAAGGCGTGCAAATCCATAACGATCGGGTGGATATGCCGCGCTATGGCTGGCGCCCAATGGAGCACAGCGGTTAGAGTGCGCCCTTTATTAGGTCAAAATCAGGCTGAAACTCGCTCAATGCCCCGTAAAAGCTGGCGTGATGCCATTGCTGCTTACTCCAGCCCCTCGACACTGGTGCTGTTGCTTCTAGGGTTCGCCGCTGGCCTGCCCTATATGCTGGTGTTCTCCACCCTTTCGGTCTGGTTGCGCGAAGCCGGAGTGGCTCGCGACACCATTGGTTTTGCCAGCCTGATCGGCCTGGCCTACGCCTTTAAATGGGTCTGGTCGCCGCTGCTTGACCAGTGGCGCCTGCCGCTGCTGGGCAAGCTGGGCCGCCGCCGCTCCTGGCTGGTGCTATCACAGATTCTGATCGCCATCGGCCTCGCCGGCATGGCCCTGTGCGACCCACAAACCCACCTGACCTGGCTGATTTCCCTGGCGGTACTGGTGGCATTTGCCTCGGCCACCCAGGACATCGCCGTCGATGCCTACCGCCTGGAAATCGTCGACGACACCCGCCAGGCCGCGCTGGCTGCCAGCTATATGGCCGGCTACCGGGTCGCCGCCCTGCTGGCTACCGCCGGCGCGCTGTATTTCGCCGAAGGCTTTGGTTCCACCGCCCTGCTCTATCAGCACGGCGCATGGGCCGGTACCTACCTGCTGTTTGCCCTGCTGATGTTGCCCGGCCTGCTCACCAGCCTGTGGATGCGCGAGCCGGATGTGCCACTGCGAACGCAACTGGCCGCTGCGCGTTATGGCTTCAGCCACCAGATCGCCTCGGTACTGGTACTGATTGTGTTGCTGGTATCGGTACCGGCGATGTTTACCCAGTTCTATCACACCGACTTTGCCAGCGTGATCAACGGCGAGGCGAGCATGCTCGACCTGCTACTGGAAGACCGCGCCTTCCTGCGCGCCCTGCTCTACACCATCCTCACCAGCCTGTGCCTGTCCACCATGGGCCGCCGCGGCCTGGCACCGGTGCTGACTCCGGTCAACGACTTTATCGTGCGCTACCGCTGGCAGGCCTTTCTGCTGCTCGGGCTGATCGCCACCTACCGCATGTCGGACACCGTGATGGGCGTGATGGCCAACGTGTTCTACATCGACCAGGGTTTTACCAAGGATCAGATCGCCAGCGTCAGCAAGCTGTTCGGCCTGGTGATGACCCTTATTGGTGCAGGTTTTGGCGGCCTGCTGATTGTGCGTTTCGGTATTCTGCCGATCCTGTTTATCGGTGGCGCCGCCTCGGCGGCGACCAACCTGCTGTTCCTTATGCTTACCGGCATGGGCGCAGACCTGCAGATGCTGATCGTGACCATTTCCGCCGACAACTTCAGCGCCGGTCTGGCCACAGCGGCATTTGTCGCCTACTTGTCGAGCCTGACCAACCTGAAGTTCTCCGCCACCCAGTACGCCCTACTCAGCTCGATCATGCTGCTACTGCCACGGCTGATTGGTGGTTACTCAGGAGTGATGGTGGAGAAATTCGGTTACGCCGATTTTTTCCTGATTACCGCCTTGCTGGGTATTCCGACGCTGCTACTGATCATTCTGCAATGGCGCCGCGAACGGCCTCAGGCTTGTGATGCCAACGCGATTAACACCGCAGAGCAGCCTGACTGAACAAACTGGCAAGAGTCTTGCTCTATCCTGCTATTCGCAAAAGGGCAGACCATGACCGTAGCATTCAGTAACGTCAGCAGTTTATTTAGCCCCGCCAACCTCGAGAGCTGGTGGCAGATCCAGGGAGAATGGGTCGAAGAGCCCAATGACCGCCGCGGCGGCCACAGCGGCGTTCAGCGCATCTGGAAGGACGATACGCTGCTCTATGCCAAACGTCAGACCGGGCATATCCACCGCAGCCTGCTCCATCCCTTTGGCCGCCCCACCGTGTTACGCGAACGCGATGCACTGCTCGGCGCTCGCAAAGCGGGAGTAACCGTCCCGGAGATCATCTACTGCGCGGCGGAACATAACGCCCAGGGCTGGCGCGCCTTGTTAGTGACCAAAGCACTGGACGGCTTTCAACCTATTGATGAATGGTATGCAGGCAATGGCCGCGAGCGGTACGGCGAAGCACTGCACCAACAATTGCTGCAGAAAGTAGCGCAAAGCCTGGCGAGTTTGCATACCGCGCGCTGGCAACACGGCTGCCTCTACATCAAACATATCTTTGTGCGCATCAGCGGCGAAGGACAGACGCTGACTCCCGAGGTAGCACTGCTCGACCTCGAGAAATGCCGCCGTCGTCTGACCAGCAAGCAGGCTGCGTTGCACGACATGTTACAACTGCGGCGCCATTCGCCCTGGGATCAGGCCGATTGGCAAAGCCTGATCGGCCATTACCAGCGTGCGATGGGCCGCAATTTCAAAACGCTCTATAACGCCACAACTCGCTAACTCGGCGCTCCGTCAGGCAGTGGATTGCTGCACCAGATGCACCACCCGCTGCGGGAATGGGATGCCGATGCCGGCCTCAGTCAAACGCTCCTTGGCCTGCTCGGTGAAAGCGAAAGTGACCGGCCAGAAATCCGGCGTCGCCACCCAGATGCGCAGTGACAGGTTGATCGCGCTATCACCCAAGCCGGTAACAAACACCACAGGCGCCGGATCCTGGCGCACCCGCGGGTCCCTGGCGATATCCAGCAACACCTCGCGGGCTTGCTTGATGTCGCTTGAGTAATCGATGCCCAGATTGATATCGACACGCCGCGTGGATTCACGCGAATAATTGGTGATATGGCCGTTCGACAGGCTGCCATTGGGCACAATCACCACCTTGTTGTCTGCGGTTTTCAGCGTGGTATGGAAAATCTGGATGCTGTCGACACTGCCCGAAACGCCCTGCGCCTCAATCCAGTCGCCAGCACGAAACGGGCGAAACAGCATGATCAATACTCCACCAGCGAAGTTCGCCAGGCTGCCCTGCAAGGCCAGGCCGATAGCCAAACCGGCAGCACCGATCACCGCTATAAAGGAAGTGGTTTCCACGCCGATCATCGAAGCCACGCTGACCAGCAGCAGCACTTTCAGCACGATACCGACCAGGCTGCAGATAAAGCTGCTCAGCGCGCGGTCGACCTGACGCATATTGAGCAAGCGGCCAATGCTGCCGGTGAGTTTGCTGATCAGCCACCAACCGATCAGCATGGTGATCAAGGCCAGGGTCAGCTTGCCGCTGTATTCGAGCACCACAGGCAGCCAGGCTTCTGACATCTTCACCAGTTGTTCGACGTTCATATCCATCTGTTAATCCTTGTAAACCTTTGAAAATAAAACGCCACGGCAAGCCGTGGCGGTTTTACTGCACCAACACCGTTGCGACGCCTGTACGGCGGCAAGGTTCAACTCCTACGCATCAATCGCGAAAATTGTTGAACTGCAACGGCATGCCGAAGTCCTTGGCACGCAGGGCAGCAATCGCTTCCTGCAGGTCATCGCGCTTCTTGCCGGTAATACGCACCTGCTCCCCCTGAATGGCAGCCTGCACCTTGAGTTTGATGTCCTTGATATGCGCGACGATCTTCTTCGCCAGGTCTTTTTCGATCCCTTCACGCAGGATCACTTCCTGCTTGACGCTCTTGCCCGACGCGTAGGCGTCCTTGAATTCCAGGCACTGCACGTCAATCTTGCGCTTGACCAGACAGAGCTTGAGAATCTCAACCATCTGCTCCAACTGAAAATCCGCATCAGCTGTCAGGTTGACAGTCAGCTCTTTCAGCTCAAAGCTACCTTTACCGCGTAGGTCATAACGGCGATCCAGCTCTTTGATAGCGCTGTCGATGGCGTTGGTAACTTCATGTTTGTCCAACTCGGACACCACGTCGAACGAGGGCATGGGCTTACTCCAGATAGACGGCGCGCCCTGCATCACGAACGGGACACGCCTAGCTTGACGGTAAAAAAACCCGGCCATTATATAGCGGTAGCAACACACACTGCCCGGCGAAGTATCGGGCCCACGTGATTTCCCCCTAGCGAGCCTGCCCATGCCGAACCCCCACCTGAGCATTTTGGTCGTCGATGACGCCAAGTTCTCCAGCGCCATGATCGGGCGCGCCCTGACCCAGGCGGGCTATCAAGACCTCCGTTTTGCCAGCAGCGCCGCCGAAGCCATCAGCCTGCTGGAACAACGCCCGGCCAGCGTCCTGCTCGCCGACTGGCTGATGCCGGAGATGAACGGCCTGGAGCTGACCGTGCAGGTGCGCCAGTTCGATGAAATGGCCCACCACTACACCTACGTCATCCTGCTCACCGGCAAGGAAGGCGAAAACGTATTGGGTGAAGCCTTCGACAGCGGTGTCGATGACTTCATCAGCAAGGCCGCAATGAACGAGCAACTGGTGCCGCGCGTCTATGCCGCCGATCGTCTGTGCAACACCCTGCAGCGCCTGTTGCAGGAAAACCGCCTGCTCACCGAAAACATCGCCAGCCTGGAACAGCGCAACCTGATCGACCCGCTCACTGGTCTGGGTAACACCCGTTACTTGCACCAGAAAATGCTCGATAGCCTGCGCCAGGTCGAATCCCGCGGTGGCGCGCTGTGCTATCTGATGATTGGCCTGCAGGGCATGCATGAGCTGCACCAGCGGCATGGCGACACCTTCTACAACGAGCTGCTTACTGGCGTAGCACGGCGCCTGCAACAACTGGTGCGGCCACTGGATGTTCTGGTACGCCTGGATGAGTGTCACTTCGGCCTGATTACCTTGCTGGCCGATCTGCATGAATGCTCGCCCAGCAGCTTCAAGCGCCTGCATGAAGGCATCAACCTCAAGGCGTTCAAGACCAGCGAAGGCTTTATCAGCCTCAAGGCAGGTATCAGCCTGGTGGGTCTGGATGCAAAAGGCCTACCCATTACCCCGGACCAGATTACCGACCATGCCACCCGGATACTGCCCGAATCACACAAGACCGGACTGGTGACCGCCCTGCGCCTGTCCTTGCCGCAGTAACCCGCGCCTCGCATGTGGCATATCCTCGGCGCCGGCAGCCTTGGCACCCTGTGGGCTACGCGTCTGGCGCGAGCCGGCCTGCCGGTGCAGCTGATCCTGCGCGATTCGTCGCGCCTGCACAGCTATCAACAGGCCGGCGGGCTGACCCTGATTGAGCAGGGCCAGCCACAGCAGTACCCCATCTGCGCGCAAACACCCGATGATCCCCAGCCGATCCAGCGCCTGCTGCTCGCCTGCAAGGCTTATGACGCCGCAGCAGCCGTAAGCCAACTGGCGCCACGCCTGGCGCCTGGCGCCGAAATCCTGCTGCTGCAAAATGGCCTGGGCAGCCAGGACGAAGTCGCTCGCGTAGCGCCCCAGGCGCGCTGCATCTTTGCTTCCAGCACCGAAGGCGCGTTTCGTCAGGCGGACTTTCAGGTGGTGTTTGCCGGCCACGGCCATACCTGGCTCGGCGACCCACTGGATCTGCATCCATCCGCCTGGCTGGACGACTTGCGCCAGGCCGGCATTGTTCACGACTGGAGCCTGGATATCCTCAGCCGTCTGTGGCGCAAGCTGGCGCTGAACTGCGCGATCAACCCGCTGACCGTCTTGCACGACTGCCGCAATGGCGGGCTGCGTGAACACCCGGCGCAGGTCGCCTGCCTGTGCAGCGAACTGAGCGAGTTGCTGCACAGCAGTGGCCACAGCGCCGCCGCCGAAGACCTGCATAACGAAGTGCAACGGGTAATCCGGGCCACCGCGGCCAACTATTCCTCCATGCATCAGGATGTCAGCCAGGGCCGCCGCACGGAAATTGCCTACCTGCTGGGTTACGCCTGCCACGCCGCGCAACGCCACCAACTGGTGCTGCCACATCTACAGGCGCTGCACAGACAACTGCTGGCCCACCTTGATGCACGCGGATTGCCCAGCCACTGAGCGGCGCGTTAACCTGCCCGCACTTCCGCCACCGCGACAGCCGCCATGCCTCTGCGTCAGAGCCTCGAAAACCTACCGGTCGGCCGCAAACTGCTGGTCGCGCTGCTGGCCTTGCTCGCCACCGTGCTGCTGGTGGCCAACCTGGCCTTTATCAGCGCGGCCTACTGGATCTCCCAAGAAAGTGTGGCACCCCAGGCCCTGCATACCCTCGGCCGGCTGATTGCCAGCCCACCACTAAGCAAGGAAGCGCTGAGCTCCCCTGCTGCCGCCGAAGCCCTGCTCCGCCGCCTGGATGACTACGCGCCGCTGCGTGCGGCCGTGATCTATGACGCCAAAGGCCTGAACCTGGCACAGCTGCAGCGCGGCACCAGACTGCAGCTGCCGCAGCGTGTCGAAGAGGTCGAGTCCTGGCGCCACAGCGAGTTTCGCCTCAACCAGCTGGTCGAACTGCCGCAGGCCACGGGCAACTCCGGCCATCTGCTGCTGGTAGCTTCCAGCGAACTGCCGGGGGTGTTCTACACCGGCACACTGACCGCCAGCCTGGTGATTCTGGCCTTGAGTGTAGTGCTCTGGCTGATCGTCTCGCGTCAGGTACGCCGCCTGATCACGCGGCCGATCCGCCGTCTGGAAGAACTCTCGCGCCAGGTCACCCGTGAAGAGAACTACGCCCTGCGCGCGCGCCGCGGCAACCGCGACGAGATCGGCAGCCTGGCCGATGCCTTCAACACCATGCTGGTACGTATCGAAGCCCGCGAGCAGCAGCTCAAGCGCGCTCGTGACGACGCTCAGGAAGCCTTCGACCAGGCTCAGCACCTGGCCGAGGAAACCCGCCATTCCAACCGCAAACTGGAACTGGAAGTGCAGGTGCGCAGCAAGATCGAGAAGAAACTTACTGGTTTTCAGAAGTACCTCAACAGCATCATCGACTCCATGCCGTCGGCGCTGATTGCCCTCGATGAACAGCTCTACGTCACCCAGTGGAATCAGGAAGCCAGCAGCCTCTCCGGCACCCGCCTGGACGAAGCGCTGAACCAGCCGATCTTCCTCGCCTTCCCGCCGCTCAAGCCCTACCTGCCGCAGCTAAGACGCACCGTCGAGCAGCATCAGGTGGAAAAGATCGAGCGGGTCACCTGGGGCAGCAACGAGCAACCGCGCCACTTTGCCCTGACCTTCTATCCACTGACAGGCAGCAGTGGTCGTGGCGTGGTGATCCGTATCGACGACATCACCCAGCGCCTCAACCTGGAAGAAATGATGGTGCAATCGGAGAAGATGCTCTCGGTCGGGGGCCTGGCCGCCGGCATGGCGCACGAGATCAACAATCCCCTGGGCGCCATCCTGCACAACGTGCAGAACATCCGCCGACGCCTGTCGCCCGAGCTGGAAAAGAACCGTGAACAGGCCGCACAGGCCGGCATCTGCCTGGAAGCCATCGACCGCTACCTCAACGCCCGGGAAATCCCGCGCCTGCTCGACGGCATCCAGCAGGCCGGCAGCCGTGCGGCGAAGATCGTCAGCCATATGCTCAATTTCAGCCGCCGCAGTGACCGCCAACTGGCGCCGTGCCAGCTGCCGGCGCTGGTTGATCAGGCAGTCGAAATCGCCAGCAATGACTTCGACCTGACCGAGAGTTTCGACTTCAAGAGCCTGACCATTCAGCGCGAGTTTGCCGCCGATCTCCCCCCCGTACCGGCCACCGCCAACGAACTGGAACAGGTATTGCTCAACCTGCTGAAGAATGCTGCCCAGGCCATCCACCAGCGCGACGACAACACAACACCGGGGCAGATCACCCTGCGCGTACGCCTGGCGCCGCCCTGGGCGGAAATCCAGGTGGAAGACAATGGCGTCGGCATGCCCGAATCGGTGCGCAAACGCATTTTCGAGCCGTTCTTCACCACCAAGGAAGTCGGCCAGGGCACGGGGCTCGGCCTATCGGTGTCCTATTTCATCATCACCAATAACCACAAAGGGCAGATGGAAGTGCAGTCCAAAGCCGGCCAGGGCACCTGCTTCACCCTGCGCCTGCCCATGACTACCGCCACACCTGACACAGGTCTCTGAACATGGGTTACCGCCTCTCGAAAATCTACACCCGCACCGGCGATGCCGGCGAAACCGGCCTGGCCGATGGCCGACGCGTGACCAAGGACCACCCACGGGTGGATGCCATGGGCGAAGTGGACACGCTGAACAGCCATATCGGCCTGCTGCTGGCAGACCTTGCCGAACAGCACGCCCAGTGCCCGGGGCTGGGCGAGATTATCGACGTGCTCGCGCCCTGCCAGCACCGCCTGTTCGACCTTGGCGGTGAACTGGCGATGCCCGAGTACCAGGCCCTGCAGACGCCGGAAATCGAGCGACTGGAAGCCGCTATAGACCGCTGGAACGAAGAGGTCGGGCCACTGGAGAATTTCATCCTGCCCGGTGGCTCGCGCCTGATCGCCCAGGCGCATGTATGCCGCAGCCTGGCCCGCAGCGCCGAGCGCCGCTGCCAGCACCTGAACGCCGTGGAGCCGATTCGCGGCGTCGGCCTGGCCTATGTCAACCGCCTGTCAGACCTGCTGTTTGTCGCCGCGCGGCTGATCGCCAAACGTCAGGGGATAGCTGAAGTGCTCTGGCAGGCGGCAGCCAAAGAGCCACAAAACTAAGCCTGTAGACGCGCAGGGTGGATAACGCTGTTTTCGCCTTCAGAGCAGACTGAGCTGGCTTTCGAAGCTACGCCGCTCGCCGCTTAGCGGGTCGATAAAGCTCAGCCCACGGGCCAGCAACTTAAGCGGTTTGCTGTAGTCATCCGCTGCATCGGGCGCATCGGTGACCTCGGGGTAGAACGGGTCATTGAGAATCGGCGCGCCCAGTGCGGCCAAATGCACGCGCAGCTGATGCTTCTTGCCGGTGACCGGATACAACCGGTACAGCCAGTGTTCGCCCAGACGCTGGGCGACCTCGATACGGGTTTCCGTATTGGCCTCCCCGGCCACTTCCTGCATGCGGAAAAACGGCTCGGCGCCCTCCAGCCGCGTGGCCCGCAGCAACGGAAAGTCCAGCTGTGGCAGGGCCGCCGCCAGCGCCTCGTAGCACTTGTCCATCTGCCGCAGGCGAAACAGCGCCTGGTACTGACCACGACTCTGCCGATTGGTGGAAAACAGCACCAGGCCGGCGGTGTGCCGATCAATCCGGTGCAGCGGCACCAGATCGGCATTGCCCAGACGCTTGGCCAAGCGCGCCTGCAAGGTCTGCTCGACGTATTCGCCGGCCGGCATCACCGGCAGGAAATGCGGTTTGTCAGCCACCAGCAAATGTTCATCGACATGCAGCACGGTTTCTTCGAAAGGAATCGGCGTCTCCGCCGGAACCTCGCGAAAGTAATGCACTTTGAGCCCTTCACGGTAAGCCGAGGCCATGTCGAACGGCTGCCCCTGCGCGTCCAGCACCCGGCCACGGGCGATCCGCTCCTGCCACACCGCCGGAGCAATCGCCGGGAAGTGCGCACACAGGCACTCGAACACCGTCGCCCAGTTGCCACGCGGCAGATGCAGGGTACTGGGGCGCATATTCGACGGGGAACGGGCTTCTACAGACATGAACACTCTCAACAACCAGGCAGCGGAAGGACACAGGATACCCCAGCCCCGCGCTTAACCTGCGCCCGACGCAGCCCCCTGCAATGACATGCGAAACAGCGCCGCCAGCAGATCTGACTGGCTGACGATGCCCAGCAACTGACGCTGGTCATCGACGACGGGCAGTCGATGCACATCGCTATCCGTGAGCATCTGCAGCAGGTAGGTCACCGGCCAGTCGGCGCGACAGGTCGGCGCCTGGCGCTGCATACATTGACTGACCGCCTGCGTATCGGCTTCGGCCAGCAACAGGTCATGCAGGCTGAGCATGCCCTGCAACTCACCCTGCCGATTGAGTACCGGCATGGCGCTCAGCCGATGCTCATGCAGACTCACACGCGCCTCGGCAAGGCTGGCGTGCTCCGTCAGCGTCTGCACATCGCGGGACATGATGTCGCCACAGCGCACCTCACCAAAGCGCCGCTGATAAGCTCGCGCTTCGGTTTGCAGGAGAATCTCTTCCAGGTCTTCGCGGGAAATATCGAGCAACTCGCCACGCGCCTTGAGCACCGCGTCCAGATCTGCCGGGGTGAAGCCCAGACGATCACGGGGGATCGGGTCACGGGTCTTGTGCACATTGCCATGCTCAAGTGGGCGGTGCGGGTATTGCCGGCGCAAGGCGTTATTGAACAGCAGCGCGATCAGCAGCAGACCAACAGAGTTCAGCCCCACCGGGTAGAGGGCAAAGTGGTAACCCAGCTGGGCCACTTCTGGTCCGGCCAGCACCGCTGTCAGCGCCACCGCACCTCCCGGTGGATGCAGACAGCGCAAGGCAAACATTCCGGCAATCGCCAAGCCGCCCGCCAGCGCGGCCACCCATGCGTCGTGACCGAGCCAGGTGGCGCAGGTCACCCCAATCAGCGCGGAAAACAGGTTGCCGGCGAGAACCGACCAGGGCTGCGCCAGAGGGCTGGCCGGCACGGCGAAAAGCAGCACCGCAGACGCACCCATAGGTGCAATCAGCCAGGGGCTGGCACTGCCCAGCACCTCATGACAAAGCCAACCACTGAACAGCAGTCCCAGCACCGCGCCGACACAGCTCAGCGCCCGTTCATTCAGACTGACCGCCATGGGCGCAGGCCAGAAGCCCTTCAACCACGCCTTGATGCTTTGCACCGTCAACCGCTCACCTGTAACGCACCATTTGAGGGCGTGACTATAACGCCCTTTACTCGCAGGCGGCAGTTACTCCGGCCAGAACGCGCGAATCCCCGCCACGCCCTGAGCCCCGACCTGCCAGGCGCGCTCTGCATCAGCCGGGGTAACGCCGCCAAGCAAGTAGGCCGGCTGATTGAAGCCCTGCAACAGCTCGGCAACCTGCGTCCAACCCAGCGGCTGCGCATCGGGATGAGTCTGAGTCGGCTGCACAGGTGACAGGGTGATGAAATCCACGCCCATCTGCGTGGCCAGCTCCAACTCCTGCGCACCATGGCAGGAAGCCGCCAGCCAGCGCTGCGCCGGAAATGGCCGACCGCCAGCACTCAAATCACGCAACTGCTGCGCCGTCAGGTGCCAGCCGGCAGCGGGAAAGTCGCCCAGCCACTCCAACGGTCCCTTGAGCATCAGCTGCGCCTTGCCCGCGCAGAGGCCAAGGGCATCCACGGCAATGTCGCGATACTGCGCATCGAACATCGCCGGAGCGCGCAGTTGCAGCAGACGAATGCCACTCTTCAGGGCAGCCTGGATACCGCGCAGCAGCTCGGGCCCGCTCAGTCCCTCGGGGGTAATCAGATAACGCTCGGGCAAACGTGCGGCCGCGACAATCGGTCGATTGGCGGCGGGAAACTCATAATCGCCCAACTGCCGAGGGCTGACCCAGGCCAGCGGTTGACCTTCAGCGCCATGGGGCTCACCGGTAAAGGCCGAGACCTCCCAGACATCCAGCAGCACCTGCTTGTCCGGGTAATCGTGGCGCACCTGAATCAGCGGCCGTGCAGCGCTTGGGCGGATGCCTAGCTCCTCTTCCAGCTCACGGGCCAGGGCCGCCTGCACCGTTTCGTCGGCCTCGATCTTGCCGCCAGGAAACTCCCAGAGGCCGCCCTGGTGCTTATCATCAGGACGCTTGGCGAGCAGTATCTGCCCATCCACACCGCGAATAACTGCTGCGGCCACATGAATACGTTTCACGCCAAATGTTCCTCCTGGGCAGCTTGGTACCAGCGCTGAAACGCCGGCCACTGATAGATCGTCTCGACATAGGCGGCAGCCTCTGCCGGCAGCGCCACCTGATAACCGCGCAGACGCGCCGCCACCGGGGCAAAGAAGGCATCGGCCAAAGTCGGCCGGCCAAACAGGAAGCCGCCTTCCTTTCCAAAGCGCTGCCGGCACTCGGCCCACAGCGCACAGATGCGCTGAATATCGGCTACGACATCGGCCGGTATCGTCGCCAACGCCTGATTGCGCTTGAGATCCATCGGCAGATGGCTGCGTAGGGCGACAAAGCCGCTGTGCATCTCGGCGCAGGCACTGCGTGCCAGAGCGCGAGCCGCCCGGGCTTGCGGCCACAACTGGGCAGCGGGAAAGCACTCGGCCAGGTATTCACCAATCGCCAGGGAATCCCAGATGGCGCCATCATCGCTGATCAGCAGCGGCACCTTGCCGGTCGGCGAGTGCTGCAGAATCCGCGCGCGAGTATCAGGCCGGTTCAGGGTAATCAACTGTTCGGTATAGGGCGCGCCGCTCAGCTCCAGGGCCAGCGCCGCACGCAGCGACCAGGACGAATAGGTTTTGTCGCCGATAACCAGAGTAAGTGACATGGGCTGCGCTCGCTGCGGGAAGGTCGAATGACCTTAAAAGGCGACTGGCGCAATAGCAAATTCCCGTTGCTCATGGGGGCATGAACAACGGGAATGCGGGTCGTCAAACAGCCGGTACGTGACGGATCAGGTGCGGTACTCGGCGTTGATCTTCACGTACTCGTGGGACAGATCGGTGGTCCAGATCGTCTCACTACAACCACCGCGGCCCAGCTCGATGCGGATGGTGATCTCTTCCTTGGCCATTACCGCCGCGCCCTGCTCTTCGGTGTAGCTGGCGGCGCGGCAACCACGACTGGCGATGCACACGTCACCGAGGAATACGTCGATCAGGCTGACATCCAGCTGCGCCACGCCAGCGCGGCCCACGGCGGCGAGAATGCGCCCCCAGTTCGGGTCGGAAGCAAACAGTGCGGTCTTGATCAGCGGCGAATGGGCTACGGCATAACCGACGTCCAGGCACTCCTGATGGGTTGCACCGCCATTGACCTGCACGGTGACGAACTTGGTCGCGCCTTCACCGTCGCGCACGATGGCCTGGGCCACGTCCATGCACACGCCAAACACCGCTTCCTTGAGTTTGGCGAACAGGTCGCCGCTGGCCTGGCTGATTTCCGGCAAGGCGGCCTTGCCGGTGGCGATCAGCATGCAGCAGTCGTTGGTCGAGGTATCGCCGTCGATGGTGATGCGGTTGAACGACTTGTTCGCCGCATCGCGCAGCAGGTCTTGCAGCACGGCCTGGGCGACCTTGGCGTCGGTGGCGATATAACCGAGCATGGTCGCCATGTTCGGTTTGATCATCCCAGCGCCCTTACTGATGCCGGTCACGGTGACGGTGACGCCATCGTGGACAAACTGGCGGCTGGCGCCCTTGGGCAGGGTGTCAGTGGTCATGATGCCGGTGGCGGCTTCGGCCCAGTGCTTCTCGGACAAGTCGTCGAGAGCCGCCTGCAACGCCCCTTCGATCTTCTCGACCGGCAGCGGCTCACCAATCACCCCGGTGGAGAACGGCAGCACAGCGCCTTCATCCACACCAGCCAGCTGAGCCAGAGCAGCACAAGTGCGCGTGGCATTCTGCAGGCCAGGCTCGCCGGTGCCGGCGTTGGCATTACCGGTATTGGTCAGCAGGTAACGCACGCTGCCCAGCACACGTTTCTTGGCCAGAATCACCGGCGCGGCGCAGAACGCATTGAGGGTGAACACACCCGCTACGCTGGAGCCTTCGGCACATCGCATCACTACCACATCCTTGCGCCCTGGGCGCTTGATGCCCGCCGAAGCGATGCCCAGTTCGAAACCTGGAACCGGGTGCAGGGTAGACAACGGGCCAAGACCAACAGCCATAGAGAACGCTCCTTGAGGTGGTAGGACTGATTGCGATGGTAAAACGCCGCGAGCGGTCAGACCGTTCGCGGCGTTAATCAAGCTGGGCCAAGCATAGCCAACTTCACTGTCGGCTCAACCCGCTCTACACGGACTGTTTAACTAACCTGGCCGTGGCAGTGCTTGTACTTCTTGCCGGAACCACAGGGGCACGGCTCGTTGCGGCCGATCTTCGGCTCGGTGCGCACCGGCGCCACGGCAACCGCTACATCACCCTCTTCTTCTGCGGCTTGCGGCATCAGCGCCGAGGCTTCGGCGTGCTGGAACTGCATGCGCTCGGCCAATGCTTCGGCCTCACGACGCAGGCGAGCCTCTTCTTCAGCCGGGTCTTCACGGCGCACCTGCACATGCGACAGCACGCGGATGGTGTCGCGCTTGATCGAATCCAGCAGTTCCTGGAACAGGGTGAAAGACTCGCGCTTGTATTCCTGCTTGGGGTTCTTCTGCGCATAGCCGCGCAGGTGAATACCGTGACGCAGGTGATCCATGGTCGACAGGTGGTCTTTCCACAGGTCGTCGAGGACACGCAGCAGAATCTGCTTCTCGAAAGTGCGCAGGGCTTCGGCGCTGGCTTCGTTCTCTTTCTCGTTGTACGCGTTGACCAGCTCTTCAAGAATCCGTGCACGCAGGGTCTCTTCGTACAGCTTGTGGTCATCATCGAGCCACTGCTGAATCGGCAGACGCAGGTTGAAGCTGCTGTACAGCGTTTCTTCCAGGCCGGCGATATCCCACTGCTCAGGCAGCGATTGCGGAGCAATATGCTGGTTGATGGTGTGATCCAGCACTTCCTGACGGAACTCGGCAATGGTTTCGCCGATGTTGTCGGCAGCTAGCAGCGTGTTGCGCATGTGATAGATCACTTTGCGCTGCTCGTTGGCCACGTCGTCGAATTCCAGCAGCTGCTTACGCATGTCGAAGTTACGCCCTTCAACCTTGCGCTGGGCTTTTTCGATGGCGTTGCTGACCATGCGGTGTTCGATGGCTTCACCGGACTGCATGCCCAGGGCCTTCATAAAGTTCTTCACCCGATCCGAGGCAAAGATGCGCATCAGGCTGTCTTCCAGCGACAGGTAGAAACGGCTGGAACCCGGGTCACCCTGACGGCCGGCACGACCACGTAGCTGGTTATCGATACGACGCGATTCGTGACGCTCGGAGGCGATCACATGCAGACCGCCCGACTCGATCACCTGCTGATGACGCTTCTGCCAATCGGCCTTGATCTGCGCGATCTGCTCAGGTGTGGCGTTTTCCAGGCTGGCCACTTCAACTTCCCAGTTGCCGCCCAGCAGGATGTCGGTACCGCGACCGGCCATGTTGGTGGCAATGGTCAGCGCGCCAGGGCGACCGGCCTGGGCAATGATTTCCGCTTCCTTCTCGTGAAACTTGGCGTTAAGCACCTTGTGCTCGATGCCTTCCTGATTGAGCAGCTTGGACATGTGCTCGGAGGTTTCGATGGTGGCCGTGCCGACCAGCACCGGACGCCCCAGGGCCATGCTTTCCTTGATGTCGGTGACGATGGCGGCGTACTTCTCGTCCGCGGTCAGGTAGACCAGGTCGTTGAAGTCCTTACGCGCCAACGCACGATTGGTCGGAATGACGATCACTGCCAGACCGTAAATCTGATGGAACTCGAACGCTTCGGTATCCGCTGTACCGGTCATGCCGGACAGTTTGGTGTAAAGACGGAAGTAGTTCTGGAAGGTGGTCGAGGCCAGGGTCTGGCTCTCGGCCTGAATCGGCAGGCCTTCTTTGGCTTCGATTGCCTGGTGCAGGCCTTCAGACAGACGACGACCGGGCATGGTGCGGCCGGTGTGTTCGTCGATCAGCAGCACCTGATTGTTCTGCACGATGTATTCAACGTTGCGGTTGAACAACTTGTGCGCACGCAGGCCCGAATAGACGTGGGTCAGCAGACCCAAATTATGCGCCGAATACAGGCTCTCGCCCTCGGCCAGCAAGCCGACTTCGGTGAGCATCTCTTCAACGTACTGGTGGCCCGCTTCGTTCAGCTCGACCTGGCGCGCCTTCTCGTCGACCTTGTAGTGGCCTTCCTGGGTGACCACGCCTTCCTCTTCCTCAACGTGCAGTTTGAGGCGCGGGATCAGCTTGTTGATCTCGGTGTACAGGCGCGAACTGTCTTCGGCCTGGCCGGAGATGATCAGCGGGGTGCGCGCTTCGTCGATCAGAATGGAGTCAACTTCGTCGATCACGGCGAAATTCAGCTCGCGCTGGAATTTTTCTTCCAGGCTGAAGGCCATGTTGTCGCGCAGGTAATCGAAACCGAATTCGTTGTTGGTGCCGTAGGTGATATCGGCGGCGTAGGCTTCGCGCTTCTCTTCCGGCGGCATAAAGGGGGTAACGATACCCACGCTCATTCCGAGGAACTCATACAGCGGACGCATCCAGTTGGCGTCGCGACGGGCCAGGTAATCGTTGACCGTGACCACGTGCACGCCCTTGCCGGACAGCGCATTGAGGTACACCGCCAGGGTTGCCACCAGGGTCTTACCCTCGCCGGTGCGCATCTCGGCGATCTTGCCTTCGTGCAGGGTCATACCACCGATCAGCTGCACATCGAAGTGGCGCATGCCCATGACGCGCTTACCAGCTTCACGGCACACGGCAAAGGCTTCCGGAAGAAGCTGGTCGAGGATTTCGCCTTTGGCCAGACGGGCTTTGAACTCCTCCGTCTTGGCACGCAGTTGCTCATCGGAAAGGGCAAGCATCTGCTCCTCGAAGGCATTGACGGCTTGTACCGCCTTGAGCATGCGTTTGACTTCACGCTCGTTCTTGCTTCCAAAGAGTTTTTTCAACAAAGGCGCAAACATATCGACAGGATCTTCCAGGCGTATGGATTGAGGGCGGCTGAACAGCGACCCATGCAGCCTTTATGGCTGCGTGCGAAGGGGGCATTCTACCCGGAAACGCAAACGAGGAAAGCGGCGTTATTCGACGTCGTTGACCCGAGCTATATAGCTGGCCGGATTAACTACTCGGCCATCCTTGGTTACCTCGAAGTGCACATGGTAACCACTGGCACGACCGCTGCGACCGACCTTGGCAATGGTCTGGCCGCGCTGCACAAGATCACCAATCTGCACGATATTCTGCTTGTTGTGCGCATACAGCGTTGTATAGCCATCGGCATGACTGACCTCTATCACATTGCCATAGCCCGATTTGACCCCGGAAAAGCTCACCACGCCAGCAGCGACAGCGACCACATCACTGCCCGGCTTGGCAGCAAAATCGACACCTTTATGCTGGGTTTTGCGCCCGGTCAGTGGGTGCACGCGGCGACCGAATGGCGAGGACATATAGCCATGCCGCACCGGCATGCCGGAGAGGTACTCGGCTTCACTCAACTGGCGGTCACCAATCAACTGCTCAAGCACCTCCAGCAACTGCTCGCGACTGTCCAGACGCAGGCTCAGCTGATCCAGCTCATCCATAAAAGGTGGCGGTGCATAAGCCGCATCGCCCAAGGCATCTTCCGCACCACCCTGGCCAACGTTAAGCGAAAAATCGAATTCACTGGCATCCAGATCAGCCAGCTCGGTCAGGCGTGCGCCCAGCGCATCCAGGCGAGTCAGACGCGCCTGCAGCTCGGCCACGTGCACAGCGAATGCATCCAGCTGGCGCTGCGCATCCAGACGCACAGCCCCCACCTCGGCACGCTGTTCATCCAGTACCTGATTGATTTTCGAGTCATCCTGAACCGCAACCGTGGCCGGAGCCCACCAGGCCCCCACAGCAACACCGCTGGCCAATGCCGCGCCGAGTGCCAGCAGCAACGCCAGCAACAACCAACGCAGATCCAGACTGAGTGAACGTGCGGCACCGTGATGCCGACTAAGTAGAATGATGTGCACGGCCTTCCCCTAATGGTGAAGCGTCAGTTGGCAGCAGCGATTCTGCTACCATGGCGGCTCCACTTTTTCAGGCGTCCTGCCATGACTTTTCGTCCTTTGCCGGCCCGGGCTCCCGCCGCGCTGTTGCGCGAAGCGAAACCCCTGAAGGCGCTGTTCAATCAAGCGCAACGCATTGATCGTCTGCAGCACTTACTGGAAAGCCAGCTGCAACCTGCTGCTCGCGAACACTGCCATGTGGCGTCATGGCGCGAGGGTTGCCTGTTGCTGATAATCACCGACGGCCACTGGGCCACGCGCCTGCGCTATCAACAAAAACGCTTGTTGAAACAGCTGCAGGCACTCGAAGAATTCGCGACCTTAACGAAGATTCTGTTCAAGGTGCAACCTCCGACTGCCGAAAGGCGTGCGCCGGGTCGCACAATCAGCCTATCCAACAGCGCCGCAGAAAACATCCAAGCCACCGCCGACGGCATCAGCGACCCCAAACTACGTGCGGCCCTGGAGCGCCTCGCCAAGCACGGCAAGGCCAGTGAGTAAGCGCACGGATGGCCGCTAAAATTTAGGCAAAAAAGAGGCCACCCGAAGGTGGCCTCAAAAAGCAAAGTAAGGAGGGTATTGCGTTACACGGCCGCAACCGGGCGCATGTAAGAGATTGGCGCGGTATTGGGATCGTCAAAGGTGACGACTTCCCATGCATCAGGCTGCTCGATCAGGGTGCGCAGCAGGCGATTATTCAACGCATGCCCCGATTTGAACCCCTTGAACTCACCAATCAGGCTGTTACCCAGCAGGTAAAGGTCACCGATTGCATCGAGAATCTTGTGTTTGACGAACTCGTCCTCGTACCGCAGG
The DNA here is from genome assembly GCF_902506475.1 of Pseudomonas sp. 8BK. Taxonomy (NCBI): domain Bacteria; kingdom Pseudomonadati; phylum Pseudomonadota; class Gammaproteobacteria; order Pseudomonadales; family Pseudomonadaceae; genus Pseudomonas; species Pseudomonas sp. 8BK. The sequence goes on along the minus strand of NZ_LR733252.1, from coordinate 530,941 downwards.
CCGTCTTCGTTCAACACGCGGAACTCATCTACCACGATGGCGTTATCTACGCTGCCGCCGAGTGCCAGGTTCTGTGAACGCAGGAACTCGATATCACGCATAAAACCAAAGGTGCGGGCGCGACTGACTTCCTTCACAAACGAGGTGCTAGAAAAGTCCACGCTGGCCGACTGGGTGCGATTGCGGAACACCGGATGATCGAAATCGATCTCGAAGGTCACCTTGAACCCCTCGAAGGGCACGAAGGTGGCGCGCTTGTCGCCCTCTTCAACTGTCACTTCACGAAGGATGCGGATGAACTGCTTGTGGGCGTCCTGCTCTTGCAAACCAGCAGATTGAATCAGGAATACAAAGGGACCCGCACTGCCATCCATGATCGGTACTTCGGACGCGGAGAGCTCGACGTAGGCGTTATCGATGCCCAGGCCAGCCATGGCCGAAAGCAGGTGCTCTACCGTATCCACCTTGACATCACCATTGACCAACGTGGTCGACATGGTGGTTTCACCAACATTACCTGCGCGCGCGGGAATTTCCACGACAGGGTTCAAGTCGGTACGACGGAACACGATACCGGTGTCCACGGGTGCCGGCTTCAGGGTCAGGTATACCTTTTCCCCGGAATGCAGGCCGACGCCAGTGGCGCGGATAATGTTCTTCAGGGTGCGTTGTCTGATCATGGCTTTGGCCGCTATAGCACTAGTTGCGAATTGTTTTCAACAATGGCCGGCGATGATAGCAGAACCGGCCTTTGCTGAACACCAATCACCCCAATACTCCTGATACATTTCATCAATCGGCCTGACGACGCAGGAACGCCGGGATATCCAGGTAATCCAGGTCATCCTGTGGGTTCAGCTTGGCCGCAGTGGCAGCGCCGCTGTGGCTTTGACGCTGAACGGTCGGACGCTCGTAGTCCTTGTAATTGACGCTCTGCTCGGCGCGCGCCGGAGCTGCTGCGTTGCTGCCAGTGCTGGCAGAAACTTGCACAGTATTGTCGATAACCTTGACCGGCTTCTCGATACGCGCACCCAGACCAGTGGCAACTACAGTGACGTGCAGCTCGTCGCGCATGTCCGGATCGATCACGGTGCCGACCTTGACGGTGGCGTGCTCGGAGGCGAACTGCTCGATGATGTTACCCACATCGGAGTACTCACCCAGGGACAGGTCAGGACCGGCAGTGATGTTCACCAGGATGCCGCGCGCACCTTGCAGGTTGACATCTTCCAGCAGCGGGTTGCGGATCGCCGCTTCGGTGGCTTCACGTGCACGGTTCGGACCGCTGGCGCAGCCAGTGCCCATCATCGCCATGCCCATTTCGCTCATCACGGTTTTCACGTCGGCGAAGTCGACGTTGATCATGCCCGGACGCTTGATGATGTCGGAGATACCGCGCACGGCACCGGCCAGCACATCGTCAGCCTTGGCGAAAGCCGACAGCAGGCTGGCGTCCTTACCGAGGATGGTCAGCAGTTTTTCGTTCGGAATAGTAATCAGCGAGTCGACGCTTTCCGACAGCGCACGAATACCCTCTTCGGCAATAGTCATGCGCTTCTTGCCTTCGAACGGGAACGGGCGGGTCACCACCGCAACGGTGAGGATGCCCATTTCCTTGGCCACTTGAGCAATGACTGGGGCTGCACCGGTACCGGTACCGCCACCCATGCCGGTGGTGATAAAGACCATATCGGTGCCTTGCAGCACTTCAGCGATACGCTCGCGATCTTCCATGGCAGCCTGGCGGCCGACTTCTGGATTGGCACCCGCGCCGAGGCCCTTGGTCACCGCAGTGCCCAATTGCAGTACGGTACGTGCGCCGATGTTTTTCAGTGCCTGTGCATCCGTGTTGGCGCAGATGAACTCAACGCCTTCAATGTTGTTTTTCGCCATGTGATTGACCGCATTACCGCCGCCGCCGCCCACGCCGATGACCTTGATGACTGCACTTGCTGGTGCGCTGTCTACGAGTTCAAACATTTTCCCTCTCCTTTACTTTCTAGTTGTAACGCCTACTGCAAAATCAGAAATTGCCCTGGACCCAGCGTTTCAGCCGTTCCAGCACAGGTTGTTTGGGTTCATCGCTGTAGCTGCCAAGCGCAGACATGGAGATGCCGTCGGTCTGCTTCTGCAGCCCATACAGCAACAGGCCCACGCTTGTGGAATAAATCGGGTTGCGCACCACATCGGCCAGGCCCTTGACGCCCTGGGGCATGCCCAGGCGAACCGGCATATGGAAAATCTCTTCGGCCAGTTCCACCGCGCCTTCCATCTTCGCCGTACCGCCGGTGAGGACGATGCCCGCCGGGATCAGGTCTTCGTAGCCACTGCGGCGCAGTTCGGCCTGGATCAGGGTGAACAGCTCGTCGTAACGCGGCTCGACCACTTCGGCCAGAGACTGGCGCGACAGGTCACGCGGCGGACGATCACCAACGCTCGGCACCTTGATGGTTTCGCCAGCACCGGCCAGTTTGGCCAGCGCACAGGCGTAGCGGATCTTGATTTCTTCGGCGTACTGGGTCGGCGTACGCAGAGCCATGGCGATGTCGTTGGTGACCTGATCACCAGCAATCGGGATTACCGCGGTGTGGCGGATCGCGCCTTCGGTGAAGATGCAGATGTCGGTAGTGCCGCCGCCGATGTCCACCAGGCACACGCCCAGCTCTTTCTCGTCGTCGGTCAGCACCGCATAAGCCGAGGCCAGCTGCTCAAGAATGATGTCGTCGACTTCCAGGCCGCAGCGACGCACACACTTCTCGATATTCTGCGCGGCATTTACGGCGCAGGTGACCACATGCACCTTGGCTTCCAGACGCACGCCGGACATGCCCAGCGGTTCACGCACGCCTTCCTGGTTATCGATCACGTAATCCTGCGGCAGAGTGTGCAGCACGCGCTGGTCTGCCGGGATGGCTACGGCCTGGGCAGCGTCGAGTACTCGTTCGAGGTCGGCCGGGCTGACTTCACGATCGCGGATAGCGACGATGCCGTGGCTGTTGAGGCTGCGGATATGGTTGCCGGCCACGCCGACGAAGGCCGAGTGGATACGGCAGCCGGCCATCAGCTGCGCTTCTTCAACAGCGCGCTGAATCGACTGCACGGTGGATTCGATATTCACCACCACGCCCTTTTTCAGGCCGCGCGACGGATGGGTGCCGATGCCGACGATTTCCAGCTGGCCGTCCCCATTCACTTCACCAACCAGCGCCACCACCTTGGAGGTACCGATGTCGAGGCCGACGATCATCTTGCCGCTCTGCACGTTTGCCATGGCTCTTGCCTTCTCCTGATTCACTGCACGACAGCGGTTGGTGCCGCCGTGGGCGCTACCGGCTCACGCCATGCCACGGCCAGGCCGTTGGCATAACGCAGATCGATCCGCGCGATATTCGCTTGTTGCTCTTTCAGGGCCTTGTCATAAATGGCCGTGAAGCGCCGCATTTTTTCCACCAGATGGTCACGCCCCAGCAGCAGTTCGATGCCCTGCCCGGTGGAGAGAAACCAGCTGCCGCGCTCACGCAACTCCAGGCGCGCCACGGAAAAGCCCATGGGTCGCAGCATCTGGCTGAGCACCTGGTATTGCTGCATTACCTGCTGCTGCGCACGCTTGGGGCCATACAGCTGCGGCAGGTGTGGGTAATTCGCCAGTTCCAGCGGCGCGAACGCCTCGCCCTGGTTGTTCAGCAGTGCCTCATCGCCCCAGCGGGCAATCGGCAATTGTTCTTCCAGACGCACCACCAACTGATCCGGCCATACGCGGCGCACCTGGGCGCTGGCGATCCACGGCATCAGCTCCAGCTCACGGCGCAGGCTGAGCAGGTCAACCTTGAAGAAGCTCGCGCTGGCATAGGGCGCAATCCGCTGCTGCACAGCCTGCTGATTGACGTAGCTGAGGTCGCCTTCGACGCTGATCCGCGCAATTGACTGATCGGCATAGGGCAACGCGCGCAACGACAGCTCATAGGTGCCGTAGCCCAACGCCAGCAGCAACAGCGGCCAGGTCAGGCGCTTCAGCCAGCTGCCCATACCTGTGAAACGGGCTTTCGGCAGGCTCATGCGCAGGCTGATCGGTTCCTTGGCCACCAAACGGCTGGCGCCGCGCTGCGCAGGCTTGCCGCGCACGGGAGCGCGGTTCGAGCCTGGCTGGTGACGCAAGGTGGCCGTCATGACTTAACCCCGTGCCTCAAGGCTGTCGGCCAGAATCGCCAACACCAGTTGTTGAAAATCCAGACCCGCAGCACGAGCCGCCATCGGCACCAGGCTGTGATCGGTCATGCCCGGCACGGTGTTGACTTCCAGCAGCCAGAACTTGCCGTCGGCGTCTTGCATCACGTCGGCGCGGGCCCAGCCCTGGGTGCCGACCGCTTCACAGGCACGGGCGGTGAGGTCTTTCAGCTCGGCTTCCTTCTCCGCCGAGAGGCCGCACGGAATGCGGTACTGGGTGTCATTGGCCAGGTACTTGGCGTCGTAGTCGTAGAAGCTGTGCGGCGTGCCCAAAGCAATCGGCGGCAACACCTGGCCACGCAGCATGGCGATGGTGAACTCGGGGCCGGCGATCATCTGCTCGACCAGCACCTGCGAGTCGTAACGGCTGGCGTCCTTCCAGGCGGCGATCAGCGCGTCGACATCGCCCACCTTGGCCATACCAATGCTCGAGCCCTCATGGGCCGGCTTGACGAACAGCGGGAAACCTAGTTCGGCAGCCGCCGCATGGCAATCAGCTTCACAAGCCAGCGCAGCGTGGGCCGGGGTCGGCAGGCCGAGGCTCAGCCACACGCGCTTGGTGCGTAGCTTGTCCATGGCCAGCGCCGAAGCCAGGATGCCGCTGCCGGTGTAAGGAATCCCCGCGCATTCGAGCAGGCCCTGCATCGAGCCGTCTTCGCCACCACGGCCGTGCAGCACGATAAAGGCGCGATCGATTTTCTCGGCCGTCAGGCGCTGCAGCAAGTCATCACCCGCGTCGATGCCGAACGCATCCACGCCCGCGTCCAACAGCGCTTGCAGTACGGCATTGCCGGACTTCAGCGAGACTTCACGCTCGGCGCTCTTGCCGCCGAACAACACGGCCACACGCCCGAAGGCGCTGACCGGAAATTGTGATTGCAGACTGGCAGCACTCATTTCGTCTTACCTTCAGCTGCCGCGAACAGCGGACTTTGCAACAGTTGCGGAGCCAGGCCGCCGATATCGCCGGCACCTTGGCAGAGAAGAATGTCGCCAGCGCGTAGCAGCGGCTTGACGATGGGTGCGAGGTCCACACCGCGCTCGATATAGATCGGGTCGAGCTGGCCGCGCTGACGGATGCTGTGGCACAGGTTGCGGCTGTCGGCACCCGGAATCGGCGCTTCACCGGCCGGGTAGACTTCCATCAGCAACAGCACCTGGGCATCACCGAGCACCTGCACGAAATCGTCATACAGGTCGCGGGTGCGGCTGAAGCGGTGCGGCTGATAGACCATCACCAGGCGGCGCTCCGGCCAACCACCACGCACGGCCTTGATCACCGCCGCGACTTCACGCGGGTGGTGGCCGTAATCGTCGACCAGCATCACGCTGCCGCCATCCACCGGCAGTTCGCCGTAAACCTGAAAGCGTCGACCCACACCCTGGAAGCCCGACAGGCCCTGAACGATGGCTTCATCGCTGATGCCTTCGTCGCTGGCGATGGCGATGGTAGCCAGGGCGTTCAGCACGTTGTGGTTGCCCGGCATGTTCACCGATACATCCAGCGGCTCGCGGTCGCGGCGCAGCACGGTGAAGAAGGTTTGCATGCCCTGTTGGCGCACATTGATTGCACGCACATCGGCGCCCTCGTCAAAGCCGTAGGTCACGGTCGGACGGGCCACCTGCGGCAGAATTTCGCGCACGATCGGGTCGTCCACACACATCACCGCCAGACCGTAGAACGGCAGGTTGTGGAGGAACTCGATGAAGGTTTTCTTCAACTTGTTGAAGTCGCCGCCATAGGTGCTCATGTGGTCCATGTCGATATTGGTGACCACCGAGACCATCGGCTGCAGGTGCAGGAAGCTGGCGTCACTCTCATCGGCTTCGGCGATCAGGTAACGGCTGCTGCCCAGCTGGGCGTTGGTGCCGGCAGCATTCAGCCGGCCACCGATGACGAACGTCGGGTCCAGGCCGCCAGCAGCGAACACCGAGGCCAGCAGGCTGGTGGTGGTGGTCTTGCCATGGGTGCCAGCCACGGCAATGCCGTGGCGGTAGCGCATCAGCTCGGCGAGCATCTCGGCGCGCGGCACCACCGGGATGCGACGCTCAAGGGCCGTGGCAACCTCTGGGTTGCTGGTATTTACCGCGCTGGAGACCACCAGCACATCGGCCTGTTCAGCGTTCTCGGCACGATGGCCGATAAAGATCTGCGCGCCGAAGGTTTCCAGGCGCTCGGTCACGGCCGAGGCCTTGAGGTCGGAGCCGGAGACTTCATAACCCAGGTTGAGCAGCACTTCGGCGATACCGCACATGCCGGCACCACCGATGCCAACGAAGTGGATACGGCGAATGCGGCGCATCCGGCGGATTTCCGAACGTGCAGCGGCGGGAGACTTAGCCACGGGCCACCTCCAGGCAGATATCGACAACGGTGCAGGTTGCATCGGGCTTGGCCAGGCGACGAGCCGTCTGCGCCATTTGAGTAAGTTGTTCGGGGTGCATCAAAACCTCGGTCAGCTGCGCGGCCAGCTTGGCGGCGTCAGTGGAACGTTGTGGCAGCAGTACGGCAGCGCCGGCACTGGCCAGATAATCGGCATTGCGGGTCTGGTGATCGTCGATCGCGTGCGGCAGCGGCAACAGGAACGCCGGCAGGCCGGCGGCGGCCAGCTCGCTGACGGTCAGCGCGCCGGACCGGCACACCACCAGGTCGGCCCAGGCGTAGGCCCGCGCCATGTCCTTAATAAACGGCGCAACGGTCGCTTCGACGCCAACCGCGGCATAGCGTTCAGTGGTAATTGCATCATGTTGCTTGCCGGCCTGATGGAAGACTTCAGGGCGCAGCTCAGCCGCCACCAGCGCCAGGGCTTCAGGCAGCAATTTGTTCAGCGGTTCGGCGCCCAGGCTGCCGCCCAGCACCAGCAAACGCGGCTGGCGATTGCGCAGCGAATCACGCGGGGTTTCCAGGAACAGCTCTTCACGCACCGGGTTGCCGGTGGTACGGCGCTTGGCGCTGTTGCCGAAGGTATTCGGGAAGGCTTCGCAGACGCGGCTGGCGAATGGCACCAGGCTACGGTTGGCAGTACCGGCCACGGCATTCTGCTCGTGGATAATCAGCGGCGCGCCACTCATCCGCGCTGCCAGGCCGCCGGGGCCAGTGACATACCCCCCCATGCCCAGCACACACACTGGCTGCAGCTCGCGCATCACCTTGCGCGCCTGGAACAGCGCCTTGAGCAGCTGGAACGGTGCTTTCAGCAGCGACAGCTTGCCCTTGCCACGCAGGCCAGTGACATCGATCAGATGCAGTGGCAGACCAGACGCCGGCACCAGTTCATTCTCAATACCACGCGGCGTACCCAGCCAATGCACGCTGTAACCACGCGCCTTGAACTCGCGGGCGCAGGCCAGCGCCGGGAATACATGCCCACCGGTGCCACCGGCCATGATCAGCACATTACCGCGCATGCTGAACCTCCTCGGCGGACTGGCCTTCGAAGAAATCTGATTCCTTGAAGTCGACATCCTCGCTGCCCAGCTGGGTGCGCCGCTCCCACTCGATACGCAACAACAACGCCAGACTGACGCAGCAGATCACCAGCGAGCTGCCGCCGTAGCTGAGGAATGGCAGGGTCAGGCCCTTGGTCGGCAGCAGGCCAACGTTCACGCCGATATTGATCAGCACCTGGCCGATCCATAGAAAAGCCAGGCCGTAGGCCACATAGGCCGAGAAAAACTGCTTGGCCTTCTCCGCCCACAGGCCGATATACAGGGCGCGCACGCTAACGAAAACGAACAGGGCGACGGTGATCAGTGCGCCAACCATGCCCAGCTCTTCGGCCAGCACGGCAAACACGAAGTCGGTATGCGCCTCCGGCAGGTAGAACTGCTTCTGCACGCTGTTACCCAGACCGACGCCGAACCACTCGCCACGACCGAAGGCAATCAGCGCCTGGCTCAATTGATAACCGGCACCGTACTGGTCCGCCCAGGGGTCGACAAAGTTGGTCAGGCGCTCCAGGCGATAGGCCTGACTGGTCATCACCAGCACACCAAGGCCGAGTACGCAGGCCGCCAGCGGAATAAAGCGCAACAGGTTGACCCCGCCGAGGAACAGCATGGCGATGGCCGCGCCAACCAGTACCACAGTGGCACCGAAGTCCGGCTCGGCAAGCAGCAGCGCAGCAATCGGGCCCAGTACCAGCATCGGTTTGATAAAGCCGGTGAGCTTCTCACGAACCTCTTCCTGACGACGCACCAGGTAGGCGGCGATAAACATCACACTAAACAGTTTGGCCAACTCGGACGGCTGCAGGTTGAACACGCCCAGGCCGATCCAGCGCTTGGCACCGTTGACCTCACGGCCAATGCCCGGCAGCAGTACCAGAATCAGCAACACCACCGCCGCCAACAGCAGCATGCCGCTGTAACGCTGCCACAGCGCCATCGGCACCATCAGGGTTGCCAGTGCAGCAACGGTACCAATGGCCAGATAAATCAGGTGACGGATCATGTGATACAGCGGGTTACCCGACTGCACAGCTGCCACTTCCGAAGAGGCCGAGGCAATCATCACCAGGCCCAAGCCGAGCAGCGCCAGACAACCGGCCAACAGCGGGAAATCCAGGTCGATACCGCGACGGGTATGCAGCGGCGAAGGGGCGGCGAGCAGACGGGCAAGCATCATTGCAACCCCTCCACTGCCTGGGCGAACAGACGCCCACGCTCTTCAAAATTCTTGAACATGTCCAGGCTGGCGCAGGCCGGCGACAGCAGCACTGCATCGCCCTGTTCAGCCAGCTCGGCGGCACGTTGTACAGCCTCTTCCAGGGTCTTGACCCGGACCAGCGGGGCGGTATCGCCCAGTGCCTCAGCCAGCAACTCGGCATCACGGCCAAGCAGCACCACGGCGCGGCAGAACTTGCCGACTGGTGCCTTCAGCGCCGAGAAATCCGCACCCTTGCCATCGCCCCCAGCGATCAGCACCAGCTTGCCGCTGATATCCGCGCCCAAGCCTTCGATGGCAGCCAGCGCGGCACCGACGTTGGTGGCCTTGGAGTCGTCGTAGTAGCTCACGGCATTACGCTCGCCAACCCATTGGCAGCGATGCGGCAGGCCAGCGAACTGCTTGAGGGTGGCCAACATCGGCTCGAACGGCAGGCCCACGGCATGGCCCAGAGCCAGCGCTGCGAGGGCGTTGGACTGGTTGTGTGTACCACGAATCTTCAGTTCACGCACCGGCAGCAGCGCAGCGAACTGGTACGCCAGGGATTTCTCGCCATCTTCTTCAAGCAAACCGAAACGCTTGAAGTCCGGTTTGCCCAGACCGAAGTACCAGCATGGCAGTTGATCGGCCACCAGCGGACGCGACAACGCATCGTCGCGGTTCACCACCACCTGCCGCGCGCCGCGGAAGATACGGTGCTTGGCCAGGTGATAGGCCGGCAGATCGGCGTAGCGATCCATGTGGTCTTCGCTGATATTCAGGCAGGTCGCCACTTCAGCGTTGAGCTGGTCGGTGGTTTCCAGCTGGAAGCTCGACAGCTCCATGACATACAGCTCGATCTCATCATTCAGCAGATCCAGCGCCGGGGTGCCCAGATTGCCACCGACGGCGACCTTCTTGCCGGCCGCTGCGGCCATCTCTCCGACCAGGGTGGTCACCGTGCTTTTGGCGTTGGAACCGGTGATCGCCACGATCGGTGCCTTGGCATAACGGGCGAACAGGTCGATATCACCTGACAGCTTGACCCCGCGCGCAGCGGCAGCCTGCAGCGCCGGGGTGGCGATGGCCAGACCCGGGCTTACCAGCAACTCGCTGGCGCGGCAGAGGAACTCCACATCCAGCTCGCCACAACGCACTTCCACCTGCGGGAATTGCTCGCGCAAGGTGGCGAGCTCCGGCGGGTTGGCACGGGTGTCGACCACAGCAAACGGCAGGCCCTGACGCGCGAGGAAGCGCACCAGGGACATGCCGCTCTTGCCGAGGCCGACAACGATGCGGAAGTGGTCAGAAGCGATCAGGGTCATGGGTTCCTCAACGCAGTTTCAAGGTGGCAAGGCCGATCAGCACCAGAATCACGGTGATGATCCAGAAGCGCACGATTACGCGCGGCTCGGGCCAGCCTTTCAGTTCAAAGTGGTGATGGATCGGCGCCATGCGGAACACGCGCTTGCCGGTCAGCTTGAAGCTGGCAACCTGAATGATCACCGACAGGGTTTCCACCACGAAGATGCCGCCCATGATGAACAGCACCACTTCCTGGCGAACGATCACCGCGATGGTGCCCAGGGCCGCGCCCAAGGCCAGCGCACCGACATCACCCATAAATACTTGCGCCGGGTAGGTGTTGAACCAGAGAAAACCGAGGCCAGCACCGACCAGGGCGGCGCAGAACACGATCAGCTCACCCGCACCCGGCACGTAGGGAATAAACAGGTATTCGGCGAACTTCACGTTACCCGACAGGTAGCAGAAGATCCCCAGCGCGCCGCCGACCATCACGGTGGGCAGAATGGCCAGGCCATCGAGGCCGTCAGTCAGGTTGACCGCGTTGCTCGAGCCGACGATCACAAAGTAGGTCAGCACCACGAAGCCCAGACCCAGTTCCAGACCGAAATCCTTGAGCATCGGCAGGATCAGGGTGGTTTCCACCGGGCTTTGTGCGGTCATATAAAGGAACAGGGCTGCCCCCAGACCGAACACCGACTGCCAGAAGTACTTCCAGCGGCTTGGCAGGCCCCGCGAGTTCTTTTCGATCACCTTGCGGTAATCGTCGACCCAGCCGATGGCACCAAACAGCAGGGTGACGGCCAACACCACCCAGACATAGCGGTTGGACAGGTCAGCCCAGAGCAGGGTGCTGACGGCGATGGCCGAGAGAATCAGCGCACCGCCCATGGTCGGCGTGCCCTTTTTCGACAGGTGCGACTGCGGGCCATCGTTGCGTACCGCCTGGCCGATCTGGCGGATCTGCAGAGTGCGGATCATCCATGGGCCGAGCCACAACGACAGCGCCAGCGCGGTGAGCACGCCGAGGATGCCGCGCAGTGTCAGGTACTGAAACACTGCGAAACCCTTGTGGAACTGTTGCAGGTATTCCGCCAGCAGCAGCAGCATTAGTGAATCTCCCCGGATGTGCCACACAGTGCCGCGACGACTTTTTCCATTGCCGCACTGCGTGAACCTTTAATTAGAAGGGTGGTGTCGCCCTGCTCGCCTTGCAGCGCAGCAATCAGGCTGGCCTGGTCGGCAAAATGCCGAGCCGCCGCGCCAAACTCAGCCACTGCGTAAGCCATCAGCGGGCCGACGGCATACAGCGCGTCAACCTTGCCAACGGCATAACTGCCGACCTGGCGATGGCCTTGCTCGGCCCATTCGCCCAACTCGCCGATATCGCCCAGCACCAGCACGCGGCGACCCGGGAAGCCGGCGAGGATATCGATGGCTGCACAGACGGATGCCGGATTGGCGTTGTAGCTGTCGTCGATAACCCGCAGGCCGTTCGCTGCGATCTGCGCAACGGCGCGCCCCTTGACCGGCTGCAGGCTTTCCAGCCCGGCCTTGATCGCCGCAGGGGCCAGGCCCAGCGCCTGGGCAGCAGCCGCAGCCGCCAGGGCATTGGCGACGTTGTGCTCGCCGAGCAGATTGAGCTGAATACGTGCCTGACCGCTGGCGCAGTGCAGGGTAAAGGCTGAGCAGCCACGGGCATCGCGAGCAAGTTCGCTGGCATAAACCTCAGCAGCCGGATTGCGCAGAGCGAAACTGCTGACCGCACGGCCCTGGGCGCGCTGCTGCCAGATAGCAAAGGCGCTGTCGTCGAGGTTGAGCACGGCCACGCCGCTGTCGCTCAGGCCTTCGAGGATTTCGCCCTTGGCTTCGACAATCTTTTCCGGGCCGCCAAACTCGCCGACATGAGCGTTACCGGCATTGTTGATGACGGCCACCTGCGGCTGGGTCAGGCCGACGGTGTAGGCGATTTCGCCGACATGGTTGGCGCCCAGTTCGATCACTGCAGCGACATGCTCAGGCGCCAGCTCCAGCAGGGTCAGCGGCGCACCAAGGTCATTATTGAGGTTGCCACGAGTCGCCAGTACCGGGCCCTGCAGGCCTTCACGCAGGATGCTGGCGAGCATTTCTTTCACGGTGGTCTTGCCGCTGGAGCCGGTAATGGCGACCAGTGGCGCGGTGAACGCCTGACGATTCAGCGCGCCCAGCTGGCCGAGGGCCAGACGGGTATCGGCGACCAGCAGTTGCGGCAGCGGCGCGTTCGCCACTTCACGCTCAACCAGGGCCGCCACTGCGCCTTTGCCGGCGACTTCAGCCAGGTAGTCATGGCCATCGAAGCGCGGACCGGCCAGGGCGACAAACAGTTGACCCGGCTGAATCGCGCGGCTGTCGCTGCTGACTGCGCTGAATGCCACGTCCGCACCGATCACCCGGGCAGCCAATGAGGCAGCCACTTCGCTCAACCGCAGAGGCTTAAGCATGCGCCACCTCCCATGCCGCCAAAGCGTTAGCCGCCTCGACCAGGTCGGAGAACGGCTGACGCACGCCGTTGATTTCCTGATAGTCCTCATGCCCCTTGCCGGCCAGGACCAGCACGTCATCGGCACTGGCAGCGGCAATCAACTGGGCAATCGCCAAGCCACGACCATGAACGAATTGCACGGACTCTGGCGCGGCAAAACCGGCGCGAATATCGCTGAAAATCTGTGCAGGTACTTCGGTGCGCGGGTTGTCATCGGTCACCAGCACGCCATCGGCCAGACGCTCAACTACCGCAGCCATCAGCGGGCGCTTACCACTGTCGCGATCACCGCCACAGCCGAACAGGCACAGCAAACGACCTTTGACGTGCGGGCGCAGGGCTTCAAGAACTTTTTCCAAGGCATCCGGTGTGTGTGCGTAATCCACCACCACCAGCGGCTTTTTACCGCCGCCCAGGCGCTGCATACGGCCAATCGGGCCCTGTAGCTGTGGCAGCACCTTGAGAATTTCATCCAGCGGGTAATCCAGACCGAGCAGCGCACCGACCACTGCCAGCAGGTTGCTCAGGTTGAAGCGACCAAGCAGCGAGCTGCGCAGGCTGCCTTCACCACGCGGGGTGACCAAGGTCGCGCGTACGCCCTGCTCGTCGAACTGTGCGTCGCGGCAATACAGGTAGGCGTCAGCGTCGATCAGGCTGTAACTGAGCAGGCGCGACTCGTGCTCGGCAGCAGCCAGCTCACGCCCAAAGGCGTCGTCCAGATTGAGCACGCGGCAACGCAGGCCCGACCAGGCAAACAACGCGGCTTTCGCCTCAGCATACGCCTGCATCGAACCGTGGTAATCCAGGTGATCGCGCGACAGATTGGTCAGTACCGCCACATCGAACGCCAGGGCCGCGACGCGCCCCTGATGCAGACCGTGGGACGACACCTCCATGGCCACGGCACGGGCACCGGCGTTTTTCATGTCAGCCAGGGTCGCCTGCACGCCTATCGGGTCTGGTGTGGTGTGACGCCCTTGCTCCAGCGCGCCATAGAAACCATTACCCAGAGTGCCGACGATGCCGCAGCGCTCGCCAAGCAGATCCAGTGCCTGAGCCAGTAGCTGACTGACGCTGGTTTTGCCATTGGTGCCAGTGATACCAATCAGGTGCAGGCCACGGCTTGGCTCCCCATAGAAGCGTCCGGCAATTGCCGACAACTGATTAGCCAGGCCTTTGAGCGCAACCAGCTCGGCACTGTGCGCGGTCATCACAGCGGCGCCTTCGGCTTCATAGGCCACGGCGGCAGCACCACGGGCAACCGCATCAGCGATATGCACGCGGCCATCCTGCTGGGTGCCAGGTACGGCCAGAAACAGGTCACCCGGACGCACCTTGCGGCTGTCCAGGGTCAATTCACGAATCAGAGTCGAGCTGGCGGCTTCAGGCAGCAACTGATTAAGGGGCATGGGCATCAGATACGCCCTCCTTTAAGAGGATCAACGGCTGCAGTTTCAACTTTGACCGGCTCAGGTGGCGGCAGGTTGTCCGGGGCGACGTTCATCAGCCGCAGCGCACCGGCCATGACCTTGCCAAATACCGGCGCGGAAACCAGGCCGCCGTAGTAACCACCTTCGCTCGGCTCATCAATCATGATCACGGCGGCGATACGCGGGTTATCAATGGGCGCAACACCGGCAAAAAAGGACCGGTAGGCCTTGTCGACATAGCCCTTGCTGCCGCCAGTCGCGGCTTTACGTGCAGTGCCGCTCTTGCCACCGACGTGGTAGCCCGGCACCTTGGCACGCGCACCACCGCCACCCGGCTCTTCAACCACGGACTGGAGCATGCCAAGCACGGTTTTGGCGATCTGCTGGTCAATCACCTGGGTAGTAACCGGCTGGCGATCCAGGCGCACCATCGACAGGTTTACGTTCTTGCCGTCATTGGCCAACACCGAGTAGGCATGCGCCAGCTGCACGGCGGTCACCGAAAGGCCGTAGCCGTAAGCCAGGGTAGCGGTCTCGGCCTGCTTCCAGACGCGATAGTTGGGCAGATTACCGACCCGCTCGCCGGGAAAGCTCAGGCCCGTGTCCTGGCCCAGGCCGACTTGCTGCATCACAGCGTAAATCGGCTCGGCGCCGATATCGAAAGCCACCTTGCTGATGCCGACGTTGCTCGACTTCATCAGAATCTGAGTCAGGTTGAGCACGCCGCCGCGCGACACGTCACGAATGGTGTAACGGCCGATACGCAGGCTACCTGGCGCGGTGTCCACGGTCATTTCCGGGGTCCAGCGGCCAGAACCGAGGGCGGCGGCAATGGAGAACGGCTTGACGGTCGAACCAGGCTCGAACACATCGATCATCGCCCGGTTGCGCATGGCAGCCGGCTGCAGGTTGCGACGGTTGTTCGGGTTGTAGGTCGGCTGGTTGACCATGGCCAACACTTCACCGGTCTGCACGTCGAGCAGCACCAGGCTGCCGGCCTTGGCGCCGAACTCGGTAACGGCGTTGCGCAGTTCACGGTGGGCCAGGTATTGCAGGCGCAGGTCAATCGACAATGCCAAGGCCTTACCGGCCTTGGCATTCTGTGCAACCTGGACGTCCTTGATCAGCCGTCCGCGCCGATCCTTGAGTACCTGACGCTTGCCTGGCACGCCGGCCAACCAATCCTCGAAGGCCAGTTCCATGCCTTCACGGCCGCGGTCATCGATGTCGGTAAAGCCCACCACATGGGCGGCCACCTCGCCAGCCGGATAGAAGCGACGGAATTCTTCGATGCCGTACACGCCTGGTACTTTCAGATCGAGAATGCGCTGGCCCTGCTCAGGCGTCAGGCCGCGCACCAGGTACATAAATTCGCGCTCGGCATTGGCCTGCAAGCGCACGCTGAAGGCTTTTGGCTCTTGACCCAAGGCGGCCGCCAGCTCATTCCACTTGGCCTTGCCGCTCTGCAGTTCCTTGCCATTGGCCCACAAAGTGGTCACCGGCGTGCTGACGGCCAAAGGTTCGCCATTGCGGTCGGTAATCAGCCCACGGTGCGCCGGAATCGGGATATGGCGCACGCTGCGCGCGTCGCCATGGGCCTGCAGGAAGCTCTGATCGAACACTTGCAGATCGACAATACGCCAGGCAATCGCGCCCACCATGAGTGCCAACAGCAGCAGCACCAGGCGGAAACGCCACGGATAGAGCGCGCCTTCAAGCCCCATCATGGCGCCACCATGCGTACTTCGGCGGCATCCGGGATACGCATGCTCAGGCGTTCAGATGCCAGGGTTTCGATACGGTTATGCGCGGTCCAGGTGCTCTGCTCAAGGATCAGCCTCCCCCATTCAGCCTGCGCCTTGTCGCGCACGCTGAGTTCGGCATACAGCTTATTAAGCAGTTGACGGTTCCAGTGCGCGCTGTAGGAAACCCCTACCGCAGATACCAGCACAGCCACAAACAGCAGCAGCATCAGCAAGCTGCCGCCGGGCAATGGCTTGGCGAAGGGCGCGCTCATCGCACTTTCTCGGCAATGCGCATCACGGCGCTGCGCGAACGCGGATTGGCCGCAAGCTCGGCCTCGGAAGCAAACACTGGCTTGCCAATCAGTTTCAGGCGCGGTTCGAAAGCTTTCGGGATGATCGGCAGATCACGCGGCAGCTTGTCCACCTCACCCTTGGCATGCTTGCGCATAAAGAGTTTGACGATGCGGTCTTCCAACGAATGGAAGCTGATCACCACCAGACGGCCGCCCACTTCGAGGTTTTCCAATGCAGCGTCGAGGCCGCTCTCCAGATCACCCAGCTCGTTGTTGATATAGATGCGCAGCCCTTGGAAGGCGCGAGTCGCCGGATTCTTGCCCTTCTCCCAGGCCGGGTTGGCAATAGTCAGCACCTGAGCCAGATCAGCGGTACGGGTAAACGGCTGCTCGGCGCGACGCAGCACCACGGCACGGGCCATGCGCTTGGCGAAGCGCTCTTCACCGTATTCCTTGAATACTCGAGCGATTTCTTCTTCGGCTGCGCTGGCAATGAAGTCTGCCGCGCTGACCCCAGCATCCGGATTCATGCGCATATCCAGCGGGCCGTCGCTCATAAAGCTGAAGCCGCGCTCGGCGTCATCCAGCTGCGGCGAGGACACGCCGAGATCGAGCAGAATGCCGCTGACCTGGCCGCATAGAGCGCGTTGCGCCAGCTCGTCGGCCAGCTCGGCAAAGCTGCGCTGCACAACGACAAAGCGGCCGTCTTCGGCCGCCAGCGCATTCCCTGTCGCGATTGCCAGGGGATCTTTGTCAAACCCTAGCAAGCGACCATCTGGCCCGAGCTTTTCCAGGATCAGCCGACTATGCCCGCCGCGCCCGAAGGTGCCATCCAGGTAGCAACCATTCGCGCGCACAGCCAGCCCTTCGACAGCCTCGTCGAGTAGCACAGTGATGTGGCGGAAATTGCTGGTCATGGTCACAGGATCAGGTCACGTAGGTCGTCGGACAGAGCACCCGGTTGCTTGATCGCGGCCAGATCAGCATCGGCCACAGCATTCCAGGCATCTTCATCCCACAGTTGGAATTTATTGAGCTGGCCGACCAGCATCGCGCGCTTGTCCAGCTTGGCGTACTCGCGCAGACGTGGTGGCACCAGGAAACGACCACTGGCATCCAGCTCAAGGTCAACAGCGTTGCCAATCAGCAAGCGCTGCAGGCGGCGGTTTTCTTCGCGGAAGGAGGCGAGTTCACGGAGCTTGGCTTCAATCAGCTCCCACTCGGACAGTGGATAGACGCAGAGGCACGGATCGATGGCATCAATCGTGACGATGAGCTGGCCGGCGCAACGCGACACAAGCTCGTCCCGATACCGACTTGGCATCGCGAGTCGCCCCTTGGCGTCGAGACTGATGGCGTTTGCTCCGCGAAACACGATCGCGCTACCCCTTTTTATTGGCTATCCATGCCTAAGAAACCCACTTTGTGCCACTTCCTACCACTCGCGCACACTATAGGAACGCACGCCCCCCACCGTCAAGGCACGCTTGGCGGGAAAAATCCTTATAGAACGGCGATTTAGCGAACTTTGAGAGGGGCAAAACGGAGAAATAGCGCGAAGAAATGGATATAAAAATGAGCGAACACAGCACGCTGAAACACGAAGTTAAAGTAATTTGTTAAGAGTAAGATTTTTTCGGTCTTAGAAAGGAGGCGAAACAGTGAAGCGGATAAATGAGGAAGGTGGAGAGTCGATCTGTAAGCCGGGTTCTGTCGAGGACAGTCATTCCTCTACGACGTACATCACTGCACGCCTTTAGCAACCTACCCGGTTCCAGCGCGGGCCACGCCAATGGAACCCTATTTGGTCTTGCTCCGAGTGGGGTTTGCCTAGCCACGAACTGTTACCAGTCGCGCGGTGCGCTCTTACCGCACCTTTTCACCCTTACCGGCACCGAAGCGCTTAGGCGGTTATTTTCTGTGGCACTTTCCGTAGGCTCACGCCTCCCAGGCGTTACCTGGCACTCCGCCCTATGGAGCCCGGACTTTCCTCCCCCGCATTACGCAGAACGCAACACGGCAGCGACTGTCCGATCGACTCTCCGCGGGCAAGGTTAACGGCCCGCGCCCCATAGAACAAGGTTTAAACGTCTTTCTGCTGCTCCAGCGCCACCTGATAGAGCAGGTTCTTGCGCACCCCAGTGATCTCCGCCGCCAGCGCTGCCGCGCGTTTCAGCGGCATTTCCGCCAAGAGCAGATTCAACACGCGCATGGCTTTGGCACTGACAGCCTCCTCGCCTTCCGGCGCCTGCCAACCCGCGACCAGCACCACACATTCGCCGCGCTGCTGATTACTGTCGCCAGCCACCCAGGCGACCAACTCGGAGAGCGGCATACCCTTTAGCGTCTCGAAGGTCTTGGTCAGTTCGCGCGCCAGCAGCGCCGGACGCTGTTCACCAAACACCGCCTGCATATCCTGCAGGCACTCAAGAATGCGGTGCGGCGCCTCGTAGAAGATCAGCGTGCGCGGCTCTTCCTTTACCAGCTCAAGCCGAGCGCGCCGCCCTGCTGCCTTGGCGGGCAGAAATCCCTCGAAAATAAAGCGATCCGACGGCAAGCCAGCAGCCGACAGTGCCGCAATCAGCGCACACGCGCCCGGCACTGGAACCACTGCAATGCCAGCAGCACGCGCCTGACGAACCAGGTGATAGCCTGGGTCGGAAATCAGCGGCGTACCCGCGTCAGAGATCAACGCCACATCGTCGCCCGCCAGCAACCGCGCGAGAAAGCGCCCCCCTTGATCGCGCTCATTGTGCTCATGACAGGCAGCCAGCGGTGTACCGATGCCAAAGTGCTGCATCAGCCGCGCGGAATGACGGGTATCTTCTGCGGCGATCAGGGCCACGCTGCGCAGGATAGTCAGCGCGCGCGCACTGATGTCATCCAGGTTACCAATCGGCGTTGCCACCACATAAAGACTGCCTAAAGGCGAATTCGCAGCAGCGGAAGTGGTCACAGCACAGGCCTCTCAAAATCAGCAAAGCGCGCATTGTAGCCCGTTTCCAACCTTCAACATCGCGTCACCCGGCGGGCTTGGGTACAATTCGACGCTCAATTTGATCAAGTATCAGGAACGCTTACATGATCGCCTGCCTGCGCCCACTCTCCATCCTCTGCCTTGCCGGCTTGCTCGCCGCCTGCGCCAGCCAGCCCTCATCGACCCTGGGCGAGCTGCCACGCACACCGCAAGCCAGCATCGAACAACTGCTGCAGCAAGCGGCCGAAAGCCCCGCAGAGCAAGCCGCGGCCCTGCGCTTGTCGGCGGCAGACCTGGCCTATAAACAGAAGGATTTGGCCCGCGCCAGCAGCATTCTGGAGCAAGTACAACTGGAAAGCCTGAAACCGGCCCAGCAGATATACGCCAGCACCCTGCACGCTGAACTGGACATGAGCCACAGCAAACCCAAGGCCGCCCTGCGCGCCCTCAGCCACCCGAGCATGGAACGTCTCGGCGAGCTGCCTATTGAACAGCAGGTACGCAGCCAACTGGTACGTGCCAACGCCCTGCAAGCCACCGGACAGACCCTGGCCGCCGCTCGCGAACGCGCCTATATCGCCCCATTACTCAATGGTGCCAATGCCACCGACAACCAGGAAGCCATCTGGGCACAGGTTTCCAGCCTGCCACAACGCGAATTACAAGCCAGCGGCGACGCTGACCTCGACGGCTGGCTGGAGCTGGCCCGCGCATCCAAGAGCGCCGGCACGCTGGAACAGCAGCAACGCGCTATCGATGCCTGGGTTGCAGCCAACCCGCAACACCCTGCCGCACAACAACTGCCGCAGGCGCTGGTCGAGCTGAAAAAGCTGTCCAGTCAACCACTGACCGAGATCGCCCTGCTACTACCACAAGATGGCCAACTGGCCAGCGTGGCTCGCGCCCTGCGCGACGGTTTCCTGGCCGCGCACTACCAGGCGCAGCAAGCCGGACAGAACCCTCCGAATATTCAGATTTTCGATAGTTCACGCATCGGCTCGATGGACGCCTTCTACACCCAAGCCCAGGCCGCCGGCGTGCAACTGGTGATCGGCCCTCTGGAAAAGAACCTGGTCAGCCAGCTGAGCAGCCGCGAACAGCTACCCATCACAACCCTGGCCCTGAACTACAGCGAAGGCAGCCAGGAAGGCCCGGCGCAACTGTTCCAGTTCGGCCTCGCCGCCGAAGATGAGGCCCGCGAGGCCGCTCGCCGCGCCTGGGCCGACGGCATGCGCCGCGCCGTAGCGCTGGTACCCAACGGTGAATGGGGTGATCGCGTACTCGCGGCCTTCCGCCAGAGCTGGCAAGCCCAGGGCGGTACCCTGATTGCAGCAGAACATGTTGATCAGCCCGTAGAACTGGCCCGACAGATCGCCGACCTGTTCCAGCTGCGCGAAAGCGAAACGCGCAGCAAGCGCCTGCGAAACACCCTAGGCACCTCGGTAGCCGCCGCGCCGTCGCGCCGTCGCGATGTCGACTTCATCTTCCTCGCCGCCACGCCACAACAGGCCCAACAGATCAAGCCAACCCTGGCCTTCCAATACGCCGGCGATGTACCGGTATATGCCACTTCACACCTGTTTACCGGCACCTACAACCAGGCACAGTACATCGACCTCAACGGCATCATGTTCTGTGAAACCCCTTGGCTGCTGAACGTCAACGACCCACTGCGCCAGCAAGCCAGCACGCAATGGCCACAGGCCGGTGGCAGCCTCGGCCGTCTGTATGCCATGGGCGCCGACGCCTACCAGCTGGCACCACGCCTGAACCAACTCAAAGCCTTGCCCGAGACTCGCCTGCAGGGCCTGTCCGGCAACCTGAGCCTGAACCCGAGCCAGCGCATCGAGCGCCAGCTGCCTTGGGCCGAGTTCCGTGATGGCCAGGTACAACCGCTGCCCGACAGTATCAATTGAGCGAGCGCATTAGCACGCAACAACGCGGAGACGCTGCCGAAGCCCAGGCACGGCAGCATCTCGAACAACACGGCCTGCGCCTGCTGGCACAGAACTGGCGCTGCCGTCTCGGCGAGCTCGATCTGGTCATGCTCGACGCCGATACAGTAGTATTCGTAGAAGTTCGCTATCGGCGCCATAGCGCCTGGGGCGGCGCAGCAGAGAGCGTGGATGCACGCAAACGTGAGAAACTCAGCCGCGCCGCTCAGCACTTCCTGCAACAAGAATCACGCTGGGCCAAGTACCCATGCCGTTTTGATGTGATTGCCATAAACGCCGACAGCCAAGCCCCCGCGCAACTGGACTGGATTCAAAACGCCTTTGATACCTGAACAGAAGCCACACTGAAGGTTATATCTCCAATGGACATGCAAGCCCGTATTCGCCACCTGTTCCAAGCCAGTATTGAAACCAAGCAGCAGGCCATGGAAGTGCTCATCCCCTTTATCGAGCAAGGCAGCCAGGCCATGGTTCAGGCACTGCTCAGCGAGGGCAAGATCCTCTCCTGCGGCAACGGCGGCTCAGCCGGCGATGCCCAGCACTTTTCTTCCGAGCTGCTCAACCGCTTCGAGCGCGAGCGCCCGAGCCTGCCGGCCATCGCCTTGACCACTGACAGCTCGACCATCACCTCGATCGCCAACGATTACAGCTACAACGAGGTGTTCTCCAAGCAAATTCGCGCCCTCGGCCAACCGGGCGACGTGCTGCTGGCGATTTCCACCAGCGGCAATTCAGCCAACGTGATTCAAGCCATCCAGGCCGCTCACGACCGTGAGATGACCGTGGTCGCCCTCACCGGCCGCGATGGCGGCGGCATGGCTTCACTATTGCTGCCGGAAGACGTGGAGATCCGCGTACCCTCGAAAGTCACCGCACGCATTCAGGAAGTTCACCTGCTGGCCATCCACTGCCTGTGCGACCTGATCGACAGCCAACTGTTTGGGAGTGAAGAATGACCCGCTCACCGCTGATCCTTGCCGCCCTTGCCTTGACACTCACCCTGGCCGGCTGCGGCAACCGCAGCGTCGGCAACAAGATCGACGACCAGTTCATCCCCTCGGAAGTCAGCTCCAGTGTTGCCCGCGCGCATATCGACCTGAGCAGCCCGACGTCACACATCGTCGTCACCAGCTACAACGGCGTCGTCCTGCTGGCCGGCCAGACACCACGCAACGAGCTCAAGAGCATGGCCGAACAGGCCGCCCGCCGCGTCAACAACGTAAAGAAGGTGCACAACGAACTGCAGGTTCTGCAGCCCACTTCGCTGCTGGTGCGCAGCAATGACTCGCTACTGACCAGCCGCATCAAGACTCAGATGCTCGCCGACAGCACCGTGCCAGGCTCGCGCATCAAGGTGGTCACCGAGAACGGCATCGTCTATATGCTCGGCCTGGTGTCGCGCGCCGAAGCCACTCACGCCACCAACCTGGTGCAAAGCGTGTCTGGCGTACAGAAAATAGTGAAGCTGTTTCAGTACACCAACTGACAACTTCAACAAACCGCCCGTGCGGCGACCATAAAAAAGGCGATCTTCGGATCGCCTTTTTTATATTTACTTGACTACTTTCAGACTGGGCCTGCCACTGGGGCGTGGCGGCTCATCATCCGGAGGGCTCTGCTCATCGGGCTCTTCGATCTCATCACCATCCAGCATCGGCGACTCCGCATCAAACACCATGCCCTGACCGTTCTCCCGCGCATAGATCGCCAGCACGGCAGCCGCAGGGATATACAGGCTTTGCGGCACCCCGGCAAAGCGCCCCTCGAAGCTCACCGCCTCGTTATCCATATGCAGATGACGCACGGCAGTCGGCGAGACATTCAGGACAATCTGCCCATCACTGGCAAAACCGGCAGGCACCTGCACGCCGGTAAACTCGGCATTGACCAGCAGGTGCGGGGTGCAGTCGCTGTCCACGATCCACTCATAGAGGGCACGAACCAGATAAGGACGACTCGACTTCATCACTACCTCCTCGGGTTAACGCATATCACGTTCGACAGGCGACAGACTGGCCTGGAACGCTTCACGAGCAAACTGGCGCTCCATATAGTCCAGCAACGGCTTAGCCGGCTTTGGCAACTCTATCCCCAGAATCGGCAAACGCCAAAGAATCGGCAACAGGCAACAATCCACCAGGCTCAATTCCTCACTGAGGAAGTACGCCTTGTCAGCAAATAGCGGCGATACGCCTGTCAGGCTCTCGCGCAGCTCTTTGCGCGCCAGGGCACGGGCCGGCTCTTTGCTGCGCGGATCAAGAATCAGGTCCACCTGCGCGCACCAGTCACGCTGGATGCGATGAATCAGCAAACGGCTGTTGGCGCGGGCTACCGGGTATACCGGCAGCAATGGCGGATGTGGGTAGCGCTCATCCAGGTATTCCATCACCACGGTCGACTCATACAGAGCCAAATCGCGATCCACCAGGGTCGGCAGACTGGCGTAGGGATTAACCTCCAGCAGCTTGGCCGGGTAACGGTCCTTTTCGACACTGATGATATCGGCGCTGACACCCTTCTCGGCGAGCACAATGCGTACGCGGTGGGAATAGTGGTCGGCGGGGTCGGAGTAACAGGCCAACCGATTGGTCACGCCCATGGCGGTCCTCCTCGCTTATAGAGTTATGTGAAGCAGAAAGACCTGCGCGCCCAAAGGGGCGCGCAGGTCAACAACGGAGATACAGCGGATTAATGCACGTCCTTCCAGTACTCGCGCTTGAGCAGATAGGCGAATACGAAGAAGAAGGCAAGATACAGCAGAACGTAGGTACCGATGCGCTGACTTTTCAACTTGACCGGGTTGGCCGAGTACGCAAGGAAGGTCACAAGGTTCTGGATCTTCTCGTCAAACTCTTCAGTGCTCAGCTGGCCGGTCTTCGGCTCAACAGTCAGCTGGTCACAGGCCTCGTGAGTGATCGGCGTACCGGTCAGTGGATCGAACAGCTTCTTGCCGTCTTCAACCACTTGCACCTGCTTGCAACCAATCACCTGCTTACCCTGCAGACCGACCAAAACGTTCGGCATGCCGACGTTCGGGAAGACCTTATTGTTGGCACCCAGCGGACGAGTTGGATCGTCATAGAAGGTACGCAGGTAGGTGTACAGCCAGTCATTACCACGCACACGCGCAACCAGGGTCAGGTCCGGCGGCGCAGCACCAAACCAGGCCTTTGCGTCAGCCGGCTTCATACCGATGTTCATGTGCTCGCCAATCTTCGCGCCAGTGAACACCAGATTCTCCAGCATGACTTCATGCGGAACGCCAATGTCATCAGCAACACGCTCATAGCGCTGGTATTGCGCCGAGTGGCAGCCCATGCAGTAGTTGGCGAACGTACGCGCGCCATCCTGCAGAGCCACTTTATCAGTCAGATCAATATCCACTTTATCCAGTGGGTAACCACTGCCAGCGCCCAAAGCCAGCGCCGGCATTGCAGCGATTACGAGTGCAGCAAATAGCTTCTTCATTAGCCAGTCACCCTTTCCGGAACCGGTTTGGTCTTCTCGTGTTTGGTATAGAACGGCATCAGGATGAAGTACGCGAAGTACAGGAAGGTACACACCTGCGACAGCAGCGTACGACCTGGGGTTGGCGACAATACGCCCAACACGCCAAGGATCACGAAGGACACGCAGAAAATCAGCAGCCAGATCTTGCTCATCCAGCCCTTGTAGCGCATCGACTTGACCGGGCTACGGTCCAGCCACGGCAGCACGAACAGCACCGCAATCGCCGCACCCATGGCAATTACACCCAGCAACTTGTCCGGCACCGCACGCAGAATCGCGTAGAACGGGGTGAAGTACCAAACCGGGGCAATGTGCTCAGGCGTCTTGAACGGGTTGGCCGCTTCGAAGTTCGGCTTCTCGAGGAAGTAACCACCCATTTCCGGGAAGAAGAAGATCACGAAACAGAAGATAAACAGGAACACCACGACACCGACGATATCTTTCACGGTGTAGTAAGGGTGGAAGGCGATGCCGTCGAGCGGAATGCCATTCTCGTCCTTATTCTTCTTGATATCGACGCCGTCCGGGTTGTTCGAACCGACTTCATGCAGCGCCAGGATGTGCAGCACTACCAGGCCCAGAATCACGATCGGCAGAGCCACTACATGCAGGGCGAAGAAGCGATTCAGGGTGATCCCAGAAATCAGGTAGTCACCACGGATCCACTGAGTCAGATCCGCACCGATCACCGGAATGGCACCGAACAGCGAAATGATCACCTGGGCGCCCCAGTAGGACATCTGCCCCCATGGCAGCAGGTAACCCATAAAGGCCTCTGCCATCAGCATCAGATAGATCAGCATGCCGAAGATCCACACCAGCTCACGCGGCTTCTGGTAAGAGCCGTAGAGCAGACCGCGGAACATGTGCAGGTAGACCACCACGAAGAACGCCGAAGCACCGGTGGAGTGCAGGTAGCGCAGGATCCAGCCGTATTCGACATCACGCATGATGTATTCGACCGAAGCAAACGCCTGCTCAGCCGATGGGGTGTAGCTCATGGTCAGCCAGACGCCGGTAACGATCTGATTGACCAATACCAGCAGTGCCAGGGAGCCGAAGAAGTAGAAGAAATTGAAGTTCTTTGGGGCGTAGTACTTGGACAGATGGTCTTCCCACATCTTGGTCGCGGGAAAGCGCGCATCGACCCATTCCATGAATTTACTCATCATGCTTGCTCCTGATCCACACCGATGATGATTACATCATCCGACTCGTATGTGTGCGGCGGCACCGGCAGGTTCAAGGGTGCAGGCTGAGCCTTGTACACACGACCTGCGAGGTCGTAGCGCGAACCGTGGCATGGGCAGAAATAGCCACCGACCCACTCAGCACCGAGGTCTGCAGGCGCCACTTCCGGACGGAAGGATGGCGCGCAACCCAGGTGGGTACACAGGCCTACCAGCAGCAGCACTTCCGGCTTGATCGAACGGGTTTTCGGATCGACATAACTCGGCTGCTCGGAGGACTTGGAGTCGAAGTCAGCAAGCTGACCTTCGATTTTCACCAGGTTACTGAGAATTTCCTCGGTACGGCGCACGATAAACACCGGCTGCCCCCGCCACTCGGCAACCATCTGCTGGCCAGGCTCGATCTTGCTGACGTTCACCTTTACAGGTGCTCCGGCAGCTTTAGCCTTGGCGCTTGGGAACCAGGACCCTACGAACGGGACCGCGGCACCCACCGCTCCTGCAGCGCCCACCACAGAGGTGGCCGCTACCAGAAAGCGACGCCGGCCTGCATTCACGCCGTCATTGCTCATTCAGTCGTCTCCCATCAGCTTTATGGCCTGTTGGTCAGGCCTATACTAGGTAAAAATCGAGTCGCGCAAAAAATTTGCCAAATGGTAAAGAAAAGCCCCTCTACTGACAAGGTAATTACCCTGACAGAGCGGACGCAACCCCTTACAAATCAGGGCATTCACGGATGCGGCATGATGCCGCAGAGCAAATAGGCGCCCATAAAAAACGCCCAGCTCCGAAAGGAAACTGGGCGTTTTTTTGTGAACGCTGGTAGCGAATTAACGCTTGGAGTACTGCGGACGCTTACGCGCTTTACGCAGACCAACCTTCTTACGCTCAACTTCACGGGCATCGCGAGTCACGAAGCCAGCTTTACGCAGTGCAGGACGCAGAGCTTCGTCATAGTCCATCAGGGCGCGAGTGATGCCGTGGCGGATTGCGCCAGCCTGACCACTTACACCGCCACCGATAACGGTAACGAAGATATCGAACTTCTCGGTCATCTCAACCAGTTCCAGCGGCTGACGAACTACCATGCGGGCAGTTTCACGACCGAAGAAACCGTCAAGAGAGCGGTTGTTGATGGAGATTTTTCCAGTGCCCGCACGCAGGAAAACGCGAGCGGTTGCAGTCTTGCGACGGCCAGTGCCGTAATTTTGAGTCGCCGACATAATGAACTATTCCGTTAAATCTTCAGTTCTTGGGGCTGCTGAGCAGTGTGCGGATGGGCAGCGCCCGCGTACACCTTCAGCTTACGGTACATGTCGCGACCCAGCGGATTCTTCGGCAGCATGCCTTTCACCGCAGTCTCGATCACACGCTCAGGAGCTTTAGCGATCAGCTTTTCGAAGTTGATCGACTTGATGCCGCCCGGGAAACCGGAGTGGGAGTAGTACATCTTGTCAGTGGTTTTGGCACCAGTAACGCGAATCTGCTCAGCGTTGATGATCACGATGTAGTCACCGGTATCGACGTGCGGAGTGTATTCAGGCTTGTGCTTGCCACGCAGACGGCTTGCAACTTCGGTAGCCAGACGACCCAGGGTCTGACCTGCAGCGTCGACGACAAACCAGTCGCGCTTAACTGTTTCCGGTTTAGCAGTAAAAGTTTTCATTCTTTATAGCCTCAGGGGCCGCCCTGATAAATAAGACGGCGGATCTTACTGAATAGTGCGTACTTTGACAAGGTCAAAGGCAGCCGAAAACAGGCGCTATCGGGGGCTCGGGTCAGCGCGTCCGTAATACGGCAAGATTCTTCGGCAGGCGGCGCATCACTTCCACTGCAGAAAGAGGTGCGCAATTATGCAGATTGCGCGGAAAATTTCAACACGATTATGCCAACCGGTTTTTAAGGAGCTTGCAATGGATTACCGCCAACTCGGCCGCACCGATCTCAAGGTCAGCAGTCTGTGCCTGGGCACCATGACCTGGGGCGAACAGAACAGCTCTAGCGAGGGCTTCGCCCAGATCGAACGCGCCAAGGCCTACGGGGTAAATTTCATCGATACCGCCGAGATGTACCCGGTACCGCCGCGCGCCGAGACCTACAGCAAGACCGAACAGATCATCGGTGACTACTTCAAACAGCGCGGTGATCGTGCTGACTGGGTGCTGGCCAGCAAGATTGCCGGCCCCGGCAATGGCGTCGGTTATATCCGCGACGGCCAGCTCAAACACAACCGCGCACATATCGTTGCAGCGCTGGATGCCAGCCTCAAACGCCTGCAGACCGACTGGATCGACCTCTACCAGCTGCACTGGCCGGAACGCCCAACGAATTACTTCGGCCAGCTCGGTTATCGCCACCAAGAAAGCGATTCCACGCCACTGGAAGAAACCCTGGAAGCCTTGGACGAGCAGGTCAAGGCCGGCAAGATTCGCCATATCGGCCTGTCCAATGAAACGCCCTGGGGCACCATGAAATTCCTGCAGCTGGCCGAACAACACGGCTGGCCGCGCAGCGTATCGATCCAGAACCCCTACAACCTGCTCAACCGCAGCTTCGAAGTGGGCCTGGCGGAAATCGCTATCCGCGAACAATGCGGCCTGCTGGCTTACTCGCCCCTGGCGTTTGGCATGCTCAGCGGCAAATACGGGAACGGCGCACGCCCGGCCGGGGCCCGCATCAGTCTGTTCAGCCGCTTCTCGCGTTACACCAACCCGGAGTCGGAAAACGCATGCGCACGCTATGTCGCGCTAGCGCGTGAACATGGCCTGGATCCGGCACAGATGGCCTTGGCCTTTGTTACTGCACAACCCTTTGTAACCAGCAACATCATCGGCGCGACCAGCCTGGAGCAACTGGACAGCAACCTGGCCAGCAGTGAACTGAAACTCTCTGCCGAGGTACTGGCTGGTATCGAGGCGATTCACAAAGCCCAGCCCAACCCAGCCCCCTAATCAGTGCGCGAGACATAAAAAGCCCGGCAATAGCCGGGCCTTTTTTATTCAGCGTCCGATCACAGCGAGCGGGCGATGATCTCTTTCATGATCTCGTTAGTGCCGGCGTAGATGCGCTGCACCCGCGCATCAGCCCAGGCACGGGCCACCGGGTACTCCCACATATAGCCGTAGCCACCGTGCAGCTGCACACACTCATCAAGCACCTTGCACTGCAGGTCTGTACCCCAGTACTTGAGCATGGCGGCGGTCGGCACATCTAGCTTCTTATTCAGGTGCAATTCCAGGCAGCGATCAACAAACACCCGACCCACCTGAATCTCTGTGGCCATCTCGGCCAATTTGAAGCGGGTATTCTGAAAGTCACCAATTGCCTTGCCGAATGCCTTGCGCTCGCGGGTGTACTCCAGGGTCCACTGCAGCGCCGCTTCCGCCGAGGACAGCGCACCGATACCAACGGTCAGACGCTCCTGCGGCAGCTCCTGCATTAGGTAGGCGAAGCCCATACCGGCCTGACCCAGCAGATTTTCCTTGGGCACGCGCACGTCCTGGAAGAACAGCTCGGAGGTGTCCTGAGCCTTCATACCTACTTTCTCCAGGCGCTTGCCCTTGGAGAAACCGGGGGTGTTGGCTTCAACCAAAAACAGGCTGGTGCCCTTAGCG
Organism: Pseudomonas sp. 8BK; assembly: GCF_902506475.1. Taxonomy (NCBI): domain Bacteria; kingdom Pseudomonadati; phylum Pseudomonadota; class Gammaproteobacteria; order Pseudomonadales; family Pseudomonadaceae; genus Pseudomonas; species Pseudomonas sp. 8BK. Next base: position 501,532 of record NZ_LR733252.1, on the reverse strand, counting down.
CCGGCCTTCGGATCGGTCTTGGCCACCACGATCACCAGGTCGGCGAGAAAACCATTGGTGATAAAGGTCTTCGAGCCGTTGATCACATACTCGTCGCCATCCAGCACGGCAGTGGTTTTCACCCCCTGCAGATCGGAGCCGGCACCGGGCTCGGTCATGGCAATGGCGGTGACCATCTCGCCGGATACCAGCTTGGGCAGGTAATGCTGCTTCTGCGCTTCGCTGCCGTAATGCAGGATGTAGGGCGCGACGATGTCCGAATGCAGGGAGAAACCGATGCCGGTCAGACCAAGACGCCCAACCTCCTCGATCACCACGGTGCTGTAGAGAAAATCCGCGGCCATGCCACCGTACTCTTCCGGGATATGCGAGCAGAGCATCCCCGCCTCCCCCGCCTTGCTCCACAGCGCGCGATCGATGTGGCCATCCTTCTCCCACTGGTGGTGAAAGGGCACGGCTTCCTGCTCAAGAAACTTGCGCACGCTGTCGCGAAACTGTTCGTGTTCGGAGCTGAAAATCGTTCTTGGGATCATGGCAACACCTGCTTGAAGAGCGGTTTTAAAGTGGCCTCGACTTTAGCCAAGCAAACGCTTGGTCACACTGGACACAAGCGCCAAAAAATAAGACGATCCAGCCAGCTCATGACCACTTAGCCTTAATAAGAACACTATCTATGCCGAACCCGTCACCAGCGCCGCTGCACCGCGTCAGCATTCTTGCCACCGAGGGGGTGTTTGCCTCGACCCTGATGCAAGCCAAGGACTTCTTTCATATGGCCAGCCTGCGCTATGGCAAGCAGCAAGGCCTGGGCCTGACACCGACCTTCGAAATCCATCTGGTCAGCCCTGACGGCCAACCAGTGCGCAGCTTCAGTGATGTGCTGATTCCGGTCGACGGCGCACTGGAAGATGCCGACGTGATTATCCTGCCGGCCTTCTGGGACGACTTCGATGCGCTCTGCCAGCGCCACCCGCAGGTGCTCAGCTGGCTGAAACAGCGCCATGCCGCCGGCAGCGCGATCTGTGGCGAGGCCACCGGGGTGTTCTGGATGGCCCAGGCCGGCCTGCTCGATGGCAAGGAAGCGACCACCTACTGGCGCTTCTTCAACGAGTTCGCCGAGCGCTTCCCCAAGGTGCTGCTCAATCAGGAAAAGCACCTGTCGGATGCCGACAACCTGTACTGCGCAGGCGGTGTCACCTCGGCCTGCGACCTTTACATCTACCTGATCGAACGATTCTGCGGTGCCAGCGTGGCACAGGGCGTGGCCCGAGACATCCTTTATGAAGTGCAGCGCAACTACGCCCCCGGGCGCATTGGCTTTGGCGGGCAGAAACTGCACCACGACATGACCATCCTGCAAATCCAGCAATGGCTGGAGGACCATTTTGCCGACAAGTTCCGCTTCGAGGATGTGGCCCGCGAACACGGCATGAGCATCCGCAACTTTATGCGCCGTTTCCAGACGGCCACTGGCGATAAACCGCTGCACTACCTGCAGCGCCTGCGCATCGAAACCGCCAAGGGTCTGCTCAGCGCCACCCGCAAAAGCATCAAGACCATCAGCTATGAAGTGGGTTACGACGATGCCAGCTTCTTCGCGCGGCTGTTTCGTCAGCACACGGAACTGTCACCCAACCAGTACCGCCGGCAGTTCCAGCACAAGGACAGCCATGCTTAAGGTCGGCGCGAGCACGTACCCGGCGTACTGAAAACCCGCGCAACTCATCCTTGGATGGGTGGGGCGCGGGCGGCAGCACTTTATGATCGACGCATACTTACAACAATCAGGTCATCGCCATGCGCCGCACACTTATTGCCTTACTTGCCGCCTGCAGCTTCAGCGCTGTCGCCGCCGACAACTGGAAGCCCTTCCCCTACGACCAAAGCGCCTATGACTATTCGGGCGACAAGCTGCGCCAAGCCTGGCCGCAACTGACGCGCGGCTTTGGTACTGACTACCCCTTCCCCGACGCCGACTGGGTTGTGACCATGGCCACAACCCACCCTCAGGCACTGGAAAAGACCGTGCTGGCCAATACCGGCTTTACCGGCAAACCGGAAGAAGCCGAGCTCTACGCCGCAAAACTGCAGGACGTCTGGCGCCTGGTGTTTCGCGGCGACTTTGCCGAAGCCAAGCAACAGGGTCTGGCCCTCGGGGTTGGCGGGCAGATCCCAGCAATGTTCGCGCAGGTAATCTACGCCATGTTTCTAGTGCCAGAGCAGGAAGAGAAGCACCGCCTGCTGGAAGAAGTAATCACCTACACCGACCAGGCCGGCGAGCTGGTCCAGGCCGACGTGGCCGCACAGTTCGGCCGCGTCTATGCCAAGGCCCGCCTGGGCGAGGAACTGTCAGTGCCGGTGGTACTCAAGCGCGGCTACACCTCGCAGATCCCCAACGAACTCAAGGCCCTGCTGGCCAAGCATCCGCGGCAGCCGTTCGCCCTGGCCCTGTATGGCGGCTATGAGGCCGGGGTAATTCGCAAGGTAGGCAAGATGGTCGGACGCATGACCTATGGCGTCAGCGCCGACAATATGGAGAAGTACTTCAGCCGCAGCTTCCAGGCCCAGGACGATCTGCCCATCGGCCATTACGAATACGCCAACGCCCTGACCTACGTGTACGGCGACGACGAACAAGCCAAGGCCCTGCAACACCTCAAGCGCGCCGTAGCAATCAAACCGATCAATGCCATGGAAGCATTGGAAGTAGCTCACGCGCAGAAAATGCTCGCCCAGTACGAGCAGAAGCTGGCGCAGAACTGAGTACGCCTGAAACGCAAAAAGGCTGCCTGCGGGCAGCCTTTTTATTGCAGCTGGCGTCTGCTAACTGAATGCGTGAGCGCGGATTTTCTGCAACGCCAGCGACATCTTCGCCGCCGGTACCCGCTGCAGGTTGCACAGCAGCTCGTGGGTAATCTCGGCAATGCCGTGCCGTTCACGCAGCAGCGCCGTCATAAAGCAAGTCAGATTAGCCGCCATCTCCGCATCGGCCAGCGCCCGGTGCGCCTTGCCTGTATCGGGCAGGCCAAGCCACTGGTTGAGATTGCCCAGCTTGTGGCTGGGCGCCATAGGCAACAGACGTCGCGACAACAGCAAGGAACAGGCAAACGGCTGCACGCGCTGGCGACGAATCAGCGCCAGTTCGGCATCCCAGAACTTCTGGTCGAAACTGGCGTTATGCGCCAACAGCGGGCGCTCGCCGACAAACTCCGCCACCTCCTGCATCACCTGCGCAGCAGGCGGCGCGGTACGCAGCATGGCGTTACTGATGCCAGTGAGCTGTTCGATAAACGGCGGCACCCAGGCGCCGCTATTCATCAGGCTCTGATAGCGCGCAACGATCTGCCCGCCCTCAACGATCACCACGCCGATCTCGGTGGCGCGCGCCTGCTGGGCCGGCGACATGCCGGTGGTTTCAAAGTCGAGTACGGCGATGGAATCGGCAAGCATTGATCAGTTTCTCAGCAGCAGGCTGCCTTCAATCGGCACGTAGCGGCTGGCCGCGCGCACCAGCGATTGCGCGGTCAGCCCTGGCACGCCATAGGCCACCGCCTCGACACCATAACTGCCACGAATCTTGTCCAGCAGCAGGTCGAAGTCACCATCACCAGAGGCCAGCACCACCTCATCCACTCGTGGCGCAGCGTCCATGATGTCGATGGTGATACCGACATCCCAATCACCCTTGGCCGAACCGTCGCTGCGCTGGATAAAGGGTTTGAGTTTTACGGTAAACCCGAGGTTGCGCAGGATCTGCTGAAACTGCTGCTGCTTCTGGTCACCGCGGTCGATGGCGTAGGCATAGGCTTCGACAATCTGTCCATACTGGCTGATATCGGCCCACAGCGCGGCATAGTTGAAATGACAACCATAGGCCTGACGCACGGTGTAATAGAGGTTCTGTACATCGGCGAATACGGCGATCTTCTTCACCGGTAATCCTCATCATGCGGCTGACGGGCAGAAAGCCCTCAGGTTAAAGTCAGCGCGCAGTATGCCAGCCCATAGCCAAGGACGGTCGAAATGCATCCAAACCCTGCCAATACGCGAGAAACCCCAGCACTGCTGATTATCGATATGCAGCAAGGCATCCAGCGCGTCAGCACGCCGCGCAACAACCCTGGCGCCGAAGCCTGCATCGCTCAGCTACTGGAATACTGGCGCAGTGCGGGCCTGCCGCTGGTGCATATCCGCCATATTTCACGCCAGGCCGACTCGGTGTTTGCCCCAGGGCAACGTGGCGCGTTATTCCAACCGGAACTGGCGCCACAGGCTACCGAGCAGGTGTTCGAGAAGAACGTGACCGACGCTTTTATCCATAGTGGCCTTGAACGCTGGTTACATGCTCGCAACATTCGCCGTGTGGTGATCGTCGGGGTGGCCAGTGAAAACTCAGTTGAAGCCACCGCGCGCAGTGCCAGCAATCTGGGCTATATCACCCAAGTGGTGGCAGATGCCTGCTACACCTTCGACAAGACTGACTACTACGGACAGCTACGCAGCGCCGATGAGGTGCACGCCATGGCCATGGCGAACTTGCGTGATGAGTATGCCGAGGTGCTAACCAGCACCGATCTGCTTGCCGCATTACTGGGTGCGGCAAGCAGGATCAGCTAGAGTGCGAGCCTGAATTCGAGTCCAACCTGCCCCTATGAATATGCTCTCCGCTTTACGCGACTCCTGGTATTTCTTCAGTCATAACCTGGCGGCGATTGCCCGCCTGTGCCTACCGTTGATCGTGCTCGAAGGTTTGTTGCTGCAGCAGGTCACCAGCCTGGTGGCTGCCGAATCCGCCACTCTCTGGCGCCTGCTCGCCGGTTTGCTGTTCTACCCGTTATATAGCGCAGCGCTGATCCTGTTTCTCGATGCACGCAGCCAGGGCCTGCAGCCGCGAGCCCTCGACCTGCTGGCTGCCAGCCTGCGCCTGTGGCCAAGTTTTGCGCTGCTGGCGGGCCTCACTACGTTGGCGATTCTGCTCGGCGCTTCGCTGTTCGTGCTGCCGGGAATCTGGCTGATGGTCAAACTGGCGTTTGCCGAATATCTGTTGGTATTGCGCGGCCTGAGCCCGATGAAGGCGCTGCACGATAGCTTCCAACTGAGTAACGGTTACTTCTGGCCCATGCTCGGCTGCATCCTGATTGTCATGCTGCCGCTGTGGTTGCTGGATGGCTGGAGTCAGTCCAACGCAATCCTCGCCGACAACGCCCTGGCCAGCCTGCTGCTGGACTGCGCAAGCCGCTTTTTACAACTATTCTCAAGCGTAGTGCTGTTTCGTCTATTTATGCTGCGCAGCGCCCAGCCCGAAGTCGAGTGAACGCCAGCGACACCCAAGGAGGACAGAGCCATGGCTGATGCCAACCCGAGCATCCTTTCGCACATCTCCATCGGCACCAACCAATTCGACAAGGCCACCGCCTTCTACGATCAGGTTCTCGCCACCCTCGGCTGCAAGCGCGTACTCGACCACCCTGGTGCCGTCGCCTATGGCCGCGAATACCCGGAGTTCTGGGTGCAGACGCCGATAAACGGCAAACCAGCAAGCATCGGCAATGGCAGCCACTTTGGCTTTGTCGCGGCGAACAAGGCCGCCGTGCATGACTTCTACCAGGCCGCCCTGGAAGCTGGCGCCAGCGATGAAGGCGCCCCCGGCCCACGCGCTGAATACGGTGAGCCCTATTACGGCTGCTTTGTCCGTGACCTCGACGGACACAAGATCGAGGCGGCGTTCTGGGATCTGGAAATGATCTACGAGGTGTATATCGAGTCCCACGAGCATTGATGGCTGAGGCCGGTAAAGCTCAAGGCGCGATGGACTGATAACGCTGCGCCGCTTTGGTGATCCAGCCTTCGGCCTGCATCTGCGCCAAGGCCTCGGTCACCTGCCGATACTCTGCCTGCAAGGCGCGCTGGCGAGAGAAACCGATATACAAATCCGTGCGCGCCTCGGGTTGAAACACCGCCTTGACGATACGGCCATTCCAGCGCGCATCGCGCAACTCATAGTCGACCTGGCAATCGGTGCCGATCACCGCTTGCAGACGCCCGCGCACCAGCATTTCCAGCAGCTGGTTTTCTGTGTTGACCGCGGTTTTACGCAGCTGCTGATCCGAATCAAAGGGCTCGAAGTACGCGGACTCCAGCACATGACCAATCGTCAGACTGGCCAACTGGCTATAGCTCTGCAGCGCCTTGGCCTGCGCCGGCAATGCATAAAAGCGCGGCGCACAGGCGTAGTACGGCTGCGGCAGGTAATGGATATAGCCTTCCCGCTCAGGGGTTTTCGCCAGCCCGGTCATCAAGTCGGCCTTGCCGTTCTGCAGCGCCGCCAGACCGCGCGCCCAAGGTGCGCGCTGCACCTCGAAGCGCAGCCCGGTGCGCTGGCTGAGCTGATCAAGCAAGTCGATATCCAACCCGCTCAGCGCCCCATCGCCCTCCTGTATACGAAAAGGCGGCCAGATATCGGTCATCACCAACAGCGCAGGCGGCTCCTCGGCCTGCAGCGGCGCGCCGAACAACAGCAGCAGAGCAAGCCATGCGCGACGCATCAGGAACGTCCTGCACGCTGCGGCTTCAAGCCGGACAGACGCGGCAACAGCACCCGTTCGAACAGCCGTGGGAAGAATCGCGCCAGCACCCGCGCGCGCCAGTCGACATTGGACAGCACCAGCAGCCGACGACGCTTCAAGGCACCGTGGTAGATCGCCTCGGCAACATCCTGCGGCGAGGCCACTTTGCCCATCGCCAGTGGTGGTTGCGCCGCCACCGAACCATCGCCAACCAGGGCATTCTTGCGCAGATCGGTGGCGGTAAAGCCAGGACACACCAGCATCACATTGACCCCGGAGCCTTTAAGCTCATAACGCAGGGTTTCAAACAACCCATGCAGGGCATGCTTGCTGGAGTTGTATGCGCTGCGGTAAAGCAGCGGGGCGAAGCCTGACAGCGAGCTGAGCACGATGATCTGCCCACTGCGGGCAATCAGGCTGGGCAGTGCGGCCTTGGTGCAGTGCAGCGCGCCAAAATAGTTGACCGCCATGATCCGCTGGAACACTGCCAGCTCAGTGTCGGCAAAGCTGCTGCGGTGGGTAATGCCGGCGTTGTTGACCAACACATCAATGCCACCGAAACGCTCGACGGTCAGCGCCATCGCCCGCTCCACCGCTGTGGCATCGGCCACATCGCAGAGCACGCCGAGGGCCTCGGCGTTGTGGTGATCGGCCAGGTGCTGCACCAGGCTGTCGAGCGCCTGCTGCTGCAGATCGAAGATCACCAGGCGCGCGCCCGCCTGCGCCAAACGCATGGCCAACGCCCGGCCGATTCCGGCGCAGCCGCCCGTAATCACCACAACCTTGCGGTCGAACACCTTGTTGGCGAACACCTTGCGATACATAACCTGTCTCCGACCCAGTTACTGCTAAAGCCGTTACTACAACCTGTTATGGCTACCATCGCAACAGGGCGGCGTCTGCGTGTGTTTGCAGCCACAGAAGTACAGGGTGGCGTCCTCGTCCGCGTGGTATTTCAGTGGGGTAAAACCGCTGCCTTTATGCTTGCCGTCGCAGAAAGGCTGCGCAGCGCTCAGTCCGCAGCGGCACCAGAAGTAGTCGTTGCCGGCAGTGACCGCAACCGCATAGGGGCTACGCTGGGCAATCGTTGGGCTATTCATATGACCTCCTGGAGCACCCGAGCAAGGCGCCGCAACATCGGCATCGCCACGCTTCTCCGGTATGCTCCCTCAGCATAGTCCACCCGCTGGCGAGCCTGTTTATGCCCCTGCCCCGACTTCTACGCCTCTCCCTGCTCATCCTCGCCAGCCTGCTCTGCGTGCTGGCCGCGCTGATCTACAGCCTGACCTGGCACCCAGCCGCCCGGGAAGCCGCCCCGGTGAGTTGCCAGACCAATGCGCCGCAACTGCAACCGGGTCAGGCACTGAAAGTGATGACCTGGAACATCCAATACCTGGCCGGCAAGCGCTATGTCTTCTGGTACGACCTGGCAGACGGCAGCGGCCCCGATCAACGCCCCAGCGCAGAAGACCTGGCGTTTACCCTGGATGAAGTGGCGCGCATTCTGCGTGACGAACAACCCGATATCGTGCTGCTGCAGGAGTTGCACAACGGCGCCAAGGCCACGGACTACCAGAACCAGCTGGCGCTGCTGCACGAGCGTCTGAGCGACCTCTACCCGTGCAGCAGTCAGGCCTATTACTGGAAGGCCGCATTGGTGCCGCACCCACAGATTCTCGGCAGCGTCGGCATGCAACTGGGCACCCTCAGCCGTTTTCAGATATCCCGCGCCGAACGCCTGCAACTGCCGCTGATGCCCGCCGACCCGATCAGCCGCCAGTTCAACCTCAAGCGTGCCCTGCTGGTCAGCCATCTGCCGGTACGTGGTGGCGGCGAGCTGGTTGCCATCAACACCCACCTGGATGCCTTCGCCCAAGGCAATGACACCATGCAACGCCAGGTGGCCATGACCAGCAGCCTGCTCGATCAGCTCCAGGCCGACGGCACGCCCTGGGTTATTGGCGGTGACTTCAATCTGCTACCGCCCGGCCAGTACCAGCGCCTGCCTGCAGGCCAGCGCAGCTGGTACAGCCCCAACAGCGAGTTGCAGCAACTGGCCGAACGCTACCCCATGGTGCCCAGTCTGGAGCAGGCCAACGGTGCCGAACAGGCGCGCTGGTATACCCATTACCCCAACGATCCAGCAGTGCGTGGCCCGGATCGCACCCTCGACTACCTGTTCCACAGCCCACAGCTGACGCTACTCGACAGCCAGGTACGCCAGCACGATAGCCTGGGCATTTCCGACCACCTGCCGGTGCTCGCCCGTCTGCTGCTGCCGATGCCCGATTAAGCTTTTTCGGCGAGCCACTGGACAAAACTGCCGGCAGTTAGCCATGCTCGCCAAATGTGACATTTTTATAACGAAAAGACGGCAGATAGCCGCAGTACATACCCATTTGATGCCACGACTCCTTCTCCTCGCGCTGGCTGCAGCCCTGTACTGCAGCACCAGCCTCGCCGCTCCCGCCGATGATCAGCGACCATTGGTGCAGGTGGGTTATTACGAATTCCCACCCTATTCCTACACCGACAGCCAAGGCCGCTCGAAGGGCGCCATACTGCAACTGAGCAAGCGCCTGCTGGATCATGCGGGCTACCGCGCCCAGCTGCGCTCCTACCCTAGCGCGCGACTGTACAACGCCCTGCAGGATGGCAGCGTGCAGGTCTGGCCAGGCGCACCGGGCAAAATCGAACTGCGCGAGCACACCCTGGAGACCAATACCCTGCTGGGCGAGATCGTGCTCAACCTGTATTTCCGCCGCGACACCCTGATGCCTCGCCTGCCGGATGATCTCAAGGGCCGTGGGGTAATCATGATCAGCGGCTACACCTACTGGCAGCCGATCAATGAAATGCTCAACGACCCGCAACTGGCTGTAGAGCAACACCGTACCGGCACCCATACCGCTGCCCTGGAAATGCTCCAGCGTCGCCGCGGCGATTTTCTCCTCGACTACCAGACCCCGGTGGAGCAGGCACGCAGACGCCTGGGCATGTACGAACTGCCGTATGTGGAGCTGCAGCGCATCCCACTGAAGCTGATCGTGTCCAGTAAAGCACCCGGCGCCGAAGCACTGCGCGATGCACTGGATCGTGCCTATGCCGAGCTGCAGGCTGCTGGCGAAGACCTGCGCCTGCCCTGAGGCCTACTTGCGCGGTTTGGCCCGCGCGGTGGGTTCGGCGATCAGCGGATCATCCGGCCAGTAGTGCTTCGGATAGCGCCCCTTGAGGTCCTTCTTCACTTCGGCATAGGTGCTGCGCCAGAAATTGGCCAAATCCTGCGTCACCTGCACCGGGCGCCGAGCGGGTGACAGCAGGTGCAGCTTGACCACCTGACGACCGCCGGCAATGCGCGGCGTATCGGCCAGACCGAACAGCTCCTGCAGACGCACCGCCAACACCGGCGGCTGTTCGCTGTAATCCAGGCTGACGCGTGAACCCGATGGCACCTGCACGCTACGCGGCGCCAGCTCATCCAGGCGCTGCGGCAGCGGCCAGGGCAACAGGTTCAGCAGCAGGCTGGGCAAATCCAGATTGGCGAAGTGACTGAGCCGGGTGACGTTATCCAGGTAGGGCTGCAGCCAGCTTTCCAGAGTCGCCAGCAAGGCGGCATCGCTGACATCCGGCCATTCGCTGGCGTCCTTGCTGGCCAGATCCAGCGTGCGCAGCAACGCCACCCGCGCCTGCCACTGGCGTAACTCCGGCGTCCAGGGCAACAGCGCCAGGCCCTTGCGCCGTACCAGGCCGAGCATGGCGCGGCTGCGTTGCTGTGCATCGAGCCCGATCAACGCCTCGCGTGACAGCACCAGCTCACCGACCTTGCGCTGGCGTTCGGCGCGCAGGGCGCCTTCGCGCTCATCCCAATCCAGCACCTCCAGTGTGCTGAGCTGCTCGGCCAGCACACCCTCGAACAGCTGCGGTTCCAGTTCGGCGGCCAGATAGATGCGCTCTTCGCGCTGGCCCTGGCGACTGCCCAAGTCTGCCACCACCAGCCAGCGGTGTTTCATCAGACCATCGACCTCGGCAAACAGCGCCGCCCGTCCGTTGGCCAGGCGGTATTCCGCGCCGCCGTCACGCCGCTGCTGGGCGATCCGGTCCGGGTAGGCAAACGCCAGCAAGGCGCCCAGCCAGCGCGGATGTTCGGGATCACTGACGGCCTGCGGGCTGGGTCGGCGCTTGAGATAACCCTGAAACTGCCGGGCCAGTTGCCGGGCACGTTGTACCCCGCCCTGGCTGCCGCGCGCGCCGCGTGACTCACCCGCCAGCAGGGCCAACCGGCTGTGCAGATCAGCCCCCGCGCCACGCAGAATGTCGCGTTCGCCGAGCAAGGCTGCCAGATCGCAAGCGAGTGCACCCAAGCCCAGCTCCTGACCACGCAGCAGCAGGTGGGCGATACGCGGATGAGTCGGCAGTTCGGCCATGGCCTGACCGTGAGCGGTCAGTTTGCCCAGCGCATCCACCGCGCCCAATCGCACCAACAGTTCCAAAGCCTGGGCATAGGTGGATGCAGGTGGCGGATCGAGCCAGACCAGCTCGGCCGGCTGCACACCCCAGCGCACCAGTTGCAAGGCCAGGCCGGCGAGGTCGGCCTGGAGCATTTCCGCCGTGCCGTAGGCCGCCAACTGCTCATGCTGCGCCTGCGACCACAGCCGATAGCAGACGCCCGGTTGCAAGCGCCCGGCGCGGCCGCTGCGCTGAGTGGCCGAGGCGCGAGAAATACGCTGAGTATCCAGGCGGGTCATTCCACTGTTCGGGTCAAAGCGCGGCACCCGTGCCAGACCGGCATCGATCACCACCCGCACGCCCTCGATGGTCAGGCTGGTTTCGGCAATATTGGTCGCCAGCACCACCTTGCGCAGGCCCGCTGGAGCGGGCTCGATGGCGGCGCGCTGGGCGCTGAGGTCCAGTTCGCCATGCAGCGGGCAGAGTAGAATGTCGCGACGCCCGGCCAGGGATTCGGCCAGCTGCTCATTGACCCGGCGAATCTCCGCCTGCCCCGGTAGGAACACCAGCAGGCTGCCCGGCTCATCGGCCAGCGCCTGTAACACACACTGCAGCACCTTGGGTTCAAGCCACTCGCCCGCCTGCCAGGGCGCGCCCCAGCGGATATCCACCGGGAACATGCGTCCTTCGCTGCGCAGAACCGGGGCATTTCCGAGCAACCCCGCCAGGCGCTCGCCTTCCAGGGTCGCCGACATCAGCAACACCTTCAGTGGCTGTTCGCCGGAGTCGGCGCTGCGAAACATCGTCCGGCCATTGAGAGTCAACGCCAGCGCCAGGTCAGCGTCCAAACTCCGTTCGTGGAACTCATCGAAGATCACCAGGCCGACACCTTCCAATGCCGGATCATCCTGCAGCCGCCGCGCCAGAATGCCTTCGGTGACCACTTCGATACGGGTACGCGGACCGACCTTGCTATCCAGGCGGATGCGATAACCGACGGTTTCCCCCACCGCCTCGCCCAGCTCGCTGGCCAGGCGCTCCGCCGCCGCCCGCGCCGCCAGCCGCCGCGGCTCAAGCATGATGATGGTCTGCCCGGCCAGCCAGGGCTGGGTCAGCAGCGCCAGCGGCACACGGGTGGTCTTGCCGGCACCGGGCGGCGCTTCCAGCACCGCTTCGTCACGCAGGGCAAGGGCCTGACACAGCTCAGGCAGCAGCACATCGATTGGCAGGGAATTCATGCGGGCTCCATTCAAGGCGCAGGATTATAACGGCGAACCGCTGGGCCATTGGCGCTGTCTGACCTGTCAGATATGGCTACGCGAAATAGCACTGGCAGCGCCTGAACAGCGGTATTGCAATACAGGCATTGGTATAGTTGCGCCACTTTTCCATGGAGATGTTCAATGCGCACCCAAACCCGCGTTATCGGTGGCCTTCTCGTCGCCACCCTACTCACCCAACTGAGCGCATGCGGCACCCTGTTCTTTCCGGATCGCCGCGGCCAGATCGAAGGCCGTATCGACCCAGTGGTCGCCGGGCTCAACGCCATCGGTATTCTGTTTTATGTAATCCCGGGGCTGATCGCCTTTGGTATCGACTTCGCCAGTGGTGCGATCTATCTGCCCGGCGGCCTGACCTCACAGGTGGATCCGCAAGACCTGCAGAATGTGGTGGATGCCGACGGCAAGGTCGACCCGCTCAAGCTCAAGGCGCTGATCGAAGTACAGACGGGCCATAGCCTGCCTCTGGATGACCCGCGCCTGATCCAGCACAGCGGCAGCGCCGAGCAACTCGCGGCCTACGGCCTGCGTCCGGCAGCCTGACCCGCAACGAAGAAGCCCGCTACCCCAGCGGGCTTTTTCATATTTCGCGCTAGCCTTGGCAATATCGACGTTCTTAATTCGGATACCCCGTGAAAACACTGCCCCACCACGCCCGCCTGATGCGCCTGGCGACCTTCGCCGCGTTGTCGGCTGCGCTCATTCTGGCATTGGCTAAAGCGATTGCCTGGTGGCTCAGCGGCTCGGTCAGCCTGCTGGCGGGGCTGACGGATTCGCTGCTCGATGGCGCCGCCTCACTGCTCAACCTGATTGCCGTGCACTACGCCCTGCGCCCAGCCGATGAGGATCACCGCTACGGCCATGGTAAGGCCGAGGCCCTGGCTGGCCTTGGCCAGGCGCTGTTTATCGGCGCCAGCGCCGTGCTGGTGGGTAGCCACGCGATTGATCGCCTGCTCAATCCGCAACCGCTTGGCGCACCGGCCCTGGGCATCGCGGTGATGCTGCTGTCGCTGGCGGTGACCATTGCCCTGCTGCTGTTCCAGAGCCATGTGGTCAAGCTGACCGGCTCCACCGCAATTCGCGCCGACTCGCTGCACTATCGCTCGGACCTGCTGCTCAACAGCAGCATCCTCCTGGCGTTGCTGCTGGCCAGTTACGGTTGGCCGCAACTGGATGCCATCTTCGGTATCGGCATTGCGCTGTATATCTTCTGGAGCGCCATCAGCATTGTCCGCGAAGCAGCGACCGTGCTGATGGATCAGGAGCTCGACCCGCAGATCAGCGCGCAGATGCACAGCCTGGCCTGCGCAGTGCCCGGCGTACTGGGCGTGCATGACTTGCGCACGCGCCTCTCTGGCACCCACTGGTTCGTCCAGCTGCATGTGGAGTTGCCAAGTGAGCTGAGCCTGTTGCATGCGCACGGCCTGTGCGAGCAGGTTGAAGCGGCGATCCGCAGCGAGTTCCCCCGTGCCGAAGTACTGGTGCATGCCGACCCGAGCAGCGTGGTAAAGCACGCGCGCTAGCGGGTAAGGAGCATCGCGACGAAGCCCAACGAGGCATGCCATGAGCGGCCGGGCTTAGCTACGCTCTACGCCAACCTACGAGTTGGCGCCTGATACGAGCCAATGGAACACGGACACAAAAAAGGGGAAGGCCTGCAGGCCTTCCCCTTTTTTGTGTCCGTCATTATGGCGATGGTAACGCCTTTTCTTCGCCTGCCTGGTTGGGCAGTGCGAACCCGGGTGCCGTGACGATCCGGTGGGATCGGCGGCGACCGCTCACCTGATTGGGCGAAGCGGCTGGACGTGTCGTCCGGGCCTTGAAGTTGAGGTAAAGCTTACGCCTGACGACGCAGTGAAAGATTGCGAACATTGCTGAAATACCCGCCACTTGCGCAATTAATCACTACAGGCGCATCATCCTGCACAATCTAATAACGAAAGCATGGCAAAGATGAACAGACTTGATCGTTATGACCTGAATATCCTCGCCGAACTGCAGCGCGACGCCACCCTGTCCAACCAGGAGCTGGCCGAACGCATCGGCCTGTCGCCTTCGCCCTGCTCGCGGCGGGTCAAACAACTGGAAGATGATGGCTATATCCTTGGCCAGGTCGCCCTGCTCGACCGCAAGCAGCTCGGCCTGACGCTGACCGCCTACGTGCTGATCGGCATGGACAAGCACACCCCTGAGCGTTTCGAGCATTTTCAGGAAGAAATCCGCAAATGCCCGCAAGTGCTCGAATGCTGCCTGGTCACCGGGATGGACGCGGACTACCAACTCAAGGTGGTGGTACCGGACATGGATCACTACCAGAAACTGCTGCTGGGCACCTTGACCCGTATCGAGGGCGTTTCCAGCGTGCGCTCCAGCTTCGTACTGCAGCAGATTCTCTCCAGCACCCAGCTGCCGTTGCAGCATCTGCGCGGCTGATCGCCGCACCCTCGTCATGCGCGACTGGCAGGGCCAGCCCCGGCGCGTATAATCGCGCCCCTCTGGCGAGCGTCACTGCGTCCGCCTACGCATCGATTGTCGGCACCCAGCCGAACACCTGCAGGTTCACGAGGCCCGAATGGAAACCGAACAGTTCGAATCGCTGATGATGTACGCGCTGGTCGGCGGGCTGATGGTGTTTATGTTCTTCATCATCTGGGACCTGGCAAAAACCTCCAAAGCCGGCCGCCTGGGTACTGCGATCCTGTTCCTCGGCCTGGGCCTGTGCTTGTTCGCCTTCCTGGCCAAGCCGATCATCACCTACATCATCGAAGTAAGTCGCGGCATCCACGGCTGATAAAGCTGCCCGCGCCGACTACTGCACGCCCAGCCGCATCCAACCGCGCTAGAATGCGGTTTTCCGCCGTTCCCCAGGAGTATTCATGTCCCCCACCGACCGGGTGATGCAGAGCTATGGCCGCTGCTGCGCCAGCCCTGATTTCTTCGACAATTTCTACCAGCACTTCCTCGCCAGCTCACCCGAGGTGCGCGAGAAGTTCGCCAATACCGAGATGAACGGGCAAAAGCTGCTGCTACGTCAGGGCATTCTCAACCTGGTGATGCATGCGCGCGGCATGCCTGACACCAAGCTACGCGCCCTGGGCTGCAGCCACTCCCGCGCCGCCATGGACATTCGCCCTGAGCTGTATGTGCTGTGGCAGCAAGCACTGCTGCAGACCATCGGCGAGCATGACCAGCAGTACTGCAACGAAACCCGCAGCGCCTGGAATGAGGTGCTGGATAAAGGCATCGCGGTGATCAAAGCCGGCTACTGATCAACCCAGCCGGGCCGGCACTTCGCGCCACTGCCCCGGCTGCAAATCATCCAGACTGAACGGGCCGATACGCACGCGCACCAGGCGCAGCGTCGGCAGTCCCACCGCCGCCGTCATACGCCGCACCTGACGGTTGCGCCCCTCACGAATCACCAGCTCCAGCCAGGCCGTCGGGATGCTTTTGCGAAAGCGTACTGGCGGGTTGCGCGCCCACAACTGCGGCTCATCCAGTAAGCGCGCTTCGGCCGGCAAGGTCGGGCCGTCATTCAATTGCACGCCCTCACGCAGCTGCTGCAATTGCACCTCGTTCGGTTCGCCCTCCACCTGCACCCAATAGGTTTTCGCCAATTTGTGCTTGGGGTCGGCGATACGCGCCTGCAGGCCGCCGTCATTGGTCAGCAACAGCAGGCCTTCGCTGTCACGATCCAGCCGGCCAGCCGGATAGACGCCAGGCACATCGACAAAATCTTTGAGGGTGGCGCGGCCCTGCTCGTCATTGAACTGGGTGAGTACGTCGAAGGGCTTGTTCAGCAACAGCAACCGTGGCTCGGCGGGTGGCGCCTTGGCCACACGGCGCACGGCAGGTTTGCCGCTGTGCGAACGTGGGGATGCAGGGCGAGGTGGACGCGACATAGGTGATCCAGCAACAGGTTACGAGGCGGCCAGTGTAACCGAGGCCAAGGTTGGACTATCAGGCTGAGTGATCGGCGCAGCCTGCAACGGTGTAGCGGGCTATGCTGGCAAGGTTGTGTTTCCCGCCCCGAGGCCATTGTTATGAGTTCGTCCGAATCCATCGTCGACACCTTCACCGGCTGGGCTGCCAAAGCCCCCGGCGCCCCCCTCGAACCGCATAGTTATGACCCCGGCCCGCTGGGCGCCGAAGAGGTCGAAGTCGCCGTGGAATACTGCGGCATCTGTCACTCCGACCAGTCGATGATCGACAACGAATGGGGCAATGCGCGCTACCCCTTTATCCCCGGCCATGAGGTGGTCGGCACCGTAGTGCGCCTCGGCCCGCAGGCCCGCGGCCTCAAGCTCGGCCAGCGGGTAGGCATCGGCTGGTACAAGGGCAGCTGCATGCATTGCAGCTCGTGCATGGAAGGCTCGCACCAGCTGTGCGGCACAGTAAAACCGACGATTGTCGGCAGCAACGGCGGTTTCGCCGACCGCTTGCGCAGCCACTGGGCCTGGGCCGTGCCGCTACCGGACGGCCTCGATCCAGCACTGGTCGGCCCGCTGTTCTGCGCCGGCTCCACGGTGTTCAGCCCGCTGCTGGATTTCGATGTGAAACCCACCGACAAGGTCGGCGTGGTCGGCATCGGCGGCCTCGGTCACCTGGCGCTGGGTTTCCTCAATGCCTGGGGCTGCGAAGTCACCGCCTTCACCTCGTCCTTGAGCAAACAGGAAGAAGCCAAACGCCTGGGCGCACACAAGGTGGTGGCATCGACCGACAGCGCGGCACTCAAGGCCATTGCCGGCAGCCTGGATTTTCTCCTGGTTACCGCCAGCGCCGACCTGGACTGGAACGCCATGCTCGGCACGCTGAAGGGCAAAGGCCGGCTGCACTTTGTCGGCATCGTGCCCAGCGCGATCCCGGTGCATGTGTTCAACCTGATCCCCAAGCAGAAGAGCCTGTCTGGCTCGCCGGTGGGCTCCCCCAGCAACATGGCCACCATGCTGGAGTTCTGCGCGCGCCATCAGATCCTGCCGCAGGTCGAGCACTTTCCCATGAGCAAGGTCAACGAGGCCATCGATCATCTGCGTGCAGGTAAAGCGCGCTACCGAGTGGTGCTGGACGCCAGTTGCTGATGGTGGTTGTGCCCGTACCAGAGAGCAGTGCGGGCACAACCCTAGGCGGTCAAAAATTCTTATCGCGATAGGTTTCTTCGCCACCCAACAAGGTCCAAAGCACCTTGGCCTGACCGACTTGCTTAATTGGCAAGTCGAAGATGTTCTGGTCGAGCACCACGAGATCGGCTTGCTTACCCACTTCCAGCGAGCCGGTGTCCTTTTCTTGGCGCAGGGTATAGGCCGCATCCAGGGTGTAGGCCTTCACCGCCGCCTCCAAACTAGGAAGACTGCGCCCACCTAAGCTCAGGGCGTTCTGCATGATGCCTAATGGCGAAACCGGATTTACGTCCCAGTCAGAGCTGAGGGTTACTCGGGCACCGGTGTCATAAAGTTCACGCATGGGCAGCATCGCGTAGGCGCGATCGCCAATCATCGGCTCGTTGCTCTTAAGAAACGAGGGCTGGAAATATGGGCTCGGCTGAAAGTCTGCGATGACGCCCAGCTGCTTGAAGCGCGAAATGTCCTGCTTAGCCACAAGTTCGACGTGAGTAATCCGATGACGGCCCTGGCCGCCAGTGGCGTCAATGGCGTCCAACGCATCGCTGACAGCCTGGTCGCCGATGGCATGGGCATGCATATCGAAACCGGCTTTGGCCAGTTCGCGGCTGTAGCGTTCGAGGCGTCCCGGGCTGAAGTAGTACAGGCCTTTTGGCTCAACCCCCGGCAGACTCTGGTTATAGGCCTGCTGCAGGCGTGCGGTAGTGTTGTGAATAATGCCATCGACATAAAACTTGATCTGCGTGACACGTAGCAGGCTGTCGGCGGAACCCGGGTCATACAGGCTTTTCAGCTCTGCCAACTGCTCCTCGTCATCCAGTGTCGGGTAAGCCCACAGACCCAGCGTGGTGCGCGCGGTCAACTCGTCTTTCTCCGCCGCACGCCGCCAGGCTTCCATATGACCGCGCCGCCAGAACACACGTGCATCGGCTACCGACGTGATGCCGTTCTTGGCCAGCTCATCCTGCCCGGCGAGCACCGCCTGATAGTAAATATCCGCCAATGCTCTGGACGGCGGCAGAGCCTTGTCCAGCGCCAGGTCACCGGCGTTGTCCAGCAACAGGCCGGTGGCATGTCCAGCCTCATCACGCAGAATCACACCACCCTCCGGATTCTCGGTCTCATCATCAATACCGGCCATTTCGAGTGCCTTGGAGTTGAGCCAGTAGGAGTGCGAGGTTTCTTCCATGATCGCCACAGGCCGATCTGTAATGATGCTGTCCAACAGTTCACGCGGGGTTTGCTCTTCATCCAACAAACTGTGCACTGAAAAGCCCCAGCCCAATAACCACTCACCATCATCCTTCTCGTTGCATGCCTGGAGCTCTTCAAGCCATTGCGCGGCATCATCCTGCGGAGAAACCTGGCAATCGCCCTGAGCGTCAGAGGAGGCATCCAGTACATGGGCATGGGTGTCCTGGAATCCGGGCAGCACCAGGCGCCCTTCGAGATCGACAACTTCGGTTTGATCATCGACATACTCGGCGACGTCATCGTCATCCCCGATAGCAACAATGCTGCCCTCGTCGTCGATCACCAGGGCACTGGCCCAGGGTTGCGCATCATTGACGGTGTAGATCTTGCCGTTATGCAGCAATGTGGCACCGGGCTCGGCAGCAACGGCGAGGCTGCTGCCTAACAGTAAAAGAGCAAAAATGAATGACGCTACACGCATGCAAAGTACCTTGTTAAAGATGCCGGTTCAGCGGCGTTTATGTTCAGTAAAGAACAGATAAGGAGCGCTCACTCAGCGAATGCAGCAATGCGGATAACTGAACGTGGCGACATCGGCTAACAGCCTCTAGCGCCAACTGCAGCGTGGCCTCCGGTATGCTCAGCGCCATAACCCCAGAAATAAAAACAGCCATGTCGCGGCGAAAACCCGTCGGCACTGACGGCAAGCAGCACCTGCACACCACCACGACACAGCCAAATAGGGGCTACGCAAAACCCCTTATGGAGAAAACACTCAGACCACCGGCATGTTCTTGGTCACGCAGTGGATACCACCGCCGCCACCGGCAATCGGGTCGATATTCACCTGCACCACCACGCGCCCCGGATACAGCTTGGCCAGCAGGTCCTTGGCGAACTTGTCGGCAGCGCTGTCGCCAAACTGCGGCACGATTACCGCGCCGTTGATCGGCAGGTAGTTGATATAACCGGGGGCGAAGTCCGGATTGTTGCGGGTGTAGACGTTGCTGCGTTTCTTCAGGGGTGGCGGCAGGGTGTGCACCACCAGCTTGGTGCCATCGGCATCGGTGGCGTTCTTGAGGATTTCCAGGTGGGTACGAGTCACCGCGTAGTCGTAGGACTTGGGGTCGTTGTCGAGGTTGGCGATCACCACGCCCTTGGAAGCGAAGCGCGCGTAGAAATCGACGTGGGCATCGGTGATGTCCTTGCCCTTGATCCCCGGCAGCCAGATGATCTTGCGCAGGCCTAGGTTGGCCTTGAGCTCGGCCTCGATCTGCGCGCGGCTCATACCCGGGTTGCGATTATTGTTGACCCAGCAGCTCTCGGTGATGATCGCCGTGCCGTGGCCATCCACCTCGATGCCGCCGCCCTCGCCGGTCAGCTGGCTGCCGATATAGCTGGCATAGGTTTCGTAGCTCAGGGTGTCGGCGACCTGGGTGTCGTTGCTCGCGCGCTGCTTGCCGCCCCAACCGTTGAAGTTGAAGTCGACCAGACCGCGCCCGCCCTGACCGTCGACCACGAAGCAGCCGCCGTAGTCGCGCACCCAGATATCGTCCAGCGGCATGGTCAGGAACTTGATGTTCGTGGTGCCGCACTTGCTCTTGGCCAGGCTCAGCTGATTGGCACGGCACAGCACGGTCACCGGCTGGTACTTGGCAATGGTCTTGGCCAACAGTGCGATGCAGTTGTTCACCGGCGTCGCCCAATCATCCCAGATCGCCGTGGAGGCGGCGAAGGCCAGGAATATCCGCTCCTGCAGCTCGTTCTCGTCCGGCATGTGCCAGCTGTTGCCCAGCGCGGCCCGCACCTTCGGCGCACTCAGGCCGATGCCCATGGAAGCGACGGCACCCAGACTTGCGGCGACCGTCAGTTGTTTGATGAAGTCACGACGTGTAGACATGGTTCTGCACCCTCTCTTTTTTATGATGGATACCCGCCGGTCAACGCCCTTCGCAGCGTCCGGCCACAGCCTCCCTGGCGTGCTGCTCCTGGCCGCCACAGGCGGTTGCAACGCGTTGCTCTTACTCTGCGGTCGGGCCTTTGTTTGTACTCGCCTGCTGCCCCGCCTTTTCGCCAGCCAGCCCCCTCCTGACCGCGCAGGGAGCGCGGCAGTTGGCAAGTGCTGGGGCTGACGAGTGCTGTTGGAAACAACCGGGCGAGAGGCCTAGAGATCGGTCTTGAAGGTGCTCCAGGTGCGCATACGTGCGCGCATGTCGCGCTGCGGGATGTCATTGCCAGGAATCAGTCGTGCGTAGGTGGCTTCATCGGCATAGATATCCGGGTTGTTGCGCATGTCTTCGGCCACCATCGGCCGGGCCTTGGCACTGGACGTTGGATAACCGGTGGCATTGCTGATCGCCGCCATGTTCTCCGGACGCATGATGAAGTTGATCAATGCGTAGGCATATTCCGGGTGCTGGGCATCGGCCGGGATGGCCATGGTGTCCATCCAGATGGTGCTGCCCTGCACCGGGATGCGGTAGCCAAAGGTCCGCCCCGCTTTTGCCTCATCCGCCGTGCGCTGGGCCTGGGTCATGTCGCCGCTGTAGCCGAGCGACAGGCAGATTTCGCCATTGACCAGCTGGGTGACCGGCTGCGACTGGAACTTGCGGATATAGGGCTTGATGCTTTTCAGCAGCGCCAGCGCCTCGGCCAGGTCTTCTGCCTTGCCACTGCGCGGCTCGTGTCCGAGGTAGTTGAGCACCACGGCCAGCACTTCGTCCGGCGAGTCGATCATGGAGATGCCGCAGTCGGCGAACTTGGCGGCCAGCTCCGGTTGGAACAGCATGTCCAGGCTATTGACCGGAGCCTGAGGCATGCGCTGCTCGATCATCTGGGTGTTGTAGGTCAGGCCGATCGAACCCCAGGTGTAAGGCACCGTGGCATGCCGCGAGTAAGGGTACTGAGTCTGCAGGTTGCGCAGGCCCGGCTCGATGTCATCCAGGTGCTCGAGCTTGGACGTGTCCAGCTTCTGCAATGCACCGGCACGCATCAGCCGCTCGGCCACGGTGTCGCCCGGGAAGATCAAGTCATAGCCGCTGCGCCCGGCCATCATCTTGGCTTCCAGCGTCTCGCTGCCTTCCATGACGTCGTAGATCACCCGGATACCGGTTTCCTGGGTGAAGTTGCTCAGGGTATCGGCGGCGAAATAGTCGGCCCAGTTGTACAGGCGCAGGGTCTTTTCCTCGGCCTGACCCCAGGCCTGACCCCAGGCCTGGGCACAGCCCAGGGCGAAGCTCAGCGAGCCGATCAGTAAGGCGTTACCAGGTTTCATCGTCAGACTCCTTGGTGATTCCAGCGCACGTGGGTTTGTCGACCGTCCAGGCCCAGCAGCGGGCCGTACATTTCCGGGCGACGATCGCGGTAGATGCCCCAAGTCAGGCGTTCCTCGCGCATGGCCGCGAGATCCAGCTCGCGCACCAGCACGCCGCTGCTGTCGCGGTCGGCCTCGGCGAGCAACTTGCCCTTGTGGTCGGTGATAAAGGACGAGCCGTAGAAGCGCATCGAAAGCGCCGGGTCGCCGGTCGCCACCTCGTGGCCGACGCGGTTGGCGGCGATCACCGGCATTATGTTGGCGGCGGCATGGCCGCGCTGGGTCAGTTGCCAGTGATCGCGCGAATCCAGCGTTTGCGCCCCCGGCTCGGAGCCGATAGCGGTGGGGAACAGCAGCACTTCGGCACCTTGCAGGGCCAGGCAGCGCGCGGTCTCGGGGAACCACTGATCCCAGCAGATGGCCACGCCGACGCGACCAAAGGCGGTGTCCCAGACGCGGAAGCCGCTGTCACCGGGGCTGAAGTATTCCTTCTCCTGATAGCCGATGGCGTTGGGGATATGGGTCTTGCGATAGACCCCGAGCAGACGGCCATCGGCATCGGCCACGCTCAGCGAGTTGAAGTAGGCGTTGCCGGCCTTCTCGAACCAGGAGAGCGGCAGGACCACGCCCAGCTCGCCGGCCAGCGTGGCGAAGCGCTTGAGCACCTGGCTCTGGCCGTATTCCTCGGCCAGAGCCAGGTGCTTATGATCCTGTTCGATGCAGAAATACGGGGTGGCGAACAGCTCCTGCAAGAGGATCAGTTGCGCGCCCTTGGCAGCGGCCTCGCGCACCAGGCGCTCGGCCTGGTCGAGGTTCTGCTCAAGGTTCCAGCTGCAGGCGAACTGGATGGTGGCGACGGTCAGCTTGCTCATGCCCTCACCCCTTCAACGGCCAGGCCGGCTGTTGCTGGGTGATGCAATGCACCCCGCCGCCGCCATGGGCCAGCTGGTTGATCTGCACCGGTACCACTTCGCGGCCCGGGAAGGCCATGCGCAGGGTTGCCGCGGCCTCCTCGTCGGCGGCGATGCCGTAGGCCGGCATGATGATCGCGCCGTTACAGATGTAGAAGTTGGTGTAGGAGGCGCAGAACACCTCGGCTTCGGTGTCCACCGCATCGGTGGCCTCGAACAGCTCGAGCATCTCGAATTTGCGCCCACGAGCGTCGGTGGCCAACTCCAGGGCGCGGCGGTTTTCACGCACCACCTCGGCATACACCGAGGATTGGTCGCGGGTGGCGTCCACCAGCAGCGCGCCGGGTTTGGCGAAGGCACACACGCCATCGATATGGCCATCGGTCATATCGCCGGTGACGTACTGCGGATCGCCCGGCAGCCAGATGGTCTTCTTCACGCCCAGCAGGCGGGCGAAGATCTCTTCCATCTCGGCCTTGTTTATCCCCGGATTGCGGTTGGGGTTGAGCAGCACCGATTCGGTGGTGATCAGGGTGCCGTCGCCATCGACGTGAATGGCACCGCCTTCATTGGAGAGCGGCGTGCCGAAGCAGTCCAGCCCCAAGCCGTTGAGAATGCGCCGGGCCAGGCCCTCGTCCAGATCATGCTCGGACTTGCCGCCCCAGGCGTTGAAACGCCAGCTAACCCCGGCCAGCCCCAGTTGCGGATGGCAGACAAAGCTCGGCCCGGAGTCGCGGCACCAGCTGTCGTTGACGGCCAGTTCGATCAGCTCGATGTTGGCCCCGCACAGCGTACGAGCACGCAGCGCCGCGGACGGATCGACCACCATCTTTACCGGCTCGAAGCGCGCAATGGCGTTGGCCACCCGGGCGAAGTCGACCTGTACCTCGGCCAGGGTCACGCCCCAAGCGGATTCCCACAGCCCCTGGTTGTGCGGCCAGACCATCCAGGTGGCGGCGTGCGGGACCCATTCGGCGGGCATGAACCAAGCGTTTTCTGCGACTGCGTTATGCTGCATACAAGTGCCTTCAGTTAAGTCTTTGTTATCACTGAAAACCGCGAATGCGGTGATGACTTGCATGCTAGACCTGTAAAAATGCTGCGACTAACGATAGATTTTGCACAAATATGATTAGCAGGACTTATCAATCATGCTCAAGCACTGGCCCCCGCTAAACGCCCTGCGCGGCTTCGAAGCCGCCGCCCGCCTGGGCAGCTTCCACAGGGCCGCCGAGGAGCTGCACCTCACCCAGTCGGCAATCAGCCAGCAGATTCGCAGCCTGGAAAGCTTTCTCGAACAGCCGTTGTTTTTCAGGAGCGGGCGCAGTGTGGCGCTCACCGATGCCGGACATGACCTGCTCAGCACCACCCAGTCACTGCTACAGCAACTCGCGGTCGGCATCCGCCGTCTGGAGCAGTACCGCAAGCCCAACCAACTGGTGGTCAACACCACACCAGCCTTCGCTCGCCACTGGCTGGTGCCGCGCCTGGGCGAATTTCATCGCCTGCACCCGGCAATCGACCTGTGGTTGTTCACCAGCGATGAGGTGCCGGACATGGCCACTCAGACCATCGACATTGCCGTGCGTGACGACCTCACCGCCCAGGCCGAGTGCAGCTTTCGCGTGCTGCTGGAAGACCGCCTCTATCCAGCAGCCCACCCCAGCCTGCTGGCACAACAACCAGACGAGCGCTGCACCCTGCATGGCGAACGGGAGATGGATTGGAGCCACTGGGCAGTACAAGGCGGGCAGGATGTAGGCCAGCAGAGCAACGGACTTAACTTCTCCGACCCAGGCCTGCTGCTGGATGCCGCCAGCCAAGGCCTGGGCATTGCCCTGGTCAGCCAATTGCTGGCTAACCAAGCTCGGCGTAGCGGCCTACTGCAACCGCTGGCGGAACAGACAGTGCGTGGCCCCAACTGGGCCTGGTTGGTGCACCGCGACAGCGAAAACGACCCGCTAACACGCAGCTTTTGCGCTTGGCTGGAAAACGCCCTGAACTGCAGCGCAGCAAGCAAAGCGTAGGTTGGGTTGAGCCTGCGAAGCCCAACAGGAAACGCTCACTAGCTGTTGGGCTTCGACGCTACGCGCCTCAACCCAACCTACCGGAACGGCGGCTCATCAAAACTGCGCAACTTGCGCGAGTGCAGCGAGTTGAGCTGGTTGCGCATCAGTTCCAGCGCGGTGATGCCGATATGCAGGTGCTGGGTGACCGCGCGTTCGTAGAAGGCACCGGCCGCGCCCGGCAGTTTGATCTCGCTGTGCAGCGGTTTGTCCGAGACGCACAGCAGCGTGCCGTAAGGCACTCGCAGACGATAACCTTGGGCGGCGATGGTGCCGCTTTCCATATCCACCGCCACGGCGCGCGACAGGTTGATCAGCGGTCGCTCCTGGGCCCAGCGCAGTTCCCAGTTGCGGTCGTCGTAGGTCAGCACAGTGCCGGTACGCAGGCGCTTCTTCAGCTCATCGCCCTCTTCACCGGTCACCAGCTTGGCCGCTTCCTGCAACGCCTGCTGCACCTCGGCCAGGGCCGGCAGCGGGATATGCGGCGGCAGCACACGGTCGAGAATGCCGTCACGGCGCATATAGGCGTGAGCCAGCACGTAGTCGCCGATGGTCTGCGACTGACGCAGGCCGCCGCAGTGGCCGATCATCAGCCAGCAATGCGGGCGCAGCACCGCCAGGTGGTCGGTGATGTTCTTGGCGTTGGATGGGCCGACGCCGATATTGACCAGGGTGATGCCATGGCCGTCGTCGGCCTGCAGGTGATAGGCCGGCATCTGGTAGCGGTGCCAGATGACGTTCTCGATAATCGCCTGCATCTCGCCTTCGGCCATGCCGCGCTCGATCACCACGTTGCCCGGCAGCACCATGCGGGTGAAGCGCGACTCACCCACCAGCATGTCCAGACCATGGCGAATAAATTGGTCGACGTAGCGGTGGTAGTTGGTCAGCAGAATCCACGGCTGCACATGCCGCCAGTCGCTGCCGGTGTAGTGCACCAGGCGGCGCAGGGAGAAATCCACCCGCGCCGCATCGAACAGCGCCAGCGGCAGTGGGTCGGTGTTTTCCCAGTCGTACAGACCATCGGCGGTGCCGTCGGTGGCGGCGGACAGGTCGGTGCTGGGGAACACCCGTGCCAATTCGGCGGCAGTGACCCCGGAGCCAGCCAGCTCATCGCCCTGCTCGACCACGTACGGATAAGGAATGTTCTGCTGGCTGATACCCACTTCCACGCGCACGGTGAAGTCGTTCATCAACGGGCGCAGCTGCTCCAGCAGGTATTTGCGAAACGCCGCCGGGTGGGTCACGGTGACGCTGTAAGTGCCGGGCACCTGCACCTTGGCATAGGCGCGCACGGTGGTTGGCACCTCGCCCTGGCACAGGTAGATCAGGCGCAGCTCCGGGTAGCGAAAACGCGACTGCTCCTCGGCATCCGGCTTGATACGTTCCTTGAGATAGCGCTTGAGCGCCTGACTCAAGCCCGTGGTCGCCTGCAGGTGCAGGGCGGCCAGACGATCCACCGCTTCTTCAGCGGTGTTGGCGACAATAAAATCATCGGAACAAGGGTTCACAAGGCACCTTCCTGGCTGATCGGAATGGCTCTATCTTGCCCTGATCCGCCGCGCTTGCGATAGCGCGACGTTATCCGCGCAGGCTACTTGAGCAGCGCTTGCAGATCCACGGGCACAGCCTGTGGGGTCAGCGGGCCGACGCGCCGGGTGCCCGGATTACCCAGGGGATAAAACCCCAGCAGCGACCCCAGGCTACCGGGGATGCGCAACAGTTGTGCCAGCCCCTCGGCCCAGTCTCGCTGGCGCCAGGCCCAGGCGAACATCCATAGATGGCTGCGCAGGTGTTCGCTGAAATAGCGCTGACCGAGAATATGCGCCCGCTCCAGATGGCGCAGCTCGGCAGCAGGATCAGTGCCGCGCAGAGCGCGGGCCAGTTGGTATTCCTGCCAGAAGGCTTGTTCACGGGTCATGGCAACGCTCCTTTTTAAGCTGCGTCGCAGTCTGCAAGTGCGGGGCGGCCCCCAGGTCAAGCATCCGTTGCTAATCTTCTGTCAGCCAATTGCCTAAGGAACACTCATGCCGCGCGCCCTGCTCACCCTTGCGCTCTGTCTGTTACCCAGTTTTCTGCTGGCAGATAGCCTGGATGGCCATTACCTGACCACGCTGGATGGCCAGCCAGCCGAAATGCACCTGCGCAGCCAGGGCAAACAGGTCACGGGGGAGTATGTGGAAGGTGGCAGGTTGCGCCTGCAGATCAGTGGCAGCTTTGACGGCCAGTTGCTCAGCGCGCAGATCAGCGAAGCGCAGTCCGGGCAGCTGATTGCCAATATGAATGCCACTTACGCCAATGGCATGCTTAACGCCCATATTGCCGCACGCAACCCGACGACTGGGGCAACCCTGGAACGCAAGGCGCTGTTCCACCGGCAGAGCTTGAGTGCAGTAGCCGCTCAAGCAAGTAGCCCAAGCAGCAGCGCCACACGCGACCCGGCACTGATCGGTACTTGGGTACACGAGAAGATCATCAACAGCGGCGGCGCCAACTTCGCCTCTATGACCACTCAGATGATTTTGCAACTGCAGGGCGACGGCAGCGTTTCACAATGGACACGCAGTGTGGCAGGTGGCGCCGACTGGAACTACAACAGCCCTGGCGAGCTGCAATACAGCGGCCGCTGGCAGAGTAACAACGGCCTGTTGGAAGTGCAGATGCAGGGCCGCAGTGACTATCAGCCCGCCGCCTACTATCGCTTCAGTGACCAGTACCTGGTCACTGAGAGCAATACCGGCAAGCTGATCTGGCAGCGTCGCCAGTAATCAATCAGGCCGGTTGATGCAGGCGCGAGTTGAACAACGGCCCACGGCTATACGCGGACAGCGCCTTGGCAGCGGCCAACACACCCAGATCGACCAGCGGCTCGATCAGGATCACGCTCATATAGGCCAGGCCAAAACTGCCCACGGCCGCCAGGTTCTCGCCGGAGAAGCCGTTGCCGTAGAACGCCCAGAAGCCGACCCAGGCGACGATGCCGCCCTGATAGGCCGTCGACAGCGCCAGCGCCTGCTTGTAGGAAAGGTCCACATAGGCAGTACCCGGCGCGATAATGCGCTTGGCCAGCACACTGATAGCCCACAGCGGCACCAGCAGCGTAGTGACGTTCATGCCGTATTGCGGCAGGTCAAACTGAGCGAACAGCAGCCCCTGCAGGAGCAGGCCGAGCGCCAGACCAACAGCCGTAGCACCGGCGCCGAACAGCAGCAGCAGGGTCGAACCGAGGATCAGATGCACCTCGGAAACCCCGACCGCGTGGTGCGGAAATACTTCAAAGAAGCAGAACACCAGAGCAGTGGTCAGCACGCTGCGTAATGCCAGGGCGGCAGCGCCGCCATTGTCACGCACGCTGTCGAGCGCAAGCTTGGCGCAAAGGCCAAAGGCACCTGCGGCGGTTGCATAGCTGAGGAAGATTTTGGCGCCAGTAACGACTTCTGGTTCGATGTGCATAGAGATTCCTGTACCGCGCCCACCGCGCGATGATCCGGATTGAGGGGATGGGCATAAACGCCCGGCTTCGATGGCAGGTCTCCTGGCTCACGGCTTGACACTGCGCCCGCCTTCCCGACCTTGCAGTCAGTGGCATCTGGGCTTCGCTCACCGTTTACAGTTGCGGGGGCAGCCAGGGCATTGGCGACGTGCGCTTCACCCTGTTCCCTTTTCATCCAGCCGCATCACACGGGCTGGAACCATCGGCGGCCACCTTACCCGGCGGCCGCGAGAAATGACAGAGCCCGACGTTTACCGCGCAGGCAAACCAACGGACTGGGTAGCGCCTGACGCCGTATGACGCAAGCAGGTGAAGACGCCATTGGCAGTTGCGCACAGCAGCCCATGAGCATCGTGCAGCGTGGCCTGCACCGCGGCCTCTCGACCTTCGCGCTGCTGCACGCAGGCCTCGGTACGTAGCGGCAAAGCCGCAAGGCCAATCGGGCGCAGGTAATTCACCTGCAGGCTGGCGGTCACGTAGACCTCCTCGGCACTGGCCTGCGAATACACCGCCAACCCCAACGCCGCATCGAACAGCGTGGCGGTATAGCCGCCATGCACACCGCCAAGCGGATTGAAGTGCACGGCCGGCGGCTGACTGCTGAAGCTCGCCACCCCGGCTGCGGCCTGCAGCTGGGAGATACCGTAATCCGCAGCAATATCGCCGGTCAGCCAGACCTTTAACCGTTCAAACAGACTGCCATGCATGTTCAGGCCTCAGATCAGGTGCGGCGTACTGCGCGCCACCAGCGCTTCGACATTCACCCCACGCGGCAGGGTGCCGTAGACCCGCCCGCCCTGACCACCCAGACGACTGGCGATAAAGGCATCGGAAACCTCGGCATTCCCCGCTTCCAGCAGCAGCTTGGCCTGCAGCGCCAGGGCCACATCTTCGGTGAGCTGACGGGCGCGGTACTGGATATCGGCGGTGTCACGGAAATCTACCTGCAGTTGCGCAATATGGGCTTTCAGCAGCGCATCGCCGTGACCGTCGCCGAGCTCATGGAACAGCGCATCAAGCACGCCCGGCTCCTTAGACAGCGCGCGCAGCACGTCCAGGCACTGCACGTTGCCCGAACCTTCCCAGGTCGAGTTGACCGGTGCTTCGCGGTACAGCCTTGGGAGGATGGTGTCCTCGACATACCCGGCACCGCCCATGCACTCGGCGGCCTCGTTGATCATGGCCGGCGCGCGTTTGCAGATCCAATACTTACCCACGGCGGTGACCAGGCGAGCGAACTTGTCTTCCTGCTCATCGTGCGGGTTATCCAGCGCCTTGCCCATGCGCATGGTCAGCGCCAGCGCCGCTTCGCTTTCCAGGGCCAGGTCAGCCAGCACGTTCTGCATCAGCGGCTGCTCGCTGAGCACCCGGCCACCGACCTGGCGATGCGCGCAGTGGTGCGCGGCCTGGCTCAGGGCCTGACGCATCAGCGCGCTGGAGCCGATCATGCAGTCGAAGCGGGTCAGCGCGACCATTTCGATAATGGTCGGCACACCACGGCCTTCCTCGCCAACCATCCAGGCCAGCGCGCCGCGAAACTCCACTTCACTGGAGGCGTTCGACCAGTTGCCCAGCTTGTTT
Source organism: Pseudomonas sp. 8BK (assembly GCF_902506475.1). Lineage (NCBI taxonomy): Bacteria > Pseudomonadati > Pseudomonadota > Gammaproteobacteria > Pseudomonadales > Pseudomonadaceae > Pseudomonas > Pseudomonas sp. 8BK. The sequence continues at coordinate 471,565 of NZ_LR733252.1, read as the reverse complement.
TTCAGACGCTGGATATAGAACTCGTTGCGCGTGCCGTCCGGGCGGTGGCGCGGCAGCAGAAAGCAGGTCAGCCCCTTGTCGGTATACGCCAGGGTCAGGAAGGCATCGCACATCGGCGCCGAGCAGAACCACTTGTGACCGACCAGCTCATAGGCCTGGCCCGGGCCACCGAGGCCAACCGGGTAGGCGCGCGTGGTGTTGGCACGCACGTCGGTGCCGCCCTGCTTCTCGGTCATGGCCATGCCGATGGTCGCACCGGTTTTCTGCTCAATCGGCAGATTGCGCGGGTCGTATTGAGTCGAGAGGATTTTCGGTAGCCACTTCTCGGCCACATCGGCCTGCAGCTTGAGCGCCGGCACGCTGGCGAAGGTCATGGTCAGCGGGCAACCGCTACCGGCCTCGGCCTGGCTGTGCAGGTAGCTCATGGCGGCGCGCGCCACCTGGGCGCCCGCGCGCGGATCGGTCCAGGGCATGGACGGCAGGCCGTGTTCAATGGCCGCACTCATCAGTTGGTGATAGGCCGGGTGAAACTCCACCAGATCGGCACGATGGCCATAGCGGTCATGGCTCTTGAACACCGGCTTGTTTTCGTTGGCGAGAAAGCCTGCGGCCATCAACTCGCCGCCCGCCAGGCCGCCATACACATCCAAGCGCTGCTCGGCCCAGCCGCCGCCGAAACGCTTGGTCCACTCCTGCAGCGGCAGGTCAACGCGGTACAGGTTCGCGCCATCCAGTGGCGGCACCTGATTGAACACTTCATGGGTTTCGGCGTGTTGGCTGGCATTCATGGCTGAGGCTCCTCTGCAGGCAATTTGGCGCCCACGGCGCGTAGACAAAAGGTGGTCAGGGCCTGGCTGACTTCAGCCAGGCTGGGGGCGGGATAACCGGCTTCGCGGGCAGCACGTGCTGGCGGCGATAACGGCCCGACCAGGGCTTCGGCAATGGCGCCGACCAGGCAGGCAGCAATCAGGTTGATCAGCTGCACGTGGAACTGACCAGCGGCCACGCCCTCCTGCAACAGCTCGACAAACAGCTCGGCGTAGGCTTCACGGTAGAGCAGGCGCTGTTCATCGACTTGCGCATCGACCGGCTCGGCGATCAGGGCGAAGGCCAGCCGCCGGCTGTCCCAGGCGCGCGCGGCAAAGCGCTCCAGCCCGGCAGCCAGACGCTGCACCGGGCTACCCGCCCCACGTACGATGGCGGCCAGAGCATCGACCTCGCGCTGGCTGGCCACGGCAAACACTTCCGCCGCCAGTTCGCCCTTGTTCTGCACATGGCGGTACAGGCTGCCGGTGGCAATGCCGACATCCTCAGCCAGCGCCTGCATGGTCAGCGCGGCAAAGCCGCCTTCGGCCACCCGCGCCAAGGCAGCGCTGATGATCCGTTCGCGCAGCGCCTGATCGCGGTCGATACGCAGTGCAGTGGTGCGATAGGCCATGGTCTGAATCCTGATTCACTATTGCTCAAGTGAATCAGGATTCAGAGTTTGACTAAAGGGCGATTCCGGGCACAACAGCGGGCATATTGGCCAGCTGCTGGCGTATACAACTCATGCGGTCAGGACTCGCGACAGAGCACCCAGTCGTGCAATAGATTGCGCAGCTGCTCGAACTTCACCGGTTTGGCCAGGTAATCGCTCATCCCAGCGGCCAGGCAGCGCTCGCGGTCGCCGCTGTGGCTGTGGGCGGTGATCGCCAGCACCGGCAGCAGCTGGCAGCCGGGCAGATTGCGCAGCGCCCGACAGGTGGCAAAACCGTCCATGACCGGCATCTGGCAATCCAGCAGCACCGCGTCGATGGTTTCGTTACGCAGCACCTCAAGGGCCTCAGCGCCGTTATCAGCGGTGCGCACCTGATAGCCCAGCTTGAGCAGCATGCCGCGGGTCACCAGCTGGTTGATCGCGTTGTCCTCGACGATCAGTACCGTGCACTGCTCCGGCGCGCGCAGCGCCGGACCGGCGGCGCGCAGCACGACGGCGGCTGGAGTGGTCATCTGCACCGGCAAGGCCAGCGGCAGCTCCAGACGGAAACAGCTGCCCTGCCCTGGCTGGGATTCATGGCTGAGATCACCGCCGAGCAGATCGACCAGTTGCCGGCAGATCGCCAGACCAATGCCCAGGCCGCCGTACTCGCGGGTCATCGAGCCGTCCAGTTGCTGGAAGCGCTGATACAGCTTGCCGTCGGCAGGCACCGCGAAACCCACACCGCTGTCGATCACCTCGATACGCAGCGGCAGAATATCGCTGGCCGCACCGCCACGACTGACGCGTACCCGCACTTCGCCATGCTGGGTGAACTTGATGGCGTTATCCAGCAGGCAGTTGAGGCTTTGCACCAGCTTGCTGGCGTCGCCCTCAAGGGTGTCGGGCAGGCTGTCATCCAGCTCAAGCACAAAGCGCAGGCCCTTTTCTTCGGCGCGCGGGGCGTACTGCGCACGCAAGCCATCGAACAGGCCGCGCAAGCTGAACGGTTCGCGCCGTGGGTACAGGCGCCCAGCCTGCAGCTCGGTGAGGGCGAGGATGTCATTGACCATGCGCATCATGTCGCGGGCCGAGCCCGCTGCCGTGCGCTGGTAATGCGCCAGCTCGCCGTCGAGCTCAAGCATCTGCATCAGTTCCAGCGAACCGATCACCCCGTTCATCGGCGTGCGCAGCTCGTGGGTGACGGTAGCAAGGAATTCATCCTTGAGGCGGTTGCTGTTGGCCAGTTCCTGGTTGAAGGCTTCAAGTTTGAGCCCGGCCTCCTGCAGGATGCGCGTGCGCTCCTCCTTCATCGCATTGATGCGGTCGGCCAGGGCCAACGAGAGCAGACCCACTTCCAGCGCAGAACCGATCTGGCTGGCGTACATGGTGAGGAACATGTTGGGCAAGTAGCCCAGCACCATCAGCGTATTGATCATTCCGCCGGCGAGAAAGGCGGTCCAGGCGATGATGAAATAACGCGCCACGCGCATGCCGCGCATCCAGGCGAGGATGCCAGCGCTGAAGATCACCACGGTAAAGCCCAATGCCAGGTAGGTGGCCAGACGCAGCGACAGGGCGTAACTGGCCGTCAGCGCCAGCGTCATCACCAACACGCCCGAGGCCATCATCAGCAACAGGGCGCGGTCGACCCAGGGACTGTGCTCGGCGGTATGCAGAAAGCTGCGGGCGAACTGACAACCAAACAACGCCGCCGCACCAATCAGGAAGGGCGTCGCAGCGTTCGCCCACCAGGGGCTGTTGGGCCAAAAGTACTCGATGGCTGCGCCGTTGACCGACAGCTGATAGAAGCCGAACGAGGCGATATAGAGGATGTAATACAGGTAGCTGGTGTCGCGTACGCTGAGGAAGATAAACAGGTTGTAGATCAGCATCACCAGCAGTACGCCGTAGATGATGCCCAGCACATAGATGCGCGCCGGTTGTTCTTCCAGGTAGGCGTTGGGCGCCCAGAGGGTCAGCGGTGCCTGGATCGAGCCCTGACTTTCCAGGCGCAAATAGACGCTTTGCTGCTGCGCCGGCGGCAATTGCAGTTCGAACACATAGTTGTGCTGTTTGATCTCACGGCTGGAGAACGGCAAGGCATCGCCGGTGTGCTGGCTCATCTGGTAGCGCCCCTGCGCATCGGGCAGATACAGCTGCACATGATCGAGCGGTGGATAGGCCAGTTCCAGCAACCAGGGCCGTGTGCCTGTTGCCCGCTGCGGGCGGTATTCCAGATCCAGGCGCAACCAGAACACCGAGCGCGAATAACCGGCGTTCAGTACACCCTTGTCATGCTGACGGAAACTGGCTTGCAGGGCCGGCGAGGTGATGTCTTCAATGCTGGCATCGCCACGCACATCCTCAAACACCGACATAGCCTTGCCGAGCGGCAGGCTGCGGGTGTTTTCGTCAAAAACCAATGCCCCGGCCAACCCTGGCACCAGCATGAAGAAACAGAGAAGGATGTAGTGCATGCAACTCAGCCAGAGTAAGCCGGCAACGCCTAGGTAGCGTTGCTAGCAGCGGTGTATTTGGATGCTGGCACTCTAGCATAGGCCCTTGCGCCAGAGCCCCAGGAAAAACCTGAACTGTATTGAGATTTTTGCCCTTCGCAGGTTGAAGCAACAGCCCGGTGTCGACATGCGACAGATCGTCCGGCCGGCTGGCTTTCCTGGCGTTGCGGGGTCTGCAAGCCGTGGTTTGGTGGTAAGCTCGCGCACCATGAAAACGCCTACCTCTCGCCCCGTAGTGCTGTGCCTGTCCGGTCATGACCCCAGTGGTGGTGCCGGCCTGCAAGCCGATATCGAAGCCCTGCTCGCCCAAGGCTGTCACGCCGCTCCTACCGTGACCGCGCTGACCGTGCAGGACACAGTCAACGTTTCCGACTTCCGCGTGCTCGACCGCGACTGGGTCTTGGCCCAGGCCAATGCGGTGATCAATGACCTGCCGGTTGAAGCCGTAAAGCTGGGCATGCTCGGCTCGGTCGAGATGGTCGAAACCGTACTGGAAATCATGCAACGCCTCCCGGGTATTCCGCTGGTCTGCGACCCGGTGCTGCGTGCCGGTGGCGGCGGCGCATTGGGCAAGGACGAAGTCGGCTATGCCATGCGCGAGCGTTTGTTCGCCGTCTCGACCATCGCCACGCCGAATCTGCCGGAAGCGCGCATCCTCGCCGAACTGCCGGATGGCACGGCCGATGAGTGCGCCGACAAATTGCTGCCCTATATCCAGCACCTGCTGATCACCGGCGGTCATGGCGATGAGCACGAAGTGCACAACCGTCTCTATAGTCGTGACGGCAGCCGCCACACCTTTACCTGCCAGCGCCTGCCCGGCAGCTACCACGGCTCCGGCTGCACCCTGGCCAGCACCCTGGCCGGTCGCCTGGCATTGGGCCAGGAACTGGTCAGCGCCGTGCAGTTCGCCCTTGATTACACCTGGCGCACCCTGCGCGACGCCGAACAGCCTGGCCATGGCCAGTACATTCCGCGCCGCCTGCCGCTAGACCTCTCTTGATGGAGCGTTTGCGATGAAACTGCGTGGCCTGTATGCCATCACCGATAGCGAATTGCTCAAAGGCAGACTGCTGCCCTACGTCGAGGCTGCACTCAAGGGCGGCGCGACATTGCTGCAATACCGCGACAAATCCACCGATGACGCCCGCCGCCTGCGCGAGGCCGAGACCCTGCGCGAGTTGTGCAACCGCTATGGTGCCGCGCTGATCATCAATGACGACGCCGAATTGGCCGCCCGCTTGGGTGTCGGCCTGCATCTGGGGCAAGGCGATGGTTCGCTGTCCGCCGCCCGCGCCCTGCTTGGCCGCCAGTCCATCATCGGCGGCACCTGCCACGCCCAGCTGGAGCTGGCCGAAGCCGCCGCCAAGGAAGGCGCCAGCTATGTCGCCTTCGGCCGCTTCTTCAACTCCACCACCAAGCCCGGCGCACCGGCGGCGGATGTCGAGCTACTGGCGGCGGCGAAAACCAAGGTCAACCTGCCGATTGTTGCCATTGGCGGCGTGACTCTGGATAACGCCCCCGAGCTGATTGCCCACGGCGCCAGCATGGTTGCCGTGGTACACGGCCTGTTTGGCGCCGACTCGGCTGCTGAAGTCGAGCGCCGCGCCCGCGCCTTTAGCGCCCTGTTCACATCTAACTAACGATTAAGGGGCGGCCCGGCTCGCCCCAACTCCCAGCTTGAGAGGCCCTGCCATGTCCCGTTCCGAAACCCTCTTCGCCAACGCGCAGAAGCACATCCCAGGTGGCGTCAACTCGCCGGTGCGCGCCTTCAAAAGCGTCGGTGGCACTCCGCTGTTCTTCAAGCACGCCGAAGGTGCCTACGTCACTGATGAAGACGACAAGCGCTACGTGGATTACGTCGGCTCCTGGGGCCCGATGATCCTCGGCCACAGCCACCCGGATGTGCTCGACGCAGTACGCAACCAGTTGCAACACGGCCTGTCCTACGGCGCACCGACCGCCATGGAAACCGAGATGGCGGATCTGGTGTGCAGCCTGGTGCCGTCGATGGACATGGTGCGCATGGTCAGCTCCGGCACCGAGGCGACCATGAGCGCCATCCGCCTGGCCCGTGGTTACACCGGCCGCGACAACATCATCAAGTTCGAAGGCTGCTACCACGGCCACTCCGACAGCCTGCTGGTAAAAGCCGGCTCCGGCCTGCTGACCCAGGGCGTGCCGAGCTCGGCCGGTGTACCGGCAGACTTCGCCAAGCACACCCTGACCCTGCCCTTCAACGACCTGGCCGCGGTTGAGCAGATGCTCAGCGAAGTCGGCTCCACCGTCGCCTGTATCATCGTCGAGCCGGTGGCCGGCAATATGAACTGCGTGCCGCCGGCACCGGGCTACCTTCAAGGCCTGCGCGAACAGTGCGACAAACATGGCGTGGTGCTGATCTTCGATGAAGTGATGACCGGTTTCCGCGTCGCCCTCGGCGGCGCCCAGGCGTATTACGACGTCACCCCGGACCTGACCACTTTCGGCAAGATCATCGGCGGCGGTATGCCAGTCGGCTGTTTTGGCGGCAAGCGCGAAATCATGCATTGCATCGCCCCACTCGGCCCGGTGTACCAGGCCGGCACCCTGTCGGGTAACCCGCTGGCCATGGCCGCCGGCCTGACCACTTTGCGCCTGATCAAACGCCCAGGCTTCCATGCCGAACTGACCGACTACACCAGCCGCATGCTGCAAGGCCTGCAGGACCGTGCCGATGCGGCCGGCATCCCATTTGTCACCACTCAAGCGGGCGGCATGTTCGGCCTGTACTTCAGCGGTGCCGACGATATCGTCACCTTTGATGATGTGATGGCCAGCGATGCCGAGCGTTTCAAACGCTTCTTCCACCTGATGCTGGCTGGCGGCGTGTACCTGGCACCAAGCGCCTTCGAGGCCGGCTTCACCTCCATCGCCCACGGCGATGCCGAGTTGAAAATCACTCTGGACGCTGCTGAGCGCGCCTTTGCCGAGCTGAAGAGCGCCTGATGCAGTACAGCACCGCCTTTAGCGACGCTGTTCTGGCACTGGCCTGCCTGGCCTGCGCAATAGTCATCGGCAAAGCCCGCAAGCACTATGGCGAGGCCGATCAGCCGGCGCTGTTCTGCGCGCTGCTGGGGTTTCTCCTGCCGGCCGCAGCAGCGGCCGTCGGCGTGGTTCGCTTCGGCATCGATCCTAGCGCTCAGGCCGCACACCTGTGGTTAAGCCAGGCCAGCAGCTTTCTCGGCCTGCCGTTGCTCGGCGCCGCCGCACTGGCCTTGGGTCGCGGCTGGCAGTGGAGCCGCGCCAACTGGGGGCGTATCTTGCTCGGCTTGTGCGCGTTCTTCGAACTGTTCCGGCAGATGAACCAGCTGGAGGATTACCGTCTGTTGCTCAACCTGGCGACCCTGCTGCTGATCCTCTACGCCGGCGCCGTGCAATGGCCCAAGCGCGCACCTTTGGCAGCGGCGATTGCGGTGGTCGGGCTATTTCTGCTGGCCGGCCTGGGCGTCGGCACTCAGGGCTTTATCGGTTCGATACGCAGGGTTGACCTGTTCCATGCCCTGCTGACGCCGGCCTACCCGCTACTGGCCTGGTTGCTGTTGAGCCTGCCCGGTAGCGCGAAAGGTGGCCGCACGGAAGAAAACCCGGTAAAGACTTTGTAAGAACGGCGCTGCTTATTTCATAATGTGACCGCTGCCGCGTCCCGGCGGCCAGGCACATCGCCTGTTGTGCATCCCGAGGTAAACGGATTTTCATGAAACGCACCGGCCGCACCCTGTCCCTGGGCTGCCTGTTGCTCCTGCTGCCACTGCTCGCCTCAGCGAGCGGCAACTCCTTGCTGATCCCCGCGCTTGGCAGCTGCTCACTCAACACCGCCCCCGAAGAACTGCCCGCCGCCCTTGAGGCCTGCGAGCAGGCCGCGCTCAATGGTGACCTGCAGGCGGAGTTCGAGCTGGGCGAGTTCTATTACGACGGCAAACGTGTCGAACGCGATCTAGGCCAGGCGCTGAAATGGTTCGAACAGGCCTCGCTGCAAGGCCATGCACAATCGCAATACCGCCTGGGCATGATGTTCTTCCGTGGCGAAGGCGTGCCGGCAAACGCCGTGCAGGCTTATATCGTGCTGAAGATGGCGGCCGTGAACGGCTCGGACGAAGCCATGGACAGCGCCGACCTGATCGCCGCGCAGATGCCCCGCGATGAACTGGAAATCGCCAGCCAGGTGCTCGGGCAGATATTCCGCAACTACCTGCTGGAGTTGCAGAACGCCGACACCCTCACCTCGCCGTTCGCCCCGCTGCCCTGATTCAACGCAGGCACCGCTAAGACCGTTTTACTTATCCGGCATCGGCATGGGGAACGGCATAACATTGCCGCCGCCCTTGGCTTCGCTGATCTTCGGCGTGCCCAGGCGCTCGACTTCGTCGATGCGGATAATCGCGTGCATGGGGATAAAGCTGCGCACCACACCGTCAAACTGCGCCTTGAGCTTTTCCTCGCTGGGATCGACGACCACCTGGGTGCGCTCGCCGAAGACGAATTCCTCTACTTCCAGGAAGCCCCACAGATCGCTTTGAAAGATCTGCTTGGCGTACATCTCATACACCTGACCCTGGTTGAGGAAAATCACCTTGTAGATGGGTTCGCGCTTGCTCATGGTTATGCAGTTCGTACCGAGGGGCTAATTGAAAGGGCGCGGATCATAGCATAGCCGCCTAGCAGCCAATGCTAGGAACCCTGGCGCGAGCTCCCTATAATGCGCGGTTCTTCGAATCACCCTTTTTGAGCGCGCATGACCAAGAAGCTTTATATCGAAACCCACGGTTGCCAGATGAACGAGTACGACAGCTCGCGCATGATCGACCTGTTGGGCGAACATCAAGCCCTGGAAGTCACCGAGAAGGCGGCAGACGCTGACATCATCCTGCTCAACACCTGCTCGATCCGTGAAAAAGCCCAGGACAAGGTGTTCTCGCAACTCGGCCGCTGGCAAAAGCTGAAGATTGCCAACCCGGACCTGGTGATCGGTGTCGGCGGCTGCGTGGCCAGCCAGGAAGGCGCAGCGATTCGTGATCGCGCGCCCTACGTCGACGTGGTCTTCGGCCCGCAGACCCTGCACCGCCTGCCGGAAATGATCGACGCCGCGCGTAGCACCAAGATCGCCCAAGTCGACATCAGCTTCCCCGAGATCGAGAAATTCGACCGCCTACCCGAACCGCGCGTCGATGGCCCCAGCGCCTATGTGTCGGTGATGGAAGGCTGCAGCAAGTACTGCACCTTCTGCGTGGTGCCTTACACTCGCGGCGAAGAAGTCAGCAGGCCGATGGCCGATGTGCTCGGCGAGATCATCCACCTGGCCGAACACGGCGTGCGTGAAATCACCCTGCTCGGGCAGAACGTCAACGGCTACCGTGGCGCCACCCAGAATGGGCAGATCGCCGACTTCGCCGAACTGCTCTACGCCGTGGCCGCCATCGATGGCATCGACCGCATTCGCTACACCACCAGCCATCCGCTGGAATTCTCCGATGCGCTGATCCAGGCCCACGCTGAGATACCCGAGTTGGTGAAATACCTGCACCTGCCGGTGCAATCGGGCTCCGACCGCATTCTCGCGGCGATGAAGCGCAACCACACCGCACTCGAATACAAATCGCGCATTCGCAAGCTGCGTGCCGCCGTGCCGGACATCCTGATCAGCTCGGACTTTATCGTCGGTTTCCCCGGGGAAACCGAGAAGGACTTCGAGCAGACCATGAAGCTGGTCGAGGATGTCGGTTTCGACTTCTGCTATTCATTCGTCTACAGCGCGCGCCCCGGCACCCCGGCGGCCGACCTGCCTGATGACACCCCGCTGGAGCTGAAAAAGCAGCGCCTGGCGTTGCTGCAACACCGCATCACCCAGCAGGGTTTCGAGAACAGCCGACGCATGGCCGGCACCGTGCAGCGCATTCTGGTCAACGATTACTCGAAGAAGGATCCCGGCATGCTCCAGGGCCGTACCGAGAGCAACCGGGTGGTCAACTTCCGCAGCGATAACCCGCGCCTGATCGGCCAGTTCGTCGACGTGCATATCGACGAAGCCATGCCCAACTCGCTGCGCGGCACGCTGATCAACGAAACCGTCTGCAACTAAAGCCGCAGCGGCCCGAGCTTCCCCCTCGCGGCCGCTAGCGCTATTCTTCGTTTCACTACCCCAGCCGACTGGCGGCCATCACACGACCTTGAACGCACCCATAGAACCACTCCGCTTTATCCTTGAACCCTTTGAGGCTCGCCGCTTCGCTAACCTGTGCGGCCAATTTGATGAACACCTGCGTCTGATCGAACAGCGCCTGGGCATCGAATTGCGCAACCGCGGCAACCAGTTCGAACTGATCGGCACCGCCGGCCAGACCCGCGCCGCCGAACAGCTGCTGCGTCGCCTCTACCGCGAAGCCGAAAACACCGAACTGTCGCCCGATCTGGTGCACCTGTTTCTGCAGGAGTCCGGCATCGAGGAAATGAGTAACCCGACCGTCGAAGCCAGCGTCGCCCTGCGCACCCGCAAAGGCATGATTCGCCCGCGCGGCGCCAATCAGCAGCGCTACGTCAAAGCCATCCTCGACCACGACATCAATTTCGGCATCGGTCCGGCCGGCACAGGTAAAACCTACCTGGCCGTGGCCTGCGCCGTGGATGCGCTGGAGCGCGAGCAGATCCGCCGCATCCTGCTGGTGCGCCCGGCAGTCGAAGCCGGCGAGAAGCTCGGTTTCCTGCCTGGCGACCTGTCGCAGAAGATCGACCCCTACCTGCGCCCGCTGTACGACGCACTCTACGAGATGCTCGGTTTCGAGCAGGTGGCCAAGCTGATCGAGAAACAGGTGATCGAAGTCGCGCCGTTGGCCTATATGCGCGGTCGCACGCTGAACAACAGCTTTATCATCCTCGACGAAAGCCAGAACACCACACTGGAACAGATGAAGATGTTCCTCACCCGCATCGGCTTCGGCTCGACAGCGGTGATTACCGGCGATATTACCCAGGTCGACCTGCCGCGCGGCACCAAAAGCGGCCTGACCCACGTCATCGACGTGCTGCGTGACGTCCCGGGCATCAGTTTCACCCACTTCAAGCCCAAGGACGTGGTGCGCCACCCGCTGGTGCAGCGCATCGTCGAAGCCTACGAGCGCTACGACAACCGCATGCACGGCAAGCTGGATGACGAGCAGGATGAGCGCAATGCTTGAGCTTGACCTGCAGATCGCCAGCGACGCCGCGACCCTACCGAGCGAGGCGCAGTTTCGCGCCTGGTGCGAGATTGCCCTGCGCCAGCGCAGCGCCGACTCCGAGCTGACCATTCGCCTGGTCGACGAAGCCGAGGGCCGCGAGCTCAATCACACCTGGCGACATAAGGATTACGCCACCAACGTACTATCCTTCCCTGCCGATGTACCGGACGAGGTGGGCGGCATTCCGCTGCTGGATATCCCGCTGCTCGGTGATCTGGTGATCTGCGTGCCGGTGGTTGAGCGCGAAGCCCAGGAACAGGCGAAAACCAGCGAAGCGCATTGGGCGCACCTAGTGATCCACGGCTGCTTGCACCTGCTCGGCTACGACCACATCGAGGATGAAGAAGCCGAAGAGATGGAAGCGCTGGAACGAGAATTGCTGGCTGAGTTGGGACATCCCGACCCTTACGCCGACCACGAATAATATCCCTCTACAACCCAACTGAAATTACAAAAGGTTCCTGAGTAACCACCATGAGCGAAGACCGATCGAGCAACGAGCAGAAGTCCTGGTTTAACAGACTGACCCAGGCTTTTGCTCATGAGCCGAAAAACCGCAAGGAATTGCTGGAAGTGCTGCGCGAAGCGCATCAGAACAAGCTGCTCGACAGCGAAGCACTGGCCATCGTTGAAGGTGCAATTCAGGTCGCCGACCTGCAGGTTCGCGACATTATGGTGCCGCGCTCACAGATGATGAGCATCAAGGCCAACCAGACGCCCAAGGAATTTCTGCCCTCGATCATCGAAGCGGCGCACTCGCGCTACCCCGTGGTCGGTGAGAGCCTCGACGATGTGGTCGGCATTCTCCTGGCCAAGGATCTGCTGCCGCTGATCCTCTCGGGCGAACAGCCCAACTTCAACATCAAGGACCTGCTGCGCCCGGCCACCTTCGTGCCCGAGTCCAAGCGCCTCAATGTGCTGCTGCGCGAGTTCCGCGCCAACCACAACCACATGGCCGTGGTGATCGATGAGTACGGCGGCGTCGCCGGCCTGGTGACCATCGAGGACGTGCTGGAGCAGATCGTCGGCGATATCGAGGACGAGCACGACGTGGAAGAAGACAGCTACGTCAAACCGCTGCCCTCCGGCGACTTTCTGGTCAAGGCGCTGACGCCGATCGAAAGCTTCAACGAAGCCTTCGATACCGAATTCTCCGATGACGAATTCGACACCGTCGGCGGCCTGGTGATGAGCGCTTTCGGCCACCTGCCCAAGCGCAACGAAGTCACCCAGATTGGCGAATTCCGCTTCCGCGTACTCAACGCCGACAGCCGCCGCATCCATCTGCTGCGTCTGAGCCCGGTTAGTAACTGACAGCCACCGGCCACCTCCAGGGTGGCCGGTTCGCAATACTTCCCCCGTCTGCCCTCCCGCTTTACCCTTGCGCCACCTCAATCCAAGGACCTGCATGCAATGCACTGGATAACCCGACCTGGCTGGCCCGGCAACCTGATCGCGCTGCTCGCTGGCGCTATCACGCCCCTGGCGCTGGCGCCTTATGACCTGTGGCCGCTGGCCATCCTCTCCATCGCCCTGTTCTACCTCGGCCTGCGTGACCTCACGCCGCGTCAGGCGGTGCTGCGCGGCTGGAGTTATGGCTTTGGCCTGTTCGCTGCCGGCACCAGCTGGGTGTACGTGAGCATCCACGATTACGGCGCGGCCTCGCCGCCCCTGGCAGTGTTTCTGACCCTGCTGTTTGTCGGCGGCCTCGGTCTGCTGTTCGCCCTCAGCGCCTGGGTCTGGACACGCTGGTTACGCAGGGTCGAAGCGCCGCTGGCCGATGCCTTGGCCTTTGCTGCCCTGTGGCTGGCGCAGGAAGCCTTCCGCAGCTGGTTTCTCACCGGCTTCCCCTGGCTGTACGCCGGTTACAGCCAGCTGGATGGCCCGCTGGCCGGGCTGGCCCCGGTGGGCGGCGTGTGGCTGCTGTCCTTTGCCTTGGCACTAAGCGCCGCGCTGCTGGTGAATCTGGCGCAACTGCGCACGCGCAAGGCGTTTCTCGCCATAGGCGTGGTGCTGTTAATCGCCCCGTGGATCGCCGGTATCGCTCTCAAGGGCCACGCCTGGACCCAACCGCTGGGCGAGCCGCTGAGCGTGTCGGCCATGCAGGGCAATATCGAACAGAACATGAAGTGGGACCCCGAGCAGCTCAACGCGCAGCTGGCGCTGTACCGCGACATGACCTTCAGCGCCAAGCCGACCGACCTGATCGTCTGGCCGGAAACCGCCATTCCGGTGCTCAAGGACCGCGCTCAGGGCTACCTGGGCATGATCAATCGCTTCGCCAATGAACGGAATGCCGCGCTGATTACCGGCGTGCCGATTCGCCAAAGCAACGAGCGTGGCGAGCAGCGCTACTACAACGGCATCAGCGTGGTTGGCCAGGGCAGCGGCGATTACCTCAAGCAGAAGCTGGTGCCGTTTGGTGAATACGTGCCGCTGCAGGACCTGCTGCGCGGGCTGATCGCCTTCTTCGACCTGCCGATGTCCGACTTCGCCCGCGGCTCCGCTGAGCAGAGCCTGCTGCAGGCCAAGGGCCATTCGATTGCCGCGTTTATCTGCTACGAAGTGGTCTACCCGGAGTTTTCCGCGGGCCTCGCGGCGCAGAGCGACCTGCTGCTGACCATCAGCAACGACACCTGGTTTGGCCGCTCCATCGGCCCGCTGCAACACTTGCAGATGGCGCAGATGCGCGCCCTGGAAGGCGGCCGCTGGATGATCCGCGCGACCAACAACGGCGTCACCGCGCTGATCGACCCGCAAGGCCAGATCACCACGCAACTGCCGCAGTTCGAACAGGCGGTGCTCTACGGCCAGGTGCAACCGATGCAGGGGCTCACGCCTTACCTGTACTGGCGTGGTTGGCCCATGCTGATCATCTGTCTGCTGTTATTTGCCTGGGCATTACTCGCCAGCCGTATGGCCAAGACCCTTTAACGACGAAAGAAGCGGTAGAACTCGCGCAGCTCAGCCTGCGCGTCGCCGATGCTCACCGGGGTGAAGCGCAGCGGATGGTGCGCCGGGCATTGCGCCAGGCGCCCCTGATCGAGCGGATGCAGCCAACCGAGCAGCGGGTAACCGCCCATGCTCTGGTGGTCGGCCTGGAGGATGATCGGCTGACCATCCGGCGGCACCTGAATCGCCCCCCGGCCAACCCCCAATGACCATTGCCGCACGGGCGGCTGCACGGCCTCGCCGAGCAGCCGCGCGCCCATGCGGTCGGAGTGCGGGCTGAGCTGCCAGGTCTGAGCGAAAAAGCCCTGCAACTGATCTTCCTCGAAACTCGCCGCATCGCCGCCGGTAATCACCCGCAGCAAGGGTTTGCAGCGGTAATCCGGCAGATAGGGCCAGGGCACGCTGATGCCGCGGGTGAAATGCGCAGGCCGACAAGCCAACAGATCCCCTGCCTGCACCGCCTGCCCCAGCCCTTCGCGCAGCTGCACACTGACGCTGCCCAACAGCGGCGCCGCAATAAAACCGCCGGCCACGGCCAGATAGGCGCGCTGACCGCTGCGGGCAAAGCCCAGGCGCAACAGCTGCCCTTTGCGCAGCGGCAAGCGTGTCCACAACGACTGCGGCTGATCATCCACGCTCAGCGGCACCTGGGCACCGCAAACCGCCACCCAGGTGTCGACCTCGACCTGCAGCTCGAGGCCGCCCAAGGCGATTTCCAGCAGCGGCGTGCCCCAGGGATTGTTCAGCAGATGATTGGCCCAGGCAGCGCCATGCCAATCCAGCGGTCCAGCCGGCGATACGCCCAGGTGTTGCCAGCCGCGTCGCCCAGCATCCTGCAACAGGCTTTGCGGCCCTGGTTTGAGCACCCGTAGGCCGCTCATCACTGGCCGCCTTCGCGGATAAAGTCGCGCTCATCGATGCTGCGAAAACGCACCCGATCCCCCAGAGCCAGCGGACAGGGCGGCGTGCGCGCGGCGTCGAACAGCGACCAGGGACAACGGCCGATCAGATGCCAGCCACCGGGCGAGCTATGTGGATAGATCGCCGTTTGCCGCTCGGCAATCGCCAGACTCCCGGCCGGTACGGCGATACGCGGGGTGGCGCGACGCGGCAAGGCCAGGCGCGCGTCCAGTTCGCCGAGGTAGGCAAAGCCCGGGGCAAAACCAATCGCGCCAACGCGATACTCGCTCGCCGCATGCAGTTCGATTACCTGAGCACGGCTCAGCTGACACAGCTGGGCGACCTCGGCGAGGTCTTCACCGTTATACAGAATGGGGATTTCATGCAGCCTTCCGGCCTGCGCGACAAAGGGTTCGGCCAGCCAGCACTCCAGCAGCGGCTTGAGCCGCTCGGCCAGTTGCAGGTGATCGGTACGCATCAGGTCGTAGTGCAATAACAGGCTGGTCCAGCCCGGCACCAGATCGGTCAGCACCTCACCCAGCTCAAACCGGATGCGCTCGGCCAGCAGGGCGATCCGTTGCGGCAGCTGCGCATCCGGTTGCTCAGCCAGCACCAGCAACAGCGCTTCGGCACCGGCCGGTTCGAGGCGGATCATAGGGCGTCCAGGCTGGCCCGCAAACGCCGCAGCACGGCCAGGGAGTCGGCGTTATCACCATGCACGCAGAGGCTGTCGGCGCGCAGCTGCAGCGGCTTACCATCAATATCGGCAAACGGCTCACCGCGGGCAATCGCCAGGGCCTGCTGAAAAATCCGCTGCGGATCATGGTGCACCGCGCCGCTCAAGCGCCGTGGCGCCAACTGCCCGTCGGCCAGGTAGGCGCGGTCGGCAAAGGCCTCGAACATCAACGGCACATCGGCGGCATCGGCCAGGCGCAGTTCGCGGCTGTTATCGGCCAGCGCCAGCACCATCAGCGGCAAGCCCTTGCGGTAACTGGCGCAGGCCTCCAGCACCGCGTTGAACAGCGCATCGTCACGCACCAGATCGTTGTACAACGCGCCATGCGGTTTGACGTAGGCCAACTGGGTGCCTGCCGCACGGCAGAAGGCCTCCAGCGCGCCAAGCTGATACAGCACCAGCGCGGTAACCTCCTCCGGCGAGCAGGCGATATGCCGGCGGCCGAAGCCGAGCAAATCCGGGTAAGCCGGGTGCGCACCAATGCTCACCCCATGCTGCACCGCCAGGGCGACGGTGCGTTGCATGGTCAGCGGGTCGGAGGCATGAAAGCCGCACGCCAGATTGGCCTGATCAACCAGCGGCATCGCATGCACGTCATCGCCCATGCGCCACACGCCGAAGCTTTCACCCATATCGCAGTTCAGCAGGATTTTTTTCATGCCGACAAGCTTAGTGGTGCATTGCCGTGGCGGGAAGCCTGGGCCGGATCAATACACGTCACGGCGATATCGGCCCTCTTCGCGCAGCCTGTTGACGGCGGCGTCCCCGAGCAACTCATGCAACACCGCATCCACCCCAGCGGCCATGCCATCGAGGCTGCCGCAGACGTAGATGGCGGCGCCCTCCGTCAGCCACTCATGCAGCTGCTCGGCGGATTCCCGCAGACGATCCTGCACATAGACCTTGGCGACCTGATCGCGGGAGAAGGCCAAATCCAAGCGTGCCAACTCGCCTGAGGCCAGCCAGCCCTGCAGCTGCGCCTGGCAGTAGAAGTCATGCGCGGCGTTGCGCTCGCCGAACAGCAGCCAGTTTTGCCGATGCCCGGCGATGATCCGCGCTTTGAGCAGGCTGCGCAGCCCGGCCAGGCCGGTGCCATTGCTGATCAAGATCAGCGGTCGATCATCGTCGGGGGCATGGAAGGCGCTGTTACGCCGCACCCGCGCCAGCAACTGACCATGCAGCGCTGCACCTTCGGTCAGCCAGCCGGAACCGAGGCCCAGCGAGCCGTCGGCATGCCGCTGCTGACGCACGATCAGCTCCAGCTCGCCGTCGCTGGGCAAGGAGGCGATGGAGTATTCGCGCGCAGCCAACGGCACCAGCGCATCGAGCAAAGCCTGTGCATGCAGGCCGACCAGATGGGTGAACGGCTCGGGTAGCTGTTTGCCGCGCAGCGCCTGCTGCAACGACTGCGTCAGGCCATCGAGGTTGACCGTTTGTCGTCCATCCACAGCATGAGCCTGCAACCAGGCCTGCACGGCGGCGTCGCTGTGGCGCGGCGGCACTTCGAGAATATCGCCGGCATTCCAGTCAACCGGCTGTTCAGCACGCAATGCCAGCAGATAGGTCGGTGCGCCCTGGCTGCCGGGGTTAAGCCGTTCGCGGCGCGTCAGGGTCCACAGGCCGTGGGGCGTTTCGCCCTGGTGCAGCGGCTGGGCGCCTGTCAGCTCACCGAGCTGACGCTGCCAACTGGCCAGCGCCGTCGCGTCGGCGGCATCTACCTGCACGGCATCAAATAGGCTGCGCGCCCCCTGCCGCGCCAACCAGTCCTGCACCCGCAGGGCAAAGCCGCAGTAGTGCTGATACTGGCGGTCACCCAAGGCGAGCATGGCGTAGCGCAACCGTGGCAGATCCAGAGCCTGGCCGAGCAGCTTGCGCTCGAAGCCGCGCGCACTGTCCGGCGCCTCGCCATCACCAAAGGTGCTGAGCACGAACAGCGCGTTGTGCGCCTGACGCAGCATCTGCTCGTTAAGTTTGGCCAAGGGCTGCACGCTGACGGCCAGGCCGGCGGATTGCAACTGGCCAGCGGTTTGCCAGGCCAGCTGTTCGGCAAAACCGCTCTGACTGGCAAAGCCGATCAACCAACCCTCGCCCTGCCCTGCGCTCGGCTGTAGTGCACCTCGCGCCTGCAGCATTGCGCGCTTCTTGCGCCGGCGGTCGAGGTAGAGCAACCAGCCGGTGATGGCGAACAGCGGCATGCTCAGGCTGGCGAGCATCATCAGGATGCGTCCGGGCAGACCGAAGTAACTGCCCACGTGCAGGGCATATATGCTGGTCAGCAGCTGATCACCAAAGGCCTGCTGGTCATAGCGTTTGTGCTGTTTCACCGCGCCGCTTTGGGCATCCAGGCTGAGCGAGTTGAAGGCGCGTTCATGGGGCGCGTCTTCACGCATGTAGAACACCGTCACCGGCTGCTTGGCCGTGGTCGGCAAGCGCAGGCTGTAGCCGCTCAGCTGCGGCCCGGCGGCTTGCTGCAGGCCGGCCCAGAGCGCCGGGAAATTCACCTCTGGAACGGCTCCAGCAGCTGGCCGGCCGCCGCGCTTGCGCTGCTCGCCAGCAGGTTCGCTGGTCAGCAGCGCAGTCAGTCCTTCGCGGTACCAGTCGTAGGACCAATACAGCCCGGTCAGCGCCGCGCACAGGTAGAACGCCAGGCACCAGGTGCCGGCCACTGCATGCAGATCCCAATTGAATGCGCGACCACGCTTGGCCCAGTCCAGGCTTAGCCAGACGCGCCAGTTCAAGGCCTGACGCGGCCAGCGCAGGTACAACCCGGAGAGACAGAAGAAGATCAGCGCCAAGGTGCTGGCGGCGGTGATCTGCTTGCCATACTCGCCCATGGCAAGAAAGCGATGCAGATCCACCATCAGGTCGAAAAAGCGCTGACCACTCGGCTCGCCCAACAGCTCGCCGGTGTAGGGATCGAAATAGCGGGACTCACCACGGCGCTCGCCCGCAGGCGGTGCGAAACCTACTCGCCCGGCGTGCTCGGCATCCGCCTCCACATTCAGGCGCACCACGCGCTGCTGGCTGGCGGCCTCGATACGCGGCACCAGCACGTCAGGCGCCAGCACGCCGCTGGCGCGCACTTCAACCTGCAACACCTCGGGGTTAAACGCGCGCAACAATTCGTCCTGAAACGAATACGCCGCACCGGTCACGCCCATCAGCGCCAGCACCAGCCCGGCCGTGATGCCGAAAAACCAGTGCAGTTGGAAGAGGATTTTCTTCAGCATTTTTCCGACTCAGTAACTGCCCGGTCTGGGCTCGCCCGACCGGGCGCAATAAGCGCAAAAGCCCATGGTTAGCACCTGTTTACGCTCTCGCGAGTGAGAGCCCTGCAAGGCGCTACGTTAGTAACAGCCTCCGGCTGGTCAAAGCGGCGAGGAAGCGGAATGTACTTTTGTACATAAGCATTACCCGCCCTACGGGTCGCGCTAAGCGCGTTAGCCGCAGCGGCTTGCCGAGCCGGTTTCTATGATGCGCAGCAGATCGTCTGCAGCTTCTTAGAAACTGAGCCGATAACCCAGGGTCACAGTGCGCCCACGGCCCATAAACATCTGATCGTCACGCTTGCTGGCAGCCTGGGCGTAGTAGCTCAGGTACTCCTCGTTCAGCAGGTTCTCGATGCCCAGGCTGGCTTCGCCGACCGGCAGGCGATAGCCGAGCGAGGCGTCGACCAGGCTGTAGCCGTCGAAGTCCAGATCCGGGTCGTCAAAGCCACGGCTAACGTAGTGATTGGCCTGCAAACGGGTATTCAGCTTGTCGGTCCAGTTGGCCTGCCAGCTGATGCCGTAACGGTCCGGGGAGATGTTGGCACCATCCAGATCGGTATCGACCTTGCCGTCGCCGTCGGTATCGGACTGACCATTGATCTGGGCATAGGTGGCCTGCAGGCGATGCACCGGATTGATCTGCCAGCCGGCCGTGGCCTCGATACCGTCGATTTCGCTGCGCTCGCGACGAACCTGGAAGGTCCCGCCGACATTCTCCAGACGCGCCCCCAAGTCGGCATTGGATTCGTAATAGCCGATCTCCGCATCGAACGGACCATGGTTGAAACGCAGGCCGATCTCGCGGTTGTCGGTGACGATCGGCTGCAGGTCAAGAAAGCTGTCGACGCTCATGCCCGGCTGGTTGATCGCCCGCAGCACGCGGCCAACATCCGGCATGCCGAAACCTTCGGAGTAGTTGGCATAGAGCTGCGCCCAGTCGGTGAGCTGAAACACCAGGCCGGTGTTGAACAGGGTTTCCTCGAACGTAGGGCTGCCGCCCTCGACACTGACCCCGCCGCGCGGCGTGGTAGTCGACGCGATCGTGTGGAAGCTGCCAACCTCCAGCTCGGCATATTCGTGACGTACCCCGGCGTGCAGGGTGAGACGCTCGTGAGCACGAATTTCCGCCTGCAGAAAGGGCGCCAGGTTGCGGAAGCGAGTTTCCGGTACCCACTCACGGCCAGTGGCGATCAGCATCTGGCTGGTGGTGTCCTGCAGCACGTCGAGGCCGCCGGTAAGCATCAGATGGTTATCAAACAGGCCATCGCGGCTCAGGCTGAACTTGCCGCCATATTTGTCCGACTCGTTCTGCGATTGATCAAACAGGGTGCCGACCGGCGCAATCGAGGCATCCTGGAAAGACGCCAGGCTGTTGCCGCCAAACCGCCCGCGGAAGCGCTGACTGTAGAGCTGCGCGCTCAGGCGATTGCCGTACAGGTCGTCATGTTTGTAGCTCAGGCTGGTGGCCAGTACCTCGTTCTGCGGCGCTTCACCCGGCGGACTGCCCTTACGTGAGGTGGCCGGGGTACCCGCGGCGCGATTGCCCGGCACATTGACGTACTCGTGCTCACCCTCGATCTGGAAGCGATTGACCATAAGTTCCAGGTTCTGCTCGGCGTCGAACCAGTAACCGAGCTTGAGCAGCAGGTCGCTGCTGACCGAGTTCATGATATCGCCCTGGGTGTCGTCGACGCCGATCAGCGTGCCGTCGGCATCGTAGGACATGCCGCGGGTCTGCCAGCTGGCGGCGGCCAGGTAGTCCCAGCTGCCCTCGTTGCCTTCAACCCGGTAGTCCAGCTTGTAGCCCAGGCCGGCGGACTCATAGTCAGTCGGCGCGTCAAAGCTGACCCCGGCATGCTGCTTGAGCGTACCGCCCCGGGGGCGACGGGTGACGTAGTTGATGATCCCGCCAGTGGCGCCCAGGCCGTGCTCGGCGCTGGCACCGTGGATCACCTCAATGCGCTCGACCATCGCCATATCGATGGTGTAACCGTCACGGGAGCTGTCGCGCAGCGGCGTGGATTGCGGCACGCCATCGATCAGCACCAGCGCCGAACGGCCGCGGAAAGTCTCGCCAGCGCTGCTCATCTTCTGTCGGCTCGGCGAATAGGACGGAATTAGGTTGCTGAGGATCTGGCCGTGATCGGAAGTGATCGCCAGTTGCTGCTCGATCTGTTCGCGGCTGATCACGGTGATCTTCTGTGGCGTCTTGCCCGCCTCGCTCTTGGCACGGGTGGCACTGATGGTGACCGCCTCCAGTTCAACCGCCTCTTGCGCAAATACAGCAGCACCCGGCAAAGCGAGACAGGCCAGGGAAATGCTCAGACAAAGGGGAGAACGGTAGAACACAGGGGCGGCCTCTTGAGGAATTGCGCAGGGAACGCATCAGGGGCGCGCACAATACATTAATTGCGAATAGCTTGCATTAGCGCTTGTATCAAGCTATCAACGCGCGTAATACGCCGAACCGCCGCTCTTGGTTCGTAGCCACGATAAAAGCGCGAGACGCCTCAACGCTCGCCATAAGCGTGGCGGATGTGGGGCGTGACATGATCGACGCTTTACCGAGAATGTATAGCCTTTGTAAATATTTAGTATTTGCATCCCAGCCTTTATAGAATCGCCCTCCTGTTCCCCTTATCACGCGAATCCTATGAACGGCTCCCTCTGGCTCGGCACCCTGCGCCAATGGCACTGGATCAGTTCGGCACTGTGCCTGGCCGGCATGCTGCTGTTTGCCGTCACCGGCATCACCCTCAACCATGCCGCGCAGATCGAGGCCAAGCCGCAGGTGATCAGCCATCAGGCGCAATTGCCCGAGGCGCTGCAGGCCGTGTTGCAAGACAAACAGCCAAGCCAGGGGTTGCCGCTGGATCTGCGCCAGTGGCTGGAAGCGGAGCTGGCGATTCGCCTGGATGGCCGCAACGCCGAATGGTCGGATGGCGAGTTGTATATCGGTCTACCGCGCCCTGGCGGCGATGCCTGGTTGAGCCTGGATATCGAATCCGGCGCACTGGAGTTCGAATCCACCGACCGCGGCTGGATCGCCTACCTGAATGACCTGCACAAGGGCCGCAACACCGGCAGCGCGTGGGCCTGGTTTATCGACATATTTGCCGTGCTCTGCGTGGTGTTCAGCCTCAGCGGCCTGCTGTTGCTGCAACGCTACGCCGGCAACCGCCCCAGCACCTGGCCGATGCTCGGCCTGGGCCTGGTACTCCCTGTTCTGCTGGCTCTGCTGTTTATTCACTAAGGACATCGTTATGCCAAAACGCTTGCTGTTGCCCCTGTGCGCCCTGTTGAGCACCCCGGTGCTGGCTGCCGACGTGCAGCTTGAGGTGGAAATCCCGCGCCTGCAGGTGGCCGAGTACCACCGCCCCTACGTGGCCATCTGGCTGGAGCAACCGGACCAGAAACATGTCGCCAACCTGGCGGTGTGGTACGACCAGAAGCTCAAGGACAAGGAAGGCGAGAAGTGGCTCAAAGACCTGCGCCAATGGTGGCGGCGCAGCGGCCGCAGCCTGCAGATGCCGGTTGATGGCGTCAGCGGTGCAACCCGCGCAGTGGGCACACAGAGCCTGAGCTTCAGCAGCAACGATGCCCCCTTCAAGCAGTTACCCGCTGGCGAATACCGCGTGGTGGTGGAAGCCGCCCGTGAAGTGGGTGGCCGCGAACTGCTGCGCCTGCCGTTCACCTGGCCACCCAAGCAAGCCGCCAACCACAGCGCTCAGGGCAGTAGCGAGCTGGGCCATATCAACCTGCACCTGACGCCTTGAACCTCAGCCCCCACTTATTAAGGAAGACCGCCATGCACTCACTCGTAAAATGGACCGCCCTGACCCTGGCCATCTGCCTGCCGCTGTCCGCCCAGGCCCACCGCGCCTGGATGCTGCCTTCTGCCACCGTACTCTCTGGTGAAGATCCGTGGATCACCGTCGACGTCGCCGTGTCGAATGACCTGTTCTACTTCGAGCACTTCCCGCTGCGTATTCAGGGCATCGGCAACCTCGACAACGCACACGCTGGCGGCCCACCGGGCATGCGCCCGCGCCCGGCCGCCGCGCTGCAACTGTTCGCTCCGGATGGCAGCGCCGCAAAAGCCGAGAACGGCAGCATTGGCCGTTACCGCAGCACCTTCGACATGCACCTGACCCAGAAAGGCACCTACAAACTGGCCATCGCCAACAGCGGCCTGTTCGCCAGCTGGAAAGAAGGCCAGGAACACAAGCGCTGGATGGGCAAGGCCGAGGACTTCGCCAAGCAGGTACCGGCAGGCGCCGCCGAGCTGAAAGTGGCGCAGAACAACAGCCGCATGGAAGTCTTCGTCACCTCCGGCAACCCGACCACTACGGTGCTGAAAACCACCGGCGCGGGCCTGGAGCTGGCCCCGATTACCCACCCCAATGATCTGTTCGCCGGTGAAGCGGCCGAGTTCACCCTGCTGCTCGACGGCAAGCCAGCCGCCGGCGTGGACGTCAGCGTGATCCCCGGTGGCAACCGCTATCGCGACGACCTGGGCGAGATCAAAACCACCAGTGACGCCGACGGCAAGATCAGCATCACCTGGCCGAACGCCGGTATGTACTGGCTGGAAGCCGAACTGAGCAGCAAGGACGGCGTCACTGCCCCAGCCACCGAACGCCGCGCCTCCTACAGCGCGACCCTGGAAGTACTGGCGCCCTGATGCCAGCCCGAACGCTGTCGCCGCCCGGCGACAGCGCTTCCCTCCTCTTAGCTGACGACTCGACTTGATCACCGCCTCGCGACTTCACGCCCTGCGCCACTGGCCCCTGCCGACCTGCCTGTTACTGGCCGGCCTGCTGCTCTGGCTGCAACCGGCGCGTGAACTCAGCGCCGCACTGATCAGCGTGACCTATCTCGCCCTGTGCCTGCACTACTGCTGGCCACAGCGCCGTCTTTCATCCGGCCAGATCGACGAACTGCTGATTGCCTACGCCAGCCAAGGCGGCCAGGCGCAGCAACTGGCCGAGCGCAGCTGCGCGCAATTGCGCGACAGCGGCATGTCAGCGCGCTGCATCGCCCTCAACCAACTTGGCAGTGCCCAGTTGGCAACCCTTGAACGCCTGCTGCTGGTGGTCAGCACCTACGGCGACGGTGAGGCACCGGACAACGCCGCACGCTTCGAACGCGTGCTGCAAAGCCTGCCAGTCCTGCCGCAGCTGCACTTCGCCATTCTGGCCCTGGGCGACAGCAGCTACCCGCAGTTCTGCGCCTTCGGCCAGCGCCTGCAACAGCGCCTGCAGACACTTAAAGCGCAGCCGCTGTTCGACCTGCTGTGCGTCGACAACCTCGATGCCGGCACCCTGCGCCACTGGCAGCAACAGCTTGGCCACCTCAGTGGCAACAGCGATTTTGTCGACTGGCAGCCGGCGCACTATCGCCCTTGGCAACTGACGCAGCGCCACTGCCTCAACCCCGGCAGCAGCGGCGCCCCGATCTTCCAGCTGCGCCTGAGCAGCAGCGAGGACGTCGAGTGGCACGCTGGCGATATTGTCGAGATAGGCCCACGGCATGCGCAGCAGCGCGTCAACGCCTGCCTGCAGCAACTCGGTCTTGATCCGCAGCAGCGCGTAGCTGATGGCCAGTTGCTGAGCGATGCCCTGAGCCAGCGCCACCTGCCGACAACCCGGCCAGATGACGGCGACATAGCGCAGTGGTTTGCCACACTGACGCCCCTGCCACACCGCGAATATTCAATTGCCTCATGCCGCAGCAGTGGCAGCCTCGACCTGCTGGTACGCCTGCAGCACCAGGCTGACGGCAGCCCCGGACTGGGCTCCGGCTGGCTGTGCCAGCATGCCGACATTGGCGGCCAGATCGACCTGCGTATCCGCCGCAACCCCGGCTTTCATGGCCCGGACGCCACAACGCCGCTGATTCTGATTGGCAGCGGCAGCGGCCTCGCCGGCCTGCGCGCGCACCTGCAGGAACGCGCCGCCAATCCACGCTCACGCAACTGGCTGCTGTTTGGCGAACGCCACGCCGCCCACGACGCCCTGCTGATCGACGAGCTACGCGCCTGGCAACACAGCGGCCACCTCGAACGCCTCGACCTCACCTATTCGCGTGACGGCAACCCGCAGCACTATGTGCAGGACGCCCTGCGCGAAGCCGCCAGCACCTTGCACGCCTGGCTGGCCGACGGCGCAGCCATTTACCTGTGCGGCAGCCTCGACGGCATGGGCCGCGACGTCGACGCCTGCCTGCGTCAACTGCTGGGGGATGAGCCGCTGGAAGCCCTCAGTCAGAACGGTCGTTATCGGCGCGACCTGTACTGAAAAAGCACGAGCAGCTGGATCAGACACCTCCCGCCCCAGCGCTGCGAACAACCGATATAGAAGTAGGTCGCTATCGTCCACGCTGCGGCACACTATTCCAGGCTTAGGTCAGCAGCGCCGTCAGCCCCCCCCCCTGCTGAAGCGCCCCTGTTGCACAACATGCGCGTGCTCTCTACTCGCTGACAGCCCGCGCCGCCAAGGTCGAAGCAGCCCGACAATATCCCTTTTACCTCCAGGTCACCGGACAAAAGAAAACCCCGGGTACTGCAAGCAGCACCCGGGGTTTCAAGTACAGCGCCGACGACCTCGCCAGCGCATTTCAATGGCCTGTTAGAAGCTATAAGTAGCCGACAGCACCGCCGAGCGACCGTCGCCATACTCGATGGCCGAGGAGCGCGCATCGGTACCCGGAGTCTGGCGCACCCGCTCCACATAGTCCTGATCGAACAGGTTGTTGAGGTTCAACTGCAACTCCAGGTTGTTGTTCAGCTGATAGCCGACCATGGCGTTATGCAACCAGTAGGCATCCAGCTTGGCGCGGCTGCTGGTGCTGACATTGCGCTCGCTGACATAGCGGGCGCCGTAACCCAGGGTCCAGCCAGCCGGCAACTCGTAGGAGGTCCATAGGTTGAACGAGCGTGGCGGTGTATTGGCCAGCGCCTGACCTTCACGAGCGGTCCCAGCGGCAGTATCTGCGGCCTTGAGGGTTTCGCTGTCGAGGAAGGTGTAGTTGGCGAACACGTCCCACTGCTCGGTGATATGACCGGTCACGCCCAGCTCGACACCCTGCACGCGCTGCTCGCCGGCCAGTTGGCTGCTGCCGTCAGCCATGGTCTCCCGAGCGTTGGTTTTCTCGACGCGGAACACCGCGGCATCCAGTTCCAGGCGACGGTCGAACAGTTCCCACTTGGTGCCCAGTTCCCAGGTCTTGTTTTTCTCCGGAGACAGGTCGGCGGTGTCCTCACTGATACCGCTGCCAGTGGTGGCAAGGAACTCGGCCGTGGGGTTGAACGAAGTGCCGTAGGCCACATAGATGCGTCCATTTTCGGCCGGCTTGTAGACCAGGCCGACGCGGCCGCTGAACATCTCGTCGCGGGTGCCGAGCTTAGTCAGGGTACCGGCTGGCAGCGCGACGTTCTTGTACTCGCCATCGATCCAGTCGTAACGCAGACCAAGGTTCAGGTCCCATTCGGGCGCCAGGGCGATGGTGTCAAAGACATACAGCGCCTGGTTCTCCAGCTGAGTCGAGGTGTCGGCGGTGCGGGTCTTGTTGATTGGGCCATCCCAGTAACCTGGCGGGTTGCTGAGCTCATAACCATCAGCCGGATAGAGTGCATTGCCCAGGCCATGGTTGTAGGTGACGCGCTCGTAGTTCTCACGGGAGATCTCGACACCGGCCGCCAGGCTGTGCGCCAGACCGAAGGTGTCGAAATCGGCACTCAGGTTGGTCTGGTTGATCCACAGCTCGCTGTTGACGTCACGACCATAGGCCTGGGGCCCGGCCGGCCTGTAGTTGCCCGATGGCACGCCAGTGGTGTTGGCGTGAGCGGCCGAGATCACCGTATTGCGGTCGATCTGGCTGTAGCGGGTCAGGTTCTGCAGGCTGAGGTTGTCGTTGAAGCGGTGCTCCAGCTTGATGGTAAAGGAATCGGTTTCGATCTCGTCCTTGTCCAGATTGCTGAAGCCGAAGTAGTCGTCACGGTCGACACCGGCAAGCTTCTTGCCGTCCAGTGCAGGCACACCGTAATCGGGCAGGATGTCATCGCTCTGGTGGAAGTAGCTCAGGGTCAGACGCGTATCTTCACTCAGGCCCAGGGCCAGGGAAGGCGCGAACCCCCAACGCTCGCGGTCGATCTTGTCACGGCCGGGCACATCGTTCTCATGCACCATCAGGTTCAGACGCATGGCACTGTCGGTACCAATGCCGTCCAGGGTCTGGTTGGAATCCAGAGTCAGGCGGTGGTAGTTATCGGTGCCCAGGCTGCCGCCGATACGGGTGAAATCGCGACCCAGAGGCTGCTTGGTGACCTGGTTGATGCTGCCGCCGGTGGTGCCGCTGCCGCCGAACACCGAGTTGGGGCCCTTGATGACCTCTACCGCCTCGATATTGAAGGTGTCAGTGCGGTTGGTTTGGGTGCTGTCGCGCAGACCATCGATCTGCATATTGGCGTTGGCGCCGAAGCCGCGGATGTTGATGCTGTCACCCGAGCCACCACCGCCCTCACCGGCGGTGAAGGTGATGCCGGAGACATTCGACAGCACCTGGCGCAAGCTCAGGGCCTGTTGTTCTTCAATCACCTTCTGCGGTACCACGCTGATGGTCTGCGGGGTATCGAGCAATGGCGCAGTGTACTTGGGCGAAGCCGAGGTCTCGGTCTTGTAGCCTTCTGCCTGTTGGCCCTTGACCGTTACGCTACCCAGCTCAACCGGCGTCCTTGCCTTTTGCGGTGCTTGTTCAGCAGCCACACCAGCGCCCGCCCAGGACGCGATTACCAGACCAATGGCCGAAGCCAGAAGACGACGCTGCGGCAGGTTGCCGGCTTGTTTGCCCATACCCATGAGAACCACCCCAGATCAAAACGAGGCGTGATTCTATTTGATAATCAATATCAATCAATAGGGATTTAAACTTTTGTTTCCATTTAGTTCCGTTCAGCTCCGAATATTTCCCGCAGGCAGTGCACCCCAATACTGGCCAGATCACGGCAACCGGTCAGCGCCATGGCCACTTCCAGCTCTGCACGCAGCAGTTGCACCACATGCGCCACCCCGCTGGCCCCAGCGGCAGCCAGACCGTAGACATAGGGCCGCCCGACCAATACGGCGTCGGCACCCAGAGCCAGGGCCTTGAACACATCCGTACCGCGGCGAATACCGCCATCGAGCAGCAGCGGTACGCGCCCTTGCACTGCGGCGGCGATTTCCGCCAGCACTTCGATGGTCGCTGGCTGGCCGTCCAGCGTTCGCCCGCCATGGTTGGAGACGATGATGCCATCGACACCCTCAGCCACCGCGCGCTGCGCATCTTCGGCAGTCATCACGCCCTTGAGCAGGATCGGCAGGCGCGTCAATGAACGCAGCCATTGCACATCGGCCCAGCCAGGCGCTGCCGCCATTAACGCACCGCCGAGCAACAGGCCACCGCTAGGCGGCGCACTCTCGCGCAGCGGCTGCATGCCGCGCAGATTGACCGCCTCGATGCCCTCGGGCAGATAGAAACCGGCACGCTGTTCACGGTTGCGCACGCCATTGACCGGCGCATCCACCGTCAACACCAGCGCCTGATAACCCGCTACTTCGGCGCGCCTGACCAGCGCTTCAGTAAAAGCCCGATCCGGTTGGATATACAGCTGAAACCACAGCGGGTTATGCGCCTGCTCAGCCACCGCCTCAAGCGATACGCTAGCCTGAGTGCTCAGCACCATGCCGGCCTGTACCGCCGAGGCCGCCAGTACCGTGGCCAGCTCGCCATCTGTATGGGCCAAGCGCTGATACGCCACCGGAGCGAGGAAGATCGGGTGAGCGAATGCCTGGCCGAACAGCTGCAGATGGGTATTGCCGCCACTCAGATCAGCCAACACCCGCGTGCGCAGGCGAATGCGCTGAAACGCCGCCTGATTCTCCGCTAGGGTCAGCTCATCAGCCGCACCACCGGCGATATAGGCCCAGGCCTGGGCACTCATGCGCTCGCAGGCCAGGTGCTCATAATCCGCCACGGCAGCAACACTTGGCGGAATCTGCGTCAGTTTTGGCAACGGCATGTCGGTCATGTATTGGCCCACTGGCGCAGCAGGTTGTGATAAACCCCGGTCAGACGGGCCAGTTCGGCGCTCTCCGGCACCTCAAGGGTCAGCGCCTGTACTGCCCGATCCAGCTCCAGCAACAAGCCGCGCTGGGTGTCATCGCGCACCAAGCTCTGAATCCAGAAGAACGCCGCATAGCGCGTGCCACGGGTTACCGGGTTGACGCGGTGCAGGCTGCTGCCGGGATACAGCACCAGATGCCCGGCCGGCAACTTGACGCTGTGACTGCCGTAGCTGTCCTCGACCACCAGCTCACCACCGTCGTACTCATCCGGATCACTGAAGAACAAGGTGGCCGACAGGTCGCTGCGCACCCGATGCGGCGTGCCCGGCACGCTGAAAATCGCGTTATCGATATGGTTACCGTAGGTGCCACCATCGCTGTAGCGGTTGAAGCGCGGTGGCAGCACCTTCAGCGGCAAGGCGGCCGAGACGAACTGCGGGTGGTTGCCCAGGCGCTGCACGATAAAGTCGCCGACCTGCACTACCAGCGGGTCATCCTGCGCCAGCTGCTGGTTGGCCTTAGTCTTGAGCGCCTGGTGACCTGCTGTCAGCCGGCCATCCTGCCAGCTGGCCTGTTCGAAGGCCTGACGGCATTCAGCGACCTGCTCGGGCGTCAGCACATCGGCAATGTTCAACATCATGATTCACTCTCCTCGCCGGCCGCCTCAAGCGCCCGCCACCAAACAACTGCGAATGATTCTAAATAGCTGAAGCGCACTATGACAGCGCCGCGCGCGCAATCCATTGATCCAGGCCTGCGGCGCAGTAAAACGTTGCTGCAGAAACAAACAAGGCGCTCGTTTGCACGAGCGCCTTGTTGGGTCAGCGGTAACGCGCAGGGGTTACAGGTAGAACGACTTCAGCGGCGGGAAGCCGTTGAATTCCACGGCGCTGTAGCTGGTGGTGTAGGCACCGGTGGACAGCCAGTACAGACGGTCACCAATGGCTAGGTTGAGTGGCAGGCCGTATTTGTAGTTCTCGTACATGATGTCGGCGCTGTCGCAGGTTGGGCCGGCGATCACCACTTCTTCCACTTCGCCTTTCTTCTCGGTCCAGATCGGGAACTTGATCGACTCGTCCATGGTTTCGATCAGACCGCTGAACTTGCCCACATCCACGTAGACCCAGCGCTCGACGGCGGTACGCGACTTGCGCGCCACTAGCACCACTTCGCTGACCAGAATGCCGGCGTTGGCGATCAGCGAACGGCCCGGCTCGAGGATGATCTCCGGCAGGTCGTCGCCGAAGTCTTCCTTAAGGAAGCGGATGATTTCCTCGGCGTAGGTTTCCAGGCTGTTGGTGCGGGTGATGTAGTTGGCCGGGAAGCCGCCGCCCATGTTGATCAACTTGAGGACAATGCCGTCTTCTTCTTTCAGGCGCTCGAAGATCACCTTGACCTTGGCAATCGCCGCATCCCACACCGAGATGTCACGCTGCTGCGAACCGACGTGGAAGGAGATGCCGTAAGGCACCAGCCCCAGGTCGCGGGCGAGGATCAGCAAGTCCATGGCCATGTCAGTCTGGCAACCGAATTTGCGCGATAGTGGCCAGTCAGCGGTGGTCGAGCCTTCGGTGAGGATGCGCACATAGACTTTCGCGCCCGGTGCGGCCTTGGCGATATTGCGCAGGTCGGCTTCCGAGTCGGTGGCGAACAGGCGCACGCCCTTCTCGAAGAAGTAGCGAATATCCTTGGATTTCTTGATGGTGTTGCCGTAGCTGATGCGATCAGGCGTCACACCACGGCTGAGCACTTTATCCAGCTCGTAGATCGAGGCGATATCGAAGCTGGAACCCTTTTCCTTGAGCAGGTCGATGATCTCGACCGCCGGGTTGGCCTTGACCGCGTAATACACCTTGGCGAATTCGAACCCGGCGCGCAGGTCGTCGTAGGCCTGGCTGATGATCGAGGTATCGATCAGCACAAAGGGGGTTTCCTGGGTATCAGCGAAGGCCTTCATGCGCTGAAAAGTTGCGGGTGCGTAATAGTCTTCGACCTTGATCGACATGCTCGGACTCCAGTTGGCAGAACCAGTTAAAACGCATTCAGCAGATGAGCCGGCATTAGCGCCACTCACCCACCATTCAGGGAGACCTGGCGGCTAACCCGCACAGGCAGAACGTCTGATCAGTTTCCCCACTTTGGTTCGCCTACTTCACAAGGCATGTCGCCGAGGATTACCCGCATCGGAGCAACCTCTCGTCGTCAGTACTTGAGCCGGATGGATCGTTGCCAGCATGGACGTTCGGGCGCGAACTTTAGGGCCATGGGGGGCTGAGATCAATCAAAAATGCCGTACTTTTGCTCCTCTTTGTCGCCTTATTGATTGATCGTTTTATATTCAAAACAAAACGTTATGAAATGCTGCACAACGCGCTAAAAACCAGCGGTTTTCTCCCCTGACTACAGGTCGCCGCGCGCGCTGACGTTTACCGTTATAATCGCCGCCTTTTTTGACAGACCGACTATTCAGTCGATGGGTTCCCGCACAATGACCATCCAGGCCACCGAAGTCGGCAAACGCCGCACGTTCGCGATCATTTCCCACCCCGACGCCGGTAAAACCACCATTACCGAAAAGTTGCTGCTGATGGGCAAGGCAATCGCCGTGGCAGGTACGGTGAAGTCGCGTAAATCCGACCGTCATGCCACGTCCGACTGGATGGAGATGGAGAAGCAGCGCGGCATTTCCATCACCACCTCGGTGATGCAGTTCCCCTACCGCGAGCACATGATCAACCTGCTCGACACCCCCGGTCACGAAGACTTCTCGGAAGACACCTACCGCACCCTGACTGCGGTGGACAGCGCGCTGATGGTGCTCGATGGAGGTAAGGGCGTTGAGCCACGCACCATCGCCCTGATGGATGTATGCCGTCTGCGCGACACGCCGATTGTCAGCTTCGTCAACAAACTCGACCGTGATATCCGCGACCCGATCGAGCTGCTCGACGAGATCGAGGCGGTACTCAAGATCAAGGCCGCGCCCATTACCTGGCCGATCGGTTGCTACCGCGACTTCAAGGGTGTGTACCACCTTAAAGGCGACTACATCATCGTCTACACCGCCGGTCATGGCCACGAACGCACCGAAACCAAGATCATCCAACACCTCGACTCGGATGAGGCTCGCGCCCACCTGGGTGATGAATACGACCGTTTCCTTGAGCAACTGGAGCTGGTGCAAGGCGCCTGCCACGAATTCGATCAAGACGAATTCATGAACGGCCAACTGACTCCGGTGTTCTTCGGCACCGCGCTGGGCAACTTCGGCGTCGACCATGTACTGGATGCGGTGGTCGACTGGGCACCCAAGCCGCTGGCACGGGTGGCCAACGAGCGCACCGTGGAACCGGTGGAAGAGAAGTTCTCAGGCTTCGTGTTCAAGATCCAGGCGAACATGGACCCCAAGCACCGCGACCGCATCGCCTTTATGCGCATCTGCTCGGGCAAGTACAGCCAGGGCATGAAAATGCGCCATGTGCGCACCGGCAAGGATGTGCGCATCGGCGACGCCCTGACCTTCTTCTCCAGCGAGCGTGAAATGCTGGCCGAGGCCTATGCCGGCGACATTATCGGCCTGCACAACCACGGCACCATCCAGATCGGCGACACCTTCACTGAAGGCGAGGCGCTGGGCTTCACCGGCATCCCGCACTTCGCCCCGGAGCTGTTCCGCCGCGTGCGCCTGAAAGACCCGCTGAAATCCAAGCAACTGCGCCAGGGTCTGCAGCAGCTGGCCGAAGAAGGCGCGACCCAGGTGTTCTTCCCCGAGCGCAGCAACGACATCATCCTCGGCGCGGTCGGTGTGCTGCAGTTCGACGTGGTCGCCAGTCGCCTGAAAGAGGAATACAAGGTGGAGTGCGCCTACGAACCGATCACCGTGTGGTCGGCGCGCTGGATCGAGTGCAGCGACAAGAAGAAGCTTGAGGAATTTTCCAATAAAGCGGTGGAAAACCTGGCCCTGGATGGCGGCGGTCACCTCACTTACTTGGCGCCGACCCGAGTCAACCTGAGCCTGATGGAAGAACGCTGGCCGGATGTGAAATTCCGCGCCACCCGCGAACACCACTAAAGGGCGTCAGCGGCGAGATCACGCCTCGCCGCTGGGCTGCTCCTGACTAAGCAGCCACCGGCTTGGCTAACACAATAATCGCCAGCGCCACCAACACCCCCGCCGCAAACCCCGCCGAGTGCCAACGCTGGCCACGTCGCCATGCTGCCAATGCTGCCTGCGATGCTTGCAAGCCGTAATAGATGACAAACATCTTCGAGGCATAGGTGATGATCTCGTAGATATTTGCCGTCCAGGTGATCGCAATTGCCACCAAGGCAGTGATCAGATTACCGACGCGTACCGGCAAACGCCGTTTCGATGACTCCGCCAGCAGCCCGCCAGCACCATTCATATCGGCGACCGCAGCGGATAACTGAGACGCCAGCGCGGTGAGAATCAGTAGTGGCGCAACCAGCAGCCCAAGCGGCCGCAGCAAGTCGATGATCGCCGTCTCACCGCCCTCGGGTGGCAACTGCCCGTTGAACAAGTTGGTAATCAACAACAAGAACGCCAGATAGATTGCGCAGGCGATCCACTGCGCCCAACGCATGCTGCGAATACGAGTAGTGGCGTCGTATTGGCTGCCGAGATAGCGCGAGGTTTCAAAACCCTGCACCAGAATTACCAGCCCCAGCAACACTTCGAGCTGCTGCATACCTTGCAGGTGCGCTTGCCCTGCCCAGCCGAGCGAGCCGTCCAGCAGCGCCGACAGATTAACCTGCGCCAGCATCACCACCAGCCCGCCGATCAGCGCCAGCTTCAAGGCCACCACCATCACCTCTAGCCGCTCCAGCCCGGCCAAGCCGCGCATCGCACCGAGCAGGCCAATACTGGCGATCACGATGGTGGCCACTACCCGCGTCCACATAGGGTCAACTACATCGCCCAGGCGCATACCAAACGCAGCGAAGAGATTGAGGTAGTAGGCCACTGAAACAAAATACGCCAGCGCCAATGCCAGCTCAGAAATCCGCTCCAAGCCAACCAGATAGCGCGGAGGATGGTCAGCCAGGCTTGGCTCAACATAACGAATGTTGTAACGAATGGCCGCACCAAACCAGTAGCTCAAGCCGCATAAAGCCAACATCGCCAAGCAGGCCAAAGGGCCAACGGCATGCGCGAGAATCGGCCCAGCCACCAGGAAGCCAGAGCCGATAATCGACGCTAACGGCGTTACGGTTGCGCGCCATCCTGGCGCGGCCATCAGGCGTGGCTGAAAGAGCAGGTAGGCTAACAGTAACGCTGCACCCACCAGCAGCATGTTGTTGAGGCTAAACATCATGTGCAGCAACCCGCGTGATTCGATGCAGCCGCATGCTGCAACCCTGAGCAAGGCCAAGCAAGCGCTGTTTGCTTCCCTGAACCACTCTGCTGGCTTAGGCTAGTGCCCTAACTTACAGGGAGTAACGTTATGCGCACACCGATCTTCACCCTCCTCTGCCTGCTCGCCACACACAGCCTCGCCGGCGTAGAAATCCGCCAATCTTATTGGTACGTGGAATTGACTTGCGAGGGCTATTCGCAATGCTTTGCAGCCAGTAATGGCAGCTACACGTCGAACCAAAGCTCGGCGCGACAATTTGACGATCAGATCAAAGCACAACGCTTTGCCGACAGCTTCACCAGCAGCATTAGCGATAAATCACCACGTATCGTGCAAGGCTCCGACAGCAAATGTGTGAGTGACGAAGAAGCGCATCGACTGAACCTCTCCAGCAACCGGTGCTAGCCCTGATGCCATGCGCCTGATCGACACCCACACCCACCTTGACTTCCCCGACTTCGATGCCGATCGCAGCGAGC
Organism: Pseudomonas sp. 8BK; assembly: GCF_902506475.1. Classification (NCBI taxonomy): domain Bacteria; kingdom Pseudomonadati; phylum Pseudomonadota; class Gammaproteobacteria; order Pseudomonadales; family Pseudomonadaceae; genus Pseudomonas; species Pseudomonas sp. 8BK. The sequence continues at coordinate 436,517 of NZ_LR733252.1, read as the reverse complement.
TGCTGGCCCGCTGCCGCGATCTTGGCGTCGAGCACCTGGTGGTGCTGGGTGTACATCAGGTCAACTGGCAGCGGGTATGGGATCTGGTACAGACCGAAGATTGCCTGCACGCCGCCTTCGGCCTGCACCCGGTTTACCTGGATGAACATCGCCCTGAGCACCTGAGCCAGCTGCACGATTGGCTGACACGCTGCGCTGGCCACCCCAAGCTCTGTGCCGTGGGCGAGTTTGGCCTGGACTACTTTCTCGAACAGCTGGATCGCGAGCGGCAGCAGCAGCTGTTCGAGGCGCAGCTCAAATTGGCCATAGAGTTCAAACTACCAGCCCTGCTGCATGTACGCCGCGCCCATGCGGCGACCATCGCCACGCTAAAACGCCTCAAGCCACCACGTGGCGGCATCATCCATGCCTTTGCCGGCAGCACTGAAGAAGCCCGCGAATACCTCAAGCTCGGTTTCAAACTCGGCCTGGGCGGTGCACCGACCTGGCCGCAGGCGCTGCGGCTGCGCAAGGTGGTGGCGCAACTGCCGCTGGAGGCCATCGTGCTGGAAACCGACTCGCCCGACATGGCGCCCGCCATGCACCCCAACCAACGTAATAGCCCGGAATATCTGCCGGACATCTGCACAACCCTGGCCGAACTACGCGGTATCAGCGCGGATGAACTGGCCAGCACCAGCAGCCGCAACGCAGCCGAGTTGTTTGGCTGGGATACACCGACTGGCTGAGCCAAGCATTGCGAATAAAAAGCCCGCCAAGATGGCGGGCTTTTTCCTGACAGGTTGCTGATCAGACGCGGAACGCACCGATCAGCTGCTTCAAGCGTGCCACCAGCCCGGACAACTCGCGGCTGGCCTGTTCGGTCTGGCTGGCCCCTTCGGCGGTACGTTCACCGGCCTGGCTGATCTCGACGATGTTCTGGTCGATATCCTGCGCAACGGCAGTTTGCTCTTCGGCGGCAGTGGCGATCTGCTGGTTCTGATCGACGATCATGCCCACCGCCCCCAGGATGTTCTCCAGCGCCTGCTGCACCTTGCCCGATTCATTAACCGTAGTGTCGGCCATCTGGTGGCTGGCGTTCATCGCCTTGACCGCCGCGCCAACACCGTTTTGCAGCTTGGCGATCATCGACTCGATTTCTTCGGTGGACTGCTGCGTGCGCTTAGCTAGGTTACGCACCTCATCGGCCACCACGGCAAAGCCGCGCCCCTGTTCGCCGGCCCGCGCCGCTTCGATGGCTGCGTTGAGCGCGAGCAGATTGGTCTGTTCGGCAATACCCTTGATCACGTCCAGCACCTGGCTGATCGAAGCGCTATCGCTGGCCAGCTTGTTGATCACCGCTACCGACTGATCGATTTCTCCAGCCAGGCGTTGAATGCTGCCCACCTGGGACTCGACCAGCGCGCGACCGCTGACCGTTTCATCATTCACACTCTGCGCACTACCTACTGCCGCGGCCGCGCTGTGCGCCACTTCCTGGGCAGTGGCAGACATCTGATTCATTGCGGTGGCGATCAGGTCGATCTGTCCACGCTGACCGGCAACCGCCTGGTTACTTTCACCGGAGACCTGCTGCACGCGGTCCGCCTGGCGCTCAACCTCAACCACGGTCTGGCCCACGCGCTCAATCAACTGGTGGATCTTGCTCACCGTCTCATTGAACACCTGGCCTAGCTCGCCCAACTCATCCTGGCTCTGCGCCTTGAAGCTGACGGTCATATCACCAGCGGCCACCTGATTCATCACCTGGCCGAGTTTTTTCAGGGTGGTGCGGATCGACACGTAGAAGCCGCCGTACAGGTAGACGATCAGCAGGAACACCACCAGCAGGGCCGCTACCAGCAATACCATCTGTGTACGATTTCCCTCCAGGCGCACCTGCAGCTGCTTGTCGAGGAATACCAGCACCGCATCATTGAGCTGATAGGTCTGCTCCATGGCGCCGCTGATATCTGCGTAGAACTGCGCCCAGGGCGTATCCAGCGAATCGGCGATTACCACCTTGTCTTCAAACAGCACAGCAGTGCTTTTCAAGGTTTCCAGGCTGCTCGCGGCTTGGCTGGCGAGCTCTGTGCGGGCCTGCGCGCTGCTGTTGAGTGATGCCTGCAGGTTCAAGCCGTACTCGGCATGCAGCTTTTCCAGTTCCAGCAGCAGCTCGTCAAACGTGGTGCTGGCCGACGAATTGAGAAAACCCTGAGCCAGGGAGTAGGCGCCTACCGCACGCCCCTCGCTCAGCACTGCGGTAACCTTGGGCGTGTCCACGGTGACCAGTTCGATCATCTGTCGTACGGAGCCCTGGCGGTCCTGGCTCAAGCCCGCTTGCGCGGCGACCAGCTTGATAAACACCTGAGAGCTGCCCAGCAGTTTTTCCGCCAGAGCAATCTTGCCCTGCAGCGAAGTTTCGGCCTGCACCACGCCCAGCTCGGCAATCAACTGATCGCGCTTGCTGTTGAATTCCTCGATCTGCTCAGGCTCGCGCACTACTGCTGCCATGCCCTGCAGCGCCTCGCTGATGCCGCCTTGCAGCTTGACCAGACGCGCTTCAAGATCACCCGCCTGACCGGACTGACCGATCATCGCATTGACCTCGATAAGGTCGACGAAGTCTTCAAGATTGCGCCGCAGCGTCAGACTTTCACCGAGCAGATCAATGCTTTCGAGAGCCGCCTGGGTGCTGACAAACTGCCGATAGGAGTCACGCACCAGATAGAAGTTGGTGACCAGCATGGGCAGAAAGAACAGCACACTGATCAGACTGAACTTCATGCCGAAGCTGAGGCGATTCATTAGCGCGATGGCCGGATACAACACGGTCTTCACAGGACGTCTCCAGTTCTAATTATTGTCGTGCAAGGTTACAAAACGGCCGTGCAGAATCTCAAACGGCGGCTTGTATGTCCCTTGCTGCTCGACCTGCGGCATTTGCATCAACGGGGTAAATACGGGCAGATTAGCGTGACAAATATCACAAAATAACGATCGAGCATGGCGCCATGTATACCTCTTATCGACCCCAACCTCTGTAACTTAAGGTTAATGATGCGCACACCACTGAAGCTCGGCATTGATCTGGGTGGCAGCAAAGTCGAAATAATCGCACTGGAAAACGGCCAGCAAATCTTGCGCCGCCGAGCCCCAACGCCGCAGGGCGATTACCCGAAAACCGTCGCCCTGATTGCCAGCTTAGTTGAAGATTGCGAGCGCGAACTGAGCAGCCGTGGCAGCGTCGGTGTCGGCATCCCCGGCACCCGCTCCCCCGACCACGGGCGGATCAAGAATGCCAACTCGCAGTGCCTGATTGGCGAGGATCTGCAGGCCGATCTTGAGCAACGGCTACAGCGGCCAGTGCGCCTGGCCAATGACGCCGACTGCTTTGCTCTCTCGGAAGCCTGCGATGGTGCAGGCGAAGGGGCCCTGAGTGTTTTCGGGGTTATTCTCGGCACAGGCGTCGGTGGCGGGCTGGTCGTGCGCCAGCAACTGCTTAGCGGGCCGAATGCGATTGCCGGCGAATGGGGGCACAACCCGCTGCCCTGGCGACGTATTGAGGATGGCCCGAGCCGACGTTGTTATTGCGGCCAGGATGACTGCATCGAAACCTTTCTCAGCGGCCCTGGTTGGGCGGCGCGCAGCAATCTTGGCCTCGACGCAAGCGCCCAGGTAAGCGCCGCAGAGGCCGGCGATCCAGCCGCACGGCAGGCCGTCACCCGCTACTGCGACCAACTGGCGCGCGGCCTAGCGTCGGTGATCAACCTGATTGATCCGCATGTGATCGTGCTGGGAGGCGGTATGTCCAACTGCACGGCCCTCTACCCCCAGGTAGTGCCCCTGTTGCCGCGTTATGTGTTTTCCGATCAGGTCAACACGCGCCTGTTACAGGCCAAGCACGGCGACTCCAGCGGTGTACGCGGCGCGGCCTGGCTGTGGAACGATGACCTTATATAACCAAAGTCCATACGGCGAACACCGCATACCAGAACACCGCCGCGCGTACCAACAGCTGCCACAGTCCGTCCAGACTGCTGACACCGAGCTCGCCAATCACTGGCTCCGGCGTTTCCCCAGCAGCCCGTGCAGTAATGATCGCCAACTGCGCCGCGCTGATATCCCAACTGAGCAGCTCATGCAACAAGCTGCGACTGACGCCGGCGAAGTTACCTACCAGGGCAAAACTGGCGGCCAGCACACGCACCGGTAGCCAGTCGAAGCCATGACGCACCTGTACGGCAACTTCACGCAAGGCTGGCAAAGTGGCATGTTCGCCGGCCAGAGCGACCAGTCGATAGGCCAGGGCCGCCAAAGGCCCCAGCAACGCATACCAGAAGATCACCGCAAAGAAACTCTGGTAGGCCTGCCACACCAGATGCCCCTGTACGCGCTGCAGCAACTCGCCCTCTTCGTCCGCCTCCAGCGCCAGATCACGCCGCGCCACCAGATACGCGGCCTCGGCGTCCTCACGGCGCCAGCTATCGCGAAACGGCCCCAATGCCGCCAGTAAATCACCGCGGCCCAGGCTGTAAATCACCACCAACAGATGCACCGGCAACGCCAGCCAACCATAGGCCACAGGCTCCAACACCAGCAGAATCAGCCCCAGCGCCAAAAGTGGCAGCAGTACCAACAACGCCAACGCCAGCCAGGGCCGCTCAGCCCACTGCGGCTTGCTCTCAGTCGCAGCCAGCAAGCGCAGCCAGGGGCCATCGTGTTGAATGGGCTTACGCCAGGACGAGAACTTCTCGACCCACAGCACCAGCAATAGCACCAGAAAATTCATGTCAGCTCCTTGTCTTGCTGCAATGCCATGCGCACACGTTGCCAATCGAATGCCGGGCCAGGGTCGGTCTTGCGACCCGGGGCGATATCGCTATGGCCACAGATGCGCTCCAGAGTGATGGCCGGATAAGCCATCTGCAGCTGCCGGATCAGCTCAATCAGCGCCGCATACTGCGCAGCAGTGAACGGCAGATCATCCGTACCTTCAAGCTCAATACCTAAGGAAAAATCATTACAGTTTTCCCGTTCGGCAAACCGCGACACCCCGGCATGCCAGGCGCGCTCGTTACAGGAGACGAACTGCGTAACGGCGCCATCACGCTCAATAAAGAAATGTGCAGACACCTGCAGACTGGCAATACTGGCGAAATAAGGGTGCTCATCGGCATCCAGACAATTCTGAAAAAATGCCTGCACCTTGCCCGTGCCGAACTGCCCGGGCGGCAGGCTGATGTTATGGATAACCAACAGAGAAACTTCGCCCAGCGGCCTCTGATTGAAGTTCGGCGACGGGCAGTGCTGGATACCATCGCACCAGCCACTGGAAGGATCCAGCTGCATGAAAGACTCCTTAAACGAGCCACCACTCTAGCAGGCTGCTGAAAAACTACCTACGTTACCGATGTGTCGCTAAAAACTGGCCAAAAATGCTCATTTACAGCTCACAAACTCCACTTTTCGCCGTTTTGACCAGCAAAAGGCTGTTACTGGTGTAGCGCCTAGCCTCGACTATCTCGCCTACGCCTCTCAACGGCCTGCTAGTACAGAACTTGCTCAAGGCCAAGGGCGAATACGCAGAAGCAAAAACGCCGCCTGGGCAATACCCCGGCGGCGTTGTGGTAACGCATCAATTACAGGCGATCAAGCGCCCTTGAGTTTGCGCAGGTTGCCGATCACCGACTCCAGCGCCCGATCGAACAGCAGCGCATCATCGAGTAGGCGAATCGCGCCGCGGCGGAACTCCACGGCCAAGCCCATGCGGGTTTTCTCCAGCACCTTCATACCGGTACGGTTGACGAAGATGTACTTGCCAGTCGGCTTGATCACTGCCGCCAGCTTGCAACGCAGCTTGTGCTCTTCATCTTCCTGAAACTCGACCCAGCTGCCGACCCGCAGGTTATCGACCTGCAGCAGCGACTCATCGTCGTCCGGCAAGCTGGCCTCCGGCTCGGCGGCACGCAGCTCGCCAGGTGCCAGCAGAATGATTTCTTCAACCACCTCGACCATCGCCGGCTCTTCAACCGCTTCCGCAGCCGGAAGTTCCAGCAATGGCAACTCGATACCAGCCTCGGCTAAAGCCGCGCGCTGCGCTTCATCGATTTCAACAAGTGCAGGTGCATCATCTTGCGGATTTTCTTCCGGCAGGCTGCGCTTGAAGCGCTGGAAGGCCTGCACATGCAAGGCTTCCAGCTGGCTGAAGAATTCACCTGTGGAGAACGGATCAAAGGCCGCGCTGGCCATGCCTTCACGCAGCGCTTTAAGCAGCCCTGGCACCATCTCCAGCAGACGCATACGCGCTTCCGGCTCTTCGTGAAGCTCAACACTCCATACCAGATCATCCATGGTCGCCAACGCGGCCTGCCACTCCGCCGACTCAACGCCGTGCTTCAGACAGGTCAGCATCAGCACCTTGCTCCAGGCCTCCTGCAACAGACGCACCACCACTTCTGGCAGGGTCTTGCCGAGCAAGCGCTCATTCAGCGCCTGTTCGACTTCACGGCGTGCCAATGCAGCCTTAGCACTGCCCTCCTCGGCATCGCGGGTGCGCTGCTCAAGCAGCTCGCTGCGGCGGCGCTCATCGCCGGTGAAGGCCAGGAACTCGGCCAGCAGCTCGGAGAAGATCACCGGATCATCAACAAAGTCATTGAGCAGGCGTTGCACCACCTGCTCGATCTTCTGATACAAGCTGTCGCGCTGCGCATCGTCCTGCTCGCCCCAACCCAAGGCGGCTGAGGCGATTTCATTGAGCAAGCGGCGAGCCGGATGGCTGCCACGGCTGAAGAAGGTCTTGTCGATCACCGCCACTTTCAGCATCGGAATCTGCAAGCGGCCAATCAGCGCCTTGAGTGAATCCGGCAAGGTGCGGTCGTCGAGGATAAATTCAAACAACATCGACACCAGGTTGATAACGTCCTCATCAACCTCACCGACCACCCGCGCCTTACCGGCTTTAGCACTGGCACGAGTCAGTAAGCCTTCCAACTGCTCACGCAGATCAAAATCATCACTGACCTGCGCAGGCGCACGCTGCTGCATATGCGAAAGCAGGCGCATCAGGTCATTACTGGAGATCGGCATGGCATCAGCCGGGCGGTTGCGCCGCGGGATCACGGTGCCACGCGCTTGGGAGAGCAGCTCCTGCAGCGCGCCGAAGACTTCCTGCACACCCTCATCGGCAAATTCAGCCGAGAGTTCCGGTGATGCGTCCTGGCGAGCACCAGCAACCGATGCACTGGCACGCGAAGGGTTACGCCGCGCTGGTGCAGATTTAAGCTCAGGTAAAACTCCTGCTGCGATCAACGCCTGGTTAGCATCGGCATACAGCTGATCGAGGTCACTGAGTACGTACTTTTCGAACAGTTTAAGGATGATCAGCTTGACCCGGATCTCGACGCCCAAGCTGCTGCAGGCGTCAAGAAAGAATTCGCACAGACTGGTCGGCCCGATGGGATTGCTCTTGTCGTCCAGTTTTTTGCTGACCATGGCGTTAAAACGCGTAGTCAGGTGGCTGAGCGCAGCACCGTCACGGCTGACAACCTTGGCCACCATGGAGTCCAGAGCAACCGACTCTTCCAGCGCGTCGTTCTGCACCAGCGACAGGGTATCGAACGACACCGCATCCAAAGGCGCAGGCTTGCCGATTTCATATTGATTCAGGGTGGCGAAAGCCTCGAAGACCTTCTGCAGAAAACCACGCTCGATATTCTTGCGCTTCAAACGCAGATCGCGCATCGCCTCAAAAAAAGCGTTCTGCTCGGCATTGCTAGTGGCACGGTCGGCCATCTCGAACAGCGTATCGTCCGCATTGTCGAACAGCGCCTGCAACGCCGTTTTCAGCTGTTGCGCCGCTTTGTCACGCACATTTGTCAGCGCCACAGGCAGTCTTCCTACCGGCGAAGTGGGCGATTGCTCAGGGACCACCTTGCTCAGGTGAATCACATTCGCATCAGTCTTCATTGCGAGTCTCCTGCAGACTGCCCCTCTTGGGCGAACCGATCTGCACAGCGATCAACTGAGCGTCATCCGTAACGTCAAAGGCCTGGCGTCAACAATTCTAAAATGTAAAGCCATTATAGGGATGCGCGCGCGCATACCAAGCGGACTTTTCCTTCAGACATGACCCGCGTCACAGATGCAGCACCACAGCTTCCCAACGGTTACCTGCATACGACCAACGCAACACGTTATGCGTTGCAGCTGCACGCAGCTAACGAAGAACCTTCATCAGCATAGCCTTACAGCTGCCAGAGAGCAGCTGCAAACACTGCGCAAACAGCCATCAATCCCTATAATCGGCGCATTCTGCTGACTGGAGCTCATCATGCCTAACCTTATCCTCGCCGACCTCGCCAACGAAATCGAGGCCAACGTGCGCCGCGCACTGACAGAGGATATCGGCAGCGGCGACATCACCGCCCAACTGATCCCCGCCGAGCGCCTGGCGCACGCCAAGGTCATTACCCGCGAGTCCGCAGTCATCTGCGGCACCGCATGGGTCGACGCAGTATTTCGCCAACTCGACCCACGGGTGGCCGTACACTGGCATGTCCAAGACGGCCAGCGCGCCGAACCCAATCACGTACTGCTTGAACTGGAGGGCCCCGCGCGCGCACTGCTAAGCGGCGAACGCAGTGCGCTGAACTTTCTGCAGACACTCTCCGCTGTCGCCACCCGCTGCCAGTACTATGCCGACCTGGTGGAAGGCACCGCCGTCAAACTGCTCGACACCCGCAAAACCCTCCCTGGCCTGCGCCTAGCCCAGAAATACGCTGTGACCCAGGGCGGCTGCCACAACCACCGTATCGGCCTCTACGATGCCTTCCTGATAAAGGAAAACCATATCGCCGCCTGCGGCGGCATCGCCCAAGCCGTAGCGGCAGCCCACAAAATCGCACCTGGCAAGCCGGTGGAAGTTGAGGTGGAAAACTTGGAGGAACTACGCGAGGCATTGGGCGCAGGGGCCGACATCATCATGCTTGATGAGCTGGATTTGGATGAGATGCGCGAAGCAGTAACCCTCACCCAAGGGCAAGCCAAGCTGGAAGCCTCGGGCGGGGTAAATGAAAGCACCTTACAGGCGATTGCCGAAACCGGAGTGGACTATGTGTCGATTGGCACGCTGACTAAGGATGTTAAGGCTGTGGATTTGTCAATGCGACTCAGCCTATAGCTATTCAAAATAATAGAATGAGATAGCCTTTAGTTGCATTGCAGAGAGTTCTCAGTGGCCATTACCTGCAACAAGGGCTCTAACTGAGGATATTCAACACTGACCTGCTGCAAGGCCCGCATGCCTTCGTCATAATGCTTGTCACCATGTAACGCTCGTAAAACCCTCAGCTGCTCGCAGGCAGCTTCCAGCTGACCGTTTAGCCCAAGCGCTAATGAATAGCGAAACACGCTGGACGGATATGGATAGCGATGTGCAACTTTACGCATCCAAGCCAACTCCTCAGCGCTCATCCCCGCTCTTGCATATGTTCGGATAAACCGTAGAAGCTCTTGCAGTTGAGTCAGCACAACCACATTCGGAGCAGGCTGATTTGCCTTTAAAGACCCTATCCCTGAAGTTTCGAACCGCATTAAACGATGGTCTTCCTCGACAGTACGGTACTCATTCCACACCCACCCGAATAGACCTATAGAAAACAATACCACCCCACCAAGCAATATTTTTGGAAGAGCAAGTTTAGACTGAGGAAATTGCTCTCCCTCGACGGCGCCAAGCATCAACCCTAAAGGCAATAGAAAAAAAGCATATTCAAGCGGAAACTCTAAAAGCCCATGAACCAGTATTAAACCAGAGGCTAACAGGCAGAACAAACTCTCCGCACTCCTAGCGCGCCACCCTAGGCGCATCAACCAAAAAGAGAGACACAGAATAACCACCCCGCCCAACAGAGGTCCGTTCCACAGCAACAAATCCAACAAGAAATTATGACTATGCTCAACCATAATCGGAACGGGGTAATCCAACGAAATAGCGACCTGCGCAATGCTCACTTGATTCCACCCATAACCCCATACAGGACCACCTAACACAGCCTGCCAAAGCTGATACCACAGAGCCCAACGCTCCAAAGAGCGTGCACGCTCTAGCGGATCCAGGCTAAACAAATATAGCGACTCGGCAAGGAGTGGTAGCATAGCCACACACGCCCAATATAATACCAACCATGCAAAAAGAGAGCGTAGAGACAAGCGTGCACTATAGACACGCACCTTCCACGCCCAGAAAACAAAAATAGCGATACACCCTACCCACGGAGTTCTTGACTGGGCAAGGGCAATTCCAAAAACCAGAAAAACGGCCAATACCGAAGCCGAAAAGCGGCCAATAATATATTTTTCATAAAAATAAATAGTCGCAACCACTGCCAAACATAACAGCGTCGAAAAATTATTAGGCTGGGCCATATTGGCAAATGGGCGAGTTCCGCTTGGCAAATCAACAACCCAAATACTACCCGACAGCAAAAGCCACTGCCGCAGCGCTATCCAGACAGACAATACTCCAGAACACAAAAAAACAGCCGCAACCAGATTAATCATCGGCATACGTAGCATCGGCTCTCGCCCGAAACCATACCCCACCTGAAGCATCAAGGAAAAAGAAGCTATATAAACAGCCGCCACCCATGCATCACCGGAAAAATAAATCACACCCATCGCAAGCTGAAAGAGCGGTACAAGCGCTAGGAAAAAGAAAAATAAAACCGAATGAGCAACGAACACACCCCTCACACACAACAGATATATCAATACTAAAAGAATAGCCCCTAAAAAAGAAAGAAACTCTTGATAGGCAACAACCCAAGGGAAATAGTGGTTCGGCAGCACATATGACAAAGAAAACGCCGCAACAGAGAAAACAATTAAAAAAAACAGCCCCAGATGCACCCTATAAAACATAAAACCCTCACCAAAAAAGCACATACCCCGCCACAATAAAAAAGGAGGCTTTCGCCTCCTTTCTTAAAAACAAACAACTTAGTTCCCGCGGCAAGAACCCGGCAGATACTTTGGATCAACGGTCGTACCATCACCCGGCAACCCGCAAATCCAACGAGCAACAGAGCCGCCCGCGGCAGGTGCAGCACCAGCAGAATCAACTGGCTTCAAAGTAACCACACCACCGGTAGCACCAGCAGCAGTATTATTAATACCCTGGCTTGTTACAGTAACAATACCAGCTGCAGTTGTATTAATAGAAGCAACATACTGAGACGTGGACGATGCACTCTCGCAACCCCAATCACCAGCCCCCGGCAGACTGGTTGAGCTCTGTACAACTTCAGTAATGGTTGTACGGCAGGCAGAGGCCGCCAGGATCACTTCAGACATTTTGGCGCGAACGGTGTAATCCTGGTAAGCAGGCAGCGCAACGGCGGCCAGAATACCGATGATCGCAACCACGATCATCAATTCGATCAGGGTAAAACCTTTTTGCATTTGAGCTTTCATAAAGCATCTCCTAGTTATGTTCAGGTCAACGACCTCACCCTACCAAAGCATCCTTCATGCCAACTTCACAACACCCGCGCCATGCAAGCTCAGCACACCCACGGAGCACACCAATCAATGCCCACGGGCACTAACTGCCCTTTTTTGTCACCCTCCGGCTTTGCGTTTGGCACGCATCAATCAACTAGGCTATAAGGCAAGGATTGTTATGGAGCCTGCAATGAACGATAGCGTGTCCCTTACCGGTCTTGCCCGCCAGATGGTTCTGGCAGAACTACTGGATGAAAAAGCTGCCCAACAGGCGCAGAGCCAGGCCCAGCGCAACAAGCTGTCGCTGGTCACTTATCTGGTGCAGAACAAACTGGTTAAAAGTCGCGTGCTTGCTGAGCTTGCCTCCGAGCAGTTTGGCGTATCCTTCGTCGACCTGAATTCGATAGACAAAGAAAGCCAGCCCAAGGATCTAGTAACCGAAAAGCTGGTGCGCCAACACCGCGTGCTGCCGCTATGGCGTCGCGGCAACAAGCTATTTATCGCTGTTTCCGACCCCACCAATCACCAAGCTGTCACCGACATCCAGTTCAGCACCGGAATGAACACCGAAGCCATCCTGGTGGAAGACGACAAGCTTGGTGAGGCTATCGAAAAATTCTTCGACTCGACCACAAGTGGAATGGACGACCTGGGGGATATAGATCTCGACGGCCTGGATGTTGAAGCGGTCAGTGACGATGCGCAGGACAACGGGGACGGCAATGCTGCCGATGACGCGCCAGTAGTACGTTTTGTCAATAAGATGTTGCTGGATGCCATTAAAGGCGGCTCATCTGACCTACACTTTGAGCCCTACGAGAAGGCATATCGCGTACGCTTTCGCACAGACGGCATTCTGCATGAGATAGCTCGGCCGCCCATCCAGCTATCACCACGCATTTCTGCTCGATTGAAGGTTATGGCAGGCCTGGATATTTCCGAGCGCCGCAAGCCGCAGGATGGACGCATCAAAATGCGCATATCTAAAAGCAAATCAATCGACTTTCGTGTAAGCACCTGCCCAACCCTGTGGGGCGAAAAGATCGTAATGCGGATACTTGACTCCTCCAGCGCGCAGATGGGTATCGACGCACTCGGTTATGAAGAGTCGCAAAAAGAGCTCTATATGTCCGCCCTGAAGCAGCCACAGGGCATGATCCTGGTGACAGGCCCTACCGGCTCTGGCAAAACGGTCTCTCTCTATACAGGCCTGAATATCCTCAATACCGTTGACGTAAACATCTCCACCGCTGAAGACCCCGTGGAAATCAATCTGGAAGGCATCAACCAAGTCAACGTAAACCCCAAACAGGGCATGGATTTTACTGCCGCACTGAAGTCATTCCTGCGTCAGGACCCGGACATCATCATGGTCGGCGAGATTCGCGACCTGGATACCGCGTCCATCGCTATCAAAGCAGCGCAAACCGGCCACATGGTGATGTCCACGCTGCACACCAATAGCGCAGCAGAAACCCTGACTCGCCTGCGCAACATGGGCGTCCCCTCGTTCAACATCGCCACGTCGGTCAACCTGATCATTGCCCAGCGCTTGGCCCGTAAGCTCTGCAATAACTGCAAAAAGGAAATACAAGTCCCCCGCGAAACCCTGCTTGAAGAAGGCTTCCCAGAAAACAAGATCGGCACCTTTAAGATTTTCGAGCCTGCTGGCTGCGAAAACTGCAATGGCGGCTACAAAGGCCGTGTTGGAATTTATGAAGTGGTTAAAAACACGCCAGCCCTACAGCGGATTATCATGGAAGAAGGCAACTCTATTGATATCTCAACACAGATGCGCAAAGACGGCTTTAATGACCTGCGTACCTCAGCACTGCTGAAGGCCATGCAAGGCGTGACCAGCCTAGCAGAAGTGAACCGCGTGACTAAGGACTAACCGATGGCCGTTAAAGCGATAAAAACTAGCACCTTCGCGTGGGAAGGTACTGATAAAAAAGGCTCCAAGGTAAAAGGGGAAACCAGCGGCCAGAACCCTGCACTGATCAAGGCGCAGCTACGTAAGCAGGGTATAAACCCGACCAAAGTGCGCAAGAAGTCAGCCTCTCTGCTCAGCGCAGGAAAAAAGATCAAGCCGATGGACATTGCGCTGTTTGCTCGGCAGATGGCTACCATGATGAAGGCCGGTGTACCGTTACTGCAATCGTTTGAAATCATTGGCGAGGGATTGGACAACCCCAATATGCGCAAACTGGTTGATGATATCAAACAGCATGTAGCAGCCGGCAATAGTTTCGCAGCCTCACTGCGAACCCGACCAGAATATTTCGATGATTTGTTCTGCAATCTAGTCGATGCCGGCGAACAGGCTGGCGCACTCGAAGACCTATTAGATAGAGTCGCAACCTATAAAGAAAAGACCGAAGCGCTTAAAGCAAAAATCAAAAAAGCCATGAACTACCCAATAGCAGTAGTGGTAGTTGCCATTATTGTTTCCGCCATCCTTCTTATTAAAGTAGTACCACAGTTTGAGTCTGTTTTTGCTAACTTTGGCGCTGAGCTACCCGCTTTCACACAATTCGTCATCGGAATATCACAAGCACTTCAAAAGTGGTGGTTTATAATACTCATTGCTATGTTCGCAGCCCTTTTCACACTAGGCGAGACAAAAAAACGCTCTGAGAAATTCCGAAACTGGATTGACCGTACAGCCCTCAAAGCTCCAATCGTCGGAGACATTATTTATAAATCGTCTGTTGCACGCTATGCCCGCACCCTAGCAACGACCTTTGCCGCCGGCGTACCGCTAGTCGAGGCACTGGATTCGGTTGCGGGCGCCACAGGCAATATAGTGTTCAAATCAGCAGTCCAGAAAATTAAGCACGACGTGAGTTCTGGCATGCAGTTAAATTTCTCAATGCGCACAACTGGCGCCTTCCCTTCAATGGCGATTCAAATGACCGCTATTGGTGAAGAGTCCGGTGCCCTAGATATGATGCTAGATAAAGTAGCCAGCTACTATGAAGCAGAAGTAGACAATGCTGTCGATGGACTTACCAGCCTGATGGAACCTCTAATCATGTCGGTACTGGGCGTTCTAGTTGGCGGTCTAATCATCGCCATGTACCTTCCTATATTCCAACTAGGTGCCGTTGTTTAACCTATGTCAGTAATCGACTTTTTGGCCAGCCATGTGCTGGCCTTTGTTTTATGCGCACTAATGATCGGCCTACTGGTCGGCAGCTTCCTTAACGTGGTGGTTTATCGACTGCCAAAAATGATGCAGCGCGATTGGCGTGAGCAGGCACGTGAAATATTGGAACTGCCCGCCGAGCCTCAGACGACAACATTCAATCTGGTACTGCCCAACTCAAGCTGCCCGCACTGCTCCCATGAAATAAAGCCATGGGAAAACATTCCGGTCATCAGCTATCTGTTTTTGCGTGGCAAGTGTTCAAGCTGTAAAGCACCTATCAGTATGCGCTACCCACTGGTTGAGCTGGCCTGCGGGTTGTTGTCGGCGTTTATCGCCTGGCACTTCGGTTTTACCTGGCAGGCGGGAGCGATGTTGCTGCTGACCTGGGGCTTGCTGGCGATGAGCCTGATCGATGTCGATCATCAGTTGCTACCGGACTCGCTGGTGCTGCCACTGCTCTGGCTAGGGCTGATCGCCAATAGCTTTGGCCTATTTGCCAGCCTGCAAGATGCACTCTGGGGTGCGATTACCGGCTATTTGAGCCTGTGGTTGGTGTACTGGCTCTTCAAGCTGGTAACTGGCAAGGAAGGTATGGGCTATGGCGATTTCAAGTTACTGGCCATGCTCGGCGCCTGGGGTGGTTGGCAGGTGTTACCACTGACGATATTGTTGTCGTCGTTGGTTGGTGCGGTGCTGGGCTTGATCATGTTGCGCTTGCGTAACGCAGAAACTAGCACGCCTATACCTTTCGGTCCTTACCTGGCGATTGCCGGCTGGATTGCCTTGCTTTGGGGTGAGCAAATCACTTCCAGCTATCTGCAGATCGCCGGATTCTGATAAGCCACTGGCAATGGCAGGCACTGTAGCGGCCAGCGGATTAAACGCTGTCACAGCTAACCCCCTCCTGCAGACCAATAACTTAGCTCGGAAGCAATCCGAGCTACAGTTTTCGCCCCCCCAGCGAGCCTATGGATACCCCCATATCTTTCGCGGCCATGATCTGCTCCCTCCGCTCCTTCCGTTCGCCAGCAGCCAAGCTGCTGCACTACAATCGCGCCTTTGAATAACTGGCACGAGTGCGCATCTTGACCACAAAACCTTGGATTCTTGGTCTTACCGGCGGCATTGGTAGCGGCAAGAGCGCTGTCGCCCAACACTTTATCGACCTAGGCGTGCATCTGGTCGATGCCGACCATGCGGCGCGCTGGGTGGTTGAGCCTGGCAAGCCGGCGCTGGCCAAGATCGCCGAGCACTTCGGCAGCGATGTGTTGCAGGCCGACGGCCAGCTTGATCGCACAGCGCTGCGCAACCGGATTTTTGCCGATGCCAATGAGCGGCGCTGGCTCGAAGCGTTACTGCATCCGCTTATCGGCCAAGAAATCATCCAGTACCTGGCACGCGCAGAATCACCCTATGCCATTCTGGTTTCGCCATTGCTGGTTGAATCCGGCCAGCACAAATTGACCCAGCGCATACTGGTGGTAGACACGCCCGAGCAGCTGCAAGTGCAGCGCACCATGGCTCGTGACCAGAGTTCCAGCGAGCAGGTGCAGGCTATTCTCAAGGCCCAGGCCAGCCGTGAAGAACGCCTGCGCCACGCCCATGACGTGCTCCTTAATGATCAAGATTTGCCCTGGCTGCGAGCCGAAGTGGAGCGACTCCACACTTTTTACCTGAACCTACGTGGAGGCCAAGCATGAGTACGCCAACCTTAGTCGCCTGCCCTACCTGCAGCGCACCCGTCGAGTGGGGCCCGCAAAGCCCGAGCAGGCCCTTCTGTTCCGAGCGCTGCAAGCTGATTGACCTCGGCGCCTGGGCCTCGGAAGAGCATGCGATTCCCGGCAACCCACTGGAAGATGACCTGTTCTCTGGCGAGCTACCGCCGCGCGAGCACTGAGACTCAAGGCCGCATAAAGCTGTAGTCGCGATCATCATCCAGATTGTCAGCGAGAAACTGCAGCTCGGCGGCCAAATCCACCGCGCTGCGCCCAACCCGACTGCGCTCGACCACAGCACTGAGCAATGCCCTCAGCGCCATAGCCTGGTCAAAGCCCTGCGCGTCGACACCCTGCAAACTCTGCTCGATTACCTGCCTTGCCCATTGATGCACACCCATGTAACGCCCTCCCTATTGGTAGATGAAAGATCGCGCATAGGCGTTTGCGTAGCTTGATCTGAATCAAGCTACGCAACGCAATCGAAACGTTGAAGGGTGCGCCATCAGCGCGGCAGATCATCATCCTTCCAGGGCGCAGCCAGATAACGCGTACGATTGAAGGTCTCCAGCCAGTCTGGATAGAACACCACCAGCGCCGTTACCAGCATGCCGTTGATAAAGGCTTCGGGGAAAATCACCAGCCAGAGATAGCCGATGAAGTCCTCCAGCCAGGGCGGCATCGGGAACAACCCGTCCACCCAAAGCAAGGTGAAAGCAGCAGCGATACACAGCAATGCCGCCAGCGCAGCGGCGAAGAAGCCACTGCAGAAGATGTAAACGAACAGATTGCGCGGCTGCTTTTTCTCAACCCAGATCGCGCAGGCTTCGGTCACCCACACGGGTAACACCACCAGCAGCACACCGTTAACCCCAAGCGCGGCAAGATCCTGCTTACCCAGTGCAAGCAAACCCAGCTGGGCAATAAACCCCACCAGCATGGCCAACGGCCAGTCCAGCAATAAGGTGACCGCCGTCATGCCGATAAAGTGATAGGACAGACCCGAGTCGAAATCCCGACGCACCAGCCACAGCACAAACAGCGCCAGCGTCGTGCCGCCGAGCAGATGCTGACGGCGCAGATCACTGCACAGCTCGACCCAGGGCGCACGCCAGATCGCCCAGCACAGCAGTGGAAGATAGATCAGCCAACCCAGTATCTGACTGGTGGAAGACAGCAAGTGCGCGGCAATCATGCGGAACAATCCCCAAGCCATAGTGGCCAACTTGTGCAGTCTACAACCGCGGCCTTCAGCAACACATGATAAGTCCGCAACAACCGCCGCAGAGGGGTACCAACAACCCAAGTACGCAAGCTAAGCTGAGCCCATGGATGACTCAGACTACCTGCGCCTGCTGACGCATCAGGCCGAACAAGCCAACGCCTTCCTCTCTAACGCGCGCAAGTGGGAGCGCGAGCGCTGGGTTTGCCAGCGCCTGCTGCAAGCGCTGAACGTCAGCCACCGCCTGGATGAGTTCAGCGCCGCAGGCCATGAGCCGCCTGACGTGCTGTTCCGCGAGGCCAGCTTTGAAGTGTTCTTCGTCCTCGACGAGGGCCGCCGCCTGAATGATGAATGGCGCGCCGAACTGGAGCGGCGCCGCAGTGCGTTTTCCCTCAGTCAACTGGTACGCCGCGAAGCCAAGCCACGGCGTATCGCCGCAGCCGAACTACAACAACGGCTGACCCCAACCCTGCGCAAGAAAGCCCACAACTATAAAGAGCGCGGCCTTGATCTGGGCGAGCTGGACCTGCTCGCCTACGTCAACCTGAAGCGCGCCGTACCGGACTTCAACAGCCACTTTCCGCCGCCGACCGAGTTTCTCCGCCAGGGTTGGCGCTCGCTGTCACTGGTCGGCCCGACTTTTGCGCGCGTACTTTTCGCCCACCCGGACGCTCCGGACTTTCTGCGTAACAACCTCGGCCGCTCCGTACTCTTCGATGTGGGCATCAGCCTGTGAGCCCTTTGCACGAATTGCTCGCGGCCGTGCCGCAACAGGGCTGCGTGCGCTGGATTGGCGTGCGCCCCGCCTCGCGAGCAGAAATGATTGAGCTGGAGGCCGTCGAAGCGCGCCGCGAAGCCGGCCTCACCGGCGACCACAGCCGGCCAGGGCCGCGCAATGCCCGGCAGGTCACCCTGATCCAGTGGGAACACCTGGCAGTGATCAGCGCATTGATGGGCCGTCCAGCCGAACAGCCAATCAGCGCACCTGAACTACGGCGCAATATCGCCATCAGCGGCATCAACCTGTTCAGCCTCAAAGGCCGGCGTTTTCGCCTCGGCCAGGCGATTCTGGAAACCACGGGCTGGTGCCAACCCTGTGCAAAGCTGGAAGAACGCTTGGGCCTCGGCACCTTTCAAGCCATGCGCGGCCACGGCGGAATTACCGCACGCGTGCTGCAAGGGGGCATTATTCGCCTGAATGACACCCTGCGCGTTGAGCCTTTATAGGCCGCACGGCTAGAATGCCCAGCACTTCAGTCGGCAATCGATCCCATCAATTGCCAACCGGCCCCTTAATTCGAGGCACGTATGTCCAGTCGCCTGAACCCTGATGATCAAAAACGTGTCGAGCAGTACCTCAGCGCTCCACAGCATCAGGTCGAGCGCCAGCCGTTCAAGGTCTGGCGACTGTTGCTGATCATCGTGATCATCGTGATTGGCCTGGGTGTACTGAGCCGTCTTCTGAGTCGACTGGTGCTATGAGCTGCTTAGCGCTCGCCCACAACGACTCACCCCTTTTTCTTAAAAGCCTTGTGAGCGTGTCTGATGACTCATCAAATCGTAATTGTCGGCGGCGGCGCCGGCGGACTGGAGCTTGCTACCCGCCTGGGTAGAACCCTGGGTAAGCGCGGCCAGGCCAGGATCACCCTGGTCGACGCCAACCTGACACATATCTGGAAACCGCTGCTGCATGAAGTGGCCGCTGGCTCGCTTAACTCCTCCGGTGACGAACTCAACTACGTGGCGCAAGCCAAGTGGAATCACTTCGAGTTCCAGCTGGGCCGGATGTGCGACCTTAACCGCGCAGAAAAGCGTATCAGCCTGGCCGCGACCCTGGATGAGCAGGGCCAGGTGCTGATGCCTGCGCGCGAACTGAGTTACGATAGCCTGGTCATCGCCGTGGGCAGCACCACTAATGATTTCGGCACCGCCGGCGCCGCCGAGCACTGCCTGTTTCTCGACACCCGCGAGCAGGCCGAACGCTTCCATCATCAATTGCTCAGCCATTACCTTCGCGCCCATGCCAGCCAAGGTGCGGCAACAGAGCTGATCAACATCGCTATCGTCGGTGCCGGTGCCACGGGCGTTGAGCTAGCGGCCGAGTTGCACCACGCAGCGCGTGAACTGGCGGCCTACGGCCTGGATCGGATCAGCCCGGAAAACATGCGCATCACCCTGATCGAGGCCGGCCCGCGGGTATTGCCAGCCCTGCCGGAGCGCATTAGTCAGCCAGTGCACAAAACCCTGGAGAAGCTTGGCGTAACCGTACTTACCGGCGCAGCCGTCAGCCAGGTGACTCGCGAGGCGCTGCATACTGCGCAAGGCCAGGTTATTCCAGCCACCTTGAAAGTCTGGGCCGCAGGGATTCGCGCACCTGATTTCCTTAAAGAGCTGGACGGCCTGGAAAGCAATCGCATCAACCAGTTACAGGTGCGCCTGACGCTGCAGACCACCCTGGACGACAACATCTTTGCCTTCGGCGACTGCGCCGCCTGCCCACAACCCGGCAGCGAGGGCCGCAACGTGCCGCCCCGCGCACAAGCGGCGCACCAGCAAGCCTCGCTACTGGCCAAATCGCTGAAGCTGCGCATTGAAGGCAAAGCCCTGCCCGAGTATCGCTACCGCGATTACGGCTCACTGATCTCGCTGTCGACCTTCTCGGCGGTCGGCAACCTGATGGGTAACCTGACCGGCAGCGTGATGCTCGAAGGCTGGCTGGCCAGGATGTTCTACGTATCGCTCTACCGCATGCATCAGATCGCCCTGTATGGCGTAACCCGCACGCTACTGATGATGCTCGGCGACCGCATCGGCCGCAGCACTGAGCCGCGCCTTAAGCTGCATTAAGCACCCCGCAAGAGCGGGCCGTGGCCCGCTCTTGCATTTATTTAAGCGCCAGAACGGTTGCCGGCATAAATCGCGGGCAATAAAAAACCCGCACTAGGCGGGTTTTTTATCATTCAAGCATGCTTGAAATGGTGGGTCGTGTGGGATTCGAACCTACGACCAATTGGTTAAAAGCCAACTGCTCTACCAACTGAGCTAACGACCCAAAAATGGTCGGGGTAGGGGGATTCGAACTCCCGACATCCTGCTCCCAAAGCAGGCGCGCTACCGGACTGCGCTATACCCCGATGAAAGATTGGCTCCGCGACCAGGACTCGAACCTGGGACCCAATGATTAACAGTCATTTGCTCTACCGACTGAGCTATCGCGGAACTACTTGCTTCCTTTCTCAGAAACCGGAGTCGGTTGTTAAATCGTTTCCCGTGTCTGAGGCGCGCCATTTTACGTTTCCGCGCGCGCCTGTCAACCCCTTAAATTGCTTTTAGTACAATGATTTGCAGCTGCGTGAGCGGCTGCTATATCTTCCCTATGTCTGTATTCATTGCAGGACGCACCAGCCGCAAGGCTCCAGCCAGGAAAGTCCATGAGTAACCAGGGCACACCGCCAAATCTACCCGGCTCAGCGCAAACCTTAGCCAGCCGGGGCATCCAGCCGCGCTTCGGTGATCTGGTGCAAAGCTGTCGAAAACTGGTGATGAATCGCCTGGCCGAACACCTGACCGGGGTCTTCGCCCAAGTCGACGACACGTTGTTTGAGTGCGCCGAAAAAGCCGAGAACAACCAGGTACAAACCCTGTTCTTCGATAACATGCGCGAGATCCGTAGGCAGCGCCCGCAGATAGAACGCAGCTACCACCAGCAGATCGCACAGAACTTCTCCGACTTCCTCGAAGGCAAGCTCAAGCCGCCGCCCAGCGCCAGCGAACTGGACGCCGAGCACATGGCCCTGGTGCAGAACGAGGATTATGAAGAAAGCCTGCAAGTCACCAATATGGTCAGCCGGGTCAAGGCACGCTGCGCGCAGCCGCTGTTTGCTCTAGAGCAACGTCTGGCGCTGCTGAATAACGGCCAAAAACTCGTCGAGGACATCAACCCCTTCGGTCCGCAGATGATTGCCCAGGCGTTTCGCGACGCCCTGACCCCATGCCCGTTTCCGCTGCGTATAAAGGTCATCCTTTATGCGTTGTTTGACACGCACGTCATGCAGAGCCTGGACAGCATCTATGCCGCGCTGAATCAGCGCCTGATTGATGCCGGCGTACTGCCAAACCTGAAGTACACCGCACAGCGCAACAACCCGCCTGCACGCCCCAAGGCAACACCCGCTGCATCAGCCGAACACACGACCGAGAGCAGCACCAGCAGCCAGACGCAGGGCACTGCCGCTGCTACACAACCACCTGGGCAACCCTACAGCGCCGGCAGCACAGACTTGAGCGGCCCACCGCCGAGCGACCCGCAGGAGTTACTGGGCAGCCTGGCAACCTTGCTGGGTGAACATCGCCAACGCGATATTGACGCCCCACTGCTTGGCGGCACCCGCAGCATTGCCAGTTTCACCCCACGCGAGGCGACCAGCACCTATAGCGCCTCGGCCCTGCTGGATGCGCTCAACCGCATGCAGCAGCAATCGGCTAACGACCTGTCGCAGCGCCTGAGCCGCCCGCAGCAGGTAGAAGGCCTCAAGGCCGACCTGCAACAACAGCTGGAAGCCCACAGCGAGCTACCAGGTCAGCAGAAAGTTTCCGACCAGGAAGCCGACGTGATCGACCTGGTCGGCATGCTGTTCGACTTTATCCTTGACGACGACAACCTGCCGGACAGCTGCAAGACCACCCTGTCCCACCTGCACACGCCCTACCTTAAAGTGGCACTGCAGGACAAAGCGCTATTCACCCAGCATCATCACCCTGCCCGCCGCCTGCTCAACACCATGGCCCAGGCCGGCGTGCTGTATGGTGGCGAAGGCGATGAGCGCGGCCTGCTGGCCAAGATGCAGTGGGTAGTCGAGCGGGTTATCCATGATTTTTTTGGCGACCTGCAACTCTTTGAAGGTCTGCTGGACGAGTTCAACGAATTCGTTGCCACCCTCAGGCACAAGGTCGAGCTGCGTGAACGTCGTGCAGTGGAAGCAGCCAAAGGCCGCGACAAACTGCTTGGCGCGCGCCAGCACGCAGTAGAAGCGATCGCCAACAGCCTGAACAACCGCCAGCCGCCGACCATTATCCGTAACTTCCTCGAACTGACCTGGGCCGATGTGCTGGTATTCGTGTTGTTGCGCAACGGCGAACAGAGCCCGGAATGGCAGCGCGCCTGCGAAGCGGCTGAGCAGCTGGCCTGGAGCGGCACGCTACTCGATGAAGCAGACCGCGAGCGCCTGCAGAAACTGCGTGTGCCGCTACTCGAAGACCTGCGTAAGGGCCTGGAACTGCTCGGTGGTTACCACGAAGACGGCATCCGCCGCCTGCTGCAGGACCTGGTGGCCTGCCAACATGCCGTACAGGCCAAGCAGCCACAGGTGGCCGCCCAGCTCAAACCAACCCTGCCCGAGAGCCCACTGGGCGCCATGCTCGGTGAAGATGCCGCGCTGGCCACTCTGGCACCACGCGAATCAACACTCTCGACCCGCGCGCAGGCGCTGGCCAAAGAACTGGGGCATATCGAGTTCGGCACCTGGTTCGAGTTCGTCAATGGCGAGCAGGTGCGCACACTCAAGCTGTCCTGGTTCAGCCCAACAACCCGCAACTACATGTTTGTCGACCAGAGCGGCCAGCGCGTGGCAATCAAAGCGCTCACCCAGCTGGCCACTGAAATGGAACAAGGGCTGGCGCGCATCGTCACCCCCGAACGAGGTGCACCACTGGTGGACCGTGCCCTTACCGCCATTTACCGCGTGCTCCAGCGTTTTACCGGGCGCACGGCTGAGCCTCAAGAATAAGGAACTCCTATGGATGACGAACGTCGCCTGCACAGCCGACATAACGCCGACGTGCAACTGGAAGTCTTCGACTTACACACCGGGCAGCGCCTGGGCCGTGTGGTCGACCTGTCCGCCGATGGTTTCATGCTGTTCAGTGACACGCCGCTGACCGCAGACGAGTTGGTGGAGTGCCGTCTGGTCAGCGAACAGGTGGTTGAAGGCGTATGCGAAATAACCCTGGGGGCCGACTGCCTGTGGAGCCGCCCCGGTGCGGACGGCCAGCACTGCTGGGCAGGTTTTCACATTATTGACCTGGCAGAAGACCAGGCTGCAGCGCTGGAAGTCCTGCTCAAGCACCTGTAAATCCGCCGAATAAAAACACCCCGGCCAGCGCGAACTGAACCGGGGTGTTTTTAATTGTGCAGCGCTATTGCGGCCGACGGCGCTTAACCAAAGACGATTTCATCGCCCTCAACCTTGCCCGTCACGCTGCTGCCTGGAGCGAACTTGCCCGCCAGAATCAACTGCGCCAGGGGGTTCTCGATCCAACGCTGTACCGCACGCTTGAGCGGGCGCGCACCATAGACCGGGTCATAGCCGACGGCGATCAGCTTATCCAAGGCCTCGTCAGACAGCTCCAGGCTCAGCTCGCGCTCAGCCAGACGCTGACGCAAACGGCTCAGCTGGATCTGCGCAATACCGGCAATCTGATCACGGGCCAGCGGCTCGAAGATCACCACCTCATCAATCCGGTTGATAAATTCCGGACGGAAGTGCGTGCCTACCGCATCCATCACCGCCGCACGCTGCGCCTCGCGGTCCCCGACCAGCTCCTGAATCTGCGCAGAACCCAGGTTGGAGGTCATCACGACCACGGTGTTCTTGAAGTCCACGGTACGGCCGTGGCTATCGGTCAAACGGCCATCTTCCAGC
Organism: Pseudomonas sp. 8BK; assembly: GCF_902506475.1. Classification (NCBI taxonomy): domain Bacteria; kingdom Pseudomonadati; phylum Pseudomonadota; class Gammaproteobacteria; order Pseudomonadales; family Pseudomonadaceae; genus Pseudomonas; species Pseudomonas sp. 8BK. Next base: position 412,244 of record NZ_LR733252.1, on the reverse strand, counting down.
ACCTGCAACAGCACATTGAACACATCCGGGTGAGCTTTCTCCACCTCATCCAGGAGGATCACTGAATAGGGTTTGCGGCGTACCGCCTCGGTCAGATAACCGCCCTCTTCATAGCCGACATAGCCTGGCGGCGCGCCGATCAGCCGTGCCACGGAGTGCTTCTCCATGAATTCGGACATGTCGATACGCACCAGCGCTTCTTCTGTATCGAAGAGGAATTCGGCCAGCGCCTTGCACAGCTCGGTCTTGCCGACGCCGGTTGGGCCGAGAAAGAGGAACGATCCGCTCGGCCTATTCGGGTCGGCCAAACCAGCACGGGAGCGCCGCACCGCATTGGCCACGGCCACCACAGCTTCGTCCTGACCGATAACCCGCTGGTGCAGCAGGCCTTCCATTTTCAACAGCTTGTCACGCTCGCCTTCGAGCATCTTGCTCACAGGGATGCCGGTCCACTTCGACACCACTTCGGCGATTTCTTCCTCGGTGACCTTACTGCGCAGCAACTGGTTCTCGCTTTTACCGTGCTGATCGACCATCTGCAGGCTGCGCTCCAGATCGGGAATAATCCCGTACTGCAGCTCAGCCATACGATTCAGATCGCCCTTGCGCCGCGCGGCCTCAAGCTCCTGCCGAGCCTGTTCGATTTTCTGCTGGATCTGCGCGGAGCCTTGCACTTCGGCCTTTTCCGACTTCCAGATATCCTCCAGATCAGCGTACTCGCGCTCCAGCCGGGCAATGTCCTCATTGAGCTTGGCCAGGCGTTTGATCGCCGCTTCGTCGTCCTCCTTCTTCAGGGCCTGAGCCTCAACCTTGAGCTGAATCAGCCGGCGCTCCAGGCGGTCGAGCACTTCAGGCTTGGAATCGATCTCCATACGAATGCGGCTGGCCGCTTCGTCGATCAGATCGATGGCCTTGTCTGGCAACTGACGATCGGTGATATAGCGGTGCGACAGCTTGGCCGCAGCAATGATCGCACCGTCCGTGATGGCCACCTTGTGGTGCACCTCGTAGCGTTCTTTCAGCCCACGCAGGATGGCGATGGTGTCCTCTTCGCTCGGCTCGTCAACCAGTACTTTCTGGAAGCGCCGTTCCAGCGCGGCATCTTTCTCGATGTACTGGCGGTATTCGTTGAGCGTAGTCGCGCCGACACAGTGCAGCTCACCGCGCGCCAGGGAGGGCTTGAGCATATTGCCAGCGTCCATCGAACCTTCGCCTTTGCCGGCGCCGACCATGGTGTGCAGCTCGTCAATAAACAGGATGATTCGCCCTTCCTGCTTGCTCAACTCGTTGAGCACCGCCTTCAGCCGCTCCTCGAATTCACCACGGAACTTGGCACCCGCGATCAGCGCACCCATATCCAGCGACAACAGGCGCTTGTCCTTCAAGCCATCCGGCACTTCACCGTTGACGATGCGCTGGGCCAGGCCCTCGGCAATTGCCGTCTTGCCCACGCCGGGCTCACCAATCAGCACCGGGTTGTTCTTGGTACGGCGCTGCAACACCTGGATGGTGCGGCGGATTTCGTCGTCACGACCGATCACCGGATCGAGCTTGCCCTCTTCGGCGCGCTTGGTCAGGTCGACGGTGTATTTATCCAGGGCTTGCCGATTTTCCTCGACGTTCGGGTCATTGACCGCATCGCCACCGCGCAGATTGGTCACGGCGTTCTCCAGCGCTTTGCGGCTTACACCTTGACCGAGTAGCAGCTTGCCCAGCTTGGTGTTCTCATCCATTGCGGCCAGCAGCACCAACTCGCTGGAAATAAACTGGTCACCCTTCTGCTGCGACAGGCGATCGGCCTGATTGAGCAGACGCGCCAGATCCTGCGACAGGTTGACATCGCCGGATGGATTCTGGATTTTGCCCAGCTGATCCAGCTCTTTGCCCAGGGCCAGACGCAGGCTGTTGACATCAAAACCGACCTGCATCAGCAGCGGCTTGATCGAGCCGCCCTGCTGCTCGAGCAATGCCTGCATCAGGTGCAGCGGTTCAATGGCCGCATGATCAAGGCCAACGGCCAGGGATTGCGCATCGGAGAGCGCGAGTTGCAACTTGCTGGTTAAACGATCAATACGCATAAACGATCAGCCCTCGTGGTGATGGCAGGCCGGCGCACTGAATCGCGCCCAAACAGAAAGCCTGCGAGATGAAGAGTAGATGAGGCCGATTGTGCGGGTTTCAAGCCGAGTGGCGTTGACCTGAGTCATTTACCGCAGCAGTGCCACAGCGGCGGCACGCGAGGGTCAGTTGCCCAGCCAGATCAGGCTGGCAAAACGCCCGGCTTGTGCCGAACGGCGGTAGGAGAAGAAGCGTGGATCGTTGAAGGTGCAGAAATCGCCGCCGTAGACTGCCTCAACGCCGCAAGCGGCCAGGCGAATACGCGCCAGCTGGTAGATATCCGCCATAAATTTGCCCGCATTAATGCTGGGCTGAAATGCCGCTGCGGCCTGCGCATGCTGGCCAACAAAGGCTTCACGCACTTCCGCGCCCACCTCAAAGGCCTGCGCCCCAATTGCCGGCCCCAACCAGACCAGTACCTGATCTGCCGGCACCGCCAATTGATCCAGGGTGGCTTCAAGTACCCCGGCAGCCAGACCGCGCCAGCCGGCATGGGCTGCCGCAACACGAGTTCCGGCACGGTCACAGAACAGCGCGGGCAGGCAGTCGGCGGTCATTACCGTGCAGGCGATACCTGGCTTGCTCGTCCAACTGGCGTCGGCTTCAAGTACCAGAGCAGGATTGGCCTCAACCACCGCAACACCATGCACCTGCTGCAACCAGGCGGGCTTGCAGCCGAGCAGGCTGACCAAGCGCTGACGGTTTTTCAGCACGGCCTTTGGATCATCGCCAACATGCTCGCCCAGATTGCAACTGTCGAACGGGGCAACGCTGACACCACCACTGCGGGTGGTGACACTGGTCCTTACTCTGGCCGGTGCAGGCCATTGCGGCGTTAGCCAGTCGTGCATCCTGTCACCCTGCTCCCTGTTACCCACGCGTGTCAGCCAGATCCTTGTCAGCCGATAAAGGCTTCACGATCCTGACGCAGCAGCGTCAGCAGCCAGACAAAGTCATCCGGCAATGGCGACTGCCATTTCATCCGCTCACCGCTAATCGGATGGTCCAACTCCAAGAAACGCGCATGCAAGGCCTGGCGCGGAAACTCCTTGAGGGTCTGCACCATGCTCGGATTAGCGGCCGGCGGAATGCGGAAACGCCCGCCGTAGACAGGGTCGCCCACCAGCGGATAGCCAATATGGCTCATGTGCACGCGAATCTGGTGAGTGCGACCGGTTTCCAGCTTGACCCGCGCATGGGTATGCGAGCGGTAGCGCTCCAGCACGCGGTAATGGCTGACCGCCGGCTTGCCACCATCGCTGACCGCCATACGCTGGCGCTGCGAAGAACTGCGACCGATCGGCGCGTTGATCTTGCCACCGGACGTGATCACACCGATCACGATGCATTCGTAGATACGGCTGACCGAGCGTTTCTGCAGCTGGTCGACCAGGCGAGTCTGCGCTTCGATGGTCTTGGCCACCACCATCAGGCCAGTGGTGTCTTTATCCAGGCGGTGCACGATGCCGGCACGCGGCACGTTGATAATGTCCGGCACGTGGTGCAGCAAGGCGTTGAGCAAGGTGCCATCGGCATGCCCGGCAGCCGGGTGCACAACCAGACCAGCCGGTTTGTCGATGACCAGAATCTGCTCGTCTTCGTAGACGATGTTTAGCGCGATGTCCTGGGCAATCCACTCGCCCTGGGCTTCCTGCTCGGCGTTCAACGCCAGCAATGCACCGCCGTGGACGATGTCGCGCGGGCGCAACACCTCACCATCGACGGTCAGCAGACCCTCTTTGATCCAGGCAGACAGACGCGAACGCGAGTGCTCGGCGAACAGGAGTGCGGCGACTTGATCGAGGCGTTGACCACCCATTTCATAGGGCACCTCGGCGTTCAGTTCAATGATCTGCTTATTAATAGAGGACATGCTCGGCAACAGAGGGGGCATAGCTTTTGGTTTCGGCTACACGCTTGTGGTTAAATACGGCGTCTTTGCCCCAGGGGTACCGGGGGCGCTCATCATAACAGGACGGCTTTGCTCAAGACAGCCGCCGTCACAGGGACGCAAGCCGCCATGCAAGTGAAACACCTGCTGCTGATCGCAATCCTCGCCCTCACTGCCGCCTGCTCATCGAAGCCGGTGGTCGACGAAAATCTGAGCGAGACCGAACTCTACCAGCAGGCACAGGCCGACCTGGATAATAGTAGCTACACCAGCGCCGTCGCCAAGCTCAAGGCACTGGAGTCGCGCTATCCGTTCGGCCGTTATGCCGAGCAAGCGCAGCTGGAGCTGATCTACGCCTACTACAAGAACGTCGAGCCTGAAGCTGCCAAGTCCGCGGCCGATCGCTTTATCCGCCTGCACCCGCAGCACGCCAACGTCGATTACGCTTACTACCTCAAGGGCCTCGCGTCGTTTGACCAGGACCGTGGCCTGATCGCGCGCTTCGTCCCGCTGGACATGACCAAGCGCGACCCAGGCGCCGCCCGCGACTCGTACAACGAGTTCGCCCAGCTCACCAGCCGCTTCCCTACCAGCCGCTACGCACCAGACGCCAAGCAGCGCATGATCTACCTGCGCAACCTGCTGGCCGCCTACGAGATCCATGTGGCGCACTACTACCTGACCCGCAACGCCTACGTGGCAGCCGCCAACCGTGGTCGTTACGTGGTGGAAAACTTCCAGGAAACCCCAGCAGTCGGCGATGGCCTGGCAGTAATGACCGAAGCCTACCAGCGCCTGACCTTGGACGACCTGGCAGCCACCAGCCTGGAAACCCTCAAGCTCAACTATCCAGACCATCCAAGCCTGGTCGACGGTCAGTTCGTCCCACGCGAAGAAGAGGCAGACAGCCGTTCCTGGCTGGCCAAGGCCACGCTGGGCCTGATCGAAACCGACACCCCGCTGCCGCCGGGCGAAACCCGCGCCAGCCAGGACGTGATTCGCCAGTACGAAGATGCCGAAGAGCAGATTCCGGACGAACTCAAGACCGGCACCAGCGAGAATAAGCCAAGTCGCTCCTGGTTTAGCTATATGACTTTCGGTCTGTTCGACTAAGTCGACCAACGCAATTAAACAAGGGAGGCTCAATGCCTCCCTTTTTATTGGCCTGATGGCCAAACCTGCAACCGCACGCATGCTTACAGCCAAACACTAGGCGCCGCTTTAGCCCCATGCTTAGAAAAACAACACTCCGCGCACCGCTTCAACGCTGGGCGCACACAAACGGGTTAGCTAAACTGCCCGCTTACCGATAGAAAGAGAGCGCCATGGGCCTGTTCCGCTTACTGTTCTGGATTGCCATCATCGCAGCAGCCTTCTGGCTATGGCGACGCTTTACTCGGCCAGCAGCCCCACGCACCGAAGAGCGCAACACCAGCGCAGCTCCAACGCCCATGGTGCGCTGCGAGCATTGCGGCACCCATGTACCGCGCGACCATGCATTGGCAAAGGGCGAACAGTGGTTCTGCAGCCAGGCACACCTAGAACAAGGCCCACAATCCGGTGAACGCTGATTTCTCCCTGAGCGGGGAGCAAAGCTGGCGAATCCTGCGGCTCTATCACCTATACCGCCTGGTTATCGGCATTACCCTGGCGCTGCTGATTTCCAGCGACCTCGACGCCCAGCTGCTGGACATGATGCACCCGACGCTGTTTCGCAATGGCAGCTGGCTGTATCTGGCACTCAACGTCCTGATCATCGCCACCGTACGCCGCCCCAAGCGTCTGGCGCAGGTATTCAGCCTGGCCATGGTCGACGTGATTCTGCTCTCCGGCCTGTTCTATGCCGCCGGCGGCACACCCAGCGGCATCGGCAACCTGCTGATTGTTGCAGTGGCGATCGCCAATATCCTGTTGCGCGGACGTATCGGCCTACTGATTGCCGCAGTCGCCGCAACAGGCATGATCTACCTGACCTTCTACCTCAGCCTCAGTCGCCCGGCCGCTGCCGCACAATACGTGCAAGCCGGCGCACTTGGCGCGCTGTGCTTTGCCGCCGCACTGTTTGTGCAGGGGCTGACTCGCCGCCTGCAAGTTAGCGAAAGCCTGGCCGAGCAACGCGCTGCCGACGTGGCCAATCTGGAAGCACTCAACGCACTGATCCTGCAACGTATGCGCACCGGCATTCTGGTGCTGGATGAATTACACCGCGTACTACTGGCCAACCAGGGCGCCAACCACCTGCTGGGGCATGCCGATCTGACCGGCAAGATCCTCGACCCGCACTGCCCCGAGCTGATCAAGCGCATGCAGCAATGGTCGCACAACCCCAGCCTGCGCCCCGCCAGCCTACAAGCGGCACCCGACGGCCGAGTACTGCAGCCAAGCTTTATAGCCCTGCAACGCGGCGAGCATAAGCACACGCTGGTCTTCCTCGATGACATCTCGCAGATCGCGCAGCAGGCGCAACAGCTCAAGCTTGCCTCACTGGGCCGCTTGACAGCCGGTATCGCCCACGAGATTCGCAACCCGCTGGGGGCAATCAGCCACGCCGCACAACTGCTGCAGGAGTCGGAAGAACTGGAAGGCCCGGACCTACGCCTGGCGCAGATCATTCAGGATCACTCGCGGCGGATGAACCTGGTGATCGAGAACGTTCTGCAACTGTCGCGCCGGCGCCAGGCCGAACCACAACTGCTCGACCTGAAGTACTGGTTACACCGCTTCGCCAGCGAGTTCCGCAGCAGCGCCGCCCCCGGTCAGACGCTGCACCTGGAAACCAGCAGCGGCAGCATTCAAACACGCATGGACCCACACCAGCTCACCCAAGTACTGAGCAACCTGGTGGAAAACGGCCTGCGCTACAGCGCGCAGAAAAACAGGCACGGCCAGGTCTGGCTGAAGCTGTTCCGCGACCCGGAGAGCGAGCTGCCGGTACTCGAAGTGCTGGACGACGGCCCCGGCGTATCCGAAGAACAGCTGCACCATCTGTTCGAGCCCTTCTACACCACGGAAAACAAGGGCACCGGCCTGGGCCTGTATATTTCCCGCGAGCTGTGCGAAAGCAACCAGGCTCGCCTCGACTATAAACTTCGTGAAGGTGGCGGCAGCTGCCTGCGTATCACCTTCGCCCACCCGCGCAAACTGAGCTGACCATGACCCGCCAGAGAGCCTTGATCGTCGATGACGAACCCGATATTCGCGAACTCCTGGAAATCACTCTGGGACGTATGAAGCTCGATACCCGCAGCGCACGCAACGTCAAGGAAGCCCGCGAGTGGCTGGCCAAAGAACCCTTCGACCTGTGCCTTACCGACATGCGCCTGCCGGACGGCACCGGCCTGGAGCTGGTGCAACATATTCTGCTGCGCCACCCGCAAGTACCCGTGGCGATGATCACCGCTTATGGCAGCCTGGACACCGCAATCAACGCCTTGAAAGCTGGCGCATTCGACTTTCTTACCAAGCCGGTGGATCTCGGCCGCCTGCGTGAACTGGTCGCCGCCGCCTTGCGCCTGCGCAGCGCCGATGGCGAAGAGCTGCCGGTAGACAGCCGCCTGCTCGGCGACTCACCGCCGATGAAAGCCATGCGCAAACAGATTCTCAAGCTCGCCCGCAGCCAAGCCCCGGTGTATATCAGCGGCGAATCCGGCAGCGGCAAGGAGTTGGTCGCACGACTGATCCACGAGCAAGGCTCGCGCGGCGAGCAACCCTTTATCCCGGTCAACTGCGGTGCCATCCCCACCGAACTAATGGAAAGCGAGTTCTTCGGCCACAAGAAGGGCAGCTTTACGGGCGCCATCGAAGACAAGCAAGGCCTGTTTCAAGCGGCCAACGGCGGCACCCTGTTCCTTGATGAGGTCGCCGACCTGCCATTGCCGATGCAAGTTAAATTGCTACGCGCGATTCAGGAAAAAGCTGTACGCGCCGTCGGAGGCCAACAGGAGCTGATTGTCGATGTACGCATCCTCTGCGCCACTCACAAGGATCTGGCCGGCGAAGTCGCGGCGGGGCGCTTCCGCCAGGACTTGTACTACCGCCTCAACGTCATCGAACTACGCGTGCCCGCCCTGCGCGAACGCCGCGAAGACATCGCCCTGCTGGCCGAGATCATGCTCAAACGCCTGGCCGACGGCACTGGTCTCAGCCCAGCCAAGCTGGATGACGACGCGCTGGAGAAGCTCAAAAGCTACCGCTTTCCGGGCAACGTGCGCGAACTGGAGAACATGCTCGAGCGCGCCTACACCCTGTGCGAAGACGACCGCATCACCAGTAGCGACCTGCGCCTGGCAGACAGCGTGCCGATCAGCGAAAACGGCGAAGCCAACCTCGCGCAAATCGATAACCTAGAAGACTACCTGGAAGCCATCGAACGCAAACTGATCATGCAAGCCCTGGAAGAAACCCGCTGGAACCGCACCGCAGCTGCGCAACGCCTGGGCCTTAGCTTCCGTTCAATGCGCTATCGACTAAAGAAGCTCGGCATAGACTAAAGCGCGCATCAACTGCGGGCGAGGGGTTTAGCCGAGCCCCCCGCTCACTGGAATGCTCACCCCGTCGAAGCCAACCGCCCAGCAGGCGCATAAGGTGCCGGATCCACAATTGGCTCACGCCCCAGCATCAGATCCGCCAGCAACTGGCACGACGCCGGCGCCAGCACCAGCCCATTACGATAATGCCCGCAGTTCAACCACAAGCCTTCATGCCCCGGCACCGGCCCAATAAACGGAATGCCCTCAGGCGAACCAGGCCGCAGCCCCGCCCAATGCCCCACCACCTCGGCACCTGCCAGCGCCGGCAACAATTCAACAGCAGAAGCCTTTAAGCTGGCCAGCGCCTCGTCGGTCGGAGTTTTGTCGAACCCAGCATGCTCAAGGGTGCTGCCAATCAGAATATGGCCGTCACGCCGCGGAATCGCATAACGACCTTTGGCCAGCACAATGGCTGGGAGAAAGTCTTCGGCACACTTGTACAGAATCATCTGCCCCTTGACCGGCGCAACCGGCAACTCGATGCCAAGGGTTTTCATCAACTCCCCACTCCAGGCTCCGGCCGCAAGCACCACCTGATCGGCATGCATATCACCTTGTGCCGTATGCACACCCGTAACACGCCCACCCTCGCGAATAAACCCACTCACCACACAGCGCTCATGCAAGGTGACATTCGGCATCTGCTGCAACGCAGCGCGCAGCGCTTTGACCAAGCGCGGATTACGCACATTCGCCACATCCGCCATCTGCACCGCCCGCTCAAAGCCTTTAGCCAACGCAGGCACCGCTCTCTCTACCACCGCGACATCTTCACGCTGCAGCGGCCGCCCCTCACGCTGCGCCCAGGCGAGCGCTTCGGCTTCGTCCTCAAGATCAAGCCAATACAACCCAGTGACATACACCTCCGGATCAATCTTCGTCTGCGCCAGTAACTGCTCACCCAACCGCGGATAAAAATCCTGCGACCAATGCGCCAAAGCCGTTACCGCCGGGCTGTAGCGCCAAGGATAAAGCGGCGAGACAATCCCACCACCGGCCCAAGAAGACTCGCGCCCCACCTGTTCAGCAACATCTAGAACAGAAACATGGAATCCAACATTCGCTAGACGCAGAGCCGACAACAAGCCAATGACCCCAGCACCTACAACTACGACCCGACTCACGCTCACTCAATCTGACTCCAATCACCTACAACACAACACACCAAAGGCTACAGGCACATTAACTGCCAAAAACCACACTTAACCACTCAAACGACTCTTCAGGTGTTCAGGATGAACCCAAAAGCCGCATATGGATTATCGATTGCTGAAATCTTGTACACCCTAGCCATCATCTCGATACTTAGTATCGGCGCAACACACACTCAAGCGATGCTCAACAAACAGCGTCTTTACGATTCTCAGAGCAGCCTACACCTACTGATCCGACGCGCCCGCCATGACGCTCTCATCTCGCGAACACGCATAACCCTATGCGCACTAACGGAGACAGGCATCTGCAAACAAGACTGGACGGGCAGTATTAGCGCCTTCACAGATCACAATGGCAATCGTCAACTTGACTTAACTGAGCTGGAGTTTTCCAGAGTTGACCTTCACCCCAACCTCATTCTGGCCTGGAAAGGCATGAAACCCACCAATTCCATCCACTTCAGCCCAGTAGGGGTCACATTCGTCAGCAACGGCACATTCACCCTGTGCCTCCCTCAGCATAAGGAAACCGTAAAGCTAGTGATCAATAAACAAGGCCGTACACGCTCGGAGCTTACAACCCAAGCCTGCAAAGACGGAAAGACCACTCAACCGGACAATTGAACCAGCTATCACACCGCACTTGAGTAGACAGACTCATCTGAAGACTATGACGATGAAAGTTTCCCCAAGAGAGCTGTCATGCCAAGAGTCAAAGGGTTCACCCTCATCGAGCTGATGATCGCCATCGCCATTCTAGGCATTATCGTTGGCTTGGCGGCGCCAGCCATGAGCGATTTTGCAGTACGCCAGCGCGTTAGCGGACAAGCCAGCGAAATAATGCTGGCATTGGCTTTTGCCAGATCCGAAGCGGTTAAACAAAATAGAGAAGTCGTTATCCTGCCGGCCACAAATTCCGCTACCGGCTGGAGTGATGGCTGGTGCGTTGGTCTGGCCAGTGGTACCGACGCAATGAGCAATTGTGACGACCCAGATCGCCTTCGCGACTTTTCAGCATCTACCGGCGTAACTATCACCAGCGCATTCCTGGCGACATCACCACGCCTGACATTTCAGCGTGACGGCACCTGTTCACTCTGTGGCAGCAACCCGTTCAACATAACTTCAGCCAACCTTAAAGCAACGAGCACTGATGCGCGCTGTGTCAGTGTCACCCGTCAAGGTCGCGCAAGTCTGACCAAAATCACACGCGACGCCTCATGCTAACAAGGAAAACCAACATGCTTCTTGCGTCTAAAAATGAAGCTGGCAGCTCTATGATTGAGGTGCTGGTCACCTTATTGGTATTCACCGTTGGCATGCTCGGCCTTGCAGCCTTGCAACTCAACGCACTGCAAGGGTCTAGCGATAGCGCACAACGCTCACAGACTACTTGGCTACTTCAAGATATTGCTGAGCGAATCAGGGCTAACCCCGAAGGCACTGCAGCTGCCTATGAAACTGCCCCCGACTGCACCGCCCTACCAGCAAAGCGTTGTGCTGACTTTTACAACCCGGCCACGTCGGCAAAAGTCGCCGCCGCACAATGCAGCGCATCTGAAATGGCAGCATTTGATCACTGGGAATCCCGATGCAGCTATTCCGCCATTGCCACTTACAACACAATCAATGCCCGCTTCACCAGCCGCGATTTCATCAACGCACCAACTGGAGGTGCCAGTGTATCCATTGCAAACAACGGTAATGTTCTGACTCTGCAGGGTTTCTGGCTTGGCAAAGCCGATAACGCAAAAGGCACTGCTGACCAGAACTCGCAAACTACTGCAATGAGGATACAACGATGATCAGGCCTACTCAGCTACGGCGGCTGCAAATCGGCCTCTCCATTGTTGAACTAATGGTTGCATTGGCATTAGGCCTATTACTAATGACTGGCGTCATTCAGGTATTCCTCTCAAGCCGCCAGACCTATTCTGCCAATGAAGCCATGGGGCGCATGCAGGAAAACGGGCGCTTTGCCTTGGAGTTTATTGCCCGTAGCGCACGCCAGGCAGGTTATGTTGAGCCGATCTACATGTCAGGAAAACCTCTGCCACTAGTTCGCCCCGCATGCGCAGGACTGCCCGGCACTATTCCAACGACACTCTGCACAACCCAGGGCGCAGGCAGCGGATCCGACAGTGTCGGTTTCGTCATGCAACCTAGCGTTACTGATGGTGCCCGACGTGACTGCCTCGGCAACACAATTGCCGATGATGATGTACTGATCATCAACCATTTCGAAATTATTCCCGCAACAGGAACTCAACCAGCAGCGCTTGGCTGCCGCGCATACAAATTTAACGGAACAAACCCCGATGGTTGGACCTCAGGTCCTGCCGCGCAAGAACTCATTTCCGGGGTTGATAGCCTGCAAATCCTTTACGGCATTACCACTGCAGGGGACTCGCGCAGCGCAAACCAGTACGTATCGGCTGATCGTGTTACCGACTGGAACAAGGTGCGTGCGGTGCGCATCGCTGTACTGGCCAACTCAGTCGATAACCTGACGCCTGCACCCGCGAACCGCAACTTTGCCCTTCTTGACGCGGCACCACTTGCGATTGCAGATAATCGGGCTCGGCAAATCTTCACCACAACGATTCAGCTCAAAAATACCGACTGAGGCTACCCAAATGCGTCGACTTAATGTTCCAAAGCGCGTGCAACAGGGTGCGACCTTGATTGTGGCGCTGGTATTTTTGCTGGTACTGACCGTCGCAGGCGTAACTGCAATGCGTTTTTCAACATTTGAGGAGCGCATGGCCAGTAACACTCAGTTCCGCAACCAGGTTTTTCAACAAGCTCAAAGTGAAATTCGCGCACAGCTTCTGGCTTTCAATACTAACTTAGCCAACCGCGCCCCATTACTTGTTGCAATGGGAAAAAATGTCGCAGCTCGCGATGCCGCCGCACTTCTTGCTGACCCAAGCCTGAAGTCACTCCCCGCAACAGCACGAGAAGTTCAAGCACTGACTCCAAAAATGAATGCAACCGGCGACAATATCGCTTCAAACAACGTGCGCTATGTGCAAGAAGGCCCTTGTGATGACGGGTCCAGCGCAGAGAAATTCGTCTGTGTCCGCTTTGAAATGTCTGCTCGCGCCGAGACTGCAGGGGGAAGTTTCTCTTCCCAATCCCAAGGGCTAAGTTTCCAGAATAACAAATGAGGTTATAAGCATGAAAAATCTGATCATCTACTTACTTGCCGGCATGCTTTTAACCCTAACCGCTCATGCCGAAGAACAAAGCGATGAAGTATTGCTGGTTGTTATTGAAGCAGAAAAGTTCATGGTCAACTGGAGCCCATCTGGCGAAATACTGGGCCGCGCAATTGTTTACCGTTGCGCCGAATGTGCACCAGAAACTATGAGTTTTGGCCCACACACAGAACTCTACATCAATGAACAACCGCGCCCGATCAATGAGATCGGCAATAAAGTGGACTGGACCGGCCTCATTACCGTGACCAATAAAGAACCCACTAAAGTCATCAGATTCACGGCTTATTGATTGGCGCACGGGAGAATAAACATGAAAAACCTTAAACCACTCGCACTTGGTGCCAGCGCCTTTGTCTATAGCCTATTGACATTGCAAACAGCAATGGCTGACGACACCGAAATATACGTACCCAAAGATTTGCCTGCCGACCAGCAAGTTCGTCCAAACATCATGTTTGTGCTTGACTCTTCCGGCTCAATGGGCAGCGGCGTAGCCAACTCTGGAGGCAAAAACCGAAACCAAGTAATGCGTGACGTGGTAAAAAATCTAATCGACCAATTGAAGGCCAAGGAAGATGTCAACGTCGGCTTTATGCGTTATGACGGCAGTGACGGCGGCTATGTACTCAGTCCCGTCCAACGCCTGACAACAACAAATGCACAAACAATGAAAGACGTAGTAGACACCATCCCTGCAAGTGGGAATACACCGCTGCTGGAAACCTACTACGAGTCATACCTCTATATGACCGGACAAAACAGATTCTGGGGCGACAAGAGCGTTAAGGCCTCACGCAATGGCGAGACCTATAAATCACCAATCGAGCACAGCTGCCAGCAGTCACATATCATCTATCTAACTGATGGCGAGCCTACTGTCGACCAAGGCTCCAATGCAGCAGTTAAAACCCTTGTTACCAACAAGAATACTCTTTACCCAGCATCTAGCTGCGGTTCAGGCAACGGTCAATGCCTACCCCATTTAGCTGAATACATGGCTAATCAGGACCTGTTTCCGGCACCCGCGCCATTCGATGATCCAACCAACCGTAAGCAGTCAGTGACGTCACATTTCATTGGCTTCTCCGTAAACCTTGCACTGCTGAAAAACGCCGCTGAGGCGGGGGGCGGCAAGTACTACACCACAGGCGACGTATCTGGTCTAACTGACGCACTTAAAGCCATCGTTCAAGATATCAGCGCCGAAAACACCTCCTTCGCCACGCCTAGCGTTGCGGTAAGTGCATTCAACAACCTGGGTTTCCGTAACGACCTTTATTACGCCCTGTTCCGTCCTGCAGAAGGCGCAAACTGGCCAGGTAACGTGAAGCGCTACAAACTGTCCAAGGATGGAAGCGGCAACCCTTTGATTGTCGACAAAAATGGCAACGCCGCTATTGACGACACTACTGGCTTCTTCAGAAACAGCGCCTCCAGCTTTTGGTCCGTGGAAGATGGCAGTGATGTGGCCAAAGGTGGTGTGGCCGGCCGCCTACTCAACCCCGATACCCGAAAAATATTTACCTGGACAGCAGCTGACAGAACGCCAAGCGCCAGCGCAGGCGTTACAGGTTCTCAAGCCCTTGATATTGCTGCGCATCGCCTGATCACCGGCAATACAGCGGTAACGCAAGCAATGCTAGGGGCCAGCACCACCACATTACGCACCAACTTTATTAACTGGGCACGCGGAAAGAAAACTGATGGAACAAACCGACTTGCTATTGCTGACGTCCTACACAACGAACCAAAGCTGGTTGCTTATGTAACTGATGAAGACCTTGAGCGAGTAAATAATTCGCCTGCGACCTCAACCGAAAAACTATTTATGTTCTTCGGCTCCAACGAAGGTTTTATCCACGCGATAGATCCTACAACCGGTGACGAGAAGTTTGCATTTATCCCCAAAGAGCTGCTGGGTAACCCCGGAAATTATCTGAGCGATGCAAAAGGCTCATCCAATAAGAAATATGGCATGGATGGCCAGATCAACCTCTGGACTGAGTACCGCACGCCAACAGCAGACGATATCGCCAACAAAAAACGGACACTCAACAAAGCCTATCTCTATGCAGGTATGCGGCGTGGCGGCAGCAACTATTACTCACTCGACGTAACCAATATTGACGCCCCCGCCCTCAAGTGGCTGATTAAAGGTGCATACTCCGCAACACCCACTCCAGGTTTTGAAAAACTGGGGCTGACTTTCTCTGCGCCAAAGCTGGCCGACATCAAGATCAACGGCACTAAAACCAAGGTACTAATCTTTAGCGGCGGCTATGACAAAGAGCAAGACAACATAGGCACTAACGCCCCGAAAAATGACAGTATTGGTAATAGTCTGTTTATTGCAGATGCTGAAACCGGAAAACTTCTCTGGCGCGCCGGCAACACCGGCGACAGCAGCGCGACGCTGAATGTTGCCAACATGACCAACAGCATGCCGGCGGACCCAACTATCGTGGATATTAGTGGCGACGGCTTAGCCGACATCATTTATGTCTCAGACCTACGCGGCCAGGTATTCCGCTTTGATATCAACAACGCCAATACCAGCCTCACATCACTGGCTACTGGTGGACGGATTGCCAGCCTTGCCGGAGCAACTGCGGCTGACAACAGACGCTTCTTCAACTCCCCAGACGTAGCCTTGATCCGCGAGCGCGGCGGTAAAACTTATTTCACCATATCAATTGGTTCAGGTTTCCGTGAAAGCCCGCTTAATACCGAGACGGATGATCGCTTCTACGTGTTGCGCGACAGCAATGTCTTCAGTAAACCCACTACCTATACCACTATCGTAGAAAGTGACCTGATCAACGTAAGCGGGGTTAACCTCAGCGACACCGAATCAGCAGCCATTCTTGCGGAGATTGCCAAGCTTGAAGGACTTATGGCCTCGCTGAACCTAGCGCTGAGCACCGCTCAAGAAAACTTTGCCAGCTACAAAGCCGGTATCGGCCATACAGCCAAACAAAACGCAGCAATACAAGCGTTAAGTGACGCCAATGACAAGCAACGCGAAATCGATGAGATTCTCGGCAATGACCCTTACCTGCTTGAACATGTAAGCAATACACGCCACCAAAGCACTCTGCAGGACAGCCTGAAACTGGCACAGCAAACACTGAGCGAACTTGAGCAGTTGCGCTTGAATATTCAAGGCCAAGCAGATGCAGGCGATGTTGGCATTCTGGATGGTGAGCGCCTTGCGGCAGAGACCGCATTGACTGCCGCCATCGCAGCTTACAACCCGGCTCAAGTCACTGCCGACAATGATGCAGCAGCTGCTGCAACAGCTGAAGCGGATGCAGTAGCTGCCGAAACAACGGCAGCAGCAGACCAAGCCACTGCAGATGCTGCATTAATTACCAAAACCAATGCCGATCAGGCTGCTGCAGACGCCGTGATTGCAGCAACAGCAGCGGATGCTGCAAAGACAGCAGCAGATGCAGCTCTGGCAACAGCTACAGCAGATGCGGCGACCACCGCCACCACCAAAGCCAATGCGGCCACAGACCTCACCAACGCTCAAACCGACGTTACTAATAAACAAAATGATGTAACAGCTGCGCAGGCGGCTCTTGATGCGGCTCAAACCGACGTCGACAATAACCCTGGTGATCCCGGCTTTGAGGCAATACGAGACGCAGCACAAGTAGACCTTAATACTGCAGCAACAGCACTAACGGATGCACAAGCCGTAGAAGCTACCGCGGCAACTGCGCTGACGGCTGCAACAGCTGCGGATGACGTAGCACAAGCCGCATTTGCCACAGCAACTACTGCCGCCGCTGACGCAACAACTGCCAAAACAACTGCCGACGCATTAGTAGTCTCAACAGCCAATACCGCGACAACTGCAGCTAATGACCTGGCAGCCGCTAACACACAAGCAGCCAACACGGCCGCCACGGCAGCAGGTTTGCGTGCTACGGCAGATGCGGCACAGTCTGTAGCGACAGCATCAGCACTTGATGCTGCTACTAAACTGGCCGCCCGCGACACCGCACAGGCAGCGCGTGACGCCGCAACCCAAGCGCACGCAACTGCAGTAAAAAATGATGCTGATGCAAGTGCGATATCGGCTCAGCTCAGTCGTTTCACTGAACAGTATGACCGACTGGTTCAGCTGCAAATCTCGGTTGATAACTCTTTCGCCCAGATACAGACACTGGAAGCTGACCTTCTGGCAGCCAAGGCAGACCCAAACTTTGATGCCAATAACCTGCCTGCGCTGGAGGACGCACTGACGGCTGCTCGCACTGATTATGCAGCGCTAAATGCAGTCGCAACTCGCACCAACCTCAACACAGGTTCTCCGGCCAAAGCCACTGCACTGATAGATGCAGTGAAAGCGGCACTGGCACTGCCAGACCCAACTGATGTAGCCCTAGCGCTGCAAGCTGCCTTGGACATCTTGGTTGCCGACGCCGACTTTATTGACTTGCCGGCGGCAGGTAACCTAACGGTCAGCCAGCTGTTAGCTCGCGCCGAAGCTGCCAATGCCGCAGCCTTAAAAACTAAAGCAGATAATGAGACCACAACTGCGGCACTGGTAGCAGGCTTGGCCAGCCAGCGTGATGCTTTCAAGGCAAGCGGTGCGGCATTACAGCTTGAGGCGGATGCACTTGCCGCAACTGCTTATAACCCAGCCAGTGCATTGCTCTCGGCTACACAATTGGCTGCACTGCAAGCCCAGCTAGCACCAGCGGAGCCAACGTTCTTCGATGCATATCAATACTTGATCGATGCAGCGCTCGCCAACGCATCGAACACCGCGACCGGCCTGCCATATCTGCGCAATGCCATAAACGTCGAATACAGCAAATTGACTCCCGGCAATAGCTACACACCGAATGTCAATCTACTTGCGGCCAGTAAAGGGTTCTATCTGCGCCTCCCTAGAGGAGAAAAGGTACTCTCAACCTCTATATCCTTCCGTGGCGCACTGTTCTTCAGTACCTTTGCACCGCGCAACTCGAACACTGTTGCCACTTGTGGCTCGGATGTAGGGCGAGGCCGTACTTATGCCATGAGCCTATTGGATGCCAGTGCACTCTTCACCGAAACAGCTCCAGACGGCACGAAAACCCCAGTACGCAGCTTTGATCTGAAGCGCGCAGGCATTCCGCCAACCCCTTCGGTTATCCTCTCTGAAGGCGCACCTACAATTCTCACTGGCACCGAGATTTTGACCAACGAATGCGTTGAGGGTGTAGAAGCATGCCGCTCAGGTGATGCCGTCAAAGCAACATATTGGAGAGAAAATTAATGAAGGAAAAAGGCTTTAGCCTTATTGAGCTGATGATTGTGGTCGCGATAGTTGCCATTCTGGCAGCTATCGCCTACCCAAGTTATCAAAACTATGTCTTACGCACTGGGCGGGCAGACGGGCAAGCAAAAATGATGGAAATCATCCAGGCTCAGGAGCGGTTCTACTCACAGAACCAAACCTACACCACGAATCTGGGGGCCGGTGGGCTGGCTTATGGTGTAGCAGCAAATGCTTCCGTGCCATCAGCAGAAGGACGCTACACCATTCAGGCTGCGGCATGTGCCAACAGTACTATTGCACGCTGCGTCATATTGACCGCGACCCGTGTTGGTCCACAACTGCAAGATAATGAATGCGGCAACCTCACCATAGACAGCCGCGGCACAAAAGATAAAAGCGGAACGGGTACAGTTGCGACGTGCTGGTAAGCACAAAAGGCCGGGAATCCCGGCCTTTTTATTTCCTGCCAGTTACAGCAATAGTTTACTGGCGCGCAATAACCCGCAACTCCTTCGGCATCGAGAACGTTACATTCTCCGGCCGCCCCTGCAACTCTTGCGCACCTGTTGCGCCCCACTCACTTAACTGCTGAATAACGCTCTGCACCAGCACTTCAGGGGCTGATGCACCTGCGGTAATCCCAATACCCGCCACACCCGCAAACCACTCTTGCTTGAGGTCTTCTGCACCATCGATCAAGTAGGCTGGGGTACCCATGCGTTCGGCCAGTTCGCGCAGGCGGTTGGAGTTGGAGCTGTTGGGGCTACCGACAACCAGCAACACATCGCACTCGGCGGCGAGCTGTTTAACGGCATCCTGGCGGTTCTGGGTGGCGTAGCAGATGTCGTCTTTGCGCGGGCCGCCGATGGCGGGAAATTTGGCGCGCAGGGCGTCGATGACTTTGCTGGTATCGTCCATCGACAGGGTGGTCTGGGTGACAAAGGCTAAGGCTTCGGGATTGCGCACCTGTAGTTCGGCGACATCCGCTTCGTCCTCAACCAGATAGATGGTGCCGCCGTTGCTGGCGTCGTACTGACCCATGGTGCCTTCTACTTCTGGGTGGCCTTCATGGCCGATCAATATGCATTCGCGCCCTTCGCGGCTGTAGCGCACCACTTCCATATGCACTTTGGTGACCAGCGGGCAGGTGGCGTCGAAGATCTTCAGACCACGGCGTTCGGCCTCGTTACGCACAGCCTGGGAGACGCCGTGGGCGCTGAAGATAACGATAACGTCATCAGGAATCTGATCCAGCTCTTCGACAAATACGGCGCCGCGCGAACGCAGGTCTTCGACCACAAACTTGTTGTGCACCACTTCATGGCGCACATAGATGGGTGGCCCGAAGACTTCCAGCGCGCGGTTGACGATTTCAATGGCGCGGTCGACACCGGCACAGAAGCCACGGGGATTGGCGAGTTTAATATGCATGGCGAATATCTCGACGGAAGACCTTGCGGGCTAGTGTACGGCGCGGCCGCACGCACTGGGAAAGCAATCTGTATAAGCCGCCGTGATCGCGAGGATCAAGCAAGACGAAAGCCGCCCCCACAGGAACGAGCTAGGCCTTAGAGCGCTTTGACCTCAATAATCTCCACGTCAAAGCTCAGCGCTTTGCCGGCCAGCGGGTGGTTGAAGTCGATAGTTACCTGGTTATCGTCAAAGGCTTTGACCACGCCCGGCAACTCAGCATTGGCAGCGTCGTTGAAGATCACCAGCAGGCCTTCCGACAGCTCCATATCCTGAAACTGGCTGCGCGGCATGACCTGAATATTCTGCGGATTACCCTGACCGAAGCCCTGCTCTGGACTGATCGACAGACTGCGCTTGTCGCCCGCTTTCAAACCATAAATGGCTTGCTCAAAACCTGGTAGCAGGTTGCCGTCGCCGACCTTGA
Organism: Pseudomonas sp. 8BK; assembly: GCF_902506475.1. Classification (NCBI taxonomy): domain Bacteria; kingdom Pseudomonadati; phylum Pseudomonadota; class Gammaproteobacteria; order Pseudomonadales; family Pseudomonadaceae; genus Pseudomonas; species Pseudomonas sp. 8BK. Next base: position 392,153 of record NZ_LR733252.1, on the reverse strand, counting down.
AGGTGGCAGGCTTTTTATCGAAGGTACTGTCCACTACATCGCCGTTGTCCAGCTTGAGGGCGAAATGCAGGGTCACTTCCCTGTCCGGACCGATACGCACGTCAGTCATTTGCCTGTTTCTCCGGACTTTTCACTTTTGAACATATCCAGCGCCAGCAGGATGGCACCGCCGGTAATCGCCATATCGGCCACATTGAAGGCCGGGAAGTACCACTGCTGATGCCAGTGCAGCAGGATAAAGTCGACCACGTGGCCAAACACCACGCGATCCACCAGATTGCCCAGGGCGCCACCCAGAACTAACGCCAAAGCCATCGCCAGCCAGGTTTCATCTGGCTTGAGGCGTTTGAGCCAAACCACCAGCACTGCGCTGACCACCACGGCAATTGCGGCGAAGAACCAGCGCTGCCAGCCGGCGGCATCGGCCAGGAAGCTGAATGCCGCACCGGTGTTGTAAGCCAGGGTCCAGCTGAAGTAGTCGGGGATGATCACGATCTGCTGGTACATGCTCAGGTTGTTGTCGAACCAGAACTTGCTCGCCTGATCGACTACAAACACCAGCAGGCTCAGCCACAACCAGGCCAAACGCCCGAAACGACTGGCGTTAGGCATTCCGTTATCACGCATAGTGACGAACCTCACCTGCGCCTTCGATATTGTCCACGCAACGACCACAGATTTCCGGATGCGCGGGGTTCACCCCAACGTCCTCGCGGTGATGCCAGCAACGGCCGCACTTGGCGTGACCGGACTTCAACACTTTCAGCTTGAGCCCGGCGACTTCGGTTTCCACGGCATCGCTTGGCGCGCTGGCGAGCGGCGCCAGGCTGGCGGTGGAGGTGATCAGCACAAAGCGCAGTTCGTTACCGAGCTTGTTCAGATCGGCGATCAGGCTGTCTTCAGCGTACAGGGTCACTTCAGCCTGCAGGTTGCCGCCAATGGCCTTGGCTGCGCGCAGGTTTTCCATCTCCTTGTTTACCGCGACCTTGACCGCCATCACGCGCTCCCAGAACGCACGATCCAGCTCGAAGCCCTCAGGCAGTTCACTCAGGCCTTGATACCAGCCATTGAGCATCACCGACTCGTTACGCGCACCCGGCAGGTATTCCCACAGCTCATCGGCGGTGAACGACAGCACCGGAGCGATCCAGCGCACCAGGGCTTCGGCGATATGGAACAGCGCGGTCTGGCAGGAGCGACGCGCCACGCTGTCGGCGGCGGTGGTGTACTGACGGTCCTTGATGATGTCGAGGTAGAAGCCGCCCAACTCCTGCACGCAGAAGTTGTGCACCTTCTGGTAAACGTTCCAGAAGCGGTAGCTGTCGTAGGCCTCCTCAATTTCGCGCTGCAGCAGCAAGGCGCGATCCACTGCCCAACGGTCCAGCACCAGCATGTCTTCCGCCGGCAGCAGGTGCTGCGCCGGGTCGAAGCCGCTGAGATTGGAGAGCAGGAAGCGTGCGGTGTTGCGGATACGCCGGTAGGAATCGGCGCTGCGCTGCAGGATGACCTTGGACACCGCCATCTCGCCGGAGTAGTCGGTGGACGACACCCACAGGCGCAGGATGTCGGCGCCCAGGCTGTCATTCACTTCCTGCGGGGCGACCACATTGCCCAGGGATTTGGACATCTTGCGGCCGTTCTCATCGACCACAAAACCGTGGGTCAGCAGCTCTTTGTACGGCGCGTGGCCGTCGATGGCTGCGCCCGTCAGCAGCGAGGAATGGAACCAGCCACGGTGCTGGTCGGAGCCTTCCAGATACAGGTCGGCACGCGGGCCGCTGGCATGGCCGAGGTTGTGCGAGCCGCGCAGCACGTGCCAGTGAGTGGTGCCGGAGTCGAACCAGACGTCCAGGGTGTCACTGATCTTGTCGTAGTCGACGGCTTCATCGCCGAGCAGCTCAGCAGCATCCAGCTTGAACCAGGCTTCGATGCCCTCTTGCTCGACACGCTTGGCCACCTCTTCCATCAGCTCGGCACTACGCGGATGCAGCTCACCCGTGGCCTTGTGCAGGAAGAACGGGATTGGCACACCCCAGTTGCGCTGACGCGAGATGCACCAGTCCGGACGCCCGGCAATCATGCTGTGCAGACGCGCCTGACCCCAAGCAGGGACGAACTGAGTTTGCTCGATGGCTGCCAGCGCGCGCTCACGCAGGGTGCCGCCCTCATTAGGCTGCTTGTCCATGCCGACGAACCACTGCGCGGTGGCGCGGTAGATCAGTGGGGTCTTGTGGCGCCAGCAATGCATGTAGCTGTGCTGGATGGCTTCGTGCTTGAGCAGCGCGCCGACCTCCTCCAGCTTGGCGACGATGGCCGGGTTGGCCTTCCAGATAAACTGGCCGCCAAAGAACGGCAGATCGCTGACATACACGCCATTGCTCTGCACCGGGCTGAGGATGTCGTCGTTGCTCATGCCGTAGCCTTTGCAGGAACGGAAGTCGTCCTCACCATAGGCCGGTGCCGAGTGCACCACGCCAGTGCCGGCACCCAGCTCAACGTACTCAGCCAGATAGACCGGAGCAAAGCGCTCATAGAACGGATGACGGAAGCGGATCAACTCCAGCGCCGCACCTGGCGCGCTGGCGATCACTTCGCCCTGCAGGCCATAACGGGCCAGGCAGCCTTCCACCAGCTCTTCAGCCAGCAGCAGCAGACGCTCGCCGGTATCGACCAGCGCATAGGTAAATTCAGGGTGGACGTTAAGCGCCTGGTTGGCCGGAATGGTCCACGGCGTGGTGGTCCAGATCACGATGGAAGCCGGCTTCGGCAAACTGGCCAGGCCAAACGCGGCGGCCAGCTTGTCGGCGTCTTCAACCAGGAAAGCGACGTCGATGGCGTCGGACTTCTTGTCCTGATACTCGACTTCGGCCTCAGCCAACGCCGAACCGCAATCGAAGCACCAGTTGACCGGCTTCAGGCCCTTGAACACAAAACCCTGTTTGACCATTTCGGCCAGCGCACGGATCTCGCCGGCCTCGTTGGCAAAGTCCATGGTCTTGTACGGGTTGTCCCAGTCGCCCAGTACACCGAGGCGAACGAAGTCGGCTTTCTGCCCTTCGATCTGCTCGCCGGCATAGGTGCGGCAGCGTTCGCGGGTCAGGTCGGATGGCTGATTCTTGCCGAAGGTGGTTTCCACCTTGTGCTCGATCGGCAGACCGTGACAGTCCCAGCCCGGCACATAGGGGGCGTCGAAGCCGGCCAGGGTCTTGGAACGGGTGATGATGTCCTTGAGGATCTTGTTGACCGCATGACCAATATGGATGCTGCCGTTGGCATAGGGCGGGCCGTCGTGCAGCACGAACTTCGGCCGGCCTTCGCCTTGCGCGCGCAGCTTCTGATACAGGCCAATCTCGTTCCAGCGCTGCAGAATCTGCGGCTCGCGCTGCGGCAGGCCGGCTTTCATCGGAAATTGGGTGTCAGGCAGATTCAGCGTGGCTTTGTAGTCGGTCATCTCAGGCTCTTCGTAAGCGATTGGCACCCAGCAGTTGAAACCGGGGGCTTAAACGCGCCAATGGGCACGGGCGGCAGCAATATCGGCAGCAATAGCCGTCTTCAATGCCTCAAGGGAGGCGAAACGCTGCTCATCGCGCAGCTTGTGGTGGAAAGCCACCGTCAAACGCCGGCCATATAAATCACCGGCAAAGTCCAGCAAATGCACTTCCAGATGAGCGCGGCCATCACCGGCCACACTCGGGCGCACACCAATGTTGGCCACACCTGGCCAGACTTGGCCGTCAATCTCGGTGCTGACCAGGTACACGCCCTTGAGCGGCACCCGCTTGCGCTTGAGCTGCACATTGGCAGTCGGCGCATTCAGCTGACGGCCCAGCTTCTGCCCATGCAACACCCGTCCGGCGATCTGGAAAGGCCGCCCAAGCAGGTGCTGCGCCAGGGCGAAATCACCGGCATCAAGGGCTTCACGCACCCGCGTACTGCTGACGCGAATACCGTCCAGTTCAACCGTGCTGGCAGCCTCGACGCTGAAGCCTTCACGCTCACCGGCCTCGGCCAGAAAGGCGAAGTCACCGGCGCGGTCACAGCCGAAGCGAAAGTCATCGCCCACTTCCAGATGCTGCACACCCAGGCCTTCAACCAACACGCGATGCACGAACTCGGAGGCGCTCAGCTCACGCAGGCGGCGGTTGAAGCTCAGACACAGCACCCGATCGACGCCTTCGGCAGCCAACAACGCCAGCTTGTCGCGCAAGCGGGCCAGGCGTGCCGGCGCTACATCAGGGGCAAAAAACTCACGCGGCTGCGGCTCGAAAATCAACACGCAACTGGGCACACCAAGCTCGGCGGAACGCTCACGCAAACGCGCCAAGATGGCCTGATGACCACGATGGACGCCGTCGAAATTACCGATAGTGGCGACACAGCCCCGATGCTGGGGCCGCAAGTTGTGTAGGCCTCGAACCAGCTGCATAACGCGCTTCTTGCTCATAAAGTGGCCGATTATACGCACACCGGGCAGCGGACAACAGGCGGCAAATCAGCTGCCTTCAGAGCGCACTGCGCCGGACGAAGTCCCGCAAGCGAAAGCCCAGCAGCGCCAACACGGCCAAATAGGCCAACATGCCCACACCAACCAACCCACCCAAGCGCAGCAAACGCCAGAGCATGGCGCCGTCCGCCCAGGCTGGCAGCTGCTGCATGGCCAGCAGCAACACGCCCACCATCGCCAGCAACGCCAACAACAGCTTACCGAGGAACAGCGCCCAGCCCGGCTGCGGCTGGAACATGTCGCGCTTGCGCAGCTGCCAGTACAACAACCCAGCATTCAGACAGGCGGCCAGACCAATAGCCAGCGCCAAGCCGGCATGAGCCAGGGGGATTACAAAGATAAACAGCACATTCATCGCCTGGGTCGCCAGCAGCGTCACCAGCCCGATACGTACCGGGGTCTTGATGTTCTGCTGGGCGTAGAAGGCCGGCGCAAGAATTTTCACCAGAATGATGCCAACCAAACCCAGCGAGTAGGCAATCAAGGCGCGCTGGGTCATCAAGGTATCGGCAGCGGTGAACTTGCCGTACTGGAACAGCGAGGCAATCAGCGGCTCGGAGATAATCGCCAACGCCACTGCACTGGGCAGCGCCAACACCAAACAAAGACGCAAGCCCCAATCGAGCAGCCTGGAATAGTCCTCGCGACTAGCGCCTGCATGGGTTTTCGACAAGGCCGGCAGCAAAATGGTGCCCAGCGCCACACCGAGCACGCCAGCCGGCAACTCCATCAAGCGATCGGCGTAATACATCCAGGACACGGAGCCTGCGACCAGAAAGGAGGCGAAGATGGTATTGATGATCAGCGAAATCTGGCTGACCGACACCCCGAAGATCGCAGGCCCCATCTGTTTCACCACACGCCACACGCCAGTGTCCTTGAGGTTCAGACGGGGCAGCACCAGCATGCCGATCTTGTGCAGATGCGGTAGCTGAAACAGCAGCTGCGCCAAGCCGCCCACCAGCACCGCCCAGCCCAGCGCCATGATCGGCGGGTCGAAGTAAGGCGTCAGAAACAGGGCGAAGACAATCATGCTGACGTTGAGCAGCGTCGGCACAAAGGCCGGCACCGAGAACCGGTTCCAGGTGTTGAGCACCGCCCCCGCCAGCGAGGACAGGGAGATCAGCAAGATATAAGGAAAGGTCACCCGCAGCAGGTCGGTGGTCAGCTCAAAGCGCTCCACCTCATCGGCGAAACCTGGGGCAGACGCCCAGACAATCCAGGGCGCAGCGAGAATGCCAATAAAAGTGACCAGCGCCAGTACCAGAGTCAGCAGCCCCGTCACATACGCCAGAAACGTGCGCGCTGCCTCATCGCCCTGCTGGGTTTTATATTCAGCCAGAATCGGCACAAAAGCTTGGGAAAACGCACCCTCGGCAAAAATACGGCGCAGCAGGTTTGGCAGCTTGAACGCCACTACAAAGGCATCCGAGGCCACGCCCGCACCGAAGGCACGAGCAATAATGGTGTCACGCACAAAGCCCAATACACGCGAAAGCATGGTCATGGAGCTGACGGCGGCCAACGACTTGAGCAAATTCATGTAGTATCCCGGCTCCGCAAACAAGCACTGGCGCGCAAAGGCGACGAGTGTAGCGATCTGCCGCTGGTCAGGCCAGCACAGGGAAAAGCCATCAGGCTTGACAGTACTCCCTCATATCGGCATGATTCGCGGCCTTATTTGTTTGTAACCCCCAGAATTTTTCCGAGGAGCTTGACGGTGGCCAATACACCTTCTGCCAAAAAACGCGCAAAACAGGCTGAGAAGCGTCGTAGCCATAACGCCAGCCAGCGCTCGATGGTTCGCACTTACATCAAGAACGTCGTTAAGGCTATCGAAGCCAAAGACGCAGCTCTTGCAGCTACCGCTTACACTCTGGCTGTGCCGGTAATCGACCGCATGGCCGATAAAGGCATCATCCACAAGAACAAAGCCGCTCGCCATAAGAGCCGCCTCAATGGCCACATCAAGGCCCTGAGCGCTACAGCAGCTGCCTAAGCTGTTTGCGACACGCTACTCGTTCTTGAAAAACCGGCTTAACCGCCGGTTTTTTATTGCCCGCAACAATTGCCAACACAGCCTGCAACGCCCAGAGGCAATCGCCACCGGCGGCAGGCCATAAAAAAGCCCGAATCACTTCGGGCTTTTTGCTTCAGGGCTTTTGCGGCCAGGGCAGAATCGGGATGGCGGTCACCGCATTCTGCGGACTACCCTCGATTACCCGATCGCTGTAGACCAGGTAAACCAGGGTATTGCGCTTCTGATCGAAAAACCGCACCACCTGCATGGTCTTGAACACCAGCGAGGTACGCTCACGAAACACCTCCTCGCCCTCCTTGAGCTTCTCCAGGAAGCTGATCGGCCCAACCTGGCGACAGGCAATCGACGCCTCGGCGCGATCCTCAGCCAACCCAAGACCACCTTTAACACCACCAGTCTTGGCCCGCGACAGGTAGCAAGTAACCCCCTCTACCTTGGGATCATCAAACGCCTCAACAACGATTTTGTCGTTCGGCCCCATAAATTTGAAAACCGTCGACACCTCACCAATCGGCTCGGCCAGCACCAACCCAGGCAACAGCACAAGCGCACCCAGCAATCCCTTTACGACTCGCATCAGCCTTCCCTCAAATCAGGATCAAATTATCCCGATGCACCAACTCGGGCTCATCAACATAACCCAGCAACCTCTCGATGGCATCCGACGACTGACCGATGATCTTCTGCGCTTCAAGCGCACTGTAGTTAGCCAGGCCGCGGGCAATCTCGCGACCATCCGCCGCCACACAGACCACCATCTCACCACGGCGAAAGCTGCCCTGCACGGCCTTCACGCCAACTGGCAACAAGCTCTTGGTGCCGGTCGCCAGCGCCTTGACTGCACCATCATCCAGCACCAGGGTACCACGGGTCTGCAGATGCCCAGCCAACCACTGCTTACGCGCCGCCAGCATGCCGCGCTCAGGCGCCAGCAGAGTCCCCAGGCGCTCGCCCGCCTTGAGCCTCGCCAACACCTGCTCAATGGCACCACCAACGATTACCGTATGAGCACCGGAACGCGCCGCCAGACGCGCCGCCCGCAGCTTGGTCTGCATACCGCCACGTCCGAGCGCACCACCCACACCACCCGCCACTGCATCCAGCGCCGGATCATCGGCGCGCGCCTCGAAAATCAGCTCGGCACCGGGGTTATGCCGCGGATCGGCGTTATACATGCCGTCGCGATCAGTAAGAATTACCAGCAGATCGGCCTCGACCAGATTGGCCACCAACGCCGCCAGAGTGTCGTTATCACCAAAGCGGATCTCATCGGTAACCACGGTGTCATTCTCATTGATCACCGGAACCACATCCAGATCCACCAGCGTGCGCAGCGTGCTACGCGCATTCAGGTAACGCTTGCGATCAGACAGATCGTCATGGGTCAGCAGAATCTGCGCCGTGCGCCGACCATGCTCGGCAAAGCTCGACTCCCACGCCTGAATCAGCACCATCTGGCCAATTGCTGCCGCCGCCTGCAGCTCATGCATGGCGCTCGGTCGCGCAACCCAGCCCAACTTGCTCATACCCGCCGCCACTGCACCGGAGGACACCAGCACCAGCTCAACACCCTGCTCACGCAGCGCGACCATCTGCCTAACCCACACCGCCATCGCCGCACGGTCCAGACCACGACCATCAGCGGTCAGCAGCGCACTGCCAATTTTCACTACCCAGCGCTGCGCACCGGTTACCTTGTCACGCATGATCTTCCAACCTTAGCCGCGACCTGTGATTACAAAAACGCCGCAATTAAGCGGCGTTTTGTAGTTGCTTAATCCCGGACGTAAATGATTTCCGGGCCATCATCTTCGTCTTCTTCATCCCAAAAGCTGTCGTCTTCATCGACATCACCGACGGCCTTGACCCCAGAACGACGCAGCGCGCGCTTATCGTCCAGCGCCTGCAGCTGAGCGCGCGCTTCGTCTTCGATGCGCGTATCCAGCTCGGCCAACTCGGCGGCGTACTCTGGATTTTCCTGGATGCGCTCAGCGCGCGCCTCAAGGAAGTCCATGATGTCATAACAGAGCTTCTCAGTGCCCTGGCGCGCCAGGGCAGAAATTACATAAACCGGCCCAGTCCACTCGATCCGCGCAACGATTTCAGCAATCCGCGCCTCCTGCTCTTCATCGAGCATCTGGTCAGCCTTGTTCAGCACCAGCCAGCGCTCACGCTCAGCCAATGACGGACTGAACTTGGTCAGCTCATCAATAATGGTGGCGGCCGACTCAGCCGGATCGGTCAGATCCAACGGCGCCATATCGACGAGATGCAGCAACAGACGGGTACGCGACAAGTGTTTGAGGAAGCGGATACCCAAGCCAGCACCATGGGAAGCCCCCTCGATCAGCCCCGGAATATCTGCGACCACAAAGTTTTTGTAGCGATCAACACTGACCACACCCAGATTTGGCACCAAAGTGGTAAAGGGGTAGTCAGCGACTTTGGGCTTGGCGGCCGATACGGAGCGAATAAAGGTGCTCTTGCCGGCATTCGGCAACCCCAGCAAACCAACATCGGCCAACACTTTCAATTCCAGCTTGAGGTCGCGCGACTCGCCCGGCTTACCCGGCGTGGTTTGGCGCGGCGCACGGTTGGTACTGGACTTGAAGCGAGTGTTACCCAGACCATGCCAACCACCCTGAGCCACCATCAAACGCTGGCCTGCGCGGACCAGGTCGCCAATCACTTCCTGAGTACTGGCATCGATCACCGTGGTACCAATCGGCACCGGCAGGATCAGGTCTTCACCCTTGGCACCGGTACAATCGGTGCTGCCACCCTTCTCGCCATTCTGCGCCTGGAAACGACGGGTATAGCGGTAGTCCACCAGGGTATTGAAGTTCTCGACTGCCTCGATATACACCGAGCCACCGTCACCACCATCACCACCGTTGGGACCGCCTTTCTCGATGAACTTTTCACGACGAAAAGCCATCATGCCGTTACCGCCGTCACCGGCTTTTACAAAAATCGATACTTCATCGACGAATTTCATTTTTACGCCTCCCGCAATCACGCGGGTCATCTAAACCAAGAAACACCAGGTTCTTGCAAAATTGACCTGCATTCAAATCGAACGCTAACACCCAGGACAGTTTGGCAAGAACCCCAAGAATACAGAAACAAAAAAGCCCCGTCGCAAGGACGGGGCTTTCCCAGCAGTCGCGCTATTAAGCCGCAACGACGCTCACGTAACGGCGGTTAAACGCGCCTTTTACTTCAAACTTGATCACGCCTTCGATTTTCGCGAAGAGGGTGTGATCCTTACCCATACCAACGCCGTAACCGGCATGGAACTGGGTGCCGCGCTGACGCACGATGATGTTGCCTGCTTTGATAGCCTGGCCGCCATACATCTTCACGCCAAGGCGTTTGGCTTCTGAGTCGCGACCGTTGCGGGTACTACCGCCAGCTTTTTTGTGTGCCATGAGTTCAATACTCCTATAAAGGGATCAGACCGAAACGAATCAGGCCTGGATACCGGTGATTTTGATCTCGGTGTACCACTGACGGTGGCCCTGGCGCTTCATGTGGTGCTTACGACGACGGAACTTGATGATGGTGACCTTGTCGTGACGGCCTTGAGCAACCACTTCAGCCACAACTTTGGCACCGTCAACAACCGGAGCGCCGATTTTTACGTCGTCGCCATTGCCGACCAGCAGAACACGGTCAAACGTCACAGCTGCGCCAGTGGCCAGCTCGAGCTTTTCGACCTTGAGGAATTCGCCTTCGGTGACTTTGTATTGCTTGCCACCAGTAACAATTACTGCGTACATGGTAAATCTCCGTTAATCCTGCTCACCCAGCGCTTTATAGGAATAAGTGTCGGCTGGCATGGCTGCTTGGGGCCTTCAAGGACACCCTTGCAATTGCGTAAGGCAGGGAAATACCCAGGGGGAAGTTCAGGGTGCGCGATTGTACGCAAGCAGCCAGCGCGACGCAAGGCCCTGGCACCCAGAGCCCCAGCCTCTTGCCTTGACAGCCCCTACCCTGCCCCCTAGCATGCCGCGCAACCCATGAGTAGCAGGTGCAAGCGATGCAACCCCAGGCTTTCTACCGCGTGGTGGCGGATGACTTTACCGCCGTCGACGGCATCATCCGCGCCCAACTGGTATCGCGCGTACCGCTCGTAGAGAAGATCGGCGACTATATTATCTCCGCTGGCGGTAAACGCCTGCGTCCGCTGCTGGTACTACTCAGTGGCAAGGCCTTGGGCATTGAAGGCGACAACCTGCGCCTGCTCGCTGCCACCATCGAATTTCTGCACACCGCCACCCTGCTGCATGACGACGTGGTAGACATGTCTGACATGCGCCGCGGCCGCAGCACCGCCAATGCCCAATGGGGTAATGCGCCAAGCGTACTGGTCGGCGACTTCCTTTATTCGCGCTCATTCGAAATGATGGTCGAACTCGGCTCCATGCCAGTGATGAAGATCCTGTCAAAGGCCACCCGGGTGATTGCCGAAGGCGAAGTGCTGCAGCTGTCGAAGATCCGCGACGCCAGCACCAGCGAAGAAACCTATATGGAAGTCATCCGCGGCAAAACCGCGATGCTCTTCGAGGCCTCGACCCATAGCGCCGCTGCACTGGCCGGCGCCAACGCTGAACAGAGCGAAGCCCTGCGCACCTTTGGCGATCACCTCGGCATAGCCTTCCAACTGGTCGACGACCTGCTCGACTACCGTGGCGATGCCGCCACCCTCGGCAAGAACGTCGGCGACGACCTGGCCGAAGGCAAGCCGACCCTGCCGCTGATCTACACCATGCGCGAAGGCACGCCCGAGCAGGCGGCCCTGGTACGCCAGGCGATCCAGAAAGGCGGCATCGAGAATCTGGAAAGCATTCGCAATGCCGTAGAAGCCGCCGGCGCGCTGGATTACACCGCCCGATTGGCTCGCGATTACGCCGAGCGCGCCATCACCTGTCTGGATGTGCTGCCCGCCAGCGAATACCGCGACGCACTGATCGAACTCAGCCGCTTTGCCGTAGCTCGCACGCACTAAGGCTTGCCAGAACAGACAAAAGCCCGCCCATATGGCGGGCTTTTTATTGCCTGCGGCCCACGGCGATTACACCAAGCGACGAAAGGCAGCGATTAATCCTTGCTATAAATATAATAAGAATTATTCTCATTTAACTACTTAAAAGGGAGATGAGTCATGACCTATCTGATCGATGCCTGGCTGGACCGCCCGCAGCCGTATCTACGCATTCTCAATCGCAATACCGGCGAAGTCTGCGCCCTGCTTAAGGAAGATGCGCTGGATGAACTGCGTGATCAGGGGGATCTGGATTTGCACGAACTGAACTCAAGCGAGCCGCTGGTGCTCAAGGAGTTGGTGCGCAATCTGTTTCTCTACTGCTACGCCCGGGCATTGCGCCCCTGACGGTCTGAGCTTAAACGCATCGCGGGCATGGCCCGCTCCTACAAGACTCCAGCGTCGCTGGCGTAGGAGCGGGCCATGCCCGCGATAGAAAGCTTCAGAGACTAAAGATCTCGCGAGCTAGAGTCCTACAAGGCGCTACGTTAGTAACAGCCTCCGGCTGGTCAAAACGGCGAAGAAGCGGAGTGTACTGTTGTACATGAGCATTACTCGCTTCGCTCGCCCCTTCGGGGCCGCACTGGCGTGCGTTAGCCGCTAGCGGCTTTCCGAGCCTGTTTTGAACGCAGTAGGGCCGACGCGCAGCAGATCGTGGAGCGATCTCTTAGAGAACGTCCAGCAGCTCCACGTCAAATACCAGCACGCTGTGCGGCGGGATGCTGCCCACGCCTTGCTCGCCGTAAGCCAGCTCGCTCGGTACATACAGACGCCATTTGCTGCCGGCGTTCATCAGTTGCAGGGCTTCGGTCCAGCCGGCGATCACGCCGCCAACCGGAAACTCAGCGGGCTGACCACGTTCGTAGGAGCTGTCGAACACAGTGCCGTCGATCAGGGTGCCGTGATAATGAGTACGCACGCTGTCGTCACGGGAAGGTTTGGCGCCTTCGCCTGCGGTCAGCACTTCGTACTGCAGGCCGGAAGCCAGCACGGTGATGCCGTCACGCTTGGCGTTCTCAGCCAGGAAGGCCAGACCAGCACCCGCAGCGGCTTCAGCCTTGGCGGCTGCTTCGGCTTGCATGATGTCGCGGATGACCTTGAAGCTGGCCGACAGCTCGGCTTCGCTAACACGGCTTGGCTGGCCGTTGAAGGCGTCAGTCAGGCCCGCCAGGATGGCGTCCAGGCTCACGCCCGGCGGTGGATTGTCGCGCAGCTGACCACCCAGTTGACGGCCGATGCCGTAGCTGACGCGAGTTTCGTCAGTCGAGAGATTGAGTTCGGACATAGCACTGCTCCGCTAGGGGCTAAAAAAGGTCGGCCAGCCTAGCACAAACCGCCTGTCCGCCCTACCCGCACGCCGCGCCTTGGCGATTACGCCGGCAGCGCTCGGAGCAGTACTTGACCTCATCCCAGCAGCGCGCCCATTTCTTGCGCCACGCGAAAGGCAAACCACACACCTGACAGGTCTTCACCGGCAGCTCAGCCTTTTTCACAGCGCCTCACCGGCATCCAGCCGCGCCAGTAACTGCTCGCCCCGCGCCCACAAGCCCTGCTGCTTGGCGTCACTCATCTTGTCCAAGCCGCGATAGATCATGCCCAGCCGATGGTTGCCGGACAGATGCTGGCGGTGGCGCATGAGGAAATGCCAGTACAGCGCATTGAACGGACAGGCCTGCTCACCCACGCTTTCCGTGACCTTGTAGGCACAGTCAGCACAGTAATTGGACATCCGTTTGATGTACTGACCACTGGCGCAATAGGGCTTGGAGCCCAGATAACCGCCATCGGCGTGCATGACCATGCCCAGAGTGTTGGGCAGCTCGACCCAGTCGAAGGCATCCATATACACGGCCAGGTACCAGTCGCAGACCTGGCTGGGTGTAATGCCGGCCAGCAGGGCGAAGTTGCCGGTGACCATCAGCCGCTGAATATGATGGGCATAGGCATGTTCCAGGGTCTGGCCGATGGCCTGACTCATGCATTTCATCCGGGTCTTTCCGGTCCAGTAAAACTCCGGCAGCGGCCGAGTGTTACCGAAGGCATTGCGCTCGGCGTACTCCGGCATATGCATCCAGTAAATGCCGCGCACGTATTCGCGCCAGCCGATCAGCTGACGAATAAAGCCCTCGGCGGCGTTCAGCGGCACCTGGCCACGCCAGTAGGCCGCCTCGACATCCGCACACAGCCGGCGCACATCCAGCAGGCCGATATTCAGCGCCGCGCTGATCCGTGCATGGAACAGATACGGCTCACCAATGGCCATGGCGTCCTGATAATCGCCAAAAGCCGGTAAGGCGAAATCGAGAAAGTGCTGCCACAGTGCCTCGGCCTCGGAATGGGTCACCGGGTAATCGAAAGACCCCAGGCTGCCGTAATGGTGACTGAAACGCTCGGCCACCTGCTTCAGCACGTTCCGGGTAATGGCGTCCGCCGGGAAACGCGCGGTCATCGGCGCCTTGATCTGTTTGGGCAGCGCCTTGCGGTTCTCCGCATCGAAGTTCCACGCACCGCCCACCGGCGTGCCGTCGCCATTGATCAATAAGCCAGTCTTGCGGCGCATCTCGCGATAGAAGAACTCCATGCGCAGTTGCTTACGCCCTTCGGCCCAATGGGCGAACTCATCACGAGCACAGATAAAGCGGCTATCGGCATGCCAGGTGATCGGCAAGCCGATAGCCTGCAGAGCCTGCTCCAGCCGCCACTCGCCGCATTCAGTGACGTGCGCCTCGGTTGCCTGCAACAGCCCAGCCCAGCGCTGCAACTCACCCGGCAGCGAGCCGCTGTTCTGCGCATCATCCAGTTTGACGTAATGCACGCACCAACCGCGCTCACGCAGTGCCTCGGCAAAGTGACGCATGGCACTGAAGATCAGCGCAATTTTCTGCGGATGGTGCGGCACATAGTCGGTTTCCGCCGCCACTTCAGCCAGCAGCACAGCATCCAGTAGCGGATCCAGTGCCTGCAGGCTGGGCAGATCGAAAGACAGCTGATCACCCAGTACCAGGGCAAGCCGGCGAGTAGCCATAGGTGGGGTCGTTACCAGGAAGAATTGAAGGAAATGGGCACGCGCAAAGTGTCCTGAGTGCCATCCTGCATACCGCACATTTCGTCATGCACCACCGCATGCACCAGGTGGAACGGTATGCGCGGCAAGTCATGCAGCAGGTCGCGTGCATGCTCGACCGAGCGCAGGTGCAGGGCCTTGCCATGGCCATCATTGAGCGGGTGGGCACGGCCGTCCATGTGCGCCTCCAGCAGATAGATGCCACCCTCGATAGAGATCAGGTTAAGTGCGTCGATATGCCCAGCGTGGGCGTGTAGCGACAAGTCTTGCAGATTCATGGCGATATCCTCGGGCAAGCAAAGCTATACAAAAATCTATACAAATACAATTTTTGTACAACACAGCAAAAGCACAAGGCCGAAAGCAAACCGCCCGTCCGTTTTGCAACGGCCGGGCGGCGAGGACACCTGAGGAGCGGATCAGCTCGATTCGTATTTGGTCAGCTTATCCAGATAACCCATGGCGAAGGCCGACAGCACGAAAGCCATGTGAATGATCACGTACCACATCAACTTGCTGTCAGGAATGTTCTGCGCATTCATAAATACTTTGAGCAGATGAATTGAGGAAATCGCCACGATGGAGGCCGCCACTTTCATCTTCAGCGAGCTGGAGTCCATCTTGCCCAGCCAGCTGAGCTTCTCGGTGCCCTCCTTGATATCCAGTTGAGACACGAAGTTCTCGTAACCGGAAATCATCACCATCACCAGCAGACCACCGACCAGCGCCATGTCGATCAGCGACAACAGCACCAGGATCAGATCCGCCTCTGCCATGGCAAAGACGTTAGGCAGGATGTGGAAGACTTCCTGAAAGAACTTCAGCGCCAGCGCCAACAGGGCCAGCGACAGTCCGAAATAGATCGGCGCCAGCAGCCAACGCGAGGCATACATGGCATTTTCGATAAAGCGTTCCATAAGGGCTCACTCAGGGTTCAAGACTGCCGGCGAGTATACCCAGCGCCTTCGCCCAGACAACCCTGGTGTATGGCAATCGATGACCGCTACGGTTATCCCCGGCAACTGTGGATAACCTTGTGGGCAGGCTCAGGATCAATGGCTGCAAGCCAGACCTCTGCTGGGCTTGCGACAGCTGGTCAAATACTCGGCAATTGCCCACTCAGGTTTCCGGCTGAAACTGGTAATCACCCAGATGATGGCCACGCTCACCGTTCAAACGGCGCAGCTCGGCCTGGATATGCAGGCGCCAGATCGGCACGTCGGCAGATTGCTCATAGCCCATACCCTGCAGGTTCTCGGCGATATCCGTGAGGATACTTTCGGCGGCGAAAGCCCCGTGGAACGGGCCCTGCGCCTTGATTGTGGAAGGCTGAGCACCGGCCATGCCGGCGGCGCAGATTAGCGTCCAGAGGCCATTGTTACCGGCCAGCGGCAACACCACGCATTCGATGCGAGTATCCAGGCCCAGACAGTGGCGAGTGAGATTGAGGCTGCGCGACATGGCGACGACCCTCTCAGGAGCAGGTCTTCAGCCTACACCCGAGCCACCGCCAGAGGGAAGCCAACAGTTATCCCCGCTTGCTGTGGATAACTGTGTGGATGAAGTGAGGAAAAGCCAGCCCGAGCCAGGCGCACGGGCTAGCGCGGCAATTCGCTCAGTGACTGACCAGCCACCGGACGAATTGTCGCAGCCGGGCGGTCATTCAGCCGCCGGCTTTTTCGCCCGTGGCTTCTTCTCCTTGGCCGCAGCAGCCGGTTCTTCCTTTTTCGACTCATCCTTGTCGTCGTCTTCCATGCCCATGGCGGCGATATCACGCAGGCGCTCAACCACGCGCGCATTGACGCTACCGGCGGGGAATTGCCCCTGCTCATTCGGTGAGCCGGCATCCGCGCCGACCAACAGGCTCAGCGCCTCATCGACCTGACGCACGGCATAGATATGGAACTGCCCGGCACGCACCGCCTGCAGCACCCGCTCATCCAGCATCAGGGTGGTGACGTTGGAGTGCGGAATGATCGCGCCCTGCTCGCCGGTCAGGCCGCGTGCTTCACAGAGGCGGAAGAAGCCTTCGATCTTCTCGTTGACGCCACCCACCGCCTGCACTTCACCGAACTGGTTGATCGAGCCGGTAATGGCGAAGCACTGCTTGAGCGGGGTGCGCGACAGGGCCGATATAAGCGTGCAGACCTCACCGAGGGAGGCGCTGTCGCCGTCGACATAGCCGTAGGACTGTTCCAGGGCGATGCTCGCGGAAATCTCCAGGGGGAATTCCTGGGCATAGCGGCTACCCAGGTAACCGGTAAGGATCATCACGCCCTTGGAGTGGATCGGCTGACCGAGATTCACCTCACGTTCGATGTCGACGATACCGCTGCCGCCCGGATACACCGTGGCGGAAATCCGTGCCGGTACACCGAAGGCCGAGTCGCCGACTTCCAGCACAGTCAGGCCGTTGCACTTGCCCACGGCTGCGCCGGCGGTGTCAATGAGGATAATCCCGGCCAGCATGTCATCGATAATCCGCGCCGAAACGCGGCCCGTGCGGGTGGCCTTGGCCTTTAACGCGCGCTCGATATGCCCGGCGTCGGTCACTTCATCACCGGCCAGGCTGCGGATAAAGTCGGCTTCGCTGACCAGTTGAAACAGATCACCAATACGCGCCGACAAGCGTCCCTGGTGCTCGGCCAGGCGCGCGCTGTAGGTCGCCACGCGCGCTACAGCAGCTGCGGTCAGCGGTGCCATGCCCTCTTCCGAGGTTCGGGTCTTCATCAGCTGGGCGAACTGCTCCAGGCTGTCGTCGGCCAGCGGAATGTCTTCATCGAAGTCGACCAAGACGCGGAACATCTCCTGGAAGTCCGGATCGAGGTCCTGCAACGTGTAATACAGCTGACGCGAACCGATGATCACTACCTTGAGGTGCAGCGGAATCATCTGCGGGGTCAGGGTCACGGTGGCAATGCGGCCGAGATCACCGAGTGGCGACTCCATCTTCAGCTGACGCGATTGCAGGGCACGCTTGAGCGCATCCCAGACAAACGGCTCGCCGAGCATCTTCTCCGCTTCAAGAATCAGGAAGCCGCCGTTTGCGCGGTGCAGCGCACCAGGGCGCAGCTGGCGGTAACTGGTGTAGAGCGCGCCCTGATCGGTGTTGTATTCGATACGGCCAAACAGGTTGTCGTAGGTCGGGTGCGGTTCGAACACCACCGGCGCGCCGCCCTGGGCGTGATGACCGACCACCAGGCTTGGGCAGTACTGCTCTTCGAGCAGCTTGCGGGTTTGTGCGTCGGCCTTTTCCACTTCGACCAGCTGATCGACCACAGTCTTCAGCAGGTTGACCTGTACCGCCTGCAGATACGCGCAGACACCGGCGTTTTCCGCGTATTTCTCCGACAGCGGCGCCAGCAGCGGCTGCAGGGCGATGGTGATGGTTTCTTCATTGAGCTGACGCAGCAGGTTGCTCGATTCGCGCTTCCACTGCGGCAGGCTGGCCAGCTCCTCGTTGAGGCGCTCTTCCAGGGTGGCGATATCGGCGTGGAAGCGTTCGCGCTCGGCTTCCGGCAACTGGGCGAACTCGGCCTCATCCAGCGCCTTGCCTTCAAGCATGGGGGTGAAGGCAATATTGCTGCTGTCACGATAAAGAGCGACGTTCTTTTCCAGCGACAACCGCTCAATCACATCCAGCGCCTGGTCGTAGCGCTTGTTGAAGGCGCGGTCGATGGCGTTCTTCTTCTGCTGGAACGAGGGGTGCTCAAACACCGCCGGGAAGGTTGCCAGCAGGTTATCGATCAGGCCGTTGATATCGGCGAGAAACTCGCCGGCGGTGCCAGACGGCAGCTCCAGCGCACGCGGCTCACGCGGCTCATCGAAGTGGTTGACGTAAACCCGGTCAGCCGGAGTCTCCAGGCGCTTGGCTTCAGCCTTGAGGTAGCGCTTGACGAAGGAGAAGCGGCCGGTGCCGGGTTCGCCCATGACAAACACGTTGTAACCGGGGCGCGGCATCGCCACGCCGAACTGCAGCGCTTCGACGGCGCGTTCCTGGCCCAATACGCCACGGAAGGGTTCCAGGTCTTCGGTATTGGTGAAGTTGAACTGCTCAGGGGAAAAGGGACGGGTAAGTGCTTCAGGTGCCAACCGCAAATGGGCTGCGACGGAGTCTGGCATTGGAAATCCTTGGACGGGGGCCTAGTGGAAATCATGGCCGCATCGGCCCGCATCCACAAGCCATAAGCTCAATCGCGCGCCTCTCCTTTCAGGCGTCAGAAGGCGAGCGCAACACCCTCGTGTCAGTTGGCCTGATCCTGCATATCGGCACAGGCCAGGCAATATTCGGCAGCAGGCATAGCCTGCAGGCGCGCCGGACTGATGGTTTCACCACAGCGCAGGCACACGCCGTAGCAGCCCTCAGCCAGGCGCAGCTTGGCAAGGCCAACCTGGCGCATGCCGTTTTCAGCTTCGGCCAGCAGGGCTTCCAGCACTTCATCGTTCTGCCGCTGCAGGGCCTGCTCGGCGAAATCCGGCGAGTGGCTGCGCGCCAGATCCTGGCGAATCGCGTGGGCACGCGCGCTGTACTCGTTCAGCAGGCTATAGAGTGCGGTGTGGGGGTCAAAGACAGACATGCTGATAGTCCTCGAAGGCTCAGCTGTAAGTGTGGTTCGTGCAGAGGTTTTTACACTGATGCCCGTCAGTAATTCTGCAACTTTTCTTCATCTATCAGACAAGGGCCACGGGCTATTGGGGGGCCCTCAGCACAGCAGCAATAAAAAACGGAGCCTTTCGGCTCCGTTCTTGTTTACAGCGTGGCTTATTGGGCCAGCTTCTTGTAGCGCACGCGGTGTGGCTGTGCCGCTGCGTCGCCGAGGCGTTTCTTGCGGTCGGCTTCGTACTCGGTGTAGTTGCCCTCGAAGAACTCGATGTGCGAGTCGTCTTCGTACGCCAGGATGTGGGTCGCCACGCGATCCAGGAACCAGCGATCGTGAGAGATAACAATGGCGGCGCCAGGGAAGTCGAGCAGTGCTTCTTCCAGCGAACGCAGGGTTTCCACGTCGAGGTCGTTGGACGGTTCGTCCAGCAGCAGCACGTTGGCACCCTCTTTCAGGGTCAGCGCCAGGTGCAGACGGCCACGCTCACCACCGGAGAGGTCCTTGACGAACTTCTGCTGGTCGCCGCCCTTGAAGTTGAAGCGACCGACGTAGGTGCGCGACGGCACTTCATAGTTGCCGATCTTGATCATGTCGGAACCGCCAGACACGGCTTCCCACACGGTCTTGCTGCCGTCGAGGTCGTCGCGGCTCTGATCAACGCAGGCCAGCTGCACGGTTTCGCCGATCTCGATGCTGCCCGAGTCCGGCTGCTCCTTGCCCATCAGCATGCGGAACAGGGTCGACTTACCGGCACCGTTACCGCCGATCACCCCGACGATAGCGCCCTTGGGCATGCTGAACGACAGGTTGTCGATCAGCGCGCGGTCGCCGTAGCCCTTGCTGACGTTGACGAAATCGATGACCTTGTCGCCCAGACGTGGGCCGACCGGGATATAAATCTCGTTGGTCTCGCTGCGCTTCTGGAATTCCTGCGACTGCATTTCTTCGAAACGCTGCAGACGCGCCTTGGACTTGGACTGACGGGCCTTGGCACCTTTGCGCACCCACTCCAACTCTTCCTTCATGGCCTTTTCATGGGCCGACTGCTGCTTGGATTCCTGAGCCAGACGGTCCGACTTGGCTTCCAGCCAACCGGAGTAGTTACCCTCGTACGGAATACCGGCACCGCGGTCGAGTTCGAGAATCCAGCCAGCAACGTTATCCAGGAAGTAACGGTCGTGGGTGATCGCCACCACGGTGCCCGGGAAGTCGTGCAGGAAGTGCTCCAGCCAGGCCACCGAATCGGCGTCCAGGTGGTTGGTCGGCTCGTCCAGCAGCAACATGTCGGGAGCCGACAGCAGCAGGCGGCACAGGGCCACGCGGCGCTTCTCGCCACCGGAGAGGTGCTCGACCTTGGCGTCCCAGGCCGGCAGGCGCAGGGCGTCGGCGGCGACTTCCAGCTGGCGCTCCAGGTTGTGGCCGTCGCTGGTCTGCAGGATGGCCTCCAGCTTGGCCTGTTCGGCGGCCAGCTTGTCGAAGTCGGCATCCGGCTCGGCGTAAGCGGCGTAGACCTGATCCAGACGCGCCTGGGCGTCCTTGATCTGGCTCACGGCCTCTTCCACCACTTCGCGCACGGTCTTGCTCGGGTCGAGCTGCGGCTCCTGCGGCAGGTAGCCGATATTCAGCTCCGGCATCGGGCGGGCTTCGCCATCGAACTCGGTGTCGACGCCGGCCATGATCTTCAGCAGGGTGGATTTACCCGAACCGTTGAGGCCGAGCACGCCGATCTTAGCGCCAGGGAAGAACGACAGGGAGATGTTCTTGAGGATTTCCCGCTTCGGCGGTACGACTTTGCCGAGCCGATGCATGGTGTAAACGTATTGAGCCATGATGACCTTGGTTCTGGGTTGAAACGAAAGAGAAGCCGCCAACTGATGCGTGCAGCCTGAGGCCACACGGCGGGGACGGAGCCGCCAGGCGCTACCTGCACAGCGTCGTTTGCACAGTCACGCGCGCGTGCGGCAAAGCTACCGGAATGCGCCGGACAGGGCAAACGACGCTCGTCGGCGGCGCTGGCACTTTGCCACGGTTATGGCATGCTAGCCGCCCCCTGCCTGCCGGCCATTCTGCGCACCCCAGGGACCAGCTAATCGCCGCTAAGCCCCCAGGATGTAAGTCGTTGCCAACAGTCACGCCCCCAACCACACCGCGTACACCTGGCGCTCCGCCGGCTGAGGCGATGCGTGGGCCGACCCGTGGCGCGCTGGTGATACTGGTGCTGAGCATGCTGGTGTTGCTGCTCTGGCAGCTGCGCCAGGAGTCTCAACAGTTGCTCGACAACCAGCGCCAGCTCGGCCTGGCCTACAGCTCGCAGCTGGCCAACCACTTGAGCCTGAACATGGCGCTCAAGGCCAGCGCTGGTCAGGCCCTATTACAACCCCATGTGTTGCCGCCAAACAACCCGGATGAGTTGGAAGAGCTGCTGCACACCCTGCGCGGCGTGTTCCCGACTCTGCGCAGCCTGGCCTGGATGAATGGCCAAGGCCGAATTATTGCCGACAGCCACGCCCCCACCGAAGACGCGCTGTACCTCGGCGAATTGCTGGCGCGCGGGCGCAGCGACAGTTTCTTCTACACCTTCAGTGCCAACGACAACGGCCGTATATACCTGCTGCTGCGGCATAACCCCGACAGCGCCGCCAGCGGCTTCTGGGTGCTGCGCCTGACCAATCAGGCGCTGACCAGCTGGCTGCATGAGCACCACCAAAGTCCACATCAATGGCAACTGGAAGATCGCAACGTACAGCGGGTGATTGCCAGCAACACGCCCCAGACACTCGGCGGCTCCTCGGTGGCCCCCCCGGTTACCGCCGAGAACCTCGACCAGAGCCTGCTGCAAACCCCGCTCAAGGGCAGCGACTGGCAGCTGCGCGCGCTGTTCAACGAGCGCAAGGTGCGCGCCCAGCAATTGCCGCAACAGGCCAGCAAGCTGCTGCTGTTTATCCTCTGCGCCACCCTGACGCTGCTGGCGCTGTATCGCCTGCTGAACGAGCAACGCAACCTGCACGCACTGAATACCGCCTCACGGCGCTCATTGCAGCAGGCCGCCAGCGTACTCGGCGCCATCGAAGAACGTGTACTGGTCACCGACAGCAACGGCCAGCTGCAATACCTCAACCCACAGGCCGAGGCGATGTTCGGTCTGAGTAACGACGAGGCGCGTGACTGGCATCTGCTCAAGCTGCTGCCGCGTCTGGACCCGCTGCTGCTGCATGACACCGCCCTGCACAACGACCTCGGCCCGGACCTGGTGGAAATCCAGCAGAACGGTGTCGCCCACCTCTACGACATCAGCCGCAGCGACTTGAGCGAAGACAACAAACGCACCGGTTTTGTCTGGGTGCTGCGCGATGTCACCGAAGAACAGCACGCCTCGCACGTGCTGCAGGAAACCCGCCGGCGCTACCAGGACATCTTCGACGGCACCGGCACGGCCCTCTGCGTACTCGACCTGGCCGAGCTGCAGCGCTATCTGCAACAGCAGCAACTGCGCAGCATGACCACCCTGCAACGCTGGCTGGACGAAGATCCGCAGCACCACAGCGAACTCTGCCAGCGCCTGCGCCTGACCGAGACCAACCAGGTGGCCCTGCAACTGCTCGGCGTCGACTCCAACCAGCAGGCTTGGCAGCATCTGTTCAACAGCGGCCCACTGCGCCCGGATGGCTTTCGCATGCAGCTGATCGGCGCCCTGCTCAGCGGTAGCGGTCAGCTGGAAATGGAACGCCAGATCCTTACCCCGCAGGGCTATGAACGGCATCTGTGGCTATTGTTGCGCTTGCCGGAAAGCATCGACGACCTGCAGGCCGTGACCCTCAGCATCAGCGACATCACCAACCGCAAGCGCATTGAAACCTCGCTGATCGAGCGCGAGCGTTTCTGGTCCGATGTGGTCAGCGCGGTGCCCGACACCATCTATGTGCACGACATCGCCGGCAAGCGGGTGATGTACAGCAACAACCACCTCGGCCCGCAGCTGGGCTATAGCAAGGCGGAAATACAACAGCTCGGCGAGCGCCTGTGGGAGAAGATCCTGCACCCCGATGATGTCGAGCTGTACCAGCGCATGCGCAATATCCAGCAGGTACAGGGCAACGGCCTGCTGATGCAGTTCGAGCTGCGCTGGCGACACCGCGATGGCAGCTGGCACTGGTTCGATATCCGCGAGCAGGCCCTGTCGCGCGACGCCAAAGGCCGGGTCAGCCGGCTGATCGGCGTGGCCAAGGACATCACCGAACAGATCACCCACAGCGAATCCCTGCGCACCAGCGAGCAGCGCTATCGCCTGCTGGCGGAAAGCATCAGCGACGTGATCTTCTCCACCGATGCCCAGCTGCAGCTCAACTACGTCAGCCCATCGGTGATGCCAGTGCTCGGTTATGACAGCGAGTGGGCGCTGACCAACGGCTTCCAGAGTCTGGCCACCAATCCGCGTCAGCTGAGCGGCTTCTACGCCCTGCTCGACCGTGTGCGCAACGCCCTTGGCGACCCGCAGCGGCTGGCCGAGCTGCGCGCCGAGTTTCTACCGCAGCTGTTCGTCTTCGATGCACTGCGCGCCGACGGCCAGAAGATTCCGGTGGAGCTGCGCCTGGTACCAATGTGGGATGACAGTGGGCGCTTCGAAGGCCTGCTCGGTGTCGGCCGCGACATCAGCCTGCAGCGCCGCGCGGAGAAAGACCTGCGCATGGCCGCCACGGTATTCGAACACTCCACCGCGGCGATTCTGGTCACCGATCCGGCAGGCTATATCGTTCAGGTCAACAATGCCTTCAGCCGGGTCAGCGGTTACAGCTCCAAACAGATTCTCGACCAGCTGCCGAGCATGCTCACCGCCGACACCCAGCAGGCCAGCCACCTGGCCTATGTGATCAAACAGCTCAACCAGCAGGGCAGCTGGGAAGGCGAGGTGTGGCTCAAGCGCAGAAGCGGCGAGAAGTTCCCGGCCTGGGTCGGCATCACCGCAGTCAAGGACGATGAAGGTGACCTGGTCAGCTACGTGTGCTTCTTCAGCGACATCAGCGAGCGCAAGGCCAGTGAACAGCGTATCCACCGCCTGGCCTACTACGACGCCCTGACCCAACTGCCCAACCGCACGCTGTTCCAGGACCGCCTGCACAGTGCCCTGCAGCATGGCGAGCGGCACCAGGAGTGGGTGGTGCTGATGTTCCTCGACCTCGACCGCTTCAAGCCGATCAACGATTCGCTCGGCCACGCCGCCGGCGATCGCATGCTCAAGGAAGTCGCGGTGCGCCTGTGCGCCTGCGTGGACAGTGACGACACCGTGGCGCGCATGGGGGGTGATGAGTTCACCCTGCTGCTGCAATCCCAGGCCCAGCGTGAAGGCGCGCTGACCCGCGCGATCCATGTTGGCGAGCAGATTCTCGCCAGCCTGGCGCAGCCATTTATTCTCGAAGGCCGCGAGTTCTTCGTCACCGCCAGTATCGGTATAGCCCTGAGCCCGCAGGACGGTAACGAGCTGAGCCAGCTGATGAAGAACGCCGACACGGCCATGTACCACGCCAAGGAACGCGGCAAGAACAACTTCCAGTTCTACCAGGCCGACATGAACGCCAGCGCCCTGCAGCGCCTGGAGCTGGAAAGCGACCTGCGCCACGCCCTCGAACAGGGCGAGTTCAAGCTGTATTACCAACCGCAGTTCTCCGGCGACGGCAAGCGCCTGACTGGTGCCGAAGCGCTGCTGCGCTGGCAGCATCCGCAGCGCGGTCTGGTGCCGCCGAATGACTTTATTCCGGTGCTCGAAGAGCTGGGCCTGGTGGTCCAGGTCGGCGACTGGGTGCTGCGCGAGTCCTGCCGGCAACTGGCCGAATGGCACGAGGCGAAGATTCGCGTACCGAAGATTTCGGTCAACCTCTCGGCCCGGCAGTTTGCCGAAGGCGACCTCGATCAGCGCATCGCCGAGATTCTCCAGCACAGCGGTATTCCCGCCGGCTGCCTGGAGCTGGAGCTGACCGAAAGCATTCTGATGGAAGACGTGGCCAACGCCATGCAGACGCTCAGCAGCCTGAAGAAACTCGGCGTGTTTATCGCCATCGACGATTTCGGCACCGGTTACAGCTCACTGAATTACCTCAAGCAGTTCCCCATCGACGTGCTGAAGATCGACCGCAGTTTTGTCGACGGCCTGCCCCACGGCGAGCAGGACGGGCAGATTGCCCGGGCGATCATCGCCATGGCCCACAGCCTGAACCTCACGGTAATCGCCGAAGGCGTGGAAACCCTGGCTCAGCTGGACTTCCTGCGCGGCCACGACTGCGACGAAGTACAGGGTTTCCTGCTCGGCAGACCAATGCCGGCGCACCAGTTCACCGCGCTGTTTACCGGCACCGCCCTGTTTATGCTGAGCTGAATCGTCGGCGTGCATGAGCCCCGCTTGTCCGTCAGATGACCACGCTTCATATGCCTGTTTAGTGCGGATGAGGTAGAATTCGCCCCCTCTTTCTACCGCCCAGCTGATTTTCTCAGGGGAATGCTATGTTCAGCCGTGATTTGACTATCGCCCGTTATGACGCCGAATTGTTTGCCGCGATGGAGCAAGAAGCCCAGCGCCAGGAACATCACATCGAGCTGATCGCCTCGGAGAACTACACCAGCCCAGCGGTGATGGAAGCCCAAGGCTCGGTACTGACCAATAAGTACGCAGAAGGCTATCCAGGCAAGCGTTACTACGGCGGTTGCGAATACGTCGACATCGTCGAGCAGCTGGCCATCGACCGTGCCAAGGAACTGTTCGGTGCCGACTACGCCAACGTTCAGCCGCACTCCGGCTCGCAAGCCAACAGCGCCGTGTATATGGCCCTGCTGGAAGCCGGTGACACCGTACTGGGCATGAGCCTGGCCCACGGCGGCCACCTGACCCACGGCGCCAGCGTCAGCTTCTCCGGCAAGATGTACAACGCCGTGCAGTACGGCATCACCGATGCCGGCCTGATTGACTACGACGAAGTCGAGCGCCTGGCCGTTGAGCACAAGCCGAAGATGATCATCGCCGGCTTCAGCGCCTACTCGCAGGTGCTGGACTTCCCACGTTTCCGCGCCATCGCCGACAAAGTCGGTGCCTACCTGTTCGTTGACATGGCCCACGTTGCCGGTCTGGTTGCTGCGGGCGTGTACCCGAACCCGGTGCCATTCGCCGACGTGGTCACCACCACCACACACAAAACCCTGCGCGGCCCACGCGGCGGCCTGATCCTCGCCCGTGCCAACGAAGCGCTGGAGAAGAAATTCAACTCCGCAGTATTCCCAGGCGGCCAAGGCGGCCCGCTGGAGCACGTAATCGCCGCCAAGGCCGTGTGCTTCAAGGAAGCCCTGCAGCCTGAGTTCAAGGCCTACCAGCAGCAAGTGATCAAGAACGCCCAGGCCATGGCCAGCGTGTTTATCGAAAACGGCTACGACGTGGTGTCCGGCGGTACTGAAAACCACCTGTTCCTGCTCAGCCTGATCAAGCAGGAGATCACCGGTAAAGACGCCGACGCCGCCCTGGGCCGCGCCTTTATCACCGTAAACAAGAACAGCGTGCCGAACGACCCACGTTCGCCGTTCGTCACCTCCGGCCTGCGTATCGGCACCCCAGCCGTGACCACTCGCGGCTTCAAGGAAGACGAGTGCCGCGCGCTGGCTGGCTGGATCTGCGAGATCCTCGCCAACCTGGGCAACGACGCTGTTGAAGCGCGCGTGCGCGAGCAAGTCAAAGCGGTCTGCGCCAAGTTCCCGGTTTACGGCAACTAATCAGCAACTGCTGCTAAAAAGCCCGCCTCCTGGCGGGCTTTTTTATATCTGCCGCGCCACCCTCAGCACAGATAAAACCAAGCCATCGTCAGCAGCCTTGGCTATAGTGGATAAAACCTCGCAGGAGTTTCTTTGCATGAGCGAAACAGCCAATGAGCGTCGGCGCTTTCACCGCATCGCTTTCGACGCCCCCACCGAGATAGTGCAAGGGGAACGGCGTTGGACGGTCGAGTTGCATGACGTATCGCTGAAAGGCCTGCTGATCAAGCGTCCCAATGGCTGGAATGGCGACCCAAATCAGCCATTCGAGGCCAATATCCAACTGGCCGACGACACCCGCGTACTCATGGAGGTGGTACTGACCCGCACCCAGTCGGATCTACTCGGCTTTGTTTGCCGGCATATCGACCTCGACTCGATCAGTCACCTGCGCCGCCTGGTGGAACTCAACCTCGGCGATGACAGCCTGCTGGAACGCGAACTCGCCGCCCTCGGCGAAGACGAATAAAAAAGGAGGCCTCGGCCTCCTTTTTTCATTCTGCCTGCGCGGATTTAGAACGTGTTTACGATTTCGCGAGCTAGAGCCAGACAAGGCAAAAACAGCCGAGGAAGCGCAGTTTACGAGCTGTAAATGAGCATTCCGAGGCTGTTTTTAACGCCGGATGGCCGACGCGCAGCAGATCGTAAACAGGTTCTTACTCGAACAACGCATCCAGCGCCTGCTCCAGCCGCGTGACGGCAATCACCTGCAGCCCCGGCGGCGGATCTTTCGGCGCATTACCCTTGGGCACGATGGCGCGCTTGAAGCCGTGCTTGGCTGCCTCCTTCAAACGCTCCTGACCACTAGGCACGGGGCGAATCTCGCCAGACAGGCCGACCTCGCCAAACACCAGCAGGTCATGCGGCAATGGCTTGTTGCGCAGGCTGGAAATCACCGCCGCCATCAGCGCCAGGTCCGATGCGGTTTCCAGCACCTTGACCCCGCCGACCACGTTGAGGAACACGTCCTGATCATAGGTCGGGATGCCGCCATGCCGATGCAGCACGGCCAGAAGCATGGCCAGGCGGTTCTGGTCCAGGCCCAGGGTGACACGGCGCGGATTGGCCATATGGCTGGTGTCGACCAGCGCCTGCACCTCCACCAGCATCGGCCGGGTGCCTTCCCAGGTGGCCATCACCACGCTGCCGGGGACTTCTTCCTGAGCGCGGGTAAGAAAGATCGCCGAGGGGTTGGTGACTTCTTTCAGGCCCTTGTCGGTCATGCCAAATACGCCCAGCTCGTTGATCGCGCCAAAGCGATTCTTCACCGCACGCAGCAGGCGCAGACGGCCGTCGGACTCGCCCTCGAAATACAGCACGGTGTCGACCATATGCTCGAGCACCCGCGGCCCGGCCAGCGCGCCCTCCTTGGTCACATGGCCGACCAGGAAGATCGCTGTACCGCTCTGCTTGGCAAAGCGCACCAGCAGCGCCGCACTTTCGCGCACCTGGGCGACGCCGCCAGGGGCCGACTGCAGCTGTTCGGTAAAGATGGTCTGGATCGAGTCGATCACCATCACCTTGGGCTTTTCCAGGCGCGCCGTGGCGATGATGCTTTCGATGCAGGTCTCGGTCATGACCTTGAGCTTGTCTTCCGGCAGGCCCAGGCGGCGGGCGCGCATGGCCACCTGCTGCTGGGATTCCTCGCCGGTGACATAGAGCGCGGGAAAGCGCGTGGCGATATTGCACAGGGTCTGCAACAGGATGGTCGACTTGCCAATACCCGGGTCGCCGCCGATCAGCACCACCGAGCCATCCACCAGACCGCCACCGAGCACCCGATCGAGTTCGCCGGAGGCGGTGGAAAAACGCGGCACTTCCTCGACGCTGACCTCGGCCAGGGTCTTGATCTGCGCCTGCTCGCCGGCCCAACCCGCGCGGCCACTGGGGGTGGCCGCATTGGCTTCGAGCAGGGTTTCGACCAGGGTATTCCAGGCGCCGCACTCGCCGCACTGGCCGGCCCATTTCGGGAAGGTGGCGCCGCACTCGGTGCAGCCATACATGCGCTTGGCCTTGGCCATGCCGGACTCCTATAAACGCTGAGCCCGGATCATACGAAATAGCTGGATATATTTACAGTCCCATGCAGCTATCCCTTGCAACCGTTACCACAGCCACAACACTGCCCGGCAGCGCGTTTTAGCCGGCGCGCGAGATCATCCTTGATGCCGACACGCTCCTGCTTGAGGGCAAGCAGCGCATCATCAGCCAGCAGCTCGCTGCCCGCCTCGATCCGGCAGATACGCTTATCCAGGCTTTCGTAGATGTCAGCCAGGCGGGCGAAGTCAGTATCGCCCTGGCGCAACTCATGCAGCGCGCCACGCAGTTCGGGGAAGTCCTTGATCAACGGATGGTGTTCAACATGCATGCGGGCATTCCTCTGGGATAGTCATTGCCTGCAGACTATCCCCTGAGCCGGGACCAGCACTTGACCCGGATCAACCCAGCGCCGCTATGGCATGTCGCGCAGCACGCCGGCCAATTCATCCTTGAGGCTGACGCGCTGCATCTTCAGGCCCAGCAGCAACATCTCATCCATGGCCACCCGACCGCTTTCCGCCTCATAGATACGCTTGTCGAGCTCTTCATACTCCTCGGCCAACCGGGCGAAATGCCCATCACTGGACAACAAGGCGTGCAGCTGCGTCTTGAACTCGGGAAACTCGCGGTGCAGCGGGTGATGTTCCAGTGGCATAACGGCATCCTCATGGCGGGCCTTCATTTGAGCCTAGCCCAGTCGCGCCGGCTCTGCCGAAACGCCTTGCAACACGGGCCTCAGGCGACTTCTGCTAGCGTTGCCCAAGCTTCAAACGCCATCAACGGGAACGGGTTATGAGTACAACATCAGGATGTTCGCCATGCCGTGATGGCCAGGGCCTGGACTTTCCCATCAGCATGGCCTTTCAGCCCATTATCAACCTGAGCACCGGGGCCATATTCGCCTACGAAGCGCTGGTGCGCGGCACAGCCGGTGAATCCGCCGGCAACCTGCTGAGCCAGCTCACCGCAGACAACCTCTACACGTTCGATCAGGCCTGCCGGGTTACCGCCCTGGAATGGGCGGCCAAGCTGCAGGTACCGGCCATGGTTTCGATCAACTTTATGCCCAACGCGGTGTACAAACCCGAGACCTGCATCCGCGCCACGCTGGCGGCGGCCAAGCGCTTCAACTTCCCGCTGCAGCGAATCATCTTCGAGGTCACCGAACAGGAGCAGGTACTGAACGTCGACCACCTCACCGGCATCCTGCGCGCTTACCGCAAGCAGGGCTTTATGACCGCCATCGATGACTTCGGCGCAGGCTATGCCGGGCTCAATACCCAGCCTGAGAAGTAGCTGGCAAGCGGCGCGCGCTGGATTACACTCAGCGCAACCTCACCTACCAGGGAACGCAGCATGAGCATACTCAGTGAATTCAAAGCCTTTGCCGTCAAAGGCAATGTGGTCGACATGGCCGTGGGCATCATCATCGGCGCGGCCTTCGGCAAGATCGTCTCGTCCTTTGTCGGTGACGTGGTAATGCCACCGCTGGGCGTGCTGATTGGCGGTGTGGACTTCACTGACCTGGCCATCACCCTGAAGGCTGCCGAAGGCGATCTGCCTGCTGTGGTGTTGGCCTACGGCAAGTTTATCCAGACCGTGCTCGACTTCCTGATCGTCGCATTCGCCATCTTTATGGGCATCAAGGTGCTCAACAAACTCAAGCGCGAAGAAGAAGCGACGCCCGCAGCCCCCGCGCCACCGACCAAGGATCAGGAACTGCTCAGCGAGATCCGCGATTTGCTCAAGGCACAGCAAGCCAAGGAGTAGCGCCCGGCGATAACGAATAAAGGCACCCTCGGGTGCCTTTTGTTTGGCGCAACAATCCCTACCAGTAGTTCTCCACCGCCACCTGCCCCGGCCGGCGGGTCAGACTGAGCTGCAGGTCACGCTGTTTCAGCAGCGCGCGAGTGTCATCGATCATCTGCGGGTTGCCGCAGATCATCAGCCGCGAATGCTCAGGTTCCAGACCAAGACCCGCCGCCCGCTCCAGCTCGCCACTGTCCAGCAAGCTGGTGATGCGCCCATGCAAACAACCGGGCACCTGCTCGCGAGTGACCAGGGGCAGATAGACAAAGCGCTCGGCGTATTCCTGCAAATGTTCCTGCTGCATCAGCCCGCGAATCAGCGGCTGATAGGCCAGTTCGCTGGCCGTGCGCGCGCTGTACACCAGCACCACGCGCTGAAAACGCTGCCACACCTCCAAGCCCTGCAGAATCGACAGAAAGGGCGCGAGCCCCGTGCCACTGGCCAGCAGCCAGAGGTCACGGCCATCGGCAAAGCGATCGAGGGTGAGAAAGCCCAGTGCCTGTTTTTCTACCAACAGGCTGTCGCCGACCTGCAGCCGACTCAGCTCGGAGGTGAACTCACCATCCGGCACAACGATGGAGAAGAACTCAAGAAACTCGTCATGGGGCGCCGAGACCATCGAATAGGCCCGCCAGACCACCGCTCCATCGGCCTTGGCTACGCCGAGACGGGCGAACTGCCCGGCCCGGAAGCGAAAGCCCGGATCACGCGTACAGCGCAGACTGAACAGGCTGGGCGACCAGACCTGAATAGCGGTCAGGGTTTGCTGGGTGAACTTGTCGTCACTGGTCATGCGAACACCGGGTTTACGCGGACTGCATAAACCCAGTGTGGCGCAACGCCGGTCGAACAAACACCGGCAAAACCTGGGGGCTATCATTTAACAGGTTGTTGAAAACGTAGGCGAGGCAGGCAAGACAAGGCAAAAACGGCCGAGAAACGCAGCGAAGCGAAGTAACAGCCAACGGCTGACCCGAAGGGTGAGCGCAGCAAATCAAGCGGAGTTTACTGGCTGTAAATGAGCATTCCGAGGCCGTTTCAAACG
This sequence comes from Pseudomonas sp. 8BK, assembly GCF_902506475.1. NCBI lineage: Bacteria > Pseudomonadati > Pseudomonadota > Gammaproteobacteria > Pseudomonadales > Pseudomonadaceae > Pseudomonas > Pseudomonas sp. 8BK. The sequence goes on along the minus strand of NZ_LR733252.1, from coordinate 360,217 downwards.
CCGTATTGCCAACGCAGGTAGTTTTTCAACGACCTGTTAGCGGCGGTTGACTGCCTGCGCAGCACGTAGCACATCGGCGCCGATTTCCGCTTCGTAGGTCTTCCACAGCGGGCTCAATGCCGTGCGCCAGGCGGCACGCTCATCGGCCGTAAGGGTGACTACTTGGGCATTGCCGGCGGCAATGATGCGCTCGCGATCATTGTTGTTCAGCGTTTCGGCATCCTTGTTCACCGCGAAGGACACTTCATCGATGATCGCTTCCAGCTCGGTGCGGGTCTTGTAGGGGATGCTGGTCCAGAACTCCTTGCTGCTGATCAGCATATAGCTCAGCGAGCCGTGGTTGAGCTCACTGATAAACGGCTGCACCGTGTCGACCTTCTGGCTGGCAATGTTCGACCAGGGACTTTCGGTGCCCTGGATGGTGCCAGCCTGCAGCGCCTTGAACGCCTCGGCGAACGGCATCTTCACGGTCTTGGCGCCGAGCTGGCCAAACTGTGCCTGCAACACCGACGAGGGCTGGATACGGAAGGCCAGATCCTTGGCATCCTCGGGCTTGCGCAGCTCGCGACTGGAGGTCAGCTGCTTCATGCCGTTGTTCCAGTAGGCCAGGCCATAGATGCCCTGGTTGGACATGGCGTGCAGCAGCTCGCGGCTCTTGTCACGCTTCTGGAAGCGCTTGACCGCCTCCAGGTCATCGAACAGAAACGGCAGGTCGAACACCTGCAATTGCTTGGTGTAAGCCTCAAACTTGGACAGCGAAGGGGCCAGCATCTGCACCTTGCCCTCGCGCAGCGCGGTGATCTCATCGCCATCACCAAACAACGTCGAGTTCGGGTAGACCTCAACCGCCACCTGACCGGCAAGGCGCTCTTCCACCAGCTTCTTGAACAACAGTGCACCCTTGCCCTTGGGGGTGTCCTCGGCCACCACATGGGAGAACTTGATCACGATGGGCGCCTTGCCTTCCGCCTGGGCCGGGCTTGTCGCGACCAGCAACGCAGTGAAGGTTAAAGACAACAGGGACTTGAACATGAACATACCTTTTTGCAAATAGAACGCCGTGAAGCCTGCATGGGCAGGCCTCATTGAGTAGGGGTGTGGGCTATGGATGATTCGCTGGACGCGGCAGAGTGCTGCGCGGTCCTGATCATCAGGCGCTACCAGATCGCAGCCGGGCGTAATGCTCGGGGCCTGGTTATTATTTGAATGCCGACCTTGCTGACTGACGGGTATCAGACACGACTGAGCAGATCCGCAAGGGGGCGGCATTCTTCGGTAAAGCCGCGCGCGGCACAACTGTGATTTGCTGAACTAGCTCTCAGTTCCGAGACTTTTCCGGCACTTGCACCGACAATAGCGACCAACTGCACTTTCTATCGCGCCCTTGCGGCCTGCCACCCGAGTTTTTCATGCCTGTGTTCAGCACTCCGTTCGCCCAACTCGACCTGCTTCGCCAACCCGACCAGCCCAACGAACCGCTGCAGGCCTTCGATGCCGCCGACGAATACCTGCTCAACCATCTGCATGAGCAAGAACTGCCGAACGGTGCGCGGGTATTGGTGCTGAATGACAGCTTCGGCGCCCTGGCCATTAGCCTGGCTGGGCAGGCGCAGGTGACCAGTAGTGGCGACTCACACCTCGGCCACCTGGGCTTGCAAGTCAATCTGCTGCGCAACCAGCAGCCGGCCGATGCCGTGACGTTTGTCCCAGCCAGTGCAGTCGCTCAGGGGCCGTTTGACGTGGTGCTGATTCGCGTCCCCAAGACCCTGGCGCTGCTGGAGGAACAACTGATTCGCCTGCACGGCCAGCTCGCCCCAAACGCGCAGGTGATTGCCGCGGCCATGATCAAACACCTGCCGCGCGCCGCCGGTGACCTGTTGGAGAAATATATCGGCCCGGTGCAGGCCTCGCTGGCGGTGAAAAAAGCCCGTCTGCTGTTTGCCACCCCAGAAGCCAAGCCTGCACCTGTATCGCCCTACCCGACGCGCTACAACCTGGAAAAACCCACTATCGAGCTGCTTAACCACGCCAATGTGTTCTGCCGTGAAGACCTGGATATCGGCACCCGCGCCTTTCTCCCGCACTTGCCCAAACACCTCAGCCGCGTGCGCGCGGCCGACCTCGGTTGCGGCAACGGCGTACTCGGCATTGCCTATGCCCTGGGCAGCCCGCAGGCCGAGCTGACGCTGGTCGATGAGTCCTATATGGCGGTGCAATCAGCCGAGGAAAACTGGCGTGCGGCGCTGGGGCAGCGCCCGGTCGAGATTCGCGCCGGCGACGGCCTGGCCGAACAGGCGGCTGATTCGCTGGACCTGGTGTTGTGCAACCCGCCCTTTCACCAGCAGCAGGTGGTCGGCGACTTTCTTGCCTGGCGCATGTTCCAACAGGCCTGCGCTGCGCTGGTAACCGGCGGCGAACTGTGGATCGTCGGCAACCGCCACCTGGGCTACCACGCCAAGTTGAAACGGCTGTTCCGGGGCGTCGAGCAGGTGGCGGCCACACCGAAGTTTGTGGTGCTTAAAGCGATCAAATAGAGGCGTGCCGTTATTCGTAGGGCGGTTTGCGGCCGCCAGCACAGGTGAGAACCATCCATGATCAACATCAGCAAAGCCACGCAGCAAGAACTGAGCGCAGCGTGCCTCAACGCAAGCTTCAGCGTGACGCAAGAGCTGCAGCCGTATTTCGTCGATGGTCGGTTTGGCTACAACATCGTCCCGGTCGAGCCCTATCAGAAATCCTACGAGGACGAAGAGGGAGACGATGAGGCCGGTGATAGCGAACTGTTTATCGCCCGCGTGGATGACAAGCCGGCCGGCGCGATAGAACTATCCGTGGCTTGGAACGGTTACACACGCATCGACAACATCCAGGTCGACCTTAGCCTTCGCCGGGCCGGGGTGGCGACGGCCCTGCTCCACCATGCCGTGGACTGGTGCCGAGCCCGCCAGCTGGTCGGCATCATGCTGGAGACACAGAGCAACAACGTGGGGGCCTGCAAGCTCTACGAGCGCTTCGGCTTTCACCTCGGCGGTTTCGATCTGCACTTGTACGGTGCCCTCTCCAGCTCTACAGAAATAGCGTTGTTCTGGTATTGGCACCCGGAGACCTGATTCTGCACGGCGCTCAGCCGTTCACCACGGAGCCACTATTGGCGCGCGGCGTGGCTCCGCGGCCAACCCCGCTCAATCAAGTCGACCACATGCGGCCTTCAATTACGGCGTGCCCATCCCCGCCGCTTGCATAAACAGGCGCAGCAGATAGGACACCGCCCCCAGGGCCAGCACGCTGCCGGCCCAGATCGCTACCAGCCAGCCGAGCCGCTGCCACAGCGGCTTTTTCTTATTGATGTCGTTCATCTTGCGACCTCAGAACCTATTCGAGGTCTCGCGAGCTAGAGCCATGCAAGGCGCTACGTTAGTAACAGCCTTCGGCTGGTCAAAGCAGGCGAGAGCTTTTGTACATGAGCATGACTCGTTTCACTCGCCCTTCGGGCCGCGCTAAAGCGCGTTAGCCGCAAGCGGCTTTCGAGCCGGCTTTTAACGCAGCAGGGCCGACGCGCAGCAGACCGGAGCCGAGCCTCAGTGATAGCCGTCTTCTTCAGTAACCTTGCCGCGAAACACGTAATAGCTCCAGGCGGTGTACATCAGGATAAAGGGGATAATGAACAGCGCCCCGACCAAGATAAAGCCCTGGCTCTGCGGCGGCGCCGCGGCGTCCCAGATGCTGATCGACGGCGGAATGATATGTGGCCACAGGCTGATACCCAAGCCGCTGTAGCCGAGGAAGATCAACGTCAGGGTCAGCAGAAACGGCGAGTAGTTGGCGTTACGCGCCACCGCGCGCAGCAACGCCCAGGTGCACAGCAACACCAGCAGCGGCACCGGCATAAACCAGAAGATATTCGGCAGGCTGAACCAGCGCTCGGCGATCTCGGCATGCGCCAACGGCGTCCACAGGCTGACGATACCGGTGACGCCGAGCAGGACGAACACCAGCGGCCGCGCCAGGTCGTGCATCTGCTGTTGCAGGCGGCCTTCGGTCTTCATGATCAGCCAGGTGCAGCCGAGCAAGGCGTAGGCGGCAATCAGCGCCAGGCCGCAGAACAGCGAGAACGGCGTGAGCCAGTCCAGCGCGCCGCCGGCATAGACCCGGTCGACCACCTTGAAGCCGTCGATATAAGCGCCCAGCGCCACGCCCTGAAAGAAGGTTGCGGTCAGTGAGCCGCCGATAAATGCCTTGTCCCAGATATGCCGTTTGGCCGCCTTGGCCTTGAAGCGGAACTCGAAGGCCACACCGCGGAAGATCAGCCCCAGCAGCATAAAGATCAGCGGCAGGTACAGCGCGCTGAGCACCACTGCGTAGGCCAGCGGAAAAGCCCCGAACAGCGCCGCGCCACCGAGCACCAGCCAGGTTTCGTTACCGTCCCAGACCGGTGCCACGGTGTTCATCATCACATCGCGTTCACCTTCGCTTTTGACGAAGGGAAAGAGGATGCCAATGCCTAGGTCGAAGCCGTCCATGACCACATACATCATCACCCCGAAGGCGATGATCACGGCCCAGATCAGCGAGAGATCAATGCCCATATTCAATTCCTCTCAGCCAACGAATCGGTTTCGCCTTCTTCCAGGCCCTCTTCGGGCGCGGACAGCGGACGCGACGGCGTGCGTTTCTGACCCGGGCCGCCCTCGGCGGTTTCCTTGCCTTCGTCGGTGATCGGGCCCTTGCGCACCAGGCGCATCATGTAGCTGATGCCGGCGCCAAACAGGGCGAAATACACCACCACAAACAGAATCAGGGTCAGGCTCATCTGCGCAAAACTGTGCCCGGACGAGGCATCAGCGGTGCGCATCAGCCCCTGGATGATCCATGGCTGCCGGCCGACCTCGGTGGTGTACCAGCCGGCGAGAATGGCAATAACCCCCGATGGGCCCATCCACACCGCCAGATGCAGGAACGGCCGGCTCTCGAACAACCTGCCGCGCGTACGCAGCCACAGGCCCCAGAGACCGGTAAGGATCATCAGCATGCCGATGCCAACCATGATCCGGAAGGTCCAGAACACGATGGTCGAGTTAGGCCGGTCTTCCTTGGCGAACTCCTTGAGCGCCGGCACCTGCTTGTCCAGGCTGTGGGTCAGGATCAGGCTGCCGAGCGCCGGAATTTCGATCTTGAAGCGGGTTTCTTCGGCGTCCATATCCGGCCAGCCGAACAGGATCAGCGGGGTTGGCTCATCACCGTGGTTTTCCCAGTGACCTTCAATGGCGGCGATCTTCGCCGGCTGATACTTGAGGGTATTCAGGCCGTGGAAGTCGCCAATCACCGCCTGGATCGGCGCCACGATCAACGCCATCCACATGGCCATCGAGAGCATCTTGCGAATCGCCGGATTGTCGCGGCCACGCAGCAAGTGCCAGGCCGCCGACGCGCCGACAAAGAAGGCGGTGGCAAGGAACGCCGCGGTGGCCATGTGCAGCAGGCGATAGGGAAACGAGGGGTTGAACACCACGGCCAACCAGTCCACCGGAATCACCCGGCCGTCGATGATCTCGAAGCCCTGCGGAGTGTGCATCCAGCTGTTGGAGGCGAGAATCCAGAAGGTCGAGATCAGCGTGCCGACCGCCACCATCACCGTGGAGAAGAAGTGCAGGCCTGGGCCGACGCGGTTCCAGCCGAACAGCATGACACCAAGAAAGCCCGCCTCAAGGAAGAACGCGGTGAGCACTTCATAGGTCAGCAGCGGCCCGGTGACCGCCCCGGCAAAGTCGGAGAACGCGCTCCAGTTGGTACCGAACTGGTAAGCCATGACCAGGCCGGAGACCACACCCATGCCGAAGTTGACCGCAAAGATCTTCGCCCAGAAGTGGTACAGGTCGCGGTACACCTCCTCCCCGGTCTTCAGCCACAGCCCTTCGAGCACCGCCAGATAACTGGCCAGGCCGATGGTGATGGCCGGAAAGATGATGTGAAAGGAGATGGTGAAAGCGAACTGGATTCGGGCGAGGTCGAGAGCCTCCAATCCAAACATGGCGTTTCCTCAGTCAGGTGATACGGGGCACGGCCACGGGCGCGCATGCCAGTCACAAGCAATCAGTCGGGGGATTATTGTTCTGGGTAGACAGCCATAAAGCTGGGCAAAACGCCCTCACAACCGCACGCCGAAGGTGTTGACGCGGGTCAAGATATGCACAAAGAGTAGCGCCTGACGAGGCAAAATCGGCTGTGGTCGATTGTCGCGCGACCTGCTGCCACAAGGGCTTGCACCCTATAGCAGCGCTTCTGGTCGATCCACATCGCGCAGTACGCCAGGGTCATCTACAACGATCCCCTGGCAGGCACCTGGATTGGCTTGCAGCAGGGCTCGCGCACCTTGATCACCGCGCAGGGTCTGCAACTGCGGCCAGAAGCTGCGGCCAAACAGCACCGGATGGCCGCGCTGTCCATCGTGCAGCGGGTAGACGATACGCTCGGCCGCCGCCTGACTGCACAGCAGCTGCAGGCTGTCGGCACTGACCCAGGGCATATCGCCGAGCAATACCGCGACAGCCTCGGCGTCGTGCCCAAGCAACGCACCTACGCCAGTAGCCAGGCTGTGGCCCATGCCCTGATCAGCCTCGCGGCAACGGATAACCCGGCACGCCGCTGGCAGCCCCAACGCCTGCGCATCGTCCTCGTCACGTAGCAGCACATGCACTTCAGCGAACACCTGCAACGCCCGCTCGGCACTGGCCGCCAGCAAACTGCGCCCGTCCGGCAAACGGGCCAGACGCTTGTCACTGCCAAAGCGCCGGCCACGCCCGGCCGCCAGCAACAGGGCCACGACGCGCGGCATGCTAGAGCGCATCGCGCGCCAGGCCGTTGCGGACCCGCAGGATGTCGGCGAGTACCGCGAGGGCAATTTCTGCCGGGGTCTTGCTGCCCAGGTTCAACCCGATAGGCGCGATGATCCGCGCCAGCGCAGCATCATCCAGGCCGCCAATCCGGCGCAGGCGCTCGAAACGTTTGGCGCTGGTCAGTCGCGAGCCCATCACACCGATATAAAAAGCCTCGGTGCGCACCGCTTCGATCATCGCCAGGTCATCGATACGCGGATCATGGGTCAGCGCTACCACGGCGGTGTCCGCATGGCAGCCGCCGCGGCGAATCACCTCGGACGGCAGCTCACGGCGGATCTCCACCCCTGGCAACTCGACGCCTTGCAGCACCTCCTCGCGCGGATCACAGAGCACCACCTCGAAGCCCAGGCCCTGAGCAAACTGCGCGCAGACCTGCGCCACCGAGGAGTAGCCCGCCAGCAACAAGCGCTGGGCAGCGCCAACGCGCACACGCAGCCGATTCGGCTGACGCTCCACCCGTGGTCCCTGCGTGTTATCGGCCAGCAGGCGGCGCTCGCCGCTGGGCATCGCCACTTCGCGGATCAGCCGGCGCTGGCCTGCCAAGGCGCTTTCCAGCTCACGCAGATGCGCCTGCACCGCGCAGTCGGCTGGCAGGTTTTCCACCAGCACGTCCAGCACGCCGCCGCAGGGCAGGCTGATCTGCGAGCGCGGGTCGCTGCCATCGCCATAACGCACCAGATGCACAGGTTGAGGAAAGGCGCCAGCGGCCAGACGCTCAAGAAACTCATCCTCGACGCAACCGCCGGACAACGAGCCGATCCATTCGCCCTCGGCCGTGGCAGCCAGCAGCGAACCCGGCGCGCGCGGCGCCGAGCCGTAGGTGCTCAGCACCGTGCACAGCCATACACGCTGTCCTGCGGCGGACCACTGCAGCGCCTGGCGGACGACCAGCAGATCAAGGTGCTGCATCAGACTTCACCCGGCCTCAATGGCCTTTCTCGCTACGCAACTGGCTGACCTGCTGCGGGCTTAGCTCGGCCGCCTGGCCGCCCCAGGTCTGGCGCAGGTAATGCAGCAGGTCGCGCAGCTGCCCGTCATCCAGTTTGTCGCTGAAGCCCGGCATCGGCTGCATGCGCTCGAAACCGGTGAACTGCTGCTCCTTGATGCCGTCATCGATCACCCGCAACAGATTGCGCGCATCGTTCAGGCGCAGGGTGGTGTTGCCATCCATCGCCACAGCCACATGCGGCACGCCCTCGCCCGCCACGCCATGGCATCCGGCGCAGAGGTTGAGGTAGTGCTGGCGGCCCTGCTGGGCGCTGTCATCGAGCTGCTCGAAGGCAATCGCGCTGACCTTGCGCGGCGCCGGCGGCTGATCGCCAAGCAGGTAGGTGGCCATGGCCTTGTGGTCGTCCAGCGGCAGATACTGGGTGCTGTGGTGCAGCACCGGGTACATCTCGTTGAACATCGAACCCTGGGCGCTGATGCCGTGCTTGAGGAAGGTCGCCAGGTCGTCGGTGCTCCAGCCGCGCTCGGCCAGGTCCTCGGCAAGCAGGCTCGGAGCCTCGTAACCGAGCAGCACGCCGCCCTGCAGACGCTGATCCTGCTGCAACGCGCCGAGGGCATTGCGCGGCGTGTGGCACTCACCGCAGTGGCCCAGGGCCTCGACCAGGTACTGGCCGCGCTGCCAGGTCTCGCTTTTGCCTTCAGCCGGCAGCAGTTGCACGCGGCTCTTGTAGAGCATGTTCCAGAAGCTCAGGCCGAAGCGCACATTGAACGGGAAGCTCAGGCTGGTTTGCGGGCTGGGTTTGGAGATCGGCTCCAGGCTCATCAGGTAGGCGTAGATGGCGTCGGAGTCTTCGCGCTTGAGCAGGTGATAGGAGGTGTAGGGCATGGCCGGATAGAGCTTGCTGCCATCACGCCGTTCACCTTCGGCCACTGCGCGGTAGAAGTCATCGGCGCTGTACTCGCCGATGCCGTACTGCTTGTCCGGGGTGATGTTGGTGCCGTAGATGGTGCCGAACGGCGATTCCAGCGGCAGGCCGCCGGCGTATTCGGCACCGCCTTCGACGCTGTGGCAGGCCACGCAGTCGGCGGCGCGCGCCAGGTACTTGCCGCGCTCAATCAGTTGCTTATCCGCCGCCTGGGCGGCCAACGGCAACAACAGGGCGGCAGCAATCAGAATGTTCTTCATGCTTAACCTTCCTTGACCAGGCCAAGAGACTCGACCACATCGCGCGCGGCGTTGTAGTAGCGCACGTAGCCGGTGCAGCGGCAGATGTGCTTGCCCAGGGCGTCTTCGATCTCGCCTTCCAGCTCGCTGCGTTTGACCGGCTGACGCTGGAGTTTTTCCACCAGCACGGTGGCGGCGTTGACGTAGCCCGGCGTGCAGTAGCTGCACTGGAAGGCAAACTGGTCGACGAACTGCTGCTGAATCGGGTTGAGCTGGCTGACTTCGCCCCGGGTATCACGCTTGGCGTGGCCCTCGATGGTGCGGATGCGCTTGCCGTCGAAGAAATGCGCGCCGGTGATGCAGGTGCGGATTTCCTCGCTGGTGCCGTCGGGCTTGTCGAGGATCGCCACACAGGCGTGACACACGCCCTGACCACAGCCCAGGCGCGAGCCAGTGAGGTTCAGGTATTCGTGGAGAAAGTCGATCATCATCAGGTCGTCGGCCACTTCCATCGGGCCGACCGCCTGGCTGTTGATAATCATGCTGAGCAGGCGCTTAGCCATGGAGGGCCTCCTTGATGCGGGCCGGAGTCAGGGGAAGGTCGCGCAGGCGCTTGCCGGTGGCGTGGGCCACGGCGTTGACGATGGCGCCGACCACCGGAATCATCACCACCTCGGCGATGCCCTTGGCCGGGTCGCTGGGTGATAGCGGCGGCAGAATCTCCGCGCTTTGCGACCACACCGCGCAGTCCTTGGCGCGCGGCAGTTGATAGCGGTTGAAGTTCCAGGTGCCGTCGCCGGGACCGCCTTCATACAGCGGCATTTCTTCCAGCAGCGCATGGCCGATACCCATGGCGATGCCGCCTTCGAGCTGACCCAGCACCAGTTCTTCGACGATCACCCGGCCGCATTCGAGCCAGGAGTGATGGTTGATCACCCGCGCCTCACCGTTGCCCTTGTTGACCTTGACCTCGACCAGGGTGGCCACCGGGCTGTAGTAGGTAACCATGGCGTTGTTCAGCTGAGTCACCGGGTACTTGATGCTGATGCGATCGAGCAGGTGGAAACCCTTGCGGTTCATCTGCGCTTTCTGCGCAGCGCTTGCACCGTCGCCGTATTTCACCGCCAGGGCATCCAGCGGCACTCGCTCGCGCTGGCCGTTGATCTCGAACTCGCCCTCAGCCCAGCTCCAGCGGTTGAAGCCGTGCACGCTGATGCCGGTGACCAAACCCAGTTCGTGGGCCTTGTGCGCCAGCAGCTTGAACGGAATCGGCGGCATGCCATCGGCGGTCAGCTTGCCGTCGACCCAGTGCGCGTTCTCGCGGCGCACCACATAAGGGTTGGCCAGCCCGCCATGCTCACCCCGGCCCCAGATGGCCAGGGCCGCCGGCCACAGGCCGTGGATAAACAGCAGGCGCGCGGCTTCACGGGTGGAGTGCCCGGTGTAGTAGGAGGAGTTGGTCGCCGACGACGGCGAGGCCAGCTTGCCGACCCAGCGCGGGTTGCGCAGCGCGGCGTCCTGCTCGGCCTGGCTGATGATGTAAGGGTTGCCACTGGTGGTCAGAGCCAGTTCGCTCCACTCGGTTTCGCCAGTCTTGATTTCATCGGCGGGCTGGCCGAGGTAATCAGCGACCAGCAGGGCCTGCGAGGTGGCCATGCCGGTGCCCATGTCGATGGCGATCTGGCGCAGGCTGACGCGGCCGTCAGCGCTGAACTCCAGGCTGGCCATCGGCGCTTCGGAGCCGGTACCGAAATCCTTCTGGCAGATGGCAAAGCCAACGCCGTAGAGGTTGTCCGGGTCTTCGGCATCGAAGCGCTGCTTGCGCTCAACGCGGTTCTTCCAGATTTCGTGCTGCGCGGCCTTGTCGAGGATTTCATCGAGGCGCAGAGCACCGGCCGGGATCGCGCCCTGGGTGTTCTTCATGCCGGACTGGAACACGTTCTTCTTGCGCAGCTCGATGGCATCGAGGTTCAGCCGCTCGGCCACTTCGTCCACCATCATCTCGGTGGCGGCCATGGTCTGCAGGGTGCCGTAACCACGCATCGAGCCGGCTTCCACGCCGCGCGAGTAATAGGCGGTGGCCGCCAGGTCGCTGCGCGGCAGGTAGTAGATCGATTGCGCTGCGGTGGCGCCGACTGCGGCCACCGAGGAGCTGTAGTTGGCGCGACCACCGCCGTCGACATCCATATGCGCGCGAAAGATCTGGAAGCTGTGATCCTGCTTGTTCACCGCCAACTGGTAATGCATGTCGAAGGGGTGACGCTTGATGCCGCTCTGGAACTGCTCGTAGCGGTCATTGGCCAGGCGCACCGGCACGCCGTCGCCGTAGATCGCGGCCAGGGCAGCGTAGAACACGTGGATGTTGTTGTCCTTGGAGCCGTAACCGACGGTGTAACCGGGGTGCATGCTGAGCTTTTTCACAGCGAACCGGGAGGGCGCGAGCATATGCGCGGTCTGCTCGGCCACTTCAAACGGGCACTGAGTGGCGACCACAAAATGCAGGGTGCCGCTGGCCACGTCGAACCAGCCATTGCCGTTGTCGGCTTCCAGCGCGGCCGGCTCGATGGACTGGGTGGTGAAGCGCTCATCGAACACCAGCCAGTCGCTCGGCGGGGTTTGCAGCTGGTTGAGCATCTGTTCGGCGTGGTACAGGCCCTGCTGAGTCAGGTCACCACTGACCTTGCCCTCGCCCCAGGCCGGCTTGCGGTTGTGGATCAGCGGAAACAGCATGCTGTCCTTGAGGCTGGAGAAGGTGTCCGGCTCGAACGGCGTGCTGCCGCCGACGCGCACGAAGCGGAAGCTGCCGTAGGGGTCGCTCTGGAACGCCGGCGCCTGCTCGCCGTAGCGGATCACCTTGTCGTTGAACTTGAGGATGTTCTTGGCCTGACGATAGCGCTCGAAGTCATGCCAGATCAGCAGTGCCACGGGATGGCCGATAAACATCGGCACCTGGCCTTCGGGCAGCAGCGGATCCAGGTTGTGGCCATCCGGAAAGCTGATGCCGTCGTTAACCAGGTCATTGGCGGTCACTACACGTTGCGGCTGCAACTCGGCCGGCAGTACCGACAGATCGAAACCCTGGTACAGCTGCTCGGTGCGCGTGGCCTTGAGCAGCAGCGCATGGCCTTGCTGCTGCGGCCAGCCGGGCATGTCCTTGGCGCGGATATCACGGGCAAACACCTTGGCCCCACAGGCCTTGGACACCCCATCGATACGCGCCACGGCCTTACCGCTGGCGTCATACCAGGGCTGCGGCATGGCGGTTACACGCTCTTCGAACAAGGCGGCAAACGCCTTGCTGCCCAGCGGGGCGAAACTGATGCCGATACCGGCGATGACGCTGCCTTGCAGAAAGGCGCGGCGGGACAACTCAGGAGTGGACATGTCCGTTCCTCGAGGCCAGAGCAGCCTGGCCATTTGCGTAAACAAAAGAGAGACAGGCGCGCCGCTTACAAGCACGGAGCATAATCAGCGTAGACGACAGATTTATTGACCTGAAAGTCAGATTCTACTCAAGTCATTGCCACAACAGAATAAAAACCTGCCTTTTCAGTCAGATAAGTTTGTTGCAGCGTCTCTAACGCGGGCTTCAGCATGCCGTCCGTACGGACGCATGCTAGGCTGCGCCTCCCGCCAGCCGTGCGAGTTGTTCGGCCATGTCTCAGCTTTTACGTCACCAGCGCCCATTCCTGGCCTTCTGGTTCGCCCGGGTATTCACCGCCAGCGGCTTCCAGATGATTACCGTGGCAATCGGCTGGCAGATGTATGCACTGACCGGCAGCGTGCTCGATCTCGGCCTGGTCGGGCTGATCGAATTTCTGCCGAAGATCCTGTTTATCCTGCTCACCGGGCATGTCGCCGATCGCTTCGACCGGCGCAAGGTGGCCGCACTCTGCCAGGGTGCACAAGGGCTGATTGCCCTGGGCCTGCTACTGGGCAGCAGCGCCGGCAGCATCAGCCGCGAAATGATCTTCGTGATTGCCTTTCTGCTCGGCACCGCCCGGGCGTTCGAGATGCCTACGACACAGGCCCTGCTGCCGAATATCGTCCCGCCGGGGCTGTTCCCCGCTGCCGTAGCCGCATCGGCTTCGGCCATGCAGGCCGCCACCATCGTTGCGCCAGCGTTGGGCGGCTTGCTCTACGCGCTCGGCACGCACTGGGTCTATGGCCCGGCCGTGCTGCTGTATGGCTGCGCCCTGAGCCTGATGCTCAGCCTGCCAGCACGTCAGTTGCCGCTGAAACAGAAAGTCTCGCTGGATTCGCTGCTGGCCGGTTTCCGCTTTATTCGCAGCCGCCCTGCCGTGTTCGGCGCGGTGTCGATGGACATGCTGGCCGTGCTGCTCAGTGGCGCCACCGCACTGCTGCCGGTGTTTGCCAAGGACATTCTGCTCACCGGGCCCTGGGGCCTCGGCCTGCTGCGTTCGGCGCCGGCGGTCGGCGCGCTGCTGATGTCACTGTGGCTGGCGCGCTTTCCCATCGAGCGACGGGTCGGCCCAGTGATGTTCAGCTCGGTGGCGATCTTCGGCGTGGCGACCATCGGCTTCGGCCTGTCCACCTCGCTGTGGTTCAGCCTGGCAGCGCTGGTGGTTCTGGGCGCGGCGGACATGATCAGCATGGTGATCCGTGGCGCCTTCGTGCAACTGCAAACCCCGGACGAGATGCGCGGCCGTGTCGGTGCGGTCAACGGCCTGTTTATCGGTGCGTCCAATCAGCTGGGGGATTTCCGCGCCGGGGTCAGCGCCGCCTGGTTCGGCACGGTGCCGGCGGTGCTGATTGGCGGTGTGGGCGCCATTCTGGTCACCGGGTTGTGGATCCGTCTGTTCCCCGAACTGGCCAAGCGTGACCATATGCACCCGCAAGGCCCAGAGCGAGCCAGCAACTAGCTGACCAACATGGCCTCGGCGACCTGCTGGCGCACGGCCTTGCCGCACAGCTGCTCGACCAGGGTCAAGGCAAACTCCAAGGCGGTGCCAGGGCCCTGGCTGGTGATGCAGTTGCCATCGACCACCACCGGCTGATCGACAAACACGCAACCGCTGAGGCGATCACTGAACGCCGGGTAGCAGGTCATGCGCCGCTGCCTGAGCACGCCGTATTGCTGCAGGGCCAGCGCGGGGGCCGCGCAAATGGCGGCAAACAGCTTGCCGGCCTTGGCCTGCTCACGCACCCGCTCGGCCAGTGGCTCGTGCTCGGCGAGGTGTTGTGCGCCTGCCATACCGCCGGGCAGCACGATCAGATCGAAGGGCTGGGCCAGCACATCCACCAGCATGGTGTCGGCGGTCAGGCGCGTGCCGCGGGCACAGGTGATCATCCGCCGGCTTTCGATGCTGGCGACTACCACTTCAACCTCGGCACGCCGCAGTACGTCAATCAGGGTCACGCACTCGAGGTCTTCGACACCATCGGCGACGCTGATCAGGGCCCGTGCAGTCATCGTTTCGCTCCTTGCAAATCAGGTACATAAACTGTCCGAGCGGTCATAAATTCACCCCTTCCGGACGAGCTGATATGATGCGCGCCTTTTTCCAGATCGCCAGCAAAAACATGCACCCACGCGTGGATGTGCTTTGCTTTCGGTTTGCATAAACACGGCAAAAAAGCCGTTACGGGGAGTGCCACATGCTGGAAAGACTGTTCCAACTCAAAGCCCACAACACCACGGTGCGCACCGAGATTCTGGCGGGGCTGACCACCTTCCTGACCATGGCCTACATCCTCTTCGTCAACCCCAACATGCTGGCCGAAACCGGTATGGACAAGGGTGCGGTATTCGTTGCCACCTGCCTGGCAGCGGCGCTTGGCTCGGCCATCATGGGCCTGCTGGCCAACTACCCGATTGCCCTGGCACCCGGCATGGGCCTCAACGCCTTCTTCACCTACACCGTGGTGCTGACCATGGGCTACACCTGGCAGACCGCGCTTGGTGCGGTGTTTCTCTCCGGTGCGATCTTCTTTCTGCTGTCGATCTTCAAGATCCGCGAGTGGATCATCAACAGTATCCCGCTGGCCCTGCGTTCGGGAATTGCGGCGGGTATCGGCCTGTTCCTGGCGATCATCGCACTGAAAAACGCCGGCATCGTGGTGGACAATCCGGCCACCCTGGTCGGCCTCGGTGACCTGAGCAAGGGCGGCCCGCTGCTGGCCTGCCTGGGCTTCTTCGTAATTGCCGCGCTGGCCTACCGCCGCGTCACCGGCTCGGTGATGATCGGCATCCTGCTGGTCACCGGCCTGTCGATCCTGTTCGGCCTGTCGCAGCTCAATGGCGTGGTGTCGATGCCACCGTCACTGACCCCGACCCTGATGCAGCTGGACATCATGGGCGCGCTGGATATCGGCCTGCTCAGCGTGATATTCGCCTTCCTCTTTGTTGACCTGTTCGACACCTCCGGCACCCTGGTCGGCGTGGCGCAGAAGGCCAACCTGCTGGACAAGGACGGCAAGATGCCCAAGCTCGGCCGCGCCCTGCTGGCCGACAGCACCGCGACCATGGCCGGCGCGGCGCTGGGCACCTCGACCACCACCAGCTATATCGAGTCCGCAGCAGGCATCAGTGCCGGCGGGCGTACCGGTCTGACCGCCTGCGTGGTGGCCATCCTGTTCCTTCTGGCGCTGTTTTTCGCCCCGCTGGCTGGCGCCGTACCGGCTTTCGCCACCGCACCGGCGCTGATGTTTGTTGCCGTACTGATGATGAGCAGCCTGGCGCAGATCGACTGGGACGACCTCACCGTCGCCGCACCCGTGGTGGTCGCTGCCTTGGCCATGCCGCTGACCTTCTCGATTGCCAACGGCATCGCCTTCGGCTTTATCGCCTGGACCCTGATCAAGCTGCTCGCCGGCCGCTGGCGCGACCTCAACCCGGCGCTGGTGGTGCTCACGGTGCTGTTTGCGATCAAACTGGCGTACTTCGCTTAATCGCGCAGCACGTCATCGTAGGAGCGGGCGAGGCCCGCTCCTACCCATTAACTGTAAAGATTTCGAGTAAACCATGAGCCGTTCCCAGTTCGATCCCGCCAACTATGCCGCCCAGCTTGCGGACAAGCAGCAGCGCCTGATCGAGCTGCTGGCGCCGTTCAACGCCCCTGCCCCTGAGGTGTTCGAATCGCCGCGCGAGCATTACCGCCTGCGCGCCGAATTCCGTCTGTGGCGTGAAGGCGAAGACCGCCACTACGCCATGTTCGAGGCCGGCGACAAGTTCACGCCGATTTTCTTCGAAGACTTCCCCATCGCCAGCGCGCAGATCAACGCCCTGATGCCACGCCTGAAAGCCGCCTGGCAGGCCAGTAGCGCCCTGAGTTTCAAGTTGTTCCAGGTCGAGTTTCTCACCACCCTGGCCGGCGATGGCCTGATTACCCTGTGCTACCACCGCCCACTGGATGCCGCTTGGCAAGCAGAAGCTGAAAAGCTCGCCACCGACCTGCAGGTCAGCATCATCGGCCGCTCCAAGGGCAAGCGCATCGTCATCGGCAAGGACTATGTCGAGGAAAAACTGCAGGTCGCCGGACGCACTTTCAGCTATCGCCAACCGGAGGGCGCGTTTACCCAGCCCAACGGCGAAGTGAACCAGAAGATGCTCACCTGGGCCTATGACGCGCTCGGCGAACGCTCGGACGATCTACTCGAGCTGTACTGCGGCAACGGCAACTTCACCCTGCCGCTGGCCACCCGCGTACGCAAGGTGCTGGCCACCGAGATCAGCAAGTCCTCGGTGAATGCCGCCTTGGCCAACCTGGCCGACAACGGCGTGGATAACGTCAGTTTGGTGCGCCTGTCCGCCGAGGAACTGACCGAAGCGCTGAATGAAGTGCGGCCGTTCCGCCGCCTGGCCGATATCGACCTGAAGAGTTACGACTTCGGCTGCGTATTCGTCGACCCGCCGCGTGCCGGCATGGACCCGGACACCTGCGAGCTGACCCGCCGCTTCGAGCGCATCCTGTACATCTCCTGCAACCCGGAGACCCTGGCCGCCAACATCGCCCAGCTCAACGACACCCACCAGGTGACGCGCTGCGCGCTGTTCGACCAGTTTCCCTACACCCACCATATGGAGTCGGGTGTGCTGCTGGAGCGCCGTTAAGCTTAAAGCCGCTGCAGCCCGCGCAGCGCCCAGAAACACAGCCCCGCCGATACCACTTCCAACAGCAGCGCGTAGAGATTGAAGGTCTGTTGCGCGCCGCCATCGAGCCACAATCCGCCAATCCGTGCCAAGGCCAGGGCGCTGTAGAGCAGCACCAGCAGGGTCAGCGCCGCTCGGGTCAAGTCCAGCCGGCTCAGCGACAGGCCGATAAACGCCGCCAGGCCCAGTTGCAGGCCGCCATAGAACGCCCGCATGTCGGTGGCCGCCGCTGGCGACATCAGCAGCATGCCGCTGAGATTGGCCATTTCATGGGGACGCACAAAATAGGCCAGCCCCAACCCTGCCAATGCCAACAGTTGAATCACCAGCACTATGCGTGCAAACAACATGGACACCCCCTCCCCCAGAAATCGAGCTCGCAGCATAAGCTGCGCCCGTCCGATTCGGAAATCGCCGGTGGTTAGCCACGGCCGCGCGGCGCTATGCTCAGCCTTTCACCTGCCAGGAGTCACCCCATGCGTCAGTTGTTTGTTGTTGCCGGGCTGCTGCTCAGCAACCTGAGTTTCGCCGCCGATGCCTTGACCATTGACGTACACCGCGATGCCAACTGCGGCTGCTGCAAGGCCTGGATCAGCCACCTGCAGGACAACGGTTTTAACGTGGTCGACCATGTCGAAACCGATATGAGTGCGCTCAAACAACGCCTGGGCGTGCCGCCGCGCCTGTCCTCCTGTCATACAGGGGTAATCAACGGCCAGTTTGTCGAAGGCCATGTACCGGCCGCCGACATCCTCAAACTGCGCCAGCAGCCCGACCTGCTCGGCGCGTCCGTACCCGGCATGCCGGCCGGCTCACCGGGTATGGAATACGGCAATGTACGCGACGCTTATCAGGTCATCGGCCTGGATAAGCAGGGCGCAGAGCGGGTGATCAGCGAATACCCGGCCCATTGATAGCAAGGAGCCCTTATGTCACCCGTGGTTTATTGGCAGCTCGATGTCTTCGCCGAACGACCGCTGGCCGGTAACGGCGTAGCAGTATTCCCCGATGCGCGCCAGCTGGATCCGGCCGTCATGCAGGCGCTGACCCGCGAGCTGCGCCAGTTCGAATCAATCTTTCTGCTACCCGGCAAAGACCCGCAGACTCAGGGCGCGCGAATCTTCACCATGGAAGAAGAACTGCCCTTCGCCGGCCATCCGATCCTCGGCGCCGCTGCCCTGCTGCACCATTTGCAGAGCGAAGACACACACGCCGAATGGACTCTAGAGCTGGCGGCCAAGAACGTGCGCTTGCTTACCCGTCGCCAGGAACGCGGTTTCTATGCGCAGATGGACCAGGGCGCAGCCGAATTTGGAGCGCAGCTCAGCCCCGCGCAAGCGCAGGTGATCGCCGAAGCCTTTAGCTTGAACAGCGCCCACCTGGATCACCGCTACCCAGCCAGGGTAATCAGCACCGGCCTGCCCTACCTGATTCTGCCAGTCAGCGCCCAGGGCTTGGCCCTGGCCCGGCAGCAGCGCATGCTGGATGCCGAGCTGGTGTCCCATGCTGCCGCCTTCGTTTTCCTGCTCGACATGGATAACCGCGAAGGGCGCACCTGGGATCCTTCGGGGGTTATCGAAGACATCGCAACCGGCAGCGCCGCTGGCCCGGTCGCGGCCTTCTTGGTGGAACACGGCCTGCACCGGCGTGCCGAACACTTCAGCCTCAATCAGGGACGTTTCCTCGGCCGTCCCAGCAGGCTGGATGTCTGCGTTGGTAGCGACGACCGGATCAGCGTGGGTGGCAGCGTGCAGTTGGTGGCACGCGCCGAGTTATGGGTAGAACCGCACGAACTCGCCTGAGTGCAGGATAGACAACGACGTTGCATGGCTGAAACAGACAAAGGGGCAGGACGATGCGCTGGAAACGCGGAAGACGCAGTGACAACGTAGTGGACGCACGCGGCAGCAGCCCCCGCATGGGCGGCGGCAAAGGGTTGACCCTCGGTGGAGTGGCCATCGTGGTGATCATCGGCCTGCTCAGCGGCCAGGACCCGATGCAGATTCTCGGCCAACTGGCCGGGCAAGCCCTGCAGGGCGGCTCGGTCAGCGCGCCGCAGAGCTCCACGCCTGCGACCAATGACGAGCAGTCGGAGTTCGTCCGCGCGGTGCTCGGCGATACCGAGGACACCTGGCGGGAAATCTTCCAGGGCGCCAACCGCCAGTACCGCGACCCGACCCTGGTACTGTTTCGCGGCGGGGTGAATTCTGCCTGCGGCTTTGCCAACTCGGCGGTCGGGCCCTTCTATTGCCCTGGCGATCAGCGGGTGTATATCGACCTGGCCTTCTTCCGCGAGCTGGAACAGCGCTTTGGCGCCGCCGGCGACTTTGCCCAGGCCTATGTGATTGCCCATGAAGTCGGCCACCACGTACAGACCCTGCTCGGCGTCTCGGCCAAGGTCAACGCCGCCCGCCAGCGCGGCGAGCGGGTGGAAGGTGCAACCGGGCTACTGGTACGCCAGGAACTGCAGGCTGACTGTCTGGCGGGCGTGTGGGCCTTCCATGGCCAGCGCCGGCATGACTGGCTGGAGCCTGGTGACATTGAAGAGGCGCTGAACGCCGCCAATGCCATCGGCGATGACCGCCTTCAGAAACAGGCACGCGGCCAGGTAGTGCCGGACTCCTTCACCCACGGCACCTCGGAGCAGCGCGTGCGCTGGTTCAAGACCGGTTTTGACGGGGGGGATGTCGGCCGCTGCGACACCTTCAAGGCTGCGCGGCTGTAGCCCTAAGCACGACCCGCAGCGTGGATGTCACTTCACTCATCCACCACTGCGCATCCGGATAGTGGATGAAAAAAGCGTCGGCTACGCGCCCCGATCCCCCCTGCAGACTGAACACTGGTAGTCACGGGCAACGGGCATAAAAAATGCCGCTCACCTGATCAGGTGAGCGGCATTTTTATCAGCAGCACGCGGTGCCTATTGTGCCCAAGGTGGTGGAGGCTCTTCGCCCTTGGGTTCGTCTTCGGCATTCAACAGCGCCTGGCGACGTGCTTCGTCGGCCAGCGCGGCCTTGATTTCGCGCATCACTGCGTCGATATCGGCTTCCTCTTCCGGATCATCGAATTCACCGGTCAGCGGGCTCTCCGGGGTCAGCTCACCGGCCTCATACAGCGCCCACATCTCCTTGGCGTACTTGGTGAACTTCAATTCCGGGGCAAACTGACCAAAGTATTCGGCCATGTTACGCACATCACGCTCAAGCATCTTGAACGCATGGTTGTTGCCAGCGGCGTCCACCGCCTGCGGCAGGTCGATAATTACCGGGCCGCCCGGATCAAGCAGCACGTTGAATTCCGACAGGTCGCCGTGCACCAGGCCGGCGCAGAGCATTTTCACCACTTCACGAATCATAAAGGCGTGGAATTCGCGGGCATCGTCCGGATGCAGGTCGACATCATTGAGGCGCGGAGCGGCATCGCCCTCGCCGTCATCGACCAGCTCCATCAGCAACACGCCCTCAAGGAAGTCATACGGCTTGGGCACCCGCACTCCGGCGTTAGCCAGACGGAACAAAGCCGCCACTTCAGCATTCTGCCAGGCGTCTTCCTGGCCCTTTCGACCGTACTTCGAGCCTTTGGCCATGGCCCGGGCATCACGGCTATTACGTACCTTGCGGCCTTCCTGGTACTCGGCAGCCTGACGGAAGCTGCGTTTGTTGGCCTCTTTGTAGACCTTGGCGACGCGCAACTCATCACCACAGCGCACCACATAGACAGCAGCTTCTTTGCCACTCATCAGCGGCCGTACCACTTCATCGACCAGCCCGGCCTCAACCAGCGGCTCAATACGTTTTGGCGTCTTCATCAGCTTTAATCAGGGGTCCTGTGTTGCCCAAGTCGTATCTGCCGCCCGTTATACGGCAATCTTTACGCAGCGCCCACCCTCCTGTCAGCAAGCCCCAGATTGCTGGGTATTACGCGATCCGGCCGGATATGCCGCAAACCGCTCAATCACGCAGCCTGGCAGCACTTTATGCACAAGAAAACCAAGCAAACCTGGCGTTACAAGCAAGCGCCCGATGCAACCAAAAGGGATTAAGCACTGTCCCATAGGCAACATAATTGCCAGTCGCTCATCCCTTAACGCACTGGACCTGAACTTTACCCCGCGAAGGCGCTTTGCCTGAGCCAGCAGTGATTGGGGAAATAACCATGAAACGCGCCCAATCTGGCACCAGCAGCATGACCCTGGCCCCTGCCCTCTACCCGCGCGACGCACTGGACAACCTAGCAGCCCAGCGCCATGCCCACCCCGGGCGCTGCAACGGCATCAGCGCGCCGTACATTGCCTCCAGCTATGTGGCCACCGCTACGCCAGCGCGCTATATCAGCCGCCTGTGTACGCAGTTCGCCCACAAGCTACCGGTGAGTTTCGATGAGCACCACGGGCGCATCGAGTTCACGTTCGGTCTCTCGCACTTGCATGCCGACCGAGCCGGCCTGCATATCACCGCGCTGAGCAACAACCCGCAAGACCTGGACAAGCTCAAGCATCTGATCGCCGCACACTTCGAGCGCTTTGCCTGGCAAGCCGAGCTCAGCCTCGACTGGCAATAGCAGTCAGGGCGCCAGCAGGTGCTGGCGTAGCGCCTCGATGGCATAGCGCACCTTGGCCGGTTGCGCATCGCGGCGCGGCGTCACCAGATAGATACCGAATGGCGGCATATGCCAGTGCGGCAGCAGCTCGCGCAGGCTGCCATTGGCCAACTCCTCGCGCACTTCCTGCTCAGGCTGCAGCGACACGCCCATACCCGCCAAGGTGAAATGCCGCACGGCGAGGATGTTGTTGCAGCCCACCCGGCTCTCCACCCGCAGCTTCTCGACCTGGGCATCCGGCCCATGCAGTTCCAGCAGATTGAACGCGTTATCGCCATGTAGGATCAGCCAGTCCAGACCGATCAAGTCTTGCGGATGATTGATCGGCGGCTTGCGCAGCAAATAGGCCGGTGCGGCGCAGAGCAGCATGCGCGAATCGCCGATATGCCGCGCCACCAGGCTGGAATCCTCCAGATTGCCGACGCGGATGGCCAGATCGATACGCTGTTCAATCAGATCGATTTGCTCATCATGAAAAAACAGCTTGAGGCTCAGGCCGCTGTGCGCCTGTAACAGCGGCGCCAGTGCCGCGCTAAGCCGCCTCCCGGAAAACCCCACCGGCGCGGCAATGCGCAGTTCGCCTACCGGCGCATCACGCAACTCGGCCAGACGCTGTTCAGCCTGCTGCGCCAGCGCCAGCACCTGGGCGCAGCTCTGATAAAAGGTCGCGCCTGCCTCGGTCAGGGTCAGCTTGCGCGTGGTGCGATGCAGCAGGCTGACCTGAGTGCTGTCTTCCAGTTTACGAATCTGCTGACTGACCGCTGACGCCGTCATCCCCAACACCTCGGCCGCCGCCACCATGGAGCCACGGTCGACCACGGTGGCGAACACGGCCATGCGCTTTAACTGCTCCATTCGTAAGCCCTGCTTAATAGTTAAAGCCTTTTTAGCCTATTTTTCTGCCCTTTACCCAACTGCGATTATCTACTCCACTTAATTCCAACTGGAGACACCCCATGAAACTCGCCCTGATCGGCGCCAGCGGCTTTGTTGGCGCAGCTGTTCTGCAAGAAGCCCTGGACCGTGGCCACCAGGTTAGCGGCATCGTCCGTGATCCCGCGAAACTGCCGCAGCACCCGGCGCTTACCGCCATGGCTGGCGATGCCTACAACGCCGACGCATTGGCCGCGCAGCTCAAGGGCCATGACGCGGTAATCCATGCATTCAACCCAGGCTGGGGCACTGCAGAAATTCGCCAGCGTTTTATCCAGGGCAGCCAGGCGATCATCGCCGCCACTAAACAAGCCGGCGTACAGCGCCTGCTGGTGGTCGGCGGCGCGGGCAGCCTGTATGTCGCCCCCAACCTGCAACTGATCGACACCCCGGACTTCCCCGCCGAATACAGGGAAGGCGCCGAAGGTGCGCGGCAGACCCTCAACCTGCTGAAAACTGAAACCGCGCTGGCCTGGAGCTTTACCTCACCACCCGCACTGTTGCAGCCGGGCGCGCGCAGCGGACAGTTCCGCATCGGCGGCGAGCAGTTGCTGATGAATGGCGACGCCCCTGCGCAGATCTCGGTGGCTGACCTCGCGGTGGCCATCATCGATGAGCTGGAGCGCCCGCAACACCTGCGCCAGCGTTTTACCGTCGGCTATTAAGCCGCCACTTGATCAGGAGAACCCCATGCAACTGAACGCCAGCGCCTATGTCGTCACGGATACACCGGCCCGCTATATCAGCCGGCTGTGCAAGCACTTCGCCCACAAGATTCCGGTGAGTTTCGATGAGCAGCAGGGGCGTATCGAGTTCGACAGCGGCCTGGCCTTGCTGCAGGCAGAGGCCGACGGCCTGCGCCTGAGCGTGCAAAGCGCCAGCAGCGAAGGCCTGGAAAGCCTGAAGAAGGTGGTGACCAGTCACTTCGAGCGCTTTGCCTGGCAAGCCGAGCTGAGCCTCGACTGGCAGTGATCAGCCAGCAGGCAGGGTCAGCTCGATGCTTTCGCCCAATGACTCATCCAGGCGCTGCAGCTCGGCATGAATCGCCGCCGCATCGTCGGCCAGGCGCTGAGCAATGTTGGCGAAGTCATCGGCGGCTTCGATAAAGGCCAGCACCACCGAGGGATCGAAGCGCGTACCACTGGCCGCGCTGATCTGCTTGAGCGCTTCGGCGTGGCTGCACGACGGCCGATACAGGTGGTGGCTGGTCAGTTCCTCATAGGCACCGACCACCGCCATCAACCTGGCCGTCAGTGGAATCTGCTCGCCCAGCAGGCCCTGCGGATAACCGCTGCCGTCCCAGCACTCATGCTGGCTATAGACGATATCGCGGGCATCGCGGAGAAAATCGGTGACGTTGCCCAGCTTGGCCTCGGCGGCAAGCAAGGCATCACGCCCGGCTTCGGTATGCCGATGCAGCAATTGCAGATCATCGCCCTGCAGCTGCTGGATCGGGTTGAGCAGGATGCGATCCGGCAGCACCAGTTTGCCAATGCCATGCAGCAGTGCCGACTTGCCCAGTTGAGTGATGCGTTCGCGGTTCAACTCATCGACCAGCGCCGGCTGCTGATGGGCCAGCGCTGTAGCCAGGGTGGTCATATAGGGCTCGATGCGCGCCAGGTGCTTGCCGCAAGGGTTGTCGCGCATGGCCGCAAGGCTGGCCATGGCCTCGATGGTGACCTCCTGCAGGCGCTGCATATCGCGGGTGCGGCGGCGCACTTCCAGCTCCAGGTATTCACTCTTGTCACGCAGGAAATCCGCGCTGGCCTTGAGCTGCAAATGCGCGTGTACGCGGGCGAGCACCAAGGGCGGGCTGATCGGTTTGGTGATGTAGTCCACCGCGCCGAGGTCAAAGCCGTGCTGCTCGTCAGCCACCTCGGTCTTGGCGGTGAGAAACACCACCGGAATATCCGCCGTGGCCGGGTTTAGCTTGAGCAGGCGGCAAACCTCGTAACCGTCCATCTCCGGCATCATGATGTCGAGCAGGATCAGATCCGGCTGCTGGCTGCCGGCGGCAATGCGCAGCGCCTTGACGCCACTGCTGGCGACCTTGACCCGGTAGCTGCCAAGCAGCAGTCCGCTCATCAGCTCAAGGTTTTCCGGGGTATCGTCCACCACCAGCACCAAGGGCTGATCCGGCCGGTCGAGTATGTTGTCCATCACCACTCCCCACTCATAGTCTCAGGTGCCGTTGCCCGGCGGCTGCTTGCAGCAGCGCCAGCGCCAGCTCGAAGTCAAACCCGCGCACCGCTGCAGCCAGCGCCGCGTATTCACTATTAAAGGCGCTGCGCAGCAGTTCGGCCTGCTCATCGAAGAGTTTTCCGGCGCGCGGATCGTCCTCGACGAACAGTCGCTGCAGCTGCCGGCACAGTTGCAGCAGCTGTTCGCTATCCACCGCCAGCAATTCGTGCGGCGGCTCGGCAGGCAATTGCCCGTTGATCGCCGCCACCAGGGCTTCCAGGCTCTGCTGCAACTCGGCCAGCAGGCCGTCCAGCTCATCGTGACGGGCATCCTTGATCGCGCTTTCCAGGGTCGCCGCCTGAGCCGCCAGGTCCGTCGCGCCGAGGTTGCCGGCCAGGCCCTTGAGGCTGTGGGCCAGGCGCTCGGCACTTTCCTGCTGATTGGCCGCCAGTGCGGCGCGCAGCTGCGCGGGAAAATCCGCCTGGCTGGCAGCGAACTTGCCGAGCAGGCGCTGATACAGCTCGGGCTTGCCGAGCACCCGGCGCAGGCCGCTGTCGACATCCACCCCCGGCAACTGCCAATCCATGGCCGTTTCGGCTACGCGGGGCGACTCAGCCAGCGACTCGGCCTGGGTCGGCATCCAGCGCGCCAGGGTATGCCACAGCTCGTTCGGCTCAATCGGCTTGCCCAGGTGATCGTTCATACCGGCGGCCAGACAGCGCTCACGGTCGGCCGGCATGGCGTTGGCCGTCATGGCGATAATCGGCAGCGCGGCAAAACGCGGCTCGCGGCGAATCGCCTCGGTGGTAGCGATGCCGTCCAGCACCGGCATCTGCATGTCCATCAGCACCAGGGCGTAATAACCGTCGGCATGGCTGCGCAGCAGCTCCAGGGCGATGCCGCCGTGCTCAGCCTGATCGATCTGCAAGCCGCTTTCCTGCAGCAGACCGCAGGCCACTTCGCGGTTCAGCTCGTTGTCTTCCACCAGCAACACACGCAATGAACCGAAATTGGGAATCTGCTCACCCACCGGCAAGCGCGCAAAGCCCTGCTCCGGCTCCACGCCAGCCAGGCTGCGGATCAGCGCGTCGAACAGTAGCGAGGGATTGAGCGGCTTGAGCAGCACATCCTCGACACCGACTTTCTCCGCGCCCAGCAGCACCTCCTCACGACAATGGGCAGTGACCATCAACAGGTGCGGTGGCGGTTGCAGATTGAGTTCGCGCACCCGGCGCAGGGTTTCAATGCCATCCATGCCAGGCATCTGCCAATCGACTAGCAGCACCTCGAACGGCTCACGTTGCAGGCTGGCCTGTTGCACCTGCTGCAAGGCGACCATGCCCGAGGCCACGGCCTCGACGCGAAAGCTCATGCTTTCCAGCATGTCGTGCAGCACCTGCCGCGCGCTGTCGTTGTCATCCACCACCAGCACCTTGCGCCCGCGCAGATCGGCCTGCGGCAGCAGTCGCTGGGTTTGCTGGCGAGCAATGCCCAGCGGCACGCGGCACCAGAACAGGCTGCCCTGCCCCGGCTGACTTTCGACCCCGACGCTGCCGCCCATGGCCTCGGCCAGGCTCTTGCAGATGGCCAGCCCCAGACCGGTGCCGCCGTATTTGCGCGTAGTCGAGCTGTCGGCCTGCTGGAAGGACTCGAACAGCCTACCCATCTGCTCAGGCGTCAGGCCGATACCGGTGTCGCGCACGCCAAGGTAGACCAGCACCTGCTCGGCGTCGCGCTGCTCGACGCGCAGGATCACCTCGACCTCGCCCTGCTCGGTGAACTTCACCGCATTGTTGGCGTAGTTGATCAGGATCTGCCCGAGGCGCAGCGGATCGCCGACCAGTTGCTGCGGCAGCTGCGGATCGAGGTTGAACACCAGTTCCAGGCCCTTGGCAGCGACCTTGTCGCCGATCAGGTTGGCGAGGTTTTCCAGCACCTGCTGCAAGTCAAAGTCGATGCGTTCGATGGTCAGCTTGCCGGCCTCGATCTTCGAGAAGTCGAGGATGTCATTGATGATCCCCAGCAGGTGCTGGCCGGATTGTTGAATCTTGCCCAGGTAATCGCGCTGGCGCGGATTCAGCTCGGTTTTCAGCGCCAGGTGCGACATGCCGATAATCGCGTTCATCGGCGTGCGGATTTCGTGACTCATATTGGCGAGAAAGTCCGATTTCAGCCGCGCCGCCTCTTCGGCCAGCTCCTTGGCCTCGGCCATGGCCTGTTCCGCCTGCTTGCGCGCGGTGATGTCGCGGCTGATACCCACCAACCCCAGCAACTGACCCTGCTCGTCATAGAAGGTGGTGCGCAATGTATCGAAGATCACCCGACGGCCATCCGGGTAGAGCGAATAGCCTTCGCTTTCAAACGGCTGCGCCTGGCTTCTGGCGATACGGTCATGCTCGGCGCGCGAGGCAGCCCAGGCCGGATCAAGCAGCGCCTCGTCACGCTGGCCCTGCACCGCCTCACTGGGGCGGCCGAATAGCGTGGCGCAGGCCTGGTTGATGCCGACATAACGGCCGTCGACATCCTTGAACCAGATTGGATCGGGAATCGCGTTGATCAACGCCAGCAAGGTGCTGCGCTGAAGGCTGGCTTCGGCCTCGGCACGCTGGCGCTCGGCAATCTGCACCGCTAGGCGGCGATTCCACACCAGCACGAAAATCACCAGCGCCAGCAGGCCGAGCAGATAAGGCCAGCCCACGGCCAGCAGGCGCCGCCAGTTGAATATGGTCAGCGGTGGCAGCCAGCGTTCCTTGATTGCCTCCTGCTCGGTGTCACTCAGGTCACTCATGGCCAGATTCAGCAGGTTCACCAGTTGCGGCCAGTCCGGGCGCACGGCAAAGCGAAACTCACTGCTGGACAGGCCGGTTTCGCCGCGCAGCTCGAGGTTGGTCAGGTTCAACTCGCGAATCAGGTAGCTGGCCACGATCATGTCGCCGACATAGGCATCGGCGCGGCCAGAAGACACCGCGCGCAGCGCCGCTTCGGTGTCGCCCACTTCGAGCAACTGCACGCCCTTGACCTGCTCGCGCAAGGCCTGCTGCAGCGCATAACCGCGCTCGATGGCCACCCGTTTGCCGGCCAGGTCACGCAGACGCTGCACCGCCAGTTCGCCGCGGGTAAAGATCAGGCTGCTGCTGGTCAGATAAGGATCGCTGAAGGCCATAAAGGCTTCACGTTCGGCGGTCTTGGCTACCGATGGCAGCAGGTCGACCTGGCCGCTGCGCAGGGCTTTCAGCGCGCTATCCCAGTCGTCCATCAGCACCGGCTCAAAGCGCAGCCCCAGGCGCTGACCGAGCAGCGCCAGGTAGTCGCCACTGAGGCCGCGATGCTGACCTTGCTTGTCCAGCACATCAAACGGCGGCCAGCCGCTACGTTCAATACCCACCCGAATCACCGCGTGTTCGGCGAGCCAGACACGCTGCTGTTCGTTCAGCGGCAGCGCCGCCACTGCCAAGGAGGGCAGCAGGCATAACAGCAACAGGCAGCAGAGGCGCGACATGGCGGCATCCTTGCGGACAATCAGGTGCTATTGAGCTTAGTCAGCAGTTTGAAAGTCAGATGTGGATTGGCAGACCACCAACCACAGCCGACAATCAGCCCATGTTTATTGAGGATCACGCCATGCTCGATGCCGACCGCTGCTGGCAAGCCGTATGCGACCGTGACGCCGCGCAGGATGGCCGCTTTGTGTTTGCCGTGCGCAGCACCGGTATCTATTGCCGCCCCAGTTGCCCGGCGCGGCGGCCCAAGCGCGAGAACGTGAGTTTCCATGTCGACGCTGACGCCGCAGCCGCTGCTGGCTTTCGCCCATGCAAACGCTGCTCGCCGCAAGGGCAGAGCCCGGCCGAACAACTGGATGCGCTGATCGTGGCTGCCTGTGAGTTACTTAATAACAGCGAGCAGCCACTACCCCTTGCCCAACTTGCCGCGCGCATTGGCCTGTCCGCCTCGCATCTGGCACGCGCCTTCAAGGCCCGCACCGGGCTGACGCCGAAAGCCTGGCACGAGACGCAACGCCGCGCGCGCCTGGAGCAACAGTTGCCAGCGGCAGGCAGCGTGCTGGATGCCGCACTGAACGCCGGTTACTCTGGCACCCGCGCGCTGTATCAGCAGCCAGCCGCCCTCAGCCCGGCACAACGGCGCAAGCAGGGGGCGGGCGAACAGCTGCGCTACTGCATCGCGCCCTGCCCGCTCGGCCACGTGCTGTTGGCCAGCAGTGGCAAAGGCATTTGCGCACTGCTGTTTGCTGACGACCCGGCGCTGCTGCTGAATGAATTGCAGCAACGCTTTGCCGCCGCCGAGTTGCAGCTGGATAACACCGGCCTGGGCGCGGAGTTGCACCAAGTTCTGGCGCAAATCCGTGAACCGCAACGTGCCGCCCAGTTACCGCTGGATATTCGCGGCACGGCGTTTCAGCAGCAGGTGTGGCGCGCCCTGCAACAGATTCCACTGGGACAGACAAGCAACTACGCCGAACTGGCCGAGCAACTGGGCAGCCACCCGCGCGCCGTGGCCCGCGCCTGCGCCAGCAACCCGCTGGGCCTGTTGGTGCCCTGCCACCGGGTGATTGCCAGCAACGGCAGCCTCAGTGGTTACCGCTGGGGCCTGGCGCGCAAGGCGGCGCTGCTGAAGGGCGAAGCCGATACCCAGGCGCAATAGCTGCGTAGGTTGGGTTGAGGAGCAACGCGACGAAGCCCAACGAGATATGCAGCGGTCTGTTGGGCTTCGCTGCGCTCAACACCAACCTACTTGCTCGAATGCTGAGATAAAAAAAGAGCGGCACCACTGCGTGGGCCGCTCCAAATCACGGAGTTGCATACATCAGCACCCGCACCGCGTGCGGATACCGCTGTTTGATTACTTTTCCAGGATTGCAGTCACACCTTGACCGCCAGCGGCGCAAATCGAGATCAACCCACGGCCTTCCTGCGCCACCGAGAGCAGCTTGGCTAGGTTCGCGACGATGCGCCCGCCGGTCGCAGCAAAGGGGTGACCAGCCGCCAGGGAACCGCCCTTGACGTTCATCTTGCTGCGGTCGATGGCACCCAGCGGCGCAGCCAGGCCCAGGCGGCTCTTGCAGTAGTCGGCGTCTTCCCAGGCCTTGAGGGTGCAGAGCACCTGGGCGGCGAAGGCTTCGTGGATTTCGTAGTAATCGAAGTCCTGCAGGCTCAGCTTGTTGCGCGCCAGCAGGCGCGGCACGGCGTAGGCCGGAGCCATCAGCAGGCCTTCCTTGCCCATGCCGACAAAGTCCACCGCGGCGGCTTCACCGTCCTTCCAGTAGGCCAGAATCGGCAGTCCACGGGCCTTGGCCCATTCTTCACTGGCCAGCAGCACCAGGGACGCGCCATCGGTCAGCGGCGTCGAGTTGGCGGCAGTCAGGGTGCCGCGCGGGCTGCGCTCGAAGCAGGGTTTGAGGGTGGCGAGCTTTTCCAGGCTGATGTCCGCGCGCAGGTTCTGGTCGCGGGTCAGGCCACGGAATGGAGTGAGCAGGTCGTCGTGCCAGCCTTCGGCGTAAGCGGCGGCGAGTTTCTGGTGACTGGCCACGGCCAATTGGTCCTGCTCGTCACGCGGGATGGCCCAGGTCTGCGCCATCAGCTCGCAATGCTCGCCCATCGACAGCCCCGTACGCGGCTCGCCGTTACGCGGAATGGCCGGAGCCAGGTGGCGTGGGCGAATCTGCAGCAGGCTCTTGATCTTCTCACCGGTAGTCTTGCCGCGGTTGGCTTGCAGAAGGATCTTGCGCAGCCCTTCGTTGACCCCGATTGGCGCGTCCGAGGTGGTGTCGACGCCGCCGGCAATACCGCACTCGATCTGCCCGAGGGCGATCTTGTTGGCCACCAGCAGTGCCGCTTCCAGGCCGGTGCCGCAGGCCTGCTGCAGATCATAGGCCGGAGTTTCCGGGGCCAGGCGCGAGCCGAGCACGCATTCACGGGTCAGGTTGAAGTCGCGCGAATGCTTGAGCACCGCACCAGCCACCACCTCGCCGAGGCGTTCGCCGTGCAGGTTGAAGCGCTCGACCAGACCATCCAGTGCACTGGTCAGCATCTCCTGGTTGCTCGCGGTGGCATACACGGTGTTGGAGCGGGCGAACGGAATACGGTTGCCACCAACAATGGCGACGCGGCGCGGCTGGGTCATGAATGACTCCTGAACAGGGAAGGGTCTAAGAACCGGTTCTACTAAGTGGTGCACAGGCTAGCTGGTTACCGCAGTGTGGCATTGGCCGCCTTGCCAGTGCAGCAGGCGGATGCGGTCAATTGCGCATTTCTGCGGCCTGCGTAGAGTGGGCGCACTTTTGATCCATGCGCAGGAGCCGCTCCATGTCCGACCGTTATCTCGCCTTTGCCAACTCCACGTCCGGGCGCCGTCTGGTCAGCGCACTCGGCCTGCCCGCGCCGCTGCTGCTGGAGCGCTGGATGGCCGGACGCAGCCGCCCGGTAGACGGCGCCCTCCTGCTGGGCGGTGAAGGCAGCCTGGCCAGCGCCGTACTGCCCTTCGCCCACAAGCTGACCGACGCCCTTTACGCCACGCGCGAAGGCCAGTTCGAGCTGCCGCGCTGGACCGCCGAACACGGCCCGAAACTCAAAGCACTGGTGTTTGATGCCAGCCATCTGACCCGTTTCGAGCAGTTGATCGAGCTACGCGACTTCTTCCAGCCGACCTTTAAAGGCCTGGGCAAATGCCCCCGCGTGGTGATCCTCGGCCGCGCCCCGGAATCGCTGAAAGACCCGATTGCCGCCAGCGTGCAACGCTCACTGGAAGGTTTTACCCGCTCGCTGGGCAAGGAAATCCGCCGTGGCGGCAACGTGCAGCTGATCTACGTCGGCAAAGGCGGCGAAGCGCAGCTGGAAGGCGCGCTGCGCTTCTTCCTCTCGCCGAAAAGCGCGTATGTCTCCGGCCAGGTGCTGCGCCTGAACGCCTGTGGCGAACAGGTCAAGGATTGGACTCGCCCACTGGCCGGCAAGAAGGCGCTGGTCACCGGCGCTTCGCGCGGCATCGGTGCGGCCATCGCGGAAACCCTGGCCCGAGACGGCGCCGAGGTGGTACTGCTGGACGTACCACCGGCCAAGGATGCCCTGGATGCCCTGGCCGCACGCCTGGGCGGACGAGGTCTGGCCCTGGACATCTGCGCCGAGGACGCCGCCGCGCAGCTGGTCGATGCCCTGCCGGACGGCATCGATATCGTTGTGCACAACGCCGGCATCACCCGCGACAAGACCCTGGCGAAGATGAGCGATGCGTTCTGGAACTCGGTGATCAACGTCAACCTCAGTGCCCCGCAAGTGCTGACCCAGGCCCTGCTGGACGCCGGCAAGCTGCACGACAACGGCCGCGTGGTGCTGATCGCCTCGATCAGCGGCATCGCCGGCAATCTGGGCCAAACCAACTACGCGGTGAGCAAGGCCGGGGTGATCGGTCTGGCCCAGGCCTGGGCACCGACACTGGCCAAGCGCGGCATCAGCATCAACGCCGTGGCACCGGGCTTTATCGAAACCCAGATGACCGCCGCCATCCCGCTGACCATCCGCGAAGCCGGCCGGAGGATGAACTCCATGGGCCAGGGTGGCCTGCCGCAGGACGTCGCCGAAGCCGTGGCCTGGTTCGCCCAGCCAGGCTCGGGCGCGGCCACCGCGCAAGTGCTGCGTGTCTGCGGGCAAAGCCTGCTCGGGGCATAAAACGCGCTGTTGTAGGGTGGATGCAATCCGGGGCGCTGTATTGTCGCCAAAATCCTTCCCGGATTACATCCGGGCTACGGCCTGCAACCCCCCGACAGCGTTTGATACGTGTTTGCACACAGCAAAAGGCCCCGACGTGCGGGGCCTTTTGCATTCAACTGTGAGCTTATGAGGACAGATAAGACGAACGGGTCAGCCCCAGACGCAACGCATCAAGGAACTGGGTGCGCTCGCGCGGGCTGATCTTGGCGCTGGCCACCTTATCGCGGTAGTGAGTCATCAACTCTTCGGGCGACAAGTGCACATAGCGCAGCATGTCCTCGATAGTGTCGTGGGTCTCGATACCGGCGTGGTACACGCTGCCATCGGCGTTCTGGTAGATGTTCACCGAGTCGGTGTCGCCGAACAGGTTGTGCATATCGCCCAAAATTTCCTGGTAGGCACCGACCAGGAAGATCCCCAGCAGATAGTCCTCACCTTCGCGTACTTCGTGCACCGGCAGGCTGGTCTCGATGCTTTGCTCATCGACGTACTGACGGATCTTGCCGTCCGAGTCGCAGGTCAGATCCTGCAGCACGGCGCGGCGCAGCGGCTCTTCGTCAAGGCGATTGAGCGGCAGAATCGGCAGCACCTGGCCGATGGCCCAGGTGTCCGGCAGACTCTGGAACACCGAGAAGTTGCAGATGTACTTGTCGGCGAGCTTGTCGTTGAGCTCGTCCAGCACCTGACGATGGGAGCGCTGACGGGCTTTGAGCGAATTGTGCAGGCGGCGGCACACGGCGAAGTAACACTGCTCGGCCAGGGCCTTGTCGGTCAGGCTGAGTTTGCCGTCGGCATACTGAGTGGCCACGTCGCTCATGTAGTGCGTGGCGCGCCAGTAGGTCTCGGTGACCATCTCGATATCGGTCGGGCCGAGCAGCTCAACCAGGTAACGCACGGTTTCCGGCAGGCTGGTGACGTCTTCGATCTTGGGGATCTCGTCATTGTGTTTTTCCACGTCAGTGACCTGCACCACCAGCATGGCGTGGTGCGCGGTCAGCGAGCGGCCGCTTTCCGAGAAGATATGCGGATGCGGCAGCTCCTGAGCATCACAGAACTCCTTGAGCATGCCGACCACCACGCCGGCGTAGTCGTCCATGTCGTAGTTGATCGAGCTGGCATTGCGCGAGTGGGTGCCGTCGTAATCCACACCCAGGCCACCACCGACATCGATGTGGTCAACCGGCAGGCCCAAGCCACGCAGCTCGCCGTAATAGCGGATGGCTTCCTTGAAACCGTGCTGGTAGTCGGACAGGTTGGCGATCTGCGAGCCCATATGGAAATGCAGCAGGCGGATGCCCTGGTCCAGCTTGGCCGCGCGGAAGCGTTCGACCACCGACAGCAGCTGCGCCGCCGACAGGCCGAACTTGGATTTCTCGCCGCCGGTATCGGCCCACTTGCTCGAGGCCAGCGAGGACAGACGCACACGCAGGCCGATCTGCGGCGCGACCTTGAGTTCGGCCGCCTCGTCGATCACCAGCTGCACTTCGGATTCTTTCTCGATGACGATAAATACGTTGTGGCCGAGCTTCTGCCCCATCAGGGCCAGCTTGATAAATTCGCGGTCTTTGTAACCGTTGCAGACGATGGTGCCGCCCTTCGGCGCCAGCGCCAGCACGGCCATCAGCTCAGGCTTGGAACCGGCTTCCAGGCCGATGGAGACGTTCTGTGTGGCGATGATGTTTTCCACCACCGCTTCCTGCTGATTGACCTTGATCGGGTACAGCGCGGTGTAACGGCTCTGGTATTCCAGGCGCGCGATATTGGCGTCGAAAGCACCGGTCAGCTGACGCACACGGTCCTGCAGAATATCCGGAAAACGCACCAGCAACGGCAATGACAAACCGCTGGAACGCAGCTCATCCAGCTGCTCGTAGAGGTCGATCGGCGTGCTTTGCGGGCCATTCGGGCGCACCTCGACACGGCCCTTGTCATTGATCGCGAAGTAACCCGCGCCCCAATGGCGAATGCCATAGACGCTGCGGCTGTCCGCTACGGTCCACTGGCTGCCGTCATCTTTACGTGTGCGTCGTGCAGACATCGATGTCTCCCTTGCTGGCGATAGTGGCCTTGGCACAGCCAAGACGCGTACAGATTAAAGTCTGGAAATGACGATTACTCAGCTGTGACCAAAGGCCAGCTGAGGAAGTTTAGAAAAGACTGGCTTAGCCGCCGGATTTCTTGGCTTTAAAGCCGTGCTTGATCAGCTCGGCAATCAGCAGCTCGACGTGGTCGCCCTGAATCTCGATCACCCCATCCTTGAGCGAACCGCCGCAGCCGCAGCGCTTTTTCAGTGCGCTGGCGAGGTCTTTCAGGGGCTCTTCGGCCAGAGGCACGCCGCTGATGCTGGTCACCGTCTTGCCGCCACGACCCTTGGTCTCACGGCGCACGCGGGCGATGCCATCCCCTTCGGGGATAAGCGTCTGCTTGCAGATACAGGCGTCCACCGGCTGGCTGCAGTCCGGGCAATGCCGGCCGCTATCGGTGGAATACACCAGGCCGCCGAGGGCGGCAAATGAGGAAGCTTTCTTGACCACCGGTTGGTCCTCGAAGGGGTCAGGATAGCGACTGGTCGACTGAGTGTTCGGAGTCGACCGCGAAGCCCCACTCTGGCAGGGGCAGCGCACCCTGGCGATACACGGCCAGGGCTTGAAGGCGGCGCAGTGTAACGGCAAAAGCCGCGACTGCTAAGTGTAAAAATGCGCCATTAATCGGCGGATTGGCGACGTTGTTCAGGATGCCGAACAAAACGTCTGGATATCCTGCACAAAGCCAGGGCTGACGCGGGGTTCGGCCAGTATCGAGGGTCTAGCGCGTGGCAGCCAGATAGCGCTGCAAGGCGGCCAGCGAATCGGGGCAATAGGGCAGGTGCTGGGTTTCGGCCAGCGCCTCGTCGATGGAGATAAACCGCGCCTTCAATACTTCCTCCGGCTGCAAACGCAACGGCGCATCGGACACCGCCGAGTAGGCCATGCACCACAGGCGGCTTTCCGGTGCGTCGTAGAGGAAGTGCGCATGCTCGACCAATTGCGCGTCGTCGATACCCAGCTCTTCAGCCAGCTCGCGCGCGGCCGATTCAGCGTAGCTCTCGCCTTCGAGCACCATGCCGCCGGCCGCCACATCCCAATAACCGGGATACAGCGCCTTGCTCAGGGTGCGACGGTGCACGCACAGCAGGCCGGCGCTGTTGAACAGCAGGATATAGGTGCCACGCCCGAGCAGATGCCGCGCACGCAGCTCACTGCGCAACACACCGCCGAGCGGACGATCTTCCTCGTCGACCCAGGCGATGCGCTCAGCATCAGAGGCGGCGCGGTGCGCCACCTCAGCTTCGGACCAGGCCACCGCTTAGCCCTGCGACAGCAGTTGGCGCAGGTCGATCAGCCCGGCATTGGCGCGCGAGATGTAGTTGGCCATCACCAGCGAGTGGTTAGCCAGCAGGCCATAACCGCTGCCATTGAGGATCATCGGGCTCCACAGGGTTTCCTGCGCGGCCTCCAGCTCACGGATAATCTGGCGCACGCTAACGGTGGCGTTCTTCTTCGCCAGCACATCGGCAAAATCCACCTCAATGGCGCGCAGCAAATGGGCCAACGCCCAGGCCTGGCCACGCGCTTCGTAGAACACGTTGTCAATCTGCAGCCATGGCGTTTCGTAATTCACACCTTCGACAAAATCGGCCTGGGCCACGCTATCGGCCAATGCCGGGTCGACCACTGCGGTATTCAAACGCACCTGACCGACACTGGCCGACAGACGCTGCGACAGCGAACCCAGACGCGTGGCGGCATCGCCCAGCCAGTTATTCAGGTTGTCGGCACGGGTATAGAACTGGGCATTGCCTTTGCTCGGGTCACCCAGGCGCTCGAGGTAACGGTCCAGCGATTTGATGCCTTCGGCGTACTCAGCCTCGGAGGCCGGCAGTGCCCAGCTTTTATGGTCGAAGTGGAAACGCGGCTCGGCCTTGGCCAGATCGGCGTCTTCGGTGGATTGCGACTGCGAACGGGTGAAGTCCTTGCGCAGCGCGCGGGACATATCACGCACCTGCACCAGCACACCAAACTCCCAGCTCGGCATGTTGTCGAGCCACAGCCCCGGTGGTGCCAGGTCGTTGGACAGGTAACCGCCCGGCTTATCGAGCAAGGTGCCAGCGACCTGCTTGAGGGTTTCCACCGTGGTGTAGCCATTCACCAGCTTGCGGCCGCCAGCCTGGGCGGCGCCCTCGGCACGCTGTTGCACGGAGAATTGCGCAGGCTCCTGGCTCCAGTACCAGCCCACCACCAGCGCCACAGCCAGGTAGAGCCCCAGCAGACCAGCGACCGTCCGCGTGACCAGGCTTCCTGTCGACTTACTCTGTGAGGTGGTGGCAGCACCTGCCGCGCCATCACGCGCTTCGGCAGTTCGGTTCTTCCAATCCAGCATGGCAATGTCCTTTTGTTACCCAAGTAGCAAACTCGCAACCGGACTGCACAACCCGGCCGCAGTTGGTTCGACCGCAACCCTTGAGTAGGGTTGCGCAACTGCCTTGCACTATAAGGGAAGCGCGGCCGACTGCGCAGCGGCGAACGGCAAACTTAGCGCCGGTTATGCCAATGGTGTATCTGTGATGCCATAGACAGAAGGCCGACGCCAATAGATCGACGGCACTCGCAATCATTCAAACGAGTGTTAGCATTGCTAGCACTAAGCCATCACCCGTAGCCACGCGCTGCGCCAACTGAAATTGGGCCATGATCGAGCAAGAAGACCCCAGCCGCGACCGCCTCAAGCAGCACTTCGCCCAGCGCGTGATCAATCAGGCGCGTCAGGTATTGGAAGTCTGGCAGCGCCTGCAGCGCAGCGAGTGGAACGAAGCCGGCATGGGCGAACTGCGCGAGGCGACGGAATTGCTGCAGCGCTACGCCGAACGCTTCGATCAGGCCGAGCACAGTCAGCTGGCCCAGGAAATCGGCAGTTGCCTGCAGCTGGTGGCCGACAACCGTGGCCGCCTCAATAGCGAGCTGATCAGCCAGCTCAACCAGCTGCTGCAGCGCCTGTCACGCACCGGCCTGCGCCACGGCGACCGTTTCGAGCAAACCGTGCTGCCGCCGCTGCGCAAACCGGTGTACCTCGCACTGCAGCATCTTGAGCGCGCCGAACAGCTGGTGCAGCGCCTGGAGTTCTTCGGGATGAACGCCATCGCCCTGGACAGCGCCAATGCATTTCGCAATGCCATGCGCGAGCGCCACCCGGCGGCGATCCTGATGGAAGTCGACTTCTCCGGGCCCGGTTGCGGCCTGCAGCTGGCAAAAAGCGTGCAGGAAGGTCTGGAACACCAGATTCCGCTGCTGTTCTTCAGCCAGGAAGACACCGACACCATGACCCGCCTGTCTGCGGTGCGCGCCGGTGGCCAGGAGTTCTTTACCGGTAGCCTGGATGCCTCGAACCTGTTCGAGCGCATCGAAGTGCTGACCCACGTGTCGCAGTACGAACCCTACAAGGTGCTGATCATCGACGACTCGCGGGCCCAGGCCACGCACACCGAGCGCGTGCTCAACAGCGCCGGCATCGTCACCCGCACCCTGATCGAGCCGATCCAGGCCATGAGCCATCTGGCCGATTTCCAGCCGGACCTGATCATCCTCGACATGTACATGCCCGAGTGCAATGGCCCGGAACTGGCCCAGGTGATCCGCCACAACGACCGCTATGTCAGCGTGCCGATCATCTACCTGTCCGCCGAAGACGACCTGGACAAGCAGCTCGATGCGATGAGCGAAGGCGGCGACGACTTCCTCACCAAGCCGATCAAGCCACGCCACCTGATCGCTACCGTACGCAACCGTGCAGCCCGCGCGCGCAGCCTCAAGGCGCGCATGGTGCGTGACAGCCTGACCGGCTTGTACAACCACACCCATACCCTGCAATTGCTCGAAGATGCACGCTTCCGTGCCGAACGCGACGGCCAGCCGCTGAGCTTTGCGATGATCGATATCGACTTCTTCAAGAAGGTCAACGACACCTACGGCCACCCCATGGGCGACCGGGTGATCAAAAGCCTGGCACTGTTTCTCAAGCAGCGTCTGCGCAAGAGCGACCATATCGGCCGTTACGGCGGCGAAGAGTTCGCCGTGGTGATGCCCGACACCGACGCCGAATCGGCCCGGCGGGTACTCGACGACATCCGCCAGCGCTTCGCGGAAATCCAGTATTCGGCGCAGCCGCATGACCTGTCCTGCACCTTCAGCTGCGGCATCGCCCAGCTGGCGCCGCAACTGGACGGCAAACTGCTCTCGCAACAAGCCGACCAGGCCCTGTATGTGGCCAAGCACGGCGGGCGTAATCAGGTAGCGATCTATCAGGGCGCCTGAGACGCGCCCTGATAGACCTGAGCCGCCAGCAACCACCCGGCAGAAAACTGTGACGCAGTCGGCGTCGTCATATTACGGTCACGAAAAAGCAATAAATTCTGAGGCTTAGCGCCGCCCTGACGCATCCGTCGGCGGCCGGAACCGTTCGTTGTCGGTCGAGCCCTATGCGCCTGAAATCCCTTACCAACCTCAACACCCTGCTGCTGGTCACCGTTTGCGTGGCCCTGGCCGTGACGCTCTGGTGGTCACAGCGCGCCCTGGAGCGCCCTTATCTGCTGATGGCACGCTACCTGAGCCTGTCCCAGCAGTTCCAGGGCGAGGCGGCGCAGAACATCAGCGCCTACCTGGAAAGCGGCGACGCCCTGCGCCACAGCGCTGCTCTGCAATCGCTGGACAGCCTCGAACAGGCCATGACTGAACTGCCCACGCAATTGGCGGCCAACCTGCGCCCCAGCCTCGCTGAACTCAAAGCTTTCAGTGCCAACGAGCTATTGGCCGCTGGCAAGCTCTCCGCCGACCCGCAAGGCCTGCTGTTACAAGCCGAGCGGGAAATGGACGCAGCGCTGGAGCAGCTCGCGCAATACGCCGACAGCGGCGAAGCCAATGCCGCCGTCGCTTATCGCAGCCCGCTGTTCAGCGCGGCGCGCCACCTCACCCGCCTGGCCCATGCCCGCGACAAGCTGGTGCGCAGCGGCCGCAGTGAGCTGGCCAGCGAAGTCGAACGCGAGCTGACAGCCCTGGGCAAGCAGGCACAGACCCTCAGCGACCTGCCGTTGCTCGGCGTGGCCGACGCCAGCCAGTCGTCCAGCAATTCGTTTGCTGACATGCTGGGCTTGGACGCCAGCAGCGAGAGCAGCGAGGCCGAAGACCGTGGCATTGCCCTCAAACGCGACCTGGCTAGCCTGATCAGCCGCTACCCGGCCGAACTGCAACGCACCCGTAATCTGATCGAACAACGCAGTACCCTGGCCAGCAGCACGCGCACGCAGATCGATCAGGTGCAGCAGGCGCTGGCCGAGCTGGAGCCCCTGGTACGCGCCGAGCACGGGCGCATCCAGGGTGAAGTGCAGCTGATCCTCGGCCTGATGATCGGTCTGATCCTGCTGATCGCGCTGATCATCGACACGATCCAGCGGCGCCTGACCCGCGTACTTGAGCGCCTGGTTCCAGCCCTGTCGGCATGGGCCGCCGGCGACTTCGCCAGTGACATCCAGCTCAATTCACGCACCCGCGAACTGCGTGATATCGAAGAGTCGCTGAACCGTCTGCGCGCCTATCTGGTCGACCTGGTCGGCACCATTCGCCGCCACGCCGAGCAGGTAGTCGGCTCCAGCCGCACCCTGGCCGACCTCAGCGGCGGCCTGCACAGCGGCGCCGAACGCCAGGCCGGCGACACCGCGCAGATCCGCGACGCCCTCGGCGAGCTGCAGGCCACCATCCAGCAGGTTGCCGGTGATGCCAGCCAAGCCGCCGATGCCAGCCGCGACGCCAACCGCGCGTTGGAACAGGGCCAGCAGGTAATTGGCCACAGCCTTACCGGCCTGCACTCGCTGGTTGATGAGGTGCAGGGCAACGCCCAGGCCATCGAACGCCTGGCCGAGGAAACCGCGACCATCGGCAACGTACTGACCGTCATTCGCGGCATCGCCGAGCAAACCAACCTGCTGGCGTTGAACGCCGCTATCGAAGCGGCACGGGCCGGCGAGCTGGGCCGCGGCTTTGCCGTGGTCGCCGATGAAGTGCGCTCGCTGTCACAGCGCACCAGCGGCGCTACCGCACAGATTCAGGAGCTGATCGGGCGCCTGCAACAGGCCGCACTGCAATCGGTACAAGCCATGCGCACCCAGGTCGAACACGCTGAAGCCACTGCCAGTCAAGCCGAAGCCGCCGATGGCGCGCTGGATGAAATCGTCGTGGCGATCCGTACCATCGCTAGCATGGCCGAGCGCATCGCCGATGCCACTGCCCAGCAGAGCGATGCAGTCAGCGAGATTCGCGGCCACAGCGAGCGTATTCATCAACTTGGCGGTGACAACCTGCAACGCATCGGCGAGGGTCGTCAGCAGGGCGAGCAGCTGCTGCAACTTGGCGGCCAACTGCATACAGCCGTGCAGGCGTTCAGGGTTTAACAGGCTGTGGGCGCGGCAATCTGTCGCGCACCATCCAGCCTCTAGACAAGACCGCTTACAGGCTAAGGCATGCGCGCTACCTTATGCCTCCGCTATGATGCGCGATTCCCGCATCACGAGCCTGCCATGCACCGTTTTCTCAGCCTGCTTCTACTCCTGGTCGTTCTGCCGGCCAGCGCCGGCCTGTTCGACAAGCCGCCCGTCCCCGCGCAATTCGGCGCGCCGCTGAACAACAGCGCGGACTTTCTGCCGGTACGCGAGGCGTTCAAGCTGAGCCTGATCAGCAGCTCCAGTGAGTCGGTGAAACTGCGTTTTGTCGCTGCCGAAGGTTATTACCTGTATCGACACCGCTTCAGTTTCAGCAGCGAGCCCGCCGATGTGAGCGTGGGCCAGGCCGTTCTGCCCGCAGGCAAGGCCAAGCACGACGAGTACTTCGGCGATGTCGAGGTGTATTACGAGGTGCTGGATGTCGAAGTGCCGGTCAACAACCCGTTTAACCACCCTTTTAGCCTGCACGTCAGCTATCAGGGCTGTGCAGACAAAGGTCTGTGCTATCCGCCGGAAACCGAAATTCTGGCAATTGGCGATGAACCGACGAGGTGGAACTGGACCGACCTGGCGCTGTTCTTTCTCGGCGGCCTGGCGCTGACCTTCACCCCCTGCGTGCTGCCAATGCTGCCAATCCTCACCGGCGTGGTGTTGCGTGGCCAGCCGGGCGGTATGCGCAGCCTGGTGCTGTCGCTGGCCTACGTGCTGCCGATGGCCTTGAGCTTTGCCATCCTCGGCGCGCTGATGGGCCTGTTCGGCGCAGAACTGAATCTGCAGGCACGCCTGCAGTCACCCTGGGTGCTGGTGCCCTTTGCGATCTTCTTCGCCCTGTTCGGCGCGGCCAGCCTGGGCTTTCTCGAACTGCGCCTGCCAGCCGCCATCGACGGCCCGCTACAGCGCCTGAGCCAACGCCTGCACGGCGGCACCATCTTTAGCGCTGCGGCGCTCGGCGTGCTGTCCAGCGTGCTGGTTTCACCCTGCGTCTCCGCACCACTGGCCGGCGCATTGCTGTATATCAGCGCCAGCGGCGACGCCCTCGGCGGCGGCCTCAAGCTGCTGGCGCTGGGCATGGGCATGGGCGCGCCACTGGTACTGTTTGCCGTCGGCGGAGGTGCACTCCTGCCAAAGTCCGGGCCCTGGATGCTCACCGTGCGCAACCTGTTCGGCGCACTGCTGATGGCCGTGGCGATCTGGCTGCTCGAGCGTGTGGTACCCGGCCCAGTCAGCCTGGCGCTGTGGGGCATGCTGGCTGCTGGCATCGCACTGTGGCTCGGCGCGCTGGAACTGACGCCGAAAACCCATCACCAGAAACTCGCCCAACTGCTCGGCCTACCCCTGCTGGTTTACGCCCTGGTGGCCTGGGTCGGTGCGCTGCAGGGGCAGGATGATCCGCTACGCCCGCTCGGTCGGTTGGTCAGTAGCGTAGAAGCGACGCAGCAGGTGCAATCCGGTCAATGGCAAACCATCACGACTCCCGCCGAGTTGGATACCGCTCTGCTCGCCGCAAAGAACAATGGCAAGCCACTGCTGCTCGACTGGTATGCCGACTGGTGCATCAGCTGCAAGGTGATCGAACGCGAGGTGCTCAACGCCCCGGAAGTCGGCCGCCAGCTGGGCGACTATCAGCTGGTGCGTTTCGACATCACCGAAAGCAATCCCGCGCAACGCGCTCTGCTCGACCGCTACCAGTTGTTCGGCCCACCGGCGATTCTGCTGTTCGACGCCAAGGGTGACGAATGGCTGGATTTGCGTGTCGTAGGTGAGGTGGATGCGGCGACCTTTGCTGCGCGCCTGAGCACCGCACGGGAACGTTTTTAACGCCCCGAGTCATATATTTGCCGCAATTTGCGGTCATCGTGTCGACTATTGCTGAGAACTGGACAGCCCCGCGCTGTCGCGGCATAGTCCTGCGCAGTAGAAAAACAAGGAAGCACCGCCATGGCGACCCTACTGGTATTGCACGGCCCCAACCTCAACCTGCTCGGCACCCGTGAGCCGGGCACCTACGGCGCCACTACCCTGGAGCAGATCAACCTCGACCTGGAGCGCCGGGCGCGCGAGGCAGGCCATCATCTGCTGTACCTGCAGAGCAATGCCGAGTACGAGCTGATTGACCGTATTCACGCCGCAAAAGGCGAAGGTGTCGACTTTATCCTGATCAATCCTGCCGCTTTTACTCACACCAGCGTCGCATTACGTGACGCATTGCTGGCAGTGAGCATCCCATTCATCGAAGTGCATTTGTCCAACGTGCACAAACGCGAAGCTTTCCGCCATCACTCCTACTTTTCAGATGTTGCGGTGGGAGTGATCTGCGGCCTTGGCGCCAGCGGTTATCGACTGGCCCTGGAGGCTGCACTCGAACAACTTGAACTTAAGCGCCCCTGACCTCACCGGGAGTTGAACCACTATGGATATTCGTAAAGTCAAAAAACTGATCGAGCTGCTGGAAGAATCCGGTATCGACGAGCTGGAGATTCGCGAAGGCGAAGAATCCGTGCGCATCAGCCGTCACAGCAAGCAGCCGGCCTTTATGCAACAGCCGGTGTATGCCCAGGCCCCGGCTCCGACCGCCGCGCCAGTGGCTGCAGCCCCGGTCGCAGCCGAAGCTGCTGCACCGGCTGCCGCCAAGCTGAATGGCACTGTGGTGCGCTCGCCGATGGTCGGCACCTTCTACCGCGCTTCCGGCCCTACTTCGGCCAACTTCGTCGAAGTGGGTTCGAGCGTGAAGAAAGGCGACATTCTCTGCATCGTTGAAGCGATGAAGATGATGAACCACATCGAGGCCGAAACCAGCGGCGTGATCGAATCCATCCTGGGCGAGAACGGTCAGCCGGTGGAATACGACCAGCCTCTGTTCACCATCGTTTGATCCACGGAGAGCCAGCGATGTTGGAAAAAGTTCTGATCGCCAACCGCGGCGAGATCGCCCTGCGCGTCTTGCGCGCCTGTAAAGAGCTGGGCATCAAGACCGTTGCGGTGCATTCCACCGCTGACCGCGAACTGATGCACCTGGGCCTGGCCGACGAGTCGGTGTGCATAGGCCCGGCCTCTGGCGCGCTGTCCTACCTGAATATTCCGGCGATCATCAGCGCAGCTGAAGTCACCGGCGCTACCGCCATTCACCCGGGCTACGGCTTCCTCGCGGAAAACGCCGACTTCGCCGAGCAGGTGGAAAACTCCGGTTTTGCCTTTATTGGCCCGAAAGCCGAGACCATCCGCCTGATGGGCGACAAGGTCTCGGCCAAGGACGCCATGAAACGCGCCGGTGTACCGGTCGTGCCTGGCTCCGACGGCCCACTGCCGGAAGACGAGGAAACCGCCCTGGCGATTGCCCGTGAGGTCGGTTACCCGGTGATCATCAAAGCCGCTGGCGGCGGCGGTGGTCGCGGCATGCGCGTGGTGTACAAGGAAGAAGACCTGATCAAATCGGCCAAGCTGACCCGCAGCGAAGCTGGCTCGGTGTTCGGCAACCCGATGGTCTATCTGGAGAAGTTCCTCGGCAACCCGCGCCACGTGGAAGTCCAGGTCATCTCTGACGGCCAGGGCAATGCCATCCACCTGGGCGACCGTGACTGCTCGCTGCAGCGCCGCCACCAGAAGGTACTGGAAGAAGC
This sequence comes from Pseudomonas sp. 8BK, assembly GCF_902506475.1. Taxonomy (NCBI): domain Bacteria; kingdom Pseudomonadati; phylum Pseudomonadota; class Gammaproteobacteria; order Pseudomonadales; family Pseudomonadaceae; genus Pseudomonas; species Pseudomonas sp. 8BK. The sequence goes on along the minus strand of NZ_LR733252.1, from coordinate 315,523 downwards.
GCCGGCACCGGGCATCGATGAAAAGGCCCGCGCCGAAGTGCTACAACGCTGCGTCGATGCCTGCATCGAGATCGGCTACCGTGGCGCTGGCACCTTCGAGTTCCTCTACGAAGACGGTCGTTTCTACTTTATCGAGATGAACACCCGCGTTCAGGTGGAGCATCCGGTATCGGAAATGGTCACCGGCATCGACATCGTCAAGGAGATGCTCAGCATCGCCGCTGGCAACAAGCTGTCGTTCAAGCAGAGTGACGTGGTGATTCGCGGCCATTCGCTGGAGTGCCGGATCAACGCCGAAGACCCGGACAATTTCATGCCCTGCCCTGGCAAGGTCAAGCACTTCCACGCGCCAGGCGGCAATGGCGTACGGATGGACTCGCACCTGTACAGCGGCTACAGCGTACCGCCGCACTACGACTCGCTGATCGGCAAGATCATTACCTATGGCAAGGACCGCGACGAGGCCATGGCCCGTATGCGCAACGCCCTGGACGAGATCGTCGTTGACGGCATCAAGACCAACGTGCCCCTGCACCGCGATCTGGTCCGTGATAAAGGCTTCTGCAAAGGCGGCGTGAATATCCACTATCTAGAGAAAAAACTGGGTATGGATAAGCACTAAGCCCTATGACCTGCTGCGCGTCGGCGGCACTGCGTTAAAAACGGCTGAGGAATGCTCATTTACAGACGTAAACTCCGCTTCCCCGGCCGTTTTTGCCTTGTCCCGCTCTAGCTCGCGATGTCATGACTGAAATGATAAACAAAGGCTGCCATTCGGCAGCCTTTGTCGTTTCTGTCGACCGCCAGCGGTGGCAGCCGTACCACCGCTTCAAGTAAGCTGCGCGCCAATTTGCGCCATCCCGCCACAACGCTCACGAGGTTTCCCATGCCCTGGTTACAAGTCCGTCTCGCCATCACCCCGGAGCAGGCGGAAACCTACGAGGACGCGCTGCTGGAAGTCGGCGCCGTCTCGGTGACCTTTATGGATGCCGAAGATCAGCCGATTTTTGAGCCGGACCTGGGCACCACACCACTGTGGTCGCACACCCACCTGCTCGCCTTGTTTGAAGCCGATACCGACGCCAACGCGGTATTTGCCCACCTGCAGCTGCTGACCGGTGCCGAATTGCCGGAGCACCAGGCCGAAGTGATCGCCGATCAGGACTGGGAACGCAGCTGGATGGATGGTTTCCACCCGACGCGCTTCGGCCAACGTCTGTGGATTGTTCCCAGCTGGCACGCCGCACCGGAGCCGGAGGCAGTCAACCTGCTGCTCGACCCGGGCCTGGCCTTTGGCACCGGCACCCACCCGACTACCGCGTTGTGCCTGGAATGGCTGGATGGCCAACACCTGCAGGATTGCAGCGTGATCGATTTCGGTTGTGGCTCGGGCATCCTGGCGATTGCCGCCTTGTTGCTCGGCGCACCGCAAGCAGTTGGTACCGATATCGATATCCAGGCCCTCGAAGCCTCACGCGACAATGCCCAGCGCAATAGCATCGACGACGCGCGCTTCCCGCTTTACCTGCCTGAAGACATGCCGCAACAACCTGCGGACGTCGTCGTGGCCAATATCCTCGCCGGCCCACTGGTGACACTGGCGCCGCAGATCACCAGCCTGGTCAAGCCCGGCGGGCGCCTGGCACTGTCGGGCATCCTTGCCGAGCAGGCCGAAGAGGTGCGCGCCGCCTACAACGACGCCTTTATCCTCGACCCGACTGCCGATAAAGACGGCTGGGTACGGATCAGTGGCGTACGCCGCTAACCGCCCCAGCGCGCACAGCTGCTGCATTGCCAAGTACTTGCGTTAGACTAGCCGCCTCGTTTAGCCGGATCGCCGCATGACCCAGAGCTTCGTCACCCAGTGCCCCCATTGCCGCACCAGCTTTCGCGTGAACCTCGCGCAGCTGGGCGCAGCCCATGGTGCCGTGCGCTGCGGAGCCTGCCTGCATGTGTTCAATGCCGCGCAACAGCTGCGCGAGCAGGGCCAGCAACTGCCGCCACCTGCGGCACCAGCCGCCGCACCAGCACCAGCACCAGCACCACAGCCCAGCAAACCGCCTGCGCCGCCAGCACCGCCGCAAGCAGTGCCCAGCGCGCGCCCTGCAATACCAGCCGCGCCGACCAGCAGCAAAGCCAGCGACACACTGTGGATTCACGACGACCTGGATCTCGACAGCCTCGATCTGGATGAAGAACTGGCCAAGCTCGAAGCCCAGGAACAGCAACTGTCCAAGCAGTTCCTGGCGATTGATAGCGCACCGAAATATAACGAAGGTTTTCTAACGCCCGAGCCGGTTGAGCACGACCCGCACGACGAGCGCTGGGCCGAAGCCCTGCTGCAGGACGAACTGAGCAAGCCAGCTGCCAGGCTGAGCGTCAAACCTCAGCCACTGACACCGCCAGCACGCTTGGTTCCACCCGCTCCCGCAACACCAGAACCAGTCAACGAGCCCGATGACGAGCCGCCGCTTGACCTCAACAGCCTTGACCGCCGCCACTCCGAGCCGGAAATCGAGCACATTGAACTACATGCCGAGCGCGAGCCATTTGGCGCGCCGGCAGACAGCCCGCGCGATGAAGCACCGGCCGTAATGGCGCGGAAAAAGACCGCGCGCAGCGAGCCCGAATTGCGAGACGAGCACCTGTTCGAGCTGGATGACGAGCCACTGCAGCTGGACTGGCAACAGCCGAAGAAACCCTGGGGCCGCTGGATCGGCTGGGGCCTACTGAATCTGCTGGGGGCTGCCGCACTGGCTGGCCAGTACGTGATGTATCACTTCAATGAATTGGCGCGCCAGGATCAATACCGCCCCTGGTTCGAGCAACTCTGCCCGGCGGTCGGCTGCCAATTGCCCTCCAAGGTCGACATCACTCAGGTCAAGAGCAGCAACCTGGTGGTGCGCAGCCACCCGGAATTCAGCGGCGCCCTGGTGGTCGACGCCATCCTTTACAACCGCGCGGCGTTCTCCCAGCCCTTCCCGCTGCTGGAAATGCGCTTTGCCGACATCAACGGCCAGCTTCTCGCCAGCCGCCGCTTCAAGCCCAGCGAATACCTTGCTGGCGAGCTGGCCGGCAACGCGGAAATGCCGCCGCAGACGCCTATTCACATCTCCCTGGACATCCTCGACCCAGGCACCCAGGCGGTGAACTACAGCCTGAGTTTTCACTCGCCGGAATAGGCTGCACCCAGCGGATTGCTTGAAAATCCGCCGCAACCAAACCCTTCGCGATAAGCCCAGAGCTGTTCAGAATTTGTTCAAAACAGCCTTTCTCCGGTCATCCAGAGCGGGTATCATGCCCACCCTTTTTCGCACTCTCCTATTTGTTCAACAGCAGGTCTCTTGAGCAGGGAAGCCCTATGTCGGCGCTACGTATCGGCCCCTACACATTGCCAAACTCGCTGATTCTCGCCCCGATGGCGGGGGTCACTGACCAGCCGTTTCGACAGCTGTGCAAGCGTATGGGCGCGGGCCTGGTGGTGTCGGAAATGGTCACCAGCGATGTGCGCCTGTGGAACACCCGCAAGTCGAGTCTGCGCATGATGCACAGCGGTGATCCAGAACCCCGCTCGGTACAGATCGCCGGTGGCGATCCCGAGATGCTTGCCGAAGCGGCGCGACGCAACGTGGAAATGGGCGCGCAGATTATCGACATCAATATGGGCTGCCCGGCCAAGAAGGTCTGCAACAAGGCCGCCGGTTCCGCCCTATTGAAAGACGAAGTGTTAGTTCACGAGATTCTTCAGGCTGTGGTCGCCGCCGTGGATGTGCCGGTGACCCTGAAGATCCGCACCGGCTGGGACCGCGAGAACAAAAACGGCACCACCGTGGCGAAAATCGCCGAAGACAGCGGCATTGTCGCCTTGGCTGTACACGGCCGCACTCGCGCCGACCTGTATATGGGCGAAGCCGAGTACGAGACCATCGCCGCGATCAAGCAGGCGGTGTCGATTCCGGTGCTGGCCAACGGCGATATCGACTCGCCGCAAAAGGCCAAGGCCGTATTGGCTGCCACTGGCGCCGATGGCCTGCTGATTGGCCGCGCGGCTCAGGGCCGGCCGTGGATATTCCGTGAAATCGAGCACTACCTGCGGACCGGCGAGCAGTTGCCGGCGCCGAGCCTGGGCGAGGTGGAACGCATTCTGCTTGAACATCTGGCAGCCCTGCACGCCTTCTATGGCGATGTGATGGGCGTGCGGATTGCCCGCAAACATGTCAGCTGGTATCTCGCAACCTTGCCGGGCGCCAAGGAGTTTCGCGCCCAATTCAATCGTCTGGACAGTACGGACGCGCAGTGCACCAACGTTCGCGAGTTTTTCAGCGAACGTCATAACAATGGAGAAGGGGTGGCCGCATGACGATGTTGACTGAGACCTTAGAGAGTGGAATGGCTCCCGTGAGTGACAACAGCAGTTTGAAGCAGCATCTCAATACGCCAAGCGAAGAGGGGCAGACCCTGCGCGGCAGCGTTGAGAAGGCTCTGCACAATTATTTCGCCCATCTTGAGGGCGCAGACGTCAGTGACGTGTACAACCTGGTGCTCACCGAAGTGGAAGCGCCGCTGCTGGAAACCGTGATGAATTACGTCAAGGGCAACCAGACCAAGGCCTCCGAGCTGCTCGGCCTTAATCGTGGCACCCTGCGCAAGAAGCTCAAGCAATACGACCTGCTGTAACCCTGAACTCCCGAAAATGGCGGCCCACATGAGCCGCCTTTTTTGCTGATATCCCCGCTCTGATGGATTCTGAAATGACCGACCAGACCACCCGCCTCCCCGTTCGCCGTGCCTTGATCAGCGTTTCCGACAAGACCGGCATCCTCGAGTTTGCCCGCGAGCTCGTCGCCCTGAATGTGGAAATTCTCTCCACTGGCGGCACTTACAAGCTGCTCAAGGACAACGGCATCGCCGCCGTGGAAGTGGCCGACTACACCGGCTTCCCGGAAATGATGGACGGTCGCGTCAAGACCCTGCACCCGAAGATCCACGGCGGCATCCTTGGCCGTCGCGCCATCGACGGCGCAGTAATGGACGAGCACGGTATCAAGCCGATCGACCTGGTCGCGGTCAACCTCTACCCCTTCGCAGCCACTGTAGCCAAGCCGGGTTGTGACCTGGCCGACGCCATCGAGAACATCGACATCGGCGGCCCGACCATGGTCCGCTCTGCCGCGAAGAACCATAAAGACGTGGCCATCGTGGTCAACGCCAGCGACTACGCCGACATCGTCGATAGCCTCAAGGCCGGCGGCCTGAGCTACGCTCAGCGCTTCGACCTGGCCCTCAAGGCCTTCGAGCATACCGCCGCCTACGACGGCATGATCGCCAACTACCTGGGCACCATCGACCAGAGCCGCGACACCCTCTCCACCGAAGAGCGCGGCGCCTTCCCGCGTACCTTCAACAGCCAGTTCATCAAGGCCCAGGAAATGCGCTACGGCGAGAACCCGCACCAGAGCGCAGCGTTCTACGTGGAAGCACAGAAGGGCGAGACGAGCGTCGCCAGCGCCATCCAGCTACAGGGCAAGGAACTGTCGTTCAACAACGTCGCAGACACCGACGCCGCGCTGGAATGTGTGAAGAGCTTCGTCAAACCGGCCTGTGTCATCGTCAAGCACGCCAACCCGTGCGGCGTGGCCGTGGCCCTGGACAGCGAAGGCGGCATCCGCCAGGCCTATGAACTGGCCTACGCCACTGACACTGAATCCGCGTTTGGCGGCATCATCGCCTTCAACCGTGAACTGGACGGCGAAACAGCGAAAGCTATCGTCGAGCGCCAGTTCGTCGAAGTGATCATCGCCCCGAAAATTTCCCAGGCCGCCCGCGATGTCGTCGCCGCCAAGGCCAACGTACGCCTGCTGGAGTGCGGCGAGTGGCCGGCCGAACGCAGCGCTGGCTGGGACTTCAAGCGCGTCAACGGCGGCCTGCTGGTGCAGAGCCGCGACATTGGCATGATCAAGGCGGAAGACCTGAAGATCGTCACCCAGCGCGCACCGAGCGAGCAGGAAATCCATGACCTGATCTTCGCCTGGAAAGTGGCCAAGTTCGTCAAATCCAACGCAATTGTTTACGCCAAGGGCCGCCAGACCATCGGCGTCGGCGCCGGCCAGATGAGCCGCGTCAACTCTGCCCGTATCGCCGCGATCAAGGCCGAGCACGCAGGCCTGCAGGTTGCCGGCTCGGTAATGGCCTCCGACGCCTTCTTCCCGTTCCGCGATGGCCTGGACAACGCGGCGGCCAATGGCATCACTGCGGTGATCCAGCCGGGTGGTTCGATGCGCGATGCCGAAGTGATTGCTGCTGCCGACGAAGCGGGTATTGCGATGGTGTTTACCGGCATGCGCCACTTCCGTCATTGATTGGCTGGTGGATGGCTGCGGCCATCCACCCTACTTCGTACCGATTTCGTAGGGTGGATAGCGCTTTTTCTATCCACCAACCGGGCTACCAGCCCGCCTCCACAAGGAGATAAAGATGAACGTGCTGATCATTGGCAGCGGCGGTCGTGAACACGCCCTGGCCTGGAAAGTGGCGCAGGACAAACGTGTCGAGAAGGTCTTCGTTGCCCCGGGCAACGCTGGCACCGCCACCGAAGCTAAATGCGAGAACGTCGCCATCGACGTACTGGCCATTGAGCAACTGGCCGACTTCGCCGAGAAGAATGTGCAGCTGACCATAGTTGGGCCAGAAGCGCCGCTGGTGAAGGGCGTGGTCGACCTGTTCCGCGCGCGCAAGCTGGACATCTTTGGCCCCACCGCCGCCGCCGCCCAGCTGGAAGGCTCCAAGGCCTTCACCAAGGACTTCCTGGCGCGCCACAACATTCCCACCGCCGACTACCAGAACTTCACCGAAGTCGAGCCGGCCCTGGCCTATCTGCGCGAGAAAGGCGCACCGATCGTGATCAAGGCCGACGGCCTCGCCGCCGGTAAAGGCGTGATCGTCGCCATGACCCTGACAGAAGCCGAAGACGCCGTGCGCGACATGCTGTCCGGCAACGCCTTCGGCGACGCCGGCGCCCGCGTGGTGATCGAGGAGTTCCTCGATGGCGAAGAAGCCAGCTTTATCGTCATGGTCGACGGCGAAAATGTGCTGCCGATGGCCACCAGCCAGGACCACAAGCGCGTCGGCGACGGCGACAGCGGCCCGAACACAGGCGGCATGGGCGCTTACTCGCCGGCCCCGGTGGTCACAGCCGAGGTGCACCAGCGCGTAATGGACGAAGTCATCTACCCGACCGTGCGTGGCATGGCCAGCGAAGGCAACGTCTACACCGGTTTCCTCTACGCAGGACTGATGATCGACAAGGCTGGCAAGCCCAAAGTTATCGAGTTCAACTGCCGCTTCGGCGACCCAGAAACCCAGCCGATCATGTGCCGCCTGGAATCCTCTCTGGTGCTGCTGGTCGAAGCCGCATTGGCCAAGGCGCTGGACAAGGTCGAAGCCACCTGGGATCCGCGCCCGACTGTAGGCGTAGTGATCGCTGCTGGTGGTTACCCGGCCGATTACGCCAAGGGCGATGTGATCGAAGGTCTGGATGCAGCCGCACAATTGGAGGGCAAAGTCTTCCATGCAGGCACCGCGCTGAAGGACGGCCAGATCGTCACCGCAGGTGGCCGTGTACTCTGCGCCACCGCCATCGGTCGTACGGTTGAAGAAGCTCAGCAGCAGGCCTATCGCCTGGCCGAGAAGATTCGCTGGAACGGTAGCTTTTACCGCAACGATATCGGTTACCGCGCCATTGCCCGCGAACGCGGGGATAAGTGAAGGTAAATAAAGGGTAAAACACGACAAAGGTGGCCAATTGGCCACCTTTGTCATATTTCCCTCGCGAACAGCTTGGCTATAATCCGACCACTTATTACTGAAGGGACTTCACTGTGCGCCGGCTGAGGATTGCCACTTACCTGCTACTCAGCACGCTGCTGATGGCGCTCACCGTAGCGTCGGCTCAGGCAGGGGCGCAGGCATCCTGGTCAAGCCTTACCGACCCGAGTGCCGATCTGCAACTCAATGATGTAAGCAGCCCCGAGCGCCAGGCACAGTTCCGCCCCACCGATCTCACCCAGCTTTACACCCCCGGCGGCAACAGCGCGCTATGGCTGCATCACCGCATGCCGGCCAACACCGATGCGCAGATGCTGCGAGTATTCGCGCCCTACCTGGCCTACCTCGACCTCTACGTGCTGCAAGGCAATACGCTGATCGAGCAAGCGCACACCGGCAGCAACCTGCCGTTTTCCAGCCGCCCCCTGGCCAGCCGCGACTTCCTCCTGCCACTGCCCAAAGCCGAACAGCCGCTGGATATCTACCTGCGCCTGGCCTCGGAACATTCACTGCGCCCCAGCATTACCCTGCAAAGCGCGCAAGCCATGGTCGCCGATGACAACCGCCCGCTGCTGTTCGGCCTGCTGCTCGGCTGCCTCGGCATGCTGGTGGCCTACAACCTGGTGCGCTTTGCCTACACCCGGGCCGTGAGCGGCCTGTGGCTGGCAGCCACCCAGGTCTGCCAGCTGGTGGCGGTGGTCAGCCTGCTTGGGATCAGCACGCCCTGGCTCAGCGAATGGCAAAGCCTGCAGCCACAGATCGCCAACCTGTCGATGCTGCTGGCCGCACTCTGTGCCCTGTGTTTTACCGCCAGCTTTTTCCACAAGGTCTGCCCGAGCACGCCGCTGAACCACCTGCTCACCGGCGAAGTGGTGGTCATTAGCCTGGTTTGCGTGGCCCTGCTGGTGGCAACCAATCTGCAGTTCAATCAGCTGGTCTACCTGCTCAACGCCGTCGCCGGCCTGAGCATCCTCATGGTTGCATTGACACACTGGCGCCATGGCTACAAGCCGGCACGGCTGTTCAGCCTGGCGGCGCTGCTGTTCTGTGCAGCCTTTATCTGCGCCCTGCCAATCCTGTTCGGCTACTGGGCGGTGCAGAGTGAGTGGATGGCTTACGGCCTGCTCGCCGTCACCGCCGTCAGCGGTTTTATCCTCAGTATGGCCTTGAGCGAGCGACAGCGACGCATCATGCAGGACCAGTTCAGCACCAGCCGCGCCCTCGCCGCCAGCTCCGCCGAATTGAAAGCCAAGGCGGAATTTCTTGCCAAGATCAGCCACGAAATCCGCACCCCGATGAATGGCGTGCTGGGTATGACCGAGCTGTTGCTCGGCACCCCGCTGTCCGCCAAGCAACGTGACTACGTACAGACCATCCACAGCTCGGGCAACGAGCTGCTTACCCTGATCAACGAAATCCTCGATATCTCCAAGCTCGAATCCGGGCAGATCGAGCTGGATGACGTGCAGTTTGACCTCAACGCGCTGATCGAAGACTGCCTAGATATCTTCCGCGCCAAGGCCGAACAGCAGAAGGTCGAGCTGATCAGCTTTATGCAGCCGCAAGTGCCACGGGTGATCAGCGGTGACCCCACCCGCCTGCGCCAGACTCTGCTGAGCCTGCTGGATAACGCCTTTAAACAGACCGATGAAGGCGAAATTCTTCTGGTCGTGGCCCTCGACACCAATACCGAGCAGCCGCGCCTGCGCATCGCCGTGCAGGACAGCGGCAAGCCGCTGGATGCCAGCGAGCGCGATGCGCTGCTGAATGCCGAACTGCACAGCAAGGACTTCCTTGCCGCGACCAAACTCGGTGGCCGCCTTGGCCTGATCATCGCCCGCCAGCTAGTGCGCTTAATGGAAGGCGAGTTCGGCATCCAGAGCGGCGGCAGCCAGGGTTCGACCCTGTGGCTGACCCTGCCCCTGGACGCTACACGCCTGGAGCAACCTACCGCCGACCTCGACACCTCGCTGCAAGGCGCGCGCCTGCTGGTGGTGGATGACAACGACACCTGCCGCAAGGTTCTGGTGCAGCAGTGCAGCGCCTGGGGCATGCAGGTCAGTGCCGTACCGTCGGGCAAGGAAGCCATGGCCCTGCTGCGCACCAAGGCGCATCTGCGCGAATACTTCGATGCAGTGCTGCTCGATCAGGACATGCCCGGCATGACCGGCATGCAGCTGGCCGCTCGGATCAAGGAAGACGCCAACCTCAATCACGACATTCTGGTGATCATGCTCACCGGCATCAGCAATGCGCCAAGCAAGATCATCGCGCGCAACGCCGGGATCAAACGCATCCTGGCCAAACCGGTGGCTGGCTACACCCTGAAGACCACCCTGGCCGATGAACTGGCGCAGCGCGGCAAGGGCGACTCACCGATGTTCAACCCGGCACCACAGAGCACACCACTGAACGTGCCCAATGACTTCCGCATCCTGGTGGCCGAGGACAACACCATCTCCACCAAGGTGATCCGCGGCATGCTCGGCAAGCTCAACCTGCAGCCCGACACCGCCAGCAATGGCGAAGAGGCTCTCAGCGCAATGAAGGCCCAGCAGTACGACCTGGTGCTGATGGACTGCGAAATGCCGGTGCTCGACGGCTTTTCCGCCACCGAGCAGCTGCGTGCCTGGGAAACCGCCGAACAGCGCGCACGCACCCCAGTGGTCGCGCTTACCGCGCATATCCTCAATGAGCACAAGGAGCGCGCGCGCCAAGTCGGTATGGACGGGCACATGTCCAAACCGGTGGAAATGTCGCAACTGCGCGAGCTGATCGAACACTGGGTTGCCGAACGGGAAATCCGCCGCCAACGCGACGCCCTGCCGTCCTGAGCAGGGTTGATTGCCCGGCAACCGATACACGCTTACCCTGCCACCCTTCTTTATCGAGACGAGTCCTTTCCATGGCGTCCGCGCTGTTCAGCCTGTATTTGAAACTGCTGGTGCTCTATAGCCCGTTCTTCGTGCTGTCGTGTTTTATTGGCCTGAGCCGTGGTTACACGGTCAAGGAGCGCAAGCGCCTGGCCTGGAAGGTCGCCGCCGGCGTGCTGATCGCCAGCGTGCTGCTGTACCTGTTCGGCAAACACATCTTTACCCTGTTTGGCATCACCATCGACGCCTTCCGCATCGGTGCCGGCAGCGTGCTGTTTATCTCGGCCCTCGGCATGGCCCAGGGCAAATCGGCGGTGCAGAGCGACAACGTGCAACAGGACGTGACCATCGTGCCGCTGACCATCCCGCTCACCGTCGGCCCCGGCACCATCGGTGCGCTGCTGCTGATGGGTGCCAGCCAGCCGGACTGGGGCGACAAGGCCGTGGCCGTGCTGGGCATAGCCCTGGCCAGCCTCACAGTGGGCGTGGTGCTGTACCTGTCCAACCAGTTCGAGCGCCTGCTCGGCGACCAGGGCCTGCAGATTGTCAGCCGTCTGATGGGCCTGTTCGTTTGCGCGCTGGCCGCGCAGATCATCTTTACCGGGGTAAAGAACTACCTGGTGCTGTAATTTCATCCGGGCTACGCCGCTGCACCATCCGCTTGCAGCGCGGCCCCAGCACGGTGCAGCGCACCTCTCTCATCCCGCCGCCCGCAGCGCCAGAATCAAGCTAAGCACTTGAAATAGAAGTATTTATAAAAACTGGCATCCTCATTGCTCTAGCGATTCCAACTTGGATACAAGATGGAATCTCGAAGCATGTCCAACGCACCGATCGCTTTCACCCTCGCGCAATGGCAACAGGCCTACCGTGACGGCCAATCCCCTGCCGAACTGCTGCACGCCCTGCGCCTGGAACTGCGCACCGATGACAGCGCCTGGATCGTCCTGGCCAGCGAAGCTCAGCTCAACAGCCAACTCGATACGGTGTCAGCGCGGCTCGATGCGGCCAACGGCGAGCTAAGCACGCTGCCGCTGTACGGCGTGCCCTTCGCCATCAAGGACAACATCGACGCCGCCGGCTGGCCCACCACCGCGGCCTGCCCCGAGTTCGCCTACAGCGCCGCCGCCGACGCCACAGTCGTCGCTCGCCTGCGTGCCGCCGGCGCCATCCTCATTGGCAAGACCAACCTCGACCAGTTCGCCACCGGCCTGGTCGGCACCCGCTCGCCCCACGGCGCAGTAAGCAACAGCTTCAACCCGGACTACGTCAGCGGCGGCTCCAGCTCCGGCTCGGCCAGCGTAGTGGCGCGCGGCCTGGTGCCCTTCGCGCTGGGCACCGACACCGCTGGCTCCGGCCGCGTGCCGGCCGGCTTCAACAATATCGTCGGGCTCAAGCCGACCAAGGGCTGGCTGCCGAATACCGGCCTGGTGCCGGCCTGCAGGACCCTGGACTGCATCTCGGTATTTGCCCTGACCGTGGCCGATGCCCAGAGCATCGCGCAGATCGCCGGCGGCTACGACAGTGCCGATCCCTACAGCCGCAAGAACCCCTCCAGCGCCAAGGTCGGCATGCCTGCCAAACCGCGCCTGGCAGTGCCGTCCAACCCCGAGTTCTTCGGCGACGTACAGAACCAGGCGGTATTCGAACAGACCCTGGGCAAACTGCGCGAACTCGGTGCCGAGCTGGTGGAGATCGACTTCGCCCCCTTCCAGCAACTGGCCGAGCAGCTCTACTACGGCTCCTGGGTCGCCGAGCGCACCGTCGCCGTCGAAGGCGTGAACCCCGAACATATCAATCCGGTGGTGCGCGGCATCGTCGAGAACGGCCATAAGTACAGCGCCTGCGATGCCTACAAGGCCGAGTACATTCGCGCCGAGCTGAGTCGCGTCATCAACGACGTCCTGGCCGGCTTCGATGCCCTGGTGGTGCCAACCTCGCCGACCATTCGCAGCCTCGCCGAGATGGAGCAGGAGCCAGTGCTGTTCAACAGCCAGTTCGGCAGCTACACCAACTTCACCAACCTCGCCGACCTCTCCGCCCTGGCCGTGCCCGCCGGCTTTCGCGAAGACGGCCTGCCGGCCGGCATCACCCTGATCGCGCCGGCCTGGCACGACCAGGCACTGGCCGCCCTCGGCCAGCGCTGGCAGCAGGCGCTCGCCCTGCCGCTGGGAGCCACCGGCAAGCCGCTGCCGGCGCAAACCGCCAACGACAAGCCAGCCCCCGGCTGCGTGCGCGTGGCGGTGGTTGGCGCGCACCTGACCGGCATGCCGCTGAACTTCCAGCTCACCACTCGCGATGCCGTGCTGGTCGAGCAGACCACCAGCACCGCCAGCTACCGCCTCTATGCCCTGCCCGGCACCGTGCCGCCCAAACCGGGCCTGGCGCGGGTCGCCGAGGACGGCGCCGAGATCATCGTCGAGCTGTGGGACATGCCGCAGGCGCGCTTCGGCGAATTCGTCGCCGAGATCCCGCCGCCGCTGGGCATCGGCAACCTGGAGCTGGCCGACGGTCGCTGGGTCAAGGGTTTCATCTGCGAGCCCTACGCGCTGGATGGCGCGCGCGATATCACCAGCTTCGGTGGCTGGCGCGCCTATATCGCCAGCCTGCGAGCCGCCAAGAACTAAGGAAGGGATAACCCATGTTCCATACCGTACTGATCGCAAACAGAGGCGAGATCGCCGTCCGCGCCATCCGCACGCTCAAACGCCTTGGGGTCAAAAGCGTCGCTGTTTACTCCGACGCCGACCGCAATGCCCAACACGTACGCGACGCCGATATCGCCATCGCCCTGGGTGGCGACAAGCCGGCCGACAGTTACCTGCGTATCGACAAGATACTCGCCGCCGCGCAGGAAACCGGTGCCCAGGCGATCTACCCCGGCTATGGCTTCCTTTCGGAAAGCGCCGAGTTCGCCGATGCCTGCGAAGCCGCGGGGATCGCCTTCATTGGCCCGACCGGCGAGCAGATTCGCGAGTTCGGTCTCAAGCACCGCGCCCGTGAACTGGCCGCCCAGGCCCAGGTGCCGATGGCACCGGGCACCGGCCTGCTGCAGAGCCTGGAAGAAGCGCTGAGCGCCGCTGCAAGCATCGGCTATCCGGTGATGCTCAAGACCACCGCAGGCGGTGGCGGCATCGGCCTGACCCGCTGCAGCGATGCCGCTGCGCTGGAAAGCACCTACGAAAGCGTCAAGCGCATGGGCGAGCAGTTCTTCAGCGATGCCGGGGTATTCCTCGAGCGTTTCGTCGATCAGGCGCGGCATGTCGAGGTACAGATTTTTGGCGACGGTGCCGGGCGCGTTGCCGCACTCGGCGAGCGCGACTGCTCGCTGCAGCGGCGCAACCAGAAGGTGGTCGAGGAGACCCCGGCGCCGAACCTGCCGCAGGCCACCCGCGAGCGTTTGCATGCCGCAGCCGTACAGCTCGGCGAGTCGGTGAACTACCGCAGCGCCGGCACCGTGGAATTCATCTACGACGCCGCCCACGACGACTTCTACTTCCTCGAAGTGAACACCCGCCTGCAGGTCGAGCACCCGGTCACCGAGATGGTTACCGGCCTGGATCTGATCGAGTGCATGCTGCGCGTGGCCGCAGGCGATGCGCTGGACTGGCCCGCACTTGACCGCGCCCCGCAAGGTGCCGCCATCGAAGTGCGGATCTACGCCGAAGACCCGTTGAAGAATTTCCAGCCCAGCCCGGGCGTGCTCACCGATGTGCACTTCCCCGCCGACGTACGCGTCGACGGCTGGGTCAGCACCGGCAGCGAGGTCTCGGCCTTCTACGACCCGATGATCGCCAAGCTGATCGTCCATGCCAACACCCGCGCGGAGGCCATCGCCAAGCTGCAAAAAGCCTTGGGCGAAACCCGCCTGCACGGCATCGCCAGCAACCTCGACTACCTGCGCCAGGTGGTGGCCGATGAGCGCTTCGCCACAGGCCAGGTATGGACGCGCCTGCTCGACAGCTTCACGTTCAAGGCCAGCGTCATCGAAGTACTGGAGCCCGGCACCTATTCCAGCGTGCAGGATTACCCCGGCCGCCTCGGCTACTGGGATATCGGCGTGCCGCCGTCCGGGCCGATGGACGACTTCGCCTTCCGCCTGGCCAACCGTATCGTCGGCAACGTAGCTGAAGCGGCCGGCCTGGAATTTACCCTGCAAGGCCCGACGCTGCGCTTTCACAGCGATGCGCTGATCGCCCTGACCGGCGCCGACTGCCCGGCCACCCTGGACGAGGCGCCAGTGGCCTACTGGCAGCCAGTCGTGGTCAAGGCCGGTCAGGTGCTCAAGCTGGGCCGCGCGCTCAGCGGCTGCCGCACCTATCTGGCCGTGCGCAATGGCCTGGACGTACCGCTGTACCTGGGCAGCCGCTCCACCTTCGCCCTTGGCCAGTTCGGCGGGCATGCCGGGCGCACCCTGCGTACCGCCGACATGCTGGCCATCTCCCAGCCCGAGTTGCCGGCCTGCACCACGCCTGCGCCGGTCGCCCCGCCACAGGCGGCGCACCCGAGCCTGATCCCCAGCTACGGCACCACCTGGAACATCGGCGTGCTGTATGGCCCGCACGGCGCGCCGGACTTCTTCACCGCCGATGCCATCGAGGAGTTCTTCGCCGCCGAATGGGAGGTGCACTACAACTCCAACCGTCTCGGCGTGCGTCTGAGCGGCCCTAAACCGAGCTGGGCACGTGCCGACGGCGGCGAAGCCGGCCTGCACCCATCCAACGTGCATGACTGCGAATACGCCATCGGCTCGATCAACTTCACCGGCGACTTCCCGGTGATCCTGACCAAGGACGGTCCCAGCCTCGGTGGTTTCGTCTGCCCGGTGACCATCGCCAAGGGCGAGCTGTGGAAGGTCGGCCAGGTCAAGCCCGGCGACAAGCTGCGCTTCCACCCCATCGGTTTCCAGCAGGCGCAGAGCCTGGAGCAGGCGCAACTGGGCAGCATCGAAGCCCTGGCGGCGATCAGCGCGGTGACCCTGCCGGCGCCGTCGCTGCAACCAGACGCCACGGTTTCCGCCACCGTGCTGGCCGAGCTGCCGGCCGAGGGCAGCCGCCCGCGGGCGGTGTATCGCCAGGCGGGTGATGCCTACATCCTGCTGGAATATGGCGACAACGTTCTGGATCTGGCCCTGCGCCTGCGCGTGCACCTGCTGATGGAAGCGCTCAAGGCCGAACCGCTGCGCGGCCTGGAAGAACTCGCCCCTGGCGTGCGCTCGCTGCAACTGCGCTACGACAGCCGCGTGCTGCACCAGCGCACCCTGCTCGACCACCTGCTGCGCCTGGAGCGCCAGCTCGGTGATGTCGCCGAACTCAAGGTGCCGACCCGTATCGTCCATCTGCCCATGGCCTTCGAGGACAGCGCCACCCTCGCCGCTGTCGAGCGCTACCGCGAAACCGTGCGCAGCGAGGCGCCCTGGCTGCCGAACAACGTCGACTTCATCCAGCGCGCCAATGGCCTGGAAAGCCGCGAGCAGGTGCGCGACATCCTGTTCGACGCCAGCTACCTGATTCTCGGCCTCGGCGACGTCTACCTCGACGCGCCCTGCGCCGTGCCACTGGACCCACGCCATCGCCTGCTCAGCTCCAAGTACAACCCGGCGCGCACCTTCACCGCCGAAGGCACCGTGGGCATCGGCGGCATGTACATGTGCATCTACGGCATGGACTCGCCCGGCGGCTATCAACTGGTCGGTCGCACCCTGCCGATCTGGAACAAGTACGTGAAGAACGCCCAGTTCGAGAATGGCCAGCCCTGGCTGCTGCGCTTCTTCGATCAGGTGCGCTTCTACCCGGTCGGCGAGGCCGAGCTGTATGCATTCCGCGAAGCCTTCCGCGAGGGCCGCGCGCAGGTGCGCATCGAGCACAGCGAGTTCGACTTTGCCGAGTACCAGCGCTTTCTCGACGCCAACGCAGGCAGCATTCAAGCCTTCCAGAACCAGCAGAAGGCCGCCTTCGACGCCGAAGTGCAGCTGTGGCGTGACGACGACCCAAGCGAGGCCGCCGTACTGATCAACGGTCCGGATGAAGATGGCGACAACGACGGCCATATGGTCAACGCCGAGATGAGCGGCAGCGTATGGAAGGTGCTGGTCGAGCCCGGTCAGCAGGTGGAAGCCGGCACGCCGCTGCTGGTGGTCGAGGCGATGAAAATGGAACTGGCGGTAACCGCACCGGTGGCCGGCACGGTCAAGTCGTTGCGCTGCGCACCCGGCAAGGCGGTTACCCCTGGCGATGCGCTGCTGTTGCTCGCCCCCACCGAGGCGGCCTGAAATGCAGCTGCTCAGCGCGTCCGCACCTGGCAAGGAGCGCCCGGAGAACCTCGCCGAGCGCATCTACCTGCAGCTCAAGGACGACATCTTCGAGTTCCGCCTGCTGCCGGGTGATCGCTTTTCCGAGGGCGAGATCGCCGAGCGCATGGCGGTCAGCCGTACGCCGGTGCGCCAGGCGCTGTATCGCCTGCAGCGCGAGGACTATTTGCAGGTGTATTTCCGCAGCGGCTGGCAGGTCAAGCCGTTCGACTTCGCGCATTTCGAGGAGCTGTACGAAGTGCGCATCGTCCTAGAACTGGAAGCCGTACGGCGTTTGTGCGCACGCGCCCAAGACGAGCACTGCACTGCCCTGGAGCAACTCAAGCGCACCTGGTTGGTGCAACCCGAACAGCGTTTGCAGGACGGCCGCGAAGTATCGCGCCTGGATGAGCGTTTTCACTGCCAGTTGGTGGAAGCCGCAGGCAACCGCGAGATGGCCCGTCTGCATGCCGAGGTCAGCGAGAAAATCCGCATTATCAGGCGCTTGGACTTCACCCAGAGCCCGCGCGTGGCGGCCACTTATGAGGAACACGGACAAATACTCGGGGCGATTCTGTCGCGCCGGTGCGAAGAGGCACAGCTATTGCTCAAGACCCATATAGAGGTCAGCAAGGCGGAAGTGCGCAAGATCACCCTGCACATGCTGCACAGCGCGCGTCAGCGCGCCATGCCAGCACCAGAGGTGAAGACCTGAAGTGAAGACCCAGGGCCCATGCCCTGTTTCAACTGCCAGACAAACAACTAAAAACCAGCAGCTCAAACACTTAAGTTCGTCAATGGAGATCGCACCATGCAACGTCGCAATCTGATCAAGGCCTTTACCCTCACCGCTTCCATCGCCGCCATGGGCATGACCTGGACCGTACAGGCCGCCGAGACCATCAAGGTCGGCATCCTGCACTCGCTGTCCGGCACCATGGCCATCTCGGAAACTTCGCTGAAAGACATGGCGCTGATGACCATCGACGAGATCAACGCCAAGGGCGGCGTGAACGGCAAACAACTGGAAGCCGTGGTGGTTGACCCCGCCTCCAACTGGCCGCTGTTCGCCGAGAAAGGCCGCCAGCTGCTGACCCAGGACAAGGTCGACGTGGTGTTCGGCTGCTGGACCAGCGTGTCGCGCAAATCCGTACTGCCGGTGTTTGAAGAGCTCAACGGCCTGCTGTTCTACCCGGTGCAGTACGAAGGCGAAGAGATGTCGCCGAACGTCTTCTACACCGGCGCTGCGCCAAACCAGCAGGCCATTCCAGCGGTCGAGTACCTGATGAGCGAAGACGGCGGCGCGGCCAAGCGCTACTTCCTGCTCGGCACCGACTACGTCTACCCGCGCACCACCAACAAGATCCTGCGCGCCTTCCTGATCAGCAAGGGCGTAGCTGAAAAAGACATCGAAGAGGTCTACACCCCGTTCGGTCACAGCGACTATCAAACCATCGTCGCCAACATCAAGAAGTTCTCCGCGGGCGGCAAGACTGCGGTGATCTCCACCGTCAACGGCGACTCCAACGTGCCGTTCTACAAGGAGCTGGCCAACCAGGGCCTGGAAGCCACCGACGTGCCGGTCGTGGCCTTCTCCGTGGGTGAAGAAGAACTGCGCGGCATCGACACCAAACCACTGGTCGGCCACCTGGCGGCGTGGAACTACTTCCAGTCGGTAGAGAACCCGGTAAACAGCGAATTCGTCGCCAAGTGGAAGGCCTACGCCAAAGCCAAGAACCTGCCAGGTGCCGACAAGGCCGTAACCAACGACCCGATGGAAGCCACCTACGTCGGCATCCACATGTGGGCCCAGGCCGTGGAAAAAGCCGGCACCACCGATGTCGATAAAGTGCGCACCGCCCTTTACGGCCAGACCTTCGCCGCACCGAGCGGCTACACCCTGACCATGGACAAGACCAACCACCACCTGCACAAGCCGGTAATGATCGGTGAAATCCAGGAAGACGGGCAGTTCTCGGTGGTCTGGGAAACCAGCAGCCCGGTCCGCGCCCAGCCGTGGAGCCCGTTCATCGAAGGCAACGACAAGAAGCCGGATTACGCGGTCAAGTCGAACTAAGCACCTGTCAGTAAGCCCGGATGTATGCCGGGAACGCCCTGCCCGGAATACATCCGGGCCAAGGCTTACCAGCCGCCGCGCCCACGCGGCTGGTACTCCCAAAGGACTGCCCTATGCCCACTGCCTTTACCCGAATTCTGCTGAGCCTGCTGTTGTTGCTGCCGCTAGCCGCGCACGCCGGTGACGCCCAGGACTTTGTCGCCGCCAACCCAGCAAAGCAGGCCAGCCTGCTGGAACGCTGGTCCGCCGCCCCCGATGCCGCGCGCCTGCCGCTGCTCGAAGCCCTGCAACAAGGTCGCGTCGCCGCCGACAGCAGTAAAACCGCCTTTATCGAAGTAAGTGGCGCTTATCAACCCGCCGAAGGCGACGCTGTGCCCACTGAAACACCACGCAAACTGCGCCTGAACAACCGCCTGCGCGGCCTGATCGCCACTGCGGTGGCCAGCCACCAGCTGCTGGTCGATGACCCGGCGCTGCGCCTGGCTGCCGCCCAGCAACTGCAAAAGAGTGCCAAACCGGCGCAGCTGCAGCTGCTTAACGCCCAGGTTGCCAGCGAAATCGATGATGCCGTGCGCGATGCCCTGACGCTGGCCCTGGCCAACCTGCAGCTGGTCGACAGCGATCTGGCCGTACGCCTAGCCGCCGTGCGCCTGCTCGGTGAAACCGGTGATCCGCTGGCCCGCACCCGCCTGGAAGCCCTGCTCGACCCGGCCGTAGAAAGCGACCCAACGGTACGCACCGCCGCCGAAACCAGCCTGGCTCAGGTCAAGCGCAAACTGCTGATCGGTGAGCTGCTCGGCCAGGCCTTCAGCGGCCTGTCGCTCGGTTCGATCCTGCTGCTCGCCGCGCTGGGCCTGGCCATCACCTTCGGCCTGCTCGGGGTGATCAATATGGCCCACGGCGAGATGCTGATGCTCGGTGCCTACTCCACCTATATGGTGCAAATCACCTTCCAGAAGCTGGCGCCCGACTACCTCGCGCTCTACCCGCTCGCCGCACTGCCAGTGGCGTTCTTCGTCACCGCCGCCATCGGCATGGCGCTAGAGCGCACGGTAATCCGCCACCTCTACGGTCGCCCGCTGGAAACCCTGCTGGCCACCTGGGGCATCAGCCTGATTCTGATCCAGCTGGTGCGGGTGATCTTCGGCGCGCAGAACGTCGAAGTGGCCAACCCCTACTGGCTGTCCGGTGGCATTCAGGTGCTGCCGAACCTGGTGCTGCCGTACAACCGCATCGTGATCATCGGCTTCGCCCTGTTTGTAGTGGTGCTGACCTGGCTGCTGCTGAACAAGACCCGCCTCGGCCTTAACGTGCGTGCCGTGACGCAGAACCGCAATATGGCCGCCTGCTGCGGCGTGCCGACCGGCCGGGTGGACATGCTGGCGTTTGGTTTGGGCTCAGGTATCGCAGGCCTCGGCGGCGTGGCCCTGAGCCAGATCGGCAACGTCGGCCCCGACCTCGGCCAGAGCTACATCATCGACTCCTTCCTGGTGGTGGTGCTCGGCGGCGTCGGCCAGCTCGCCGGCAGCGTGATGGCCGCCTTCGGCCTGGGCATCGCCAACAAGATTCTCGAACCGCAGATCGGTGCCGTGCTCGGCAAGATCCTTATCCTCGCGCTGATCATTCTGTTTATTCAGAAGCGCCCGCAAGGTCTGTTTGCTTTGAAAGGACGGGTGATCGACTGATGACTATGCCACTCAACCAAACGTTGCTGGCCCGCGCCAGCGCCAAGCTTGGCCCGCAAGCCTCCATGGCCATCGGCTTGCTGGTACTCGCCGTGCTGCTGGCTATGCCTCTGCTGCACCTGCTGCCGGCGGAGCACGCCCTGCATGTTTCGGCCTATAGCCTGACCCTGGTCGGCAAGATTCTCTGCTACGCCATAGTCGCACTGGCGCTCGATCTGGTGTGGGGTTACGCCGGCCTGCTGTCGCTCGGCCACGGCCTGTTCTTTGCCCTCGGCGGTTACGCCATGGGTATGTACCTGATGCGCGAAGCGGCCGGCGACGGCCTGCCGGCGTTTATGAGTTTCCTCGCCTGGACCGAACTGCCCTGGTACTGGTACGGCACCAGCAACTTCCTCTGGGCGCTGTGTCTGGTGGTGCTGGCCCCTGGGTTGCTGGCGCTGGTGTTCGGCTTCTTCGCCTTCCGTTCGCGGATCAAGGGCGTGTACTTCTCGATCATGACCCAGGCGCTGACCTTCGCCGGCATGCTGCTGTTCTTTCGCAACGAAACCGGCTTTGGCGGCAACAACGGCTTTACCAACTTCCGCACCATTCTCGGCTTCGATATCACCTCGGCGCACACCCGCGCGGTGCTGTTCTTCGCCACGGTGGTGTTGCTGGTGGCCAGCCTGTACCTGGGCTGGCGACTGGCACGCAGCAAGTTCGGCCGGGTGCTCACCGCGCTGCGTGATGCGGAAAACCGCCTGATGTTCTGCGGCTACGACCCGCGCGGCTACAAGCTGTTTATCTGGGTGCTCAGCGCCGTGCTGTGCGGCCTGGCTGGCGCCTTGTATGTGCCGCAGGTGGGCATCATCAACCCCAGCGAAATGTCGCCGACCAACTCCATCGAAGCGGCTGTCTGGGTGGCCCTCGGTGGGCGCGGCACGCTGATCGGCCCGCTGCTCGGCGCAGGCTTGGTCAACGGTATGAAGAGCTGGTTTACCGTGGCCTTTCCCGAGTACTGGCTGTTCGCCCTGGGCTTTCTGTTTATCGTCGTGACGCTGTTCCTGCCGAAAGGCGTGATCGGCTTGTTACGTAAAAAAGGAGAGCAATGATGCGCGCCACTCCGGTCCCCGAATTTATGCTCGAACCCGCCTATGATCCGGCCGGCAGCGGCCGTGATGCGATTGGTGCCAGCACCCTGGCCAGCAAGGGCCTGAACGTCCGTCACGGCACCATCCTGACCCTGGAAGACATCAACGTCAGCTTCGATGGTTTCAAGGCCCTGACCAACCTGACGCTGTATATCGGCGTCGGTGAACTGCGCTGCATCATCGGCCCCAACGGTGCCGGCAAGACCACCATGATGGACGTGATCACCGGCAAGACTCGCCCAGACAACGGCGTCGCCTACTTCGGTGAAACCCTCGACCTGACCCAGATGAGCGAAGTGGAAATCGCCCAGTCCGGCATCGGCCGCAAGTTCCAGAAGCCGACTGTGTTCGAGGCGCTGAGCGTGTTCGAAAACCTCGAGCTGGCGCAGAAAACCAACAAGTCGGTGTGGGCCAGCCTGCGCGCCAAACTCAGCGGCGAGCAGAAAGACCGCATCGATGAAGTGCTGCAGACGATCAAGCTCGACGCCTCACGCAATCGCCCCGCCGGGCTGTTGTCGCACGGGCAGAAACAGTTTCTCGAGATCGGCATGCTGCTGGTGCAGGACCCGCAACTGTTGCTGCTGGATGAGCCGGTGGCGGGCATGACCGACGCCGAAACCGAGTTCACCGCCGAGCTGTTCAAGTCGCTGGCACGCAAGCATTCGCTGATGGTGGTGGAGCACGACATGGGCTTTGTCGGCAGCATTGCCGACCACGTCACCGTGCTGCACCAGGGCAGCGTGCTGGCCGAAGGCTCATTGGAACAGGTGCAGAACGATGAGCGGGTGATCGAGGTGTATCTCGGCCGCTAGAACGTAGGGTGGATGACGCTTTTCTCATCCACCACAGCCACTGCACGGTGGATCGATAAAGCGCGATCCACCCTACGCATAAACAAGGACATCGACATGCTGCAAGTTGAGCAACTGCATCAGTACTACGGCGGCAGCCATATCCTCCGGGGTCTGTCGTTCGACGTGAAGGTCGGCGAAGTCACCTGCCTGCTCGGGCGTAACGGCGTGGGCAAGACCACATTGCTGAAATGCCTGATGGGCCTGATCCCCGCAAAGGAAGGCGCGGTGAAGTGGGAAGGCCAGCCCATCACCGCCTTCAAACCGCACCAGCGCGTGCACGCCGGCATCGCCTACGTGCCCCAGGGCCGGGAGATCTTTGGCCGCCTGACCGTGGAAGAAAACCTGCTGATGGGCCTGTCACGCTTTCCCGGCAGCGAAGCCAAGGTGGTGCCGGAATTTATCTACGAGCTGTTCCCGGTGCTGCGCGAGATGAAGCAACGTCGTGGTGGCGACCTCTCCGGCGGCCAGCAGCAACAGCTGGCCATCGGCCGCGCGCTGGCGAGCAAACCGCGCCTGCTGATCCTCGACGAGCCCACCGAAGGCATTCAGCCTTCGGTGATCAAGGAGATCGGCGTGGTGATCAAGAAGCTCGCCGAGCGTGGAGATATGGCTATTTTGCTGGTCGAGCAGTTCTATGACTTTGCCGCCGAGTTGGCCGACCAGTATCTGGTGATGAGCCGGGGCGAAATCGTTCAGCAGGGCCGTGGCGAGACCATGGAAGCCGATGGCGTGCGCGGCTTGGTTGCCATCTGAATGACGACGCTGGCACTGCACTTTGCGCATAATCAGGCTTTCGCCCACGGACTCGAGGCTCCGATGTTTGCCCTGCGTCACGCCCTGCTCCCGCTCACTGCACTGACGGGCATAGTTCTGCTGATCTGGGCCGGCAGCCAGCCGGACTACTGGATGCTGCGCGCCCTGCCCGCCGGCAGCGAACTGCCCTACCCGCTAAAACCGGTGCTGATTTTCTGCGCCGTCGTCCTGGCCGAATGCGGCCTGCTACTGGCGATACTGCGTCCGCGCTCCTATTGCCGTTCCTGGGGCCGTGCGCTGTGCGCCTGCCTGCTGGCCATCGGCCTGGCGCTATTCTGGCTGCAAGGTGCGCTGCATGCACCGCCCTACTACGGCATGCACCTGCAATGGTGGTTGGCGGTCAGCCTTGGGCTGGTTCTGCTAAGTGTTTACTCCGCCGTGCAAGCCTGGCGCCAACGGCGCAACCGGGTGAAGGCATGAACGCACCCGTCGCCGTCTTCACCCCCAGCTGGCACGCCGAGCTGGAGCTGGGTTATGGCCGCGACGGTGACTGCACACGGCCGACCTTGCGCCGGCATAAAGGCCCGCTGCGGGTGCAGAGGCACCTGTACGCCGAAGGGCCCGAGGTGTGTCAGCACATCATCGTCCACCCGCCCGGCGGCATCGCCGGCGGTGATCGCCTGGATATTTCAGCCAAGGTCGACAGCAACGCCTGGGCGCAATTGACCAGTCCCGGTGCAGCCAAGTGGTTCCGCGCCGCCGGCCCGGCGTACCAAAGCCTCAAGCTGCGCGTCGAAGCCGGTGCCACCCTGGAATGGCTGCCGCAGGAAACCATTGTCTACGCCGCCGCACAGGCGGAACTGACCACCGAGATCGACCTGCACGGCGATGCCAAGCTGCTCTACTGGGACATCGTTGCCCTCGGCCGTCCGGCCAGCGGTGAACGCTTCGATGCCGGCCACTTCCAGGCCCAGCTGAATATCCGCCGCGACGGCCAGCTGATCTGGCACGAACGTCAGCGCGTGGTCGGTGGTGATGGCCTGCTCGACTCACCGATCGGCCTGGCGGGCAAACCGGTGTTTGCCACCCTGCTGATCAGCGGTGAAATCGACAGCGACCTGCTGGAGCACTGCCGCAACCTGAGCACAGCGGTGCGCGGCGATCTGAGCCAATTACCCGGCCTGCTGGTGGCCCGCTGCCTGGCGAGCGAGGCTCTGCACGCACGCGCCTGGCTGATTGCCCTCTGGCAGCTATTGCGCCCGGCCCTGCTCGGCCGCACGGCCGTCCCCCCAAGAATCTGGAGCACCTGAACGATGGACCTGACCCCCCGCGAAAAAGACAAACTGCTGATCTTCACCGCCGGCCTGGTGGCCGAACGCCGCCTGGTCCGTGGGGTAAAGCTCAACTACCCGGAAGCCATGGCCTATATCTCCGCCGCGCTGCTGGAAGGCGCCCGTAATGGCCAGACCGTGGCCGAGCTGATGCACTTCGGCACCACCCTGCTGACTCGCGATCAGGTGATGGAAGGCATCGCGGAGATGATCCCGGAGATTCAGGTCGAAGCGACCTTTCCTGACGGTACCAAGCTGGTCACCGTCCATCAGCCGATCGCCTAAGGAACCCATCCAATGTCTACTGCGCTTGCCCATGCTGCGTTGCAAGTTGGCTCGGATTGCTCATTGACAGGCGTCAACTGCGCATCCTCGCCAACTTGCGCCTTGCCTGAGCTGCGCTCGCTACGACCTTGAATGGATTCCTGGAAAACACATGATTATCCAAGACGCTACCGCCGCCGACCTGCCTGCCATCCTGGCCATCTACAACGATGCCGTGCAGCACACCACGGCGATCTGGAACGAAACCCTGGTCGACCTGGGCAACCGCCAGGCCTGGCTAAATGAACGCACCGCGGCCGGCTTTCCGGTGCTGGTGGCCCACAGCGACACGGGCGAGGTGCTCGGCTATGCCAGCTACGGCACCTGGCGCGCCATTGAAGGCTTTCGCCACACCGTTGAGCACTCGGTGTATGTACGCAGCGACCAACGCGGTCAGGGACTCGGCCCGTTGCTCATGCACGCCTTGATCGAACGCGCGCAAGCAGCCGGCCTGCACGTGATGGTCGCCGCCATCGAGAGCGGCAACAGCGCCTCGATCCGCCTGCACGAGCGCCTCGGTTTCGTCACCACCGGCCAGATGCCCCAGGTCGGCCGCAAGTTCGGCCGCTGGCTGGACCTCACCTTTATGCAGCTGATGCTTCACCCCGAAAGGAGTGAAGCCTGATGCTGAGCATTGAGCGCCTCGACGCAGCTGACTTTGAGCCTTATCGCCAGGGCCTGCGGGCCCTGCTGCTCGACTCCGTGGCACATGGCGCCTCGGTGGGCTTTCTCGCCGACCTCGATGCTGACGCAGCCAATGCCTATTTCGACCAGGTACTGGCCGGCATACATGACGGCACCCACCTGCTCTGGCTGGCCCGTGAGCAGGACCAGGTGCTGGGCAGCGTGCAACTGGTGCTGTGCCAGAAACCTAATGGCCTCAACCGCGCCGAAGTGCAGAAGCTACTGGTACACAGCAACGCCCGCCGCCGAGGCATCGCCAACAGCCTGATGCAGCGCCTGGAAGGTGAAGCAGCCGAGCGGCAACGCGGTTTGCTGTACCTGGACACCGAAGCCGGCAGCGATGCCGAAGCCTTCTATCAGGCACTTGGCTACAGCTGCATCGGCGGGCTACCCGACTATGCCTGTGGCCCTGACGGCCAATACCGAGCAAACGCCATCTACTACAAAACCTTGTCGAGGCCACAGCCATGATTCCCGGCGAATACCAGATTCAGGACGGCGAAATCGAGCTTAATGCCGGCCGTCGCACGATCAGTTTGAGCGTGGCCAACAGCGGCGACCGGCCCATCCAGGTCGGCTCGCACTATCACTTCTTCGAAACCAATGACGCGCTGACCTTTGACCGCAGCGCCGCACGCGGTATGCGCCTGAATATCCCGGCCGGCACTGCAGTGCGCTTCGAGCCGGGGCAGAGCCGCGAAGTGGAACTGGTCGAGCTGGCCGGCCATCGACGCGTGTTCGGCTTTGCCGGACGGGTGATGGGCGAACTGGATTAAGCGCACCCACAGGGAAATTCGTTCACCTGTAGGAGCGGGCTTGCCCGCGAAAGTGAGCGCAGCGAACGATTGCAAACCCAATTGAATCTGAAGGCGAACCCATGAAAATCTCCCGCCAAGCCTATGCCGATATGTTCGGCCCCACCGTCGGCGACAAGGTGCGCCTGGCCGACACCGAGCTGTGGATCGAAGTGGAGCAGGACTTCACCAGCTATGGCGAGGAAGTGAAGTTCGGCGGCGGCAAGGTGATCCGCGACGGCATGGGCCAGGGTCAACTGTGTGCAGCGGATGTGGTCGATACCCTGATCACCAACGCGCTGATCATCGACCACTGGGGCATCGTCAAGGCCGACGTAGGCCTCAAGGACGGCCGCATCGCCGCCATCGGCAAGGCCGGCAACCCGGATATCCAGCCCGACGTGACCATCGCCATCGGTGCCGGCACCGAGGTAATCGCCGGCGAGGGCATGATCCTCACGGCGGGCGGTATCGACACCCATATCCACTTTATCTGCCCGCAGCAGATCGAAGAGGCGTTGATGAGTGGGGTGACCACCATGATCGGCGGCGGCACCGGGCCGGCCACCGGCACCAACGCCACCACCTGCACCTCGGGGCCCTGGCATATGGCGCGCATGCTGCAGGCCGCCGACGCCTTCCCGATGAACCTGGGTTTTACCGGCAAGGGCAATGCCAGCTTGCCGGAGCCGCTGATCGAGCAGGTCAAGGCCGGCGCCATCGGCCTCAAACTGCACGAAGACTGGGGCACCACTCCAGCGGCCATCGACAACTGCCTGAGCGTGGCCGACCAGTACGACGTGCAGGTGGCGATCCACACCGACACGCTGAACGAGTCCGGCTTCGTCGAAACCACCCTCGGCGCGTTCAAGGGCCGCACCATTCACACCTATCACACCGAAGGTGCCGGCGGCGGCCATGCGCCTGACATTATCAAGGCCTGCGGCTTTCCTAATGTTCTGCCCAGCTCGACCAATCCGACCCGACCGTTCACCAAGAACACCATCGATGAACACCTGGACATGCTGATGGTCTGCCACCACCTCGACCCGAGCATTGCCGAGGACGTGGCCTTCGCCGAGAGCCGCATCCGCCGTGAAACCATCGCCGCCGAGGACATCCTGCATGACCTCGGCGCCTTCTCGATGATCAGCTCCGACAGCCAGGCCATGGGCCGGGTTGGCGAGGTGATCACGCGCACCTGGCAGACCGCAGACAAGATGCACAAGCAACGCGGCCCGCTGGACGGCGACGGCCCGGGCAACAGCAACTTCCGGGTCAAACGCTATATCGCCAAATACACCATCAACCCGGCGATCACCCACGGCATCAGCCATGAAGTGGGTTCGATTGAAGTGGGCAAGTGGGCCGATCTGGTGCTCTGGCGCCCGGCGTTCTTTGGGGTCAAGCCGACGCTGATTTTGAAAGGCGGGGCGATTGCCGCCAGCCTGATGGGCGACGCCAATGCCTCGATCCCGACGCCGCAACCGGTGCATTACCGGCCGATGTTCGCCAGCTACGGCGGTAGCCGGCATGCCACCAGCATCACCTTTATCAGCCAGGCCGCGCTTGCTGCAGGTGTACCTGAGCAGCTGGGACTGAAGAAGAAGATCGGTGTGGTCAAAGGCTGCCGCGAAGTGCAGAAGACCGACTTGATCCACAACGATTACCTGCCAAATATCGAAGTCGATCCGCAGAACTATCAGGTCAAGGCCGATGGCCAGCTGCTCTGGTGCGAGCCGGCGGATGTACTGCCAATGGCGCAGCGCTATTTCCTGTTCTAAACCCAACAGGAGCGAGGCAGCCTCAGCGCAGCTGACTGTCCTTGCTGCCCCGGCGGTTATAGCCGCTGAACTTGGCCTGCTCCCTGTCGTGCTCGGTCTGGCAGGCCACGCACAGGTGCACGCCGGGGATGGCGTTGCGCCGCGCCTCGGGAATCACCGCGTCGCACTCCTCGCAGTGGCTCAGGCTCTCGCCTTTCGGCAGTTGGCTGCGAGCACGCTGGATGGCGTCCTCGATGCTGCTGTCGATCTGCTCCTGTACCGCACCATCAGTTGCCCAACCACCGGCCATCGCGATTACCCTCCGCTGTGTATGCCTCTAGATATGCGCCGTCTGTGGGCGAATCTCAAGCACGCGTGGTCGCCCTACTCCTTGACCTCCATAAACTCGCGGGCCCAAACGATATAGTCCTCGGGTTGGGTGTAGGTGTGGGTCAACTCGGTGGCACTGAGGTCGCAGGCATCGACGCCGCGCTGCTCACGCAGGCAGTCGTAAGTGGCCTTGATCGCCGCGAAATAAGCCGCATGGCCGTTGACCACTATGCGCACACCGAGGCTGGCCAGACGGGCGTTGTCACGCAGCTTGGGGTTGCCATAGGTGACCAGCATCAGCGGAATACTCAGGGCGGCGGCGATCTGTTCCAGGTGGGCAAAATCCTCGACCCCAACCAGGCAGATGGCATCAGCGCCGGCCGCCTGATAGGCCTGGGTACGGCGAACCACCTCACTGACATCCAGCACGCCGGCATGGGTGCGAGCGATGATCGCCAGGTCTGGATCAACCCGTGCTTCCAGGGCCGCGCGGATTTTGCCGACACCTTCGTCGATGCTGATCAGGTCGGTCGATTTGCGGCCGAATTGCGCCGGCAGCAGCGTGTCTTCGATGGTCAGCGCAGCAATACCGGCGCGCTCCAGTTCCACCACGGTGCGCATTACGTTGAGCGCATTGCCATAGCCGTGGTCAGCATCGGCTATGACCGGCAGGCGGCTGACGCGGCCAATCCGCGTGGCCTGCTCGACAAACTCACTGAGGGTGATCAGGGCGAAATCCGGTGCGGCCAATACTTGTAGTGAAGCTACAGAACCACCCAAGATGCCCACTTCAAAGCCCAGGTCGGCGGCAATTCGAGCAGCCATAGGGTCGAACACAGAAGCGGTGTGATAGCAGCTATTCGAAGCAAGAAGCGCACGAAATTGCGCGCGAAGGTCGTGATGCGAGGTTCTTTGCATGGGGTGCACCATCGGTCATGGTCAATTCTGAGCAAGGGATTATGTAGCAAAACTACAAAACCCGTCATGTAGTAAAACTACATAGTCGACCAGTAACCTTGCGCCCGCCTTTCAGTTCACCTGCCGCGCACTAACCCAAGTCCGCAGGCAAGCGTGGACCAAAGCCGCCACCGGTGAGCAGCCCATAGGCCATCCACAGCATCACCCCGGCATACAGCACGCGGGGTAGCCAGGTGGCCAGCTGTTCGGTCAGGCTATCCAGCTTCTGGGTTTCCACCTCGGCATAGTTGAGCAGGCTGGCCGGTAAGGCGCCACTGGCCTCCCCCGTACAAATCAGCCCAAGGGCCAACCCTTGCCCGGGGAAATCCACACTGGCCAACGCCTGCGCCAGGTTTTGGCCGCGCTGCACAGCCAACTGCACACCGCTGAAGCGTTTGCGCAACGGCGCATGGCGGATCACCGCGCAGGCCTTGGGCAGAGCTTCGAGCATGGGCATGCCAGCCTCCAGCATCAGCCCCAGGCTGTCGAAAAAGTCGCGCAGATTACGCCGCAGCAACGCGGGACCGAGAATCGGCACATTCGCCAACAGGCCATCGAACGGCGAAGCCTCACCAGCAGGCGCGCGCTCACGACGCAGGTAAGACCCACGACCCAGGCCATAGAGCGCGCCCAGCACCAACAACGGCCAGAGCACACCCCACAGATAACCGGCGATGCTCAGCTGACCGCCGACCAATGCGGGCAGCGGCTGGATAAACAGCGCCAGCACCAACACGGCTGCCGGCAACAGCAAGCGTGACTTCACGGCGGCGGCCTGTTGCGCCCGGTGGTTGTAACGCCCGGCCAAGCGCTGATAAACCGCCGCCAGGCAGCCGCTGGTCTGAGCGGCACGCAGCAAGGTGCTGTCCAGCGGGGCGAACAAGCCACTGCGCAGCCCGGCACTGGCCATATCACTACCGCCGGCGATATGGGCTTGCAGGCTGGCCAGCGCAGCCCTGGCGCGCGCTGGCACTTGCAGGCTGAGCAGCGCCCGCTCGACTGGCACACCAGCTTTTTCCATAGCCGCCAGATGGCCGAACAACTGGGCGCGCGCAGCAAAATCAGGCAAGGCAGGACGTGGGGGCGGCATAGGTGGGCTCAACGAAGTCAGATCGACATAACAGGCGTCAGGTTAGCAGGCCGCGAATTGCAGAGCAGCGGGCTATTCAGTTGCCGTCGGTAACTCGGCATGCGGCAGCCAGCGGCGGAATATCTGCGCGAAGCTGCCGTCCTCATGCATGGCATCGAGGGCGCGCCGCCAGCGTTCGACCAGCGCCTTATCGGTCTGCGGGGAGAAGGCGATGTAGTAAGCCGACCGCATAAAGGGCAAGTGCGCCTGCACCTGGTCCGGGCGCAAACCGCCGCTGGCCAGTTCGTCCTTGAGAGTCAGGTCTTCAGTGGCGATCAACTGCACCCGCTCATGTTTGAGCATGGTCACCATATTCTTCGAGCTGGGAACCCCGTAGAGATTCTTGAAACCACGCGCGCTGAGGGTTTCAAAGGTGTACCACTGTTTCGGCACTGCCAGCGGCCCGCTCTCGGCGGCTTGCTGCAGGTTGTCGAAACGCAGATTGCGCGATTTCAGCGAGTAGAAGCTGGTGGTGCCAATCAGCAGCGGGCCGACCCATTGAAACTTGCTCTCACGCTCCGGCGTACGCACAGTGGAGAAGATCGCCGTATTCGGCTCCTGCTGAGCCAGGTGGTAGCCGCGCGTCCAAGGCAGCAGCTCGATCTTGCCGGGGTCGCCGGTACGCTCGATCAGCGCGCGCACCACTTCTACGGCCAGGCCGTGCAACTCGCCATCACGGCTAAAGCTGGTCGGCGGCGCTTCCTCGGTAAGCAGATGCAACTCGGCACGCACAGGCCCGACCAGACAGAGCAGCAGCCAGATCATCAGCGCGCAGCATGGTTTGAGCAAAGTGGGTTCTCCCGGCACTGACTTCAGCCTAGCTCAGAGCCGGGCAAGTCGCGTTATGGCAAGGAAGGTGCGTTCGGCATGCTGAACGGCTGGTTAAACCAGCGCTTATGAATCCGTTCCAGACTGCCATCGCGCAGTAACTCATCAAGGGCCAGCTGCCATTGCCGGACCAGAGCAGGATCGGTGTTATTCGAAAAGGCGATATAGGAGTTGTTACCCATAAAGGTGAACTGCAACTCCACCTCATCACGGCGCATGCCTTGCTGCGAAAGCATGTCATCCAGAGCCAGGTTATTCGCCACCAACAGCTCGATACGGCCGTGCTTGAACATTTTCATCATGTGCTGGGGCGTTGGCACTCCGTAGAGGTTTTTCATACCACGGTCGCTGAGGTACTCATAGGAGTACCACTGTTTGGGCACCGCCAGGGTGTTGAAGCGCTCGACATCCTGCAGCGTGCGCACATTCAACCCGGCGCCGCGTCGCGCATAGAAGCTGGTATGCCCCCGGGCAATCGGCCCGACCCACTGGAACAGCGCCTCGCGCCGTGCGGTGCGCACTGTGGAGAACAAGCCACTGTTGGCCTCGCGCTGCACCTGATGGTAACCACGGGTCCAGGGCACCAGTTCGATGCGGGTGTCCTGTCCGGTACGCTGAATCAGCAGTTCGATCACTTCCACGGCCATACCGGTCAGCTTGCCATCTTCGATATAGCTCAGCGGCCGGTATTCCTCGGTATACAGGCGCAACTCGGCAGCCTGCGCAGATGTACAGCAGCCAAGCAACAACACAACAAACCAGGACTTCAACCACATTGGGCAACACCTGAAACACACGAACAATGGGCCGAAAAACAGAATGATAAACAGCGATTGGTTCAGCAACCAGTCGAGCTCTGCGGCAAATCAGCGCGCGGGCTATGGATTTGCAGTCAGCTCCAACTCCCGCGCTCGCTGCCATTGCGCCAGGTTTTCGCGATTGACCTGCATGACCGGCAACGCGACGCTAACCGGTTGCGGCGGCAGCTCACCACGCAAGCTTTGCGCCGCCAACTGCACGGCCTGATAACCAATGGCGTGAGCCTGCTGAATCATCAGGCTATGGATCTCGCCCTGGCGTAACGCATCGATCAGCAACTCATCGGCATCAAATCCGATATGGAACAGCTCACCGGCTTTATGGAGCCGGCGTAGTGCAGCCAGAGCAGCCCGTGTACTGGTGCTATTGGGGGTAAACACGCCGTCCAGCTGCGGAAGCTGATCACGCAGCGCGTCCACCGCTGCCTGGCTGTCATCGCCGATATAGGCATCGACCAACACCCTCAGCCCCCCTGCTTCAGCCCCCTGGCGAAAGCCACGCTCTCGCTCACTGGTCGAAGTAATACCACGCTGTAAGCGCAATAATGCCACCTGCCCCTGGCCACCAAGTGCCAACGCCAACGCCTGGCCGGCCTGAACACCAGCGCGAAAGTTATCGGTAGCCACCACGCCGCGCACCACGCTGCCGGGCAGATCACGGTCGAAATAGATGGTATTGACTCCACTGGCGGCAAGTTGCTGCACACGCGGGGCAATCTCAGGACCGCTAGGGGCGATGACAAGCGTCTTACAGCCTTGCTCCAGCATCCAATCAATAATCTGTAGCTGGGTTTCCACACGCCCCTCGCGGCTGGGCCCACGAAAGCGCACATTCAAGTCAAGCTCTTTGCCTGCCTGCTGCGCACCGGCCTCCACCTGTACCCAAAAGGGTAGGGCCCCTGCAGCTACAACGCCGATACAATCCTTTGCCAACGTTTGAGTGGCCCAACAGGTCAACGCAACGAATAACAGCGCATATTTCGCTTGGCATCGGCGGTACATCAGCATCACTCCCAGAACCTGACGACGCCATGCATCGCACTCATGCACCGTACCTTAAAGCGCTCAGGCGTCACCGTAGAATTACCGCTATCACTTTAGCATCAGACCATTAGCCTCACCGAGCATGGGACTAGCGGTCATTCGCCAAAAAACGTGGCATACGCCTGCTCCTCACACTTTTTCACACTCCAGGCGACGGTTGGGCTGGTAGCCGCCGTTCAAGCAGGCGATGATCGCGTCTCTTTCCTGCACCTTGAATGACATGACCGATACCACGCAAAGCACTCAGGCCACGCACAAACCCCGCCCGCTGATCGATCTACTGGTCAGTATCCTGATTCCTTCCCTGATCCTGATGAAGCTCAGTGGCGAGAGCCGACTGGGTGCCGACGGCGCGCTGATGCTGGCGCTGGCTTTCCCGCTGGGCTGGGGCAGTTTCGAGCTGCTCAAGTACCGCAAATTCAACTTTATCGCCCTGCTCGGCCTTATCAGTGTGCTGCTTACCGGCGGTATCGGCCTGCTCAAGCTGGACAACCAGTGGCTGGCGATCAAGGAAGCGGCGATCCCCGGCATCATCGGTATTGCCGTGCTGGTATCAACCCGCACCCGCTTCCCGCTGATTCGCACCATGCTGTTCAACAAGACCGTGCTCAACGTCGACAAAATCCATGAGCGCCTGGAGCAGGCCGGTAATACCGAGCTGTTCGAAACGCGCCTGCTCAGAGCCACCTACTGGCTGAGCGGCACCTTCTTCTTCTCCTCGGCAATGAACTACGTGCTGGCCAAGTGGATCGTCATCAGTCCAGCCGGCAGCGAAGCCTTCAACGCCGAACTGGGGCGGATGAACCTGCTCAGTTACCCGATGATCGCGATCCCGTCGATGATCATGCTGATGGCCATCTTCTATTACCTCTGGCGCACCATTCACGGGCTTACCGGCCTCAAGCTGGAAGACGTGATGGCCAATGCCGAGCAGGAAAAGCAGCCTTAAACGACACGGCCTGGCGTACCAAGGGTGTTGACGTTTTCCGCCTACCTCGGCCTGTTTGTTTCGGCCCTTGGCGCCGCCACCCTGCTGCCGCTGCAATCGGAAAGCGTGCTGGTGGCGCTGCTACTCAGCAGCGACTATTCACCCTGGGCGCTGCTGGCGGTGGCCAGCGTCGGCAATATCCTCGGCTCACTGCTCAACTGGCTGCTCGGCCGCTACCTGGAACACTTTCGCCATAAGTCCTGGTTCCCCGTCAGCGAAGCACGCCTGCAGCAGGCACAGCGCGGCTACGCACGGTATGGTCGCTGGTCACTGCTGCTGAGCTGGATGCCGATCATCGGCGACCCGCTGACCCTGGTGGCCGGGGTGATGCGCGAACGCCTGTGGTTTTTCCTGCTGATCGTCAGCCTGGCGAAAACCGCCCGCTATGCTGTATTGGTAGCCCTGACCCTCGGCTGGAGCTGAGTTACACCACGCGCGACACACGCCGTAACGCCAACGGCAAGTCCGAGGTTGAGCATCGGCCATGCCTCCGTGATACTGCGCAGCCTTCGCACAGGCGCGTGCGAGGACAGTCGCAATGCGAAGAAGTGATCTCAGTGGAGCTGCATCCGTGATGAAAAGGAGCGATCTGGTCTGGACCCTGGTGGGGCTCGGCGCCGTGCTGCTGTCGTGCTACTTGCTCTATCACCAAGTGCGCACTATCTCCCTGAATGAAATCGCCGACAGCCTGCGCGCCATTCCACGCCTGGATTGGCTGCTGGCCGCAGCAGCCACCCTTGGCGCCTATAGCGCCCTGGCCTGGTACGACCGCATCGCCCTCGCTCACCTGGGCAAAAAGATTTCCTGGCGCTTTATCAGCCTGTGCTCCTTCACTACCTATGCGCTGGCCCACAACATCGGTGCCTCAGTGTTCTCCGGCGCCCT
Organism: Pseudomonas sp. 8BK; assembly: GCF_902506475.1. Taxonomy (NCBI): domain Bacteria; kingdom Pseudomonadati; phylum Pseudomonadota; class Gammaproteobacteria; order Pseudomonadales; family Pseudomonadaceae; genus Pseudomonas; species Pseudomonas sp. 8BK. The sequence continues at coordinate 280,163 of NZ_LR733252.1, read as the reverse complement.
GGTGCGTTACCGCGCTTACCGCACCAAAGGCATGACGCCGCAGGAGATCGGCATCCTGATCGTCTTCTGCTCCTTTACCTTCGCCCTCGGCACCATCCTCGCCAGCGGCTGCGTACTGGTGCTGGAGCCGGATCTGATCCACCGCGTGGCGAAAGTCACGCCGCTGGTGTCCGAAATCATCGGCGTGCTCCTGCTGCTGTTGGTCGCGCTCTATGTGCTCGGTTCCTGGCGGCACTTCAAGCCCTGGCACTGGGGCAAGCTGCATCTCGAATACCCACGCCTGGGGATTGTCGGCCGCCAACTGCTGGCCGGCCCACTGGAGCTGGCTTGCGCGGCAGCGATCATCTACTTCGCCCTGCCGGCGGAGAACAACCCGGGCTATCTGGTGGTGTTCGGCGTATTCCTCGCCTCGTTCTCGCTGGCGCTGCTGTCTCACGCCCCCGGCGGCCTGGGTGTGCTGGAAGTGACCTTCCTCGCGGCGATGCCCGAGCTGCCAGCGGCGGACGTTCTCGCCGCGCTGATCGTGTTCCGCTGCTTCTACCTGCTGTTGCCGTTCGCCCTGTCGCTACTGGTGGTACTGGGCTTCGAGTGGACGCAGTGGCAGAGCCGCCGCACCACCCCTGACAACCCGCCCTTGCCCTGAGTCGCACACACCGGATAACCGGGGGCAGCATTGCGCCGCACACTCGCATAGAATGCGCGGCCGTTTTTGCGGCACGCCTTCACAACAGCCACTCGCCGGCTTCGTGACAGGATGCCCAGAAACCTCCCGGTACTTATTCAGGAACAGCGCGCCGCATGACCCTTTCCACGCCCGCCCGCGCCTGCGGCATCGACTTTGGCACCTCCAACTCCACCGTCGGCTGGCTACGCCCCGACGCCGAGACGCTGATTCCCCTGGAAGACGGCAAGATCACCCTGCCCTCGGTGGTGTTCTTCAACCTCGAAGAACGCCGCCCGGTGTATGGCCGCCTCGCGTTGCAGGAATACCTGGAAGGCTACGAAGGCCGCCTGATGCGCTCGCTGAAAAGCCTCTTGGGCAGCAAGCTGCTGAAAAGCGAAACCACGGTGCTGGGCAGCGCCCTGCCGTTCAAGGACTTGCTCGGCTTCTTTATCGGCGAGCTGAAAACCCGCGCGGAAAACACTGCGGGCCGTCCCTTTGAAGAAGTGGTGCTGGGCCGCCCGGTGTTCTTCGTCGACGATGACCTCGCGGCCGATCTGGAAGCACAGAACACCCTGGTGGCCGTGGCGCACAAGCTCGGCTTCAAGGACGTGTCGTTCCAGTACGAACCGATAGCCGCGGCCTTCGACTACGAATCGGGCATCAACCGCGAAGAGCTGGTGCTGATCGTCGATATCGGCGGCGGTACCTCGGACTTCTCCCTGGTGCGCCTGGCGCCCGAACGCCGCTCAGTGGCGGATCGTCACAGCGACATCCTCGCCACCGGCGGCGTGCATATCGGCGGTACCGACTTCGACAAACAGCTGTCGCTAGCCGGCGTGATGCCGCTGTTCGGCTACGGCAGCCGGATGAAGAGCGATGCGCCGATGCCCACCAGCACCCACCTCAACCTGGCCACCTGGCACACCATCAACGCGGTCTATTCGGCGCAGTCGCAGCGCCAACTGCAGAGCATGCGCTACGACATCGTCGACCCCACCGGCATTGACCGCCTGTTCCAGTTGATCGAACGGCGCGACGGTCACTGGCTGGCGATGCAGGTGGAAGACAGCAAGATCGCCCTGACCGAACAGGATGCGCGGCCCATCGACCTCAGTCGTCTGGAAGACGGCCTGGTCGCCGAGCTGACCCGCACACTGTTTGAGGATGCCATCGAACCACTGCTGGAGCGCGTGCGTGCCAGCGTCACCCAACTGCTCGGCGATGCCGGCGTCAGTGTTGAGCAGGTCGATACGGTGTTCTTTACCGGCGGTTCCAGCGGTATTCCGGCGTTGCGCCAGAGCGTCGCGGCGATGCTGCCAAATGCCCAGCACGTGGAAGGCAACACCTTCGGCAGCATCGGCAGCGGCCTGGCCATCGAGGCGCACAAACGCTACGGCTAAACACTGCAACAGCTCGCGGCTAAAGCCCCCCCTCCACAAACACATCGGGCTCCGTGGGAGGGGCTTTAGCCGCGATACAACGGCAAACGCCAGCATAAAAAACGCCAGCTTAGCGCTGGCGTTTTTTATGCTGCAGAATCAGCGCGGCACCACCGGCTTCTTCGGCGGCTTCTTGCCTTTGCCTTTCGCGGCATCGGCGCGTTCCTTGGCCGCCTGCTGGTTACGCGCCTGCGCTGCGGCCTTGGCCTGCTCACGCTTGTCCCAGGGGTTGCCACCGGCCGCACCAGTATCACGCGGCGGCAAGCCGGTGTGCTGGGTCAGCATTGGCTTGCCCTTGCTGGTGTCCTTGGCAACCTTGTGGCTACCAGCCGGCGTCGAGTTCTTCCGCCGTGCGCTGTGGTACTCGTCGACCTTGGGCTGGAAAGCCGGAATCAGCTGGTGTTTGCCATTGCCGATCAGATCGCCACGACCCATGCGCAGCAGCGCTTCGCGCAGCATCGGCCAGCCTTTCGGGTCGTGGTAACGCAGGAACGCCTTGTGCAGGCGGCGCTGTTCTTCGCTCTTGACGATGGTCACGCCGTCGCTCTTGTAGCTGACCTTGCGCAGCGGGTTCTTGCCCGAGTGGTACATGGCCGTGGCAGTGGCCATCGGCGAGGGGTAGAACGCCTGCACTTGGTCGGCACGGAAGCCATTGCCCTTGAGCCACAGCGCGAGGTTCATCATGTCCTCGTCAGTGGTACCGGGGTGCGCGGCGATAAAGTACGGGATCAGGTACTGCTCTTTACCCGCCTCTTTCGAGTACTTCTCGAACATGCGCTTGAACTTGTCGTAGCTGCCAATACCCGGCTTCATCATCTGATTCAGCGGGCCTTCCTCGGTGTGCTCCGGGGCGATCTTCAGGTAGCCGCCAACGTGGTGGGTGACCAGCTCCTTGACATACTCCGGCGACTCGACGGCGAGGTCGTAGCGCAGGCCCGAGGCAATCAGGATCTTCTTCACCCCCGGCAGCGCACGCGCACTACGGTACAGCTGGATCAGGCTGGAGTGATCGGTATTCAGGTTCGGGCAGATGCCAGGGAATACGCAGGACGGCTTGCGGCATGCGGATTCGATTTCCGGGCTCTTGCAGGCGATGCGGTACATGTTGGCAGTCGGCCCGCCGAGGTCGGAAATCACCCCGGTAAAGCCCGGCACCTTGTCGCGGATCTCTTCGATCTCGCGGATGATCGACTCTTCCGAACGGTTCTGGATAATCCGCCCTTCGTGCTCGGTGATTGAACAGAAGGTACAGCCGCCGAAACAGCCGCGCATGATGTTCACCGAAAAACGGATCATTTCGTAGGCCGGAATCTTCTCCTTGCCATACGCCGGATGCGGCACGCGCTGATAGGGCATGCCGAACACGTAGTCCATCTCTTCGGTGGTCATCGGGATGGGTGGCGGGTTGAACCACACATCCACCTCACCATGCTTCTGTACCAGCGCGCGGGCGTTGCCCGGGTTGGTTTCCAGGTGCAGCACGCGGTTGGCGTGGGCGTAGAGCACTGGGTCGTTACGCACCTTCTCCATCGACGGCAGGCGAATCACCGTCTTGTCACGGGTCATCCGTGGGCTGGCGAGAATCTGCACAACCTTCGGCTCGTTCGGATCTTCCTGCGGGCCTGAGCCGGCCGCACCTTTCTCCTGCTCGATGGCGCAGGCCTGGGTGTCCTGGGTGTTCACATACGGGTTGATGATCTTGTCGATCTTGCCCGGCCGGTCGATACGGGTGGAGTCCACTTCATACCAGCCCTGCGGCGTATCACGGCGGATAAACGCGGTGCCGCGCACGTCGGTAATGTCTTCGATCTTGTGGCCATAGGACAGACGCTGGGCCACTTCGACGATGGCGCGCTCGGCGTTGCCATACAGCAGGATATCGGCGCTGGCGTCGATCAGGATCGAGTTGCGCACGCGATCTTGCCAGTAGTCGTAATGCGCAATACGGCGCAAGGATGCCTCAATGCCGCCGAGCACGATCGGCACGTGCTTGTAGGCTTCCTTGCAGCGCTGGCTGTACACCAGGCTGGCGCGGTCCGGGCGCTTGCCGGCCAGGCCGCCAGGGGTGTAGGCGTCGTCGGAGCGGATTTTCTTGTCAGCGGTGTAGCGGTTGATCATCGAATCCATGTTGCCGGCCGCGACGCCGAAGAACAGGTTCGGCTCACCAAGCTTCATGAAATCGTCTTTCGACTGCCAGTTCGGCTGGGCAATGATGCCCACGCGAAAGCCTTGCGACTCCAGCAGGCGGCCAATAATGGCCATGCCGAACGAGGGGTGATCCACATAGGCGTCACCGGTCACGATGATGATGTCGCAGCTGTCCCAGCCGAGCAGATCCATCTCTTCCCGGCTCATTGGCAGGAACGGCGCCGGCCCGAAACACTCGGCCCAGTACTTTGGATAATCGAATAACGGCTTGGCGGCTTGCATGGGCATGAAAAGTGACCGGTGTTGGCGAACAGGGATGGAAAATCGCGGGCGCGGAATATAGCACAAATTTTAACCAAACCCGACTCAGACACTCGGATTAAGCGCGTAAAAATCCCCTACGACTTGTAGTCTTCCTGTAGTGGCTTACGGCTATACTCCAGCGCATAACATCGGCCGCCAATAGCCGGGACAAGGGGTGAACGTGCTGCAACGCTTAGCTTTTTCCATCCTAATCATGTTGAGCCTAGCCCTGCTGCCTGGCCTTTCGAATGCAGCCATCACGCTCACGCCCACCAGCAGTGGCATTTCCCTAAACACCGACATCGAACTGCTGGAAGACAGCAGCGCACAACTGACCATTGCCGATATGGCCGACCCGGCCATTCAGAGCCGCTTCCAGCCGGCCAATGGGCGCGCCAGCGTAGGCCAGAGTCTTAACCCCTGGTGGATCAAGGTTACCCTGCAGCGCACTAGCGATGCCCCCAGCCAGTGGTGGCTGGAAGTCAGTTCGGTCACCCAGCTCGACCTGCGCCTGTACCTGCCCGGGCAGAATGGCCGCTGGCAGGAGCGACAATCCGGCGAGCTGGTCAACCATAAAGAAGGCCGCGATCACGAATTCCGCCACATGCTGTTCAAACTGCCGGAGCTGAGCCCACAACCGCTGACCTTTTATCTGCGCAGCTATGACCCGGCCGGCAACTCGTTCCCGATGCGCGCCTGGCAGCTGGATCAGCTGATCCAAGGCGCCGCAGAAGAGAACCTCGCACTTGGCGTGGTCTACGGCATCATCGCCGCGCTGCTGCTGTACAACCTGTTTATCTTCTTCAGCCTGCGCGACTCGGCCTATTTCTGGTACGTGCTGACCACCGCCGGCGCGCTGCTGATGATCCTCAGCATGAGCGGCCATGGCTTTCAGTACCTGTGGCCAAACAATCCTGTGCCCTTCTGGCTGGACCGTGTCACCCTGCCATCGCTCTGGGGCTTCTGCGCCTGCCGCTTTACTCAATGCCTGATGCAAACCCGCACCCATGTGCGCTGGGCTCATCATCTGTTGAGCCTGGCCTGCGTCTGCTATGTGATTGCAGTCGCCCTGGAGGGCCTGGGACAACGCCATACCGCTGCCTGGATCATTGCCCTGCTATCGCTGACCAGCATCCCTGCAGCGCTGGGCTCGGCCCTGATTCGCTGGCGCCAGGGTTACTTCCCGGCCCTGCTCTATCTCTTTGGCTATGGCCTGATTCTCGGCAGCATCAGTCTGGCGCTGATGCGCGCCACCGGCCTGGTACAGCCGGCCACCTGGAATGCTTATGTGTTCCCGCTGTCAGTGGCAGCGGAGTCGATTCTGTTCTCCTTCGCCCTGGCGTACCGTATCCAAACGCTCAAGCAGGAAAAAGCCGAAGCCCTGGAACAGGCTGATCGCGAAAAAACGGCACGTCTGGCGCAGATGCAAGGCAGCGCCGATGAACTGCAAAGTGCGGTCAAACTGCGTACTGCCGAACTGGCGCAGGCCAACCAGCAACTCTGCGAACGCGAGCGCGAGCTCCAGCACGCCGCCTTCCACGACCCGCTGACCGAGCTGCCCAATCGACGTTTTCTGGTCGAGCGCTGCGAAGCGGCGCTGGCCAATGCCCGTCGGCACAATGAAGCCACGGCTCTGCTGCTGATTGACCTCGACCATTTCAAACCGATCAACGACAGATACGGCCACGATGCCGGCGACCTCATGCTGCAAAGCATCGCTCAACGTCTGCGCGAGCACGTACGCTCGGGTGACGCGGTGGCGCGCCTGGGCGGCGATGAATTTGCCGTACTGATCTGCGGCGAGGACGCCGAACAGCATGCCCGCGATATCGCCCGCCGCCTGCTGGACGAGCTGGCCAAGCCGGTGGCCTATGGTGCTGACCGCCTGACCGTAACCATCAGCATCGGCGTGGCGCTGTATCCGCGTCACGCCAGCAACTTCACCACGCTGTACAAGGCCGCCGACGAAATGCTCTACAAGGTCAAGAGCCGCGGTCGTTCAGGCTCGGCTGTTTGCGGGGAGGACGGCGAGCTGAGCAGCAGCGCGCGCCTGCAACTGGATGTGCTGAATGTACCCAGTGGCTTGGGCTGATTACACGAAGGCAGCGATCAAAACGCTCACAGCACAGTTATCACCAAACCAATGTCGTGCTGGCAACTTCTGTGAACGATCACACAGCTGCGCCTATACTCGCGCAAACGCCACTCGACATCAGGACGTCCGCAGTGCAGCGCCTCACCTTATCCATCTTGCTATTGCTGAGCCTGTTTAGCGGCCCGAGCTTTGCCAGCCCGGTGCTGCTGAGCGCGCCAAGTAGTGGCAGCGTGCTCAACGGCCAGATCGAACTGCTGGAGGATGTCGACGGCCAACTGAGCATTGCCGACATGACCGATCCCGCCGTGCAAAGCCGCTTTCAACCCGCCGCCGGGCGCACCAGCGTGGGTCAGAGCGGCAACCCCTGGTGGATCAAACTCAGCCTGCAGCGCAGCAGTGACGCGCCCGCACAATGGTGGCTGGAAGTCGGCGCGGTCACCCTGCTCGACCTGCAAATATTCCTTCCCAGCGCCACAGGCCAATGGCAACTGCGCCAGGCCGGTGAACGCGTCGGTTTCGCCGAAGGCCGCGACCACGATTACCGCCGCGCGGTATTCCGCCTGCCACCGCTCGGCGAGCAGGCGCAAACCATTTACCTGCGCACCTTTGATCCGGCCGGCAACTCCTTCCCGCTGCGTATCTGGCAGCTGCACGACCTCGAGCAACTGGCCAAGCGCGAGCATCTGGTGCTCGGCCTGATCTACGGGGTGATTCTTGCCCTACTGCTGTACAACCTGTTTATCCTGCTGGCCCTGCGCGACCCAGCGTACCTCTGGTATGTACTGACCATGGCGGCCTCATTGGTGTTTATCGCTAGCATGAGCGGCCACGGCTTCCAGTACCTTTGGCCTGACGGCCCGGTGCCCCCCTGGCTGGATCGCATCACCCTGCCCATTCTGGTCAGTCTCGGCATCCTGCGTTTTGCCCAGGCACTGCTGTCCACCCGCACCACCCTGCGCATTGCCCACAGCATCCTCAACGGCTGTGTCGTGGTCTACCTGCTGGCCCTGGCGGTCAACCTCGCCGGCTATCGCAGTGAAACCGGCCTGCTGATCGGGCTGATCCCGATTGTCACTGTCCCTACCCTGCTGCTCAGTGCCGTCATCCGCTGGAGACAGGGCTTTACCCCGGCGCTGTTCTACCTGCTGGGCTACGGCAGCGTGCTGCTGAGCTTTGTGATTCTGGTGCTGCGCGCCGCCGGCGTGGTGCAGCCGGGCGAGTCCACCGCTTACCTGTTCCCGCTGGCAGTGGCGGCCGAGGCGATCCTGTTCTCCTTCGCCCTGGCTTATCGCATCCAGATTCTCAAACAGGAAAAGGCCGACGCGATTCTCCAGGCCGACCGTGAGAAAACCGCACGCTTGGCCCAGGCCCAGGCCAATGCCGCCGAACTGCAGCACTCGGTTGAACTGCGCACCGCAGAACTGGCCGCCACCAATGAACGCCTGCGCCAGCGTGAGCAGGCGCTGCAGCACGCGGCGTTTCACGACCCGCTGACTGAACTGCCAAACCGCCGCTACCTGGTTGAACGCTGCGAAACCGCCCTGGCCAACGCCCGTCGGCACAGCGAAGCGATTGCCCTGCTGCTGATCGACCTCGACCATTTCAAGCCGATCAATGATAAGCACGGCCACGATGCCGGCGACCTGATGCTGCAACAGATCGCCCTGCGCCTGCGTGAGCATGTGCGCGCAGGCGACGCCGTGGCACGCCTGGGCGGCGACGAGTTTGCCGTACTGGTGTGCGGTGCCGATGCCGAAGAGCATGCGCGGGAAATTGCCAACCGCCTGCTCGCCGAGCTGGCCAAACCGGTGATGTACGGCGCCGAACGGCTGACCGTGACCATCAGCATTGGCGTGGCACTGTATCCACAACACGCCGGCACCTTTACCGCGCTTTACAAGGCAGCCGACGAGATGCTCTACCGCGTCAAAACCCGCGGCCGTTCAGGCTCGGCGGTGTGCGGTGAGGGCGGTGAATTGAGCAACAGCGCGCGCCTGCACCTGGATGTGCTCAGCGTACCCAGCGGCCTGCTTTGACTCAGCTGCTGCGATAGCGCCGTGGTACCCGCGCAGTGACCTTGCTGAGCAGCTCATAACCAATGGTGCCGGCAGCCTGCGCCACCTCATCCACCGGCAACTGTGTACCCCACAACTCGACCGCATCACCTACAGCGGCATCGGGCACGTCAGTCAGGTCGACCGTCAGCATATCCATCGACACCCGCCCGACCAGCGCCACCCGCTGGCCACGGACGACAACCGGCGTACCGGTCGGAGTATGGCGCGGGTAGCCATCGGCATAACCGCAACTCACGGTGCCGATACGCGACGGCCGCTCAGCTCGCCAGGTGCCGCCATAGCCAACCGTTTCACCGATTGCTACCTCACGGCAGGCAATCAGCTGCGCGGTCAGGCTCATCGCCGGGCGCAAGCCCAGCTCAGCGGCGCCCAGCTCAGCAAAAGGCGTGGCGCCATAAAGCATGATGCCAGGCCGCAGCCAATCCATATGCGCAGCAGGGATGGTCAGAATTGCCGCCGAGTTGGCCAGCGAGCGCTGGGCAAAATCCAGATCCAGTAGATCGAGAAACTGCTCAAGCTGCAGTTCGCTGGTCTCGCCGCCACGCTCATCGGCGCAGGCAAAGTGGCTGACCAGGTTCAACTCGGCCAGCTGCGCTGCGCCCTGTAAACGACCATGCCATTCACGCACGGCAGCGGCGCTGAAGCCCAGGCGATGCATGCCGCTGTCCAGCTTCAGCCACAGATTCAGCGGGCGCGATAGATTAGCGGCGAGCAGCTGCTGCGCCTGCTGCTCGCTGTGCAACACCAGATCCAGGCCTAGCTGCGCGGCAAACTGATACTCCGCCGCCTCGAAGCAGCCTTCGAGCAACAGAATCCTTGCCTCACCATGCAGCGCACGCACCTCGGCGGCTTCCTCCAGGCTGGCCACAGCAAAGCCATCGGCAACATCGTGCAAGGCCGTCACCACCTCACGCACGCCATGCCCGTAGGCATTCGCCTTGACCACCGCAAATGCCTGTCGGCCCGGCGCACAACGTTTGGCCACCGCGTAGTTATGGGCGATGGCTGACAGATCAACAGTGGCAACAAGAGGACGCATGACAGGGCTCCACGGCAGGCTAAAGCCGAGCATCTTAACCCCCGACTCCCGAGCTGCAAGCGTCAGGTCGCTCAGCACACTGCGGCGCCGCAGTTAGCGCCGCAAATTTAATTGCACAGCCGTGAAAGCTACTGACAATAAGCTGGCAGTAGCACTCCCCTAGAGTGGGCTCCACAGGTTAGAACGCGCCCTCAGATACTGCCGCGGCCTGTCGACCCCAACCTTCAAGGAGAGAGAAAATGAATGCGATCAACTGGTTCGAACTATTTGTCAGCAACTTCGAACGTGCCCGTGGCTTCTATGAACGCGTTCTGGCAACGCCACTGGAGGCAATGGATGGCATGGGCGGACGCGTCGCGCTTTTCCCCTATGCACAAGAAAGCGGGGTCGGTGGTTGCCTGAGTGAATCAGCCGAGCAACAGAGCGGCATTGGCGGCACCCGAATCTACCTGAACGTCGAGGGCCAGCTGGACGCCGTGGTGAACCGGGTTCCCACGGCTGGGGGCGTGATCATCCACAGTAAGATGTCTATCGCGCCGCATGGTTTTATCGCTGTGATAAAAGACAGTGAAGGTAACGAAGTGGGCCTGCATAGCATGTCCTAAGCCCAACCCTCCGGGCGTGCGTCAGCGCGCCCGGTCATCCAGAGCGGAACAGCTGAGACAACATGAGACGCGCCGACCGTCTGTTTCAAATCGTGCAGTTCCTGCGCAGCCGTCGCCTGACCACCGCCCAGTGGCTGGCCGAACGCCTGCAGGTATCGGTGCGCACCATTTATCGCGATATCCAGGACCTTTCCCTTTCCGGAGTGCCGCTGGAAGGTGAAGCCGGCGTCGGCTACGTGCTGCGCCAACCGATGGATTTGCCGCCCTTGATGTTCGAGCGCGAGGAGATTGAGGCGCTGCTGGTGGGCGCGCGCATGGTCAAAGCCTGGGCGGACCCAGAGCTGCAACGAGCCGCCGAATCGGCACTGGCGAAAATCCACAGCGTGCTGCCCAACGAGCTGCGCGATGAGTTCAATCGCAATCAGCTGTTTGCCCCGGAAACCAATCCGTACCCTGTGCACTGGCTCGGCCAGTTGCGCCAGGCCATACGCCAGCACCACAAACTGCTGATCAGTTACCGCGATGAACGCGGTAGAACCAGCCAACGCTGCGTCTGGCCGCTGGGGCTGTTTTTCTGGGGGCAAACCTGGACGCTGTGCGGCTGGTGTGAGCTGCGCAACGACTTCCGCAACTTCCGCATCGACCGCGTGCAGCAGCTGCAGGACCGCGCGGAAACCTTTGAACCGGTAGATGGCCAACGCCTGGAGGACTACCTCAAACCGTTTCTAGGCGAACACGCCACCGCACCACTGTACAAAAGCTAAACGCCTGAAGCCCGCGTGTCAGATCACTCGTCTTCGAACTGATAGCTACCCGGCGCAAGGTTCTCAAAGCGCGAAAACTTACCGAGAAACGCCAGCCGCGCCGTACCCAGCGGGCCGTTACGCTGCTTGCCGATAATGACTTCGGCCACGCCCTTGTACTCGGTCTCGGGGTGATACACCTCGTCGCGGTAAACGAACATGATGATGTCGGCGTCCTGCTCAATCGCACCCGACTCACGCAAGTCGGAGTTGATCGGGCGCTTGTTCGGGCGCTGTTCCAGGCCACGGTTAAGCTGCGACAGGGCAATCACCGGGCAGTTGAATTCCTTGGCCAGAGCCTTAAGCGAGCGGGAGATTTCGGAAATCTCGTTGACTCGGCTGTCGCCGCTGGAGCCGGGAATCTGCATCAGCTGCAGGTAGTCGACCATGATCAGGCCGATCTCGCCGTGCTCCCGCGCCAGACGACGAGTACGTGCGCGCATCTCCGAAGGCGAGATACCGGCGGTGTCGTCGATAAACAGCTTGCGGTCATTGAGCAGGTTGACCGCGCTGGTCAGGCGCGGCCAATCGTCGTCGTCCAGGCGACCGGCACGCACCTTGGTCTGGTCAATGCGCCCTAGCGAGGCGAGCATACGCATGACGATGGAGTCGGAAGGCATCTCCAGGGAGTACACCATCACCACCTTGTCGCTGCGCATCAGCGCGTTTTCCACCAGGTTCATGGCGAAGGTGGTCTTACCCATCGAGGGTCGGCCGGCAACGATGATCAGGTCAGCCGGCTGCAGGCCGCTGGTCAGGTTGTCCAGGTCGGTAAAGCCGGTGGACAGACCGGTGATGGCGTCGCCGGCATTGAACAGGGTGTCGATGCGATCGATGGCCTTGACCAGGATATCGTTGATCCCCACCGGCCCACCGGTCTTCGGCCGCGCCTCGGCAATCTGGAAGATCAGGCGCTCGGCCTCGTCGAGAATTTCGGCACCGGTACGGCCCTGTGGCATATAGGCGCTGTCGGCGATTTCACCGCTGATGCCGATCAACTGGCGCAGCGTGGCGCGCTCACGAATGATCTGCGCATAGGCCTTGATGTTGGCCACCGATGGGGTGTTCTTCGCCAGTTCGCCGAGGTAGGCCAGGCCGCCGACTTGTGACAGCTGGCCTTCCTGGTCGAGCTGTTCGGACACGGTGACCACGTCGAAGGGGTGGTTACGCTCGGCCAGCTTGAAGATCGCACGGAAAATCAGGCGGTGGTCATGCCGATAGAAGTCGCCATCGGACACCGCATCGAGCACCCGCTCCCAGGCGTTGTTGTCGAGCATCAAGCCGCCCAGTACGGCTTGCTCCGCCTCGATCGAGTGCGGTGGCACCTTCAGGGCGGAGGTTTGCAGGTCGTACTGTTCGGGCAGGCTGATGTCGTTCATAAGGCTCGGGCAAGAAATTCTGTGTTGGAAAAACAAAGGGCACGGCATCGCTTTCGCAATGCCGTGCCCGATGTTAGCGAGCCTGCACTCAAGTGCAAGCCCGTTGAGCAGCCAGTTAGGCGGCTACAACAACAACCTTAACGGTTGCTTCAACGTCGCTGTGCAGGTGCACGGCTACGTCGTATTCGCCGAGTTGACGAATGGTGCCGTTCGGCAGACGCACTTCAGCCTTGGCCACTTCAACGCCGGAGGCGGTCAGGGCTTCAGCGATGTCGTGAGTACCGATGGAGCCGAACAGTTTGCCTTCATCGCCCGCGGTAGCGGTGATGGTGACTTCCAGTTCAGCCAACTGAGCAGCGCGGGATTCAGCGTAAGCTTTCTTCTCGGCAGCCAGTTTTTCCAGCTCGGCGCGACGCGCTTCAAACGCAGCAACGTTTGCAGGAGTAGCGGCAGTGGCTTTGCCTTGCGGCAGCAGGAAGTTACGACCGTAACCGGCCTTAACATTCACTTTATCGCCCAGGTTGCCCAGGTTGGCGATTTTTTCCAGCAGGATCAGTTCCATTTGGTAATAACCTCTTAACTTTTAACCTTCACCGTTCGCGGGACCAGAGCCTTGTTTGCGCTCAAAGCGACCACGAAAATCGAACAGGCCATCCAAAACAGCCAGCAGACAGATCAAATTACCGCCCAGTAACACCGCCACATACAGACCGATTTTCCAGAAGCTCGAGAGCCCCTTCATTTCGATCAGACCGTGCCCCAGGGCTAGTCCTGCAACCAGCAACGGCACCGCGCAAATGGTCGCCAGCATCGGTACATCGGTACCTTGCAGCGGCATCAGCACTCCGACCAGCAGCACAATGGCAAGTGCTGGCGGGAGGCGCACGGCGCGAAACTCTTTACCGAAGCCACCCGGGTTGTACAACGAGGCCTGCCAGTATCGCGCCAACACCAGACAGAGAATGCTCGTCGCCTGGAAAGACGAAGCGAGCAACCCGGTCAGGGTCGGAACCAGCGATGCCTGCATGTCAGCCAGTTGCTCAGCAGGCAATTTCGCCTCACTCCAGAACTGCTTGGACGCACCACGGAAAGCTTCCGCAAGCGACGCGACAAGCTCGGGAGAGGTGACGCTCAGCAAAAAAGCAAACATCACACCCAGAACCACACTGACCGCCAGCACCCAGGTCCAGGACGAGGTGGAGCGCAAGACCTGCGCCATCACCAGCGTGCCAACCAGTGTCAGTGCGATACCCGGATCACCGAAATACCACCAGACAAAGGCAGGCAAACACGCCCAGATCAGGATGCCAACTGCATCATTCAACCCCCTGCGCAGCAGCACCAGAGCGCTCGCAGAGGCAGTCAACCAGAACAACAACGGCAATATTGCCGAACCGACCACCACCAGGGTGGCCTGCATGCGGCCGCGCATGATGAACTCAGCCAAAGCACGCATGCGATCTATCTCTCAGCTGTCAGATGCAACCCGATATCAACGGCCGTGGCTGTCGGTGTAGGGCAGCAGGGCCAGGAAGCGGGCGCGCTTGATAGCGGTAGCCAGCTGACGCTGATAACGAGCCTTAGTACCGGTGATACGGCTAGGAACGATCTTGCCGGTTTCCGAGATGTAAGCTTTCAGCGTGTTGAGATCTTTGAAATCGATCTCTTTCACTTCTTCTGCAGTAAAACGGCAGAATTTACGACGACGGAAGAAACGTGCCATGAGAGTGGCTCCTCAATAGATCCGTGGATTACTCGTCAGCGTTGTCGCTGTCGTTGTTGTCGCTGTCATCGCCATCAACAGAATCGGCGTTTTCAGGACGGTCACGACGCTCACGGCGCTCACTGCGGTTTTCTTCGGCCTTGAGCATCTCGGACTGGTCAGTAACGGCCTCGTCGCGACGGATGACCAGGTTACGGATCACGGCATCGTTGTAACGGAAGTTGTCTTCCAGCTCAGCCAGGGCTTTGCCAGTGCACTCAACGTTCAGCATCACGTAGTGAGCTTTGTGGACGTTGTTGATGGCGTAAGCCAGCTGACGACGGCCCCAATCTTCCAGGCGGTGAATCTTGCCGCCGTCTTCTTCGATCAGCTTGGTGTAACGCTCAACCATGCCGCCGACTTGCTCGCTCTGGTCCGGGTGAACCAGAAAGATGATTTCGTAATGACGCATAAATGCTCCTTACGGGTTGTAGCCTGCCGCCAAATGCGGTCAGGCAAGGAGTGAATTTCACTTGTTTGTCTTGCTGAAACAGAAAGGCGCAAAAGCGCCTGCCGTCGCGGCAAGGGGCGACATTCTAGTGAAGCCCCTTGCCACGCGCAAGGCGAACTGGTGATTATTTGAACAATCCGCAGCGGGCACCCGGAAAGAGAAGGCTTAACAAGTGCGGGCACCGACCAGATGCCCGCCACACACTCACTTCTTGCTGACAGCCTTGCGCTGACGCAATGCCTCGAACAGGCACACACCGGTGGCAACCGACACATTGAGACTGCTGACACTGCCCGCCATCGGCAACTTGACCAGGTAATCGCAGTGCTCACGGGTCAACCGGCGCATGCCTTTGCCTTCGGCACCCATGATCAGCACGGTCGGCCCGGTCAGATCATGCTCGTACAACTCCATCTCAGCCTCACCGGCCGTGCCAACAACCCACAGCCCGCGCTGCTGAAGTTTCTCAAGGCTGCGCGCCAGGTTGGTCACCGCGACCAGCGGGATCACCTCGGCGGCGCCGCAGGCCACCTTGCGCACGGTGGCATTGAGCGTGGCGGACTTGTCCTTCGGCACGATAACCGCCAGCGCACCAGCCGCATCCGCGGTGCGCAGGCAAGCACCGAGGTTATGCGGATCGGTCACGCCGTCGAGCACCAGCAACAAGGGCGCGCCCTCAGTGCGATCGAGCAGCTCATCAAGCATCGCCTCGCCCCACACCTGACTGGGACTGACATCAGCCACCACCCCCTGATGCACCCCTTCAACCCAGGCATCCATCTCGCGGCGTTCACACTGACCAACAGCAACCCGCGCATCCGCCGCCAGCGCCAGCAGCACTTGTACCCGCGGGTCATTACGCCCTTCTGCCAGCCAAATCTGCTTGACCCGTTTAGGGTGGTGACGCAGCAATGCCTCTACGGCATGCACGCCATAGATCTTTTCCAACTGACTCATGACTTCGCCTTACGCTTGCGCGCGCCGCCGGACGCTGGCGGCCCACCAGCCGGAGCGCCCTTGCGGTGCGCCCCAGACTTGCCCGACTTGCTGACTGGTTTGGACGACCCACTCTTTGCCGCGCCTTTGCCGGTTTTGCTCTTCGAATCACTGAGCAGCGACTTTTTCAGCGCACGGCTCTTTTCCACATCGGTATTACCTGGCGCAGCGCGCTCGCCGCGACGCCCTGTTTTACCTGTCGCCGACTCAAAACCACCACGACGCTGACCGGCCGGCATAGCCGTTTTGCCTTCAGCCAATTCGAAGTCGATCTTGCGCTCGTCCAGATCGACGCGCATGACCTTGACCTCAACGCTATCGCCCAGGCGGAAACTGCGACCACTGCGCTCGCCCGCCAGGCGGTGATGGACGGGGTCGAAGTGGTAGTAATCGCCCGGCAAGGCGGTGACGTGCACCAGGCCTTCGACGTAGATGTCTTTCAGCTCGACGAACAGCCCGAACCCCGTCACAGCCGTAATCACACCCGGGAAGGTTTCGCCGACGCGATCCTTCATAAACTCGCATTTGAGCCAGTTCACCACATCACGGGTTGCTTCATCGGCGCGCCGCTCGGACATCGAACACTGCTCGCCAAGCTGCTCCAGGGCGGGCTCGTCGTAGGGGTAGATGCGCGCCCTGGGCATGCTCTGCGCACCGGCACGCTTGACGTGCGGGGTATCGAGCTTGGAACGCACCACACTGCGAATCGCCCGATGGATCAGCAGATCCGGGTAGCGACGAATCGGCGAAGTGAAATGCGCATACGCATCGTAGTTCAGACCGAAGTGGCCCTGATTATCCGCGCTGTACACAGCCTGACTGAGCGAGCGCAGCATCACGGTCTGAATCAGGTGGTAATCCGGACGTTCGCGGATACTTTCCAGCAGCAGCTGGTAGTCCTTGGGCGACGGACCGTCCTTCGACTTGCCACGGTGCAGCGACAGCCCCAGCTCGGTGAGAAAGGCCTTGAGCTTCTCTACACGCTCCGGCGGCGGACAGTCGTGCACGCGATACAGCGCTGGAATTTCATGCTTCTGCATAAACGCAGCCGTGGCTACGTTGGCGGCCAGCATGCACTCTTCGATCAGCTTGTGTGCATCGTTGCGCTGGGTTGGGCGGATCTCTGCGATCTTGCGCCCAGCACCGAAGATGATGCGGGTTTCCTGGGTCTCGAAGTCGATAGCACCACGCTCATGACGCGCCGCCAGCAATACCTGATACAGCGAGTACAGCTGCTTGAGATGCGGCAGAACCTCTTTGTACTCACCGCGCAGAGCCTTGCCTTCGCTGCTTTTCGGCAGCTCGAGCATGGCGCTGACCTTGTTGTAGGTCAGGCGCGCATGGGAATGGATAACCGCCTCGTAGAACTGATAATCGGTCATCTTACCGGTCTTCGAGATACTGATCTCGCATACCATGGCCAGACGATCGACATGCGGGTTCAGCGAGCACAGGCCGTTGGACAGCTCTTCCGGCAGCATCGGGATAACCCGCTCAGGGAAGTACACCGAGTTGCCGCGAACCTGGGCTTCGGCGTCCAGCGCCGAATCGATCTTCACATAATGTGAAACGTCGGCGATGGCGACATAGAGCTTCCAGCCGCCGGAAAACAGCCGCCAGTTGCTGCCGTTTTTCTCGCAATACACCGCATCGTCGAAGTCGCGCGCGTCTTCACCATCAATGGTGACGAAGGGCAAATGGCGCAGATCAATGCGCTTCTCCTTGTCCTTCTCCTCGACTTCCGGCTTGAGCTTGCGCGCCTCCTTGATCACCGCCTCCGGCCAGACATGCGGAATATCGTAACTGCGCAGGGCAACGTCGATTTCCATGCCGGGAGCCATGTAGTTGCCCACCACCTCAACCACATCACCCTGGGGCTGGAAGCGCGGGGTCGGCCAGTGGGTGATCTTCACCTCGACGAACTGGCCTTGCTTGGCATTGGCATTGCGGCCCGGGGTGACCAGCACTTCCTGCTGGATCTTCGGATTGTCGGCAACCACGAAGCCCACACCACTTTCTTCGTAGTAGCGACCAACGATCGTTTCGTGAGCCCGCGAGATCACCTCAACGATCGCCCCTTCACGCCGGCCACGCCGATCCAGCCCGGAGACACGCACCAACGCACGGTCACCGTCGAATACCAGACGCATCTGCGCCGGACTGAGGAACAAGTCATCGCTGCCGTCATCCGGCACCAGGAAGCCAAAGCCATCACGGTGACCGCTGATGCGGCCGAGAATCAGGTCAAGTTTGTCCACCGGGGCATAAGTGCCACGCCGGGTGTAGATCAACTGGCCGTCACGCTCCATGGCGCGCAGACGGCGGCGCAGCGCTTCGAGCTGCTCATCGCTAATCAAGCCGAACTCTTCAGCCAGCTCTTCACGCGCCGCAGCAGAGCCACGCTCGTCCAGGTGCTGGAGGATCAGTTCACGACTTGGAATGGGGTTTTCGTATTTTTCCGCTTCACGAGCGGCCTCAGGATCGAGGGATTGCCAATCGGCCATTAGAGAGTGTTCGCCTGTTCTATATAGAGTCGGTTTGCCATGTGCCTATTGAAGCGCGAAAAAGCCCTCTGGGTCAGCATTACGCGACAATAATTTTTCACCATCAGGGCTTTACAAGGTAAAAGGGCGACCGTATAGTTCGCGCCCACAGCGTCGAGCAGACGTTGTAACACGGAACAGATGAGCAATCATTGGTTTCAGTGCCCAGGTGGCGGAATTGGTAGACGCGCTGGTTTCAGGTATCAGTGGCCGCAAGGTCGTGGAAGTTCGAGTCTTCTCCTGGGCACCAAATTTCGTAAGGTAGCGTGATAACCTACTTTGCAAATACGGACGTAATGATCCGTACCGGCAACGGTGAACATTACTGCAGTGCCCAGGTGGCGGAATTGGTAGACGCGCTGGTTTCAGGTATCAGTGGCCGCAAGGTCGTGGAAGTTCGAGTCTTCTCCTGGGCACCAAATTTCAAAGAACCGAGCCAAGTGCTCGGTTTTTTATTGCCTGAATTTCAACCAAGCCACCATAAGGGCGCAACCCGCGCAGAGCAGCACCCTGCGCTCGCTATCACCCTAGACGCGAAACTGCCCCAGACTGGCTTTGAGCTTCTTCGCCAAGCCATCCAGCACGCGGCCACTATTCGCAGTTGCCGCTACCGCCTCCGCCGCCCGCTGCGCCTCGACATGAATGACCTCGACGCGCCCACGCACGGCATCCGCCCCCTCAGCCTGATGCGCCGCTGCCTCGGTCGCCGTGTTGATTGCTCCATGCACTTCCTCGACCGCTTCGCGCACCGACTCTTGCACCCGCGCACTTTCACGCAGCGCAGCCAAGCCCTGATCCGCCTGCTTGCCCGCCTGACCAATTGCCTCAACCGCCTCGCGCGCCCCCTGTTGCAGTGCACCGATATGGGTCTGAATATCGCCGGTGGACTGCTGCGTCTTGCTGGCCAGTGCGCGCACTTCATCCGCCACCACAGCAAAACCGCGACCACTTTCGCCCGCCCGCGCCGCCTCAATCGCCGCATTCAGGGCAAGCAGGTTGGTTTGTTCGGCGATTGAGCGGATCACCGTCAGCACCACTTCAATCTGCTCGCTCTGCTTAGCCAACCGCTCGATGACTGCCGAACCGGTTTCCACACGCCGCACCAACTCCTCGATCGAGCCACCCACGCGCAGCGCAATCGCGGCATTGTCATCCGCAGCCTGACGAATCGCACCGACGCGCTGCAAGGCTTCGCGCATAGCCTGACTTTCCGCCTGCGCCTCCCCCGCCATTTCCGCTAGCGCCTGCAGACTGCCCGCCACCTCATCACGCTGACGCTCAGCAGCAGACTCAGCCGCCGCGCTGCGTGCGGCCAGATTGCCAATCTCCTTCCCAGTGAGCGAGGCCACTTCACCCGCCTCACGCACAATCGGCTGCAACTTGGCAACGAAGCGATTGACCGCTGCTGCCATATCGCCAATCTCATCACGACTATTGAGCTCGACCCGGCGAGTCAGGTCCCCCTCACCCGCCGCCCAGTCATTCAAAACAGCAATCAAGGTATGCAACTTGCTGACCACTCGTCGCCCCAGCACCAGGGCCAATACCAGCAGAATCACCACTGCGACCACCACCAGCCCCATGCTGATGTTCCAGCGCAAACCGGCTGCGGCTTGCTGCACCACCTGACGGCTGCTCTGCTCCATCCCGCCAGCCGCCTCCCGCGCAACGCTCAACCGCGCCGCCAGGGCGTCGGCACTGCTGCTGGCCGCGCCACTCAAACTGTCGGAAACCAACTGCCCACTACTGTCAATCAGGCTGACGAAGCGCTGATCCAATTTCGCCAGCTCTTCATCCACCGACGCAGTGGAAACCCCCAATAGAACCTTGCCGATATCCGAGCCCATTGGGCTGATCGTCGCCTCGGCGATATACACGCCCGGATCAATGGCGGCAGCCTGCAGCACCTTATCCAGCGCGCCACCACCCTCACCCTTGGCCATCAGCGCACGGACACGGGAATCCTGTCGATTGAGGTGACGCGTCAGGCGCTTGCCTTGCGCATCAAGGTACACCGCAAACAGCACAGCCGGATTGCGATGCGCGCCACGCACCAACTCGGTCAGCGCCGGCACATCGGCATCCCAAATCGCCTTCGGCGCAACGGCCGATAAAAGCTGCGCCAACTCGTCCGCCGAACGCTTGAGGTTGCTATCCAACACACCGCGAATCTGCGCCTGCTCCTCAGCTAACCGCACAGAAAGGCCCTTGGCCAACTGCGCCTGGGTACTGGCAGAAAGGCTGTCCAGCCCGCCGCGCACCTCATCACCGGCCTTGGCCAGCTCATCCACCAGACGCGCCGTATCGGCCCGCATGCCTTTGGCCAAATCCGCCTCAAGCGTCGCCACCGTGGTACGGGTCAACGCCACCGCCACGACAACCTGCACCAACAAGGCCACGCCCAGCGCCAGAAACACCGGCAATAACAAACGACTGCGCAGCACGGAAATAATGGCAAACACGGCAGACACTCCTAACAGCGGTAATGCCTATAACGGCGGGAAAGCTGATTTATAAAGGCTAGCTCGAATATTTTTACCTGGACCAGAAACGACAAAGGGCCGCCAAATTGGCGACCCCCTGTGCACTGCCTGTGACTATCAGGCAAACGGATGACGCAACACAATAGTTTCGTTGCGGTCCGGGCCAGTGGAAACGATATCAATCGGCGCGCCGACCAACTCCTCCACACGCTTGATGTAAGTACGCGCAGCCGCTGGCAGCTCTTCCAAGGTTTTCGCACCCAAGGTCGACTCACTCCAGCCTGGCAGCTCCTCGTAAACCGGCTGCAGCCCCAGGTAGCTGTCGGCATCAGTCGGCGCATCAACCAGCACGTCGCCGTTCTGATCTTTGTAACCCACACAGATACGGATGGTTTCCAGGCCGTCGAGGACGTCGAGCTTGGTCAGGCACAGACCGGAGATGCTGTTGATCTCGATGGCGCGACGCAGGATCACCGCATCAAACCAACCACAACGACGCGCGCGACCAGTAGTGGAGCCGAATTCATGGCCACGCTTGGCCAGGAATGCGCCGGTTTCGTCGAACAGCTCAGTCGGGAACGGACCGGAACCAACGCGGGTGGTGTAAGCCTTGGTGATGCCGAGGATGTAATCCAGGTACATCGGACCAAAACCGGAACCCGTAGCGATACCGCCCGCCGTGGTGTTGGAGCTGGTGACGTAGGGGTAGGTACCGTGGTCGATATCCAGCAGCGAACCCTGAGCACCTTCGAACATGATGTCCTTGCCCTCACGACGCATGTCGTGCAGCACGGCGGTCACGTCGGTCATCATCGGCTTGAGCAGCTCGGCGTATTCCATGCACTCGTCGAGCGTCTTCTGGAAGTCGATGGCCGGTTCTTTGTAGTAATTGACCAGTACGAAGTTGTGGTAATCCAGCAGCTCGCCGAGCTTGGCAGCGAAACGCTCACGGTGGAACAGATCACCAATGCGCAGACCGCGGCGCGCCACCTTGTCTTCGTAAGCCGGGCCAATGCCACGACCGGTAGTGCCGATCTTGGCATCGCCACGAGCCTTCTCACGGGCCTGATCGAGGGCCACATGGTATGGCAGGATCAGCGGGCAGGAGGGGCTGATACGCAAACGCTCACGTACCGGCACACCCTTTTCTTCCAGCTTGGTGATTTCACGCATCAGCGCATCGGGCGCAACCACCACGCCGTTGCCGATCAGGCACTGCACGTTTTCGCGCAGGATGCCGGAGGGGATCAGGTGCAGAACGGTTTTTTCGCCGTCGATCACCAGGGTGTGGCCAGCATTGTGTCCACCCTGATAACGCACAACAGCTGCAGCCTGTTCGGTCAGCAGGTCGACGATCTTGCCCTTGCCTTCATCGCCCCACTGGGTACCCAGGACTACGACATTCTTACCCATAACGCTAACCCTCTTCGCAAACTTGATGCCGGCCATAGCCGACGGAAACTTTTCGCACGACCGCTCAGGCTGTCAACGCAGCCAGCTGCCAGCGACCGTCACGCAACAGCAACTGACGATCACAGCCCGCCGCCTCGGCGTCAGCTGCGACCTGCCCAGGCAATGCCTGAACCACACGCTGACCGTCCTGGCGCAAGCGCACAATCGCCTGCCACAAAAACACATCATGGTTATCCGGCGCCCAGATACCGGCGAGCTCTTCACCCAGCTGCATCTGCCCCAGGCTTACCAGGGTTTTCAGATCGGTGGAGAAGCCTGTCGCCGGACGCGCACGACCGAAATCGGCACCGATATCGTCATAACGACCGCCCTGGGCGATGGCATAACCCACGCCAGGGACAAAGGCCGCGAACACCACACCGGTGTGGTAGTGATAACCACGCAGCTCGCCCAGATCGAAGTACAGCGGTAATTCCGGGTAGCGCAAGCTCAACGCATCGGCAATCGCCATCAGGTCATCCAGCGCCGCATGCACATCGTCCGGCGCATCGATCAGGCAAGCCTGAGCCAGATCCAGCACTTCACGACCACCGCACAACTCGCTGAGTGCGCGCAGCATCTTGCGCAGGTCACCCGGCAGGGTTTCGGTCAGCTCTGCGACCTCGTCCATCGCCTTGCGCTGCAGCGCATCGAACAACTGCTGCTCGACCTCACCAGACAGCTCGGCGGCACGCGCCAGACCACGATAGATGCCGACATGGCCAAGGTCCATGTGCACATCCGGCACCGCTGCCAGCTCAAGCGTGTTGACCAGCAGGCTGATAACTTCCACATCACTGGCCGGGCTGGCGTCGCCATACAGCTCGGCACCCAGCTGGATCGGACTGCGCGAGGTGGTCAGCGCACGCGGCTGGGCATGCACCACGCTACCGGCATAGCACAGACGGCTCGGCCCTTCGCGACGCAGGGTATGCGCATCGATGCGCGCCACCTGCGGCGTGATGTCGGCGCGAAAGCCCATCTGCCGGCCGGACAACGGGTCGGTCACCTTGAAGGTGCGCAGATCCAGGTCCTGGCCCGCGCCAGTCAGCAGCGATTCCAGGTACTCGATATGCGGAGTGACCACAAATTCATAGCCCCAGCGCTGGAACAGATCCAGCACCTGGCGGCGCGCCACTTCAATACGCCCTGCGTACGGTGGCAGTACTTCTTCGATGCCATCTGGCAGCAGCCAGCGGTCTACCGTTGCCATTTCGCCATTCCCCTCTTGAACCGGGCGGCACAAGCCTTCAGTGAAGCCAATAAAGGACGGTTGTTCCCAGCAACATGCTGGCCAACCCCAGCAGACGCAGCTGCCTGTCAGACAACTGCGTCAGTTGTAAAAGCGTGTCACGCCAATGGCGCGGACACAGGAAGGGCAGGATGCCTTCCAGCACCAGCACGAGACACAACGCGATGCCTAATTCCTGCCACATGCTTCCCACAGACGCAAAAAAGCCGGGATTTTCCCGGCTGCCGCATGATACCACGTTTTCCACAAGGATCACCCCGGCGGCTGCCCGCCGGGGTGATGACTCAAGGCTTGGACTTCTCCAGATAGCGGAAGAAGTCACTGCTCGGATCAAGCACCAGCACGTCACGCTTATCGGCGAAGCTTTCGCGATAAGCCCTCAGGCTGCGATAGAACGAATAGAACTCCTGATCCATGCCATACGCCTTGGAATAGATTGCAGCAGCCTGGGCATCACCCTCACCACGCAACTCTTCAGCCTGACGATAAGCATCGGCTAGCAACACGCGACGCTGACGGTCGGCGTCGGCGCGAATACCTTCGGCCAGCTCCTTACCCTTGGCGCGGTGCTCACGAGCCTCACGCTCACGCTCTGAACTCATGCGATCAAACACGCTGCGGTTAACTTCTTTCGGCAGGTCGATGGCCTTGACGCGCACGTCCACCACCTCGATACCCAGCTCTTTCTGCGCAGCACGATTCAGGGATGCGGTCACATCTGCCATCAGCGCATCGCGCTCACCGGAAACCGACTCATGCAGGGTGCGCTTACCGAACTGGTCACGCAGCGATGCCTCAAGACGACGCGCCAGACGCTCGTCGGCAATCTGCTTCATGCCGGAGGTTGCGGTATAGAAACGCTCGGCGTCCAGCACTCGCCATTTGGCGAAGGCATCAACCATCAGCGCTTTCTTTTCCAGTGTGAGGAAACGCGAGCTGGTGGAATCCAGAGTCAGCAGACGCGCATCGAACTTACGCACCTGGTTGACGTACGGAATCTTCACATGCAGGCCTGGTTGCACGTCCGGCTGGACGATACGACCGAACTGCAACAGCACCGCACGCTCAGTCTGCGACACAATATAGAAGCTATTCCAGGCGACCAGCGCCAGCACCACGCCAACAATAAGGGCGATCAGCGATTTATTGCTCATCAACGGCTCTCCCTTGTACGCAGTTCAACCTGACGCGGATCAATGCCAACTCGCGAGCCTGCGTCTGCAGTACCCGCAGCACCGGATATCGAGCTAGGCGCAGACGCGCTGCGACCATCAATCATTTTGTCCAGCGGCAGGTAAAGCAGGTTGTTCTGCCCCTTGTCGCCAGTCACCAGCACCTTGCTGGTACTAGTCATCAGCTCTTGCATGGTGTCCAGGTACAGACGCTCGCGAGTAACCTCTGGCGCCTTGCGGTACTCAGCGACCAATGCAGTGAAGCGATCCGCCTCACCCTGTGCGCGGGAAACCACTTCATCGCGGTAACCGTTGGCATCCTCGATCAGGCGCTGTGCCTGACCACGGGCTTCCGGCACCACGCCATTGGCGTAGGTTTCCGCCTGATTCTTCTCACGCTGCTCGTCTTCACGGGCGCGAATCACGTCATCGAAGGCTTCCTGCACCTCACGCGGTGCCGCCGCACTCTGCAGGTTGACCTGAGTAACCGTGATACCGGTGCGGTAGTTGTCGAGGAAACGCTGCAAACGCTCCTTGACCTCGCTGGCCATCAGCTCACGACCCTCGGTCAGCACCTGATCCATCTCGGTGGAACCCACGACGTGACGCACAGCACTGTCGGTCGCATGCTGCAGACTGACTTCCGGCTGATCAACGTTGAGGACGAAATCCTGCAAGTTGCTAACCCGGTACTGCACGGTCAACGGCACTTCGATGATGTTTTCGTCCTCGGTCAACATCTGCCCCTGCTTGCTGTAAGCACGCTCGCGGGTGACGTTTTCCTGAAACTTGCGATCAATCGGCGGGAAATAGATATTCAGGCCCGGGCCGACTGTTTCGTAGTACTTGCCGAAGCGCAGCACCACAGCCTGCTCCTGCTCATCAACGACATAGATCGCGCTGTACAGCCAGACTGCAGCCAGCAGCCCCAGGCCCACGAACAGCAGGCCGAAACCGCCGCCATTGCCCGAGCCAGTCTCACTGCCTCGTTTCTTGCCGCCACCGAACAGCCCATTCAGGCTCTCCTGCAGCTTGCGGAAGGCCTCATCGATATCCGGCGGCCCCTTGCGATCACCGCTCTTACGGCCACCCCACGGGTCCTGATTATTCGAGTTGCCACCCGGCTCATTCCAAGCCATAGCGCTCTCCATCTGATAAAGCAAAGACGCGCCCACGGCGCGCCCGCCAATGCTACAGAATGCATGCAACCAGCGGCAAAGTCGCTGATGCAGGCTTTATTGCAAAGTGTGTTGCTCGATAAATTCCTGCGGTTGCAGCCCTTCACGACTGACCAGCCGATTCAGTTCAATGCGCGGCAAACGCACGGCCAACAGACTACTACCGTCCTCGGCATGCGACTCGCTCTGCACCGCACCCAAGGCGAAGAACTGTGCACGCAAACGCCCCAGGCGCTGCGGCAACTGCAATGTAGCGACAAACAGATCATCGCCCAACAACTCGGCTATAGCCTGACGCAACAACGGCAAACCACGCCCATCACGCGCCGACAGCCAGACCCGCTGCGGCTTGCCATCGGCATCGCGCTGAATCTGCGGCTCCACGCCCTCAAGCAAATCGAGCTTGTTATACACCTCAAGCATCGGCAGCTCATGGGCACCAATCTCACCCAGCACCGCCAACACCTGCTCGATCTGCTGATCGCGCTCGGGCTCGTGGGAGTCGATCACGTGCAGCAGCAGATCAGAATTGCTCGACTCCTCAAGGGTCGCGCGGAATGCCTCGACCAGCTTGTGCGGCAAATGCCGGATAAAACCCACGGTATCGGCGAGCACGATCGGCCCCAGGTCATCCAGATCCAGGCGGCGAAGGGTGGGATCAAGGGTGGCAAACAGCTGATCGGCCGCGTAAACGTCCGAGGTGGTCAGCGCATTGAACAGAGTCGACTTGCCGGCGTTGGTGTAACCCACCAGCGACACCGAAGGAATATCCGCCCGCTGGCGGCCGCGCCGCGCCTGCTCACGCTGGCTGCGCACCTTTTCCAGCTTCTGCTTGATCTGGCGAATCCGCACGCGCAACAGGCGGCGATCGGTTTCCAGCTGGGTTTCACCCGGACCGCGCAGACCGATACCACCTTTCTGCCGCTCAAGGTGAGTCCAACCGCGCACCAGTCGCGTACTCATGTGGTCGAGCTGGGCTAGCTCGACCTGCAACTTGCCTTCATGAGTACGCGCGCGCTGTGCAAAAATGTCGAGGATCAGACCGGTACGGTCCAATACTCGACACTCGAAAGCACGCTCAAGGTTACGCTCCTGACTGGGCGTAAGGACGTGATTGAAGATAACCAGATCAGCCTCGGCGGCTTTGACCTGATCACGCAGTTCTTCAACTTTGCCACTGCCGATCAGGTACTTGGCCGTCAGCCGGTTGCTCGGAACACTGAGGAACGCGACAGTTTCAGCACCGGCCGAGATGGCCAGCTCCTGAAACTCCTGCGGATCCTCGCGCGCCTCGGAATTTTGGCCGTCCAGATGTACCAGAATGGCCCGCTCTCCACCTTCATGGCGCTCGAAGAACAATGCAGCCTCCTAAATCAGGCGTTACCAGGCTCAGCTTCAGCTTGCTCGGTTTCGCTGGCGCTCGGCAGACGCACCGGACGGCTAGGCACTACAGTGGAAATGGCGTGTTTATAGACCATCTGGCTGACAGTGTTTTTCAGCAAAATCACGAACTGGTCGAAAGATTCGATCTGGCCTTGCAGCTTGATGCCGTTAACCAAATAAATAGAAACCGGGACGCGTTCCTTACGCAAGGTATTCAGGTAAGGGTCTTGTAGCGAATGCCCTTTTGACATGTGCCGCACTCCTTTAAGGATCAATTTTCAATAATTTTTAGTAAACCAACGAACGGCTTAAAGCCGTCATACCCCCAAGGATAGACGGCCAACGGCAAGGTCTCAGGTCAATATGGAGACCGCTACCAGGTATTTCAAGGCACGCGGCAGATTGTCGCAGTCGGCGCTATCTAGCCAGTGCACATCCTGCTGCCAACCACGTAACCAGGTGAACTGTCGCTTGGCCAGCTGGCGCGTGGCGATAATGCCGCGTTCCTGCATCTGCTCAGCGTCGAGGTTGCCGTCCAGATAATCCCAGACTTGGCGATAACCCACCGCCCGTATAGACGGTAGACCAACGTGCAAGTCACTTCGCTGACGCAGGCGTTCGACCTCGGCAACCAACCCCTGTTCCAACATCAGGCGAAATCGCAGGGCAATTCGCTCGTGCAACAGCTGCCTTTGTGCCGGAGCAATGGCCAATTGCGCCACAGTATAGGGGAATTGGCGTGCAGCCGATGCGCCAGCAGCAGTATTTTCTGCCGCCTGGCGCTGACGATGAACGGTCATGCTTTGCCCGCTGACATGATAGACCTCAAGGGCGCGAATCAAGCGCTGCGGGTCATTGGGATGGATACGCGCCGCCGATTCCGGGTCGACCGCACGCAGCTCGGCATGCAGCACCTCCCAACCTTCGGCCTGGGCGCGCGCCTCCAGCTCGGCCCGCAACGCCGCATCGGCACTGGGCATGTCGGCAAGACCTTCCAGTAACGCCTTGAAATACAACATGGTGCCGCCCACCAGCAGCGGAATACGTCCGCGCGCGGTGATTTCAGCCATGGCCGCCAGGGCATCGGCACGGAACTCGGCCGCCGAATAGCTTTCGGCCGGGTCACGGATATCGATTAGGCGATGAGGGAACTCGGCCAGCGTGGCCTTATCCGGCTTGGCCGTGCCGATGTCCATGTCACGGTAGATCAACGCAGAGTCGACGCTGATCAACTCGCACGGCAGCACCCGCGCCAGCTCGATGGCCAGATCGGTTTTGCCGGCTGCGGTCGGCCCCATCAGGAAGATCGCCGGGGGCAGGCACTCGGACATGCTTATAACTCTCTAAATGGCACGGCGCTTAGCGGCCGCGCAGGAACAGCTTGTCCAGGTCATCCATGCCCATCTGCGTCCAGGTCGGACGCCCATGGTTGCACTGACCGCTGCGCTCGGTGTGCTCCATATCGCGCAGCAAGGCGTTCATTTCCGGCAGGGTCAGGCGCCGGTTGGCGCGCACGGCACCGTGACAGGCCATGGTGCCGAGCAGCTCATTGAGGTGCGCCTGAATCCGGTCGGTAGTGCCGTATTCGAGCAAATCGCCCAGCACATCCTGAACCAGGCGGGTCGCTTCGGCCTGTTTGAGCAACGCTGGAATCTGGCGAATTGCCAGGGTTTCCGGGCCCAAGCGCTGTAACTCAAAGCCAAGCCTCTGGAACCACTCGGCATGCTCTTCGGCGCAATCAGCTTCACGCTGACTCACCGCAATCGACTCTGGCACCAGCAGTGGCTGGCCACGCAGGCCTTCACTGGCCATGGCAACTTTAAGCCGCTCGTAGGTGATGCGCTCATGGGCGGCATGCATATCCACCACCACCAGGCCTTGCAGGTTCTCGGCGAGGATATAGATACCCTTGAGCTGGGCAATCGCGTAACCCAGCGGTGGAATATCCCCTTGCGCATCCGGCAGGACCGCTGGCGCCGGCGTATTGGCCAGCGGAGTGAAATATTCGCGGTACGCCCCTTGAGCCTCGGCAGCCGGCAACGGGGTTTCCGGGCGGTAGCCCTGATAGCCGGCACCCGGCGAACGCCAGACGGATGCATTGGGCACAGGCTCAAGCAGACTGGCGGCCAAGCCGATTTCACCCTGCGGGCCAAACTCGCCAGCCGCCTGCCCCGTAGGGCGCACCATCTCTGCCACCGCCGCCGGAGCAGCGAGCTGATCCTCGGGACGAACCTCACCCAAGGCTCGGTGCAGCGTGCCGTAGAGAAAGTCATGCACCATGCGGCCATCACGGAAGCGCACTTCGTGCTTGGTCGGGTGCACGTTGACGTCAACCACCGATGGGTCAATTTCCAGAAACAGCACAAAGGTCGGATGACGACCGTTGAACAGCACGTCACGGTAGGCTTGGCGCACCGCGTGGGCGACCAGCTTATCGCGCACCATGCGACCATTCACATAGAAATACTGCAGATCCGCCTGACTACGGGAAAACGTCGGCAAGCCCACCCAGCCCCACAGATGCAGGCCGTTGCGCTCGATATCGATGGGCAGCGCCTGCTCGAGAAACGCCGGGCCACAAACCGAGGCCACCCGCCGCGCGCGGCCCTGTTCATCCGGCGCCTCATGCAGGCCGAGCACAGTCTTGCCGTTGTGGCGCAGGTGGAAGGCCACGTCAAAGCGCGCCAGGGCCAGGCGCTTGATCACTTCCTGCAGGTGATCGAACTCGGTCTTTTCAGTCTTGAGAAACTTGCGCCGCGCCGGGGTGTTGAAGAACAGGTCGCGCACTTCCACCGAGGTGCCGACCGGATGCGCCGCAGGCTGAACCCGCGGCTGCATATCGCGACCTTCGGTCTCCACCTGCCAGGCCTGCTCGGAACCTTCGGTGCGCGAAGTCAGGGTCAGACGCGCGACGGAGCTGATCGAGGCCAGCGCCTCACCGCGAAAACCCAGGCTCATCACCTGCTCGAGGTCTTCCAGCTCGCGGATCTTACTCGTGGCGTGGCGGGCCAGCGCCAGGGGCAAGTCGTCCGGGGAGATACCACTGCCGTTGTCGCGCACTTTGAGCAACTTGACGCCGCCCTGCTCAACATCCACTTCAATGCGTTTGGCGCCTGAGTCCAGGCTGTTTTCCAGCAGCTCCTTGATTACCGAGGCAGGACGCTCGACCACCTCACCGGCAGCAATCTGGTTCGCCAGCCGCGGGCTGAGCAGCTGGATACGCGCGGCTTCACTCATGGCTGCGCAGCCAAAGCAGTGGCGGGAACCTGCAGACGCTGACCGACCTTGATCACATCGCTTTTCAGCGAGTTGGTACTGCGCAGCACGGCCAGGCTGACCTGATAGCGCTGCGCAATCAGCGCCAGACTTTCGCCGGAGCTGACCACATGCTCGCGCGGGCCGAGGGCAATCTTGCCGTTGTCACGCAGCCAGGCCACGTGAGTGCCGGGCGGCGGATTTTCATGGAAGAACTGCCGCACACCCGTAACGATCGAGCGCGCCAGCGCTTGCTGATGGCTGGCACTGGACAGTTTTCGGGCTTCATTGGGGTTGGAGATAAATCCGGTTTCCACGAGGATCGACGGAATATCCGGCGACTTCAGCACCATAAAGCCGGCCTGCTCCACCCGCCGCTTATGCAGTGGCGTCACCCGCCCCATATTGCCCAGCACCTTATTACCGACGTTCAGGCTGGATGACAGCGAGGCGGTCATCGATAGATCAAGCAATACTCCGGCAAGCATCTTGTCCTTGTCGTCCAGGCTGACGTTGCCGGCGCCACCGATCAGGTCCGACTGGTTTTCGGCATCTGCCAGCCAGCGCGCGGTCTCCGAGGTGGCGCCGCGATCTGATAGGGCATACACCGATGCACCGAATGCAGCGGCACGCGGCGCAGCATCGGCATGGATGGAAACAAACAGATCGGCGCCCTTCTTACGGGCAATCTCGGTGCGTTTGCGCAGCGGGATAAAGTAGTCACCCGTGCGCACCAATTCGGCACGGAAGCCCTTCTCAGCATTGATCTGCCGCTGCAGTTCCTTGGCGATCGCCAGGGTCACGTGCTTTTCATACTGACCTTTGACCGGCGACAGTGCGCCCGGGTCTTCGCCGCCGTGGCCGGCGTCGATGGCAATCACGATATCGCGCTTGCCATTGGGCACTGGCGTCAGCTTCGGCGGGGCCTGCGTCGGCGTTACCGGCACCTGGGGGGCAGTGGTTACAGGGGTAGCGGGTAGATTGGGGGCAGCGCCACTTTCCTGGTCAAACAGGTCGACCACTAGGCGATGGCCATACTGCTGATTGGGCGCCAGGGTAAAGCTTTTTGGTGTGACCGCTGCTGACAGGTCAATCACCACACGCAGATCATCCGGGGTGCGCTGCGCCGAGCGTACACCGGTGATCGGGGTATTACTCAAGGTCAGTTGATCGAAGCTGGTAGCCAGTTTGGCCCCACTGACATCAATGACGATACGATTGGGCGCGGACAGCAGGAAAACGCTGTGCTGCACGGGGCCGGACAGGTCAAACACCAGGCGAGTGTTATCCGGCGCACGCCACAAGCGGACACTGCGCACATCCGAAGCGGCCATTACATCGGCGACCAACGCCACCAATGCCACTCCAATTGCGATGAAACGCGCGCCTATGCGCATAGCCAACCCCATATTAAATTCATGCCCCGACGGCCAAAATGGCACACCAGGCGTTGCCGCGCTCGCCTTGCGCCCGCAGATGCAGCGCCCGCCCGGCTCCATGCGGGCTAATGGTAATGTCCATGTCCGCCTTTGGCAAAACGCCTGCGCCGCGTTGCGGCCACTCGACCAGGCACAGTGCATCGCCTTCGAAATAGTCGCGAATGCCGAGAAACTCCAGCTCCTCGGGATCGACCAAGCGGTACAGATCGAAGTGAAAGGCCCTCACCGCACCGAGCTCGTAGGGTTCGACCAGGGTAAAGGTCGGGCTTTTTACCGCCCCAGCATGCCCCAGCCCACGGATAATTCCGCGCGACAAAGTGGTTTTACCGGCACCAAGATCGCCATGCAGATAGATCACCCCCACGCCGCCGGTCGCCTCGGCGATGCGCGCCCCCAGCGCCAGCATCGCCTCTTCATCGGCGGCAAACAGTTCTAACTCAGACACGCAGACTGCTCCTGCAACAATTGACGAATAACCGCACACAAATCACTGGCCGCCAGACCACGGCCCTGCTGCGCCAACTGCTCACCTGCGCAGGCATGCAGATAGACCGCCAGCTGGGCCGCCTCCAACGCAGGCAAGCACTGAGCCCGCAGCGCACCGATCAAACCGGCCAACACATCGCCCAAGCCAGCTCCGGCCATGACTGGATGGCCGCGATCACACAACCACAAACCGCCATCCGGCGCGGCAATCAGGCTGCCTGCGCCTTTCAGCACGCATACCGTTTGATAGCGCCGCGCCAGGGCGCGTGCGGCGGCCGGGCGATCGGCCTGCACCTCAGCCGTGCTGATATCCAGCAAGCGCGCGGCCTCACCGGGATGTGGCGTCAGCACGGTGTTGCCCGGCAACTGAACCTGCGCTTGCGCCAGCAGGTTCAACGCATCGGCATCCCAAACCTGCGTAGCCTGGCTGGCCGCAGCCGCAGATAACAGACTGCGCCCCCAGGCGCCCTGCCCCAGACCTGGGCCAACCACCCAAACGCTGGCATTCACGCCCAGCGTCAGCAGCTGATTGGCCGAGGCCACGCCGGCAGTCATTACCTCGGGCAAGCGCGCCTGCGCTGCCGGCAAATGCTCGCCACGGGTCGCCAGGCTGACCAACCCGGCGCCGGCGCGCAAAGCACTTTGCGCCGCAAGTAGACCAGCACCGGCAAAGCCGCGATCGCCGCCCACCACCAGCACATGGCCCAGCTGGCCCTTGTGCACGCTGCGCGAACGCATCGGTAACTGCGGCAAACTGGCCGGTGTCAGGCGCTGCGCGGTAAAGGCCTGAATAGCGACCAGTGCCGCGTCGGCCTGCAGATCAGCAAACTGCAACTCGCCCAGGTAATCCGCCGACTGCCCGGTAAACAGGCCCAGCTTCAGGCCGATCAGCGTGACCGTCAGCGCTGCACGCACGGCAACGCCCAGCACCTGCCCGGTATCGGCACAGAGCCCGGACGGCATATCCACCGCCAGCACCGGCAGACCGCTGGCATTAAGCAAACGGATAGCCTGGGCATAGGGTTCACGCACGGCGCCCTGCAAGCCCGTGCCAAGTAGAGCATCGAGCACCACACCCTGCAGCTCGGCGCATTCGCTCCAGGGCTGCACCGACACACCGGCGGCCAGCGCCTGATCGCGGGCCAACGCCGCATTGCCCTGCAACTGCGCCTTATCACCGACCGCCAGCACCTGCACCCGCCACCCCGCACGCAGCGCCAACGCGGCAACCAGATAGCCATCACCGGCGTTATTACCGCGCCCGGCCAGCACCGTCAGCACACCGGCATCCGGCCAGTGCCGGCGCAAAGCACGCCAGATGGCATGTGCGGCGCGACTCATCAGATCGAAACCCGGCGTGCCGGCCGCGATCAATCGCGCATCCAGTTCGCGCACTTGTGCGGCGCTGTACAGCGGCAGAGGAAGATTGTCAGGCGAATGCAGCATGCGTCGGCTCCGATGTCTGGCAGAATTATACCCACCTGCGCCCCGGTTACCCGCCTCATATGAATACTGACACCCTTGACCTTATCGCCCTCGCCCAGTCGATCAAAGACTGGGGCCGCGAGCTGGGCTTTCAGCAGGTCGGGATTGCCGATGTGCAACTGGGCGAGCACGAGGCGCACCTGCAGCGCTGGTTGGACGCCGGCTACCAGGGAGAGATGGACTATATGGCCGCCCACGGCAGCAAGCGCTCCCATCCGGACGAACTGGTGCCCGGCACCCTGCGCGTGGTGTCGCTGCGTATGGATTACCTGCCCGGCGACACGCAGATGGTGCAGCGCCTCGCCCAGCCAGAGAAGGCCTACGTGTCGCGCTACGCCCTGGGCCGCGATTACCACAAGCTGATCCGCAAACGCCTGCAACAACTGGCCGAACGCATTCAGCAACAGATAGGGCCATTTGGCTACCGCGCCTTTGTCGACAGCGCGCCGGTGCTGGAAAAGGCCATTGCCGAACAGGCCGGGCTCGGCTGGATCGGTAAGAACACCCTGGTGCTCAACCGCAAGGCCGGCAGTTACTTCTTCATTGGCGAGCTGTTTGTCGACCTGCCGCTGCCCGTCGACCCGCCACATGCCAGCGAGCATTGCGGGCGCTGCACCGCCTGCATGGATATCTGCCCCACCGCCGCCTTTGTCGGCCCCTATGTGCTGGACGCGCGGCGCTGCATTTCCTACCTGACCATCGAACTCAAGGGATCAATCCCTGAAGAGCTGCGCGCGCCCATCGGCAACCGGGTGTTCGGCTGTGACGATTGCCAGATGGTCTGCCCGTGGAACCGCTTTGCCAAACCCACCGAGCAGAGCGATTTCCAGCCGCGCCACAGCCTGGACAACGCCGAGCTGGCCGAGCTGTTCTGTTGGAGCGAAGAGGAATTTCTCAGCCGCACCGAAGGCTCACCGCTGCGCCGCGCCGGCTATGAGCGCTGGCTACGCAACCTGGCCGTCGGCCTGGGCAATGCGCCCTCCAGCATCCCAGTGCTGGAAGCGCTCAAGGCACGCCGCGAACACCCCTCCGAATTAGTCCGCGAGCATGTCGAGTGGGCTCTGGCGCGCCATGGCCTGTAACCGAACACAGAAAAAAGCCCGCAATTGCGGGCTTTTTCATGCATCACACTTTGAGAAAGTGCTGACGGTAGTGCTTCAGTTCAGCGATGGATTCACGGATATCATCCAGAGCCTGATGCGTGCCCTGCTTCTGGAACGACGCCTTGACCTGCGGCGCCCATAGGCCGGCGAGAATTTTCAGGGTGGAGACATCCAGATAGCGGTAGTGGAAGTAGGCTTCCAGGTTCTGCATATATTTGTAGAGGAAACGCCGGTCCTGGCCAATGCTGTTGCCGCAGATCGGCGACTTGCCCTTCGGCACCCACTGTTCAAGGAAAGCGATGGTCATGGCTTCCGCTTCGGCCGGGCCGATGGTGCTTTCGCGTACGCGCTGGGTCAGGCCGCTCTGCCCGTGAGTACGGGTGTTCCACTCATCCATGCCGGCCAGCAGCTCATCACTCTGGTGCACGGCAATCACCGGCCCCTCGGCGAGGATGTTCAGATCGCTGTCGGTGACGATGGTGGCCATCTCGATGATGACGTCTGTTTCAGGCTCCAGACCGGTCATTTCCAGGTCGATCCAGATCAGGTTATTGGCGTTCTGCATGCGCGGCTCCTCAACTAAGGCCGACAGTTTAACAGGCCGCCGGAAAACTACTGCGCTCGGCTGTAGCGCATTGAATTCAAGCCGCGCCGCGCATGCGCCACAACAGCAGTCGGGACTTGCGCCAGTCGCGCAGTTCGATCTGCTGATCCGCAGGCTGCCCCGGCACCTCGAAAGTGTTGCTGATCAACAGGCTGCCGGCCGGCATCTGCGCGCTGACCTTGGCCCACAGCTCGGGCATCGGCGCTGGAGACAGGAAGCAATACACCACGTCAAATACCGACAGGTCTGTACGCCAGAGATTCTCGTAGCGGATCTGGCAATTACGCTGCGGTACGGCGCGTAACCAGGCGATGGCGAAGGACAACGGCGCGGTCTCCACACCGACAAACTGCGCCTGCGGATAATGGCGAGCCAAGTTCAGTAGCGTGCCGGCAGGACCGCAGCCCAGATCGATAAAGCGAAACTGCGCGGGTTGCTGGTCAAGCACTGCGCGCAAATGCTGACGCGTACCGGCTGCAGTCAGGTATAACGGCACCCGCTCGCCAAAGCTGTTCCAGTTGAGCAGCAGCAACAGAAAGAAACCGCCAAGAAACACCCAGGATGGCAGCGGCGCGCCACTGGCCAGCAGCAGCGCCGGAACGAACAGCAGATTCAATCCGCACCACCAGCGCGACAATCCCAGATAGCGCGCCAGCGTGGCAGCCAGCAAGCCTTGCAGCAGGCCAGCTGCCATCAGCGTCGGTCGCCAGGGTGACAGCTGAGCGATCAGGTACAGCGCCAAACCGACCAGCAGGGTCGCACCCAATTGAGCAGACAAGGCCAGCAGCGCCGGATAGTGGCGGACAACGCGCAGCATGCAGACTCCTCAACCGCCCGACCGATGATGCGCCGCAGTTTAGCCGTGCCAGCAGCTCAATAGGCAGCCCGTGCTAGACTCGCGACCGTTTATTGCGCAATTCAACTCTCGGAAGCCCCATGGCCAAACGCCAACTCAACCGCCGGCAAAACTGGCGTATCGAAAAAATCCAGGGCGAGCGCGCCGCACGTGCCGCCAAGCGCGAGTCACAGGCAGTACAGATTCTTGAAGGCGGCGACCTCGGCCCGGAACAGACCGGCCTGGTCATCGCTCACTTCGGCGTACAGGTCGAAGTAGAGGCCCTGGATGGCGAACTGGCCGGCCAGGTATTCCGCTGCCACCTGCGTGCCAACCTGCCGAGCATGGTCACCGGTGACCAGGTGGTATGGCGCGCCGGCAATCAGGGCATTGGCGTGATCGTCGCGCAACTGCCGCGCAGCACCGAACTCTGCCGCCCGGACACTCGCGGCCAGCTCAAGCCAGTCGCGGCCAACGTCGACCTGATCGTAATCGTCTTCGCGCCGCTGCCTGAGCCCCACGCCAACCTGATCGACCGCTACCTGGTAGCCGCCGAGCACGCCGGCATCCGCCCGCTGTTGTTGCTGAACAAGACCGACTTGCTGGATGAGCAGAACGCCGTGGCCCTCAACCGCATGCTCGGCGTGTACCGCGAACTCGGTTATCCGCTACTGGAAGTGTCCGCCCATGGCGGCGACGGCATGCAACAGCTGCAACAGCAGCTCGATGGCCATGTCAGCGTGTTTGTCGGCCAGTCCGGGGTGGGTAAATCGTCGCTGGTCAACAGCCTGTTGCCGGAAGTCGATACCCGCGTCGGGCCACTCTCCGAACTGACCGGCAAAGGTACTCACACCACCACCACCGCGCGGTTGTTCCACTTCCCGGGCGGCGGCGAGCTGATCGACTCCCCCGGGATTCGCGAGTTCGGCCTGGTGCACGTCAGCCGCGACGATGTCGAAGCCGGCTTTATCGAATTTCACGACCTGATCGGCCAATGCCGCTTCCGCGACTGCAAGCACGACCGCGAACCCGGCTGCGCCCTGCTAAAGGCGCTGGAAGAGGGTCGCCTGCACCCACAGCGCATGGCCAGCTACCGGCATATTCTGGCCAGCCTGCCGGAAGCCGAGTACTGAAAGAACTGCCAGGGCGATTTTTAACGTCGCGCCGCGACGCGCCCGCAGGGTGGCCGCCAGAGATGGCAGACCATCAACAAAAAAGGCCGCGACAAGTCGCGGCCTTTAAACATACAGCCACAGCTCATTCAGCGGGCTGATCGAACTGCAACACGCCATCTTCGAAGATATTCAGTCGCTCGCGTAACTGCCCATCGGGCAGCGGTTCGCCGGGCACGACGGGGGGCGTGATGGCAGGCGCATCCGGAGAGTTTCCCGCCTCAGCAGGTGGATCAGCCGAATCACTTTGCGAGCCCTCAATGGCCCGCTGGGCTTTCTTGGTCAGCACCACGATATCGATACGTCGGTTGACCGGATTAAGCGGGTTCTCCCGATCAAACAAGGCCGAGGAGGCATAGCCCACTACCCGTGCGACCTGTTCGTCGTCATAGCCGCCGGCAATCAGCACGCGCCTCGCCGCATTGGCACGATCAGCGGACAGCTCCCAGTTGCCGTAACCGCCGCGCCCGACAAAGGGCGCGGCATCGGTATGACCACTGACGCTGATCTTGTTCGGCACCGCAGCGATAGTGTCGGTCATGGCCAGCAGGATATCTTCGAAATACGGCTGCAAACGCGCGCTACCGGAGGCGAACATCGGCCGGTTTTCGGCATCCATGATCTGGATACGCAGGCCGTCCTGGGTGATTTCGAAGAGGATCTGATCCTTGAAGTTCTGCAGCTGAGGGTTTTCCTCAACCTTGTTCTGCAATTCCTGCAACAGCAACTCCAGCCGCTCACGCTCAACTTCTTCGGCTATCGACTCGGCCTGCAGCTTGTCCACATCGGCTTGCGAATCCTCGGCAGGACTTTGTTCTTCCTGCGGCTCCGGGTTAAGGGTGCGGTCGGGAGCCGGGGTCGGTGTACCGCCCAGGTCGATCACATAGGGGCTAGCACTTTCGGAGAAGCCCACAGGGTCCTGAAAGTAGCCGGAAATCAGTTTTTTCTGCTCGGGCGTGGCCGAGGACATCAACCACATCACCAGAAAGAACGCCATCATCGCCGTGGCAAAGTCGGCGAAGGCGATTTTCCAGGCACCTCCGTGGTGGCCACCGGCAACCTTCTTGACCCGCTTGACGATAATCGGCTGGTTATTTTCCATGGCTCGCGTTAGCCCCCACGCATGGCCTGTTCAAGCTCGGCAAAGCTCGGACGGTGCGCAGGGAACAGCACCTTACGCGAGAACTCCACTGCCAGCGATGGCGGCATACCCGAGGCCGAAGCCACCAGACCGGCCTTAATCGCCTCATAGACGTTCAGTTCTTCCTTGGCATCGTGCTCCAACGCACCCGAGAGCGGGCCGAAGAAGCCGTAGGAAGCCAAGATCCCGAGGAAAGTACCCACCAACGCGGTACCAACCTTCTGGCCGATCTCCGCGTTATCCGCCTCGGCGAGGATCGACATGGTGATCACGATGCCCAGCACCGCCGCCACGATCCCCATGGCCGGCATACCATCGGCCACCTTGGCCACAGCATGCGCCGGGTGTTCGAGTTCTTCCTTGAGGCTGGCGATCTCCATGTCGAACAGGCCTTCCAGTTCGTGCGGAGCCATGTTGCCGGACGACATGATGCGCAGGTAATCGCAGATGAAAGAGGTCATCTGCTGATCTTTGAGGATGCCGGGATACTTGCTGAAAATCGGGCTGGCGGCCGGGTCTTCGACATCCGCTTCGATGGCCATCATGCCTTCGCGGCGGCTCTTGTTGAGAATCTCGTACAGCAGCTTGAGCACATCCAGGTAGTAGTGATGCGTAAAGCGTGAGCTGAACATGCTCAGCGACTTCTTGAACACATGCATAAAAGCGCTACCCGGGTTGGCCTGCAGGAAAGCACCCAACGCCGCACCACCGATGATCATCACCTCGAAGGGATGCACCAACGCCATAAACTGGCCACCGGAAAGAATAAAACCGCCCAACACGCTGGCGAATACAACAATGATGCCGATGATTTTTGCCATAGAAAGAGACTTGCCAGAGAGGGTAGAAAGGGGCTGTGCAAAACAACCCTTCTATTTATCGGAAGTTTTGCGCGAGACTATAGCCAGTTAAGGTCAAAAGCCAGCTTGTCTCAACCCGCATGCCAAAGCCCGCCCACTATCCGCGCACCCTGACAGACTGGCTCAAGCAGCTGGACAGCCAGCTATTGCCTGCCTCCCTCGAAAGTCAGCAAAAGCTGCGCCGTGCCCTGGCAGACAGTAATCGCTCCATGCGCGAGTTGGCGGATTTGATGCAAAATTGCCCTGCCTTGGCGCTAAGCGTCTTGCGTGAAGCCAACCGCAAGAGCAGTGGGCTGAGCGAGCAAACTGAAAGCCTCGAAGCGGCGATCAGCCGCCTCGGCATCAAGCGCACCGAAGACCTGCTCAATGCCCTGCCCGCACTCCCAGAGCAGGAGTTACCCAAAGCGCTGCGGCAAATTCTGCTGATCAGCCAGCATGCCAGCCACCAGGCCAATGGCCTGTTTGCTGGCCGCCTGGCGCGGTTGTGGCAAGAAGTACACTGGGGCAGCCTGCTGTTTCTCGCGCCGATCTGGACCTTGCTCGCCGCCCACCCTGAACTGTTCGACGTGTGGGAGCAGCGTGTGCTGGTCAAGGGCGAAGCCGCGAGCAAGGTGGAGCAGGAGTTGCTCGGCGTACCGCTGCTGAAGCTCTGCCTGGCCCTGAGTGAGCAATGGCATTTACCGGAGTGGGTTACTCAGGGCTATCGGCTGCTGGTCAGCGATCGACGTCTGCTGGTCAAGGCACTGCATATCGCCCGCGACAATGAACATCCACTGCATCAGCAACAAACTCTCGACGCCGACAGCAACCTGCGCCGCTGGTTGACACAGCCGGCCAACAGCATTCTGCTGGCCAACGGCCTGGCACTGTCCGCGCACTACGCCTGGAACAGTCCGCATAGCCTGCGCTGGCAGCGCCTGACCGGTTTATTCCTGCAACTGCCGCTCGATAACGTGCAACAGCTGCTGCACCAGAATGCCGTCAGCAGCGCCCGACAGATGCCCGGTACCGACCTCTGGCACCCGGCCGAAGCGCTACTCTGGCCATGGCAGGCGCGGCACCTGCAAACCATAGTCGAACAGCCCAAGCCCGCAGTTGTCAGCGAGTGGCGCCAGCAATGCGCGCACCTGCTCGCCCTGCCCAGCGCGTTCAGCAATGTGTTGCAGCTGACCGCCTGCGCCAATCAGGCAATCCAGGCCTGCGGTATGCAACGGGTACTGATTTTGCTGGCCGACCGCAACCACACACGCCTGATCGCACAGCAGCAGAGCGGCCTGGACAAAGCCGCCGCCAGCCTTAGCCTTGATCCGCAGCAAAGCCAGGTGCTGCGCCGCCTGCTCAGTGCCCCCGCGCAGCTAAAACTGAGCCCGGCCAACATCGCGCAGTTTTCCGCCATGCTGCCTGGTTCGCTGAAGAGCCTGTTCCCCAGCGAGCATTTGCTGATTCGCTCAATCGCCAGCAACAACCGCGTGGTTATGCTGATCTTTGCCGATCAGGGTGGCACGGCACTAAGCGATGCCTGCGTGCAGGGCTTCGGCAAAACCGTGCAATGCATTGAGCGCGCGCTGGCCAGCTTTGCCAACCGCGGGCGCTAGGCTTTCCGCTACAATCCGTCCCTTTCCTGCAAAAAGAGGCCCGGCATGACCGCCTTCGCTGAGTTGCCCTTGCTGATCGAACCCGCGCAACTGGCCAGCCGCCTGAAT
This sequence comes from Pseudomonas sp. 8BK, assembly GCF_902506475.1. NCBI lineage: Bacteria > Pseudomonadati > Pseudomonadota > Gammaproteobacteria > Pseudomonadales > Pseudomonadaceae > Pseudomonas > Pseudomonas sp. 8BK. The sequence goes on along the minus strand of NZ_LR733252.1, from coordinate 238,855 downwards.
GCGCCCGAGCTGATCCTGGTCGACCTGACCAACAACGCCCGCTACACCGCCGGCCATATCCCTGGCGCACACTTTGTCGACCCCAAGCGCACCCAGCTGGGCCAACCGCCAGCCCCTGGCTTGCTGCCTGAGCAGGCTCAACTTGAGCAATTGTTCGGCGAACTCGGACACAACCCCGATGCCGTCTATGTGGTGTATGACGATGAAGGTGGCGGCTGGGCCGGACGCTTTATCTGGCTGCTGGATGTAATTGGTCACACGCGCTACCACTATCTGGACGGTGGCCTGCACGCCTGGCTGGCAGAAGAGCGCGAGCTCAGCAGCGCAGTGCCGGATACCGGTACACAAGCTGTTGCACTGCAGCTGAACAGCGCGCCGACCGCGACCCGCGAATACCTGCAAAGCCGCCTCGGCGCTGCCGACCTGGCCATCTGGGATGCCCGCGCACCCAGTGAGTACAACGGCGAAAAAGCCCTGGCGCAAAAAGCCGGGCACATCCCCGGCGCCATCAACTTTGAATGGACTGCCGGGATGGACCCAGCCCGAGCACTGCGCATCCGCGAGGATATCCAGACACAACTCAACAGCCTCGGCATCACCGCCGACAAAGAAATCATCACCCACTGCCAGACCCACCACCGCTCCGGCTTTACCTACCTGATCGCCAAGCTGCTCGGCTATCCACGGGTAAAAGCCTATGCCGGTTCCTGGGGCGAGTGGGGCAACCACCCCGACACTCCGGTCGAGCGCTAAGCCCCGCAGACCGCCCGCCACTTTTAAGGAACGCCAATGAAAGATCGTCTGTTTATCCTTAGTCAGTACCTGCTGCCGCACCACCTACTGTCGCGCCTGATCGGCTGCGCTGCGGAATGCCGCGCCGGCTGGTTCAAAAATCGCCTGATCGGCTGGTTCGCCAAGCAGTACCAGGTCAATATGAGCGAAGCCCAGGTCGAAGACCTGACCGCCTTTGTCCACTTCAATGACTTCTTTACCCGTGCCCTGAAAGACGGCGCCCGCCCGCTCGACGACAGCCCTGGCGCAGTCCTCAGCCCGGCCGACGGCGCGGTCAGCCAGCTTGGCAAGATCGAACAAGGTCGGGTGTTCCAGGCCAAAGGCCACAGCTTCAGTGTGATTGAGCTGCTGGGCGGCGACACGGAGCGCGCAGCGGCCTTTATGGGCGGCGACTTTGCCACCATCTACCTCTCGCCCAAGGACTACCACCGTGTGCATATGCCGCTAGCCGGCACCCTGAAAGAGATGGTCTACGTGCCAGGCCGGCTGTTCTCGGTCAACCAGACCACTGCGGAAAATGTGCCCGAACTGTTTGCCCGCAACGAGCGCGTGGTCTGCCTGTTTGACACCGAACGCGGCCCAATGGCCGTGGTCTTGGTTGGCGCGATGATCGTGGCGTCGATCGAAACCGTTTGGGCGGGCTTGGTCACGCCACCCAAACGCACGTTGAAAACATTCAGTTACGACGAAGCTGCCCGCGCACCAATTGTGCTGGAGAAAGGCGCAGAACTCGGCCGTTTCAAGCTGGGCTCAACCGCCGTCGTGCTGTTTGGCCCGGAGCAGGTGCAATGGGCTGAAGAACTGGCCGCCAACAGCCCGGTACAGATGGGCCAACGCCTCGCCGCGCCACGCGGCTAATCTGCCAAACCGGCACTGTCAGCCTATACGGACAGTGCCGTGAGACCGGACAGAGTGAACCTCTGAGCATGAAAACCAGTCACAACAAAGACTTCCAGATGATTTGAGTGTCGCGCCAGCTTGGCAACCCAGCCAAGTACATGGCTGCGAGGCCTGCGAGATGCTGCTAGAGTCGAAACATAATTCTTAGACTCACCTGCCTTGCCCGTGTGCTGGAGTATCCGATTTAGATGGATAAACAGAATTCTCACTTGCTACTGCGCGTCACCACGCCGGATAAGCAAAGCCTGTCATTCTGCGACGCCAGTCCGCGTGATCTGAAGAAATGGGTCGATGGCCTGCCCAAAGCCAATATCGGTGAAACCGCACGCCAGCTGTATCAAGCACTGGTTGAACTCAACCAGTTGCTGACGCCTTCGGAAAATCGCCTGCAACTGCTGGAAATCCTCCGCCCGGAAATCTATTTCGTCTGCAAGCAACTGGAAAAACACTTCCTAAACCAAGCCATCGTCCTCGATGAGCGGCCGCGCAAGGTTGCCAACCTCTGCCAGGCCCTGCAGAACCACCTGGCCGTCGGTTATAAACTGATCGTGGCACGCCTGGCAGCGCAACCGGGCCGGGAACGCCATCAACTGCTTGCCGTTGCCCTGCAGCGTGCAACCCACAGCCTGTGCGGCCCATTGATTCGCGCAAGCCAGCTGTACTGCCCAGTTCCCGAAGGGCTCTGGCTTGAGTTGCATCAGCTGTATCAGATTGCCCTGGCGCGTGGCCTGCACAAGACCATGATTCGTGATAGTCAGGCCCTGCGCACCCAAGGCATGAGCACCGAACAAATCTATCTGGTCGCCCTGCTGCTCGGCTGCGCGCGCTGCAACCAGATGCGCCAGAGCGCCATTGCTCGCCTCGCCGAAGTGCTCGAGCCCTGGAGTGCACTGGCCACCCTGCAGGCTGGCGACGAGCCGTCCAGCCTATTCGCCGTTGCGCCGCAAGTGGATGGTCCGCCTCGGTATATTTCGCTGTTCCAGCAAACCGAGCTGCACAAAGCACTAGGAATCGACCCCAGCCAACTGGTCGACGCCATTAAGGAACACCTGCTGCTGCCGGCCGAAAACATTGCTCAATCTCGCCTGACCGTGCCCGAAGGCTTCAGTCACGACATGCTGCAGCACCTGGCCGCAGCCTGGGGCGATATAGCCGAACGTACCTTCCAGCGCAGCCAGGGACAGGGCGCCCTGACCCTGTGCATTGGCATGAGTGCGCTGCATTTCTACCTGGCCGGCAAGCGTCCGTTCAACGAGGTGCTACAAGTTCCGGTAACCGCCAATGCGGCAGTATTCAAGGCCGACACCGGGGCGCCGGATATCTGGTCGAACGCATTCGATGCGCAGAAGAGCAATCAGTGGGAAAACGGCCTACCCTTTGAAGAAATTCAATACAACAAGCCGAATCAGCCCAACGCACCGACGGAGCTAGGCGGCCAAGAAAGCTACCCGACCTACGAAGTCACCATCGTCAATATCAGCCCAGGCGGCTACTGCCTGTCGTGGCCGAAAGACGTCCCCAGCCAGCTGCAGGCCGGTGAACTGCTCGGTGTGCAAGGCTTGCCGCAACAAGGCTGGAGCATTGCCGTGGTGCGCTGGATTCGCCAGGTTCGTGGCGGCGGTACGCAGATGGGTATCGAGCTAATTGCTCCGCACGCGCAAGCTTGCGGCCTGCAACTGGTGCGCAAGGCAGAGCAGAATAGCCAGTACCTGCGCGCCCTGCTGCTGCCGGAAATTAGTGCCATCTCGCGGCCGGCCAGCCTGATTACTGCACGCCTGCCGTTCCAGGAGGGCAATAAGGTCAGCATCAATCTGAATGGCAACGAACATCGCGCAGTACTGAGCCGCCGACAGACCAGCACCGGCAGTTTCAACCAGTTCGAGTACCGGGGTGTCGAGCAAATCAACAGTGAGCACGGGAAGCCTGTCACAGCGCCGAAAAGCCGCACACCAGGCGGGGAGGAAGACTTTGACTCACTCTGGAAGTCGCTGTAGATTGCCGACGCACTCCCTTTTGTCGCCTTTTCGCGCCCGTTCGGCGCAGATTTGATACCACACCATGGCCATTGAAAAAAAAACCATTCGGCTACTGATACTCGAAGACTCGCAGAACGAGGCCGAGCGCCTGGTCAGCCTGTTCCGCAATGCCGGGCGGGCAACCCGTGTGCATCGCCTGAGTTCCAGCGATGACCTTAACGAGGCCCTGCAGCAAAGCTGGGACCTGCTGATCTGCGCACCAAGCAGCGAACAGCTTGCGCCGAATGAAGCGATTGGTGCGATCCGCCGCCAGGCCAAGGATATTCCGGTCATTCAGCTGCTCGCCGACAACGACTCCGACAGCATCACTGAAGCCCTGATGCTCGGTGCTCAGGACGCGCTGCCACAAGGTGAAGACGAACGTCTGGTACTGGTTGCCAAGCGTGAGCTGGCCAACCTGGAAGAACGCCGCGCCCGCCGCGCCTCGGAAGTCGCCCTGCGCGAGGCGGAAAAACGTTGCCAGCTGCTACTCGACAGCTCAGTTGACGCCATCACCTACGTGCACGACGGCATGCACATCTATGCCAACCGCGCCTATCTGGAACTGTTCGCCTACGAAGATGCCGATGAACTGGAAGGCATGCCGATGATCGACTTGATCGGCAGCAGCGACCAGTCGAGCTTCAAGGACTTCCTGAAGAACTATCAAAGTGCCGAAGGCAGCGCCGAACTCAACTGCGCCGGGATCAAGGCCAATGGCCAGAGCTTCCCGGCGCAGATGAGCTTCTCCCCGGCCACCTACGATGGCGAGCCGTGTATCCAGGTGGTGATTCGTGCCGAAACCGGTAACGCCGAACTGGAAGAAAAACTGCGCGAGATCAGCAGCCAGGATCTGGTTACCGGCCTGTTCAACCGCACCCACTTCCTCGAACTGATGGACAGTGCCGCCGAGCGCGCAGTGAATGCCGGCCAGCCTTCGAGCCTTGCCTACATCCGCGTCGACCGCTACGCCAGCCTGCTCGCTGATATCGGCCTGGCGGGCATCGACATCCTCCTCACCGACCTGGCTAATCTGCTGCGTGCGCACTTCAGCACCGATGCACAACTGGCGCGCTTTGGTGATGATGTATTTGCTGTGCTGCAACCCGGCGTCAACCCGGAGAGCACCCGCGAGCAGCTGGATAGCTTGCTGAAAAAGGTCGAAGGTCATCTGTTCGACGTCAGTGGCCGCACCGTGCAAAGCACGCTGTCGATTGGCGTGGCAGGGCTCAATGAGAGAACCGCCAAGGCCCAGGAAGTGGTTGACCGCGCCCACCGCTGCGCCGACGAACTGAGCGATGGCAACGCCATCAAGCTGTTCAACCCGGCCGATGAGCTGGCCGCAGCGGCGAACCGCGGCAATATCGTCGCGATGATTCAACAGGCCCTGGAAAACAACAGCTTCCGCCTGCTGTTCCAGCCGATCATCAGCCTGCGCGGCGACAGCTTTGAACACTACGAAGCGCTGCTACGCCTGATCAACCCACAGGGCGAGGAAATACCGCCCGTGGAGCTGTTCAATGCAGCCAAGGACGCCGGCCTGGCCGAGAAAATCGATCGTTGGGTGATCCTCAACTCGATAAAACTGCTCGCCGATCATCGCAGTAAGGGCCACAACACCCGCCTGTTTGTGCACCTGTCGAGCGCCAGCCTGCAGGACCAGACTTTGCTGCCGTGGCTCAGCGTGGCCCTGAAGGCGGCACGCCTACCTTCAGATTCTCTGGTATTCCAGTTCAGCGAACCGGATGCAATTGCCTACCTTAAGCAGGCCAAAGCCATCACCCAGGGCCTCAACCAGCTGCACTGCAAGACCGCGCTGACTCAGTTCGGCTGCTCACTGAACCCGTTCAACACGCTCAAGCACCTGCATATCGACTTCGTCAAAGTCGACAGCTCCTTCTCCCAGGACCTGAGCAAGGCGGAAAACCAGGAAGCACTGAAAACCCTGCTGGCCAGCCTGCATTCCCAGGCCAAGCTGACCATCGTGCCCTTTGTCGAAAGCGCCAGCGTACTGGCAACGCTCTGGCAGGCCGGGGTCAACTATATTCAGGGCCATTACCTGCAGGGCCCGAGCCAGTCGATGGACTACGACTTCTCGGCCGGCGACGAATAGCTCTGCGGACAAAGAAAAGCCGACGCATGCGTCGGCTTTTTTATCGCCTTATTCCAGGCCGTCGCGATCGCGAAAGCCGAGCAGATAGAGAATACCGTCCAGCCCCAGAGTAGAGATCGCCTGTTTGGCCGATTGCTTGACCAGCGGCTTGGCACGGAACGCCACGCCCAACCCGGCGATGGCCAGCATTGGCAGGTCATTCGCGCCATCGCCCACGGCAATCGTCTGCTCCAGACGCAACCCTTCTTTGGCGGCCAGCTCACGCAGCAAGTCGGCTTTGCGCTGGGCATCGACAATCGGCTCGACCGCTACCCCCGTAACCAGGCCATCGACGATCTGCAGTTCGTTGGCAAACACATAGTCGATACCCAGCTTGGCCTGCAGCTGTTTGGCAAAGTAGGTAAAGCCACCCGACAGGATCGCAGTCTTGTAACCCAGGCGACGCAATTCGCTGAACAGCGTCTCGGCACCCTCGGTCAGGCGCAACGAAGCGCCGATGTCCGCCAGCACGGTCTCCGGCAGCCCCTTGAGCAGCGCCAGACGCTCACGGAAACTGGCGGCGAAATCCAGCTCGCCGCGCATCGCGCGCTCGGTAATCTCCGAGACCTGCTCACCCACACCGGCGGCCTTGGCCAGCTCGTCGATGACTTCTGCCTCGATCAGCGTCGAATCCATATCGAACACCGCCAAACGACGGTTGCGACGGAACAGCGAATCACGCTGGAAGGCGATGTCGACATTCAGCTCCTGGGCCACGCTGAGGAACTCGGCACGCAGGGCCGCCGGATCAGCCGGCTCGCCACGCACCGAAAACTCGATGCAGCCTTTGCCCTGCTCGGCCGGCATATCCAACGGCATGCGCCCTGAGAGGCGGTCGATATGATCGATATTCAGGTCATAACGCGCGGTAATGGCGCTGACGCGCTGCAGCTGCTCAGCGGTGACCTTGCGGGTCAACAGGGTGACGATATGCCGGGCCTTGCCCTGACCACTGACCCACTGCTGGTAGTCGGCCTCGGATACCGGGGTGAAACGCACCTGCTGATCGAGCTTGTAAGCGGTAAAGAGGATGTCCTTGAGCACCGACGAGGCGCGCTCGTTATCCGGGATCTCGACCAAAATGCCGAACGACAGGGTGTCATGGATCACCGCCTGGCCAATATCGAGGATATTCACCCCGCCCTGGGCCAGCACGCCGGTGATGGCGGCAGTCAAACCGGGGCGATCTTCGCCGGTGATATTGATCAGGACGATTTCGCGCAAGGCTCGGTCTCCAGTACAGCGTCAGGGGCAGCGGCTTGTTGAACAGGTCACAAGCCGTGGAAAAGGCGCACATTCTACCCATTTTCACCGGCAAACAGCCACGCACGGCGCTTTGCCCACTGCGGGGGCGCCGCTATACTGCGCGCCAACTACAGTCGACATGAGCCGAGCTCTGTGAACCGGCCCGCCCCCGTAAAACCCGATAATTTCTTCCTGCTGCTGTTCCAGGCCCTGCGCCAGCGGCGCATTCCCTTGGCGCTGCGCATTGTCAGCCATAGCTTGCTGCTGGTAGCCCTGGCCCTGGTGATTTATGGCTGGGTGATCGGCATGCAGTTCAAGCATGCCATGCAGCAGCAAGCCGAAGCTCTGGGCACCAGCCTGATTACCCAAACGGCTGCCTCGGCGACCGAGCTGCTGGTATCCAACGACATCCTCAGCCTCAACGTGCTGCTCAATAACTTGGTGAAAAACCCGCTGGTGGCACACGCCGCGATCTACAGCGTGGACAACCGCATCCTCGCCGAGGCGGGTTCGCGCCCCAGCCAGAGCATGCTCGGGGAAACCGAAGGGCTGTACTCGACACCCATCACCTTCCAAGAGGTGATCGCCGGGCAACTGCGCATTAGCCTCGACATGCAGCAGTTCCAGCAACCAATGACCATCAGCCTGCAGAGCATGGGCATCCTCAGCCTGATTTTGCTGGCCCTGACCCTGTCCTTGAGCATGCGCCTGGGCCGGCATATCTCCACGCCGCTGCTGCAGCTGCGCGTCTGGCTGCGTGACCCGGATGATCCTGCACCTGGCGCAGGCCGTCAGGATGAAATCGGCGACCTGGCGCGCCAGCTTCAAGCCCGCCTGGTACCGGAAAAACCTGCACTGCCTGAAGAAGAGGAAGAGCCGTTCTACGATGAGCCGGCAGCCCAGGACGATGATGACCACCTGCCGGAGTCGTTCGACGATGAGCCGGACTTCGAAGTGCGTGACCTGCGCGATGATCGCTTCGATGAGCAAGACGAGTTGGCCGGGGCGCTGCATAGCGATGACCTACCATACGCCGATAGCGCAGTGGACGATCCGTTTTCCGAGCTACGCGATCAAACCGAGCCTGAAGCTGCGCCAGCCCCCGCGATCCGGCAGCCACTGCCCAGCGCCATACTGGCGATCCAGCTGGGTGCGCAGGAACAGCTACGCCGCCTGCCGCGCAGCCGCCTAATGGAGTTGCTGCAACGCTACCGCGACTGCCTGGACCGGGCTGCCAGCCTGTATCAAGGCGAGCTGCATACCCTCAGCGATGGCAGCAGCCTGATGCTGTTCCACCAGCTTGATATTGGCGAGGACTACCTGACCCACGCCATCTGCTGCGGCGAACTGATGCGCGCTCTCGGTCATGCCCTGCAGATCGAAGTGGCGGACAGCGGTATCACCCTGCAGCTGCAGCTGGGCCTGACCCTGGGTGAAAACCTCAGCGGCCTCAGCCAGGGCGACCTGCTGCTCAGCGAAACGGCGCAGAACGCTCTGGCGCTGTCACAGCACAGCCGCAACCTGCTACTGGTCGAGCGCAGCATTGCCGACGATGCCCTAGTCAGCCAACGCGCGCGCATTCGCGCCATCGCCAGCCCGCAAGGCGCTTGCTGTGTGGAGCGTTTGCTGGAGCCTTACCCATCACTGCTGGAGCGCCAGCTGGCGCGCATGCACGAAAACCATTAATCCGACCCAACAAAAAGCCCGCCTGATTGGCGGGCTTTTTGTTGGCGGCGCTTAGAAGCGGAACACTTCGCCTTCATCACGCATTGGCTCAACCACCGGGATACGCGGTGGCGCAGGCGGCGCAGGTTTTACTGGCGCCGGCTTGCGCGGCGGCTCAGCCACGACCGGCGCTGGCTTGCCGTGGGTTTCGACGGCTACCGCCAATTGCTCGACCAGCTGCTGCACCACCAGGCTCTGCGCCCGCACCTGATCAACGATGGTGCCGCTGTGGGCTTCTTCCAGACGCACTAGGCGCCCGTCAAGCAGCTTGCCTTCGGCACCCACCAGACGCCACTGCGCTTCCAGCACGGCCGGACGCTGCGGGCCTGAATCCAGACGGGTAATCGACAGCCCAAGGCGCACCTGCGGCACGAAACCAGCGGTAGCAGGCGCCAGCACCAGACGCTGACTGTCCAGACGCGAGGCCAATTGACGCAACAGCTGCTGATCGATATCGGCAGCCAAACTGCCAGCCCAGCGCGCATCTTCGGCGGCGATCAGGCTGCCGTCGGCCTGGCGCTGCAACAGGGCTTCGCGCTGCAAGTAATCGGCAATCGCCACCGGCCCGAGCAGCACGGCAATGCCCTGCTCGGTGGCGGGAACGTGAATTTCTCCGCTATCGAGCTGGTACAGCGGTGCCTGCTGATAACGCATACAGCCCGTCAGGCCAAGTACGCCGACCAGCAGGAGAATTCCGGGAAAACGCAGTGCAATCATCTCTCTCATCCAGCCGACCAGTCTGCCGGCGTGCATACACATTAAGTGCCGACGGGTCGCTTGCGTGACCCGCCTTACGGCCGCGTATCATCCTTGAAAGCCGTTCACGACTCCAGCACAGCACTGTGCCAGCATGCGCCTGGGCGAGCCGCAACCTATTCGAGCAGCAGGCTGTCAACGCGCTGGAAGCCGCGCGGCAGCTTGTTGCCGCGACGGCCGCGCTCACCTTTGTAATGCTCCAGGTCATCGGCCTTGAGCGACAGAGTACGCTTCCCGGCTTGCAATACCAGGGTGCTGCCTGCCGGCAGCACGGCCAGATCGGTGAGATACTCCTCGCGCGAAGCAACCCGCTCACCGGGGATGCCGATGATCTTGTTGCCCTTGCCTTTGCCCAGCTGCGGCAGATTGCGCACCGGGAACAGCAGCAAACGACCTTCGGTGGTTACCGCCGCCAGCCAGTCTTCCTCACGGTTAGCCAACGGTTTCGGCGGCACCACTAGCGCGCCTGCTGGCAGGCTGAGCAAGGCCTTGCCGGCCTTGTTCTTGGCCTGCAGGTCTTCGCCCTTGACCACGAAGCCGTAGCCGGCGTCGGAGGCGATCACATACAGCGCATTGTCATCGGGCAGCAGCACGCATTCGAAGGTCGCCCCCGGTGGCGGCGTCAGACGCCCGGTCAACGGCTCGCCCTGCCCCCGGGCGGATGGCAGCGAATGCGCCGCCAGTGAGTAGCTGCGCCCGGTGGAGTCGATAAATACCGCGTACTGATTCGAGCGCCCCGGCGCGGCGGTCTTGAAGCCATCACCGGCCTTGTACGACAGGCCAGTGGCGTCGATATCGTGGCCCTTGGCGCAGCGCACCCAGCCTTTCTCCGAGATCACCACGGTTACCGGCTCGGTCGGCATCAGCTCGGTTTCGCTCAGCGCCTTGGCTTCGGCGCGGGCAACGATCGGCGAACGACGGTCGTCGCCGTACTTCTCAGCGTCATCGAGGATTTCCTGGCGCACCAGCTTCTTCAGCTTGGCTTCGCTGCCGAGCAGAGCCAGCAGCTTGTCGCGCTCCTTGGCCAGCTCGTCCTGCTCGCCACGGATCTTCATCTCTTCCAGGCGCGCCAGCTGGCGCAGGCGGGTGTCGAGGATATAGTCAGCCTGCACGTCCGTCAGACCGAAACGCTCCATCAGCACCGGCTTCGGTTGGTCTTCCGTACGGATGATATGGATCACTTCATCCAGATTGAGGAAGGCGGTGAGCAAACCCTCCAACAAGTGCAGGCGCTTCTCGACCTTGTCCAGGCGGAACTGCAGGCGGCGGCGCACGGTGCCGACGCGGTACTGCAGCCACTCGGTGAGCAGGGTTCGCAGATCTTTCACCGACGGCTTGCCGTCCAGGCCAATCACGTTGGTGTTGACCCGGTAACTGGATTCAAGCTCGGTGGTGGCGAACAGGTGCTGCATCAGCTCGTCGGCATCCACCCGGTTGGAGCGCGGGATAATCACGATGCGGCACGGGTGCTCGTGGTCCGACTCATCGCGCAGGTCGGCGACCATTGGCAGCTTCTTCGCCTGCATCTGCGCGGCAATCTGCTCCAGCACCTTGGCCCCGGAGACCTGGTGCGGCAGGGCGGTGACCACGATATCGCCGTCTTCAACCCTGTAGACCGCACGCATACGCACCGAGCCGCGGCCGGTCTCGTAGATCTTCAGCAGGTCGGCCTTGGGTGTAATGACTTCCGCTTCAGTCGGATAGTCCGGGCCCTGGATGTGCTCGCACAACTGCTCGACGCTGGCACTGGGCTCGTCCAGTAAGCGAATGCACGCTGTCGCAACTTCGCGCAGGTTATGCGGCGGCACGTCGGTGGCCATGCCGACCGCAATCCCGGTGGTGCCGTTGAGCAGAATATTCGGCAGGCGCGCCGGCAAGGTCGCCGGCTCATTCAGGGTGCCATCGAAGTTCGGCACCCAGTCCACGGTGCCCTGGCCCAGCTCGGTCAGCAGGACTTCCGAATAACGCGACAGGCGCGCTTCGGTGTAACGCATGGCGGCGAAGGATTTTGGATCGTCCGGCGCCCCCCAGTTACCCTGGCCGTCGACTAGGGTGTAGCGGTAGCTGAACGGCTGCGCCATCAGCACCATGGCTTCGTAACAGGCGCTATCGCCGTGCGGGTGAAACTTACCGAGCACGTCACCAACGGTACGCGCCGACTTCTTGTGCTTGGAGTCGGCGTCCAGGCCCAGCTCGCTCATGGCGTAGACGATGCGTCGCTGCACCGGCTTCAAGCCGTCGCCGATATGCGGCAGCGCACGGTCCATGATCACGTACATGGAGTAATTGAGGTAAGCCTGCTCGGTAAAATCGGCAAGGGAACGGCGCTCAACACCGTCCAGGCTCAAATCGAGGGATTCGCTCATGCGTGCCTCATTGCAAGGTTGATTGGCGCAGCATCAAGGTGCCGCCGCGCTGGGTAAATTCGAGTTGTTTCAGGGCACTCATGCCCAGTAATACGTCATCGCCGCCCATGCCGGGGGCAATCAAAGCCTCTACATCGGTCAGTACGATATCGCCCAGCTGCAAGCGCTGCAGGCGCGTACGGTGTGCTGTGGCGCGGCCATTGGCGGTGCTGATGGTGATTGCCGCACCCACCTGCAAACCCAGGCGCTGCGCCACTTCAGTCGGCACCGCGACCTGCGTCGCACCGGTATCAAGGAGGAAGGTCACGTCCTCGCCATTGATCTTGCCGCCCGCCATATAGTGGCCCTGACGACTGCTGGCCAGGTGCACTTCGACATAGCCGCTGCCATACAACGACTCGGGCGCCTGATTGGGGTTGCGCTGAGCGTCTTCCCAGTCGCCGAAGAATTTGGTCGCCAGCAACAAAGCAGCGCCCCAGGCCAGCACCAGCATCACCCGTCCGGCACGCTTGCCCGCAGGCTGCTCGCTCACGGCTTGCTACCCCAGCCGCCTTTGGGTGCGGCAAAACGCCAGATAATTGGCCGCGATTCGCCGTCTGCACGACTGAAGCGGCCATTATCAACGCCGATCCAGGCGCCGTCCTGATCCACCCACAAGGCCTCGGCCAGACCATAGGACGGCGCATAGAGCCGCTCCGGAGTCAGTGCTTCGGCAGCAAACGACCAGCACTTCTCGACCTGACCAGTGCTCAGGCTGCGTCGGCAAACGCGATGTGCCTGGCGTTCAAGGGTAAACAGCTTTTCGTTATGGAAGGCCAGACCGGAGAAATCCCGGGGCTGCGGCTTGCCGCCCAGCTGCTCGGGCCCCGCCTCCGTGCCCGCTTCGCTGAACAGCACGCAGCCACCAGTACAGCGCCAGATAGCACGCTGCTTGTGCACCACCAGCAAGCCACGGCGCATGCGCTCGGCCGCCAAGTACAGGCGTTCGCCTGCCGGGTCGACGGCAACGCCTTCAAACAACGAGTTGTAGTGCAACAGCATGCCGCTGGCGCGCGCCTGACGAACCAGCCCCTGAGGCAGTTTCAGCCAATTGGGCTCGCCCATCAGCGGTAACTGCAGCACCGCCGCCTTGGCCTCACTGACTAGGTAGCGATTGCCGGCGGCGTCGCAACTGATGCCCTCGAAATCCAGCTCGCCCCCACGTACCAGACCCGCCGCCCAGCTGCGCATGCGCAGCCCCCAGGGCAGGCGCGCATCCGGCGCAGGCGGCGCGACAAAGGTCTCGGCCGTGGCTTGCCACTGCGATTCATCGGACTCCAGGCGATACAGCTGCTGATCATCGCGGTCGGATACCGCCCACAGCGCGCCATCGCACCAGGCCAGCCCGGACAGATTGCCACCACTGACGCCACTGACCGCTTGCTCGTTGAGCAATTTCAGCTCTTCCAACGCGGCCGCACTCGCCAGCAGCGGTGAGCAGAGCAATAGGCAGACGGCCAACAGCCGCTGCATCAGAGCAACACCTCGGCCAGGTTGCCCTTGGACTCCAGCCAGGATTTACGGTCGCCGGCGCGCTTTTTGGCCAGCAGCATGTCCATGATTTCCTGGGTGCCGGGGTAGTCTTCCAGGGTCAGCTGCACCAGACGCCGGGTGTTGGGGTCCATGGTGGTTTCGCGCAGCTGCGGCGGGTTCATCTCACCCAGGCCTTTAAAGCGGGTGACCTGCGGCTTGCCACGGCGCTTCTCGGCCACCAGACGGTCGAGAATGCCATCACGCTCAGCCTCATCCAGTGCGTAGAAAATCTCCTTGCCCAGGTCGATGCGGTACAGCGGCGGCATGGCCACATAGACATGACCGGCATCCACCAGCGGGCGGAAATGCTGAACGAACAGCGCGCAGAGCAAGGTGGCGATATGCAGGCCGTCGGAGTCGGCGTCGGCGAGGATGCAGATCTTGCCGTAACGCAGCTGACTGAGATCGCTGGAACCCGGATCGAGGCCAACCGCCACGGCGATGTTATGCACTTCCTGGCTGGCCAGCACTTCGCTGCCGTCGACTTCCCAGGTATTCAGAATCTTTCCACGCAGCGGCAGGATCGCCTGAAACTCTTTGTCCCGCGCCTGTTTGGCCGAACCGCCGGCGGAATCACCTTCCACCAGAAACAGCTCAGAGCGCATCGGGTCCTGCCCCGCGCAATCGGCCAGCTTGCCAGGCAGTGCCGGGCCCTGGGTGATGCGTTTGCGCTCAACTTTCTTACCGGCCTTGAGGCGGCGGTTAGCGTTGCTGATCGCCAGTTCGGCAAGCTGCTGCCCCAGCTCCGGGTGGCCGTTAAGCCACAGACTGAAGGCATCCTTGACCACGCCGGAGACGAAGGCGGCCGCTTCACGGGACGACAGACGTTCCTTGGTTTGCCCGGAGAACTGCGCGTCCTGCATCTTCATCGACAGGACGAAGGCAATGCGCTCCCAGATGTCTTCAGGGGCCAGTTTGACCCCGCGCGGCAGCAGGCTGCGGAACTCGCAGAACTCGCGCATCGCATCCAGCAGGCCCTGGCGCAGGCCATTGACGTGGGTGCCGCCCTGCGCAGTGGGGATCAGGTTGACGTAGCTTTCCTGCACCGCGTCGCCGCCTTCCGGCAGCCAAAGCAGCGCCCAATCTACCGCTTCTTTATTGCCCGCCAGGCTGCCGCAGAAGGGCTCATTGGGTAGCCGTTCAAATTCGCTGACCGCATCCACCAGGTAGGAGCGCAGACCGTCTTCGTACAGCCACTCAACTTTCTCGCCACTGGCCTTGTCCTCGAAGCTGACCGCAAGCCCCGGGCACAGCACCGCCTTGGCCTTGAGCACATGCTTGAGCCGGCTGACCGAAAACTTGAAGGAGTCGAAATACTTGGCATCCGGCCAGAAATGCACGCTGGTACCGGTGTTGCGCTTGCCCACCGTGCCGACCACGGTCAGGTCGCTGGCCTTGTAGCCGTCGGCAAAGCTCATCTGATACTCGTTGCCGTCGCGTTTGACCGTGACGATCACGCGGGTCGACAGCGCGTTGACCACCGAGATGCCCACGCCATGCAGGCCGCCGGAGAACTGATAGTTCTTGTTGCTGAACTTGCCACCGGCATGCAGCTTGGTGAGGATCAGCTCAACCCCCGGCACGCCCTCTTCCGGGTGAATATCCACTGGCATACCACGACCGTCGTCGAGCACTTCCAGGGAATTGTCCTCGTGCAGGATCACCTGAATCGATTTGGCATGCCCGGCCAGTGCTTCGTCGACGCTGTTGTCGATGACTTCCTGGGCCAAGTGGTTCGGCCGGCTGGTGTCGGTGTACATGCCCGGGCGTTTGCGCACCGGGTCGAGGCCGGAAAGGACTTCGATGGCATCGGCGTTGTAAGAGCTAGAACCTTGCTGGGCCATGGGGTCTCTTGTTCGTCAATTGAGAGCGGAAAAGTCGATATCCTGCCACAGATGGCGAGGAATACCGGCGAAAGCAAAAAGCACCGGCAAGCGCTCGGCAAAACCCTGAAAGCCGTGATCGCCACCAGCCTGGATACGCAGCGCGCAGGTGCGGTAATAGCGCTGGGCATCGCGGTAATCGAGGGTCTCGTCGGCGGTCTGCAGCCACACCTGATAGCGCGCCGGGTCTTGCAGCACTGCTACATCCAACTCGGCTAGGGCGGTTACATGGTCGGTCGTCAGCTCCCAGGTCTCATCGCTGTAATAGTTCTTCTGCGGCCCCAGGTAACCATCGAAACGCAGATGCGGGCGCACTGCCGGGTTGATCAACAGCGCCGGCAGCCCGTGGCGTTCGGCCAGGTGGGTCGCATAGTAGCCGCCCAGGGAGCTGCCAACCAGCACAGGCCGACCAAGCTCGGTAATCAGCGCTTCGAGCTGAGCAATTGCCTGGCGCGGATGGTGATGCAGGGCTGGTACTCGCAGCTGCGCGGCCAAGCCCAGCTGCGCCATAACGCGCTGCAGCTGGCTGGCCTTGAGCGATGCCGGCGAGCTGTTAAGCCCGTGGATATAGAGAATGGATGTGGTCATGGGGCGGGAGGCTAACCGGTTGCGGCGACCGGCTGCAACCGGTTAGCCGAACGGCTCAATAGCCCTTGATGGTGTAATCGATTTCGAACTTGATCCCGGTAACCCGCGATACACCGGTTTCCAGGCGACCGTCGTCGAACAGGCGCAGCCAGCGATAGCCCGGCGCGGTTTTATCCACCTGAAACTCTTCGCTGCCCGGGGCGAACTGCACGCAGGTCGAGGGCGACGCCAGCAGGCGAATCGGGCCGCGCTGCTGATCGAGCTCCTGATGGATATGTCCCCAGAGCACCGCACGCACCTGGCTGAACCGCTCCAGCACAGCAAACAGGGCATCCGGATTGCGCAGACCGATAGGCTCCATCCACTTGCAGCCGATGGACACCGGATGGTGATGCAAGCAGATCAGGTGATGACGATCCGGTGCTTCGCTCAGTGCCCGCTCCAGCAGAGCCAGCTGCTGATCGCTGAGGTAACCGGGCACAGCACCAGGAATCGAGGAATCAAGCAGAATCACGCGCCAGTTGCCCAGGTCGATCACCGGCTCCAGCAGATCACTGCCGACGCAAGCGTCCTGCATCGCAGGCACTTCATCATGGTTACCGGGGAGCCAGCGCGCGGGCGCGGGGATGGCGGCGGTCATCTCGCGGAAACGCTGATAGGACTCGGCGCTGCCGTCCTGCGAGAGGTCGCCACTGGCCAGGATCAGGTCGATCTGCGGTTGCTCCAGCAGCACACGCTCAATCACCCGCTGCAAGCTGTCCTGGGTATCCATGCCCAATAGCTTGCCCGCCCCGTCGGCAAACAGGTGACTGTCGGATAACTGCACCAGCAGTACCGAGCGATCAACAGCAGTGGTTTTAGTCGGCGCGCCCGGCAAGACCTTCTCCTTGAGCGGAATGCGTGAATTATGCTGGCTAGCCCTGCAGGCGGTAAACCCGCGAAAGGGGAATAGATCACAGAACGTCCGCTGTAAATCCAGCGCCCATCCTAAGGCTAGCGCGTATCGGAATAATGCGCCTGCGACTGATTATCGGCAGAACATGGAAAAACCTAACGGACGGGAGCCAGTTCGTGACCGCAGGCCAGGCAGTGACTCAGCCACTCACCGAGAAACAGATTGAGCTGAGTCTTCTCATCCGGCTGGTGCATGGCCGCATTGGGATAGGGATAAATGCCGCGAAAACGCCGCGCACTCTGCGCCCCAATGACTTCAGCCATTCGCGCATCGTGGTACACACGCACCTCCATATGCGGCACCGGCAGCCAGGGCAGACTGTGCTCCTGACGCACCGAGAGGGTCGAAGTGTAGGGGCAGGTTTCCAGCACTTCCAGCGCCAGCACGCCCAGCTGCTGTTCACCCTGACTCATACCCACACGACGCGCCTGCCGATAGGCATCCGGGCCCTCACGCATTTCCGGCAGCAACTGCATCAGGCGCGCATAGTTGGCCTCGCAAGCGGCTTGCAGCTCGACCAGGTCGACCCGATAGCGCTCGCGCAGCAGGTTCACGACCACAACCCCCGCACTTCGCTGCGGTTTAGCGCCAGCCACTGCAGGGCGATAATGCTGGCGGCATTGTCGATACGCCCGTCTTTCAGCGCATCCAAGGCATCTTCCAGCGGCCAGACGTGTACACGAATATCCTCACCCTCTTCCACCAGGCCATGCACGCCACCGGCGCCTTCGCTGTCGCAACGACCGACGAACAGGTGCACGCGCTCATCCGAGCCACCGGGTGACGGGTAGTACTGGGTAATTGGCCACAACGACGTCAGCTGCAGATTGGCTTCTTCAATCGCTTCGCGGCGCGCGACCTCTTCGGGCTCCTCGTCCTTGTCGATCAACCCGGCGACCAGCTCCAGCAGCCAGGGATTGGCGCTTTTCTCCAACGCACCGACGCGGAACTGCTCGATCAGCACCACACAGTCGCGCTGCGGGTCATAGGGCAGCACGCACACCGCATCGTGTCGCACGAATAGTTCGCGGCTCAGCTCTGGGCCCATGCCACCGGCAAACTGACGATGGCGCAAACGCAGCCGATCAAGCTTGTAGAAGCCGCTGAAGCAGGCTTCGCGCTCGATCACTTGAACATCTTCTCGTTGCATAACGCCCCCTGATTAACAGAAACGGGCCCGAAGGCCCGCCCTGGTTACACCTATGCTGCGCCGAAACATGACGCAGCAAAAGCTCTAGAGTCCGGTTACGAGCTTGCGAGCTAGAGCCATGCAAGGCGAAAACGAGTGAGGAAGCGGAGTGTACGAGTTGTACATGAGCATTCCGAACCGGTTTTCAACGCAGCAAGGCCGACGCGCAGCAGATCGTAATCGGATCTTTATCAGACCTTGTGGTAGAGCTGCGCACCCTGAGCCTTAAACTCCTCTGCCTTGGCTTGCATGCCCGCCTCGGCATCCAGGTCGAGTGCTGCGATGCGTTGCTCTTCAGCATAGACGCGAACTTCCTGGGTGATCTTCATCGAGCAGAACTTCGGCCCGCACATGGAGCAGAAGTGTGCCACCTTCGCCGAGTCCTTGGGCAGCGTTTCGTCGTGATAACTGCGCGCAGTGTCGGGGTCGAGACCGAGGTTGAACTGATCTTCCCAACGGAACTCAAAGCGCGCCTTGGACAGCGCATTGTCGCGAATCTGCGCGCCGGGATGGCCTTTGGCCAAGTCCGCAGCATGGGCGGCGATCTTGTAGGTGATGATGCCGGTCTTCACGTCATCCTTGTTCGGCAGCCCCAGGTGCTCCTTGGGCGTGACGTAGCAGAGCATGGCGCAACCGAACCAGCCGATCATCGCCGCGCCAATACCGCTGGTGATGTGGTCGTAACCCGGCGCGATGTCGGTGGTCAGCGGGCCTAGGGTATAGAACGGCGCCTCGTCGCAGCACTCCAGCTGCTTGTCCATGTTCTCCTTGATCAGCTGCATCGGCACATGGCCGGGGCCTTCGATCATGGTCTGCACGTCATGCTTCCAGGCGATCTTGGTCAGCTCGCCAAGGGTTTCCAGCTCACCGAACTGAGCTTCGTCGTTGGCGTCGGCAATCGAACCCGGACGCAGGCCATCGCCCAGCGAGAAGCTGACGTCGTAGGCCTTCATGATTTCGCAAATGTCTTCGAAGTGGGTGTAGAGGAAGTTCTCTTTATGGTGCGCCAGGCACCACTTGGCCATGATCGAACCACCGCGCGAAACGATGCCGGTGACACGCTTGGCAGTCATCGGCACATAACGCAGCAACACACCGGCGTGAATGGTGAAGTAGTCCACGCCCTGCTCGGCCTGCTCGATCAGGGTGTCGCGGAACAGTTCCCAGGTCAGTTCTTCGGCCGCGCCGCCAACTTTTTCCAAAGCCTGATAGATCGGCACGGTGCCAATCGGCACCGGCGAGTTGCGAATGATCCACTCGCGGGTTTCATGAATGTGCTTGCCGGTTGACAGGTCCATGACTGTGTCGGACCCCCAGCGAATGCCCCAGGTCAGCTTGGCCACTTCCTCTTCGATGGAAGAACCCAGCGCCGAGTTGCCGATATTGCCGTTGATCTTCACCAGGAAGTTACGGCCGATGATCATCGGCTCTAGCTCGGTGTGGTTGATGTTGGCCGGGATGATCGCGCGGCCGCGAGCGATCTCGTCACGCACGAATTCGGGGGTGATGATCTTCGGCACACTGGCCCCGAAGCTGTGGCCGGGGTGCTGCTGGTCGAGCAAGCCGGCTTCGCGCGCCACTTCCAGCTTCATGTTCTCGCGGATGGCAACGTATTCCATCTCGGCGGTGATGATGCCTTTGCGCGCGTAGTGCATCTGGCTGACGTTAGCCCCGGCCTTGGCGCGGCGCGGGTTGTTGACGTGGGCGAAACGCAGCTTGGTCAGCTCGGCATCGGCAAGGCGCTGCTGGCCGAAGTTGGAGCTCAGGCCAGGCAGGCGTTCGGTGTCGCCACGCGCTTCGATCCACGGCGAACGCACATCGGCCAGGCCCTTGCGCACGTCGATAATGACCTTTGGATCGGTGTACGGGCCGGAGGTGTCATACACCATCACCGGTGCATTGATCTCGCCGCCGAAGTCAGTGGGGGTGACGTCCAGGCTGATCTCGCGCATTGGCACCAAGATGTCCGGGCGCGAGCCCTGTACATAGACTTTCTGCGAACGCGGGAAGGGTTGGATCGACTGCTGGTCGACCTGGGCAGATTCACTCAGGATCGGGTTGAGGTTTTTTTCTTGTGTGCTCATCGGCGGCTCTCCAGGGCTATATGTCGGAGCGAACCTGGAGATAAATGAGCGGCGAAAGGTGCACCAGGGGCGGTGCCAGAGGCTCACCGAAGGACAGGCAAGCACATCTTGTTCCCTACGCAGGCCTTAACCTGATCAGGTTCAACGGGATCCGGCAGCTGCCAATCTCAGCCCCGCAATTGGGGCACCCCGACAAGAACGCGACCAGTCTAATCAACCCCAGGCAATAAAACCAACCCGCGAGTCAAATATTCATGACCCGCGCGTCGGATCGTGACGCGCACATATAACCACCTGGATTGTTGCACCCAGGCAACATAGCTTGTTGCAAACTACACTACAGGCGCCTAAACGGCCCTTGACCCCCCAGGCACGGCCCCTTAGCCTTGCCGATTACCGCCAAAATCAGGATCACCCTCATGTTGCGCAGACTCTCTCTGGCTCTCGCTGTGGCCGCCGCGTCCAACGGAATGGCCTGGGCTGCTGAACAAGCCCCGCTGTCCACCAAAACTGACCTGGTCACGGTTTACCAGGAAGCCGCCGCCAACAATGCCGACCTGGCCGCCGCCCGTGCTGACTATGAAGCGCGCAGCGAAGTGGTACCTCAGGCCCGTGCCGGCCTGCTGCCAAACCTGTCTGCCGGCGCCAACCTGAGCGACACCCGTACCCAGGTCGACTCGCCTGCCAACACCAGCTCGCGCAGCGGCGTGGTATACCAGGCCAACCTCAGCCAACCGCTGTTCCGCGCTGACCGCTGGTTCCAGCTGCAAGCCGCCGAAGCAACCAACGAGCAAGCTGCGCTGGAACTGTCGGCCACCGAACAGAACCTGATTCTGCAGAGCGCCGAAACCTACTTCGCGGTATTGCGTGCCCAGGACAATCTGGCCTCGACCAAGGCCGAAGAAGCCGCGTTCAAGCGCCAGCTGGATCAGGCCAATGAGCGTTTCGATGTCGGTCTCTCGGACAAGACCGACGTGCTGGAAGCCCAAGCCGGCTTCGACACCGCCCGCGCCAACCGCATCATCGCCCAGCAACAGGTAGAAGATGCCTTCGAGGCGCTGATCACCCTGACCCACCGCGACTTCGCCGCCCTGGAAGGCATCGAGCACAGCCTGCCGATCCTCGCGCCAACGCCGAACGATGCCAAGGCCTGGGTCGATACTGCCGCTGCGCAGAATCTCAATCTGCAAGCCAGCAACTACGCCGTTGAAGCCGCCGAAGAAACTCTGCGCCAGCGCAAATCCGGCCACGCCCCGACTCTGGATGCGGTTGCCAGCTACCAGAAGGGCGACAACGACAGCCTCGGTTTCAGCAACAATGCCGGCACCATTAACCGCTTCAGTGGTGATGTCGAGCAACGCTCAATCGGCTTGCAACTGAATATCCCGCTGTACAGCGGTGGCCTGACCAGCTCCCAGGTGCGCGAGTCCTACCAGCGCCTGAACCAGACCGAGCAGCTGCGTGAAAGCCTGCGCCGTCAGGTGGTGCAGAACACCCGCAACCTGCACCGCGCGGTGAATACCGACGTGGAAACCGTGCAGGCGCGCAAGCAGTCGATCATCTCCAACCAGAGCGCCCTGGAGGCCACCGAAATCGGCTATCAGGTCGGTACGCGTAACATCGTTGACGTGCTCGACGCTCAGCGCCAGCTGTACAGCTCGGTGCGCAACTACAACAACGCGCGTTACGACTACATCCTCAACAATCTACGCCTGAAACAGGCCGCCGGCACCCTCAGCCCGGACGACCTGGCCGCCCTGGAGCAATACCTGAAATCCGACTACAACCCGGACGAAGACTTCCTCCCGCCGGACCTGGCCAAGGCCGCCGAAGCCCAGCTGCGTGGCAACCCGCAGTACTGAGTTGAGCAAGACAAAAAAGCCCGCTGAATTCAGCGGGCTTTTTGCTGGGCAATAGCTAGTAGGAGCGGGCCATGCCCGCGATTGCACGGGCATGGCCCGCTCTACCGCTTACTCTTTAACAGACGCTCAAGCCCTGCCAGCAAACGCTCCAGCGCCCCCTGATTGGCCCGCATCACCGCCAACCCCGCCTTACGCATGGCCTGCGCGGCATCAGGCTCACGCCACAGCTGCGCAACGCGCTGCGCCAGACCGTCAGCATCCACCACTTCACTCAAGGCACCGGCAGCGCGTAACTGCGCGGCAATCTCCAGAAAGTTGAACAGGTGCGGGCCGCTCAATACCGGCTTACCCAGCGCCGCTGGCTCCAGCAGGTTATGCCCGCCATTGGCCACCAGACTGCCGCCAACAAAGGCGATATCGGCCAGGGCATAAAGAAACAACAGCTCACCCATGGTGTCGCCGAGCAGCACCTGATCACTCGCCAGCAGCGCTTCGCCAGTGGAACGCCGCCGCATGTTGAAGCCTTGCCGCTGGCACAACTCGAACACCGCATTGAAGCGCTCGGGATGGCGCGGCACCAGAATCAGCAGGGCACCGGGGTTCTGTCTGAGTAGCTCACGGTGGGCGGCGAGCACGATCTCGTCCTCACCGGCATGGGTGCTCGCGGCGATCCACACCGGGCGCCGCGTGGCCTGCCATTGCTCACGCAAGGCAGCGGCGCGGGTGAACAATGCAGGATCAATCGTCAGATCGAATTTGATCGAGCCGGTGACCTCAACACACTCCGGACGCGCACCCAGGCTGCGAAAGCGTTCGGCTTCCAGCGCTGTCTGCGCCGCCAGCAAATCCAGCTCGGCGAGCATCGGCGCAGTGAGGTTGGCAAAGCGCGCATAACCACGCGCCGAGCGTTCGGAGAGCCGTCCGTTGGCCAGCGCCACTGGGATGCCACGCTGGGCGCACTGGTGGATATGGTTGGGCCACAGCTCGGTTTCCATAATCACCGCCAGCCGTGGCTGCACCTGATCGAGAAAGCGCGCGGCGGCCCAGGGCAGGTCATAGGGCAGGTAGCAATGCTGTACCCGGCCGGCGTACTCGCTGCCACCGAACATGGCCTGAATGCGCTCCGAACCGGTCGGCGTCATGCAAGTAATGGTGATTGGCAACTGCGGGTAACGCGCCAGCAGCTCACGCACCAGCGGCGCGGCGGCGATGCTTTCGCCCACCGACACCGCATGCAACCAGATGCCACCCGGTTTGAGCGCAGGCAGGCCGAGGGCGAAACGCTCGCCGATACGCTTGGCATAGGCCGGTGCCTGCCAGGCACGCCAAGCCAGACGCCCGGCCACCAGCGGCAGGCCGAAATGAAACAACAGGGTATAGAGGCTTCTATTCATGGCGCGCAGCTTATGCACTTTGACCAATACCGTCGAGTCAGGCGCAGGCCTGCTAGCCGATGGCCTGCAGATGCTGGGCAAAACACTCAGCCAACCACAAGGCCGCTGGCCCCAGCGCCTCGTCACGGCGGCAGACCAACTCGACCACCAGCGGTGGCGGCGTCCAATCGCTGCTCAGCTCAACCAGCTGGCTCTGGTAAGTCGGGTACTGCACCACATGGCGCGGCAGCCAGGCCCAGCCGAGGTTGCGCATCAGCAACTCGGCCATGGCGTAGAAACTGTCCGTGCGCCAGACCGACGGGCTGATTTGCTCGCCACCCGGGTAGTGACTGTCCTGCGGCGCCATCAGCAGTTGCCGATGGCGCGCCAGCTCACGCCGATCGACATGCCCGGCTCCCGCCAACGCGTGCCCGGCCCCGCACACGGTAACCATCTCGATGGTACCCAGGCGCTGACGTTCCAGGGCGTCAGGCATCTGCTCATGGTGGAACAGCAGACCGAGATCGGCGCGGTGCTCCAGCAGCTTACGCGCCACATCGCCCTGGGCGCCGCTGGCCAGCTGCACCTCCAGCAGCGGGAACTGCTTGGCCAGTGCCTCAAGACTGTCGAGCACCGGCTGATAAGGCATCGCCTCATCCTGCGCCAGACGCAGGCGTACTTCTTCTCCGCGCACCAAGCCCAGCGCGCGCCCTTCCAGACGCTGACACTGGCGCAGCACCTCGCGCGCCTCCTCCAGCAGAGCCACACCGGCATCGGTCAGGCGTGGCTGACGGCCGCTGCTGCGCTCGAACAGGCGCACGCCGAGGTCGGCCTCCAGCAAGGCAATCGCATTGCTCACCGCCGATTGTGCGCGCTGCATCTGCCGGCCCACGGCGGAGAACGACTGGCCATCGGCGACACTGACAAACAGGCGAATCTGCTCCAGGCTCCACTGCATAACCCATCTCCATATCAGATAGGTAATCACTGTACCCCATCCGCAAGATCACTAGAATGGCCGCCAGATCACTCTGGAGGCCACATCATGGGCGGCTATCTCTACCTTGCAATTGCCATCACCGCTGAAGTCATCGCCACCACCTCGATGAAGGCCCTGGATGGCTTCAACAAACCCCTGCCCCTGCTACTGGTCGTGGTCGGCTACGCCATCTCGTTTTGGATGCTCAGCCTGGTGGTGAAAACCATCCCGGTCGGCGTCGCCTATGCGGTATGGGCGGGCCTGGGTATCGTGCTGGTGAGCATCGCAGCGGTGTTTCTCTACCAACAACGGCTGGACCTGCCGGCCATGCTCGGCATGGGCCTGATCGTCGCTGGCGTGGTGGTGATTCAGCTGTTCTCGCAAAGCGTCGGCCACTGAGAAACTGCCCAACGCCTGCTGCGCTTCGGCCCTGCGGCGTTAAAAACAGGCCGGGACGCGGCGTCTCGGAATGCTCATTTACACCAGTAAACTCCGCTTCCTCGCCTGTTTTTGCCTTGCATGGCTCTAGCTCGCGAGACGTTGAGCAGGTTCAGAGGTAAGGCGCTAGCGCGGCCGGGTTATACTGCGCGCCTGTTTTCCCGGTGAGACACCTGCATGTCCCAGGCATTAAGCACTGATGTTTTGATCGTGGGCGGCGGTATCGCCGGCCTTTGGCTGAATGCGCGCCTGCGCCGCCAGGGGTTCGCCACCCTGCTGGTGGAAAACGCCCGCCTCGGTGGCGGCCAGAGTGTGAAATCCCAGGGCATCATCCACGGCGGCGCCAAATACGCCCTACATGGCGCGCTGACTGGCGCCTCCGAAGCCATCGCCGATATGCCGCGCCGCTGGCGCGAAGCACTAGCGGGCAACGGCGAGCTGGACCTGAGCGGCGTTCGCCTGCTCTCCGATGCCCACTACCTGTGGTCGCCCGGCAGCCTGGCCGGCAATATCACCAGCTTTTTTGCCAGCAAGGCTGTACGCGGCCGGGTCGATCAGGTCAAGGGCGAGCAGCTGCCCCCGGCCCTGCAACACCCGAAATTCAAGGGCAAGGTCTACCGCCTGGCCGAACTGGTGCTGGATGTGCCGAGCCTGATCAGCCGCCTCAGCGAACTGGCCAGCGATGGTTTGCTGGCTGCCGAGCACATAGAACCGCTGCGGGAAAACGGCAAGCTGGTCGGCCTGATCATCGATGGCCGTGAGATTCGCGCACAACGCATCATTCTCAGCGCAGGGCGTGGCAATGCCGAGCTGCTCAGCGCACTCGACCTCAGCCAACCCGCACAACAACTGCGCCCGCTGCATATGGTCCTGGTCAAAGGTCCAACGTTGAAACCGCTGTACGCCCACTGCCTGGGCGGCGGGCCGAAGCCGCGCGTCACCATCACCACTCACCCGGCGGCCGACGGCCAGTGGGTCTGGTATCTGGGTGGCGATCTGGCCGAAGCCGATGGCGTGGCCCGCGATGAAGCGGCGCAGCTCCAGGCGGCGAAAAAAGAGCTGAGCGCACTGCTGCCCTGGGTCGACCTGTCCGCCGCGCAATGGGCCACGCTGCGAGTTGACCGCGCGGAGCCGGCGCAGTCCGGCCTGGTGCGCCCGGACAACGCCTTCCTCCACGAGCAGGACAAACTGCTGGTGGGCTGGCCGACTAAACTGGCGTTAGCCCCGGACTTTGCTGACCGTGTACTGGCCGCACTCGATCGCGACGGCATTCAGCCGGCGCAGCACGCACCACTGCCCGCGCTGCCGCGCCCGAGCGTCGCCCCACCCGCCTGGGAGGAACTGTTCTGATGCATCCCCTGCATAGCCTGCACAACCTGCACCGCCCACTGGGCGCCACCGAGTTGCTGGTTTCGCCGCTGGGCCTGGGCACGGTCAAGCTGGGCCGTGACCAGGGGGTGAAGTATCCCAACGGCTTCACCATCCCCGACGACGCCGCGGCCCGCGAACTGCTGGCCCAGGCCCATGATCTGGGTATCAATCTGATCGACACCGCGCCAGCTTACGGCACCAGCGAAACCCGCCTCGGCCCGCTGTTGCGCGGCCAGCGCCAGCAGTGGGTGATTGTCAGCAAGGTCGGCGAAGAATTCGATAACGGCCAATCGCACTTTGACTTCAGCCCTGCGCATACGCGGCTCTCGGTGGAGCGCAGTCTCAAGCGCCTGGAAACCGACTTTATCGACCTGGTACTGGTGCATTCCGACGGCAACGATGTGGCGATTCTGCGTGACAGTGGCGTGTACGAAACCCTGGCTGAGCTCAAACGCGAGGGCAAGATTCGCGGTTTCGGCCTCTCCGGTAAAACCGTTGCGGGCGGCCTGCTCGCCCTTGAGCAGGGTGACTGCGCGATGGTGACCTATAACCTTAATGAGCAAAGCGAGCAGGCCGTACTCGACTACGCCGAACTGCACGGCAAGGGCATCCTGATCAAGAAGGCCCTGGCCAGCGGCCACGCCTGCCTGGCTGATGCAGACCCGGTGCGCGCCAGTTTCGAGCTGATCTTCAGCCATCCGGCGGCCTGCAGCGCGATTATCGGCACCATCAACCCGCAGCACCTGGCGCATAACGTCACCACGGCCGCCGCTGTAATTCAGGATATTGCCTGACGGGTCTCACCCGCCGATCTGTGCCAAGCTCTCAGGCCATGCCCACGCCGACACCCGCGAGGAGTTGCCATGCCGCGCACCCTGCTCCGCAAAGACCCCAGCAGCTTCAAGACCCTGCAACTCTTTGTTGAAGCCAGCCCGGAAGGCCTGACTTACCAGGGCCTGGGCATGCCGCTGAACTTTGCGCAGATGCTGGAGAAGCGCAAACCGGTGGCGGTAGCCGACAGCCAGCGCTTTGCCGTGGAGCTGGCCAATCTAGGCGTTTCGGTGCGCCTGACCCTCTGCTGGCAAGGCCGCGAATACTGGGTGCTGGTGCGCCAGCGCCGGGCGGATCGTGGCGATGTGGTGCTCAAGCTGATTTCCGGCTATGTGCCAGCCCACGAACTCAATCTGCCGCTGCTCACCGCAATTCAGGAAGTGGCCGAAGAGTGCCTGCTGGAAACCCCGGAAGGCTGGCTAAGCGGACGCTTTGGCGACACCTGGCTGCCCACGCCCTACCAGAGCAGCCTGCGCTACCGGGAAACCGCGCACTTCAGCCTTAGCCCGCTGTCCGGCGCAGCGCGCCCGGTGCAATGCGGCAACCTCAAGCTGCTCGAACGCCCCCGCGCCTACGTGCACCTGCCGACCGCCTCATTACAATTGGTGTATGACCTACGCCTGGAGCTGCCCAAGGAAACGCGCCAACTCAGCCTGCTGCATGTCGATGAACACTTGGAAAACGGCCAACTGATCGCCCGCCTCAACCGCGCACGCCCCGATCTGTTTCTGATCCCGCTAGACCAGGGCCGGCCGACTGCCGAGCTGCTGACCCTGAAACAAGGCCAGCTACTGCCGGCTAGCACCCGAGGGCTGTGGCTGGCAGAAAACTTCGCGCCACAGGATGGCTGGCTGGTGCACGATGAGCGGACTCGCTGGAAGGATTGGCTAAGCCTGCAAGGCATTTGAATGCAGCCGCAGAGGCAATCTGCAACGGCCAAAACCGTAGGGTGGATGACGCTCTTTTCATCCACCTTTACCGCGTATCGGTGGATGGGTGAAGCGCCATCCACCCTACAACTGGCTGGCGTAGACGCAAAAAAGCCCCGCCTAGGCAGGGCAAAAAGGGATTTCAGGCAGGCGGGCTGGCGTCATCCAGCCCGCGTAACAACTACTTCAATTCGCTGGAGCTCTTGCCCAGCAGACGCCTGGCGACGATCAACAACTGGATCTGCTGGGTGCCTTCAAAGATGTCGAGAATTTTCGAGTCGCGCGCCCATTTTTCCAGCAGCTCATCTTCGCCGTAACCCAACGCACCGGCCAGTTCGACACACTTCAGCGTCACCTCGTTAGCCACCCGCCCGGCCTTTGCCTTGGCGATGGAGGCTTCCTTGGAGTTGGGCAGCTTGTTGTCGGCCATCCAGGCGGCCTTGAGAGTTAACAGTCGCGCGGCCTCCCATTCGGCCTCCAGGCGATAGAGGGTCGCCTCTGCATGGCTGACACTCAGCAGCGGCGTGCGGTAATCCAGCTTGCAGACCTTTTTCAGCAGCTCGCGGGTGCGGTCCAGCGAGGCCTTGGCCACACCGATCGCCATGCCGGCGACCAGTGGACGGGTGTTGTCGAAGGTTTCCATCACCCCGGCAAAGCCCTTCTGCACATCAATTTCTGGGTTGCCCAGCAGGTTGGCCGCCGGCACCCGGCAATCCGTGAAACTGATCGAGGCGGTATCCGAAGCCTTGATGCCGAGTTTCTTCTCCAACCGTGTAACGCTCATGCCCTTTGTTCCGTGCTCGACCACGAAGGACTTGATCGCCGCACGACCGAGGCTCTTGTCCAGGGAGGCCCAGACCACTACCGCATCCGCGCGCTCTCCGGAAGTGACAAAGATCTTCTCGCCGTTAAGCACGTAGTGATCGCCGTCCTTGATGGCCGTGGTGCGAATCGCCGCCGAATCCGAGCCGCAGCCCGGCTCGGTAATCGCCATGGCCGCCCAGGTGCCGCCGAAGCGCGCCAGCTGCTCATCGTTGGCCACCGCGGCAATCGCCGCATTGCCCAAACCCTGACGCGGCATGGCCAGCAACAGGCCGACATCGCCCCAGCACAGCTCCATCACCCCGAGCAGGGCGGACAGATTGCCGCCATTCTTGATGCCTTCCTGCTGCTCACGGGCCGCACCGCGCTTGCTCGCCGAGGTGGCGCCAATCGCATCTGGCGAGCCGGCGTTCATACCATCGAGCAGCGCCGCGAGCAGGTCCAGCTCCTTGGGATAGGCATGCTCGGCCTTGTCGTATTTGCGTGAAATCGGCCGAAAATAATTTTCCGCCACCTGATGGGCCTGATTAACCAGGCCACGGAATTTCTTGGGGGTTTCCAGGTTCATGTTGAGGCGCCCTTAAAGCTGGAGACCGCCGGCCATAATCGCCAGCGCACGCAGATCGCGATACCAGCGCTCGGCTGGATGTTCTTTGGTAAAGCCATGGCCGCCGAGCAGCTGCACGGCGTCGGTGCCTATCTTCATGGCCTTTTCGCTGCACAGCAGGCGGGCCAGATAGGCTTCGCGCTGGAACGACAAACCCTGCTCGGCCCGCGAGCAGGCGCGCCAGACCATCAGGCGCATGGCGTCGAGCTCCACGGCCATATCGGCGACCATAAAGGCCACGCCCTGGCGATGACTGATCGGTTCGCCGAAGGCCACGCGCTCGTTGCAGTACGGCACCACATAATCCAGCGCCGCCCGCGCTGTGCCCACAGCCAGGGCGCACCAGGCCAGCCCGGCATAATCGAGAAAGCTCTGATAGTTGAACGGCTCAGCGGCCAGTCGCGCCTCAACCGGCACCTTAACCCCATTGAGCCGCACCCGCGCTGTGCTGCCAGCCTTCAGGCCCATGGCCGGCTGCGGGCTGCGCTGCAGGCCTTTGGCGCCGGCTTCGACGATAAACAGCGCAGGGCCGTCCGCCGCCTGCGCCGCGACAATCAGGTGACTGGCGTCCAGCCCCCGCAGCACCAGGCTCTTCTCACCGCTGAGCACATAATGTTTACCGCGTTTGCGCGCACGGGTCGCCAGCTTGTGCGGGTCGAAAAGCGGCGTCGACTCATTGACCGCAATGGCCATCACCGGCGCAGGCTCCTCAGCGACAAAGGCCGGTAGCCAGCGCGCCTGCTGCGCGGCATTGCCCCAACGGCGGATGCAGTTGGCCGCCGACAAGGGCACCAACAGAGCGGCGGCCAGGGACAGATCGCCCTTGCCCAGTGCTTCGGCAATCAGCGCATTACTCAACGTGGTGCGTTCACCGGCCATGCCGCCCTGAGCCTCGCTGACCGCATAATGGGTCAGCCCCAGCTCGTGCGCCTGATTGAGCAACGCCGCCGGCAGCACCGCCTGTTCATCGGCATCGTGAGCGAGCGGGCGCAGCACTTCACTGGCGAAGGCTTCGAGCATCTCCACCAGCATCTGCTGCTCATCGGACAGAGACAGATCAAACAAGGCATCCGGATCAGCCGGGCGTGGCAACTTGGCGACTTTGCCCGCACGCTGCGCCGCCGCGCGGAAGCTCGCACGACTGCCGGTGTAGATCAGTTTTTCGAAGGGTTTGCGCAGCTTCAAACGATCCGGCCAGTCAGCCTGGGCGACTCGATTCAGCACTGCCAGGGCGCGGCCCTGTACGTCGGAACTCATGGCATCTCACTCCATACGGGGGATGCCATGGATCATGCGCGCGGTCAGGGCAAGCGCCTATGACCGCGCCGACGCGCTTGACTGGCAAAGCAGCCAGTCAATGTGGCGGATTACTTGCTGCGGATTTTCTCGACAATGGCGGTGGTGGAACTGTTTTCCACCAGCCCCAGCACGCGGACCTCGCCCCCATAGGCGCGGACGATATCGCCGCCCACCACACCCTCGATGCCGTAATCACCGCCCTTGACCAGTACATCCGGCTTGACCGCGCGCAGCAGGTTTTCCGGGGTGTCTTCGCTGAAGCTCACCACCCAATCCACCGCGCCCAAGCCCGCCAAAACGGCCATGCGCCGATCCACGGCGTTGATCGGCCGACCCGGGCCTTTCAGGCGGCTGACCGACGCGTCGTCATTTACCGCCAGCACCAGTCGATCGCCTTGCGCGCGCGCCTGTTCCAGATAGGTGACATGCCCGGCGTGCAGGATGTCGAAACAGCCATTGGTGAAGACAATTTTCTCGCCATGGGCACGGGCGTCGTCGATGGCCAGCAGCAGTTGATCCAGGCTCAGCACACCGCGTTCGGAACCGGCATCACGCTGGATCGCGCGGCGCAGTTCCGGCGCACTGATCGCCGCAGTCCCCAGCTTACCGACCACAATACCCGCAGCCAGGTTGGCCAGCGCCACCGCATTCGGCAGTTCCTCGCCTGCTGCCAGACTGGCGGCCAGGGTGGAAATCACCGTATCGCCGGCACCGGTCACGTCGAACACTTCACGGGCACGCGCCGGCAGGTGCAACGCTGGGTGCTCTGGGCGCAGCAAGGTCATACCATGCTCACCACGGGTCACCAGCAACGCACCCAGCTCCAGCTCCGCCATCAGTGCCGCGCCCTTGGCCACCAGCTCGGACTCATCGCGGCAATGGCCGACGATGGTTTCGAACTCGTGCAGGTTCGGCGTAATCAGGCTGGCGCCGCGGTAGATGGAGAAATCCTTGCCCTTGGGATCGGCCAGCACGGCAATGCCTTTGCTGCGCGCCAGTTGCACCAGCGCCTGATGGTTCTGCAGCGCGCCTTTGCCGTAGTCCGAGAGAATCAGCACCTTGATGCCGTCCAACTGCGCCTCAACGCTGGCGGCCAGGGCCACGCTGTCGGTGCGGAATGGCTCTTCGAAGTCCATGCGCAAAAGCTGCTGATGACGGCTCATCACACGCAGTTTGACGATGGTCGGCTGGTCTTTGATCGTCTGGAAAAAGGTCTTTACGCCAACCGCCTGCAGGCTGTTGCGCAGGCTTGCGGCGGCTTCATCCTCCCCAGTCACGCCGAGCAAGGTAGCCGGTGCGCCGAGGGCAGCGATGTTCAGCGCGACGTTGGCCGCGCCGCCCGGACGGTCTTCGATCTGCTCGACCTTGACCACTGGCACCGGCGCTTCCGGCGAAATCCGCGAAGTGCCGCCATGCCAATAACGATCGAGCATGACATCGCCCACCACCAGAACGGCAGCCTGGTCGAAACGCGGCATGGACACTTTCATAAACACTCCAGAAACGGCAGAACAGATTGCCGGGAATCATAACATTGGCTGGCCACTACGCTGGCTAACCGCCGAGCGTGCGCACCCAGAACAGTTCATGGCGGCGCACCGCCTTGCGGAAGAATTCGTCTTCACCGGTAGCCGGCCAGCGCCGCCCGACCAGCACACGCTGAATCCAGCGGCGGAGACGCCGCTTAAGCGGCAACGGGCCTTGTAAATCGTGCTGCATGGCCAGCGCCATGGCTTTATCTAGTTGCTGCGCGACACCCAGGCACGGGCTCCACAGCCCATCAGCCGGCAGAACTTCGATGGCCGGCGGCAGGGCAATGCCAAAACCGGCCGGCCCCATGGGCCAGCGGTCGTTGTCGTGCAGATGATTGGCGTACAACAGCAACGTTTTCGGCTTGTGCCGGCTCAGCTCAATCGCCTCCAACAGCGCTTGGGTGCTGGCGACGTGGTCGCTGTGCGGGTCCAGCTGCGGGTGCGGGGTGACGACAACCTCAGGCTGGTAGTGCTCAAGCGCAGTTACCAGATCCGCCAGCAGATTGCGCCAGCTGGGCACACCATCGGCATCGCCGGGCAACGGCAGGGCATTGTTCGCGCGCACGCTGCGAATATCCGCTTCACCGGACTCTCGCGAGCCGAACGCCTGCTCAGGCTGCGTCTGCATCGCTGGCAATTGCAGGCAGTAATAGCCGAGCTGCAGGCACTGGCTTTGCGGTACACCGCCCCACAGCGGCACAGCCAGACTGTCCCAGGCACGCAGGCGGCCTTTGAACCGAGCGGCAGCCGCTTGTTCCAGCCCCAGGAGTTGATAGGCCTCAGCCTCAATTTCGCCCTGCGTGAGAGTCAGGATGCTGACCTCACGCGCCCGACTGTACAGGCCAAAGGCGGCCAGTTCAGCGTCGTCGGCATGCGGCGCGATAATCATCAAGCGCTGCTCGGCGTAGTCCGGGTTGCGTTGCGCATGGAGCGTGACGAGCGGATCCAGACGGCAAAACCGACCACGCAGCGACAGCTTGCCCTGCGCCAATAGCTCGCCCTGCCCGGACAGATTCAGATAGCGCCGCCCGTTCACGCCCCGCTCAAAATCCTGACGGTCGTTGCCGATCAGCACATAAGGATCAAACCAACGGCCCAGCCAACTGGCTTTTATCTGCACCTGCAGAATCAGGGCATCCGCCGCCTCCAGTTCGCCTTCCAGCCTCACGCAACCCGCGTCTATGCGACCATTTACGGCTCGGGTCGACTCGGCAAAGGCATAGCTGTAGTCATCGCTGGGCGAATAGAACAGGTGATCAGCAAACCAGGCCTCATGCGCAACCCAACCCAGCACTAGAAGGATCGGCACCCACCACCAGGCGACCAGCACGCCAACGAGCGCCAACACAACAAGTGCCAAAAGCAACGCGATGCGCTTTTGCCGGCGATGGCGCTTGAGCAGGATCTGTTTACGAGCTGACATGATCAGACCTGATAAACCGCAACGCGGTTGCACCAGCGGTCTTTGTATTCGCGATCAGCCCGGCCAAAGGAATAGCGCAGCGGCTTACCCAGCGCGCGCGCCTCACTCCAGGCGGTCTGCGTATTGATAAAACTCAGCACGCTGCCGGGGCTGAATTCGCGGTTTTGCGGATCAACACCGCCGTTGATGTATTCCAGGCTGACCCACTGCGGCGCTTCGACGCGGTACAGCACCTGAATCGCCACTGGCTGATCATTCAGGTAGATCAGCGAGCCGGTCATAAAGTCACGCATCAGGCTGAACACCTCAGCTAGATGCGCCTTACCGGTGGCTTCAAAACCCCAGCGACGCTGAAATAGCTCAGCATAAATCACCGCCTGCTCGGCTGCGGAAAGCTCCAGCATCGGCCGAACCACTCCGCCCGCCTCTTCCAGCAAACGCTGCTCACGACGCTGGTTGTAGCGGAACTTCTTGCTGTATTCCTCAGGCTCGCGCGCCAAGGCCAGGCCCTCTGGCTGCTCACGCAGGGTGCTGATCGCAGCGGCATTGAGCATTGAAATATAACGACCGCGATGGCGCAGCGAGACGCAGGCTGACGGCGCGATCGGAAGAATCAATTCCGCATTGCCTAAGTCGAACAGGCCGCGTTTGCCCTGCTGCTTGAGCACATCCTTGGACAACGCCAGGTGCCGCCCCCAGGTCGGAATCGCGGCCTGCAACTCGCCACCTGAAAACCAGCCCAGGTAACGCACCGGCAAACCCGCGAATTCAGCCAGGCGCTCAACCACCTGCGGATGGGTGGCGACACTGCCACCGAAATGCCGCCAGGCTTCGGCATAAGCGGCCGCATCAATCGACGTCCAGCCACGCTCGCGCCAAGCGCGTAAATGACCAAGCATCAGGCATCAGGCTCCGCGACCAGGTCATCAACCTCGACAAAGTCGCGCGCATGCAGGCGTGCGTAGTAACCGTTAAGCGCCAGCAACTCGCTGTGAGTACCGCGCTCGACAATCTGCCCCTGATCCATCACCAAAATCAGATCAGCCTTCTCGATTGTGCTTAGCCGGTGGGCGATAACCAGTGTCGTACGCCCCTTCATCACCTCATCCAGCGCCCCCTGGATATGCCGCTCCGACTCAGTATCCAGCGCGGATGTGGCCTCATCGAGAATCAGTAGCGGGGCGTTCTTCAACAATGCACGGGCAATCGCCAGACGCTGCCGCTGACCGCCAGATAACAGCACGCCATTCTCACCAACCAGGGTTGCGTAACCTTCCGGAAGCTTCTCAATAAACTCAGCTGCGTAGGCCGCTTCGGAGGCTTTACGCACATCTTCAAACGGCGCGCCAGCCAGATCACCGTAGGCAATATTATTGGTCACAGTATCGTTAAACAGGGTGACGTGCTGTGTCACCAGCGCAATGTGCTGACGCAGGTTACGCAGACGGTATTGCTCGACATCCAGACCGTCGAGCAGGATCTGGCCATGCTCATGGTGATAAAAACGCGGGATCAGACTGGCCAGAGTGGACTTGCCACTGCCCGAACGCCCCACCAAAGCGACCATCTGGCCAGGATCCGCAACAAAGGAAATGTTATTGAGTACCGGCTTTTCAGCCCCGGGATATTGGAAACTCAAATCACGCACTTCAAGGCGCCCACTGACCCGTGCGCGCTCTTCGGTACCGTGATCAACTTCCTGATCCTCATCCAGCTGCTCGAAAATGCTTTCGGCACCAGCCAGGCCCTTTTGCACAGTGGCGCTGACTTCGGACAGCTGACGAATCGGCTTAGGCAGCAACCCCGCCAGGGTGATGTAGGCCACCAGGTCACCTGGCGAAGCATCGCCACGCATCAGAAGCACAAGGAACATCAGCACGGCCATGGCGCTGTAAATCACCAACTGCAACATCGGCGTATACACTGCGCCGGTCTTGGTCATGCGCAGCTGTTTTTCTCGGTTGCTGTTACTCGCGCTGAGAAACCGGGTCTGCTCGTAAGACTCGCCGCCGAAACTACGAACAACCCGATAGCCTTGAATAGTCTCAGATGCAACGTGTGTCACATCCCCCATAGCCACCTGGATCTTCTTGCTCTGCTTACGGAATTTACGACTGGCACTGGTGACCATCAGACCGATCAGCGGCAGAATTGCCAGCATCACCAAGGTCAACTTCCAGTTCATCCACAACAACGAAGCGAACAGGAAAATCACTGTCATGCCCTCGCGGACCACCACCTTAATCGCATCGGTAGCAGCCCCCGTAACCATGGTTACGTTAAAACTGATCCGTGAAATCAGGTGGCCCGAGTTGTGGGTATCAAAATATCGATTTGGCAACACCAGCAGGTTATTAAACAGTGACACCCGTAGGTCATGCACCAAACCCAGCGAGACCCTGGCCAGAAAATAGTTACCCAGAAAGGAACCAATGCCCTGCCAGAGCGCAATCAACACGATCAGCAGCGGCACGACATGCATGAGCTTTAGATCGACAAAGAACGAGATGTCTTTGAGGTAGGGAATAGCCGCAAAAAAGCTGGCGTCCGGGTTGGCTAGGCCATCTACAAAATATTTGAGGATGTAGCCAAACATCGGCTGGGTGGATGCAAAAATCAAAAAACCCAAGATACTGATGGCAAACAGTCCCGAGTAAGGGACAACGTATTTCAGCAATCGCAAATAAACCTTGATGCTCGATTGCTGGTTAGAATTGGCCATTCGGCACGCCTCGTACGACGACTAGAGAGATTAGATGCGGATTGTAACAGCGAAAGAATTCCAAGATTGGCTGAGCCATGGTGAGGTATTGGAAAAAGACAGCCATGGCGCCAAGGTAATTCGCCTCGCCGATGGCAATTTATTGAAAATCTTCCGCAGCCGTCGCCTGCCCTTGTTGGCTCGCTTGCACCCAGATGCGGCACGATTCGAGGATCGGGCCAAGCGTTTGCAGGATACCGGCATTCAGACACCAATTATTTGCGAAACATGCTGGATCGACCGCAGCAACCTTGTTAGCGCCTGCCTCTACAAACCACTCGCCGGCCAGCCGTTGGACCGCCTATTTTGCAACAGTCGCAAACAGTTCGACGTACTGCTGCCGCAACTGGCCGCCTACATCTACCGCCTGCATCAGCGTGGCATCTACTTCCGCTCACTGCATTTAGGCAACATCCTGCGCACTCCAGATGGCGACTTCGGCCTGATCGACTTTCTCGATATTCGTTTCAAAAACCGACCGCTAGGACGCATGCTGATTCGCCGCAACTTCCAACATCTGCACAACTACCTGCAGCGGCGCAAGGTGGATAACTTCCCGTGGGAGGAACTGCTGGCCGCCTACAAAGCCGCAAGCAAGGCATCCAACTGATCCAGAGACAGCTTGGGCAGCACAGTACCCGGCAAACGGCTGTCTAACGACAGGTTGTAAACTTGGAAGGCTGGACTTACAACCCGTTTAGCCATCAACTCGAAACACGGCAGGATGTAGTCCTCATAATCGCCATCCAAGCGGCTACCGACTGCGTCCTCACCCTGCTCGTAGAAACGGCCTTTGCTCGAATCCAAGTCCATCCCAACTACGAAGACCTGTTGGAACCCCAAGTGATAGGCCAACTGAATCCCGGTATAGGGGATGGTACGGCTACTGAAATAGCCCTTGTCGATATTACGACTGAAACCAATGCGATTAGGCTTCTGGCGGAACAGCGAGAAATGGCACTCGAAATCGGCATCCTTGCGAGCAGCCCAGGCAAACTGCCTATCGCCCATCGGCTCACGCCCGCCAACAGGTCGATTGACGCGTTCAAAACCATAAACTGATCGCCCAACAAGAGCATCTGGCACTAGGGCAAGTAGAGTCTCAATCACTCGCGGACTGAAGGCTATGTTTTGCGCCGAGGCAATTCCCTGCTGCAGTAATGGCAAGCGATTACGCACAAAGCTGCTGTCGTCACAAATATAGAACAGCGGCCTCACACCGGCTTCGGCAAAGCGGCAGATCGAACCGTTCATAGATACCATTGGGTATTTCGCGTAGCGCTCTAACGGAAATTCACCGACAGAAGGGCCAGAAGCGACAATGAACAAGACTCCCGAATGCTTACCTCGCAAGGTTTCCAAAGACTGAGTTTCGTTAATACGGCTGCCCGTCAACACACCTCCTCCTCGACTCAGCAAGCATGCATACACAAAACTATTCAACACGTGACTTAGGCGAAAAACCTTCATAATTCGCAGAATACAGAGCAAACCCCAAAAGGACTGGCAGCCAGACTGTAAACCACTCTTCCCTAGGCTTGACCCAAGGACCAATACCATCCGTAAGCAAAGCGACCGCTGAGAAACAACATAGAGCACACAGAGTCTGCCCCGCCACGCTCCCTCTTGACGACCACGCGCGCCAGAAAATCGCTGCTTGCAATACAACCCAAAGCATCACGCCTATCGCGCCCAACTGTACGGCTAAGTGCATGTAGAGGTTATGAGCATGCTCATGAGTTATACCTAACTCAGAGATCAGCAACTTATAATCGGCACCAACACCCAGCCCCAACCAAGGGTTT
The DNA here is from genome assembly GCF_902506475.1 of Pseudomonas sp. 8BK. Classification (NCBI taxonomy): domain Bacteria; kingdom Pseudomonadati; phylum Pseudomonadota; class Gammaproteobacteria; order Pseudomonadales; family Pseudomonadaceae; genus Pseudomonas; species Pseudomonas sp. 8BK. Next base: position 200,601 of record NZ_LR733252.1, on the reverse strand, counting down.
TCCTGCCATAACAACCAAGCCTGTTCAAGCAGTTGTGGTCGATAGGAAAACCCCCCTCGAAACAGCTGCTCAGGTAACAGCCAAGCAGCAAGTAGCGCCACGAAGACCGCGCCACCACCGGCCAACCATCCCCAACGAGCAGTCGACCACAGACCTGATAGCGACATGCACACAAGCAACGCTAGGGCCGGACCTTTACTGCGAGACATGAGCAAAAAGGCCAGACACCCCAAGCATGCCACCACCCACAAACATGATGGGAAACGAGGAGGCAGCAAACTACGCATAAACAATACAACCAATCCGATTACGCCAATAACATGCGAAGCGAGAATCGTATGATTAAGTAACCCTGTAGAAACAACTCGCACATCTAAAGGCTGGCCCTGCCATATGTAAAATTCAAAAAGCGACCACCACGCAAATCCAGAGCCTAGCAACGCACAGCCTAATAAGACTTGCCAAAGCAAACGTGGGTTTAGTGCTGCCAAGGCTACCATTGCATTAACCGCAAGGCAGACATAGAGCAGCTCTTTAAGCTGGTCTGGCTCGCCTCCCCAGCCTATAGATAGCCCAGCCCAAAATACTGATAGTGCAAACAGGAATAACAGCACCCCATCCCACGACCGTCGTACAACCGGGATGGCAAGTACCGCTAACAACCCCGGCAACCAGAAGAACAGGATCAGCCCCTGCTGATAGAGCTTGCTGGTCGGTAGCAAGAACATACCTAACAATAGCCATGCGAAGCCAAAGGCAAGCCATCGCGTCAAAACTCTGGGCAAACGCGAGACTGTCAATGAATGATTCATAGTTGCTCCATTAGTACGACGTGCGGCCGTAACGAATTCTTGCCCAGCAACGCTGAAGCATTTGGCGTGTTTTGTACTTAGGCTGACGCTCAACCTGCTCAATATCACTCATATCAAATAAACGCTGATACGCCAGAGTCGGCCGCACCATAAGAGCATTGGATGAAGCTTGCAGAATTTCCGAGTAGTACCAGTCGAGCGGTAATCCTGACCCTGGGGCCTCGCGCAGGATCCGCTCATAGAGACTGGCGTTAACAACATAAGCATGAGCAAGGCGAATACGACTGACAGCTAAGAGATTCGAGGAAACAGCAGCTTTCTTGCCACCCTTCTTCAAGGTACCCCCTAGGTACAGCACTCCCCACTCACGCCCCTGTAATTGTTCGCATGCCCGATTCAGCACAGCAGGGGTGTAAGATTCAAACTCGCAGTCATCTTCGAGAATCAGCACCGAAGGCCAGCCAGCATCACGAGCCATGCGAATAATCGCCAGATGACTGCGCATACACGCCCAAGTCGTCTGCAGCTTGTGCTCTGCAGAAGGACTAGGACCATCAACGCGTTTGAGAAAATCCTTGAGTGCCATCGTTGGCTGATCATCGATCAGATCACGAACACTGATGGCGGAGAACCGCTCAGCTACGATACCTACTCGCGCCAAATTGTCGGCCATCTTCGCCCAACGATCAGTACGGTGATCAAGATTGATAACAAATGCATGGTCAAAACAAAATCCGGTCATAGCATCACTCAAACGGCAGCAACCTGCTTTTAGTAGTTAATCAGCAACTAGGCTCTCGGCAAGAGGCCAGCTCTCGATACGCTCGTTACGCAGTAAGCCTCCAAGTAAGACACAGGTTCGCTCAAGCCCCGTGACACCCTGAGCAAGGTGATAGTCGGCAAAGCGAGCCGACTGCTGCTGGCTATCCACATAGTCAGATTCAATGCCCACAATCCGTTGCTGCAGCTGGCTGGCACACTCAACACACTCACCAAAAAAACTGGTCTGCGCGAAGATATCGGGCTCGCCGCTAGCATTCACATAAATCAACGGTCGCCGTGCAAGAGCGGCTTCAATCACCGCATTGGACATAATATTAATGACCAAGGAAGCACGCGCCAGAGCCTCTGCCAGTGAGCAGTTTGCGGGTAAAACCTGCAGATTGGCCAGCCCAGCAGCAGCCTGTCGCCAAAACGAGACCTGGCTACGTGGATGTGCCTTAATCAAGACCTGATACTCGGGATGCGCAACGGCCCAGTCATGAATAAGCGCATAGGTGCGCTGGTATCCGATTTCCTTCTCTTTGTCCGGGCCAATGCCGAGAATCAGCACAGTACGCTGGGACGGCTCAGCCGGAGGCAGGTCGTAGTCGCTGTCGATCATATGCGAGCCTGCCAGTACAGCCTGCGAACTACCAAAGCGTAATGCACGTGCCTGCAGCGCCTGCAACGAGCTCAGACCGAACAGAAAATAATAGTCGTAATCGTTCATGCCCAGGCGCCGCGAACTCTCGACGGTAGAGGCATGGGCTAGATGCACCAGCAGACGCTGCCGCGCATTCAGTGACAGGCGCAGGAAGGGGGCATACAAACTACCATTGCGGTCATTGAGCAGGATGCGTGGCAGGTGGTGCTCGACCAGCCATTCGGCATAGGCCGCCAAGCCGAAGTAGCGGGTCGGCACGCTAAACGGCGGACGTTTCAGCAGACGCTGGCGGAGAATGACCCTAGGTTCTTCCAACGCAGTTTCAACCAAAGTATGACCGCGTGCGCGCAACCCCTCGATCAGCAGCTTCTTGCGCTGAAACTTGATCACCTTGGACGCCGACTGCAGCAGCAGGAAATCGCACGGTTCAGTCGTTACCGTGACAGCCAGACGGTGCTTGGCGCGCAGGCCGAACAGCCAGTCGCCGAACGCTTCACGGGCAAAGCGCAGGGCGCTGCCGAGCAAGCCGTGACGCTCGCGCAGCAGCAGCCAGCGGTAGCGATCCAGAGCGCGGGCCTTGGCAGCCCAGGGGTTGATGGCAACGTTCGGTGTCATGGCGACCTCAGCGCAGGGCGGCAAGCATGGGCAGCGACCAGAAGCGCCGGGATACGGCCGCGTCGGAGAAACGCAGCTGCAAACTGTCGAGCATGCGCTGACGCACGACTGGCAGTTCGCCCGCCGCCTGCGCCTGCTCGGTCAGCGCGACGGCCAGGGCCGGAGCATAGGCCAAGGGGAACAGGCGCCCGACATTACCCACCACTTCGCGCCCACCGCCGCAGTCGCTACCGACCAGTGGCACGCCGGCAGCCATGGCCTCCAGCAGCACCATACCGAACGGCTCGTGGTCGGAGCTCAGGGCAAACACATCGAACGCCTTGAAGTAGCGCCGCCCGCCCGGTACCTGACCGAGAAAACGCACGCTGTTAGCCACGTCCAGCTCAACGGCCAGCGCCTTAAGCGCAACCTCGAGCTTGCCGCTGCCCATGATCGCCAACAGGCTGCCGGCAGGCAGCTGCGCCAGGGCCTGGGCAAAGCCACGAATCAGGGTGGCCTGGTCCTTGTCCGGATGAAGACGACCGACATTGCCAACCACCCAGGCATCCTGCGGCAGCTGCAGCGCTGCGCGAGCCTCCTCACGCGGCAGCAATTCGGCTTGCACGGCAGCCACATCCAGGCGGTTGTACAGGGTTTCGATACGCTCGCCCGGCCAGCTCGGCAAGCAGGCACGCATGTCATCACGCACCGCATCGGACACCCCGAGCAGCGCCAGACGCGCCTTGAAGAAGTTGGCGAACAGCCGCCGCGACAGCCGCCGGTAATCGCCGAAGGCATGATGCACGCCGATCACCGGCAGCTCGCTGCCGAGCAGGGCGACATACACCGGTTTGAAACGATGAGCGATGCAGAATTTGAAGTCGCGCGAGGCGGCGATTCGCTTGAGATCGCGGATCGCCTTGAGCTTAAGGCCACGCACTTGCCGACTGGAATAGTCGAGAAAAATCACCTCATCAGAAGCCGAACCTTCCTCGACTTCCGAACTCGGTTTACCCGTCAGGTATACCGTACAGACTTTATAAGGCGTACCGACAAAGAGCGCAGCATACTGCCGCGCGCAATCGAGGAAGGGGCCGTCATAACCGTGACAGAACTGCAGCACCCACGGCTGAGCAGCCTCCGCGACCTCAGACGTTGTCATACCAATCCTTGCCATCCTTGACCACCAGGATGTCTTCCATGATCAGGTACTGCAGATCGGAGCCGTAGAACATGTTCAGCGCGTCGGTCGGCGAGCAAATCATCGGCTCACCACGGCGGTTCAGCGAGGTGTTCAGCGACACTCCGTTGCCGGTCAGCTTCTCCAGCTCCAGCATCATGTCGTAGTAGCGCGGGTTGTACTCGCGCTTGAGCACCTGGGCGCGCGAGGTTCCGTCCTCATGCACCACTTCGCCGACGCGGGTCTTCCACTCTTCATTGACCTCGAAGGTAAAGGTCATAAACGGGCTCGGGTGGTCGACCTTGAGCATCTGCGGGCCAACGGTGTCGAGCATCGACGGGCAGAACGGCCTCCAGCGCTCACGGAACTTGATCTGCTCATTGATGCGATCGGCCACACCGGCCACGCTCGGGCAACCGATGATCGAACGACCGCCGAGGGCTCGCGGACCGAACTCCATACGGCCCTGGAACCAGGCCACGGGATTCGCGTCGACCATGATCTTGGCGATGCGCTGCGGCATGTTGTCGATCTGTTTGAACACCGGCTTGCTCGGGTGACGAGCACAGGCGGCGATCACGTCCTCGTTGCTGTAGGACGGCCCGAGGTAGACGTGCTCCATCTTCTCCACCGGCACGCCGCGCTGGTGCGAAATATAGGCAGCCGCGCCGACCGAAGTACCGGCATCGCCGGACGCCGGCTGCACGAACAGCTCTTTCACATCGTCGCGCGCGATGATCTTCTGGTTCAGTTTGACGTTCAGCGCGCAGCCGCCGGCGAAGGCGATTTTGCCGGTCTCGCGGATAATGTCACCGAGGTAGTACTCCATCATCTCCAGAGCCAGCTTCTCGAACAGCGCCTGCATGCTGGCGGCGTAGTGGATGTAAGGATCATCCGCAATGTCGCCCTGGCGCTTCGGCCCCAGCCACTCGATCAGCTTGGGCGAGAAGTAGTAGCCCTTGCCGTTTTCCTTGTAGCGGCGAAAACCGATGACGTTGGCGTAGTCGGTGTTGATGATCAGCTCACCGTTTTCGAACTTGGCCAGGCGTGAGAAATCGTACTTGGCCGCATCACCATAGGGCGCCATGCCCATGACCTTGAACTCGCCGTCGAGCATTTCGAAGCCGAGGAACTCGGTGATCGCACCATACAGGCCGCCGAGCGAATCCGGATCGTAGAACTCTTTGATCTTGTGGATCTTGCCGTTCTCGCCGTAGCCGAAGAAGGTGGTGGCGTACTCACCTTTGCCGTCGATGCCGAGGATCGCGGTCTTCTCGGTAAAGCCCGAGCAGTGGTAGGCGCTGGCGGCGTGAGCCAGGTGATGCTCGACCGGCTCGATCTTGATTTTCTTCAGATCGAAACCGAGCTGCTCCAGGCACCACTGAATCTTCTTGTGGTAACGCTTGTAGCGGCGATTGCCCATCAGGATGGCGTCGAGGGCGCGATCCGGGGCGTACCAGTAGCGCTTGGCATATTGCCAGCGGGCTTTCTCGAAGATGCTGATCGGCGCAAACGGAATAGCCACCACATCAACGTCAGACGGTTTGATCCCGGCCTGCTCCAGGCAGAACTTGGCCGACTCGTAGGGCATGCGGTTCTTCGCGTGCTTGTCGCGCACGAAGCGCTCTTCTTCGGCGGCCGCGATCAGCTTGCCGTCGATATACAGGGCGGCGGATGGATCATGGCTGAGGGCGCCTGAAAGGCCGAGAATCGTCAATGCCACTGGTTGTGCCTCTTTTAGTCTGCTGAGCCGACGACGGGCGTCAGCGGTAAACGTTGGTCGAGCAACTGGTGCAGCGCCGAGTCGGCGGGCCAGTTACGCAGAAAACGGGCGCGGTCGCGGGCATAGGCCCTGGCGAAACTGCGCGCGCTGCGATGCTGCTGCATGGCGTCTAGGTCGATCAGCGACCAGCATGCCAGGCGGTCATCCCAGAACAGATTGTGCCCCTTGAAATCACCGTGACTGATGCGTTCGCGCAACAAGGCAGCGAACAGACGATCAAGAGCCAACAGGTCGCTTTCCGGGGGCGATCCGTCGTGGAATGCCTGAAAACGCGCGATTATATCCTGCCCGCCGCAGTATTCGGTAATCAGGTAGGCACGCCCGCGCAGCCAGCACCAGCGCCGCTCCAGTACGGCCAGTGGCTGTGGTGTGGCGATACCCAGCAACTGCAGGCGATTGCCTTCAACCCAACTGTGCCAGGCACGACTGGGCCGCCAGAACCGCTTGAGCCAGTGAGCCAGGTTCTTCACGTTATAACGCTTGACCACCAGCGGCCGGTCTTGCAGCTGCACTCGCGCCACGGTGGCCGCACCACCGGTTTTGTAGATATGGCCCTGCTCGGTTAGCTGATCCAGATTACTCAACAGCGGCTGCAGTTCGGCCTGCTTGTCGCGGCGAACCACCTGAAGGCCGAAAGCACCGACTTTTGCGGCGAACAGGCTGCAATCGCGGGCGATTTTCTTCAAATAATCGCGCAAACGCCACTGGCGAACTTTTTCCACTTCTTTGAGCAACGCTTCCAGCGGCAGGGCATGTTCGCCGTTCGTCAGCAGGTAATGCACCAGCAGTTCTTCGATAAACGGCGTCATTTCGGCGGGCAGCTGGGCGAAGAACACCCCAAGGTTTTCCAGCACCTTAGCGCGCGACAGCGGTTTACCTGCCGTCTCAACCTGTACACCGCCGCCATCGATAACGAACAGTTGGCCGTTATGGCGCAACAGATTGTCCAAATGCAGATCCTCCTGCCACAACCCGTTGAGGTGCATCTGCGCGATGCTGACCAGTGCATTGGCCAGCACCGACTGCTGATCGGTGCTCAGCAGCGGCTGATGCTCCACCTCACGCCAAGCGTCCCACAAACTTTCGGCACTTTGCAGGTACTCGAACAGCAGCCAGCCGCCCTCGCCTTCACTCAGCCCATCCGCCCAAAGCTGCGGCGTATGCAGCCCCTGCTCAGCGAGCAAGTGCGCACCTTCACGCTCGCGCTGAAAATGCCGCGCAGCCTTGTCGCCGACCAGCAACTTGGCCAGCACCGGCCGGCCGCGCCATTCGGCCTGGGCGACATAGCGCTGCCCGGGCAATACGCGCAGCAGGCGCTGCAGGGTCAGCTCAGCCGAGCCAGCTGCATCGACCAACTCGATGGTCAGCGGCAACTCTGGCTCGCGGCCAGCCTGACTGAGGCCCGCCAAATTCATCGCCGCGCCGCCTTGTAACGCCTGCGGGCACCGAGACGCTCACTCCAGCTGCCGAGATCATCCGTTTCGCCGAGATAGGCCGCCAGCAACACGCCAATCTCAGCCTCGCTCCATACACTGGCGCGGCGCAACAATGGCTCCAGATCCTTTACTCGATCGCGCTGACCGAACAGCAGTGGGCGGGTCTTTTCCAGATCAATCAGCTGTGCATCGAAGCCTTCAGCGGTCTCGCGCAGAAAAATATGCTTGGGGTAAAAGCAGCCATGCATCTGCCCAGCTTGGTGCAGACGCCGCGCCAGATCACCACAGGCCTTGAGAATTGCCACACGACGCCCCTCTTCGAGCGCAACCCAACCGGATAACCAGGCATCCAAATCCTGCCAGCCATCCAGAGCGCGAGTCAGCAGCACAGCACGCCGCTCACCCGGCAATTTGCGCTCGGCAAAAAACGCCGCCTGCAGCGCGGGAATACCCAGCGCCGCATAACGGCGAATATTGCGAAATTCGCGGGCAAAGGTGGGCTCGCCGAAGGGGTGCAACAAGCTGCGGGTCAGGTGGTTGCTTTGGCGCTTGAGGTAAAACGCTGCCTCCCCCAGATCCAGCCGATACACGCTACTCCAGCCACCACGTTCGGTATTGGGCTCATCCACCGCTTCCAGCTGCAGCGCCCATAACGCCTCGAAACTGGTCAGCCCATGCCGTTCAAGCAAGGCGCGATCCTGCGCCGCAATAAAGTCACTCATTCCCTGCCCTCGAAAAACTTCACTATCTGCCGCACCCGCCGCTTATCAGTCGAACCCAGGCGCTCACGCCCGCAATACTGCAAGTAAAAGCGCAGGCGCTGACAGCGTGAAAGCACCTTACTGGCAACCTTATCCAGGCAAGCCAGATCCTTGACGACCCGATAGCTGAGGAGCGGTCCCCACCAGAAAGCACCAGTCGGGCAATCAATCAGAAACAGCTCTGCGCGTTCATTGACCAGCAGGTTGCGCCACTTCAGATCGTTATGGGCAAAGTGGTGATCGTGCAAGATACGGGTAGCTCGCGCCAACTGCGCACTGATAGTCGCCACCCAATGTGGATCGCCAAATCGCGAGTCCTGATGTTTGGCCATATGGGCCATGTCCAGAGTGTTTTCCAGCTCGCGAGTGATCAACGCGCCACGCACAAATGTACCCAAGCGCCGCTCCAACCCATACGCGACAATCGGTGCAGTGGGAATGCCCCACTTGGCGAAGTTTTTCAGGTTCTGCCATTCGGCCTTAACCCGCGGTCGACCGACAAAACGCCGCAACCCCTTGCCGCCACCCCAGTAGCGTTTGACGTAATAACGTACGCCTGCGAACTCAACCAGAATAACTTCTGACAGCGGATCACGGGTCAGGCGTTGCCCCTGCAAGGCAAACACCGCTTGCAGAGAGCCAAACTCATCACTCAACTCCGCGTACTCAGGCGCCAGATTCCAACCTGACATCAGTGCGCCTCGCCCTGCGGCGTCACTACATCGACGGCTGAATAGCACCCTAATGCCTCGAGAATTCGCCCGACCGGAACAAACGGCCGCCAGATATAGTCGCCATCCAGCCACTTGAAGCGAAAACGCGGAGCCAGAACCATACCCTTGGTATTAAACCCCGGTCGCCAAACAAAATTTTCATAGCGCCGCGCAATCGTGAAGGTGCGCAGCCCCATCATCGAACCGAGATGACCACCACCTGAGTCGTTGCTGATTACCGCAGCAACGCCGGCCATATGTGCCATCAACCCGCGTATATCAGCAAAAGTGAACACCGGAAAGCCACTGAAGAAGACTTGCAGTTCTTTGCTCTCAGACGGCAGACCAATAAATTCGGCCTGCCAGCCCTGCTTGCGCAGCGACTGTGCCAAACGTCGAAAGCCGCTCATGGAATAGTTTTTCTTGCTGTGTGGTGACGTGGGGAAAATCAACACCCGATTGCCAGGCTCACGCCGCAGGCTGGGGCAGACCATATCAAGGGAGCTAGCAACCGGAATGCCATAGACCGTCGCCACATAGCGATCAATCCACTCGCGCATGGACAGGCCCGCACGCGACTGCAGACAGAACGGCATGCTAGCGCCCTTGAAACACTGCCCAACCACCGTCACGTTGCGCCCCTGTAAGGGAATATCGCGAGGCAATTTTTTCGCCGTGACATAGGCGATATTATCCCGCGCCAAGCAGCGCTCACGCTCGGCAGGGTCTTTTTTCGCCAGATGGCCAAAGTAGGCAACTACCAGATCGCAATCCCCGGCTAGAGACTGCAGATCAGCCTGCTCTAGAGGTTCAATCCGCAGCCAGGTAAAAAACTCCCGCGCCGAAAACAATGTATTGGAGATGAAGCGCACTTGAGCGCCCGCCTGATGGAACTGCCAGGCTAGATGCAGATACAGGGTCACATCCCCCAGCGCCTTGGGTGGCACCACCGCAACAGTCAAACCCTGGAATTTCATTTCACAGCCCCTTCAAACCCACTCGATACGACAGGCACTTCACATGTCGCCATTTACAGCGCATCTCCATAGCGCTGTTTACGCACATACAACGCGTCCGCCTTGCGCTCAAGCCAGACGAGCAATGAGCGCTCGGCGCTGAGCGTCTGGCGCAGCGGCTGCGGCTGCGGCCCCTTCAGCACAGAAAAATAACCGCGCAGAAAGCGCAGCTTGTCGCGCCGGGTTAGGCCGATATCCAGCACGGAGAAATACAGTGCCGCCAGGTCCTTGTTGCGCCAGCGTAAGGGCAGCTGATTGCGGACTTGAGCGCGGTGCAAGTCGATCACTGACAGGCGGAAGTCGTCCGCGGTGACCGGTTTGTCGGTGTGCAGCAGGAAGTGGCAGATGTAGCAGTCACGGTGGTTGACCCCGGCGCGGTGCATGCTGCCGACCATGTTCGCCACTTCCTTGATCAACGCCCATTTCAGCCGCGGCTCGGGCGATTGCTGGGCCCAGTTCAGGCTCAGTTGTTCGAGGTCGGTAGTCGGCGCCAGCTCTTCGGTGACGATAAACGAATGCTGCGCCGCCGGATTACGACCGCGCTCGCCATAGGCCACAGCGGTCATGGTGGCTACGCCGACGTCAGTCAGACGCTGAATGGCCTCCCACTCCTGGCGCGCACCGAGCACCGGCAGCTTGGCAGTGAGCAGGTTCTTGATGATCTCGCCCCAGCCAATGCCACGGTGGATCTTTACGAAGTAACCGCGCCCATCGACTTCGGTGCGCAGTGTGCGGCGGCCTTCCAGTTCGCGGTACACCTGCCCCTGCAGCGCTTCGACAGCAGCAAAGGCGTCGCGTCCGGCCCACAGGCTTTTAAAGGGTTCAGCCAGTACCAGCTTCATCGACGTGTCGCCAGGATGATGTCGGCCGCGTGCTGCGGCATGGAATGCAGGTCAGCGCTGTCGGCATAGGCCAGGCCGTTTCGGCCCCAGAAAGCACGGCGCTGATCGTCGGCCAGCATATCGGCGAGCAGATGGTTAAGGCGCTCCTGCTCGAACGGGCTGGCCAGCACCCGGCCGGCATCGGCTTCGGCAATGTAGTGGGCGTAGCCGCAGACATCGGTCACCAGCACCGGCAGACCGGAGACTAGCGCCTCCAGCAGCACGGTACCTGTGTTCTCGTTGTAGGCCGGGTGGATCAGCAGATCAGCACCCAGCAGGAAGCGCGGAATGTCGCTGCGCCCCTTGAGAATCTGCACCTGATCGGACACGCCCAGCGCCTTGGCCTGCAGCTGAAAAGCGCGCGGATCGTCCTGACCGATAGCGATCAAGCGGGTGCGTTGTTTCAGCTCTCGCGGCAAAGCGGCCAGGGCTTTGAGACTGCGATCCAGGCCCTTGGTCTTGAAGCCAGAGCCGATCTGCACCAGCAGCAGGTCGCTATCCGCCAGTTTGAATTCGGCACGGAACTCGGCGCGAATCTCGGCGGCATTGGCCGGCGCGCGGCGGTCTGCGGCGATGCCCGGCGGCAGCAGGTGAAAGCGCTGCAGCGGGGTGTGGTAATGCTTGATAAACAACGGCTGCTGCACTTCGGAGATCATCAGAATCTCGGTCTTCGACTCGGGAGCAAACACCGCCCGCTCGTAATCGGCAAAGTGCTTGTAACGGCCCCAACGCTTGTAGATCGGCGCGCGCAGAGTTTGCGCCTTGTCCTCATAGCAGCCATCGGCGGCGTAGTAGACGTCCAGGCCAGGCATCTTGTTGAAGCCGATCAGCCTATCCACCGGGCGCCTGACCAGGTCAGCCTCGACCCAGGCGGTGAGCTTTTCATTGCGCTTGTGGTTGAACAGCGCCTTGACCGGCACCACCACCACCTCAAAACCTGCCGGCACTTCACCTTCCCAGATCGGTGTGTAGACGCGAATGGCATGACCGCGCGCCTGACATTCCAGAGCTATGCGCATAAAGTCGCGCTGCAGGCCGCCGAACGGGAAGTATTTGTAGAGAATAAACGCGAGCTGCATCAGACAACGTCCTCGGCCAGCAACAGGGCCTGCAATTGTGTGGCCACACGCTCGGCATCCAGGCCGTCAAAACAGGGTTTGTGGCGATCACCCGAGCCGGCATTCGGCCCCGTGGCGCACAGATGAACCTGACCACGCCCATAGGCACCGACGCGCCCTGGCAGGGTCGGGCCGTACAGGGAAATACTCGGTACATCCAGCGCGGCAGCCAGATGGCCCAGCCCAGTGTCCACCGCCACGCAGGCACTGGCACCGGCGATTACCTTGGCCACGCCTGCAAGATTTAATTTGGGCAGCACCGCCGCATTTTCAATACCGGCGGCGATCCGCCCGGCACGGGCTTTCTCGGTTTCATTGCCCCAGGGCAGGCGCACCGCCCAACCCTGTGCACTCATCTGCTCGGCCAGCGCTCGCCAGTCGGCCTCCGGCCAATGCTTGCTGGGCCAGGTGGTGCCATGCAGAAACAGCAAATAGGGTTGCGGCGACTGATCCGCCAGCTGCGCGCGATTGAGGCCGTAGTCGCCTACACCGGCCGGAAGCGCATAACCCAGTGCCTGGGCGAATAACTGGCGGGTACGTTCAAGAGCATGTTGCTCGCGCGGCACGGCATATACGTGATCATAGAAGCGGCTGGCCAGCGGCTCACGCGCGGAGTCGCGGTCCAACCCGGCAATCGGCGCTTTGACGTAGCGGGTCAACCAGGCGCTTTTCAGCAGGCCCTGGGCCTCGATCACCAGGTCGTACTGGGTTTCACCAAGCCGCTGCTTGAAACGCTTCCACTCACCGCTCTTGAACGTCTGCCAGATGTGCTTGCGCCAACGGCGGATGGCCACAGGGATCACCTGCGCCACCGCTGGATGCCAGGCCGGTATCTCGGCGAAGCCCTCTTCCACCACCCAGTCAAACTGGATGCCGGGGATCGCCCGCGCCGCGTCGGTGAGCGCTGGCAGAGTGTGCACCACATCGCCCAGCGAGGAGGTTTTGATCAACAGTACCCGCAAGCTATTCAACCTCAACCGGGTCGCTGACCAGGCGATCCAGCGCCTCGATCACCGGGCGCGGCTTGAGCTGGCCCAGACAGTTGTAATGACCGAAGCGGCAAGTACGGTCGAAGCACGGGCTGCACTCCAGACCCAGGCGGACGATTTCCACCTGCTCGGCCAGCGGCGGGGTAAAGCCTGGCGAAGTCGAACCGTAGACCGCCACCAGTGGGCGATTCAGCGCAGCCGCCACATGCATCAGGCCAGAGTCGTTGGACACTACAGTACCGGCGCAGGACAGCAGGTCAATCGCTTCAGCCAGGCTGGTTTCGCCAGCCAGGTTCACCGATTCCTCGCGCAAGCCAGGAATCAGCCGACTGCGGATGTCTTCGCCGACCGGGTGATCGTTTTTCGAGCCGAATATCCACACCTGCCAGCCGGCACGGATCTTCAGCTCTGCAACCTTGGCGTAATGTTCGCTCGGCCAGCGCTTGGCTTCACCAAACTCGGCCCCTGGGCACAGCGCCAATACCGGACGATCCAGGCTCAGACCGAACTTGGCCATGGCGGCGTCGCGGCTCTGCGCGTCGATCCGCAAGGCTGGGCGCGGATAAGGCTGCGGCAGCTCGGCACCTGGTTCGAAGGCCAGCGCCATAAAGCGCTCGATCATAAGCGGGTAGCGTTGTTTATCCAGCGTGCGGATGTCGTTGAGCAGACCGTAGCGCATCTCACCCTTCCAGCCGGTGCGCTTGGGGATACAGGCGAAAAACGGCACCAGCGCCGACTTCAGCGAGTTGGGCAGGAGAATCGCCTGATCGTACTGGCCGGCTAGGGACTTGCCGATCCTGCGCCGCGTCGCCAGTTCGAGCACGCCATGACCGAGCGGAAAGCTCAGGGCCTGACGCACTTCGGGCATGCGTTCGAGAATCGGCCGACTCCACTCGGGGGCCAGCACATCGATTGCACAGCCGGGGTGACGCTGTTGCAGACACTGGAACAGTGTCTGCGCCATCACCATGTCACCGACCCAGCTGGGCCCAACGATCAGTATTTTCATGCCAGTTCCAAAAACGACCAAGGAGGCTTTCGCCTCCCGGACAGACTCAACGTTCGACTATCAACCGAGCCTGCATCGCGTGATGGGTATCGCTGTGCTCAACCCATCCTACGAAGCAGGCTGCTTATTTGACCAGCGTGCGCCACTCAGCGTGGGCATCGGTTTTACCCGTCACCAGGTCAAAGTAGGCAGTTTGCAGTTTCTCGGTGATCGGGCCACGGCGGCCTGCGCCGATCTGCCGACCATCGACTTCACGGATCGGCGTGACTTCGGCGGCGGTGCCGGTAAAGAAGGCCTCATCAGCGATATACACCTCATCGCGGGTGATGCGCTTCTCGACCACCTCAAGACCATGCTCGGCGGCCAGGGTCAAAACCGTGTTACGAGTAATGCCATTCAGACAGGATGTCACTTCAGGGGTGTAGATCACACCGTTCTTGACCAGGAAGATGTTCTCGCCCGAGCCTTCGGCCACGTAGCCTTCCGGATCCAGCAACAGCGCTTCGTCGGCGCCACCGGAGATGGCTTCCTGCAGGGCCAGCATCGAGTTGATGTAATTGCCGTTGGCCTTGGCGCGGGTCATCGAGATATTGACGTGGTGGCGGGTAAAGGAGCTGGTGCGCACCTTGATCCCTACCTGCAGGGCTTCGTCGCCCATATAGGCACCCCAGCTCCAGGCTGCAACGATCACCTGGGTTTTCAGGCCACTGGCACGCAGGCCCATCGCTTCAGATCCGTAGAACACCATTGGGCGGATGTAAGCACTTTCCAGGTTGTTCTCCCGCACGGCGGCGCGGGTGGCTTCGTTGATTTCGTCTTTGCTGAACGGAATCTTCATACCCATGATGTGGGCCGAGTCGAACAGGCGGTCGGTATGCGCTTGCAGGCGGAAGATCGCCGTGCCTTGCGGGGTGTTGTAGGCGCGCACGCCTTCAAACACGCCCATGCCGTAGTGCAGGGTATGGGTCAGCACGTGGGTGGTCGCATTGCGCCACGGCACCAGCTCGCCGTCATACCAGATCACGCCATCACGATCGGCCATCGACATAGTTGCCTGCTCCTCAAACTCGATTGCTACAACATTGGCCGGCCACCTGGGTGCCCGACATCCTCAAATTCAGCTCAGCCCACTTCAGCTCAAGCCCAGCTCCTGCCAGATACGCATCACCGTGCGCCGCTCATCGGCAAACTGCTCGCCGCTGACCACCCCAGGCTGCTTTTGCAGGGCCTGGCGGTGCGCCGCTGAGCGGTAGGCCTTGTAGATATCCTGCAGCAAGCGGGCATCTTCGCCCGGTAGCAAGCCGACCCGCTCCAGCCCTTCCAGAATGCGAATATTGTCAGTGAACTCAAGCAATTCCGGGTACTGGCGCGACCAGGCCAGGGCCGCGTATTGCACCATAAATTCAATATCGACGATACCTCCGGCGTCCTGCTTGAGGTCGAACGGTGCCGTGGCCTCAAAGGCATTTGCCGCCGTGCCGGCCGCCGTGGCCTTGCTGCCGAGGTTTTCGCGCATTTTCGCGCGCATCTCGCTGACCTCAGTGCGCAGGGTTGCCAGGTCGCGCTCACGACCCAATACCCCGGCGCGCACCACTTCGAACGCCTTGCCGACCCGCGCACAACCGACCAGCACCCGCGCCCGTACCAACGCCTGATGCTCCCAGGTCCAGGCTTCGCCCTGCTGGTAGCGCTCGAAGGCGCCCAGCGAGCTGACCAGCAGCCCCGCCGCGCCGGAAGGCCGCAGGCGCATATCGACTTCGTAGAGCTGGCCGGAGTTGGTCTGCGTGGTCAGCAGGTGAATGATGCGCTGGCCCAACCGATTGAAAAACTGCGCGCCGTCGATGGACTTTTCACCATCGGTTTCCGCGTGCGGGTCGCCATCGTGGATAAACACCAGGTCGAGGTCAGAGCCATGGCCCAGCTCGATGCCGCCGACCTTGCCGTAACCGACGATAACGAAGTCCGGATCACAAGTGCTGCCGTCAGCGCGGCGCGGCGCACCGTATTTGCTCACCGTATGGCGCCAGGCCAGGGCCAGCACCTGATCGAGAATCGCCTCGGCCAGCCAGGTCAGGTAGTCGCTGACTTTCATCAGCGGCAGGGTGCCGGCGATTTCCGAGGCGGCCACACGCAGCCGGTGCGCCAGTTTGAAGTGACGCAGCGCCTCCATTTGCTGCTCCAGATCCTCTTCGGGAATACGCATTAGCCGCTCACGCAGCTCGGCGGCCAGCTCCGGCGCCAGTGGCGGCTTGAACAGCCGCCCTTCATTAAGCAGCTCATCAAGTAGCAGCGGAAAGCGGGTGATCTGCTCGGCAATCCATGGGCTGGCAGCGCACAGCGTCAGCAGGCGCTGCAAGGCGCTGGGGTTTTCCGTGAGCAGCACCAGATAAGCCGAACGCCGCGCCACCGCTTCGATCAACGGCAGCACACGCTCCAGCACCAGATCCGGATTTTCATGCTCCACCGCTTGCGCCAGCAGGCGCGGAATAAAGGCATCCAGGCGTTCGCGACCAAGGCGCTGCATGGCGCGCACCTGATTGCCATTGCGCAGCCCGGCCAGGCGCTGCCAGGCCGATTGCGGCTCGGCAAAGCCCGCTTCGGCCAGCTGCCGGCACGCGGCCTCTTCGTCCTGCACGTCCTCCCAGAGCGGCAGCCATTCACAGCCCACAGCCTCTTCGACCGACTCGCCGCCATCCTCTTCATCGGGATCGGCGATCACCTGACGGAAGTGCCAGTCAACCCGACCACGCCAGTGCATCAGCTGATCGTGGAACGCCTGCCAACTGTCGAAGCCCATGATAAAGGCCACCCGCGCACGATCCTGATCATTGTCCGGGAGCATCTGCGTCTGCCGATCATCGATGGCTTGCAGCGCGTGCTCGGCATACCGCAGGAAGGCATAACCATCGCGCAGCTCATCGGTCACCGCCGCCGGCAGGTAGCCCTGATCGCGCAGGGTATTGAGCACCGCAAACAGCGAACGCTGCTGCAGGCTGAGGTCGCGACCGCCGTGAATCAACTGGAAGGCCTGGGCGATAAATTCCACTTCGCGGATGCCGCCAGCGCCCAGCTTGATGTTCTCGGCCATGCCCTTGCGCCGCACTTCCTGCTGAATCAGCTGCTTCATCGCGCGCAGCGCTTCAATTGCCGAGAAGTCCAGATAACGCCGATAGACGAAGGGCCGCAACATCTCCAGCAACTGCGCGCCGGCGACTTGATCACCACCAACTACCCGCGCCTTGATCATCGCGTAGCGTTCCCAGTCGCGGCCCTGGTCCTGGTAGTACTGCTCCAGCGCGTTAAAGCTGAACACCAGCGCACCGCTTGAGCCGTAGGGGCGCAGACGCATATCGGTACGGAAGACAAAGCCGTCGACGGTGATCACATCCAGCGCCTTGATCAGCCTCTGGCCGAGACGGATAAAGAACTCCTGATTATCCAGCGGACGCTTCACCCCTTCGGTCTCGCCACCTTCGGGATAGCCGAAGATCAGGTCGATATCCGAGGACAGATTCAGCTCATGGGCGCCCAACTTGCCCATGCCGAGAATGACCATATGCTGCGCCTGACCGCTACGCCGGCCGATGGGCGTACCGAACTGCGTGCAATGGCGTGGGTAGAGCCACTGATAAGCCAGGTCGATACAGGCATCAGCCAGATCGGAAAGGTCGCGGCAGGTTTCGATCAGGTCGGCCTGGCGACTGATATCGCGCCAGATAATCCGCAGCTGCTGACGGTTGCGGTAACGCCGCAAGCGCCGCCCCAGCTCGTCGTCATCGGCGCACTCTTCCAGCGCCTGGGCCAATTGGCCGCGCAACTCGCCCGCCCCGAGACTGCGCTCCAGCTCACCACTGGCGGCCAGATCGAGCAGCATCTGCGGATCGCGCAGGCCCTGCTGCACCACGAAATCACTGGCCGCGCCCACCCGCGGCAACGCCTCCAGTCGCTCACGCGGCCAACCTGCAAAAGCCGCTGCCGCCTCGCTAGAGAGCCCGGCAAATGCGTGCTGCAGGGACTGTTCGGCGCGCAGTGCGAGGGGGGTCAAGGCAGCGGGCAAAGAGGCCAGCGCGGGCAGGCTCATGGTCTATCCTTTTTAGCGGTCTGCCAGTGCAGCGATCATGGATGGCACCACCCACGCTAGAGCGGGTCGAATCACTGGCAGAAAAATAATTGTAGTTTTACTACCAAAGATTGTATCCAAAAGGCTGAAATCGGCGTCGGAATGTAGTAAAACTACACGCAGCCGGTCCTACCCCCGGTCAATCCAAGAATTCACGCGGCCACTCACGAAGTCGGCCACGAAACCTGGCCTCCGATTCTGGAAGCCTTTCCGCCCTGGAGCAAGCCATGCAAGACCTCGATCCCGTCGAAACCCAGGAATGGCTGGACGCCCTTGAGTCCGTCCTCGATAACGAGGGTGAAGACCGCGCACATTACCTGATGACCCGTATGGGCGAGCTGGCCACCCGTAGTGGTTCACAGCTGCCGTATGCGATCACCACGCCGTACCGCAACACCATCCCGCTGACCCACGAAGCACGCATGCCTGGCGACCTGTTTATGGAACGCCGCATTCGCTCGCTGGTGCGCTGGAACGCGTTGGCCATGGTAATGCGCACCAACCTAAAAGATTCGGACCTGGGCGGCCACATCTCCAGCTTCGCGTCCTCGGCGACCCTGTATGACATCGGCTTCAACTACTTCTTCCAGGCTCCCACCGAGGAGCATGGCGGCGACCTGATCTTCTTCCAGGGCCATGCCTCGCCGGGCGTTTACGCCCGCGCCTTTATGGAAGGCCGCATCACTGAAGAGCAGATGAACAACTTCCGTCAGGAAGTCGATGGCAAGGGCCTGTCGTCCTATCCGCACCCGTGGCTGATGCCGGACTTCTGGCAGTTCCCGACTGTATCCATGGGCCTGGGCCCGATTCAGGCGATCTACCAGGCACGTTTCATGAAGTACCTGGAAGCACGCGGCTTTATCCCGGCCGGCAAGCAGAAGGTCTGGTGCTTTATGGGCGACGGCGAGTGCGACGAGCCGGAATCCCTCGGCGCGATCTCCCTGGCTGGCCGCGAGAAGCTGGACAACCTGATCTTCGTCATCAACTGCAACCTGCAGCGCCTCGACGGCCCGGTACGCGGTAACGGCAAGATCATTCAGGAACTCGAAGGCGTGTTCCGTGGCGGTGGCTGGAACGTCAACAAGGTGGTCTGGGGCCGTTTCTGGGACCCACTGCTGGCCAAGGACGTCGACGGCATCCTACAGCGCCGCATGGACGAAGTCATCGACGGCGAATACCAGAACTACAAGGCCAAGGACGGCGCGTTCGTCCGTGAGCACTTCTTCAACTCGCCAGAACTCAAGGCCATGGTTGCCGATCTGTCCGACGACGAGATCTGGAAGCTCAACCGTGGCGGCCACGACCCGTACAAGGTCTATGCAGCCTACCACCAGGCGGTCAACCACAAAGAGCAGCCAACCGTGATCCTGGCCAAGACCGTCAAGGGTTATGGCACCGGCGCCGGTGAAGCGAAGAACACCGCGCACAACACCAAGAAGGTCGATGTCGACAGCCTCAAGCAGTTCCGCGACCGCTTCGACATTCCGGTCAAGGACGAAGAGCTGGAAAACCTGCCGTTCCTCAAGCCGGAAGAAGGCAGCGCTGAGGCCCGCTACCTGAGCGAGCGCCGCGCCGCCCTAGGTGGTTTCGTGCCACAGCGCCGCGCCAAAAGCTTCAGCATCCCGACGCCGCCGCTGGACACCCTCAAGGCCATCCTCGATGGCTCGGGCGACCGTGAAATCTCCACCACCATGGCCTTCGTGCGTATCCTCGCGCAGCTGGTCAAGGACAAGGACATCGGCTCGCGCATCGTGCCGATCATCCCGGACGAAGCGCGGACCTTCGGTATGGAAGGCATGTTCCGCCAGCTCGGCATCTACTCCTCGGTCGGCCAGTTGTATGAGCCGGTGGATAAAGACCAGGTGATGTTCTACCGCGAGGACAAGAAAGGTCAGATCCTTGAAGAAGGCATCAACGAGGCTGGCGCCATGAGCTCCTTCATTGCCGCCGGTACTTCGTACAGCAGCCATAACCAGCCGATGCTGCCGTTCTACATCTTCTATTCGATGTTCGGCTTCCAGCGCATCGGTGACCTGGCCTGGGCCGCTGGCGACAGCCGCACCCGTGGCTTCCTGATCGGCGGTACCGCCGGCCGCACCACGCTCAACGGCGAAGGCCTGCAGCACGAGGACGGCCACAGCCACATGCTGGCGGCAACCATCCCGAACTGCCGCACCTATGATCCGACCTACGGCTACGAGCTGGCGGTGATCATTCAGGACGGCATGAAGAAGATGACCGAACAGCAACAGGACGTTTTCTACTACATCACCGTGATGAACGAGTCGTACCAGCAGCCTGCCATGCCGGCCGGCGTCGAGGACGGCATCATCAAGGGCATGTACCTGCTTGAAGAGGACAAGAAGGAAGCCGCGCACCACGTGCAGCTCCTCGGCTCCGGCACCATCCTGCGTGAAGTGCGCGAAGCGGCGAAGATCCTGCGTGACGAGTTCAACGTCGCTGCTGACGTGTGGAGCGTTACCAGCTTCAACGAACTGCGCCGTGACGGCCTGGCCGTGGAACGCAGCAATCGCCTGCACCCGGGCCAGAAGCCCAAGCAGACCTACGTGGAAGAGTGCCTGAGCGGCCGCAAAGGTCCGGTCATCGCCTCCACCGACTATATGAAGCTGTTCGCCGAACAGATTCGTCAGTGGGTGCCGAGCAAGGAATTCAAGGTGCTGGGCACCGACGGCTTCGGCCGCAGCGACAGCCGCAAGAAGCTGCGCCACTTCTTCGAAGTGGACCGCAACTGGGTTGTTTTGGCTGCCCTGGAAGCCCTCGCCGACCGTGGTGATATCGAACCGAAGGTGGTGGCCGAGGCCATCGTCAAGTTCGGCATCAACCCGGAAAAACTCAACCCACTGGACTGCTAAGGAGCGAAACGATGAGTGAATTGATTCGCGTACCCGACATCGGTGGTGGTGAGGGTGAAGTAATCGAACTGATGGTCAAGGTCGGTGATCGCATCGAAGCCGACCAGAGTGTGCTGACCCTGGAATCGGACAAGGCCAGTATGGAAATTCCCGCGCCGAAAGGCGGCGTGGTGAAAAGCCTGAAAGTGAAGCTGGGCGACCGCCTGAAAGAAGGCGACGAGCTGTTTGAGCTGGAAGCCGAAGGCGCTGCCCAAGCACCAGCCGCGCCTGCTGCGGCACCGGCAGAAGCACCCAAAGCAACTGCAACTGCAACTGCAGCTCCCGCTCCAGCCGCCGCACCTGCGCCAGCCGTGCAGGCCAGCAGCAGCGTGCAGGACGTGCATGTACCGGACATCGGCTCGGACGGCAAAGCCAAGGTCATCGAAATCCTGATCAAGGTCGGCGATAGCGTCGAAGCCGATCAGTCGCTGATCACCCTGGAGTCGGACAAGGCCAGCATGGAAATCCCTTCGCCGGCTGCCGGCGTGGTGGAAAGCATCAGCGTCAAACTGGAAGACGAAGTCGGCACCGGTGATTTCATCCTCAAGCTGAAAGTGACCGGCGCTGCTGCTCCGGCCGCCGCACCTGCCGCTGCTGCACCAACTGCAGCAAGCGATGTGCATAAGGTTCCGGCCGGTGCGCATCCAGCGGTCGCCGCCGAAGTCAGCGCAATTGCCTCCCTGGCAGCCGCCGCTGCCAGCGTTGCCGCAGCGCCCAAGCGTGACGGCGCCAAGGTGCATGCCGGCCCGGCTGTACGCCTGCTGGCGCGCGAGTTTGGTGTCGAGCTGTCTGCCGTACCGGGCACAGGACCGAAAGGCCGCGTGCTCAAAGAGGACGTGCAGGCTTACGTCAAAGCGATGATGCAGAAGGCCAAGGAAGCACCGGCCGCTGGTGCAACCGGTGGTGCCGGTATCCCGCCGATCCCGGTGGTGGACTTCAGCAAGTTTGGTGAAATCGAAGAAGTGGCGATGACCCGCCTGATGCAGGTCGGCGCCAACAACCTGCATCGCAGCTGGCTCAACGTGCCGCACGTGACCCAGTTCGACTCGGCCGATATCACCGAGCTGGAAGCCTTCCGCGTCGCGCAGAAAGCCGTGGCGGAAAAGGCTGGGGTCAAGCTCACCGTGCTGCCGCTGCTGCTCAAGGCCTGCGCCTTCCTGCTCAAGGAATTGCCGGACTTCAACAGCTCACTGGCGCCGAGTGGCAAAGCGATCATCCGCAAGAAATACGTGCACATCGGCTTTGCCGTGGACACCCCGGATGGCCTGCTGGTCCCGGTAATCAAGAACGTCGATCAGAAGAGCCTGCTGCAACTGGCTGCCGAAGCCGCCGCACTGGCGGAGAAGGCGCGCACCAAGAAGCTGTCGGCCGACGATATGCAGGGCGCCTGCTTCACCATCTCCAGCCTCGGCCACATTGGCGGCACCGGCTTTACGCCGATCGTCAACGCGCCGGAAGTGGCGATCCTCGGTGTCAGCAAGGCGACCATCCAGCCGGTCTGGGATGGCAAGGCCTTCCAGCCCAAGCTGATGCTGCCGCTGTCGCTGTCCTACGACCACCGGGTGATCAACGGTGCCGCCGCGGCGCGCTTCACCAAGCGCCTGGGTGACGTACTGGCGGACATCCGCACCATGCTGCTGTAACGCATCAACTTTCGAGCAGCCACGCTCGTACCCTCGACCCCGCCTCTTTCGGCGGGGTTTTTTTTAGGCCTGCGGTAGCGGCAAAAGGTGCGGAAGGCGATCAGCCTTTCTGCAGATTACGGATCAGAAAGCTCAGGGCCTTGGCCAGTTCGGCGGCCCCCTTGTGATCACGCACGATGGTCAGCATTGGGCTGCCATCGTTGGGGTTGCGCAGCACACAGCTGATGCCGCTGGCCGGGCATTCGTAACGCACGAAAGGATCGACACCAAACAGCGGCACCCGCTGGTTGCGCACGGCAATATCGGTGCCCTGCTGACCACGGGTTTCTTCGCGTAGCAACAGCTCGCCGGACTCGCCCTGGCGCAGCTGATAAAGCAGGTCCTGGCGCTGCGCCTGACCGACCTGATAGGCGGCGCGCAGGGCGTAGGTTTTCAGCAGATCATTGCAATGCGCCAACAACGCCTGGCGGTCATTCTGGGTCAGATAAAGGCGTTTCAATTCGAGCAGATAATTGCCCTGTTCGGCACTGCTCAAACCCGTGTCAGGCTCAGCGGCGAACACCGGTGAGATGGCCATACAGCTGCTTAGCAGCACTGCGGATATTAGTTTTCTTGTCAGTCGCAATTGCATGATGCACCCTTACCCGACGCTATAAATGAAGTGAGTCGATTGCCGCTTCGATCAGCATACTGGAAGCCAGCCACCGAATGAAAAGCCATCCCGATGCCGCAAGTCGTTTAGCGGCCGAGGTTGTGACGCAGTTGCCAGTGCCTTCGCGCCTTGGCTTACTACGTTTCGAGCGCTTGAATGAGGCCAGCTGGGCTCTGCTGTACCTCGACGCGGGCTGCGAAGAACAGTTTGGCCTGCCCGCTCACGAACTCTGCTCCCTGCTTGATGCGCCCTACGCCAGCCTGATGGAACCCGCGGTTCGCCACCAACTGCACGACAACATCGCGCAGCAGCTGGCCGACCGTCGCCACTACAGCGTGCAGTACTGCCTGCACACCCCACGCGGCAGCCTGACGTTGATGGAAGTGGGCGAAGCCTTCAAGCAACGCGGCCGCCACCTGCTACGCGGCTATCTGCTGGTGATGAACGAGCAGAGCGCTCCTTCGCCACAAACCCTCGAGCTATACCAGCGCAGCCAGGCCGAGCTGCAAGCGCAACAGCAACGTACACAGGCCCAGCAACAGTTGATCGTCACCCTCGCGCGCCATCATTACGGCGACAGCGATCCCTTGCGTGAAGCCGCCGAGCTGATCAGCAAAAGCGCCTGCGAGCTGTATGGCGTCAGCCGCGTCGGCATCTGGAACCTCAATCAACATGTGCTGCAATCGGTGGCCCTGTACCAACAGGAGCAGGGCCGGCATATCGACCAGGCCGACATTGATGCCAGCGCCTACCCCGCCTACCTGCAGGCATTGCACAGCGGCCGCGCCCTGGACGCGCATGACGCACACCAGGACCCACGCACCTGCGAGCTGAGCAGCAGCTACCTGCAGCCCATGGGCATCACCGCCATGCTCGATGCCAGTATCCGCATCGCGGGCGAAGTGGTGGGCGTGCTGTGCCTGGAGCATATCGGCACGCCGCGCACCTGGCAGGCCGACGAAATCGCCTTTGCCGGCGAACTGGCCGACCAGTACGCCCAGGTGCTGACCAACCAGCAACGCCGCTCGGCAACCAATGCCCTGTACCTGTTCCAGCGCGCCGTCGAGCAGAGCTCCAGCGCCTTTATCCTGCTCAATCGCGACGGCCTGGTGGAGTACGTCAACCCGAGCTTTACCGCCATCACGCTGTACAGCGCCAGCGAAGTCCAGGGCCGCCGCCTGTCAGAAATCCCCGCCCTGGAGAACCTCAGCGACCTGCTGTTCGATGCCCGCTCCAGCCTGGCCGAACACAACAGCTGGCAAGGTGAATTCAAGAGCCGGCGGAAAAACCTCGACCCTTACTGGGGTCAGTTGTCGCTGTCCAAGGTACACGCCGACGATGGCAGCCTGACTCACTACATCGGCATCTACGAAGACGTTACCGCGAACAAACAGGCGCAACAGCACATCGAGCGCCTGGCCTTTCGCGACAACCTGACCGGGCTGGGCAACCGCTACGCCTTTATCCGTTCGCTGGAAAACCACTTCAGCGAACACCCAGGCAAACCGATCAGCCTGCTGCTGGTGGATATCGACAACTTCAAGCGGATCAACGACAGCCTCGGCCACCAGACTGGCGACAAACTGCTGGTCAGCCTGGCGCGCCGTTTGCGCAACACCCTGCCCCCTAGCAGCGTGCTGGCGCGCTTTGCCAGCAACGAGTTTGCCGTGCTGCTCGACGCCAATCAGGCCGACAGCCAGCTGGTAGCGCAGAAGCTGCTGCACACCCTGGACAAGCCGCTGTTTGTCGACAACCAGCTGATCAGCGTCACCGGCTCCATCGGCCTGGGCTGTGCGCCCGAACATGGCGATGATCCGCAGACCCTGATGAAGCACACTGGTCTGGCCCTGCATAAAGCCAAGGCCAACGGCAAAAACCAGCTGCAGGTGTTTACCGATGCGCTGAACGCCGAAGCGCACTACAAGCTGTTCGTCGAGAGCAACCTGCGCCGCGCGCTGATGCAGAACGAGCTGGAGGTGTTCTACCAGCCCAAGCTGTGCCTGAAGAGTGGCCGGCTGCTGGGCCTGGAAGCGCTGCTGCGTTGGCATCACCCGGACAAGGGCATGATCAGCCCGGACAAATTTATCAGCGTGGCGGAAGAAACCGGGCTGATCATCCCCATAGGCAAATGGGTCACGCGCCAGGCCTGCCGCATGAGCAAGCAACTGATCGCTGTCGGCCACACACCGCTGCAAATGGCGATCAACCTGTCGCCCAAACAGTTCTCCGACCCGGACCTGGTTGGCGAGATCGCCGCCATCCTTAATGAGGAACAGCTCGACCCGGCCCTGCTCGAGCTAGAGTTGACCGAAAGCCTGCTGCTGGAAGCCACCGATGACACCCGCCATCAGCTCAGCCGCCTGAAAAGCCTGGGCCTGACACTGGCCATGGACGACTTCGGCACTGGCTACTCCTCGCTCAGCTACCTGAAGAAATTCCCCATCGACGTAATCAAGATCGATCGCAGCTTTATCAAGGACATCCCGGAGAATCAGGACGACATGGAAATCACCTCGGCAGTGATCGCCATGGCGCACAACCTGAAACTCAAGGTGGTAGCTGAAGGTATCGAGACAGCCGCGCAGCTGAATTTTCTCCGGCGCCAGCAATGCGATATCGGCCAGGGCTACCTGTTCGACAAACCCATCGCCAGCCGCGACCTGCTGGAAAGCCTCAGGCGCTATCCCAACCGAGGCTAGCTGTAACAAGCCTGGCTTCTAAAGGTCTATGACACACATGCTTCTGCTGAGGAAATGGCTCATGGTTCTGCGTTCGCAAATTCTCGCCCACAAACTCGAACTGCCCAGCGCCGAGCAGGCACTGCCTGGCCGTGCCGAAGCGATGGCAGTGCCCATCGCACACTTCGTCAATGGCAATGCCTTGCAGGGCCCATTCCCCGAGGGGCTTGAGCAGGCGGTATTCGCCATGGGTTGTTTCTGGGGCGCCGAACGGCGCTTCTGGCAACAACCGGGCGTGTGGAGCACGGCGGTCGGCTATGCCGGCGGCCATACGCCAAACCCAACCTATGACGAAACCTGCTCGGGCCTGACCGGCCACACCGAAGTGGTGCTGGTGGTATTCGACCCACAGGTCACCAGCTACGCCGCACTGCTGAAAGTGTTCTGGGAGGCGCACAACCCAACCCAGGGCATGCGCCAGGGCAACGACATCGGCAGCCAGTACCGTTCGGCGATTTACTGCTACGGCGCCGAACAGCTGGCCGCCGCGCAGAACAGCCAGGCGCAGTTCCAGGCGGAGTTGAGCAAGGCCGGTTACGGCGCCATTACCACCGAAGTACGCGAGGCCCCGCCGTTCTACTACGCTGAGGCTTATCACCAGCAGTACCTGGCGAAGAACCCCGGCGGCTATTGTGGCCTGGGCGGAACGGGAACCTGCCTGCCGGGCTGATAGAGAGGGGATAGCACGATGGAACTCAGCGGCCTGAGCAATCAGGTGTCGACCCAGGCAGCGGCTCAGGCCTCTGCCCTGGCCTCACTGTTGTTGCTGCGCAAAACCCTGGAACTGCAGGCTGCCAGCATCGGCGGCCTGGTCCAGGCCGCCACGCCAGCCAGCGTGCCGAGCAATCCGCCCAATCTGGGCAATAGCGTCGACGTGATGATTTAGCCAGCCACATCCGCCGCCGCACTGCCATCGGCGGTAGTTTCCGCCTTCCAGCTTTTCAACAGTTTGCCGACCTTGTAACCACGCCAGCCCAGCATGCGTGAGGCAGTCAGTACCCCGGCCATCAGCGCCCCGCCTACCCCCGCAGTCACTGTATCGGCGCCAGTCAGATACAGGCCCTTGATCGGCGTCTGGCTGTGAATCCAGTGCTGTTCGAAGCGCTCTACCGTGTGGTCGATGCCGTAGATCTCGCCCTGCTCGTTCCACTGGTACCACTCGGTGGACAGCGGCGTGCCCAGCTCGCAGAAGTCCAGTGCGCCGCGCAATTGCGGCTGATGCTGGTAGAGGGTTTCCAGCAACTGCTCGGTGAGCTGCGCCTTGAACGCCTCGTAGTCGGCGCCGCGCTTGCCCCAGGTGGTGCCCTTCCACTGGGCGAACCACTGCGGCTGGGTCGGTGCGACGATTTCCACCGTGGCCTTGTTCGGATAATGCGCATCCCAGGCCGGGTCCTTGGCCGAGGGGAAGCTGATGTAGATCAGCGGCATCGCCGGGTTCTGCCCGGCCATAAAGCTGCTGACGTTATGGTCGTGGTCGTGGGTCGGGTAGACCCAGTAATTGGTCTTCGGCAGCTTCAACTCGGCGGCGCTGCCCTTGAAGCCTGCGTACAGGCACAGGGTGGCGGCCGACAGTTTGACCTTGGGCAGTTGCTCCAGCAGGCCATGGTCACTGGCCACCGTCGGCTCAATCAGGCGAGTATAGGTCGGCACCAGACCGGCGCAGCTGACGATCTGTGGCGCGCGGATCTCGAAGCCGTCTTTCTGCATGCGCACACCGACCGCGCGACCGTTCTCCACCAGGATCTTGTCGACCCCGGCATAGGTGAACACCTGGCCGCCTGCGGCTTCGATCACCGGGATAATGCTTTCGGAAATCTTCGTCGCGCCGCCCACCGGGTAGTTACCGCCGGTGATGTAGTGCTTGGCGACCATCGCGTGCATCACAAATGCGGCTTCAGCCGGCGGCAGGCCGTAATCACCCCATTGCGCGGTGAGCACGCCGATCAATTCCTGATTGTCGGTCAGGCCTTCGAGCACTTCACGGGTGGTTTTGAAGAAGTAATCCGGCAGCCATAAACGGCGTAGCCTGCTGTAGAGCATGCCCAGTGAACGCGGCAGAGCTTGCCCGGCGAAGAAGCGCGGCACCTTGGCGCTGACTTCGCTAAGCAGGTCGACATAGCGCTCCAGCACCGCAGTTTCCCCGGGAAAGTGGCGCGCCATCTCCGCCTTGAATTCCTCGCGTCCGGCCACGTAGTCGTAAGTCTGCTCGCCGATCACGACGCGGTCATAGTGCGCATCCATTGGCGCCCATTCGAGCTTGCCGTCGCTGATCACATCGAACACCCGGCGGATCGCCGACCAGGGTTTATGCACCTCGCCGATGTAATGCACGCCCACATCCCACTCGTAGCCTTCGCGCTCATAGCTGTGGGTATAGCCGCCGGCGGTGTAGTGCTGCTCCAGCACACACACGCGCTTGCCGAGCTTGGCCAGCAACGCGGCGGTGGTCAGGCCGCCGATACCGGAGCCGATGATGATGGCGTCGTAATCACCCTGAACCAGGCGCGGACGGAAGCGGGTACCGGTGCGTTTCATGGGAAGCTCCTGCGTTATTCTTGTTATGCAATTTTTTGCATACTAGACAGCGACTGGGGTCGATGCAACTTTTTGCATAGACCGTATACTGCGGCGCACCTCAATTGCAGCCGGTGAAACCCGCCTATGTCGCTCAAGCACGCCATCCTTATCCTGCTGGAAAGCGAACCCGGCAGCGGCTACGACCTGCTCAAGCGCTTCAAGGATGGTCTCGGCTACTTCTGGAACGCCAAACACCAGCAGGTTTATCTGGAGCTGAAAAAACTCAGTGAGGCCGGCTGGCTGGAGTTCGAGGCGCAGACCCAAGACACCCGTCCGGACAAGAAGAACTACCGCCTCACCCCAGCCGGCCACAGCGAACTGCTGCGCTGGCTGGGCGAGCCGGTGCAGCCGAACAAGATCAACGATGCACTGCTGGTAAAGCTATACGCCGGTGCGCATACCTCGCTGGATAACCTGCGCGAGGAAATGCAGCGCCATATAGCCGTGCACCGCAAGACCCTGGACAGCCTGCTCAGCATCGAGCGTGACTACCTGGCCTTGCCCGATGAGCAACGCAAAGCGCTGCGCCTGCCCTACCTGACCCTGCGCCGCGGCATTCTTGGCGAACAGTCCTGGCTGGCCTGGGCCGATGAGGTCGAACAGGAGCTGCAACACAACTAACAGGCCGCACCTAGGCATAGAAGTGCTTGCCGATTGCTGCCAGCTCATAGGCAAACCGCTAGACTGCAAGCCAATAGCCACCATCGCCGATACCCGCATGCCTGCGACCTCCGCCTACATCTCCCCCGATCAGCTGTGCGTCGGCCTGTATATCCAGCTCGAACTGGCCTGGTGGGAGCACAACTTTGCTTTCAGCAATTTCAAGATCAAGGACGAAGGGCAGATCAAGGCCCTGCGCGCCCTAGGCCTGGAGCGCCTGCGCTATGACCCGGCGCGCAGCGATTGCCCGCCGCTGGACGCCACTGCGGCCCCGGTTGCGGCCGAGCCCGTAGCAGCGCCAACGCTCAGCCCGCAACAGCAGGCCAGCCAGGCCCGCGCGGAAAAGCTCAAGGCGTTGCGCAAACGACTGGCCGAGGTGGACCGCAAGTTCGTCCAGGCCAGCCAACAGGTCAAGACACTTAACCAGACCCTGCGCAGCCGCCCGGAAGACGCCATCAAACAGGCCGGCGAGATTGTCGGCGCTATGGTCGAAACCCTGCTCGGCGGCAGCGGCGTGGTATTGCACAGCATCAACAGCAAGGCCGCCGAGGACAGTTATTTTCACTCACTGAACGTCACGGTGCTGAGCCTGATGCTGGGTCGCCAGCTCGGCCTGGACAGCGAGGATTGCCATATCCTCGGCCTCGGCGCACTGCTGCACGATGTCGGTAAGCTGGAAGTACCGAGCAAGGTGCTGCTGAAAAGCGAACCGCTGACCCGCCCGGAACAACAACTACTGCAACTGCACTGCGAATTCGGCCTGCGCATGGGCCAGAAACTGATGCTGGATGATGAGGTGCTACGCATCATCCACGAACACCATGAGTACTGCGATGGCAGCGGCTACCCACGCCAGCTGCATGAAGCCGCAATTGGCCGCCTGAGCCGCCTGGTGTGCATTGCCAACCAGTTCGACAACCTCTGCAACCCGCTCAATCCGCGCGATGGTCTCAGCCCGCACGAAGCCCTGGCGCTGATGTTCAAACAATACAATGCGCGCTTCGATGCGGTGGCGCTGAAAGCCTTTATCCGCTGCATGGGCGTTTACCCGCCCGGCTGCCTGGTGCAGCTGGAGGATCAACGCTACGGCCTGGTACTGGGCATGAACCCGAGCCAGCCGCTGAAACCGACGCTGATTGTCTATGACGCCGGCGTGCCCAAAAACGAGGCAATGATCATCGACCTCGAGCAGGAACCGCGCCTCGCCATCGCCAACAGCCTGCGCCCGGCCCAGCTACCGCGCGAGGCGCTGGAATACCTTAATCCGCGCCAGCAGCTGAGCTACTTCGTTGAGCCTACGCAGGGCCGTTAGCTGCCGCTACTTTCCTCGATCAGCCAATCCAGTCGCCAGCCGCCCTGGCTTTGCCCCAGCAGGTCAGCCAGCCACGGCAGGATCTGCTTGAGTTCGTCCTCCAGCCCCCATGGCGGGTTGCTGATCACCAGGCCGGAGCCGTTCAGCCGCGCGGCTTCATCGGTGGGGTGTACATAGAGTTCGACGCGCAGCAGCTTGGGCGCTTTGCTTTTTTGCAGGTCGCGGTAAAAGCGACTGAGCTGACGCAGGTCCTTGATCGGGTACCAGATCGCCACCACCGCCTGGCGCATACGGCCGATGGCTTCGCTCAACGACTGGGCGCAGCGTTCCATCTCATCAACCTGCTCGAAGGGTGGATCGATCAGCAGCAGGGCACGTTTCTCGCGGGTCGGCAGCAGAGCGCGCGGCACATACCAACCCTCGCCCAGGTGCACCGCAACGCGGCGGTCGCCGTGCATGTTTTCCTTGAGCAGACGGCCGTCTTCCGGGTGTTTCTCGTTCAGATGCAAGCGGTCCTGCTCACGGGTCAGCAGCCGCGCCAGCTCCGGTGAGCCAGGGTAATGGCGCAGCTCGCCATCCGGGTTCATTGCACGGATCACTTCCAGATAGTCCAGCAGCGGGTCCGGCACATCGCTGGCCTGCCACAGTCGGGCGATACCTTCCAGCCACTCGCCAGTGCGACTGGCCTGGTCGCCGCGCAGGTCATACAGGCCGATGCCGGCATGGCTGTCGAGGTAGGCGAACGGCGCCTCCTTGCGTGACAGCAGGGCGATCAGGCGAGTGAGGACGTAGTGTTTCAGCACATCGGCATGGTTGCCGGCATGGAAGGCGTGGCGGTAGTTCATTGGGGGCGGGCTCCTGTGGCCGGGCAGTTTACCAGTTTGCCAGACGCCGGATGGATCAGTACGGTGGCCGCTGATCCGTCAGGCAAGGGAGAACCTACATGTCACTGCAAGACCTATTGGGCATTGAGCTGCCACTGATTCAGGCACCGATGGCCGGCGTACAGCTGCACGGTTTGGCCGCCGCCGTATCGAATGCCGGCGCGCTCGGTTCGCTACCCTGCGCCATGCTCGACGCCACCGGCTTGCGCAAGGAGCTGCAGGCACTGCACGAGAAAACCAGCAAGCCCTATAACCTGAACTTCTTCTGCCACACCCCGCCAGACGCCGATGCTGCTCGCGAAGCAACCTGGCGCGAGGCGCTGGGCCCTTACTATGCCGAGTTCGGCATTGATCCGACGACCATCGCCAGCGGGCCCGGCCGTCTGCCGTTCAGTGCCGAGATGGCCGATGTGCTGGATGAGTTTCGCCCATCGGTGGTGAGTTTCCACTTCGGCCTGCCCTCGGCTGAGCTGTTAGCACGGGTTAAAGCCTGTGGGGCCAAGGTGCTTAGCTCGGCAACCACGGTGGCAGAGGCACTGTGGCTGCAGGCCAACGGCGCTGACGCAATTATCGCCCAGGGCCTGGAAGCCGGCGGTCATCGCGGCATGTTTCTCACTGATGAACTGAGCAGCCAGCTCGGCACCTTTGCCCTGCTGCCGCAGATCGTCCAGGCCGTGCGCTTGCCGGTGATTGCCGCCGGCGGCATTGCCGATGCCCAGGGCGTGCGCGCGGCCATGGCCCTCGGTGCGGCCGGGGTGCAAATTGGCACCGCCTACTTGTGCTGTGATGAAGCCAGCACCAGCGCCCTTCACCGCGCCGCCCTGCACAGCCCGGCGGCGCGGCATACCGCCCTGACCAATCTGTTCAGCGGGCGCCCGGCGCGCGGCATCGTCAACCGGGTGATACGTGAGTTGGGCCCAATCAGCGCCCTTGCGCCGGAGTTCCCCCAGGCGACTGCGGCCATTGCGCCGCTGCGAACTAAGGCTGAAAGCCTGGGCAGCGGTGATTTCTCGCCGCTCTGGGCGGGGCAGAATGTCAGCGGCTGCAAGTCCATCGGTGCCGCCGAACTGACCCGCGAGCTGGCTCAGGGCTTTATCCAATAAGCACGATTGCTACTGCGCAGCCCCGTAGGGCGGATGAGGTCTTTTTCATCCACCATTGCGATCTGGTGGATGGATAAAGCGCCATCCACCCTACTCAACCGCCCCGGCCCAACGCCCCGTTATCACGCTAATTGATAGTGCTGGGAGCTGCGCACGCGCCTGCTTAGACTCGCGGCATCGTAACCGGAGGCACACCTATGTCCGAGTCCCTGCTCAGTTCCCGCAACCTGGCCTTCGAGCTGTACGAAGTGCTGGACGCCGAAGGCCTGACCCAGCGCGAGCGTTTCGCGGAACACAGCCGCGAAACCTTTGACGCCGCCATCGACACCGCCCGCAGCATCGCGGAAAACCTGTTTGCCCCGCACAACCGCAAGAATGACGAAAACGAGCCGGAGTACGTCGACGGCGCGGCGGTGCTGATCCCCGAAGTGAAACCGGCGGTGGACGCCTTCCTCGAAGCCGGCTTCCTCAACGCCACCCGCGAATTCGAAGTCGGCGGCATGCAGCTGCCCAACCTGCTGTCGCAGGCCTGCTTCGCGCACTTCCAGTCGGCCAACGCGGCGACCACCTCGTACCCGCTCCTGACCATGGGCGCGGCCAACCTGATCGAGACCTTCGGCAGCGGTGAGCAGAAGCAGCGCTTTCTGCAGCCGATGATCGACGGCCGTTTCTTCGGCACCATGGCGCTGACCGAGCCGCATGCTGGCTCCTCGCTGTCGGACATCCGCACCCGCGCCGAGCCGGCCGAAGACGGCACGTACCGACTCAAAGGCAACAAGATCTTTATCTCCGGCGGCGACCATCCGCTGTCAGAAAACATCGTGCACATGGTGCTGGCCAAGCTGCCGGATGCCCCACCGGGCGTGAAAGGCATCAGCCTGTTTATCGTGCCGAAGTTTCTGGTCAACGCTGACGGTAGCCTGGGCAAGCGTAACGACGTGGTCCTGGCCGGGCTGTTCCACAAGATGGGCTGGCGCGGCACCACCTCCACGGCGCTGAACTTTGGTGATAACGGCGATTGCGTCGGCTACCTGGTGGGCAAACCGCACCATGGCCTGAGCTATATGTTCCAGATGATGAACGAGGCGCGCATTGGCGTCGGCATGGGCGCAGTGATGCTCGGCTACGCCGGCTACCTGTACTCGCTGGACTACGCCCGCCAGCGCCCGCAAGGCCGCCTGCCCGATGGTAAGGACCCGACCTCCAATCAAGTTTCGATCATCGAGCACGCCGACGTGCGGCGCATGCTGCTGACCCAGAAAGCCTACGTGGAAGGCTCCTTCGACCTCGGTCTGTACGCCGCGCGGCTGTTCGACGACACCCTGACCCTGGAGACCGAAGAAGAGCGCCGCAGCGCTCTGGAGCTGCTCGACCTGCTCACCCCGATCGTCAAATCCTGGCCGTCGGAGTTCTGCCTCAAGGCCAACGAACTGGCCATCCAGATTCTCGGCGGCCATGGCTACACCCGCGATTACCCGGTGGAGCAGTACTACCGCGACAACCGCCTCAACCCGATCCATGAAGGCACCCACGGCATCCAGTCCCTCGACCTGCTCGGGCGCAAGGTCTCGATGAATGGCGGTGCGGCGCTCAAGCAGTTGCTCAAGCTGATCCACGGCACCTGCCAGCGTGCCGAAGCCCACGCCTCGCTGACCGCCCTGCGCCAGCCGCTGGAGCAACTGCTGGCACGCCTGCAAGCCGTGACCCTGGCCCTGCTGGGCGACCTGATGAGCGGCAAGGTCAATGAAGGCCTGGCCAACTCGGCGCTGTACCTCAAGGTATTCGGCCACACGGTGATCGGCTGGCGCTGGCTGGAGCAGGCGATCCGTGCCGAAGAAGGCCTGGCCCGACTCAATAACGGCGAGGGCAACGCCGCCGATGCCGACTTCTACCAGGGCAAGCTGAAGGCCGCACGTTACTTCCTGACCTGGGAAGTGCCGAGCTGTCACCACGATTTGGCGATTCTCGAAGCCCGCGATGACACCTGTCTGAGCATGCAGGACGCCTGGTTCTAAACCAAACGAAGCGCTGTTGAAGCTGACGCCCCGCTGAACGCGGGGCGTTTTTTTTCAGCGGCAAAACCGGTCTGCGGTTAGAATCTATGGCACGCGCCATGCATAGTGGCAAGCTCACCAACCCGCACGGAGTACGCGCCTTGGATGCCAGCACCATCAATAATCTGTTTTTGATCGGTGGCATTCTGGTCGCAATGAGCATTCTGGTCAGTGCGTTCGGCTCGCGCTTCGGCATCCCGATTCTGGTGATCTTTCTTGCTGTCGGCATGCTCGCCGGCACCGATGGCCCTGGTGGCATCGTCTTCAACAACTACCCGCTGGCCTACCTGGTCGGCAACCTGGCGTTGGCCATCATCCTGCTCGATGGTGGCATGCGTACGCGGGTCTCCAGCTTTCGCGTGGCCTTGTGGCCATCACTCTCACTGGCCACCGTCGGCGTCCTGATCACTGCCGGCCTGACCGGCGTGGCAGCAGCCTGGCTGTTCGACCTGAGCTGGATGGAAGGCCTGCTGATCGGCGCGATCGTCGGCTCCACCGATGCTGCCGCGGTATTCAGCCTGCTCGGCGGGCGCGGCCTGAACGAGCGGGTCAGCGCCACCCTGGAAATCGAGTCCGGCAGCAACGACCCGATGGCGGTGTTTCTCACCGTCACCCTGATTGCCATGCTTGCCAGCGGCCAGGACGGCATGAGTTGGAGCCTGCTGGTGCAGCTGCTGCAACAGTTCGGCATCGGTGCGCTGTTCGGCCTCGGTGGCGGCTGGCTGCTGCTCAACCTGATCAACCGCATGGAACTGGCCAACGGCCTGTATCCGCTGCTGGTGGTCAGCGGCGGCCTGATCATCTTCGCCATCACCACGGCCGTCGGCGGCAGCGGCATTCTGTCGATCTACCTGTGCGGCCTGCTGCTGGGCAACCGGCCGATTCGCTCGCGCCACGGCATCCTGCACATGCTCGACGGTCTGACCTGGCTGGCGCAGATCGGCATGTTCCTGGTCCTCGGTCTGCTGGTCACCCCGCACGAGCTGCTGCCGATTGCCTTGCCAGCCCTGGGCCTGGCGCTGTGGATGATCCTGTTCGCCCGGCCGCTGTCGATCTTCCTCGGCCTGTTGCCATTCCGTGCCTTCCATGACCGCGAGCGCGCCTTTATCGCCTGGGTGGGACTGCGTGGCGCGGTGCCGATCATTCTCGCGGTGTTCCCGCTAATGGCCGGCCTGCCGAATGCCCAGCTGTTCTTCAACGTGGCGTTCTTTATCGTGCTGGTTTCGCTGTTGCTGCAGGGCACCAGCCTGCCGTTTGCCGCCAAGTTGTTGCGTGTGACCGTGCCGCCGGAGCCGGCACCAGTGTCACGTGCCGGCCTGGACGTGCACCCGACCAGCCAGTGGGAGCTGTTTATCTACCGCCTCGGAGCGGAAAAATGGTGCATCGGCGCGCCTTTGCGCGAGCTGAAAATGCCCGAAGGCACGCGCATTGCCGCGCTGTTCCGCGGCAAGGAGCTGCTGCACCCCTCCGGCAGCACGACTCTGGATGCCGGCGACCTGCTCTGCGTGGTTGGCCATGAACACGACCTGCCCGCCCTCGGCAAACTGTTCAGCCAGGCGCCAACGCGCGGCCAGGACCTGCGTTTCTTTGGTGACTTCGTACTCGAAGGCGATGCCGAACTGGCCGCCATCGCCGCACTCTACGGCCTGCAACTGGAAGGCGCCGAAGGTCAGCTGCATCTGGGCCGCTTTATCGCCCACAAGATTGGCGGCTCGCCGGTTATCGGCGACCAGGTGGAATGGCAAGGCCTGACCTGGACCGTGGCCGCCATGGAAGGGAACAAGATCCGCAAGGTCGGCGTCAGATTCCCCGAAGGCAGTCGCCCAGGCCCTGGGCTCTTCCTTTAAGCGCCGGGTTACGCGTCAGCGCTATTGGCTTAAAAAAGCCCAGCACAAGAGCGTAATCTAGCGCCCAAAAGCCGTTATACGCGGCACAGGCGCTTAACCAGGCGCCTGTTAAACTCAGCCTCTTTTCGAGCCAACGATCGTCACTATGCCCTCTCTTCGCACCTATCTTGCCGTCGCACTGCTCGGGCTGTGCCTGAGCGCCCCGCTGCTACAGGCCGCCGAGCCACCGAGCCGGGCTGACGTACAAAGCAGCCTGGACAACCTGGCCGACCGCAAGCTGCCGGAAGCCGAGCAGCTGGCCATCAAGCAGACCCTGGAGAAAACCCTGGCGCTGCTGAATGAAAAAGCCGACAGCGAGCAGCGCCGTGTCGACCTTGAGAAACAGCTGCAGCAAGCCCCACGCCTGATTGGTGAGGCGCAGCGCGATTACCAGCGACTGAAAAACAGCACGCCCACCCAGGTCAATCTGCGCTACGGCAAAAGCACACTGCCGCAGCTTGAACAACTACTCGCCGATCGCAACGCACAACTCAGCGAGTGGCAGAAACAGATCATCGAGGCCAACAGCCTGGTAATCACCGCGCAGACTCGCCCGGAACGCGCCCAGGCAGAAATCAGCGGCAACCAGACCCGCAGCCAGGAAATCAACAGCATCCTGAAAAGCGGCCGCGATGCCAGCAAACCGCTGAGCAATGAGCGGCGTAATCAGCTGAATGCCGAACTGGCCAAGCTCGATGCACAAACCCAGCTGCGCCGCCAGGAACTGGCCGGCAACAGCCTGCTGCAGGATCTCGGTAACAGCCGCCGCAGCCTGCTGGAAGAGCGCATCAAACGCCTTGAAC
The DNA here is from genome assembly GCF_902506475.1 of Pseudomonas sp. 8BK. Classification (NCBI taxonomy): domain Bacteria; kingdom Pseudomonadati; phylum Pseudomonadota; class Gammaproteobacteria; order Pseudomonadales; family Pseudomonadaceae; genus Pseudomonas; species Pseudomonas sp. 8BK. Next base: position 163,539 of record NZ_LR733252.1, on the reverse strand, counting down.
AGGAACTGCTCGCCCTGCAGAACCTGATCAATGAAAAGCGCCGCGACCTTTCTGAGCAGACCCTTGCCGAACAGTCCCGTGAGGTCGAAAAAGCCGGCACCGACAGCCTGCTGGCACAGGAAAGCGCAATCAACCTGAAGCTCTCCGACTACCTGCTGCGCGCCACCGACCGGCTCAATGAGCTGACCCGCCTGAATCTGCAGACCAAACAGCAACTCGACAGCCTGAGCCAGAGCGATCAGGCCCTGGAAGAACAGATCAGCGTGCTGCAAGGCAGCCTGCTGCTCTCGCGCATCCTCTATAAGCAGCAGCAAGCCCTGCCGATATTGAAGATCGACAGCACCCTGCCCAACCAGATCGCCGACCTGCGCCTGTACCAGTTCGAGCTTAACCAGCAGCGCGAAGCCATCAACAACCCCAGCGTGTATGTCGACAACTTGCTCAGTGCCCAGGCCAATGAGCCCAACAGCCAGGCCCTGCGCACCGACCTGCTTGCGCTCACCGACACCCGCCGCGAGCTGATTGACCGCCTTAACCGTGAGCTGAACGCCCTGCTCAACGAGTCGATTACACTGCAGCTGAATCAGAAGCAGCTGAAAACCACCGCCGAAACCCTGCGTGCCACCCTCGATGAGCAGATGTTCTGGATCCCCAGCAACAAGCCGCTGGATCTGGAGTGGATCAAGTCTGTGCCGCGCCTGCTCGAACGGCAGGTTGCCGAACTGCCCTGGGGCGCCAACCTGCGCCAGCTGGGTGCAGGCCTGACCGAGCGGCCGCTGCTGTTCCTGCCCCTGCTGTTGCTGATTGCGCTACTGCTGTGGCGTCGCAGCTACCTGTACCGCAAGCTCGCCGAGCTGCATCAGGACATCGGCCACTTCAAACGCGACAGCCAGTTGCACACGCCGATGGCGATCATGCTCAACGTCTTGCTGGCGCTGCCCGGTACGCTGTTCCTGGCGCTGTGCGGCTTTGCCCTGCAAATGGATGCCCGCGGACAGAACGCCAACCTGGGTGAGGCGCTGTTCCAGATGGCCCAGGCCTGGCTGGTGTTCTACACCCTGTACCGCATCCTCGCCGATGGCGGCGTAGCCGAGCTGCACTTCCGCTGGGGCCGCTCACAGGTGGCCTTCCTGCATCGCCAGGTACGCCGTCTGGGCCTGGTGGTAATGGCCATGGTCGCCGTGGTCACGGTGGCCAAGCACCAACCCGCCGGTCTGGGCGATGACGTGATCGGCCTGACCGTGGTGCTGACCTGTTATGCATTGATGGTCTGGCTGCTGCACAAGCTGCTGCTCACCGGCCCGGCCCGCGCACACGCCTCGGCTTTCCGCATGCTGATCGGCACAGCCCTGAGCCTGCTGCCATTGGCGCTGATCATCGCGGTCGGCCTCGGCTACTACTACACCGCACTGAAACTCAGCGACCGCCTGATCAACACCCTGTACCTGCTGGTGATCTGGCTGGTCATCGAAGCCACCTTCGTCCGTGGCCTGGGCGTGGCAGCGCGGCGCCTGGCCTATCAGCGCGCCACGGCCAAACGCCAGGCACAGAGCAAGGAAAGCGGTGAAGGCACGGAAACCGTGGTCGAGGAGCCCACCCTGGATATCGAACAGGTCAACCAGCAGTCGCTGCGCCTGATTCGCCTGGCCCTGCTCGGCACCTTTATCGCGGGTCTGTACTGGGTCTGGGCAGACCTGATCTCGGTGTTTGCCTACCTCGACAATATCGCCCTCTACCAATACAGCAGTGGCAGCGGCGATGCCGTCACCCTGGTACCGATCAGCCTCAGTGATGTGCTTGGCGCCCTGATCATCGTCGGCATCACCATCGCACTGGGGCGCAACCTCCCCGGCCTGCTTGAAGTGCTGGTGCTGTCACGATTGAAGCTGGCCCAGGGCAGCGCCTACGCCACCACCACCCTGCTGTCCTACCTGATCGTCGCCATCGGTTTTGTCGCCACCCTGTCGACCCTTGGCGTCAGCTGGGACAAGTTGCAGTGGCTGGTCGCTGCCCTGTCGGTGGGCTTGGGTTTTGGCCTGCAGGAGATCTTCGCCAACTTTATCTCCGGCCTGATCATCCTGTTCGAGCGTCCGGTGCGTATCGGCGACGTGGTGACCATCGGTAACCTGTCCGGCACCGTGAGCAAGATCCGCATTCGCGCCACCACCATCACCGATTTCGACCGCAAAGAAATCATCGTGCCGAACAAGACCTTCGTCACCGACCAGTTGATCAACTGGTCGCTCAACGACACCATCACCCGGGTCATCGTGAAGATCGGCCTGGCCTACGAAAGCGACCTAGCCCTGGCACGCAAGCTGATGATGCAGGCCGCCGAGGAAAACCCGCGGGTACTGCGCGACCCGGCACCGCTGCTGTTCTTCCTGACCATCAGCGCCAGCACCTTCGACTACGAGCTGCGCTTCCATGTACGCGAGCTGGGTGACCGCAACGCCGCCACCGACGAAATCCTCACGCGTATCGCCCTGAGCTTCCGTGAGCACAACGTAGAAATGGCCTTCAACCAGGTCGAGGTGATGATCAAGAACCTGCACGGCCAGGAACTCAACCTCTCCACTGGACAAGTGGTGGCCGCCACGGCGGCAGCCGATGCGCAGCAGGGACAAGTACCACCACCGAGACCTGCAATCGACCCGCAGTAGCTTGCCGCCAGGCCCGCCAACACGGGCTGCCACCTCATCACTGCCGGGCCGCATGCGCCCGGCTGGAGCCTGACCGTGAAGCCGCTTATCGAGCTGCAGTTCGACAACCGTTTTGCCCGCCTCGGCGATGCCTTTTCCACCCACGTGCTGCCCGAGCCGATTGCCGAGCCGCGTCTGGTCGTTGCCAGCCCGGCCGCCATGGCCCTGCTTGATCTGGAGCCGAGCGAAGCCGACAGCGAGGTGTTCGCGCAGATCTTTGCCGGGCACAAGCTATGGAGCACCGCCGAGCCCCGCGCCATGGTCTACTCCGGGCATCAATTCGGCGGCTACAACCCGCGCCTGGGCGATGGCCGTGGCCTGCTGCTGGGTGAAGTGATCAACGACGCCGGCGAGTACTGGGATCTGCACCTCAAAGGCGCCGGACAAACGCCCTACTCGCGCATGGGCGACGGCCGCGCCGTGCTGCGTTCATCGATCCGCGAGTTTCTCGCCAGTGAGCACCTGCACGCCCTCGGCATCCCCAGCTCGCGGGCGCTGTGCGTGACCGGTTCCAGCACTCCAGTGTGGCGCGAAAAGCAGGAAACTGCGGCGATGGTGCTGCGCCTGGCACCCAGCCATATCCGCTTCGGCCACTTCGAATACTTCTATTACACCCAGCAGCATGAGCAGCTCAAACAGCTGGCCGAGCATGTGCTGCACTGCCACTACGCCGACTGTTTGCAGCAGGAACAGCCGTACCTGGCCATGTTCCGCGAAGTCATCGAGCGTAACGCCGCGATGATCGCCTACTGGCAGGCCTACGGTTTCTGTCACGGAGTGATGAACACCGACAACATGTCGATCCTCGGCATCACCTTCGATTACGGCCCCTACGCCTTTCTCGATGATTTCGATGCCCAGCACATCTGCAACCACTCCGATGACAGCGGTCGTTACTCGTTCAGTAATCAAGTGCCGATTGCCCAGTGGAACCTCGCCGCCCTCGGCCAGGCCCTGGTACCGCTGGTCGATGTCGACGCGCTGCGTGAGACGCTCGGTCTGTTCCTGCCGTTGTACCAGGCGCATTACCTCGATCTGATGCGCAAACGCCTGGGCCTGCTCAGTGCCGATGACGGCGACCAAGCCCTGGTGCAGCGCCTGCTGCAACTGATGCAGAGCAGCGCAGTGGATTACACCTTGTTCTTCCGCGAGCTCGGCGACAGCCCGGCAGCGCAAGCCGTGGCGCGCCTGCGCGACGACTTTACCGACCTGGCCGGTTTCGACGCCTGGGCCGCTGACTACCTGGCGCGCACCGCGCGCGATGGCGACGATACGGGGCAACGGCGCAGGCGCATGCATGCGGCCAACCCCAAGTACATTTTGCGCAACTACCTGGCCCAGCAGGTGATCGAAGCCGCCGAGCAGGGCGACTACGCCCCGGTGCGCGAACTGCATCAGGTACTGTCGCAACCCTTCGACGAGCAGCCCGGCTTCGAACGCTACGCCCAGCGTCCGCCGGAATGGGGCAAGCATCTGGAGATCAGCTGTTCGTCCTGAATAGAGCCACAGAGTGGATGACGCCTTTTTCATCCACCAACTGCCGCGGTGGATGGATAAAGCGCCATCCACCCTACGGACTGCCGTATCTGGTGTTCGTCGTAGGTTGGGTTGAGGAGCCTGCGACGAAGCCCAACGATAGCCGGGCGCAGCGCTACGCGCTCCCTGTTGGGCCGGACCGCGACCGGCTTCGCAAGCTCAACCCAACCTACACACCACCCAACATCCATTCCAGCCCCATGGCCACATGCAGCTCGGTGCTGTCGAGCAGCGGCAACGGTGCGCCCAGGCCATCGAGCAGCAAACCGATCTCGGTGCAACCCAGGATGGCCACCTCGGCACCCTGCCCCTGCAGCGTGCGCAAACAGTCCAGATAGAAGTCCCGGGCCTGCGGCAGAAACTGACCCTGGCACAGCTCGGCAAAGATCACCCGATCAATTTCCGCCATCTGCGCCGCGTCTGGAGTGATCACCTCAATCGCGAAGCGCTCGGCCAGACGCTGGCGGTAGAACGCCTCCTGCATGGTAAAGCGCGTGCCGAGCAAGGCCGCGCGGCGCACACCCTGGCGCTGCAGGGCCTGACCCACCGCATCACCGATATGCAGCAGCGGTATCTGCACCGCCGCTTCAATGGCCGGCGCAACCTTGTGCATGGTGTTGGTGGCCAGTAACAGGGCCGTTGCCCCTGCTCGCTCAAGCCCCTGAGCCGCCAGCGCCAGCACCTGCCCAGCGGCCTGCCAATCGCCACGCCGCTGCAGTTCGGCGATTTCGGAAAAATCCAGCGAATGCAGCAGCAAGGGCGCCGAATGCAAACCGCCGAGGCGTTCGCGCACGCCCTGGTTGAGCAAGCGGTAATAGCTGGCCGTCGACTCCCAACTCATGCCACCCAGAATGCCTAACTGACGCATATGCCCTCCCGTTAACGAAAGCCTTGAGCCTAATCCGCGGCCGAGCCAACGCACAGGCACAGTGCGCGGTAGAGCGGCCGGTACAGCCTTATCTATTAAATCGAAAAGGCATATAAACCTTTCCAAACATTCTTAGACTCTCTAAGCAGCAACCCTTATCTTCTCCGCCTTGCGTGACTGCCACGTCTGCATCGCGCACCCGATACCTCACACGAGACTCGTCCGCTTACGCTAAGGATGTTCATGTTCTGGGACTCTCTTCCTCTGCCCCTGCTGTTTGTCGGCGCCCTGCTGATCTGGGTGCTGTACGCCTTTGTGCGCGAGAAGTGGAGCCCGGACATTGTTGCGGCCATCGCCGTGGCGGCGCTGCTGATCACTCAGTTGCTGACGCCTGCGGAAGTGCTCAGCGTGCTGAGCAACTCGGCGCCCGTGACCATTGCCTGCATGTTCGTGCTCTCGGCCGCACTGGAACGCACCGGCTGCATCGACGCTCTCGGCAACTGGCTGGGGAATCTGGTCGGTACCAGCCCGATTCGCGTGCTCACCGGCTTGACCATCACCGCGCTGGTGATCTCGGCGTTCCTCAACAACACACCGGTGGTGGCCATTCTCACGCCAGTGGCAATTTCCCTGGCGCGGCGCGCCGGCACCCTACCGTCGAAACTGCTGATCCCGCTGTCCTACGCCACCATCCTTGGCGGCACCCTGACCATGATCGGTACCTCGACCAATATTCTGGTCGACGGCGTGGCACGCAAGGCGGGCCTTGAGCCCTTTGGCATGTTTGAGATCACCGGTGCCGGGCTGATCCTGGCAACGGTGGGCATGCTCTATCTGCTGACCATAGGTCGCCACCTGCTGCCCGAACGCGAGACCCTGTCCAAGCAGCTGCGCCCTAACCTCGACCGCACCTTTATGACCGAGCTGCTGGTGCCACAGAACTCACCAGTAATCGGCAAATCCCTGCACGAAGCCAACCTCAATGGCGGCAGCGGCTTGCAGGTGCTTAAGATCTTCCGCGACGAGCAGGAGCTCACCGAGCCGGCCCATGACACCCTGCTGGTGGCGGGCGACCAACTGGTGCTGCACGGTCAGGTCAAGGATGTAGTGGAGCTGCGCGAAAGTGGCCACCTGATCTTCAACCGCAGCGATGCGTTTGAAACCATCAGCAGCCATGACGTGATCCTCGCCGAGGCCATCGTCGGGCGTAACTCGCGCTACAGCCACCGGCCGATGCGCGACCTCGACCTCACCGCGCGCTATGGCATCGCCGTGCTTGCCGTGCACCGCCAGGATGAGAACATCCAGGGCAACCTGGATGACTTCGAACTGCAGTTCGGCGACGTGATGCTGGTGGAAGGCACGCCGACGCAAATCAAGCGTTTCGCCGACAACGGCGAGCTGATCAGCCTCAACGCCGTACAGGAACGCGCGTTCCGCCGCGACAAGGCACCGATTGCGATCATCGCTACCCTGGCCGTGATGCTGCTGGCCGCCTTCGGCGTAATGCCCATCGAAGGCCTGGCGATCATCGGCGCGGTGACCGTACTGGCGACCCGCTGCCTGGATGTGGAAGACGCCTACAAGGCGGTAGATTGGAAGATCCTCAGCCTGATCTTCGGCATGCTGGCCATCAGCATCGCCATGGACAAGGTCGGCCTGGTCAGCCTGATGGTCAGCAATGTCATGGGCCTGATGCCCTGGGCCGGCCCGCTGCTGATGCTGTCGTTTATCTACCTGTTCACCTCGATCCTCACCGAAGTGCTGTCGAACAACGCGGTGGCGGTACTGGTCACGCCGATTGCCATCGGCATGGCTCAGCACCTGGGCGTCGACCCGCGCGCCTTTGTGGTCGCGGTGATGTTCGCCGCCAGCGCCAGCTTCGCCACGCCCATCGGCTATCAGACCAACACCTTCGTCTACAACGCCGGCGGTTATCGCTTTACCGACTTTATGAAGGTCGGCATTCCACTCAACCTGCTGCTGTGGATCGTGGCCAGCTTCGTGATTCCCTGGTTCTGGCCGCTGGTGCCGGTGTAGCGGCATAAGCGGCGAAGATATCGATCTAACCCAAGGCCCGTTTCATTGCGCTAGCACATTGACCGGGCCTTGCTGATTTCTCCATGCTGCCAACCTTCAATCTGCCCTGAAGGAACGCGCGCATGAAATTGGAAACCCTGGCCATCCACGCCGGCTACAGCCCCGACCCGACCACCAAGGCGGTGGCCGTCCCGATCTACCAGACCAGCTCCTTTGCCTTCGACGACACCCAGCACGGTGCCGACCTGTTTGACCTGAAGGTCGCCGGCAATATCTATTCACGGATCATGAACCCGACCAACGCCGTGCTCGAAGAGCGCGTGGCGGCGCTTGAAGGTGGCGTCGGCGCACTGGCCGTGGCCTCGGGCATGGCGGCGATCACCTACGCGATCCAGACCGTGGCCGAAGCCGGTGACAACATCGTCTCGGTGGCCAAGCTCTACGGCGGCACCTACAACCTGCTGGCGCACACTCTGCCGCGCTTCGGCATCCAGACCCGCTTCGCCGCCCACGACGACATCGCCGCCCTGGAAGCGCTGATCGACGATAAAACCAAAGCGGTGTTCTGCGAATCCATCGGCAACCCGGCCGGCAATATCGTCGACCTCGCGGCCCTGGCTGCAGCCGCGCACCGCCATGGCGTGCCGCTGATCGTCGACAACACGGTGGCCACACCGGTTCTCTGCCGCCCGTTCGAGCATGGCGCAGACATCGTCGTGCACTCGCTGACCAAGTACATCGGAGGCCACGGCACCAGCATCGGCGGCATTGTGGTCGACTCCGGCAAATTCCCCTGGGCTGACAATAAAGCGCGCTTCCCATTGCTCAACACGCCCGACCCGTCCTACCACGGCGTGACCTATACCGAGGCCTTCGGCCCGGCCGCCTTTATCGGCCGCTGCCGCGTGGTGCCACTGCGCAACACCGGCGCGGCGCTGTCGCCGTTCAATGCCTTCCTCATCCTGCAAGGCCTGGAAACCCTGGCCCTGCGCATGGAGCGCCACTGCGAGAACGCGCTGAAGGTCGCCCATTACCTGCAGAATCACCCGCAAGTGGCCTGGGTGAAATACGCCGGCCTGCCCGATCACCCCGAGCATGCCCTGGCGCAGCGTTTCTGCGGCGGCACACCGGCCTCGATCCTGTCCTTTGGCATCAAGGGCGGTCAGGAAGCCGGCGCGCGCTTTATCGATGCGCTGCAGTTAGTGGTTCGTTTGGTGAATATCGGCGATGCCAAATCCCTGGCCTGCCACCCGGCCTCGACCACTCACCGCCAGCTGAATGACGAAGAACTGGAGCGCGCCGGCGTGCCGCGCGACATGGTGCGCCTGTCGATCGGCATCGAGCACAGCGACGATATCCTCGCCGACCTGGCCCAGGCGCTGGATGCCGCAGCGGGCTGATCGCCCTTGATATCCACGCAAGCGACTCCAGATAAGGGATAACCGCCTCTGGAGTCGCCCATGTCCAATCCCCTGCTGATCCCCTGCCCACAGTGCAATGGCCTTAATCGCATTCCCGCCGAGCGCCTGAGCGATGCGCCGCACTGTGGCCGTTGCAAATCGGAGGTGTTGCCCAGCACACCCTTCGAACTGACCCAGGCCAGCTTCGATGCGCAGAACAAGGGCGACCTGCCGCTGCTGATTGATGTCTGGGCCAGCTGGTGCGGCCCGTGCCGCAGCTTTGCCCCCATTTATGAGCAGGCCGCCGCGCAGCTACAAGGCCACTGCCGCCTGGCCAAGCTGGACAGCGAAGCCAACCCGCAGTTGTCGGCAGAAATGGGCATTCGCTCGATCCCGACGCTGATCCTGCTTAAGGGCGGTGTAGAAGTCGCCCGGCAGAGTGGTGCGCTGCCCCTGCCGCAACTGCTTGGCTGGTTGCGCCAGCAGGGCATTTGAGCGAATCGGTCAATTACGCATGGGCATTGCGGTCATTACTGCGCTCACGACCAACCTTTAGGCTGGCTGCACAACAAGACGTGTGGAGCCAAGCATGACGATGCCTATCGAACTGGTACGCCAGCTCACCGAAGAACAGATCGCCTTTGTCCAGCGCAGCGGGCTCAAGGCCGAAGTGCTGGAAGCTGGCCACATACGTCTGCGTATGCCGCTGGCAGGTAACCAGAACCATATCGGCAGCATGTATGCCGGTGCGCTGTTCACTCTGGCGGAAATTCCCGGCGGTGCGCTGTTTCTTACCAGCTTCGATGCGCAGCGCTTTTACCCCATCGTCAAGGAAATGAACCTGCGCTTTCGTCGCCCCGCCAGCGGTGATATCTGGGTGGAGGCGCACCTTGCAGCGGAAGAAATCCAGCAGCTGCAAAAGCAGGCAACAGAACTCGGCAAAGCCGAGTATGTTTTACAGTTGCAGCTGACCGATGAGAGTGGTGAAGTAGTGGCCGAGAGTCGCGGCCTGTATCAATTACGCGCACGCTGACACCTGACCTTGCCCTAGGTCAAAAGTCCAGCTATGACTCGAGGTCACAATAAATGTGCCGACATGCATCGGCAGGAGAACGCCGACCATGCCCAGTCACATCCTTATTGCCCACGACCTGCGCGACACTGCCGACATGGCGCTGTGCCGCGCCACCCAGCTGGCCAAGCAATTCAACGCCAAACTGACCATCCTGCATGTGCTCGACCCGAGCAAAAGCAGCCAGGAGCATGAGCAGGCCAAGCAGGCGCTGGACCGCAGCCTGACCCAATACGCCCCGGCTGGCAGTCAGCTGCTGATCCGCACCGGCATCAAGCCCTCGGAAGTGGTGCTGCAACAGCTTAATGAGCTGGGTTGCGACCTGCTGGTACTCGGTGGCCATCACCAGCGCCACGATTTTTTCTCCGGCACCAGCCTCGACCGCATAGCGCGCAACTGTCCGGTGCCACTGCTGCTGGTGGCGCGTAACGATTTCAAGCCATACCAGCGCGCACTGGCGGCCATCGACTTCTCGCTCTGCGCCTGCAGCGCCCTCGGCCAGGCCTACCGCCTGCTGCCGGAAACAGCCGAACTGCACGCCCTGCACGTCTTCGAGCCAGACAAGGGCACGCCCAAGCAGGTCGAGGCGCAACTGGCCACGCAAAAAGCCCTGATCAACCAGTTACTGGAAGATGAAGCGCAGAACCTGCCGGAGAATGGCCCGACCTTGACCCATTCGGTGGAACAAGGCGGCATCCTGCGCTGCCTGCAAGCACGCCTGAAAAGCACCAACACCGAACTGCTGGTACTCGGCAGCCACGGCCGCAGCGCACTGTCGCAAGCATTGCTTGGCAGCCTGGCGCAGCACTTCCTGCACAAGGCGCCTTGCGACATTTACGTCGTCAGATAGGTTTTCTACGTCCAACAAAAAAGCTGCCTAGGCAGCTTTTTTGTTATCCAGACTCAACTCAATCAGCGCTGTTAAGCAGGTCATGCAGCTCGACAAACTGCTGGGTCAACTTGTGGTTGCGGTCCAGATGGATCAGCGGCGTGCAGGCCTGGTGCGACTCACGCATCTTCACCGAACTCATCAGATTGACCGGCAGCACCGGCAGGCCCTCGGCAATCAGCTCATCGAGCAGCTGCTGCGGCAGGCTGGCACGCGGCTGAAACTGATTGACCACAATGCCCTCAACCTCCAGGCCTTCGTTGTGGTCTTCCTTGAGTTCTTCGATTTCGCGCAGCAAGCCGTACAGCGCCTGGCGCGAGAAGCTGTCGCAGTCGAACGGGATCAGCACGCGGTCGGCGGCGATCAACGCGGAGACAGTGTAGAAATTCAGCGCAGGTGGGGTGTCGAGGTAGATGCGCTCGTAGTCTTCGCTGAGCTCTTCGAGCAGTTTGCGCAGCTTGTTGATCTTGTGCTTCTGCTCCAACTTAGGTTGCAGATCGGCCAGCTCGGCGGTGGCGGTGACCACATGCAGGTTGTCGAACGGCGTCTCGTAGATATCCACGCTGCCTTTCTTGCCGAACGGTGCCGATGACAACGTGCCCTTGAAGAACTCGGCAATGCCCATGGGAATATCTTCACCGGTCAGGCCAGTGAGGTAATGGGTCGAATTGGCCTGGGCGTCCAGGTCGATCAGCAGCGTGCGATAGCCCTGGGAAGCGCTGACCGCGGCAAGGTTGCAGGCAATACTGGACTTACCCACACCGCCCTTCTGATTGAAGATCACGCGCCGCATGAAATACCCCCTGAATCCCGCATAAACCCCGAAATGGTCTCGGATTCTATGCAAACTACGTGACAAGGGCGAGATTTTCGGCAAAACCGCGCCGCCTCCGGTCAGAACAACAGGCCATAGATTTGCGCACGGCCCGTACGGTCTGGATAATGCCAGCACTTCGCCACACCTGCTGCCAAGCCATCCGCTGGTTGCGGCTGGCCGTAGCCGACATGGACGCCCACCGCGTGACACATTTCAGGATCGAACAATGGCGTGCCTGGGCCCCTGGCCTGGACAGCACGGCTGACTGGTGCGCCTGGCATCAGGCACCGTTGCGCCTGGTCGATACTGGCCAACAGCCGGATGTCAGCGCCCTACCGGCCATGCAGCGCCGGCGCCTGAGCCGCCTGGCGCGGATGGCCTTTCACGTCGCCTGGCCACTGGCCGAAGCGCACCCGCAATTGCCCATGGTGTTCGCCAGTCGGCATGGCGAAACCCCGCGTACCCTGACCATTCTCACCGACCTGGCGCATGGTGAGCCGCTGTCGCCGACCCAGTTCAGCCTCTCGGTGCATAACGCGATCATCGGTCTGTGGTCGATCCAGCGCGGCGATCACAGCGAAATGACGGCCATTGCCGGCGCCGGCGATGGCCTGGAAAACGCCATACTGGAAGCCTGCGGCATGCTCCACGACGGCGCTCCGGCAGTGTTGCTGGTGATTGCCGAAGAAACCCCGCCCGCGCTTTACGCGCCTTTTATCGACGACGTGCCGTTTCCCTATGCCGTTGGCCTGCTGCTGACGCCGGGTGATGACTGGCAGCTGCAACTGAGCCGCGCCAACGGCGCCGTCAGCGAATGGCCCCACGCCCTCAACCTGGTCCGCGCCCTGTGCAGCGACCAGCCGACCCTGCAGCACCACTGGAAGAGCCGACAATGGACTTGGTCACGCAACAAGGCCTGAGCCGTTACAGCGCGCCCTATCTCTGGCGGCTGATTGCCACAGCCCTGAGTTTCAGCCTGTTCGGCATTGGCGGGGTGCTGCTGCGCGTGCTGATCTTCCCGCTGCTGGCCCTGCTGCCGGGTGATGCCTTGAGTCGGCGCACCCGCGCCCGCGCGGTGGTAAGCAAGACCTTCTACCTGTTTGTACGCTTTATGTACCGCAGCGGCGTGCTGACCTACGAGGTCGAAGGCATCGAACGCCTCGGCCAGCCTGGGCAGATGGTCATCGCCAACCACCCGTCACTGATCGACGTGGTGGTGCTGATCGCCTTTATTCGCGACGCCAACTGCGTGGTCAAACAGAGCCTGTGGGATAACCCGAGCATGCGCGGGCCGATCCGCGCCGCCGGCTATATCAGCAACAGCGGCAGCATGGACATGCTCGACGAGGCCGCCGGCGCGCTGCAAAGCGGCCAGACCCTGATCGTGTTCCCCGAAGGCACGCGCACCACGCCGGGGCACAGCCCGGAGTTTCACCGCGGCGCAGCAGCCATTGCCCTGCGTGGCGCACGCATCGTTACGCCGGTGGTAATCAGCGTCAGCCCCACCACCCTGACCAAGGCCGAGCCCTGGTACAGCATTCCGTCGCGCCGTTTTCACATTCGCCTGCGCGTAGGCGAGGATATTGACCCAAACCAGTTCAATGCCATGGGGCCACCGCCGATAGCCTCACGCAAACTCAACGATTTTCTGCACCAACACTTTATGAAGGAGCTCGCCAAAGATGAGCGATTTACAGCTGGAAATTAAAAACCTGATCATCGACGCCCTGGGCCTGGAAGACATGGCTGCCGAAGACATCGCCGCCGACCTGACCCTGTTCGGTGAAGGCCTGGGCCTGGACTCGGTAGACGCCCTGGAGCTCGGCCTGGCTATCCAGAAACGTTTCGGCATCAAGATCGACGCCGAAGCCAAAGACACCCGCAAGCACTTTGCCAACGTAGCCAGCCTGGCGGCATTCGTGTCATCGCAACAGACCGCCTGAGGAAGCCGCCGATGCAAACCCGTGAAGAGATTTTCGACACCCTGCGCGACGCGCTGGTCGAGCTGTTCGAGTTGGACGCCGAACGTATTACGCCCGAGGCCAACCTCTATCAGGACCTTGAGATCGATAGCATTGACGCCGTTGACCTGATCGACCACATCAAACGCCAGACCGGTAAAAAGCTCGCTGCCGAGGAGTTCAAGGCTGTGCGCACCGTCGGTGACGTGGTCGAGGCGGTGCTGCAGCTGGTCAACGCCCCAGCCAGCGAATAATGAGTCGCCTATTTGGCCTGCTCCTGCTGCTGGCCGGGCTGCTCTATCCCTTTGCCGTGTACTACGGCATGGAGCATCTGTCGCCACGCCTGTTTGCCGCCGTGCTTGGCGGTCTGTGGCTGGTGCGTGCGCTGAGCCAATGGGGCAAGCCGGGCAACCGCTGGATGACCGCCGTAGCCTTGGGGTTCTGCCTGTTGCTGGGTCTGGCAGGTGAGCCGGCACTGCTGCGCTGGTATCCGGTGCTGCTCAACGGCCTGCTGCTGGCGCTGTTCGGCCTCAGCCTGAAATTCGGCCCACCGCTGATCGAGCGCCTGGCCCGCCTGAGCGAGCCGCAGCTGCCGGAAGTGGCGATCCGCTACACGCGCACTGTCACAGCAGTCTGGGCCTGGTTCTTCCTGGCCAACGGCCTGGTGGTGGTGGCGCTGAATTTCTGGGCGCCGCTGAGCTGGTGGACGCTGTATACCGGGCTGATTGCCTACGGCCTGATGGGCCTGCTGTTTGCCGGTGAGTGGCTGGTACGCCAGCACGTAAGGAGACATGAATGAACTGGCTGCCCCTCGAGCATCTGCTGCTCGACGCCCACCCAGGCCGCGCAGTAACCGCAGACCTGGATCAGCCCCAGCTGCGCCAGCACGCCCTGCAACTGGCAGCGCAACTGCAAAACCTTGGCGTAAAGCGCCTGGCACTGTACCTCGACGATGCCGCTGAGCTGGCCATCGCCCTGCTGGCAGCCTGGCGCGCCGGGATTGCCGTGCTGCTGCCAGCCGATGCCCAGCCACAGACCCGCCAGCGTCTGAGTGCGCAGTGTGACCTGTGGCTGGACAACCTGGATGAGCTGCTGAATCACGAAAGTGCCGCATTGCCGCCGGCTGCGCTGAATATCGACCAGTGCCAGCTGACCCTGTGCACTTCCGGCTCCAGCGGCGAAGCCAAGCTGATCGACAAATCCCTGCGCCAACTGGCCAATGAAGTCACCGCCCTGGAGCAGCTGTGGGGCGCGCAACTGGGCGACGCGACCATCCTCGGCAGCGTCGCCACTCAGCATATCTACGGCCTGCTGTTTCGCGTGCTCTGGCCACTCTGCGCCGGCCGCCCATTCCTGCGCCGCGCCCAGCCGTTCCCCGAAGATTTGCAGCGCGAAAGCCTGGCAACCGGCACTGCTTTCGCCTGGGTGGCCAGCCCCGCGCTATTGAAACGCATGGGCGACAACCTTGACTGGAATGCACTGCGCCAGGTGCGCCAGGTATTTTCCTCCGGCGGCGCGCTGCCAGGCGAAACCGCCACCGAATTGCACATGCTGCTTGGCCAATGGCCCACGGAAATCTACGGCAGCTCGGAAACCGGCGGCATCGCCTGGCGTCAGGGTGGTGAGCTGTGGACGCCGTTTACCGGCATCGAATTGGGACAAAACGCCGAAGGTGCGCTGCACCTGACCTCGCCGTATCTGCCGGCTGGCCATCGTGAGCAGACCGCCGATGCAGTGGAACTGCAGGCCAATGGCCGTTTTGTCCTGCGCGGCCGCCTGGACCGGATTATCAAACTGGAAGAAAAACGTATTTCCCTGCCCATGCTCGAACAGGCGCTGAGCAGCCACGAATGGCTCAGCGATGCGCGCCTCGGCGTGGTGCAGGAAGGCCGCGCCTACCTCGGCGCGCTGGTGGCGTTAAGCCCGGCCGGCTTGCACGCACTGCGCAACCAGGGCCGCAAGACCGTCACCGAAACCCTGCGCCGCCATCTCGCCAGTCATTGCGAAGCCATCGCCCTGCCCCGGCGCTGGCGCCTGCTCGCCCAGCTGCCCTACAACAGCCAGGGCAAACTGGCGCAAGCCACAGTGGAAGCAGTATTGAGCGAGCCGCGCCCAACCCAGGTGGTGCCACTCTCGGCTGTCGAGCAGGACGGCGAATGGCAGCTGGAGCTGGTGGTGCCGCTGGACCTGGCCCACTTTACCGGCCACTTCCCACAGACACCGGTGCTGCCCGGGGTGGTGCAGATCGACTGGGCGCAGCAACTGGCGCGGCAGTTGATCACGGACCTGCCGCCGCGCTTTAGCGGAATGGAAGTGTTGAAGTTCCAGCAACTGGTGCGCCCCGGCGATCAGCTGCAGCTGAACCTGCGTTTCGACGCGGAGCGCGGCAAGCTGTACTTCGCTTTCCGTAACGGCGAAGCCGCCTGCTCCTCCGGGCGGATTTTGTTGGGGGCGGCCAGTGCATAAGCCCTGCGCGGTAATCCCGGTCTACAACCACGAACACGCACTGCCCGTGGTGGTCGCCGCGCTGCATGCGGCCGGCCTGCCCTGCGTGCTGGTTGATGACGCATCCAGCAGCAGCTGCGCAGCGGTGATGGATCAGTTGGCCGCACAACCCGACACCCACCTGATACGCCTGCCGGTCAACCAGGGCAAGGGCGGCGCGGTGATGGCCGGGCTGCGTGAGGCGGCGCGGCTGGGCTTCAGCCATGCGCTGCAGGTAGACGCCGATGGCCAGCACGACCTCGGCGATCTGCCGCGCTTTATCGATGCCTCGCAAGCCGCACCGCAAGCGCTGATCTGCGGCTACCCGCAGTACGACGAGAGCGTGCCGAAAGGCCGCCTCTATGCGCGCTACCTGACCCATGTATGGGTGTGGATCAACACCCTGTCGCTGACTATCCGCGACTCCATGTGCGGCTTTCGTGTCTACCCGCTGCCGGCCACCCTAGCGCTGATCGACGCGGTAAACATCGGTAAACGCATGGATTTCGACACCGAGATTCTGGTGCGCCTGGCCTGGCGCAATCAGCCGATGCACTGGCTGCCGACCAAAGTGCATTACCCGCTGGACGGCCTCTCGCACTTTCGCCTGTGGCTCGACAACGCGCTGATTTCCAAGATGCACGCCAAGCTGTTCTTCGGCATGGTAGTGCGCGCCCCACTGATTCTCTGGCACAGGTGGCGCGGATGAGCGATCAACGCCATTGGGCCAGCCAGCGCGAGCGCGGCAGCTTTATCCTGATGAAATTCACCGCCTGGCTGGCACGTGTGCTGGGCCGTCGCCTGATCAGCCCGCTGCTGTATCTGATCGTGCTGTATTTCTACCTGTTCGGCGCCAAGGCGCGGCGTAGCATCCGCCACTACCAGAGCAACCTGGCGGCCTGGAGCGGGCGCGCCGAGCTGAAGCCGAGCCGCCTCTCGGTATTCCGCCAATTTATGCATTTTGCCGACACCCTGCTCGACAAGCTCGACGTGTGGAGTGGCCGCCTCGGCCTGGAGCAGGTTGACCTGATCGACCCTGAAGACCTCTGCGGCCAGCTACAGCGACAGAACCGCGGGCAGATTCTGGTGGCCGCACACCTGGGCAACCTGGAGGTCTGCCGCGCCCTGGCTGAAGTGGGTGCGCAGGTGCAGATGAACGTGCTGTTGCACACCAAACACGCGGAACAGTTCAATCGCCTGCTGGCCGACGCCGGGGCCAGCCATATGCGCCTGATCCAGGTCAGCGAACTGGACGCGGCGATCATGCTGCAACTGTCCGAGCGCCTGGAGCGCGGCGAATGGCTGGCAATTGCCGGCGACCGCGTGCCGCTCAAGGGCAGCCGCAAGGTCAGCGTGGATTTTCTCGGCCAACCGGCGGATTTCCCGCAAGGCCCCTGGCTGCTGGCCGGGCTGCTGCAATGCCCGGTCAACCTGATGAGCTGCCTGAAGATCGATGGCCGCTACCAGGTGATCCTCGAGCCCTTTATCGAGCGCCTGCCGTGGAAGCGCAGCGAGCGCGATACAACGATCCGCCAATGCACCCAGCGTTACGCCGACCGCCTGGCCCAGCGCTGCCTGAGTGCGCCTCTGCAATGGTTCAATTTCTACCCGTTCTGGAATGAAGATGACGACACATCAGCCTGATCCCATCGTGTTTGGCGAACAGCCCCTGCGCATCGAGCAGGTCGTCGCCCTGGCCAGCCGCAGCGCCCCGGCGCAGCTGCAAAGCGATGCCGCCTACCGCGAAAGAATCGCAAAGGGCGCGCGTTTTCTCGACAGCCTGCTGGACAAGGAAGGCGTGATCTACGGCGTCACCACCGGCTACGGCGACTCCTGCGTGGTGGCCGTGCCGCTGCATCAGGTCGAGGCACTGCCGCGTCATCTGTACACCTTCCATGGCTGCGGTCTGGGCAAGCTGCTGGATGCAGCCAGCACCCGCGCCGTGCTCGCCGCTCGCTTGCAGTCGCTGTGCCACGGGGTTTCCGGGGTACGCGTGGAGCTGCTGGAACGCCTGCAGGCGTTTCTCGAACACGACGTGCTGCCGCTGATCCCGGAAGAAGGCTCGGTGGGCGCCAGTGGCGATCTGACGCCACTGTCCTACGTCGCCGCCACCCTGTCCGGTGAGCGCGAGGTGATGTACCAGGGTGAGCGCCGCAGCGCCATCGACGTGCACAACGAGCTGGGCTGGACACCGCTGGTGCTGCGTCCCAAGGAAGCCCTGGCACTGATGAACGGCACAGCGGTGATGACCGCTCTGGCCTGCCAGGCATTCTCCCGCGCCGACTACCTGCTCAAGCTGGCCACCCGCATCACCGCGCTGAACGTGGTGGCGCTGGAGGGCAACCCGGAACACTTCGACGAGCGCCTGTTCGCCGCCAAGCCGCATCCAGGTCAAATGCAGGTCGCCGCCTGGCTGCGCCAGGACCTGGCCATCGACGCACCCACCGCGCCGCTGCACCGCCTGCAGGATCGCTACTCGCTGCGCTGCGCACCGCATGTGCTCGGTGTGCTGGCCGACAGCCTGGGCCTGCTGCGCCAGTTCATCGAAACCGAACTGAACAGCGCCAACGACAACCCGCTGATCGACGCTGAAGAAGAACGCGTGCTGCACGGTGGGCACTTCTACGGCGGGCATATCGCCTTCGCCATGGACAGCCTGAAGAACCTGGTCGGCAACGTCGCCGACCTGCTCGACCGCCAGCTCGCCCTGCTGGTCGACACCCGCTACAACCACGGCCTGCCAAGCAACCTGTCCGGCGCGCCGAGCGTCAGCGCGATGATCAACCACGGCTTCAAGGCCGTGCAGATCGGCACCAGCGCCTGGACCGCCGAAGCGCTGAAAAACACCATGCCCGCCAGCGTGTTCTCGCGCTCCACCGAATGCCACAACCAGGACAAAGTGAGCATGGGCACCATCGCCGCGCGCGACGCCCTGCGCAGCCTGGAGCTGACCGAGCAGGTCGCCGCCGCCACCCTGCTGGCAGCCAACCAGGGCGTGTGGTTGCGCCAGCGCGACGGCAAGATTGATATTCCCGCACCCGTCGCCGCCATGCGCGAACAACTAGCCGTGGACTTCCACCCGGTGATTGAAGACCGCGCCCTAGAGGCCGAACTGCGCCTGTGCCTGGTGCGCATCCGCGAGCAGCACTGGAGGCTTTATGCGTAGCAAAGGCGTATTGCAGGCGGAAATCGAACTGCAAGTGCCGTTCTTCGACGTCGACATGATGGAAGTGGTCTGGCACGGCCACTACGTCAAATACTTCGAGGAGGCGCGCTGCGCGCTGCTCGACAAGCTCGGCCACAACTACCGGCAGATGCGCGACGCCGGCTACGCCTGGCCGGTGATCGACCTGCAGATCCGCTATATCCGTGGCGCCCAGTTCGGCCAGCGCATCCGCGTGCGCGCCGACCTAGTGGAGTGGGAAAACCGCCTGAAGATCAACTACCTGATCAGCGATGCAGCGACTGGGGAGCGTATGACCCGTGGCAGCAGCGTGCAGGTAGCGGTGGAAATCGCCACCCGCGAAATGCAGTTCGTGTCGCCCAAGGTGATGATCGAGGCGGTTGAGAAGGTGTTGGCGTGAAACGTCTGCTGGCATACCTTGGCCTCTGGCTGCTAAGCCAGAATGCGTTGGCCTTCGACCTCGATCAGCTCAGCGCCCAGCTGGCCAAGCCTGCCGTGGTACGCGGCCCGCTGATTCAGGAAAAGCACCTGCGCGCCCTACCGCAGCCGCTGACCAGCCGTGGCCAGTTTGTCCTCAGCCGCGACCTCGGCCTGCTCTGGCAGCTGCAAAGCCCGCTCAAGCAGGATTACCGCATCGACGGCCAGGGCATCGCCAAACGCACGCCTGGCGGCTGGCAACAGCAGCCAGGCCAGGACGTGGCCGCCCAGCAGAGCCGGCTGTTTCTCGCAGTGCTTAAGGGCGACCACAGCGGCCTGGCGCGGGACTTCCAGCTGCAATTGAGCGGCACCGCCGAGGCCTGGCAACTGCGTCTGGTGCCGAATTCGCTATTGCTCAAACAGATTTTCAGCCGTATCCAGATCGACGGCGGCGCGCTGGTGCAACGCATCGAGCTGCATGAAACCCAGGGCGATCACAGCGTGCTGCGCCTGCCGAACAGCCAGGCCGGCGATACCTTGAGTGAGCAGGAGCAGCGTGACTTTGCTCAGTGAACGCTGGCTACCGCGCGGCTTTCTGCTGCTGCTCGCTGCCCTGCTGACCCTCGCCGCCTGGCAATGGCGCAACGGCCCGCCCGTAGCGGCGGATATGCTCGCGCTGTTGCCCGCCGGCAGCGGCGATGCCCTGGTGCAGCAGGCCGAACAGCGTATGCAGGAGCCGCTCAATCGCGACCTGCTGCTACTGATCGGCCACCCGCAGCGCGAACAAGCAGTTGCCCTGGTGCAGCAGGTGGGTGAGCAATGGCGCGGCAGCGGCCGTTTCGCCCAGGTGCAGTGGAACGTCGACAGCGACCTCACGGCACTGCGCGACTACCTGCGCAGTAACCGTCTGGCCCTGCTGCCGGCGGCAGATCGTCAGCTGTTGCTGGAGCAACCGCAGCAGTTGATCGAACAACGCGCCGCCCAGCTGTTCGACACCTTCGCCGGTTTCAGCCTGTTGCCCATCGAGCAGGACTGGCTGGGCCTGGGCGCACGTGCGCAGCAGGCGCTAAATCCCGGCAGCCGCATTCAGGCCGACCTGAGCAGCGGCGCACTGCTGCTGGAAGAATCCGGTATGACCTGGGCCCTGCTGCGCGTCAGCGCCCAGGGCAGCGCGTTTGATATGCAGGAACCGCCGCTGATAGCCGCACAGCTCGCCGCTACCCGCGCGCAGATCGAAACAGCCGGCGGCCAACTGCTGGCGGCAGGTGGCGTGTTGTATGCGGCAGCCGGACAGGCCAAGGCCACCCGCGAGATCAGCCTGATTGGCGGTGGCGCCACCCTCGGCACCCTGCTGCTGTTGCTGCTGGCCTTCCGCAGGGTGCGGGTGCTGGTCAGCCTTTTGCCCATCGGCATGGCGCTGCTGGCCGGCTGCAGCGCCTGTGTACTGGTGTTCGGTCAGATCAACGCGCTGACCCTGGTACTCGGCGCCAGCCTGGTTGGCGTTGCCGCCGACTACCCGCAACACTATTTGAGTAAAAGCTGGAGCAACGCCGAAGGCCGCGAGAGCTGGAGCAGCTGGGGCGCGCTGCGCGCCACCCTGCCGGGTCTGAGCCTGAGCCTGGGCACCAACCTGATCGGCTACCTGGCGCTGGCCTTTACCCCGTTTCCGGCGCTGACCCAGGTCGCGCTGTTCTCCGCCGCCGGGCTGATCGCCGCCTACCTCTGCTCGGTGTGCCTGCTGCCAGCCTGGCTGCGTGGCCTGCGGTTAAGCCCATCACCGCAACTGCTGAGCTTTAGCCAACGCCTGCTGACCGGTCGGGCACGTCTGCTGGACAAAGTCGGCAGTGCACCGCTGCTGGCGTTACTGCTGCTGTTCTGCGCCGGCGGCCTGTGGCAGCTGCATACGCAGAATGATCTGCGCCAGTGGCTGGGCCAGGAGCCGCAACTGTTGGCCGAGGCCCAGCGCATTGCCGAGCTGACCGGCCAACAGCCCACCAGCCAGTTCTTTCTGGTGCGCGCCGCGAATCCGCAACAGTTGCTGGAGCGCCAGGCGGCGCTGAGCCAGCGTCTGGATCAGGCGGTGCACAACGGTCAGTTGCGTGGCTACCGCGCCCTCAGCCAACTGGTTGCACCCGACAGCCAGCTGCAGGAGCTACGCGCAGCGCTCGGTGCACTGCCGCAGCACTGGCAGCCGCTGCTCGACCTGGGCGTCCCGCCAGCCGCGCTGCATGACGAATTGCAGGAGCTGCAACAGAACAATCAGGCCAGCCTTGAACAAGCCCTGACCAGCCCGTTGGGCGAGGCCTGGCGTCCGCTATGGCTGGGCGCTCATAGCAAGAACGGCGCCGCTGGTGTGGCGGGGCTGGTCAGCCTACAAGGGCTTAGCAACAGCAGCGAACTCAAGCCGCTGGTCGAGGGCCTGCCGGGGGTGCAACTGGTGGACCGGATCGGCGAGCTCAACGCACTGTTCAGCGCCACCCAACTTAGCGCCGCCGAGCTGAAGCTGCTGTCCTCCATCGCCATCCTGTTACTGCTGTGCCTGCCGTTCGGCCTCGGCGGCGCATTGCGGGTGGTCTGCCTGCCGCTGCTGGCGGCATTGGCGGCGCTGGCCTGTCTCGGCTGGCTGGGCCAACCGCTGACGCTGTTCAGCCTGTTTGGCCTGCTGTTGATCACTGCCATCGGCGTCGATTACGCCATCCTCATGCGCGAAAACATCGGTGGGCCAGCGGTCAGCCTGCTCGGCACCCTGCTTTCGGCGCTGACCAGCTGGCTGTCGTTCGGCCTGCTGCTGATCAGCGACACCCCGGCGATTGCCAACTTCGGCCTGGCGATTAGCCTAGGTCTGCTGTTCTGCTTTCTGCTCGCGCCCTGGGCCGGCACTCAGCACGCCCCCGCTCACCGGAGCCAGACGGCATGACCATCGCCCTGGCCTGGCTGGCGTTGCTCGCGTTATTTGCCCTGGTGACCTGGCTGGGCAAACACCTGCGCCTGATCCCGATTGTCAGCCAATTGCTGCTGGCCACCCTGGGCCTGCCGCTGCTGATGCTGTGGAGTACGCCACTGGGCTTCGGCGCCAGCGAGCTGCTCGCGCCGGCCTGGCTGGAGCCGCTGTATGGCCTGGCCTTCTGCCTGCTGCTGGGGCATATCCTCAGTGATGTGGTCGATCTGCAACTGGAGCCCGGCAGCCTGCAGATCGCCTTGCCGAGTTTCTTTGTGCCGTTCTTCTGCGGCCTGGCCTGCGCAGTCTGGTTGCTACCGGAGCAAGGCCTGCTGGCCGATATTGCCGTGGGCCTGCTGTCTGCCCTGACCGCCATTCCGGTGCTGTTTCTCTACCTGCAGCACCTCGGCTACCCGCAGGCCAAGATCCGCCAGCTGCTGCAGGCGGCGATCATCATGGACGTGCTGTGCTGGCTGATCTTCGGCCTGGTCCAGGCCAGCAGCGACCCGGCCACCCTGCTCTGGCCGCTGCTGGCCGCCGCCCTACCATTGCTGCTAAAGCTGCTGCCGCTGCGCTCGGCGCGGCTCAATGGCAGCTGCTTTCTCACCCTGCTGCTGGTGATGCAGCAACTGCAGCTGAATGCCCTGGTGTTTGGCATCGCCTACCTGCTGTTGCTCACCGCCCTGCGCCTGCCTTTACGCCTGCCACTGCCTGCCGGACTGCTGCGCTGGCTGCAAACCTGGCTGGCGGTGCCGCTGATTCTGGCCTATGGCCTGCTGCAGATCAGCTGGCACGACGCCTGGCAGGGGTATTCTGCCTGGCAGTTTGGCGCGCTGTTGCTGCTACCGATCATCAGCAAGCTGGCCGGCAACTGGCTGGGTCTGAGCTGGGCCGCTGGTCGGCTACGCGCCTATGCGGGGCAGTGGCGCGAAAGCCTGCTGTTGAATACCCGCGGTCTGACTGAAATCATCTTTCTCAATCTGCTGCTGCAACAGCAGATAATCAGCCCGGCACTGTATTTCGCCCTGATGCTGATGGGCCTGATCTCGACCCTGTTACCGGCCCTCGCCGGTGCTTACCCACACGCCGCCAAGCATGAGGCAAGAAGCCGCTATGAAGTCTCTTGAAGTCGAACAACGCCAAGTCGTGGTCATTGGTGCCGGCCCATCCGGGGCGATTGCCGGGGCGCTGCTCAAGCGCAATGGCCATGACGTGCTAGTGCTGGAGCGCCAGCGCTTCCCGCGCTTCTCGATTGGCGAGAGCCTGCTGTCGCACTGCCTGGACTTCGTCGAAGAAGCCGGCATGCTCGACGCCGTGCGCGCGGCCGGCTTCCAGACCAAGCATGGCGCGGCCTTTGGCTGGGGTGAGCGTTACACCGAATTCGATTTTCGCGACACCTTCACCAAAGGTCAGGGCTCGACCTATCAGGTGCTGCGCGCCGATTTCGACAAGCTGCTGGCCGATCAGGCCGAGCTGCAGGGTGTGGAAATCCGTTATGAAGAAGAAATCTTCGCCGTCGATTTCAGCGGCGACTGCCCGCGTCTCTCGGTACGCCGTTTGGCCGATGGCCACGAATATCAGGTCGAATGCGCCTTCGTCCTCGATGGCAGCGGCTATGGCCGCGTGTTGCCGCGCCTGCTCGACCTCGATACACCGTCGAACTTCCCGGTGCGCCAGGCGGTGTTTACCCACGTCGAAGATCGCAGCGAGGGCACTGGCTTCGACCGTGAGAAGATTCTCATCACCACCCACCCGACCCTGCGCGATGTGTGGTTCTGGACCATCCCATTCAGCAACGGCCGCTGCTCGGTGGGCGTGGTCGCCGATGCCACCCGCTATCAGGGTCGCCCGACAGACCTGGATGCCTGCCTCAAGCAATTTATCGAGGAGACCCCCAGCCTGCACAAGGTGCTGAAAAATGCCGTGTGGGATACCCCGGCGCGCACCATCGGTGGTTACTCGGCCAACGTGAAAACCCTGCACGGGCCGGGCTTTGCCCTGCTCGGCAACGCGGCGGAATTCCTCGACCCGGTATTCAGCTCGGGCGTGACCATCGCCATGCGTTCGGCGAGCATGGCCGCCGGCCTGTTGCACCGTCAGCTCAGCGGCGAGACGGTGGACTGGGAGCAGGACTTTGCCATCCCGCTCAAGCGCGGCGTCGACACCTTCCGCGTGTATGTCGAGGGCTGGTACGACGGTAGCTTCCAGGACGTGATCTATTTCGAGAAGGCCCAGCCGGAAATCCGCCGGATGATCAGCTCGATCCTCGCCGGCTACGCCTGGGATCAGAAAAACCCCTATGTCGCCGAACCGCGCCGCCGCCTGCGGGTACTCGCCGAACTCTGCGCCACTAATTGATAAGGACCATCATGACCAACCCGGCCGCCACCTACGTCGAGGAAACCCGCTTCGGCTTCTGGTTCTTGCAGAGCCACGTCTGGCAGCACCATGTGCTGCGCGTGGCGATCAATGACCTGCGCGGCCTGTTCGCCGCTCCGCTGCCGGACGCGCCGGTGCTGCTGGATGCCGGCTGCGGCCAGGGAAAATCCTTCGGCCTGCTCGCCGAGGCGTTCAAACCGGCGCGGATGATTGGCCTGGACGCCGACCCGCACAGCCTCGACTGCTCGCGCGCCGAGGCCGCACGGCTGAGCCTGGATGTGCAACTGCTCACCAGCGACTGCGCGGCCATCGACCTGCCGGATGCCAGCGTTGACCTGCTGTTCTGTCACCAGACCTTCCATCATCTGGTCGAGCAGGAACAGGCCCTGGCCGAGTTCTGGCGCGTGCTCAAGCCGGGCGGTTACCTGCTGTTTGCCGAGTCGACCCAGTACTACATCGATACCTGGGTGATCCGCTGGCTGTTCCGCCACCCGATGCATGTACAGAAAAGCGCCGAGGGCTATCTGGCCATGTTGCGCAGCCAGGGCTTCGAATTCGCCGCCGAGAATACCTCCTACCCCTATCTATGGTGGAGCCGCTCGAAGGACTTCGGCTTGCTGGAACGCTGGGGCCTGATGAAAGCCAAGCCGGTTGGCCAACGCAACGAAACCCTGGTCAACGTGGTGGCACGCAAGCCGCTGGAGGCAACGCCGGCATGAAACGCCTCCTCCTGCTTGGCCTTGGCCTGCTGCTCAGCGCCTGCGCCGCCCACACGCCGCTGCCGCTAAGCGCACCGACCTTTGGTGCGCCATTGCCCGCAGCGCTGCGCGTCGAACGCCAGCAAGGCGCAGATCAGCAGACCTGGTGGCTGGTGGTGCAGGCTGAACAATCGGCACTGCGCTGGTCGCTGTTCGATCCCCTTGGCATCCCCCTGGCGCGGCAACTGCTGGAAGATGGCCAGTGGCGCGCCGATGGGCTGCTACCGCCCAACAGCGAAGCCCAGGAGCTGTTCGCCGCCCTGCTGTTCGCCCTCACCCCGATCGACCAGCTGCCCGCCAGCTACGCGCCGGACACCTGGCAGCAACTGGCCGACGGTCAGCGCCGGCTTAATCCGCACTGGCTGATCGATTACCACGCGCCACTGGATTTCACCCTGAGCCAGGGCCAGGGGCTAAGTTACCGGGTCTACGCCCTCGCCGACGAAGAGATTCCCTGATGCCGGTCTACCTCAATGCACTGGGCCTTAACTGTGCCCTCGGCCAAGGCAAGCAGGCGGTGGCAACAGCGTTGTTTGCCGGCGACAGCAGCGGCATGCAAGCGCAAAGCGGCTGGGTAGCCGAGCGCGCACTGACCGTCGGCGCGGTGCTCGGCAGCCTGCCAGAGTTACCCGTCCTGCCGGGCCATCCGCCGAGCCGCAATAACCAGCTGCTACTGGCCGCCGCACTGGAAATCGAGCCGGAGCTGCGCGCTGCCATCAGCCGCTTCGGTGCCGAGCGTATCGCCGTGGTACTCGGCACCAGCACCTCAGGCATCGAAGAAGCCAGCCAGGGCATCGCCACCTACCTCAAAGAGGGCGAGTTGCCGGCGCATTATCACTATGCGCAACAGGAGCTGGCTGAACCGGCGAACTTCCTCAGTGACTGGCTGGGCCTCAGCGGGCCGTGCTTCAGTATTTCTACCGCCTGTACCTCGGGCGCCCGCGCGCTGCTTAGCGCGCAGCGCCTGCTCAACCTAGGCCTGTGCGATGCGGTGATCTGCGGCGGCGTGGACAGCCTGTGCCGTCTGACCCTGAATGGTTTTTCCGCCTTGGAAGCGGTCTCGGCCGAGCGCTGTAACCCGTTCTCGGTCAATCGCCATGGCATCAATATCGGCGAGGCGGCGGCACTGTTCTTAATGACTAAAGAGCCGATGACCAGAGAAGCGCTGCCTGGCAGTTCAGCACGGAGTGCCGTATCAATCGCCCTGCTTGGCGGCGGCGCCTGCTCGGATGCCCACCATATTTCCGCCCCCCAGCCCGACGGCCTCGGCGCCCAGGCCGCCATGCGCAAGGCCCTGGCTGCAGCCGGGATCAGCGCTGACCAGGTCGACTACCTTAACCTGCATGGCACCGCCACCATCCACAATGACGCCATGGAAAGCCAGGCCGTACAGGCTGTCTTCCCCCATGGTGTGCCCTGCTCATCGAGCAAGCCCATGGTCGGCCACACCCTCGGCGCGGCTGGGGCGCTGGAAGCGGCTTTCTGCTGGTTGACCTTAAGCGAATACAACCCAGAGCGACTGCTGCCCCCACACCTGTGGGACGGCCAGGCTGATCCGGCCTTGCCGGCGCTGAATCTGGTGGCGCCCGGCACACCGCTGAACAACAACCGCCCACGCCGACTGATGAGCAACTCCTTCGCCTTTGGTGGCAACAATATCAGCCTGCTTTTGGGTGACGGCCAGGGTAAAGAGCACGGCGAAACGCCAGGAGAGCACTCATGAGTCAATGGCCAATCGCCGAACTGATTCCCCACGCCGCTGACAT
This sequence comes from Pseudomonas sp. 8BK, assembly GCF_902506475.1. Lineage (NCBI taxonomy): Bacteria > Pseudomonadati > Pseudomonadota > Gammaproteobacteria > Pseudomonadales > Pseudomonadaceae > Pseudomonas > Pseudomonas sp. 8BK. The sequence continues at coordinate 136,328 of NZ_LR733252.1, read as the reverse complement.
GATCCTGATCGACCGGGTGCTGCGCTTTGGCGACGAGGACATCGAAACCCAGCTCAGCGTGCGTGACGGCGGCCTGTTCAGCCTGGAGGACGGTAGCCTGCCGGCCTGGGTTGGCATTGAGCTGATGGCGCAGAGCGTGGCGGCCTACGCCGGCTGCCAGGCACGTCTGCGCGGCGAACCCGTGGAGCTGGGCTTTCTGCTCGGCACGCGCAAGTACGAGTGCAATGTCGAACGTTTTCCGCCGGGGGCCGAGCTGCATATCCACGCCAGCCGCTCGCTGCAGGATGACAATGGCATGGGCGTATTCGAGTGCCAGCTGCGTGGCCCAGGCATTGAGGCCCTGGCCCGCCTCAATGTATTCCGTCCACCTCAGGTGGCCAGCTATCTTCAGGAAGAATTCGAGGGTTCCCAGTCATGAGTGAACAAGCAGCCATAAGCGAAACCATTCTGGTAACCGGCTCCAGCCGTGGTATCGGCCGGGCGATTGCTCTGCGTCTGGCCAAGGGCGGCTATGACATCGTGCTGCACTGCCGCGCCCGCCGCGAGGAAGCCGAAGCGGTGCAGGCGCAGATTCTTGAGCTGGGCCAGCAGGCGCGCATTCTGCAGTTCGACGTGTCCGACCGCGCTGCCTGCCGCGCGGCGCTGGAGGCCGATGTCGAGCAGCACGGCGCCTATTACGGCGTGGTGTGCAACGCCGGTCTGACCCGCGACGGTGCCTTCCCGGCGCTGAGCGAGGAGGACTGGGACATCGTCATGCGCACTAATCTGGACGGTTTCTATAACGTGCTGCATCCGCTGACCATGCCGATGATCCGGCGGCGCAAGGCCGGGCGCATTGTCTGCATCACCTCCGTATCCGGGCTGATCGGCAACCGCGGCCAGGTCAACTACAGCGCCTCCAAGGCCGGCATTATCGGTGCGGCCAAGGCCTTGGCGATCGAGCTGGGCAAGCGCAAGATCACGGTCAACTGCGTGGCGCCGGGGCTGATCGATACTGAGATTCTCGATGCCGATGTACCCATCGAGGAAATCCTCAAGATGGTCCCGGCCGCTCGCATGGGCACCCCGGAAGAAGTGGCCGGCGCGGTGAATTTTCTGATGTCCGAGGAGGCGGCCTACATTACCCGCCAGGTCCTCGCGGTGAACGGTGGGTTGTGCTGATGAACGGATGCAAACGGGTTGTAGTCACCGGCATGGCCGGGGTGACCTCGCTGGGCAGCGACTGGCCGACGATTGAAGCGAATTTCAAGGCCGGCAAGAGCGGCATCCGCTATATGCACGAGTGGGATAGATTCAACGAGCTGAACACCCGCCTCGGCGGCCCGGTGGATGACTTTGTGCAACCCAAGCACTGGAACCGCAAGCAGACCCGCAGCATGGGCCGGGTGTCGAAACTGGCCGTCTACGCCGCCGAACGCGCCCTGGAACATGCCGGCCTGCTCGGCGACGAGTCGATCAAGGACGGCCGGATGGGCGTGGCCTGTGGCTCCTCCACCGGCAGTACCGACGAGATCAAGGCGTTCGGCAATATGCTGCTCAACTCGGTGGCCGATGGCCTTAACGCCAACTCCTATATCCGCATGATGCCGCACACCACGGCGGCCAATATCAGCATCTTCTTCGGCCTCAAGGGCCGCCTGATCCCGACCTCCAGCGCCTGCACCAGCGGCAGCCAGGGCATCGGCTACGCCTATGAAGCGATCAAGTTCGGTCGCCTGCCGATGATGCTCGCCGGTGGTGCCGAGGAACTCTGCCCGACCGAGGCCATGGTCTTCGATGCGCTGTACGCCACCAGCCTGAAGAACGATGCGCCGCACACCTCGCCGCGCCCCTACGACAGCGGCCGCGATGGCCTGGTGATCGGGGAAGGCGCCGGCATTCTGGTCCTCGAAGAGCTGGAGCATGCACTGGCACGGGGCGCGACCATCCATGCCGAAATCGTCGGTTTTGGCTGCAACGCTGATGGCCAGCACGCCACCAAACCGGTGCAGGCGACCATGCGCGGGGCGATGGAGCTGGCGCTGCAGGATGCCGGCCTGGCGCCCTCCGCCATCGGTTACGTCAACGGGCATGGCACCGCCACCGACCAGGGCGACGTCGCCGAGACCCTGGCGACCCAGGAACTGTTCGGCAGCCAGATGCCGATCAGCTCGCAGAAGAGCTACTTCGGCCACACCCTGGGCGCCTGTGGCGCGCTGGAGTCCTGGTTCAGTATCGAAATGATGAACGCGAACAGCTATGTGCCGACGCTCAACCTGGAAAATATTGACCCGGCCTGCGGTGAACTGGACTACCTGCGCGGTGAGTTCCGCCAGATGAGCCACCAGTACGTGATGAACAACAACTTCGCCTTTGGCGGGGTCAACACCTCGCTGATCTTTAAACGCTGGACCTAAACCACAGGACAAGGAGTCCACCATGTACCGCTTGAGCAAACTGCTACTGGTCAGCCTCGCTATCGTTTCTTTGCTGGCCTGCAGCCGGGTGCAACCGATCCGCGAAATTCATCAACCCGTGCCGCTCGCCAACTACAACGGCGACTTTCATCAAATCCTGCTGAAAGCACTGGCACACGGCAAATGGGTAGTCGAAGAAGACAGGCCGCAACAGATCCTGGCGCGCATCGACTTCCGGGGTCACAGCGCCTCGATTACTCTTAATTACAGTGCCACCCGTTATGACATTCTGTATCGCGACAGCGAAAAGCTACGCTATGCAGACGGCAAGATTCACAAGCGCTACAACGCGCTGGTGAAACGCTTGCACGGCTTGACCCAGCACTATATGAAACTGTCTGTCACCCCTGAGCCAAGCAGCTCATAAACATAAGAACCATGGAGGTCACCATGAAATTGCGCCACCTACTCGTTGCTGTTGCGTGCTTCGCGGCACTGCCGAGCATCAGCCAGGCCCGCGACACCGCCCACTTCCTGCCCTTCGAGGCCGCCGTGCAGGAAGCCCTGAATGCCGGCCGCCTTGACGGCAGCGTGAAGTTCTACCTGGCGGGTAACAAACCGGCCGGTTCGGTCAGCGTAATCAAATCCGGAGTGACCACCAGTCAGAAGACCAACGCCTTCAACAAGAGCGATGAAGCTGCCTGCAGCTGGGCCCTGCAGTCCGCGCTGATCCGCTTCCAAAAGGCCGCCAAGGCTGCCGGCGCCAATGCCGTGGTCGACCTGGCCAGCAACTACAAGAACGTCGAGTACAAGGACAGCCAGAAGTACGAATGCCACGCCGGTGCGGTGATGGCGGGCGTCGCCCTCAAGGGAAACCTGGCCAATGTCAAATAAGCCGGCGCTGCTTGGCCTGTTCGGCGCGCTGACTCTGCTCGGCAGCCTGCCCGCGCAGGCTGAAGTGGACGGCCAGCAGCTGTACCGCCAGCACTGCGCCAAATGCCACGCCGAAGACGGCCGCGCCAACACCCTGCGCGGCTGGTTGTACTTTGCGCAGAACCTGAGCAAAGCCAAGTGGCAGGACAACAACAGCGACAGCGATATTCTCGAAGCCATTCAGGAAGGCCCAGGCGCCATGCCCGGCTACGCCGACAAGCTCAGCGAAGCCGAGCAACTGGCGCTGGTACGGGCCGTGCGCGATTTGCGTAAGCCCTGAACAAGTCGTGGATAAAACACAGGCCGCTAATGCGGCCTTTGTTTTGCGCAGGTTTTATTGATGGTACTGCGCGGACAACTCATGCACCGCTTCGAAAAACGCGCCAGCGTGAGCCGGGTCGACTTCCGGAGTGATGCCGTGGCCAAGGTTGAACACCTGACCGCTGCCATGCCCGTAAGCCGCGAGAATGCGCCCGACTTCGGCGCGGATCGCCGCCGGGTTGGCGTACAGCACGCTCGGGTCCATATTGCCCTGCAGCGCCACCTTGCTGCCAACGCGGGCACGGGCGCTGCCAATATCGCAGGTCCAGTCCAGACCCAGGGCCTCAGCACCGCTGTCCGCCATGGATTCCAGCCACAGCCCGCCCCCTTTGGTGAACAGGATCACCGGCACACGACGCCCATCATGCTCGCGGATCAGGCCGTCGATGATCTTCTGCATGTAAGCCAGTGAGAATTCCTGATACGCCGCCGCCGATAGGCTGCCGCCCCAGGAATCAAAAATCTGCACGGCCTGCGCACCGGCCTTGATCTGCCCGTTGAGGTAGGCGGTCACCGACTGCGCCAGCTTGTCGAGCAGCGCATGCATGGCCTGCGGGTTGTCGTAAAGCATGGCCTTGGACTTGCGGAAATCCTTCGACGAGCCGCCTTCGACCATATAGGTGGCCAGCGTCCAGGGGCTGCCGGTAAAGCCGATCAGTGGTACGCGGCCATTCAGCTCGCGGCGGATGGTGCGCACCGCGTCCATCACATAACCCAGATCCTGCTCTGGATCGGGAATCGGCAGCGCCTCGATATCAGCCATGCTACTGATGACTTTCTTGAAACGCGGGCCTTCGCCGGTTTCAAAATACAGGCCCTGGCCCATGGCATCGGGGACGGTCAGGATGTCGGAGAACAGAATCGCCGCGTCCAGCTGCGGGTAACGATCTAACGGCTGGATGGTGACTTCGCAGGCCAGCTCCGGGTTCTTCATCAGGCTGACGAAATCACCGGCCTTGGCGCGGGTGGCGCGGTACTCCGGCAGGTAACGACCGGCCTGACGCATCATCCACACGGGGGTGACGTCGACAGGTTGCTTGAGCAGAGCACGGAGAAAGCGGTCGTTCTTCAGGGTGGACATGGCAGGGTTCCTGGAAATCAGCAGGGAAACTTCACGGCGGAAAGTATGCGGACCGCCGCCATGCGGCGCCCCCTCCTCCGGGCGGGCTCCCGGATCGCAGGCGCACCGCGCACCGTGGCGCAGAAAAGTGCGGGCATTTTCGCAGAGCGCAAAACAAAAGGCACGGCGAGTGCCGTGCCTTTTGTCTATCGAGTCAATTTGTCGCGGGCGTAGGTTGGGTTGAGGAGCGCAGCGACAAAGCCCAACATGCAGAACCTCATGGCCGCCGTTGGGCTTCGCTGCCTCAACCCAACCTACACGCCGAGATAATCCAAAATGCCTTCGGCGGCATTGCGACCTTCGAAGATCGCCGTCACCACCAAGTCAGAACCGCGAACCATATCGCCACCGGCGAAGATCTTCGGGTTGCTGGTCTGGTGCTTGAACTGGCTCTGCTCCGGCGCTACGACACGGCCCTGGCTGTCGGTTTCGATCTCGAAATCGCTGAACCAGGCAGCCGGGCTCGGGCGGAAACCGAAGGCGATCAGCACGGCTTCCGCCGGGATGATTTCCTCGGAACCCGGAATCGGCTCGGGGCTGCGACGGCCACGGGCATCCGGCTCGCCTAGACGGGTCTCGACCACCTTCACGCCTTCAACCTTGTCTTCACCAACGATGGCGATGGGCTGACGGTTAAAGAGGAATTTCACCCCTTCTTCCTTGGCGTTCTTCACTTCCTTGCGCGAGCCCGGCATGTTTTCTTCGTCGCGACGGTAGGCGCAGGTGACCGACTTGGCGCCCTGGCGAATCGAGGTACGGTTGCAGTCCATCGCGGTGTCGCCGCCGCCGAGGACGACGATGCGCTTGCCCTTCATGTCGATAAAGTCTTCCGCATTCTTCTCGAAACCGAGGTTGCGGTTGACGTTGGCGATCAGGAAGTCTAGCGCATCGGTGACGCCTGGCAGATCTTCACCGGGGAAGCCGCCCTTCATGTAGGTGTAGGTGCCCATGCCCATAAACACGGCATCGTACTCATCCAGCAGCTGCTGCATGGTGATGTCTGTACCGATCTCGGTGTTCAGGCGGAACTCGACGCCCATGCCGGTGAAGACTTCGCGGCGATTGCTCAGCACGCTCTTCTCCAGCTTGAACTCGGGGATGCCGAAGGTCAGCAGACCGCCGATTTCCGGGTTCTTGTCGAACACTACCGGGGTCACGCCGTTGCGCACCAGGACGTCGGCGCAGCCCAGGCCAGCAGGACCGGCACCAATCACGGCAACGCGCTTGCCAGTCGGTACCACACGCGACATATCCGGGCGCCAGCCCATGGCGAACGCCGTATCGGTGATGTACTTCTCCACCGAGCCGATGGTCACCGCACCGAAGCCGTCGTTCAGGGTGCAGGCACCCTCGCACAGACGGTCCTGCGGACACACGCGGCCGCAGACTTCCGGCAGGGTGTTGGTCTGGTGCGACAGTTCGGCGGCGGCGAGGATGTTGCCCTCGGACACCAGCTTGAGCCAGTTGGGAATGAAGTTGTGCACCGGGCACTTCCATTCGCAATAGGGGTTACCGCAGCCCAGGCAACGATGCGCCTGGTCGGCCGCTTGCGCAGGCTTGAAGTTGTCGTAGATCTCGACGAACTCTTTCTTACGCTGACGCAACAGTTTCTTCTTCGGGTCTTTGCGCCCGACTTCGATGAACTGGAAGTCGTTATTCAGACGTTCAGTCATTGCAATACCTCATCAAACCACTTCAGGCGCATTCTTATTGCGGGTTGGCACGGGTGCTGGAGAGCAACGATTTCAGGCTTGCCGCCTTCGGTTTGACCAGCCAGAACTTGCGCAGGTAGTCGTCCAGGTTTTCCAGCAGGGTCGCGCCCCACTCACTCGATGTTTCCTGGACGTACTCGGCTAGCACGCGCTCCAGGTGGCTACGGTAAGCCTCCATCGACTCATTGTTGATCCGCTGAATTTCCACCAGCTCGTGGTTAACGCGGTCGTAGAAGCTGTTATCCAGATCAAGCACGTAGGCGAAACCACCGGTCATGCCCGAGCCGAAGTTGTAGCCGGTTTTGCCCAGGACGCAGACAAAGCCGCCGGTCATATATTCGCAGCAATGGTCGCCCGTGCCTTCCACCACAGTGTGCGCACCGGAGTTACGCACGGCGAAACGCTCGCCCGCAGTACCGGCTGCAAACAGCTTGCCGCCGGTGGCGCCGTACAGGCAGGTGTTGCCGATGATGGCGCTGTCCTGGGTCTTGAACGGGCTGCCTTTCGGCGGGGTGATTACCAGCTTGCCGCCGGTCATGCCCTTGCCGACGTAGTCGTTGGCGTCGCCTTGCAGGTACAGGTTCAGGCCACCGGCGTTCCACACGCCGAAGCTCTGGCCCGCAGTGCCCTTGAAGCGGAAGGTGATCGGCGCCTTGGCCATGCCCTGGTTGCCGTGTTTGCGGGCGATTTCGCCGGAAACACGGGCACCAATGGAGCGGTCGCAGTTGCAGATTTCCAGATCAATTTCAGCACCGCTGGCAGCCTCAATCGCCGGTTTGGCCAACTCGACCATCTTCTCGGCCAGCAGACCTTCGTCGAACGGCGGGTTCTTCTCGACCAGGCAAAACTGCGGCTTGTCCGCCGGAATGTGGTCGCTGCCGAGCAACGGCGTCAGGTCCAGATGACCCTGCTTGGCAGTTTCGCCCGGCAGCATTTCCAGCAGATCGGTACGCCCGATCAACTCTTCCAGGCTGCGTACGCCCAGCTTGGCCAACCACTCGCGGGTTTCTTCGGCGACGTAGGTGAAGAAGTTCATCACCATTTCGACGGTGCCGATGAAGTGGTCCTTGCGCAGCTTGTCGTTCTGCGTGGCCACGCCGGTGGCGCAGTTGTTCAGGTGACAGATGCGTAGGTATTTGCAGCCCAGGGCGATCATCGGCGCAGTACCGAAGCCGAAGCTTTCGGCGCCGAGGATGGCAGCCTTGATCACGTCGAGGCCGGTTTTCAGGCCACCGTCGGTCTGCACCCGTACCTTGCCGCGCAGGTCGTTGCCGCGCAGGGTCTGGTGGGTTTCGGCCAGGCCGAGTTCCCACGGCGCGCCGGCGTACTTGATCGAGGTCAGCGGCGATGCTCCGGTGCCACCGTCGTAACCGGAGATGGTGATCAGGTCGGCGTAGGCCTTGGCCACACCGGCAGCGATGGTGCCGACACCAGCTTCCGCCACCAGCTTGACCGACACCAGTGCAGCCGGGTTGACCTGCTTGAGGTCATAGATCAGCTGCGCCAGGTCTTCGATGGAATAGATGTCGTGGTGCGGCGGCGGCGAAATCAGGGTCACGCCCGGCACTGCATAACGCAGTTTGGCGATCAGACCGTTGACCTTACCGCCCGGCAGCTGGCCGCCCTCACCGGGCTTGGCGCCCTGTGCCACCTTGATCTGCAGCACTTCGGCGTTGACTAGGTATTCCGGCGTCACGCCGAAACGGCCGGTGGCCACCTGCTTGATCTTCGAGCTGCGCACGGTGCCGTAACGGGCGGGATCTTCGCCACCCTCACCAGAGTTGGAGCGCGCACCCAGGCGGTTCATCGCCTCGGCAATCGCTTCGTGAGCCTCCGGCGACAATGCACCCAGCGAGATACCAGCCGAGTCGAAGCGCTTGAGAATCTCGCCCAGCGGCTCAACCTGATCCAGCGCCAATGGCTGATCGGCCAATTTCAGTTGCAACAGGTCGCGCAGCATCGACACCGGACGGGTGTCGACCAGCGTGGTGTATTCCTTGAATTTCTCGTAGCTGCCCTGCTGCACAGCCGCCTGCAGGGTGTTGACCACATCCGGGTTGTAGGCGTGGTACTCACCGCCGTAGACGAACTTGAGCAGGCCACCTTGCTGGATCGATTTGCGCGCGTTCCAGGCTTCGGCCGCCAGCAGTTTCTGCTCGTTTTCGATATCGACGAAGCGCGCGCCCTTGATGCGGCTGGCCACACCTCGGAAGCACAGCTCGGTGACGTCATCGGCCAGGCCGACCGCTTCGAACAGCTGCGCACCGCGGTAAGACGCCACGGTGGAGATGCCCATCTTCGACAGGATCTTCAGCAGGCCTTTGGAGATGCCTTTGCGGTAGTGCTTGAACACTTCATATAGGTCGCCCAGCACTTCGCCGGTGCGGATCAGGTCGCCCAGCACTTCGTAAGCGAGGAACGGGTAAACCGCCGACGCACCGAAGCCCAGCAGCACGGCATAGTGATGCGGATCACGGGCAGTTGCGGTCTCGACCAGGATGTTGCAGTCGCAGCGCAGGCCTTTTTCGGTCAGACGGTGGTGAATCGCACCAGTGACCAGCGAGGCGTGAGCCGGCAGCTTGCCCGGAGCGATATGACGGTCAGACAGAACCAGCAGCACCTTGCCGGCACGCACCGCTTCTTCAGCCTGATCGGCCATGTTGCGCACGGCGGCTTCCAGGCCAATCGACTCTTCGTAGTTCATGTCGATCAGCTGACGCTCGAAGCCCGGACGATCCAGGTTCATCAAGGCGCGCCACTTGGCCGGCGAGATCACCGGGCTGCTGAGAATCACCCGTGCGGCGTGCTCAGGCGACTCTTCGAAGATGTTGCGCTCGGCACCGAGGCAGATCTCCAGCGACATGACGATGGCTTCACGCAGCGGGTCGATCGGCGGGTTGGTTACCTGAGCGAACTGCTGACGGAAATAGTCGTACGGCGAGCGCACGCGCTGGCTGAGCACGGCCATCGGCGTGTCATCGCCCATGGAGCCGACCGCTTCCTGGCCTTGTTCGCCCAGCGGACGCAGCACCTGATCACGCTCTTCGAAGGTGACCTGGTACATCTTCATGTACTGCTTGAGCTGGTCGACGTCGTAGAACGCCGAACCGTGGTCACGGTCTTCCAGGGTCGCCTGAATGCGCTGGGCACTCTTGCGCATCCACTGCTTGTAGGGATGACGCGACTTCAGACGGTTGTCGATGTCGTCGCTGCCGAGGATCTGCCCGGTTTCGGTGTCCACCGCAAGAATCTGCCCCGGGCCGACGCGGCCCTTGGCCAACACGTCCTCGGGTGCGTAGTTCCACACGCCGATTTCCGAGGCCAGAGTGATGTAACCATTCTTGGTAGTGACCCAGCGCGCCGGACGCAGACCGTTACGGTCGAGCAGGCACACGGCATGGCGGCCATCGGTGAGTACCACACCGGCCGGACCATCCCAAGGCTCCATGTGCATGGAGTTGTATTCGTAGAACGCGCGCAGGTCGGCGTCCATGGTTTCGACGTTCTGCCAGGCTGGCGGAATGATCATCCGCACGCCACGGAACAGGTCGATGCCGCCGGTGACCATCAGCTCAAGCATGTTGTCCATGCTCGAGGAGTCGGAACCCACGCGGTTGACCAGCGGGCCGAGCTCTTCGAGATCAAAGATCTGGTCGTTGGCGAACTTCAGGCGACGCGCCTGCGCCCAGTTGCGGTTACCGGTGATGGTGTTGATTTCACCGTTATGCGCGAGGAAGCGGAACGGCTGAGCCAGCGGCCACTTCGGCAGGGTGTTGGTTGAGAAGCGCTGGTGGAACACGCAAATGGCGGTTTGCAGGCGCTCGTCACCCAGGTCCGGGTAGAACTGCTGCAGGTCGGCCGGCATCATCAGGCCTTTGTAGATGATGGTCTTGTGCGAAAAGCTGCAGATGTAGTGATCGCTGTCAGCGGCGTTGGCCACCGAGGAGCGACGGCGGGCGCTGAACAGCTTGATCGCAAATTCCTGATCGGACAGGCCTTCACCGCCGATAAACACCTGCTCGATCTGCGGCAGACGCTCAAGCGCCAGACGACCGAGTACGCTGGTGTCGATTGGCACCTTGCGCCAGCCAACCAGGCTCAAACCAGCAGCGAGAATCTCGCGATTCATGTTTTCGCGGGCCGCTTCGGCTTTAACCTGGTCCTGGTTGAAGAACACCATGCCCACGGCGTACTGCTTGGGCAACTCGACGGCAAAGTGCTGCTGGGCCATGGCCCGCAGGAAAGCATCAGGCTTCTGGATCAGCAGACCGCAACCGTCACCGGTCTTACCGTCGGCGTTAATCCCGCCACGGTGGGTCATGCATGTCAGGGCTTCAATCGCGGTCTGCAGCAGGTGATGGCTAGCCTCACCCTGCATATGGGCGATAAGGCCGAAGCCGCAGTTATCCTTGAACTCATCAGGACGGTACAAACCTGCTTTCATAGGGACTCTCACCAGACGGCCTATCACAAGGCAATTACTTTCTAATTCAACCACTTACCATGCGCGCAGGACTAAGCCCCAGCTTTGCGCAGGCGAAAGGGCAGTCATTGTACATACCCACCTAGGCCGTCACAAATCTTAGTGACGAAGCCTTGAAAAAATATGTCGCTAAAACGAAGGATAAGACCGGGAGGTCGTGGTAGCGACCAACCGGTCAGCGCAAGCGCTGAAGGGTATCAGCTAGCGCGCCTGGGCAATCTCTTGCTGAATGCCGGCAAAGTTGCGCGGCCACGGCTTACCAGCCTGCACTTTTGCAGGCAGGGTACGCAAGGCCGCCTGCGCCGCATCACGCGTGGCAAAGCTGCCATAGGTAACCACATAGAGCGGCTTGCCCTGATGCTGCTTTTTGAAATAGTGGTAATCCGCGCCATTGGCTTTGACAAAAGCCTGCGCACCACTTTCCAACCGAGCCCCAAGGATCTGCAGGGTATAACGCGAACCCGTCTGCGCGGCATACCAATCACTACCAGCAGCGGGCTTGACCGTAGCGACCGGAGCTTGCGGCTTAATTGGCGGCGGCACAGCAGCCGTCACTGGCGCAACCGGCTTGACCACCGGCGCAGCAGGAGGAGCAACCACAGGTGCTACCTTGACTGGCTCAGACACCACAGGCGCCACCGGAACACTCGTTGATACAGCTGCCTCTGGCGCGATATCCGCAGCACCTGACACACTCGTAGCGTCAGCGTCAGCCTCTTCCGCTCCACTCAAACCAGCCGCCTGCGCCAAAGGCTCACGGATAACCGGCTGCGCCTCACCCACCAAAGGCAGTGGGAGTGGCTGATTGGCACCCTCAAACTGAATCGCCGGTGCAACCGCAGAAGCAGTCGGCGCGACCGGATCCGCAACCACGGCAGGAGGGAGAGTTTCACCGAGTGGCAACTGCGCAATCACCGGCGCGCCTACATCCTCAACCACTCGCCCCTGCATAAACCAGGCAGCCAACACCCCGATCGCCACCACACAGAGAGCCAGCAAATGCTTGCGCGGCAAACTGAAAGAAAAACCACCACGGTTTGCCGCACCGCGCTGCGCCAACATCGCCTCAACCAGCGACTCGCGCGCAACCTGATTGATTACGCCCGGCCAGCCGAAAGATTGCTCATGAATATCTGCAATCTGGTCATCGCTCAGCACCTGAATACCCTGCCCCGCCCCCTCAAGACGCTGAGCCAGATATTCGCGCGTCTCATCCTCGCTATAAGGCTGCAACTCGATGACATGAAAGCACTCATCGCCAGCCGCCACACGTTCGAGACGCGGCAGCAACTGCGAATCCGCAAACAGAAAGACATGCGGCCGCCCTTCCGCACTGCCAACCGCCAGACTCAGCAAGCTGCTCAGCGCCGCATCACTGAGATCCTCAGCATCATCAACCAGCACATAGACTTCCTGCCCGGTCAGCGCTAATTGCCCAACCTGCGCCAGAATGGCCGGCAACTCTGGCCGTTGCACCTGCAGCCCCTGCGCGACCTGACGCAAAATACTCGCCGGATCCGAAGCGCCCTTGGCGGAAACTACAACACTCTGCACTGCCTGTTTATTGGTACTGGCTACCAACGCCTGGCGCAGCAAGGTTTTACCACTGCCGCCCGGCCCACTGACCACCAGCAACAACTGGCTATAGCGCGCCAAATGGTGCAACTGACCAAGTACCGGCTTGCGTTGCGCTGGAAAAAACTTGAACCCAGGCACCCGCGCAGCAAAGGGGTCATGAGTGAAGTGGTAATGATCGAGAAACGCCTCGTCAGCATGCAGACTTGTCATGGGACACTCGTTAATTTTTAAGCTGAGCCAGCTGCACCGCATAGTCTGCGCTCAGCGTGGCATTCAAAATTCCCCGGGGAAAATCACCGGTTACAACCGCCTCACCCAAGCTGCGCAGCAATACGAGGCGCAGCTTGCCATCAAGCACTTTCTTGTCGACCGCCATATGCTCCATAAAGTCCTCAGGCGTCATTTCCTCAGGCGGAGCAACCGGTAAGCCCGCAGCAATAAACAACCTAACGGCACGCTCACGCTCGGCCGCGCTAATCCAACCCAACCGCTCAGACATATCCAGCGCCATCACTGTACCGGCGGCAACAGCCTCGCCATGCAGCCAAACACCGTAGCCCATGTGCGTTTCGATGGCATGGCCAAAGGTATGACCCAGGTTCAGGGTTGCCCGCACGCCAGACTCACGCTCATCCGCCGCCACCACGCGAGCCTTGGCCGCACAGGAGCGGGCAATTGCCGTCGTCAATGCAGCCTGATCAAGCGCACGCAGTGCAGACATATTCTCTTCGAGCCAGGACAGAAACGGCTCGTCACAGATCAGACCGTACTTGATCACCTCAGCCAAACCAGCAGATAACTCACGCGCAGGCAAAGTTGCCAGCGTAGCGGTATCGATCAACACGGCTTGCGGCTGGTAGAAGGCACCGACCATATTCTTACCCAGCGGATGGTTGATCCCAGTCTTGCCGCCGACCGATGAGTCAACCTGCGACAACAGCGTGGTTGGCACCTGGATAAAATTCACACCGCGCTGGTAACACGACGCGGCAAACCCCGCCATATCACCAATTACACCGCCACCCAAAGCGATGACAGTCGTGCGCCGATCATGCCGCGCGCCCAGCAACCCATCAAAAACCAGCTGCAGGGTTTCCCAGGTTTTATAACTCTCACCATCGGGCAAAACTACGGAGGTAATGAAATAACCCGCGAGCGAACGCTCAAGCGCAGCAAGATAAAGGGGGGCAACTGTCTCATTGGTCACTATCGCGACTTGCCGGCCCACTATATGGGTAGACAACAAATCCGCACGAGCCAACAGCTCGGCACCGATATAGATCGGGTAGCTGCGTTCACCAAGATCGACATTTAGAGTCTGCATAAAGCCCCCAGGTTACAAAGGGGCCTAGGATAGCGCAGTTCAGCCTGCGCTTTAACGGGGAGAAAGCGCCTCAAGACGCTCAAGAATCTCTTGCACAACCAGACGAGGCGGACGCTCGTCGGTTTCAACTACAACGTCGGCGATTTCACGGTAAAGCGGATCACGAACCGCCAATAACTCAGCTAGAACCTTACCCGGATCCGCCGAACGCAACAGCGGGCGATTGCGATCACGCGAAGTGCGATCCACCTGCTGCTCCACAGAAGCATGCAAGTAGACCACATGACCACCACGCCTTAGCGCAACACGATTTTCAGCACGCATTACCGCGCCACCACCAGTTGCCAAGACCATACCGTCAACATCACAAAGCTCTGCAATTACCGCCTGCTCACGCTCACGAAAACCCTGCTCGCCTTCAACATCAAAAATCCAAGGAATATCCGCACCCGTGCGCTGCTCAATCTCTTTATCAGAGTCTTTGAACGGCAACCGTAACTCTTTAGCAAGCAAGCGTCCGATGGTGCTTTTACCAGCGCCCATCGGACCAACAAGAATCAAGTTCCGCACTGAATCAACGACTCACCGCGATGGCTTGGTTGTTCATGATGCGTGGAGTCAGGAAGATCAACAGCTCTGATTTTTCTTCCTTCACTATATCTCGCTTAAACAGACGCCCGAGGTAAGGCAGATCCCCCAAGAAAGGGACCTTATCAACACTTTTGGTTTGTGTATTAGAGAAAACACCGCCAATAACTATCGTCTCACCGTCACTAACGAGAACCTTAGCGTTGACTTCGTTTTTATTAATCGGCGGCACACCATTTACCGCTTGAGAGAAATCAGGCGCGTCCTTTGTAACTTTTACCTCCATGATGATCCTATTATCTGGAGTGATCTGAGGTGTAACCTCTAGCGAAAGCGCTGCCTCTTTAAAAGATGTAGTACTGGCACCACTAGAACTAGCTTCCTGATATGGAATTTCAGCACCTTTAAGAATTTTGGCGGTTTCCTTATCAGAAGTTACAACCTTTGGCTGAGAGACCACTTCACCGTTGCCAGTTTTTTCCATCGCCGAGAGTTCAAGATCTAGGATAGTGTTATTCGTTATAAAGCCGATACCAATCCCCGAAGTAAGATCTTCCACACCAAGATCTACAAAATTACCAACAGATGACGAAGGATTCTGGGTACCTGGGTTCTGCCCATAGCCTGGGGCACCTACACGGTTACCACCATTACCGCCAACCACAAAATTGCTGTTGCCTACACGAGCACCACGCCAGTTAACACCAAGTTGCTTATCATAATCGACATTAGCCTCAACAATTCTCGCCTCAATCATAACCTGACGCACAGCAACATCAAGCTGAGAGACTATACGACGAAGCTCATCTAAACGATCTTGCGTTTGATAGGCAATAATACTGTTTGTTCTATCATCAACCGTTATGGATCCGCGATCATCCGCAGTGCCATCTGCACTTGTTACGGATTGAAAAAGCTGGGCCATATCTGATGCCTTGGCATAATTCACTTGAATCAATTCACGACGCAAAGGTGCCAGCTCAGCAATCTGCTTTTGCGCTTCAAGCTCCTGCCTCTCACGCGCTGCTATTTCATCTGCGGGCGCCACAAGGAGCACATTACCTATCTTACGCTTATCTAAACCTTTCGTTTTCAGGACAAGATCTAAGGCCTGATCCCATGGAACATTCTGTAATCGGAGAGTAATATTCCCAGTAACAGTATCACTAGCCACCAAATTCAGATCGGTAAAGTCTGCAATCAGCTGTAGCACCGATCGCACATCAATATCTTGAAAATTAAGAGAAAGCTTTTCGCCTGCATACGCAAAACTATCGGCCTTACGCTTTTCAGCCTCACTCTGAGTCAAAGGCTTAACACTTAAAGTTAGCTTATTATCTGTTTGATAAGCCAAGTAGTCATACACACCAGAGGACTCGATAACAACGCTAACCTTATCAGATGCACTAGTGGTACTAACATATTGAACCGGAGTAGCAAAATCCTTCACATCAAGCTTCACACGAAGAGACTCCGGCAACTGTGTCTTGGCAAAATCTAAGCGAATTTTACCACCTTGATCTTGTATGTCAGGACTTACAGACGCATCAGACAAGGTTATAACCACATTCCCCTCACCCTGCTCGCCACGCTGAAAATCTATATTGTTAATCCCCCTCACTTGCGGAGAGTATTTCTTCGCAGCAACAACGGGCTTAGCAACAGCAGAACCGGTCGCCGCAGCCTGAATTTTAGAGCTCTCGCCAACCACAACAAAGAGACTGTTACCCTCTGCGCGAGTGTGGTATGGAGAAAGACTCGATAGGTTAATTACAAGCCGAGTACGATCTTTCGCCTCAACCACGGTAACACTACGAGCGTTACCAACACCGAGCTCTTTATTTTTCACACCTAACTTGTTCGAAACACCTGGCAAGTCAAGCGCAATACGTGCAGGCTGCTCGATTGTATAACCACGAGGAGCAAGAACAGGCTCGTCAAAAGTCAACTTCAACTCAACGCGATCCCCCGGCAAAGCTGCAACATCAAGCGCCATTAAATCAGCAGCCATCAACGACGGAGAAACAAGCGCAGCAAGAAGAGGGAGACCAATAAAAGACGGGGATATGTTCATAATCATATTCCACTGAGCAGATCGGTTATTCTTTTTCATATTCATTCCGCCCTGGTTAAGAGCGCTCCTTTAGAGACAGGCTACGCGGCCGTTCCAACCAACCGCCCTCACCATCCGGAACGATTTCGACTACATCAATTTTAGATTCATCTATAGCAAGTATTCGCCCATGGTTTCGGCCGAGATAATCACCCACCCGAACCCGGTGAACCCCCCCAGCACCATTTACCAACGCAAAAGTGCCAGCATCGTTAGCCAAGGTGCCGACCATTACAAAGGCTTCTATATTAAAACCTTCCAGAAATTGCTTAGTGCGTGTTTCATCTGGCTTTATGTCTTTAGAGCCTTTCTGCCGATCCACCACCTCCAACTTGACTGGAGGTTGAAATGGACTTCTCAACGCAGCAGCGCTATACGCAAAGCTTTCATAAGGTTGAAATTTTGGCAACGGCTCAATTTCACCTTTAGGACGCGCGCGCACCTCATCCATATACGCTTGGAGATCTGAATAATCACCACCGCCGCACCCGGAGACAGCCAAAATTGAAAGCACAAGTACAGACCTGAAAAACATCATTGTGCGCCCCCCTTATCATTATAACGATAAGTTTTGGCCAATATGCTCATGCGCAACTTAGACGAACCATCAGCACTAGCCGGCACAAGATTAAAGTCATGTAACGTAACAATTCGTGGAAGGCTTGCAACACCACTGACAAAGGTAGCCAAATCATGGTATGCCCCCACAACAGTTATTTGAATAGGCAGCTCTATATAAAACTGCTGAGCAGCCTCAGGCAACAACTTAATCTCTTCAAACTCCAAGCCACTACCAAGCCCCGTCCTCGTTATGTCCTCCAGCAGCCCAGGGACTTCAGTATCACTTGGTAGCTGCTTCAAAAGCGCGCCAAATGAAACCTCCATTTCTTGCATTTGATCTTTATAGGCATCAAGGTTTGCAGCCTGAAAAGCCTTACTTGAAAACTGTTCTTTTAGGGCAATTTCTTCAGCCTTTTTCCCATCTAACTGAATCTGCAGATCCTTAAGGTGAAAATTGTAACCCAATGCAACAACTGCAAGCAGCAGCAAAACACCCGAAATAAACTTTACCGCTGCCGGCCAAGAACCAACATTATTAAAATCAAGATCATTTAAATCAATTTGCCTCAGGCTTTCTAAAGAATCATTAAGACTCATTGCTTAGCCCCCTCTATCGCAAGCACCGGCTGTGTCTGCTGCACACTTAGCTGAAACACATTAGCCTGATCCACCGCACCCGCCGTCACAGACTTAACCTCAGTAAGATTTGGCGCAGTCAGCCATTCCGATGCGTCCAAATTCCGCATCAGGTTCGAAACACGATTGTTCGACTCAGCAGCGCCAACAATAGCGATATTTTTTGCGGTCATTTTTACGCCAGTAAAATAAACACCGTCGGGCAATGTTCTAACCAACTGATCAAAGACACGACCAATGATTGGCCGATTACCTTGCAAGTCCTGAATAATTTTCATCCGTTCAAGAAGCTGCTGACGACGGGTCTTCAGCTCACTGATCTCTTTAATACGAGCATCTAGGACAGCAATTTCTTTACGCACAAATTCATTTCGTGCGTCTTGTTGCTCAATCGCCCCACTCAGATATTGATCCCCGAGAAATACAGTGCCTGCTGCAACAACAAATACACCGACAAGCGTCACCAGAAAGCGCTGCTTGCGCTCTTCGCGCAGCTGCTCACGCCAGGGTAGAAGGTTAATCCGCGCCATTAGTCGAAACTCCTCATCGCCAGACCACAGGCAATCATCAAGGCTGGCGCATCGCTGGCGAGCGCACCGGCATTGACCTTGCCGCTCAGCGCCATCTCAGCGAATGGATTGGCAACCAATGTCTGGGTGCCTATTTTCTGCTGAATCAAGCGGTCAAGGTCTGGAATCGACGCGGTGCCGCCAGCCAATAAGATGTAGTCAACATCATTAAACTGACCAGCAGCGAAGAAGAACTGTAGCGAACGAGCCACCTGTTGAACTACAGCCTCTTTAAATGGCTGCAAGACCTCACTGTCATAGTCATCGGGCAAGCCACCTTGTTTCTTGGCCAGGCCAGCTTCCTCAACAGAAAGCCCGTAACGACGCTGAATTTCTTCGGTAAGTTGCTTGCCGCCAAACAGCTGCTCACGGGTATAGATAGTACGGCCATTGTGCAGGACGCTGAGTGTGGTCATGGTTGCGCCAATATCGACAACCGCAACAGTCAGCTCATCCCGGCCACCGCCAAGCTGATCAATCAACAGACCGTATGCCCGCTCGAGCGCGTAAGCCTCGACATCAACCACTTTTGCGGTAAGGCCGGCGAGCGCCAAAGCGGCCTCTCGCACCTCGACGTTTTCCTTGCGGCACGCGGCAAGTAGCACATCGACACGATCGGCATTGCGAGCAGACGCGCCCTGCACTTCGAAATCGATCGCGACTTCTTCCAGCGGATAGGGAATGTACTGGTCGGCCTCAATCTTCAGCTGATTTTCAAGCTCATCATCAGAAAGCCCAGCTTCCATTTCGATGGTCTTGGTAATCACTGCCGACCCAGCCACCGCCACTGCGACGGTTTTCACGCCGCTTTTGGCTTTAGCAAGTACGCGCGAAAGCGCCTGCCCCACCCCTTCCAGTTCGGCGATGTTCTTTTCGACCACCGCATTTGGTGGGAGCGGCTCGACTGCGTAAGCCTCTACCTTGTAGCGGCTTCCGGAGCGGCTCAATTCGAGGAGCTTGACGGAGGTCGAACTGATATCGATCCCGAGTAGCGTATTCGCTTTCTTATTGAAGAGCCCTAGCACGACCGATTTCCTATTGGCATCCGCGACTTACGGACTATTTATGTTTTTTCACATTAAATAACAGTCTTGACAGAAGCGCAAATGGCTACCCAGCAAAAAAACCGCTTATAATGTGATCAGTTTTTCTCTTTTAACCTTGTGTTCCGCTTAACTCGTTCTTTTATCTGGAAATCCAAAAATCTTGATGCGTCTTTTGCGTTTTTTCTGCTGGTCTGGCCTCACCGCTTTTTGTGGCCTGGTACTCAGTTTCAGCGGGGCCTTCCTCTATCTTAGCCCCAGCCTCCCATCCGTCGAATCTTTGCGCAGCATTCAACTGCAGATTCCTCTGCGGGTTTACAGCAGCGACGCCAAGCTGATTGCCGAATTCGGTGAAATGCGCCGCTCGCCAATCGCCTTCGCGGACATTCCACAAGACTTCATCAGTGCCTTGCTGGCAGCTGAGGACGACAATTTTGCCAACCATTATGGCGTCGACCTTACCAGCCTGATGCGCGCTGCAACGCAAATCTTGAAAAGCGGGCAGATTCAAACGGGCGGCAGCACCATTACCATGCAGGTAGCGAAGAACTTCTTCCTTACCAGCGAAAGAAGTTTCTCGCGCAAGATCAACGAGATACTTCTGGCTCTGCAAATTGAACGGGAGCTCAGCAAGAACGAAATTCTTGAACTTTATGTGAACAAGATCTACCTCGGAAATCGCGCTTACGGTATTGAAGCGGCCGCGCAGGTTTATTACGGAAAATCCATTCGTGACGTCAGCCTTTCACAAATGGCGATGATTGCCGGCCTGCCGAAAGCGCCTTCACGCTTCAACCCCCTGGTCAACCCGACCCGCGCTCTGGAACGCCGCGACTGGATTCTCGGGCGCATGCACAGCCTTGGTCGTATCGACCAGCAGCGTTATGAAGAAGCCCTGGCCGAGCCGATCAACGTCAGTTACCACGTTCCAACGCCAGAGCTGGTAGCGCCCTATATTGCTGAGATGGCACGCGCCGAAATGGTTGGGCGCTATGGCAGCGAGGCGTACACCGAAGGTTTTAACGTCACCACCACGGTGCCCAGCGACCTGCAGCAGGCGGCCAACACTGCCGTACGCGAAGGCCTGATCACCTACGATCAGCGCCACGGCTATCGCGGCCCGGAAAGCCGCCTACCGGGTATGACCAAGGAAAACTGGCAAGCCGAACTGAGCAAGCAGACCTCTCTCGGCGGCCTGGAACCAGCCATTGTCACTGGCGTGGAAAAAAGTGGAATCATGGTTCTGCTGCGCAACGGTGAAGAACATGCAGTGGCCTGGGACAGCATGAAATGGGCACGCCCATTTCTGAACACCAACAGTCTCGGCCCTCGGCCACAGCAACCCGCTGACGTCAGCCAGATTGGCGATCTGATCCGCGTGCAACGCCAGGAAGACGGCAGCCTGCGCTTCGTTCAACTGCCCGCGGCGCAGAGCGCTCTGGTATCGCTGGATCCGAATAGCGGCGCCATTCGTGCCCTGGTCGGCGGTTTCTCATTTGAGCAGAGCAACTACAACCGCGCCGCACAAGCCAAACGTCAGCCGGGCTCAAGCTTCAAGCCCTTCGTTTACAGTGCTGCGTTGGATAAAGGCTATACCGCCGCCACATTGGTCAATGACGCGCCTATCGTGTTTGCCGACGATGCGCTGTCGCAGGTATGGCGGCCGAAGAATGACAACAACACCTTCCTCGGCCCGATCCGCCTGCGCGAGGCCTTGTACCGTTCACGCAACCTGGTTTCCATTCGCCTGCTGCAGGACCTCGGTATCGACAGCACCCTGAGCTATATCGAGCGCTTCGGTTTTGAAAAGAAAGACCTGCCGCCCAATCTGTCCCTGGCACTAGGCACCGCGAGCCTGACGCCAATGGAGATCGCCGAAGGCTGGAGCGTTTTTGCCAGCGGCGGCTACAAGACCGAGCCTTACCTGATCGAACGGATCGAAGACCGCACCGGTAAGCAGCTGTTCAACGCCAACCCCGCACAGACCCCAATCGGCATTGCCCTGCGCGCAGAGCAGCGCAGCGCCGTACAACTCAGTGTCGGCGACCAGCCTCTGCCACCTGAGCCGGTGCTGGCCGAGCAGATCATCGACGAGCGCACCGCGTACATCATGACCAGCATGCTCCAGGATGTGATCAAGCGCGGCACTGGCCGCCGTGCCATGGCCCTGGGTCGTGATGACCTGGCAGGCAAAACCGGCACCACCAACGAGTCAAAAGACAGTTGGTTCTCCGGTTACAACGCCGACTACATCACCACCGTCTGGGCCGGCTTCGATCAGCCGGAAAGCCTTGGCCGTAACGAGTATGGCGGCACCGTAGCTCTGCCAATCTGGATGAGTTATATGGCCGCGGCCCTCAAGGACAAGCCTAGCCACCAGCTGCCAGAACCCGAAGGCCTGCTGACCCTGCGCATCGACCCACACAGCGGCCGCGCGGCTACACCCGATACGCCAGATGCCTACTTCGAGCTGTTCAAAAGTGAAGACTCGCCCCCCCCCATGGGCGAATTTGAGCCTGGCATGTATATCCCTGGCAGCCCGCTGCCCGCTGATGAGTCCGCGCCGATCGACCTGTTCTAAACGACTCGCCCCATTCGCGACAGCCTGAAACAGACAAATTAACGTCAATAAAAAACCCGCCGAAACGGGTTTTTTATTGCTCTTGAGCTAAGCGATTAGCCGTTGAACACGTCGTTTACCGACTGCAGCGGGTAATGCTTTGGATACGGCAGGGTTGCCACACCACTTTCAATTGCGGCCTTGGCTACGGCATCGCAAACCACAGTGATCAGGCGCGGGTCCATCGGCTTCGGAATGATGTATTCGCGACCGAACGACAAGGCAATGCCACCGTAGGCATCACAGACTTCCTGCGGCACCGGCAGTTTGGCCAGGTCACGCAGAGCCAGGGCTGCAGCGATCTTCATTTCTTCGTTGATGCGGGTCGCGCGAACGTCCAGCGCACCACGGAAGATGAACGGGAAACCCAGCACGTTGTTGACCTGGTTCGGGTAGTCGGAACGACCGGTGGCCATGATCACGTCATTACGCACTTCATGAGCCAGCTCCGGTTTGATTTCCGGGTCCGGGTTGGAGCAGGCGAAGACGATCGGGTTGGCCGCCATACGCTTGAGATCTTCCGGCGCCAGCAGGTTGGCACCCGACAGGCCGACGAATACGTCAGCACCCTCCAGGGCATCAGACAGGGTCCGCTTATCGGTTTCGCTGGCGAATACCGCCTTGTACTGATTGAGGTCATCACGACCGGCGTGGATCACGCCTTTGCGGTCGATCATAAAGATGTTCTCGACCTTGGCGCCCATGCTCACCAACAGCTTCATGCAGGAGATTGCAGCAGCGCCAGCACCCAGGCAGACGATCTTGGCTTCCGGCAGAGTCTTACCGGCGATTTCCAGGGCGTTGAGCATGCCAGCCGCGGTGACGATAGCGGTGCCGTGTTGGTCATCGTGGAACACCGGAATGTCGCACTGTTCGATCAGCGTGCGTTCAATTTCAAAGCACTCAGGGGCCTTGATGTCTTCCAGGTTGATGCCACCAAAGGTGATCGAGATACGGCGTACGGTGTCGATAAAGGCCTGCGGGCTTTCGGACTCGACTTCGATGTCGAATACATCGATACCAGCAAAGCGCTTGAACAGCACGCCTTTACCTTCCATCACAGGCTTGGAAGCCAGCGGACCGAGATCGCCGAGACCGAGAATAGCGGTACCGTCAGAAATGACTGCCACCAGGTTGCCTTTGCCGGTGTAGCGGTACGCCAGTTCCGGATCACGCGCGATTTCGCGCACAGGCTCAGCGACGCCCGGGCTGTAGGCCAGGGACAGATCGCGTGCGGTTGCGGTGGGCTTGGTTAGCTCGACACTCAGCTTACCCGGACGGGGATTGGCGTGATATTCGAGAGCGGCTGTTTTCAAATCAGACATGTTGGCATTTCCGCTTTGGGCTGTTGAACAGGCAGGCGGCCGAGGATACGCAAGTTGTATACAGCTGCACAAGACTGGCAAGTCCGTATGCGCACGCAGGCCCTAGCGCACGACCTTCAGCCAGTCGCCAGCGCGCGGCTGACCTGACGGATAAAGGTTATTCAGCAGGCGCAGGGTCTTCAGCGCATCCCCCGGCAACTTGCTGCCCTTGGCCAGCGCCTCGATGGTTTGTCCCGGCTTGGCCTTGACCATCTGCAAACGTAGCGGCTGCGCCTGCTGGTACTCGGCACTGGTCATCGGCCGGAAGCTTTTGATCACGCTGAGAAACTGCTCATCCTGGCTTTCCAGCGAGGCGCGACCACGCACCGCAGCGACAAACAGGTAAACCCGTGGGCCATGCTGAATAACCGCCACGCGCTTGGCGGCATTGCCTGGAAGCACCGCGCTATAGCCCTTGAGGCCGGCCTGCTGCAACTCGACACCGGCCACCAACCGCTGGCCGCCGACGCGCTGGCGCAACAGCTCAGCCGGTGTCAGATTTTGCGGATTGTCTTCCAGGGTCATGGCGATAAATGCCTGCTGGTCGGCGGTGTGACCGATCAGCGCATCCGGGCGGTTGACCAGATCCCAGCCCTGGGGAAACACGAGGGTAAAGTTCAGATCAGCATGGTAGAAACGCTGGCCGCGACGCACACCGGTTTCGGCGGAATCGCCAAAGGGCAAACCGTCCAGGTGCTTGAGAAAAGCATCACGATTGACCTCCTGCTGCCCGGTGGCCAAGGCCCGCGCCGGGCCCAGCACCTGCTGCAAGCGCCGGTCGTTATCCGGATGGGTATCAAACAGCCCGTGGTAACCACCCGCAGGCTGCGCCTCACCGCGCGCGGCAGCCTGGTCACGGGCGAAGTCTTCCTGATTCTTCAGCACCTTGACCACTTCGATCATCGCCTGCGGGTCATAGCCGCTGCGCGCCAGGTACTGCGCGCCGAGGCCATCAGCCTCCAGCTCCATATCGCGACCATAGCCACGGACAAAAGCGCTACCCAGCACACTGGTGACATCGGCAGCGGCACCCACGCCAGTGCCAATCGCCACCGCCTGGCCGAGCAAGCCCCAGGCAGTGGACTGGCTTTGCTGCTGCACGCTATGCCGCGCGGTGACGTGGCCCACCTCGTGACCGAGCACGGCGGCCAGCTCGGCTTCCGAGCTGAGATAGGCCAGCAGCCCACGATGGATATAGATGTAGCCGCCCGGCAAGGCAAAGGCGTTGATGTCCGGGCTATCGACCACGGTGAACTGATAGGCCAACTGGTTACGGTGGCTGTTCTTCGCCACCCGCTCACCTACCTGCTGCACATAAGCCTGCAACTTTTCGTCGGCGTAGCGCGGATTTTCCTTGAGGATCTGCTGGTTGTAACGACGGCCGAGGTCGAGCTCCTGTTGCTCGCTCATCATCACGAAGTCACTGCGACCGGTAGTCGGATTGACCGCACAGCCTGCCAGCTGCATCAGCAGGACAAACAGCATCAGTACGCGCAGGATCATGGCAACACCTCCAACATGGCCTGATCGGTCAATGGCAGCATCCAGCGCGCCTGCCCCGCACGCAAGCCGCCACGCCTGGAACGGTCGATGACCCAGCCGCGAACTTCGACCTGGCGACCTTCAAGGTTTTCGACAGCACGCAGATCAAAATTGCTCAACGCCCGGGGCGCGATATGCAGCACCAGCGAATCGCCCATTTCCAGCCACAGGCCGCCGCCATTGCGCTCGACACGTTCAACCTGGCCTTGCAGCAGAGCAAAGCCGCCGCTTTTCAACTGCTCGGCGGCTTGCACCGGTGAACGCTGCCAGAGCCCGGCACGGGTCTGCCGCGCACCGCGCTCGGCGGCTTGCTGGCACTGCACCAGCGCCAGATTAGGCGCAACCGCCACCTGATAGCCCAAGCCTTCGGCCAACAACTGCGCCTCCAGATTGCGGCCACGGCTGTCATAGGCATGCGCCAGGGTACGCCCGTAGTGGTCCTTGGCCTGCCGACCAAGCTGCAAGGTCACCCGGCCATCACTGGCCGCCACCAGCGCCTGCAAGCGTTTGCGCGCTGCCTCGGCAAAAGGCTCGGCAGAACGCCCCTGCCGGCCCATCTCCGGGCTGTTCAAGCCGATCAAGCGCACTGTCCGGCCATCGACCAGACGCAGAGTGTCGCCGTCCACCACCCGCTGCACCTTGGCGCTGGGCAGGTTGCCCGGCGCCGGACAGAACGCCAGAGCACCGCCGGCATAAACGCCGAAAACGAAAAAGGCGCCCACAAGGGACGCCTTTTTCAGTAGCGCGGTGCAACCCATGTGGGTCTGCATCGCTGCGCGCAAGCTTACTGCTTGGCGCCGAACATGCCGAAACGCTGCTTGAAGCGATCAACACGGCCGCCGGTATCCAGCATTTTCTGCTTGCCGGTGTAGAACGGGTGGCACTCGTTGCACACGTCCAGGCTCAGCGGCTTGGCCAGGGTGGAGCGAGTTTCGATCACGTTGCCACAGCTGCAAGTGGCGGTGACGGCTACATAGTTCGGGTGGATATCGGCTTTCATGATGATTCCTCAGGGCTGTCGTGCCGCCACCAGACACTATTGTCAGGTACCGCACGGAAATAGGCCGGCGATAATACCAGAGCACCGCCGCGACGCAAGGCCGGCCGTCGACTGGCGCATGCTAAGATCGCGCCCTGCAACCAGGAGCCCATCGCTTGTCCGACGTTATTTTGCGCCTCGCCTTGCCCTCGCCGCTGCGCCGCCTGTTCGACTACCGCGCCCCGCCCGGTGTGCCGCGCAGCGCCTTGCAACCCGGCGCGCGACTGCGCGTGCCGTTTGGCCGACGCGAAATGATCGGCATCCTGATCGAGCTGACCGAGCACAGCGACGTGCCGGCCGCCAAGCTCAAGCCCGCCCTGCAGTTGCTTGACGCCCAGTCGCCACTGCCGCCCGCACTGTTCAAGCTGTGCCTGTGGACCGCGCAGTATTACCAGCACAGCCTGGGCGACACCCTGAGCTGGGCGCTGCCGGTACTGCTGCGCCAGGGCGAGCCGGCGGAAGTGCGCCAGCAGCGCTTCTGGTCGGTCACACCCGGCGCACAACTGGACGACCCACGCCTGAGCCGCGCACCGCGCCAGCGCGACGCTCTGAAAACCCTGGCCCAGCACCCCCACGGCGTTGCCCATGCACTGCTGAGCAAACTGCAGCTGAACAAGGACAGCCTTGACCTGCTGCTGGAAAAGGGCTTGGTACAGATTGACGTGCGCCGCCATGCGCCAAGCGAGCGCCACGCCAACTGGCTGGCGCAACCGGAACTGCCGCTGAATGCCGAACAGCGTGCGGCCAGCGAAACGATCCGCTCAGGTTTCGGCAGTTTCAACGCCTTTCTTCTGGCAGGCGTCACGGGCAGCGGCAAGACCGAGGTGTACCTGCAGCTGATCCGCGAAACCCTGGAGGCAGGCAAGCAGGCCCTAGTGCTGATCCCGGAGATCAACCTCGGGCCGCAGACCTTGGCGCGCTTCGAGCAGCGCTTTAACGCGCGCATTGCCCTGCTGCACTCGGCTGTGAACGACCGCGAACGCCTGGACGCCTGGCTGGCGGCGCGTGATGGAGAGGCCGATATCATCATCGGCACCCGCTCGGCGCTGTTCACCCCGATGCAACGGCCGGGGCTGATCATCATCGACGAGGAACACGACGCCTCTTATAAACAGCAGGAAGGCCTGCGCTACCACGCCCGAGATCTGGCAGTGGTGCGCGCGCATCAGGACAACATCCCGATCGTGCTGGGCTCGGCCACGCCCTCGCTGGAAAGCCTGCACAACGCCCACAACGGCCGTTACGCCCTGCTGCATCTGCATGAACGCGCCGGCGGCGCCAAGCAGCCGCGCTTTCTGCGCCTGGATGTGAAAAGCCGACCGCTGGATTCTGGCATCTCCGGCCCCATGCAGCAGGCGATCGCCCAAACCCTGCAAGCAGGCCAGCAGGTGCTGGTGTTCCTCAACCGCCGCGGCTTTGCCCCCACCCTGCTCTGCCACGACTGCGGCTGGCTGTCCGAGTGCCCGCGCTGCGACGCGCGGATGACCGTGCACCAGCGTTCACGCGAGCTGCGCTGCCACCACTGCGGCCACGTCGAGCGCCAGCCGAGCAACTGCCCGAAGTGCAATAACGTCGACCTGCGCCCGGTCGGCGCCGGCACCGAGCGCGCCGAAGAACGCCTGGAGATTCTCTTCCCCGACGTGCCGGTCTTGCGCGTCGACCGCGACAGCACCTCGCGCAAGGAGGCCATGACCACCCTGTTCAACACTGTGCAGCGCGGCGAGCCGTGCATCCTGGTCGGCACGCAGATGCTCGCCAAGGGTCACCACTTTCCACGCGTCACCCTGGTGGCGATTCTGGATGCCGATGGTGGTCTGTTTTCCGCCGATTTTCGCGCCAGCGAGCGCATGGCCCAGCTGATCGTGCAGGTCGCCGGACGCGCCGGCCGCGCCGAGGAACCGGGCAAGGTGATTATCCAGAGCCACCTGGCCGACCATCCTTTATTGGTGCAGCTGACCGAGCAGGGCTACTTCGCCTTCGCCGAACAGGCCCTGAGTGAACGGCGCAGCGCCGGCCTGCCGCCGTTCTGCCATCTCGCGCTGCTGCGCGCCGAAGCGCACAAACCCGGCCAGGCAGAAGGCTTTCTCGACGACGCCTGCACCGAAGCCGAACTGTTGTTGAACGAGCTGAAACTCAGTGGCATCGAACTGCTCGGCCCAGTGCCTGCACCGATGGAGCGCCGTGCCGGTCGTTACCGCGCCCAGTTGCTAGTGCAGGCCAACGCCCGCGCGCCGCTGCACCGCCTGCTCAACACCTGGATGCACGCCCTGGAACAGATGCCCAGCGGCCGCGCCGTGCGCTGGTCATTGGATGTAGATCCCATCGACCTGTTCTAGAGCCTATAACGATCTGCTGCGCGTCGGCCCTGCTGCGTTAGAAACAACTTCTAAACACTGCAAAGGCCGGCTGACCGTTAGAGCTAAGCCACAGCAGCGAGCCTGTTACACTGCACGCCATTTCGTTTAGCAGGCCTGTACCGTGACCAACACCGCTTTCTCTTCTCTGCCGCTTTCCGCCGCCATGCTGGCCAACCTCGAGTCCCTCGGTTACGCCGAGATGACCCCGATCCAGGCGCAGAGCCTGCCGGTAATGCTCAAGGGCATGGATCTGATTGCCCAGGCCAAGACTGGCAGCGGCAAGACCGCGGCCTTCGGCATCGGCCTGCTCAACCCGCTCAACCCACGCTACTTCGGCTGTCAGGCGCTGGTGCTGTGCCCGACCCGCGAGCTGGCCGACCAGGTGGCCAAGGAACTGCGCCGCCTGGCGCGCTCGGCAGACAACATCAAGATTCTCACCCTGTGCGGCGGTGTGCCGTTCGGCCCGCAGATCGGCTCACTGGAACACGGCGCGCAGATCATCGTCGGCACCCCGGGGCGCATCCAGCAGCACCTGAGCAAGGGCACCCTCAAGCTCGACGGCCTCAATACCCTGGTACTCGACGAAGCCGACCGTATGCTCGACATGGGCTTCTACGACAGCATCGCCGACATCATCGGGCAGACCCCGAGCCGTCGGCAGACCCTGTTGTTTTCCGCCACCTACCCGGCCGGGATCAAGCAACTGGCCGCGGCCTTTATGCGCGACCCACAGCAGGTCAAGGCCGAGGCGCTGCACGACGACACGCAGATCGAGCAGCGCTTCTACGAAATCGCCCCGGAAGAGCGCCTGGACGCCGTGGTCAAGCTGCTCAACAGCTTCCGCCCGCAGTCCTGCGTGGCCTTCTGCTTTACCAAGCAACAGTGCCAGGACGTGGTAGACCACCTGACTGCCAAAGGTATCTCGGCCGCCGCGCTGCACGGTGACCTGGAACAACGCGACCGTGACCAGGTGTTGGCGATGTTTGCCAACCGCAGCCTGTCAGTTCTGGTAGCCACCGATGTGGCCGCACGCGGCCTGGATATCGATGCCCTGGACATGGTGATCAACGTCGAACTGGCGCGCGACTCGGAAATTCACATCCACCGCGTCGGCCGCACCGGGCGTGCCGGTGAAAAGGGCCTGGCCGTGAGTCTGGTCGCGCCAGCCGAAGGCCATCGTGCCCAGGCCATCGAAACCCTGCAGAAATCGCCGCTCAACTGGCATCCGCTGAGCAGCCTGAAACACCAGGGCGGCGCGCCATTGCAGCCATCGATGATCACCCTGTGCATCGGTGCCGGGCGCAAAGACAAACTGCGCCCCGGCGATATTCTCGGTGCCCTGACGGGCGCGGCGGGCATCCCTGGCACACAGGTCGGCAAGATCGCCATCTTCGACTTCCAGGCCTATGTCGCCGTTGAGCGCAGCGTGGCCATGCAGGCACTCAAATGCCTCAGCGAGGGCAAAATCAAGGGCCGCTCGCTGCGTATTCGTACCCTATAGTTGCCGCATAAGCTAAATAGACGGCTGCAGTGAAGCGGCCAGCGACAGAGGAGTAGCCCCCCCTTGCGCAATATTCTGGTGATCGAAGACAGCCCACTGGTGCTGAAAATTCTCGAACATCTGTTTCGCAAGGAGACCGGCTTTCAGCCGATCTTCTGCGCGTCCATGGGCGAAGCCCAGGTAATGCTGGAAACCTCGGCCGAGCTGTTCTTCGCCGCCATCGTCGACCTCAACCTGCCGGACGCCCCGGACGGTGAGATTGTCGACGTGGTGATGGGTTATCACCTGCCTTGCATCGTGCTCAGCGGCACCTACAACGAGCAGCGCCGCGATCAGATGCTGCTCAAAGGCGTGGTCGATTACGTGCTCAAGGAAAGCCAGCACTCCTACGAGTACGCCTTCCGCCTGCTGCACCGCCTGGAAAGCAACAGCGAGGTGAAGATCCTTATCGCCGAGGACTCCGACGCCACCCGCCATTACATCCGCCACGTACTGACGCCGCATCGCTACCAGATTCTCGAAGCCTGCGACGGCGACGAAGCCCTGCGCACCCTCAAGGAACAGCCGGATATCGACCTGCTGGTGGTCGACCACAGCATGCCGGGGCTCAGCGGTTTTGATCTGGTCAAACTGCTGCGGCAGAAGATGAAGCGCCACGAGCTGATCATTCTCGGCCTGTCCGCCGACACCAAGGGCTCGCTCAGCGCCAAGTTCATCAAGCACGGTGCCGACGACTTCCTGCGCAAGCCCTTCTGCCCGGAAGAACTCAACTGCCGGGTGATGTCGACCCTGGAGCGCCGCGACCTGCTACGCGCCCTCAAGCAGGCCGCGCAGTTCGACGCCCTCACCGGCCTGAACAACCGCCGCGCCTTTTATGAGCACGGCCAGCAGCTGTTCCAGCAGGCCCGCTCCGGCGGGCGCGACCTCAGCGTGGCGATGCTCGATCTGGACTTCTTCAAGCGGATCAACGACGAACACGGCCATGCCAGCGGCGACGCGGCACTGATTGCCTTCTCCCGCGCGTTTTCCGCCGCCTTCCCCGACGCCCTGCTCGGCCGCCTGGGCGGTGAAGAGTTCGCCATGGTCAGCCAGCAGGATGCTGCGACCTTAAGCGACACCCTCGACCAGCTACGCAGCCATTGCGCCACCTTGAAGTACGCCATCGGCGCACCACCACTGTCCTTCAGCGCCGGTATCTACAACGGCGCCCCGGATGATCTGGAAAGCCTGCTGCACCAGGCCGACCTGCGCTTGTATCAGTCCAAGAATCAGGGCCGCGGGCGTAACTGCTGGCAATAGCCAGCGCTGACTGACGGTGCAACAGCGAAGGCTCTAGAGCCCGTGACGCTGAAAGATCTGCGCATAGCTGCCATCGGCGCGCATTTCCTCAATCGCCTTGTTGAAGGCATCGGCAATCTGCTGATGCTGCGGATGTTTGCGACTGACCAGAATATGCAGGCCGTTCTCGCTCAAGGGTTGCGGCAAAAACTCCAACTGATCACGAATCCCGGCCAGGCTACGGCTCAGGTGAAAGCGCGCCACCAGCTCATCTTCCAGGGTCAATTGCACCCGCTGCGCCTGCAGCATGCGCGCGCCCACTTCAAAGCCGACCACGCCGACCTTGGTCAGCCGGCTGTCCTGGTCGAACTCACTGGAATAGGCATAACCGCGCACCACGGCAATGCTGTAGGGGTACAAATCCGGCAACTGGCGGAAATTGATCTGACTACCCTTGCGTTGCAGAAACCGAATGCGGTTGATCAGGTAAGGCTGTGAGTAATGACCAAACACCGCCCGCTCATCGGTGTACCAGGCATTGATCAGCACATCATAGATGTCCTGCTGCAACCCCCGCACCGCGCGCTCCCAAGGTACCTGAGTGTAATTGGTGGTGTAGCCGGCGCGCGTCAGGGCAGTGATCACCAGGTCGGAAGCCACGCCGTTGTTTAGCAGCGACTGGTCATTGAACGGCGGCCAGGGATCGGCCACCAACCGCAAGGTTTCTGCAGCATGACCATGTATAGGTGCCAACAGCACCCACGACAGCAGGCAGGCACGCAGTCCATTCATCAACGGCGGTTCCAGAGAAAGCAGAACCCTAATCCTAGCTGCCACAGCGTTTTTTGACAGCGCCGTCATAGCCGCGAACATGCCGAAAGCTATTCTGTGCAGGCGACAATCCAGCCCGGCAAACAGGAGTTCCGCCACATGGCGCCACAACAATCCCTATGCATTCACAATGCCACACATGCTGATCTAGAGACTTTGCAGCGCATCGGCTGCGATACCTACCGTGAGCATTTCAGTGGAGTCTGGACGCGCGCGGGGATGCAGCGTTTTCTTTCCGATGATTTCTCAAGCGAGAACCTAGCCAGCTCGCTCGCGGCGACGAACCAGCATCTATGGCTGCTGGCCAAGGACGGGGCCGGCAATACTCAGGGCTTTGCCAAACTCAACTGGAACAGCCGCATGCCACTGCATAACGCAGTGGGCGCAGAACTGCAGAAGATCTACCTGCTCAAGTCCGCGGCCGGTAAAGGCTATGGTACGCAGTTGCTGAGGGCTATCTGTGAGCGTGCTGCAGCACGCCAACAACAGCGGCTGTGGCTGGATGTTCTAAAGAGCAATCGAGCAGCACAAGCCTTCTACTCACGCTTCGGTTTCCATGCCTGTGGCGAAATCCCATTCAGCACTGACCTGTTCGAAATCGGCATGCAGGTAATGACCTACGACCTCACGTCCCGGCCGCAAGCGCACCCGACAACTTGCAGTTAAGATGCGCGCTGTTTTGCGCCAGCCTTGGCGCGTGTCGCAGGTTGAGGAAATGGCTGTGCTTACACCCCAGGTCGTGATTATTGGCGCCGGAGCCGCCGGGCTTATGTGCGCATTGACGGCTGCCGCGCGCGGCCGTCAGGTGCTGTTGCTGGATCACGCCAACAAGGCCGGCAAGAAGATCCTGATGTCCGGTGGCGGACGCTGCAATTTCACCAATATGTACTGCGAGCCGGGCAACTTTCTCTCGGAAAACTCGCACTTCTGCAAATCCGCTCTGGCGCGCTACACCCAGTGGGACTTTATCGGCCTAGTGGCCAAGCACGGCGTGCCCTACCACGAGAAGAAACTCGGCCAGCTGTTCTGCGATAACAAGGCCAGCGACATCCTCGGCCTGTTGCTCAACGAGTGCGATGAAGCCGGCGTGACGCTGCGCCTGGATACATCGGTCAGCGAGATTAGCAAACTGGACAGCGGCTACCAGCTGCAAACCAGCGTAGGCTTGGTGCGCTGCGAGTCACTGGTGATCGCCACCGGTGGCCTGTCGATCCCGACCCTCGGCGCCAGCGGTTTTGGCTATCAGGTGGCCAAGCAGTTCGGTCATACCCTACTGCCGACCCGCGCCGGCCTGGTGCCATTTACCATCACCGATCCGCAACTCAAAGCGCTGTGCAGCGAGCTGTCCGGCACCTCGGTGGAAGACTGTGTGGTGAGCTGCAATGGGCAGAGCTTCAAGGAAAACATCCTGTTTACCCACCGCGGCCTGAGTGGCCCGGCGATTCTGCAGATTTCTTCATTCTGGCAACCGGGCGAGGCCATCAGCATCAACCTGCTGCCGCATATCGACCTGCCCGAATGGCTGGCCGAGCAGCAACGCGAACGCCCCAACAGCGAGCTGAAAACCCTGCTCGCTGAACTGTTTACCAAGAAGATGGCAGGGCTTTTGGCGGACAACTGGTTCGCCTCCAAACCGCTGAAGCAGTACACCCACGCCGAACTCAAGGCGATTGCCGAGCAGCTTGGTGACTGGCAACTGGTGCCAGCCGGCACCGAGGGCTATCGCACCGCCGAGGTCACGCTGGGCGGTGTGGATACCCGCGAAGTATCGTCAAAGACCATGGAGTCGCTGAAATCGCCTGGGCTGTATTTTGTTGGCGAAGTGCTGGATGTGACGGGGCATCTGGGCGGCTTCAACTTCCAGTGGGCCTGGGCGTCCGGTTACGCAGCGGCACAATACGTCTGAAACGTCAAAGCTCCGGCCCCGGCGTCAGCGGCGGCAAGGGCTCGCCTGGTAGCCATTTCTGGTGGATCGCGGCAAAACTGCCATCGTTCTTCATGCCATCCAGCTCGCGCTGCCAGCGGGTAATCAGGGCGTCGTCGGTATCGTGTGAAAAAGCGACATAGCTGTCGCTGTGGACAAACTCGAAGAGCAGCTGTACCTCATTCATCTGGATATCGCCCTGCGCCAGCAGCGTGCTGATCGTCAGGTTGTCCAGCACCATCAGCTTGACCCGCCCGAGCTTGAGCATGCGTACCACCTGCGCCGGCCCGGTGACTGGCGTCAGGTTAGTGAAGCCAAGCGCCTGCAGGCGCTGATGGCTATACCAATCACGTGGCACGGCAATCTCACCGTACTCACGCGCCTCATCCAGGCTCTTGATCGAGAGAAACGAACTGCGCAGGGCATAGAAGCTGGCGACGCTGCGGGTAATCGGGCCGACCCACTTGAACAACGCCTCGCGCTCACGGGTACGCATGGTCACGAACAATCCGGTATTGGGGCGGGTCAATGCCTGCTGATAGCCCCGCGCCCAAGGCACCACACTAATCGGCGCGTTCTGCCCGGTGCGTCGCATGATCGCTTGCACCACTTCGGTGGCCAGCCCCGCCGGCTTGCCGTCTTCACTGAAGTTGATCGGTGGGTATTCCTCGGTGTACAGCCGCAGCGGCTGGGCCTGCAATACCCTGCACGACAGACAGACAAGCAGCAATACGAGCAATCCACGCATACAGGTGTACAACACGGCAGATGCCTCGCGAATGAGCGGATAGCTTCAGCGTAGCCCGACCACCGAGGTTCACACCACCCCATCGATCGGCGCCACATTTTAATCAGCCGGAGCACCGTTGCCGCTGCCAAGTCGGCACAGACTCCGTTAGGCTGCTACCTGTTACGGTTGATCAAGGTCGGGCCATGCCGTCCACTGCGCTGCGCCACTCGTTTCGTCGCCTCTGGGCCCAGGACAAATTCAGCTACAGCCTGCGGGTGTTTATCGCCCTCAGCGGGGCGCTGCTGCTGTGCTGGTCGCAGGGCTGGATGCATGCGCTGATTCCACTGTTTCTCGGCGTCATCGCCAGCGCCCTGGCGGAAACCGACGACAGCTGG
Organism: Pseudomonas sp. 8BK; assembly: GCF_902506475.1. Lineage (NCBI taxonomy): Bacteria > Pseudomonadati > Pseudomonadota > Gammaproteobacteria > Pseudomonadales > Pseudomonadaceae > Pseudomonas > Pseudomonas sp. 8BK. The sequence goes on along the minus strand of NZ_LR733252.1, from coordinate 101,370 downwards.
CAGGGCCGCCTGGTGGCGCTGCTGGTCACCCTCGGCTGCTTCAGCGTAGCGGCCTATGCGGTGGAGTTTCTGTTCCCCTCCCCCTGGCTGTTTGTCTGCGCCCTGGCGTTGTCGAGCTTTGCCCTGACCATGCTCGGCGCACTCGGCGAACGCTACGCCACCCTCGGCGCGGCCACGCTGATTCTTGCGGTCTACAGCATGATCGGCGTGGAGCAACGCGGCGGCGCGGCGGGCCTCTGGCAGGAGCCATTGCTGCTGGTGGCGGGCGCGGCCTGGTACGGCCTGCTGTCGGTGCTGTGGAATGCGCTGTTCGCCAACCAGCCGGTGCAGCACAGTCTGGCGCGGCTGTTTCGCGAGCTGGGCCAGTACCTCAAGCTCAAGGCGGCGTTGTTCGAACCACTGCGTCAGCTGGACGTGGAAGAGCGCCGCCTGGCCCTGGCCAAACAGAACGGTCGCGTGGTGGCGGCGCTGAATGCGGCCAAGGAAATCATCCTGCACCGGGTCGGCAACGGCCGGCCGGGGCCGAAAGTCAGCCGCTACCTGAAACTGTACTTTCTCGCCCAGGACATTCACGAGCGCGCCAGCTCCTCGCACTACCCCTACAACGAGCTGGCCGAGGCGTTCTTCCACAGCGATGTGCTGTTCCGCTGCCAGCGCCTGCTACGCCTGCACGGCGAAGCCTGTCAGCGTCTGGCACAGGCCATCGAACTGCGCCAGCCGTTCGAGTACCGCGAACTGTGCCGCCAGGCGCTGGACGATCTGCACGATTCCCTCGAACACCTGCGCGTGCAGAGCAACCCCGCCTGGCGTCATCTATTGCGCTCGCTCGGCGCCCTGGCTGGCAACCTGCGCAGCCTGGATGCGCTGCTGGGCAACGCCAGCAACCCCGACGCCATGGCGGAGCAGCAGGACAGCAGCCTGCTCGACCGCGAACCGCAGTCACTCAAGGATGTCTGGGAACGCCTGCGCCTGCAGCTGACGCCGACCTCATTGCTGTTCCGCCATGCCCTGCGCCTGTCACTGGCGCTGGCCGCCGGGTACGGCATGCTGCACTGGATTCACCCGACGCAGGGCTACTGGATTCTGCTGACCACGCTGTTCGTCTGCCAGCCAAACTACGGCGCGACCCGGCTCAAGCTGGTGCAGCGCATCAGCGGCACCGTGCTCGGCCTGTTGCTCGGCTGGGCGCTGTTCGACCTGTTCCCCAACCCGCTGGTGCAGGCGCTGTTTGCAGTGGTCGCCGGGGTGGTGTTCTTTGCCCTGCGCAGCAACCGTTACACCTTGGCCACGGCCGCCATCACCCTGCTGGTGCTGTTCTGCTTCAACCAGGTCGGCGATGGTTACGGGCTGTTTATTCCGCGCCTGGTCGACACCCTGCTCGGTAGCCTGATCGCAGGCCTGGCCGTTTTGCTGATCCTGCCGGACTGGCAGGGCCGGCGCCTGAATCGCCTGCTCGCCAGCACCCTGAGCTGCAACAGCCGCTACCTGCAGCAGATCATCGCCCAGTACGCCAGCGGCAAGCGCGACGACCTGGCCTATCGCCTGGCGCGGCGCAATGCGCACAACGCCGACGCCACGCTGTCGACCACCCTGGGCAATATGCTGATGGAACCGGGGCATTTTCGTAAGGAAGCGGATATCGGCTTCCGCTTTCTGGTGCTCTCCCACACCCTCCTGAGTTACCTCTCGGGCCTTGGCGCACACCGTGGTGAAACCAGCCTGAGTGGCAGCGACAACCCGCTGCTGGCCAGCGCCAGCCAGTTGGCCGCGAGCCTGGAAGAGATTGCCAGCTGCCTCAATGAGGAGCGCACGGTGGCCATCCACAGTGACGCCGAAGAGCAGCTGGCAGCCGCGCTTGAACGCCTCAGCGACGACCTGGATGACTCGCAGCGGCTGGTACAAACCCAGCTGGCGCTGATCTGCCGCCAGCTCGGGCCACTGCGCACCCTGGCGGCGCATCTACTGAAGAAGCAAACATGAACAAAGCCCAGCTGCTGCAACAGGTAATCGCCCGCCTCGAAGATGATCTGCTGCAGGCCCAGCAGGCGGCGTTGACCGCCTATGAAGCGGCGACCCATGAAGAAAATATCGCCGAAAACAAATACGACACCCTCGGCCTGGAAGCGTCCTACCTGGCTACAGGGCAGGCCCGTCGCGCCGCCGCCATTCGTCAGACCCTGGCCAACTGGAAGCAGCTGGTATTACGCACTTTTGACCCACTACTGGGCATCCAGCTCGGCGCACTGATTGAGTTGAGCGACGATGAAGATCGCCGCCAATGCCTGTTCCTCGGCCCGGACGGCGCGGCGATGAAACTGCTGCAGGATGGCCAGGCCGTGCAGGTGATTGGCCCGCAAGCACCTCTCGGGCAGATCCTGTTTGGCAAGAGCGTCGGCGACGAAGTGACCCTGCGCTTGGCAAGTGGCGTACAGCTGTTGGAAATTGTGCGAGTCGTTTAAGGAATTTCCACCTGCCAGTCGGCAGCCAACTGCGCCAGCCGACCCTGTTCAATCATCTGCTGCAGCGCCCGATCGAACTCCTCACGCAAAGGCCGGTAACGCTCATCACGGGGGAAGGCGAAGTAGCCGTCCTGCAGGTCGATCGGCGTTGCTAGCTGCTCAAGCTTGTCAGCCAGCCCCAACGCCGAAAGCACCGGCTGGGTATTGCGCTGATTGCTGGCCAGAAGATCCAGGCGGCCGGCGACGAGCATCTTCAGGCCATTCTCGACCCGCTCCACGGTGACCAACTCGAGCTGCTCGCGCCGGCTGTCGAAATGCGCACCATAGGCCCAGGCACGTACCACCCCGATGCGCCGACCGAGCAACTGCTGATAGTCGCCGCGCCAGCGCAACACGCTGCCGCGTTGGCAGTAGAAGACGATGTGGTCGCGGTAAAAAGGCCGAGCAGAGAAGGCAAAGAGCTGCTCACGCGCGGCGTTCTTATAGGGCCCGATAAGGATATCGCCCTCCCCGCGCGCCACCATGTGCTGCGCGCGAGCCCAGGGATGCAATTCGAAGCGAACCTGGTAGCCCAACGGCTCCAGTGCCTGACGCAACACGCTGGTGGCGAGGCCGCTATGGCCGCTGCCGTGCTGCTCGAATACGCCGGGGAAATTGCTGCCGACGGCCAACAACTCGCGCGCCGCCAGAGGCGCGATCAGCAGCACGCAGCAACATGCCAGCGACAGCCTGCGCAGAAAACTCGAACACATGGGGGGAGTGGCCTCAGCCATGGGATGGCGGTATCTGCCAGCCTAGCAGGTCAGCCCCGATGCACGCAGCAATGCCCAGGCCCGTTTGGTAAAACACCAGCATGCAGCGGTTCGAGTGCCTGCCTGTCGATAAAGCTGCTATCACTTGATAGTCAGTGTATTCCTTCGCCATCCAACCTCAGGAGCCCCCATGCAAGCACATACCCACAGCCTGCCGTCACTGTTCAAACAACTTGGCCTGGACCATGACCAGGCCAGCATCGACCGTTTTATCAAACAGCACTCGCCTTTACCGGAAGGCTGCCGGTTGGCCGACGCGCCGTTCTGGGACAAGGCGCAAGCAGCCTTTCTGTGCGAAGAGATTCTTGAAGATGCTGACTGGGCCGAGGTGGTCGACCAGCTCAACCTACTGCTGCGGGGCTGACAGCGCGCCGGCAGAGCCCGGCAGTTCGCGCCAGGTCAGGTACACCCGCAGGTCGAACTCCAGCTGGTGATAGCCTGGCAGCATGTACTCACAAAGCTTGTAGAAGGCCTTGTTGTGCTCGGCCTCTTTCAGGTGCGCCAGCTCGTGCACCACGATCATCTGCAGAAACTCCGGCGCGGCCTCACGGAACAATGAAGCCACGCGGATTTCCTTCTTCGCCTTGAGCTTGCCGCCCTGCACCCGCGAAATCGCCGTGTGCAGACCAAGGGCACGGTGGGTCAGATCGAGGCGATTGTCGTAGAGCACCTTGTCGATGGCCGGGGCATTGCGCAGGTGCTCCTGCTTGAGCCCCTGGATATAGGCGTACAGCGCCTTGTCACTCTGAATCGCGTGCTTGCCGCTGTAGGAACGCGCCAGATAATCACCCAGGCGCTGCTCGGCAATCAGCTGGCGAATCTTGTCTTGCAGCTGGGCCGGGTAACCTTGCAGGTATTTAAGAGGGGTCATGGTCGAATGGCGTGGGCACGATAAGGCCGTGGATTATGCCGCAAGCCGCACGCAACGGGGTGCGGCTTATAGCGCCATTCGGCGGCGCGGTTACTGGCTCGGCAGCACCCGTAGCAGGCGACCATCAGCACTGTCGGTGAGCAAATACAGCGCGCCATCCGGGCCAGCGCGCACGTCGCGAATACGCTCCTCGAGTTCCTCGAACAGTATTTCTTCACCCGCCAGCTTGCCGTCCTGCAGACGAATGCGACGCACGCTGCGTTCGGCCAGGGTCGAAGCAAACAGGTCACCCTGCCACTCGGGGAACAATGCACCGCGGTACTGGGTCAGGCTCGACGGTGCGACCGAGGGCGTCCATTGCAGCAAGGGCTGCTGCAAGCCGGGCAGCTCGGTGTAGGGCGAAATCTGCGCACCGGTGTAATCCACACCGAAGGTGATCAGCGGCCAGCCATAGTTGTTACCGGGCTCGATCAGGTTCAGCTCGTCGCCTCCGCGTGGGCCGTGCTCATGACTGTATAGACGCTGCAATGCGGCGTCATAGACGATGCCCTGCACGTTGCGATGGCCCAGGCTGTAGATCTCCGCCGCCGCGCCGGCCTGGCCCACCAGCGGGTTGTCCTTGGGAATACTGCCATCACGGTTGAGACGCACGATCTTGCCAAGGTGGTTGCTCGGATCCTGGGCCTGCTCGCGCCAGTCGAAACCATCTCCCAGGGTCAGCACCAAGCTTTTGTCCGGCAGCCAGGCCATGCGCCCACCGTAATGCGCGGCACCGGACTTGGCCGGCTGTGCGCTGAACAGCACCTGCACGTCCTGCAGCTGGCCATCGACCAGCCGCGCCTTGCTCAGACGGGTGTTGTTGGCCTGGGCAGTGCCGTAGGCGTAACTCAGATAAAGCTGCTGATTGCTGGCGAACTCAGGGTCAAGCAGCACCTCCATCAGCCCGGCCTGGGCCGCGACAAACCCCTCGGGCACTCCGCCGACAGGTTGCGGGTTCAGACTGCCGTCCGGCTCGATGATGCGCAGGCGACCGACTCGTTCGGTGACCAGCATGCGGCCATCCGGCAGGAAGGCCAGCGACCAGGGATGCTCCAGGCCTGCGGTCACGGTTTCGATGCGGTAATCCATGGCGTGCGCCAGGCTGCTGCCAAGCAGACCAAGCAACAACAGGGCGCGGGACGTATTCAACATGGTTCGGGCCTTTTGCTTGCAGAGGGATAAATCAGGATTGCGCAGGCGATGAGCGCCGCACCAGCACAGCAAATAACAGCGCGCCCAGGCTGCCGCAGGCCATCAGCCCGAGGGTGCCGGCCAGGCTGCGGTTGGCGCCGATCAGCGTCGGCATCGGCAGCAGCGCATTGGCCAGCGCCATCGCCGCCAGCACCGCAATGGCTCCGGCCAGGATAAACAGCAGCCAGCGCCCCATTGGCCAGACACGCGCCAGCAGGCTAGCCGCCGGCAAGGCGAAGGTAAAACCGAGGATCACCAGCACCGCGAAGGTCGGGCTAAAGCCCAGCAGGTCGAGGCAGGTAGTCTGCACCCGGACGCCAAGCGGCATGGGCGCGCCAAGAGCCTGCAGGTTGGCCAGATTGAACTGGGTCTGCAGCACAGTGCCCATCACACTCGCCAGCAGCACAGCCAGAAAGAAGTACAACAGAGTGCGCAATTTGCTTGGCATGCAGACAGATATCCAGAGACGACGGTGGCCCGAGTATGGACCAGCGCGCCGCGCTGCATGTGGCCGGTGTTTTACATGGTTTTACCAAGCCCACAAATGGGCGATAGGCGCAATCACAGCGCTGTAGCAGAATGCCAGCAGCCATCCTGCCGACAACAACCCATACAAGAACCGCACGATGAAAAAAGCCCTGCCCTTCTGCGCACTGACTCTGGCGTTGCTAGCCGTAGCATTCAGCCTCGGCCCCGTACCGACAGTCGATACGCAACTCACGCCGATCCAGCTGCCTGCTGACCTCGACCGATATCTGGCCGAGACAGAAGCGCGCTACCCGGACATCACTCCCGGCGCGGAAAAGACCATCGTCTGGGCCCATCCAGATCAGCGCCAGACCGATCTTGCGATCATCTACCTCCACGGCTACTCGGCTACCCGGCAGGAAACTGCGCCGCTTAGCAACCAGTTGGCCAAGCAACTGGGCGCCAACCTGTTCTACACCCGCCTTAACGGTCACGGCCGCAGTGGCGCCGCGATGGCCGAAGCGAGCGTGCACGACTGGCTGCAGGACAGTCAGGAGGCCCTGCAGATCGGCCAGCGTTTGGGTAAACAGGTGCTGGTGATCGGCACCTCGACCGGCGCTACCCTGGCCACTTGGCTGGCCTTGCAAGGCGATAACCCGCAGGTGCTGGCCTATATCATGGTGTCGCCGAACTTTGCCCCGAAAGACCCGGCCGCCACTGTGCTCACCTGGCCCTGGGCCACGCACTTTGTGCCCTTGCTGCTGGGCCCGGAACATCAGTGGCAGCCGCGCAACGCCGAACAGGCGCGTTTCTGGACTCACCGCTACCCGGTACAGGCGCTGCTGCCGATGATGGCGCTGGTGAAATACGTACGCGAGCAGCCGCTGGAGCAGATCAGCGCGCCAATTCTCACTATTTATTCAGCGGACGATCAGGTAGTCAGCCCAGACGAAATCAAGACCGTATTTACCCGCCTCGGCTCGGCGCACAAGCAACTGATCGCCCTCGAGGATACCCAGGATCCGTCACACCACGTGCTGGCCGGCGACATCCTTTCGCCAAGAGACACCGCACGGGTAAGCCTGGCGATCATGCAGTTCCTAAAAGCCTTGCCGAGTGCGGCGCCATTACCGGCGCACAATGCGGCCCTGCTGCAACCAAGCCCATAAAAAATGCCCGTATCCAAGGATACGGGCATGCGTTACCGATCAAACCATAGGTCTTATGCCAGCTGCGCTTCAGTCACGCGGTGGGCGGGCCAAGCTGGCACGCGTGTCCAGCTGACGCTGATGCGCCGTGGCATGCTCAGGCATATCCTGCACGTCACTCAGCTGCGCGGCACTGCGCGGTTGCTGCTGCCAGCTGGCAAGTAGCTGGTCGCGCCACTGCGGATACTGGGCGCCATGCGACCGATTCAGCTCATCCAGCGCCAACCGATAAGCAGCCAGGTCATTGCGGCGCAGGTGCGCAGCCAGTGCCAGATGGCGTGCTGGGTCGCGCTCCTGCAGGTAGCGATGCAGGGTGTAGGACCAGTGATAGACCATGCTGCTGCCACTCTCGTAACTCAGTTTGGTGATGGCCTCGAGGCTCGGACGCTGAGCGGCTGCCACTCGACTGATGTCATTCATGCCACGCTCGAAGTGGCTTCCCCAGGCCAGGTATTCCGCCAACCCTTCTGCCCACCAGGTGGTCAGATTCAATGGATAGTGGCCAAAGGCGCCGTATTGATTGAAGCGACCGTCCAGGTAGTGGACGTACTCATGATTCAGGTTCCATACCTGCCCCGCCTGCACATACGCGAAGAAACGTGGCTGATTACCCGCCAGCCACGGGCTACCTTCCAGGTACATGCCGCCATTGTCGGTGCTGAAGCCATACAGCAGCCCACCGAACTTCTGGTACTGCTCGCGACTGGAGAAGATCACCAACTCCAACGTCGCATTGAGGTCATCGGCTACCGGCGTCCAGTTGGTCTGCATGATGCGATGGAAGTCCTGCTCCTGCTTGCCCAGGCTCTGACAGATTTCCAGCATTTGCGCCTGGCTCAATGGCTGCGAGCGCACCTTAAGCGTGGGACCGCAAACGTGCGTTTGTGGCAACACCTGAGCAATTTCAAACTTGTAGCACAGCCCGTTGAACAGGCTGCTACAGGCACCGTCGACATCTGCGCGGTAGGCGTAGTCCACGTAATAACTGCGGAAGTTGCTCTTCAGCTCCAGATCATCCAGCACCCCTTGCCCAAGGTGCGCCTGCATCACCTGGCGCACGGCACGGTTGCTGCCCTCGCGCCAGACGCCATCACTCAACTGAGCAAGTTTGCCCAAGGCCTCAATCGCGTTCATCACGATAAAGCCATCGCGATTGAGCCACAGCGCATTGCGGCTGCTGGCCAGTTCGGCGATGGCATCGGCAAAGCGGTTGTCCTGGATCAAGGCACTGCGCAATGCGCCTTCAGCCCAGCCAAAACGGTCAAACAGGTTCAGGGTTTCGAATACCGCATCACCGTAACTGCGCTCCTTGCTCAGCTGTGCGGTGTTGCTGAAATGCTGCAATAGCGACTGCAAGCGCGGCAGGTGCCGCACGATGCTGGCACTGGATTGCGGCGTGGCCATCAGCGCACCCAGACCGACAACATAACCCTCTATCACTTGCCCGGAAGCTTTCTGGTAGGTCAGCAACTCACGCATGTTCGCTACCTGGAACAGGGCGTGTTCCAGCATGCTCAACTGCGCCGGCGTGGCCTTGCTGAAACCCAGGAAGTAGTTATAGGCACGCACGTAGTACAGAAGCTTGTTCAGGTCAGGGTCCTGAATCTGTTGCTGGCGGGCCAGAAAGTCGATGGAAGCCAATACCGCCTCCAGACGACCAGCCTTGGCATGCTGGAAATGCTCGACGAAGAACTCGTTATCCAGCACCTCACGGACCATTGGCGAGAAATCCGCTTTAGTCCGCAGCAAGGGGTCCAGCGGCGGCAGCGTTGGCTGCACCGGTGGTTGCGGTACAACAGGCGGCTCTATAGGGGGTTGCACTGGTGGTGTAACGGGAGGCGTAACAGGCGGTTGCGCGGCGCTACGCAGTTCCAGGCGAACCTTGGTAATGCCGGAGTGGGCACGCTTGCTGTCCCTGATCTGGTAGCTGAAGCTGTCCTGGGCGCTCTGGTCACGGTAGGCCCGATAGCTATAGCGGCCGGTTTTACCATCCAGCTTGAGGCTACCCAAGCGTGGGTAATCAATGATGCTGAACGTCAGCGGATCGCGGTCCGCATCGCGGCCCAGCAAAGTCGCTTCAAACAGCGTACCCGCGTTCACCGCCAGAACCTGACTGGTAGCCTCTGGCGCACGGTTACCGGCCCCGCCGTCGGCAGGCAACAGGTTAAGTTGCACCACAGCAGGTGCCGACCAGCTCTTGCCATCGGTGGCGCGGTATTCAAACTCGTCGTAATGGCCAGTAGCGTTGGCCGTCGGCTGATACTCATAACGCCCAGTGTTCCAGTCCAGCTGGATACGGCCGTACTTGGGCTGCTTGGTAATCGCAAAAGTGATCCGGTCGCCTTCTGCATCGCGTGCCCAGATCCAGCTGGCATTCACTTTGCCAGCTGCGATGTGCTCACTGTGGCCACGCACTTCAGGGGCCTGGTTGACCTCAGCAACCGCCGCGCTCAGCGGGGTCAAAGCCAGGGCTAGCGCGCAGACGTGCAGGTCTCTTCTGATTATTTTTCTGAACATAGCGTCATCATCTTGATGAATAGTAAGGGGCGCGGATTCTATCTACCCCCCTACTGCGAAGACGCTAATCACCGCACGTTGCCTGCAACTTAGCCGGCTTTTACCAGTTAAATCCCGAATTTGCGCAGCTGATCGCAACTCAACTGCCAACTCGTTCGTACCGTAACCCTTGAGGCATCTGCCTCGGGTTACTTCGCTTTGTTGACACAAGGCTGGGCATCAGCATGAAACTCACAGGGTTGCCCACGCAAATAACTGCGGTAAACCTGCAAGAGCTGCACGGCCGTCAGGCGACAAGCCGTTGTCCGGCACTGCGCATTGAAGGCAAAGGCGCTCCGCTCGGCTTCGGCCAGGCGGATATACAACGCCGGCCAGTCGCTGACCGGCGCATCGGCCGGGGTAAACAGCAACCGCCCCTCACGCTGCACCAGCGGCGCGCCGGCTGCGGCGTAGTCGAAGATGAACAGCAGCGTGCGCGACAGCTTGATGGTGCACTCCGCGCGAGTAAGGCATTGCTGCGGATCACTCGGCACAACCACTGGCGCAGTCGGCTCGTTCACCGGCGGCTGGCTGGCACAGCCGGCCAATGCAGCGAGTGCGCCTAACAACGCAATCAACCTCGTCATAGCATCCTCCGAATAACAAAAAGCCCCGCATCGGCGGGGCTCTAAGTACAAACTACGCACGATCTTGCGAGCTAGAGTCCTGCAAGGCAAAAACAGGCGAGGAAGCGGAGTGTACTGTTGTACATGAGCATTCCGAGCCTGTTTTTAACCCAGCAGGGCCGACGCGCAGCTGATCGTCTGGAGTTAGTTGACCTTGGCGGCCAGCTCACCCTTGGCATAACGCTGGAACATGCCTTCCAGGGAGATCGGTTTGATCTTCGAGGCATTACCGGCAGTGCCGAAGGCTTCGTAACGGGCGATGCAGATATCGCGCATGGCGGTGACGGTGGCGCCGAAGAATTTGCGCGGGTCGAACTCGCTTGGGTTCTCGGCCATCAGGCGGCGCATGGCACCGGTAGACGCCAAACGCAGGTCGGTGTCGATGTTGACCTTGCGCACGCCGTACTTGATGCCTTCGACGATTTCTTCAACCGGTACGCCGTAGGTTTCTTTAATGTCGCCGCCGTACTGGTTGATGATCGCCAGCCACTCTTGCGGAACAGAAGAGGAACCGTGCATCACCAGGTGGGTGTTGGGGATGCGCTTGTGGATTTCCTTGATGCGGTCGATGGCGAGGATGTCACCGGTCGGCGGCTTGGTGAACTTGTAGGCACCGTGGCTGGTGCCGATGGCGATGGCCAGGGCATCGACCTGGGTGCGCTTGACGAAGTCGGCGGCTTCTTCCGGATCGGTCAGCATCTGGCTGTGATCCAGCACGCCTTCGGCACCAACGCCGTCTTCTTCGCCGGCCATACCGGTTTCCAGGCTGCCCAGGCAACCCAGCTCACCTTCCACGGAAACGCCGCAGGCGTGGGCAAACGCCACGGTCTGCTGGGTCACGCGGACGTTGTAGTCGTAGTCGGCCGGGGTTTTGCCGTCTTCTTTCAGCGAGCCGTCCATCATCACCGAGCTGAAGCCCAGCTGGATCGAGCGCTGGCAGACGTCCGGGCTGGTGCCGTGGTCCTGGTGCATGCACACCGGGATATGCGGGAATTCTTCGATAGCCGCCAGGATCAGGTGGCGCAGGAACGGCGCACCAGCGTATTTGCGGGCACCGGCAGACGCCTGGACGATCACCGGGGAGTCGGTCTTGTCGGCCGCTTCCATGATCGCGCGCATCTGCTCGAGGTTGTTGACGTTGAAGGCCGGCACGCCGTAGCCGAATTCGGCGGCGTGGTCGAGCATCTGGCGCATGCTGATAAGTGCCATGGTGTTCTTTCTCCCGGTGGGGCTCGTTAATCGTGCAAGCCTGCCGCAGGGGCAGGCGCTATTCAAGTCATTAAGACCGGGGGTGAACCCGGCCTGTGTTCAAGTCGTTGTCAGGGTGCCTTGCAGCCACGGCCGATCAGGTCATCCTTGGCCGTCCAGTAGACCAGCCCTTCTTCGCCCTTGATATGAAAGGACAACAGGCCGTCGCTGTACAACGCACCCGAGCCGGCAGGCTCCTGGGTCAGGCGATAGACGATATCGCCACCGCCCAAACGCACATCAACGGACTCACGGCTGCTGTCGGCAAAACGCCAGAGCACTTCGGTTTGGCTGTCGCACACCCAGCGCGTCCAGTTATCCGACGGTGCCGGCTGACTGGCGCAGGCGCCAAGCAGGCTGAGCAACGTCAGCAGGGTAATCCGCTTCATCATCGGGGCTCGCTCCATGATCAGGCTGCTTATGCCTTAGCGCGTTGTTCCAGCACTTCAACAGCCGGCAATACCTTGCCCTCGACGAACTCGAGGAAGGCGCCGCCACCAGTGGAGATATAGCTGATCTGAGCGCCAACACTGTATTTGTCGATGGCCGCCAGGGTGTCACCGCCACCGGCGATGGAGAACGCCTGGCTTTCGGCAATGGCCTGGGCCAGCACCTTGGTGCCGTTGCCGAACTGGTCGAACTCGAACACCCCGACCGGGCCGTTCCACAGGATGGTCTTCGAGGATTTCAGCAACTCAGCAAACTGCGCAGCGGTCTGCGGGCCGATATCCAGAATCATGTCGTCTTCAGCCACATCAGCCACCAGCTTGACGGTGGCTTCGGCGTCTTCAGCGAAGGCTTTGGCGACGACCACGTCAACCGGCAGCGGCACGCTGACCTTGGCGGCGATGGCCTTGGCGGTGTCGACCAGATCCGCTTCGTACAGCGACTTGCCCACCGGCAGGCCGGCAGCGGCGAGGAAGGTGTTGGCAATACCGCCACCGACGATCAGCGAATCGCAGATATCGGCCAGGGAGTTGAGCACATCCAGCTTGGTCGACACCTTGGAGCCGGCGACGATGGCCAGCATCGGACGGGCCGGTGCACCCAGCGCCTTGCCCAGGGCTTCCAGCTCGGCCGCCAGCAGCGGGCCGGCGCAGGCGACCTTGGCGAACTTGGCCACGCCATGGGTCGAACCTTCAGCGCGGTGAGCGGTACCGAAGGCATCCATGACGAACACGTCGCACAAGGCGGCGTATTGCTGGGCCAGCTCGTCGGCGTTTTTCTTCTCGCCCTTGTTGAAGCGCACGTTCTCGAACAGCACGATCTCGCCGGCTTTCACCTCGACGCCGCCCAGGTAGTCCTTGACCAGCGGTACGTCGCGGCCCAGCGCCTTGCTCAGGTAAGCCGCGACCGGCGCCAGGCTGTTCTCTTCGCTGAACTCGCCTTCGGTCGGACGCCCCAGGTGCGAGCAGACCATGACCGCTGCGCCCTTCTCCAAAGCCAGTTTGATGGTCGGCAGGGAGGCGAGGATGCGCGCGTCGCTCTTCACCGCGCCGTCTTTTACCGGCACGTTGAGGTCTTCGCGGATCAGCACGCGCTTACCGGCGAGGTCGAGGTCGGTCATCTTCAGAACGGTCATATATCAGTCCTTCACGGGGGCTGGAGTAGTCAGGGAGAGAAAGTGTTCGGCGACATCGAGCATGCGGTTGGCAAACCCCCACTCGTTGTCGAACCAGGCCAGCAGGTTGACCAGACGCGGCCCGGAGACGCGGGTCTGGCTGCCGTCGACGATGGCCGAGTGCGGGTCATGGTTGAAGTCGCAACTGGCGTGCGGCAGTTCGGTGTAGGCCAGCAAGCCCTTGAGCGGGCCGCTTTCCGCGGCCTGACGCAACACGCGGTTGATCTCCTCGGTTGAGGTATCACGCGCGGTCTGCAGGGTGATGTCCAGGCACGACACGTTCACCGTCGGCACACGAATGGCTTTGGCCTGGATACGCCCGCTGAGTTCCGGCAGCAGACGCTCAATACCGCGGGCCAGACCGGTGGACACGGGAATCACCGACTGGAAGGCCGAGCGCGTGCGACGCAGGTCTTCGTGGTGGTAGGCGTCGATCACCGGCTGGTCGTTCATCGCCGAGTGGATGGTGGTGATCGACACATAGTCAATGCCCACCGTCTCATTCAGCAGCTTGAGCAGCGGCACACCGCAGTTGGTGGTGCAGGAGGCGTTGGACACCAGTAACTCGGTGCCACTCAGGCAATCCTGATTGACCCCATAAACCACCGTGGCGTCGATATCGGCCTCACTGGCCATCGGCTGTGACAGCAGCACTCGCGGCGCGCCAGCCGCAATAAAGCGCTGCGCCTCGTTGCGGCTGGTGTACTGACCGGAGCACTCGAGCAACAGGTCGATATCCAGCGCGGCCCAGTCGATGGCTTCCGGGCTGGCCTGACGCAGTACTTTTACGCAGTCGCCATTGATATGCAGGCAATCACCATCGACCCTCACCTCACCGGGAAAACGCCCGTGAGTGGAGTCGAAACGGGTCAGGTATTCGATGCTGGCCTGATCGGCCAGATCGTTCAGCGCAACAATTTCCAACCGCGCTCCCGCACCGCGCTCATGCAACGCGCGCAGCACGCAGCGGCCGATACGGCCGTAACCGTTGAGGGCAATTCGATAGGGGCGCTTGGACATAGGAGGTCTCGGATGAGCCGTAGGGAGGATCGCGCTTTATCGATCCACCGTCTGAGTGACGGTGGATGAAAAGAGCGTCATCCACCCTACTGCGTCGTTCTCACTCAGGCGTCGAGCAGCTCGGCGGCGGTTTCCAGGATGTTTTCGACGGTAAAGCCGAACTCCTCGAACAGCGCCGGAGCCGGGGCCGACTCACCGAAGGTGGTCATGCCGATGATGCGACCTTCCAGACCCACGTACTTGTACCAGTAGTCGGCATGCGAGGCTTCGATGGCGATACGCGCGCTGACCTGCAGCGGCAGCACGGCCTGCTTGTAGCCGGCGTCCTGCTGGTCGAACACGCTGGTCGATGGCATCGACACGACGCGCACCTTGCGGCCCTGCTCTTCCAGCTTGGCAGCCGCCTGCATGGCCAGACCGATTTCCGAACCGGTGGCGATCAGGATCAGCTCCGGCTCGCTGGCGCAGTCTTTCAGCACATAGCCACCGCGGGCGACATCCGCCAGCTGCTGAGCATCGCGGCTCTGGTGCGGCAGGTTCTGCCGACTGAAGATCAGCGCGCTCGGGCCGTCGTTGCGCTCAATGGCGTATTTCCAGGCCACGGCAGACTCAACGGCGTCGCATGGGCGCCAGGTGTCGAGGTTCGGCGTGCCGCGCAGGCTGGCCAGCTGCTCGATTGGCTGGTGAGTCGGGCCGTCTTCGCCCAGACCAATGGAGTCGTGGGTGAATACATAGAGCACACGTTGTTTCATCAGCGCCGACATGCGCACCGCGTTGCGCGCGTATTCCATAAAGATCAGGAAGGTCGCGCCGTACGGCACGAAGCCGCCGTGCAGGGCGACGCCGTTCATGATCGCGCTCATGCCGAACTCACGCACACCGTAGAACATATAGTTGCCGGATGCGTCGTCAGCCGACACACCCTTGCAGCCTTTCCACAGGGTCAGGTTGGAACCGGCGAGGTCAGCCGAACCACCGAGGAACTCCGGCAACAGCGGGCCAAAGGCGTTCAGCGCGTTCTGGCTGGCCTTGCGGCTGGCAATGGTTTCGCCCTTCTCGGCGACTTCCTTGATATAAGCAGCGGCTTTCTCGGCGAAATCAGCCGGCAGCTCACCGCTGATACGGCGGGTAAATTCGCTGGCCAGCTCTGGGTTGGCGGCGGCGTAAGCAGCGAACTTGTCGTTCCAGGCTGCTTCGGCAGCGGCACCGGCTTGCTTGGCGTCCCACTCGGCGTAGATATCCGCCGGGATTTCGAACGGGCCATGGTTCCAGCCCAGAGTGGCGCGGGTCAGGGCGATTTCATCGTTGCCCAGCGGTGCACCGTGACACTCTTCCTTGCCCTGCTTGTTCGGCGAACCGAAACCGATGGTGGTCTTGCAGCAGATCAGGGTCGGACGGTCGCTGGTCTTGCGCGCGGTCTCGATGGCCATCTTGATTTCATCGGCGTCGTGGCCGTCGACATTGCGGATCACCTGCCAGCCGTAGGCTTCGAAGCGCGCCGGGGTGTCGTCGGTGAACCAGCCTTCGACTTCGCCGTCGATGGAGATGCCGTTGTCGTCATAGAACGCCACCAGCTTGCCCAGGCCCAGAGTGCCGGCCAGCGAGCAGACTTCGTGGCTGATGCCTTCCATCATGCAGCCGTCGCCGAGGAAGGCGTAGGTGAAGTGGTCAACGATCTGGTGGCCGTCACGGTTGAACTGCGCGCCCAGTACTTTCTCGGCAATGGCGAAACCGACGGCGTTGGCGATGCCCTGGCCGAGCGGGCCAGTGGTGGTTTCCACGCCTGGGGTGTAGCCGTATTCCGGGTGGCCCGGGGTGCGGCTGTGCAACTGGCGGAAGTTTTTCAGGTCTTCGATGCCCAGGTCGTAGCCGGTCAGGTGCAGCAGCGAGTAGATCAGCATCGAGCCGTGGCCGTTGGACAGCACAAAGCGGTCACGGTCGGCGAAGTTCGGGTTGCTTGGGTTGTGCTTGAGGAAGTCACGCCACAGCACCTCGGCAATATCCGCCATGCCCATCGGGGCACCGGGGTGGCCGCTGTTGGCTTTCTGCACGGCATCCATGCTGAGGGCACGAATGGCATTGGCTCGCTCACGACGGCTGGGCATCACTGAATCTCCTGCGGGGGCTGCTTGGGCAACTGAGGGTCGAAAAAGGCGGCCATTTTCGCCCAGCGGCGCCATGGGGGCAATCACAGATGGTCGTTAACCCCAGACAATCAGCGATTAGCCCCCGGCCAGCCGCCTCAAATCGATGCTTGCGTGGCCAGACAGGGGGCGCGAAACAGCTCACCGTGCCACAAACCGTGCAGCGTACGGCGCATCACCAGCACCCAGACCAGCACCAGCTTGGCTGCCAGCAGCAGGCCCACCCAGGTGAAGAAGGCCAGGCCGGTCATCTGCTGCAGGGCAAAGGTGGCCAGGGTGAATACCCCCAGCGGGAAGGTGAACCCCCACCAGCCCAGGTTAAAGGGCAGCTCACGGCGCAGGTAGTGCTGGGTAAACAGACTGGCCGCCACCAGCCACCACAGCCCTGCACCCCACAGCGCCAACCCACCGACCAGGCCCAGCTGCTGCGCCATCTCGGCCGCACCCTGCAAGGCCGTCCCCTGCCAGGCCAGCGGCGCCGCCTGCCCCAGGCTGATCAGGCCCAGGCAACCGGTGGCCAGCGGCCCCAGTGGCAGCCAGCTGCTGGCGGCAAAGTCCATATCCGGCAACTTGTGCAGGGCCAAGCGCAGCAGCACCAGGGCGATCAGGGCAAACGCCAGGCTCAGCGACAAGCCCCACAGCACATAGCCCAGACTGAGCAGCAATTGCGCCGACTCCGCTGCCAGGTGCGGCGCCAAGGCGGCCGCGCCGCTGGCCACCACCTCAGGGGCGACAATCGGCAGCAGCCAAACGCCGGTCAGGGTTTCCAGCACATGCTTCTGCCGGGTGAACATCAAATAGGGCACGCCGAGCGCAGCGCCCAGGGCCAAGACCAGCGCCAGCCACCACAAGCCATGGGCCAGCGTCACAAGGGCGGCGCCATGCAGCGGCACGGCAAACAGCAGCAAGCCGTTGATCACCTGCACCAGCCCCATGGGGATCGCCCCCAGAAACATCGACTGCACCGGGTGATCGAGCATCGGCCACAGCGTGTCGCGAAACAGCAGCAGGCGCGCGGCAAACAGCACACTGAACAGACCGAACAGCAACACCGTAAGCCACCACAGGCCTTCGGCCAGCAGCATCTGCCCAGGGAAAGACAGTGGCAGCTTGGCCACCACCTGGGCCAGCACGCCGGTGCCCATGGTCATGGCGAACCAGCTGGGGGTGAATTGACGAACAAAAGCCAGCGGTTCATGCAAACGGGTAAAGGGGCGCAACATCACGGCATTCCTCACAGACAATCGCCACGAGCGATCCATGACTGGGAGATTAGGCAGACGCGTGCTATAGGTAAAATACATATAAAAGATACAAGACATACCTTCTATTTATGAATCTGCACCACCTCAAAGTCTTTCTCGCCATCGCCCAGACCGGCAGCATCAGCGCCGGGGCCGCCCGCCTGTTTATCAGCCAGCCTGCGGTGACCCGCGAGATCCGCGAGCTGGAAGCACGCCTGCGCCTGCCGCTGTTTGATCGACAAAGCCGTGGCGTGACCCTCACCGCCGCCGGGCAACGCCTGCTGCCTTATGCCGAGCGCATCTTTGCCCTTGAGCAGGCCGCCGAGCGCGACCTGCAAGCCTTCGCCAACCTCGGTTGCGGCGAACTGCATCTGGGCGCCAGCGCTACCCTCGGCAGCTACCTGTTGCCAGCGCTGATTGCGGCCTTTCATCAGCAGTACCCCGACCTGCAACTGAGCCTGCAGATCGACAACACCGCAGCCTGCCTGCAACAACTGGAAGACAACGCCATCACCCTGGCCTTTATTGAGGGGCCATTCACCGCGGAGCAGTTCAATCACCGCCACCTGGGCACGGATGCGTTGCTGCCCGTCGCCAGCCCCAAGCATCCGCTGGCCAAGCAGGCGAGCGTCAGCCCGGTTGAACTGGCCGACGCCGCCCTGCTGATCCGCGAGCAGGGATCCGGCACCCGCGCCAGCCTGGAGCAGGCCTACCAGGCGCTCGGCCTGCAACCTCGTATCGCCATGGCTCTGGGCAATAGCGAGGCACTGAAACGCAGCCTGCTGGCCGGCCAGACCGTGGCCTGGATTTCCGAACTGGCAGTGCAGCAGGAGCTGCGCAGCGGACAGCTGCGCCACCTGCCCGTCCGCGACCTGCAGATCAGTCGCGACCTGCATGCCGTCTGGCGCCGTGAACACAGCCTGAGTCCGGCCGCTAATGCACTGCTGGAGCAGGTGGAACAGGCGCTAAGCACCAGCAAGGGCAATATCAAAACTTTTTGATATTGCCCTTGCTGGATAAAAAATGACCGACTAGACTTCCCGACCTATGAATATGCGCGCCGCCCATCTGACCTTCGAGCCTGTCGATGCCCTCGCTGCCCTGTGCAAGGCCAGCGGCGATGCGCTGCGCCTGAATATTCTGCGCGCCCTGGCCAACGACTCGTTCGGCGTACTGGAGCTGGCGCAGATCTTCGCCACCGGTCAATCCGGCATCAGCCACCACCTCAAGGTACTGGCCCAGGCTGGCCTGGTGGCCACCCGCCGCGAAGGCAATGCGATCTTCTACCGCCGCGCCCTGGCGCAGAGCGAACAGCTCGGCAGCCGCCTGCACAATGCCCTGCTCGAAGAAATCGACAGCCTGCAATTGCCGGCCGAGGTGCAAGGGCGGATTGCCGAAGTGCATGGCCAACGCGCCGCCGCCAGCCAGGAATTCTTCGCCCGTACGGCAGCGAGCTTCCAGGCTCAGCAGGACCTGATCGCCGGCCTGCCACAGTACCGCGACAGCGTACTGGCGCTGCTCGACTCCCTGGAGTTTGCCGACGCAGCCTGCGCGGTGGAGGTCGGCCCTGGCGATGGCGGCTTTCTCCCGGAATTGGCGCAGCGCTTCCAGCAGGTGCTAGCACTGGATAACAGCGCGGCGATGCTTGAGCTGGCCCGCCAACGCTGCACCGAGGAAGGCCTGCACAATGTTCAGCTGCAACTGGCCGACGCCCTGCAAGACGATTACCCGGCCGCCGACTGCCTGGTGCTGAACATGGTGCTGCACCACTTCGCCGCCCCGGCCGAGGCGCTTAAGCAGCTGGCGCAACGCGTGAAACCCGGCGGTAGCCTGCTGATCACCGAACTGTGCAGCCACAACCAGAGCTGGGCCCGCGAGGCCTGCGGCGACCTGTGGCTGGGCTTCGAACAGGACGACCTGGCGCGCTGGGCCGCCGCTGCGGGCCTCAACATCTGCGAAAGCCTCTATGTGGGCTTGCGCAACGGCTTCCAGATTCAGGTGCGGCACTTTGCCAAACCTTCAATAACTCACGGCCTCCGGGCTGCAATTACCGGTCACCAACAGGAACCCGCACGATGAGCGAATACTCCCTCTTTACCTCCGAGTCCGTATCCGAAGGCCATCCGGACAAAATCGCCGACCAGATTTCCGATGCGGTGCTGGACGCCATCATCACCCAGGACAAACACGCCCGCGTGGCCGTGGAAACCCTGGTCAAGACCGGCGTAGCCATCGTCGCCGGCGAAGTCACCACCAGCGCCTGGGTCGACCTGGAACAGATCGTCCGCGACGTGATCTGCGACATCGGCTACACCAGCTCCGACGTCGGCTTCGACGGTGCCACCTGCGGCGTGATGAACATCATTGGCAAGCAGTCCCCGGACATCAACCAGGGCGTCGACCGCGCCAAGCCGGAAGACCAGGGCGCCGGCGACCAAGGCTTGATGTTCGGCTACGCCAGCAACGAAACCGACGTGCTGATGCCCGCTCCGATCCGCTTCTCCCACGCGCTGGTGCAGCGTCAGGCCGAAGCGCGCAAGTCCGGCCTGCTGCCGTGGTTGCGCCCGGACGCCAAGAGCCAGGTCACCTGCCAGTATGAAAACGGCAAAGTGGTCGGCATCGACGCCGTGGTGCTGTCCACCCAGCACAACCCGGAAGTATCGCTGAGCGATCTGCGTGAAGGCGTGATGGAGCTGATCATCAAGCACGCCCTGCCAGCCGAACTGCTGCACAAGGACACCCAGTTCCATATCAACCCAACCGGCAACTTTGTGATCGGCGGCCCAGTGGGCGACTGCGGCCTGACCGGTCGCAAGATCATCGTCGACAGCTACGGCGGCATGGCCCGTCACGGCGGTGGCGCATTCTCCGGCAAGGACCCGTCCAAGGTTGACCGTTCCGCCGCTTACGCCGGTCGTTACGTGGCGAAGAACATCGTTGCTGCCGGCCTGGCCGACCGCTGCGAGATCCAGGTGTCCTACGCCATCGGCGTGGCCCTGCCGACCTCCATCTCGATCAACACCTTCGGCACCCACAAGATCGCCGAAGACAAGATCATCAAGCTGGTGCGTGAAGTCTTCGACCTGCGTCCGTACGCCATCACCAAGATGCTCGACCTGCTGCACCCGATGTACCAGGAGACAGCCGCCTACGGTCACTTCGGCCGTACGCCGCAGCAGAAGACCGTCGGCGACGACACCTTCAGCACCTTTACCTGGGAGAAGACCGACAAGGTCGCCGACCTGCGCGCCGCTGCCGGCCTGTAAGCCCAGCCTCGGCTGCATAAAAAACCCGCTACGGCGGGTTTTTTATTGCGTTCAACTGCCGGTTCTCTGCACTAGGGCATCGGCGTAAACCAATAGGCGGCATTATCGAAAGGATGGTTGGAAGAGAGGTGGGGATTGGCAATTCTCAATGTGCGCCGACTATCCAGGCCAAGTTGCTGGATGGTGGTCGCATATTCCTCGGTAAACAACCGATCCAGAGTGCCATCGGCAATCAGCGCGAGCATGCCCTCCTCGACACGCTGCGCCCGTAGCCGTCCCTCATCGGTGCGGGCAAACCAGAAGTACACCGGCAGCGGGTAATACAGCAGCAGCTCGCGTTCGATGGCCATCTGCGGGTATTGCTTGCGCCAATGTGCCAGCTCACCACCAACCTCACTGACACCCCGACCAAAGGCATCGAAACGCCGCAGCATCAGCATATGGAACAGGCCTTCATAGCTGCTGCCAGTGACCACCGGTAGACCAGCCGCCTGGTACACCGCCACATCGGACCATTCACGCTGCTGGCCAAAGCGCAGCTGGCGAAGCTGTTCAAGTGACCGCACGCCGGTAAAACGCGGCTGATCCTCGGCCTGAATCAGAAAGACCCGATAACCGAGCAACCCCTTATCGACCGGGATTTTCACCGGTTGCAGGGCCTGCTCCAGAGTCTGCGTGGCATCCAGCACCAGGGTATTGAGTCCACCATGCGCGCGCTGCATCTCAACCACCTGCAGCTTCTCGCTCATCGGCGGGCCGGGTTCAAGCCGATAGTCGCCATACTTGCTGCGAGTCACCTCCAGCGCCGCACGCAATACACGCCAGTGATAGGCATAACGCTGGTCACCCTCCGTCTCCGGTGCGTTGTGCACAAACCGCCACGGCGACACCACATCATCAGCGGCACGCACCACGCCAAAAGGCGCAAAACCCATGGCACACAGGCATAAACACACCCGACTAAACCGCTGCAAACCCATTGGCATAACGACAACCACCCCCAAACACGCGCTAAAGCTGATCCATCAAGCATAGCTGCTACGCTGGATAAACCGCTCCGGAGCAAGGATGCTCAGCATGAAAGTCGCTCTCGCGCTGTTACTCACAGCCTTAACCTTCGACACCTGGGCCGCCCCCTGCCCGGACTGGCCGGGGCAACGCGCCGAACTGGAAATCGCTGCACTGAGCCAGCAACTGGCGGCCTGGGACGATGCCTACCATCGTCAAGGCCAATCATTGGTGGCGGACGAACTCTATGACCAGGCCAACGCCAACCTGCAGCGCTGGCGGGCCTGCTTCCCTGAAACCGCAGTCGCCACGAGCGATCCACTCAGCACCAGCAACGGCCGTTATCACCATCCAGCCGCCCATACCGGATTGCGCAAGTTGGCCGATAGCCACGCCGCAGGCGCCTGGATCGCCAATCGTGAAGATTTGTGGATTCAGCCCAAGGTCGACGGGGTTGCCGTCAGCCTGGTCTACCGCGACGGCCAATTGCAGCAGCTGATCAGTCGCGGCGACGGTCGCAGCGGCCAGGACTGGAGTGCCCACGCGCGCCACCTGCCGGCGCTTCCCGCACGACTGCCCAAGCCGCTCAGCCTGGTTCTGCAGGGCGAACTGTACTGGCGCCTGCCGGGTCATATCCAGCACACATCCGGCGGCCTCGGCGCACGCAGCAAGGTGGCCGGCCTGATGAACCGGCAGATGCTAAGCACCGAGGAAGGCGCGAGCATTGGCCTGTTTGTCTGGGATTGGCCCGATGGCCCAGCACTGATGCCTCAGCGCCTGCAGCAGCTGGCGGAGTTGGGCTTTGCCGACAGCCAGCACTTCAGTCAGCCGATCCGCAACCTGGAACAAGCCGCCAATTGGCGCGAACGCTGGTACAACAGCCCCCTGCCCTTTGCCACCGATGGCGTGGTTCTGCGCCAAGGGCAACGTCCGGCGGCGGCGCGCTGGCAAGCCGAACCGCCGCACTGGGCCGTAGCCTGGAAATACCCGGTGAACCAGGCCTTGGCCGTGGTACAAGCGGTGGACTTTCGCATCGGCCGCAGCGGTCGCATCACCCCGGTGCTGCGCGTACAACCGCTAAAGCTGGATGATCGACGCATCGAGTATGTCAGCGCAGGCTCGCTGCAACGCTGGCAAGCCTTGGACATCCGCCCGGGTGACCAGGTGGTGATCCGCCTCTCCGGCCTGACCATTCCCGCGCTGGACAGCGTGCTCTGGCGCACCCAACAACGCGCCGCCCTGCAGGTGCCTGACCCTGCGGCCTACCACCCACTAAGCTGCTGGCGCGCCACACCAGCCTGCGCCAGCCAGTTCCGCGCACGCCTGGCATGGCTCAGCGGCAAACAAGGCCTGGCATTGCCGGGCGTGGGCCCCGGCACCTGGGAAAAACTGCTGCACGCGCAACAACTCGACAGCCTGCTCGACTGGCTGCACCTCTCAAACGAGCAGCTCAGCAGCGTTCCCGGCCTCGGCCCACGCAGCTCCGCCGCACTGCAACAGAGTTTTCGCCTGGCCCGCGAACGCCCCATGCAGGACTGGCTACGCGCGCTCGGCCTGCCAGGCAATGGCAATCTGGCGCTGGACGCCGACTGGGAGACCCTGGCGCAACGCAGCGTAGCCGACTGGCAACGCCAACCCGGCATCGGCCCGCAGCGCGCGGAGCAATTGCGCGCCTTCTTTCAACATCCGGAAGTCAAGGCTCTGCGCGCCCAACTGCGAGCGGCGCAGATCGCGGGGTTCTAAACGCGAGTCAGAACGCGCGAAACTCTTCATGACAGGCCTTGCAACTGTCTTCAACACGCTGCACCGGTGCTGTCAGCGCCTCAGGCTTTAACGGTTGCGTGGCCGTGGCGGCCAGAAGCGCCGCGGTGCTGGCCTCCATGGCTCTGGCCAGTTCCTGAAAACGCGCCTGACGCTGCCAGACGTCATCCTTGGCGCGACTTTCTTCACCCTCTTCGCGCGCCTGCGGAAAGTGCTGCCAGGGTGTGCGGGTCAGCTGGTCGAGCTCGGCGACACCGCTGACGAAGCGCTGCTCATTGAAAGGAATGCGTCCACGCAGCATGCCGCCAAGGTCTTCGCTGACCTTGAGCATCTGCTTGAAGATGGTCTGCCGCTGACCCTGCGGCGAATTGGGGTCGACCCCGCCGCAAGCAGCCAGGGTCAAGGCAAGGAGGGGCACCAGCAGGTATCGGCTTTTCATCAACGAGTATCGCGGTCGGCTCTAAAGGGCACGCAGTATCGCAGATGGCCAGCCAATACTGCAGGCGCAGATGCCCAGCGGCAGCCGCCCGGGCCACTAAGTCTGAAAGCGACTTAGCTGGCCGGTCAGACGCTGCACCTCACCGTGGATCTGGCTGCTGACCTGCATCACGCTCTGCGCATCGTCGTGACTGCGCTCGGCCAGGCCAGACACCTCCGCCACCCGCTGGTCGATGTCGTGGGCCACCTGGCTCTGCTCCTCGGCCGCCGTGGCGATCTGCGCATTCATCGCATTGATGCTGTCCACCGTGCCGACAATGGTGTCCAGTACCAGATTGGCCTCCTGAATATGCTGCAGGTTGTTGCGCACCAGTGTGGTGCTTTCCTGAATACCCTCCGCGGCTTGCTGCGCGCCAGTCTGCAGGCGCTGGATGATCGCCTGGATTTCCCCGGTGGACTGCTGGGTGCGGCTGGCCAGGGTGCGCACCTCGTCGGCGACCACGGCAAAGCCGCGCCCGGCCTCGCCGGCACGGGCCGCTTCGATGGCGGCATTGAGTGCCAGCAGATTGGTCTGCTCGGCAATGGAGGTGATCACCTCAAGTACCTTGCCGACCCCGGCCGTTTCCTCGCGCAGGGCCACCATCCTCTCGGCATTGTGTTCCATCTGTTGCGACAGGTTGGCCAACAGCTCGCCGCTGCGTTGCACCGCGCGCTGCCCGGTCTGCGCACAGTCATCGGCGCTGCGTGCCGACTCGGCGGCCTGACTGGCATGGCGAGCGACCTCGGCCACCGTGGCACTCATTTCGGTCATGGCGGTGGCCACCTGATCGAGGTTCTCATGCTGTCGCCGCGCGCCTTCGCCGGCGGCCTGCGCCAGGGCCAAGGCTTGCTGCACATGGGCCTGGGTGTGTCCGCCCGAGACCTTGACCTCACCCAGCAAGGCCCGCACCTCACCCTGCATGCGGTTGTAACCGGCAATGATGCGGCCGATCTCGTTGTCGCGCTGCTCGCCGTCCAGGCCCCGGGTGAAATCGCCGCCGCCGACCCGGGTCAGGCCATGTTCCACCATACCCAGATTGGCCATCAGCGGACGCAGGCCAAACTGCCGCCCCAGCACCACCAACAACAGGATGCCCAGCAAACAACCGAAGGCCAGCCACATCAGGCTGCGCTGGCGGCTCTCGACATGACTGGCCATCAGCCCCACGGCCTTGTTCATTTCCCGCAGCAAGGTGGTCGAGGCCCCTTCCAGCGCCGCCAGGTCGACCTTCTGCGCGCCACCAGCCAAGGCCTCCAGCTGGCTACGGAAGCCCTCCCAATGCTTACCGACCAGGGCCATCTGCGCCTGGATCTGCGGCTCTTTGATCACGCTGATCTTGCGCTCGCCGCTGCCTTTGAGCAGGGCCTCATGGGCCTGGGCGAACTGCTGGATGGTGGCCTCAAGCGCCGTCCGTTCGATGGTGCCCTCACGCAACAACAGGGCTTCCTTGGTCATCTTCTGGCTCAGCATGCGCTGGGCACCGGCGACGTTGATGGTCTCCGGCGACACCGCCATATTCAGGTACAGAGCCACCGAGGCGACCAGCGCCAGGAAGAACATCAGGGCGTAGGAGAACAGGAACTGCTGGTTCAGGGTGCGCAGACCTATGGCGCACAACAGACGGTCGAAGAATAGAGTGGCTGACATGGCGCATCCCTCACGGACTGGCTGCGGCGATTCCTACCGCCGTTACAACACTAGCCTAGCCAGGCCAGCCCGCAAGATGCTGTACGCCTTCAACGACGGGGGTTTTCGCCCCTTAGCAGCGCATTTGCGCGCACCATTTCAGAGCACATGCACTCGCATCAGTCAGGCTCAAGCCGAAACCACAAACAGGCTGATAATCAGCCCCATATTGGCAAACCACACCAGCGAACGCACCGCAGCCCAGTCGGCCAGGTAGCAGATGAAGTAGAGGATGCGGCTGGCGACAAAGGCCATCGCCAACTGATCGAGCAGCGTCTGCTCGGCACCACCGGCCAGGTGGGCGATGATCACCGCGGCGGAAAACGCCGGCGTGACCTCGAAGCTGTTGAGCTGGGCATTGTTGGCGCGCCGCCCGACGCCGCTGAGGCTGTTCAGCAAGGCCCGCGGATCATGGTTGTGCTTGGGGCTGAAACCACCGCTGACGGCCTTGGCCGTGATGGTCGACAGATAAGGCAAAAACAGGGCAATCAACACACACCAGTAGGCAATCGTCATGGCAGCTCCAAAGGCAGGGAAAATGAGGCTGGCAGCCTGACTCAGGCACCGCGTAAAGACCATGACTGAAGCGGCCAGAACACACGGCGCAACAGCCAATCACCCCGACAGAAAGCCTTGGGCTTACGCCGCAGGATGGCTATACTTCGCCAGCTTCATGTGGCCGGCACAGCTCCGGTCGCACCCGCCACCTGTCCGAGGGGCGCTGCAGCATGCGGTAAGTTTGTTTTGAATCTCCAAGCCTCGCATTCCAGCAATGCAATCAGGCGAATTCAAATCAACCTTCCGCCTGTCAGGCTCGGATGGGGCGTTAACCATACGCATCAACGGCGCCCATTCGCAGACAACGAATGGAGAGCTTTTTTATGAGCGCCGCTTTTAACGATTTCAAAGTCGCCGACATTTCCCTGGCTGCCTGGGGCCGTCGTGAAACCATCATCGCCGAATCGGAAATGCCAGCCCTGATGGGCCTGCGTCGCAAATACGCCGGCGAGCAGCCGCTGAAAGGCGCGAAGATCATCGGCTGTATCCACATGACCATCCAGACTGCCGTGCTGATCGAAACCCTGACTGCACTGGGCGCCGAAGTACGCTGGTCGTCGTGCAACATCTTCTCCACCCAGGACCAGGCCGCTGCTGCCATTGCTGCCGCCGGTATCCCGGTATTCGCCTGGAAGGGCGAGACCGAAGAAGAGTACGAATGGTGCATCGAGCAGACCATCCTCAAGGACGGTAAGCCATGGGATGCCAACATGATCCTCGACGATGGCGGCGACCTGACTGAGATCCTGCACAAGAAATACCCGCAGATGCTTGAGCGCATCCACGGCGTCACCGAAGAAACCACCACTGGCGTACACCGCCTGCTGGACATGCTGGCCAAGGGCGAGCTGAAGATCCCGGCAATCAACGTCAACGACTCGGTGACCAAGAGCAAGAACGACAACAAGTACGGCTGCCGCCACAGCCTCAACGACGCCATCAAGCGCGGCACCGACCACCTGCTGTCCGGCAAGCAAGCGCTGGTGATCGGCTACGGCGACGTGGGCAAGGGCTCGGCACAATCGCTGCGCCAGGAAGGCATGATCGTACGCGTGACCGAAGTGGACCCAATCTGCGCCATGCAGGCCTGCATGGACGGCTACGAAGTAGTTTCGCCGTTCAAGGACGGCATCAACGACGGCACCGCCGCCAGCATCGACACCCAGCTGCTGGGCAAGATCGACCTGATCGTCACCACCACCGGTAACGTCAACGTCTGCGACGCCAACATGCTCAAGGCCCTGAAAAAGCGTGCCGTGGTGTGCAACATCGGTCACTTCGACAATGAAATCGACACCGCTTTCATGCGCAAGAACTGGGCCTGGGAAGAAGTGAAGCCGCAGGTGCACAAGATCCACCGCACCGGCGCAGGCAGCTTCGATCCGCACAACGATGACTACCTGATCCTGCTGGCCGAAGGCCGTCTGGTGAACCTGGGCAACGCCACTGGCCACCCAAGCCGAATCATGGACGGCTCGTTCGCCAACCAGGTACTGGCGCAGATCTTCCTGTTCGGCCAGAAGTACGCCGACCTGTCGCCAGCCCAGAAAGCCGAGCGCCTGACCGTGGAAGTGCTGCCGAAGAAACTCGACGAAGAAGTGGCTCTGGAAATGGTCAAAGGCTTCGGCGGCGTCGTCACCCAGCTGACCAAGACTCAAGCCGACTACATCGGCGTGCCGCAGGAAGGCCCGTTCAAGCCGCACGCTTACCGCTACTAATGCGTAGGGTGGATAAGCCTCTGGCTTATCCACCGCCGACTTCCCGCAAGGTGGACGGAACAGCGCCCTCCACCTTACGCCTGCAAGGCTAGACACCCTATGAGCCAAGAACGCCGTTACAGCTTCGAGTTCTTCCCCACCAAGACCGAAGCCGGGCACGAAAAACTGATGAACGTAGCGCGCCAACTGGCGGGCTACAAACCTGATTTCTTCTCCTGCACCTACGGTGCCGGTGGCTCCACCCGCGACCGTACGCTCAATACCGTTTTGCAACTCGACGGCGAGATCAAAGTACCGACTGCGCCGCACCTGTCCTGCGTCGGTGACAGCAAGGCCGAGCTGCGCGAGCTGCTGAACCTGTACAAGAATGCCGGGATCAAGCGCATCGTCGCCCTGCGCGGTGACCTGCCGTCCGGTATGGGCATGGCCAGCGGCGAACTGCGTTACGCCAACGAGCTGGTCAGCTTTATCCGCGAAGAAACAGGTGATCAATTCCATATCGAAGTGGCCGCCTACCCGGAAATGCACCCGCAGGCACGCAACTTCGAAGACGATATCGCCAACTTCGTGCGCAAGGCCAAGGCCGGCGCGGACAGTGCGATCACCCAGTACTTCTTCAACGCCGACTGCTACTTCTACTTCGTCGAACGCGTACAAAAACTGGGCGTGGATATTCCTGTGGTGCCGGGCATCATGCCGATCACCAATTACAGCAAGCTAGCGCGCTTCTCCGATGCCTGCGGTGCGGAAATCCCGCGCTGGGTGCGCAAGCAACTGGAAGCGTACGGTGACGATACCGACAGCATCCAGGCCTATGGTGAGCAGGTCATCACTGAAATGTGCGAGCGCCTGCTGCAAGGCGGCGCCCCGGGTTTGCACTTCTACAGCATGAACCAGGCTGAACCGAGCCTGGCGATCTGGAACAACCTCAAGCTGCCACGCTGAGGCGTACAACCCCGTCCATGGCACCGCTGGTGCCATGGACGACATCATCTTTCCGCCTCTGAGCGCCCTGCCTCAGACATATCCTGCAGCGACTCGACACCGACGCCGACCTTGACCTCAAGGTCAACCCTGCATAGCTTGAAGCTCAAGACCTCCATGGAGTTGCTCAATGGTCAGCAGAAAAACCATCAACGCCTCAGTCACCCCTAAAGGCAGCCTGGAAACCCTCTCGCAGCGGGAAGTGCAACAACTGCGCGAGACCGGCTCCGGCAGCGTCTACGCGCTGTTCCGTCAATGCGCCCTGGCCATCCTCAACACCGGCTCGCACAGTGACAACGCCAAGACCATTCTGGAAGCCTACCCAGACTTCGAGATCAATATCCTGCAGCAGGACCGCGGCATCCGCCTGGAGCTGTTCAACGCTCCAGCTGACGCCTTTGTCGATGGTGAGATGATCGCCAGCACCCGCGAAATGCTGTTCAGCGCCCTGCGCGACATCGTCTACACGCAGAGCGAGCTGGAAAATCAGCGCATCGATTTTGGCAGCTCTCAGGGCATCACCGATTACGTCTTCCACCTGCTGCGCAACGCCCACACTCTGCGCGCCGGCGTCGAGCCGAAGATTGTGGTGTGCTGGGGCGGCCATTCAATCAGCACCGAAGAATACAAATACACCAAGAAAGTCGGCCACGAACTGGGCCTGCGCGGTCTGGACATCTGCACCGGTTGCGGCCCTGGCGTGATGAAGGGACCGATGAAAGGCGCAACCATCTCCCACGCCAAACAACGCAACGTGCATGGCCGTTATCTGGGCCTGACCGAACCCGGGATCATCGCCGCCGAAGCGCCCAACCCGATCGTCAACGAGCTGGTGATCCTGCCGGACATCGAGAAGCGCCTGGAGGCCTTCGTCCGCGTCGGACACGGCATCATCATCTTCCCCGGCGGCGCGGGCACGGCGGAGGAGCTGCTGTACTTCCTCGGCATCCTGATGCACCCGGACAACCAGAACATTCCCTTCCCGCTGATCATGACCGGGCCACGCAGCGCCGCAGCGTACCTGAAGCAGCTGCATGAATTTATCGGCGCAACCCTGGGTGAGGCGGCGCAGCAGCGCTATCGCATCATCATCGACAACCCCGAGCAGGTCGCCCGGGAAATGGCTGAAGGGATCAAGGCCGTCAAACAGTTTCGCCGCGAACACAACGACGCCTTCCACTTCAACTGGCTGCTGAAGATCGATGAGAGCTTCCAGCACCCGTTCGAACCAACCCACGCCAACATGGCCAGCCTCAAGCTGACGCGCGAACAACCGGTACATGAGCTGGCCGCCAACCTGCGTCGGGCGTTTTCCGGGATTGTTTCGGGTAACGTCAAGGACAAGGGCATCCGCCTGATCGAGCAGCACGGCCCCTACGAAATCACCGGGGAGCGCGACATCATGCTCCAGCTCGACCAGTTGCTGCAGGCCTTCGTCGATCAGCATCGGATGAAGCTGCCGGGCAACAGCGCCTATGTACCCTGCTACAAATTGACCAGCTAAAGCGGTGAAACCCGCGCCGTTGCTGGCATGGCAATGGCGCGCGACCACCGAGCAGGCAGACGCTCGCACAGACCGGCCGCTCTGTTATACTCGGGCCTTCCCGCCAGGCTTGCGCCCGGATGCTAGCCCCCAGAGGCCAGTAGTACCGGACGGGATTGCGCCCCCCAAGCGTGATTCAAGCCAGGCAATACACCCCATAGGGCTACGCCCTCACTAGACAGGATTACACATGTCCTTTGCCTCCCTCGGTCTCTCCGAGGCTTTAGTCCGTGCGGTCGAATCCGCCGGCTACACCCAACCCACTCCGGTGCAACAGCGGGCCATCCCCGCCGCGTTGCAAGGTCGCGACCTGATGGTGGCGGCCCAGACGGGTACAGGTAAGACAGGCGGTTTTGCCCTGCCGATCCTCGAGCGACTGTTCCCCAACGGTCACCCGGATCGCGAACAGCGTCACGGCCCGAAACAACCGCGCGTCCTGGTATTGACCCCAACCCGCGAACTGGCCGCCCAGGTGCATGACAGCTTCAAGCTGTATGCCCGCGATTTGAAATTCGTCAGCGCCTGCATCTTCGGCGGCGTTGGCATGAACCCGCAGATCCAGGCCCTGGCCAAGGGCGTCGATGTGCTGGTGGCCTGCCCCGGCCGTCTGCTCGACCTGGCCAACCAGCGCGCCATCGACCTGTCGCACGTGGAAATCCTCGTGCTCGACGAAGCCGACCGCATGCTCGACATGGGTTTTATCCATGACGTGAAGAAGGTCCTCGCCAAGCTACCCGCACAGAGGCAGAACCTGCTGTTCTCGGCGACCTTCTCCAAGGACATCACCGACCTGGCCGGCAAGTTGCTGCACAACCCGGAGCGCATCGAAGTCACGCCACCGAACACCACGGTCGAGCGCATCGAACAGCGCGTATTCCGTTTGGCTGCCAGCCACAAACGCGCACTGCTCGCCCACCTGATCACTCAGGGTGCCTGGGAGCAGGTACTGGTGTTTACCCGCACCAAACACGGCGCCAACCGCCTGGCCGAGTACCTCGACAAGCATGGCCTGCCGGCTGTGGCGATTCACGGCAACAAGAGCCAGAACGCCCGCACCAAGGCCCTGGCCGACTTCAAGGCGAACAAGGTGCGCATCCTGGTCGCCACCGATATCGCCGCCCGCGGCCTGGATATCGACCAGCTGCCACACGTGGTCAACTTCGAGCTGCCCAACGTTGAAGAAGACTACGTGCACCGCATCGGCCGTACCGGACGTGCCGGCCGTAGCGGCGAAGCGATCTCGCTGGTTGCTCCGGACGAGGAGAAGCTGCTCAAGGGCATCGAACGGATGACCAAGCAGAAAATCCCTGATGGTGATTTGCTGGGTTTCGATGCCAGCACCGTCGAGGCCGAGCGCCCGGAAGTGCGCGAGCCGCAGAAACCGCGCCAACCACGCGGCGCCAAGCCGGAAGGCGAACGCCATGGCGGCGGGCGCAAGGACAAAGGCAAGGACAGCGGACGCGACAACAACCGCAAGCCACAAGGTGGCCGCTCGCAACAGCCACGCAACTCAGCTCGCGCCAGCGCGCCAGCCGTGCCCACATTGCCTCCGGACCGCGCGCCGGACGAGTTCCGCGACGATGAGATCGACAACTTCGGTAACCGGGTCGACTACGTCAGCCCAAATCAGAACAAGCAGCAGAACCGTGGCCGTCGGCCCGGTGCGCCTGCTTCAGGCCCGAGCGCTAGCAATGGCGCTCGCCCAGCCAAACCGCCGCG
This sequence comes from Pseudomonas sp. 8BK, assembly GCF_902506475.1. NCBI lineage: Bacteria > Pseudomonadati > Pseudomonadota > Gammaproteobacteria > Pseudomonadales > Pseudomonadaceae > Pseudomonas > Pseudomonas sp. 8BK. Next base: position 69,142 of record NZ_LR733252.1, on the reverse strand, counting down.
TAGCAATGGCGGTGGCGCCAATGCTGGCGGTCAAGGCCGTCGTCAGGGCGCTGGGGCTGGCGGCCAAGGTGGTCAGGGCCGTAATGGTTCCGGCCGGGCACGGCCACCACGCGACACCCGCACCACCTCGCTAAACCGTGACGAGCTACCACGCCAGGAAGCGGCGGTGAAAAGCCCGCGCGACAAGCAACCGGTGATCGTGCACAAAGGCTCGCGCCTGGACCGCTTCCCGACCCCGGAGCAGCTCGACGAATTGGCGAGTGCACGTCCGCGTGGCGAAAAGCCGGCCCTGCTGACACGCAACCGCGAAGAGTCATAGTCAGCTAGCCGTACACGAAAACGCCGCCCATTGGGCGGCGTTTTTGTTGGCTGGTCTAACAGGCGGGTTATGTCCCGCCTGGCTGGCTTACTTGCGTACGCCTTCAACCGAGATGATCAGTTCAACGTCCTGAGAAGCCGGGCCGAGGTCTTTCTGGATGTCGAAGTCTTTCAGCTTCAGCTTGGTGCTGCCTTCGAAGCCGGCACGGTAGCCGCCCCATGGATCCTTGCCTTCGCCGATAAACTTGGCGGCAATCACCACCGGCTTGGTCACACCGTTAAGGGTCAGGTCGCCGGTGATATCGGCAGTGCCTTCACCGGTGGATTTGACCGATGTGGAGGCGAAGGTCGCCGTTGGGTGTTTGCTGACGTTGAGGAAGTCACCGCTGCGGATGTGCTTGTCACGCTCAGCGTGGTTGGTGTCGACGCTGGTGGTGTTCAGGGTGACATTGACCTTGCTGTCCTGCGGCTTGGCGGCGTCGAAGCTGAAGCTGCCGTCGAAGTCCTTGAACGTACCGTACAACCAGCTGTAGCCCAGGTGGCTGATCTTGAAATTGACGAAGGCGTGCTGGCCTTGCTTGTCGATGGCGTAATCAGCCGCCATCGCCTGACCAGCGCCGATCAATGCGCCACCAAGTGCCAGGGCTACGAGGGTTTTCTTCAACATGGACATGCTCCTTGTGAGTGTGGAATGGGGCCAGTCCAGCCCCGGAAACAACAGAGGTAACTACCGACCGAACATCCGCGTAAGCGTACGATCGCGATCAATAAAGTGGTGTTTCAACGCAGCCAGGGCATGCACGCCAGCAAAAACCACCAACGCCCACGCCAGGTATTCATGCACCAACCCGGCAACATCTTCCTGATCAGGAATGCTGGTCAAGCTGGCCGGCACTTCAAATAAACCGAATAGCGGAATACCGCGACCGTCAGCCGTAGAGATCAGGTAGCCGGAAATCATCAGCACAAACAGCCCTAGGTAGAGAAAGCTGTGACCCAGCTTGCTGGCCAGACGGGTCATCCGTCCGTGGTCGGGCAAACTCGCCGGCGGCGGACTAACCCAGCGCCAAATCACCCGCCCCAGCATCACGGCAAACAGCACCAGGCCGATGCTCTTGTGCAGATCAGGTGCGGTCTGGCGCCAGCTGCTGTAGTAATCCAGACCGACCATCCAGTAACCCAGGCCAAACAGGCCGAACACGGCCACCGCCACCAGCCAGTGCAGCAGGATGCTGACCAGGCCGTAGTGAGAAGAACTATTGCGCCATTGCATTGAAAACTTTCCGAAGGAAGAACCAGAACCGCGAGTGGAGCAAGACTAGCAACAAACCTATCGACTAAAAGCGGAATTTTTCGCTTTGAAATATCGAGAAATACGATGCGTCACTGACTCCTCAAACTCAGCGCAAATTAGTCTCGCGACACCCGACAAAGTTCAGCCGCCAGGCTATAAACGGCACGATAGAGCGGATCAGCGGAAGGCGGGTAATCAGCTTGGTTGTGCCGTCCATCCGCTGCGGTGCTTCTGATAGGCTTGGTGCAGATGATTGCGAGCCGAGGAAGAAGTAGAGCGATGAGCCTGAATGACCAGTGGATGCAGCGTGACCTGAACGTGCTTTGGCACCCCTGCACGCAAATGAAGGACCACGAGCAGTTGCCGCTGGTGCCGATCAAACGTGGCGAAGGCGTGTGGCTCGAGGACTTCGACGGCAAACGCTACCTCGATGCTGTCAGCTCCTGGTGGGTCAATGTATTCGGCCACGCCAACCCGCGGATCAATCAGCGCATCAAGGATCAGGTCGATCAGCTGGAACACGTGATCCTCGCCGGCTTCAGCCATCAACCGGTGATCGAACTGTCCGAGCGCCTGGTCAAGATGACGCCCGCAGGCCTGAACCGGGTGTTCTACGCCGACAACGGCTCATCCTGCATCGAAGTTGCACTGAAAATGAGCTTTCACTACTGGCTCAATGTCGGCCAACCGGCGAAGAAGCGCTTCGTTACCCTCTCCAACAGCTACCACGGCGAAACCATCGCGGCGATGTCGGTAGGCGATGTGGCGCTGTTTACCGACACCTACAAAGCGCTGCTGCTCGATACCATCAAGGTGCCCAGCCCGGATTGCTATCACCGCCCCGAGGGCATGAGTTGGGAAGCGCATTCGCGCATGATGTTCGCTGCCATGGAACAGACCCTGGCCGAGCATGGCCATGAAGTCGCGGCGGTGATTGTCGAGCCGCTGATCCAGGGCGCAGGTGGCATGCGCATGTATCACCCGATCTATCTCAAGTTGCTGCGCGAGGCCTGCGATCGCTATGGCGTGCACCTGATCCATGACGAGATCGCCGTCGGCTTCGGCCGCACCGGGACGATGTTCGCCTGCGAACAGGCCGGTATCCGTCCGGATTTCCTCTGCCTGTCCAAAGCCCTTACCGGCGGCTATCTGCCGCTGGCCGCCTGCCTGACCACCGACGCGGTTTACCAGGCGTTCTACGACGACTACTCGACCCTGCGCGCCTTCCTCCACTCGCACAGCTACACCGGCAACCCGCTGGCCTGTGCCGCGGCTCTGGCGACCCTGGATATCTTCGAACAGGACGATGTGATCGAGGCCAACAAGGCCCTGGCCGCGCGAATGGCCAGCGCCACCGCGCACCTGGCCGACCATCCGCATGTCGCCGAAGTGCGACAAACCGGTATGGCTTTAGCCATCGAAATGGTGCAGGACAAGGCCAGCAAGATCGCCTACCCCTGGCAGGAACGTCGCGGCCTCAAGGTGTTCCAGCACGCTCTGGAACGTGGTGCACTGCTGCGGCCACTGGGCAGCGTGGTGTATTTCCTGCCACCGTACGTGATCACCCCTGAGCAGATCGACTTTCTCGCCAAAGTGGCCACTGAAGGCATCGACATCGCCACCCGCTCCTCGGTCAGCGTGGCGCAAGGCAATGCCAAGTACCCCGGCTTTCGCGATCCGGGCTAAATACAGTCGTAGGGTGGATGACGCTTTATCCATCCACCATTGCGATATTACGGTGGATGAAAAGAGCGTCATCCACCGTACGGATATCCATGCGCACGGCGCACCCTAAGGCTAAAATTCGCGCCTTTATTCTAGGTTCACCTCTTATGCGCCTATCCCGTTTCTTTATCGATGCCCCCCTCGCCCTCGGCAAGCACGAGCTGCCGGAAGCCCAGGCCCACTATATCGGCCGCGTGCTGCGGCATGCCGTGGGCGATGCGGTGCAATTGTTCGATGGCAGCGGCCAGGAGTACCGCGGCGAGCTGATCGAAGTGGGCAAGAAAAGCGTACGTGTCGAGTTACGTGAAGCCTTTGCCGGCCAGGCCGAATCACCGTTGCATATTCATCTTGGCCAGGGTCTGTCACGCGGCGAACGCATGGATTGGGCGATTCAGAAAGCCACCGAACTGGGTGCCAACGAAATCAGCCTTATTGTCAGCGAGCGCTGCGAAGTGCGCCTCAAGGATGAACGCGCCGACAAGCGCATGGCGCACTGGCGGCAAGTGGCAATCAGCGCCTGCGAGCAATGCGGCCGCTCGGTGCTGCCGATCATTCACCCGCCCATCAGCCTTGCAGATTGGCTGACGCAGGTTTCAGCTGACCTCAAGCTGGTGCTGCACCCGGTCGCCGAGCCCTGGGCCAGCCATCCTCAGCCTAAGTCACTGGCCTTTCTGATTGGCCCGGAAGGCGGCCTGAGTGACAACGAAGTAAGCCAGGCGAAAGCCCAGGGCTTTCACGCCGCGCGCCTCGGCCCCCGGGTACTGCGCACGGAGACCGCGCCGGTAGTGGCGCTAAGCGTGGCGCAGCAGTTGTGGGGCGATTTCTAGGCCCACTTCAGCGCCATAAAAAAGCCCGCTAACGCGGGCTTTTTAGTTTGTTATCGGTCAGATCAATCCGGCATCCGCCAGCTTCTGCTCCAGACCAACCAGGTCCGGAATCCTCAGCACCGCCTCGCCAAATTGCACCGCATCCAGCTCCAACGGCGACAGGGCAACATCGGCGCGTTCCAGCTCGGCACCGACCTTGATCGAGCGCGGAATGCCCTGTACCAGCACGGCAATAAACTTAACCGCTGGGCGGCCGCCGAGGGCGTTGATCACCGCCACTCGTGAGCCTGGGCTGACGCTGACCTGGCCATCCGATGCCGCTTCGAACGACAGCAGCGGCAGGCGTAGATCACGCCAGGCAATCTGCCCGAGGAACCAGCTGGGCATGCCTTCACTGACCTGTGGCGCGCGATAAGGGATCAGCTCGGCCACCGCCACGTTGGGCAGCAACAGAGTACGGTCAGTCAGCGGCATCAACAGTCCGGTAAGGCTGTTGGCGCTGTTCTGCGTGGCGACGGCTTGGCTCATGTAAATTTCCTGTACAGGGCACAGCCCCGGATTATCGGCACTGCTCGGCCAGGTGATTGACCAGCGCTTCGGCCAGCTCGCGTGGATCACCACTGAAGCTGCTGTAGCCGCCTTCACGCAGGCTGTCCGGCATACTCGGGCTGGCGCAGCTGTCCGCGCGCTGTGTCCAGATCACGCTGCCCTGGCGACGTACATAGGCGGCTGCGGCACTGCCGTCGCTGCCCATGCCACTGAAGGCGATTACACCGCTCAGCGCACCAAAATGCTGGGCCAGATTAAGCATCATCTGATCGATCGAAGGACTATAGGGTTCAGGCCAGCCGCGCTCGGAAATCTGCATCTGGCCATCATCACTGAAACCCAGTTCATGACTGATCGGCACTACGACGACTTCACCGCAACGCACCGGGTCGCCATGCCGCGCCGGATTCACATGCCACTGGCTGTGGCGTCCCACCGCTTGCGGCAGCGCGCTCTCGAAACTTGCATCGATATGCTGGGCATAGACAAAGCCCACCGGCAGACCGCCCGGCAAGGCATCGAGAAAGGCTTTTACAGCAGCTGGACCACCCAGGGAGGCCGCCAGCAACCACACCTGACGCGCCGGCTCGCCGGCTACCAGCGGGGTATCTGCCAGCGCGGCCGGCAGATCCAGGCGCGACGGCCGCTGCGCTTCAGCCAGCAAGGCTTCCAGGCTCGGGCCGACGGCCTGAGAGGGATCGCCGACAAGCTTCTTCAGTTTGCCAAACAGACGCCGCTCCCAGCGCGGGTAGTTTTCCGAGTGACGCTCAGGTGCGTGGCCTTCGCCAAACAGCACAGGAGCCGAGGCGCTTTCCATCAGGCTGTCGACCAGCGGCAAGTCTTCCGACTGTGCCAAGTCAACCAGCCACAGGTCAGTTTCGCAGGCGTTCAGAGTTTCCTGATCAAGGCGCGCCGGGTCACTGTTCATCACCACCTGATAGCCACTGCCGGTCAACGCCTGCTGCAGCACATGGCGCTGCAGCGAGGTATCGGCAATCACCGCGATGCGGGCTGCTGTTTTCTCACTCATTGCGGTTTACCGGGTGGCGGCCCACCAGTTGCTGAATGGTTTCAAGCAACAAGGACTCTTGGTAAGGCTTACCAAGGTACTCGTTGACGCCAATGCTCATGGCCCGCTCACGGTGTTTTTCACCGGTACGCGAGGTAATCATGATGATCGGCAGGTCTTTCAGGCCTTCGTCGTGGCGTACCAGGGTTGCCACTTCGAAGCCGTCCATGCGTGGCATTTCGATGTCCAACAGCATGATGTCGGGTTTGCGCTCCTGCAGCTGCGAGATGGCATCGACACCGTCCTTGGCGGTCAGCACGTTCATGCCGTTCCGCTCGAGCAGACGACTGGTGACCTTGCGCACGGTGACCGAGTCGTCGACCACCATGACCAGAGTCGGCCGATCCGCTTCGATCTCCGCCGCCGTTGCCGACTGCTTGAGCAGACGCGGTGTCAGTTGGGTAAGCAAATGCGCATGCAGCACGCGGATGGTCGCCAGCAAGTCAAGAATCACCACCACACGACCGTCACCGAGAATGGTCGCACCGGAAATTCCATGAACGCCGGCGAACTGCGGGCCAAGGCTCTTCACCACGATTTCCCGCGAGCCAGCCAGGGAGTCGACCTGCACAGCTACGGCATGCTCCTTGGAACGCACCAGAATCACCGGCAGCGGCAGGCTCTGGCCCACCAGCTTGGGCTGCTGACCATTGTTCAGCAGGTCGCCCAGGTAACGCAGTTCATAGCTCTGCCCGGCGTACTCGAAGCGCGGCGCATCGGGAGCGTAATAGGCTTCCAGCTCGTACGGCGACACCCGCACGATACCTTCGATGGTGTTCAGCGGAATGGCGTAGAGGTCTTCACCCGACAGCACCATCAGCGCGCGGTTGACCGACACGGTAAACGGCAGGCGAATGGTGAAGGTGGTGCCGGTGCCCGGGATCGACTCGATGCTCATCGAACCGCCGAGCTGCTTGACCTCGGAGTGGACCACGTCCATGCCCACGCCACGGCCGGATATCTGCGTCACTTTCTCGGCGGTAGAGAAACCGGCCTCAAGGATAAACTGCAGCACTTCGTAGTCGGTCAGATCCGAGTCGGCGTCCATCAAGCCGCGCTCGATGGCCTTGCGTCGCACCGCCTCTAGGCGAATACCACCACCGTCATCGGCCAGGGTCAGGACGATATCGCCGCCCTCACGACCCAGCGCCAGGCGAATGGTGCCCTGCTCCGGCTTGCCGGCAGCACGACGCACGTCGGCAGCTTCGATGCCGTGGTCGACCGCGTTACGCAGCATGTGTTCCAGCGGCGCGACGATGCGTTCGAGTACGGTACGGTCCATCTCCCCTTCGGCGTTGCCGACGACAAACTCGACTTGTTTGCCCAACTCACCGGAAATCTGCCGCACGATACGGCGCAGACGCGGCACCAGACGATCGAAGGGCACCATGCGCGTGCGCATCAGGCCTTCCTGCAGTTCGGAGTTGACCCGCGCTTGTTGCAGCAGCAGGGTTTCCGCATCGCGGTTACGCGCGGCCAGGGTTTCTTTCAAGTCGAGCAAGTCGGAAGCGGACTCGAACAATGCACGCGAAAGCTGCTGCAACTGCGAGTGACGGTCCATTTCCAGCGGGTCGAAATCCTCGTAGCCCATACGCTCGGCCTCAGCCTCAATACGGCTAAGAATCTGCGCCTGGGTTTCGGTATCGAGACGGCGCAACTGGTCGCGCACGCGGTCGATGGTGGCTTCCATCTCGCTGAGGGTGAAACCGAAGTCACTCACCTGCTGCTCGACCCGACCACGGAAAATCGAGGTTTCACCGGCCAGGTTGACCAGGCCTTCGAGCAATTCGGCTGGCACCTTGACCAACTCTTGCGGCGCCCGCCGCGAGGCCGCTTCCTGCGCAGCTTCTTCAGCGCGGCGCACGAACGGCAGCACTTTGGCCACCAGCTCCTGTGCTGGCATGGCACTGGCTGCAACAATCGGGGTGCTCAGCTCCGGCAGGCGCGGGGCTGGCTCGGCCACTGGTGCAGGCGCTTGCTGGCTTGCCGTATCGGCCACCAGGCTGTCATTCAGACGCTGACGCAGCGCGTCGAGCTCCTGCTGCAAGCCTTCGAAGCCTGACTGTACGTCGACAAACAGGCTCTGCGGCCAAGGCGCGCCCTGGGCTTGCGCTTCGGTCAGGTGCTGCTCGAGGCTGTGGGTCAAATCGCCCAGGCGCTTCTGCCCAGCCAGACGCGCACCACCTTTGAGGGTATGCAGGATGCGCAGCATATCGTCGATGGCGGCACCGTCCTCACGGTCAGCCTCCCAACGACCGATGGCGACTTCCATGGCTTCCAGCAGGTCATCACCTTCCTCGAGGAAGATGTCGAGGATGTCCGACTCGGCATCATCATCCTGCTGGGTTTCGGCGGCCTTGAGAGCAACCGCAGACGGCATGCTCAGTTGCTCATCCGGGTTGGCACGGAAGCGCTTGATGGTTTCGATCAGCGTCTCGCCACTCGGCACGCCGCGCTTGCCACGTACCGCTTCGAGCATCTCGGCCAGGCTGTCGTGACACGCCTGAAGTAGAGTGAACAGGTCCTGGCTGGCGCGCAAACGCCCTTGGCCAAGGCCTTCATAGAGGAACTCCAGCTCGTGGGCCAGATCACCGATCTCGCGGATCTCGGCCATACGTGCACCACCCTTGAGGGTGTGCAAATCACGCTGCAGCGACTCCAGCTCCAGGCTGTTGTTGACGTCGCCCATCCAGCGTTGCAACGCAGCACCGGCGCTGTCGATGATGTCGAAACCTTCCTCAAGGAAGATTTCCACCAACTCTGGATCACGCTCGTCATCAAATACGGCAGGCGCAGCAGCGACCGCAACCGATTCTGGCTCTGGCTCTGGCTCTGGCTCTGGCTCTGGCTCTGGCTCTGGCTCTGGCTCTGGCTCTGGCTCTGGCTCTGGCTCTGGCTCTGGCTCAGTGTCAGGGAGCTCAGCAGACTCGACTTCATTTTCAACAGCAAAGTCGACCAATGGCAGCTCATCGAGTTCTACAGCGGGTAACTCGAACTCGTCGATTTCCGACGCTTCGGTTACCACCGGCTCGCTATCCATTGGCTCCTGCGGTGCATCGGCCAGGATGCCAAAGTCGGTCTCTTCTTCAATCTCTGGCAGCTCAGCAGGCTCAGGCTCTGCCAGATCAAACGACTCGATCATCGGCACGGCTTCGGCTTCGGCTTCGGCTTCGGCTTCGGCTTCGGCTTCGGCTTCGGCTTCGGCTTCGGCTTCGGCTTCGGCAACAGGCTCGGAGATAGCCGGGCTCACAGGCAAGCTTTGCCCGCCACTCTGGCGGAAGCTGCGAATAGCTTCGATCAGTTCCTGCGGCGAATGCATGGCGGCGCGCACCTGCAGCTGCTCCAGCAGTTGCGCCAGAGAGTCATGGCTCTGCTGCAGCAGATTCGCCAGTGGCTGCGAGAAGCTGTAGCGGCGATCGACCAGGCCTTCGTACAGGGATTCGAGCTCATGAGCGAGATCGCCAATCGGGCGAATCTCGGCCATGCGTGCGCCCCCCTTGAGGGTATGCAGGTCACGTTGCAGCGAGGACAGCGCCGCTTTGTTGTCCGTGTCGGCCAACCAGCGCTCCAGCGCCTGGCCGGCGCTCTCCAGGATATCGACCGCTTCTTCGAGGAAGATCGACACCATTTCTTCGTCAAGCGCGTCGTAAAGCGAAGCTGCCGACGGCTCGGCCAGCGCTTCACTCTCGGCCTCAGCAGGCGCAGGCAGTTCTTCAACGTCGGGGGCGTCGAGCTCAAGCGGTTCAATCAGCTCATCTGGCTCAACCGGGCTGAGCTCTTCCAGTGCAGCAGTGGCATCAGCCAGCTCAACAATCTCGATACCGCTGTCACCGTTGTTCGACAGTAACGCCAGGGTATCTGGATCCAGCGCCTCCATCAGCAAGTTGCGCAGGGCGGTCACGCGCTCAGGAGCGGCACTCACCTGCAGCCCGGCAGCAACCTGATCCATCATGCCGATCAGGGTTTCATGGGCCTGTTCGGCTTCGCTGAAGAAGCGCTCGCTGACCGCCAGGCGGCCTTCTTCAACCGCACCATAGAGGTCGAGCAGGGCCTCGCAGAGTTCATCAATCTGCGGCAATTCGGCCATCTCAGCGCCACGGCCCAAGGTGGTCAGCTCGTCCAGCAGGGAACTCAGTTCCTGACGCTCGGCCGGGTGCTCGCGCCATTTGCGCAGCAGATCCTCGGCATCCAGCAGGATATCCATGCCTTCGGCGAGGAAGATGCTGATCATCTGCGGATCGCGCTTATCACCCTGATCACTTTGGCGGCTGTTTTCGGCATGCTCAAGGCGGTCACTGTGCAGCTTCTGCACGCGCTCAAGGAACTCGACAGCACCCGGTAAAACGGCCAGCGGCTGGCTTTCCAGCTGCTCAAGACCCAGACGGAAGAGTTTTTCGGCACTGCTGAGCAGTTCGGCTTCTGCCAGATCCATCGGGATCAGGTTGGTCTTGAATTCCTTGACCAGTTTTTCCAGCGGCGAAGCAATCTCGGCCACCGGCTGAATACCGGCCATCGAGGCACTGCCCTTGAGGGTGTGCAGGGCACGCTGCAGATCATCAGTAACCGGCTGCGGCAATTCCTGGGCACAGTCAGCCAGGAAGCCAACCAGAGTGTCGAGGTGCATTTCCGCTTCGTTGCGGAAAATCTCCAGCAACTGCGGATCTAGCCCGTTTTCATCCTCAACAACTTCGCCGGTAGCAACTGGACTGCCCTCGGGCTCCGCTACCAGCTCAACCGGGGCTTGAGGTTTTGGGAGGCTTCGGCCTTTAGCCAATGCGTGCGCCGTCGCGGCCAGATGATCAACATCGTCACGCTGACGTTGCGCTTTATTGGCAAATTCATCGACCAGGGCCGGCATCAGCGCGACCACATCGGCGATCACCTGCTGAACCTCAGCACCAGGTTGAATACTGCGGTCGAGCACGCGGTTGAGCAGGTTCTCAATCGACCAGCCCAGCTCGCCAATCACCAGAGCACGGACCATGCGCCCACTGCCCTTGAGGGTGTGGAAGGCCCGGCGGATTTCGGTCAGCGCGTCCTTGTTGTCAAGGTCGGCGCACCACTGCGGGAAGTACTCGCCAATGGTTTCCAGTACCTCACCCACTTCTTCGATAAAGACTTCCAGCAGCTCTTCATCGATCGGTTCTTCATCAGCCGGGGGCGGCAGCAGGCTTGGCGGTACATCGTGGGCAGGCGGGTTAATCGCCTGCACCGGAGCGGCCATCACATCCGCCATCGACAACGCTTTCTCGGCAACAGCCTGCTCGGGCTCTTCGCTCAGCGGAGCACTGGGCAGCTCGACCTCTGGTAACTCAAGGGCAGCCAGTTCGGCTTCATTCCACTTGGCCGGGCTGTCACTTTCATCAAGCTCAAAGCTGCCGAGTTGCAGCTCTTCACCTATGAACGGCTGTTCCTGCTGAGTGTCAGCGAGCGGCAGAGGCTCGGCATCAGGCAGATCGATACTGAAATCAATCAGTTCAAGATCAGCCGGCGGCGTTTCGTTAGCCCTCTCAGCCTCACCGGATGGCGCTTCAATCGTTGTCGAGTCCAGATCAGCAAACTCGGCACTGAAATCATCAGCCAGATCCAGGGACAATGGCTCTTCGACAACCGACTCAAGGCTCGGCTCGACCTCGGCCGTTGGCTCCGCCTCGGCACTGAGCACTTCCATATCGTCCAGTGGATCAGCCAGTGGCGCGATGGACTCTACTGGCGGCTCGACACGATCGAGAATCGAAGGCTTTTCTTTCAACGGATAACCCAGGCTTTCCAGGCTTTCCTCTGCCACATCGAGAATCAGGTCGCCTTGGGTCGCATGGTCTTCGGCCAAACGCTCGAGGTAGTACTCGACACTGGTGATGGCGTCCGCCAGGGTGTCGAGGTTCTGCCAGTTGGGCACGGCCTTGCGCGCCAGCAGCTGCTCCTGAATATAACGATTGCAGGCATTCAGCAGGTCAGCGGCACGCTGTAGCGGAATCATTGCCAGACCGCCACGCACTTGAGTCAGCAAATCGGGAACACGGGCCAGGTGCTCGTGGTTCCACTGCGAGGCGATAAATTCGATGATCGCGTCTTTGGCCTGTTCCAGACCGTTACGCGCTTCCTTGATCACCAGCTGGTGAATCTGTGCCACGTCGGTGGTCGGCAGATGGCTTTCTTCACGTCCGCCGTCCTGTGCAGGGCCGACCATGCCGGCTAGGGTGGCTTCGACGTAGAGCAAAGCACCGGCAACATCCATCAGCACCGCATCGCTCGGCTCGCCCTGGCCCTTGGCCAGACCATTAACTACATCGAGCTGGTCGACAATGACTTTGCGCGGCTGGCCGAAACCCAACACCGCGAGGGTGTCGGCAATCTGCTTGAGCGGTGCGGCAAGTGCATCCAGATCGGCGACCTGAGTACGGTCACTGCGCACGAACAGATCGAGGCTGTCCTTAACCCGCACCAGCTCTTCACAGAGTGCGGCGACCACCGAACGCATGGCGTCACGGTCCGGGCCAGCCAGGCGGGCCCGCTCTTCGTCGACAACATCGTTGTCCGGCAGCGCATCGTCGAGACGATATTGCTCTTTGAGATTGCGCACGCGCGGCGACTGCGCCGACGACTTGGCCACATAAAACAGCAGGTTCTTGCTCAGCTCGTCGGGAGCGGCCTGGTTAAGGCCATCAGCGCCCTGTTCCAGCAGGCGCTTGAGTTCTTTATCGACCTGACGCAACAGAGTACGAATCGAGGTGCCATTAGCCACGCTGCCATTGGCCAGTCCTTCGACCACGCCCGAGGCGATCTGCCACAGCGGGCCGAGCGGTGAGTCCTTGCAGAGGTTTTCCAGGCGCGCGAAAACCCGTGCCATATAGCCCAGGTTGGTCGGCAAGTCCTGGTTGCGAATGACCCCGACCAGAGCCATTTGCAGCATTTGCCGCAGCTTGCGCAGCAACACCGGCAGTTCGGCGGTGCGCAGCTGGTCAATGGTTTCATGGGGCAGCGCTGGCGTACGGCCGGACATATCCGGGGCAAACAGGCTGGTTTCCGACAGCAGTTTCTCCCCACGCGCAGCGCGCAGGTCGTTGAGCAGAGGCAGCACGACCATCGGCAGGTCGCGGCGGGCAGTCTGGATACGGTCAAGGTACACCGGCAGCTGCAGAATCGACTGCATCAGCACTTCCAGGGCTTCGCCCTGGTTGGTCACGCGGCCGTCAATCAGGGCACCGGCCAGCTGCTCCATTTCCTCAGCCAGCAGGGCCGCGCCGAAAAACTCGACCATCTGCAAGGTGCCGAGCACCTGATGCACATAGGTCTGGCAGAAACGCATACGCGTAGCGTCCTGGGGGTTCTCGACGAACGCCTCCAGCGCCTGACGCGCCTGCTTCAGGGTTTCCGCGATCTCGCCCTTAACCCATTCCAGGGCGACATAATCGTGCCGATCACCCATAGCCACTCCACTCATATACTTGGCTCTTCTGCCTTATCAAGCTGCTGAAAAACTACCTGCGTTGCCATTGCTGCCTTAAAAGCAGGCTCGAATGCGAGCCCAGTCGAACTGCTCATTTACAGCTCGTAAACTCCGCGTTCTCGCCTGCTGCTGCCTTGCACTGGCTGCCTCGCTTACGTTTTTCAACAGCCTGTTATCCCTTGCGGGTAAACGCCAGAACTCGCTCGTCGGCTACCGGGGTCAACTCCGGATGCTGCCAACCTGCCACTTCGCCCACTCCCACCACCAGTAGTCCTCCAGGCACCAGGCGCTCAGCCAGGCGGTTGAGGATCTCGCGGCGACGCCAGCGACGAAAATAGATCAACAAGTTCTGACAAAAAATAACGTCCATACCGGACATCGGTGCCTTAGCCAGCTCCAGCACATTGAGCCGGGCGCAACACACACGCGCGGCCAGCTGCGGCACCACTTTGAAACGTCCATCGCCCTGAGCCAGGAAGTAACGCTGGCACAGATCGTCATCCAACTGCTCCAGACGGCGCGCCCCGTACTGGCCATCACGCGCCTTGCTCAAGGCATTCAGGCTGATATCGGTGCCTGTTACCCCGAAATGATCCGGGTGTTCACTTTCACGCAGGACCTCGGACGCGCTGATGGCCAGCGAATAAGGCTCTTCGCCGCTGGCACAGCCCACGCTCCACAGCTCCCATGGCTGCGTCACGCCCTGCTGCAAACGTTCGCGCAAATAGCTTTCGAGCACCTCAAAGGAAGGGCGATGACGAAAGAAACGGGTTTCCTGCACAGTCAGCCGATCCAGCAGGGTCGACCACTCCACCGCACCGCGGGGGCCGTCGGTTACCTGCCGGTAGTACGTGGCGTAATCCATCACGCCCAGCTCGCGCATCCGCGCACTCAGATTGGTTTGCAGAAACGCCCGGCGCCGTTCATTGAGAACAACCCCAGTACGCTCCTCAAGCAGCATCTGCCAGTCACGAAACTCCGTGGCTGTCATATCCGCCAGAGGCTGCAAGGCCCAGACGCCTGACTGCATGTCGTGCCCCTCGCTCACGGCCATAGTCCTTGTGCGACAGGCTTTTCAGCCTGCCGCGCAGCACCTGATTAAGCCTGTTCCCCACCCGGCAAGGTAAAGCCGGATACCGACTTACGCATCTCACTGGCCATCTTGGCCAGGTTACCAATGCTCTTGGCGGTGGCAGTGGTACCGGAGGACGTCTGCGAGGTGATCTCCTGGATCACGTTCATCGTGTTAGAAATGTGGCCCGCCGACGATGCCTGCTGGCGAGCAGCGTTGGAGATGTTCTGAATCAAGGCCGCGAGGGTCTTGGATACCTTCTCGATCTCTTCCAGCGCGACCCCGGCGTCCTGCGCCAGACGAGCACCGCGCACCACTTCGGAAGTCGTTTGCTCCATCGAGATAACGGCTTCGTTAGTGTCGGTCTGAATCGTCTTAACCAGCGCTTCGATCTGCTTGGTTGCAGCAGAGGAACGTTCTGCGAGGCGTTGTACTTCGTCCGCTACCACGGCGAAGCCTCGACCCGCGTCACCGGCCATGGAGGCCTGGATCGCGGCGTTCAGTGCGAGGATGTTGGTCTGGTCAGCAATGTCGTTAATCAGGCTAACGATGTCACCGATCTCCTGGGACGATTCACCGAGGCGCTTAATACGCTTGGAGGTGTCCTGGATCTGCTCACGGATGTTATCCATGCCGGTGATGGTGTTGTGCACCACTTCGTTGCCCTTGTTGGCGATGGCTACGGAACGTTCCGCTACCGCGGAGGACTCCGAGGCGTTCGCCGATACCTGGTCAATCGACACAGCCATTTCGTTGATCGCTGCAGAAGCACCGGCAATTTCCTGGGCCTGGTGCTCGGAAGCTTCGGCCAGGTGCATCGCCGTAGCCTGGGTTTCCTGGGCTGCACCGGCTACCTGAACGGCGGTCAGGTTAATCGTTGCTACCAGGTCACGCAGCTGGTCGATGGAGTAGTTGATAGAGTCAGCGATGGCACCGGTAAAGTCTTCGGTTACCGTCGCGGCCACGGTCAAGTCACCGTCTGCAAGGTCGGCGATTTCGTCGAGCAGTCGCAGAATCGCCGCCTGGTTACGTTCGTTCTTCTCAGCGGTAGACGCCAGACGACGGTTGGTTTCCCGCACCATCACCAGGCCGATCAGGATGATCGAACCAAGCGCCAGAGCGCCAAGCACGTAACCAATCAGGGTGTTGATCGCACGGCCTGTGGCCAGGTCATCAAAACCGACAGCCAGGTTAGAAGCCTTGTCCAACAGGGTCTGCGAAACACTGAAGATCACGTTGGCCGATTCACGCACCTGGAACAATTCAGGCGAGGTTTCGAGAATCTCGTCCACCGAACCGGATACGAATTCGAACAGTTCGGAAATTTCCGCCAGACGCTCGAGGGCTTCCTCGTCGCTTACCTGGGTGATCTCCATGGCGGCGTTGCCTTCAAGCATCGCACTCAATACGCGACCGAAGAGGCTGGCATCACGACCGAACATGTCAGCGGCCTGTACCGAGTCTTGGTCACCGGCAAGTACCTTGTTTACCGAACCCAGAATACGTTCTGCCAGCAAGGATTGACGCTGAGCAACCGAGACCTGAGCCGCCGGCGCACCGCTTTCCAGCAGGATGTCGACCACTTCTTCGTACTCGACCTGCAGCTGCGGAATGGTTTCCGCCAGGGTGGCAGCTACCTGGTGCAACGACAGTACGGTCTGTTCGTTGGCCAGAATGGCGTCGGTGTTCTGCCGCAGCGTATCCCAGTCCTGCTGTACTACAGCAATCTGTGGCTGCAGGGATTCCGGCGCTGCGGGCAGCCCGCTTTCCTCGTTACCGTCGGTCAAATAACCCCAGCGGGTCTGGAAGTCGTTACGCGCATCACGCAGCAAGGCGAACGCTTCGGCCGTACCGGCCGCCGCTTCCGTGGAGTTTTTCGCGATACGCTGGGACAGTACGCGCAGCTCACCGGCGTGACCGATGTACTCCGTGTCGTAGTTGGATTGGGTGTTGATGTAGGCGAAGTTGGCGAACAACAACACGATCGAAACGATCAGGACAATAAACAGCCCCGCGATCAATGTGCTACTGCGCGCACCTGCTAACAAATTACCTGCATTTAGTTTTTTCATTTACTGGCCCCCGCCTGGACCGACCGCACTACGGTTCCCATGTAACGCCAAAAGGCCGGCAAAGCCGACCCCACCGATAAACTGTTAATACGCCACGTCGAGAAAACCCGGATTCTGGGCCAGCGCGTGTGGGCTGAACACCAACCAGGGCTGTTCACGTTGAAATACTCCGTGGATAAAAGGTGCTATGGACGCCTCGAGCGGCGGCAGCTGCTCAGAGAAGGTGTCCACAGGAAAATGCTGCATGCCGAACACTTCATCGACCGTCAGGCCGGCAAAGACTTCCTGGTGATCGACCACCAGCACTCGGCGTTTCTTGCGCAGTGGCGACAGTTCACTGCCGAAAAAACCGCACAGGTCCATCACCGGCAACAGGCGACCACGTACGTTGGCCACGCCCTTGACCCAGTTTTTCACGCCAGGCAGCAGGGTATGGCGCGGCTCATGCAACACCTCGCCAACCTCGCCCATGGGCGCGACGAAAAAACGCTCACCCATGCGAAAACCGATACCACTCCAGGTCTGCACCACCGCTTGCTGCGAAGGCAAGCCAGCAGCCAGTGAACGACAGAGCCTGTCGATATCCTGAAGTGTTTGAAAAGGTGTTTGCGCGTCCGACATGCCAGCTGCGGCCTTATTCTTTTTAAATTGCGGACTGACCTGGTCTTAACCGGCCAATACCGCATTCAAGGTTTTAACCAGGGTTTCTTCATCAACCGGTTTGGTCAGGTAATCCTTCGCACCCTGGCGCTTACCCCAGACCTTATCGGTTTCCTGATCCTTGGTGGTGACGATAATCACCGGGATGTGGCTGGTGTCCGCATCCTTGGTCAGCTGGCGGGTCGCCTGGAAGCCATTGAGGCCTGGCATAACGATATCCATCAGCACGGCGTCGGGCTTTTCCTGGCGAGCCAGAGCAACGCCGTCGGCACCATTTTCCGCCTTGAGTACCTGATGGCCGTGCTTTTCCAGCATGGCGGTCAGTTTGTACATTTCAGTCGGCGAGTCATCAACAATCAGAATTCGAGCCATGGTGTTTCCCAATACTTTAAAAAGGCGCTCAGCTGTTCAGCCAGGCGTCAGGACGCTTGTTCCACAGGTACAAAGTCAGGCACATGGGCTTTGATCGCACCGAGCAGCTCTTCTTTACTGAAGGGCTTGGTCAGGTATTGATCGGAACCGACAATTCGCCCCTTGGCTTTGTCGAACAGGCCGTCTTTGGAAGACAGCATGATCACCGGAGTGGATTTGAAAGCGCTGTTGTTCTTGATCAGGGCACAGGTCTGATAGCCATCGAGCCGCGGCATCATAATGTCGACAAAGATGATGTTCGGATGGGTATCGGCGATCTTTGCCAAAGCATCGAAGCCGTCAACTGCAGTAATTACCTCGCAGCCCACCTTTTTCAGCAGGGTTTCCGCGGTACGACGAATCGTTTTCGAATCGTCGATCACCATCACCCTCAAACCCTCGGAATGCTGTTCCATGTTTGCCCTACCATCGCCTCGGTGAGTCGTTATTTTTGCGTTATATCAGTGCGCCTGAGGCCCTGTCACCGACGGGCTACAACCCAATCGTCGGGCCTTTTTAGCACACTCTCCAGATGCAATCTATAAGCCGCGCGGGGCCAAGTTTTTTCCTTGACCACCCGACTTGTCAGCGCCACCCTGACGCCACATCACGTCTTAGCACACTTTAATAGCTGCCATTTTACGGAGAACACCGCCATGAGCGTCCGCCTCGGCATTGTCATGGACCCCATCGCCCAGATCGCCTTCAAGAAGGACAGCTCGCTGGCCATGTTGCTGGCCGCCCAAGCGCGCGGCTGGACCCTCTTCTATATGGAACAAAAAGATCTTTACCAAGCCAAGGGCGAAGCACGCGCTCGACTTTCAGAGCTTAGCGTATACAACGACCCTCAGCGCTGGTTCGAACTGGGTAACGAGCACGATATCGCATTAAGCGAGCTGGACGTGATCCTGATGCGCAAGGATCCGCCCTTCGATAACGAGTTTGTCTACTCCACCTACCTGCTGGAGCAAGCCGAGCAAGCAGGCGTTCTGGTGGTCAACCGCCCGCAAAGTCTGCGCGACTGCAATGAAAAGTACTTTGCCACCCAGTTCAGCCAATACACTCCGCCGACCGTGGTCAGCCGTAGGGCCGACATTCTGCGCGAGTTTGCCAAAGAGCAGCGTGACATCATTCTCAAACCCCTCGATGGAATGGGCGGATCGATGATATTTCGTCACCGCGAAGGCGATCCAAACCTTTCCGTGATTCTCGAGACTCTGACCAATCATGGTCAGCAGCAGATCATGGCCCAAGGTTACCTGCCTGCAATCAAGGATGGTGACAAGCGCATCCTGATGATCGACGGCGAGCCGGTGCCTTATTGCCTAGCACGCATTCCAGCGGCAGGCGAAACCCGCGGCAACCTCGCTGCCGGCGGCCGCGGCGAAGCCAGACCGCTGAGCGAGCGCGACCGTGAAATCGCCGCCGCAGTCGGCCCAACTCTGCGTGAGAAAGGCCTGCTGTTTGTCGGCCTGGACGTGATCGGTGAGCATCTGACCGAGATCAACGTGACCAGCCCGACCTGCATCCGCGAGATCGACGCTGCTTTCGATACACGTATCGGCGAGCAGCTGATGAACAAGATTGCCGAGAAGCTCAATGCGCGCAGTGCTTCATAGACTTTTCCATGCGCCCTCGGCAGACTGCGCGGCAACCTGAGCAGACCCGATATGCGATGAACGCAGCAGCCCAACTCCCTGAACTTTCCAGCGCCGGCGTACAGCCGGCTGACCGCCTGGGCTTTACCCTATTCCTCGCTGCGGTGCTGCATGCCGCACTGATCCTCGGCCTGGGCTTTACCCTGGCCGAGCCGAGCCAGATCAGCAAAACCCTGGAAATCACCCTGTCCACCTTCAAGAGCGAAGAAAAGCCCAAAGAGGCCGACTTCCTCGCCCAAGACAACCAGCAAGGCAGCGGCACTCTGGAACATAAGGCCGCACCGAAAACCACCGAGCAGGCACTGTTTCAGGACAGCGAAGTCAAGCGCATCACCCCGCCGGCATCGCCGCAACAGCCAGCAGTACGCCAGCAAGCACCGAAAGCTGCCGTCGCCACCCGAGCCCCACAGCAGCAGAAAACCCCGGTAAAGCGCGAAGAAGCCAAGCCAACGCCGCAAGCCCGACCAGCACCGGTGTTCGACAGTGCTCAGTTGTCGTCGGAAATCGCCAGCCTGGAAGCCGAACTGGCCCAGGAAGTTCAGCAATACGCCAAGCGCCCGAAGATCCATCGCCTGAATGCCGCCTCGACCATGCGCGACAAAGGTGCCTGGTATAAAGATGAGTGGCGCAAAAAGGTCGAGCGGGTCGGCAACCTCAACTACCCGGATGAAGCGCGCCGCCAGGGCATCTACGGCAGCCTGCGCCTGCTGGTGTCGATCAACCGCGACGGAACTTTGTATGAAGTACAAGTACTGGAATCCTCCGGCCAGCGCACGCTCGACCAAGCCGCCCTGCGCATCGTGCGCCTGGCCGCGCCGTTCGCGCCGTTTACCGGCGACCTGGCCGATGTCGACCGCCTGGAAATCATCCGCACCTGGCGCTTCGAGCGCGGCGACCGCCTGTCGAGCAACTGATCAGGCAGACTTTTACCGGCCGCAACAAGCGCAGCGCTTGAAGCCAATGGCCTGAAGCCTGAAACTAACGCCCATGAAAGACGCCAGCCCCAGCTACCTCAAGCACCACTTCCTGATTGCCATGCCGCACATGGCCGATCCGCATTTCGCGCAGACCGTCACCTACCTGATCGACCATAACGAGTTTGGCGCCATGGGCCTAGTGATCAACAAGCCCAACGGCCTTAACCTGGCTGACGTACTCGAACAGCTGCGCCCGGACGACGAGCCGCCAGTGCTGTGCCAGAGCCTGCCGATCTTTACCGGCGGGCCAGTACAGACTGATCGTGGCTTTGTTCTACACCCCAGCGGCCCGCAATTTCAGGCAACCCTGGAGCTGGGCGAGCTGGGTCTGTCGACATCGCAGGACGTGCTGTTCGCCATCGCCGACGGCACCGGCCCGGAGAAATACCTGATCACCCTCGGTTATGCCGGCTGGGAGGCTGGGCAGCTGGAAGCCGAACTGGCCGACAACGCCTGGCTGACCTGCCCGGCCGACAACGCCATCCTTTTCGACCTGCCCTTCGACCAGCGCCTGAACGCCGCCGCCGCGCGCCTGGGCGTCAATCTCAGTTTGCTTACCTCACAAGCCGGGCACGCCTGATGGCCGAGGCGAATACAAAACCGCTGCGCCTGCTGCTGGGCTTCGATTACGGCAGTAAACAGATCGGCGTTGCGGTCGGCCAGGTCATCACCGGCCAGGCCCGCGAGCTGTGCATCCTCAAGGCGCAAAACGGCGTGCCGGATTGGCAGAAGGTCGAAGCGCTGATCAAGGAATGGCAGCCGGACGCCATCGTCGTGGGCCTGCCACTGAACATGGACGGCACGAAAAGCGAAATGAGCGACCGTGCCGAGAAATTTGCCCGCCGCCTTAACGGCCGCTTCAACCTGCCCGTGCACACCCACGACGAACGCCTGACTACCTACGAGGCCAAGGGCCAGCGCCTGCAGCAGGGGCAGAACAGCGGCTACCGCGAACGCCCGGTCGATGCGCTGGCCGCAGCCTTACTCCTACAAGGTTGGCTTGAAGAAAATTGCCTGGACTAAGCCCCACTGAGATTGCATCTGGAGTGTTGCCATGAGCTTACCCAACCCAGCCGAACTGCTACCGCAAATGGCCGCCGCCCTGACCAGCCACCTGAATCAGCGGCAGATCAGCGAACCGCGCTTTATCGGCATCCGCACTGGCGGCGTCTGGGTCGCCCAAGCGCTGCTGGAAGCCCTGGGCCGCGACGACGCACTGGGCATTCTCGATGTGTCCTTCTACCGTGACGACTTCACCCAGAACGGCCTACACCCGCAGGTGCAACCCTCCGAGCTGCCGTTCGAGATCGAAGGCCAGCACCTGGTGCTGATCGACGACGTGCTGATGAGCGGCCGCACCATCCGCGCCGCCCTCAACGAACTGTTCGATTACGGCCGCCCGGCCAGCGTAACCCTGGTCAGCCTGCTTGACCTGAATGCCCGCGAGCTGCCGGTGCGCCCGGATGTGGTCGGCGCGACCCTGTCGCTGGACGGTGACCAACGGGTAAAATTGTCCGGCCCCACGCCGCTGACCCTCGAACTCCAGACGCTTGCCAACTGAGACTCGCCAGATGACGACCATAGCCGCCAAGCGCCCGCTGCAGCTGAATGACCAAGGCCAACTGCGCCACTTCCTGTCCCTCGACGGCCTGCCGCGCGAGTTGCTGACGGAAATCCTCGATACCGCTGACTCCTTCCTCGAAGTCGGCGCCCGCGCGGTGAAGAAAGTCCCGCTGCTGCGCGGCAAGACCGTGTGCAACGTGTTCTTCGAGAACTCCACGCGCACCCGCACCACCTTCGAGCTGGCGGCCCAGCGCCTATCGGCCGACGTGATCAGCCTTAACGTATCTACCAGCTCAACCAGCAAGGGCGAGACGCTGTTCGACACCCTGCGCAACCTCGAAGCCATGGCTGCCGACATCTTCGTCGTGCGGCATGCCGACTCCGGTGCCGCGCACTTTATTGCCGAGCATGTGTGCCCGAACCTGGCGATCATCAATGGCGGCGACGGCCGTCACGCACACCCGACCCAAGGTATGCTCGATATGCTGACGATTCGCCGGCATAAAGGCAGCTTCGAGAACCTTTCGGTGGCGATCGTCGGCGATATCCTCCATTCGCGAGTGGCACGCTCGAATATGCTCGCGCTGAAAACCCTCGGCTGCCCGGATATCCGCGTAATTGCGCCAAAAACCCTGCTGCCTGTCGGCATCGAGCAATACGGCGTGACCGTTTACAGCGACCTCGCCGCCGGCCTCAAGGACGTCGACGTGGTGATCATGCTGCGCCTGCAGCGTGAACGCATGACCGGCGGCCTGCTGCCGAGCGAAGGCGAGTTCTACCGCCTGTTCGGCCTCACCGTAGAACGCCTGAAACTGGCCAAACCGGATGCCCTGGTGATGCATCCGGGCCCGATCAACCGTGGCGTAGAGATCGAGTCGGCAGTGGCCGACGGCCCGCAGTCGGTGATTCTCAACCAGGTCACCTACGGCATCGCCATCCGCATGGCCGTGCTGTCCATGGCCATGAGCGGACAGACCGCGCAGCGCCAACTCAATCAAGATGCCGAGGAGCAGAACTGATGCGTATGCGTATCCTCGGAGCCCGGGTAATCGACCCCAATAGCGGCTTCGATCAGCAGGCTGATCTGTACATCGAAGGCGGCAAAATCATCGCCATCGGCCAGGCACCCGCCGACTTCGTCGCCGAGCAGAGCATCGAGGCCCAGGGCCTGGTTGCAGCGCCCGGACTGGTCGACCTTAACGTTGCCCTGCGCGAGCCGGGTTACAGCCGTAAAGGCAGCATCGCCACGGAAACCCTGGCGGCCGCGGCCGGCGGCGTGACCAGCCTGTGCTGCCCACCGTTTACCAAACCAGTGCTGGACACACCGGCGGTGGCCGAGCTGATTCTCGACCGCGCCCGCGAGGCCGGACACACCAAGGTGTTCCCGATTGGCGCCCTGAGCAAAGGCCTGGAAGGCGAGCAGCTGGCCGAACTGGTCGCGCTGCGCGACGCCGGTTGCGTGGCTTTCGGCAACGGCCTGAACAGCTTCCGTAACAATCGCACCCTGCGCCGCGCTCTGGAATATGCTGCGACTTTCGACCTGACGGTGATCTTCCACTCCCAGGACCATGACCTGGCCGAGGGCGGCCTGGCCCACGAAGGTGCAACGGCGAGCTTCCTCGGCCTGCCGGGCATTCCCGAAACGGCCGAGACGGTGGCCCTGGCTCGCGACCTGTTGCTGGTCGAGCAGACCGGCGTGCGCGCGCATTTTAGCCAACTGACCAGCGCCCGTGGCGCCCAGCTGATCGCCGACGCCCAAACCCGTGGCCTGCCAGTCACCGCCGATGTAGCGCTGTATCAGCTGATCCTCACCGATGAGGCACTGAGCGATTTCTCCAGCCTGTACCACGTGCAGCCACCGCTGCGCACTGCAGCCGACCGCGACGGTCTGCGTGCCGCAGTGAAAAGCGGAGTGATCTCAGCCATCTCCAGCCACCATCAGCCGCATGAGCGCGACGCCAAACTGGCGCCCTTTGGTGCCACCGAACCGGGTATCAGCAGCGTACAACTACTGCTGCCGCTGGCCATGAGCCTGGTGCAGGACGGCCTGCTCGACCTGCCCACCCTGCTCGCTCGCCTGAGTGCCGGCCCAGCGCAAGCGCTGCGCCTGCCCGCCGGCAAACTGAGCGTGGGCGCACCCGCCGACCTGCTGCTGTTTGACCCGCAGGCCTCGACCCTGGCCGGTGAAGCCTGGTATTCGAAAGGGGCCAACTGCCCGTTTATCGGCCACTACCTGCCGGGCGCAGTTCGTTACACCCTGGTGGATGGGCATATCAGTTACAGAGCCTGACTCATCGCCGCATAAAGAATCGCCGGGAGCGATTTTTGACGTCGCGCAGCGACGGCCCGCTGGGTGCTCTCCATGGATGGCAGAGCACAAAAAGCCCGCCAATAGGCGGGCTTTTTTATGTTTGAGGTTCAGGCGCGCTCAGCGTTCTTGATCGACACCTGGGTGTTCAGCGTCCAGAAGTCATAGAGCACGCCGAGCAGAAACAGACCGCCGGTAAACAGGTAGATGATCCCGGTAATCCACTTGCCCTGATACATACGATGCACCCCGAAGATGCCGAGGAAGGTCAGCAGGATCCAGGCCACGTTGTAATCGGTATCGCCGGCGGTAAAGCGTAGATCGGCTTCGCGATCCATAGCCGGGATCAGAAACAGGTCGACGATCCAGCCAATAAACAGCAGGCCGAAGGTGAAGAACCAGATGGTTCCGGTCACCGGTTTGCCGTAATAGAAACGGTGCGCGCCGAGAAAACCGAAAATCCACAGCAGGTAACCGATAAATTTGCTGTGCGTGTCCTGTCGCTGCATAGGTGTGCCTCCTGATGGCTGATAACGCTTTGACGCCACACTCTACGTAAGGTTCGCCGCCTGGGGAAATCCGCGACACGTTCAGTCATCCCAACGCTTGATGCCTGCTAAAGATTGCTAAATACTGTATGAATAACCAGTTAAGCAGGCAACACCATGCAACTGATCGAAAAACTCACCGTACTCGCCGACGCCGCCAAGTACGACGCTTCCTGCGCCAGCAGCGGCGCGCCCAACCGCAGCTCCAAGGGCAAGAGCGGCATCGGCTCGACCAACGGCATGGGCATCTGCCACAGCTTTACCCCGGATGGGCGCTGCGTGGCGTTGCTGAAGATCCTGCTGACCAACTTCTGCCTGTATGACTGCCAGTACTGCGTCAACCGCCGTTCCAGCGACGTGCCACGTGCGCGCTTTACCCCGGAAGAAGTGGTGGCCCTGACCCTGGACTTTTACAAGCGCAATTGCATCAGCGGGCTGTTTCTCAGCTCGGGGATTATCCGCTCGGCCGACTACACCATGGAGCAGCTGATTCGTGTGGCCAAGCTGCTGCGTGAAGAGCATGAGTTCCGTGGCTATATCCACCTCAAGACCATTCCCGATGCCGACCCGCTGCTGATCGCCGAAGCCGGGCGTTATGCCGACCGCCTCAGTGTGAATATCGAGCTGCCCACCGAAAGCAGCCTGATCCGTCTGGCCCCTGAAAAGCAGGTGCGCACCATCAAGCAGGCCATGCACTCGATCCACCAGGGCGAGAGCGAGGCGCGCGCAGAGCTACGGGCGCCACGCTTCGCTCCCGCCGGCCAGAGCACACAGATGATCATCGGCGCCGACGCCACCGATGACAGCACCATTCTGCACACCGCCGCCTCGCTCTACGGCAACTACCGCCTGCGCCGGGTGTATTATTCGGCGTTCAGCCCAATCCCGAAGAGCCCGAATACCGTGCCCTTTGAAGCGCCGCCCTTGCTACGCGAGCACCGCCTGTATCAGGCCGATTTTCTCCTGCGCGGCTACGGCTTCGAGGTGGGGGAGTTGCTCAGCGGCCCCGGCAACCTGGCCCTGGACATCGATCCGAAACTGGCCTGGGCGCTGAACAACCGTGAGCACTTCCCCGTTGACCTCAATCGCGCCGACCCCGCCATGATCGCCCGCGTGCCGGGTATCGGTGTGCTCAGCGCCAAGCGGCTGGTCGCTCTGCGCCGGCAGAAACGCATTCGTTTCGACGACCTGACGCGCCTGCGCTGCGCCCTGGAAAAGGCCAAGCCCTTTATCGTCACCCAGGACTATCGCCCCCTGCAGGCCAGCTGCGAATCCCTGCTGCTGCGTCAGCAACTCAGTGAAACGCCCGCACAGATGGCGCTGTGGTAATGCACAGCGTGCAATTCGATGGCAGCTTTGCCGGCTGGCGTGAGGTCGCCAGAAGCCTGTTGCAGCAAGGCCTGCCACCACATCAGATCACCTGGCTGACTGACGGCGACAATGGCGGACTGTTCGATCACAGTCCGCCACCCAGCAGCCCACCAGCAGCGGCACCGCCACTGCGTATCCCCAAGCAGCTGCTGGAACTGCTGCAGAACGCCGCACGCTTTCGCGTCGAGGATCGCTGGAGCCTGCTCTATCGGGTTCTCTGGCGCGTCGCTCAGGGCGATCGCGCCGCCATGCTGCCCGGGGACATTGACGGCAGCCAGCTACATAAACGGCTCAAGGCGATAGGCCGCGAGGCCCATCATCTGCATGCCTTTCTGCGCTTTCATCCGCGACCGGAAAGCGCCGAAGGGCCACAACTGGTGGCCTGGTATGAGCCCGCCCACGACATTCTGGCCAGTGCCAGCGGACACTTCGCCGAACGCCTGGGGCGCAGTACCTGGCTGATTGCCACACCGGATGACGGCGTGTATTGGGATGGCCAGCGCCTGCACTACCAGCGGCCTTGCCCGAGTGAGTGGCAACGCCTGGCGCAAGCGCCCGAGGATGAGGGAGAAGCACTGTGGCTGGCCTATTACGGCAGCACCTTCAATCCCGCGCGCCTGAATCGCAGCGCTCTGGAAACCAGCATACCCGTGCGATTCTGGAAAAACCTGCCGGAAGGTCCGCTAATCCCACAGCTGATGAGTCAGGCCCGCGCTGGCGCGCAACGCGATGGCCAAGCGGAAACGGTTTCGCGCCAGGGCGGCAAACGCATTCGCCGCGCTGGCGCGCAAGCGCCGGACGTCAGCGGAAGCGCCGACCCGGCTCTTCGTCGCTGATTTCCAGCGACAGCCCCTGGGCCATGCTGCTCAGGTGGTCGCCATCGGTTTCCGAACCAAGCTTGATCATCAGACGCAGGTCGTTGGCTGAATCCGCATACAGCAGCGCGTCTTCGTAAGTGATTTCGCCCTGGCTGTAGAGGTTGTACAGCGCCTGGTCGAAGGTCTGCATGCCCTGCTCGGTGGAGCGTTTCATCAGCGCCTTGAGCTCGTGCACCTCGCCCTTGCGGATCAGGTCAGCGGCCAGCGGGGTGTTGATCAGCACTTCGATTACGGCGCGACGCCCCTTGCCGTCGGGAGTCGGAATCAGTTGCTGGGCGACGATGGCCTTGAGGTTGAGCGACAGGTCCATCCACACCTGGTTCTGCCGATCCGCCGGGAAGAAGTTGATGATGCGGTCCAGCGCCTGGTTGGCGTTGTTGGCGTGCAGCGTAGCCAGGCACAGGTGACCGGTTTCGGCGAAGGCCACGGCGTGGTCCATGGTCTCGCGGGTACGCACCTCACCGATCAGAATCACGTCCGGCGCCTGGCGCAGGGTGTTCTTCAGCGCCACTTCGAAGGACTCGGTGTCGATGCCCACTTCACGCTGGGTGACGATGCAGCTCTGGTGCTGGTGGATATATTCGATCGGGTCTTCGATGGAGATGATGTGGCCGCTGCTGTTCTTGTTGCGGTAGCCGATCATCGCCGCCAGGGAAGTCGACTTACCGGTACCGGTCGCACCGACGAACAGCACCAGACCGCGTTTGGTCAGGGCAAGTTTCTTCAGTACTTCCGGCAGCTTCAGCTCGTCCAGCGTCGGGATATTGGTCTCGATGCGGCGCAACACCATGCCGGCCAGGTTGCGCTGGTAGAAGGCACTGACGCGGAAACGACCGACACCACGGGCGCTGATGGCGAAGTTGCATTCGTGGTTTTCGGCAAAATCGCGGCGCTGCTGCTCGTTCATTACCGAATGCACGGTTTCCCGGGTCTGCTCCGGCGACATGGGCGTCTTGGTGATCGGCATGATCTTGCCGTTGACCTTCATCGACGGCGGTACGCCAGCGGTAATAAACAGGTCGGAGCCGCCCTTTTCCACCATCAGGCGCAGCAGTTTTTCGAATTCCATCGTTGTTCGCCCATGTGCATCACGCGGTTATGCAAGGCCAGCGGCAGGCGCGTGTATTGCCGCTAGGCTGAACCCGACAGGCAATTGCCTGCCGGATACTGTCGATTTAGAAATTTTCTGGCGTCTTGGCTTTCTCGCGAGCCGCTTCGCGACTGACAATGCCCTTGCTCACCAGAGTTTTCAGGCAGGAATCCAGGGTCTGCATGCCCAGCGAGCCACCGGTCTGGATTGCAGAGTACATCTGCGCCACCTTGTCCTCGCGGATCAGGTTACGAATGGCTGGGGTGCCGATCATGATTTCATGGGCCGCCACACGACCGCCGCCGATCTTCTTCAGCAGGGTCTGCGAGATCACCGATTGCAGAGATTCGGAGAGCATGGAGCGAACCATGGACTTCTCTTCGGCTGGGAATACGTCGACCACGCGGTCGATGGTCTTGGCCGCCGAGGTGGTGTGCAGGGTGCCGAACACCAGGTGACCGGTTTCCGCTGCGGTCAGAGCCAGGCGGATGGTTTCCAGGTCACGCATCTCACCGACCAGGATGATGTCCGGGTCTTCGCGCAGCGCCGAGCGCAGGGCTTCGGTGAAGCCGAGAGTGTCACGGTGCACTTCCCGTTGGTTGATCAGGCACTTCTTCGACTCGTGCACGAACTCAATCGGGTCCTCGACGGTGAGGATGTGGTGATACTTGTTGCTGTTTATATAGTCGAGCATTGCCGCCAGGGTGGTCGACTTGCCCGAACCGGTCGGCCCGGTCACTAGCACCAGACCCCGCGGTACATCGGAAATCTTGCGGAAGATCTCGCCCATACCGAGGTCTTCCATACTCAGTACTTTCGACGGAATGGTCCGGAATACCGCACCAGAACCGCGGTTCTGGTTGAAGGCGTTAACCCGGAAACGCGCCACGCCGGGGACTTCAAAGGAGAAGTCGGTCTCGAGGAATTCCTCGAAATCCTTGCGCTGCTTGTCGTTCATGATGTCGTAAATCAGTGCGTGCACCTGTTTATGGTCCAGCGCAGGCAGATTGATCCGGCGAACATCACCGTCGACCCGAATCATCGGAGGCAGGCCAGCGGAGAGATGCAGGTCCGATGCACCTTGCTTGGCGCTGAAGGCCAGCAATTCAGTGATATCCATGGGACTCCCTAATGACAGACAAGCAGGTAGAATGCCGCGAAACCCAGGCGGCGGGCGCAAGTAATGTCCACGATAGCAGAGAATATTGCAAAGGTCGGAGTGCGCATCCGTGAGGCGGCGCAAGCCTCGCAGCGAGATTGTGCGACTGTTGGCCTGCTCGCGGTAAGCAAAACCAAACCCGCTGCGGCGATTCGCCAGGCATTTGCCGCCGGCACCCGCAACTTCGGTGAGAACTACCTGCAGGAAGCCCTGGAAAAGCAGGCCGAATTGAGCGACCTGCCGCTGACCTGGCACTTTATCGGCCCGATCCAATCGAACAAGACCAAACCCATCGCTGAGCACTTTGCCTGGGTGCATTCGGTGGACCGCCTGAAAATCGCCCAGCGCCTGTCTGATCAACGTCCGGCGCATCTACCGCCGTTGAATATCTGCCTACAGGTGAATGTCAGCGGCGAGGCCAGCAAGTCGGGCTGCAACCCGGACGAGCTGCCGGCCCTGGCACAAGCGGTTACACAACTGCCCAACCTGCGCCTGCGCGGATTGATGACAATCCCCGAGCCCACCGATGACCCCAGCGAGCAACGCGCAGCCTTCGCCCGCCTGCGCGAGCTGCAGCAGGATCTGAACCTGGACCTCGACACCTTGTCCATGGGCATGAGCCATGACCTGGAAGCGGCGATTGCCGAAGGCGCAACCTGGGTACGCATCGGTACCGCCTTGTTCGGCGCGCGCGACTACAGCAGTAATTGATTGAGTTTGCCTTCAGCCTTATTAAGGAAGCCCGTTATGACCACTCCCCGCATTGCCTTTATCGGTGCCGGCAATATGGCCGCCAGCCTGATCGGCGGCCTGCGTGCCCAGGGCATTGACGCCAGCACCATTCGCGCCAGCGACCGCGGTGCCGAACAGCGCAGCAAGATCAGCGCCGAGCACGGCATCGAAACCTTTGCCAGCAATGCCGAGGCGATTCAGGGTGCGGACGTGGTCGTGCTGTCGATCAAGCCGCAGGTGATGAAAGAAGTCTGCCTGGATCTCGCCACGCATATCGGCGAGCAGCAGCTGGTGGTGTCGATTGCCGCCGGCATCAGCTGCGCCAGCCTGGAAAGCTGGCTTGGTCCGCGTGCGATTGTGCGCTGCATGCCCAACACGCCGGCACTGTTGCGCCAGGGCGTCAGCGGTCTGTATGCCAATGCTCAGGTTTCGCCGGCCCAGCGCCAGCAGGCTGAACAGCTGCTCAGCGCCGTCGGCCTGGCGCTGTGGCTGGATCAGGAAACGCAGATCGATGCCGTCACCGCCGTCTCCGGCAGCGGCCCGGCGTACTTCTTCCTGCTAATCGAAGCCATGACCGCCGCTGGCGAAAAACTCGGCCTGCCACGCGAGACCGCTGCCCAGCTGACCCTGCACACCGCCCTCGGCGCTGCCCGTATGGCCGTAGCCAGCGATGTCGACGCTAGCGAGCTGCGCCGCCGTGTAACCTCACCGGCCGGCACCACCGAAGCGGCGATCAAGACTTTCCAGGCCGACGGCTTCGAAGCTCTGGTCGAAAAAGCCCTGAATGCCGCCGCCCACCGCTCTGCCGAGCTGGCCGAACAACTCGGTCAATAAGGAACGAAAATGATCGGACTCAACACCGCCGCCGTTTATATCCTGCAGACCATTGGCAGCCTGTACCTGCTGATCGTGCTGCTGCGCTTTATCCTGCAATTGGTGCGGGCAGACTTCTACAACCCGGTCAGCCAGTTCATCGTGCGCGCCACTCACCCGCTGCTGAAACCGCTGCGCAAGATCATCCCCAGTCTGGCCGGGCTCGACCTGGCCTCGCTGGTGCTGGCCATCGTGGTGCAGCTGGTGCTGATGGCGCTGACCCTGATGCTGCTCGGTTATGGCCTGGACAACCCGCTGCAGCTGCTGGTGTGGTCGATCATTGGCGTCACCGCGCTGTTCCTCAAGGTGTTCTTCTTTGCCCTGATCATCAGCGTGATTCTGTCCTGGGTCGCCCAGGGCAGCCATAACCCCACCGCCATGCTGATCAACCAGATCTGCGAGCCACTGCTGTCGCCGATCCGCCGCATCCTGCCGAGCATGGGCGGGCTGGATCTGTCGCCAATCGTGGCGTTCCTGATCCTCAATCTGATCGACATGCTGGTGATCCGCAATTTGGCGATCATGACCGGCATGGACAAAGGCCTCAGCCTGGCGATCTGACCGCGCGCCGGATGAGCCACTTTCGCTGGGACGGCACCGATCTGATTCTCGAGTGCCACCTGCAGCCCAAGGCGAGCAAGGATGAGTTCGCCGGGCTGCACGGTGATCGGCTGAAAATCCGCCTCACCGCGCCGCCCGTGGATGGCAAGGCCAATGCCCAGCTGCTGGCCTTTCTGGCCAGCGTCTTCGCCGTCAGCAAGAGCCAGGTCAGCCTGGAAAGCGGCCTGCAAAGCCGGCAAAAGCGCGTGCGCATCAAGCAACCGCAACGGCTGCCCGACGAACTTGCACTGACCGCTCGGTCACCCTGACCGACCATAAGGCGGGCGTACGACGACATGCAATTGACGCCATAGCTGCGACCCGCATAATGCCAAGCAGGTCAATCCACGAACGTCGCGGATCTGGCGTAATTCCACAGGCTTTAAAGCGTTACCTGCCGCGTCAGCTTGCTGCGCGGCATCGTTCAATGTGTGCCCGACTCAACCTGGGTGCCGTATAGCCCCAGTCGCCCCACAATGGATGCGCCAACCGGAGGAAAGCCCAGGATGAGCATGGAACGTCTCAGTCAGCAGGTCGATGCTTACGTCACCTGGAAGCGCGAGCTGATGCGCGAAATCACCCGCTATCGCAGCTGGCTGGTGACCAATCGGTTGAACTCTGAGGCCGTGGAAGCCAAGCTTGAACGCGCGCTGAAGCTGCTGCGCACGGATCACATCACCCTGGCCTTTGTCGGTGAGTTCTCGCGCGGCAAGACCGAGCTGATCAACAGCCTGTTCTTCTCTTCTTACGGCCAACGCATGCTGCCGTCCCAGGCCGGACGCACCACCATGTGTCCGACCGAGCTGTTCTTCGACCCACGTTCGGAGCGCTCCTATATTCGCCTGCTGCCGATCGAGACCCGTGTGTCCGAGGCCAGCGTGGCGCAGTTCAAACGTATTCCACGGCACTGGGTAAATATCCCGCTGGATCTCAGCGACCCGGACAATATGGTCCAGGCTTTTGTCCAGGTCGCGCGCACCAAACCCATGCCGGTCGAACAGGCAATTGCCCTGGGCTTCCACCCGGACATGCTGGAAAGCACCAATAAACCCGGCGAAGTGCTGGTACCGGCCTGGCGTCACGCCATGGTCAACTTCGACCACCCGTTGCTGCGCCAGGGCCTGCGCATCCTCGACACCCCGGGCCTGAATGCCCTCGGCAGCGAGCCGGAGCTGACCCTGTCGATGCTGCCCAGCGCGCAGGCGATCATCTTCCTGCTGTCCGCCGACACCGGCGTGACCGCCAGCGACATGGCCGTGTGGCAGCAACATATCCGCCAGCTCGACGAAGACACCCAGACCAGCCTGTTCGCCGTGCTGAACAAGATCGATGTGCTGTGGGATGACCTGGCCGGCGAAGCCTTTGTGCAGAATGCCATCCGCCAGATCCAGACCAGCACCGCACGCCAACTGGGCATCCGCGTCGAGGATGTGCTGCCACTGTCGGCCAAACAGGCAATGCTGGCCAAGGTGCGCAAGGACACCGAACTGCTAGCCCGCAGCCAGATGAGCAACCTGGAAAACCTGCTCTGCGAGCGCATCATCG
Source organism: Pseudomonas sp. 8BK (assembly GCF_902506475.1). Taxonomy (NCBI): domain Bacteria; kingdom Pseudomonadati; phylum Pseudomonadota; class Gammaproteobacteria; order Pseudomonadales; family Pseudomonadaceae; genus Pseudomonas; species Pseudomonas sp. 8BK. The sequence continues at coordinate 36,393 of NZ_LR733252.1, read as the reverse complement.
CGCAGAAGGAACGCCTGCTCGAAGACCGCGTGGTCAATCAGGTACTGGGCCTGCTGCAGAACAGCCAGCACGTGCTCAACCTGCGCCTGGAAAAGGTCAACGAACAGCAGGCGCTGCTGAGCAACCACCAGCACGACAACGGCCAGATGCTCTTCGAGCTGACCGCCAAGACCAAGGAAGACCACAGCCAGCATCACAAACGCCTGCTGGGCCTGAAAACCAACCAGCGCCTGCTCAAGCGTCAGGGTGACCTGCTGCGCCATGCCTCGCGCAGCGAGCGCCTGGACGAACACCTGAACAAGGTGCGCAGGAACCTCACCGGCAGCTGGACCACTCTGGGTATCAACCAGGCCATCCTGCATTTCTTCCGCAGCGTGGAGCAGGATCTGCACAACCTGGCGCAGGAAGCCGATATGGCCAACAAGATGGTTGCGGCCATCTACCGTCGGCACAACGAAGAGAACCCGCTGCACGGCGTCGACGCACCGCAGTTCAACGTCAATCGCTACCTGCGTGAGCTCAAGCAGCAGCAGACCAAGGCCGACCAGTTCCGCCTGCAGCTGAAAACCTTGCTGACCGAACAGCGCAGCCTGACCAGACGCTTCTTCGCCACCCTGGTGCAGGAAGTAATCGGCCTGCACCAGCGCATGCGCCAGGAAGCCGAACAGTGGGCCAGCGATGCGCTAATGCCACTGATGCAGCACACCCTGGAACATAAGCAGCTACTGGAAACCCATATGCTGCGGCTCAAGGCCCTGGCTCAGGAAACCCAGCAGTCGCGCCAGCGCGGCCAGCAACTGGCACGCTACAGCGGCGAACTGGAGCAGCAACTGGCGCAGGCCAACGACATGCTGCGCATTCTGCGCCGTCCTGCCCCGGTGCAGCGCCAGGGCAAGGTGGTAAACCTGCCTGGGGCTGCGCGCCCGCACAGCATCGGCGAATAACCCTAGACTTCAGCGCCGCAACACCCGCCGCACCCCAGCCGCCCCATGCGCTTGCCGCCTGGGGCGGTGCTCTTTAGACTGCGGCTCTTCCTATATTGCGAGCAGGGTTGATGTCGACTGCCTTTCCTCAAGACTCTGTTGGCTTGGTTACGCCCCAAGTGATGCACTTCGCCGAGCCGTTGGCGCTCGCCTGTGGACGCAGCCTGGCCGACTACCAACTGATCTTCGAAACCTATGGCGAGCTGAATGCCACGGCGAGCAACGCCGTGCTGATCTGCCACGCCCTGTCCGGCCATCACCATGCCGCCGGCTATCACAGCGTGGAAGACCGCAAGCCGGGTTGGTGGGACAGCTGCATCGGCCCCGGCAAACCCATCGACACCAACAAGTTCTTCGTCGTCAGCCTGAACAACCTCGGCGGCTGCAACGGCTCCACCGGCCCCAGCAGCGTCAACCCGGCTACCGGCAAACCCTTCGGCGCAGACTTCCCGGTGATGACCGTGGAAGACTGGGTGCACAGCCAGGCGCGGCTGGCCGACAACCTCGGCATCCAGCAGTGGGCCGCAGTGATCGGTGGCAGCCTGGGCGGTATGCAGGCCATGCAGTGGACCATCAGCTACCCCGAGCGCGTGCGTCACTGCCTGGCGATTGCTTCGGCCCCCAAGCTGTCGGCGCAGAACATCGCCTTCAACGAAGTGGCGCGCCAGGCGATCCTGACTGACCCGCAATTCCACGGCGGACACTTTCAGGAGCAGGGTGTGATCCCCAAGCGCGGGCTGATGCTGGCGCGCATGGTCGGCCACATCACCTACCTGTCGGATGACGCCATGGGCGAGAAATTCGGCCGTGGCCTGAAAAGCGAAAAGCTCAACTACGACTTCCACAGCGTCGAGTTTCAGGTGGAAAGCTACCTGCGCTATCAGGGCGAAGAGTTCTCCGGGCGCTTTGACGCCAACACCTACCTGCTGATGACCAAGGCGCTGGACTACTTCGATCCGGCAGCGGCCTTCGACGGCGACCTGGCCAAGACCCTGGCCCACGTCAGCGCCGACTTCTGCGTGATGTCTTTCACCACCGACTGGCGCTTCTCGCCGGCACGTTCACGGGAAATCGTCGATGCACTGACCGCTGCGCGGAAAAACGTCTGCTACCTGGAAATCGATGCGCCCCAGGGCCACGACGCCTTCCTGATGCCAATCCCGCGTTACCTGCAGGCATTCGACAGCTATATGAAACGGATCAAGGTGTAGTCATGCGCGCGGATCTCGAAATCATCCAAGAGTGGATTCCCGCCGGCAGTCGTGTACTCGACCTGGGGTGCGGCAATGGCGAGTTGCTCGCCTGGCTGGCTGAACACAAGCAGGTGTCCGGCTACGGCCTGGAAATCGATGCGGACAATATCGCCCAGTGCGTCAGCAAGGGCGTCAACGTGATTGAGCAGAACCTCGACCAGGGGCTGGGCAACTTCGCCAGCAACAGCTTCGATGTGGTGGTCATGACCCAGTCGCTGCAAGCCCTGCATTACCCGGACAAGGTGCTGGCGGAGATGCTGCGGGTCGGCAAGAGCTGCATCATCACCTTCCCCAACTTCGGCCACTGGCACTGCCGCTGGTACCTCACCACCAAGGGCCGCATGCCGGTGTCGGATTTCCTCCCGTACACCTGGTTCAACACGCCAAACATCCACTTCTGCACCTTCGAAGACTTCGAAAAGTTGTGCCACGATCAGGGCGCAAAAGTCATGGATCGCCTGGCCGTGGACCGCGACCACCGGCACGGCTGGGCCAGTCGAATCTGGCCTAATCTGTTAGGTGAAATCGGCATTTACCGGATCAGCGGGCCTACGGCCGAAGACGTGCAGATCGCCAACTAGGCGGCTGCACTGCACGATTAGCTACTAGGAGAACCCTTATGCGTCGCATCGCACTACTGTTTATCGCCCTGTGCCTGAGCCTGCCGGCGCTGGCTGAACGCAAGCAGAGCTTCGGCGATCTCGACGTGCACTACATCGCCTTTAACTCCGGCTTTCTGCAACCGGACATCGCCGCCGCCAACGGCCTGGTGCGCAGCAAGACCCAGGGCGTGGTGAACATTTCCGTGCTCAAGGCCGGCAAGGCCAGCAGCGCCAGCGTCAGTGGCGAAGTGAAGGATCTGGTCGGCCGCAGCCAGCCGCTGACCTTCAAGCAGGTCAACGAAGGTGAGGCCATTTATTACCTGGCGCAATTCAACTTCAGCCAGCGTGAAATGCTGCGTTTCACCATCAACGTTCGCGCGGCCGATGGCGTGGCGCACAGTTTCGACTTCAACCAGGAATTCTTCCCAGACGAATGATGCACTTCAACGAGCTTGTACTCGCCAGTCATAACGCCGGCAAACTCAAGGAGCTGCAAGCCATGCTCGGCAGCAGCGTACGCGTGCGCTCAGTCGGCGAATTCTCGATGGTCGAGCCGGAAGAAACCGGCCTGTCATTTATCGAGAATGCCATTCTCAAGGCACGTAATGCCGCCCGATTGTCCGGCCTGCCGGCGCTGGCCGACGACTCGGGCCTGGCAGTGGATTTTCTCGGCGGGGCACCGGGCATCTACTCGGCGCGCTATGCCGATGGCCAGGGTGACGCGGCGAACAACACCAAACTGCTCGACGCCCTGAAAGATGTGCCGGACGCCGAGCGCGGCGCTCAGTTCGTCTGCTGCCTGGCGCTGGTGCGGCATGCCGACGACCCGCTGCCAATCATCTGCGAAGGCCTCTGGCACGGGCGCATTCTGCACGCCGCACAAGGCATGGAAGGCTTCGGCTATGACCCGCTGTTCTGGGTGCCCGAGCGCGAGTGCTCCAGCGCCGAGCTGCCGGCTGCCGAGAAAAACCAGATCAGCCACCGCGCCCGCGCCATGGCCCTGCTGAAACAGCGGCTGGGCCTGGCATGACCATGGCGTCCGGCGGCGGCTTCGCGCTGCCGCCACTTGCACTCTATGTGCACATCCCCTGGTGCGTGAAGAAGTGCCCGTATTGCGACTTCAACTCCCACACCGCCGGGCCCAACCTGCCGGAAGAAGCGTATGTCGACGCTCTGCTGGCGGATCTGGATGCCGATCTGACGCAGGTGCATAACCGCCCGCTGAGCTCGATCTTCTTTGGTGGCGGCACCCCCAGCCTGTTTTCGGCCAAGGCCCTCGGCCGTCTGCTTGAAGGCGTGGAGCGGCGTGTGCCGTTTGCCGCCGATATCGAGATCACCCTGGAAGCCAACCCCGGCACCTTCGAGCAGGCCAAGTTCAAGGACTACCGTCGCCTGGGCATCAATCGTTTGTCGATCGGTGTGCAGAGTTTCCAGGCACCCAAGCTGATCGCCCTGGGGCGCATCCACGACGGCGATGAAGCCGTGCACGCCGCCGATATGGCCCGCGCTGCCGGCTTCGATAATTTCAACCTGGACCTGATGCACGGCCTGCCGAACCAGTCCATAGAGGACGCCCTGAGCGACCTGCGTACCGCCATTGCCCAGGGGCCGACGCACCTGTCCTGGTATCAGCTGACGGTGGAGCCGAACACGGTGTTCTGGAACCAGCCGCCCGAAGTGCCGGAAGACGATATTCTCTGGGACATTCAGGAAGCCGGACAGGCTCTGCTGGCCGCTGAAGGTTACGCGCAGTACGAAGTGTCGGCCTACGCCCAGCCTGGCAAGGCGGCGCGGCACAACCTGAACTACTGGACCTTCGGCGACTTTCTCGGCATCGGCGCCGGCGCCCACGCCAAACTCAGCCAGCCGGACGGGCGCATCAGCCGTAGCTGGAAAACCCGTCTGCCCAAGGACTACCTCGACACCAGCAAGCGCTTCAGCGCCGGCGAGCGCGTCCTTGGCGCCGATGAGCTGCCCTTCGAATTTCTGATGAATGTGCTGCGCCTCACGGACGGCGTCGCCAGCGAATTGTTCACTCAGCGCACCGGCCTGCCGCTCAGCCAGCTCGCCGCCGCGCGCATCGAGGCGCAAAAACGCGGCCTGCTGCACAGCGATCCGACACGCCTGTGCGCCACCCGCGAAGGCCAGCTGTTTCTCAACGACCTGCTGCAGTATTTTCTACCCTGACGTACACGCCGCCACGGCTAAGGAAACCGGATGGACCTGCTACTCGACCTGATCGTCACCCTGTCGCGCTGGAGCCGTAGCCACCTTTACGATATTTCCCTGGCAATCATGGCCACCCTGCTGGTGCTGTTCGGCCCTGGCATCAATGCCTGGGTGCAGCGCAATACCAGTAGCATGAACTTTATCTTGCGCACGCTGATCTTCATGCTGCTCTGCGCCGTGGGCTACGGCCTGCTGATCGTCTTCGCCACGCCTTACCTGGCCAAGGGCCTGGGCTTCTTCAACAACTTCACCCTGGCTCCGGTGCTGATTCTGGTGTTCTTTATCATCGGCATCCTCGCCGACCGCAGCTAGGCTGCTGGCGAACTGATCGGGAGCCTGACCAGGGGCTCCCGCTTGCAGGCGTAATCGCCAACTGACGCCCATCACGCCCTGGCAACAAATTGCCGACCGACTGTGACGATCATCGCAGATCGCCATCACGCCTCAACAACTGCCGATTTTTTTCATTAGCCTTGCGCCCCCAACACTGCTCGCAGTGCTGGTTGCAGCCGTTTTCTCTCATTCAAACAGCGCCTCCAGCCTTTTTTGTCCGACCTTGCGTCGGCTGCGGCAGTGCATTACGGCCACACCTACTGATGCCCTAGCCATGATCACGTCTGCCCTGCGCCCACTTCTCCGCCTGCTACTGCTGCACACCGCCCTGTTGCTGAGCATCGCCAGCCAGGCCAATGCGTCGACCGAAGTGCCTGCACAGAGCGAGGACAGCTGGACGATCAATATGCAGAGTGCGGAAATTCGCGACTTTATCGAGCAGATATCCAGCATCAGCGGGCAGACCTTTATCATCGACCCGCGGGTAAAAGGTCAGGTCACGGTGATTGCCCAGCAGCCGATGAATATCGCCGAGGTCTACAAGCTGTTCCTCTCGGTGATGAGCACCCATGGTTTCGCCGTGATGCCTCAGGGCAATCAGCTGAGCATCATTCCCAGTAGCGAGGCCAAGACCACCGCCGGCAGCAACGGCAACCTGGAAACGCGTGTACTGCAGGTACAACACGGCGCCGCCAACGACCTGCTGCCGCTGATTCGCCCGCTGGTCGCTAACCATGGCCATCTGGCCGCCGTGCCCTCCTCCAACAGCCTGATCATCAGCGACACCCCGGCCAATATCGCCCGCATCGACGAGATCATCCGCCAGCTGGACAGCCAGAACCAGGACGATTTCAGCGTCTATGACCTGCGCCATGCCTGGGTTCATGAGCTGGCAGCGGTGATCAACAGTTCGCTGAAAAACGCCCAGGCCAGCGGTGCCCAGGTGATTGCCGATACCCGCGCCAACCGTCTGCTGCTGCTCGGCCCCAGCGATGCCCGCGCGCGCCTGTTGAAGCTGGCGCAGAGCCTCGACACGCCCAGCTCGCGCTCGACCAATACCCGGGTTATCCGTTTGCGCCATGGCGATGCCAAGGAGATGGCGAAGACCCTCGGTGACTTCGGCGACAACCTGAGCCAAAGCCAGGGCAGCGAAAACGCTGCACCACTGAAGCTGATGATCCGCGCCGACGAGAGCCTCAATGCCATCGTCATCATGGCCGAGGCCGATATCGTCAATATGTTCGAGGATCTGGTCCGCCAGCTGGATATCCCCCGCGCTCAGGTGCTGGTAGAGGCGGCCATCGTCGAGATGTCCGGCGACATCAATGACGCCCTCGGCGTGCAGTGGGCCATCGATGGCCGCAGCGGCGGCGGCCTGGGCGGTGTCAACTTCAGTAACACCGGCCTATCGGTCGGCACTCTGCTCGGTGCCATCGCCAGCGAAAAACCCGGCGAACTGGCTGCGGCGCTGCCCAACGGGGCGATTTTCGGCGTCGGCAACGACAACTTCGGTGCGCTGATCACCGCGCTGTCGTCGAACGGTAAAAGCAACCTGCTCTCTACCCCAACCCTGCTGACCCTGGACAACCAGGCCGCCGAGATTCTGGTCGGGCAGAACGTACCGTTCCAGACCGGTTCCTACACCACCGATGCCGCGGGTTCGAGCAACCCCTTCACCACCATCGAACGCAAGGATATTGGCGTCACCCTCAAGGTCACCCCGCATATCAATGAAGGCGCCACCCTGCGTCTGGTGATCGAGCAGGAAATCTCCTCCATTGCCCCGAGCACCGGGCTGAATGCCCAGGCCGTTGACCTGGTGACCAACAAGCGCTCGATCAAGAGCACCGTGCTGGCCGATGACGGCCAGGTAATCGTGCTCGGCGGCCTGATTCAGGACGACATCACCAGCAGCGAGAGCAAGGTGCCGCTGCTCGGTGACATTCCCGGAGTCGGCCGACTGTTCCGCTCAACCCGCGAAGCCCGGCAGAAGCGCAACCTGATGGTGTTCCTGCGCCCCACCGTGGCGCGCGACGGTGTCGGCCTGGCCAACCTGAGCCTGGGTAAATACCGCGACCTGCGCCTGCTCGGCCAGGCCAATGGTTACGACCACTTGCCGCAGCAAGCCCATGCCTTGTTCGACCAGGGCATTGAGGCACCCGCAACCGACCTGCGCCAGCCGGCCAGAGCCATCCCGGCAAAACCGAGCAAGACCCTGATCGAGACCCCCAAACCTGTCGACCCCGCCACCCTCGGCAATGGCCGTGGCGGCGAAAGCAAACCCAAGATTGCAGCGCGCCGCCACACCATCCAGCTGGTTGAAGGCAGTAACCGCGAATTTATGCAGGCTCTGCTTGAGCGCCACCCCAAACAACCGCTGCGCCTGGCCGAACGCGAGCAGGGCGGAGAAACCCGCTACGTCGTGCTCTATGGCAGTTACCCGAGCCGCGAAATGGCGCTCAAAGCCCTCGCTGCCCTGCCCGAACAACTGCCCAAACGCGGCGCCAAAGCCCAGCCCGAGTAAGCACAGAGCCGTTGCTGCAGCGCGCAGCAACGGCATAACCGGGCTGCATGGAACTGTGCCCCATTTCCAACGAGACGTGGCACACCCTGCATATGAGACCAGCGTTCAAATTAAACAAGCTGGCACTGCCCATACCCTCTGCCTGTGAACTGCATAGCGAATAACCGCCAAGGCTCTACCTAGACTGCGCTGCTTCAACTTCCCAGACTAATGGAGCAGTCGCATGTCAAAACGCTGGATCACAGCCGCAGTCGCCACCGCCATTGTCGGCGGCGTCCTGGGGGTCGTGCTCTCGGCTGACCTTGAGCAGCCAAAGCCAACCCAAGCAGCATCGAATGACAGCCAGAGCGGCAAATCACCCGCCCCCAGCCAGAGCACTGCCGCGCCCGCAAGCCAGGCAGCCAGCCAAGGCGCCAGCGGCGTCTCTACCCTGCAGGCCAAACCGCCCGTGGCCACCAGCAGCGCCGCGCAGGCCACGCTCTGGGATGCAGACTCCCTGCAGGAAACCGAGAGCAACGGCATCACCCAGCACCTGACCCAGGTCGACCCACAGCAACTCAGCAATCTGGCGGTCGGTCAGGTGGTTTCTCTGGCACTGCCGGGGCGTAGCAGCCCAACCCGCGCCACCCTCGGCGAAACTCGCAACACCGCCGGCAGCGCCGTATGGCAAGGCAGCCTGATCGATGGTGATGAGATGGAAAGCATGACCCTGGTCAAGGGCGCGCTGGAGACCCATATCACCGTCGCCACGCTCGACGGCAGCCTGTCGATCATCATCGATAACGCCACCGGCAAGACGGTGATCACCGATGAGAACCAGCTGGTAATGCGGGCCGATCCCAATGACCACCTGCACTACGACCATAAAGAACTGGCCCCGCTGCCACCGCCCGCTCAGGGCTGATCACCGTCTTACTCAAATCGCACAAGGAACGCTGATATGAAGAAAGTGCAATGGCTCTCTGCCCTCGCACTGGCCCTGACCGCCCATAGCGCCCAGGCCAACCCGCAAACCGTCGACATCATGGTGCTCTACACCAAAGACGCGCAGAGCCTGCCTAACGGCCGCGATATCGACGCACGCATCGCCAGCTATATCGAATACACCAACACGGCCTATGCCAAAAGCGGCGTGAATATCCGCCTGCGCCTGGTACACAAGCAGCTGCTTGACTGGGCCAGCTACTACGATGTGTCCAGTGCCAACCTCAACAAGTTCACTGATGACGCCCAGGTAAAACGCCTGCGTGAGCAATACGGCGCCGACGTTGTACAGCTGATCAACCGCACCACCCAGGGCCAGGGTTATGGCGTCTGCGGTATCGCCTGGATGGGTACTGGCGCAAAGAACAGCGATCGTTTCAACAGCGGTGCCAAGGAAATGGCCTATGGCCTGACCGGTGTCGACTGCAGCCTCAGCACCTTCGCCCATGAAGCTGGCCACAATATGGGCCTGCGCCACTCCTACGAACAGGACCAGCAGGAAGGCTACTACAACGCCAACGGCCACAACGGCACCCACGAATGGAGCCGTGGCTACGGCGTCCAGGGCCAGTTCAGCACCATCATGGCCTACCCACAGGTCTTCGGCGCACGCCGTCAGGCGCCGGTATTCTCCAACCCACGGCTAAATGACGCCGACTGCGCCAACCAGCCTTGCGGCATGCCCGATCGTTCCGATGCCGTGCGCTCGCTGAACGTCATGGCCACGCAGATCGCCGCTTTCCGCGCCACCCAGGTGCCAGTCACCAACAACCCCGGCACCGGCAACCCGACCACGCCACCGGCCGAGCTGCCCTGGTGCAGCAAACCCGCACTCAAGGGTTTGGTCAGCAACGGCGAATTCAACAGCAACCAAGGCTGGCGTGCACTGTTCGGTCAGGCACAGCTGAGCCTGGTCAATGTGGCACTGAACTGCCGCGACAACGCACTGCAGATGGATGCACAGGCCTTCGATGTACTGGCCACACCGGTCACCGGCCTGACTACCGGCGCGAAATATCGCCTGAAAGCCAAAGCCATGCTCAAGGCCCGCGACAGCCGTGAAAACGTACGCGTGGCGATCCTCCAGGAAAGCACTGACGGCCGCTTTACTTACAGCGCCGAGCAGACAGCAAACCTGTCGGTGACCGGCAACGAGTTCAGCCGCCTGGAAAAAACCTTCACCTACACAGCCCCAAGCAACGTGCGCAATCTGTATGTGGCGATCTGGAGCGACAGCGGCAGCAGCCTGCTGGTCGATGAGGTCGAGCTGCAGGAAGTCCAAGCCGCTGCGCCACCAACTCCGCCGGCACCGACCCAGTTCGGCTGGAACTTCGAGAACGGCATTGGCGGCTGGTCTGGCTTCCATGGCAGCGCCCGCGCCAGCACGTTCGCCAACGGCAGCCGCCAGGCTCTGGAAGCCTATCAGCGTCAGTACGAGGGCTCTGGCGCAAGCGTCAGCCTGCTCGGCAATGTTCAGGCCGGTAATCGCTATCGCGTCTCGGCCGATCTGAGTATTGGTCGTAGCAGTGCGGTCAGCGCCATCGCCTATGCCTACCTGTATGTCGAAGATGGCAATGGCCGTGGCCAGTACCTGCCACTTGGCCAGCGCTCCACCCGTGGTGGCAGCTGGAGCAAGTTGCAGCATGAAGTACAGCTGCCAGCCGGCACCCTGCGCCGCGCCGATCTGCTGATCCTTGGCACGCAACGCGGACAGTCGTTGTTTATCGACAACGTCAGCATCGGCAAGCTTTAAGAAGCCGTAGTACCCGAGCCCATGGCTGCCTTAGCAGCCATGGGCTTTTTCATTAAGGAATTTTTATGTTGCAACCCAGCCAACCGGCCCAGTCAGTTATCTCGGAACACTTGATCACCGGCTTGTGTCTGCTGCTTCTGCTGGCCGGCAGTATCAGCCTGGCTTATCAGGGCGCGGCGTTCTGGCGCTTACTGCATAGCCCGATCAACCTGACGCCCGTGCAGCAAGCCCCTGTACAACCGGTTATAGATCAGCAGCAGTTGGCGATATTGTTCGGTGTCCCTCTACTCGACAGTAGCGGCCCGGCTCCGGCCACCGCCCTGCAACTGACCTTGATGGCTGCCTTCAATCACCCACAAAGCAGCCGCTCCAGCGCCATCATCGGCAGAGATGGCCAGGTCCCTGAGCGTTTTATGGTCGGCGCCACCATCGCCCCAGGCGTCACCCTTGAGAGTGTGCAGCGCCAGCATGTCACCCTGCTGCGCCACGGTCGCCGCGAGAGCCTGCACTTCCCGGACAAACCCAGCCAGCCGCTTACACCTGCAGCCAACCCCATCGCTAGCGGATTGCTCAGTCAGGCCAGCAGCCGCAACTAAAACCCGGCAGCGCCTATCTCGACTGGCACGATCTCGAACCTGTCCTGCTTGGAGATCAGCTGAAATGCCCGCAGCCTGGCATCGCCATAGCCTTGCGCATTGGTAAAGCGGTCATGCACCAGTACGATCAGGTCCGGATAGGGAAACACCCCAGGGTTGAAGTGACCTACCGCCAGCAGCTCACTGGTTTCCCGCTCTACCAGCGGCGGCGCCAGACGCACCAGTTGGCCGCGATGATAAACCCGGTAATGGCTGCTCTTGCCCAGGGCAAAACTGCTTTCATTGAACTGGCGAATCGACCAACTGCCAGCCACCTCCTGAATACTGCGCTCACTCTGGGTGCTGCAACCTGCCAGCAGCAGCGCCACCACTAACAGATAGCCATGCAGTTGCCACATTACGCCTCCCTGGCCATGCCGCTATCGGCCCCAGTGAAAGGGTTTTATCGCCACCTTGAGCACGCCGTCGCGCTGGTGAGCAAAGAGATCATAGGCCGCGACGATGTCATCCAGCGAATACTGGTGTGTCACCAGCGCGCCAAAATCGACGCGCCCGGAGGCCACCACATTGATCAACCGGCGCATGCGTTCCTTGCCGCCCGGACACAGTGAGGTAACGATCTTGTGGTCACCCAAACCGGCATGAAACGCCGCCAGGGGAATCCGCAGATCCGTTGAAGACTGGACAACGTGCCACCCGGCTTGAGCACCCGCAGTGCGCTTTCGAAGGTGGATTACAGGCCCAATGCCTCGATGGCCGCATCCACACCACGGCCCCCGGTCAGACGCAGGATCTCCTCGACCACATCGACCTGATTGAAATTCAGCGTGACGTCCGCACCCATCTTGCGCGCGATCTGCAAACGCTGCTCGACGCCATCGACCACGATGATGCTGCTCGCCCCGCGCAGCTTGACCCCGGCCGTGGCGCACAGGCCAATTGGCCCCTGGGCGAACACCGCCACCACATCACCAATCTTGATATTGGCCGCCTCCGCACCGGCAAACCCGGTGGACATGATGTCCGGGCACATAAGCACCTGCTCGTCAGTCAGACCATCCGGTACCGGAGCCAGATTGCCCTGAGCGTCCGGCACCAGTACGTACTCGGCCTGGGTGCCGTCGATGCTATTGCCGAAACGCCAGCCACCCATGGGCTTGTAGCCATGGCAGCTGCAGCCGCCATCCTGGGAGGAATAACCGTCCTGGCTGACGTAGGAGCTGAAACTCGGGTAGATGGCCCCGGCAATCACCCGCTGCCCCTCCTGGTAACCCTGCACGTTGCTGCCCAGCTTCTCGATGATGCCAACCGGCTCGTGACCGATGGTCAGCCCCTTGGCTACCGGGTACTCACCCTTGAGGATGTGCACATCGGTGCCGCAGATGGTCGTAGTGGTAATCCGCACCAACGCATCATTGGGCCCCACGGGCGGAATGGGCTTGTCCACCAGCTCGATGCGCCCAGGCTCGATAAACACCGCTGCTTTCATCATGCTCATGGTCAGGCTCCTTGTATGCGCTAGCACAGAGCCCTGAATGTAGTCGGGTGACTGCCCGGCATCTTGTCCTGTATCAATGCCTGGCACAGTCAGGGCAGCGCCCCAGAGCCGCAGATAAGCGATCACCAGGCATAAAAAAACCGCCTGCAAGAGGCGGTTCTTTCAGTGCGACCGAGGCTCAGTTACCTTCGCGGCGCAGTGCCTGCGGGGTGAAATCGCGCGGCGTCAGCTTGGCGTTGAAGTTGTACATCGGCTCGTTGTTATCCAGGCCGTCGACAAAGTAGCGCTTGCCCTTGAAGTCGTAGATGGTCTCCAGGGTGCTGCCGAACATCGGCACGTCGTAGTAGCTGATCGGATGGCTTTCCTGGACACCGCTCAACTCGCCGTTCTTGTCGTAAAGATCGGCGGCGAGAATCTGCCAGCTGTCCTCGTCGATGTAGAAGCGGCGCTTGGCATACGGGTGACTAAAGCCCTTGCGCAGCGCGGCATCGACCACCCAGACGCGGTGCAACTCATAACGCAGCAGTTCCGGATTCACGGTATTGCTGCGCAGGATGTTGTCGTAGGGGATGCCCTTCTGGTGCACGGCGTAGCTGTTGTATGGCACCAGCATTTCCTGCTTGCCGACCAGGTTCCAGTCGTAACGATCCGGCGCACCGTTGTAGGAGTCGACCACGTCGGCGGTAGCCATGCCGTTGGTGTCCGGCTGCAGGGTGTCGTAGGCCAGCATCGGCAGGCGGCGCACGCGGCGCTCGCCGCGGTTGAAGCGCCAGGCTTTGCGGATCGCCAGCACCTGATCGAGGGTTTCCTGCACCACCAACGCCGAACCGGCGAGTTTGGCCGGGGCGACCACCTTGTACTTGTAGTAGAACAGGGTGTTGTCCAGGTCCTGCGGGCTGACACCTTCACGGCCGTAGAGGAAATAGATGTCACGTTCCAGTTTGAGCAGATTATAGGCACCGTTGCTCAGTACCGCCGCCTGGTTGGTGACGAAGCTGATCTGGTCGCCACGGTAACGCATGATGTGGTTCCAGATGGTTTCCTGACCGGTTTTCGGCAGCGGGAATGGGATACCAGCGGCAGCACCGTCGACACCGTTACCGCCAGAAATCAGCTCGGCGGCCTGCGCGTTGAAGCGCGTAGCGTCATAGATGCGCTGCGGCGCGGCGGCGCTGCGACGGGTCGGAAATACCCGCAGAAAGTAATCCGGATTTCTTTCCAGCAACGCCTTGAGGCCCGCCGGTAACTGCGCCTGGTACTGCGCCAGGTTCTGGCTGTTGATCTGGTACAAGGGCGCATCGGCGCTGTAAGGGTCAGGGTGATGCATGCCCGGCTGGTAATTGGCCGGCGGTTGCGCCAGGCCACCGTCCCAGGCGGGAATGGTGCCGGCGGCATTGCCCGCGCGCTCACCGCCCAGCGGCGTCAGGTCCTGGCCCAGGCGCGCAGCCTGGGCACTGTCGACTTTGGCCTGTGCCTGTAGCGCGCACGTAGCCAGCAGCAGAATTGAAAGCGTTCTCAACACAGCGATCTCCTCGCAGCCTGGCCTGAGGCCGGGCTGCTGTTTTTATGACCGGGGCAGTGCTGCCCGGGTTTATGTGCCGTCTTGGTGAGGAGCCGTCCTGGCGGGCGTCGGATTATTCCGATCTTGTGCAATCATCCCTGTGCTTATGGTTTTGCTGCGCCGATACCTCAGCGCGTGAATCAATCAGTCGATGCGCTGGAACTTCAGATCCCATACGCCATGCCCCAACCGCTCGCCACGACGCTCGAACTTGGTGGTCGGGCGTTCTGTCGGGCGTGGCACATACTGACCATCGGCGGCCAGGTTCTGGTAACCGGGTGCCGCGTTCATCACTTCCAGCATGTATTCAGCATAGGGCTGCCAGTCGGTGGCCATGTGCAACACACCGCCGACCTTGAGCTTCTGCCGCACCAGCTCGGCAAACGCCGGCTGCACGATACGCCGCTTGTTGTGCTTGGCCTTATGCCAGGGATCCGGGAAGAATAGCAGCACTCGATCCAGGCTGGCATCGGCCACACAGGTGCGCAGTACGTCCATCGCATCGCTGCTGTAGACACGCATATTGCTGAGGTTCTGCGTCATCAGGCCGTTGAGCAGGGCGCCAACACCCGGGCGATGTACTTCCACCCCGATAAAGTCCTGCTCGGGCGAAGCGGCGGCCATTTCCAGGGTTGAATGGCCCATGCCGAAGCCGATTTCGAAGGTGCGCGGCGCAGTACGACCAAACACTTGGTCGAAGTCGCGCAGGCCATCCTCCAGTTGCAGACCAAACTTCGGCCAGCCCTGATCGAGTCCACGTTGCTGGCCTTCGGTCATGCGCCCGGCGCGCATCACGAAACTCTTGATCGCGCGGTGCTTGGAGGTGTCTTCAGCCGGCTCAGGCTGTTGTGGCAAATCAGTCATGCTGTGCTCTTAAAGTGCTTTTACTTAATCAGACCATCCAGCGGCGACGAGGCGCTGGCATAAAGCTTCTTAGGCATGCGCCCGGCCAGGTAGGCCATGCGCCCGGCGATGATCGCGTGCTTCATCGCTTCGCCCATCAGAATCGGGTTCTGCGCATGGGCAATCGCACTGTTCATCAGCACCGCCTCGCAGCCCAGTTCCATGGCAATCGTCGCATCGGACGCGGTGCCGACACCGGCATCGACCAGAACGGGAACGGTCGCTTCTTCGAGGATGATGCGCAGGTTGTATGGGTTGCAGATGCCTAGCCCGGTGCCAATCAGACCGGCCAGCGGCATCACCGCGATGCAGCCCATGGCGGCCAGTTCGCGGGCAATGATCGGATCATCGCTGGTGTACACCATCACGTCGAAACCGTCCTTAACCAGCACTTCGGCGGCCTTGAGGGTTTCGATCACATTGGGGAACAGGGTCTTCTGATCAGCCAGCACTTCCAGCTTGACCAGCTTGTGGCCATCGAGCAGCTCACGGGCCAGACGGCAGGTACGCACCGCTTCGACAGCGTCGTAGCAGCCGGCGGTATTCGGCAGGATGGTGTACTTGTCCGGCGAGATCACATCCAGCAGGTTCGGCTCGCCCGGGTTCTGCCCGATATTGGTCCGGCGCACCGCCACGGTAACGATCTCGGCACCCGAAGCCTCGATGGCCAGGCGGGTTTCTTCGAGGTCCTTGTACTTGCCGGTACCGACCAGCAGACGCGACTGATAAGTACGGCCGGCTAGGGTAAAGGGCTTGTCGCTGGGCGCATGGCTCATAGGTAATCCTCGTGAAGGTGGGCGGCAGTCAGAACGCGATAAACCGATGAGCGGGGATCAACCACCGCCAATGGCGTGGACCACTTCAACCTGGTCACCCTCGCGCAAGGCGGTAGTGGCATGCTGGCTGCGCGGCACGATATCCAGATTGAGTTCGACCGCCACGCGCCGTCCGGTCAGGTCCAGACGCCCGATCAACCCGGCGACGGTTTCCCCGTCGGGCAATTCGAATGCTTCACCGTTTAACTGAATACGCATGACGGCTCGGTCACAACTGAGAAAAGGGCCGGCATTCTAGCCTGATCATGGGCGCCGACCAAGGCTAAAGGCTACCACTCGTCCTGCTTTCTGACTTGTGGGTCAGGCGTTACTGCGCGCACCCAGCTTCCAGGCCGCCACGCCCAGGCACAGCCAACCGGCGAGAAACGCCAGGCCGCCGAAGGGAGTGACCACGCCCAGGGCACTGATACCGCTCAAGGTCAGCGCATACAAACTACCGGAGAACAGCACGACCCCCAGGGCAAACAGGGCGCCAGCACAATTGACCAGCGGCGCGGGCCGCAGGATGGCTAACAGGCCAACGCCGAACAGCGCCAGGGCGTGAATCAGCTGGTAATGGGTGCCGGTTTGAAACACCGCGAGATAGACCGGCGTTAGCTGGTTTTTCAGGCCATGCGCAGCAAAGGCGCCCAAAGCGACACCGGTAAAACCGGCACAGGCGGACAGCAATAACCACAGACGAGCCATGCATCACTCCAGCTATATAAACAGGGCTGGCTATAATGGCCGGCAAACTCATCCCGGCCAAGCACGCATGTTTCGATCCCTCGTCCGTCGACTGCTCACACTCCTGCTTTGGCTGATGCTCGCCTCGGTCTTGCTGGTGTTGTTACTGCGCTGGGTGCCGCCACCCGGCAGCGCACTGATGGTTGAGCGCAAGATCGAATCATGGATCATGGATCAACCCATCGACCTGCAGCGCACTTGGCGCCCCTGGAGCGAACTGCCGGATGACTTGAAGATGGCAGTGATTGCCGGCGAAGATCAGAAGTTCGCCGAACACTGGGGCTTTGATGTCGCAGCTATCCAGGCCGCTCTGCAACATAACCAACAAGGCGGCTCGCTGCGCGGCGCCAGTACCCTTAGCCAGCAGGTGGCGAAGAACCTGTTTCTCTGGTCCGGCCGCAGCTGGCTGCGCAAGGGTATCGAGGTGTGGTTTACCGGTTTGATCGAGCTGCTCTGGCCCAAGCAGCGAATTCTCGAGGTGTACCTCAACAGCGTCGAGTGGGGTGACGGCGTGTTCGGTGCCGAAGCAGCGGCGCGGCATCACTTCAAGGTCGGCGCGCCCTACCTGTCACGCCAGCAGAGCAGCCTGCTGGCCGCCGTGCTGCCCAACCCGCGTGAGTGGAGTGCCAGCCACCCGAGCGCGCACATTAGGCGCCGGGCCGGCTGGATTCGTCAGCAAATGTGGCAACTGGGTGGCAGCCACTACCTCAACCGTCTGCAACCCAGCCGCCCCGACTGGTGGCCGGACTGGTTAAAGGGCGTTTAAGTCAGCGCTGTTTCAGCAGATGCCGCGGCACGGCATAAAGGAAGTACAGCTCGTCATCCTGCAGGTGTGCGGTCATGCCCAGTTCGGGATAAACCCAGGCCTGCCCCTCGACCAACTCCAGGGTCAGTCGCGGCTGACCGATGCTCGCGGCCAATCGCGCAACATCCAGCGGCGCCGGCGGAAGCAAGGTCAGCGCAATAATCGGGCGATTGGCCAATGGCACCAGCAACTGGCTGCTCAGCGGCTGTTCCTTATCCGTCGGTTTTAACCCTGCAGCGCCCAGCAAACTTTCGCGCTCGGCCTTGTCCAGACCGACTTCCGCTTCCAGCGACCATTTTTCATCGCCGTCCGGCAGCTCACCGCGATACAGCAGGCGTGCGCCATCCAGGTTCGGCTGCAGCCAAAGCTCGCCTTCCAGAGCATCGTCCAGGTGGACCAGGCTCAGCCGATCATCGGCCAGCGGCGTAAGCACCCTGGTTTGCCATTCAGCCAGCCAAGGCAGGGGTTGCGCGGCCGGCTGCGGACGCATCAGCCACGCGCCCCAGGCAAAGAACAAAGCGGCGACTACGGCAAAAATCAGCCAGTGCTGCAGGCGTATGGGCGGTAATTTCACGGGCTTTTCCTTAGGCAGAAAAAAGCCGCACCTGGGTGCGGCTTCTGAACAGTAGCGCGATTTACGCGGCGATTGAGCCCTTGAGCTTGTTCATCGCGTTCTTTTCCAGCTGACGGATGCGCTCGGCCGATACGTTGTACTTGGCGGCCAGGTCATGCAGCGTAGCTTTCTCTTCAGCCAGCCAACGCTGGTAGAGGATGTCACGGCTGCGCTCATCCAGACCTTCCAGCGCTTCGTGCAAATTGGCGGTGGAGCTGTCACTCCAGTCGGAATCTTCCAACTGGCGCGCAGGGTCGTAGCGGTGGTCTTCCAGGTAATGCGCCGGCGACTGGAAGGCGCTTTCGTCGTCCGCCTCGGCCGCTGGATCGAAGGCCATGTCGTGGCCAGTCAGGCGGCTTTCCATCTCGCGCACTTCACGCGGCTCAACACCCAGGCTTTCTGCAACGGCATGTACTTCGTCGTTGTTCAGCCAGGCCAAACGCTTCTTCTGGCTGCGCAGGTTGAAGAACAGCTTGCGCTGCGCCTTGGTGGTGGCGACTTTGACGATCCGCCAGTTCTTCAGGATGAACTCGTGGATCTCGGCGCGAATCCAGTGCACGGCGAACGACACCAGGCGCACACCCATTTCCGGGTTGAAACGCTTTACCGCTTTCATCAGGCCGACGTTGCCTTCCTGAATCAGGTCGGCTTGGGCCAAACCGTAACCAGAGTAGCTGCGGGCGATATGCACAACAAAACGCAGGTGAGCCAGCACCATTTGCCGGGCGGCTTCGAGGTCTTGTTTGTAGAAGAGACTTTCCGCCAGTTCACGCTCCTGCTCGGGGGTCAACAGCGGGATGCCGTTTACCGCATGCACGTATGCCTCCAGGTTGGCACCCGGAACCAGAGCATGAACAGGTTGCAAAGAAGTGGACATTTGAATCCTCCGACTTACGAATCGTGGAGCAGTCTAGCACTGCCCCATGGGACTTTGTACCGCGGTACAAGTTCCCTTACACATAGTCAATATCAAGCAAAACAATAACTTATCTTGGAGCCAGCTCGTTCAGGTGACGAGCGACCGCCAGCCAGGCGCCAATATAGCCCAACAGCACCGCGCCGAGCAGCAGGGATAGACCATCGGCCATCGGCACGCCATCCAGAGCGAAGTCGCTGCCGTACAAACCGGCCAGACGCACCACGGCGTCGTTTAGCCAATCCAGGCCAAAGGCCAGCAGCAGCCAGGCGAACACGCCCGCGCCAATCCCGTACAGCGCGCCCATATAGAGGAAAGGCCGGCGCACGTAACTGTCGGTGCCACCGACCAGCTTGATCACCTCGATCTCGGTGCGGCGGTTCTCGATATGCAGACGAATGGTATTGCCGATCACCAGCAGCAGTGCCATCACCAGCAGCAGGGTCAGGCCGAAGACAAAGCGCTCGCCGAGCTTGAGCATGGCGCTCAGACGCTCGACCCAGAGCAGGTCCAGCTGCGCCTGCTGTACCCGTGGCAACTCAGCCAAGCGCAGGCGCAAGGCCTCCAGGGCAATCTTGTCGACCTGCTGCGGCGTGACCACTATCACCCCAGGCAGCGGATTATCCGGCAGCTCCTTAAGCGCTTCACCCAGCCCCGACTGCTGCTGGAACTCGTTCAGCGCCTGTTCACGGCTGATCCATTCGGCCTCTTCAACGTCATCCATTGCCGCGATCTGCTCACGCAGCGCCTGGCCCTGGGCTTCGCTGGCGTCGATCTGCAGGTACAGGGAAATCTGCGCCGCACGCTGCCAGGACACACCCAGGCGCTCGACATTATCCAGCAGCAGCGCCAAGCCCATAGGCAGGCTCAGGGCCACGGCCATCACCAAACAGGTGAAAAAGCTGCCGATCGGCTGCCTGCCCAACCGACGCAGACTGTCGACCAGACTGGCGCGGTGGTTTTCCAGCCAGGCATGTAGTTGATGGGTAAAGCTTGGGCCGTCATCGCCCGGCGTTGGCGCTTCGGACTTCTTCGGCGCCGCACCGACGCGTTGCGCCGGCTGCGGAGGTGGCATGCGTGTGGCGCTCATGCGGCCTCCCCGTCGCCGATCAGGCGGCCGCGCTGCAGGGTCAACATGCGGTGGCGCATGCGCGCGATCAGCGCCAAATCGTGGCTGGCAATCAGCACGGTGGTGCCGAGGCGGTTGATGTCTTCAAACACCCCCATGATCTCGGCCGCCAGGCGCGGGTCGAGGTTACCGGTGGGCTCATCCGCCAATAGCAGTGCCGGGCGATGCACAACGGCGCGGGCAATACCGACGCGCTGCTGCTGACCGGTGGACAGGTCCCCCGGGAACTGCTCGGCCTTGTCGGCCAGGGACACGCGCTCCAGGGCGGTGCGCACGCGGGTGCCGATTTCGTCCTTGGACAGGCCGAGAATCTGCAGCGGCAGCGCCACGTTGTCGAATACGCTGCGGTCGAACAGCAGCTGGTGGTTCTGGAACACCACGCCGATCTGTCGACGCAGAAACGGAATCTGCGCATTGGTGATATGCGACAGATCCTGCCCGGCCAGCAACAGTTTGCCGCTGCTCGGCCGCTCCATCGCCAGCAGCAGACGCAGCAGGGTGCTCTTGCCGGCACCGGAGTGCCCGGTGACGAAGAGAAACTCGCCACGGCGTACGTGGAAGCTCAGTTCGTGCAGCCCGATGTGGCCGTTCGGGTAGCGCTTACCGACCTGCTCGAATTTGATCATCCTATTTCTCCGCGAACAGGGCCTGAACGAAGGCATCGGCCTCAAAGGTGCGCAAGTCATCAATACCCTCGCCCACCCCGATATAACGAATCGGCAAGGCAAACTGCTTGGCCAGGGCAAAGATCACCCCGCCCTTGGCGGTGCCATCCAGCTTGGTCAGCGCCAGGCCAGTAAGGTTGACCGTCTGATTGAACTGTTTGGCCTGATTGATCGCGTTCTGCCCGGTACCGGCGTCCAGCACCAGCAGCACTTCGTGCGGCGCGGTGTCATCCAGCTTGCCGATTACCCGGCGGACCTTCTTCAGTTCTTCCATCAGGTTGTCTTTGGTATGCAGGCGCCCCGCAGTGTCTGCAATCAATACGTCCATGCCGCGCGATTTAGCCGCCTGCACCGCATCGAAGATTACCGAGGCGGAGTCGGCGCCGGTGTGCTGGGCAATTACCGCAATCTGGTTGCGCTCGCCCCACACCTGCAGCTGCTCAACAGCGGCGGCGCGGAATGTGTCGCCGGCGGCGAGCATGACCTTCTTGCCATCCTGCTGCAGTTTTTTCGCCAGTTTGCCGATGGTGGTGGTCTTGCCGGCGCCGTTCACGCCGACCACCAGAATCACATAGGGCTGTTTGCTGCTGTCGATTTTCAGCGGCTGCTCGACCGGTTTGAGCAGCGCAACCAGCTCATCCTGCAGGGCCTTGTAGAGCGCGCCGCTGTCGGCCAGCTCCTTGCGCGCCACACGCTTGGTCAGGTTGCCAATGATCGCCGTGGTGGCCTCGACGCCGACGTCGGCGGTCAGCAGGCGGGTTTCCAGGTCTTCGAGCAGGTCGTCGTCGATGGCTTTCTTGCCGAGAAACAGGCTGGCCATACCCTCGCCCAGGCTGGCGCTGGTTTTCGACAGCCCCTGCTTGAGGCGCTCGAGAAAGCCGGCGCGGGTTTCTTCGGCGTTTTTGGCCGGAGCGGCAACAGGCTGCACGACTGCAGGCTCAATCACTGGCGGCGCGACGACCGGCTCAACCAGCGCAGGCTGTTCAATATGGGCATGCAGCACTTCGCTGCCGGCATTGATACGGAAACGCGACGGCCGTGGCTGTGGGTTGGCTTCGCTGGCTTCAGGCAGCGCGGGAGCGGCAGTCGGCTCAACCGGAACTGGGACCACTGACGCAGGCTGCGGCTCGACAACGACTTCTGCGGGAATGACTGGCGACTCAACTGGCGCAGCGACTTCGCTTACCGGCGCAACGGGCTCAGGTGCGGTCTCGGCAACAGCCGGAGCAGCAGGCTGCTCGCTGACGGGCGTTGGTTGCGGTTCAGGGCTGCTCGGTGCCTGCGGCTTCTTGCGCAGCCAGCCGAACAGGTCTTTCTTCTCTGCGGGCTTCTCGGCAGAGGCCGGCGCAGCAGGCGCGGGGGTGTTCTTGTCGTCGTTGGAACCAAACATGGAGGACGGCTATCTCGAAAGGTGCGACACGCCGGTACAAGGCTCAGAAAGTATTACCCACGCAGCGCAACAGAGCTGAAGAGTGTGCGCAGTAATACCCGGATGCCCCAGCAGACACGGCCGCCAGTAAAACGGATGCGTATCCTAGCACCTCCGCGCCCGCTGGCGCTAAGGCCAAGCGGGCGCGTCCGACGGCATGTGTTGCTCCCTAGAAGGTCTTGCTGGCGCTGGCGACGACGGTCGGCCCGCACAGGTCGTCGTAGCCGCTGAAGTTCAAACACTCGGCTTTCGACTGGTCGGTATCGATGTAGCTCAGCCCCCAGGTCACGCCGATCAGGTCGCGAGTCAGGTCGACCTGCCAGTAGTCATAGCGCTGCCGCGACCTGCTGAAGTCTTCGCTCCAGAGCACATCGTCCTTGTAGTCGACGTTGCCGTAGCGGGCATCCAGGGCTACGTCCAACGGCAACTGGGTGCGATAGCCGATATACGCGTTGAGCTTGTCGTCATCGGTATCGACCGAATACTTGCCACCGACATAGGCGCCGTAGGCCTCCAGGGTGACGATGATGTCGCTGCTGTTGAACTGGCTTTCGCCTGGGTAGGTGTACTTGCTGTACATCGTATCCAGGCTGATGCGGTCGTTGATCTGCCAATAGTAGCCAGCGTAGTAGTCGACTTCCTGACGGGTGCCGTAATCGTCGTCACGTTCCCAGTCGTAGCCAAAATTGACATGACTGGTCCAGGCCCCAAGGTAAGCACCGCTAACATGGCTGAGCATCACATCGAGCTGTGCGGCTGGGTCTCCGAGTGTTTGCGAGACGCCGTCGGAGCGGTAGTCGCTGACCACTTTGGGGGTGATCAGCAGGGCAAACTGATCATTCAGTTCTACTGCCTGGCTGCAGAGGGGCTGCAGCGCCAGGCTGATAAGGGTGAGGATGGCTAATACGCGCATTGGCTTTTCCTTATTGTTATGGGGCTGTGGCGAAGGCTGAACAAGGCTCCGCCCGCCCTGCCCCATGCGGGGAGCAGGGCCGATAAGGCGGAGCGGGCGGAGTCTGGGTCAGGAAGCCGGGGCGTA
Organism: Pseudomonas sp. 8BK; assembly: GCF_902506475.1. Classification (NCBI taxonomy): domain Bacteria; kingdom Pseudomonadati; phylum Pseudomonadota; class Gammaproteobacteria; order Pseudomonadales; family Pseudomonadaceae; genus Pseudomonas; species Pseudomonas sp. 8BK. Next base: position 13,016 of record NZ_LR733252.1, on the reverse strand, counting down.
AACCTGCTTGCCGGCGAAGAAGGTGCGCAGCACCTGGGTGTCGAACAGCTCTTCATCGCTGACCTTGAACACATCGCGGTCGAGGACTATCAGGTCAGCCTGCTTACCGGGTACCAGGGAGCCGATCTGGCTGTCCAGGCGCAGGGCCTTGGCGGCATTCAGGGTGTAGGCCTGGAACATGCTCTGCCGGTCGATACTTTCCTTGGCATTCAGCACGCCCATTGGCCCCTTGCGAGTGCTGGCCTGGGCGATGGCATTCCAGGGATTGGGGCTGGAGACCGGCCAGTCGCTGGCCCCGGCTATGGTCGCGCCGGCCTCATGCAGCGAACGCGCCGGGTACTGGTACTGATAGGCGGCGACGCTGACATAGGGTTTGACCAACTCCTCGGTGTAGGTCTCGGCGGTGGCCCAGAGCAACTGCATCGAGGCGATCACGCCGAGCTGCTTGAACCGCGCAAACTCCTTGGGATTGACCAGCTGCAGGTGGCTGATGCTGTGCGGCACCGCTGCCGGCTTGAGCGAGCGGGCGTACTCGAAGCCGTTCAGCGCTTCACGCACCGCGCGGTCGCCGACCGCATGCACATGCATGATCCAGCCGCGCTGCTCCGCCGCCACGGCCAATTGGCCGAAGTTCTTCGGGTCGATCAGCAGCTCGCCGCGCTTGAGGCTGTTCTTGAAGGGGTCGAGCACCGCAGCGGTCTGCCCTGGGAACTCCATCACGCCATCGGCGAAGATCTTGATCCCGGGGAACGTCAGGTTCGGCACACCCTGAAATTGCTGCATAACCTTGTCGAGCACCTCGAGATCAGCCGGTTTGCTCTGCGGGTGAGTAATCAGCAGCGCCGCAACGTGGGCGCTGAGTTCGCCGTTCTCGGCCAGCTTGCGGTACAGCGGCAGCACGCCGACATCCTTCTCGGTGGGGCGCAGCTCGAACAGTGAATCGCCACTGCCGGCATTGGCCGCCGCGTCCATCCAGGCGGTAACGCCGACCTGGTTATTGACCTTCACCGCCTCACGCGCGGCATTGAGCATCACCGCTTCGGTGGGCGCGGGCAGTTGGCTGCGCACCCGATCCCAGCCGTTTTCCGCCAGGTAGCCGCTGGGCGTGAAGTCGGCGCCATGGCCGATATAGTTGCGTTCCTTCTCCGGCAGGCTTTGCACCAACGCCGCATCGATCTTCACCCGCGCGAGCATGGCGTTGTTGGCCCAGCCGGTATGCCCGTCGATGCCATTCAGTACCACCGGCTGCTCCGCCCAGCGGCCCTGGTTGAAAATCTTGCCCAGCTCCGCGCTCTGCTCCCAATAGCCCGAGCTGGCGCCGGAGATGACGATGATATCGCCCACCCGTGCCACTCCGTCCTGATCCTGGGCGATGATCCACTGCTCCAGCTCGGCCAGCGGTTTGACTTCGTCATACAGGTTGGCGCCCATGCTGTCGTAGGCCGCCACCACCGGATGGCTGTGGGTGTCGATCATGCCCGGCATCAGCACCTTGCCCGCCAGGTCGATCAGCTGCGTATCGGCATCGGCCAGGGCCTTGATCTCGGCATCAGTGCCTACCTTGAGAATCTTGCCATCCGCCACCGCGACGGCCTGCGCCTGGGGTTGGCCGGGTTCAGCGGTGTACACCTTGCCGTTAAATAGCAGCAGGTCGGCGGCCGCCATGGCTTCCATCGAGGAAAAAGCCATGGCGGCGACCAACAGGCTTGGAATAAATCGTTGCATTGCCTTAGCCTCTTGTTCTTATTGGTTTCGTCGCGAGACTAGCGCCTGACGCAGCGGTACAGAACCGCAGCGCCAAGCAAAAAGCCTTTGCCAAACAGGAAAAAACCCATGGACAAGCTCAGCGCCCTGAGCATGTTTGTCGCCACCGCCGAGCACGGCAGTTTTAGCCGCGCGGCCGAGCAGTTGGGTAAAACCCCCTCGGCCCTGACCAAGGCGATCAGCCATCTGGAAGCCGAGCTGGGCGCGCAGCTGTTCGAGCGCAGCACCCGCCGTACCGCACTGACCGAGGCCGGACGGCTCTACCTGGATACCGCGCGCCAGGTGCTGCAGCGCCTATACGATGCCGGTGAAGAGATCGGCCAGCTCAAGCACGGTCTACACGGCAACCTGCGCCTGACTGCGCCGCTGGGCTTTGGCCGGGCGTTTCTCGATGAGGCGTGTGGCGGCTTTCTCGCCGCCAACCCGCAGATTCGCCTGCGGGTGGATTTGTGCGACGCCTTTGTCGATCTAGTCGAAGGCGGTTATGACCTGGCCCTGCGCGAGGGCCGCAGCGACCTGCCGGGACTGATCGCCAAACCCCTGGGGCACAACCGTATCGTGCTGTGCGCCAGCCCGACCTACCTGGCCGCCAACCCAGCGCCATTGCACCCGCAGCACTTCGCCCAGCACCAATGGCTGCTCTATCGCCACCCATCGCTGGATCAGCACTTCTGGTGGCTGGCGCAAAACGGTGTGCGCCTGCGCGTCCCAGTACCTAATGCCCGCCTGGAAAGCGACAACTACGACTTATTGTTAGCCAACACCCTCAGCGGCGCCGGCCTTTACGGCTGCCCGACCTGGAGCGTGCAGCCCTATCTGGACAGCGGCCAACTGGTGCAAGTGATGAGCGAATATGACTTCGACCCGGACGCCTTCGGCCCGCTGATCCTCGCCGTATACCCCAGCCATCGGCGCGCCACGCGCAAGGTGCAGGCCTTTATCGATTACCTGGCAGCGTTTCTCGACGCCCGCGGGCTGGGCCTCAACCCCGCCACCGATACCTGAACAATTGCTACGGCGCAGGCGGAACCGGCCCACAGCGGCAAGGTCTCACGGTTCTGTTGCACGCCGCTTGCCGTTAGAATCCGCCCCTGGCCTGAGCCGCCCGAAAGCCGAGGCGATGCAGATCACAAACAGGTTCTATGGATTGACTGCCGCAACACGCCATACTCTGCCGCAGGTTTTGCCCAACACCTCATACCTGCGCTCCACAGCGTGCCGAGTCGCCCTCCGCGCCACGGCAACATGTCATTTACGGTGAACAGATTCCCATGCCAACGCTTGCCCATCGTGTCGCCGCCCTATGTTTCGGCGTGCTCTTTACACCGCTGCTGGCCCTGGCCGCGGAAACCCAACCGACCCACGAATTCAGCCTGGACAACGGCCTCAAGGTGATCGTGCGCGAAGACCATCGTGCCCCGGTGGTGGTCAGCCAGCTCTGGTACAAGGTCGGCTCCAGCTACGAGACGCCCGGCCAGACCGGCTTGTCCCATGCCCTCGAACACATGATGTTCAAGGGCAGCCGCAAGCTCGGCCCCGGCGAAGCCTCGCGCATCCTGCGTGAACTGGGCGCAGAGGAAAACGCCTTCACCAGCGACGATTACACCGCCTACTACCAGGTACTGGCCCGTGACCGCTTGGCCATCGCCCTGGAACTGGAAGCCGACCGTCTGGCCAGCCTCAAACTGCCAGCCGATGAGTTCGCCAAGGAAATCGAGGTGATCAAGGAAGAGCGCCGCCTGCGCACCGACGACAAGCCGTCGAGCCTGGCCTATGAGCGCTTCAAGGCCATGGCCTACCCCGCCAGCGGTTACCACACGCCGACCATCGGCTGGATGGCCGACCTTGAGCGCATGACCGTCGAGGAACTGCGCGCCTGGTATGAAGCCTGGTACGCGCCGAACAACGCCACCCTGGTGGTGGTCGGCGACGTCAGCGCCGCCGAGGTGAAGATCCTCGCCGAGCGCTACTTCGGCGCCATCCCCAAGCGCACTGTGCCCACCGCGAAAGCGCCGCGTGAGTTGGCCGCACCGGGCGAAAGACGCATCACCCTGCACCTGAAAACCCAGCTGCCAAGCCTGATGATGGGCTTTAACGTGCCAGGCCTGGCCACCGCCGAACAACCGCGCCAGGTGCACGCGCTGCGCCTTGCAGCCGCCTTGCTCGATGGCGGCTACAGCGCCCGCCTGCCGACCCGCCTGGAACGTGGCGAGGAACTGGTGTCCGGCGCTTCGGCCTGGTACGACGGCTTCTCCCGTGGCGACAGCCTGTTCATTCTTTCCGCCACGCCCAACGTGCAGACCGGCAAGAATCTCGAGCAGGTCGAAGCCGGCCTGTGGCGCGAGCTGGAGGATTTGAAGAACACCCCGCCGAGCGCCGAAGAGCTTGCCCGTGTGCGTGCACAAGTGATCGCCGGCCTGGTCTACGAGCGTGATTCGATCACCAGCCAGGCCACCGCCATTGGCCAACTGGAAACCGTCGGTCTGTCGTGGACGCTGATCGATCAGGAACTGGCCGAACTGGAGGCCGTGACCCCGGCCGATATCCAGCAGGCAGCCAGCACCTTCTTTACCCGCGACCGCCTGAGCGTCGCCCATGTTCTGCCTGAGGAGAAGCGCAATGAGTGAGCGCAATGGCCTGCGCTACGGCCTGCTCGGCCTGGCGCTACTGATATTGCTGGCGCTGCTGGCCCTGGTGATCAACCGCTCGACTAGCAGCCCAACCCCGGCTCCCGCCGAGTCGACCAGCATCGAATCCCTGGCCGCCCTTGGCGATCAGCCACCGAGTCGCCGTGACCTGAATATCCAGACCTGGCAAACCGCCGAAGGCGCCAAGGTGCTGTTCGTCGAAGCCCGCGAACTGCCGATGTTCGACCTGCAACTGACCTTTGCCGCCGGCAGCAGCCATGACGACGGCACCGCCGGCCTGGCCATGCTGACCAACGCCATGCTCAACGAAGGCGTGCCGGGCAAGGATGTCGGTGCAATTGCCGCCGGCTTCGAAAACCTCGGCGCCAACTTCGGCAACGGTGCCTACCGCGACATGGCCATCGCCAGCCTGCGCAGCCTCAGTGCGGCGGACAAACGCGAGCCGGCCCTGCAGCTGTTCAATCAAGTGCTCGGCCAGCCGACCTTCCCGGAAGACGCCCTGGCGCGAATCAAGAACCAGCTGCTAGCCGGCTTCGAGTACCAGAAGCAGAACCCTGGCAAGCTGGCCAGCCTGGCGCTGTTCGAGCGCCTGTACGGCACGCACCCGTACGCCCACCCAAGCGAGGGCACGGCGGAGTCGATCCCGAGCATCAGCCGCGAGCAACTGCAGGCCTTCCATGCCAAGGCCTACACCGCCAGCAATGCGATTATCGCGTTGGTCGGCGACCTCTCGCGCAGCGACGCCGAAGCGCTGGCCAACCAGGTGTCCGCCGCCCTGCCAAAAGGCCCGGCGCTGCCGCGCATCGCCCAGCCGGAAGAACCCAAGCCGGGTCTGCAACACATCGAGTTTCCGTCGAACCAGACCCACCTGATGATCGCCCAGCTCGGCATCGATCGCCGCGACCCGGACTATGCCGCACTCTACCTGGGCAATCAGGTATTCGGCGGCGGTGGTTTCGGTACTCGCCTGATGACTGAAGTACGCGAGAAGCGCGGCCTGACCTATGGCGTCTACTCCGGCTTCAGCGCCATGCAGGCGCGCGGCCCCTTTATGATCAACCTGCAGACCCGCGCGGAGCTCAGCGACGGCACCCTGCAACTGGTCAAGAGCATGCTCGCGGACTTCATCAAGGATGGCCCGACTAGTGATGAGCTGAACAACGCCAAGCGCGAGCTGGCCGGCAGCTTCCCGCTGTCCACCGCGAGCAACGCCGCGATCGTCGGCCAGCTCGGCTCCATGGGCTTCTATGACCTGCCGCTGAGCTATCTGGAAGACTTTATGCGTGACGTCGAAGCGCTGAGTGTGGAACAGGTCAAGGCCGCCATGGCCAAGCACCTCAACCCCGACGCGTTGGTGATTGTCACCGCCGGTCCGAGCGTGGCGCAAAAAGAACTGCCGCCGCCCACCGACCGCCCCGCCGAACAACCTTCTGGCGTCCCGGAGCACTGATGAGCAAGCGACCCAAACCACCGAAAGCCGCCCCCGCCCATGGTGGTGATGGCCAGTTGCGGATCATTGCCGGGCAATGGCGCTCGCGTCAGTTCAACTTTCCCATGGCCGCCGGCCTGCGCCCGACGCCAAACCGCGTGCGCGAGACGCTGTTCAACTGGCTGGCGCCCTATGTCGAGGGCGCCAAGGTGCTCGACCTGTTCGCCGGCAGCGGCGCGCTGTTTCTCGAAGCGCTGTCACGCGGCGCCGGCAGCGCCCTGGCCCTGGACCTCAATCCGGCGGCCATCGCCAGCCTGCGTGGCCACCTGCAAACACTGAAGTGCGACAACGGCCAACTGCAACAGACCGACGCCCTGCTCTACCTGCAGAGCCCAGCGGCGACGCCGTTCGACCTAGTGTTTCTCGACCCGCCGTTTAACCAGAACCTGCTGCTGCCGGCCTGTACCCTGCTGGAGCAGAACGGCTGGCTGGCGGCCGATGCCTGGGTCTACACCGAAAGCGAAAATTCACCGTCCAGCCTGGGCCTGCCCGGCAACTGGCGCCTGCACCGCGAGCAGAAGGCGGGACAGGTGTATTACGCGCTGTGGCAGCGCACGGCCGTAGCCTAAGGGGAAACCTTGGGCTTTACCTTGTGAAGCCCAACCTCGGTCAGGTTCTGTTATTCGCCCCACTCATATAGCTTCCGTTTCACCGCTCAAGGCCCTAGCCTGAGCGCTTTCCCAAGCGATACCTGTCCATGACCACGCCCTTCAAACCCGCCTGGTGGCTGCCTGGCCCGCATCTGCAAACCCTGTGGAACCCGATGTGTCGTCAGCCGGCGAAACTGGCGCGCACCCGCGAGCGGCTGTGGCTGGACGATGGCGACTTTCTCGACCTGGACTGGCACGGCCCGCATGACGCCAGCACCCCGCTGGTATTGGTGCTGCACGGCCTGACCGGTTCATCCGATTCGCTCTATGTGCTGGGTTTGCAGCAGCAACTGGCGGCCCAGGGCTGGGCCAGTGTGGCGCTGAACTGGCGCGGCTGCTCCGGCGAGCCCAACCTGCTCGCCCGCGGTTACCACTCCGGCGCCAGTGAGGATTTGGCGGAAACCGTGCGCCACCTGCGCGCCCAGCGCCCCATGGCCCCGCTGTATGCGGTGGGTTACTCCCTAGGCGGCAATGTGCTGCTCAAGTATCTGGGGGAAACCGGCGCCGACAGCCAGTTGCAGGGTGCAGCGGCAGTCTCGGTGCCGTTTCGCCTGGACCAGTGCGCTGACCGCATCGGCATGGGCTTTTCCAGGGTCTACCAAAGCCATTTCATGCGCGAGATGGTGGCCTACGTGAAGGACAAGCAGCGTCTGTTCGCTCACCAAGGCATGAGTGATCGTCTGTCCACCCTGGAAAAACTCGGCCCGCTGGACAATATGCGCACTTTCTGGGATTTCGACGGGCGCATCACGGCGCCGCTGCACGGTTACGCCGATGCCGATGACTACTACCGGCGCGCCTCCAGCCGCTACTTTCTCGGCCTGATCGAGACGCCGACGCTGATTATCCAGGCCGCCGACGATCCCTTCGTCTTTACCCACAGCCTGCCCGAAGCCAGCGAGCTGTCACCCAGCATCGAATTCGAGCTGCACGCCCACGGCGGCCATGTCGGTTTTGTCGAGGGCAGCCTGGGAAAACCGGGTTATTACCTGGAGCGGCGCATTCCGCAGTGGCTGCAACAGCAATTAAACCGCATACCACTCAGCGTAAGCTGACGAGTTCACTCCTCCAGTAGAGCATTCACATCTTGCACATCGGCTTCGCTTAATAAGCCGGCTGCTGCCTTCAACCGCAGTAGGGATAGCACCGTGTCGTAGCGAGCACGGGATAACTGCTGCACGGTATCGCTGTACTGGCTCTGCACCTCCAGCACATCGATGCTGATCCGTACGCCAACCTTGTATCCCAGGCGATTAGCATCCAACGCCGACTGCGCTGACAGCGTAGCAGCTTCCAGCGCACGGACTTGTGCCATCCCCCCGACGATCCCCAGCCAGGCCTCACGAGCAGCCAGCGCCGCAACACGCCTGGCGTCATCCAGCTCGGCTTCGGCCTGAATACGTAACGACTGTGCTTCACGAATCGTTGAGCTGGTACGTCCACCGGCATACAGCGGCATGCTCAGGCGCAAACCAATACTGGAGGATTCGCTTCGCTCCGTTCCCAGGTTCGGGCGCTCGTGCATATTCTGGCTTGCCACCAAATCCAGTGTCGGCAAATGTTCGGCCTGACGGCTACGCACTTCATTACTGGCAATGTGTAGCAACAGCTCTTGAGCTTGAACCTCGAAGTTGCCCTGAGTAGCCGCCTCAACCCAAGCCTCAACCCTGTTTGGCTGCGGTACTTCAAGGACGACCCCAGGGCGCAGCCCCGAGAGCCGTAATGGATGCCTGCCGATAACACGAGCCAGGGCATGCCGAGCCAACTCCAGATCATTCTCGGCCTTGATCGACTGTGCCAATGCTCTGTCAAAACTCGCCTGCGCCTCATGCACATCGGCAATGCTGACATTGCCAAGCTCGAAATTCTTGCGCGCGCTGGCCAGTTGCTCGGCATCCGCAGCACGCAATTGCATAACGGCGCTGAACACATCCTCGGCATTCAATACGTTGAAGTAGACCTCGGCCACCCGTAATACCAGTTCCTGATAGGCAATACTCTGGCGGCTGGCGGCCAGGGCAGTAAGTTGCCGGCCCTGCTGAAACCGCACCCAGTTCTGCCAGCGAAACAGCGGCTGAACGAGCTGGATGCTGTAGGTACGGTTTTGTTGCCGGTATTCAACATCCCCGCTAGCAACCTCATATTGGGTCTGGTTCCAGGTATTTTGCGCATCCACCGACAACTGCGGCAAAAGCTCCGCACGGTGCTGCACACGCTGCTCCAAACCTGCCTGATACTGCGCCTGGGCGGCTGCAAACTGGGCGTCATGCTGCAAGGCTTCGCGATAGACCTGCAACAAATCAGCAGCCTGCAGCGGCAGACCCAAGGTCCAACCCAGCATCACCAGTACCAACCACTGCAATCGGCTAACAGGCGGAATCAAGCGCTGACCTGCTGCTGATCGAGCCGCACATCCTCGACTATTGCACCCTTGTCCAGGCAGATCAGGCGCTTGGCAAAAGCGATGGTCTCGCGTCGGTGGGCTATGGTGATGCGCGTAGTCGGCATCCGATGCAGGGCCTGCACCACATGCTGCTCGCTGTGCAGATCCAGATGGCTAGTAGCCTCGTCCAGGGCCAGAATTTTCGGCTCTTTATAGAGTGCCCGGGCCAGCAGCACACGCTGCTTCTGCCCGCCAGAAAGGCCACTGCCCATTTCCGCCACCAGGGTCTGGTAACCCATCGGCATGCGATTGATCGCCTTGTGGATATGCGCCTTGCGAGCAGCTTCCTCGACCCGCTCCTGACTGGCGTCCGGGTCGAAACAGGCGATGTTCTCCGCCAGCGAACCGGCCAGTAGCTGATCCTCCTGCATCACCGTACCCACCAAGGTGCGCAGTGCCTCCGGCCCCAGTTGCCTGATGGGAATACCACCCACGCGAATCTCCCCCTCGGTAGGCTCCAACAAACCCAGCATCAATTTGAACAACGTGGACTTGCCACAGCCTGAACGACCCACGATAGCCAGCGAATCGCCCGGCTCTATGCTCAAAGACAGATTGCGCAGTACCCAGGGCTCACCCTCGGCATAGCGGAAGGACACATCCTTCAAATCGATACGTGGCTCGACCCGCTCCAGGTCGGTTTCCATACCGCCTTGCGGTTCGACTGGCTCCAGGGCGATATCGGCCAGGCGCTCGGCGTGCAGCGAGAGCATCCGGATCTCGATACCCAGGTCGATCAGTGTGCTGGCTCGGCCGCTGAACTGGCTCTTGTAGGCAATAAACGCCAGCAGCATGCCGAGCGACAGCGCCCCATCTAGCACCGCCATACCCCCGACATACAACAGCAGCATGCCTTCCATGCCGAAAATCAGGGTATTGAAGCTGGCGAACACTAACAGCATTTTCTGCGTGGCCACATCGCGGTTTTGCACATCGGCCATCAGGTTCTGCCAGGTCGCCAAACGCAGAGGCGTGGCGTTGAACAACTTGAGCGGCAACACCGCGCGGATGGTTTCCAGGAAGTAGGAATTTTCCTTGGCCGCCAGAACAATGCGCTCCTCTGAGGCATTGCGCAGCGGCTGGTAGAAAGCCAAACGCAACAGGCCGTAAAGCGCCAAAGCAACCAGCACGATACCGGTCAGTGCCTTGCTGTAGAGCAGCATCATGCCCAGGGTGATCAGTGTCACCAAACCATCCAGTACCACGGTAATGGCACCGCTGGTCAACACATTGCGAATGGCCCCCAGGGATTGGAAACGCGCGGTGATATCGCCCAGATGGCGCTTTTCAAAATAAGGAAACGGCAAGCGCAGCAAATGGCTAAACAGATTGCCCGACCATTGCAGGGCCAGTTGCTGGTTCAGCCGCAGGTTCATCCAACCACGGGCCATACGCAGCACGAAGTCGATCAGCATCAGCAGGCTGCCACCTAGCACTGCCAGCAACAACAAGTGGTGGTCTGCCGACACCAGCGCACCATCCACCACCCACTGGGTCACTTGAGGCGATAGCAGCGCCACCACCTCCAACGCTAAAGCCAGCACAAAAATATTACCCAGCGCGCGCTTGAGTCCCAGCACCCTGCCGGTCAGATCACGCAGACGCAAACGAGGTTTTTCCTGTGCGGGGCGAAAGGCCGCATTGGGTGTCAACTCCAATGCCACACCGGTGAAATGCCGGGAGGCCTCCTCCAGCGTGATCACCTTGCGCCCCGTGGCAGGGTCAAGAATCACCAGCCGGTCACCGCGTACCTTTTCCAGCACCACGAAGTGGTTGAGGTTCCAGTGCAGGATGCAGGGCGTGCGCAGCTTGCACAGTTCATCCAGTTCCAGACGCAATGGCCGGCAGGAAAACTCCAACACCTGGGCATAGCGCATCAACTGCGCCAGGTTGGTGCCTTTAATTGAAATGGAAAAGCGGCGGCGCAAAGTGGCCAAATCCAGATGCAAACCATGGGCGGCAGCCACCATTACCAGGCAGGCCAAACCGCACTCCTGGCTTTCCGCTTGGAGCGTTACTCTCATTGAAGATTATTCGTTCAGGTAAAAGAGGGCTGGATATTCAGTAACGAAGCGCTTCAAGAATGTCCTGCCGGCACAGCTCATGCACCAACACCCGCAGTTTATCCGCATCGATATCGGCCAGCCTGCTGACCAACTCGCCCAGACTGATTGCGGGAGACTCCGCGATACAGCGGATCAGTCGCACGCCTGTTGCGTCCAGGTTCAACTTGGTGCCGTTGGCAATCAGGTAATTATCGGCAAGACCATGAGGCTTATTGGCGCTCAGGCGAATACGGGTACTGTCCGGAATAGTTCGCGTATTAGGATTGCCAAACAGTTCGACAGCCAAGGGCGACTCGACACGAGTTGCACCGATAAACTCATCCATAAAGCGCCGATAGTTGTCGGGATCATTGATAAATTCATCAATATACCGGCCCACGGCTGCAATATTTTCCTTATCCGCTCCCCAAGCGCTGAGCGACTTTCTCGCCCCGATAAAATTCGGCAATTGACGAAATGCCCACTCCATATAATCGGTGGTATAGGCCGGAAAGGTCCCCACGGCCAGATGAAAAGTCTCCTCACCAATCGGCAACGGATTATGCCACCAGCCGCGCGGCAGATAGAAGACATCGCCCGCCTCCAGAATAAAGTCCATATAGGGCTCTTTCGGACAGGGGTATTGTTGCTCGACATCCTTACTTTGCTGCATATACAGAGGCGACTCGAACGACGGCTCGTAAACGATCCAGCGTTTGCGACCTATCAACTGAATAACGAATACATCACGGGTATCCCAATGCGCGCGGAATGAATCACGCTCGCCAAAGGCAGCATAGGCACTGGTTACCGTCTGCCGCCCGGTAAACTCAGCGATTTGCCTGGCCAGCGCATCCGCCTTCGGCTCGTTAGCAAGCTTATTGGCGATAAGCGTGGCACCATTTTTCAGGTAGTCGTAGACCACCGGCTTGATCAGACGGTGCCGCAGAGTGCCTATATCTAGGTAGCTTTCGACATATTCTTTTTTGGGGCGGATACCGTCGCAGGATAACTTGAAATCATTGGAAAAAACATTAGCCCTTTCAAATATTTCATTGGCGTCACCCCAAGCAAAATCACCTACATCCACAGCCCCCTTTAGAAGAAACGGCTTAACCTCTTCGTACTGGCTAGAAAAAACATCGCCAGAAAAATCAAATCGAATCATCATTAAAAATTCACCCCCAAAAATACTGTTTTTATATTTACCTCAACCCAACTAAAACCAAGAACCCTGACAACTAAAAATCACACAACCATCGTAAAAATGCGCCCTACAGATGCAAGGCGCTTGAATCAAGTTAAACTGAAGTCCTTAGATAATTTCTCTACTCAAAAAAGCACAAACACCTGCGACCACAGCGCCTGATACTGCAAGCCAAAACCCAAGACCAGCCGCTTCCTTTGACCTAGAGAAATAGCCAAGCCTAACTGCAAAAATAGAAAGCACAACAACACCAGCACCAACTATAAACAGCGACATCGACATCGACATCATCCTTAAATCACCATAAACAACCAGAGAAGCCCTTTAACTTTTTTCAAAGCGAAATCTAATTGTAGTCAGTACCATCGCAGTTAGTACCATCGTAGTTAGTACCATCTTTGAATGCATCCCCTTCAATAAGCCCATCACCAATGGCTACCCCCCCTGTATATGCCAAAACACCAGCTGCGCCCAAGCCTGCCAATCCGACTGGTGTTGAGACAATAGCAACAGAAAGAGCTACGCTCGCTAAACCCGCACCAACCTCACCCCAATCAGCCCCACCAGAAACAACCTCCAAATCAACAAGACTCAGCTCTCTCATAACTATCTCCAATTAAAAAATAAAACCCAATACATTAACAGCACAGAAAACCAAGATCACACTTCACTGCAACCCCAGCCTCAACGATGCACGATAAAATTCTGCCACATTTATACTTAAACGCCATCCTATATCTGTAGGGGGGGGGGGGGCATGCAAATAAAAA
>NZ_LR733259.1:0-7500 GCF_902506475.1 Pseudomonas sp. 8BK | reverse complement strand
GTGCGAATGCTGACATGAGTAACGACAATGGGAGTGAAAAACTCCCACGCCGAAAGACCAAGGTTTCCTGCGCAACGTTAATCGACGCAGGGTGAGTCGGCCCCTAAGGCGAGGCAGAAATGCGTAGTCGATGGGAAACGGGTTAATATTCCCGTACTTCTAATTACTGCGATGGAGGGACGGAGAAGGCTAGGCCAGCACGGCGTTGGTTGTCCGTGTTTAAGGTAGTAGGCTGGTTTCTTAGGTAAATCCGGGAAATCAAGGCCGAGAACTGATGACGAGTTATCTTTTAGATGACGAAGTGGTTGATGCCATGCTTCCAGGAAAAGCTTCTAAGCTTCAGGTAATTAGGAACCGTACCCCAAACCGACACAGGTGGTTAGGTAGAGAATACCAAGGCGCTTGAGAGAACTCGGGTGAAGGAACTAGGCAAAATGGCACCGTAACTTCGGGAGAAGGTGCGCCGGTGAGGGTGAAGTATTTACTACGTAAGCCCATGCCGGTCGAAGATACCAGGCCGCTGCGACTGTTTATTAAAAACACAGCACTCTGCAAACACGAAAGTGGACGTATAGGGTGTGACGCCTGCCCGGTGCCGGAAGGTTAATTGATGGGGTTAGCTAACGCGAAGCTCTTGATCGAAGCCCCGGTAAACGGCGGCCGTAACTATAACGGTCCTAAGGTAGCGAAATTCCTTGTCGGGTAAGTTCCGACCTGCACGAATGGCGTAACGATGGCGGCGCTGTCTCCACCCGAGACTCAGTGAAATTGAAATCGCTGTGAAGATGCAGTGTATCCGCGGCTAGACGGAAAGACCCCGTGAACCTTTACTATAGCTTTGCACTGGACTTTGAGTTTACTTGTGTAGGATAGGTGGGAGGCTTTGAAGCGTGGACGCCAGTTCGCGTGGAGCCATCCTTGAAATACCACCCTGGTAACCTTGAGGTTCTAACTCTGGTCCGTTATCCGGATCGAGGACAGTGTATGGTGGGTAGTTTGACTGGGGCGGTCTCCTCCTAAAGAGTAACGGAGGAGTACGAAGGTGCGCTCAGACCGGTCGGAAATCGGTCGTAGAGTATAAAGGCAAAAGCGCGCTTGACTGCGAGACAGACACGTCGAGCAGGTACGAAAGTAGGTCTTAGTGATCCGGTGGTTCTGTATGGAAGGGCCATCGCTCAACGGATAAAAGGTACTCCGGGGATAACAGGCTGATACCGCCCAAGAGTTCATATCGACGGCGGTGTTTGGCACCTCGATGTCGGCTCATCACATCCTGGGGCTGAAGCCGGTCCCAAGGGTATGGCTGTTCGCCATTTAAAGTGGTACGCGAGCTGGGTTTAGAACGTCGTGAGACAGTTCGGTCCCTATCTGCCGTGGACGTTTGAGATTTGAGAGGGGCTGCTCCTAGTACGAGAGGACCGGAGTGGACGAACCTCTGGTGTTCCGGTTGTCACGCCAGTGGCATTGCCGGGTAGCTATGTTCGGAAAAGATAACCGCTGAAAGCATCTAAGCGGGAAACTTGCCTCGAGATGAGATCTCACTGGAACCTTGAGTTCCCTAAAGGGCCGTCGAAGACTACGACGTTGATAGGTTGGGTGTGTAAGCGCTGTGAGGCGTTGAGCTAACCAATACTAATTGCCCGTGAGGCTTGACCATATAACACCCAAACAATTTGATGTTTGTGTGTCTCTATGAAGACTGCAACAGCCGAAAATTTGTAAGACTACAAACCAAGACATCACATACCCAATTCGGGATAGCGCCTAATCGCGACATCCCAGCTGAATCGCTTGACGACCATAGAGCATTGGAACCACCTGATCCCATCCCGAACTCAGTAGTGAAACGATGCATCGCCGATGGTAGTGTGGGGTTTCCCCATGTGAGAGTAGGTCATCGTCAAGCACCTATACCAAAACCCCCGATCAGGAAACTGGTCGGGGGTTTTACTATTAGTACAAGCATGAAGTTTTGAGTGATCGAAGCGAGTGCTGAAAAGATGTAGTGCAAGTCGTTGAGTAGAAAGAACTTTTCTAAAAAGAATTTCGAAAAATGGCTTGACGGAAGATGAGGCTGCTGTAGAATGCGCGCCTCGGTTGAGACGAAAGGCTTAACCAACTGCTCTTTAACAACTGAATCAAGCAATTCGTGTGGGTGCTTGTGAGGTAAGACTGCTAGTCGCAAGATTATCAGCATCACAAGTAACACTCGTTAATTTGAGAGTTTTTTGCGATTGCTGAGCTAAGTTTAGGGTTTTTTCAAAACCCAAGCAGTATTGAACTGAAGAGTTTGATCATGGCTCAGATTGAACGCTGGCGGCAGGCCTAACACATGCAAGTCGAGCGGTAGAGAGAAGCTTGCTTCTCTTGAGAGCGGCGGACGGGTGAGTAATGCCTAGGAATCTGCCTAGTGGTGGGGGATAACGTTCGGAAACGGGCGCTAATACCGCATACGTCCTACGGGAGAAAGCGGGGGATCTTCGGACCTCGCGCCATTAGATGAGCCTAGGTCGGATTAGCTAGTTGGTGAGGTAATGGCTCACCAAGGCGACGATCCGTAACTGGTCTGAGAGGATGATCAGTCACACTGGAACTGAGACACGGTCCAGACTCCTACGGGAGGCAGCAGTGGGGAATATTGGACAATGGGCGAAAGCCTGATCCAGCCATGCCGCGTGTGTGAAGAAGGTCTTCGGATTGTAAAGCACTTTAAGTTGGGAGGAAGGGCAGTAACCTAATACGTTATTGTTTTGACGTTACCGACAGAATAAGCACCGGCTAACTTCGTGCCAGCAGCCGCGGTAATACGAAGGGTGCAAGCGTTAATCGGAATTACTGGGCGTAAAGCGCGCGTAGGTGGTTCAGTAAGTTGGAAGTGAAATCCCCGGGCTCAACCTGGGAACTGCTTTCAAAACTGCTGAGCTAGAGTACGGTAGAGGGTGGTGGAATTTCCTGTGTAGCGGTGAAATGCGTAGATATAGGAAGGAACACCAGTGGCGAAGGCGACCACCTGGACTGATACTGACACTGAGGTGCGAAAGCGTGGGGAGCAAACAGGATTAGATACCCTGGTAGTCCACGCCGTAAACGATGTCAACTAGCCGTTGGAATCCTTGAGATTTTAGTGGCGCAGCTAACGCATTAAGTTGACCGCCTGGGGAGTACGGCCGCAAGGTTAAAACTCAAATGAATTGACGGGGGCCCGCACAAGCGGTGGAGCATGTGGTTTAATTCGAAGCAACGCGAAGAACCTTACCTGGCCTTGACATGCTGAGAACTTTCCAGAGATGGATTGGTGCCTTCGGGAGCTCAGACACAGGTGCTGCATGGCTGTCGTCAGCTCGTGTCGTGAGATGTTGGGTTAAGTCCCGTAACGAGCGCAACCCTTGTCCTTAGTTACCAGCACGTTATGGTGGGAACTCTAAGGAGACTGCCGGTGACAAACCGGAGGAAGGTGGGGATGACGTCAAGTCATCATGGCCCTTACGGCCAGGGCTACACACGTGCTACAATGGTCGGTACAAAGGGTTGCCAAGCCGCGAGGTGGAGCTAATCCCATAAAACCGATCGTAGTCCGGATCGCAGTCTGCAACTCGACTGCGTGAAGTCGGAATCGCTAGTAATCGTGAATCAGAATGTCACGGTGAATACGTTCCCGGGCCTTGTACACACCGCCCGTCACACCATGGGAGTGGGTTGCACCAGAAGTAGCTAGTCTAACCGCAAGGGGGACGGTTACCACGGTGTGATTCATGACTGGGGTGAAGTCGTAACAAGGTAGCCGTAGGGGAACCTGCGGCTGGATCACCTCCTTAATCGAAGACTTCAGCTTCTTCATAAGTTCCCACACGAATTGCTTGATTCATTGCGAAAGACGATTGGGTCTGTAGCTCAGTTGGTTAGAGCGCACCCCTGATAAGGGTGAGGTCGGCAGTTCGAATCTGCCCAGACCCACCAATTGTTGTGGGGTTTGGCCTTGTAAGAATATGGGGCCATAGCTCAGCTGGGAGAGCGCCTGCCTTGCACGCAGGAGGTCAGCGGTTCGATCCCGCTTGGCTCCACCATATACAGCCTCGTTGAGAGTTCAGAAATGAGCGTTCCTACTGCAAGTAGATGAATGTTGATTTCTGGTCTTTGACCAGTAACAAATCGTTCTTTAAAAATTTGGGTATGTGATAGAAGTGACTGATTAATTACTTTCACTGGTAATTAATCTGGTCAAGGTAAAATTTGTAGTTCTCAATTGCAAATTTTCGGCGAATGTCGTCTTCACGTTAGAGACAATAACCAGATTGCTTGGGGTTATATGGTCAAGTGAAGAAGCGCATACGGTGGATGCCTTGGCAGTCAGAGGCGATGAAAGACGTTGTAGCCTGCGATAAGCTCCGGGGAGTCGGCAAACAGACTTTGATCCGGAGATCTCTGAATGGGGGAACCCAGCCAGCATAAGCTGGTTATTACACACTGAATACATAGGTGTGTAAGGCGAACCAGGGGAACTGAAACATCTAAGTACCCTGAGGAATAGAAATCAACCGAGATTCCCTTAGTAGTGGCGAGCGAACGGGGACTAGCCCTTAAGTTGATTTGAGAATAGTGGAAGGCTCTGGAAAGTGCCGCCGTAGTGGGTGATAGCCCCGTACACGAAATTCTCTTATCAATGAAATCGAGTAGGACGGAGCACGAGAAACTTTGTCTGAATATGGGGGGACCATCCTCCAAGGCTAAATACTACTGACTGACCGATAGTGAACTAGTACCGTGAGGGAAAGGCGAAAAGAACCCCGGAGAGGGGAGTGAAATAGATCCTGAAACCGTATGCGTACAAGCAGTGGGAGCCCACTTTGTTGGGTGACTGCGTACCTTTTGTATAATGGGTCAGCGACTTATATTCAGTGGCGAGCTTAACCGAATAGGGGAGGCGTAGCGAAAGCGAGTCTTAATAGGGCGTTTAGTCGCTGGGTATAGACCCGAAACCGGGCGATCTATCCATGGGCAGGTTGAAGGTTAGGTAACACTGACTGGAGGACCGAACCGACTACCGTTGAAAAGTTAGCGGATGACCTGTGGATCGGAGTGAAAGGCTAATCAAGCTCGGAGATAGCTGGTTCTCCTCGAAAGCTATTTAGGTAGCGCCTCGTGTATCACTGCTGGGGGTAGAGCACTGTTTCGGCTAGGGGGTCATCCCGACTTACCAAACCGATGCAAACTCCGAATACCAGCAAGTGTCAGCACGGGAGACACACGGCGGGTGCTAACGTCCGTCGTGAAAAGGGAAACAACCCAGACCGTCAGCTAAGGTCCCAAAGTTATGGTTAAGTGGGAAACGATGTGGGAAGGCTTAGACAGCTAGGAGGTTGGCTTAGAAGCAGCCACCCTTTAAAGAAAGCGTAATAGCTCACTAGTCGAGTCGGCCTGCGCGGAAGATGTAACGGGGCTCAAACCATACACCGAAGCTACGGGTTCAACGTAAGTTGAGCGGTAGAGGAGCGTTCTGTAAGCCTGTGAAGGTGAGTTGAGAAGCTTGCTGGAGGTATCAGAAGTGCGAATGCTGACATGAGTAACGACAATGGGAGTGAAAAACTCCCACGCCGAAAGACCAAGGTTTCCTGCGCAACGTTAATCGACGCAGGGTGAGTCGGCCCCTAAGGCGAGGCAGAAATGCGTAGTCGATGGGAAACGGGTTAATATTCCCGTACTTCTAATTACTGCGATGGAGGGACGGAGAAGGCTAGGCCAGCACGGCGTTGGTTGTCCGTGTTTAAGGTAGTAGGCTGGTTTCTTAGGTAAATCCGGGAAATCAAGGCCGAGAACTGATGACGAGTTATCTTTTAGATGACGAAGTGGTTGATGCCATGCTTCCAGGAAAAGCTTCTAAGCTTCAGGTAATTAGGAACCGTACCCCAAACCGACACAGGTGGTTAGGTAGAGAATACCAAGGCGCTTGAGAGAACTCGGGTGAAGGAACTAGGCAAAATGGCACCGTAACTTCGGGAGAAGGTGCGCCGGTGAGGGTGAAGTATTTACTACGTAAGCCCATGCCGGTCGAAGATACCAGGCCGCTGCGACTGTTTATTAAAAACACAGCACTCTGCAAACACGAAAGTGGACGTATAGGGTGTGACGCCTGCCCGGTGCCGGAAGGTTAATTGATGGGGTTAGCTAACGCGAAGCTCTTGATCGAAGCCCCGGTAAACGGCGGCCGTAACTATAACGGTCCTAAGGTAGCGAAATTCCTTGTCGGGTAAGTTCCGACCTGCACGAATGGCGTAACGATGGCGGCGCTGTCTCCACCCGAGACTCAGTGAAATTGAAATCGCTGTGAAGATGCAGTGTATCCGCGGCTAGACGGAAAGACCCCGTGAACCTTTACTATAGCTTTGCACTGGACTTTGAGTTTACTTGTGTAGGATAGGTGGGAGGCTTTGAAGCGTGGACGCCAGTTCGCGTGGAGCCATCCTTGAAATACCACCCTGGTAACCTTGAGGTTCTAACTCTGGTCCGTTATCCGGATCGAGGACAGTGTATGGTGGGTAGTTTGACTGGGGCGGTCTCCTCCTAAAGAGTAACGGAGGAGTACGAAGGTGCGCTCAGACCGGTCGGAAATCGGTCGTAGAGTATAAAGGCAAAAGCGCGCTTGACTGCGAGACAGACACGTCGAGCAGGTACGAAAGTAGGTCTTAGTGATCCGGTGGTTCTGTATGGAAGGGCCATCGCTCAACGGATAAAAGGTACTCCGGGGATAACAGGCTGATACCGCCCAAGAGTTCATATCGACGGCGGTGTTTGGCACCTCGATGTCGGCTCATCACATCCTGGGGCTGAAGCCGGTCCCAAGGGTATGGCTGTTCGCCATTTAAAGTGGTACGCGAGCTGGGTTTAGAACGTCGTGAGACAGTTCGGTCCCTATCTGCCGTGGACGTTTGAGATTTGAGAGGGGCTGCTCCTAGTACGAGAGGACCGGAGTGGACGAACCTCTGGTGTTCCGGTTGTCACGCCAGTGGCATTGCCGGGTAGCTATGTTCGGAAAAGATAACCGCTGAAAGCATCTAAGCGGGAAACTTGCCTCGAGATGAGATCTCACTGGAACCTTGAGTTCCCTAAAGGGCCGTCGAAGACTACGACGTTGATAGGTTGGGTGTGTAAGCGCTGTGAGGCGTTGAGCTAACCAATACTAATTGCCCGTGAGGCTTGACCATATAACACCCAAACAATTTGATGTTTGTGTGTCTCTATGAAGACTGCAACAGCCGAAAATTTGTAAGACTACAAACCAAGACATCACATACCCAATTCGGGATAGCGCCTAATCGCGACATCCCAGCTGAATCGCTTGACGACCATAGAGCATTGGAACCACCTGATCCCATCCCGAACTCAGTAGTGAAACGATGCATCGCCGATGGTAGTGTGGGGTTTCCCCATGTGAGAGTAGGTCATCGTCAAGCACCTATACCAAAACCCCCGATCAGGAAACTGGTCGGGGGTTTTACTTTGCGC
>NZ_LR733260.1:0-11571 GCF_902506475.1 Pseudomonas sp. 8BK | reverse complement strand
AACTCTCCAGATTCAAACACTACCACCTGAAGAGGAGGCGCATTCTACGCAGCTTTCGCTGCTTTGCAACCCCTTATTTAAATCTAACTTCTTGTTTTATAAGAAGTTTAAGGAGCCACATACGCCTGAAGAGCTGCGCATTATAGGGACTGCCGAACGAAGGTCAATCGATTGTTATGCTTTTGTTTCAAAAGCCGCGAATTCAAGAGCTGCAGCTACTCCACACCCCAGAGCCAGCAACAGAAACAACAACCCCCATAGCGATAGTGGAGGCTACACATTCGCCCACATCACTCTGTCATACAAGCTTCAATCCAGGCCGCGATTTTTCAGCCACACTGACCGGCCAAAAAGCGCTGAGCTTCCGGTTACTCGGATCAGCATACAGCCGTTGACTGAAGCCCATGCAATGCACTGTCGCTGCATCGTCGCCATAGTCGGTATGAATCCACAGACAACCGTGACTGCCAGAAGTCGACCTACCCCTTGAATAGATCCCACTCGCCTAAAAGCGTGCACAGAATCTGTTTAGCGCTAGCCACCTACAACTGAACGCACTCCTTAAACTATTAATGCGCTACTAATGCACCACAAACAAACAGCCCGCCATTAAGGCGGGCTGTTTGTTAGCGCGTTGTACTACTGCCAGTTTGCTGCGATGACCGCATTGAGCTGATCACGTTGCACCTGACTCAAGTTGATTTCCCCGCCAGCTGGCGCGCCGAAGGCGGCCATGGCACTGACGAGGTTGTCGACCTGATTGGCGTACAAAGTCGAGCCGCCTGCCTGGACGGCATCCAGGCGCTGGGCTGAGTTTGCATACCAATCCTGCACCGTAACGCTGTCTTCCGAGCCCCGGACGTCAATCACCAGGCTGTCACCTTGGCGCGACAACCAGAGGTTGTCACGGGTGATACCTTCGATGCTCAGGATATCGTTGTCAGCCGGAGTATTGGACAAGTTGTTGATGCTGTCCTGACCATCACCCGCAGCGAAGTAGTAGGTATCACTACCGTCGCCACCGAGCAGGTAGTCATTACCCTTGCCGCCGCGCAGCTTGTCGTTACCCGCACCACCGTCAATCAGATCAGCATCGGACGAACCAATGATGTTCTGGTCACCGGCCTGCCCCGCCAAAATGGTTCCAAAGGAACGCTCATCTGGCACACCCTGGTAGTTAGGCGAACCCGCTGCATCCGGATTTGCAAGACCGAACGCACCGAACAACTGAGCAGATGTCAGTTGGTCACCGGAAGCAAAGCTGATCACATCAACGACGTGGTCACCGCCCAAGAACCAGTTCTTCAGGGTGACCTGATCGCTGCCACCGCTAACTTTGAGCACCAGATCGTTACCGCTCTTCATCAGGCCACTGGAAACTTGATTGAAGGCGATGCCGTCAAAGCGCAGCGTGTCGAAACCGCCACCGATGTTATCGATAACGTCCTGACCGCCACCTGCAGCGAACACATAGGTGTCGTCGCCACGGCCGCCAATCAGGGTGTCATTACCAGCACCACCGTTGAGCGTATCGTTGCCGTTGCCACCCTCGAGGCGATCATTACCGGCTGCGCCAGAAAGCTGATCATTGCCATTGAAGCCTTGCAGCAAGTCACGCTGAGCAGTGCCATTCAGTGCGGCATCGTTACCACTGGTGCCCTGCACAACACTGTCAAACGCTGCAGCAGGTGCTGTTGGTACAGGCAGCCCAAATGCCCCAAAGATCTGCGATGCAGTCAACTGCCCGCCCGTTTCGAAGCTGATGGTTTCAACCAGGTTGTCGCCACCCAGGAAGAAGTCTTTCAGGGTCACTTGGTTGGCCGTGCTGCCATTCACCTTGAGGACGAGGTCGTTACCCGACTTGCCCAAGCCCGAGGCTACCTGATTGAAGGTAATGCCATTGGCGAAGCGCAGAGTGTCGATGCCGCCCAGTTCTTCAAGCACATCCTGGCCGGCTGTATAGACATAGGTGTCATCACCAACGCCACCCAGCAACCGATCATTACCTGCGCCGCCATTGAGGGTGTCCTTACCGGCACCACCAATCAGCACCTCATTGGCTGCGGTTCCGGTGAGAACATCATCACCGCCAACACCTGCAACTGGAGGCTGGTCGCCACCGCCTGGATTGGTACCGCCGTCACCCGGTTCTTCACCATCACCAGGATTGCCGCCATCGCCCGGCTCACCGGTGCCGCCATCAGGCAGCGCAGTCAGCAGGCCGGCAATCTGAGCGGTAGTGATATAGCTACCACCATCAGGCTGAACATAATCAATGGCGAAATCACCGCCCAGGAAGTGATCGGTTACTTTTACCTGCTGCTCAAGATCACCATCCACCAGAATCAGCAGATCGTCTCCCTCGCGGTGGAAGCTCAACCGAGCACGTGCGATCCCGATGAAGAACGCACCGTCAAAGCCACCACCCGTGTTATCGATTACATCGACACCACCGTTGGCGCGGTAGTAGTACTTATCATCACCTGCGCCGCCGGTTAGTTGGTCATCGCCATCCTCACCATCGAGCACGTCGTTGCCAATGCCGCCGATCAGGATGTCATCACCCGAACCGCTCTGCGAACCGTTGCCACCGGACAGGTAATCATTGCCGTCACCACCTTCAATCTGGTCGTTGCCGCCCATACCAAACAGAGTGTCGTTACCCGCGAGACCACGCACCAGATCACGCTCTTGGCCGCCGGCCAGTTGCTCGCCTGCAGCAGTACCTTCTACGAGGGTGTCGAAGCCGCCAGGCACGTTGCCGGCTGCAACGATCTGGGCAATACGTGTAGCGTTGATCAGGAAGCCGCCATCGGGCTGAACATAGCTGATGGCCTTGTCGCCGCCCAGAAAGTGCCCCAATACGCGCACAGACTGCTCTGCATCGCCATCTACCAGGATCAACAAGTCATCACCATCGCGGGTAAACGTCAGACGCTCTTCATCGATACCACCGCTGAAGAACACGCCGTCATTGCCGCCACCAGTATTGTCGATGGTGTCGACACCATCGCCCAACTTGTAGACGTACTTGTCGTCGCCAGTGCCGCCGAATAGCTGGTCACTGCCAACACCGCCCATCAACTGGTCGTTTCCAGCACCACCATAGACAGTGTCGTCACCAGCCTCACCGTCCAGGTAGTCGTTACCACCCTCGCCGTGGATCACGTCATCACCGGCGCGGCCCCAGGCCTTATCGTCGCCTGCGCCAAGACGCATGCTGTCGTTGAGGTCGCGGTAACCGATAAAGCTGTCAGCAACATCGGTACCGTGCCAGATCACTTGCCCTTCGACTTCGGCTTGGCTCAACTCGCTGCCATCGGCGAACACGAAGTGCTCAAGCTTGAAGTGATCATTAGGCTCCTTGAACCAGTTCTGCACAGTGATCGAGTCAGTGCCGTTGGCATGCTCGATAATCATGTCCAGACCACGACGGTGGAAGCTCAAATCGCTGGCGGCAATACCTTCACCGAAGCTCAGGGTATCGGCAGTCGGCTCAACGTTACTGAAGGCTTCGTTTGCACGACGTTCGATCAGTAGGTCCTTGCCATCGCCCAAGTTGAAGACATAGGTATCTTCACCGAACGAGCCGTAGATGGTGTCGTTACCAGTACCACCCTCGATGGTATTAGTGCCCTGATTCCAGGCATTGCTGTATGCCTCGATCAGATCGTCGCCAGCGGCGCCCTGCAGGGTGTCGAAGCCTTGGCCTTTTAAGGTGTCGTTACCTTCACCACCGACCAGCAGGCCGCTACCTTCCAGATAATCATTACCCGCGCCGCCGTCGAGTAACCCACCACCGTAGAGATGATCATCACCTGTATCACCATAGAGATGATCGTTACCCCCGCCACCGTTTAGAGTGTCGTTACCTTCCCCACCGTGAAGATGGTCATCACCCCATTCGCCGTTGAGCAGGTCATTGCCAGCATCGCCGTGAAGCGTGTCGTCACCATCACCACCGTTTAGGGTGTCATTACCCTCGCCGGTGTGAATCTCATCATTGCCTTCCTGACCATGAACGATGTCGTCCCCCCCACCAGCGTGAATAAGGTCGTCGTCGGGGTGGCCAAAAATCTCATCTGCGGTATCAGTACCTGCCAACGCCATTTGCTTGATCTGATCAATATCCCAAGACGTACCATCGGCGAAGAGCATTGCCTCGATCGGGGTTTTGCCGTGTGAGCCTGCCTGATAGGAGAACTGATCCTTGATCCGGATCTGGTCACCGGTGACAGTGCGGGTAATTACCAAGTCAAACTCATCACGGCGCAAAACGACATCTGCAGGAACTGCATCAGTGAATTGCAGGCTGTCGTTACCGCTTTCGTCCTGAATCAGATCAATACCGCTACCAGCAGCGAATTGGTAAAGATCATCATCCTGACCGCCTTGTAATTGATCATTGCCGGCGCCGCCAATCAAGGTGTCATTGCCCAGGCCACCCTGAAGCAAATCATCACCAGTGCCACCATCAAGCAGGTCATCGCCAGCGAAGCCCTCTATGTGGTCAGCACCATCGCCAGCCGAGATGGTGTTATCCAGATCGTTCGCCTGAATATGGTCGTCGTCTGTCGAGCCAACCAGCGATCGGGCATTGAGTTCTTGAGGACTAAGCACTTCCAGATTACCTAGCGCGTCCTTCAGAGTCAGCCCACGGCGAGGAGTGCTGCCGTCAAAGAAACCTTCGATCTTCAACGTATCCTGACTGTTATCTAGGAACGAGACGATTAGATTGTCACCACTACGGCGCAGCAACAGTTGCTCAAGGTTGTAACCTTCAATCTGGATGGTAGCTTCAGCCGGCAAGCTACTCACCCGGTCGTGATCACTACCCTGGCGCAAGACGTACGTGTCAGTCTCCCCCCCCCAATAGCGATCATTACCAGCACCGCCATCCAGCAAGTTTTCACCACGGCCACCAGACAGGAAATCCTCGCCACTGCCTCCCAGCAATGTATCTTTCCCATCGTCGCCATACAGAGTGTCGTTGCCGTCACCACCAGATAAGTGATCATCCCCAGCATTGCCGTGGATCAGGTCATTACCTGCCAGCCCCTGAAGCACGTCGTCTGTGGCATAGCCATAGAGGTTATCAACCCCATCAGTACCGACTTGTACAAGCTGTTTGATCGTCTCGACATTCCAGGAAGTCCCATCGGCGAAAACAACTCGATCAACCTGATAACCGTCCGTAGCGTCACTTTCAAAAAAGTGCTCAACAGTCAGTGTGTCTTCACTACCTTGAATGCTCAGGATGAGCTTGTTCTGCAGACGAGTCAGGCGAACATCGGCAGGTAAAACGTCAGCGGCAAGTTGGATAACGTCCTCGGAGCCAGGAGAACGATCAAAGTTATTGACCACATCCTGCCCGTAACCGCGACCAAAGACGTAGGTATCCGAACCTTCCCCACCGGTCAGGTAGTCATTACCCGCACCGCCATCCAGAGTGTCATTGCCCTCACCACCCTCCAGGCGATCATTGCCCTCGCCGCCAGACAAATGATCGTTACCCTGATTACCAATCAGGGTGTCGTTGCCGGCACCACCATTGATCAGATCATTCGTCGCATAGCCGTATAAGGTGTCCGCCCCATCTGTGGGCTGCAGGACTTGCTGCTTGATTTGCTCAAGATCCCAGAAGCTGCCATCAGCGAATGAAATACGATCGATTGTGTATCCAGTTGTCGCATCATTTGCAAAAAAACTGTCAACAGAAACCGTATCACCCGTGTCACGAATGGTCAGTATCAAGTTGCCATTAGAGCTCTGAGTCAGACGAATATCAGACTGAGCGATACCTTCGGCCAACTGAATGACGTCCATACGACCAACCGTGAGATCGTAGTTGGAAATACGATCATGGCCATCACCGCGCCCGAATAGATAAGTATCAGAACCGACACCACCATATACGTGGTCATTACCGCTACCGCCCATAAGAACATCGTTACCGGCTCCACCGCTCAGCCAATCATCGCCTATTCCACCGACGAGGGTATCGTCTCCTTCTAGACCGTCGATTCTGTCATCACCGATGCCACCGTCGATCACATCCCCCATGGCATAGCCAGTCAACTGGTCGGCCCCGTCCGTGGCTTGCAACACCATCTGCTTGATGGTGGCCACGCCCCATTGCGTGCCATCGGCAAAATCAATACGGTCGATCTGATATCCACCCGCCCCATCCTGATGGAAGAACGTCTGTACACGTATCGAATCTTGGCCATTGTTGAGGCGCAATACCAAATCACCGCCCGAACGACGCAACGTTACATCCTGAGGCGTCAAACCCGTCGCGAGCAGAATGCGGTCAAGCCGCCCTGCAGAGGTGTCGTAGTTATTCACTACATCGTGCCCGGAACCTGGCCCGAACAGATAGGTATCGGCACCCGCGCCACCAGACAGATGATCGTTACCAGTACCGCCATCCAGAACATCGTTACCCGCACCACCGTCGAGACGGTCATCGCCACCGCCGCCAGCAAGCGTGTCATTGCCGCCATAGCCGTTGATGAACTCACCAATATCAGAGCCCTGAATCACATCGGCAGATTCATAGCCGTGCAACTGAGTCAACCCTTCGGCAGGCTGCATAACGATGTGTTTGATCTCTTCCAATGACCAGGACTGCCCACCAGCAAACTGGATCTGATCGATCTGATAACCGCCAGCAGCATCTTGGTTGAAAAAGTGACTAACCCGCAGTGTATCGCTATGGCTCTTCAACTTGATCACAAGGTCGTTGCCCTGGCGAGAAAGCTGAACATCTTCCTTGCCCAACCCTTCGCTCAATAGAACGATATCAAAGCGTCCAACCGATCGGTCGTAACTGCCAATCGTGTCGTTGCCTGAGCCAATGCCAAACAGGTAGGTGTCTGATCCCTCACCACCATCTAGGTGATCATTACCCGTGCCACCGCTAAGGATGTCTTTGCCGGCACCGCCATACAGCTGATCATCCTCCCCACCTCCAAACAGGATATCTGCGCCGTCACCACCGTACAGGTAGTCATTCCCCACACCGCCATCGAGGTAGTCATTACCCTGATTGCCCTGGAGGGTATCGTTGCCATCTTTGCCAAAGACAAAGTCAGAACCGCTACCTGCAGAGAGAGAATCCGCAGCAACACCGCCCGAGACAATAATGCTCGCGCCACCCAGTTGTTGTTTAAAAGCTTGCTGCTGAGCGGCATCAAGTTGCGACACCCAGGTGCCCAAGGTCGCAGACCATTGATCCAGAGGGCCTTTGACCGCCTTGATCAATTCAAACAGATCGACACTGGCCTTGATCGCGTTACTTTGGTGGGTCTGTTCGAGCAACTGGGTAACACCGCTGTAATCCAGCGTTATGCCATCTGCAGACAAACTCAAATCAATTTCAGCCACATAAGGCTGCAATCGTGTCTGCAACAAAAGCCCTTGGTACACCGACTCGCGCAGAGCCTCGTAAGCGTTATTCAGGAACTGAGCCTGAGTCGTGTTCACCCCAAGGTGAGCTTCGGTTATATAGTGGGTGGTCGTCCCCATGACGATACCGCCGCCGAAACTACCACTACCACCACGCATCGAGCCTGATCCAATCAGCGCATCAATAGTTTTCTTACCGCTGGAATCTGTTCGCTCAGTGGCACTGAAGTTGAAGAAGTTCTGACTGTTGAATACTTCAAGAATCTTGATTTTTTCAAGCAACGCCTTCTGCTCAAGCTGAGCTGCCGTGGGGCCAGTGTTCTGCCCCTCGCCAACAGGAATCGAGCCCGATCCACTACCGCTGCCCCCAGTCGAACCTGTGGCCAAATCAATGCCTTGCGGTTTTTCCCACGAATAGGAAAAAACAAAGCGTACCGAATCACTGCTCAACGCCGAAACACGCTGATCGAAGGTTCGATAGCCGGAGCTTTCAGCCCACTCGGCAAGAACACGATCCAATAACCCCAGCTGCTCCTGGCGAGTCTGCGCCGAAGCATATTGAGCAAGCGCTCCCTTAAGTTCAGGGTTGAGCATGCTGGCTTCGCGTAAATCACGTACGGCCCCCGAACCTTGCATACCCGGGAGACCTTTTGCGACAGAGTCCAACGCAATACGATCAGTAAACTGGCGATAAAACGGATTAGACGCTAGATCTAGGTTGGCGGCTTGACTTAAGTTGCCATTAACCAAACTCTCGCTACCATCTCCACGTACAAAGGTACCTACAGCGCTGATCAAATTGCCGTTGGAGCCTTGGTTAGTTTTGGTTGAATCTAGATTGACAGCAACAATATTATGTTCGGTCAGACTTTTGAGCTCGTGCGCTTGCGATACACCATCCTGATTAAGATCCTGCCAAATACGCACATTGGCAAATTCGGCATCTTGCGCGTCGAACACACCATCGACATTGCTGTCTAGATCACGCAGGGCATCGAAACCATCTTTGGCCTTTTGGCCGTTAGACTTAATAGTATCTACCCCGAAGAGCTCAGTACCGCTATCGATTACACTATTTCCGTTACGATCGAGGACTAATAGCCCATCATCACCCTTCACCCAGCCGGTGCCAGTTTTTAAACCATCACCATCAAAGTCGAAAGTTACACCTGCATCCGATGAAACAGTCTCTACACCATCTCCATCTATATCTAAAGCAAGTGGATCATACCTCTGAATGAAATCTTGCGCTAAT
This sequence comes from Pseudomonas sp. 8BK, assembly GCF_902506475.1. Lineage (NCBI taxonomy): Bacteria > Pseudomonadati > Pseudomonadota > Gammaproteobacteria > Pseudomonadales > Pseudomonadaceae > Pseudomonas > Pseudomonas sp. 8BK. Next base: position 2,906 of record NZ_LR733260.1, on the reverse strand, counting down.
TGATACAGACGGTTGGATAATGTATCCTCCATGCATGAGGTTCCAGTATCAATGTACCCCCTATCTAAATCATTACCAGATCCAGGCGACCAATTGTCACCATACCCATCCATGGTGGGTTCTGGCAAATTAGAACGCTTTAATGCCTCATCAACAGTGCTGTTTGAGTTGCTTGATAGCGGACGATAAGGGTGCCCCTCCGCTTGTACCTGAGTAATAGCGTCTTTAATATCTCCCCACTCTTTTGAAAGATCATCACCCTCTGCAATCACTTCAGATGGATCATCACCTTCATGATCATAATCTGAAAACCCTGGCTCTGATTCGGTACCAGGAACATATTCGCCATGTTCAGTATTGATATCTCCGTACGGAGATCCACTATCGGCTCCGGGAATAATACCGTCACGCTCCGCCTTAGTAGACGCCTCTGCTCCGCCTGTAGGGCTTTCACTTGGCCCGCCGCGGGCGCCCCACTGCTTACCATTCGAATCAGTGTAGACAATATATTTATGATAGTAAGAGCTGCCAGCCACCTCTCCAAGGTAGGTGTAGCGAACTTCTATTTTTTCCATGTGACGTCACCTCCATTTATAATCCGATGTTTTTAAAGTAACCAAAGAAACCGACCACCACTCCCTGAGATATGCATACATAAATATCCGCACTGCGACTGCCGGTCACGCTTTTGTGCATAAGTACAGATGAGTGCAGAGCATACTCACTACTTGCATCGCACAAACTCTTATCAATCTTATTAACCTTAAGCTCATTGCCCCTGAAGAATTCGTCAGCATGCTGTACTGAATTGCCCAGCATAAAATATTTACTCAAGAATTCGTATGGAACTCTTCTTTCCTCACCCGCAACTCCAGAGAGCTCACGCAGTGAGCCAATGAAGTCACCAGCAATTGCAGAAGCCCCCACCGAAACTGTAACAGCCATAAGCACCACCTTTATTAATGGTTTTCTGAAAAAAACAGCACACATACTTATTATCCCCCTCACAAGCAGATAACTTAGACAAATAGAAGGTAAGTTATAAGCTGAAGTCATTTCCAAAAAATCCAGCACCTGCTCGAAATTCGGCTACCCAGAGGCCGCCAAATAAAACAGCAAGAGCAGCCTATTTATCTTAATAGCAAAACAACAAGTTATCACCAGGTGTCCTTGTGTATTATCTAGCTAACTATATTCATATAAATAAACCTTAACACTCAGCCCCCTATCGTTCACTTAAACTTTCAGCAGTGTGCTGTTGCAGTGGGCTGAGAAAGTAATCAATCACCTTCCGCTTATCCGTCTTCACTTCTGCCTTTACTGCCATGCCCGGTGACAACGCAATCAGGCTCTCACCCACTTGAATCGTGTTCTTCTTCAACTGTATCCGCGCGCTGTACACCAGCCCCAAGCGTTCATCTTCAATGGCATCATTGGAGATGCTTTGCACCACGCCATCAATTACGCCGTACTTGGTGAAGTTGAATGTCTCAACTTTGATCTCGACGGTTTGCCCTGGCCTCACAAAGCCAATGTCTTTGTTTTCCAGCATGGCTTCCACTTCCACCGGCTGATCACTGGGGACGATGACCATCAGCGGCTGGGCTTCAGTGACCACCCCACCGTTGGTGTGAATGGCCAGTTGCTGCACGGTGCCATCTACCGGCGCAGTCAGGCGCATCAAACTGTCGCGCTGCTGGGCCTTTTTCAGTTCCTGAGTCAGTGCAGCAGCGCGTTGCTCGGATTCATGTTGCAGATCAAGCATGGCCCGACGGGTCTGTGCGATCACACTGTTTTGCTGGCTCTGCGCTGCCTTTTTCGCCGCACTGAGTTCGCGAACACGCGATTGCTGGATACTCAATTCGCGCTCCTGATTGAGGCGGACCTGCTCCTTTTCCAGATAGGCGTGTTTGGCGACAAACTGCCGCTCAAGCAGACGCTTGTAGTCGGCTGCCAGTTCGCGTGTGATCGGCAAGCTTTGTTGCAGTGAGGCCACCGTGCTCTGCGCAGCCTGCATTTCGGCACTGCGCTGTTCGATAGCGGCCGCGCTTTGCTCCAGAGTGCTTTGCAGCTCCAAGTACTGCCCTTGCAGCCAACGTTGCGCCGCTAATTGCTGCTCGGCACTCGCATGGGGAATCAGTTGCGCCAGGCTGGTAGGGGGCTCGTTGGTTTGAATCGCCTCCAGCATGGCAGTTGCACGAGCGCTGTCGACTTGGGCGGCAAGCAGGTCGCTGTTCAGACGCTCGATATCGGCACCGGTCATGCTGGTGTCTAGCTCAATCAGTAGGTCACCGACTTTGACCTGTTGCCCGTCGTACACGTGAATGGCTTTGACCACCGCCACTTCACTGGGCTGGATGATTTTACTCTTACCGCTCGGAACGACCTTGCCACTGGCGGTGGCCACCACATCGATTTCGCCCACGCAGGCCCACAGCAGGGTCAGGGCGGCAAAGGTCATGATGATCCATTGGGTATAGCGTGGCGCTGGATGCACCGGTTGTTCCTGCAAGGCCAAAGCAGCCGGCAAGAATTGCACCTCGTGGTTTAACCGCGCTGGTGCATCCATGGCTTTGCGGTTTTGCCAGGAGTGTCGCCAGGCCTGACGGTAGCGGTTGATCAGATCGCGTTTGGCGCTCATGCGGCACCGCCGTGTTGTAGGCGGTGTAGACGCGAGTAGTGGCCAGCTTGATGAGTCAGCAGTTCGGTATGGCTACCCTGCTCGACGATCTGGCCGCGATCCATTACTAGGATGCGGTTGGCGTCGCGTACGGCAGAAAGGCGGTGCGCGATGATGATCACCGTACGGCCTTTGCAGATGGCCTGCATGTTCTGCTGGATGATGCGCTCGGACTCATAGTCCAGCGCACTGGTGGCTTCGTCGAAGATCAGGATGCGCGGGTTGC
>NZ_LR733257.1:0-1150 GCF_902506475.1 Pseudomonas sp. 8BK | reverse complement strand
GTGTGGCCGCTGATGGTTGTAGTAATCCGTCAGGTAACGCAGCACATCAGCCTCAGCTTGTCCTTGGCTGGTATAGCCATGCTCTGGCATCCACTCCGTTTTCAGGCTTCTGAAGAAACGCTCCATTGGGGCGTTGTCCCAGCAATTTCCACGGCGGCTCATGCTCTGCTTGATCCGGTAACGCCACAGCATCTGGCGGAACTCGATGCTGGTGTAATGGCTGCCTTGGTCAGAATGAAACATCAGTTGCTGCGGGCAACCACGGGACTCAAAAGCCACGCGCAAAGCGCGCGTCGTAAGTTGTGAGTCTGGTCGATTGGACAACGCCCAGCCCACGATGCGGCGCGCATACAAATCCATCACCGCCGCCAGGTAGATCCAGCGATTGCCCGCCCAGATGTAGGTCACGTCGCCGCACCACACTTGGTTGGGCCCGCTCACTGTGAACTGCCGACCCAGCTCATTCGCCGCGATAGCGTTTTCACCATCAGCTCGCCGATAACGATGCTTACGCGATTGCGAACTGCACAACCGAGCCTCTTTCATCAGGCGTCCGGCAAGGAAACGACCCACAGCAACACCCTGTATTCGCAGCGCCGCTGACAATGTTCTCGCCCCAGCTGAGCCTCGACTTTGTAGATGAAGCTCAGTGGCCAGCTGACGCAGAGCAGCCCGCCGATGATCTATCCGACGGCGTCGCGTGCAGGCGTAGTAAACACTGCTGCGGTTTACGCCAAATACACGGCACAGCTCGGCTCGTGGATACCGCTCGCCCAATGCCTCGATCAGGCTTACTGATCGAGGGAGTCCGACATTAAGAGAGCGGTAGCCTTTTTTAGGATCTCTTTCTCCCGCTCCAAACGCCTAACCTGGGCCTCAAGGTCTTGTATGCGTTTCTGCTCGGGAGTCATGGCCTTGCTGCGCGGCGGGGTTGTGCCGCCACGCTCACTGCGCAGTTGCTCTACCCATCGACGTAATGCTACACCCATCGACTTGCAGGCCTCAGGAATGGAATACCCCTGATCCAACACCAAACCGGCTGCTTCGAGTTTGAAATCTGTACTGAATGATCTTCTGGTCACACAAACACCTCATGGCTGGGCGAAGCTTAACGCCCTATCGGGGTGTCCAGAATCATTGAGCCACAACA
>NZ_LR733258.1:0-1246 GCF_902506475.1 Pseudomonas sp. 8BK | reverse complement strand
TGTTGTGGCTCAATGATTCTGGACACCCCGATAGGGCGTTAAGCTTCGCCCAGCAATGAGGTGTTTACGTGACCAGAAGATCATTCAGTACAGATTTCAAACTCGAAGCAGCAGGCCTGGTTTTGGATCAAGGCTATTCAATTCCCGAAGCCTGCAAGTCGATGGGGGTAGGCCCGACGGCATTGCGCCGATGGGTAGAGCAACTGCGCAGTGAGCGTGGTGGCACAACCCCGCCGCGCAGTAAGGCCATGACTCCCGAGCAGAAACGCATACAAGACCTTGAGGCCCAGGTTCGGCGTTTAGAGCGGGAGAAAGAGATCCTAAAAAAGGCTACCGCTCTCTTAATGTCGGACTCCCTCGATCAATAAGCCTGATCGAGGCATTGGGCGAGCGATATCCACGAGCCGAGCTGTGCCGCGTATTTGGCGTACATCGCAGCAGTGTCTACGACGCCTGCAAGCGACGCCGCCGGGTAGATCATCGGCGGATTGCATTACGCCAGTTGGCCACTGAATTTCATCTACAGAGTCGCGGCTCAGCTGGAGCCAGAACATTGTCAGCGGCGCTGCGGATACAGGGTGTCGCGGTGGGGCGTTTTCTGGCCGGACGCCTTATGAAAGAGGCCCGGCTGTTCAGTTCGCAATCGCGCAAGCATCGTTATCGTCGAGCTGATGGTGAAAATGCTATCGCAGCGAATGAGCTGGATCGGCAGTTCACAGTGAGCGGCCCCAACCAAGTGTGGTGCGGCGACGTGACCTACATCTGGGCGGGTAATCGCTGGATTTACCTGGCGGCGGTTATGGATTTGTATGCGCGCCGCATCGTGGGCTGGGCACTCTCCAATCGACCGGACTCGCACCTTACGACGCGCGCTTTGCGCGTGGCTTTTGAGTCCCGTGGTTGTCCGCAGCAGCTGATGTTTCACTCTGACCAAGGCAGCCATTACACCAGCATCGAGTTCCGCCAAATGCTGTGGCGCTACCGGATCAAGCAGAGCATGAGCCGGCGTGGCAACTGCTGGGACAACGCACCGATGGAGCGCTTTTTCAGAAGCCTGAAAACAGAGTGGATGCCAGAGCAAGGCTATACCAACCAGGGTCAGGCTGAGGCGGATGTACTGCGTTACCTGACGGACTACTACAACCATCAACGGCCACACAGCTACAACGGGTACAAAACGCCAGTGGAAGCCGAATCACTGGCCGGATAAACCTAAACCAGTGTCCAGAATTCGTTGACCACAACA
>NZ_LR733255.1:0-4705 GCF_902506475.1 Pseudomonas sp. 8BK | reverse complement strand
GCAACCCGCGCATCCTGATCTTCGACGAAGCCACCAGTGCGCTGGACTATGAGTCCGAGCGCATCATCCAGCAGAACATGCAGGCCATCTGCAAAGGCCGTACGGTGATCATCATCGCGCACCGCCTATCTGCCGTACGCGACGCCAACCGCATCCTAGTAATGGATCGCGGCCAGATCGTCGAGCAGGGTAGCCATACCGAACTGCTGACTCATCAAGCTGGCCACTACTCGCGCCTACACCGCCTACAACACGGCGGTGCCGCATGAGCGCCAAACGCGACTTGATGAATCGCTACCGTCAGGCCTGGCGACACTCTTGGCAAAACCGTAAAGCCATGGATGCACCAGCGCGGTTAAACCACGAGGTGCAATTCCTGCCGGCGGCCTTGGCCTTGCAGGAACAACCGGTGCATCCCGCGCCACGCTATACCCAATGGATCATCATGACCTTTGCCGCCCTGACCCTGCTGTGGGCCTGTGTGGGCGAAATTGATGTGGTGGCCACCGCTAGTGGCAAGATCGTGCCCAGCGGCAAAAGCAAGGTTATCCAGCCCAGTGAAGTGGCTGTGGTCAAAGCCATTCACGTGTACGACGGGCAACAGGTCAAAGTCGGTGATCTGCTGATTGAACTGGACACCAGCATGACCGGTGCCGATATCGAGCGCCTGAACAGCGACCTACTCGCAGCTCAAGTCGACAGCGCTCGCGCAACAGCCCTGCTTGAGGCGATTCAGACCAGCGCGGCGCCGGCCAGCTTGGCGCAACTGATTCCCCATGCCAGTGCAGAGCAGCAATTAGCGGCGCAGCGCTGGCTGCAAGGTCAATACCTAGAGCTGCAAAGCACTCTGGAGCAAAGCGCCGCGGCCATCGAACAACGCAGCGCCGAGATCCAGGCTGCACAAAGCACAGTGGCCTCGTTGCAACAGAGCCTGCCGATTACCCGCGAACTGACTGCCGACTACAAGCGTCTGCTCGATAAACAGTTTGTCGCCAAACATGCCTACCTGGAAAAGCAGCAAATCCTCCTCGACCAAGAACGCGAGCTGGGCACCCAGCAATCCCGCGTACGCGAACTCAGTGCCGCGAAAAAGGCCGCACAAAGCCAACAAAACAGTGTGATTGCGCAAACCCGCCGCGCCATGCTTGACCTGCAACACGAATCCGAACAGCGCGCCGCAGCACTTACCCAAGAGCTAAAAAAGGCCCAGCAGCGAGACAGCTTAAGGCGCCTCACCGCTCCCGTAGATGGCACCGTGCAGCAATTGGCCATTCATACCAACGGCGGCGTAGTTACCGAGGCTCAACCGTTGATGGTCATCGTCCCCAGCGACCAGCCAGTGGAAGTGGAAGCGATGCTGGAGAACAAAGACATCGGCTTTGTAAGACCAGGGCAAACCGTCGAGATCAAAGTCGAGACCTTCAGCTTCACCAAGTACGGCGTGGTAGACGGCGTCGTACAAAGCATCTCCAACGATGCAATCGAAGATGAGCGCCTCGGATTGGTGTACAGCGCGCGGATACAACTTAAGAAGAACACGATTCAAGTGGGTGAGAACCTGATTTCGTTGTCACCGGGTATGGCAGTAAGGGCGGAAGTGAAGACGGATAAGCGCAAGGTGATCGATTACTTCTTGAGTCCGCTAAAAGAATATAAAAATGAAAGTCTTGGGGAGCGTTAGGGTTTTTTTTGATTGGAGGATTTTCGTTTTAAGCAAGGTAATATTTGGCTAGGTTTTTTGAGCTGGGGTTTGATTAATGAAAAAGATATTGTTTTCAATGTTTTTTGTGTTTTTTGTGTTTTTTGTGTTTGCATTGTGTGTTTCATTTTTTGGGAAAAAAGATAGTTTATGGTTGGTGAGAGATATGTGGCCTGTCCATTACTTTAATACGGTGGGGGGGGGGCTCGTTCATGAGGAGATAGTAAATCTCATGACTCTACAGCCAGGTGTTTCTGATGATAGCGCAGTGGCTGGATATGTGTCAGGTAGCAGATGTGAAGATGCTACTTATGCATGCATGTTGAATACGCTGTCAGCCGCAAATATTCTATTTGGAGTTGGTGAGCTTGAGTCGGGACTGAAGCTGATTGAAACGGCAAGAAAAAAAATAGTGAAGGGGGCTGATTGTCCAATAAGTATAGAATCTAGTGTTCTGCTTTATAAAATTAAGATGTTCTCTGTGGGTGCGTTTTTTGATGTTGTGCCTGAGGCAGTCGCTACTGTTAATAAAATAAGAACAGATGGCGGGGTTCTTTATGACTTGAGGACTCAGTCATGTGCGAAATTGGCTAAAGAGCGCCCAGAGCTATTTCATGAATATGTGGTTGTTGTCTCGCGCGTTATGGCTTATGCGGTGGGAGAATACTCTTCTGCAGGTGCATATATTCAAGAGCGCAACAAGCTTAGTTATTGATCTGTAAAATTGGGAGTTAGGGATGCCTGCTACAAGCTTGCTTGATATAAAAAAAGGGATGGAGGATGCTAAGGCTACGACGGACTATTTGCACTCCCAAATCGATAATTTAAAAAATTATAATGATCCAGGGGTTACTGAGAGAGTTATGAATGAAACCCTTGCATATCTTAATGATACGCATGGGAGTGGGGTTGTAGGGGAGATTCTTGGTGCAGGTTTGTGGCTCACTAAATATACGGAGGGTCAATTCCCTACTGAGGATGCAATTAAGTTCCAAAATTCTGTATTGAGAGCTATGATTGATTTAACGAATTTTGGGAACTACTTGGATGGAAGAGAGGGTAGTTATAATGATTTTCCAGAAGGACCTTTTTTAGAGCCTGATGATCCCTTGCAAGACGAGCTAGATAAGTGGAACGATCGCCTTGAGGATGCCAAACGCTTACTAAAACCTTACGTAGATACAGGTACAAGTTGCACTATTCCATCATTTCAGAATGAGACTTACAGATCGGCTCTCAATTTTGTCCAACGCCGCGACCCCCTCGCCCTCGACCTCGACGGCGATGGTATCGAAACTGTCGGCGCTAATTCCGGTATTACCTTCGACTTTGATGGCGATGGCCTAAAAACCGGTACCGGTTGGGTCAAGGGGGACGACGGTTTTCTGGTGTGGGACCGCAACGGCAACGGCGCTATCGATAACGGTAATGAGCTGTTTGGAGTCGACACCGTCAAGGTCAATGGCCAGAAAGCGAGTAACGGCTTTGATGCCTTGGGTGATTTGGATGGCAATGCTGATGGCGTATTCGACGCCCAGGATGAGCAGTTCGCCAATGTCCGCGTTTGGCAGGATCTAAACCAGGATGGTGTCGCCCAAGCCAATGAGCTGAAAAGCCTGGCCGAGCACGATATTACCGCCGTCAACTTGGGCTCCACCGCCACTAACCAAAACTCCAACGGCAACTTGATCAGTGCTGTGGGCACTTTTGTACGTGGCGATGGCAGTGAGGGTTCGGTTAACGGCAACCAGAGCCTGGCCGCTAACCTGGATCTAGCGACTAACCCGTTCTACCGCGAGCACACCGATACCATTGCCCTTAGCGATAGCGTTAAGGCCTTGTCTGATATGAAAGGCTCCGGTGCTGTGCGTGACTTGCGAGAAGCCGCGATGCTTAGTAGCCAGCTTCAGTCGCAGTTGAGCCAGTATAATCAAGCCAGTCGACCGGATCAGGTTGGTATGCTTGATACGCTTCTACGTACTTGGGCTGCGACTGCGGACTATCGTACCTGGGATCAGCGTATTGGTGATCTGGGTAACGATATTGTCGAGGTCAGTTTTGCTTATTCTTGGGAGCGTGCCACAACCGATGGAATTGGCAGCGGAGCTAGCAGTAGCGGCAGTCAGGCTGAGATAGGCTCGGCTAAAGAAGATACTGGGCCGACGGCAGAACAACTCGAAAAACAGCAGTTGCTGGAGCGTGTTAAGATTTTAGAAATATTTAATGCGCAGAATTTCTTCAATTTTTCGCGTGACGAATCATCCACTGATTCTGGTGGCGATGCTTTAGTCGCTTTTTCTCTTTCCTCTGGGGCAAATACTCGATCGAGATCGATGTCTGCCGGTGGCCGAGAAGTTGTGCTGACCGAGGAAGATATTAGTATCAATGCCGGTCAGGCTGAGTTGTTGAATAAGTCCTACGAAAGTCTACTACATTCTTTATATAGGGGGTTGGTTGTACAGGCTCATCTGAAACCTTATCTCGATGTTATTGGGTTGGTGTTTAGTAATGCCGAACCTGTTTTGGATTTCTCAGCCACTCAGCAACTATTCCTGCAAAACGCCGAGCAGAACCCTGCAGAGACCATGCTGGATATAGCAGACTTTATGAGTTACATGAAGTTTACGGGCAAGGACATGCTCAATTGGGGCAGTTTTACTGACCGTATGTTGACCTCATTAAGTGAGGCTGATGCCGTGGAGTTCTATCGTCAAGTTTCTTTGCTTCCATTACCCGATGAAGATGAAAGTGTGCGATTCGGCACCCATAACAGCGATAGTTTCAAAGGGGGGGCAGGAGCTGACACATTCTTCGCGGGAGCGGGTGATGACGCCTTAAATGGCGGTACCGGCAGTAATACGCTCTTTGGCGGTGCAGGGAACGACACGCTGAAGGTAAACCTTTCGTCCGCGGGCAATCTGCTGTCGGGCGGTACCGGTGATGACACGCTCGTCGGCAGTTATTACGCCGATACCTATGTGTTCAACCTAGGTGATGGCGTGGACA
>NZ_LR733261.1:0-1889 GCF_902506475.1 Pseudomonas sp. 8BK | reverse complement strand
TACGCCGAAGACGGCCGCCTGTTTGGCCGCGCCGAAATGCTGTTGGCGTCTAAGAAGTTGGGTCTCAAAGCCAAGTCTGCACGCAGCTCTCTTTCCCGTCTGAGTCATACACCTCTTCCGGCAATTGCCACTGACAGCGATGGGCGCTTCTTTATCATCGCCCGTTTGGATGACGGCAAAGCACTGATCCATGACCCTCAGGCCCAGCGCCCGGAAGTGCTTAGTCTCGAAGAGCTGGAAGCGCGCTGGACTGGCGAGTTGATCCTGATCCGCTCCGAAGCTTCATTGGCTGGCGACCTGGCGCGTTTCGATTTCAGTTGGTTTATCCCCGCCATTGTTAAGTACCGCAAGCTGCTCGGCGAAGTGCTGCTGGTGTCGTTTGTGCTCAATATTTTCGCCTTGCTCACGCCGCTGTTCTTCCAGGTGGTGATGGACAAGGTGCTGGTGCACCGCGGTCTGACTACGTTGGATGTGATCGCCATCGGCCTGCTCGGCATCATGATCTTCGAGACGCTGCTCAGTGGCTTGCGCAGTTATGTGTTTGCCCACACGGCCAGCCGCATCGATGTGGAACTGGGCTCTCGTTTGTTCCGCCATCTGGTGACCCTGCCGTTGGCCTACTTCCAGGCAAGGCGGGTCGGCGACTCGGTTGCACGCGTACGCGAGCTGGAAAACATCCGCAGCTTCCTCACCGGCAACAGCATCACCCTGATTCTGGATGTGCTGTTCTCGGTGGTGTTTATCGCTGTGATGTTTATGTACAGCGGCTGGCTGACCCTGGTGGTGATTTTGTCGCTGCCGCTGTACTTCATTGTGTCCCTGCTGATCACCCCGGTATTGCGGGCGCGCCTAAACGAGAGCTTTTCCCGTGGTGCAGAGAATCAGGCGTTTCTGGTAGAGACCATAAACGGCATCGACACCCTCAAGTCGATGGCGGTGGAGCCGCAGATCAACCGCAAGTGGGATAACCAACTGGCTGGCTATGTGGCCGCCAGCTTCAAGACTCAAACCCTTTCGACCATTGCCAATGAAAGCGTCGGCTTTATTGGTAAATTGGTAACTGTCACCACCCTGTGGCTGGGCGCGCGTTTGGTGGTTGAGGGTGATCTGAGTGTTGGTCAGTTGATCGCGTTTAACATGCTTGCTGGCCGAGTATCGCAGCCGATCATGCGTCTAGCTCAGCTGTGGACCAACTTCCAGCAGACCGGCGTTTCAGTGCAGCGCTTGGGCGATATTCTCAATACCCGCACTGAACTTTCACAAGATTCGCGCAGCGCTTTGCCGCCACTACGCGGCGATGTCGAATTCGACCAAGTGCACTTCCGCTATCGCCCAGATGGCTCGGAAGTGCTGCGCGGTATCAGCCTGACCATCCAGGCGGGTGAAGTAATTGGCGTAGTAGGGCGCTCCGGTTCTGGCAAAAGTACATTGACCCGTTTGCTACAGCGTCTCTACACCCCCGAGCGCGGCCGCGTGCTTGTCGACGGTATGGACCTGGCCCTAGCTGATGTTTCTTCGCTGCGCCGGCAGATCGGCGTGGTGCTACAGGACAACATGCTCTTCGCCCGCAGCATTCGCGAGAACATTGCCCTGGTTGACCCGGGCACGCCCATCGAAGCCGTGATGCAGGCAGCCAAGATGGCCGGTGCTCACGAATTCATCCTGGAGCTGCCGGAAGGCTACGACACCGTGGTCGGTGAACATGGCGCCTCGCTGTCCGGCGGCCAACGCCAACGCATCGCCATCGCCCGCGCGCTGATCGGCAACCCGCGCATCCTGATCTTCGACGAAGCCACCAGTGCGCTGGACTATGAGTCCGAGCGCATCATCCAGCAGAACATGCAGGCCATCTGCAAAGGCCGTACGGTGATCATCATCGCGCACCGCCT
>NZ_LR733256.1:0-6138 GCF_902506475.1 Pseudomonas sp. 8BK | reverse complement strand
CAATAATAGCTGCACTATTAATAGTATTTGTTCTCTCTCATAAAAAGTTAGAGAAAAAGCTTGATTTAACAATACTTATATTAGTAGCAACCACAATATTTTTGGTTAAAATTCAGTGGGTTTGGATAACTGTTTTCTTACTTTCTTTTGTATATTTTGGGATCAAATATACGTATAAATCTAAAAAAGGATAAAACGTATCACAAAAAGTCGGCTCAATTGTCGGCTTTTTCTGTTTCTGAAATAGCACATGCGATGATCATCAAAGTAAAAAAAATGAATGATCCTAAATCCATCACATTGACTTCAATCGTCAATCTATTCACCTCCACAGTAAATGGATTTTATCACAAAAATATCCATCAAAACGAAGCACTGAAAAATAAAAAAAATGCTTGCGGACACCGCAATCAAAAAAGAAATTTCACCTGACATATTGACATAAAAAAAGTGGTAAAGGAGAAATTCGAGGTATTACCAAATGAGTAAATTAAGTAAAATAATTCTTAATGTTTTCTTGGTAGGAACAATCTTTTTCTTAGGCAGTTATTTTGGTTATAAATCAAATGGGGTTGAATTACAGGGACTTCTTTACACTGGTGTAGTCTCATTAATAGGTCTAGTAGTAACAGGTACAGTAAGTCTGATTAGAAAAAATAAAAGCACAAGCATGTAAAAAAGCAGGCTCCAGCAAGAGCCTGCTTTTCTATGTAATTATGTAATTCTTGATCCCAACATGCCAATGTGCCATGACTTCAAACGTCTCATTGGCTACCTCATCATCATCTTCTTCAATTCTGATCAGATCTCCATCTTCCGCATCCGTCAAATTCAGTTCCTTATGAATCTCTTTCAAGATCCCGCCGTACCCGATCAATCGTCTGGCACTTAATGCATCATCCAAATAATAGACCGTATCCAAATTTTCCTCGGTCACTTCATTCCCACGTATGACATCCGTATCCTTCACAGGATACTTCGATATTTCAAGAATGGCCTTTTGTTCTTCCATCTCTTTACGCACTTCTTGTTCAATCGCTTCCGCATCGATTCCTTTTTTTCCTTTGACCCGCTGCACATGCACAATCGGTGTGTAATCCAATTTCATTGCACGCTTCCAAAGGCTTGTCCACTCTGCTTGCTTAATATAACTTTTCCCTGTGAAATAGCTTTTCTTCACAGGAACAAGAACATGAAAGTGTGGATGATATGTATTTTCTTCATGGTTTTTTGTGATCTCTAAAGCTCTGAAATATCCAAATGCTGAAGAATTCACTTTTTTATATTTCATCAACCTATTAAAACCTTTCATCATATCAGAAATGGCTTGTTTCAGATAATCGCCATCAACATTTCTAACTGTTAACGTGAGAAATATCCATGCAGGCTTATACTGCCGATTGGCTTCTTCGACAATCAATTTATTGTGATAGGCAATTTTTAACGACCTTCGCCATGCACACATAGGGCATAACCTCACTTTACAAAAATAAGCTTGATATAATCGTAGCCTGCCCGTTTCTTTATCTCTCCTAAACGCAAGACATTCCGCACAATCAGATACTTTCTCTGCCTTTTTTCCGTAATAAGGCGCACCGGTACGCTTTTCAAGTCCTTCATAATGAGCCGCCATAAGCGACGATCTCACCTTTTTCCCTCTCCAATCCCGCTTTTTACCTGTTGCAGTTTTGTCCTGAAGGATGCTATAATTCGATTCAGATGAATATGTCAAAGCAAAAAACTCCTTCTGCGCTAGTTCTCTAGCAATCTATTATTTTTGGTGGTACTTAAATAATAGCAGATGGAGTTTTGTGCTGTCAAAAGACCTTCTAACCCTTGAAACCACTGGATTTATCGTACTTTTTGAAAATCTCATTGTTTCTATATGTATCAAGATAAGAAAAGACACGATTCTGACTCCGTCAAAATCGCCCAAAAAGCTGGCAGAACCGCCATCTTTTTAAAAGATCAAAACCCAAAAATCTAAAAGACCAAAGACTAAACCAAATTTCCCCGCAGGGGGAGATTTTTTTTTGATTTTACAGTCGGAAAAATTTATATGGTTTTTCAACACATATTAAGTAAAAATCCGATCCAAACTGTTGAATTACATAAGTTTCAACATTATGCATATGCATTTTTAAGTTCACCCTTCCCTTCTTAATGTAAGAGCATTACTGCTATTCTTTCTTAATATAACAGTTAAACTCCTACACCTCGGAAAAGAGAAAAGAAAATAAAAAAACAGACCCTTAAGGTCTGTTCAAATCACATCCCATTTCGAACAAGACTCATCACGTAGCCTTTCTTGAAGCAACTGACACATTAGAATCTTGTTGAAGTACAAAAGAAGACCCACTAACGATTAATAAACTAGCACAAACGATTGAAAGCAGTAAGGCATTAAATTTCATACAAGAACTCGCCCCTCCGAATTTGTTTTTGAGCATAGATCATTTTGTTATAAAAATATACAGAATCATCCATATGCCCAAGTTCAGTATAAAATTCAGCAGACACAAGCGCCACTTCTTCTAAATATGGATAGCCTCGAATATCGTCAAGTTCTTCTAAAGCATCCGCAACAGCAGTCGGTTGAGCCCCCTCTAAATAAAGAACCTTCAGCACATTTAACAAATTCATGAAAAACCAATCATTGAACCTTTCGGCACTTTCAACACCCAACTCAAAATAGTGTTTTCCCGATTCATGCTCCTTTTTCTTGAAATGCAGTAAAGCCAACTCATAATAAATCTGTGTAAGTTCTTTAGCTCCAGACTCTTTAGCTTGATCAACAGCTTTGATCAAAAAATAAAGCGCTCTGTCCTGATCCCCCATATTTTTATAAGAATCACCGAGGTTAAGCAACGCTTTAGCAAGCATATACTTGTTGCCTAAATTCCTGGCCGACTCTTCCGCTTCTTTTAGATGGGGTATCGCTTTTTCATGCGTACATAAATCATCATAATTTCCTGCAATGACAAAACGACATTGAATCACCTTGATTTCATACATCCCATTGGCTTTATGAGCTTTATAAGCATGATACGCCTGCTCGATATAATACATAGACAAATGCGTTTGCTTCATGTGATAAAAAATCTCTGACATCTTATAGTAAAATTCAGCCCGTTCAAGCTCATCAGCTACTTTATCCAGCTTCTTTTCTGCATGTCTATAAAAAGCAATGGCTTTTATGTACTCGCCCTTAGAGAATTCATACATCCCTTTAAAAAAGTGAACGTAGTATTCCATGATACCCGTCAACTTTTTACCTTCACCTTCAACAGCTCGCAAATAATCAGCTTTGTTCACTTGATTTTGAGAAGGATTTACATACTCAAGCATCTGCTCATGACGAAAGTCCATCAACTGAAAATAGAGAACAGCTTGTTCATCTTCTTCCATCACATCTAATTCGCGTTTAATCTCATCACGAAGCATTTCCGCATCTGTTACATTCAATTTTTTGATATGCCGATACCACTCATTAATCTTCTGTCCGACCACAGCAGCAGGAATACTCTCCATCCCATCTCTCTCCTTCGACATCCCTTTTTATGTTAAATGCTAGCATAATTTGTACGTTATAAAATCCATTCGAGTTCCAATTTTGAAAATTTTCGGTATCTCGCAACCGTTTTTGAATTTTGCTCGGTATCTCGCCATAAAGTTTTAGGAATCATGACAGCAGACAAAACGAAAAAACGCATTTAAAGCCCTTATAAGCGTTTTTGACGATTTCCCCTATTTCAATTACCTAAACAAAAATAAAAGCGCTCAGAATCGAATCTGAACGCTCTCAACGGCATTTTTGAAATGCACGACATATTTTTTTATACGTTTTATTTTCATCTTACATTACTACCCCCCTGTTAGAGTGAGGGGGTTCCAGCTGGCTACGGTGCTTCGCTTTTCGTTGCCACTCGACGACTGTCGTCGTCTTCCGCTACGCACCTTCGCCTAGAACTCTATTGTATCACTTTATAAGCCAATTCAAGAGCCTTTCTCTCAAATTCCTCATCTGTGATCTGACCGGATGCATGCTGCCATAATAATTCTTCCTCGTCAGCTGTAAGATAAATTCCTTCAATAGCATGTGTCGCTTTCGCATATCTCATGCCTTTTTCAAAACTCTCTCTTGTCATTTTCATCATCGGACCGCCTTTCTTGGGCTCTGCCCAAACCCGCCAACGCTAGCACGTTGGATGGCAAATATTCAAACCCCCTACCCCCGATCTTCGGGGGATGCCCCTTCGGCAGGCGCAAACAAACGGGGTTTGTTTGATAAACAGGCTTTTGGGTGTCGTGAATGAGTCAACTCCTTAATGCTCACTTCGTTCCGCTTACCGTTGACTCATGCCATATGTTTTTCACTCCATTTTTTAAACAGTAACGCTCCTTTTGAGTGCACACTTTTCCGAAACAACACAAAACAAACACGAAACTTAATTCACCATTATTGACCCCTTGTTACGACTGATTTTTTTGCAAAACGCTCCCTTTCTTTGTGTGCAGGTGCGCTCCTTTTCAAACACAAAACGTTACTCAATTCTTCTCACTTTTCCTTTTTATGGTGTGGCAGTTTTTCCGTTTCTGCCACATCACCACATTTTTCTCCTAAAAAAAGGTGTGTCAGAATTTCATTTTTAGGCACATTCCTTTCAAAAATCGCAACCGCCACGAAACAAATCACACTGGGATTTCAAACATAAAGTGGTTGCAGTTTTCCCTTATGCTCTTTTCACCTTTTCCTAAATGTCTCCGGCGACACTTATCAAATTTTTTCTCTTTCAACCCGCTACGCAAAACAAAAACATTTTGCCTTTTGATCTAGGAGGGCGTAGCGTATACCATAGCGAATGAATCATAAAGAGGTGAACCCGCTATGAAACCCGAAACCTACCTTTCTTCACAAGACATTGCAAACAAGCTCAATGTCTCCAGCGTCACGATACGCAAATACGCCGCCATGCTTGAGAAAAACGGCTATAATTTCGCCAGAGACACTAAGGGATGGCGTCAGTATAATGAGTCCGATTTATCCGCTATGGAGTATATATACACACACTCTAAATTGAGTGGTAAATCACTAGAAGAAGTAGCCAAGCTTGTAGCGACCTTGTATCGGTCAAACTTGTCCATATCGGATACCGCTACACCGCTACAAGATGTCAATGTCGCCGATCTCATTCAAAGACAAGAGGAATTCAATCGGACCATCCTAAAACGACTCGAACAATTTGAAGAACAACAAAAAAAGCGAGATGAAAATCTCATGCTCGCTTTGAAAGAATCCATTGAAACAAAAAAAATGATTGCTGCTGCTCAACAAAAAAAGTGGTGGCAATTTTGGAAATAGAACACCCATGACAATGGCGCACTTATACACACTTGTGTGAATGCTAAAATCTTTCGATCCGTCAAGCATGTAACAAAAAAAGCAGACTCTTTTGAGCCTGCTTTTATCAAAAATCACACTAAAAACATTCTTTTTGTACAACTCCTAGACTGAAGAACTCCACCCAATGCTTTGCATATTCAGCTGGAAGTGCTCTTTTTGTTACATTAATCGCTTTCTTTATAGATTTCGCTCTAGAATAACCTAAATTACGTTGATGCTTATAAGCTTTAATTAAAGCATTAGCAACCACTCGAGTTCCACCCATAATTTTAACAGCCTTCTTGATTTTTAAAATTTTAGACCAAGGTAAAGCATTCATAGCAATAGCTTTACCAATTCCCCAAATACATCCACTCACACTCAAAGTACTCATAACTGGTTCATCAAAATCAGATGATAATTTTAAGTATTCTCCATCAGCTATGAATTTCTGACCGGCAAATTCATTACCTTTATTCTTGTTAAACCATTCAACACTCTTTTCAATACCTTCAGAAGCAACTTCATCAGGAAGCTTTTCTAATAATTCTAATATCGCAAAATTAACATCCATATCAGGGAAATCATTCAAAAGTACATTGCTATCTGATACAATACTTTCATCAGTTTGGGCAGAAATGGATTTAGGAGGCAAAATAAAGGAAAAAGCTAATGACAAACAAATCAAACTAACAAAAATCGAAAAGGTCTTTTTTCTCATATTACATTACTCCTATTCTTTAATTCTTTAATAC
>NZ_LR733262.1:0-36568 GCF_902506475.1 Pseudomonas sp. 8BK | reverse complement strand
GTGACAGGATCAAATTGATACTGGAGCGAGTAACAACGATGTCATCCGGTGCAATGTCGTCGGCGAAGACGATGGCATCGACCTTCCCTACGCTGGTGTCGTAGTTGCTGACCGTATCCTGACCCCAGCCACGGCTGAAACGGTAAATATCGCTACCTGCGTTACCGTTAAGGTTGTCGTTGCCTGCACCGCCGTCAAGGATGTCGTCGCCGGCATCGCCGCTAAGGGTGTCGTTACCTTCACCGCCCAGCAGCAGGTCGTTTCCGTTACCGCCGCGGAGGTTGTCATTACCTTCGCCGCCACTCAGAAAATCGTCGCCCGTTCCGGCGGTAAGAGTATCGTTACCGCTCTGCCCCATGAGGAAATCTACCCCAGTTCCGCCGGTAAGGGCGCCGGAAGCATCGCCATTCTGGAGCACGAGCCCGTTAAGTTGTTGCGACAAAGACTGCAACTGACTGTCAGATAGCTGGCCAAGCCAACCTTCAGTTAATACTCCTAATACCGAGTAATCGGGACCATAGGGCATTGCCTGTCGTAGGTCGCTACTGTCGATAATTGCTTTAACCGGATCAGCTACGCCGGTGTCAACTAGGCTTTGCACCAATCCAGAATAATCAAGTTGGATGCCTGCCTCGCTGGCTGTCAGCTCAATAGAATTCACATAGGGCTTCAAACGAGTTTGCAGCAGCAATCCGTTATATACGGACTCACGCAGCGCTTGATATGCGCTATCTAGCAGTGCCGACTGCCCAGCATTAACCGTCAAGTCTTCCTCGGTAATGTAAATAGTGCGCGTACCTGTCGGTATACTACCTGTTGCCCCACTTGATCTACGCGTTGTACTACCTGACATAAAAGCAACCGAAACAGCAGAGCTTCCATCACTATTCTGTGTTTCTTCTTTGGCAAAATTGAAAAAACTCTGGCCGTTGAAAATCTCCAAAATCTTTATCTTTTCCAGCTGTGCTTTCTTCGCTAGCTGCTCAGGAGTAGGCCCAGTATCCTCGTACTCCCCTATACCGCCGATAGTACCGCTGCCACTGCCACCACCTGAGTGCGAACCGGCAGCGAATGTGAAGGCATTTTCTGGCTTTTCCCAAGAGTAAGAAAACTCAAATTCAATTTCCTGGAGACCACGAGTGAAATTGAGGTTACTGACCTGCTGATCGAAGGTACGGAAGTTACTGCTGCTTGCCCACTCGGCTAACAAATTATCAAGTTGGGAATACTGCTCCGCCCGCGTGGTGGCTTGGCTGTATTGCGATAAAGCTGCGCGCAAGCCGTCATCCTGCATGGCCGCTTCTTGTAAATCGCGCACAGCACCGGAACCCTGCATACCTGGTAAGGCCTTAACACTATCGCTAAGGGCAATGCTATCAGTGTGCTCGCGATAGAAGGGGTTGCTAGCAAGATCCAAGTTAGCAGCCAAGCTCTGGTTGCCGTTAACCGAACCCTCACTGCCATCCCCACGTACGAAAGTACCCACAGCACTGATCAAGTTGCCGTTGGAGTTCTGGCTGGTCGCAGTGGAGCCCAGGTTGATGGCGGTAATATTGTGCTCGGCCAGGCTCTTTAGCTCGTTAGCCTGGGCGATACCATCCTGATTCTTATCCTGCCAAACGCGGACGTTGGCGAACTGTTCATCCTGAGCGTCAAATACGCCATCGGCATTGCCATCCAGGTCACGCAGGGCATCAAAGCCGTCGGTGGCCAACTGACCATTCACCTTGACGGTATCAACGCCGAACAGCTCCTTGCCGGTATCGATAGTGCCGTTGCTGTTACGATCCAGTACCAGAAAACCGTCGTCGCCTTTTACCCAGCCTGTGCCGGTCTTAAGACCGTCGCCGTCGGAATCAAAGGTGATGCCGGCGTTGGCTGAAACGGTTTCGATACCGTCGCCGTCGAGGTCTAGGGCGAGGGGGTCGCTGCGCTGGACAAATACCTTTGCATCCTGGAAGTTGGTATTTACTTCCGGCTTTACCGTTTCGTAATATGCGAGTCTTCTTTCTTCAAACTCTGTACGATTTTTCCAGAGGTAAACAACCGGAACCAAGCTCTGAAAGAAATCATCAAAAAAATCAAGTTTATTAAGAATACTGTAAGGCATGGGAAGCGGCGCTTTCTCAAGCACCTCATCCAAGTACTCAAACGTATCATAAGCTTCTTGGGTAGTCATCCCGACATGATTTGAATCCGCACTATCGCTGGTAACAGATGTGCCATCTGCATAATGGGCGGTTACCTTAGTGCCATCCATAGTAACTTTAGTTATTGCACTCATGATACATTTCCTTGTAATTATTAATTTCGCAAAAAGCTAGCGACTTCATTTCCATATTTATACCGATAACAAACTAACTCCTTTCCTCTCCATAAATCCGAAAAGCCAGATCAATCTGCATCATTGCCCCGCCGTTATTATGGGAATCACTTAATAGCATTGACACTCACCCCCTATCGCGCACTGTTTAAGTAAACTCAACAAGTATATGTTGTTGCTGTTGCCCGGCACTCAGACTGACGCTTTCGCCCGGAGCTAAGCCGAACCAGGCGATGACGTCGACCATGGGCTGGACCAGATCCTCTAAGAGGCACTTGTCATCCATCAAATGGATGACCTCCAGCCGCGCCGAGCTTCGGTTGTATCAGTTGGCAACCCGGATCTGATCACTGGCATCCAGGGATGCGGATGACCTGATCGCTGGCGGAGCGCTCGAACCACAGATCGCTTTCACCAATGCCCGCACCGAACTCCGGCATATCCGTGGGCCTTCGTTACTACCCAGCCCGGTCATCAAATCCAAACCGTCGCCGTGGCTGAGCCGCTTGCTCTCACTGTCGGCACTTTCCGGAGCTATCCCGTATTCAACATCGCTCTCTCTTTGGCGCTGATTAGCGCTCTGACAAACTTTCAGCGGCATGTTGCTTTAGCGGACTAAGGAAGTAGTCGATCACCTTCCGCTTATCCGTCTTCACTTCTGCCCGAACCGCCATGCCCGGTGACAACGCAATCAGGTTCTCACCCACCTGGATCGTGTTCTTCTTTAGCTGTATCCGTGCGCTGTAAACCAGCCCCAAGCGCTCATCTTCAATGGCATCGTTGGAGATGCTTTGCACGACGCCATCGATTACGCCGTACTTGGTGAAGCTGAACGTCTCGACTTTGATCTCTACGGTTTGCCCTGGCCTTACAAAGCCGATGTCCTTGTTCTCCAGCATGGCTTCCACTTCCACTGGCTGGTCACTGGGGACGATGACCATCAGCGGCTGGGCTTCAGTGACCACCCCACCATTTGTGTGAATGGCCAGTTGCTGCACAGTGCCATCTACCGGGGCGGTCAGCCGCATCAGGCTGTCGCGCTGCTGAGCTTTTTTCAGTTCCTGAGTGAGTGCTGCGGCGCGCTGCTGAGACTCGTGCTGCAGATCGAGCATGGCGCGCCGGGTCTGTGCGATGACGCTGTTTTGCTGGCTCTGCGCGGCCTTCTTCGCAGCACTGAGTTCGCGTACTCGTGACTGCTGAATACTCAACTCACGCTCCTGATCGAGTCGAATCTGTTCCTTTTCCAGGTAGGCGTGTTTGGCGACAAATTGTCGTTCGAGCAAGCGCTTGTAGTCAGCAGCCAGCTCACGGGTGATCGGTAGGCTTAGCTCAAGTGAAGCCACCGTGCTTTGGGCAGCCTGGATCTCGGCGGTGCGTTGCTCGATGGCAGCCTCGCTTTGCTCAAGAGTGCTTTGCAGTTCCAAGTACTGACCTTGTAACCAGCGTTGCGCCGCCAGCTGCTGTTCGGCGCTTGCCAGGGGGATCAGTTGCGCCAAGCTAGTCGGGGCGCGATTGCGCTGAATGGCGTCGAGCAGTGCCTGGGCACGAGCGTTGTCGACCTGGGCGGCGAGTAGATCACTGTTAAGACGCTCGACATCGGCACCAGTCATGCTGGTGTCCAGTTCAATAAGTAGGTCACCGACTTTGACCTGTTGCCCGTCATACACATGAATAGCTTTGACCACCGCCACTTCACTGGGCTGGATAACCTTGCTTTTACCGCTGGGCACGATCTTGCCGCTGGCAGTGGCCACCACATCGATTTCGCCGACACAGGCCCACAACAGGGTCAGGGCAGCAAAAGTCATGATGGTCCATTGGGTATAACGTGGCGCTGGATGCACCGGCTGTTCTTGCAAGGCCAAGGCTGCAGGCAAGAATTGCACTTCGTGATTCAGCCGCGCCGGTGCATCCATGGCTTTGCGGTTTTGCCATGAATGTCGCCAGGCCTGACGGTAGCGGTTGATCAAGTCGCGTTTGGCGCTCATGCGGCACCGCCTTGCTGCAGGCGGTGCAAGCGCGAGTAATGGCCGGCCTGGTGGGTCAGCAGTTCGGCATGGCTGCCCTGCTCGACAATCTGGCCACGGTCCATAACCAGAATACGGTTGGCATCACGTACGGCAGACAGTCGGTGGGCGATGATGATCACCGTACGACCTTTGCAGATGGCCTGCATGTTCTGCTGGATGATGCGCTCGGACTCATAGTCCAGGGCACTGGTCGCTTCGTCGAAGATCAAGATGCGCGGGTTGCCGATCAGCGCGCGGGCGATGGCGATGCGTTGACGCTGGCCGCCCGAGAGCGAGGCGCCATGTTCGCCAACTACGGTGTCGTAGCCTTCTGGCAGCTCCAGAATAAAGTCATGGGCGCCGGCCATCGTGGCGGCATGCATCACCGCTTCGATAGGTGTGCCCGGATCGACCAGGGCGATGTTCTCGCGGATGCTGCTAGCGAAGAGCATGTTGTCCTGCAGTACCACGCCGATCTGCCGGCGAAGAGAGGAAACATCGGCGAGAGCTAGGTCCATGCCGTCGACCAGCACGCGGCCGCGCTCGGGGGTGTAGAGGCGTTGCAGCAATCTTGTAAGGGTGCTTTTTCCGGAACCAGAGCGCCCCACTACACCAATTACTTCACCCGCCTGGATGGTCAGGCTGATACCGCGCAGCACTTCGGAGCCATCTGGGCGATAGCGGAAGTGCACTTGGTCGAATTCGACATCGCCGCGCAGTGGCGGCAGTGCGCTGCGTGAGTCTTGGGACAGTTCAGTGCGGGTATTGAGAATATCGCCCAAGCGCTGCACAGAAACGCCAGTCTGCTGGAAGTTGGTCCACAACTGCGCTAGGCGCATGATCGGCTGCGATACCCGGCCAGCGAGCATGTTGAAAGCGATCAACTGACCGACACTCAGATCCCCCTCAACCACCAAGCGTGCGCCGAGCCATAGGGTCGTCACGGTCACCAACTTGCCAATAAAGCCGACGCTTTCATTAGCGATGGTCGACAGGGTTTGGGTTTTGAAACTGGCGGCCACATAGCCCGCAAGTTGGTTGTCCCACTTGCGGTTGATCTGGGGCTCCACCGCCATCGACTTCAGGGTATCGATGCCGTTAATGGTTTCAACCAGAAAGGCCTGGTTCTCTGCGCCACGGGTAAAGCTTTCGTTCAGCCGGGCACGCAACACCGGGGTGATCAGTAGAGATACGATGAAGTACAGCGGCAGCGACAAAATCACCACTAGGGTCAGCCAACCGCTGTACATAAACATCACGGCGATAAACACCACGGAGAACAGCACATCCAGAATCAAGGTGATGCTGTTGCCGGTGAGGAAGCTGCGGATGTTTTCTAGCTCGCGTACGCGGGCGACCGAGTCGCCGACCCGCCTTGCCTGGAAATAAGCCAATGGCAGGGTCACTAGATGGCGGAACAAGCGCGAGCCCAGTTCCACGTCGATACGGCTGGCGGTGTGGGCAAACACATAACTGCGCAAGCCACTGAGCAGCGTCTCGAAAATCATGATGCCGAGCAGGCCGATGGCGATTACATCCAACGTGGTCAGGCCGCGGTGCACCAGCACCTTGTCCATCACCACCTGGAAGAACAGCGGCGTGAGCAAGGCGAAAATATTGAGCACAAACGACACCAGCAGCACTTCACCGAGCAGCTTGCGGTACTTAACAATGGCGGGGATAAACCAACTGAAATCGAAACGCGCCAGATCGCCCGCCAGTGAGGCTTCGGAGCGGATCAGGATCAACTCGCCGGTCCAGCGCGCTTCCAGCTCTTCGAGGCTCAGCACTTCCGGGCGCTGTGCCAGCGGGTCATGGATCAGTGCTTTGCCGTCATCCAGGCGGGCGATGATAAAGAAGCGCCCATCGCTGTCAGTGGCAATTGCCGGAAGAGGTGTATGACTCAGACGGGAAAGAGAGCTGCGTGCCGACTTGGCCTTCAGACCCAGTTTCTTGGCAGCAAGAAGCATCTCAGCACGGCCAAACAGGCGGCCGTCTTCGGCGTACTCGTGGGTGAGTTGTTCGGGGGAGGCAGCAACGTTGTGGAAACGAGCAAGCATTACCAGGCAGGCAAGGCCGCTATCAGTTTCTTTGGGGGGTGCTGTAGAGGTGGAGTTGTCCTGCATCATAGCGTCCATGCCAACAAGATGGCAGAACGCCAAATCTCTGGGGCGGCGATTCTACAAGCAAGCGAGCCCTGAATGACGCAAAAAAATATCGACTAACTCACATTTCCACTTCGGGTAGCAAAAGGCTCACAGATGTAAGGACTAAGTAAAATTTTGAAGCGCCACAAACAAACAGCCCGCCCAAAAGGCGGGCTGTTTGTTAGCGCGTTGTACTACTGCCAGTTTGCTGCGATGACTGCATTTAGCTGGTCATGTTGCACCTGGCTCAGGTTGATTTCCCCGCCAACTGGCGCGCCGAAGGCGGCCATAGCACTGACGAGGTTGTCGACCTGGTTGGCATACAACGTCGAGCCGCCGGCCTGAACGGCATCTAGACGCTGGGCCGAGTTTGTATACCAACCCTGCACAGTGACGCTGTCTGCCGAGCCCCGGACGTCAATCACCAGGCTATCGCCTTGGCGCGACAACCAGAGGTTGCCACGGGTGATACCTTCGATGCTCAGGATGTCGTTGTCAGTCGGAGTATTGGACAAGTTATTGATAGTGTCCTGACCATCACCCGCAGCGAAATAGTAGGCATCACTACCGTCGCCACCAAGCAGATAGTCATTACCCTTGCCGCCGCGCAGTTTGTCATTGCCCACCCCACCTGCCAGCCAGTCGTTGCCGCCACCGCCATTCAGCTGGTTGTTCAAGGCATTGCCGAGCAACGTATTGTCCAAGTCGTTGCCTGTCCCCTCGCGAGCCATGCCGATCAACTCAAGCTCCTCAACATGGCTGCTCAACATCATGTTGACCGAAGATATAACTCTGTCGACTCCTTCATTAGGGTTTTCCATTACGACATCACCTAGATCGTCAACAAAGTAAAGGTCATCGCCCTTACCGCCTTGCATCGTATCAGCGCCCTTCGCTCCATCTAGCCGGTTATCACCCCGGTTTCCAATTAGCAGATTGCGCATGGCATTACCGGTCGCATTGATCGACTGATCGCCTGTGAGGGTGAGGTTCTCCAATTCTTCGGATAGGGTAAAGGAAACAGATGCTTTAACTGTATCGACCCCTTCGTTTGCTCTCTCGATTACTCTGTCCGCACTATCATCGACTACATAAGTGTCATTTCCCTGACCACCTAGCATGACATCAGCACCAGCGCCCCCATCAAGGGTGTTCGCCCCACTGTTACCTATAAGGCGATTGGCTAGACTATTGCCAGTGCCATTGAGGTTGACTCCACCCCAGCCTTTTAGCTCCAGCACCTCTACCTCTTCCGGCAGTTGATAGCTAATGTAGGCTTGCACCCAATCATAGCCGCCCCCTGCTACCTCCTTCACCAAGTCACCTGCGTCGTCGACGATATAGGTGTCATCACCACTGCGGCCTTCCATAGTCCCCGAGCCATCCCAGCCGCTCAGTGTGTTTCCACCCGCGTCACCAATGAGTTCACCGTCGAAACGTGAAATGTAGCTTTTAGGATCGTTCACAGCCTCGGCGAAAACATCAGCGAAAATGAAGTTGTGTGCCGATAGTTGCGCCGCCTCGACGCCCTTCAAAGTAAAGTAGGATGTACCCACCTGCCGCTGCCCTAACCAGACGCGCAGATACTGCTGGCCATCTATTAGCAGGTCGCTGAAGCTCAAATCCGCAAAGCCATGCAGATGATCGAACTCCTTCAGGTCAATTTTCTCATCAGCGTTCGCCACTTCTAAATCGAGAATCAGATTACCCAGCAAACCCTTAGACGAAGCATCGTCGATGACGAAGCGGTCGTTACCCTCGCCACCGGATACAGCCGCACCGGTAAACCGGACGCCCGTAACGGTCACACTCGCCGCTGACGTATCGAGTCCCTCCACGTCGAATGCGCCCTGATCACCATCCAAGTAGAGCGTGTCATCTCCGGCATCTCCGCTGAGATAATCAAGACCAGCTTCGCCACGCAGGGTGTCGTTACCACCGCCTCCTCGCAGAACATCGTTACCGGCGCCGCCAAAAATTCTGTCGGAACCGCCTTGCGGACTGTCGGGCTCTCGCTCACCCACCAGCACGTCATTACCAATCCCTCCGCGGATAAGGTCCCCTCCTTGACCGCCGAAGACACGTTCACCGGCATCGTTGGCCCAATAAATGGTCCCACCCTCCCTGTCCGGTAACAATGCATCACCACCGCCCGCAATGGAGGATGTCGTTGCGTGCAATTCACCGATCAGCGAGCTGTCAATCTGTCGCTTGATCGGCTGCGGGTTCGTGACTGTGATGTTAATTTCCTTGCCGGCAAACACACCGCTCGATACAGGCGAGGTCGGAGTGTTCGACGCTTGCGTGGAGAAGATGAAGTTGCTGGCGGAAAGTTGCGCGGCATTGACTCCCTTGAGAGTAATGAACGCGCCAGCACCAGCTCCCAGCCAGACCCTGAGGTAAGCCTCACCGTTGACCTGTACCTCACTAAACGCGAGATCGGTCAAAGAACGAATTCCATTGAGTGAAGAAAGATCAATTTTCTCCAGAGGGTTGTCGACCTCGAAGTCCTCAACTAGGTTTTTCAACAAGTCCACCGTAAAACCATCAATCGCTGCTTTACCAACCACGAAACGGTCATTTCCGGCCCCGCCCGAGACCGCCGCACCGGTCAAGCGCGCACCATTCCAGACGATTCGAGGGGCCACATAGGCTCCCGTCTCGAAAGAGCCTTGATCACCCTCTAGGTACACCACGTCATCGCCCGCATCACCATTAACGTAGTCGTTGCCTCCGCCTCCTTTCAGAGTGTCGTTGCCACCACCGCCACGAATAACGTCGTTGCCGGCACGCCCATCAATGTAGTCATCGCCGCCCTCATCGCCGGCGGTACTACGGTCGCCTACCAAGACATCGTTACCACCACCGCCTCGAATCGAGTCGCCGCCTTGGCCGCCAAATACAGTCTGGGCCGCCGATGACACTTGGTAGAACCCGCCTGTTGCTGTATCCGGCAGGGCAATTTCGTTAGGCGTGATGCCGAAACCGAAGGACTCGTAATGATTGATTTCCGCTAGCGACATCCGCTGCCTGAGGAATATGAAGTTCTCTGCCCTTAGTTGTGTGGCGTCGACATTCTGCAAACGGACACTATGCAGACCACTAATGTTGAGCAGAGTATCGTTACCTTGCTGCTGCATATTCAGCATCGAGAACGAGTCATTGCCGAATGGCTCGTCGTTGGAATTAAGGTCAGGATCGTAAAAATCAGCGAGCACCAACTTATCGAGCCCCAACTCAAAGTCTTGGATGGTATCGTTGGAACCTGGCTGACGCTCGATAACGAAATAGTCTCTGTCCGCCCCGCCGTTCAGCGTATCGTTCCCCCTTCCACCGAGCAGAAGATCGCGTCCCGCCCCCCCAGACAGCAGATCGTCGCCATTACCGCCGAGCAAGCGATTATTGAAGGCATTGCCGATAAGTTCATCGGCGAACTCGCCGCCGATGGCATTCTCGATCGCTTCCGGGCGAACGATTGTCAGTTGAGCACCGGCTAGCTGCGCTATACCCTTGCTCAAGTCGATGATGCTCTTCTGGCTTATAGCTGCCGCGTTGATGGTATCGGCTCCACCATCAAGATCTTCTAATACATCGCGGCCCTGCGCCGCTAGTTGCGCATACTCGTTAGTGAATACATATTGGTCGTTAACTAAGGTTCCGGAGCCATACAAATTCAAGCTCCAGTTGTGCAGGGTACCGGTAGCACCACTAGCGCTGTCGATAATCTGTAGCTTCCAATCGCCGGTTGCTGACTCACCACGCAGTAGTGCCGTGGAAAACACGTAGTCCAGACTGCTTTGGCCAGCAAAAGTGACATCACCGCTGCCTTCTCCGGTGGCGCCAGCGACTTTGCCCGGGCGATCCATTAAAATCGATTCGGTACCTGCGGGCGAAATCAGCTTGATGATCAAATCGCCCGGGCGTTGGTGGCTAAGGCTCAAACGAATCTCAGCGTGCTCCACGCGAAGGATCCGCGACTCGGCGCTAAGCACTAGTAGCAAGCCACCGGGCTGCGCGTCAGGGATGCCCAGATTCACCTCGCCCGAACTCAGGGGAGAGCCGAACAAAAACTCGTTGGATCGGGTACGTTGCGACGTCCATGTCTCCGCCAAGCGTACGGCTGCCAGCGCGTCAACCGCGCCATAACCGTAGTCGTGACTGACGTGCATTCCACCGTTGTTCCAATTATCACTGCCATTGAACTGCCAATGGGTTGTCGGATCAGCCACCTGACGGGCGGACAGGGCAAGAATTTCCTGAATATCGCGATAACCGAGAGTATCGTTTGCCTCCAGCATCAGGGCCACGATTCCGGACACAATAGGTGTGGCAAAGCTGGTGCCTTGAGAGGTGGAATTATCGGCGCCGAACAGCGAACCGTTGTCGTTCTGGATAAGTCGCGAAGTCGAGGTAATATTGGAACCAGGCGCGCTGACTAGGATATTCGCCCCTGGAGTAGAGAACGGCACACCGCCCCGCTGCAAGGCGCCCAAATCGTCTTGAGCATTGATCGCGCCGACGATAATACTGCTGCGTGAGTTAGTTACGTTGGAGTAATTGGTGTTGCCACCTAGCGCGCGACTATTACCAGAGGCGGTGACGATGACGGTGCCTAACCCATCGCGACCCTCGCTTAAAGCTCTATTGTAGGCGGCAGGCATCAATCCCAGCGCCGCTGGATTAAAGCGTAGGCTGAAACGGCCGTTGCTACCCCAACTGTTATTGACCACATCGTATTGGTGCATGCGGTTGAGGCTAGAGAGGTCGTCCTTGTTCAACCAGTGACCGCCAATACTAGCGTTATAGGCGACACCAACAATGCCCTCACCATTTCTTGCAGCGACCATTACACCGGCGACGAGTGTTGCATGATCGCTGAATTTGCCATCGCTACCCTCCCCAGCCAGCTGACCAGGCACCGCATTGGCAAGCCATGCCTCATTGATGTTGGCCTTCAGGTCCGGATGACGGTAGTCGAGGATCTCTTTTGTGGCACCGAATATATTGCTTGGTTCGAATTGACCTATCCGGATTCCGGAGCCGGTGTATTCCTTCCATACCGGCAGGACGTTCGTTTGTGAGAGATACCACTGCTCGGTAACAAGTGGGTCGCTGGGTAGATCTGGCGTTCGCAAAGAAACAGAGGCTCGCATGATCGCCTCCTTACCGTCGGCCACATCTACGATGGTGCTCGCAGAATTCCCTTTTTGGTCAACGACGGTGTACTTGAATCCCATGATGCCCGTAAAACCACGCTCTGGGATGAAGAGGACGTCGCCAGCCTCAGTCAATTCTGCGCGGCCGCCCGTGACGTCGAACAGCTCGCTAATACGCAAGGTATCGTTCTGCCAGTCGATGTCATTGCTTAATAGTTGTTCCTTGCCGATTAGGTGTTTGCCGGAACGGCCGAAGGTGCTACCCGCTTTGTCCACACTGAGAACATCCCGGGTCACCAATGGTGCCTCAAGCTCCTCGGCGTCACCAACAATGTCGACTAGCTTGAGGTTCTTGAAACTGATTTTTTCGACATTTCGTAGAAAATCGGTACCGTCCCGGCCGGAAATCTTATCGCTCAGCCAAACACCCTCACTGGTGCGGATAAAACGGTAGTCAGCAATCACGCCTGCCAACTCAACGACATCGACACCGTCTCCCCCATCGATGCTGTCGTCGCCCGCGCCTCCGATCAGCACATCGTCGCCGCCACCACCACTCAGATCGTCATCGTCTAAACCGCCATCGATAAGGTCATTACCGAGCCCACCCATAATCTGGTCGCGGCCACGATGTCCCCTCAACACATCGCTACCTGAACCGCCACTTATGAAGTCATCGCCATTCTCGCCGGACAGCGCATCACTGGCCGCGCCACCGATTAGAATGTCGTCGCCATCACCGCCACGCATGTAAACCGTACTGAGCCCACCACCGATAAATACATCATTACCACGTCCGCCCTGAGCGATCTCAACCTCAGCCTGCTCAAGGTTGAGAATCACTCCGCGCTCGCCAACCACTTGTACAATATCCGTTCCATCTCCGCCGTGGATGTTCGCCTGCTGGTCGTCCCCATCGATCAACAGAACATCATCGCCCGCTCCGGCCTTGAAAGTATCGCTACCCTGACCGCCAGCCAGCCAGTTGGTCCCAACATCGCCCAGCAGAACATCGTCGCCCGACCCGCCCGTAGCGTTGTTTACACCTTTTTGCGCGACATCAATGATTTCACCCGACGCTGAGGACGAGACGTAAGCACTTACCGAAGCAACTTGCTCGGCGCCCTGGGTCGAGACGACGGTGCCAGTACCACTTGCCGTAAAAGTATGGCCATTCGGGTTGGCCAAAAAGTTAGCCGCGATGGCTTCCTTGGTCGTACCATCTTGCAAAAAAGTGCCGCTTGCTAGCACTTCATTGCCACCCCGCACTTCACCGCTCTGTTCCGTGTGAGTAAGGTTGATTTGAGTGATACCAAGTGCAGATAGCGATTTCAATTCGCTTACCTCGCCAGCATCAACGGCATCATTTGAATTGCCATCCTCCCAGCTCTTACCATCATGGTTGGTATCTACCCACACCTTAACGCTGGACCAGGCATCATCCTTATTATCGAAAACGTTGTCGCCGTTACTGTCCAGGCTTTTCAGTGCGGCAAATCCATTCTGGAAGCGTTTCTCTCCCGCGTTACCCGCGCTACCCGCCGCGCCACCGAAATACTCGGAAAATGTCTCGCTGATGTTATCGATCTTGCCGTTGTTGTTACGGTCCACTACGACGATGCCATCACTTGCGTCAACCCAGCCTGTTTCCTCAAGGCTACCGCCATCGTTGTCGGCGTCAAAAAATACCGGAGCCGTTAGGTAGTCAGTCAGGCGTACGCCATCGCCATTTAGGTCCAGGATCAGAGGGTCGGTGGGCAAAGTCAGGCGTGCCCGGGCATCGCCTGAGTTCAGCAATGCTCCCAGAGTACTTCCATAGGAAATCCCCAGGCTGGAACTACGCAGGCTAAAGTCGAACACATCACTGGAAGTATTGACGTTACCTGGACGATAGCCATCCGCGAGGATCTGTGTAGCGGCGGCGGTAAATGTGTTGTTGACCCAGTTGCCCTGCAACTGGTTGGTGTTGAGCTTGTTGGGATCATAGGTGATCTTCCAGCCACCGCCGCTGCGTACCAGGCCATCGACAACCCGGGCGGCTTCGCGCTCGTGGTCGGTGGCCCCCTTCTCGGTCACGCTGCCCGCGTTGTTGATATCGAGCTTGAAATAATTGTCACTGACCGACGGAATAGGGGTAGAAGGCACCCCCACGTACTTCTTGATCTTCGCGGCATTCTCAAGATACACCTCGCCACCGCTTAAACCACCACCGGGCTTGGGTGCGTATTGGCCACTTGGGTTATCGGCGGCAAACTTGTCGGCCTTGGTGGTAGCCCACTCTTTGCCATTGTTGTAGTAAGTGATCAATATCGCATCCTGGGTATCCTGATCATAAGAAGCCCAGGCGACACCTGCCCGTTCAGCATAGAAGGCACGGCCTTCCTGTAACATCAGCGCGGCGAACTTCAGACTGGCACTGTTGTTTTCATCGGAGAGGTCACTGACGAGCGACTTGTAGTCTCCGCTATAACCTTTAAGGTCCAATGGATCATTCTCAGGGTTGCCGGCGTTGTACTTTGCCAGCAGGTCGATCGCAGTCAGTATCTTGATGTTTCCTGGCCCAATATCGTTGAGTACCACGTTGTCCCATTTGATCAGCGCTTTCTTAATTGATCCGGCCGAGACCACATCGCGTAGGATCTGCTGATCTTTAAGTACGCTTTCATAATTGCTTCTGATCTCTTCGTGGCTAAAGGTGGAGACCCGCGCCACCTGGAAAACGTCTTCGACACCCTGCGCCTCATACTCTTCGCCGATCGCTCCCAATATTCCCTGGGCAGTGACATCCGGCGCGCCAAGCAGACTGGCAATCGCCTTGGCCTGTTCGGCCTGGCTCTTTATATACTCGAATGTGGACTCGCTAAACGACATCGCTCAATTCCTTCTGACTAGATAATTTGACCAATCTTGGTGAGGAGCGGCTCATGAAGAGCCATAACCAAACGCTACGACCCCCCCCAAAAAAACGCCATGCAGCGCAACAGAGACAATAGAAATGGCTAACCCCGCCCTCTTCAAAGCGCGCCCTTGGCTGATATGCCCCAACAGAGTTAGCAGACCGCCCAACCAACCTATTTGCGCCAGTGCCAGAAGCTGAATAACCAGTATCAACAGCGTCCAATGGTCACCGCCACTTCCATAAATCCAGACTAGATACGAAAAGATAGTCAGCGGCATGCTGCATCCCCAAACGAACAAGGACGCTGCATTCGTAGACCTGTACTTCAATAGAATTAGGCTCGCTAGTAATACACCCACGTAAACGGGGCCGACCACCGCTCCCAGCATTACCTTAAGTTCCAACATTCAAAACTCCCTAACGCTGCGCTTGTACAAGATACCGAGCGAAAAAAACTAGCTTCCCAACAGACTTTCATTTGCGTGCTGTCGCAAAGAACGGCGAATCGCTTCAACTTCCTAACAAAATACAAAATGCATCGCCTTACTCCTTGGCAATTAAGAGCTATGTCTTAGCGTTCACTTAGGCTTTGATCGACGTAACCCTTCACCACCTGGAAAAAGCGGCGTGAGAAACGCAAAAATATTGAGCACAAACGACACAAGCCGCACGTCACCGAGCAGCTTGCGGTACTTGGCGGTGGTCGGGATAAACCAGCTGACGTCGAAACGAGCCAGATCGCCAGCCATTGAGGCTTCGGAGTGGATCAGGACCAGCTCGCCGGTTCAGCGCGCTTCCAGCTCTTCGAGACTGAGCACCTCCGGGCGCTGGACCTGCGGGTCATAGATCAGTGCTTTGCCCTCATCCAGCCGGGGGATGTTAAAGCCCCCCCCATCGCTGACAGTGGCAATTGCGGGCAGAGGTGTATGACTGAGTTGCAATAGAAAACTGCTTGCGGACGCTGCCTTCAGACCCAGCGTCTTGGCAGCAAGAAGCATCTCCGCACGGCAAAACAGGCGGCCGTCTTCGGCGTACTCGTGGGTGAGTTGTTCGGGGGAAGCAGCAACGTTGTGGAAATATGCAAGCATTACCAAGCAAGCAACACCATTATCCACGGATGGAGTCGCCCCCATTCCCGGGCGTTCATCTGTCATTGGCAATCCTTGGCACAGATACCGTTAGGCAAACGGTCATTTGAATCGTGAAATTAGCGCATCAACGGGTGTGGATGCAAGCGATGAAAGCCCCGATTTAGAGGCATCCATACCATTTTTAATATCTTTATCATTGAACCGCTACGACATACCAGAGCTGCACATCTCCAACAGCCAAATCTTGCAAATGACAGTTGATAGCAAAGAAGCGAACAATGTAAATGTGGGGCTAATCCGGTATGAGCTCACCCCAATCCTGCATCAATTTCAAGCGCTGGTATCATGGCGTAGAGCCACTTTCGCCTAGCAAGGACGTTGCGTTGAAATACCTGTTTGATTTGTTTAAGGCCCATGCAGCCACGGTGTTACAAATCACCATTTGCGTTGGTGTGTTTGTGGTCTTCGCCTACTGGGCCTTTATCATCAACTTCTTCCCGGCCGGCATAACCTTGAGTGAAAGCTTGTTGTTCGTCTTTGCCGCGTTGATGTTTGGACTCTTCTACAGCCTCTGGTACCTAATGGCAGTGGCTGCTGTGCACGGCCTATTTCATTGGCGCGCCTCCCAGACCAAATTCGATGGAGGTTTGTTCATTATAGGTATAGCCACAGCAGGCATGTTAGGCGCTGCGGCCTGGTCATCTCAAAATGTGATGGTCCTGGTGGCACCGCTATTGGGTGCATTGATTCTGCTAATGATACCTTGGTATTGGAGGCCACTGCCGCGAGGTACCCCCTCAGGTCAAGTGCGGAGAAGGGAACGCGACAAGGCCTTAATCACCTTAACAGCAATTATCTTGCCGTTGATTTTTGTGCCGGAAATCACCTCGAAGCTCATTTCCAACTCCATGCAGCGCCTCGGGTTCCGACAGATGGATGTATCTGTCAGTTTGGATGCCGCAAACCAGAAAATCATCAAGGGCGTGGTCGACGAGTTTGATATCAAACTGCACAG
Organism: Pseudomonas sp. 8BK; assembly: GCF_902506475.1. Classification (NCBI taxonomy): domain Bacteria; kingdom Pseudomonadati; phylum Pseudomonadota; class Gammaproteobacteria; order Pseudomonadales; family Pseudomonadaceae; genus Pseudomonas; species Pseudomonas sp. 8BK. The sequence continues at coordinate 19,928 of NZ_LR733262.1, read as the reverse complement.
TTGCGGCAGTAACAAAAACCCTGAACAGATAGTGCATCACGTCAACGTTCTCTGGCATGGCCTGGGTGAAAGGACATTGATTGAAATGCCCTTCCACGCTGATGCCAGTGGATCGCCCTATCAGGTCGAACTGAACAGGTCAGGAGTAAATATCGTCAGACGCCCTGGTAGCCAAGCCAGCATTCCGCTGTGTTTTTCACTCGGTAACGATTTACTGTTCGACACCTACGCCTCCACTCTGACCCTAGAAGGCATTACAGCGCTCACTACCCTTTTAGAAAATGTAAAAGTCTACGAGAAACACTCCGAGCGTCTTATCACTGCAGTAAGCGTCACTGGTCACAGCGACCGGGTTCCGGTTAGCTCTGCTAACGACAGCAACCAGAAACTGTCACGCCGCCGCGCCGAAAGTGTCGCAGAGCATTTGAAAGCATTGCGCCCTGACTTGCATTTAAGTGTCAAGGCAGCTGGCTCGCAAACGCCCGTTTCGAGTTGCTCAAACAGTCTTTCGAAAGGGGAGCTGAACGAATGCCTGGCAATAGATCGCCGCGTGGAAATAGTTATTCAAACCAAGGCAAAGTAGGAGCGAATCACCTCGCCACCTGATTGCGGGCGCTAGCCACACCCGTACGTTGGAAGTCATGAACGGTAAAAGCTGAACAAGCACCGATCTCGGGGAACGACGTATAGGCGTCCGTTTTTCGTCGATTCTGTCGAAAACAATCCCGCCTCTATTATTGCTCATGGAAGAGTGCTTGTGCCGTTGGAAACTGGTTCGCTCAGGAAGCAGAGCTGTCTTGTTTCTTACCGCGCAACGCTGAAATCGAGCGATTCTTGAGCTGCCGAAAAGCAACTTTTCAGAAACCGACGCTTCAACAGAATCGGTCATAAAAAGTCATTCGCTGGCTACAAAATATGGCCCCATTGAGGTCAGAGCGGGCAAGGCAAGATAAGGAAATTAGCCCACAGGGCTTTCTGCGAGGGTTTGAATGCAGTAAGGGCTATAACTGCCCCACTCGATCATCAACAAGTCGCCCAAACCCGCGTGGTCAAAGGGATGTTTGGAAATCTATAGGCGCAACACCGTCACCAATACCGTCACCCATGAGAGCAACAGCAGACAAATCGATTTCTGAGACATCTGCGGTGGCAGCATTACTACCTACGAGACTTATAAGAATGCTACCTGAGTATACAGCGGCCTGCCCCTTCAAACGGCTCAGTCGTATGCCTTCAAACTCCCACCCAAATCATGATTCCTAGACAGCAATCTGCACTCTCGGCTACGCCCCAACATGTTGCCATCCTGAAACCCGCGAGCTAGAGTGCGCCCGTCGTGGTGAATCCCACGGCCGGGTGTAGCAACCTGAATCGTTCGGGACGCGGCAGCGTCATAACTTAAGTAGTCAGCACTCCGTGTGCTTGGTTGCTTAACTTTATGGCGGGCCGTGTGGGGCAGGCTTTTGCCTGGCCGGTTCCCTCGGACGCCGGTTTGCTACCCCCGCACGGTCCGCCTCCATTACCGTGTAGCAACGGCGGTAGGCGGCTCCTTAATCGTCTGAGGAGCATAAGGAAAATGCGCTACCCCTTTTTTACCCAAGAGCTCCGCCTTGGCCTTCTACTCTTGCTGTTCACCTCTGCTACTTCGGAGGTGCACCATGGCTGAGTTCGAAACCTGCGTCCTACCCTTCCCACGGCAACCGAGCCCCCTTCACGAGTCCGAGCGCTCTACCCTCCCCGTCGAAGCTGCCGCTGAACTTCGCGCCATAATGCTTGGTAATCTCCTGGATCAAATGGCTGAGCCTGACGGCCTCCAACCAGAAAACCTGCGCCTACGTGTAGCTGCCTACTCAGCTTTGGATCTGTTAGATGAACTGGTGGTGCTCTACCGGCGTGCACTTTCCGAAGTGCGAGGAGGTGCCAGATGAGCAAGGGCGTCATGACATGCCTGCAACCTCACGATGGCCACCCAGGTGTGGAGATAGCCTGGGCTGCCGACTGCAGGGAAGCGTTCAATCAGGGCGTGGAGCTGGCCCAGACATGGCTCGACAACGCACGCAGCGGCTGGCTCTGGGCAGTAATGATCGCCGAGCGCGACTTACTGCCATGTGCGATCGAACGGAGAGCCTTCGAAGTGGGCTTCCTAAGTCGCGTCCACCAGCGCATATGCTCACCCAAGTGCTGCGGCCAGTCGGCTACCCCCCTTTCCTTGGAGCTGTAAAGCGGATGTTCGCGAGCCGGTCTTGTCGGCTCGCGCTAACCATCACATGCAGTCAAATTATGGGAACGCCCCGGTAACGCAGGAGCCCTAGAATAAGCCGAGAACGGCCAGTAGCTGCCAGTCGTTACTGGTCGCAATCGACCAAAAGCGGACAGCTTCATGCCCCTTTGCACAAAAATCCGGTCCCCCCCCTGTCTCGAATACCACGATGAGACCTTTGAGTCGGAGATGTTCAACTCGGGTGATACATCGGAAGCACCAGGGCTCGTCCATAGGAGTGGTGAAAGGAAACTTGAAGGTATGCTGAGTTTGGCTGCCAGGGCTGAGGCTTCAGGTGGGTTGCTACGAAATATCCCTGAGTATCGTGCTAAGCAGTGGTGCCGCCTTTTAATCTAGTTTCAGCCATGACAGTAACAACAGGGACACGGACATGACCGCTACAGCAAAGAAAGCACTTAAACATCTTCTAGATATCGGTGTTACTGAGCTATATCACGCCAACAGCGTGCTCACCGCATGCGAGTTTCTCAGGCAGGGAGCGCTACTTTCTCGTGGAACCATCGAAGCGCTAAAACTGAGGCAAACCAGCCAGTACACCGACCGCTTAGACAAGCACTACAACATCTGGAATGACGTGTTCGTTGATACCGTCGATATCCACCATCGCGGCAGAAAGGCAAACGACTACGGCCCCATAATGTTTGTGCTCGATACCGAGAAGCTGATGAACGAGCTCTCGACTGGGGTGATAGGCTTTACGCGGTATAACCCGAGCAAATGGGGCAGCGTGAAGGCATCACGCAGATGGTTTGCTGACCTAGAGGCCGTTGAGGAGGAGTTTGATGTCAATGACTTTGACCATATGGTGGTCTTCAGACACTGCGGGGGCCACGTCTCCTTGAAGAACTCACTCAAGCGGATCGTTGTTGATGCCCCCGAAGAAGTCGAGGGTATGGGGGTTGATCTGTTCAGCTATGCCTTGGGCAGCCTCAAGCATGCAATGTACCTTGGCCCGAAGACTTGCACAGTAGAGCGTAGGGAATGCCCGGCCGGCTGTGGGTGCAAGGCTACATATGAAGCCGACCTCGACAGAGTAAAGATGATGTATCGGCCATTTCTTAAAAAGGCATAAATACGAAGCCCCGCACAGCATGTCGCCTATCAGTTGCTTGTGGCGGGAAACAGACGCTGTAGACAGACAGCTATCGGCCATTAGCTGCCTGTTTCCATCGGTGGATCGCCACCAGTAGAAAGGGAAGCTTCTAGCCGAGAGGCGCCTATTGAGGCGCCTCACCCAGCAGAGCGTTCATCTCTTTCCGGCTCGCTGCATCAAGGTTGAACAGCCGAGTGGTCAGAATGGGGCAGCACCTGCACTAGGACGCGCAAATCTGCAGCAGAGACAGTTTTGCGTAAAGCGTTTTAAGTGCCCACATCGCCCCAGGCCATATAGCTTGGACAGACAGGAACGTCACGAAGCTGAGAAATGAGCGCAAAAGAAATTCGTGCGTCATTTTGATGTATGAGACCTTTTTGTTTGTGCCGTCCAGGTTGACGCTCACACAAAGCAGAAGGCGCTTTACTAGGTGATGCAACAGATCCCCGTTCTCGCCGCTTCCGATAAGATCGACAGGATCCAACTGAGAGAAACCGGACACCCTGAGCGTATTGAACGCCCACAGACCGGACCGAAACAAATAGCTCAGCGCCACTGCAAAAACTACTAGCGATACCCCAGAGAAAATCTTGTCATCCGCTTTCCATAGACCGGGCAGGACTGACGCCAGCACCGGAATCAACGCGGTGATGGCCGCTAGGTAAATTCCGGCTTTGTTATCGGCGCCCCGTCGTCTCTCAAGCTCGGCATCGAACAGCCGGCGAGCCTCTTCAATCGCAACCTCTGCATGCGAACCCCATGTCGAGCCTTTGATTTTTTCGATACGTGCCTGCTTTCGCCGGTCCTGATCAAGCAATTGATCGACAGTTAGTGGCTCCAAGCGCGGCCAAAGCGACTCAGGCAGGATTCTAAACACGGGCGATCTCCTCAAGCTCATCCACGATCGCACTGGAAATAGGGAATCCAGTCATGTTTTCAATCCACGCCCATTGCCCATTCGGGTTGATTTCCAAAAACCACAGTTTGTCTTCACGATCACAGATGAGATCGATCGCGCCATAACGAAGCCCCAGCGCACTTAAAAAATTGAGACATTGTTGCTCAACCAATTTCGGAAGCTGGATCTGTTCGTGCTTAAGATCAGGCCGACTTCCCTGGCGCCAGTCCACCTCGGTTTCCTGATGTTCCTGTGACCATATCGCGGTAGCAAAAACCTTTGCTCCGACGACGGTTACTCGGATGTCGTATTTCTTGATGACTTCGGTCTGCACAATAAACGGAGCCATAGAGATGGCTGCTGCATCCTCGTCGAGAATACGTTCAAGACGCGTGGTAAAGATCACTCGCTCCTGCCCCCCGGATAGAAGAGCCTGCCGAAGAGGCTTACCGATAGCGGGCCCGGCCTGAGTCACGCGACGTGCTGCGGCAATATCATTGGTGATCTTGGCGAACGGGACGTTGAACCCCAATTGATGAGCAAGCATGAGCTGGCGAGGCTTATCTTCTGACAGGAAAATTGCAGTGGGCGAGTTAAGCCATGTGCCATCCAGGCGCGCGTATAGGCTCTTTAGAAGACTGCCCCATTCGGCATCTACGTAAGCTTGCTCCCCCGAATCCTTTGGAGGGTTTAATGAGGCAGGCGCTCCGGGTCTGCGGAAATACGACGCTCGAATCTGGTCTCCACGAATGGTCTTTCCTTCCAATGTGATAGACCAAGCAGTGCGCGGATAGCCGTCCATCACACAGAGCGCTTGGGGAAGCAGCTCAGTATTAAGTCTGAAGAATGGCAGGCTTCTACGCTTAAGTTCCGCGACTACAAAGTCAGTCGTGATGTCGCGGCAATTGGTAACTAGCAATAGCATAAAGGGGCGTCCTAGCCTCGGGGGTCAATCGGCAGGAATCTGGGATTCACAAAAAGCTTTCGTCATCGCTTTCTTGATTGACGGCGGTCTTGGTCATCAGCTCCAGGAGCGAACCCGTTCTAAAGTTGTCGTCCTCTTCCTGAACCTGGTTCGTTTTAGTGAGTAGCTGTAGCATCTGGTTTGTCACGAAATGGCTCTCGTCGTCGCCTTCGAGCTGTTGTTCGGTTTTGGTCATCAGTTGAAGAGCATAAGGACTGTCGTCATCCTCTTCCTGCTGGACTTTTGTCTTCGTAACTAACTGAGCCAACACGCCTTCTGCAATGATCGGCTTAACTCCTTGGTCAGTTTCCACTACCCACATATCGAGCTCATTCGAGTAGTGGCCTGGCATCTCGCTGCCCTCGGTACGCGCCTGCGCAACCTGGGCCAGGAAGGGAGAAATCGCCGCCTGTAAGCTCTTTTCCATGGATCCCATTTTTAACTCCCTCCGAAACTGCTCTGGACCAATCACCGCTCATCGACATCATTCTGCCATTATGGAGAGTGCTTCTCCACAACTGTGAAGCGCCTTCAATTTTAGGTTAGGAGAACACCCCGCTTAAGATCACACGGTATGTGTAATGAATACTGATACCGAAAACAGCTAGTAACAAATGCCCGCTAAAAATAGCCCAATGACGCATTTCATTACGAAACGCAGCGCAATCGACCGAGAAAATTTCAAAAGCAGCAAACCCTGCCCATATTAAAACAATGCTAATCGGCATCATTGCAACTTGGCCGGTAATTGTGCTCGGGCCTTCTGACACAAACATCGCAATTAGAATACCAAGAATATTTGCACCAGTTGCAACACAAATTGCCCGCCCCACTGAAAACGGGGAGCAAAGAACTTTCATCATTCGACCTTCGGATTTAGGGTTAAAGATAAAAACGCATCCCAAATTGAAAGTTGACAACACCAGCATTAGCATCAAACTCTTGATCGCCACCCCCTCCGCAAGCGCATTAAAGAAAAATGAATTCAGGAGCTCACTTTCTACACTATTTGCTAGAAGCCCAATAAAAAATGCCCATACGATGAAAAAAGGCGCAGAGAAAAATTCTGCACAAATGGCTTTTTTCCATGTTTCAAAGCGTACTAGACTAGAAGCTTCTTCGCCGCCAATAACGAAACCTTTTTTCTCTTTTTTAAATTTTTTCATGATTAGCACTCTTTGCCTGACCAAATGATTAGACCACTACAATTAAGCTATCAATTAAATTTTTACTTGGGAAGTAGCCACATATGGCAGCTATAGTTATACAGAGCACATCTATAGTTGACCGCCTGCACTTATCCGCATATACACTTCCCGACTTCCCCTTATTTTACTGGGGGAATTACTCGAATGTTTTTTGCGAAATCTGTTTTGTAATTTTTTGTAAATTTCGGATTCAGAGCCTTTGATGATCATCGTGAGAAGGTTTATCTGAATGGTCGTCGGCACTCCGAATGTATTGCGTAAAGTGGACGAAGTGTTTGCCGTCAGAGCATTTGCCCCCGCCATCACTTCAAATGCTGTTTTGATGCATCGCGCTGTAATCAGGTCAGCTGTAGCTGCGGCCGGTCATTAAATTTCAACTCTGGCAGATGCTGCAGCTTGCTGACGATCACAAATATCTCAGAAGTTGTGAGCGATTCAGATTGACTAAGTGCAGCGGCGGGCTCTTGATTACATTGCTGAACAGGCCAGAGCCGTCGAGACAAATTGGTCCGACATAGGTAAACAGGGAGTAAGGGATGCACCTTAAACGGATTCGAGCTGCCAACTTCCGTGCTTTTGGAACTGATGAACACGAACTCGACTGGGAGCTCAATCCTGGGCTGAACATTTTAGTGGGTGAAAATGACTCGGGAAAAACCTCCGTAGTGGATGCCATCCGCTATGTTCTCTGGACAACCAGCTACGAATTCATTCGTCTGTTCGAGACTGACTTCCACATTAGCGGAAGCGCTCGGGCACAGAGCCTATTCATTGAAGCCACCCTGACGGAGCTGAATGCTGAGCAAGAAGCCGCGGTCCTAGAATGGCTGACACGCGAGAAGGATGGTACGTACAGTCTCATCATTCATGTTCAGGCTAGGTGGACACCGCCACAAGACAACAAGCGTGGTCGGGTTGAAGCGATAACACGATCTGGGCGAAATGGTGCTGGGCCGGAGATAGGTACTGCCGTCAGGGAACTTATACGCGCAACCTATCTTCGCCCGCTCCGCGATGCAGAAGCAGAGCTCCGTCCAGGACGGCAGTCTCGTCTATCGCAGATTCTTGCCGCACACCAGAGCATCAAAGGGCAAGAGGAGAATGACTTTGATGTCGAAGATCCTACTGAAGTCCCGGAAAAGCTCGTTGGTCTAATGGCCTTTACCCAGTACCACATGGGTAAACATAAGGTCATCAGTGACGTTCAGAAGGATATCAACGACAACTATTTAACTAAGTTCGCCTTCGCGGGAGACGAATTGTCATCGCGTATTCGGATTACCTCAGAGCTGGCACTACAGCCAATCTTGGAACGATTTGAACTTGGCCTACTGCCTTCATCCGGCATCCATCCGGATGAGCGCTGTATGCGGGGTCTAGGCTACAACAACGCGTTGTTCATGGCCACGGAGCTTGTGCTTCTACGCGATGGCGATGAACTTGCGCTTCTGCTGATTGAGGAACCTGAGGCTCACCTTCACCCACAGCTTCAAGAGCGCGTGCAAAATCTTCTCGAGGTTACATCCCAGAAACCTGCGGAAGGTAAACGTTCTGTGCAGATCGTTATGACGACTCACAGTCCATCGCTGGCTGCGGGTGCTGACATTGCCTGCATGACTTTGGTGCATAAAGCTAAGCTGTTCAACTTGGCGCATGGAAAAACCAAGCTGAACAAAACTGATTATGACTTTCTGCACCGGTTTATTGATGCCACGAAATCGAATCTGTTCTTCGCTCGCGGTGTGGTAATCGTCGAGGGGCCTGCGGAAGCCCTTTTGCTGCCTGCATTAGCCGAAGCTTGCGGCTGTTCATTCAATGAGTACGGCATCTCCTGTGTGAACGTGGGTAGCGTTGGGCTGTATCACTACGCACGAATCCTTCAACCTGCCGATGGTTCAGCTCTCCCGATACCGGTCGTGTGCATCACCGATAGAGACGTTGTTCCTAATGAAGCAGACTACATCGATCCGCCCAAGAATGGCCGTAAACGTTTCGAGTCCGACTACAACGCAATTGAGCTGGCTGCCCTCGTACAAACGAAGGTGGATAGAGCCCAAGGAGGTAGCACCATAGTTTGCGTTTCTGACCGTTGGACCCTGGAGTTTGATCTGGCCCTCTATGGTTGCGCCGAGCTGATGTTTACAGCCATACATTTGGCCAAAAAGGCTGACTCGCGCAAAGAGCGCCTTACTCTGGAAGACGAGGTCAAAACAACTGCGGAGGCCAAGGAGCTTTGGGCGAAATTAACGGCTGAAGTCCACACGCCCGTAAAACTTGCCACGATCATCTACCAGCCGCTCGTGGAAAAGGACGCGTCTAAAGCAGTGGCAGCCCAATACGCTGCACACTTGATTTCAACGGGCGCTTTCGGTCGAGGGGAAGACCTGTTCAAACTACTTCCGCCTTATCTGCAGCGAGCTTTTGCTCACCTCACCGGAATCAAGGCGGAAGCATGAGTATCCCGGTAATTACGGAACAGGATTTGGATGAGCTTGCCGCCCTTTACCCAGATCTAAACTTCACGGATGACGAACGCAGAGCAGTGCTCCTTGAAGGCCAATCTAGAGATATCAACGCAGCCCCGGGAAGCGGTAAAACGACCCTACTCGCCACGAAACTCATGCTCCTGGGGCGAAAGTGGAATGATGAACGAAGAGGCATCTGCGTCCTGAGCCACACGAATGTGGCGCGTGAGGAAATCCAACGCCGTCTCGGCTCGAGCGCAGAAGGTAGCCGATTGCTTGCCCATCCCCATTTCATTGGCACTATCCACGGTTTAGTGAACCATTTTCTGGCCGTGCCTTACTTACGGAGCAATGGTCTAGAAGTAGATGTAATCGACAATGAGATATTCAGTCAGCGAGCCCTTGCCAAGGCTAAAAGTAACTGGAGCCTCCGAACCTGGATGGAGCAAAACGTTGGTGTGCAGCCTATGGTGGAGGGGTTGATTTTCAAGGGTCCAAACCTTGAGTTGGCCAGCGAAGGCGGCAGACTACCTAGCGAAAAAGCCAAAACGTTTCCGATCCTCCAGAAGATCAAAAGAGAGCTGGCCAAAAGCGGAATTTTTCGCCATGCCGACATGTTTGCGTTTGCCGAGCAGCACCTTGAGGCTTCTCCGCGGCTTATAAAACTGATGTCTCAACGATTTCCGCTAGTCTTTATTGACGAGATGCAGGATACATCTTGGGAGCAAGAGCGTTTGCTCCAGCTGATTTTTGACGACACAGTAATTATTCAGCGTCTCGGTGATATCAATCAGCGGATTCTGGTAAGCGAAGACGGCGCTAAGAACCTCTCGTTCCCTAAAGCAGATGCGTTGCCGATTAGTACCAGTAAGCGGTTTGGCCCCACAATCGCCCAGGTCGTCGCAAGCGCTCAATTGTCCGAGGTTGCCGTTGCGGGGACAGGTCTAGACGCACATGCCCCGATGCTATTGATCTACCCAACAGAAAAAGTCGACAAGGTTATTTCCGCGTTTGGCGTCGAAGTCCTCAAACGGTTCGATGATGCCGCTATTCAAGGGGGGCCAGTAAAGGCGCTCTGTGCACGAAAGCAAGGTGATGCCAAAAAAGCGGTTGCTGGTAGAACCCTGCTGGACTACTGGCCAGCGCTCGCCCAATCACCCGCATCTGCAACACAATTGGGCCGTTTCTGGTCCCTAGTCACTGGGGCTGGTACGCAGACTGGAGAAACATCTCTGATGGGGCGTACAGACGAGATCCGCCGAGCACTTCTGTTGGTACTGCGGGCAGCCAAGTCTCAGGCCGTGACCAACGTGACGGGGGGGCACCAACTACTGCGAAGATTAAGTGAAGCCGGAATCGATGTGGGTAAAGTGCGACGGCTGATGCGCGACTTGGCAATGGATACCCTCTCAGTAGCCGGTGAAGAAGGTAAGAAGAGTCTACCGTCGATAATTTTCTGGGTAGTTCAGCCAGTGCTCCCCGCAGAAATGACAGAGCAAAATTTCAATGCGCTGGAGATCTTCCATTTGCCTGACGCACCTGATGTGGCAGTACTGAAGCCGAATGAGTGCGCCATCGATCACGAAGGGCGAAAATTCTGCGTGCAGATCGGCTCTGTGGCATCAATGAAGGGTGAAACCCATCTAGCGACTCTCGTACTTGAATCCTTAGGTCATCCAAGCAGACGATTCGATGTTCAGGAAGCGCTGCCTGTGACTGCAGGACTAAAAGAGCGTGACAAGAAGATTTCAGATGGCCTCCTTTCCCAATTCAGAAACCTGTACGTTGGACTCTCACGTCCTACAAGCTTCCTCTGCTTGGCAGTTAACACTGAGCGGGTATCCGAAGAATGCAAGTCAGCTCTTATCAACCTTGGCTGGGTAGTCAGCACTGTGGAGTGAAGGGCCTATCGTTCGAGGGGTATGGCCACTATGAGGTTAATGACAGGCAGCTATAGACCCAAAGCCGTCCTTCACAATCGGTCGCTATCAGCTCAAGGCAGACAGATCAAATCTCTCGCATCCGAAAAATAAGCAATAAAACACAACGCTGCCTAATCATTCCTGATTGACACCTGCTTTAACTTACTTGTGGTTTACGAACGGTTAATGCTGCAGCATACCATGGCGTGAGAAACTGAAGCTAAACACACAATACTGGCTCTTGATGGAGGAAATTTCATTTGAGCGAATTTAATTTTTTACATAAAATTTTGCCTACATATACAAAAGGAATTTGGCGCATGTCAATGCGCGAAGTGGATTCATACCTCCGCAAAATCGATCACTTTTTTCGCATTGACGAAATTAAAATCGAAGTCAAAGAATCTAGATTAGATTGGGCCGAGCTTATAGAGGAAGACGTCGACCCAGAGACTTCGAGATTCTTTGTAAATATGGATCGTATTGCTCACGAGACAAAATACAATCTATTCTTAAAATCCTCAGCCGCCATGATTTATTCTGCTTTTGAGACCTCATTGTACTCTGTTGCACAAGCTGTCTCAGACGTTACAGATATAAAAACCAGCGTAAAGAAATTTAAGAAAAAATCAGACGATAACCGATTTTCCGGGGTTATTGGAAACTACGCACAGTACTTAATAGAAGTACACAAGGTTGAGTGGGACGAATTGGATGAAACGTGGGGTAAAATCGATAATTTCAGATTCATTCGTAATAGCATAGTCCATAACGGCGGAGCGCTTAACGTTGAAGATTTTGAGTTTTACGACGAGATCTCCACGCACGAAGCCGGGCTTTCAAGGGATGGGAATTTAATATTGATGGATTTCGTCTATCTAACTCAAATTTCCAAGTTTATGAAGGTTTTTTTTGAAAAGTTGTGCTTAAAACTCGACGGTCGAGTTTTCATTAAGTAAACATTCTGTATGGCAAGCAGAGGCGAGACAATTTCATATAGCCTACTGTAAAGGTCCGCCTTGGGTTGTTTAAGACCCTCGCGAGTGACAGCTTCTGGCCGCTTCGAGCCTGTCGTGCCAGGCAGGTGTCGGCCGTAAGCGACCATTGAGTAAATACGAAGTCAGAAGCTACTCATCGATGCGTTCAACAGTCAATTTGGATATTAGCTGCACTGGGTAATGCATCAATTTTTCGTCACACACGAGGCAATTGGGTTCTTAATCAAACAAAAACTCGCATCCGAAGTGCTGGTGATAGGTCTTCAGCTACGAGATCAGGATGAGGCTCATTTCGACACGTAAAGGCCTTACCATTCCCTCCCAATCATTGGGGCAATCTGCGTAGGACGTAAGGGCTAGCTCACGATCCAGCTGAGCTTGGGTAGGCCATAGAAGTGCTCTATGCGGTAGATGAGGGCACATCCTCGATGCACGTTCATAAGCCAATGCTCGGCTCGCGGACTTCATCGGGCGTTGATCTCAATCCCTCAGCACTACATCGGCAACCCACTCTGAGCGACCAAAACTGGGTTCCATAAACGACAAGGGCCGCATTCGCGGCCCTTTCGTAGTAGCTGAATCTGCTTACTGCAGCCAGCTCTCTACCTTCTCAGCACCGTACTGCTCTTTCCAAGCCTTCAACACTTTGTGGTTACCGCCTTTGGTTTCCACAACTTCACCGTTATTCGGGTTCTTGTAGCGCTTAAGGGCTCGCTCACGGCGAGCCCCTTTTCCAGAGGCGGCAGCGCCTTTGCTGGTATTCGGGTCAAGCAGTGCGATCACGTTACGCAGAGAGTAGTTGTAGTCAGCCAGCAGAGCACGGAGTTTGGTTTCAAACTCGATTTCGCGCTTGAGCTTGCCATCACCTTTGAGAGCTTCGAGGCGTTTCTGCTGCTCGGCAATTTGGGCTTCCAGAGCTTTGTATTCGGCAATGATCGACATGGTGTTTCCTAGTCCGGTACTGAGTTCCTCTACGATACCTAGTGATCATGGCACTATTCAACTAAAGACATAAGAAAATAGTAGCTGCTCCGCCCCTCCGCCCGCCTAGGGCTCTTTTATAAGCGAAAATAGAATCCGCTTTACTGATGCCTACAGGGCAGAAAAGTTCTCTGGAACACCTCTACAAACTAGCTATCATCACCGCTTCAATCCCATGGAGAGTGAAACGTGTCAGAGCTTGCAAAGCAGGAAGAGAATGGCAGAAGCGGCGAAAGCCTAACGCAGTCTATTTTGCTATCGCGATTCTGGGTTTTGAAGCGCTCGGCTGACGTCGACGGCGCAGACTTTCTCGTACAAAAGCAATCTGACAACCTGGATGAAGTTCGTCGACGCGCACATGAAATTCAAATCCTGGGGATTGTCCAGTCTAAGTATTTCGAAAGATCAAACCAAGCGAAAATTCTGAAGAGTTATGTGCTGGAAAAAGAACAACCGCGCAAGGAATTTTTCTGCAGCTTACATACCCACGATCAAGACGGGGAAGCTGTGCATTACTTTTTTTCTGCTGAGGACGTCGTAAAAGAGTTCGCAATTTCACCATGCGGGCAGTATTACTGCTTCTCGTTGACAAAAACGCGGCAGTTCACAACATTCAAGAACCCCAAAAATAGATTCATACTTGATAAGATTGAGAGCGGCATCAACCTGGCAGAGGGTATTGCGAACAAGAACTTCAGGCAGAAGAAGCTCAGGGTTTATGCAATGCCAACGATGCACTTTCAAGACAAGCCAAATTTTGAGTACCAACTCATGATCTTCAACGATGTTCGTGTAGTTTTAGTTGAGGATATGATCAATACTCATCGACGCCTGTTGGAGCCAAGACGCGATCTTTACGAGAATCAGGGCGATTTCTACTGGGGCGACGACCCCACAGGCTGCCAGTTTCTCGCTGTATCAATACTGGCGCATCATTTCGATGGAGACCTTCCGGAAGATGCACCAGTCGTGAGGCTATGCAATACTCTGCGACAATTGGATCCAGATGATGTTCTAGTATTAAATAGTGATTTTCTACGCACACTGATCGAAACTCCTGTTCCGCAAGAACATCATTTGCAAGTTCTAGAAGACGAATATCGCGTAAACCTTGGATCTGGCGACATTGCATTCTTTGAAGTTATAAGTGCGCACGGAACAAAATTATCTATTCGCTGCATTAACGGCATTGAGTCTATCGTGGATACTGTTGGAAGCCGCGAAGAGGTTCTCAGCTGTCTCGATGTAATCAAAATTCTTTCTCCTGGAATTGAGCGAAATGCTGAGCCGATCAAAAAGCGTTTAGCAGTAAGGCTGTGCGTCGAGCGGGATACCCAAACTGGTGAAGTAGTTCGAATTCTTAATGCATTCGATACGCATAAAATTCACTAATTATAAAATTTCATTTAAGGGGGGCAGTATATCGCTGCGACTAAATATCGCTTTTAAAGTTTTAGCTATTTAGTCGTGCGTGCATTTTGGCCTCAAGAGTGGGCTGAAGTAATCATTTTTTGGAAGCGGACGTAGGCGGCAGGCAGCTCCTCGCCAGTGGGTTGTCGGTCACCAGCATCTGTTTCCGGCCATGAGTAGTCAGTCGCGACTGGCTGGAGTCGGCCAGAAGCGGACAATCAGCCAATAAATAAATCTGTCCCCTTTTCCCAGTCCCCTTTTCCCCATGCGCAGCAATCTCCTCTATGGCGCAAAGTGGACTCACTAGCTTCGAGACCGGCGCGAGAATTTCGGGCGTACGAATACCGTGTTGATGCAAAATCCTCGAGCGCTATGGTTAGCCCGGCTGAGAATGCACAGCAGGTCAGGTCTAGCGTGCGACTTCCACTAAGGCCAAAACAGCCATGCCAAAACTGAAGATGTACGCTGCAAAGAACGGCGATGCCTTTCTCGTCCAAGCCTCAAGCACACACATCCTTATCGACGCAGGCTACGCGAGCACCTTCAACGACTACATTCTGGACGACCTTCGACAGGTGGCCAGCGCCGGTGACGCGCTAGATCTGCTCATCTGCACACACATAGACAAAGACCACATCGGCGGACTTCTCGAGTTCCTCTCTTCGAACGGCCCTCAAGGAGCTCGAAGCATCATTGAGGTCAAAGAGGTCTGGCACAACAGCCTCAGATCGCTACCATCAACGCCCGGCGCTCCCGACACCTTGTCAGACCGCCAGCTTTTGGAGGCGGTACAGAGGCGAGGATTTCTCCTGCCATCGCCCCCGGGGCCGGTGGTCAACCCTATCAGCGCTAAGCAAGGAAGCTCGCTAGCCAAGCTTCTCAAGGAACAAGGCTACCTCTGGAACTCTGGTGATGGCACCACGTGCATGAGCAGCGGGCGGCCGACGCATGCCTTGCCAAACGGCGTTCAGATCCAGTTGATCGGGCCGCCGGTGACCAGACTGCAGGAATTGCGCTCCTGGTGGCTTGCGCAGATGCGAAAGCTCTCCTACAGAGGCGGGGCAGCGGTCGATGCTCTGGTGGAAGACGCCTACGAGATGCTATGCGCGTCCACTCGCGAACCAATGCCAGCGACGGTCAAGACCATCTCGGCCGGAGGGTCCAAGAGGCTCGCTGAACTGTACGTCCCTGACGTATCACCTACCAATGGCAGCTCCATCGCCGCCGTCATCGTGGCGGAAGGCAAGCGACTGCTCTTCCTCGGCGATGCTTGGGCCCAGGACGTTGCTGCAGAGCTCAAACGTATACACAAGGGCGATGCTCTACAGATGTTCGACGCTATCAAGGTGTCCCATCACGGCAGCATTCACAACACAAGCGTGGATCTCCTGTCGCTCATTGACGCTCCTGTTTTCCTGGTCTCGTCGAATGGGTCGGCGCACAACCACCCAGACTTTGAAGTGCTCGCCGAAATCGTCGACAGGCCTGCGACGTTTGAGCGAACGATTTACTTCAACTACGAGACCCCTGCATCGACTCGCCTTCGGGCACACGCGTCAAGGTCTGGCGCCAAGTTCAACGTGGAAGTCGTTCAAGACGGCTGGATCCATGTCTAGGGAGACGAACAATGACAGAAGGTGAAGTGAAGCAGGCAACCTGCCAAGTCATAGGCACTAGCGAAGCAGGCACAGGCTGGCTCATTTCGGTCGACCAAATCTTGTCGGCCTACCATTGTCTCGGCGAGGCGGTCACCCTAGGAACGGACGTTGAGGTCAGCTTTGGCGCCGGCCCGTCTGCCGTCAAGCACAAGGCAAAATTGGAAGTCTTTGACGCGGACCTCGACGTTTGCGTGCTACGGCTTCCAGCATCTACTGACGCCGCACCTCTGCCACTTGCGGTCTCCGCACCTCGACCAGGCACACGATGGAACGCCTTCGGATACCCTGTTGCCAAGCTGCAGATAGGCCAAGTTCTTGATGGAACGGTACAGCAGGCATTGAGCGAGCTAGCCAATGGCATCGATCTTGACCTGTCGGTAAGCGCAGAGACAGCACTGTCGGACTACCGCGGCATGTCCGGTGCCGCGCTCATGACTGCAGATGGCTGCCAAGCCTTGCTACGCGTGAGCGTCGACAACTCTCTTGGAGCCGTGAGCATGGCCGCTCTGCGCGGCTTCCTTTCCGACAACAACCTCATCCCAAATGAAGGTGCATCCGAGGACGACACGTCCCCATTTGCCGAGCGCTCCACATTCGACGAGACATTTGAATCAAGCCTCTCCAAGACAGGTGGCGGGTACCTGTATTTGGACGGTGCCCATGGCATCGGCAAGTCGACCTACTGCAAGAGCTTCAGGCCGGACTCCAATGACATCGAAGTCCTGGGTGTCTACGCGTTCTCCGAGCGCAGTCGAGGCTCGACAGCAGCCCTCCAGGCGCAACCGGAGGTATTCGTTGATTGGTTGACATCGCTGCTGTCGGTACTGGCCACTGGCCGACCGGCTCGGCTGTCGCAAGCGACCTATGCGCAGCTCGTCCAGACTACGCACCAGACACTCCAATCGTTGGCTCAACACTGCGCAAACGACGGCAAGGTTGGTGTGTTGTTCATAGATGGCGTGAATGAGGCTGCAACCATCGGCGGTGACGCTCTGCAGCGCTTCATCGGGCTCTTACCGACAACCATTCCGCAAGGACTGCGAGTCGTGATTGTGGGAGCTGGACTGGATGCCATCGCAGGCAAGCTCGCTCCCATTTTCCAATCCGTGCACCGCCTGACCCTGCCTGTCTTAGATGACAGCATCCAGTACAGCCTCTGCACTTCGACGCTAGACCAGGACAAGGTATCACCGGCGCTGGTCGCCGCCCTTTGTGAAAGAGCGAAGGGCCACCCTCTGTACCTCCGCTATCTCGTCGACATCGTCAATGGTGGGGCCGGTGAGGAAGACCTTGAATCGCTGCCACCGTTCAGCGGAGCAATCGAGGACTACTACGAGACCATTTGGGCACAGCTTCTGACGGATGCAGACGCTGTCAATCTGCTTGGAATTATTGCACGGCTGCGTTGGGGGATCCCGATCTCTGACCTGCCAGTCATGCTGACCCCCCCTGAGTCGGCTGCCTTCGTTCCGACCATTACACGCATCCGGCATCTGCTGACTGCGCCAGACACCACCGAGGTCTACCACTCTTCGTTCTCTGACTTCGTGGTTCACAAGACGTCAGCCCAAAGCGTTTGGGTGCAAGGTCGACTCGCCGACTACTGCCAGCTTCCCGATAGCGGGAATTACGGAGAACTCAACAGAGTTTTCCACGGCCTTCTTGCCGACAGGACAAGACAGCTGGCGGCAATAGACGGCTGTCAGCAACAATGGGTAGACCAATCCGTTTTGCTTGGAGCAGAGCCAGACGTCCTACTTGGCGACATTGAGGACTCGCTTGAGGCTGCTACTCGCCTGGCAACTGCGGCCGAGATTGTTCGTTTGCTGCTTCTTTCGCAGCGACTCAAATTTCGATACGACACGCTTTTTGCGCAGTCGGCAAGCCTCGCTGCAGAAGCGCTCATCGCGCTCGGGAAGACTGACCAAGCACTGCGCCACATCCTCCGCCATGGGCACCTCATCGTGGAGCCCAGCTCGGCATTCTCCATCGTCAGGCTGCTCATCGAAGCTGGCCACCCACAAGAAGCAATTGAGGTTCTTCAGAAGGTCGATAGCCTCCTGCAGCCAATCCTCACACGGAATGGTGTAAAGATCGGCGATTTTCTGAACGCAGCTGCTATAAGACTGCAGGCCTGGGTTCTAGCCGATCTGGCTGGAGCCGAACCTCCCACTGCAGATTTTCTTAAGCATGTGGTGGGGCTCGTGACCGACTCGAGGAACAAAATTTCGCCCCAGAATGGTCAGCGCATCCTCGGAGACCTGATCGGTAACATGCTTGGCACTAATTTGTGCGTAGTCCACTCCTACAAGCCTCTCGCTCAGATTCCCCTGCCTCCTGGCGTACCCAAAAAGTCCCAGGTGCTTTCGCTCCTTTCAATACTCGGCCATGCCTACAACCATGCGCATAGCTACAAGGTTCGACTCCCAAGAGACAAGGTCGGCATGCTGCTTGAGGACATCAGCAGCAAGCTCGATGCATCCCTAGATGCGGAAGATAAACAGTTTGACTTTGTCGACCTGTTAATCGAGACAGGCGCAAGCCCGAGCTTGGTCGAGACCTACGCTAGCGGGTTGGAATGGGAGGCAGGCGCCCTCCCCTTGTTCACACAGCATCGCTCCCTCGCCGATAGCGCTGCATTTTTTGACGCTTACGACCGGCTGAGAGCTGCGTACTTTCTGGGGCGAGACGAATACCAACCCGCCCCAGAAGCTCTGCTGGCCTACGACTGGGAGGACAACCTTGAAACGCTCGCCGCATCGGTTGCCTGGGTGGACGCAAAGGCACGTCATGCCAGTGCATCCAGCGATGACGCGGCACTTGCAGATGCGCGCACTTATCTGAAAGAGGACCTGCTCCCTTGCCTGCAGCTAGACCTCGCTTCACGCATTTCTTGGCAGGGGACGTACTTCATCCCCGAGAACATTGTGCCGCTTCTCTACGGCTACTTGACGAACCTTTACCTCGACTGCATGCCAGAAGCGCTTACAGACCTTCTTGCCATCCTTGAGGACTCCTTCGACGGGCAACTCGGCCTTTACAACGAAGGCTTCCGACATGTGATGCAGGCTGTTGTGCCGAGGCTCGTCAACACCGAAGTATCCGAAGATGTCGCCGATAAGGTGTTCGACCTGTTGATCCGTTGGAGGAACTACGTCCGGGACAACGTGGAGAACAGGCATGAGCTTGTTCCCGAACTCTTGTCCATAGTGCCACTACTTGCCCGGATGGAGTCGGAAGAAGAAGCCCTTCAAACGTACCAAACTGTCCTCGCAGTTTCGATGGGCCCCAGTTGGTACAAAGAGGACCAGTTAGCCGTCATGTCTAGGACGCTTGAGGTACTTCCGGCCACTGCGGAGATCACCCCTGCGGCACTTGCGCAAATTGCTGCATACCTAGAACACGCAAGTGGGGAAATGACGTTTCAGCGGTATGTCCGTTCGGAAAAGGCAACCTTCATAGGCGAGCTGAGCCGACGCGGCATGTACTCGGACGCCGTGCGCTACTTCCAGCACCAGGCCTGCGGCAGCATTGACGAGATGCGCGCACAGGCGTCGCATGGTGGCCTAGACCGCGTAGCCCCACTCGTGGGCATGCGCTACCCGGGTGGGGCCTTGGAGGAGCAAGCATCCCTAGTGAGTCTGCTTGAGCATATCGGCACCGCCGCAGACTGGCGGGTCCGTTGGGCGCTTTTGGAGGTCTACCAGCATGGAGACGAGCGATATCTCAGGGACTGGGGTCGGGCCTACGCAAAGCTTATTCAGGAAATTGCACCTAGCTCCGTCGACTTGGAATGGGCCATAAAACGAATCAGCAGCATCGCCCAAGCGATGAACGGCGAACGAGCGTGGATGCTTCTTAGCTGCTTGAACGAGGCGTTGCCAGACACCGCACGCGATAGCTTCTCGGAGTTGTTCGAGCGCTTGTTGTGGTCAACGAATTCTGGACACTGGTTTAGGTTTATCCGGCCAGTGATTCGGCTTCCACTGGCGTTTTGTACCCGTTGTAGCTGTGTGGCCGTTGATGGTTGTAGTAGTCCGTCAGGTAACG
>NZ_LR733253.1:0-1015 GCF_902506475.1 Pseudomonas sp. 8BK | reverse complement strand
ATGTAGTGGTCAAATGTAAAAATAGAGAGTTACTTGCGACAGCTACCACTGTGTAGATCGTGGTCTTCTTGTCCAAGTATTTATACCCCACAAGTAATAAAATCGCATTCAACACAAGGTTTGTCAGCCACGGCGCAATCTCAAACATATAGTAGAAAATGATGGACAGCCCCGTTACGCCGCCTTCACCAAACTCAAGTGGAATGACAAACATGTTCACAGCTGCAGCAAATAAAAAAGAACCAACTAGAATCATTGCAATATCTTTTACACATTTTTTCAATTTCTTCTTTCCTCCTTTTTTAAGCATATAAAAAACCCTCTTTCTGCACGAAAGAAGACAGTCGTTGGACAAAATAAAAATCAAAAGACGGCGCCTTTTGATGAAGCTTTCTGAAATGAACCTTTCCATAATATATATCTCTTTTTAGAGGCTGTCAATGACTTGGTTTTCTATTATTTCAACTGTATGTTTATGCACTCAAACCCGCATGTTTTCAGGGTTTTTCCGTCGTATGATGCTTATTCCTCTCCTTGACAAAAACACTTTAGTCATTTAAACTACTGCCTCATATCATATCCATTATTTCCGATCGACAAAGGAGGCTGTTTGATTTATATGAATCCTATTCAAAGCCGTTTACAGGCTCACACACCTTTGATTTTAGATGGTGCACTTGCAACGGAGCTTGAACGAAAGGGCTGTGATTTAAACGACAGTTTATGGTCAGCCAAAATCCTCATTGAACAGCCAGAATTGATTCAGCAAGTACACTTGGACTACTTCCAAGCAGGTGCTGACTGTGCAACAACAGCCAGCTACCAAACGACAATTGATGGCTTTGCTGAAAAAGGCTATACAAAAGAAGAAGCCATCGAATTAATGAAACGATCTGTCACGTTAGCAAAAAAAGCGTGCGAGCAGTTTTGGCAGGATGAGACACAACGTAAAGAGCGGGAAAAACCATTTGTCGCTGGATCTGTTGGGCCCTTCGGCGCTTATTTGTCTGATGGT
>NZ_LR733254.1:0-1225 GCF_902506475.1 Pseudomonas sp. 8BK | reverse complement strand
GAGGCGCAGCCGAGTGTTTCCACAGCCGGCAGCTTTCTGACAATGGATTTTTGTTTAATCATCCGCTGCACACCTAGGGAAAGTGCGACAGTGACGATCGCCGGCAGTCCTTCTGGAATCGCAGCAACAGCGAGAGATACACCCGCTAAGAACATATGATACAAATCATGACCTTGCACCACACCAAGAACAACCACAAGAACAGTTAAAAATAATGCAGCAACAATTAAAATTTTCCCCAGCTGCTCAAGGCGTCTTTGCAGCGGTGTTTCCATCTTACCTGCTGCATCCAGCATACCAGCAATTTGTCCCATCGCCGTATTCATCCCTGTACCACTGACAACCCCTACACCGCTTCCTCTTGTGACAAGCGTCCCCATAAAGGCCATGTTCGTCAAATCTCCAAGCGAGACATGATCTCGTGAGAGCGGACTCGCATGTTTGACCGCTGGGATGGACTCTCCAGTGAGGGCAGATTCTTCGATTTCCAAACTCTTTGTTTCTAGTAATCTGATATCTGCCCCAATTCGGTCCCCGCTTGAAAACTTCACAATATCTCCCGGCACGAGGTGCTTGGACGGGATCTTGACCCATTCATTGTTTCTCCTTGCATAGACATTCGGCGTTGATAATTCCTTTAGTGCTTGGAGGGACTTTTCCGCACGGCGTTCCTGATAAAAGCCAAGCACACCATTTATCAGCACAATCGCCACAATCGCCACAGCATCAATGTATTCACCTAAAAAAGCAGAAATAATCGTTGCCGCAAGCAGGATTAACACCATAAAGTCTTTAAATTGCGCTAAAAAAATAACGAACGCCGACGCCTTTTTCCCTTCCTGTAATTCATTTGGCCCATGCTTTTCAAGCCGCTTTTGCACATCTTTTTCTGACAGTCCGTCACCTATCGATGTATTCATTGTTTTTAATAAATCGGTTTGGTTCAGTTCATGCCAATTCATTTGACCTCGTCCACTCCTCTTTTGTGCTCTCTCTTATGCAGTGTTCTATAAGCCAGTTTATTCAGACTCGTCCTAAATCATGCTATAATAATAAGACTGCCTAAAGAACGAGAAAACGTAAGGTTCTTTCAGTAGATTTGTGTGAAAGAAGAGGGTGTATCCAACATGTCATTTGACGGCATTTTTACATACGGTATGACAAATGAATTGCAAGAAACATTAACTGGCGGAAGAATTTCGAAAATACATCAGCCATACAAGCA